>NZ_PZYZ01000001.1 GCF_003047295.1 Nocardioides sediminis
GCGAACATGTTCTTGGCGCGGGCGGCGTCCTTGCGGGACAGGCCGAACTCCTTGACCGCCGCGACCGTCATGCCGGTCAGGTCGACGGGGTGCACCGCGTACTCGGCGAGGTCGTCGCCGTCGAGCGGGTTGGCGTCGTACCCCGCCTTGGCGAGGTTGCGGGCGGTGAAGTCGTGAGTGTCGACGATGATCGTGGCGCCGACCGGCAGGTCACCGAGGTTGGCGCGCAGCGCGGCGGGGTTCATCGCCACCAGCACGTCGGGGGCGTCGCCCGCGGTGAGGATGTCGTGGTCGGCGAAGTGCACCTGGAACGACGACACGCCGGGCAGGGTGCCCTGGGGGGCGCGGATCTCGGCGGGGAAGTTGGGCAACGTCACCAGGTCGTTGCCGAACACGGCCGACTCCTGGGTGAAGCGGTCCCCCGTCAGCTGCATGCCGTCGCCTGAGTCGCCGGCGAACCGGATGATCACGCGATCGAGCTGCTTGACCTGCTTGGTCACGGCCTTGTCACCTCTGTACGTCTCGGAGTGGGCCTCGTCGATGGGCCCCGTCGTGTCGGCCTCCACTACCGGATGTCCGACCACTCACTCTAGTCGGGGGGTCCTGTACGCCGTCCCCGATGCCGCTGCGTGGACCGGTGCGGGCGGGTGATGCGCGACACGTCGTGGATGCCGGCTGGAAACTCTTCTAAGTTGTGTAGTCTGCTCGACATTAGTCAGTAACTGTCCATCTCGGGACGTCCGGAAGAGAGCTCACATGTCCATCCCCAGCACCACCTCCCGGCGGCTGGTCGCCGCGTCACTCACCGGGATGCTGGCCCTGGCCGTCACCGCGTGCGCGCCGAGCGGCGGTGCCAGCGGCGACGCCGATGCAGAGGAGACGATCAGCATCGTCGGCTTCGCCGTCCCCGAGGCGGCCAACAAGAACCTCGCTGCCGAGTTCAACAAGACCCCCGAGGGCGAGGGTGTGGCGTTCAAGACGTCCTACGGCGCCTCGGGCGACCAGAGCCGCGCCGTCGTGGCCGGCCTCGAGGCGGACTACGTCCACTTCTCGGTGCCGCCGGACGTCACGCGTCTCGAGGACGAGGGCCTGGTCGACGCGAGCTGGGACGACGGGGAGAACAAGGGCATCGTCTCGCACTCCGTGGTCGTCTTCGGCGTCCGTGACGGCAACCCCAAGAACATCCAGACGTGGGACGACCTCATCAAGCCCGGCGTCGAGATCGTCACGGCCAACCCCGCGTCCTCGGGGGCGGCGCGGTGGAACGCGCTGGCCGCCTACGGCCAGGTGATCAGCGACGGTGGCACCGAGAAGGAGGCCACCGACTACATCAACAAGTTCTTCGGGAACGTCGTCTCGCTCCCGGGCAGCGGTCGCGACGCGACCACCGCGTTCCTCGGCGGCACCGGCGACGTGCTGATGGCCTACGAGAACGAGGCCATCCTGGCAGCGCAGAACGACGAGCCCTTCGAGTACATCCTCCCGGACACCACGCTGCTCATCGAGAACGCCGGCGCCATCCTCGAGGACGCCTCCGCGCCGTCGCAGGACTGGCTCGACTTCGTGCTCTCCGACGAGGGCCAGAAGCAGTTCGCCCTCACCGGCTTCCGACCGATCCGCGACGACGTCGACTACGGCGGCACCGTCGAGGGTGCCGAGGACCCGTCGAACCCGTTCCCCGAGGTCCCGACCCTGCTGACGGTGGACGAGGACTTCGGCGGCTGGGACGAGGCGTCCGCGAAGTTCTTCGACGAGGAGAACGGCATCGTCTTCGAGGCGATCCTCGGCGCCGGTCTCTCCCTCGAATGATCGCATGACCTCCACCGAGATCTCACGCGTCCGACCGGCGAGGACCCCTCGCCGGTCGGCCCCGCGTTCGACGCTGACGCGATCGTCGGGCCTCGGCCTCGGCATCGCCATGATCTGGTTCAGCGCACTCGTCCTGATCCCCCTGATGGCAGTGGTCGTGACTGCCATCGACGGCGGCTGGGACGTGTTCTGGTCCACGATCACCAGCGGGCAGACGTCCGCCGCCATCAAGCTCACGGTCTTCACCGCCCTCGGCGTGACCGTGGTCAACGTGGTCATGGGCCCGCTCATCGCGTGGGTGCTGGTGCGCGACCGGTTCTGGGGCAAGTCGGCGCTCGAGGTGCTGATCGACATCCCCTTCGCGCTCCCGACGATCGTGGCCGGCCTGGTGCTGCTCTCGCTCTACGGCCCCGACAGCCCGCTGGGCATCGACATCGCCAACCAGCGGCCCGCGGTCTTCCTGGCCTTCCTCTTCGTCACGTTGCCGTTCGTGGTGCGCATGGTCCAGCCGGTGCTCGAGGAGCTGGAGCTCGACGTCGAGGAGGCGGCCGCATCCCTGGGGGCCAGCCGGTTCACGACGTTCCGACGCATCATCCTGCCCAGCCTGGCTCCGGCCATCGCTGCAGGCGCAGCACTGTCGTTCGCCCGCGGCGTCAGTGAGTACGGCTCCCTGGTGCTGCTGTCGGGCAACCTCCCGTTCAAGACCGAGGTCACCTCCGTGCGGATCCTGAGCAGCATCGAGAACGACAACGTCGCCGCGGCGGCGGCCGTCGCCACCGTGCTCCTCGTGATCTCGCTGACCGTGATCGTGCTCCTCGACGTGATCCAGAGGCGGGTGGCTGCACGTGGCTGACACGCTGACCCGTGAGATCGACGAGCCGGTCGCTCCGGCGGCTCCCGCGCTGGTGCGGAGGGAGCGTCGTACGCCCATGACCTACGTCCTGCGCCTCGTCGCAGCGGCGTACCTCTTCTTCCTGGTCGCCTGGCCGGTGTCCCTGGTCGCGACGAACACCTTCGACGACGGGCTCGGCTCGATCCGGGCCCTGCTCGAGGACCCCGACGTGGTGGTGGCGCTCCAGCTCAGCGCGTACGTCGCGTTCTTCTCGGTCGTCATCAACACCGTGTTCGGGGTGGGCATGTCCCTGCTGCTCGTGCGCTACGAGTTCCCGGGCAAGAGGGTGCTCAACGCGCTCCTGGACCTGCCGCTCTCGGTGTCGCCCATCGTGGTCGGGCTCTCGCTCGTCCTGGTGTACGGCGGACGCGAGGGGTGGCTCGGGCCGACCTTCGCGAGCTGGGGCTTCGACGTCATCTTCTCCGCCCCGGGGATCATCATGGCGACGACCTTCGTGGCCCTGCCCCTCATGATCCGGGAGCTGGTGCCGGTCCTCGAGGAGATCGGCATCGAGCAGGAGCAGGCGGCCGAGAGCCTCGGCGCCAGTGCAGCCCAGCGCTTCTGGCGGATCACCCTGCCCTCGATCAAGTGGGGGATCGTCTACGGCGTCGTCCTCACCCTGGCCCGGTCGCTCGGCGAGTTCGGCGCGGTCAAGGTCGTCTCGGGCAACGTGCTCGGCCAGACCCGCACCGCCACCCTCGTGGTCGAGGAGAAGTACCTCAACTTCGACCAGCAGGGCGCCTACGCGACGGCGTTCCTGCTCGCGATGGTCTCGGTCGCCTGCATCGTCGTCGTGGCGATCATCCGCCCCAAGAACCACGCCTGACCTCCCCTGACAGCACCATCCGAAAGGTCGTTCCCATGAGCATCGAGGTCTCTGGCCTGAACAAGTCGTTCGGCGACTTCGTGGCCCTCCAGGACGTGAGCGTCTCCCTCCCGACCGGCCAGCTGACGGCCCTCCTCGGGCCCAGCGGCGGGGGGAAGTCCACGCTGCTGCGCATCATCGCCGGCCTCGATAAGGCCGACACCGGTTCGGTCACCATCGAGGGCACCGACGCGACGCACCTGCCGGCGCAGAAGCGCAACGTCGGGTTCGTCTTCCAGCACTACGCGGTCTTCAAGCACATGACGGTGGCCAAGAACGTCGCGTTCGGCCTCGAGATCCGCAAGCGTCCCAAGGCCGAGATCGCCGAGCGGGTCGACGAGCTGCTCCGGCTCGTCCACCTCTCGCAGTTCGCCCACCGGCTGCCCTCGCAGCTCTCCGGCGGGCAGCGGCAGCGGATGGCACTCGCCCGCGCGCTGGCGGTCGAGCCCAGCGTCCTGCTGCTGGACGAGCCGTTCGGCGCGCTCGATGCCAAGGTCCGCAAGGAGCTGCGCGACTGGCTGCGCCGGCTGCACGACGACGTGCACGTCACGACCGTCTTCGTGACCCACGACCAGGAGGAGGCCCTCGAGGTCGCCGACGAGATCGTGGTGATCAACGAGGGCCGCGTCGAGCAGGTCGGCACTCCCGACCAGCTCTACGACGAGCCGGCCAACGACTTCGTCATGTCGTTCCTCGGTGAGGTGACGCACCTGGCCGGGACCGCTGTGCGGCCGCACGACATCGACGTGGCCACCGCGCCCCTGCTCGCCGGCGCCGTCGAGGGCACCGTGTCGCGGATGCTGCGGGTCGGCTTCGAGGTGCGGCTGACCGTGCTGACCGTGGGCGGCGAGGAGGTATCGGTCGTGCTGACCCGCACGCACGCGCGGTCGCTGGGCCTCGAGGTGGGTGCCACCGTGTGGCTGACCGTCACGGCGGGCGCGACCGTCGTACCCGCCATGCGGCCGTCACTGGCCGGTTGACCCGGGCCGGATCGGCGCCACCCCGACGGGTGGTGCCGGTCGGTTGTCTGCGGCAACCGGTCCGTCCTGGCGGTCGGGCGGCTATCGTGCGCTCGTGAAGGTCATGGATCCGCTCGACCAGCTGTGGCTGGGCATCGAGGACTTCGACGAGGATGCCGCCGACCGGGCCCTGGTCGGCCTCCTCTGGGACGTCCCGCTCGACGAGGCGCTGACGGCGGTCGTGATCCCGTTCCTCGTCCAGCTGGGCGACCGCTGGGAGGACGGCTCCCTCTCGGTGGCCCACGAGCACTTCGCCAGCAACCTGCTGCGCCGGCGGCTCTCCGCGCTGGCGCACCAGCGCGAGGTGATGCCGGTCGAGGGCCGTCGCCCTCGCGCCCTGCTGGCCTGCCCGCCGGGGGAGCGCCACGACCTGGTGCTTCTCTGCTTCTCCCTGCTGCTCGGTGAGCGGGGGTGGCGCACCCTCTTCCTGGGGGCGGACACCCCGGTCACGGCGCTGGTGAGCGCCGCGCGGACGGCCGACGCCGACGTCGTCGTGCTGTCCGCAACGCGGTCGACGGCGCTGACCGCGCACAGCACCTCGATCGCCCGGCTCGCCGAGGACCACCCGGTCTACGTCGCCGGCCGGGGTGCCGACGCCGAGGTCGCGAAGGTGATCGGTGCCCGGCTGCTGCCGACCGACCTGGTCGAGGCGCTCGCGCACCTCGGGCCGCGGCCGGACCCCCAGCCCTAGCGACCGGGCACTTTCGTCGCGCTGGGAGGCACTGCTCTGCCCGTTCCCGTGCCGCGCAGCCGAGGACCCGGCGTTGAGTGTGGTTCTGGTGTCAGCTGCTGACACCAAAGCCACACCTCCTTGCCGACGATGAGCGAGAGACGGCCCAGCAGGTCCGCCGGGTGGACCACGCAGGCCGCCTTCTTCCCCTGCCGCTGAGCGGAGCGCGCGCTCGCCGTACGGCCAGCGGTCAGGAAGGGGGGGTCGGCACGATCCAGCGGTCGGGAGGTGCCCGCTCGGCACGTTCCAGCGGTCAGGAAGGGGGGAGGTCAGCGGTAGTTGGTGAACTGCACCGCGAAGTCGTAGTCCTGCTCCTTGACCAGGCGCTGCACGGTCTGGAGGTCGTCGCGCTTCTTCGACGACACCCGCAGCTCGTCGCCCTGGATCTGCGCCTTGACGCCCTTGGGGCCCTCGTCGCGGATCAGCTTGCTGATCTTCTTGGCGTCCTCGGAGGTGATGCCCTCCTTGAGCGCAATGGAGATCTTGGACTGCTGCCCGGACTGGCGGGGCTCGGAGGCGTCGAGGATCTTCAGGCTCTGGTTGCGCTTGATCAGCTTGTCCTTGAAGACGTCGAGCACCGCGGTGGCGCGGTCGTCGGCCGAGGCCGTGATCTCGATGGCCTGCTCGCCCTGCCACTCGATGGTGGCGCCCGTGCCCTTGAAGTCGAAGCGGGTCGCGATCTCCCGCGCCGCCTGGCCGAGCGCGTTGTCGACCTCCTGACGGTCCAGCTTGCTCACGATGTCGAAGCTCGAGTCGGCCATGGGTCCCTCCGGTTTCTCCTGTGCGTCGGACAGACGCTATCCTCTCTTGCTGTCGATCCCCACTGGGGTGACGCACTGGCAGATTGCCCGAGCGGCCAATGGGAGCGGACTGTAAATCCGTCGGCTTTTGCCTTCGAAGGTTCGAATCCTTCATCTGCCACACGCGTTCGGCCGGACCCTGAGGGTCCGGCCGTTCTGCGTTACCCCGCCGGCCGGACCGCCTCGGTCGTGGTCCCGGCACTGAGGGCAGACTGTCCCCCCGTGAGCGGCACCCAGGTCCACGACATCGGTCGGCGCCGGGCGTGGGCGATCTGGGTCGTGGCGCTGGCGGTCTACGTGCTCGCCGTCTTCCACCGCAGCTCGCTCGGCGTCGCCGGCCTGCTCGCCTCGGAGCGCTTCGACATCAATGCCACCAGCCTGGCGACGTTCACCGTCCTCCAGCTCGTCGTGTACGCCGCGATGCAGGTGCCGGTGGGCGTGCTGCTGGACCGCTTCGGGTCCCGCGCGATGCTGCTGTCCGGGCTCGCGATGATGACGGTCGGCCAGCTGGTCTTCGCCTTCACGACGTCCTTCGGCGGCGCCGTCCTGGCGCGGGCGGTGCTCGGCGCGGGCGACGCGATGATCTTCGTCAGCGTGATCCGGCTGGTGACGGTCTGGTTCCTGGTCCGCCAGGCGCCGATGGTCACCCAGCTCACCGGCTTGACCGGCCAGATGGGGGCGATCGTCGCCGCCGCACCGCTGGCATTCCTGCTCGACCGCCTCGGCTGGACCCGGGCCTTCGCCCTCGTCTCGAGCCTGGGCATCGTCCTCCTGGTCGCCGTTGCGGTGGTCGTCAAGGACTCGCCGTACCGGCGGGGCGACGTGGTCCAGGTCAAGCTGCGTGCGTTGGCGCAGTCGGTCCGCATCCTGTGGGGCAACCCGGGCACCCGGCTGGGGATGTGGTCGCACTTCACCTCGCAGTTCGCCGCGACCGTCTTCACCCTGCTGTGGGGCTTCCCGTTCCTCGTGCAGGGGCTCGGCTGGTCCGAGGCGGCCGCCAGCACCCTGCTGATGGCCATGACCGGCTGGGCCGTCGTCAGCGGGCTGGTGCTCGCCCGCCTGGTCGGCCGCCTGCCTTACTGGCGGTCCTGGATCGTGATCGGCATCGTCGTGGCGATGGTCGTGCCCTGGGCCGCGGTGCTCCTGTGGCCCGGGGTGGCACCGGACTGGCTCGTGGTCGTGATGGCGTTCACGACAGCGACCGGGGGACCGGCCTCGATGGTCGGCTTCGACCTGGCCCGGACGTTCACGCCGGCCCACGCCATCGGCCGGGCCAACGGGCTGGTCAACGTCGGTGGCTTCACCGCCTCGCTGCTCACCATGGCCCTCATCGGTGTCGTCCTCGACCTCGTCGAGCCCGGCGGGATGGATGCCTACTCCCTCGACGACTACCGGCTGGCCCTCGCGGTGCAGTTCCTCTTCTGGGGCTTCGGGGTCGTGCAGATCCTGCGCTACCGGCGGCGGGCCCTGGACCACCTCGCCCGCGTGCACCCGGGCGCCACCGAGCAGATGCGGGCCGGCCGGCCCTTCGTGCACCCCGGCATCGGCACCGAGGGCGTCTGAGCGACCGGATCCTCGGGCAATCCGGTGACGCGGGTCACTCCGAACGGGGATCGTGCGTCCGCCCGGGACGCGTCCGTCGAAGAAGGGTCCCACCATGCGCCTCCCCTCCGTACGTCGTCCCTCGCCGTCCATGGCCGTGTCCGTGATGGCCCTCGTGGTCGCCTCGACCGGCACGTCGTACGCCGCAGGGCTGATCGGCTCCGACGACGTCCGCAACAACTCGATCAAGTCGGTGGACGTCAAGGACAACAACCTCAAGGGTCGCGACGTCAAGAACGGCTCGATCGGCTCGATGGACATCCGCGACGAGTCGCTCAAGGCCCGCGACTTCGCGCCCGGCCAGTTCCCCGCCGGGGCGCAGGGTCCTGCCGGGGTCGGCCGCTGGGCGCTCGTCGACGCCGCGGGGGCGATCGTCGCGCAGTCCGGGGGGTTCAGCGTGACCGCCGCCTACCCGACGCTCGCCCCGATGGGCGCCGACACTGCCGGCCTGCGCGCCAACGGCAACGTCTACATCAACGCCGGCGAGGACCTGGGCGACAACGGGGTGCTGGCCGTCGTGGCCCTCCAGAACACCGTGGACCAGAACGGAGACGCCGTCACCAACGGCCGCGCGTCCGGGGCCGACGCCAACCCGGAGTTCTCCGGCGAGATCTCGGCCGCCGTGTGCCAGCCCGGCGTCGTCAACTGTGCGCCTCCCGGCACCAGCAACAGCAACCACCTGGTCGTGAGCCCGCGGCTGAGTGACGGCAGCGTGACGACCGCCGACAACCGCAAGCGCTTCTACGTCGTGGTCACCGGGGACTCCAGCGACCGCTCCTGAGACTCGCGGGCGGCGGGGTCAACGATGTGGGGTCTACGCCCCGCCGCCCGTGTTGAACGGCGAGGTCTTGCTCGAGGCGAGCTCGACGGCCTCCTCGACGCTGAGCGTCTCCAGCGCGTCGCGGATGTCGAGCCCCAGCCCGTTGACCTCCGGGCCGGGGACCAGCGGGACGACGGTGTGCACCAGCCGGTCGTCGTACGCGTGGACCATCGTGAACGCCTGGGAGCCGTCGACCCCGGAGATGAAGCGGTCCACCGGCGCGGGGTCGGAGGTGTAGCAGGAAGCCGACGCGACCGAGACCGGCACGCCGGCGAAGGTCGACCACGTCGTGAAGTGCAGGTGCCCGGACAGGATCCCGCGCACGTCGCTGCCCTCCACCACGGCGGCCAGCCGGTGCTGCTCGTGCAGCTCGATGAGCTCGGCCCCGCGCAGCATGGGCAGCGGGAGCGGCGGGTGGTGCATCGCGAGCAGCGTGCCGTGCGGGGCGGGCGTCGCCAGCACGTCGGCGAGCCACGCGAGCTGGCCGTCCGTGAGGTCGCCGTGGTGGTAGCCGGGCACGCTGGTGTCCAGCGCGACGATGCGCAGGCCGTCCACCTCGTAGACCCGGTCCTGGGGGCCGTCGTCGTCGGAGTCGAAGAGTGCCCGGGCGTACGGCGCCCGCTCGTCGTGGTTGCCCATCACCCACACGACGACCGCGCCCATCGCCTCCGCGGCCGGCTCGACCATGGCGCGCAGCCGCTCGTACGCCGCCGGCTCGCCCGTGTCGGTGAGGTCGCCGGTGAGGACGAGGGCCTGCGGGGGCGGGTCGACGGCGGCGAGCCGGGCCAAGGAGCGGGCCAGCCCGGCCTCGGTGTCCACCGCGCCGTACTGGAGGCGCCCCCCGGCCAGCAGGTGGGGGTCGGACAGGTGGGCGATGGCGTGCCGGGGCGGCGGGTACTGGCCGAGCTGCTTCACGCCCGCAGGCTAGCGCCGGCTCCCAGTCAGCGCGCGGGCACGACCCGGCCGGCGACCTCTCCGAGCGCGATGCGGCCGCCCGAGGTTCCGGGCGCGGTGTAGCGCAGCACGACCTCGTCGCCGTCCTCGAGGAAGGTGCGCTCGCGGCCGCCGGCCGTGAACGGCTCGCGGCCGCCCCAGCTCAGCTCGAGGAACGAGCCCCGCTCGTCGGCCGCGGGGCCCGAGATGGTCCCCGAGGCCCACAGGTCACCCGTGCGCACGGTGGCGCCGTTGACGGTCATGTGCGCGAGCATCTGGGCGGGCGACCAGTACATCTGGGCGTACGGCGGGCGCGCGACGACCTCGCCGTCGAGCACCACCTCGACCGCGATGTCGAGCCCGGCCGGCTCCCGGACGCGGAGGTAGTCCAGCGGTTCGGGGTCCTGCCCGGGCAGGTCGGTCCAGGCGGCGTCGAGGGCGGCCAGCGGGGTGACCCAGTGGCTGATCGAGGTGGCGAAGGACTTGCCGAGGAACGGGCCGAGGGGCACGTACTCCCAGGCCTGCAGGTCGCGGGCCGACCAGTCGTTGAGGCCGACGACGCCGAAGGTGTGCGCGGCGAGGTCGGTGGTCGCCACGCGCTCGCCGAGCCGGGACGGCGTGCCGACGACGAAGCCGAGCTCGGCCTCGATGTCGAGGCGGCGGCTGGGACCGTACGTCGGGGCGTCCTCGTCGGGCGCCTTGCGCTGCCCGCACGGCCGGACGATCTCGGTGCCCGACGCCACGACCGTGCCGGAGCGGCCGTGGTAGCCGACGGGCAGGTGCTTCCAGTTGGGGAGCAGCGGCTCCTGGTCGGGACGGAAGATCCGGCCGACGTTGGACGCGTGGTGCTCGGAGGCGTAGAAGTCGACGTAGTCGCCCACCTCGATCGGCAGGTGCAGCTCCACGTCGGCCAGCGCGTGCAGGTGCGGCGCCGTGCGGGCCCGGTGGACGTCGTCACGCAGCACCTCGGTGATCCACCCGCGCGCGACGTCCCACTGCTCGCGGCCCATCGCCATGAAGGCGTTGAGGCTCGGCGTGCGCCACGCGGCGGCCAGTGCCGAGGCCGGGTCGCCGATCTCGGCCACCGGGGCCAGGTCGAGGACGTGGTCACCGATCCGGACGCCCACGCGCGGCTCCGTGCCGGCCGTGGAGAAGACGCCGTACGGCAGGTTGTCTAGGTCGAACAGGGAGCCCGCGGCGCCCTCCACCCAGGTGGTCGGCGCGTCGGAGGGGGAGTGGGTCATCGGGGCTGCTCCGTGTCGTCGTGCGAGGGGTCGGGTGAGAGGAGGTCGAGGGCGAGGAGGTCGGCGAGGGGCTCGTCGATCGAGCAGGTGCCGAAGGAGGTGAACCAGCGGCGGGCGCGGGCGACGACGTCCTCGGTCACCTCGAGCCGTGCGGCGTCGCGCTCCTCGAGGACCGCCACCACCTCGTCGCGGGAGCCGCCGTCGAACGCGGTGAGGGTGCCGACCAGGACGTTGAGGAAGCCGTGCTGCTCGAAGCCCTCGGCCGAGGTGTGCCGCACCGCGTGGTGCAGGCCCGCCGTGCACTTGAAGGGCAGCTCGCGGTCCAGCGCGGCATCGATCCAGGCGGCGAGCCGGGCGGCGGCGGGGAACAGGTGGGCCTCGACCCCGCCGGTGCGCAGCTTGAGCCGCAGCTCGGCCGCGGCCACCTCGTCGGCCGCCGCCTCCCAGCCGTACGACGGGTCGTCCTGGGGGAGCTCGACGAAGACCGGCACGTCCTCGTCCAGCACCCCGTCGGCGCGTGCGTGGTCGACCGCGGCGACGACCCGGCGGGCGTTGCCCGGCAGGTCGTCGAGGTCGCGCAGGGCGATCTCGAGGCCGGCGACCCGCAGCCCGAGCCGGGCGGCGGCGCCGAGCGGGCCGGCGACCTGGCCGGCGCCGCCGGTGACGACGACGGACAGCGGGTGGGCCACGCCGCGGACCAGCGGGAGGTCGGTGTCCTTGAGGACGAACGAACCCAGCAGGTCGCCGTACCAGGCACGGCGGTGCTCGGCGTGGGCCGCGGTCGCCTCGTGGAGGGGCGCGTTGCCGGGCGGGAAGATGGCGGCGTCGTCGAGCAGTCCGGACCACGCAGCGGGGAGTGGGGCTGGCAGGGAGTCGGGCACGGGGCTACCCTAGCCCTGACCCACATAACGGACGCACGCGTCCGATAAACGAACTCCTGCGGAGGACGGCCATGGCCCACTACCGGAGCCTGGGGACCATTCCCCCCCAGCGGCACACCCAGCACCGCGACGCCGCGGGACGCCTCTACTACGAGGAGCTGATGGGGGAGGAGGGCTTCTCCTCCGACTCCTCGCTGCTCTACCACCTCGGAGTGCCGTCGGCACTGGTGGACAGCACGACCTGGGAGCTCTCCGACCAGTCCCGCACGCCCAACCACCCGCTCAAGGCCCGGCACCTCAAGCTGCACGACCTCGAGACCGGGGCCTGCGCCGTCGAGGGGCGTCGGCTGGTCCTCGGCAACAACGACGTGCGCATCAACTACGTCGTGACCGGCACCGAGCCCTCGCCGCTCTACCGCAACGCCATCGGCGACGAGTGCGTCTTCGTCGAGCAGGGCAGCGGCACCGTGGAGACCGTCTTCGGGGTCGTGGCCTACCGCGCCGGCGACTACGTGGTCGTCCCGCGGGCCACGACCCACCGCTGGGTGCCGGCCGAGCCCAGCCGGCTCTACGCGATCGAGGCCAACAGCCACATCCACCCGCCCAAGCGCTACCTCTCGCGCTTCGGCCAGCTCCTGGAGCACGCGCCCTACTGCGAGCGCGACCTGCACGGCCCCACCGACCTCGACGCGCTCGTCGAGCGGAACCGCGACCTCACCGACGTCGACGTGCTGGTCAAGCACCGCACCAGCGCCGGGGTCGTGGGCACCCGCATGACCTACGCCACCCACCCGTTCGACGTCGTGGGCTGGGACGGCTGCCTCTACCCCTACACCTTCAACATCGACGACTACATGCCGATCACCGGCAAGGTGCACCAGCCGCCGCCGGTCCACCAGGTCTTCGAGGGCTGGAACTTCGTGATCTGCAACTTCCTGCCCCGCAAGGTCGACTACCACGAGCTGGCGATCCCGGTGCCCTACTACCACTCCAACGTCGACAGCGACGAGGTCATGTTCTACGTCGGCGGCGACTACGAGGCGCGCAAGGGCTCGGGCATCGGCCTCGGCTCGGTCTCGCTGCACCCGGGCGGCTACGCCCACGGGCCGCAGCCCTCGGCGATCGAGGCATCCCTGGGCGCGGAGTTCTTCGAGGAGTCGGCTGTCATGGTCGACACGTTCGCGCCCCTCGACCTCGGCGAGGGCGGCCTCGCGGTGGAGGACCCGGCGTACGCCTGGACGTGGGCGGGGCGGGGCCCCGACGCGGACGGACCGGACGGCGGCCCGGCCGTCTACAGCAACAGCTGACCGGCGTACGCCGCGTGGCCGGCGCGGGTCAGGACGTCCAGGCCCGCCACAGCGCGGCGTACTCCCCGTCGAGCTCGACGAGCTCGTGGTGGCTGCCGAGCTCGACGATGCGCCCGTCGATGACCACCGCGATGCGGTCGGCGTCGTGGGCGGTGTGCAGCCGGTGGGCGATCGCGACCACGGTGCGGCCCTCGAGCAGGTTGTTCATCGAGCCCTCGAGCGTGCGCGCGGTGCGCGGGTCGATGAGCGAGGTGGCCTCGTCGAGCACCAGCGTGTGCGGGTCGGCGATGATCAGCCGGGCCAGCGCGACCTGCTGGGCCTGCGCCGGGGTGAGGGCGTAGCGGCCCGAGCCGATCACCGTGTCGAGGCCCTGGGGCAGGCGCTCGACCCACAGCAGCGACCCGACCGCCCGCAGCGCCTCGCGGACGGCGTCGTCGTCGGAGTCCTCACGGGCCAGCACGATGTTGTCGCGCACCGAGCCGATGAAGACGTGGTGCTCCTGGGTGACCAGCGCGACCTCGGTGCGCAGCACCTCGAGGGGGAGGTCGACGAGCTCGACGCCGCCGACGCTGGCCGAGCCGGTGCGGGGGCGGTTGATGCCCGAGAGCAGGCGGCCCAGCGTCGACTTGCCCGAGCCGCTGGGGCCGACGATGGCGAGGCGCTCGCCGACGCCGAGGCGCAGGTCGACGCCGTGGAGGACGTCGTGGCCCTCGCGGTAGGCGAAGCGCAGGTCGGTGCCGACCAGGTCGACGCCGTCGGGCAGCCGGTCGCCGGCCTCGCGGTCCGGCCTGACCTCCGCGATGCCGAGCAGCCGGCTCGTCGAGGCGGCGCCGACCTGGAGCCGGTCGACCTCGCCGATCAGCCGGTCGAGCGGATCGCCCAGCGCCTCGACGTAGAGGACGGCGGCGGTGATCTGCCCGAGGTCGACCCAGCCGCGGGAGTAGGCGTAGGCGCCGACCAGCAGGGTCACGACGCGCGGGGTCTGGAAGGCGAAGTTGAGGGCCGCGAAGAGAACGTTGCGCAGCGTCATGCCGTAGCGCTCGGCCTGCGCCGACACCTCGATGTCGTCGTCGCCGGCGCGGACCCGCTCCCCGGGCAGGCCCAGCGCCTCGAGGGTGCGGGCTCCCTCGACGGTCTCGGTGAGCGTGGTGTTGATGCGGGAGTAGGTCGCGCCCTCGGTGATGTAGCCCTTGGGTGCGCGCCGCAGGTAGCGGCGCACCGCCGGGGCCGAGGTGGCGAACGTCAGCAGCGCCGGCACGGCCAGGACCACCGAGTTGAGCAGCATCGCGCCGATCGAGAGGACGACGGTCAGCAGCGAGATGATGGCCATCGGCAGGCCGTACTGGACCGAGCGGCTCATGGTCCCGACGTCGCGGGTGACCCGGGTGACGAGGTCGCCGGTGCTGGCGCTCTCGACCGCGCCCAGGGGCAGCCGCAGGATGGTGCGCACGATGTACTCACGCGCCGTGGACAGCAGGTCCTGGCCGAACACCGTCGAGGTGCGCTGGGCGACGAACGTGAACGCCGCCTGCAGCACCACGACGCCGATGATCGCCAGGGCGAGGGTGTCGAGCGGGAGCCCGCCGCCGTCGACGGTGGTGTTGACCAGCTCGCCCAGGAGTCGCGGCACGACCAGGCCGGTGGCCGCGGCCAGGGCGTTGACGACCACCAGCGCGGTGAACATCCCCTTCCTGGTCGACAGCAGGTCGCGGAAGAACGTCAGGACGGCCCGGTTGCCGGACACCGGCCACCCGCGCTCGGGGTTGCGCGAGGCCTCGTAGACGGCCTCGGCCCGCTGCCGCCGCAGGTCGTGCCGCTCCCACAGGGCGCGGTTGCGCTCCCAGGGCGTGGCGTCGGCCGGCGGCAGCAGCTCCGGCGGGACGGCCGGCGGGTCGAGGGCGCGGTCGCGCCAGGTGTCGGGGGAGGTCGCGAGCAGGTCGGTCACTGCGGCACCCCCTCGTCCTCGAGCGCGCGGACCACGACCTCGCGGTAGGCCGCGTCGCGCTCGAGCAGGTCGGCGTGCTCGCCCTCCGCGACGACGACCCCGTCGCGGAGGAGGGCCACCCGGTCGGCGTGGTGGAGCCACAGCGGCGAGACCGTGCACACGACGGTGGTGCGGCCGCGGCGCAGGTCGGCCACCCGCGCCGCGATGCGGGCCTCGGTGTGGGCGTCCACCGCGGAGGTGGGCTCGACCAGCACCAGGACCGGCGCGTCGACGGCCAGGGCGCGGGCCAGCACCACGCGCTGCCGCTGGCCGCCGGAGAGCCCGCGGCCCCGCTCGTCGAGCTGGCCCTGCCAGCCCTGGGGCAGCGCGTCGTAGACGTCCTCGGCGTTGGCCACGCGCAGCGCCTGCTCGGCCTGCTCGCGGGTCAGCCGGCCGTGGGGGTCGACGGCGTCCTGGAGAGTGCCGGCGAACAGGCCGCTGCCGGTGTCGCTGACCAGGACCGTGCGGCGTACGTCGTCGAGGCGCGCCGCGGACAGGTCGACGCCGCCGAGCCGCACCCCCCACTCGCGGGTCGCGGCCTCCTCGTCGCGGGCGGCGATCCGCGCCCGGCGCCGCTCGCGGTCGGCGCGGGCCCGGCGCGCGGCACGGCCCTTGAGGCCCTCGGCCTCGTCCTCGCCGACGGGGTCGGTGTCGGGCGGCAGGTAGCGGCCGAGGCGGTCGGCCAGCGCGGCGCTCTGCTCGGGGACCGCGCTCACGACGACGGTCAGCAGGCCGGGGCGGGCGGTGAAGCCGCTGAGGTCGTCGACGATCTCGGCGGTGCCGTCCAGCGGCACCGGCCGGTCGGGCTCCCGCCAGGGCGGGCGCTGCTCGAAGATGGCGATCGCCCGACGGGCGCTGACCAGCGCGCGGGTGGACTTCTGCGCGAGCTCGAAGAAGGTGCGGATCGGGCCGACCATGAACAGGCCGTAGCCCAGGAAGCTGATCAGCTGGCCGACGGTGAGCTCGCCCGCGACGACCTGGCGGGTCCCGAGCCAGACGAGGCTGACCAGGAAGACACCGGAGAGGAGCACGCCGACGGCCTCGACGACCGCCTGCCAGATGCCGGACGAGACGCCGGCCCTGCGGGCGGCCTGGGACTGGGCGGCGTAGTTGCGCCCGAAGGTCTCCTCGCCGCCGATGCCGCGCAGGATGCGCAGCCCGGCCACGATGTCGGTGGCCATCGAGGTCAGCTCGGAGTTGCGGCTGCGCTCGGTCTGCTGGCGCCGGTGCAACGGCCGGAGCAGCGGCAGCGCGGCGCCCAGCAGGACCGGCGCCGCGACCAGCACGAGCACGCCCAGCTCCCACGACATCGACAGCACGATCGCCGCGACGGTCAGGTAGGACACCAGCTGGGCGGCCGACCGCGCCAGGACCTCGGTCAGCGCGCCGAACTCGTCGGAGTCGCTCGACGCGACGCTGAGCACCTCACCGGTGGGCGAGCGACGCGGCAGCACGTGGCCCATCTGCGCGATCTTGCGGGTGACCATCTGGGTGGTGCCGTAGAGGCTGATCAGCCAGGTGCGCACGACCAGCGTGTGGAAGACGACGCCGAAGACGCCGCCGACCACGACCACCCCGAGCATCACCGCCGACCAGGTGAGCAGGTGGGGCGTCGAGCCGCCGAGGATGCCCTCGTCGACCGCCCGGCCGAAGATGTAGGGGCCGAAGGTCAGCGGCATGAGCCACAGCAGGCAGGCCAGCGACGAGAGGGCGATGACCTGCCACTGCTGCCGCAGCATCCACCTCAGGAACGCCGCAGGCGACCGGGTGTCGGGGTCCGGAGTGGGTGCGTCGCCGGTGCCGGTGAAGAACGTCGCGATCCGAGGTGGGAAGTCCTGCATGGGAGGGCCAGACTAGGCGTCCGCACCGACGTCGCGCGAAGCAATAAGCGACCGGGGCTCAGGCGTACGCCGGGTAGTCGACGTACCCGGCGGCACCGCCGCCGTAGAAGGTCGAGCGGTCCTGCTCGTTGAGCGGCAGCGAGTGCTCGAGCCGGTGCGGCAGGTCGGGGTTGGCGATGAACGTCCGGCCGAAGGCCGCGGCGTCGATCCAGCCCTGCCTCAGCATCCGCTCGGCCTTGTCGCGGTCGTAGCCGCCGGCACCCACGAGGACCCCGTCGTACGCCGCCCGGAGCCGGTCGCGGAACTCGTCGGCGAGCGGGGCGCTGCCGGCCCAGTCGGGCTCGGAGAGGTGCAGGAAGGACAGCCCGCGGGTGGAGAGCTCCCGGGCGAACGCCAGCCCGGTCACGTCGCCGTCCGGGTCCTCGAGGCCGTTGAAGGCGCCCATCGGGGAGAAGCGCACGGCCACGCGGTCGGGCGACCAGGCGGCGGTGACCGCGTCCACCACGGCGAGCGGGAGCCGGAGCCGGCCGGCGAGGTCGCCGCCGAACCCGTCGCTGCGGTCGTTGACGGTCGAGGAGAGGAACTGGTGGAGCAGGTAGCCGTGGGCCGCGTGGACCTCGACCAGGTCGAAGCCGGCGTCGCGGGCGTTGCGCGTCGCGGCGGCGTAGTCCTCGACCAGGCGCGGCAGCTCGTCGGTGGCCAGGGCCCGCGGGGTGGGGCAGTCGGCGCGGAAGATCGCCCCGTCGGCGTCGACCAGGCTGGTGCGGGACCGGAACGGCTTGTCGGTCGCGGAGACCGGCAGCGCGCCGTCGTGCAGCGACTCGTGGTCGACGCGACCGGTGTGCCACAGCTGCGCGGCGATGAGGCCGCCCTCGGCGTGCACGGCGTCGGTGACCTCGCGCCATGCGGCCACCTGCTCGGCGCTGTGGATGCCGGGGGTGTCGGCGTACCCCTTGCCCTCGGGGCTGACCTGGACGCCCTCGCTGATGACCAGGCCGGCGCCGGCGCGCTGGCGGTAGTAGTCCACCGCGTGCCGCGAGGGCAGGTCGCCGGGCTGCTCGGCGCGCTGCCGGGTGAGCGGCGCCATGAAGACGCGGTTGCGGGCCGTGACGGCGCCGAGGTCCAGGGGCCGGAAGAGGTCAGTGCTGAAGAGGTCGGTCACGCCCGGCCCAACGGGTGACCCCGGGTCGGCCATTCCCGGGAGCGACCTTGCTCACGTCGTGGGACCCCTGGGGGCGTGTCGACGTGTCCGCCCGCGAGGCAGTATGGGGTCGTGACCTTCCTCTCCCAGCTGCGAGACGTGCCCGCCCGACTCCGCCAGGAGGCCCGGCAGGTACCCACCGAGGACATCGACGAGACGGAGGTCGAGGTCGACTCCACGTCCCACGCCGCCGCGGGCGCGACGGCCGTCGCCGTCGCGATGCGCCGGGCGGTGGGGCAGATGGGCGTACGCCGCACCGCCTCGACGCTGCTGCGGCTCAACCAGGTCGACGGCTTCGACTGCCAGGGCTGCGCCTGGCCGGACCCGGCGCCGGGCCACCGGCACACGGCGGAGTTCTGTGAGAACGGCGCCAAGGCCGTCGCCGAGGAGGCGACCAACCAGCTGCTGGACCGCGAGTTCTTCGCGCGGCACTCGATCGCCGACCTCGAGGGCCGCACCGAGTTCTGGCTGGGCAAGCAGGGCCGGATCACCGAGCCGATGGTGCTGCGCCCGGGCGCGACGCACTACGAGCCGATCACCTGGGAGGACGCCTTCGCCACCATGGCCGGTCACCTCCGGCGCCTGGACAGCCCCGACGAGGCGATCTTCTACACCTCCGGCAAGACCTCCAACGAGGCCGCGTTCGTCTACCAGCTGTTCGTCCGGGCGCTGGGCACCAACAACCTCCCCGACTGCTCCAACATGTGCCACGAGTCGTCGGGCTCGGCGCTCACCGAGACCATCGGCATCGGCAAGGGCTCGGTCAGCCTGGAGGACATCCACCGCGCCAAGCTGATCGTGGTCGTCGGCCAGAACCCCGGCACCAACCACCCCCGGATGCTCTCGGCGCTCGAGGAGGCCAAGTCACGGGGCGCGCGGATCATCGCGATCAACCCGCTCAAGGAGGCCGGGCTGGTCCGCTTCAAGAACCCCCAGCACGCCAAGGGGCTCGCGGTCGGCACGGAGCTGGCCGACCTCCACCTGCCCATCCGGCTCAACGGCGACCTCGCCCTCTTCCAGGCCATCGGCTCGCTGCTGGTCCAGTGGGGTGCCCTCGACCACGACTTCCTCGCCGACCACACCACCGGCTTCACCGAGTACGCCGCGCACGTCGCCGAGCTGGACTGGGCCAAGGTCGAGGCCTCCACCGGCCTCACCCGCGAGCAGGTCACCGAGGCGGCCCGCATGTTCGCCGACTCCCCGGCGACGATCACGTGCTGGGCGATGGGCATCACCCAGCACCACAACGCCGTGGCCACCATCAAGGAGATCGTCAACGTCGCGCTGCTGCGCGGCGACATCGGCAAGCCGGGCGCCGGCGTCTGCCCCGTGCGGGGCCACTCCAACGTGCAGGGTGACCGGACGATGGGCATCTGGGAGCGGCTGCCCGACCACTTCCTCGACGCCATCCGCGACGAGTTCGGCTTCGACCCGCCGCGCGAGCACGGTCTCGACACCGTGGGCTCCATCCAGGCGCTGCGCGACGCCCGGGCGCGCTTCTTCATGGGCATGGGCGGCAACTTCGTCGGCGCCGCACCCGACACCGAGGCGACGGAGGCGGCGATGCGCAACGCGGCCCTGACCGTGCACGTGTCGACCAAGCTCAACCGCTCGCACGTCGTGCACGGCGGCGAGGCGCTGATCCTGCCCGCGCTCGGTCGCAGCGAGAAGGACCTGACCGGCGGGCAGGTCCAGCGGGTCACCGTCGAGGACTCCATGTCGGCCGTGCACGCGTCGCACGGTCCCCTCGAGCCCGCGTCGGAGCACCTGCGCTCGGAGGTCGACATCGTCTGCTCGCTCGCCCTGGCGACGCTCGGCGCCGACCACCCGGTCCCGTGGGACGCCTTCCGCAAGGACTACGGCGAGATCCGCCGCCGCATCGCGCGCGTCGTGCCGGGCTGTGCGTCGTACGACGAGAAGGTGCACCAGCCGGGCGGGTTCGTGCTCCCGCACCCGCCCCGCGACAACCGGGTCTTCGAGACCCCCAGCGGCAAGGCGGTCATCACCAGCACGCCGCTGGAGGTGCTCGACGTGCCCGAGGGACGGTTCCTGCTGCAGTCGATGCGGTCCCACGACCAGTTCAACACCACGATCTACGGGCTCGACGACCGCTACCGCGGCGTCAAGGGCGGGCGCCGGGTCGTGTTCGTGCACCCCGACGACATCGCCGCCCTCGGGATGGTCGAGGGCGACCACGTCGACCTCGTCAGCGAGTGGCGCGACGGGGTCGAGCGCGTCGCCCGCTCCTTCCGGGTCGTGGCCTACGAGCAGCCCCGCGGCTGCGTGGCGGCCTACTACCCCGAGGCCAACCCGCTGGTGCCGCTCGACTCGACCGCCGACAAGAGCAACCAGCCGGTCTACAAGTCCGTGGTCGTCCGGCTCGAGCGGGCGGGCTCCGGAGGCCCGGGGGACGGCCAGGGGTCGGTCTCGCAGGGACCCGGCTCGATGCGCACCGACGAGCCGCACCACCTGGCGTGAGGGCGTGAGGGCACCGTGACCAATCCCGAGCGCGACCCCCACGAGGTGGCCCTGGCCCCCGGCGACACCGCCTGCGGGGTCGAGGTGCTCGCCCCCCGCGAGGTCCCGCTCGGGGGACCGCGGGCGATGACCGTGCGCCGTACCCTCCCGCAGCGCGAGCGGTCGCTCATCGGGGCGTGGTGCTTCGTGGACCACTACGGCCCCGACCTCGTGTCGGAGACGGGCGGGATGAAGGTCGCGCCGCACCCCCACACCGGCCTGCAGACGGTGAGCTGGCTCTTCACCGGCGAGATCGAGCACCGCGACTCGGCCGGCCACCACGCGATGGTCCGTCCCGGCGAGGTCAACCTGATGACCGCCGGCCGCGGGATCAGCCACTCCGAGGTCTCCACGGCCGGCACCTCCGAGCTGCATGGCGCCCAGCTCTGGGTGGCGCTGCCCGACGGCTCCCGCGACGTCGCGCCCGGCTTCGAGCACCACACCCCCGACCCGGTCATCGGGGACGGGTGGGAGGCGCGGGTCTTCCTCGGTTCCCTGCTCGGCGACACGTCGCCGGTCTCGACCCACACCCCGCTGCTCGGCGCCGAGCTGCTGCTCGCGGCCGGCACCACGCTGGAGCTCGACGTGGACTCCTCCTTCGAGCACGGCGTGCTGCTCGACCGGGGCGTGGCCGGCGTCGCGGGCCAGGAGGGCAAGCCCGGAGAGCTCGTCTACGTCGCCCCGGGCCGTGACTCGTTCACGCTCGAGGCGCACGAGGACGTGCGGGCGCTCCTGCTCGGCGGCCCGCCGTTCGGCGAGTCGATCGTCATGTGGTGGAACTTCGTCGGCCGCACCCACGAGGAGGTCGTCGGCTTCCGCGAGGAGTGGCAGGCCCAGGTCGACGGCGTGGCCGACAGCCAGGACGTGCGCCCCGGCCGGTACGGCGTCGTGGTCGGCGACCACCTGCCGCCCATCCCGGCCCCGGCGCTGCCCAACGCGCGGCTGCGCGAGCGCCGCTGAGGCGCCGACCGGGCGGTTCCTGACCGCTGGAAAGTGCCCGGTCAGGCCCAGACGCCGGACGCCCCGCGGCGGTGGCAGCCGACGAGGTGGTCGTCGACGAGCCCGACTGCCTCCATCAAGGCGTACATCGTGGTCGGCCCGACGTGCGCGAAGCCGGCCTTCTTCAACGCCTTGGACAGTGCCAGCGACTCCGGGGAGGTGGTCGCCATCTCGGAGGTGTCCCCGGGCGCCGGCGTGGTCTCGGGCCGGAAGGACCAGATGAACGCCTCGAGCCCGCCCTGCTCGCGCAGCGCGACCGTGGCCCGGGCGTTGGTGATCGCCGCGTCGATCTTGCGACGGTTGCGGACGATCCGCGGCTCGCCCATCAGCCGCTCGACGTCCGTCTCGTCGTACGCCGCCACGACGTCGGCGTCGAAGCCGGCGAACGCCTCGCGGAACGCCTCGCGCTTGTTGAGGATGGTCAGCCAGGACAGCCCCGACTGGAAGGCCTCGAGCGTCAGCCGCTCGAGGTGCGCGGCCTCGCCGCTGACCCGCAGGCCCCACTCGGTGTCGTGGTAGGCGCGGTTGACGGGGTCGCCCGCGGCCCACGGGCAGCGGGCGAGGCCGTCGTCGCCGGTCACGGGTGCGCTCATGGGCCACATCGTCGCGCACCCCACCGACACCCGTCGTGGGGGTACTTTCGTCGACACGAGCCGCAGCAGACCGGGAGGGGACCCACGTGATCGAGCTGACCGAGGGACAGGAGCTGGCCCTGACCACGGATGGGGGCGCGCCGCTGACGCACGTGCAGATGGGTGTGGGCTGGGACCACGCCCACACCGCTGGGTTCGCCGGGTCCGGGTCGGCGCCGGTGGACCTCGACGCCTCGGCGGTGCAGTTCGCCGGCGGCCAGCTCTTCGACCTCGCGTTCTTCAACCACCTCGCCACCCGTGACGGGTCGGTGGTGCACCTCGGCGACAGCACCACCGGCAAGGGCGAGGGCGACGACGAGGTCCTGACGGTCGACCTGTCCAAGGTCTACGGCAAGGTCGACTCGATCCTGTTCCTCGTCAGCAGCTACCAGGGCCACACCCTGGAGTTCGTCCGCAACGCCTACTGCCGGCTGGTCGACGACGCCGGCACCGAGCTGGCCCGCTTCACCCTCACCCTCGGGGTCCGCGAGACCGGCCTGGTGATGGCCCGGTTGCACCGCGACGGCGACGGCTGGGCCCTCCAGGCCGTCGGGGCCGGAGTGGCGATGCGCACGCCGACCGACGACATCTCGGCGCTCCTGCCCTACGCCTGAGGTCGCGACTCTCAGGCGCGGTACTCCGGGTTCTCGTAGTCGAAGCGTGTGCCGGCGTCCCACACGCTGCGCTGGTTGCCGAAGGCGGGCACACCGCCGGCGTCGCGGAGCATCTTCGCGGTGTGCATGAGGTTCCAGGTCATGAACGTCGTGTTGCGGTTGGTGAAGTCGTTCTCCGGCCCTCCGCTGCCGGGATCGAGGTACGACGGACCCGGCCCGGCCTCGCCGATCCACCCGGCGTCGGCGTTGGGCGGGATCGTGTAGCCGATGTGCTGCAGGGAGTACAGGACGTTCTGTGCGCAGTGCTTGATGCCGTCCTCGTTGCCGGTGATGATGCAGCCCGCAGTCCGCCCGTAGAAGAGGTACTGGCCCTTGTCGTTGAGCTGGCCGGACAGGGAGTAGAGCCGCTCGATGATCTTCTTGGTGATGCTCGAGTTGTCGCCGAGCCAGATCGGGCCGGCGATGACGAGGATGTCGCTGGCCAGCACCTGCGGGTAGATGTCGGGCCAGACGTCCCTCTCCCACCCGTGCTCGGTCATGTCGGGGTAGACCCCGGTCGCGATGTCGTGGTCGACGGCGCGGAGCACCTCCACGGACACACCGTGCTTGAGCATGATCGCCGCGCTGGCGTCCACGAGCCCCTCGGTGTGGCTCAGGGCGGGACTCCGCTTGAGGGTGCAGTTGATGAACATGGCCGACAGGCCGGAGAAGTCCCACTCGCTCATGGTCCGAGGGTCCGCCGTGCACGGACAGCGCGCAAGGGTCTCGCGTCCCTCGGGCGGGTGGTGCGGGACCGGGGCCGGGCCGGGCTCCCGGGAGGAGGTCAGCCCAGCGCCGTGGCCTCCGCGGCGAGCCGGCTGACCCGCTCCCAGTCGCCCGCAGCCAGCGCGTCGGCCGGGGTGAGCCACGAGCCGCCGACGCAGCCCACGTTGGGCAGCGCGAGGTACGACGACGCGCTGGCGGCCGTGATGCCGCCGGTGGGGCAGAAGCGCGCGGCCGGCACCGGCGAGGCGATCGACCTCAGGTAGGCCGCACCGCCCGACGCTTCCGCCGGGAAGAACTTCATCTCGGTGAACCCCGCCTCGAGGACGGCCAGCGCCTCCGAGACGGTGGCCGTGCCGGGCAGGAACGGGACGCCCGACCCGGCCATCGCCGACAGCAGCGTCGGCGTCGAGCCGGGGGAGACCAGGAACTGCGCCCCCGCGTCGACGGCCTGCTCGACCTGGCCCGGGGCCACGATCGTGCCGGCGCCGACCAGGATCTCGGGCACCTCGGCGGCGATGGCCGCGATGGCGTCCAGCGCGACCGGCGTGCGCAGCGTGAGCTCGATGACCGGCAGGCCGCCGTCGACGAGGGCGCGGGCGACCGGCACCGCGTGGTCGAGGTCGTCGATGACGACGACCGGCACGACCGGGACGAGCGAGAGCAGGGAGTCAGGCGTGCTGGCCAACGGGGGCCTCCTCGGTGGGGGCGGGCAGGGGACGGATGACGCTGGCGCCGGTCTCGGCGGTGCCGACGATGGCGCGGAACCCGGAGAAGAGCTCGCGGCCGGTGCCGGCCCACTCGACGTCGTGCGGGGCACGACCGGTGGCCTCGCGGCGGTCGAAGTCGGCGTCGGCGAGGTCGACCTCGAGCAGGCCGGTCTCGGCGTCGACGGTGACCAGGTCCCCGTCACGTACCCGGGCGAGCGGGCCGCCGAGGGCGGCCTCCGGCGTCACGTGGATGGCGGCCGGCACCTTGCCCGACGCGCCGGACATGCGCCCGTCGGTGACGATCGCGACGCGCTGGCCGCGGTCCTGCAGCACGCCCAGCGCGGGCATCAGCTTGTGCAGCTCGGGCATCCCGTTGGCGGCAGGTCCCTGGTAGCGGACCACCGCGACCAGGTCGCGGCCGTCGAGCAGGCCCTCGGCGAAGGCGGCGAGGAAGTCGGCCTGGTCGTCGAAGACCATCGCCGGGGCGGTGACGACCCGGTGCTCGGGCTTGACCGCGGACGTCTTGACCACCGCGCGGCCGAGCCGGCCGGACAGCATCCGCAGGCCGCCGTCGGGGGCGAAGGGGTCGTCGGCCGGGCGCAGGACCGAGGTGTCCAGCGAGGACTTCGGCCCCTCCTCCCAGACCACCCCGGCCAGGTCACCCGTGCCGTCGAGCCGGGCCTCGCGGGTGTGCCGCCACAGCCCGCGGCCCGAGACGGTGAGCACGTCGTCGTGCAGGTAGCCGTGCTTGAGCAGCGTGTGGACCAGGAACGGCGTCCCGCCCGCGGCCACGAAGTGGTTGATGTCCGCGGTGCCGTTGGGGTAGATCCGGGTCAGCAGCGGCACGGCCGCCGACAGGTCCGACAGGTCGTCCCACGTCAGCGTGATGCCCGCGGCCGCGGCCATCGCGACCAGGTGCATCGTGTGGTTGGTCGAGCCGCCCGTCGCGAGCAGGGCGACGCAGGCGTTGACGATCGCCTTCTCGTCGACCAGGTGCCCGACCGGGGTCGGTTCGCCGCCCGCGGCGGTGATGGCCACGGCCCGCTCGCCGGCGGCGCGGTCGAGGGCCGCACGCAGCGGCGTACCGGGGTTGACGAAGGTCGCGTCGGGCAGGTGCAGGCCCATGACCTCCATCAGCATCTGGTTGCTGTTGGCGGTGCCGTAGAAGGTGCAGGTGCCCTTCGAGTGGTACGACGCCGACTCGGCCTCGAGCAGCTCCTCGCGGCCGACCTTGCCCTCGGCGTAGAGCTGGCGCACGCGCGCCTTCTCCCCGTTGGGCAGCCCCGACGTCATCGGCCCGGCCGGGACGAAGACGGTCGGCAGGTGCCCGAAGGACAGGGCGCCGATGAGCAGGCCGGGGACGATCTTGTCGCAGACGCCGAGCATGATCGCGGCGTCGAACATGTCGTGCGACAGCGCCACGGCGGCCGACATCGCGATCAGGTCGCGGCTGAAGAGCGAGAGCTCCATGCCGGCGCGGCCCTGGGTGATGCCGTCGCACATGGCGGGCACTCCACCCGCGAACTGCGCGAGGCCGCCGGCGCGGACGATCGACTTCTTGAGCACCTCCGGGACGTCCCGGAACGGCTGGTGGGCCGAGAGCATGTCGTTGTAGGACGACACGATCGCGACGTTGGGCTTGCGGCCCGAGCGCAGGCCGCTCCTCACCGGCTCCTCGGAGGCGGCGAAGCCGTGGGCGAGGTTGGCGCAGGCCAGCCGGCCGCGGGCCGGGCCCTTGTCGGCGGCGGCGTCGATGCGCGCGAGGTAGGCCGTGCGGGTCGCGGCGCTGCGCCGGGCGATGCGCTCGGTGACCTCGCTGACGACGGGGTGGACGGTGGGGCGGGACGTGCTCATTCGGTCTCCTGCCAGGATCGGCCGTCACGCTCGAGGAGCGTGGCGGCGGCGACGGGTCCGTGCGTTCCGGCCGGGTAGCGGCGCGGGCGGTGCGAGGGGCGCGACCAGCGGTCCAGGACGGGGGCCACCCAGGCCCAGGCCGCCTCGACCTCGTCGCGTCGCATGAAGAGCGTGGTGTTGCCGCGGACGACGTCCATCAGCAGCCGCTCGTAGGCGTCGGGGGAGCGGCCGCCGAAGGCCGCGGCATAGCTGAGGTCGAGTGACACCGGCCGCAGCCGGATGCCGCCGGGGCCGGGCTCCTTGGCGGTCATGTGCAGCCGCATCCCCTCGTCGGGCTGGACGCGGATGTGCAGCCGGTTGGGCTCCGTGGGGCCCTCGCTGTGGGGGAACATCGGGTGCGGCGGCTCCTTGAAGACCACCACGATCTCCGAGACCCGCTCGGTCATCCGCTTGCCGGTGCGCAGGTAGAACGGGACGCCGGCCCAGCGCCAGTTCTGCACCTCGGTCTTCATCGCCACGAAGGTCTCGGTGCTGCTCTCGTGGCCGACCTCGTCGGCGTACGACGCCGCGGGCGCGCCGTCGCACAGCCCGGCCGCGTACTGCCCGGCGACGGTGTCGCTGTCGACGAGCTCGGGGGTCATCGGGCGCAGGGCCTGGAGCACCTTGAGCTTCTCGTCGCGCACGGTCTCGCGGTCGACGTACGTCGGGGGCTCCATCGCGACGAGGCAGAGCAGCTGGAGCAGGTGGTTCTGCACCATGTCGCGCAGGGCGCCGGAGCGGTCGTAGTAGGAGCCCCGCTCGCCGACGCCGATCGACTCCGAGACGGTGATCTGCACGTGGTCGACCCAGCGGCTGTTCCACAGCGGCTCGAGGAAGGTGTTGGCGAAGCGCGTGACCAGCAGGTTCTGGACGCTCTCCTTGCCGAGGTAGTGGTCGATGCGGAAGATGTGCGACTCGTCGAAGACCCGGCCCACCGCCTCGTTGACGGTCTGGGCGGTGGCGAGGTCGGTGCCGATCGGCTTCTCGAGCACGACCCGCGATCGCTCGGTGGCGAGGCCGACTTCGTCGAGGTGGTCGCAGATCGGGCCGAAGAGGGCGGGCGCCACCGCGAGGTAGAAGACGCGGATGACGTCCTCGCCGGCGGCGCCGTCCTTGAGGCGGTCGTGCAGGCGGTGCCAGTCGCCGACGTCCTCGACGTCGAGGGTGACGTGGTGCAGGCGCCCGAGCAGGCGTCGTACGACGTCGTCGGCGAGCTCCTCGGCCGCGACGTGCTCGGCCAGGGCGGCCTCGACGAGGCCGCGGTAGCCGTCGTCGTCCACCTCGGCCCGGGAGACGCCGATGATCCGGAAGCCGTCGGGCAGCTGGCCGTCGCGGTCGCGGAGGTAGAGGGCGGGCAGCAGCTTGCGGAGCGCGAGGTCACCGGTGCCGCCGAAGACGGTGAAGTCGCAGGGCTCGACGGGGGTACCGAGCGGAGGAGCGTTCATGGGGCACCACGGTAGGGGTGCTTATGGACGCTGACAACATAACTTCGGTTTTTATGAGACTAAAGTGCATCGGTGCTTGAATGCCCGGACCATGTCGACCCCCGGAGTCCTGCCCGCCCCCGGCGCCACCGCCGGCGACCTGCTCGACCTGATCAGGTCCGGTCGCGCGACCACGCGCGGCGAGCTGGGGCGTCTCACCGGGCTCTCGCGCACCGCGGTGAGCGCACGCCTCGCGTCGCTGGAGTCCGCCGGGCTGGTGCTCGAGGGGGACGAGGAGTCCGCCACCGGGGGCCGGCCGGCCTCGACGCTGGTGCTCGACCGCGACGCCGGGCTCGTGCTCGCCGTCGCCGTGGGTCGCAGCCGCTCCCAGATGTCGGTCTGTGCCCTCGACGGCACCGAGCTCGCCTCGGCGAGCCACGACCAGGAGGTCGGGCTGGGGCCGGACGTCCTGATGCCGGTCGTCGCGGACCACCTGGCCCGGATGCTGGCCGACCTGGGCCGATCGGGCGACGAGGTGCGCGGCGTCGGCCTGTCGCTGGCCGGCACGGTGGACCGCGCCCGGGGCGTGAGCGTCGACTCGCCGGCCCTCGCCGGCTGGGACGGCGTGCCCCTGGCGCCCTACCTCCAGGAGGTCACCGGCGCCCCGCTGGTCGTCGACAACGACTGCAACGTGATGGCCGCCTCCGAGCGCGACGGCCACCTGCTCGAGCACGACGACGTCCTCGTCCTCAAGGCGTCGACCGGCCTCGGGCTCGGCATCGTGGCGGACGGTCGGCTCGTGCGCGGCCACCGGGGGGCGGCCGGCGAGCTCGGCCACGTGAAGGTGCCCTCGGCCGCCGGGCTGCTGTGCCGGTGCGGCGACACCGGCTGCCTCGAGGCGGTCGCCGGTGGCTGGGCACTGGTCGAGCGGTTCCGGGAGGGCGGGCACCGGGTGGACCACGTCCGTGACCTCGTGGCCCGGGCGGTGCACGGCCACGGCGAGGCGCGCGCGGTCGTGCGCGAGTCCGGCCGCCGCGTGGGCGAGGCGCTGGCGGCGACCGTCACCGTCCTCAACCCCCGCGCCGTCGTGGTCGGCGGCGACATGGCCGGCGCCTTCGACACCTTCTCCGCGGGCCTGCGCGACACCCTCTTCCCCGGCACCACGGCGCTCGCGGGACGCGACCTGCAAGTGCTCCCCGCGACGTACGGCGAGCGCGCCGGCCTGGTGGGCTGCGTGCGGCTGGCGCTGGACTCGGTGCTCGCCCCGCGCGCGGTCGACGCCCTGCTGGCCGCTCGGCGCTGACCCCTCCGGCCGACCCTCTTCCGCGGGCGCCGCCCGTGTCCTAGGTTGCCCGCCATGGCACGCGTGCACGCGTTCGGCGACGACCCGCTGCAGGACCTCGACGCCGTCGGTCTCGTCGAGGCCTACCGCGACGGCCTGCCGGTCGACGAGGTGGTCGAGGCGGCGATCGCCCGCGCCGACGCCGTCGACGACCAGCTGGGCGCGCTGGCCCACGAGGCGTTCGAGCGGGCGCGCGCCGAGGCACGGTCGCCGCGGCCCGGCTACTTCTCCGGGGTCCCCACCTTCTTCAAGGACAACGTCGACGTCGCCGGCATGCCCACCCAGAACGGCACCGACGCCTACGTCGCCCGGCCGGCCGACGCCGACGGCGACTTCGCCCGCATGTACCGCAGCGTGGGGTTGCTGCCGCTGGGCAAGACCCGGCTGAGCGAGTTCGGCTTCAGCGGCGCGGTCGACCACCCGCGCCTGGGGCCGGTGCGCACCCCGTGGAACCCCGAGCACTACGCGGGCGCGTCCTCGGCCGGCGCCGCCGCGTTCGTCGCCACCGGGGTGGTGCCGATCGCGCACGCCAACGACGGTGGCGGCTCGATCCGGATCCCGGCCTCGGTCAACGGCCTCGTCGGCCTCAAGCCCACCCGCGGTCGGCTGGCCCAGGACGCGACCCTGCGGCAGATGCCGGTCAAGATCGTCTCCGACGGCGTCCTGACCCGCTCGGTGCGCGACACGGCGGCGTTCTACCGGGAGGCCGAGAAGGTCTACCGCGACCCGCGGCTCGCCCCGATCGGCGACATCACCCGCCCCGGGCGGGCCCGGCTGAAGGTCGCGGTCGTCACCCGCGGCGTGGGCCGCGACGCCAGCCCCGAGGTGGCCGAGCTCACCCTCGAGACGGCCGCGCTGCTCGAGTCCCTCGGGCACCGGGTGGAGGAGATCGAGCCGCCGGTGCCGCGCTTCTTCGCCGACCACTTCGTCCTCTACTGGTCGATGCTGGCGATGGCGGTCGTCGGCACCGGCCGGCGCACCTACGGCCCGACCTGGAACCCCGGCCGGCTGGACAACCTGACCCTCGGCCTGGCCCGGCACTCCCGGCGCAACCTGCACAGGCTCCCTGTCGCGATCGCCACGATGGCCTCCAGCAAGCACCTCGCGGCGCGCCACCATGCGTCGTACGACGTGACCCTGACACCGACGCTGGCCACCGGCACTCCCCGCGTCGGGCACCTCGACCCGACCGCCGACTACGAGCAGGTGTTGGACCGGCTGCTGGACTGGGTAGCCTTCACCCCGCTCCAGAACGCCACCGGCGAGCCCGCGATCTCGCTGCCCCTGGCGACCACGGCCGAGGGGCTCCCGCAGGGCATGATGCTGGGGGCCGGAGCCGGTCGCGAGGCCCGTCTCCTCGAGCTCGCGCTGGAGCTCGAGGAGGCCGTGCCGTGGCCCCGGATCCAGGCGGGCTGACCCCCTCGCGACGAGGGTGGCGGGACGATTTCTCCTATCCCGGAGCCGTGTGTATTCTCTTCCGCTGTTGCCCCTTTAGCTCAGTCGGCAGAGCGTCTCCATGGTAAGGAGAAGGTCTACGGTTCGATTCCGTAAAGGGGCTCTGGGTTGGAGCACCGTCGTAGACTTCGGCGGTCGCCCCTCCCGGCGGCGGGGTAGCTCAGGTGGTTAGAGCACACGGCTCATAATCGTGGTGTCGCGGGTTCGAGTCCCGCCCCCGCTACCACCACAATCCTCTCCCGCACCACTGCACACCGACGAAGGACTTCCCGTGGCCAGCAAGAGCTCTGACGTTCGCCCCAAGATCACGCTTGCCTGCGTCGATTGCAAGGAGCGGAACTACATCACCAAGAAGAACCGCCGCAACGACCCCGACCGCATCGAGCTGAAGAAGTTCTGCCCGCGCTGCCGCACGCACACGGCGCACCGCGAGACCCGCTGAGCGGCTCCCCCCCACCAAGCACCGACCCGTCGAGATCCTCGGCGGGTCGGTGTCATTTAGGCTCCTTCCATGCCTGTCGACCAGTCCCTCGTGGGGCGCGAGTTCCCCCCGACCGCCCCGCTGGAGGTGACCGAGGAGCGCGTGGCGGCCTTCGCCGCCTCCCTCGGGGCCCGGTACGACGCCGGCGGCGCCGTGCCCCCGACGTACCCCATCGTCCTGGCCTTCGACGCCATGCAGGCGTTCCTGGCCGCCGAGGACATCGACCTGTTCCGCATCGTGCACGGCGAGCAGCGGTTCGCCTACGAGCGCCCGGTGCGGGTCGGTGACGTGCTCACCGCGACCCTGGGCGTGGTGAGCCTGCGCCAGATCGGCGGCGCCGACATCATCGGCACCAGCAGCGCCATCACCGACGGCGACGGGGCCCTGGTCTGCACCGGCCGCGCGACCCTGGTCCACTCCGGCGGGCAGGAGACGTCATGAACCCCGGCGACACCTTCGAGCCGCGCACCTTCGCCATCACCCGCGCCGACCTCGTCGCCTACGCGGAGGCGGCCGGTGACCCCAACCCGATCCACCAGGACGAGGAGGTCGCCCGCAGCGTCGGGCTGCCCGGCGTCATCGCCCACGGCATGTACACCCTCGGCCTGGTCGGCCGCGCTGTCGAGGAGTGGACCGGGGGAGCCGAGGTCGTCGAGCTCGGCTGCAAGTTCACCCAGCCCGTTGTCGTCCCCGCCGACGGGGCGGCCGAGGTCGTGGTCGCCGGCAGCGTCAAGGGCGTCGCCGACGGCCTGGCCACCCTCTCCCTCGAGGTGACCTGCGACGGCACCAAGGTGCTGGGCATGCCCAAGGCCGTCGTCCGTGCCTGAGGCTCCCACCCTGCTGCGCGACCACACCACCCTGCGACTGGGCGGACCCGCCCGCGAGTGGGTCCGGGCCACCACCGAGCAGGAGGTCGTCGAGGCGGTCGCCGAGGCCGACGCCGCCGGCACCCCCGTGCTCGTCCTCGGGGGCGGCAGCAACCTGGTCGTGGCCGACGAGGGCTTCGACGGACGGGTGGTCGAGGTGGCGACCTCGGGCGTCGTCCCGGACGTCGAGGACGACGGAGCCGTGTGCGGCGGGGTCGTCGTCCGGGTCGCCGCCGGCGAGGGCTGGGACGACCTGGTGGCCACCGCCGTGGACCGTGGCTGGGTCGGCGTCGAGGCGCTGTCGGGGATCCCCGGCAGCGTGGGGGCCACCCCGATCCAGAACGTCGGCGCCTACGGCCAGGAGGTGAGCCAGACGATCGCCTCGGTGCGGGTCTGGGACCGGACCCTGCGCGGCGTCCGCACCTTCGCGGCCGCCGACTGCGACTTCGGCTACCGGACCTCCCGCTTCAAGGCGGACCCCACGCGGCACGTCGTGCTGAGCGTCGACTTCCAGCTCCGCACCGGGTCGCTCGGCGCTCCGGTGGCCTACGCCGAGCTCGCCCGCACGCTGGACGTCGAGCAGGGCGGTCGCGCCCCGCTCGCCGCCGTGCGCGAGGCCGTGCTCGCCCTGCGGTCCGGCAAGGGCATGGTCCTCGACGCGGCTGACCACGACACGTGGAGCGCGGGCTCGTTCTTCACCAACCCGTTCCTCACCCCCGAGCAGGCCGCGGCGCTGCCCGACGACGCCCCCCGGTGGAAGCAGCCTGACGGCCGGGTCAAGTCCAGCGCCGCGTGGCTCATCGAGCGTGCGGGCTTCGGCAAGGGGCACGGCCTGGACGTGCGCGGCGGGCGGGCCAGCCTCTCGACCAAGCACACGCTGGCGCTGACCAACCGCGGCGGCGCGAGCACCGAGGACCTGCTGGCCCTGGCCCGCGAGGTCCGCGACGGCGTCGAGGCGGCGTACGGCGTCCGGCTGGTCAACGAGCCGGTGCTCGTCGGGTGCGAGCTCTGACCCCTACAGGTCGGACTCGTAGCCGCTCGTCGTCTCGTAGGTGCTGACCCCGACCGCCGCGAACAACACGATGAACGCGACGACGGCGAGGACGATGAGCACCAGGATCGCGGTGCCGATCATCCCCATGATCCGTCCCGCTTGTGCCTGCTCGCGACCGCTCCAGCGTCCGGGCTCGGCGTCGATGGCCTTGACCACGCGGCCGCCGGTCACCCACGCGAAGGGCGCCATCACGATCGGCACCACGCAGATGAACAGGCCGATCAGCGAGACGAGCCCGAGCACCATCGCGGTCGTCGAGGAGGGGTGCGGCGGCGGGGTGGCGTAGCCCTGCCCGTAGCCGTAGGGCTGTCCCGGCTGGCCGTAGGGAGCCTGGCCGTAGGGAGCCTGGCCGTACGGCGGCTGGGCGGCGTACGGCTGCGTGGGCGGCTCCCCGGGGGCGCCGTAGGGCGAGTGGGTCGGCGGCGCTCCGTACGACGACGTCTCGGCCGAGCCGTAGGGGTTGCTCGGCGGCTCGGACCCCTGCCCGGGGTACTGCGGGGTCTGCGACCCGTCCGGGTTGGTCCGCATGTAGTCGTCGGGGCCGTGCCCCGGCTCGGGCTTGGCCGGCTCGTCCTGGTTGCTCACCGGACCATCGTCGCAGCCGGGACCGCCTCCGTCGCGCCGATCGGGCCGGACAGCCACGCGTCCACCTCGGCGAGGGCCCGGCTGCGCACGTCCTCGGGCGCCCGAGAGGCGACGAAGGAGGACCGCGCCAGCGACGCGAGCTCGGCGTCGGTCAGGTCGTGGGCGGCCCGCATCGTGGCGTACTGGCCGGCCAGCCGGGAGCCGAAGAGCAGCGGGTCGTCGGCCCCCAGCGCGATCGTGGCACCGGCGGCCATGAGCTGGGGGAGCGGCACCGAGGTGAGGTCGGAGTAGACCCCGAGGGCGACGTTGGAGACCGGGCAGACCTCCAGCGCCACGCCGGCCTCGACGACCCGGTCCAGCAGCTCCGGGTCCTCGACGGACCGCACCCCGTGGCCGAGCCGGTCGGCGTGGAGGTCGTCGAGGCACCGGCGGACGTGGTCCGGCCCCCGGAGCTCGCCGCCGTGCGGGGCCAGCAGCAGGCCCGCCCGCTCGGCGATCGCGAACGCCGGCGCGAACTCGCTCGTCACGCCGCGGCGCTCGTCGTTGGAGAGGCCGAAGCCCACGACACCGCGGTCGGCGTACTGCGCGGCGAGCCGGGCCAGCGTGCGGGCGTCGAGCGGGTGCCGCGTGCGGTTGGCCGCGATGACGACGGCGATCGGCAGGCCGGTGCGACGGGTGGCGTCGCGCACGCAGTCCAGGACCAGGTCGGTGAAGGCGGTGATGCCGCCGAACCGGGCGGCGTACCCGCTCGGGTCCACCTGGATCTCCAGCCAGCGCCCGCCGTCGGCGACGTCGTCCTCGGCGGCCTCCCGGACCAGGCGTCGTACGTCGTCGGGGGTGCGGAGCACCGACCGGGCCACGTCGTAGAGGCGCTGGAAGCGGAACCAGCCCTTCTCGTCGGCGGCCGAGAGCTGGGGCGGCCAGTCCTCGACGAGCGAGTCGGGGAGCGCGATGCCGTCCCGCTCGGCGAGCTCGAGGAGGGTGTCGTGCCGCATGGAGCCGGTGAAGTGCAGGTGCAGGTGGGCCTTCGGCAGGGCGTGCACGTCGCGGCGCTCGGCTGCGGTGGTGCCCCCGTCGTCCCGGCCGTGACCCATGCCCGCGATCGTAGGGGGCGACGCCGGTTCGACGCGGCTGGGGGCAGCCCCGTATGCTTCCCGTTTGGTGGATTCCCCAATGCTTCGCCATGCCCTCACCGGGGTGCGGCAGGCGCCGGGGAGGACCGTCGGAGGGCACTAGCTCAACTGGCAGAGCATCGGTCTCCAAAACCGAAGGTTGGGGGTTCAAGTCCCTCGTGCCCTGCAAAGCGCAACACCGCAGCACAGGCTGCAGTGACAATGAATCGCAGTGACAACGAACTGCAGTGACAACGGATCGACGAGGAGAGGTGGCAGGCGTGTCGGACACCCCGGCTGTGCACGAGCCGCGCGAGGGATCGCGTGGTGCCGACCGCAAGCGCACGGGCCCGGCCACCTTCTACCGTCAGGTGGTCGCCGAGCTCCGCAAGGTCGTCTGGCCGACGCAGCAGCAGCTGACCACCTACTTCCTCGTCGTGATGGTGTTCGTGATCGTGATGATGGCCTTCGTGTCGGCCCTCGACCTGGCCTTCGGCAGGCTCGTCTTCGCGATGTTCACGGGCAACTCCAACCAGTGACCGAGCGCCGGCCCGACCGGCGCACCTCCCCTGCCCACCCCGACCGGACACCCGGCCGGGAACCCAGTTCATCGACGTGACGGAGCCACAAGTGTCCGACCAGTACGACTCCCCGGACCAGCACGACGCCGAGGCGTCCGCCGACGAGACCCCCGAGGTCGCGTCGCAGGACGCCGGCGACGACGCGGTGACCGACGAGTCCGTGCCGTCCGGGGTCGAGACCGCGGACGCCTCCCTGACCACCGAGGCCCTCAGCGACGCCGAGGGCGACGCTCCGCTCGCCGACTCCGGCGACGAGACCGCCGACGAGTCGACCGAGGAGGTCTCCGACGAGGCGGCCGCCGAGGACCCGCTCGAGGCCTTCCGCCGCGAGCTGTGGGCCAAGCCCGGCGACTGGTTCGTCGTGCACACCTACTCCGGCATGGAGAAGCGGGTCAAGCAGAACCTCGAGAACCGCATCATCTCCCTCAACATGGAGGACTACATCCACGAGATCGTGGTCCCCACCGAAGAGGTCGCCGAGATCAAGAACGGCCAGCGCAAGATGGTCACCCGCACCGTCCTGCCCGGCTACGTCCTGGTCCGCATGGACCTCACCGACGAGTCGTGGTCGGCCGTGCGCCACACGCCGTCGGTCACCGGCTTCGTCGGCCACAGCCACCAGCCCGTGCCGCTGAGCATGAGCGAGGTCGAGGACATGCTCGCGCCCGCCGTCGTCGCGGTCGCCGAGGCCGAGGCCGCCGCCGCCGCCGGTGACAAGCCCGCCGCGGCCGCCGCGGCCAAGAAGCCCGTCGAGGTCGCCGACTTCGACGTCTCCGACTCGGTCATGGTGGTCGACGGCCCGTTCGCCACGCTGCACGCGACGATCACCGAGATCAACGCCGAGTCCCAGAGGGTCAAGGCCCTCGTCGAGATCTTCGGCCGGGAGACCCCGGTCGAGCTGAGCTTCAGCCAGATCCAGAAGGTCTGACGCTCACCCGCAACACCCGTGGCAGGGGGCACCCGCCCTCGTCAGGACCACAGAGAACAGGAAGAGAACATGCCTCCCAAGAAGAAGATCGCTGCGCTCGTCAAGGTGCAGCTCCAGGCCGGTGCCGCGACCCCGGCCCCGCCGGTCGGTACCGCGCTCGGTCCGCACGGCGTTAACATCATGGACTTCTGCAAGGCCTACAACGCGCAGACCGAGTCGATGCGCGGCAACGTGATCCCCGTCGAGATCACGATCTACGAGGACCGGTCCTTCGAGTTCATCACCAAGACCCCTCCGGCCGCCGAGCTGATCAAGAAGGCCGCCGGCCTCTCCAAGGGCTCCGGCGTCCCGCACAAGGACAAGGTCGGCAAGCTGACCAAGGACCAGGTGCGCGAGATCGCGCAGACCAAGCTGCCCGACCTCAACGCCAACGACATCGACGCCGCGATGAAGATCGTCGAGGGCACCGCCCGCTCCATGGGCGTCACCACCGACTGACCACCCCCGCGAGCGTCGTACGACGCGGCGGACATCCCGGCTCCCAGCCGACACCCCGTGGCAGGACCGCGCTGGTCCACTGACCACAACTGACGAAAAGAGACAGACATGCAGCGCAGCAAGACCTACCGCGCGGCGGCCGAGCAGTTCGACAAGGACGAGCTCTACGCCCCGCTGGCCGCCATCAAGATCGCCAAGGGCGGCTCGAAGAAGAAGTTCGACGAGACCGTGGACGTCGTCATGCGCCTCGGCGTCGACCCGCGCAAGGCCGACCAGATGGTCCGTGGCACCGTCAACCTCCCGCACGGCACCGGCAAGACCGCCCGTGTCCTGGTGTTCGCCAACGCCGACAAGGCCGAGGCCGCCCGTGAGGCCGGCGCCGACTTCGTCGGTGGCGACGAGCTGATCGAGAAGGTCAACGGCGGCTGGCTCGACTTCGACGCCGTCGTCGCGACGCCCGACATGATGGGCAAGGTCGGCCGTCTGGGCCGCGTCCTCGGCCCCCGCTCCCTGATGCCCAACCCCAAGACCGGCACGGTGACCCCCGACGTCGCCAAGGCCGTCACGGACATCAAGGGCGGCAAGATCGAGTTCCGCGTCGACCGCCACGCCAACCTGCACTTCATCATCGGCAAGGCGTCCTTCTCCGAGGTCCAGCTCGCGGAGAACTACGCCGCCGCCCTCGAGGAGGTGCTGCGTCTCAAGCCGGCCAGCTCCAAGGGCCGCTACATCAAGAAGGTCACCGTCTCCACGACCATGGGCCCCGGCGTCCAGGTCGACCCAAACCGCACCAAGAACGTCGCGGCCGAGGACGAGCAGGCCTGACCCCTCCCAGGCTCCGCCTGGCACGCTCCACCGACGCCCCGGTCATCCCCGTGATGGCCGGGGCGTCGTCGTGTGCTGGGGCCGGGTGGGAGGATGAGGGGGCGGACGGGGGTCGACACGCCGGGCTTGTCACGGGGACGGCCGGATGGACGCCCGGTCGCACCCACCACACGAAGGAGCCCTCATGGCCCGCCCCACCCTGGCCCGTCGCCTCGGCGTCGCCACCCTGCTGACCAGCCTTGCCCTCACCACCGCGGCCTGCGGCGGCGACAGCGGCTCGGAGGGAGCCACCGGCAGCGACACCAGCGAGTCGAGCGAGGAGTCCGCCGGCGACTCCGAGGGGGACGAGCCGAGCGGTGACCTCGAGGAGCTCGAGGCCGCAGAGTTCTACCCCGCCGTGATGGAGGCCCTCCAGGAGGCCGAGACCTTCGCCTTTACGCTCAGCTCCAGCACCGAGGGCTCCGACGCGGGGAGCATGGAGATGGACGGCGTCATGCGGTACGACGACCAGGGAGTCGACCTCCAGGCCAGCGGCACCGCCCAGGGCACCCAGGAGCTCGAGATGATCGTGCTCGACAAGGTCCTCTACATGAGCGGGATGGGCATGGACCTCGGGGACAAGAAGTGGTTCAAGGTCGACATGAGCGACCCCAACAGCCTCTTCGGGATGCTCGGCAAGTCCACCGACCCGCAGCTGATGTTCAAGGCGATGGAGGAGCCCAAGTCCTTCGAGCTCCTCGGCACCGAGGAGGTCGACGGGGTGGAGACCAACCACTACGAGGTCGTCATGGACACCTCGGCCTACGCCGACGCCATGGGGATCCCCGCCCAGATGGCGACGTCGCTGCCCGAGGACATCGCCGTGGAGATGTGGGTCGACGCCGACGACCTGCCGCGACAGTTCCGCCAGGAGCTCGAGCTGCCGGCCGCTGGTGGTGCCGAGCCCAGCACGACCACGACCGAGGGCACCTACTCCGACTACGGCAGCGACGTGACCATCGAGGCGCCGCCGGCCTCGGAGGTCTCGGGCCGGATGCCGGGGATGTGAGAGCCGGCCCGGGCCGGCCGGCACGGTCGGCCCGGACCTACTCGACGAAGACCCGGTCGTCGATGAGCTGCTCCTTGACCTCGTGGCCCTCGGCCTCGAACCGCCCCTGCTCGAACCGCTTCCGGTACTCCAGGTCGACGCCGTCGCGGCCGAACCGGTTCTTCTCGACGCTCAGCACGGCCCAGTCCCGGAAGCGCTCGGCGTTGCCCAGGTCGTAGGTGAGGTGGTGCCGGGCGACGACGTCGAACTTGCTGCTCAGCACCAGGATGACATCGGCCTCGTAGGCCAGGGCCGAGGATCCGCGCAGGTGGTGGGTCCGCATCCGGGTGCCCGAGCGCAGCGCCTGCTTGTCGGCCGCGACGACGGCCAGCACCGGCGCCGAGATGTCGATGGCGAGGTCCTTGAGCCCCTCGACGATGGTGGTGCTGCGCTCGTGCTCGTCCATCGGCGCGCCCGGGACGAGCACCTTCTGCAGGTAGTCGACGACGACGAGCGGCATCGTGCCGGTAGCTGCGTGCACCTCCTCGATCCGCTCCCGGATGACGCCGAGGTCGGTGCGGCTGCCGGTCGAGCGGTGCACGAACAGCCACTCGGCGTACCCACGCACGGTGGCGAGCGCGGGCAGGGCGCCGGGGACGCCGGCGAGGCGCTCGTCCATCGAGGCCGCCTCGGACGCGTCGAACGCCTCCCGCATGGTGGCGAGCCGGACCTGGAGCGAGTCGCTGTGCTCGCCGGCCTCCATCGCCATCAGCTTGAGGACGAGGTCCTCGGCGTCGTGCTCGTAGGAGAAGTACAGGACGGGCCGTCCGGAGCGGGCCACGTTGCGGCAGACCTGCACTGCGAACGTCGTCTTGCCCAGGCCCTGGGCGCCGGCCACCAGCACCAGGGAGCCGGCCCGCAGGCCGCCCCCGATGACGGGGTCGAGGCCGCCGAAACCGGTGGGCCACAGGCGCTCGGCCGCGTGCCTGCCCCCTCGCATCCGCTCCTCGGTGCGGGCCAGAGTCGTGCCGATGGTGCTCAGGTCGTCGTCCACGTGGACCATGGAACCAACTCCGGCGGCTCCGCGTGGGCGCTTCGCCGATTTGTCCGGGCCGCGCCCCGCCCCCTACTGTTGGCCCCTGAAACCAGAGACCGCCGGTAGTCGAGGGGCATCAGCTCCGAGACCGAAGGTTCCGCCTGACAGCGGACGGCCAGCGCAGGTGAGGAGCACGACCGCAGTAGTGCGGTTCCACGCCCCGAGCCTGTGCTCGGGGCGTTCGTCGTCTCACGGGTCCTCCGCCGGTGGTCACATCCGGAAGGAGACCCATGGCGCGGCCAGAAAAGACTGCCGCCGTTGCGGAGATCGTTGAGTCGTTCAACGACGCCGCCGGTGCTGTGCTGACCGAGTACCGCGGTCTCACCGTGAAGCAGCTGCAGGAACTGCGGCGCTCCCTCGGCGAGAACGCCAACTACGCCGTGGTCAAGAACACGCTGGCCAAGATCGCCGCCACCGAGGTGGGCATCGAAGGCTTCGACGACCTGCTCACCGGCCCCACGGCCATCGCCTTCATCAATGGAGACGTGGTCGAGGCAGCCAAGGGTCTGCGTGACTTTGCCAAGGCAAACCCCGCCCTCGTCATCAAGGGCGGTGTCCTGGACGGCAAGTCCCTCGACGCCTCCGAGGTCGCCAAGCTGGCCGACCTCGAGTCGCGTGAGGTGCTGCTGGGCAAGCTCGCGGGCGGCATGCTCGCGTCGCTGTCCCAGGCCGTCTACCTCCTCAACGCCCCGCTCGCCCAGGCTGCCCGGCTCGCCGGCGCCCTGGAGGCGAAGGCGACCGAGGACCCCTCGATCCTCGCAGGTGGTGCCGGCACGCCGGCCGCTGCCGAGGAGACCCCGGCCGCTGAGGAAGCCGCCCCTGCCGAGGAGACCGAGGCGCCTGCCGCCGAGGCCGCCGACGCCGAGGCCGCTGACGAGGCGACCGAGTCCACCGACGCCTGACCGGGCCGACGTACACCACCTGAAACCCCTGGCCGGGGAACACTCACCGGCCACCCAACGGAAGGAAACGCCACCATGGCGAAGCTCACCACCGACGAGCTGCTCGACGCGTTCAAGGAGATGACCCTCATTGAGCTGAGCGAGTTCGTGAAGCAGTTCGAGGAGACCTTCGGCGTCACCGCCGCCGCTCCGGTCGCCGTTGCCGCCGCTCCGGGCGCCGCTGCCGCCGGCGGCGACGCCGGTGCCGCCGCTGCCGAGCAGGACGAGTTCGACGTCGTCCTCGAGGCCGCTGGTGACAAGAAGATCAACGTCATCAAGGAGGTGCGCGCCCTGACCTCCCTCGGCCTGAAGGAGGCCAAGGACCTCGTCGAGAGCGCCCCCAAGCCGGTCCTCGAGAAGGTCGCCAAGGACGCTGCGGACAAGGCCAAGGAGGCCCTCGAGGCCGCCGGCGCCACCGTCACCGTCAAGTGACCCATCCGGTGCCGGCCTGACCGGCACCACCGCGGTCCTCGCACCGCACCCCGTCCTCAGGGCGGTCACCGCACAGGTGGCCGCCCTGAGGCGATTTCCGGCCTGTACCCGGGCCCGGCAGAGCCGTTACAGTGGGCGACGTCTGATGCGCATCACGAATCGAGTTGCTCCATGCGCAACAAGCGAATTGCCGAGACGATGGCTCGTCTGCTGCGGCACGCACGCTACGAGGTCCTGCCCACCGCCTCCACCGAGGACAAGGTGCTGGCACACGTGCCGCGCGACCTGGCGGTGACCGTGACCGCCTCGCCCGGCAAGGGCCTCGAGGCGACGCTCGACCTCGCCGAGCGGCTGGCCGGGCACGGCTACGTCGCGGTGCCCCACCTCGCCGCCCGGATGATCAGCGGACCCGACGAGCTCGCCGAGATCGTCGAGCGGCTCACCGGCAAGGGCATCACCCGGGTCTTCGTCCCCGGCGGCGACGCCGAGCCGGCGGGCGAGTACGTCGACGCCCTCGGGGTGCTCCGGGACCTCGGCGCCCTCGGCGACCCGTTCGAGCAGGTGGGGATCACCGGCTACCCGGAGTCGCACCCGACGATCAGCGACGACCTGACGGTGCAGTCGATGTGGGACAAGCGGCAGCACGCGACGCACATCGTCAGCAACCTCACCTTCGACCCGGGTGTCGTCCGGGACTGGATCCGCCGGCTGCGAGCCCGCGGTGTCACCATGCCGCTGCTGCTCGGCGTCCCCGGGCCGGTGGAACGCGCCAAGCTGGTGACCATGGCGACCCGGATCGGCGTCGGTGAGTCCACACGCTTCCTGGTCAAGCACCGTGGCACGCTCGCCCGGCTCGCCTCGCCGGGCGGGTTCACCGGCGAGCGCTTCCTCGAGCGGTGCGCCCCCGCGCTGGGGGAGCCCGGCGCGCTCGTGGAGGGGCTGCACGTCTTCACCTTCAACCAGGTGGCCGAGACCGAGGCCTGGCGCGTCGACCTGCTGGAGCGGCTCCGCGCCGACCGCTGAGCTGACGCCGACCGGGCAGTTCCGTCGCGCTGGAAGATGCCGACCGGGCAGTTTCGTCGCGCTGGAGCGGTCAAGAAGGGGGGAGGTCGGCACGGTTCAGCGGTACGGAAGCGCCCGGTCACGCGACGAGGGCGGCCAGGGCGCGCTCGAGCCCGTGGTCCCCGGTCTCCACGACGGTGAGGGGCAGCCCGACGCTCGCGGCCGCCTGCTCGGCCAGGCGACGCAGCTCGTCGTCCGGCTCCTGCGCCAGCCAGACCATCCGGGTGTAGTGGCCGAAGTAGGTGTCGCGCAGCTCGGGGTACCGGTCCAGCCCGAGCTCCTGGAGCACCGTGCGCGCGAACGATCGGGCGAGGAAGTCGGTCAGGAGGTAGGTGCCGGGCTGCTCGTCGAAGAAGCGCTCGAGCCGGTCGGCGCCGGCGTACACGTCGTAGCAGTGCAGACCCGGCAGCCGGGCGAGGCCGAGCTCGCGGCACACCTCGTCGAGGGCGCCGTAGGTCCCGCAGTCGGCGTACCCCACCACCACCCGCTCGTACGACGGCGCGAGACGCTCCGCGATGGCGCGCACCTCCGCGGCGATCCGCTCCGGGTGGTTGTGCAGCAGCGGGGGGAGGGGGTGCACGTCGACGGGCCACCCGCGCCGGGCGACCACCGCGGCGGCCGGCTGCGCGAGCGCTCCGCAGGCGATCAGCGCGACCCGGCCCTCAGGAGCCGAACGCGAGCTGCTCGACGAAGGCGTCGTTGAAGTCGGCGCGGTCCGAGAGCTCGACATAGGTCACCTCCTCGAGCAGCGCCAGCGCCCCCGCGCGCTCGCGCACGGAGAGCAGGGCCATCTTGGCGCCCTCCCCGGCCACGTTGCCGGCGGCGACGATCCGCAGCACCGGCAGCCGCGGCACCAGGCCGATCCGGACCGCGGACGCGGGGGAGAGATAGCTGCCGAACGAGCCGGCGAGCAGCACCTGCTGGACGTCGCGCTGCTCGAGGCCGAGCTCCTCGAGCAGGAGCGACCAGCCCGTGGAGATGGCCGCCTTGGCGAACTGGAGCTCGCGGACGTCCCGCTGGGAGAGGTAGACGCACTCGGCCGGCTCGGCGTCCGCCGTGGGCCGGTGGAGCAGGAACACCCGCTCCTCGCCCACACGGGCCATCCGGTCGGCCAGCGCGGGGGCGATCCGGAGGGCCTCCTCGTCCGGCACCAGCCGTCCCGAGGAGTCCAGCAGCCCGACCCGCACGAGCTCGGAGACCGCGTCCACCAGCCCGGAGCCGCACAGGCCGCGGGGCTCCACGTCCCCGATCACGCCGAGCGTCACCGCCGGCTCGTCCCCCTCGGCCGCCGGGTCGACCGTGACCACCTCGATGGCCCCGTCGGCGGCCCGCATCCCGCACCGGATGGCGCCGCCCTCGAAGGCCGGCCCGGCGGGCGCGGCCGTGGACACGATGGTGTCGCCGTCGCTGAGGACGATCTCGCAGTTGGTGCCGACGTCGATGAAGAGCCGCGTGCGCTTGTCGCGGTCCATGCCCGTGGCGAGCATGCCCGCCACGATGTCGCCGCCGACGTAGGCGCCCAGGGCGGGGAAGAAGTAGGCGCGGGCCCGAGGGTGCACCGACAGCCCGAGGTCGGAGGCCAGGACCGTGGGCGGCTGCGCGGAGGACATGACGAAGGGGGCCACGCCCAGGGGCTCGGGGTCGATGCCCAGGGCGAGGGCGGTCATGGTGGCGTTGCCGGCGACCGCCACCTCGTAGACCTGCGTCGGGTCGACGCCCCCCTCGCGACAGACCCGGGCGGCGACGTCGGACAGGGTCGCCCCGGCGGCGGCCTGCAGGCGACCGAGCGCCTCCTTGTCCATCATCGTCGCGCTGATCCGGGTGATCACGTCGCCCCCGAAGGGCTGCTGGCCGTTGAGCACCGAGGTCACCGCGAGCGGGGTGCCGGTGGCGACGTCGAGCAGGGTGCCGACCACGGTGGTGGTGCCGAGGTCGAAGGCGATCGCGTAGCGGGCCGCGGTGGTGTCGCCCGGCTCCACGTCGACGAGGTCCTCGTCGACGACCACGGCGGTCACCTTGAAGTCCGCCTCGCGCAGCACGGTCGGGAGCCGGCGCAGCACGTGGACGTCGGCGGTGAGCTCGAGGTCGTCGATCGCCTCGGTCAGCCGCGCGAGGTCGGTGCGCTGGTCGGCCAGCGTGGGCTCGGCGAGCTCGACGTACCGCTTCTGGACGGCGGGCCGCAGGATCACCTGGCGGCCGATGCCGACCGTCGCGGCCTTGGGCCGGGTGGTCAGGGGCGGCACCTCGACGCTGAGGTCGCGGGTGGCGTGCACCAGGCAGCCCAGCCGCCAGCCGTCGGCGACCTGGGCCGGTGTGAAGGTCCGGGTGTCGTGCCGGGTCACCGGGACCGTGCCGCCCTCGACCCGGACCTTGCACTTGTGGCACGTGCCGTGGCCGCCGCAGGTGGAGTCGATGGCGATGCCGTTCCACGAGGCCGCGTCGAACACCGTGACGCCGGGCGGCACCCGGACGGCGCGGCGGGTCGGTGGGACGTCCGTGCCGTCCTCGCCGCGGGTGTGGACCGTGAAGTCGAGGTCGACCCGCCCGGTGCCGTCGTGGGGCGCCGGCTCGGTGCCCGGTCGCTCGATGAGGCCCTCGCGGGCGACGTCGGCGAGGGAGAAGTCGGGCCCGTCGGGCTGGGTCATCGCGGTGCCCTCACGTGCCGGAAGCCGCCTGCTTGGCCCGGTGCGCCGAGATCCACGCCATGCCCCAGTCGTCGTGGCCGAGGAACACGTCGGCGGCCTTGACCGCCTCGACGACCTTCGGCGTGCGGGTGTCCATGATCGCGCTGGTCAGGCCCGAGGTCATCGCCATCGGTAGCCAGGCGGCGTTGAGGGTGTGCCGGTCCGGCATGCCGAAGGAGACGTTGGACGCGCCGCAGGTCATGTTGACCCCGATCTCGTCGCGGATGCGGCGCATCACCTCGAAGGTCACCAGCGAGGTGGTGGTGTCGGCGCCGATGGGCATGGCCAGCGGGTCGATGACGATGTCGCCCGCGTCGATGCCGTACTCCTCGGTCGCCACCCGCACGATCTTGCGGGTCAGCTCGACGCGCTTGTCGGCCTCCATCGGGATCTCGTCGTGGTCGTTGGGCAGCGCGATGATCGCGGCGTCGTGCTTCTTGACCAGCGGGAGGATGAGCTCGAGGCGTTCGTCCTCGGCGGTGACCGAGTTGACCAGTGCGCGCCCCTGGTAGACCGACAGCCCGGCCTCGAGCGCCTCGACGACCGAGGAGTCGATGCAGATCGGCAGGTCGGTGAGGCCCTGGACCATCTGGATCGCCTTGGCCAGCAGCTCGGGCTCGTCGGTGAGCGGGACGCCCATGTTGACGTCGAGGACGTCGGCGCCGCCCTCGACCTGGGCGCGCACGTCGCGCTCGATGGCCGACAGGTCGCCCTCGCGGAGCTGTTCCTGGAAGATGCGCCGGCCGGTGGGGTTGATGCGCTCGCCGATGAGGCAGAACGGGCGGTCGTGGCCGAGCACGACCTCCTTGGTCGCGGAGCGGAGGACGGTGTGCAGCATCAGGCCGGCACCTTCGCGCGCTTCTCCTCGAGCAGGCGCTTGGCCCGCTTGACCGTCTGCGAGGCGTCCGCGGCGTAGCCGTCGGCGCCGACCGCGTCGGCGTACTCCTGGGTGACGGGTGCACCGCCCACCATCACGATCACGCTGTCGCGGATGCCGGCCTTCTCCAGGGCGTTCATGTTGGCCTTGAACATCGGCATCGTGGTGGTGAGGAACGCGGAGAAGCCGACGATGTCGGGCTGGTGCTCCTCGATCGCGGAGACGAACTTCTCCGGCGCCACCTGCACCCCGAGGTCGACGACCTCGAAGCCGGCCCCCTCGAGCATGATGTTGACCAGGTTCTTGCCGATGTCGTGGACGTCGCCCTTGACCGTGCCCATCAGGAACTTGCCGATGGTCTGCACGCCGGTCTCGGCCAGGAGGGGGCGGAGCCGCTCCATCGCGCCGGCCATCGCGCGGCCGGCGATGAGCATCTCGGGGACGAAGAAGTCGCCGCGCTCGAAGCGGGCGCCGACCTCCTCGAGGGAGGGGATGAGCGCGTCGAAGAGGAGCGTCTGGGGCTCCATGCCGGCGCCCAGTCCCTCCTCCGTCAGCTCGAGGACGCGGGGGCCGTTGCCGACCAGCGTCTCGTCATACAGGCCCTGCAGGATCTCCTCGGGAGTCATGCGACCACCTCCTCGTGGTTGTGTGGCGTGCTGTCGTGGGGGGTTCCGCGCAACAGGGTGGAGAGCCGGGTGGCGTGCTCGAGGAGGCGGTCGCCGAGGTCGTCGGCCCGCTCCTCCAGCCGGGGGGTGGGGCCGGAGATGCCGAGCGCAGCGACGACGTCGCCGTGCACCCCGAAGACGGGTACGGCGACGCCGCTGAGGCCGATCTCCAGCTCGTCGGTGGTGACCGCCCACCCGCGCTCACGGGTCCGCGCCCCGTCCCGGCGCAGCTCCTCGTGGCTGGTGACGGTCGCCGGGGTCAGTCCCTCCAGCGAGCCCTCGGGCGGCGTGAGCGCACCCCAAGCCAGCAGCACCTTGCCCAGCGCCGAGCAGTGGGCGGGCACGTCGACCTCGGTCCAGTCGCGGGTCCCCAGGAGGTACGTCGAGTCGACCTGCGCCACCTGCACGACCCGGTCGCCGCGGGCCACGCTCAGGTGCACCGTCTCGCCCGTGTCCTCGCCGATCGCCTCCATCGCGGGGCGCGCGAGCCGCACCAGCTCGTCCCACGGGTCGTGCCGCGCGGCGTACAGCCAGAAGAGCCGGCCGGCGACGTAGGACCCGGCCGCGTCGCGCTCCAGCAGGCCCGACCGCTCGAGCGCCGTCAGCATCCGCGAGGTCGTGGACTTGGCGAGGCCGCTCGCGTCCTGCAGGTGGGCGAAGGTCAGCGGCTCGTCCGCCCGCACCACCGTGGCCACCAGGTCGGCGGCCCGGTCGACGGCACGGGTGCCGCTGGCCCCGCCGCTGCTGGACGCGTCGCCCACAGGTGCTCCTTCGATCTCGGGGGTTCCCAGAGGTTCCATGATGTGGAACCGTGGTTCCACATCATGAGGTTAGGAGTCGTCGCTCGCCCGGGTCAAGGGCCCACACCGCGACGTCCCCACCGGCCGGAGACCCAGGAGGAGCCGTGTTCCGCAACTCGATGCCGCGCTACGAGGTCCTGTCCCAGGACGCGATGGCCACCCTCGACAAGGGGTGGCGCAGGCTGATGACCGAGATCGGCGTGGAGTTCATGGACGACCGGGCGCTCGACCTGTTCCGGGCCGCCGGGCAGCGGGTGGAGGACCGCACGGTCTTCCTCGACCCGGACTTCGTGCTCGAGCAGGTCGCCAAGGCGCCGAGCGAGTTCGACGTGCAGGCCCGCAACCCCGCCCACAACGTGCACATCGGTGGGGACTCGATGGCCTTCGGCGCGGTCTACGGGCCCCCGTTCGTGCGGCAGGGCGACGTACGCCGTGACGCGACGATGGAGGACTTCCGCAGCTTCACCCGGCTCGCCCAGTCCTTCGACGCGCTCGACTCGGCAGGCGGCGTGATCTGCGAGCCCAACGACACCCCGCTCGACAGCCGCCACCTCGACATGACCTACGCCCTGCAGACGCTGACCGACAAGGTCTACATGGGCAACGTGGTCTCGGGCGTCAACGCAGCCGACACGCTCGCGATGACCTCGATCCTCTTCGGCTCCCGGGAGGCGATCGAGCAGACGCCCGCCACGATCTCGCTCATCAACTGCAACTCGCCCCTGCGCTGGGACGACCGGATGCTCGAGGCGCAGTTCGAGTACTCCGGCGCCGGCCAGCCGGTCGTGCTCACCCCGTTCATCCTGATGGGCGCCATGTCGCCGGTGACGATCCCGGCGGCGCTGGTCCAGCAGATCGTGGAGGCGCTTTCGGGGATCGCGCTGTCCCAGCTCATCCGGCCGGGCACGCCGGTGATCTTCGGGTCGTTCCTCTCCAACATCGACATGCAGTCCGGCTCGCCGACGTTCGGCACCCCCGAGTCCGGAATCGGCCTGCTCTGCACCGGTCAGATCGCGCGGCACTTCGGGCTTCCCTTCCGCACCGGCGGAGGGCTGACGTCCTCGCAGGTCGCCGACGCCCAGGCGGGCTACGAGGCACTGATGACCCTGATGCCGACCTTCCTGGCCGGCGCCAACTGGGTGATGCACTCCGCCGGCTGGCTGGAGGGCGGCCTGGTCGCGGGCTACGAGAAGTTCATCGTCGACATCGAGCTGCTCCAGATGCTGCGCCACGAGTTCACGCCGATGGAGATCGACGAGGCGTCGATGGCGTTCGGTGCGCACGAGGAGGTCGGCCACGGCGGCCACTTCCTGGGGGCCATGCACACGATGGAGCGCTTCCGCACCTGCTTCTACCGCCCGCTGCTGTCCTCCTCGGACAACTACGAGCGGTGGATGCGCAACGGAGCCAAGGACACCAACGCCCGGGCGACCGAGACCTACCGCAAGACCCTCGAGGAGTACGAGCAGCCGGCGCTGGACGACGCGGTCCGCGAGGAGCTCGAGGAGTACGTCGTCCGTCGCCGGCGCGAGCTCGGCGACTGACCCGCCCTACGACAGCCCGAGGACGGTCCCGTCGTCCATCAGGTCGATCCGGGCCGCCGACGGGTCGCGCGGCAGGCCGGGCATCGTCATCATGTCGCCGCACACGACCACGACGAAGCCCGCGCCGGCCGAGAGCCGGACCTCGCGGACGTGCAGCTCGTGGCCCGAGGGTGCGCCGAGCGAGGTGGGGTCGGTGGAGAAGGAGTACTGCGTCTTGGCGACGCACACCGGCAGCGCGCCGTACCCGTCCCGCTCGATGCGCTGGAGCCGTCGGCGTGCCCTGGCCTCCCACGTGACCTGGCCGGCGCCGTAGAGCCTGGTCGCGATCGCCTCGACCTTGGCGACCAGCGGCAGGTCGTCCTCGTAGGTGAAGGAGAACTCCAGCGACGACGGTTCGTCGATCGCGGCCAGCACGCCCTTGGCCAGGGCCTCGGCGCCGGCCCCTCCGTCCGCGAAGTGGGTCGCCGGGTAGGCCGCCACGCCCTCGGCGGCGACGAGCTCGACGACCCGGGCGACCTCGCGGTCGGTGTCGGTCGGGAAGCGGTTGACGGCCACGACGCACGGGATGCCGTAGGCGTGGCGCACGTTGTCGAGGTGGCGCCGCAGGTTGACCATCCCGGCCTCGACCGCACCGAGGTCCTCGGTGCCGAGGTCGGCGAGCGGCACGCCACCGTGGTACTTCAGCGCGCGGACGGTGGCCACGACGACGGCGACGTCGGGACGCAGCCCCGACTTGCGGCACTTGATGTCGACGAACTTCTCCGCACCCAGGTCGGCGCCGAAGCCGGCCTCGGTGACCACGATGTCGGCCAGCCGGAGCCCGGCCCGGGTGGCCATCACCGAGCTGCACCCGTGCGCGATGTTGGCGAACGGCCCGCCGTGCACGAAGGCCGGGGCGCCCTCCAGGGTCTGCACCAGGTTGGGGGCCAGCGCGTCGCGCAGCAGCACGGCCATGGCCCCGTCGGCGCCGAGCTGCCGGGCCGTCACGGGCGCCATGGCCCGCGTGTAGCCGATGACGATGTCGCCGATCCGGCGCTTGAGGTCGGCCCAGGACTCGGTGAGGCAGAAGATCGCCATCAGCTCGGACGCGACGACGATGTCGAAGCCGTCCTCGCGGGGGAAGCCGTTGGCGTGCCCGCCCAGCCCCACGACCACCTCGCGGAGCGCGCGGTCGTTGGTGTCGAGCACCCGCTTCCAGGTCACGCTGCGCACGTCGATGTCGAGCTCGTTGCCGTGGTGGACGTGGTTGTCGATGAGGGCCGCGAGCAGGTTGTTGGCGGCCGCGATCGCGGCGAAGTCGCCGGTGAAGTGCAGGTTGATGTCGGTCATCGGCACGACCTGGCTGTAGCCGCCGCCCGCTGCGCCGCCCTTCATGCCGAAGACCGGGCCCATCGACGGCTCGCGCAAGCAGGCGACCGTCCGGTGACCGAGGCCGTGCAGGGCGTCGGTGAGCCCCACGGTGGTGGTCGTCTTGCCCTCGCCGGGCGGGGTGGGGGAGAGGGCGGTGACCAGCACGAGCCGTCCCAGCGGCCGCTCGGCCAGCGACGCGAGGTAGGTCAGGTCCACCTTCGCCTTGTGGTGCCCGTAGGGCACCAGGTGGTCCTCGTCGATCCCGAGCGTGGCGGCCGCCACGTCCCGGATCGGCTGCAGGGTGGCTGCGTTGGCGATCTCGATGTCCGACAGCATGTGCCTGGTCCTCCCTCGGTGGTGCTCTCGTGTCGACGTGGTCCGGTCGGGTCACCGGAAGACGACGGTGCGGTCCCCGTTGAGCAGGACCCGGGACTGCGCGTGCCACCGCACCGCCCGGGACAGGACCTGGGCCTCGACGTCGCGACCCGCCGCGACCAGCTGCTGCTGGTCGTAGGTGTGGTCGACCCGGATGACGTCCTGCTCGATGATCGGCCCCTCGTCGAGGTCGGCGGTGACGTAGTGCGCGGTCGCCCCGACCAGCTTCACGCCGCGGTCGAAGGCCTGGTGGTAGGGCCGCGCGCCCTTGAAGCTCGGCAGGAACGAGTGGTGGATGTTGATCGCCCGCCCCGACAGCCTCCGGCAGAGGTCGTCGGAGAGCACCTGCATGTAGCGGGCGAGGACGACCAGGTGGGCGCCGGTGCCGTCGACCAGCTCCATCAGCTGCTTCTCGGCGTCGGCCTTGGTGTCCGGCGTGACCGGGACGTGGTGGAACTCCAGCCCGTAGGAGCGGACCAGCGCCTCGGCGTCGCGGTGGTTGGAGACCACCGCCGGTACCTCGACCTGCAGCGCGCCGGTGCTCGCGCGGAAGAGCAGGTCGTTGAGGCAGTGCAGCTGCTTGGAGACCATGATCAGGGTGCGGTACGGCGCCCGCGCCGGCCAGAGCTCGAACGTCATGCCGAACCGCGCGGCGACGGCGGCGAAGTCCGCCCGCAGCGACTCGGCGGTCGCGGCCCCCTCGACGAGGAAGTCGATCCGCATGAAGAATCGGTCCGTGAGCCGGTCGCCGAACTGCTGGCTCTCCACGATGTTCCCGCCGCGCTCGACCAGGAACCCCGACACGGCGTGGACGATCCCCGGCCGGTCCGGGCAGGACAGGACGAGCACGTAGTTCTCCGGCGGCAGGTCGTTGCGCTCCACGGAACGCAGTCTGCGATACGCAACAGAAGGTGCGCTAGTCTCCGGCCATGGGCAAGGCGGTCGAGCTCGACAGCGAGGTGGCGGAGACGACCACCGCCCTCACCGGGCAGGGCGTCCAGTCCGTCGACCGGGCACTGGGCATCCTCGAGGTGCTCGCACGCGTCGGCGAGGCCGGGGTGACGGAGATCGCCGCCGAGCTGGGCGTCCACAAGAGCACCGCGTTCCGGCTGGTCGCCACCCTGGAGGCGCACCGCCTCGTCGAGCAGACGGTGGACCGCGGCCGCTACCGGCTCGGGGTCGGGGTGCTGCGCCTGGCCGGTGCCACCACCGCCCGCCTGGACCTGGTGCAGGAGGCGCGCCCGATCTGCCGCCAGCTGGCCTCGGACACGGGTGAGACCGTCAACGTGGCCGTGCTCTCCGAGAGCTCGGCCCTCTACCTCGACCAGGTCGCGGGGTCCTCGGCGCTCCAGTCGCACAACTGGGTCGGTCAGCACATCCCGCTCCACGCCACGAGCAACGGCAAGGTCCTGCTGAGCGGGCTCGACGACGCGGCCCTGGACGCCGTGCTCGGCACTCTGGCGACGTACACCCCGCACACGATCACGCGACGGGCCCTGCTGCGTGAGGAGCTGGCGCGGGTCCGGGAGCAGGGGTTCGCCCTCGCGGTCGACGAGCTCGAGGTGGGCCTGACCGCGGTCGCGGCCCCGATACGCAACGCCCACGGCGACGTCGTGGCGTCGATGAGCGTGAGCGGCCCGTCCTTCCGAATCACCCCGGACCGGGTCGACGACGTCGTCCGGCTGGTCACCGACGCGGCCCGCGAGGTGTCCCACCGCCTCGGCTGGGGTCACCGCTAGGTCACGCTGGTCCAGCCGCTCTTGACGGCGGGGGGTCGGCGGCGGATATTCGGGGAAGCGGACCGGTTGCGCTCGGAGCATCCGGTTGCGACATACGCAACAGCAGGAGTTCTGTCGTATCTGCCTCCGAGGACGGCGAGGAGTCGTCATGAGCACCGTGACCGACCGGCACGCCACCACCAGTGCGTCCACCGCCGACGCCGCCCTGTCCGTGCGCCACCTGTGGAAGATCTTCGGCAAGGGTGCGGACTCCATCATCGGCACGCCCGACGCCGAGCTGTCCCGTGCCGAGCTGAAGGAGAAGACCGGCTGCGTGGTCGGCGTCAAGGACGTGTCCTTCGAGGTCGCGCCCGGCGAGGTGTTCGTCGTGATGGGCCTCTCCGGCTCCGGGAAGTCCACCCTGGTCCGGTGCCTCACGCGGCTGATCGAGCCGACGGCGGGGGAGATCGTCATCGAGGGCGACGACGTCACGAGGGCCAGCCAGTCCCAGCTGCGCGAGCTGCGGCGCAACCATGCCTCGATGGTGTTCCAGCACTTCGGCCTGCTGCCGCACCGCCAGGTGATCGACAACGTGGCCTACGGCCTCGAGATCCGCGGGGTGCCCAAGAAGGAGCGTCGGGCCAAGGCCGCCGAGGTGGTCGAGCTGGTCGGCCTGACCGGCTACGAGCACTCCTACCCCGACCAGCTCTCCGGCGGCATGCAGCAGCGCGTCGGCCTCGCCCGCGCCCTAGCCGGTGACCCGTCCCTGCTGCTCTTCGACGAGCCGTTCTCGGCCCTGGACCCGCTGATCCGCCGGGACATGCAGAACGAGGTGATCCGGCTCCACCACGAGCTCGGCAAGACGATGGTGTTCATCACCCACGACCTGGCCGAGGCGCTCAAGCTGGGCGACCGGATCCTGATCATGCGCGACGGGGCGATCGTGCAGGTGGGGACGCCCGACGAGATCATCGGCGCACCGGCCGACGACTACGTCCGCGACTTCACCTCCGAGGTGCCGCGGTCGCACGTGCTCACCCTCAAGTGGGTCATGCACGAGCCCAACGGCGACGCCCTCGAGGGCCCGGTCCTCCAGGCCGACCAGATCGTCAAGGACGCGGCCCGCATCGTGCTGGACCACCAGGGACCGTGCCGGGTGATGGAGGGCGACAAGCTCGTCGGGGTCGTGGACGATGAGGACATCCTCCGGGTGGTGGTGGCGGAGGAGGAGGTGAAGCCATGACGACCGCCGTGGCGACGCCGCCGCAGCCCGCGGCCGTCGAGCCGCCACCCGCACCGCCCGAGCCGCGGACCCTGCCCCGCTGGGCCTGGGCCCTGGTCGTGGTCGGGGTCTGGATCGTCGTGTGGTCGTTCACCAAGGGTCAGGACACACTCGCCCTCGGCGCACGGGAGCACACCGACCTGCACAACGAGTTCACCGAGTTCCGTGACGCGGTCCTCGCGAGCCGCGACACCAACCCGATCATCCAGTTCACCTACCAGCTCGGTTCCTGGTTCACCTCGGCCGTGGAGTGGCTGCAGCGGATGATCTCGATCCCCGACTTCCCGCGGCCGGTGCCCCAGATCGGTTGGATCGGCGTCACCGCCGTCGCGACGTGGGTCGGCCTGGCCGTGGCCGGGTGGCGGATCGCGGTCCTCGTGGCCCTGTCCTTCTTCTCCTTCGGCCTCTTCGGCTACTGGTCGGACTCCATCGACCTGTTGATCGTCACCTTCGTGGCGGTCAGCGTCGCCATCCTGGTCGGGATGCCGCTGGCGGTCCTGCTCGGCACCACCAACCGGGCCGGCGCCTCTGTCATCAACACGGTCCTCGACATCTTCCAGACGATGCCGACCTTCGTCTACCTGCTCCCGATCGTGCTGTTCTTCGGCATCGGCGCCAGCGCGGCCGTGGTCTGCACGCTGATCTACGCGCTGCCCCCGCTGATCCGGATCGCCGGTCACGGCATCCGCTCGGTGTCGGGGATGACCATCGAGGCGACCGACTCAGCCGGCCAGACCAGCTGGCAACGGCTGCGCAAGGTGCAGCTGCCGATGGCCCGCAAGACCATCGTGGTGGGCGTCAACCAGACGATCATGGCGGCCCTGTCGATGGCCACGATCGCGGCGTACGTCGACGGGCCGGGCCTCGGCGGACCGGTGCTCTCGGCGCTGTCCAAGAACGACGTCGGGGGCGCGTTCGTGCCCGGCATGCTGATCGTGGTGATGGCGGTCATGCTCGACCGCTCGACAACGGCCGCCAGCGAGGCATCGGAGAAGGCGGCCCGTGGACGCATCGACCTCCGCAAGCGGCGGATCGTCCTGGCGGCAGCCGCGGTCCCCGTCGTCGTGGCGCTGTGGGCGTCCCGGACCTACACGGACCTGGCGGAGTTCCCCGAGAACGACCTCGGGTCGAGCATCGCCGACGGCGTCAACCGGTTCGTCGACTGGTTCATCGACGTGTTCGGCGGGGTGACCGAGTGGTTCAAGGACCTCATCACCTACGGGCTGCTGAACCCGATGCAGGACCTGCTGGCGGAGTCGCCGTGGTACGTCTCGGCCGCCGGCATCCTCGCGCTGGCGTTCGTCTTCGGCGGCCTGAGGGCGCTGGTGCCGGCCGTGATCTGCGTCTACGGCATCTGGTTCTTCGACCTCTGGCACGACGCGATGATCACCCTCAACATGACCCTGGTCGGCACGGTCCTGGTGATGGTGCTGGCACTGATCTTCGGCGTGCTGATGGCCCGGAGCCGGTACGTCGACCTGCTGCTGCGACCGGTCCTCGACGCGGGCCAGACGATCCCGCCGTTCGTCTACCTGATCCCGATCCTGGCGCTCTTCGGCCCCTCCCGCTTCACCGCCATCCTCGCCGGGGTCATCTACGCCGCCCCGGTCGCCATCAAGCTGGTCGCGGACGGCGTCGGCGGCGTCTCGTCGACGACCGTGGAGGCCTCCCGCTCGACGGGCGCGACGACCTGGCAGGAGATCACCAAGGTCCAGCTGCCGATGGCGCGCGGCTCCCTGGTGCTCGCCGCCAACCAGGGCCTGCTCTACATGCTCTCGATGGCGGTCATCGGCGGCCTGGTCGGAGCGGGTGCTCTGGGCTACGACATCGTCCTGGGCTTCTCCCGGTCCGAGGAGTGGGGCAAGGGCGCCTGCGCCGGCATCACCATCGTGCTCATCGGGATCATGATCGACCGCGTCGCGCGAGCCGCCGCGGACAAGGAGAGCGTCACCCACGACCCGACCCGACGCCCCTGGTGGCGATCGGCCATGGGCTGACCCGGCGCCCCACAGCTCGGAACAGGCAAGCAACGCACGCACGACGCAGAACGAGGAGACGCAATGCGCAACACGCGGAACAGATGGAGGCGGGGGACCCGTGCGGTTGCGGCCGTCGCGTGCCTGGCCCTGGCGACCGCCTGCGGAGGCGGGTCGATCGACGAGGAGACCCAGGCCAACGAGGAGCAGGCCGGCGCCGCGGGCGGGGAGTGCGGCGACCTCAACATGGCCGTCAACCCGTGGGTGGGGTACGAGGCCAGCGCCTACGTGGTGGGCGAGGTCGCCCGCGAGCAGCTCGGGTGCACGGTCAACTACAAGGACCTCAAGGAGGACGTCTCCTGGCAGGGCTTCGGGACCGGCGAGGTCGACGTGGTCATCGAGGACTGGGGCCACCCCGACCTGGAGAAGAAGTTCGTCGCCGAGAAAGGTGGTGACGGCAGCGCCACCGACTTCGGCGAGAACGGCAACGTGGGCATCATCGGGTGGTACGTCCCCGGCTGGCTGGCCGAGGAGCACCCGGACATCCTCGACTACAACAACCTGAACGAGTACGCCTCGGAGTTCGAGACGTCCGAGTCCGGCGGGAAGGGCCAGTTCCTGGGGTCGGACCCGTCCTACGTCCAGTTCGACGAGGCGATCATCGACAACCTCGGACTCGACTTCAAGGTCGTGTTCTCCGGAGGTGAGGCCGCGACGATCACGGCCTTCGAGCAGGCGCAGGAGACCAAGGACTGGCTGATCGGCTACTTCTGGGAGCCGCAGTACATCCACGCCGAGGTGCCGATGGAGCAGGTCGAGCTGCCGCCCTACGAGGACGGCTGCCAGGACGACCCGGCCAAGGTCGCCTGCGACTACCCGGAGACGCCGCTGAAGAAGTTCGTCTCCACCGAGTGGGCCGAGTCCGACTCGACCGCGGTGGGCCTGGTGCAGAACTTCGAGTGGACCAACGACGACCAGAACCAGGTCGCGGCGTACATCACCAGCGACAAGATGTCGCCCGAGGACGCCGCGGCCAAGTGGATCTCGGACAACCAGGACGTGGTCGACGGCTGGCTGCAGTAGCTGCCAGGACTCGTCGTCCGCTCCCGGCGGAGCCGCCGGGTGCTTGACGTGACCTGCGCCACAGAGCACAGTGGTTGCGCCCTTCGCTCTTCGTTGCGGAGGGCGCAACCGCTCCCCCCCGCGAAGGAGTAGGACATGGCGCAGGTCACCCGTGAGGCACCGCCGGGTCACGGCGGCGAGGAGCACGTGCCACGCCGGGGGCACGTCCCCCTGGACAAGGTGACCTTCGGGGTCGCCGCCGCCCTGGTCGTGGCTTTCCTGTTGTGGGGGACCCTGGACTCCGAGGGGATGGGCACCGGCACCGGGGAGGTGCTCGGCTGGCTGACCAGCACCTTCGGGTGGTTGTTCATCCTGGTGAGTGCGGGCTTCCTGCTCTTCTCGGCCTTCCTCGCCGTCTCCCGCTACGGCAACATCCGGCTCGGGCCCGACGACTCCGAACCGGAGTTCCGGACCTTCTCCTGGGTCTCGATGATGTTCGCGACCGGCATGGGCATCGGCCTGATGTTCTGGGGCGTCGCCGAGCCGCTGACCTACCTCACCGCCACCGACCCGGCCAGCATCCCGCCGGGACGCGGCGACCCGTCCACCCCCGACAGCGCCCGGGTCGCCATGGAGTACGCGTTCTTCCACTGGGGATTCCACCCGTGGGCGATGTACGCCGTGATCGGTCTCGCCATCGGCTACTTCGCCTACCGCAAGGGCGCCGGCAACCTGGTCTCGGCCGCCTTCGGCCCCCTGCTCGGCGAGCGCGCCACCCAGGGGCCGGGCAAGGCCATCGACATCATCGCCATCTTCGCGACCCTCTTCGGCTCCGCCACCTCGCTGGGCCTCGGGGCGCTGCAGATCACCGGAGGGCTCGACGACGTCTTCGGCACCGGCTCGTCGAGGTGGGTGACCGTGGCGGTCATCGGGGTGCTGACCGTCTGCTTCGTGCTCTCCGCGGTGACCGGCGTCGAGCGCGGGATCCAGTACCTCTCCAACGCCAACGCCGTCGCGGCGCTGCTGCTGGTCTTCTTCCTCTTCGTGGTCGGGCCGACGGTGTTCATCCTGAGCACCTTCACCGAGTCGATCGGCGGCTACCTCACCCACCTCCCGACCATGGCCTTCCGCACCGGGGCCTTCGGCGGCGACGAGTTCCTGAGCGCCTGGACGATCTTCTACTGGGCCTGGTGGATCTCCTGGACGCCCTTCGTCGGCATGTTCATCGCCCGCATCTCCAAGGGCCGCACGATCCGCCAGTTCGTCATCTACGTGATCCTGGTGCCGAGCGTCGTGTCGTTCGTGTGGTTCTCGATCCTGGCGGGCTCGGCCTTCGACCTGCAGCTCTCCGGAGCCAAGGACCTCGGCGCCGTGCTGGCCGAGCAGGGCACCGAGAGCGCCCTGTTCAGCACGCTGCGCGAGTACCCGCTCGCCAGCATCACGGTGGTCCTGGCGGTGTTCCTGGTGGCGATCTTCTTCATCACCGGTGCCGACTCGGCCTCGATCGTGATGGGGATGCTCAGCCAGCACGGCAAGGAGGAGCCGATGCGCTGGCTGATCATCTTCTGGGGCGTCGCCCAGGGGGCGGTGGCCGCGGTCCTGCTCTTCTCCGGCGGCCTCGGGGCGCTCCAGACCCTGGTGATCATCGTGGCCGGACCGTTCATGCTGGTCATCGTGGCGATGTGCGTCTCGTTGATGAAGTCCCTGCGCGAGGAGCCCTACGAGTCGACGCTGCCCTCGCGGGTCCGCCGGGCCGTGCTGCACGCGCAGAAGTACGACCTCGAGCACCAGCACTCGGTCGCCCTGGCCACCCTCGGTGCCGACCCGGTCCCGGCGGAGGAGGGCGAGGAGGTCCCGCCCGACGCCCGCACCTGACGTCGTACGCCCGTGACGCCGTCGTCCCCGGCCCGAGTCCCTTGACACTCGCCGGGGGCGGCGGCGTACATTTTTCTCGACGCACATAGCGCAACACGTTGCGCATTAAGCAACAGGAGAACCGCCATGGCAGAGGTTCCAGCAACCGCAGACGTCGTCGTCATCGGCGCGGGGATCGTGGGCAACAGCCTCGTCCACCACCTGACCCGGCTGGGGTGGCGCAACGTCGTGCAGATCGACAAGGGCCCGCTGCCCAACCCCGGCGGCTCGACCGGCCACGCGTCCAACTTCATCTTCACCGTGGACCACTCCCGAGAGATCACCGACCTGACGCTCGACTCGGTGCGGCAGTACCAGGAGATGGGCGTGTTCACGCAGTCGGGCGGCTTCGAGATCGCTCGGACGCCGGAGCGGATGGAGGAGCTGCGCCGGCGCATGTCGAGCGCCCGTGCATGGGGGATCGAGGCCGAGCTGGTCAGCCCGGAGTTCGTCAAGGACAAGGTCCCCTTCATCGAGACCGACCAGTTCATCGGCGCCTTCTGGACCCCCGGCGTCGGGGTCGTCGACTCGCTGCGCGCCGGCACGATCATGCGCGAGCGTGCGCTGGCGACCGGTGAGCTCACCGTCGTCCCGACCGTGGAGGTCGTCGGGCTCGACACCGAGGAAGGCCCCCACGGGCGCCGCCGGATCACCCGGGTCCGGACCACCGGTGGCGACATCGAGACCGGGACCGTCGTCATCGCGGCCGGCGTGTGGAGCCCCAAGCTCGGCGACATGGCCGGCATCAGCATCCCGCTCACCCCGGCCGTGCACCAGATGATCAGCGTCGGTCCCTGCCCGCAGCTGGCCGAGAAGGAGGGCGAGATCTCCTTCCCGATCGTCCGGGACATGGACACCTTCTGCTACGAGCGCCAGCACGGTGCCGACATGGAGGTCGGCTCCTACGCCCACCGTGCGATCCTGCACGAGCCCGAGGACATCCCCTCGATCGACCAGGCCAAGCTGTCGCCGACCGAGCTGCCGTTCACCTCCGACGACTTCGACCCCCAGCTCGAGCAGGCCTACGAGCTGATGCCCGAGCTGCTCGGGGCCGAGGGCGCCGAGATGCGCTACGCCATCAACGGCCTGCTGTCCCTGACGTGCGACGGCAACCCGATCCTGGGGGAGAGCGAGGTCGCCGGGCTGTGGACCGCGGCGGCGGTGTGGATCAAGGAGGGGCCCGGCGTCGGTCGCGCCGTTGCGGAGTGGATGACCGAGGGCCACTCCGAGATCGACCTCCACCACAGCGACATCGCCCGCTTCCACCAGCACCAGAAGCGCCGCGAGCACACCCGGCTGCGGACCACCGAGTCGTTCATCAAGACCTACGGCATCATCCACCCCGGCGAGCAGTACGAGTCCGACCGCGACCAGCGCCTCTCGCCCATGCACGCCTCCCAGCAGAAGCTCGGCGCGGTCTTCTTCGAGACCGCCGGCTGGGAGCGTCCGTTCTGGTACGAGTCCAACGCCGGTCTGCTCGAGCAGTACGGCGACGCGGTGATGCCGCGTGAGCACGAGTGGGACTCCCGGTGGTGGAGCCCCATCATCAACGCGGAGCACCTGCGCATGCGCGAGGCGGCCGCGGTGATCGACCTGTCGGCGTTCTGCATCTTCGACATCACCGGACCGGGTGCGCTCGACACCGTCCAGCGCACCTGCGTCGCCCAGTGCGACGTGGCGGTCGGCAAGGTGGTCTACACGCCGGTGCTCGACGCCAAGGGCGGCTTCCGCTCCGACCTCACCGTGATGCGGCTGGGCGAGGACCACTTCCGCGTCGTGACCGGCGGCGCGCACGGGATGGCCGACCGCGCCTGGTTCGCGGGGCACCTGCCGGACGACGAGGCCACGACGCTCACCGACCTCACCGACGACGTGTCCACCATCGGCATCTGGGGCCCCCGCGCCCGGGACATCCTCGCCTCGCTGACGTCCGACGACGTCTCCGACGCCGGGTTCGGGTTCCTGACCTGCCGGGAGGTGGACGTCCGGGGGACGACGGTGCTGGCCTCCCGCATCTCCTACGTCGGCGAGCTCGGCTGGGAGCTCTACGTGCCGATGGAGTCCGCGGCCGACCTCTGGGAGGCGCTGCTCGAGGCGGGCGCCCCGCACGGCGCCGTGCCGGCCGGCATCGGCGTCTACGGCACGACCGGGCGGATCGAGAAGGGCTACCGGGCGTACGGCGCCGAGCTCGACAGCGAGCGCACCATCGTCGAGGCGGGCATGCAGCGCCCCAAGGTCAAGGTGGCGGACTTCGTCGGCAAGGAGGCCTACCTCGCCCAGCGCGAGGCGGCCCCCGCCGCGGTGCTGTGCACGCTGACCGTCGACGACCACACCTCGGCCAGTGGGATGAAGCGCTACATGCTCGGCGGGGAGCCGATCCTGACCGCCGACGGGCGCACGCTCACCGACGGCCACGGCCACCACCCCTACGTCACCTCGGCCGGGTCGGCGCCCTCGCTGGGCAAGCACGTGCTGCTGGCCTACCTGCCGCCCGAGGAGGCCGTCCTGGGCAACCAGCTCGCGGTCTCCTACATGGAGGAGCTCTACCCGGTGACGGTCGGCTCCGTCGACGCGACCCCGCTCCTCGACCCCGACAACGAGCGGATCCGCTGATGAATCACCCCACGCCGTTCCCGGCCTCCCCCGCTTCGCTCCTCCGCCCGACAACGCCGCGGGGACCCCGATGAACGCACTCGACGTCCTCGTCTGCGTCAAGCGGGTCCCGGACTCCACCAGCGAGCTCGTGCTGACCGAGGACGGCCAGGGTGTCGACGGCCGGTTCGCCGGGTTCACGATGAGTCAGCACGAGCAGTGCGCCGTCGAGATCGCCGTGCAGGTGGCCGCGGCCACGGGCGGAGCGGCCAGCGTCCTCACCCTCGGCGACGGCGACGCCGTGGAGCAGCTCCGGGCGGCGCTCGCGGTCGGGTGCACCGCCGCGACCCACGTGGTGGCCGACAGCCAGCAGCTCGGCCCGGCCGACGTGGCCCGGGAGATCGCCGCCGTCGTCCGCGCCCACGAGGCCGACGGCCGGCCGCACGACCTGGTGCTCCTGGGCCACGACGCGGCCGACACCGGCGACTTCCAGGTCGGCATCCGGCTCGCCTACGAGCTGGGACGGCCCGTGGTCAACGGCGTCACCGTGGTGTCCGTGGAGGACGGGGTGCTGACCGCGAGCGGGGACGGCCCGGACGGCCACGAGACCTACCGGGTCCCGCTGCCGGCGGTGGTCACCGTGCTGGAGGGCGGGGTCGAGCCGCGCTACCCCACGGTCCCCGGACGCATGAAGGCCAAGAAGGTCCCGGTCGAGGAGCGCGGCCTGGCGGGAACCCCGGCCGGTGCGGCCCGGGTGCGCTGGTCGCTGCCGCCGGCGGCGCCGAGCGACGTCCAGGTCCTCGGGAAGGGTCCGGAGGCCGCCCCGGCCGTCGTCGACCTGCTCGAGCAGCTGGGGGTGCTGGCGCGATGATCCTCGTCCTCGTCGAGAAGGACCTCGCCGGCGACGCCGTCGAGGTGTCCCTGGAGACCCTGACCTTCGCGCGCTCCCTCTCCGAGGCGGGCGGCGGGGTGCCGATCGACGCGGTGGTCGTCGGTGACGTCCCACCGGCGCTCCGGTCGGAGCTGGCGTCGTACGGCGTCCGCGGCGTGCACGCGCTCACCGGCCCCGCCTTCGACGCCTTCGCCGGGGCGGCGTGGGCGTCCGGCATCGAGACCGTGCTGGCCACCACCCGCTCGGTCGTCGTGACCGCCGCCGGCACCCCGCGCGGCGGTGAGGTGCTCGCGCACGTCGCGGCCCGGGCCGGCGTGCCGATGGCGGCCAACGTGCTGTCCTTCGGCGGCCTCTCGCCCTTCGTCGTCACGCGGCAGGTGGTCGGCGGCCAGGCGCTGGAGGAGATGCAGCTCGCCGGCCGCCCCGCCGTGTTCACCGTCGCCGGCCACGCCGTCGAGGCCGCCCCGGCCGCCGCTGCTGGGCCGGCGGAGGTCCACGAGCACTCGCCCGAGGTGGCCGAGGCCGACCTCGTGGCGCGGGTGGTGTCCACCGACGAGCCCGAGCCCGACCTGTCCGGGGGCCTCACCTCGGCCCGCGTGGTCGTCGGCGCCGGGCGGGGCGCCGGCAGCGCCGACGGCTTCGCCGACCTGCTCGAGCTCGCCGACCTGCTCGACGCGCCCCTCGGGGTCTCCCGCGTGGTCACGTCGCTCGGCTGGCGCCCGCACCACGAGCAGGTGGGGCAGACGGGCAGCCGGATCTCCCCGGACCTCTACATCCCCTGCGGCATCAGCGGCGCCATCCAGCACTGGGCGGGGTGCAGCAGCGCCAAGGCGATCCTGGCCATCAACACCGACGCCGACGCGCCCATGGTCACCCGGGCCACCCACGCCGTCATCGGCGACCTCCACGAGGTCGTGCCCGCCATCAACGCGGAGATCCGGCGGCGCCGTACGGGTTGAGCCCCCGGCCGGTCACCTCCCCGTAGAGGATTCACGCGTCACGCAGAGTGACACTCCGCGTACATCCCGTGACGCGGCGGCATTTCGTGCGTAACCTCGCGGCCACGTCCGCGTTGGTCCCTCGAAGGAACGGCGCGGACTGCTGTTGCCGGGAGAGCCGTCGTACGACGACGCCGACCAGAGGGAGGCTGCGCCATGGGTGTGGAGATCAGGGTCGACGACCTCACCAAGTCGTTCGGCAAGCAGCTGATCTGGGGCGACGTCACCCTGACGATCCCCGCGGGCGAGATCTGCGTGATGCTCGGCCCGTCCGGCACCGGCAAGTCGGTCTTCCTCAAGACCCTCATCGGCCTCATCAAGCCCGACAGGGGTTCGATCATCATCGAGGGCACCGACATCGCGAGCTGCTCGGAGCGGGACCTCTACGAGATCCGCAAGCTCTTCGGCGTCCTGTTCCAGGACGGCGCGATGTTCGGCTCGATGAACCTCTACGACAACGTCGCCTTCCCGCTGCGCGAGCACACGAAGAAGACGGAGTCGGAGATCCGCGACGTGGTCATGGAGAAGATGGACCTGGTGGGCCTCGTCGGGTCGGAGGACAAGCTCCCCGGCGAGATCTCCGGCGGCATGCGCAAGCGCGCCGGCCTGGCCCGGGCGCTGGTGCTCGACCCCGAGATCGTGCTCTTCGACGAGCCCGACTCCGGCCTCGACCCGGTGCGGACAGCGTTCCTCAACCAGCTCATCGTCGACCTCAACGCCCAGATCGACGCGACGTTCCTCATCGTCACCCACGACATCAACACCGCGCGCACGGTCCCCGACAACATCGGCCTGCTCTACCACCGGCACCTGGCGATGTTCGGCCCGCGCGAGATGCTGCTCAGCTCCGAGGAACCGGTCGTGCGCCAGTTCCTCAACGCCCAGAAGGTCGGCCCCATCGGCATGTCGGAGGAGAAGGACGCCGACGAGCTCGCCGCCGAGAAGGACCAGGAGCTGCCGCCGCTGCCGCCCATCCCGATGCAGCTCGACCCGTCCAACGGCATCCCGCGGCGCAGCCAGCGCCCGCCGGGGGAGTGGTGCCGCGAGAACGGGGTGACCCCGCCGCCCGGGTCCTTCGAGAGCGCCAACGCCGGCCTGGCTCCGGGGGTCTGACCGCACCGTGTCGTCCCTCACCGCATCCCGGGCGCTCGCCCCGATCGGGACCGCAGGCAAGCTCTTCGCCTTCGCCCTCGACGTGGGCCGAGCCGTCTTCCGGCGCCCCTTCCAGCTGCGCGAGTTCCTGCAGCAGGCGTGGTTCATCGCCTCGGTCACCATCGTCCCGACCGCCCTCGTCGCCATCCCGTTCGGTGCCGTCATCGCGCTCCAGGTCGGCGGGCTCATCAAGCAGTTCGGCGCCCAGTCGTTCACCGGGTCGGCCTCGGTCCTCGCGGTCATCCAGCAGGCCGCGCCGATCGGCACCGCGCTGCTGATCGCCGGTGCGGGCGGGTCCGCCATCGCCGCCGACCTCGGCGCCCGCAAGATCCGCGAGGAGCTCGACGCGATGATGGTGCTGGGCATCGACCCCATCCACCGGCTCGTCGTGCCTCGCGTGCTGGCCTGCATGCTCGTCGCGTTCTTCCTCAACGGGATGGTCAGCGTGGTCGGCGTCGCCGGCGGCTACGTCTTCAACGTGGTGCTCCAGGACGGCACGCCGGGGGCGTACGTCGCCAGCTTCACCGCCCTGGCCCAGCTCCCCGACCTGTGGATCGGCCTGCTCAAGGCCCTGGTCTTCGGCCTGATCGCCGCGATCGTGGCGTCCTACAAGGGCATGAACGCCGGCGGCGGTCCCAAGGGCGTGGGCGACGCGGTCAACGAGTCCGTCGTCATCACCTTCCTGCTCCTGTTCGTGGCCAACTTCGTCCTCAGCATGATCTACCTCCAGGTCGTGCCCCCGAAGACGGGATGACCATGGCCGACCTCAGGAACGTCTACCGCAAGCCGCTCGGGTCGCTCGACGACCTCGGCGGGCAGCTCGCCTTCCACATCGGCGTGCTCAAGGCCGTGCCGCGCTCGGTCACGCGCTACCCCCGGGAGATCCTCCGGATCCTGGCGGAGGTCACCCTGGGCTCGGGCGCCCTCGCCGTCATCGGCGGCACCGTCGGGGTGATCCTCGGCATGACCTTCTTCACCGGTGCGCAGGTCGGCCTGTCCGGCTACGCCGCGCTCAACCAGCTCGGCACCGCCGCGTTCTCCGGGTTCGTCTCGGCCTACTTCAACACCCGCGAGATCGCCCCCCTGGTGGCCGGCATCGCGCTGGCGGCGACCGTGGGCTGCGGCTTCACCGCGCAGCTCGGCGCCATGCGGATCTCCGAGGAGGTCGACGCGCTCGAGGTGATGGCCATCCCGTCGATGCCGTTCCTGGTCGCCACCCGGGTCGTCGGCGGCCTCATCGCCATCATCCCGTTGTACGTCGTGGGGCTGCTGTCGTCGTACTTCGCCAGCCGCCTGGTCGTGACCACCTTCTACGGCCAGTCCACCGGCACCTACGACCACTACTTCAACGCGTTCCTGCCACCGGGCGACGTGCTCTGGTCCTTCGGCAAGGTGCTCGTCTTCGCCGTGACCGTCATCCTCATCCACTGCTACCACGGCTACACCGCCTCCGGCGGCCCGGCCGGGGTGGGCGTGGCCGTCGGCCGCGCGGTGCGCACCAGCATCGTGGCGGTCAACGTGATCGACCTGTTCCTGTCGATGGCGATCTGGGGCACCACCACGACCGTGAGACTGGCGGGGTGAGGCGGCCGTGAACCCCCTCCGCGCGATCACGGGCAACCACAAGGTGCTCGGCGTCGTCTTCCTGTGCCTGATCCTCACCGGGGTCTGGGCGGCCTACGGCGTCTTCACCAAGAAGTTCACCGACTACGACGAGGTCACCCTCCAGACCTCCAAGATCGGGCTGCAGCTCCCGATGCGGGCCGACGTCAAGATCCGCGGCGTCCAGGTCGGCGAGGTCATCGACATCGACGCCGACTCCGAGGGCGCCCGGCTGACGCTGGGCCTCTACCCCGACGAGCGCGGGCAGATCCCGGCCAACGTGACGGGCTCGATCGTGCCCAAGACGCTGTTCGGCGAGAAGTACGTCTCCCTGGTGGTGCCCGCGCAGCCGTCCGGCGAGAGCATCGCCGTCGACGCGACCATCGAGCGCACCGAGGTCTCGACCGAGGTGGAGCAGGTGCTCTCCGACCTCTACCCGCTGCTGCGTGCCGTGCAGCCGGCCGAGATCAACATGACGCTCAACGCGATCGCCACCGCGCTCGAGGGCCGCGGCGACCAGCTCGGCGAGAACCTCGAGACGGTCGACGGCTACCTCAAGCGCTTCAACCCCGAGATCCCGGCGCTGGTGGAGGACCTGCGGCTGACCGCCCAGGTGTCCGACATCTACGCCGACGTGCTGCCCGAGGTCGCCACCATCCTGCGCAACACCATCACCACCACCCAGACGCTGGAGGGCCGCGAGGACAAGCTCAACGCCCTGTTCAAGGACATCGGCCGCTTCTCCGCGACGACCGAGCGCTTCCTGGACGCCAATGGCGACAACCTGATCCGTCTCGGTGACCTGGGGCGCACCCAGCTGCGCCTGCTCGCGCGCTACGCCCCGCAGTACCCCTGCCTGCTCGAGGGCATCGTCAACGCCGGCGAGCTCCAGGCCGAGGCCTTCCGCGGGTTCACCCTGCACATCGTGCTGGAGACCCTGCCCAACCAGCCGCGCGCCTACGGCCCGCAGGACGCCCCGACGTACGGCGACAACCGCGGCCCCTACTGCGGCCGGCTCCCCAACCCGCCCTGGAACCAGGACAACCCCGTGACCCACCAGCCCGACTTCGTGGACGGCATCGACGAGCCGACCGGCAAGGGCACGTCTCGTGCCCCCGCCGGCTGGGCAGGGGGCGACGGCTACACCGGCGGACGCGACGAGGCGGCCCTGCTCAAGGGCCTGCTCGGCACCGCCATCGGCACCGGCGCGCAGGACGTGCCCGACCTCGGCGTGCTCCTCGTCGGCCCGATGGCGCGGGGCGCCACGGTGACGCTGGGGGAGGCCCGCTGATGCCCCGGCTCGACGCCAAGACCTCGGTCGACCTCGCCAAGCTGATGGTCTTCATCCTGGTCACGACGCTGGCCACGGGAGTCCTCGTGGTCACCATCGGCAACCTCACCTTCGGGGAGACCCGCAGCTACAAGGCGGAGTTCGTCAACGCCACCGGGGTGGTCGAGGGGGACGACATCCGGGTGGCCGGCGTCAAGGTCGGCGTCGTCGAGGACATCGAGATCGTCGACCGCACCCGCGCCCTGCTCAGCTTCACCGTCGACGAGGACACCGCCGTCACCGGCGGCACGTTCGCGACCATCCGCTACCGCAACCTCGTGGGGCAGCGCTACGTCGCGCTGACGCAGGAGATCGGCGACACCGCACGCCTGCCCGACGGTGCGACCATCCCGGTCGACCGCACCAAGCCGGCGCTGGACCTGACCGTGCTGTTCAACGGCTTCAAGCCGCTCTTCCAGGCGCTGTCGCCCACCGACATCAACAAGCTCTCCTACGAGATCGTCCAGGTCTTCCAGGGCGAGAGCGGCACCCTCGAGGGGCTGCTCGAGCACACCGCCTCGGTGACCTCGACCCTCGCCGACCGCGACGAGGTCATCAGCGACCTCATCGACAACCTCAACCAGGTGCTGGTCCACATCGGCGACCGCGACGAGCAGCTGTCCCGGCTCATCGGCTCCTTCCGCACCCTCATCGGCGGGCTCAAGGACGACCGGCAGGCGATCCTGGGCTCCCTCGACGAGATCTCGGACCTCTCCGTGGAGACCTCGAGCCTGCTGTCCGGCATCCGCAAGCCCTTCGTCAAGGACATCGAGGAGCTGCGCGAGGTCGCGGGCAACATCGACAAGAACAAGGCCGAGCTGGACCGCGCCATGCAGGTGCTCCCGATCAAGCTGGAGAAGATCGGCCGCACGGCGATCTACGGCTCGTGGTTCAACTTCTACCTCTGCGAGTTCCAGGGCCGCGTCAAGCTGCCCGGCAACCTCGACGTCCCGGTCTCCTACCAGCCGGGCTCCGATCGGTGTGATCTCGGATGAACACACCCCACGACGTCCTGCGCTCCTTCCGCTGCGTTCCCTCCGCGCACAACGCCGAGGGGCCCCCGACATGAGCTCTCCCATGAAGCCCTTCCGCGAGCGCAACCCCGTGGTGATCGGGTTCATCAGCCTCGTCGTGCTGGCGCTGCTGCTCACCGCCGCGATGCGCGCCGACGACCTCCCGCTCATCGGCGGCGGCGACACCTACCGGGCCGCCTTCAGCGAGTCCGGAGGGCTCAAGAAGGGCGACGAGGTCCGCATCGCCGGCGTCCGCGTCGGCAAGGTCGACGAGGTGGCCCTCGAGGACGGCAAGGTCGTGGCGACCTTCAAGGTCGACCGCGGCGAGTCCTTCGGGCCCGACACCCGGGCAGACATCAAGGTCAAGACGCTGCTGGGCGCGATGTACCTCTCCCTCGAGCCCGCCGGCACCGGCCAGCTCGAGGAGGGCTCGACGATCCCCCTCGAGCGCACCTCCTCGCCGTACGACGTCGTGGACGCCTTCGAGGGCCTGGCCGGCACCACCGACAAGATCGACACCGACCAGCTCGCCGGCGCCCTGACCACCCTGGCCGACCTGACCCGCAACACCCCCGAGGAGTTCCGCTCGGCGCTGGACGGCGTCACCCGGCTCTCGGCCAACGTCGCGGCCAAGGACCAGCAGATCAACGAGCTCCTGGTCAACCTCGACAAGGTGGCCGGGGTGCTGGACGAGCGCGACGAGGACATCGTCGCTCTGATGCGCGACGCCGACGTCCTGTTCCGCGCGCTGGTGGGCCGCCGCGAGGCGATCCACGACCTGCTGGAGTCCACCTCGACGCTCTCGCGCGAGCTGACGCTGCTGGTGGAGCAGAGCCGCGCCGACCTCAAGCCCGCCCTGACGCACCTGGAGAACGTCGTCGCCGTGCTCAACAAGAACGAGGACAACCTGGACAACAGCCTGCGGCTGATGGCGCCCTTCTACCGCGTGTTCGCCAGCACGCTCGGCACCGGCCCGTGGTTCGACACCTACATCCAGAACCTGCCCCCGGCACCGCAGGTGGGCTGACCGATGGACACACTGAGGAAGGTCGCCGTCCCGCTGGTCGTCATCGCCCTGGTGACGGCCGCGGCGGTCACCATGTTCGCCGGCGGCGACTCCAAGCGCCTCGTCGCCCACTTCCCGCGCACGATCTCGATCTACGAGGGCAGCGAGGTGCGGGTCCTGGGCGTGCCGATCGGCCAGGTGGAGACCGTGGAGCCCTCCGGGACCGACGTCGTGGTCACGATGACCTACGACAGCGAGGTCGAGCTGCCGGCGGACGCCAAGGCGGCCATCGTGGCGCCGTCGATCGTCGGTGACCGCTTCGTCCAGGTCACCCCGGCCTACACCGGCGGCGAGGTGATGGCCGACAACGTCGAGCTGCCCGTGGAGCAGACCGCCGTGCCGATCGAGCTCGACCAGATCTACGAGAGCCTCGACACCCTCAACGTCGCGCTGGGTCCCAACGGGGCCAACCGCAACGGGGCCCTCTCCGACCTGCTCGCGGTGACGGCCGACAACTTCGACGGCCAGGGCGACGACCTGCGCTCGACCCTGGGCAACTTCGCGCGGCTCACCTCCACGCTGGACAACAACAAGGAGGAGCTGTTCGGCAGCGCCGAGCAGCTCGGCAAGTTCATCGAGACCCTGGCCGAGAACGACCAGACCGTGCGCAGCTTCAACCAGTCGCTGGCCGACGTCTCGGACCTGCTGGAGGAGGAGAAGGAGGAGCTCTCGGCCTCGCTGCGCAACCTGTCGGTGGCGCTCACCGAGGTCTCGTCCTTCGTCAAGGACAACCGCGAGGTCCTCGGGCGCAACATCTCCGGGCTCAACCGGGTGTCCAAGGTGCTGGTCAAGCAACGCGACGCTCTCGACGAGATCCTCCGGGTCGGGCCGCTGGCGCTCAACAACCTGGCGCTGACCTACAACCCGCAGGCCGGCACGCTCGACACCCGCGCCAACCTCGGGGAGCTCGTCGGCCAGCTCGAGGCCGACCCCGCGACGTACCTGTGCGGGCTCACCAGCCAGGTCAAGGGTGCCGAGGACGTCTGCGACACCATCCAGCAGGTCCTGCCGCGCGCCGGGAAGCTGCCCAAGGGCCCGGTCCCGGCCCGTCCCGGCCAGCGCTTCGACCCGACGCTCGGCGGTCTCGTGGAGGTGTCGCGATGAACCGGCTCCGCTCGCTCGCGCTGCTCGTGGTGACCACGCTGTCGCTCTCCGCGTGCGACTTCGACGTCTACGAGCTGCCCCTGCCCGGCGGGCCGGACGCCGGCTCCGACCCGATGACGGTGACCGTCCACTTCGCCGACGTGCTCGACCTGGTGCCACGGTCCACGGTCAAGGTCAACGACGTGTCGGTCGGCCAGGTCACCGAGGTGTCCCTGGACGGGTACGCCGCGGTGGTCGAGCTGGAGATGCGCCGCGACGTCGAGCTGCCCGACAACGCGGTCGCCGAGATCCGGCAGACCAGCCTGCTCGGCGAGAAGTTCGTCTCGCTGGAGGCGCCCCAGGAGGGCGCGAGCAGCAACCGGCTCGAGAGCGGCGACGAGATCCCGCTCGAGCGCACCGGCCGCAACCCCGAGGTCGAGGAGGTGCTCGGCGCGCTGAGCCTGCTCCTCAACGGTGGCGGCGTGGGCCAGCTCCAGACCATCACCCGGGAGCTCAACAACGCCCTCGAGGGACGCGAGGGCACCGCGAGGTCGGTGCTGCGGCAGGTGCGCGACTTCATGGGCCAGCTCGACGCCAACAAGGGCGACATCGTCGACGCCATCGAGAAGCTCAACCGCCTCGCCCTGAGCATCCGCGAGGAGCAGCCCACGATCGACGCGGCGCTCGAGGAGCTGCCCAGCGCGCTGGACTCGATCGACCGGCAGCGTGAGGACCTGGTCACGATGCTGCGGTCGCTGGAGGACCTGAGCGCGGTCGGCGTGAAGGTGATCCGGGCGTCCAAGACGGCGACCATCGACTCGCTCGAGGCGCTCAACCCGGTGCTGAGCCAGCTGGCCGCGTCGGGCGACGACTTCACCAAGGCCTTCCACGTGTTCCTGACCTACCCGTTCGTCGACGAGGTCGTGGGCCGGGACCCGCAGGTCGCCCGCAACCTGCACATGGGTGACTACACCAACCTGTCGGTGACGCTGGAGATCGACCTCTCCCAGGGCGCCACGGGCCTGCCGACGCTGCCCACCAACCTGCCCTCGCAGGTCGACCCCACCCAGGTCCTCGACAACGTGCTCGAGTGCCTGGCCAGCGGGGACATCGCCAGCCCCGCCTGCCAGGAGGTGCTCGCCACCCCCACCGAGCTGCTCAAGCTGCAGGAGGAGTGCCGCAAGGAGCGCAACAAGGACAAGGACGTGTGCCGCGAGCTCGACCAGGTGCCCAACCTGCCCGTGCCGCTGCCGACCGAGACGACCACGGTCCCCGGCGTCCCGGTGCCGGTGCCGAGCCTGCCCGGGGTGCCGACGCTGCCCGGCGCCGGGCGGGCCGGCACCCAGCAGCGCACGCCGCAGGGCCCGACGTACGGAGAGCTGATGGACTCCTTCGACCCCGCCCTGGTGAGCCTCCTCGTCCCCGGGATGGTGCTGCGATGATCACCCGCCGCACCCGCATGCAGCTGCTGGTCTTCGCCGTCATCACGCTGCTGGGCGTCAGCTACGTCGGCGCCCGCTACGCCCGCCTCGACCGGGTGTTCATCGACGACACCTACACGGTGGTCGCGCACTTCGCCGACTCCGGTGGCGCCTTCGCCGGGGCCGAGGTGTCCTACCGGGGCGTCCGCGTGGGCGAGGTCTCGGAGATGGTGCTGACCGACGAGGGCGTCGACATCCACCTCGACATCGACGACGAGCAGGGCCGCATCCCGGCCGACAGCCTGGCGCTGGTGGGCAACCGCTCGGCGGTCGGCGAGCAGTACGTCGAGCTGCAGCCGCAGGTCGACGGCGGTCCGTTCCTGAAGGACGGCTCCGAGATCGACGTGGACCGCACCCGGACCCCGATCCAGACCGACACCCTGCTCACCAACCTGTCCGACACCGTCCGCAGCGTCGACGAGGAGGACCTCCAGACGGTCACCACCGAGTTCGGTGCGGCCTTCGGCGGCGCGGGGGACGACCTCCAGACGATCATCGACTCGGGAACTGCGTTCATCGACGCCGCCGACGCCAACTTCGAGATCACCACCAAGCTGATCCGCGACGGCAACACCGTGCTCGAGGGCCAGGTCGCCTCCGAGAGCGCGCTGCGCTCCTTCGCTCGCGACCTGAGCAGCTTCTCCACCTCGCTGGTCGGGTCGGACGAGGACCTGCGCTCGGTGATCGACAACGGCAGTGCGACCGCCACCCAGCTGCGGACCTTCATCGAGGACAACGAGGTCGAGCTCGGCGAGCTGCTCAACAACCTGGTCACCACCGGTGAGGTCGTGGTCGAGAACATCGAGGGCGTCGAGCAGCTGCTGGTCATCTACCCCTACGTCGTCGAGGGCGGCTTCACCGTCGTGTCCAGGACCCCGGCGACCGGCAACTACGACGCCCACTTCGGCATGGTGCTCACCTCCGAGCCGCACGTGTGCACCGGTGGCTACGAGGGGACCGACACCCGGCCCCCACAGGACGGCGGCAACCTGCCGATGAACGTGGCGGCCCGGTGCACCGAGCCGGCGTCGAAGTCCAACGCACGGGGCGGCCAGCACGCCCCCCGCGCGGGAGCGTCGTACGCGCCGCCGGCGGCCGGTCCGTCGGCGCCGCCCGTGGCGGCCTACGATCCTCGGACCGGCGAGCTGGTCTGGGGCGAGGCCGAGGCCGCGCGGCTGCAGTCGCGCGGTAGCGTCGCACCCCGCACCTTGGGAGAGGAGTCGTGGAAGTGGCTGTACCTCCAGCCGCTCCTCACGGGCAGGTGACCCGCGTAACCCGGTCCTTCCGGACTCGTTGTCCTGTGCGGAGTCGGGGAGGGACCGACACCACGCAGGGTCTCGGCCGCTGCGCGGTCGCAGGAGCGGCGGGAGGCCGACTCCCTGATCAGCTTGGAGGGAAGGATCCGTGGACGTGCTGACTGCCCCACCCCCGGTCGACGACAGCGGGTCGAGCGCCACGGCGCCCGGCCGCGAGCCGGCGTCGACCTTTCGCACCGCCCTGGCCGGTGTGCTCGTGCTGGCGCTGCTCGTCGCGGCCGGCGTCCTCGCGTGGTTGCTCCTCGCGCGCGGCGGCGACGGCGACGACGTGCAGTCCTCCCGCGAGGAGGTGATGGCGCAGACCGAGCAGTTCATGCTGCGCATGGGCACCTACGGTCCCGACCTCCTCGACGAGAAGGGCGGCATGCCGGAGTACCGCGAGCGTGTCACCGGCGTGATCACCGACAAGTTCGCCGCGTCCTTCGAGAAGGAGGCCGGCACCGCCGAGCAGCTCGTCGCGCAGGCGGGGGTCACCCGGGCCGCCGACGTCTTCGCCACCGGCGTCTCCAGCATCGACCAGGACTCGGCCCGCGCCCTGGTCGCCGGCACCTTCAGCGACTCCTACGAGGTCAAGGGCGAGACGGTCGACCAGGAGCCGATCCCGTTCCGGATCGAGGTGAGCCTGGTCAAGGTCGAGGGGGAGTGGCTCGTCGACGACTTCGACCCGGTCTCGTCCGACGAGGCCGCCCCCACGGACGCGGGAGGCCGGCAGTGAGCAGCCAGACCACGAGCCCGAGCTGGTACGACGTCCTCGACGTCGACCCCGGCGCCTCGACCGACGAGGTGCGCGCGGCCTGGCGCGCCGGCATCGCCGACCTCGAGCCCGGCTCGCGCCGCTTCGCCTCGCTCAACGCCGCCGCCGAGGTGCTCCTGGACCCGCACCGCCGGGCGGCGTACGACGCCTCGCTCGGCGAGGGCGCGCCCGTCGCGGCCCCGGGCACCGCGCCGGACCCCACGTCCGGCACCGTGCGGGACACCCAGCCCGACCTCGTCCCGGACGCGGACGGTGCGCCCGATGACCGGGAGTCGGTGACCGACAGCGCCCGTACGGGCCGCGACGTGCCGACGTGGCTGCTGGCCGTGCTCGGGCTCGTGGTCGCCGCGCTGGTCGCGGGGTGCGCCTGGGCGTGGCAGGCGACCTCGGGGGAGACCGAGGAGGAGGCGACCCGGGCCGCGCAGGCGGCCGCGGAGCGCGCCATCGTGCCGGTCCTCTCCTACGGCTTCGAGACCCTCGAGGAGGACCAGGCGCGGGCGCAGGGCTACCTCACCTCCGACTACCGCGAGGACTACGACCAGCTCTTCGCGGTCATCTCCGACAACGCCCCGCAGACCGAGACGACCGTCCAGGCGGAGGTGGTCGCGTCCGGGATCGTGCGCTCGGGCCGGGACCGGGTCGACGTGCTGGTCTTCGTCGACCGTCCCACCACCAACAAGCTCACCCCGGAGCCGGAGACCTACAAGGACCAGGTCACCGTGACCATGCAGCGGGTCGGCGACGAGTGGCTCGTCGACAACCTGGTCACCTCGCCCGCCCGGCGCTGACCACCGGGGCACTCCTGCACGTCGGACACGCCGGCGTGGCGACGCGGTCCGGTCCGCGCCGGGGTCGGTGCTTGACCTGTCCCCGGTCGGCGGACATGATCTTCGGCAACGCGAGAGCGAACGGCGAGACGATCATCGATTTTTCGCCATCGACCCCGCCTTTGAAGCGAGCCCTGTGGTGCGGTAGCCTGTGACTTTGCGCCTGCCCTCATATGCCCTTCACCCTGCCCGGACGGGTGTCGTGGTGGTCGGCCGGCGATCTCTTGGATCACGATCCTTCGAAGGACACCCTCTTGGCCGCGCGCAGCTCCGCTGGTAACTCCCTGCTCAAGTCCAACCGCACCTCTTTCGCGAAGATCACCGAACCTCTCGAGGTTCCCTCTCTCCTCTCCCTCCAGACCGACAGCTTCGAGTGGCTCGTCGGCGGCGAGAAGTGGGAAGAGATGGTCGCTGCCCGTCGGGCCGCGGGTGAAGACGTGTCGGAGAAGTCTGGCCTCCAGGAGATCTTCGAGGAGATCTCCCCCATCGAGGACTTCTCCGAGACGATGATGCTCTCGTTCGACAACCCCGTGTTCGTCGACCCGAAGTACACCGAGGAGGAGTGCAAGGAGAAGGACTTCACCTACTCCCGCCCCCTCTACGTCTCCGCCGAGTTCATGAACCACGAGACCGGTGAGATCAAGGGCCAGACGGTCTTCATGGGCGACTTCCCCATGATGACCCGCAAGGGCACCTTCATCATCAACGGCACCGAGCGTGTCGTGGTCTCCCAGCTCGTGCGCTCGCCCGGCGTCTACTTCGAGCGTGCCGCGGACAAGACGTCCGACAAGGACATCTACACCGCCAAGCTGATCCCGAGCCGTGGCGCCTGGCTCGAGTTCGAGATCGACAAGCGCGACCTGGTCGGCGTCCGCCTCGACCGCAAGCGCAAGCAGAACGTCACCGTGCTGCTCAAGGCCCTCGGCTGGACCACCGAGCAGATCCGCGAGGAGTTCGGCCAGTACGAGTCGATGATGCTCACCCTGGAGAAGGACACCCCCCAGACCCAGGACGAGGCGCTGCTCGACATCTACCGCAAGCTGCGCCCGGGCGAGCCGCCCACGCGTGAGGCCGCGCAGACGCTGTTGAACAACTACTACTTCAACAACAAGCGCTACGACCTGGCCAAGGTCGGCCGGTACAAGATCAACAAGAAGCTCGGCCTGACCGAGGCCTTCGACCAGCAGACGCTGACCGTCGACGACATCGTCGCCGCGATCCGCTACATCGTGCAGCTGCACGCGGCCGGCGCGCCGGGCGAGGCGCCCGACCTGGTCGACGCCGCGGGCAACGTCGTGCACGGTCCCGACGACAAGCCGATCAAGGTCCAGGCCGACGACATCGACCACTTCGGCAACCGCCGCATGCGCACTGTCGGCGAGCTGATCCAGAACCAGCTCCGCACCGGCCTGGCCCGCATGGAGCGCGTGGTCCGCGAGCGGATGACGACCCAGGACGTCGAGGCCATCACGCCGCAGTCCCTGATCAACATCCGCCCCGTGGTCGCGGCGCTGAAGGAGTTCTTCGGCACCTCGCAGCTCTCGCAGTTCATGGACCAGACCAACCCGATCGCGGGCCTGACGCACAAGCGTCGCCTCTCCGCGCTCGGCCCGGGCGGTCTGTCCCGTGACCGTGCCGGCATGGAGGTCCGTGACGTCCACCCGTCGCACTACGGCCGCATGTGCCCGATCGAGACGCCTGAAGGCCCCAACATCGGCCTGATCGGCTCGCTCGCGTCGTACGGACGGATCAACCCGTTCGGCTTCGTCGAGACGCCCTACCGCCGGGTCGAGAAGGGTGTCGTCACCGACAAGGTCGACTACCTCACCGCCGACGACGAGGACCGCTACGTCATCGCGCAGGCCAACGCCCCCCTCGACGCGAACAACAAGTTCGCCGAGGAGCGCGTGCTGGTCCGTCAGAAGCACGGCGAGGTCGACGCGATCCTCGCCGAAGAGGTCGACTACATGGACGTCTCGCCGCGCCAGATGGTGTCGGTCGCGACGGCCCTGATCCCGTTCCTCGAGCACGACGACGCCAACCGCGCGCTCATGGGCGCCAACATGCAGCGCCAGGCCGTGCCGCTCATCACGAGCGACTCGCCGCTGGTCGGCACCGGCATGGAGTACCGCGCCGCCGTCGACGCCGGCGACGTGGTCGTCGCCGAGAAGGCCGGTGTCGTCAAGGAGGTGTCCGCCGACTTCATCGAGACGATGAACGACGACGGCTCCTACCAGACCTACAAGCTGGCCAAGTTCAAGCGCTCCAACCAGGGCACCTGCATCAACCAGCGCCCGCTGGTGGTGGAGGGCGACCGCCTCGAGGTCGGCTCGCCGATCGCCGACGGTCCGTGCACCGACCAGGCGGAGATGGCGCTCGGCACCAACCTGCTCGTGGCCTTCATGCCGTGGCAGGGCCACAACTACGAGGACGCGATCATCCTCAGCCAGCGCCTGGTGCAGGAGGACGTCCTCACCTCGATCCACATCGAGGAGCACGAGGTCGACGCCCGCGACACCAAGCTCGGCCCCGAGGAGATCACCCGGGACATCCCGAACGTCTCCGAGGAGGGCCTCGCCGACCTCGACGACCGCGGCATCATCCGCATCGGCGCCGAGGTCACCACCGGTGACATCCTGGTCGGCAAGGTCACGCCCAAGGGCGAGACCGAGCTGACCCCCGAGGAGCGCCTGCTTCGCGCGATCTTCGGTGAGAAGGCGCGCGAGGTGCGCGACACCTCGATGAAGGTGCCCCACGGTGAGTCCGGCACGGTCATCGGCGTCCGCGTCTTCAACCGCGAGGACGGCGACGAGCTGCCCCCGGGCGTCAACGAGCTCGTCCGCGTCTACGTCGCCCAGAAGCGCAAGATCTCGGTGGGTGACAAGCTCGCCGGCCGTCACGGCAACAAGGGCGTCATCGCCAAGATCCTGCCGATCGAGGACATGCCGTTCATGGAGGACGGCACCCCGGTCGACGTCGTGCTCAACCCGCTGGGTGTGCCGCGTCGTATGAACATCGGCCAGATCCTCGAGCTCCACCTCGGCTGGCTGGCCAAGCAGGGCTGGGACCTCAACCTGCACGACGACCAGGGCTCGGCCGAGTGGAAGGACCGCCTGATGGCGATCCACGCCGACAAGGCGGAGCCGGGCAAGAAGGTCGCCACCCCGGTGTTCGACGGTGCCCGCGAGGACGAGATCACCGGCCTGCTCGGTGCGACGTACCCGACCCGCGACGGCGTGCGGATGATCGACGAGACCGGCAAGGCGTCGCTGTTCGACGGCCGCTCGGGCGAGCCGTTCCCCGAGCCCGTCTCGGTCGGCTACATGTACATCCTCAAGCTGCACCACCTCGTGGACGACAAGATCCACGCGCGCAGCACCGGCCCCTACTCGATGATCACGCAGCAGCCGCTGGGCGGTAAGGCCCAGTTCGGTGGCCAGCGGTTCGGCGAGATGGAGGTCTGGGCGATGGAGGCGTACGGCGCCGCCTACGCCCTCCAGGAGCTGCTCACGATCAAGTCCGACGACGTGCCGGGTCGCGTCAAGGTCTACGAGGCGATCGTCAAGGGCGAGAACATCCCCGACTCGGGCATCCCGGAGTCGTTCAAGGTGCTCGTCAAGGAGATGCAGTCGCTCTGCCTCAACGTGGAGGTCCTGTCCCAGGACGGCACCGCCATCGAGATGAAGGACGCCGAGGAAGACGTCTTCCGGGCGGCCGAGGAGCTGGGCATCGACCTGTCGCGTCGCGAGCCGAGCTCGGTCGAAGAAGTCTGAGTGACGAGGCGGTGCGCCCGAACCGGCGCACCGCCCCTCCTCGGTCCCTCACCCACTGAATTTCGTACCAACTGAAGGGTTGCAGCCATCGTGCTCGACGTGAACTTCTTCGACCAGCTTCAGATCGGCCTGGCCACGGCGGACGACATCCGCACGTGGAGCCACGGCGAGGTCAAGAAGCCGGAGACCATCAACTACCGCACGCTCAAGCCCGAGCGTGACGGCCTCTTCTGCGAGAAGATCTTCGGTCCCACCCGGGACTGGGAGTGCTACTGCGGCAAGTACAAGCGCGTGCGCTTCAAGGGCATCATCTGCGAGCGCTGTGGCGTCGAGGTCACCCGCTCCAAGGTCCGCCGCGAGCGCATGGGTCACATCGAGCTCGCCGCTCCCGTGACCCACATCTGGTACTTCAAGGGCGTCCCCTCGCGCCTGGGCTACCTGCTCGACCTCGCCCCGAAGGACCTCGAGAAGGTCATCTACTTCGCGGCGTACATGATCACCTCGGTCGACGAGGAGGCGCGCCACCGCGACCTGTCCTCGCTCGAGGGCAAGGTCGGCCTGGAGCGCGAGCGCCTCGAGAAGCGTCGCGACACCTCCATCGACGACCGCACCAAGAAGCTCGAGGAGGACCTCGCGGCCCTCGAGGCCGAGGGTGCCAAGGCCGACCAGCGCCGCAAGGTCAAGGACGGCGCCGAGCGGGAGATGAAGCAGCTGCGCGACCGCGCCCAGCGCGAGATCGACCGCCTCGACGAGGTCTGGAACACGTTCAAGTCCCTCAAGGTGCAGGACCTGCTCGGCGACGAGCTCCTCTACCGCGAGATGAAGACGTGGTTCGGCAAGTACTTCGAGGGCCACATGGGCGCCACGGCGATCCAGAAGCGCCTGCAGGACTTCGACATCGAGGCCGAGGTGGAGTCGCTGCGCGACACCATCGCCAACGGCAAGGGCCAGAAGAAGGTCCGCGCCCTCAAGCGCCTCAAGGTCGTCGACGCCTTCCGCAAGACCGGCAACCAGCCCATCGGCATGGTGCTCGACGCCGTCCCGGTGATCCCGCCGGACCTGCGTCCGATGGTGCAGCTCGACGGTGGCCGCTTCGCGACCTCCGACCTCAACGACCTGTACCGCCGCGTCATCAACCGCAACAACCGCCTCAAGCGACTGCTCGACCTCGGTGCCCCCGAGATCATCGTCAACAACGAGAAGCGGATGCTGCAGGAGGCCGTCGACAGCCTCTTCGACAACGGTCGTCGTGGCCGGCCGGTGACCGGTCCGGGCAACCGCCCGCTCAAGTCGCTGTCCGACATGCTCAAGGGCAAGCAGGGTCGCTTCCGCCAGAACCTCCTCGGCAAGCGCGTGGACTACTCGGGCCGTTCGGTCATCGTGTCCGGCCCGCAGCTCAAGCTCCACCAGTGCGGCCTGCCCAAGCAGATGGCGCTCGAGCTCTTCAAGCCGTTCGTGATGAAGCGCCTCGTCGACCTGTCGCACGCGCAGAACATCAAGTCCGCCAAGCGGATGGTCGAGCGCGCCCGTCCGGTCGTGTGGGACGTCCTCGAAGAGGTCATCACCGAGCACCCCGTGCTGCTCAACCGTGCGCCCACGCTGCACCGACTCGGCATCCAGGCCTTCGAGCCCCAGCTGATCGAGGGCAAGGCCATCCAGATCCACCCGCTCGTCTGCGGCGCGTTCAACGCCGACTTCGACGGTGACCAGATGGCGGTGCACCTGCCGCTGTCGGCCGAGGCCCAGGCCGAGGCCCGGATCCTGATGCTCTCGACCAACAACATCCTCAAGCCGTCGGACGGCCGTCCGGTGACCATGCCCTCGCAGGACATGATCATCGGCCTCTTCTGGCTGACCACCGACCGCGAGGACCAGCCGGGCGAGGGCCGGGTCTTCTCGTCGCCGTCCGAGGCCATCATGGCCTTCGACCACAGCGAGATCACCCTGCAGAGCCGGGTCAAGATCCGCCTCGACGACATCGTCCCGCCGCTCGAGGACGAGACCGGCGCGGACTGGGAGGAGGGCCGCTCGGTCCTGCTCGAGACCACGCTGGGCCGGGTGCTCTTCAACGACACCCTGCCGGCCGACTACCCCTTCGTGAACTACGAGGTGGGCAAGAAGGCCCTCGGCGCGATCGTCAACGACCTCGCCGAGCGCTACACCAAGGTCGAGGTCGCGGCCTCGCTCGACGCCCTCAAGGACGCCGGCTTCCACTGGGCCACCCGCTCCGGTGTGACCGTCTCGATCGACGACGTCACCACCCCGGGCAACAAGGCCGAGATCCTCGCCGACTACGAGGCGCAGGCGGAGAAGGTCCAGAAGCAGTTCGAGCGCGGTCTCGTGACCGACGACGAGCGCCGCCAGGAGCTCATCGAGATCTGGACCCAGGCCTCCAACGACGTCGCCAAGGCGATGGAGGGCAACTTCGACCGGTCCAACCCGATCTACATGATGGTCGACTCGGGTGCCTCCGGAAACATGATGCAGATCCGTCAGGTGGCGGCCATGCGTGGTCTGGTGGCCAACCCGAAGGGCGACATCATCCCGCGGCCCATCAAGGCCAACTTCCGTGAGGGCCTCTCGGTCCTGGAGTACTTCATCTCCACCCACGGTGCCCGCAAGGGCCTGGCCGACACCGCGCTCCGCACCGCCGACTCGGGCTACCTCACCCGTCGTCTCGTGGACGTCTCGCAGGACGTCATCATCCGCGAGGACGACTGCGGTACCGAGCGTGGCCTGCCCAAGCGGATCGGCGAGCGTGGCGAGGACGGCGTCGTGCGCAAGCACGAGAACGCCGAGACCGCGGCGTACGCCCGCTCCTCGGCCGTCGAGATCACCCACCCGGAGACGGGCGAGGTGCTCGCCGGTGCCGGTGAGGACCTCGGTGACGTCAAGATCGGCGAGCTCATCGCGGCCGGCATCGAGGAGGTCAAGGTCCGCTCCGTGCTGACCTGCGACGCCCGCACCGGAACCTGCGCGAAGTGCTACGGCCGCTCGCTGGCCACCGGCAAGCTCGTCGACATCGGCGAGGCGGTCGGCATCATCGCCGCTCAGTCGATCGGTGAGCCCGGCACGCAGCTGACGATGCGTACCTTCCACACCGGTGGTGTGGCCTCCGCGGACGACATCACGCAGGGTCTGCCCCGCGTGGTCGAGCTCTTCGAGGCCCGCTCGCCCAAGGGTCGCTCGCCGATCTCCGAGGCCGCCGGTCGCATCGAGATCGAGGAGACCGACAAGGCCCGCAAGGTCCTGGTCACCCCGGACGACGGCTCGGAGGTCCAGGAGTACCCGGTCAGCAAGCGCTCGCGCCTGCTGGTGGCCGACGGCGACCACATCGAGGTCGGCCAGAAGCTCACCGTCGGCACCGAGGACCCGCAGGACGTCCTGCGCATCCTGGGTGTTCGCAAGGCGCAGGAGCACCTGGTGGACGAGGTGCAGAACGTCTACCGCTCGCAGGGCGTGTCGATCCACGACAAGCACATCGAGATCATCGTGCGGCAGATGCTGCGCAGGATCACGGTCATCGAGTCGGGCGACACCAACCTGCTGCCGTCCGACCTGGTGGACCGCGTGCGCTTCGAGGAGGAGAACCGCCGCGCGGTCTCCGAGGGCACCAAGCCCGCCTCGGGTCGCCCGGTGCTGATGGGCATCACCAAGGCCTCGCTCGCGACCGAGTCGTGGCTCTCGGCGGCCTCCTTCCAGGAGACCACCCGGGTGCTCACCGACGCCGCGATCAACGGCCGCTCCGACAGCCTCCGTGGCCTGAAGGAGAACGTGATCATCGGCAAGCTGATCCCGGCCGGCACCGGCCTGGAGCGCTACCGCAACATCCGGGTCGAGCCGACCGAGGAGGCCCGCGCCGCGGCGTACTCCGTGACCGGCTACGACAGCTACGACTACGACTTCGGCAACGGCGGCCAGGCCGTCGCGCTGGACGACTTCGACTTCGGTTCCTACCAGAACTGACGTCAGCAGTAGTCACGACCGGGCCCCGGTCTCCCTCGCGGGAGGCCGGGGCCCGGTGGCGTCCTGGGGTGCGTACGCCGACTGTGCGGGGAGTGTCCGGACGCTGGCGGAGGCGCCCGAGGGTCCGGGGCCGGTGGACTGGCCCGACGAGACCCGGAGGGGGTCTCCCAACGGAGGGATCCACCACATGAGTGCCACCATGCGCCGCCTCGGCGTCGTCACCGCCGCTGCTGCCGCCGCCGTCGCGGTCACGGCCACCAGCGCCAGCGCGCACCACTGCTTCGTGCCGATGTACTCGCTCAACGGGCCCACGTCGGCCAACTGGTTCGTCGTGTCGGCCGAGGACGGGGCCGCGCTCATCGAGGGCTACACGGCCGAGTGCGACGAGGCGGCCGACGCCGGGTACGCCGCCCTGGAGGCCGCGAGGCTGCCCGTCGGCATCAAGATCTTCGAGAAGATGACGATCGGCGACCCAAAGGGCACCGAGCGGATGCCGAGCCCCCACGGGGCCGACGGCAAGGGCCTGGAGTACTTCATGGCGGGGTCCACGCTGCCCGACGAGATGGTCGGCACCTGGATCGCGGGGGCCACCGCCCACGAGTGCTGACCTAGGGTCGGGCCCATGACGTGGCCCACCGTCCTCGGGGTCGACGGCTGCCGCGGCGGCTGGGTCGGCGTGCGCCTGGGCGGGTGTGCTCCGGCAGCCCTGGCCGCGCCGACCATCGCCGAGCTCGTCGCGGCGGCCGGACCCGACCTGTCGTGCGTCGGCATCGACATGCCGATCGGCCTGCCCGACGACGGGCCGCGGGCGGCGGAGGGGCTCGTGCGGGCACTGCTGGGCGCCCGACGCGCGACGGTTTTCAGCACGCTGGTGCGTGCGGCGTACACCGCGCCGTCGTACGCCGAGGGGCAGGTCGTGCAGCGCCGGGCCACCGGCACCGGCTTCAGCCAGCAGTCCTGGGGGCTGCGCCACAAGATCCTCGAGGTCGACACCTGGCTGCGCACCGGCCCGTCGGTGCGGGTGGTGGAGGTGCACCCCGAGACGTCGTTCGCGGTGCTGCGCGGAGAGCCGGTCGCGGCGGGCAAGAAGACCCCCGAGGGCCGGCAGGCGCGGCGTGCGGCGCTGCGGACGGCCGGCATCGAGCCGCCGGACCGTCCACGCGGGGGCGTCGCCGAGGACGACCTCCTCGACGCGTGCGTCGTCGCCTGGACCGCTGCCCGGGTCGCCCGCGGCGAGGCGAGGTCGCACCCCGAGGTGCCCGAGACGTTCTCCGACGGGTGGCCGGCCGCCATCTGGGCGTGAGTCGCCCCGTTTTCGCCCCGGTTGGCAGGACAGGGGAGAATCGCGGCGTGACCACCCCCACCACCACCGACGTCCTCGTGGTCGGCGCCGGTCCCGCCGGCTCCGCGGCCGCCGCCTGGAGCGCCCGGGCCGGGCTCGACACGGTGCTGGTGGACGCGCAGGTCTTCCCGCGCGACAAGACGTGCGGCGACGGGCTCACCCCGCGCGCCATCGGTGAGATGCAACGTCTCGGCCTCGAGGACTGGCTGCGCGCCCACACGGTCAACGAGGGCCTGCGAGCGCACGGGTTCGGCCAGACGCTGCTGCTGCCGTGGCCCTCGCTGCCGGGCAGCAGCCTCCCGTCGTGGGGGTCCGCGGTCGCGCGCACCGAGCTCGACGACCACCTGCGCACGGTCGCGATCAAGAGCGGCGCGCTCGCCCTCGACGGCGCTCGCGCGGTCGACGTGCGCACCGAGGGGACCCGGGTCGCCGCGGTCGTGTTCCGCCGCGGGGACGAGGTCTTCGAGATCGCCTGCAACCGGCTCGTCGTCGCCGACGGGGTGCGCTCCCCGCTGGGCAAGCTGCTGGGCCGCGAGTGGCACCGCGACACGGTCTACGGCGTCGCGGGGCGCTCCTACGTCGCCTCGGAGATGTCCGACGACCCGTGGATCAGCTCGCACCTCGAGCTGCGCGGCGAGGACGGCGAGATCCTGAGCGGCTACGGCTGGATCTTCCCGCTGGGCACCGGCGAGGTGAACCTCGGCGTGGGCACCCTCGCGACCGTGAAGCGGCCCGCCGACATCGCCGTCAGGCCGCTCATGTCCCACTACGCCGACCAGCGCCGTGAGGAGTTCCGGCTCTCCGGCGAGCTGCGGATGCCGACCTCGGCCCTGCTGCCGATGGGCGGCGCCGTCTCCCACGTCGCCGGCGACAACTGGGCGCTGATCGGGGACGCGGCCGGCTGCGTCAACCCCCTCAACGGTGAGGGCATCGACTACGGGCTCGAGACCGGCCGCTTCGTGGCGGAGGCGATGGCCGCGGGCGAGCACCTCGGCACGGCGTGGCCGGCGGTCCTCCGCGAGCACTACGGCGAGGCCTTCTCCATCGCCCGGCGGCTGGCCGGCATCGCGACCCAGCCCAGGGTGGTGGCCACGCTCGGCCCGGCGGGCATGCGCTCGGACTGGCTGATGACGCTCGCGCTGCGCTGGATGGGCAACCTGGTCGACGACGCCGACCGCGACCGCGCCGCCCGGGTGTGGCGCTGGGCCGGCCGGCGCTCGATCGCGCGCGACGCGCGGCCGCCGTTCTCCTGAGGGTGCCCGCCCCGGACCGGTAGGGTCCCGCCGACACCGATCCGCGGTGGGGGCCGAGCACGAAGAGAGCGCATGAGCGACCGCTGGTACCGCACGGCCGACGTCCTGGGCCGGACGGCGATGAGGGTGCTGGGCATCGACACGCGATGGACCGGCGAGGAGCACCTGCCCACGACCGGGCCGGTGCTGATGGCCGCCACCCACGTCAGCTATCCCGACTTCCTGTTCCTGGGGAAGGCGGCGCTCGCCCGGAGGCGCCACGTCCGCTTCATGTGCCGTCACGACGTGTGGCACGTCCCGGTCGTCCGGACGGCGATGGACCGCATGCGGCACGTCCCGGTGGACCGGGACGCGCCCGCGGCGGCCTACCTGCGGGCCCGGAGCCTGCTGTGCGACGGCGAGGCCGTCTGCGCCTTCCCCGAGGCGGGGATCTCCTACTCCTACACCGTCCGGTCGCTGATGCGCGGTGTCGCCAGCCTGGCGCGGGAGACCGGGGCGCCGGTCGTCCCGGTGGCGCTGTGGGGCAGCCAGCGGATCTGGAGCGTCGGGTGGCCCGACGAGCGTGGGCGAGGTCCGCGGCCGGACCTCACGAGGGGCCGGCGGGTCGACGTGGTGCTGGGCGAGCCGGTCACGGCCGCGCCCGGCGACGACCTCACGGAGTGGACGCGGGACCTCGGTCGTCGGATGACGTCGTTGCTGGAGGGGTTGCAGGGCCTGCCCCACCACCAGCCGTCTCCAGGGGTTCCGGCCCCGTGGCACCCGGCGCACCTGGGTGGGACGGCGCCGACGCGTCTCGAGGCGCACGAGCTGGACTCGGTGCCGCGCTCGGCGGTGCGTCCGACGTGGGGGCCGCCGTCGTGGGACCAGCCGTGGGACCGGCCGCGGGAGACGGCGTAGCGGCCTGTGGCGTGGTGTGGGACGCGCGGCGGGCCTCCAGCCAGCCGAGCGGGTTGGTGAAGGGCTCGAGCACGCGTCGTACGGGCGGGGAGGCGAGCAGCAGGGCCAGCCCCACGGCCCCGAGCACCGTCAGCACCAGGCCGAGCGTCGGGTAGGCGGCGGTGAAGTCGGGCCAGCCGAGCGCCTTGACGGTCTTGATGACGAAGCCGTGGAACAGGTAGATGACCATGGTCGCGCCACCCATCACGGTGAACCAGCCGAGCGAGCGGCGCGGCACCAGGGACATGGCCGCGAAGGCGCCGAGCAGGCCGACCATCATCACCGTCAGGCGGGTCTGGAAGGCGATCTCGTTGTCGATCGGGAGCTCGTTGTAGCCCGTGTCGTACCAGAGCAGCGCGGTCTCGGCCCACGTGTCGGTCCAGAGCGCCATGATGCCGATCCCGACGAGCGTCGGGATGGCCGCGACCCGCACCCAGACGTCGTCGAGGTGGGCCAGGTGCCGCGGCTTCAGGTGCAGGCCGAGCACGAAGAACGGCAGCAGCCCCAGGAAGCGCGGGAACATCAGCGCTTCGGTGTCCCAGAGGCCGCCGATCAGGCTGACGACCACCGACAGCGGCAGGAACAGCCAGTGCAGCTTGAGGATCGGGGTGATCAGGCGCCACATCAGCAGCACGATGAGGTACCACATGGTCCAGTGCGGCTCGATCCACAGCGGTCCGGTCACGTCCTCGCCGACGACGGTCCGGCGGTAGTAGAAGAGCGCCGGCTCGAAGATCAGGTAGGGCACCAGCAGCGTGTAGACCAGGTTCTTCATCCGGCGCCGGTCCCACTCGAAGGACTTGGAGAGGTAGCCGCTGATGAAGACGAACGCGGGGATGTGCCACATGTAGATGAAGTCGTAGACCCAGTGGCTGCCCGCCGTCGCCTCGACGAGCCCGATCGCGTGACCGACCACGACGAGGGTGACGAGCACCATCTTGGTGTTGTCGAGCCAGGGGTCTCGTTGCGCGCCAGCCACGCGACGAGGCTACGGCAGTCACCCTGCTCATGGCAGGTTGGTGCCATGGCCTCTCTCCCCAGACGACAGCGCGTGGCGGCGTACGCCGTCATCCTGCGGACCCCGGCCACCCCCGACCCCGCGGCTCCGGAGGGTGGCGCGGAGATCCTGCTGTGCCGTCTCGCGCCGCGCATCACCCGCCAGGAGCTGTGGACCCTGCCCGGCGGCGGCCTCGACCACGGCGAGGACCCGCGGGACGCGCTGCTGCGCGAGATCGTGGAGGAGACCGGGCTCGCGGCGACGGTGGGGGAGACGGCCCGTGTCTACAGCGCCCACCTGCCGCGGGCCTCGCGCGACGGCGTGCTCACCGACTTCCACGCCCTCCGCATCGTGTACGACGCGTGGGTGCCCGCCGACGCGCCCGAGCCGCGGGTCGTCGAGGTGGGCGGGTCGACCATCGAGGCGGCCTGGCACCCGGTGGCGGCCGTCGAGTCCGGCGAGGTGCCCGTCGTGGCCACCGTCACCGAGGCGCTGGCGGACCACCGGCCGCTGCGCATGCAGCGGGTGGCCGCCTACGCCCTGGTGCGGCGCGACCGGCGGGTGCTGCTCACCCGGCTCTCGGCGCGGGCCGCCCACCCCGGCTCCTGGACGCTCCCCGGCGGGGGCATCGACCACGGCGAGCCGCCGGTCGTGGCCCTGGCCCGCGAGGTGGCCGAGGAGTGCGGGGTCGCGTGCCGGGTCGGCGACCTGCTCGGGGTGCACGACACCCACTTCTCCGGCACCGCGCCCAGCGGGCGGTGGGAGGACTACCACGGGGTGCACCTCGTCTTCGAGGGCACCGTCGCCGAGGACGCCGAGCCGCGGGTGGCCGAGGTCGACGGCACCACCGACGCGGTCGCCTGGGTCGACGAGGCCGACATCGCGACGGGTGCCGTGCCGGTCCTCGACGTGGTGACGCACGCCCTGGCCCTGCCGCCCGCGCGGAGTGGGTCGGCCCACGGGGGCGGCCCTACGATGAAGGCATGAACCCCCGCCAGCGCCGACTCGTCATCCCGGTCGCGCTCGGGGCCCTGCTCCTGGTCGTCCTGGTCGCCGCCGTCCTGTGAGCCTCCGGTTCGTGAAGGGAGGGGACTGACGATGCCCACCGAGCCCCTGGTGCGGGCCCTGGCGCGGATGCGCGGCCATCTCCTCGACCCCGAGACCCTCGTCCGGGCGGTCGCCTCGGGCGCCCAGCGCGGCGGCCGTGTCCCCTCGGTCTCCGGACGGCCCGTGCGTCGCGTGGAGCTGCGCTACGTCGACCTCAAGGCCGGGCGCCACCTCCAGCTCACGTCGTACGACGAGACGCAGGCGCACACGACCAACGTCGCCGCGGGCGAGGAGGCCAAGGTCCTCGTCGACGACCTGCTCGACCAGCCCTTCGGCAGCTGGCACGTCGAGACCACCACCCAGACGCATCAGGTGCGGGCCACCAAGAAGCTCGAGGCCGTGACCCACACCAAGGACCGCGCCGCGCCCGTCGAGGTGGAGCGCGGGCACGACAAGGCCAAGCAGCGGCTGCTCCCCGAGGACGACCCGGTGCTGCGGGCGCTGGGCATCTCCGACACCCACGGGCGGATCAAGCCGACCCGCCAGGCCAAGTACCGCCAGGTGGAGGAGTTCCTGCGGCTCCTCGACGCCTCGATCGGTGACGCGCTGGCCAAGGGCCAGCTGCGCACGCCGACCGAGGACGACCCGCTGCGGGTCGTGGACCTCGGGTGCGGCAACGCCTACCTGACCTTCGCCGCCCACCGCTACCTCGGCTCCGTGCGGGGACTGCCCGTCCGGGTGACCGGCGTCGACGTCAAGCAGCAGTCGGCCGACCACAACGCCGCGGTGGCGGCCGAGCTCGGCATCGACGCCGACTTCGTGGTCGGCACCATCGGCGACGCGGTGCTCCCCGAGGCGCCGGACGTCGTGCTCGCCCTGCACGCCTGCGACACCGCCACCGACGACGCGCTGGCCCGGGCGATCTCGTGGGGGGCGTCGCTGGTGCTGGCCGCCCCGTGCTGCCACCACGACGTGGCAGCGCAGCTGCGCCGGGCGCCCACGCCCGCGCCGTACGCCATGCTCACCCGGCACGGCATCCTGCGCGAGCGCTTCGCCGACACCCTCACCGACGCCCTGCGCGCGGCGATCCTGCGCCAGCAGGGCTACCGCGTCGACGTGGTCGAGTTCGTCGAGAGCGAGCACACCCCCCGCAACACCCTCCTTCGCGCGATCCGCACCGGCACCCCCGTGTCCGGCGGCGCCGTGCGACGCGAGTACGACGACCTGGTGGCGACGTGGGGGGTGCGGCCCCACCTGGCCGAGCTGCTGGACCCGGCCCGTGGCTGACGTCCGGCGCCGGCTGCTGACGGTCGCCGCCGGAGCGGCGGTGGTCGCGCCCTTCGCGATCGGGCTGGCGTCCGGGGCGGAGCCGGACGAGGGCGAGGTCCTGTTCTCCTTCGCCGACCCCGAGATCGTCGAGTCCAGCGGGCTGGTGGCCGCCGGGGACCGGGTCTGGACCGTCAACGACTCCGGCGACATCGGCCGGGTCTTCTCCGTGGACGCCGCCACCGGCGAGACGGTCGGGGTGACCTACTGGGCCGACGGCCCCGAGGACGTCGAGGCGCTCGCGCCCGATGGTCCGGGACACGTCTGGGTGGCCGACATCGGGGACAACACCGCGTCCCGCGACTCCGTCCAGGTCACCCGGGTGCCGGTCGGCGACGGGGACCGCACGGTCGACGAGGAGACGATCGACCTCGTCTACCCCGACGGCCCGCGCGACGCCGAGGCCCTGCTCGTGCACCCGCGGACCGGCCGCGTCCACGTGGTCACCAAGCGCGTCCTCGCCGGCGAGGTCTGGGCCGCCCCGCCCGAGACGGCCGACGACGCACCCAACCGGCTCGGCCTGGTCGGGCAGGTCGTGGGCCTGGTCACCGACGGCGCCTTCTTCCCCGACGGTCGCCACGTCGTGCTGCGCACCTATGCGCGGGCGGTGGTCTACACGTTCCCCGAGCTCGAGGTCGTGGGCTCCTGGGACCTGCCCGCACAGCAGCAGGGCGAGGGGATCGCCGTCACCCCGGACGGGGAGGTGCTGGTCAGCAGCGAGGGCACCGACGCCCCGGTGCTGTCGGTCGCGGTGCCGCCGCGCATCGAGCGGGCGATGGCCGCACCCACGCCGACGCCGTCGGCCGCTCCCGTCCCGACGACCGCTGACGCCCCCGCCGACGGCACCGTCCAGGACGCGGCCGACCCCCCGGCGCGCCACGCGTGGAACTGGGTCGTCGGAGGAGTCGTCGGGCTCCTCGCCCTTGGGGTGCTGTGGCGCAGCCTGCGCCCCCATTAGCCTCACCGCCATGCCACGCCTGCGCCGCACCTCGCCCGACCAACCGGGCTGGACCCGTCGCCGAGCCGGGAAGGGGTTCACCTACCTCGACCAGGACGGCGCCCGCCTCGGACCGGAGGAGGTGCAGCGCTGCAAGGACCTGGTCATCCCCCCGGCGTGGCGGGACGTGTGGATCACCCCCCACCCCAACGGCCACCTGCAGGCCGTGGGCACCGACGACGCGGGACGGCGGCAGTACCTCTACCACCCGCAGTGGCGCACCAGCCGGGACGCGGCCAAGTTCGAACGGATCATCGACTTCGGCAAGGCGATGTCGACCGCCCGCGAGCGCGTCCTCACCGACCTCGGCACCGAGGGCATGGCCCAGGAGCGGGCCTGCGCGGTCGCCGTGCGCCTGCTGGACCTCGGCTACTTCCGCATCGGCAACGACGTCTACACCGACACCAACGGCTCCTTCGGCCTGACCACGCTGCTGCGCGAGCACGTGACCAAGCGCAAGGGGCGGCTGCGGTTCTGCTTCGTCGGCAAGTCGGGGGTCGAGCACACCATCGAGATCGACGACGAGCCGACCATCGAGGCGCTGGACGTCATGCGGGCCCGACGTGGCGGGGGCGACCGGCTGCTGGCGTGGAAGGACGGCCGGCGCTGGCGGACCCTCGACGCGAGCCTGGTCAACGACTACGTCCGCGAGGCCACCGGCATCGAGGCGACGGCCAAGGACTTCCGCACCTGGCACGCGACCGTCATCGCGGCCGCCGCCCTGGCGAGCACCGACGAGCCGGGTCAGACCAAGGCGTCGCGCAAGCGGGCGGTCTCGGCGACCATGAAGGAGGTGGCCGAGTTCCTCGGCAACACCCCCACGCTCGCGCGGACGGCGTACGTCGACCCGCGCGTCGTCGACGCCTACGAGAAGGGCAGGACGATCACGGTGCGCACCTCCTACGAGACCGACGACGCGCGGCAGGCAGCGCTCGAGCGCGCCGTGCTGCGGCTCCTCAAGGACTCCTGATGAGGCTCACCGTCGTCCGCGGTGACATCACCCGGCAGGAGGTCGACGCCGTCGTCAACGCGGCCAACCGGTCGATGCGCGGGGGCGGCGGGGTCGACGGGGCGATCCACCGCGCGGGTGGTCGGGAGGTCTACGACGACTGCGTCCGGCGCTTCCCGCACGGTCTCGCGACCGGCGAGGCGGGCTGGACGACGGCGGGCCGGATGCCGGCGCGCTGGGTCATCCACGTGGTCGGTCCCAACCACGCCGCGGGCGAGACCGACCGGTCGTTGCTGACCTCGTGCTACCGGCGGGCCCTCGAGGTGGCCGACGAGCTGGGCGCCGCGACGCTGGCCTTCCCCCTGGTCAGCGCCGGGATCTACGGCTGGCCGGTGGACGACGCGGTCCTCGCGGCGGTGGAGACGCTGCGAGCCTCCCCGACCGAGGTCGAGGAGGCTCGCATGGTGGCGTTCAGCGACGCGGCGTACGACCGGATCGCCGCCGCGCTCTGAAGGACGTCAGAGGCGCTCGACCACGTGGTCGATGCACGCGGTGAGCTTCTCCACGTCGGTCGGGTCGATGGCGGGGTACATCGCGATCCGCAGCTGGTTGCGGCCGAGCTTGCGGTAGGGCTCGGTGTCGACGATGCCGTTGGCGCGCAGCACCTTGGCGATGGCCGCTGCGTCGATCGAGTCGTCGAAGTCGACGGTGCCGATCACCAGCGAGCGGTGGCTCGGGTCGGCGACGTACGGCGTGGTGTACGACGTCTTCTCGGCCCAGCCGTAGAGCGCGTCGGACGAGCGGGTGGTGCGCTCGACCATGCCGGCCAGCCCGCCCTGGGAGTTCATCCAGTCCAGCTGCTCGGCCATCAGGAAGAGCGTGGCGACCGAGGGGGTGTTGTAGGTCTGGTTCTTGGCCGAGTTGTCGATGGCCGTCGGCAGGTCGAAGAACGCGGGCACGTGCCGGTCGGTGGCCGCGATCTCCTCGACGCGGGCCAGCGCCTTGGGCGACATCAGCGAGATCCACAGCCCGCCGTCGGAGGCGAAGCACTTCTGCGGGGCGAAGTAGTAGGCGTCGACCTGGGTGAGGTCGACGGGCAGGCCGCCGGCGCCCGAGGTGGCGTCCACGAGCACGAGCGAGTCGTCGTCGACCGGGCGGACGACGGGGGCCATCACCGCGGTCGAGGTCTCGTTGTGCGCCCACGCGTAGGCGTCCACGCCCTCCTCGGCGACGGCCTCGGGACGCGAGCCCGGCTCGCTGGTGATGACGCTCGGGTCGTCGAGCCAGGGCGCCTGCTGGGCGGCCTTGGCGAACTTGGAGGAGAACTCCCCGAAGCTCAAGTGCTGGCTCTTGCGCCGGATCAGCCCGTAGGTCGCGATGTCCCAGAACGCCGTCGCGCCGCCGTTGCCGAGCACGACCTCGTAGCCCTCGGGCAGGTCGAACAGGGCGGCGAGCCCCTCGCGCACCCGGCCGACGGTGTTCTTCACCGGGGCCTGGCGGTGGGAGGTGCCCATCAGCGAGCTGCCGGTCGCGGCGAGCGCGTCGAGGTGGCTGGTCTGGATCTTCGACGGGCCGGCACCGAAGCGGCCGTCGGCGGGCAGGAGGTCGGCGGGGATCTGGATCGCGTCGGACACGAGAGAGGCCTTCCGGGGAGTCAGCGGTGAGAGGTCCCTGACTACGCTGTCAGCGTGCACAGCCTCTCATCCGAGGGCCCGGACGTGGCAGCGGGTCCACCTGTCGTCGTCCCGGGTGACCGGGCATCGGGGGAGCCCGCACCAGCGGACCTGTCGGCGCGCCGGTGGGTCGTCGAGCGCGTCCCGATCACCGATCCGGACGCGGTGCTGCTGGTCGAGCAGGTGCAGGAGGAGTACGTCGTCCGCTACGGCGGCCGTGACGATTCCCCCATCGACGCGACCGAGTTCGAGGACCCCACCGGCATGTTCTTCCTGGGCCGCCTCGACGGCGCCCCCGTCGTCACCGGTGCCTGGCGGCGTCGTGGCGACGTGTCGCTCGCCGGCACCACCCGCACCGCCGAGGTCAAGCGGATGTACGTCGCCCCGTCGGCGCGCGGCCTGGGGCTGGCCCGCCGGATGCTCGCCCACCTCGAGGACAGCGCGCGGGCGGCAGGGATCGAGGCGTTCGTGCTGGAGACGGGGATGAGGCAGCCCGAGGCGATCGCGCTCTACGCGTCGTCGGGCTACGCGCGGATCCCGGGCTTCGGCTACTACCGGGACTCGCCGCTGAGCCGGTGCTTCGGCAAAGCGCTCTGAGCGAGAGCCGCCGGCGTGTCCAGCCGACACGCCGCACGCGAAGCGCCGATTTTCCCATTCGCCCCACGCGTCCCTCGTCGCGCACCTAGCCTCGCCCCGTGTCGGACGGGCGACGAGGGGCGGACATGCGCAGGGTGGGAACCACCGTGTGGGGGCTGGTGCTCGGCCTGGTGCTCAGCGTGGGCGCCTCGACCAGCCTCCTCGTGGTCCCGGCCCACGCGCAGTACGTCATGCCGGTCGAGTCCTACCCGACGTACCAGCCTCAGAAGAAGTGCGCGCGCAAGGCCAAGCCGGGCACGGTGGCGCTCGGGACCTGGCTCGTCGCCCGCGGCGGCGCCTTCGGCGGGACGCTGCGCTCGTGCTCCAGCGGCGGGACCTCCGAGCACAAGGACGGCCGCGCGTTCGACTGGATGCTCGACGCCCGCGACGAGGACGACCGGGCGATCGCCGACGCGTTCCTCGTCGAGGCCTTCGCGGACGACGAACTGGGCGACACCGACGCGCTCGCCCGGCGGATGGGCATCATGTACTTCATCTGGGACGACCGGATGTACGCGGCCTGGGATGGGTTCGAGCCGAAGAGGTACCTCAGCTCCGGGTGCCGCAACCGGCGCACCTGCTCGGCGACCCTGCGGCACCGCGACCACGTGCACATCTCGCTGAGCAAGCGCGGTGCCCGCGGCCTCACCAGCTGGTACGTCGAGCAGGCCGCCCAGCCGGTCGGCTGACGCCGGTCAGGCGCCCCCGCCGTTCCAGGCGGCGTCCCAGCCCTCGACCTCCGACGCCGGCCGCGAGGCCGGGCCGGTGTAGATCGCCGAGGGCCGGATCAGCCGCCCGGTGCGCTTCTGCTCCAGGATGTGCGCCGACCAGCCACCGGTCCGGGCGCAGGTGAACATCGAGGTGAACATGCTGGCCGGCACCTCCGCGAAGTCCAGGACGATCGCCGCCCAGAACTCCACGTTGGTCTCCAGCACCCGGTCGGGACGGCGCTCGCGCAGCTCGGCGAGGGCGGCCTGCTCGAGCGCCTCCGCCACGGCGTAGCGCGGGGCGCCCAGCTCCTTGGCGGTCCGGCGCAGCACCCGCGCCCGCGGGTCCTCGGCGCGGTAGACGCGGTGGCCGAAGCCCATCAGCCGCTCGCCGTTGTCGAGCAGCTCCTTGACGTACGACGCGGCGTCGCCGTCACGCCTCTCGACCTCCTCGATCATCCCGAGCACCCGGGAGGGAGCGCCTCCGTGGAGCGGTCCGCTCATGGCCCCGATCGCGCCGGAGAACGCGGCCGCCACGTCGGCGCCGGTGGAGGTGATGACGCGAGCGGTGAAGGTCGAGGCGTTCATGCCGTGCTCGGCGGCGCTGGACCAGTAGGCGTCGATGGCCCTGACGTGCTTGGGGTCGGCCTCGCCCTTCCAGCGGATGAGGAACCGCTCCGCGAGCGTCCGGCCCTGGTCGACCTCCTTCTGGGAGACCACCGGGAGGTGCAGGCCCCGGGCGGACTGGGCGGCGTACGACAGCACCATGACCGCGACCCGGGCGAGGTCCTCGCGGGCCTGCGCGTCGCTGATGTCGTAGGTCTGGCCGAAGCCGAAGGCCGGGGCCAGCATCGCGATGGCCGCCTGCACGTCGACCCGGACGTCACCGGTGTGGACGGGCAGGTTGTAGGCCTCGGCGGGCGGGAGGCCGGGGGAGTAGGTGCCGTCGATCAGCAGGCCCCAGATGTTCTCGAACGGCACGCGTCCGACGATCTCCTCGATGTCGACGCCGCGGTAGCGGAGCGCGGAGCCCTCCTTGTCGGGCTCGGCGATCTCGGTCTCGAATGCGACGACTCCCTCGAGTCCGTGGTGCACCTCGGTCATGTGCGGACGCTCCTTGTGCGTGCGGCGAGGCCCGCGACGGCGGGCGCGGCCATTGTGCACCCGCGACGTCGTCGAGGTTTGGCACGTGCGGCGGCGGGCTAGGGTCGGAGGTCATGGACCACGGATCGAGCGCCCGCTGATGACCGACCGGCCCGCACCCGACCTGGCGGCCCTGCGCGCGGACTACTCGCGCGGTGGGCTCGACCTGCCCGACCTCGAGCCGGACCCGGTCGCGATGTTCACCCGCTGGCTGCACGACGCGGTCGAGTCGGGGATGCATGAGCCCAACGCGATGGTGCTCTCGACCGCCACGCCCGACGGGGCCCCGTCCTCGCGGATGGTGCTGCTCAAGGGGGTCGACGCCGAGGGGTTCGTGTTCTTCACCAACCAGCTCTCCCGCAAGGGCGACGAGCTCGCGGCCAACCCGCGCTGCGCCCTGCTCTTCCCCTGGCACCCCCTCGAGCGGCAGGTGCGGGTGGAGGGCACGGCGACGCCGCTGCCGCGCGAGGAGGTGCGCGCCTACTTCCACTCCCGCCCCCGCGACGCCCAGCTCGGGGCCTGGGCCTCGCGCCAGTCCGCGGTCGTCGGGAGCCGGGCCGCGCTCGCCGCGGCGTACGCCCGTGTGCAGGAGCGCTTCCCGGGCGAGGTCGACCTGCCCGAGGACTGGGGTGGATACCGGGTGCGGCACGAGAGCGTCGAGTTCTGGCAGGGCCGGCCCAGCCGGATGCACGACCGGCTCGTCTACCGGCGCGGGCAGGAGGCCGGGCCGGACGGCGGACAGGACACCGGGTGGCACGTCGAGCGGCTCGCGCCGTGACGCTCCGGGGGCGGGTGCGCCGATGCTCCTGAGCCTGGTGCGCCGGGGCGTGGCGCCCTACCGGCGGCACGTCGCCGTCGTGGTGCTGATGCAGTTCCTCGGCACCGTCGCCGCCCTGACCCTGCCCAGCCTCAACGCCGACATCATCGACCGGGGGATCGTGACCGGGGACATCGGCTACATCTGGCGCCACGGCGCCCTGATGCTCCTCGTCTCGCTGGCGCAGGTCGCGTGCACGATCACGGCGGTCTGGTTCGCGGCGCGGACCGCGATGGCCTTCGGTCGCGACACCCGGAGCCGGATCTTCGAGCGGGTCGGCACGTTCTCGGCCCGCGAGGTCCAGCACTTCGGCGCGCCCTCGTTGATCACCCGCGAGACCAACGACGTGCAGCAGGTGCAGATGCTCGTCGTGATGGCCGGGACGCTGGCCGTGGCCGCCCCGATCATGATGGTGGGCTCGGTGCTGATGGCGCTGCGCGAGGACGTCGGCCTGTCCTGGCTCCTCGTCGCCGTGGTGCCGGCCCTCGGCGTGTCGATCGGCTTCATCGTCAGCCGGATGGTCCCGAGCTTCCGGCTGATGCAGGTGCGCATCGACGAGGTCAACCGGCTGCTGCGCGAGCAGATCACCGGCGTCCGGGTCGTCCGCGCCTTCGTGCGTGAGCAGCACGAGACCGAGCGGTTCGCGCAGGCCAACGACGAGCTCACCGGCGTCGCGGTGACCGCCGGGCGCTGGATGGCAGGGATGTTCCCGGTGGTCATGCTGGTCGCCAACGTCTCGACGGTGGCGGTCGTGTGGTTCGGCGGCCACCGGGTCGAGAGCGGTGCCATGGAGATCGGGGCCATCACGGCCTACATCGCCTACCTGATGCAGGTCGTGATGTCGGTGATGATGGCGACCTTCATGCTGATGATGGTCCCGCGGGCGGCCGTGTGCGCCGAGCGGATCACCGAGGTCCTGGCGACCGACACCTCGGTCGTCCCGCCCGCCGAGCCGGTGCGGGAGACGGTCGAGCGCGGGACCCTGCGGCTGGAGTCCGTCGACTTCGCCTATCCCGGCGCCGACGTCGCCGTCCTCCACGACGTGAGCCTCGAGGCCGGCCCGGGTCGCACCCTGGCGATCGTCGGGTCCACCGGCGCGGGCAAGTCGACGCTGGTCAACCTCGTCCCGCGGCTCTTCGACGCCACGTCGGGCCGCGTGCTGGTCGGGGGCGTCGACGTACGCCGCCTCGACCCGGAGGTGCTCTGGTCGCGCATCGGGCTGGTGCCGCAGAAGGCGTTCCTCTTCTCCGGCACCGTCGCCTCCAACCTGCGGCACGGCAAGGCCGACGCGACGGAGCAGGAGATGTGGGAGGCGCTCGAGGTGGCCCAGGCCCGGGACTTCGTGGAGGCGCTCCCGGAGGGCCTCGAGGCGCCGGTCGCGCAGGCGGGCACCAACTTCTCCGGCGGCCAGAAGCAGCGCCTCGCCATCGCCCGGGCGGTCGTCCGCCGGCCCGAGATCTACCTCTTCGACGACTCCTTCTCCGCCCTCGACCTCACCACCGACGCCCGGCTGCGAGCCGCGCTGGCGCCGATCACCCGCGACGCCACCGTCGTCGTGGTGGCCCAGCGCGTGTCGACCATCAGGGACGCCGACGAGATCCTCGTCCTGGAGGACGGGCGGGTCGTGGGACGGGGCACCCACGACGAGCTGCTCGCCGGGTGCGGGACCTACCAGGAGATCGTCGCCTCCCAGTTCAGCGCCCAGGAGGCGTCGTGACGGCCGCGACGGAGCGCGAGGACGGGAAGGACGGTCGTCTCGAGGAGACCGAGCGCGTGCAGGCCGGGCCCGGCCCGGGTCGTGGTCCCTTCGGCGGCGGCATGGTGGGGGGCAAGCCCTCGGACTTCCGCGCCTCCGCCCGCCGCCTCGCCGGCATGCTGGCGCCGCACCGGGCCAAGGTCTGGGGCGTCGGTGTCCTGACCCTGGCGAGCGTGGTCCTGATGTCGCTCGCCCCGCGGATCCTCGGCCACGCCACCGACCTCGTCTTCGCCGGCCTGGTCGGCAGCCGCTTCCCGGAGGGCATGTCCAAGGACGACGCGGTGGCCGCCACGCGGGCCGGCGGGGACGACACGGTGGCCGACATGCTGGCCTCGATGGACGTCGTGCCCGGGCAGGGCGTCGACTTCGACGCCGTCGCCCGGGTGCTGCTCGGCGTCCTCGCCGTCTACGTCCTGGCGTCGCTGCTCTCCTGGCTGGCGGGCTTCCTGCTCAACGACGTCGTGCAGGCGACCGTGCGCCGGATGCGCTCGGACGTGGAGGACAAGGTCCACCGGCTGCCGCTGTCCTACGTCGACCGCCAGCCGCGCGGCGAGCTCCTCAGTCGCGCCACCAACGACATCGACAACGTCTCCCAGAGCCTCCAGCAGACCATGGGCCAGCTGCTGACCTCGGTGCTGACCGTGGTGGCGGTGCTGAGCATGATGGTGTGGATCTCGCCCCTGCTGGCGCTCATCGCCCTGGTCTCGGTGCCGGTCTCGATCCTGCTCACCAGCCGGGTCATGAAGCGGTCGCAGGGCATGTTCATCCAGCAGTGGCGCGTCACCGGGCGGCTCAACGCGCACATCGAGGAGACGTTCTCCGGCCACGCCCTGGTCAAGGTGTTCGGCCGGCAGCGCGAGGCCCAGCGGGTCTTCGACGAGCAGAACGCCGACCTCCACGACGCGGCGTTCAAGGCGCAGTTCGTGAGCGGGCTGGTGATGCCGATCATGATGTTCGTCGGCAACCTCAACTACGTCGTCGTGGCGGTGGTCGGCGGGATCCGGGTCGCGAGCGGCCAGCTCTCCCTCGGCGAGGTGCAGGCGTTCGTGCAGTACACCCGCCAGTTCACCCAGCCGCTGTCGCAGATCGCCTCGATGCTCAACCTGATGCAGTCCGGCGTCGCGTCCGCCGAGCGCGTCTTCGAGCTGCTCGACGCCGAGGAGGAGTCGCCGGAGCCGCCGTACGACGCGGGGGCCGGCGACGGGCCCGGCGAGGTGCGGTTCGAGCACGTCTCCTTCGCCTACGACCCGGACCGCCCCCTCATCGAGGACCTCTCGCTGGTCGCCGACCCCGGTCACACCGTCGCGATCGTCGGCCCCACGGGCGCCGGCAAGACGACGCTGGTCAACCTCGTGATGCGCTTCTACGAGCTCGACGGCGGCCGGATCACCCTCGACGGCGTCGACGTGGCCACGCTCCCGCGGTCGGTGCTCCGCTCGCGGATCGGCATGGTGCTGCAGGACACGTGGCTCTTCGAGGGGACCATCCGCGACAACATCGCCTACGGCCGCCCCGACGCAGGAGAGGAGGAGGTCCTCCGGGCCGCCCGGGCCACCTTCGTCGACCGGTTCGTGCACTCCCTGCCCGACGGCTACGACACCGTGGTGGACGAGGAGGGCGGCAGCCTGTCGGCGGGGGAGCGGCAGCTGGTCACCATCGCCCGGGCCTTCCTCTCCGACCCGGCGCTGCTGATCCTCGACGAGGCCACCTCCGCGGTCGACACCCGGACCGAGGTGCTCCTGCAGCAGGCCATGGCGGCCCTGCGGACCGACCGCACGTCCTTCGTCATCGCCCACCGGCTCTCCACCATCCGCGACGCCGACCTCATCTTGGTGATGCGCGACGGCGGCATCGTCGAGCAGGGAGACCACGAGGGGCTGCTGGCCCGCGACGGCGAGTACGCCGCGCTCTACCGCTCGCAGTTCGAGACCGCGTGAGACGACTGCGGAAAACCCCTTGGCCCGTCCCGCGTCCCGACCTACGGTGTAGGCACACAGGAAGGAGGTGGTCCGAGAAATGAAGTCTTCTTGGATGAGTGAGGTGGCTGCCCGCTAGGCAGCACCGGCCAATCGCCGTCGAGCTGCCGGCGAATCCACCGCAGCCACCCGACCCGCAGGCCCCCGGACGTCATCCCCCGGGGCCTCTCCCGGTGAAGACCGTGAGGGGCAGCAGGCCTGCGGGTCGCTGCATTTCCGGGTGCTCGGGCACCAGCGGGGCGGTCCACGGGGACGCTCGTACGACGCCCGCCGCCACGCCCGCCGCCACGCCCGCCGCCACGGGCGTCCGCGCCGGCGTACGCCTCCGCAGGCTCACCGCCGCGTCCGAGCATCCGCCGGCCGCGCCGCGGGGACCTGAGCCCGGCCGACGTGCGCCACCTCACGTCGTACCGGACGGGACAGGAGCAGGGGACAGGGAATATGGTTGCCGCTGGCAACCTTCTAGTCCTCATGAATCGAGCGTCCGTGTCCCACCCCCAGCCCGCCAGCGCACCCCCGACGGCGGAGCAGTCCGGCCAGATGAGCCACCGCGAGGTGATGGAGGCGCTCAGCGGCCTCCTGCTCGCGATGTTCGTCGCCATGCTGTCGAGCACCATCGTGTCCAACGCGCTGCCGCGGATCGTGACCGACCTCGACGGCAGCCAGACCGGCTACACGTGGGTCGTCGTCGCCACCCTGCTGACCATGACGGCGACCACCCCGATCTGGGGCAAGCTCGCCGACCAGTTCGACAAGAAGGTCCTGGTGCAGAGCGCCCTGGTGATCTTCTCGCTCGGCTCGGTCATCGCCGGCTTCGCGCCGACGATGGAGGTGCTGATCGGCGCCCGGGCGGTCCAGGGCCTCGGCGTGGGCGGGCTGACCGCGCTCGTGCAGGTCGTGATCGCCACGATGGTGACCCCCCGCGAACGGGGCCGTTACTCCGGCTACATCGGCGCCGTGTTCGCCATGGCCACGATCTCGGGGCCGCTGGTGGGCGGCCTGCTCGTGGACACGGTCGGCTGGCGATGGTGCTTCTTCTTCGGCATCCCGGTCGCGCTCGTCGCCTTCGTGGTGCTGCAGAAGACGCTGCACATCCCGGTCGTCCGGCGCGAGGTGCACATCGACTACCTCGGCGCGACGCTGCTGGTCGGCGGCGTCTCGCTGCTACTGGTCTGGGTATCGCTGGCCGGCAGCCAGTTCGCGTGGACGTCGGTCACGAGCATCGCCCTGGTGGTCGGAGGTCTCGTGGTGGTGGCTTGCGCCGTGTACGTCGAGATGAGGGTCGCCCGCGACCCGGTCATCCCGCTGCGGCTCTTCCGCGACCGCACCACCTCGCTGGCCACGGTCGCCTCCGTGCTCATCGGCCTGGCGATGTTCGGCGCCACGGTCTACCTCTCGCAGTACTTCCAGCTGGCCCGCGGCATGTCGCCGACCAGGGCCGGGCTGATGTCGGTCGCGATGGTCGGCGGCCTGCTGGTCTCCAGCATCATCAGCGGCCGGCTCATCACCCGGACCGGCCGGTGGAAGAACTTCCTCGTCGGCGGCATGGTCCTGGTGATCGTCGGACTGCTCCTGCTCTCCACCATCGACGAGACCACCCGCCTGTGGGTGGTCGGTGGCTTCATGGCGGTGCTGGGCCTCGGACTCGGCGCGACCATGCAGAACCTCGTCCTCGCCGTGCAGAACAACACCGCGCAGTCCGACATGGGCGCGGCCAGCGCGGTCGTCGCGTTCTTCCGCTCGATGGGGGGCTCGATCGGCGTCTCGGCCCTCGGCGCCGTGCTCAGCCACCAGGTCGCCGACGAGACCGCCCGGGGCCTGGCCCGACTCGGCATCGAGGGCGGCGCCGGCGGCAGCGGTCACATCCCCGACCTGGCCACGCTGCCCGAGCCGGTCCGCGCCGTGGTCGAGCACGCCTTCGGCGTCGCGACCGGTCACCTGTTCCTGGTGGCGGCACCCTTCGCGGTCGCCGCACTGGTCGCCGTACTCTTCATCGAGGAGGTGCCGATGCGCGAGACGCTGGACGACGACGACCTCGGTGCCCGCCGGGCGCCCGAGGCCACGGTGGTGCTGGAACGGTGAACGACCGCATCCGCACGCTGCACGCCCTCGAGCAGGAGGTCGGGATCCTGATGCGTCGCGTACGGCGCGCGCTCAGCGAACGGGCCGCCCTCGTGCACCCCTCGCTGCAGCCCTCGTCGTACGTCATGCTCGCCCACCTCATCGAGGCCGGTCCGCGGCGCTCCTCCGAGATCGCCGACACCTTCGACCTCGACAAGGGCGCGGTGTCGCGCCAGGTGCAGCACCTGGTCGACCTCGGCCTGGTGGAGCGCACCCCGGACCCGGCCGACGGTCGCGCCACGATCCTGACGGCGACGACGGAGGCCAAGGAGAAGGTCGACGCGGTCAGCCGGCTGCGCATCGAGCAGCTCGACGAGCGCCTCGCCGAGTGGTCGCCGGAGGACCTCGACGAGCTGGTCACCCGGTTCGCGCGTTACAACCGGACGCTCGGCCAGCCCTGAGGGCTCCCGCCCGGACGCCGACGGCCCGCCACCGAGTCACCTCGGTGGCGGGCCGTCGATCGTCGGTGCGGGCGTGTCAGCCGAGCCAGACGCAGGTGTCGGGCGGCAGCACGTCGGCCACCGGCGCGCTGCTCGCCACGACGGTGCCCGCGGGGAGCGGGAGGTCGGTGGTGCCACAGTTGAGCAGCACCCGCAGGCCGCCGCGGTGCAGCTCCAGCACGTCGTCGGTCCCGGTGAGGACCGTCACCTCGTCGCCCTGCGGCAGCGCGTGCGCACGCCGGGCCGCGAGGGCCGCGCGGTAGAACTCCAGCGTCGAGCCCTCCACCCCGGCCTGGGCCTCGACCGAGAGGCCCTTGAACTCGTCGGGCTGCGGAATCCAGGGCTGCGCGTCGCCGGGACCGAAGCCGTACGGCGCGGAGTCGCCGCCCCACGGGATCGGCACCCGGCAGCCGTCGCGGCCGACCTCGCCGGTGCGGAACCACGAGGGGTCCTCCCGGTGCTCGGGGTGGACGTCGACCTGCTCGAGGCCGAGCTCCTCGCCCTGGTAGAGGTAGGAGGAGCCGGGCAGGGCGAGCATGGCCAGGGTGGCGGCACGGGCGCGGGCCAGGCCCTGCTCGCCGCCGCCGTAGCGGGTGGGGTGGCGCACCACGTCGTGGTTGCTCAGCACCCAGGTCGGCGAGGCGCCGACCGGGGCCACCGCGGCGAGCGTGTCGACCACGACCTTGCGGAAGGAGTCGGCGGACCAGTCGGCCAGCAGCCAGGCGAAGTTGAAGGCCTGGTCGAGCTCGTCGGGCCGCACGAAGGCCGCCATGGACTCGGGCGTCTGGGTCCACGCCTCGGCGACGGCCATCCGGTCGGGACCGACGCTGTCGAGGACGGCGTTCCACCGGCGGTAGACGTCGTGCACCTCGGGCTGGTCCCACATGGGCTCGTCCTTGAGCTCGCGGGAGACCATCGAGGAGTCGGAGTTGACCTGGCCGGAGCTGGCCCGCCCGCCCTCGGCGACCACCTGGTCGCGCAGCGACTCCTCCTTGTAGAGGCCGTGCGCGACGTCGACGCGGAACCCGTCGACGCCCTTGTCCAGCCAGAAGCGCAGGACGTCCTCGAACATGTCGCCGACCTCGGGGTTGCGCCAGTCGAGGTCGGGCTGGGTGGAGTCGAAGAGGTGGAGGTACCACTGGCCGTCGGGGACTCGGGTCCAGGCGGGGCCGCCGAAGACGGACTCCCAGTTGTTGGGGGGCAGCGAGCCGTCGGGGCCCGATCCCTCGCGGAACATGTAGCGGGCGCGCTCGGGGCTGCCCGGGGCGGCGGCGAGGGCGGCCTTGAACCACTCGTGGTCGTCGGAGGTGTGGTTGGGCACCAGGTCGACGATGACGCGCAGGTCGAGCTCGTGCGCCGTCTCGATGAGGGTGTCGGCGTCCTTCAGCGTGCCGAACAGCGGGTCGACGTCGGTGTAGTCGGCGACGTCGTACCCGTGGTCGCGCTGCGGCGAGGTGTAGAACGGCGTGATCCAGAGGGCGTCCACCCCGAGGTCGCGCAGGTAGGGCAGGCGCGAGGTGATGCCCGGCAGGTCGCCGATGCCGTCGCCGTCGCTGTCGGCGAAGCTGCGGACGTAGACCTGGTAGACGACGGCGTTGCGCCACCACGCGGCGTCGGCGCCGATTGGATCGTTAAAATCAGCCATGCGGACCAGTCTGACCCGACTCCGCGTGCCGGGTCAATCCTGGGGGCGCTCCGCCGGGCGCAGCCCGCCGAACAGCGCCGGGTCCACGGCGACCCACACGTGCTCGGCCGTGGCCACCACCCGACCGTCGGCGTCGTACAGTGTGGCTGCGGTGAAGGTCTTGCGGCCCTCGCGTCCGCGTGCGGCGCCGACCACGACGTGCCGCTCGCCGACGACGGGGAGGGTGTCGATCCGGGCGGTCATCCGGCCCAGCACCATCAGCCGCTCGGTCAGGTCGCCGGCCCAGCCCCCCACGCAGTCCAGCGACGCCCAGGTGGCGGCGACCGAGGCGCGCGGGTCGTCGTCGACGTAGGTGTGCCAGTCCTCGGCCACGCTGCGGTGCGGCGTCCAGGTGGCCGCCACCCGGTCGCCCTCGACGACCCCGGGGAAGATCCGCAGGCCGTCGCCCTCCTCGCGGCCGGTGCCGCAGGCGAAGCACGTGGGGAAGGGGTGGAACGTGTGCCCGGCGTACGTCGCCTCGGCAGCGAGCGCGACCTCGGGCGCGACGGCGTCGACCTCGGACAGCGTCCCGTCGGCCACCCGCGCGGCGGTCGCGATCACGGCGCCGCCGAAGGTCGCGGTGCTGCTGCCGTCGTCCCCGGCCACCACGTCCATCGGGGCGTCGAGGGGCGGGGGCTGGCGCAGCGACACCTCCACGGTCGGCCAGTGTCCCGCGTGGTCGGCGGGCTCGCAGGAGAGGGTGCTGGCGAGGGCGCCGGCGGTCCAGCCGCCGTTGCCCGAGTCGGGTGGTCCGCAGAAGCGGCGCGGGACGATCAGCTCGGTCACCCGTCCACTGTGCCACCCGCGGCGCGGCGCGGTCGTGCCACCTCGTCCGGGTGTCGGCGCGATGGGACACAATGACGCCGTGAGCGACCTGATCGACACCACCGAGATGTACCTCCGCACGATCTACGAGCTCGTGGAGGAGGGGATCGTGCCGCTGCGTGCCCGCATCGCCGAGCGCCTGCACCAGAGCGGCCCCACGGTCTCCCAGACCGTGGCCCGGATGGAGCGTGACGGCCTGCTGACGGTGGAGGGCGACCGGCACCTCGAGCTGACCGAGGAGGGCCGCCGCCTCGCGACGCGGGTGATGCGCAAGCACCGCCTCGCCGAGCGCCTGCTGACCGACGTGATCGGCCTCGACTGGGAGCTCGTGCACGCCGAGGCGTGCCGCTGGGAGCACGTGATGTCCGAGACCGTCGAGCGGCGGCTCGTGGAGCTGCTCGGCCACCCCACGGAGTCGCCCTACGGCAACCCCATCCCCGGCCTCGACGAGCTCGGCGAGAGCGCGCTGGGGGAGGACTTCATGGACGGCGTCGAGCCGCTCTCCGTGGTCGCGGGCCCCGACGACTCCCGGGTCCTGGTCCGACGCATCTCCGAGGAGATGCAGAAGGACGAGGACCTGATGAGCACGCTGCGGCGCGTCGGCGCGGTGCCGGACAAGACGGTCACCGTCGCCGCCACGGGCGAGGGCATCCTCGTCGGCTCCGGCGGCGAGACCGCCGAGGTCGTGCTCGAGGCGGCCGAGCACATCTTCGTGCGCCGCCTCTGAGGGCTCCTCAGCCCCGGCCGTCGCGGCGGTCGGCGAGGGCGGTCAGGAACTCGCTGCACCCGACGTGGAGGGTGTACGTCGCCAGCTCGTCGCCCCGGGTGGCGCCGCGGTTGACGATCACCACCGGCGTGCCGGCCCGGGCTGCGCGCTTGACGAACCGCAGCCCGCTCATCACGGCCAGCGAGGACCCGGCGACGAGCAGCGCACCGTCCTCGCCGAGGGCGTCGACCGCCTCGTAGCAGAGCGCCACCCGGTCGGCGGGCACGTTCTCCCCGAAGAACACCACGTGCGGCTTGAGGGGCCCCCCGCAGCCGTCGCAGCCGGGGACCACGAAGCCGTCGGTCTCCTCGAGCTCGACGTCCCCGTCCGGCCGCGTCGCCGCCGCGCCGTGCCGGACCAGCCAGCCGGCGTTGAGGTCGGCCAGCCGCTGCTGGAGGGCGGTCCGCGCCGAGACGTCGCGGCACTCGAGGCACACCACGTCGGCGACCCGGCCGTGCAAGGCCACCACCCGGCGCGAGCCGGCTGCCTCGTGGAGCCCGTCGACGTTCTGGGTGATCAGCAGCTCGGGGTCGATCCGGGCCAGCGCCCGGTGCCCGTCGTTGGGCCGCGCGTGCCCCATGCGCGCCCAGCCGAGGTGGCTCCGCGCCCAGTACCGCTGCTGGGAGTCGGGTCCGGAGACGAACTCCTGGAAGGTCATCGGCGTCCGGACGGGTGACCCCGGTCCGCGGTAGTCCGGGATCCCGGAGTCGGTCGAGAGCCCGGCGCCGGTGAGCACGACGAGGGGCCGGGTCGTCAGGAGGTCGAGCGCCTCCTCCAGCCTGGCGTCGAGCACCGCGTCGACCCGCCCGGGGTGCAGGGTCACGCGTACCGCGCCTGCGCCCGCGCGCGGGCCTTGGCCGCCTCGACCTCGCGGTTCTTGGGCGGAGCGGTGGTCACCAGCTCGTCGAGCAGGTGCTGGGTGATGTGCGCGATCTCGCGCACCGCCTCGTGGAAGGCCGCCTCGTTGGCCTGGGACGGCTTCGTGGTGCCCGCGACCTTGCGGACGTACTGCAGGGCGGCGGCCGTCACCTCGTCGCGGGAGGCGGGCGGCTCGAAGTTGTTGAGCGGGCGGATGTTGCGGCACATGCCACCAGAGTAGGTCGGGCCCGCCGGGTGCGTCAGCGTCGGAAGGGCGAAGGTCCGGGTCAGAGCGGCATGAACGACACGCTGTCGCCGGCGACCAGCACCACCCGGCCGTCGGGCGTCGGGACCGTGCGCACGTCGGCGAGCTCCCCGCCCATGCCCACCGCGACCTCGACGAGGTCGTTGCGGATCCGGTCGCCACCCAGCCGCATCACCGAGACCCAGCCGGTCCGCCCGTCCCACCCGTCGGCGACGACGGTCAGCGCGATGCGTCGGTCGGGCAGCCAGGTGAACTGTCGCGGGTCGGTCCCCGCCGCGGCGGAGGAACGGGGCGGGTAGGCGACGGTGTCGAGCCGGTCCGGGGCGGTCAGGTCGGTCACGTCGAAGAGCGCGGCCTGGGCGCCGCGCAGGGTGCCGTCCGGTCCGGCGTCCTGGCCGACCCCGAGGAGACGCCGGCCGCCGAGGGGGTGGAGGTACTCGCTGTAGCCCGGGATCTTCAGCTCGCCCACCAGGCGTGGGGCGGTCGGGTCGGTGAGGTCGACGGCGTACAACGGGTCGACCCGGCGGAAGGTGACCACGAGGGCGAGGTCGTCGAACCAGCGCACCGCCGTGACCTGCTCGCCGACGCCGAGTCCGTCCACGCGGCCGACCTCGACCAGCCGCGTGCCGTCCTCGCGCAGGGTCACCACCGAGCTGGCCGGGGCGGCGCGGGCGGCAGGGCCCGCGATCCCCGTGCCCGTCACCGTGAGGCGCAGGGTCCCGTCGGCGACGTCCATCGCCCACCGGTCGCGGACCGACCCCTCCACCTCCCCGCCGGCGACGTAGGTGGTGTCGAGGTCATCGAGCGCGAAGGCGTGCAGGTCGGTGGTGCCGTCGCCGGGCGTCGGCGGCAGGCAGTCGATGCACTCGATCGTCGGCCGGCGCTCCCACCACCCGGACGCCGGACCGGTCGCGAGGTAGAGGCGGTCGGTGGAGAAGTACGACGTCGTGGCGTCGGCGGCCAGGCCGGTCGCCGACGCTGCGGCCAGCGGGTCCGTGTCGGCGGCCCGGAACCCCAGGACGGTGGTGGTGGCCAGCGCCGCATCCCGGTCGGTCGGCACGGCGACGTCCCCACAGGCCACCACGGGCGCGCCGCCGACCGTGGGCAGCCAGTCGGCCAGCGTGGAGTCGCGCACCACCTGCCGGTTGTGCTCCAGCGCCGCCCCCTGATCCTGGCGCGGGCCGGGCTGCACGAAGTCGAGGGCCGGCAGCCCGGTGCGCAGGACGAGGCGCACGACGTCCTCGGAGGGGTCGCCCGATGCTTCGCCCAGGTCGCCGTGCAGCCGCGCGGCGACCAGCTCGGCGTCGAGGTCGGCGGTGCTCACGACCCGCGGGGCGCCGGGGTCGGCCACGTCCAGGACGACGACCCGGGTGCCCGCGCTCCCGTCGTACGCGCCGGGGGTGCCGCGCTCGACGGCGCCCAGGACGACGACCCGGTCGCCGGACACCAGGAGCTCGCCGTCGGCCATCCCCTCGAGGGTCAGGGTCGAGAGCAGCCGCGGCTCGTCGGCGCCGAGGTCGTGCACGGTCAGGACGTCGTCCTGCACGCGCACGAGCCGGTCGTCGAGGACCTTGACCGCGTCGGGCTCGTCGACGCCGGCCTCCTGCACGTTGGTGCCGGTGCCGCTGCTCGTGGACCTCGTCGTGGTCGGGAGCGGGGCGCCTGCCGCCGTCTCCGAGCGGGCGGCGCCGGACGCGTCGAACATGATGACCGGGCCGGTCTCCCAGCCGTAGGGTCCGACCTCCTCGAGCGCCCGCTCGACGTACTGCGCGAGCAGGTCGTCGCACGAGGTGGCCGGACGCATCCCGGCCGACGCCAGCCGGAGATCGCCGCCCGCACCGTCCGTCCCCGGTACCGACCGTGACCCGGTCCCGCCCGTCACGGCGAGGGTGGTGAGGACGCTGCCGGCGACCAGGCCCAGCAGGCCCAGTGCCGCGAGGAGCCACCTGGAGGTCCGTCCCATTCCCGTCAGACGCCCGCGGCGGGGAGCGGGTTCCGCGGACCTGTTTGGATGGCGGCATGACCGACCCACGCGCCCTCGACCGCGACCTCGACATCGTGCTCCTCGGGGCGACCGGCTTCACCGGTGGCCTGACCGCCGAGTACCTCGTGCGGCACGCGCCCGCGGGGTTGCGCTGGGCGCTCGCCGGACGCAACCTCGACAAGCTCGAGCAGGTGCGGGCCCGCCTCGCCACGATCGACCCGGCCGCCGCCGGTCTCGAGCTCCTTCAGGTGGACGCGACCGACCCGGTGGGCCTGGCCGAGGTCGCCGGTCGCGCCCGGGTCGTCGCCACCACGGTGGGACCGTTCCTCTCCTACGGCGAGCCGCTGGTCGCCGCGTGCGCCGACGCCGGCACCGACTACGTCGACATCACCGGGGAGCCGGAGTTCGTGGACCGGATGTACCTCCGGCACCACCAGGCGGCCGTCCGCACGGGCGCGCGCCTGGTGCACGCCTGCGGCTTCGACTCGGTGCCGCACGACCTCGGCGCCCTCTACACCGTGCGCCAGCTGCCCGCCGACGTCCCGATCACGCTGCGGGGCGTCGTACGCACCGGGGGGACCCCGTCGGGCGGCACCATCCACTCCGCGCTCGAGCAGTTCGGCCGCGCCCGCCGGATGAAGGAGGCGCACTCCGCCCGCCGCCGCGCCGAGGGCCGGCCGGCCGACGGACGCCGGTCGCGTGCGGTGGCCGGAAGGCCGCACCGGGACTCGACCCTGGGCTACTGGCTGCTCCCGCTGCCGACGATCGACCCGGTCGTGGTCGCCCGCAGCGGCGCCGCCCTGCCGGCGTACGGTCCCGACTTCCGCTACTCGCACTATGCGGGCACCAAGACGCTGCGGTACGCCGCCGGCGGCGCGCTGGGCGCCGGGGCGCTCGTCGCGGCCGCCCAGGTCGGGCCGGTCCGCGACTTCCTCCTCGGCCGGGTCGCGCAGGGCGAGGGTCCCGACCAGGCACGTCGGGACAGGGCGTGGTTCACCGTCGACCTCGTCGGGGAGGGTGGTGGGCGCACCGTGCGCACCCGCGTCTCCGGCGGTGACCCGGGCTACACCGAGACTGCGATGATGCTGGCCGAGTCGGCCCTGTGCCTGGCGCTGGACGACAACCCGCCGACGGCCGGGCAGGTCACCACCGCGCAGGCGATGGGGGACAACCTGCTGGAGCGCGTGCAGGCGGCGGGCATGAGGTTCGAGACGCTCTGACCGGGGCCGGCTCCTCGGCCGTCGAGAGGCTTTCGCCTCTGACGCGCACCCCGTCCCTCTTGGTAGAACGCCGGGTATGGAGTGGCTCCTGCTCGCCTTGGCGGCAGGCGGCGCGGCGACGTTGACCGCCCGCCGGTTCAGCTCCCTTCGGGCCGATCGCAGGGAGCAGGCCGTCGTGCTCGACCAGATGCGCCGACTGGCGGACGAGGACGTCACCGTCTTCGGCGAGCAGCTCCAGCGTCTCGACCGCACCCTTGCCGGGCGACCCCTCGACCCGAGTGCGCAGCACGACTACCAGACCGCACTCGACGCCTACGAGCGCGGGAAGTGGGACGCCCCGCACATGGAGCACCCCGACGAGATCAGCCGGCTGGTCGACACCCTGGCCACCGGCCGCTTCGCGCTGGCGTGCGTCCACGCGTGGATCGAGGACAGGCCGCGTCCGGAGCTCCGGGTCCCGTGCTTCTTCAACCCCCAGCACGGACCGTCGGCACGCGACGTGATGTGGACGAGCGTCCGGCGTGGCACCCGCATCGTCCCCGCCTGCAGCCGTTGCGCCGCCCAGCTCGCGGCGCGGGAGAAGCCGGAGGTCCTGACCGTGGAGATCGGCTCGCGCCGCGTGCCCTACTGGGAGGCCGGCGCCACCTTCGACCCCTACAGCCGGGGCTACTTCCCGGCGGACGCCACCGCTGCCGGCGCCGCGGCGGCCTGGATCCACATGGCTCCAGAACCCGACTCGTACGGCGGCGGGTTCGACGGCCACGGCGGCGGCTTCGACGGCGGCGGCTTCGACGGTGGCGGGTTCGACGGTGGCGGGGGCGACGGGGGCAGCTTCTGAGGCGGGCCGGCGAGCCACGCCCGGCTGACCGAGCGACGAAGGGACCTTCGACCCTGCTGTGCCGACTCGGTCGTACCTAGCCTCGATGGGGCACGTCGCCACCTCCCCCGAGGCGACACCGCACGCAGCCCGAGGAGCCGACGTTGGAACAGAGCCGCACCCTCCCGCCCGTCACCCGCCCCGCCCGCTGGCGCTACAGGTCCGCCGTGCACGCCGCCCGCGTGCTCAACTCGATCGGTCGGACCGACACCGTCCCCAGCCAGAGGCAGTCACCCGAGAACCGTTCGCCGCGACGCAGCGAGGCCCGTCCGACCGTGTCGTGAGGCATCCCCTGCTGGGTTGACGCCGTCAGCGGGACGGAAGCGCCCGGTCGGCACGTCCCAGCGCGACGAAAGCGCCCGGTCGGCACGCTCCAGCGGCACGGAAGCGCCCGGTCGCCGGTCGGTGGTGTGGTGCCCCAGGTAGGAGTCGAACCTACGACCTTTCGCTTAGGAGGCGGCTGCTCTATCCACTGAGCTACTGGGGCGAGTGCGGGTCCATCCTCGCAGGACGGCGCCCCCCCGCGCCAAGCAGCCCCCGGCTCCCGGAGCCGCTGCTCAGCGGCGCGGCGCGCGGACCTTGCCGAACCGCCGGTTGCACTCGGCGCCCGCGCAGTCGCCGAGCGCCCGCAGGCGGCGCTCGAGCTCGCGGCGTACGGGGGCGTGCCGCTTGGACAGGATAAGGTTGCGCAGCTCGTAGGGGTCGCGGTCCCGGTCGTAGAGGAACCCGTCGCGCATCCCGTCGTTGACCCGCCGACCGTAGGACCAGCGCTTCGTCAGCACGCCGCGGTAGGTCCAGCCCGGGTCGCGCACGCCGGTCGCCTTGCCGCCCGTCTGGGTCAGCATGGTGTCGCGCCGGGCGGTCGCCCTGCGGCCGAGGAGCGTGTCGGAGAAGTCCTCGCCGTCCAGCGTGAGGTCGGGGGAGAGGTCCATCAGCGAGCTCAGGGTGGCGGTCAGGTCGACGAGCGACACCATGCGGTTCGACGTCCTGCCGGCCGGGACGCCCGGACCCCGCACGACGAGCGGCACGTCCATGATCTCGTCGGTGAGCCGGTCCTTGCCGGTGAAGCGGTGCTCGCCGAGGGCGTAGCCGTTGTCGCTGGTGAAGACGATGTAGGTGCTGTCGAGCTCGCCGGTCTCCCGCAGCGTGTCGACCAGGTTCTTCACGGCGTCGTCGACCGACAGCAACGACCGGATGCGGGCGAGGTTGAGGGTCCGCATCTCCTTGCGCGAGATGGTGCCGCGCTTGCGCACGACCCGCTCCTTGTCGCGCAGGTCGGCCTCGTTGAAGCTCGGCACCCGGAAGGACCGCGGCTTCAGCCCGGCCAGTGCCCGCCGGTGCTCGGGCGCCACCATGGGCGGCCGGCCACCGCGGTCGCCGTCGCCGTCGCCCCGGGCCGAGCGGGGCATCCAGATGTGCGGTGCCACGTGGTTGGCCATGACCATGTACGGCGTGGGGCCGGCCCAGCGCTCGAGGTCGGAGACCGTGCGCTGGTCCAGCCGCGTGGTGACGTAGTCACGGCGGTAGGAGGTGCCGTTGAAGAAGTCGAAGTTGGCGTAGTCGGTGGCCGGCTCGAGCAGGATGTCGAAGTTGTCCCAGCCCGGGTCGGCGGGCTCGCCGCGCTCGAAGTGGTTGAGGTGCTTGCCGTGCAGGGCGGTCCGGTAGCCCGCGTCCTGGGCCCACGTCGCGATCGTCGAGCTCGGGTCGAACGACTGCCAGCCGCCGTACGGGCCGGAGTTGTGGTGCACACCGTTGTTCTGGGCGTACTGGCCCGACAGGATCTCGGCGCGGGCCGGGCAGCACAGCGGGTGCGGGGACTGCGCCTGGCGGAAGGTCATCCCGCGGTCGACGAGGAGCTTGCGCACGTGGGGCATGTGGCGCATGTCGTCGGCGCGCATGTCGTCGGTCAGCACCAGCACGACGTTGCGCGGCTCCTCGGTCACCGCGGTGCCGCGCCCCGCGGCGGTCCTGGTCCCTGGGAGGGGAGTGCCGGCGCCGGAGGTCGCCGAGCTGGCCACGGGGCTGGTGCCGGGGCTCGCGACGGGGGCGACGAGGGCCAGCCCGACGACAGCGACGAGAGCGGCCAACGGCACGCGGAGGCCGCGGCGGAGGCGGGAGTGGGGCTGGTGGGGCACGACGAGACAGTCCCTGGGGCCGAGGACGGGATGGACGACATCATCCTTTCACGCGAGTCGGCGCCGAAGAATTTGTCCTGCCGAGCACTACGGTGACAATTTGCTGGTGTCGCGTAGGTTGCGACGTTGACCCGGGGTGTCCGCCGAGCGCCCCACCGACGAAGGTGTGAGACCAGGTGTCAGGAGCCCACAGCGCCCAGACCGAGCCCCCTGCGCCCAAGCGCAAGGGCGAGGTCAAGCGCAAGCACACCGTGGGGCGCGTCGTCCTCGTCAGCACCCTGGTGCTGGCCCTGGTGACCGCGCTCAGCGTCGTCTTCCTCTACCGCCACCTCAACGGCAACATCGACACCGAGTCCTTCGCGGCGCTCGGGGACGACCGGCCGGAGAAGGTCTACCGGGGCAACGGCGAGCCGCTCAACATCCTGGTGATGGGCGACGACACCCGGTCGGGCGAGGGCAACGACATCGACAGCGAGGCCGGTGGCGGCGGGTCCGACACCACGATCCTGGTGCACCTGTCCGCCGACCGCAGCCGGGCGTACGCCATCTCCATCCCGCGCGACTCGATCGTGGACCGGCCGGAGTGCGACGGCAGCGACCCGGTGAGCGACATCATCTGGAACCAGGCGTTCTCGGTCGGCGGCCCGCTGTGCACGGTCGCCCAGGTCGAGGAGAACACCGACGTCTTCGTCGACCACTTCGTCACCGTCGACTTCAACGGGTTCGGCGAGATGGTCGACGCGGTCGGGGGCGTGCCGGTCTGCGTGCCCGAGGACATCGAGGACCCGAAGCACGAGATCTTCGTCCCGGCCGGCGACCCCTCCCTGCTGACGGGCGACGAGGCGCTCGACTACGTGCGCGCGCGCTACGTCGGTGAGCTGTCCCAGCAGAACGACATCAGCCGCATCCGCCGCCAGCAGACCTTCATCGCCGCCCTGGTCCGCGAGGTCAAGTCCGCCGGCACGCTGACCCGCCTCGACAAGGTGGTCAACTTCCTCGACGCGGCGACGAAGTCGCTCACCACCGACGAGGACCTCGGGTCGGTGACGCGGCTCGGCAAGATCGCCATGCAGCTGCAGAACATCGGCCTGGACGAGATCCAGTTCGTGACCGTGCCCAACGCCTACTACCCGCGCGACTCCGAGCACTGGGGCCGGGTCTACTGGACCGACGAGGCGACCGAGCTGTGGCAGTTCATCAACGAGGACAAGCCGCTGCCCAAGCGACTCCTCGACGACGCCGTCACCGCCGAGGCCCCGTCGACGTCCAGCGAGGCCGCGGCCCAGGAGACGGAGTCGCCCTCGGAGTCCCCGTCCGCCACCGACCAGCCGGAGACCCCGTCCGAGACGGCGACGCCGACCGAGACGGCCACCCCCGACGAGACGGCCACGCCGACCGAGGAGGCCACGCCCACCGAGACGGTCCCGGGCGTGTGCGCGTGACCCACGCCGAGCGGCCGGACGCCGGACGACCCGACGACGAGGACCCCGCGTCGGTCGCCGAGGGCGGAGAGGCCGGCGAGGCCGACGAGACAGTCGAGACCGTCTCGCCGACCGAGCAGGAGCCCGACTGGGTACGACGTCGCCGGCTCGACGCCGCCTTCGGGGACGGCGCGCACAGCCAGTCCCTCGGCGACCGGTGGTACCGCGACCAGGTGCCACCGCACCACGGCTGAAGCGAGCGGGTCAGACCTGGCCGTTGCGGGCGCGCAGCAGGTCCCGGATCTCCTCCAGCACCGCCACGTCGGCCGGGGTGCCCTCCTCCTCGGTGGGGAAGTAGCGCTCCTTGGCCTTGGTGTAGGGCATGACGATGAAGAAGTAGACGATCGCCGCCATGATCACGAACGAGATCAGGGCGGTCAGCCAGGCGCCGACGGAGACGCCGCCGGGTGCGTAGGTGGAGAAGTCGGGCGTGCCGCCGGCCTTGCCGATCAGATCCATGATGAGGGCCACCGTCGCGGTCACGACCGCGGCGAAGGCCGTCGCCATGATGAAGGCGACCGCCAGCTCGATGAGGTTGCCGCGCAGCAGGAAGTTCTTGAATCCGCTCATGACGTGCTCCTAGCTCGACCCCGAGGTCGGAGTCAGTGATGTGTGGGTCGGCTCGCACGCTAGCGCGCGAACGCCACCACGAGGAACTGCGTCACTGCGGCCGCGCCGACGTCCGGGGCCGCCGTCGGACCGAGGCCGAGCACGACCAGCCGCCCCGGCGGCGCGGCGGGGTCCTCGACCGAGGACGACCCGACCGGGGGCACCGCGAGGACCAGCACGTCCTGGGCCAGCGGCGTGGCGCCGCCCGACCCCGGGTCGGCCGCCAGCAGGTCGATGCGGTCACCGGGACGCAGCAGGTCGACCACGCCGGCGTCCGGCAGCCGCACCGGCATCACCGTGAGGTCGGGATGCGCGGCGGCGAGGCGCGCCCCGACCAGCCGTACGTCGGTGACCGGCTCCCCCGCGCCGACGGGAGCGGCCAGCACCCGTCCGACCGGGTCCTCGGCCACGGCCGCGGGGGCGGTGCCGGGGGCGAAGGCGGCGGTGGTGACGTCGTCGCGAGCGACGACCGACCCCGCGGGCAGGTCGCGCACCGCCACCGGGACCGGCACGCTCGGTGGGGGAGGAGCGACCCCCAGGCGGAGGCCCACCAGCACCGCCACGGCGGCGCAGAGCGCGGCGAGGGGACGACGGCGGGACAGCACGCGGCGGCGCAGGGTGCGCCAGCGGCGGCGCACGTCGTCGAGGGAGGCCATGCCGCGACGCTAGGGCGCCGCGCGGACCCCCTGCCCCGAGCGCGGGGCGACCTGGGGAGGGTCAGCTGGAGGAGGAGCCTGTGGACGACGGCTGGCCCGACGACGAGCCGGACGAGGAGGATCCCGAGGACGTGCTCGAGCCCGAGCCGGACGACGAGGTGCCGGACGACGGCGAGGACGAGCCGGAGGAGTCCGAGGACGAGCTGCCCGACCCGGAGGAGGACGACGAGGACGAGCCGGAGCGGCTGTCGGTGCGGTAGAAGCCCGACCCCTTGAAGACCACGCCCACGGCGTTGAAGACCTTGCGCAGCCGGCCGTCGCACTCGGGGCAGTGCGTCAGGGCGTCGTCGTTGAAGCTCTGGAACTGCTCGAACGCGTGGCCGCACTCGGTGCAGAGGTACTGGTAGGTGGGCATCGGGGACCTTCGGGGATGACGGTGGTGGCTCACGGGGGGTGGATCGCGGGACACGCTGGCACTCGCCACGGTCGACTGCCAATCGTACGGCACAATGCCCACACGATGAGCGAGCAGCCTCCGACCACCCCCGCCGACCCGTCGTGGTGGCAGATGTTCCGGGCCGCCCCCCGCGGCGTCCGCTGGACGGCGTACGGCGCGGCCGCGCTCGCGGCGCTCCTCGCGCTGCTCCTCGCGGTCACCGGCGCCTTCGTGCTGCGGCCGGTCGCGCAGACCGACGGCGAGGTCGAGGTCCCGGGCCTGACCGGCGAGGTCGAGGTGCTGCGCGACGCCCACGGCATCCCGCAGGTCTACGCCGACACCGACGACGACCTGCTGCGTGCGCAGGGCTACGTGCACGCCCAGGAGCGCTTCTTCGAGATGGACGTGCGCCGCCACGTCACCAGCGGCCGGCTGTCCGAGCTCTTCGGGGAGGACAGCCTCGAGACCGACAAGATGATCCGCACCATGGGCTGGCGCCGGGTCGCCGAGCAGGAGCTCGCGCTCGTCGACACCGGGACGCGCGAGGCGCTCGCGTCGTACGCCGAGGGTGTCAACGCCTACCTCGAGGCCCACGGCAGCACCGGGATCGCGGTGGAGTACACCCTCCTCGCCGCGACCGGCCTGGCCTACGAGCCCGAGCCCTGGACGCCGGTCGACTCGCTGGCCTGGCTGAAGGCGATGGCGTGGGACCTGCGGGGCAACATGACCGACGAGATCGACCGGGTGACGGCCAGCCTCGACCACACCGCCGAGGAGGTGGCGCAGCTCTACCCCGACTACCCCTTCGACCGGCACCCGCCGATCGTCGGCAGCGGCGGTGTCGTCGACGGCGTCTTCGAGCAGAACGCCTCCGGCAACGCGACCCGCATCCCCCGGCGCCCGGCGTACTCCCGTGAGATGGTCGACGCCCTCGAGGGGGTCCGCGACACCGTGGCCGCGATGCCCGACCTGATGGGTCGGGGCGACGGGATCGGCTCCAACTCGTGGGTCGTCGACGGCGAGCACAGCGCGACCGGCGCGCCGCTGCTGGCCAACGACCCGCACCTGGCCGTCGGCATGCCCGGCACCTGGGTCCAGATGGGCCTGCACTGCCGCGAGGCCACGCCCGACTGCACCCTGGACACCTCCGGCTTCACCTTCTCCGGCGTCCCGGGCGTGATCATCGGGCACAACGCCGACATCGCCTGGGGGTTCACCAACCTGGGCCCCGACGTCACCGACCTCTACCTCGAGAAGATCGAGGGCGACACCTGGATCCAGGACGACGAGCCGCGGCCGCTGGAGATCCGCACCGAGACCATCGAGGTCCGCGGCGAGGACGACGTCGAGCTCCGGATCCGGGAGACCGCGCACGGCCCGCTGGTCAGCGACGTGTCGCAGGAGCTCAGCTCGGTCGGCGCCAACGCGCACGTCGACGAGGTCGACCTCACCGGCCGTGGCAACGGGTACGCCGTGGCCCTGCAGTGGACCGCCCTGGAGCCCGGCACGACCGCCGACGCCGTCCTGGCCCTCAACCGGGCGAGCAGCTGGGACGAGTTCCGCGCCGCCGCCGCCGACTTCGCCGTGCCGGCCCAGAACCTCGTGTACGCCGACCGCGAGGGGCACATCGGCTACCAGGCGCCCGGCCGGATCCCGATCCGCAAGTCCGGCAACGACGGGCGGATGCCGGCAGAGGGCTGGGTGTCGGCCAACGACTGGACCGGCGACCACGTCCCCTTCGACGGCCTGCCGAGCGTGCTCGACCCCGAGGAGGGGTTCGTCGTGACGGCCAACCAGGCCGTCGTCGGTCCCGACTACCCCTACTTCCTCACCAGCGACTGGGACCGCGGCTACCGCTCGACCCGCATCCGGCAGGTGCTCGAGGAGGAGGGCGAGCTGTCGGTGGAGGAGATGACGCGCCTCCAGCTCGACTCGGCCAACCCGATGGCACCCACCCTCGTGCCCTACCTGCTCGACGTGCCGGACCTGCCGAGCGCCTACTACCGCGACGGCCAGGAGCTGCTCGCCGACTGGGACTTCTCCCAGCCCGCCGACAGCGCGGCCGCGGCCTACTACAACGCCGTGTGGAGCAACCTGCTGCGGCTGACCTTCCACGACGAGCTCCACGAGGACGTCCGGCCCGAGGGCGGCGACCGGTGGTTCGGCGTCGTGGAGCCGCTGCTGGCCGACCCCGCCGGCCCGTGGTGGGACGACGTGGACACCGAGCAGCCGGAGTCGCGCGACGACATCCTCCGCCAGGCGATGATGGACGCCCGGGACGAGATGACGCGCCGGCAGGCCCTCGACCCCGACCAGTGGACCTGGGGCCACCTGCACCGCCTCGACCTGCACAGCTCGACGCTTGGGGAGTCCGGCATCGCCCCGGTGGAGCGTCTCCTCAACCGTGACGGCTACGAGGTCGGCGGCGGGTCCAGCATCGTCGACGCCACGGCGTGGGACGCCACCGAGGGCTACGAGGTCACCTCCGCGCCGTCCATGCGGATGGTCGTCTCGCTGGCCGACCTCGACCGGTCGCGCTGGATCAACCTCACCGGCGTGTCCGGGCACCCGGGCTCGCCGCACTACGCCGACCAGACCGAGCTGTGGGCCACCGGTCGCTACCTCCCGTGGGTCTTCTCCAGGGACGCCGTCGAGGCCGCGGCCGAGGACACCCTGACCCTCCTCCCGGCGGCCGCCGACGACTAGGAGCCGAGCGCGTGCACGCCGGCGGGCGTGATCGCGTGCGTCACCGGCCGGTCGTGGGGCTCGGTGGGCACGTCGATCCCGACCTCGGCGTCGTGCAGCAGCACCGCCGTCGGTCGTCCTGCCGCGCGGGCCAGTGCCCGGTCGTAGCACCCGCCGCCGCGACCGAGACGGTCGCCGACGGGCGAGACCGCGAGCCCCGGCACCAGCAGGACGTCGGCCTCCAGCACCGCCTCACGGCCCAGGCGCTCCCCGACGGGCTCCTGCAGGCCGAGGCGGGCGGTGGCCAGCGACCCCGGCCCGTCGTGCACGGCCCAGTCCAGGTCGAGGTCCGGCAGCACCACGGGGACCAGCACCCGGATCCCCGCCGCGCGCAGGCCGTCGACGAGCGGCCCGGTGCCCGGCTCCGGACCCACCGAGACGTACGCCGCGACGGTGCGCGCGCGGCGTACGGGATCCCAGGCGAGGGCGTGCCCCGCGATGGCCGCGGCGGCCGCCTCGAGCTCGGCCGCGGGACGGGTGCGGCGACCCTCCAGCAGCCGCCGGCGCAGCGCCCGCTTGCGCTCGCCCGGGTCCGTGGACGGGGTCTCGCGTGGTATCGGCACGGGATGAGCCTACGATCGGAGCATGGGTAGCAAAGGCCTCGAGATCGCGCGGCTCAAGATGCAGGACGCGGGCGTCGACCCGGTCGCGATCGACACGTTCGCGCACTACTACCGGCTCCTCGAGCACGGTGAGACCGGGATGATCCCCGAGTCGTCGATCGAGCCGCTCGACATGGAGTCGCTGGCCGACGTCGAGGTCGACGACGACGTCGCCGCCGAGGCGATCCGCACGACGGTCGTCATCAAGCTCAACGGCGGGCTCGGCACCTCCATGGGCATGGACCGCGCCAAGTCGCTGCTGTGCGTGCGCCGGGGCCTGAGCTTCCTCGACATCATCGCGCGCCAGGTGCTGCACCTGCGCACCAAGCACGACGCCACGCTGCCGCTGCTCTTCATGGACTCGTTCCGCACCTCCTCGGACACGATGGCCGCGCTGGCCCGCTACGAGGACCTTCCCGTCGAGGGCCTGCCCCTGGAGTTCCTGCAGAACAAGGAGCCCAAGCTGCTCGCCAGCGACCTGCTGCCGGCCTCCTACCCCAAGGACCCGGACCTCGAGTGGTGCCCGCCCGGCCACGGCGACATCTACACCGCGCTGCGCGGCTCCGGGCTGCTCGGCCGGCTCATCGAGCAGGGCTACCGCTACGCCTTCGTCTCCAACTCCGACAACCTCGGGGCGGTGCCCGACCCCCGGGTCGCGGGGTGGTTCGCCTCGACGGGCGCGCCGTTCGCGATCGAGGCCGTGAAGCGCACCGCCTCGGACCGCAAGGGCGGCCACTTCGCCCGCCGCAAGGAGGACGGCCGCATCGTGCTGCGCGAGACGGCGCAGACCCTCCCGGAGGACCGCGAGGCGCTCGCCGACCTCAGCCGGCACCGCTACTGCTCGACCAACAACCTGTGGTTCGACCTGCAGGCGATGAGCGACGCGCTCGACGCCCGGCAGGGCGTGCTCGGGCTGCCGCTGATCCGCAACGTCAAGCACCTCGACCCGGGCGACCCGTCCACGCCCGAGGTGATCCAGATCGAGACCGCGATGGGCGCCGCGATCGAGGTCTTCGAGGGCGCCCGCACCATCGAGGTCGGCCGCGACCGGTTCGTGCCGGTCAAGACGACCAACGACCTGCTGGTGCTGCGCTCGGACATCTACGACCTCGGTCGTGACTTCGTGCTCGACCAGGCCTCGGACGAGGTCCCCTACATCGAGCTCGACGGCGAGTTCTACAAGCTCGTCGGCGACTTCGACAAGCGGTTCCCCGAGGGCGCGCCCTCGCTCCGCGAGGCCGGGTCGTTCAAGGTCGACGGCGACTTCACCTTCGGCCACGGCGTCCGCGTGGTCGGCGACGTCGAGCTGGAGTCGTCCGCCGCGCAGCGCGTGGAGGCCGGGACCGTGCTGTCCGGGGACGCCGATGGCTGACCTCCTGCCGGTCCCCGACCTCGTCGAGCGGATCCTGGCGTCGGTCTCGCCGCTTCCCGACTTCCCCCAGCCGCTGATGGACGCCCTCGGGCTGGCGGTCGCCGAGGACGTGCACGCCCCGATCGCGCTGCCGAGCTTCGACAACTCCTCGATGGACGGCTACGCCGTGGTCCGCGACGACGTGCTCACCGCGTCCCCCGAGCAGCCGGTGCACCTGCCGGTCGTCGGCGAGATCGGCGCCGGCCGGGCCGACCTGGTGGCCCTCTCGCCGGGAACCGCGGTCAAGATCATGACCGGCGCCCCGGTGCCCCGCGGGAGCGACGCCGTCGTGCCCTACGAGTGGACCGACCGCGGCGTCGCCCAGGTGCGGATCACCCAGGCCCCGTCCCCGGGTCAGCACATCCGTCCCCGGGGCGACGACGTCGAGGAGGGCGACCTCCTCATCGAGCACGGGACCGTCCTGGGCCCGCGGCACCTCGGGCTGCTGGCCTCGGTGGGTCGCGCCACCGTCCGGTGCCGCCCCCGGCCGCGCGTGGTGGTCATCTCGACCGGTTCGGAGCTGCGCGAGCCCGGCTCCCCGCTGGGGCACGACTCGATCTACGACGGCAACTCCTACCTGCTCGCGGCCGCCGCCCGCTCCGCCGGGGCGATCGCCTACCGCGTGGGGATCGTCCCCGACGACCCGCGCACCTTCACCGACGCGCTGAGCGACCAGCTGGTCCGTGCCGACCTCGTGGTCACCAGCGGGGGAGTGAGCCAGGGCGACTTCGACGTCGTCAAGGAGGCGCTCGGCCGCCTCGGCACGGTGTGGTTCGGCGGCGTGGCCATGCAGCCCGGCAAGCCCCAGGGCTTCGGCACCGTCGGCGACGACGACACCCCGATCTTCACCCTGCCCGGCAACCCCGTGTCGGCCTACGTCTCGTTCGAGACGTTCGTGCTGCCCGCGATCCGCCGCATGATGGGCAAGCTGCCCTACTCGCGCCCGCTCGGCCGGGCCCGGCTGACCCACGGCCTCAGCTCGCCGGAGGGCAAGCAGCAGATGGTGCGCGGCGTCTACGAGGTGGACCGCGGCGGCGCGTTCGTGTCCCCGGTCGGGGGTCACGGCTCCCACCTCATCGGCGACCTGGCCACCTCCAACGCCCTGGTCGTCGTACCCCCCGAGGTGACCGCGCTGAGCGCCGGCGACATGGTGCAGGTGCTGCGGCTGGACGAGGAGTTCTGATGGCCACCGGTGACCGGCTCACCCACGTCGACGAGCACGGGGCGGCACGCATGGTCGACGTCTCGGCCAAGGAGGTCACGGCGCGTACGGCGTCCGCGTCCGGCCGGGTGCTCGTCTCGCCCGCCGTGGTCGACCTGCTCCGCGGCGCCGGGATGCCCAAGGGGGACACGCTCGCTGTGGCCCGCCTCGCCGGGATCATGGGCGCCAAGCAGACCCCGTCGCTCATCCCGCTGTGCCACCCGCTGGCGCTGTCGTCGGTGAGTGTCGACCTCGTCGTGGCCGACGACGCGGTGGAGGTGGTGGCCACGGTGTCGACCACCGACCGCACGGGCGTGGAGATGGAGGCGCTCACTGCCGTCTCGGTCGCTGCCCTGACCGTCGTCGACATGGTCAAGGCGGTCGACAAGGGCGCCGTCATCACCGACGTGCGCGTGGAGTCCAAGTCCGGCGGCCGGTCCGGGGACTGGTCCCGGTGACCGACCTGCTCCCCGCGGCCGTCGTGGTCGCGTCCAACCGCGCTGCGGCCGGCGTCTACGAGGACGCCACCGGGCCCGTGATGGTGGACTGGCTCGTCGGCCAGGGCTTCACCTGCGGGGCGCCCGCGGTGGTGCGCGACGGCGACCCCGTCGGCGAGGCGGTCCGGTCCGCGGTCGAGGCCGGGGCCCGGGTGGTCCTCACCACCGGCGGCACGGGCCTCACCCCGACCGACCGCACCCCCGAGGCCGTCCGGCCGCTGCTCGACCGCGAGGTCCCGGGCATCGCCGAGGCCATCCGCGCGCGGGGCGTGGCGGCCGGCGTGCCGACGGCGATGCTCTCGCGCGGCCTCGCGGGCGTCGTCGGCCAGTGCCTGGTCGTGACCCTGCCCGGTTCGCGCGGCGGGGTGCGCGACGCCCTCGCCGTGCTCGAGCCCGTGCTGCGGCACGCGGTGGAGCAGGTCGTCGGGAGCGACCACCCGTGACCCGGGGCTGGCCGGCCCGGCTCGCCCACGGTGACGTGGTGCTCCGGCCGCTCGAGTCCGCCGACAGCGCGGCCTGGCGCGAGGTGCGCAGCCGCAACGCCGACTGGCTGCGGCCGTGGGACGCCACCATGCCGCCCGGGGCGGGCACCCGGGCGGGCAGCTACCGGCAGGTCGCGCGCCGGCTGCAGCGCCTGGCCAGGAAGGGGCAGGCCATGCCCTTCGCCATCGAGGTGGACGGACGCTTCGCCGGTCAGGTCACCGTCAACAACATCGTGCGCGGGTCGGCCCAGTTCGCCTCCATCGGCTACTGGTTGGGGCAGGAGTTCGCGGGCCGGGGCGTCATGCCGACCGCGGTGGCGCTGGTCATCGACCACTGCTTCGCCGAGGCCGGCCTGCACCGCGTCGAGATCTGCATCCGGCCGGAGAACACCAACTCGCTGCGCGTGGTGGAGAAGCTCGGCATCCGCGAGATCGGCTATGCCCCGCTCTTCCTGCACATCGACGGCGCCTGGCGCGACCACCGCATCTTCGCGGTGACCGTCGAGGAGTGCCCGCGACCGCTGCTGTCGCGGCTGGGATGAGCCTCTTTCCCACGAGTCACACCAGTTGTTCCACGACACACCTGTAGACATGCGCCCCAGAGTGTGCTGGCGAACCTAACCTCAGCGTGTGGACCCGAGCGCACTGATCTTCGTCGCCCTGGCGGTGGCCTGGGCCGTCTACCTCGTCCCCAAGGCGCTCCAGCACCACGACGAGGCGGTCCGCAGCCGCTCCGTCGAGCGCTTCTCCCACACGATGCGCGTGCTGGCGCGCCGCGAGCCCGTCGGTCGCCGGGAGGCCCGCCTCGTCGTCACCCCGGGCCGCACCGCGTCGGTGCCGACCGTCTCGACCAAGGCCTCGACCCGCGCCGCACACCAGCCGGCGTCCGCGCCGCTGCCCGAGACCCCGCTCTCCGTACGACGCGCTGCCGCGCAGAAGGCCGCCCGTCGCCGCCGTCGGGTGCTCGGCCTGGTGCTGCTCGCCAACGCCGTCGTCGCCGGCCTGGCCGTCGCCCACGTGCTCGCCTGGCCGTGGGTCGCGGTCCCCGCCACCCTGCTGGTCGCCTGGCTGGTCGCCTGCCGCCTGATGGTCAAGGGGGAGCGGGCCGCCGCCCGGCGGACCCCCCTGCCGACCACTCTCCCCGCCAGCCCGGCCGCGCCCGCCGCGGACGTGTCCGAGCCCCCTTCCCCGGAGGTCGGCCACGCGGAGGTGCCGCCGCTGGTCGCGGAGCTCGTGGACGGCCTCGTCGCGCAGCGCGCGCCGGAGGTGGTCCCGGCGGAGGTGGTCCCCGCCGCCGTCATCCGGGAGCCCGGCTCGTGGGACATGGTGCCCACGACGTTGCCGACCTACGTCTCCAAGCCCGCCGCCACGCGTCGTACGGTCCAGACGATCGACCTGGAGTCCACGGGCGTCTGGTCCTCGGGTCGCAGCGAGAGCGACTCCGCGCTGGCGCGCGAGGCCGAGGAGCGGCAGGCCTCCGACCGTGCCGACCGCGAGGCCGAGGAGCGGCGCGCGACCGGTTCGTGAGGAGGCGCCGGGCCTGATTGGGTCCGCCTCCGTCGCCGGTGCTATCTTTTCTCCCGTTCTGGGGGTGTGGCGCAGCTGGTAGCGCGTCTCGTTCGCATCGAGAAGGCCAGGGGTTCGAGTCCCCTCACCTCCACCCAGCACCAACGGCCCGCCGACCGGCGGGCCGTTCGTGATTTCGCCTCGTCCCTGACCCGTACGGCGCTCGCGGCAGACGCGGCGTGCAGGCCGGTCGCTCAGGCCGGCTCGTAGGTCAGGCAGTCGGCGTGGTCGGTGCCGTGGAACCCCACCTTCACCGCCGTCGCCGTGCACTCCAGGGCGCTGTTGTGCCTGCACTCGGCGCGCTGGCAGGCGCCCACCGACGCCATCACGTCGAGGCCGCCCTTGGTGTCCAGCGGGATGAAGGTGGCGCACGACGCGTCGCCGACCTCGCCCGCGATCGTGATGGCCCCGGCGTGGCAGCCGTCGTGGTTGTAGGAACAGCCCTCGATCGTGCACTCGCTCACGCGAGGCATCTCCATCATGCTGGTCATGGCGCACGCTCCCCTCGGGTGGTCGTCGACTCCCGCGAGCGGCCTGGGACGCGCGCCCGGGGCTGCTCCGGACGCTACGCCTGGCGCGGTGGGCCGTCCAGAGCCCGCTGCGACCTCAGATCCAGCGGGTGAACCAGACCCGGTCCAGCCACTCCGAGTGCGTGATGAGCTGGTCGGTCCAGATCGGCCAGAACCACGCGAAGGCGAGCAGCACCAGCACGACGTACGACCCGGCGACCACCACCCCGGTCGTCCGTCGCGGGCTCGGCTCGTCGGAGGGACCGACGATCGCGCCCAGCGCCAGCGTCAGCGCCAGCACCACGAACGGCAGGCAGGCGATCGCGTAGAAGATGAAGATCGGCCGGTCGTCGTAGAGCAGCCACGGCAGCCAGGTCGAGCCGGTCCCCACCACGGCGACGCCGAAGCGCCAGTCGCGGGCGCCCACCCACCGCACCACGGCGAGCACGAGGGCGAGGGCACCGCCCCACCAGACCAGGGGGTTGCCGAGGAGCAGCACCTGGCGCAGGCACGTGGACCCCTCCGGGGCGTCGCAACCCTGCGACCCCGGCTGGATGTCGAGCTGGGCGTCCACGCCCACGGGGCGGCTCATGAGCAGCCAGCCGGCCGGCTTGGAGGCGTAGACGTGCTCGCTGTCGTTGAGGAAGTGGGCGTGGAAGGTGTAGACGTCCTGGTGGTAGTACCAGAGCGAGCGCACCGACTGGACGACCTCGCCCAGGCCCTCCGCGTCCCGCTCCGTGGCGGTGGGCCACTGGGTCCCCCCGTCGTACGTCGTGTACTGGGTGTTGCTGAGCGCCTCCTCGTACTCCGCCGCGTGCACCAGCCAGCCGGTCCAGGTCGCGACGTAGACCACGAGGGCGACGAGCACCAGGTGGGCGAAGGCCGGCACCCCGTCCAGCAGCACCGCGCGCACCAGCGCCCGGCGCTGGCCGAAGGACCGCCGGGCGCCCCAGCTCCAGGCGAAGGCGAGCAGGCCGAAGGCGGCGAGGGGGAAGAGCGCGGTCCACTTCGTGCCCACCGCCAGGCCGAAGGCGACGCCGCCCAGCAGCAGCCACGGCCGGAACAGCCGACGCGTGTCGCCCCGGGCCAGCCGCTCCCGGAACCACTGTCGGTCCGCCACGACACAGTGGGCGCCGCAGAGGATGAAGAAGGCGAGGAAGATGTCGAGCAGCGCCAGCCGGGACAGCACGAGGTGCAGCCCGTCCAGCGAGAGCAGGAGCCCGCCCGCCAGGCCGAGGGCCGTCGAGCCGGTGACGCGTCGCGCGAAGCGGCACATCACCAGGACCATCAGGGCGCCCACGACCGCGGCCGCGATCCGCCAGCCGAACGGGTCCATCCCGAAGGCCTTCTCGCCGAGCGCGATCAGCCACTTGCCGACCTCGGGGTGCACGACCATCGACGGCCCCTGCTCCCACAGCCCGCCGAGCTGTCCGTCGAGGATCGACGTGTCGGCGTCCTCGACGTACTCGCGGACGTAGCCGTTGCCCAGCATCGACCAGGCGTCCTTGGCGTAGTAGGTCTCGTCGAAGGAGAACTGGTGCGGCGTGCCCAGGCGCCACCAGCGCAGGAAGAACGCCAGGCCGGCGACCAGCACCGCGCCGGTCCAGCCGATGACCGGGTCGTCGCCGCGCCAGCGCGGCCGGGCGCGCTCCGTTGCGGGAGGCACCTCGCTGCCCGCGGCCGTCCGCGACAGGCTGACGGTGGGCGGCGCGGTCACGCGGGCACTCTAGTTCGCACGCCCGGCGATACCCTCCAGCCATGACGGCTACCGGGGTTCTCGTGCTGGCGGCGACCCCGATCGGGCAGTACGGCGACGCGCCGCCACGGCTCGCCGAGGAGCTCACCGGCGCCGACGTCGTGGCCGCGGAGGACACCCGCCGGCTCAAGCGGCTGACCAGCGACCTCGGCATCACCCTCGGCGGCCGGGTCGTGTCCTACTTCGAGGGCAACGAGTCAGCACGGACGCCGTTGCTGCTCGAGGCCCTGCTCGCGGGGGAGCGGGTCGTGCTCGTCACCGACGCCGGCATGCCGAGCGTGAGCGACCCCGGCTACCGCCTCGTCGCCGCCGCGGTCGAGCACGACGTCCGGGTCACCGCCGTCCCCGGTCCCAGCGCCGTGCTCACCGCGCTGGCCGTCAGCGGGCTGCCGGTCGACCGGTTCTGCTTCGAGGGCTTCCTGCCGCGCAAGGCCGGGGAGCGGTCGCGCCGGCTCGCCGCCCTGGCCCGCGAGGAGCGCACCATGGTCTTCTTCGAGGCACCGCACCGCACCGAGGCCGCGCTGGTCGCGATGGCCGAGGCCCTGGGTGGCGACCGTCCCGCGGCCGTGTGCCGCGAGCTGACCAAGACCCACGAGGAGGTCCGCCGGGGTCCGCTGGCGGAGCTGGTCGGGTGGGCCGGCGACGGCGTGCGCGGTGAGGTCACCATCGTGGTCCAGGGGGCGGCGCCGGCCGCCGAGGTCGGCAGCGACCCTGACGCGCTGCGCGCCGCCGTGGCCGACGAGGAGGCCGCGGGCGCGACCCGCAAGGAGGCGATCGCCGATGTCGCCCGACGCGCCGGCCTCCCCAAGCGCGAGGTCTACGCGGCGGTCCACCTGTCCTGAGGGCTCGCTAGCCTCGGGGACCATGCCCGACCAGTCGTCCGACCCGTCCCAGCAGCCGACCGACCGGCCCACCCGCAGCCGGGCCGCGACGGAGGAGCGCTCGGGGGCGCGCCGCGACCGGGAACGCCCGCCCGCTCCCGAGCCGCTGCCGCTTCCCGTGGTGGACAACCACTGCCACCTCGACATCGCCGACGGCGAGTGGGTCGGCACGTCCGAGGCGATCGCCCGGGCCCGGGACGTCAACGTCACCCGGATCGTGCAGATCGGGTGCGACCTGCCGGGCGCCCGCTGGGCCGTCGAGGCGGCCGCGCGGTACGACGAGCTGGTCGCGGGGGTCGCGCTGCACCCCAACGAGGCGCCCCGCGTCGACGACCTCGAGGCGGCGATGCTGGCGATCGAGGGCCTGGCCTCCGCCCACGCGGGGGTCCGTGCCGTGGGGGAGACCGGGCTCGACCACTTCCGCACCGGGGAGGAGGGCCGCGCGGCCCAGGAGGAGAGCTTCCGGCGGCACATCGACCTGGCCAAGCGGCTGGACAAGACCCTGGTCATCCACGACCGCGACGCCCACGACGACGTGCTGCGGGTGATCGACGAGGAGGGCGCCCCGGAGCGCTGGGTGATGCACTGCTTCTCCGGGGACGAGGCCTTCGCCCGGCGCTGCCTCGACCGCGGCGCCCACCTGAGCTTCGCCGGGACCGTCACCTTCAAGAACGCCGGGCCGCTGCGCGACGCCCTGGCCGTGACCCCGCTGGACCGGGTGCTCGTCGAGACGGACGCGCCCTACCTGACCCCCTCGCCGTACCGCGGCCGCCCCAACGCGTCGTACCTCGTGCCGCTCACGGTCCGGGCGATGGCGGAGGTCCGCGGCGACGACCTCGAGGGTCTCTGCCACGCCATCGACACCAACACCGAGCGGGCTTTCGGCGGACCGTGGTGATCCGTGACGCGTGTGACGGATGAGGCGATTTCCACGCTCAGGAGCCCTCTCGGAGGCCCCGGGATGCCTCCGAGATGCCCGTCACGTCGCGGGTAAAAAGGCTCCCGAAGAGTTTGACAGGGGTCCCGACACCGTTATCGTCCTGTGACTGTTGGCCGGGATCGGGATGTTCCGCCAGCGCCCGGAGGGTCCCCCGCCCTCCGCGAGTCCCCCCACCTCGCACTCGTGATCGTTCCCGAGATGACCACGGCTGCGCACGGGGTCGCGCTGTCGCCCGAGGCCCGGGAAGTACGACGTTCGGAGCATCGTGCGTTCACGCATCGCCCAGCTCGGCAAGTCCCCCCTCCTGCACAGCAAGACCCTCTTCGTGTCCCTCGTGGCCGTCATCGTCGCCGCCGTCGGTGGCACCACCGTCGGCTATGCCGCCCTCAACAAGTCGGTGACCCTGTCCCTCGACGGACAGTCCCAGACCGTCAGCGCGATGGGCGGCACCGTCGGCGACGTCCTCTCCGCCCAGGGCATCGAGGTGACCGACAAGGACCTCGTGGCCCCGGCGCTCGACGAGCCGATCGAGGACGGCTCCCGCATCTCGGTACAGTTCGGCCGCACCCTGTCGCTCGAGGTGGACGGCGAGGAGAAGACCTACTGGGTCAACTCCACCACCGTCGCCTCCGCGCTCGGCGAGATCGGCCGGCGCTTCGAGGGCGCCGACCTGTCGACCAGCCGCAGCACGCCGCTCGGCCGCAGCGGCATGACCCTCGAGGTCGTGACGCCCAAGAAGGTCCAGGTCAAGGTCGGCGACGGCAAGCTCAAGCGCAAGCAGCTGACCGCGCTCACCGTCGAGGACGTCCTCGACGAGATGGGCGTGAAGCTCGGCAAGCGCGACCAGGTGACGCCCGCCGTCGACAAGGAGATCTCCGACGGGGACAAGGTCGTGGTGACCGACATCCGCGTCGTGACCCGCAAGGTCAAGGGCGAGTCGATTCGCTTCGACACCGTCACCCGCGAGGACGGCTCGATGCTCGAGGGCGAGGAGGAGACCGTCCGCTCCGGCCGCGCCGGCCTGCGCGACGTGACCTACGAGCTCCGCTTCCGCAACGGTGAGCTCGTGGCCCGCAAGGTCGTCTCGGCCGACGTGCGCCGCGCCCCCGTGGACGCGATCGTCAAGGTCGGCACCAAGGAGGCCCCCGCCGAGCCCAACTTCGCCTCCGGCGGGACCGTGTGGGACTCCCTCGCGCAGTGCGAGTCCGGCGGCAACTGGGCCATCAACACCGGCAACGGCTACTACGGCGGCCTGCAGTTCAACCTGGGCACCTGGCAGGCGTACGGCGGCACGGGCCTGCCGAGCGACGCCTCGCGCGAGACGCAGATCGCCGTGGCGACCAGGCTCCGCGACGCGACCGGCGGCTACGGCTCGTGGCCGGCGTGCTCGGCCAAGCTGGGCCTGCCCCAGTGACGCCGCTCCTCGGGCACTAGCCTGAGACGCATGACGACACCCTCCGCCGGTCCGAGCCTGCTCGGGCCGGCGGAGGTGCGTCAGCTGGCCGCGCGCCTCGACCTGCGACCCACCAAGCAGCGCGGCCAGAACTTCGTCATCGACCCCAACACCGTGCGCCGGATCGTCCGCGAGGCGCACGTGGGGCCGGACGACGTGGTGGTCGAGATCGGTCCCGGACTGGGGTCCCTGACGCTCGCCCTCCTCGAGGTCGCGGGCCGGGTCGTGGCGATCGAGGTCGACGAGGCGCTGGCGGGCCTGCTCCCGGAGACGGTCGCCGCCCACGCCCCGGCGCAGGCCGACCGGTTCGAGGTCGTGCTCGCCGACGCGATGCGGGTCGAGTCCGTCCCGGGCCCCCCGCCCACCGCCCTGGTGGCCAACCTGCCCTACAACGTCTCGGTGCCCGTCCTGATCCACATGCTGACGCTGCTGCCCTCGCTCGAGCGGGGACTGGTGATGGTGCAGGCCGAGGTCGCCGACCGCCTGGCCGCACCGCCCGGGTCCAAGACCTACGGCGTGCCGAGCGTCAAGGCGGCCTGGTTCGCCGACGTACGCCGGGTCGGCTCCATCGGGCGCAACGTCTTCTGGCCGGCCCCCAACGTCGACTCGGGCCTGGTGGCCTGGACGCGGCGCGAGCCGCCGGCGACCACGGCCTCCCGCGAGCAGGTCTTCGCCGTCGTCGACGCGGCCTTCGCCCAGCGCCGCAAGCAGCTGCGGGCCGCGCTGCGTCCCCTGGCCGGCTCGGGTGAGGCGGCGGAGGCAGCCCTCGTGCGGGCGGGGATCGACCCGACCACGCGCGGCGAGGTGATCGGGGTGGAGGACTTCGCCCGGATCGCCGAGGGGATGCCGTGGGACGAGAGCCGGCGCGCGGACGGCCGGGGATGGTGACGCCCAAGGACCGGCGCCCGCCCAGCGTCGACGTCCGCGCCTCCGCCAAGATCAACCTCCACCTGGGTGTCGGTGCCGCGCGCGACGACGGGTTCCACCCGCTCGAGACCGTCTACCAGGCGATCGGCCTGCACGACGAGCTCGTCGCCACCGAGGCCGACGCGCTGCGCGTGGTCACCCACGGGGCGGCGTACGTCGACGTCGACGCCGTCCCCGCCGGCGCGGACAACATCGTCGCCCGGGCGACGGCGTTGCTGGCGACCCGGCTGGACCGGGCGGCGGTCGCCGACTTCCTGGTGCACAAGGAGATCCCGGTCGCCGGTGGCATGGCCGGCGGCTCGGCCGACGCGGCCGCGGCCCTCCTCGCCCTCGACCGGCTGTGGGACGCCCAGACTCCCGACGACGAGCTGCTCGCCATGGCGGCCGAGCTCGGCAGCGACGTGCCGTTCGCCCTGATCGGTGGCACGGCGCTCGGCACCGGCCGTGGCGAGGTGGTGACGCCCGTCGCCGACAGCGGCCCCTGGTGGTGGGTCGTCGTGCCGTCCGCCGCGGGCGGACTGTCCACGCCGGCCGTCTACCGGCGCTTCGACGAGATGTTCCCCGGCGCGGACGCCCAGCCCGCTCCGGCCGACCGTCTGGTGGAAGCGCTGGCGACCGGCGACCCGCAGCGCCTCGGCGCCGTGCTGCACAACGACCTCCAGGAGCCGGCCCTCGACCTGCGCCCCGACCTCGCCGACCTGCTCGACCGCGGCGAGACCGAGGGTGCCGTCCGGGGCCTGGTCTCCGGGTCCGGCCCCACCTGCGTCTTCCTGGCCGAGTCGCCGACCGCCGCGCACGCCGTGGCGGCCGGGCTGCGCGGCGGCGGCCAGGAGGTCGTGCTGGTGGCGGCCGGTCCGGTCCCCGGCGCCCAGGTGGTGGAGGTCGGATGACCACAGCGCCGGCCAACCTGGTCAACCTGGAGCGCGTCTCCAAGTCGTACGGCGTCCGCCCGCTGCTCGCGGACGTCTCGCTCGGTGTCGCCGCGGGGGAGCGCATCGGCATCGTCGGCCGCAACGGCGACGGCAAGACCACGCTGCTCGAGGTGATGACCGGTCTGGAGCAGCCCGACTCGGGCCGGGTGTCGATGACCCGCGGCACCGAGATCGGCTACCTCCACCAGGGCGACGAGCTCGTCGACACCCACTCGGTCCGCGAGGCGGTGCTGGGCGGCCGCTCCGACCACGAGTGGGCGGCCGACGCCACGATGCGCGGCATCGTCGAGGAGCTCCTGGCCGGCATCTCCCTGGACCGCGCGGTCCTGGGGCTCTCCGGCGGCGAGCGCCGCCGCTGCGCCCTGGCCGCGCTGCTGCTGGGCAGGCACGACCTGATCGTGCTCGACGAGCCCACCAACCACCTCGACGTCGAGGCGGTGGCGTGGCTCGCCGAGCACCTCGTCGGGCGGTCGAGCGCGCTGGTGGTCGTGACCCACGACCGGTGGTTCCTCGACGAGGTGTGCCAGACGACGTGGGAGGTCCACGACGGGGTGGTGGACAGCTACGAGGGCGGGTACGCCGCCTTCGTGCTCGCCAAGGCCGAGCGGCAGCGGCAGGCCGCCGCCTCGGAGGTCCGCCGGCAGAACCTGGTCCGCAAGGAGCTCGCCTGGCTGCGCCGCGGCGCGCCCGCTCGCACCTCCAAGCCCAAGTTCCGCATCGACGCCGCCAACCAGCTCATCGAGGACGTGCCGCCGCCGCGGGACCGGATGGAGCTGCAGCGCTTCGCCGCCCAGCGCCTCGGCAAGGACGTCATCGACGTCGAGGACGTCGACCTGTTCCGCGGGGACCGCCAGCTGCTCGACCACGCCACGTGGCGGCTCGGGCCGGGGGACCGGGTCGGCATCGTCGGGGTCAACGGCGCCGGCAAGACCTCGGTGCTCTCCCTGCTCTCCGGCGACCTGGCGCCGCGCGTCGGCAAGGTCAAGCACGGCCGCACGGTGGCGATGCAGCACCTCACCCAGGCGCTCGACGAGATCGACCCCGCGGCGCGGGTGCTGCCGACCGTCGAGTCGATCCGCCGGGTGACCCGGACCGCCGACGGCCAGGAGCTCACCGCCACCTCGCTGCTCGAGCGCTTCGGCTTCACCGGCGACCGGCTCACGGCCCGGCTGGGGGACCTGTCCGGCGGCGAGCGCCGCCGCTTCCAGCTGCTGCGGCTGCTGCTGACCGAGCCCAACGTCCTGCTGCTCGACGAGCCGACCAACGACCTCGACATCGAGACCCTCAACGTCCTCGAGGACTTCCTCGACGGCTGGCCCGGCACGCTGGTGGTCGTCTCCCACGACCGCTACTTCCTCGAGCGGGTCACCGACTCGGTGTGGGCGCTGCTGGGCGACGGCAAGATCTCGATGCTGCCCCGCGGCGTCGACGAGTACCTCGAGCGCCGTGCCGCGCGGCGTACGGCCGAGGCGGCCACCGCGTCCGCCGCCCGGACGTCCGACGCCGCGGCGGCCCGGACCACCGGGGCGTCGGACGTCCCCGCGGCCGGGGCGCCCGGCGTACCCCCCAAGGCGCGCGCCGGCAGCGCGGAGGAGCGGGCGGCTCGCAAGACCCTCGCCCGGATCGACAAGCGGCTCGAGCGGATCGCCGAGCAGGAGGCCGCCCTCCACGACGAGATGGCCGCCCACGTCACCGACCACGAGGTGCTCGCCCGGGTCGGGAAGCAGCTCGGCGAGCTGCAGGCGGAGAAGGACGGGCTCGAGCTGGAGTGGCTCGAGGCCTCCGAGCACGTCGAGTAGGCAGACGGACTACCCCGGGCGCCGGGGTGGGTCGGCGGGTCTACGCGTCGCCGGGGCCGAAGGGTGCCAGCAGCGTGCGGAGCAGCGTGGCCAGGGTGGCCCGGTCGTCGGTGGGCAGCCCCTCGAGCAGCACCGCCTCGGCCTCGAGCAGGGCGCCGAAGGCGCCGTCCACGGTCGCCTTGCCCTCGGCGGTCAGGCGGACCAGGACGCCGCGCCGGTCGCGCGGGTCGGGCAGCCGCTCGACGAGGCCCCGGGAGGTGAGCCGGTCCACGCGGTTGGTCATCGTGCCGCTGGTCACCAGGGTCTCCCGCAGCAGGCGTCCGGGGGAGAGCTCGTACGGCGCCCCGGCCCGTCGCAGCGCGGCGAGGACGTCGAACTCCCACGACTCGATGCCGTGCGCGGTGAAGGCGTCGCGGCGGGCGAGGTCGAGGTGCCGCGCCAGTCGGCTGATGCGGCTGAACACCTCGACCGGGCCGAGGTCGAGGTCGCTGCGCTCGCGCGCCCACGCCTCGACCAGCTCGTCCACCTCGTCGCGCATGGGCACATCCTGCCAGATCCGTCGAGAATCTTGACGTGAAGACAGTCGCCGGACGACCCACTCAAGTTACCCATCGGTAAGGTAGGCGCATGACTCGCGTCCTCGACCTGTGGAACACCACCACCAAGCTGCCCCAGGGCCAGCGCCTGTTCTCCGTGCTCTTCGCGCAGAAGGCGCCGTACTTCGCCACCATCCGCCCCCGCTTCACCGAGGTCGGTCCCAACCGTGCCGAGCTCGTGATCCGCAAGCGGCGCCGGGTGCACAACCACATCGGGACGGTGCACGCGATCGCGCTGTGCAACGGCCTCGAGGCCGCGATGGGCGCGCTGGCGGAGGCGACCATCCCGCCCGGCAAGCGCTGGATCCCGAAGGGGATGGAGGTCGCCTACACCGCCAAGGCCGACTCGGACGTCACCTGTATCGCCGAGACGGACCCCGCGCAGTGGACCTCCGGAGACCCGGACCTGCCGGTGCGGGTGCGCGGCGTACGACGCGACGGCACGGTCGTCATCGAGGGCACCATCCGGCTGTGGTTGTCCGACAAGCCCACTGCCCCCACCCCCGGGTAGTTGGGGACGATCTCGTAGGAGATCCGGCCGTCCCGCCGCCGATTTCGTCCCAAACTATCCGGATGGGGATGAGGTGCGGGCGGGTCAGGGAGCGGTCGGTGCCCCGCCCGTCCCCTCGCCGACCGCCCCGACCTCGAGCACCTTCTTCTCGCCGACGAACTTGCGCTGCACCCACATGGCCAGCCAGGTGAGCAGCAGGTTGACGACGACGTACATGGCGCCGATGACGATGATCGTCGGGACGTGGTTCTGGAACTGCGGGTAGATCGACTTCGCGACCCGCGTCAGGCCCAGGCCGGCGACGACGTAGCCGAGCGCGGTGTCCTTGAGGGCCACCACCATCTGGCTGATGATCGCGGGGATCATGATCTTGACGGCCTGGGGCAGCAGCACCAGCGTCATGACCTGCGTCTTGCGCATGCCGATGGCGTACGCCGCCTCGGACTGGCCCTTGGGAACGGCGTTGATGCCGGCCCGGAAGACCTCGGCGAGGACCGCGCCGTTGTAGAGCGTCAGCGCCATGACGACGGCCCAGTAGGTGCGGCGCGACAGGGGTTCCATGCCGGCGAAGACGGCGTAGAAGCAGAAGATGATCAGCAGGATGACCGGCACGGCGCGGAAGAACTCCACGACCAGCCAGCAGGGCCATCGGACCACGGCGTGGTCCGAGAGCTTGCCGATACCGAAGACCAGCCCGAAGACGACGGCGCCGATGATGGCGACGAACGCCATCTGGAGCGTGATGAGCAGGCCGTCGACGAGGATCGCCTCGATGTAGCGCGGGGTGAAGAACGGCTCCCACTTGTCGTACTCGAACTGGCCGGCGTCGTAGAGCTTCCAGACGACGAAGGCGATCGCCGCGACGACCGCGACGAGGGAGACGATCGTGTAGATCCGGTGCCGGGCGATCGTCGCCGGACCGGGTGCGTCGAAGAGGACTCCGGTGGACATGTCAGGCAATCCTCCAGCGTCGCTCGAGCACGGTGGCGACCAGCGAGACGATCTCCACGAGGATGATGTAGCCGATCGCGAAGGCCAGGAAGATCCCCCAGCGCTCCGACGCGTAGTCGTTGGTGAAGGACTTCATCTGGGCGGCCGCCTCGATGACGCCGAAGACGCCGGCCACCGACGTGTTCTTGAGCAGCGCGATGAACGTGCTGGCCAGCGGCGGCACGGAGGCCCGGACGGCCTGGGGGAGCACCACCTGGCGCATCACCCCGGCGAAGGGCAGCCCGATCGCGCGGGCCGCCTCGGCCTGGCCGAGCGGCACCGCGTTGACGCCCGAGCGCAGCGCCTCGCAGACGAAGCACGAGGTGTAGAGCGTGAGCGAGACGACGCCGGCGGTGAAGAAGGAGGTGAAGTCGAACTGGCCGATGTGGATGTCGACCCAGCTGAAGCGCAGCGCGTCGAAGACCTTGCCGGCGCCGAGCTGGAAGAACAGGAAGATGATGACCAGCGGCGTGTTGCGCACGACGGTGACGTAGACCGCGGCGGCCTTGCTGAGCACGCTGATCGGCCCGACCCGGAACGCCACGAGGATCGTGCCGAGGACGAGCGAGAGCACCGCCGAGACGAGGAACAGGGCGATGGTGTAGCCGAACGCCTTCGCCACGAGGTCGAAGTTGTCGAGTACGACGTTCACGAGGCTCCTCCCACGTCGGGGTGCTGGTCGGGGTGGTGCGGGGATCGAGCCGGGGCCCGGGTGGGCCCGGACCCCGGCTCGGGGCTTGTCAGCCTGTGGTCACCCGGCGGGCCGGGTGACCGGCGAGGTCACTCGCAGGCGTCCATCTCGGGGAGCTCGGGCACCTCGACGCCCGAGGGGCCGAGCGTGGCGTTGAAGGCCTCCTCGTAGGTGCCGTCGTCGTACGCCTCGGTGATCGTGTCGACGATCCACTGGCACATCTCGGGGTAGTCCTGGGAGTAGCCGACGCCGATGTTCTCCTCGGAGAACTCCTCGCCGACGACCTTGAGCTCGCCCTCGTTCTGCGCGGCGTAGCCGGCGAGGATGGTGCCGTCGGTCGACATGGCCTGGACGGTGCCGTCGAGGACCTTCTCCACGCACTCGGAGTAGGTGTCGAAGCCGACCGGCTTCATGCCCTCGGCCTTGACGTTCTCCAGCGAGGTGGAGCCGGTCACCGAGCAGACCTCCTGGCCGCTGAGGTCGTCGGTGGACTCGACGTCGCTGTCCTCCTTGACCAGCAGCTGCTGGCCGGTGACGAGGTAGGGGCCGGCCTGGCCGACGACCTGGCGACGCTCGTCGGTGATGGAGTACGACGCCAGCACGAGGTCGACGGTGCCGTCCTCGAGGAAGGGCTCGCGGTTGTCGGAGATGGTCTCGATCCACTCGACCTCGTCCTCGGCGATGCCGAGGTCGGCGGCGAGCACCTTGGCCATCTCGACGTCGAAGCCCGAGGGGATGTCGGAGGCCGCGTCCTTGAAGCCGAGGCCGGGCTGGTCGTACTTGACGCCGATCTTGACGGTGCCGGAGTCCGCCAGCTCCTTCATGCGGGTGCCGTCCTCGAACTCCGAGGCGGCGTCCTCCTGGACCTCGACCTCGGCACCCTCGGTGTCGTCGCCGGCGTCGCCGCAGGCGGCCAGGCTGAGCGCCAGGCCGAGGCCCGCCACCACTGCCTTGGTACGGATGAATCGCATTGCATCTCCCTCGTGTGTGTTGTGGGACTTCTCAGTGCTTGAGGATCTTGCCGAGGAAGTCCTTGGCGCGATCCGACTGGGGGTTGGTGAAGAACTCCTCGGGGGTGTTCTCCTCGACGATCGCGCCGTCGGCCATGAAGACCACCCGGTCGGCCGCCGTGCGGGCGAAGCCCATCTCGTGGGTGACCACGACCATCGTCATGCCGCCCCGGGCGAGGTCGACCATGACGTCGAGGACCTCCTTGATCATCTCGGGGTCCAGCGCCGAGGTGGGCTCGTCGAAGAGCATCACCTTGGGCTGCATGGCCAGGGCGCGGGCGATCGCCACGCGCTGCTGCTGGCCGCCGGAGAGCTGCGCGGGGTACTTGTCGGCCTGGAGGCTGACGCCGACCCGGTCGAGGAGCTCGCGGGCCTTCTTCTCCGCCTCGTCCTTCTTCATGCCGCGGACCTTGATCGGGCCGAGCGTGACGTTCTGGAGGATCGTCTTGTGCGCGAAGAGGTTGAAGCTCTGGAAGACCATCCCGACCTCGGCGCGCAGCGCCGCGAGGGCCTTGCCCTCCTGGGGGAGCGGCTGGCCGTCGAGGGTGATGCTGCCGTTGTCGATCGTCTCGAGGCGGTTGATGGTGCGGCACAGGGTCGACTTGCCGGAGCCCGAGGGTCCGATCACCACGACGACCTCGCCGCGGGTGACCGTGAGGTCGATGTCCTTGAGGGCCTGCATCTGGCCGAAGAACTTCTGAACGCCGTCGAGCACGACCAAGGGCTCACCCCGGCCGGCGCTGACGGAACCCGACCCCTGCTCCATCGTCGTCATGAGCGCAACCTATAGGTCACCCGCCCTCGGTGCCATCAGCGTCGCGCCGACGCACCCAATCGTGACCGGTTCGAGGCCGAGCGGTCACGGGAGGCCGCCGACGTGGCGTCGTACACCCGGACCCAGTCGACCTGGGCGGAGTCGTCGTACTCGTCGCGGGTCAGGTGCCGCAGCTCGTAGTCGACCGCCTGCATCGAGAGGACGAGGTAGCTGTCGGCGTGCGAGACCGCGCCCCGCTCTCGGTAGTACTCGCGTCCGTCGACGCGGAAGACGTACTCCTCGGGCGTCCACTCCACGGAGAAGACGTGGAACCCGTCCCACCACTCCTCGTCCCGGTCGAGCACCCGGCGCGCCCGCGGGAACACGGCACCGAGCCGGGCCAGCTCCCACTCCGGGTCGTACCAGTGGATGAACGTGCCGATGGTGTCGCGTCCCGAGGGGCGCTCCCCGAAGTACTCCATGATGTCGATCTCGGTGCCGCCGGCGGGGTCGCCCCGCACGAACTCCCGGTCCCGGGGCAGCATCCAGAAGGCGGAGTGCATCCCGCGGGCGCGCTGGACCTTGATGCGGGCGGCGATGATCCCGTGGCGGAAGAAGCGGGTGTGCTCGGTGGCGACCTGGGAGTAGAGGAAGTAGTCGTGCGTGCCCGAGCCGGTCGGGTGGGTGTAGGAGCAGGTCGTTCCGGCGAGGGCCGGGTCGGGCGCGATGCCGAGGTGGAGCACGCCGCCGGCCACGCGGCGGGCGGTCGCGTCGGACCGCCCGCAGGTGCGGGGCGCCCAGACGCTCTCGTGCATGCGGACCTGGTCGTTCCAGACCGATCCGTCGAGGGTGCTGCCGGAGAACGTGTCCTCGAAGGTCGTGCTCCACGGCTGTGTGCTGACCCGCCCGGTCCTTGCGGACGTCGTACGCCGGGTCGCGGCGACGCGGGCCCGGTAGACCCCGGGGCGCACGTCGAACGCGGCGGAGCCCGACCGGTCCTGGACCCCGGTCGCCACCGTGCGCCACCCGCGCCGGGTGTCGCGCTGCAGGGCCACGAGGTTCCCGGCACGGGCCGGCCGGAAGGTCGCGACCAACTGGCTGGTCCCCGGGGGTGCGGCCGTCGAGCGGCCGGGCTGGACGATCGGCGGGAGGGCGACGAGCGTGCCCGTGGTGGACTTCGCGGCCACGGCCGCTCGGCGCTCCGGGTGCTGCCCACCCGCAGGTGCCGCCGCCGAGAGCCCGCACAGGACCGAGCAGATGACCACCGCGTGTCGGGCGTGGTGCGCGGACGAAGGCATCGAGCCTCCAGCGGGGGATGCGTGCGGGACCGGTCTCCCGCCCACGTCCGCCCAGCATGATCCGTCCGCGGACCGGGCCCCTCGGTCGGCGGAGCGGGATGACCAAATTCGGTGACCCCGTCGCGACCTGCGCCTCCCGACGACGCCGTCCGGACGGCACTCCGGGGTGCAGGCGTGGTGCCTGCACCCCGGAGCGGGTGGTGTCCGCGTCCCTACGCGCGGACGGTGGTCACCGCAGCAGGCGGCGGTACTGCCGGGCGACCTCGGACGCGGAGGCCACGTCGTCGAGGAACATCAGCCCGTCCATGCGGCAGTTGCACGGGTTGCGCTGCGACCCGTCCTGCGGAAAGGAGCCGCCGATCTTGATGCCGCGCGGGTTGGTCGGCGACGTCCCGGTCCCGTCGACCTGCCAGGGGTCGCCAGGGTTGGTGTAGAAGCCGTCGACGGCCTCGCCGTTGCGGTAGAGCGCCATCGTGCCGGCGGTGTAGTCGAACGTCGCGGCCAGGTGCACCCACTCCCCGGCCGGCAGCAGCTCCTGCCAGGGGGCGGTGGCCGCGAAGGTCTGCGACGAGCCGGTGTCGAGACGCCGGCCGAGCGCGACGAGCTTGAGCTCGCCGTTGACGTTGATCAGCTCGAGCAGGGCGCGGACGCCGTGCCCGTCGGAGTTGCCGGACAGCACGCCGGCGAGACCGATCGCGTTGAAGCCCGCCGTCGGGTTGGTGCCGTCCATCTTGAACCAGCCCATCACGGTGATGCCCTCGGCGCCGGCGAACCGCGACAGGGAGGCCACGCCGTCGGCGTCGTTCTCGTAGACCCCGGCCTTCCACGGCGTGCCGGTCGGCGACTCCGCGGAGCTGTGCAGCTGGAGGGCGTTGTTGGAGCCCGGGTGGGCGCCGTCGTCCACCCGCATCTGCTCGCCGCCGTTGACCAGCCGGATCAGCGTCCGGCTCGGCCCCTGGTCCACCTCGTAGGAGTCGTTGGCGGCGAAGGGGTGCTCGAAGTCGTACGCCGCCACGACGTTGTCCGCGAGCGCCGGCTCGACGTCCTGGGGCCACGGGGCCCGCGTGGTGTCGACGACCTTCCAGATCATCCCGTTGGCCTTGGCCAGCAGGTAGAGGTTGCGGTCGTCGTCGGTGCCGAAGCGGAGGTCGACGCGGCCGTCGCCGACGAAGTCCGACATCCGCATCCGGGTGCCGGAGGTGTCGAAGAGCTGCATCTCGTGGACGGTCGCCTCGCGCTCGGAGTCGTCGCGCATGTGGGCGGCGGTCGAGTAGTAGACCTCTCCCTTGACGAGGTCGCCGAAGACGTACTTGCCCTTGAGGCCGGGCAGGTCGCCCCGGTGCACGTGGCCCCCGGAGATGGCGTGGCCCGAGTCGGAGTTGCAGCCCCAGTTGGCCGGCGTCTCGTGCGCGTAGGACGCGACCGGGAAGTCGTAGCCCTTCGCGGCCTGCTCCTCGGTCATCGGGTCGAGGCGGCACTGGGTGTCGTTCTGGTAGTCCAGGCGCGACTCGACGTCCGGCCAGCCGAAGTCGTCGCCGCGGTCGACCTCGTAGACGGCCTCGATGGCCCGCTGGCCGATGTGGCCGAGGAACATCTCGTGCTTGCCCTCCGCGTCCCAGCTGAACCGGTGCGGGTCGCGCATGCCGATCGCCCAGATCTCACCGAGCGCGCCGGGCTCGTCGACGTACGGGTTGGTCTCGGGCACGCCGTACTGGCCGTTGCCGGAGTCGGTGCCTGCCGGGTCGATGCGCAGGATCTTGCCGGACGGGTCGGACAGCCGCTGGGGGATGTCGCTCTCGACGCCGTACCCACCGTCGCCGACCGCGAGGTAGAGCAGGCCGTAGTCGTCGTCACCCGGCTCGGCGGTCGGGTTGAAGTCGATCTGCTGGATGGCGTGGATCTGCGAGGCGAACCGGTAGCGGAACAGCTCACGACGGGTGCCCTCGAAGCTGTCGGCGGCCGGGTCGTCGGCGGTCCACTCGGTGACGACGCTCTGCACGCCGCTGGAGCGGAGCGGCTGGCCGGGGTAGGTCTGCTCGCCGGGAGCCGTCGGGTTCTCGGTGTGCGTCGTGTAGAACTTCCCGTTGTCCTCGAACTCGGGGTGGAAGGTCACGAAGCCGAAGCCCGAGCCCAGGCCGCGCCAGGCCAGGAACTCCGGGAACTGGGCCTTGACGTCGAGGTAGACCGACGGTTGGCGGTCCTCGAGGAAGTAGAGCCGGCCGTTGAGGTCCGGGACGTAGAGCCGGTCCGAGCCGTCGGGCAGCTCGCCGACGTGGTTGATGCGGTTGTGCCGCGTGCCGATGCGGACGTCGGTCCAGGGACCGTTGGGCGTCGACGCCGGCAGCTGGGCGTACTCCTCGAGCACGAGCCCGAGGGTGGAGGGGAGCGGGTCGGGCGGGATCGGGGGTGCGCCGGGCCCGGAGGGGTCCTGCGCGGTGGCCGGGGTGGCCAGGGGGGAGAGAGCCGCTGCCATCAGTGAAGTGGTGGCGGCAGCGACCCACCAGCGTGTCGTTCGCATGGGCTGTCCCTACTGTTGTGGTGGTTGGAGACAACTGCTGCCGCGGTTTCCTTGGCCGGGGCCGTGGCAGCCCTCGTCGGTCCCCCGACCGTGGGTCAGGGGACCGACGGGGATCAGGAGACGGTCACGAGACCGTGCCGACCGCGCGGAAGTGCCGCGCGCGGCCGTAGTTGTCGAACGAGCCGAAACCGACCCGCCCGCCGGAGAAGGTGGTGTCCGTCGCGGTCATCAGGGGCTCGCTCGCCCCGTCGACGTACGCCGCGATCTCGCCGCTGTCGGCGTCGTACCGCACGCGTACGTCGTGCCACTCGGCGTCTGTCACCGCGGGGGGAGCGCCCACCGAGCCGTTCCACTGGTCGTCGATGCGGCGCCGGTCGGCGTTGTCGACCACGAAGATCCCGTTGTGGGGATAGATGGTGTTGTCCTGCGAGAAGTGCGCGTAGTAGAAGCGCTTCGGCCCCTGGTAGTTCCACACGATGATGACGTCGCGGTTGTTGACGCTCACCGGCTCGTCGAGCCGGACCTCGGCCCGGACGTCGACGTCGGCGAGCTCGGGACCCTTCGTGACGACGGCGTACTCGAACGGACGCCGGACACCGTCGTCGGGGTTGGTGCCCGCGCGGGTCAGCACGAGCTCGTTGCCCTCGTAGGCCCACAGCTCGTCGGTCACCGGGTCCCAGTGCTGCAGGGTGGCCGGTGCCACGACGTGGACCTGCTCGGGTCCGGCGTCCACCGTCCCCGGGGGGAAGGCCCCCGCCGGCACGGCCGATCCCAGGGCCAGCGCCCCGGTGACGATGCTCAGGGCGAGCGCGGTCGCCCTCCGTGTGTGCTGCATGTGCTCACGTCCTTCCGAGTTGGTGTGAGTGGTTGCGACGGTGCGCTCGGCGAGCAGAGGGTCAGAGGTGCGGCTCCACGAGCTCGACGTAGCGGCGGGCGAGGGTGGCCACCACGGCGCTGCCCTCGGCGGCCCAGACGTCGGCGTTGAAGATCTCGACCTCGACGTCGCCGCGGTAGCCGGCGGCGGCGACGCAGGCGGTGAGGTGGCCGAAGTCGATGTGGCCGTCGCCCATCATCCCGCGCGAGAGCAGGGCGTCCGGCGGGAGCGGGGTGATCCACTCGCAGACCTGGTACGACGCGATGCGCGCTCCCGCGCGGGCGACCTGCTCCTCGACGCCGGGCTCCCACCACACGTGGAACGTGTCGACGACGACGCCGACGGCCTCGACCGGGAGCGGCTCGGCCATGTCGAGCGCCTGCGCGAGCGTGGAGACCACGCCGCGGTCGGCGGCGAAGATCGGGTGCATCGGCTCGATCGCCAGCCGGACGCCGACGTCGAGGGCGTGCGGCACGAGCGCCTCGACCGCGGCTGCGGCCCGGGCTCGCGCGCCGACGAGGTCGCGGTCGCCGGCGGGCAGCCCGCCGGGGACGAGCACCAGGCAGGGGGCGCCGAGCTCCGCGGCCTCGTCGAGGGCGCGCCGGTTGTCGTCGTGGCGCTCGGCGCGGGAGAGGTCGCCTGCGCCCGTGAAGAACCCGCCGCGGCAGACCGACGAGACCCGCAGGCCGGCGTCGCGCAGCCAGCGGGCTGCCGTGGTGACGCCGACCTCCTGGACCGGCTCGCGCCACGCGCCGATCGCGGGCAGGCCCGCGGCGACGCAGCCGTCGATGGCCTCGCGCAGCGACCACCCGTCCACGGTCTTCTGGTTGAGGGACAGCCGCGCGAGGCGCGGGTCGCCGGGCGCGGGGGTGGGCGTGCGGGCGGGGGCGCCGCTGGGCACGTCGACCTCGGTCAGGGTCTTCGTCGTGGTCATCGCGTGACCCCGGCGCCCTCGAGCCACACGCCGAGGCGGTGCGCGGCCAGCTCGGGGTCGGGCAGCAGCCGGGCCTCGTTGGCGAGCTCGAAGAGCCGGCCGAGGTGCACCGCGCTGCGCGCCGACTGCAGGCCGCCGACCATCGTGAAGCCGGGCTGGTGGCCGCTGAGCCACGACACGAACGCGATCCCGGTCTTGTAGTGGTAGGTGGGCGCCTCGAAGACGTGGCGCGAGAGCGGGAGCGTCGGCGCCATCTCCGCGTCGTACGTCGCGAGGTCGCCCTCGTCGAGCGCCGCCAGCGCCGCCGAGGCCGCGGGCGCGATCGCCGCGAAGGCACCGAGCAGGGCGTCGGAGTGGTGCGTGCCGTCGCCGCGGATCAGCTCGGGGTAGTTGAAGTCGTCGCCGGTGTAGAGGCGCACCCCGGCCGGCAGGGCGGCGCGCAGGCCCACCTCGTGCTCGGCGGACAGCAGCGACACCTTGACCCCGTCCACCTTGTCCGCGTGGGCGCGGACCAGGTCGAGGAAGGTCGCGGTGGCGGCGTCGACGTCGGTGCTGCCCCAGTAGCCGCGCAGCTGCGGGTCGAACGCCTCGCCGAGCCAGTGCAGCACGACGGGCTCGCGCACCTGGCGGAGCACCGCGTCGTAGACCGAGAGGTAGTCGTCGGGGGTCCTGGCCAGGGCGGCGAGGTGGCGGGAGGCCATCACGATGACCTGCGACCCGCACGACTCGACGTACGCCACCTGCTCGAGGTAGGCCTCGCGCACGTCGGCGAGGGAGCGCACGTCGGTGACGTGGTCGGTGCCGGCCCCGGACGCGATCCGGGCGCCGTGCTCGCGGGCCTGCTCGGCGCTGCGCCGGACGAGCTCCTGCACGGCCGGCCAGTCGAGGCCCATGTTGCGCTGGGCGGTGTCCATCGCCTCGGCGACGCCGAACCCGTAGGAGAACAGGTGGGCCCGGAAGGCCAGGGTCGCGTCCCAGTCGACGACGGCCGGGGCGCCCGGGACGTTCTCCCCGAGCGGGTCGGCGACGACGTGCGCGGCGGCGAAGACCACCCGGCTGGTGGGGCCGCCGGGTCGCTGCTGCCACGCACGGGGCTCACGGAGCTCCACCTCGCGCCACCTGCCGTCGGGTCCCGGGAGCGCGACGGTGGAGCGGCGCAGGGTGGTGGAGGCCGCGGTCATGGCATCTCGACCCGGCGGCCCTCGGCGGAGGAGCGCAGGCCGGCGTCGACGAGCTGGAGTCCGCGGACCCCGGCGGCGAAGTCGTAGGGGTGCTGGCGCCCGTGGTGCACGTCGAGGAGGAACTGCTCCCACTGCGCGCGGAAGCCGTTGCCGAACTCCTGGTTGTCGGGGATCTCGCGCCACTGGCCGCGGAAGTCCTCGGTGGTCGGCAGGTCGGGGTTCCACACCGGCATCGGCGTGGACTCGCGCGGCTGGATGCGGCAGTTGAAGAGCCCGGCCACCGCGGACCCGTGGGTGCCGTCGACCTGGAACTCCACGAGCTCCTTGCGCTCCACGCGCACCGCCCAGGAGGAGTTGACCTGCGCGATGATCCCGCCGGCCAGCTCGAAGATGGCGTACGCCGCGTCGTCGGCCGTCGCGTCGTACCGCTCGCCGTTCTCGTCCCACCGCTCGGGGATGTGCGTGACCGCCCTGGCGGTGACCGACTCGACGGCGCCGAAGAGGTTCTCCAGGACGTAGTTCCAGTGGCAGAACATGTCCAGGACCATGCCGCCGCCGTCCTCGGCGCGGTAGTTCCAGCTCGGGCGCTGGGCGGGCAGGACGTCGCCCTCGAAGACCCAGTAGCCGAACTCGCCGCGCACCGAGAGGATCCGGCCGAAGAAGCCGGAGTCCACGAGCCGCTTGAGCTTCATCAGCCCCGGCAGGTAGAGCTTGTCGTGGACGACGCCGTTGATGATGCCGGTCCTCTCGGCGGCGTCGACGAGCTCCTGGCCCTCGGCGACGGTCTCGGCGATCGGCTTCTCGGTGTAGACGTGCTTGCCGGCGGCCGCGGCCTTGAGGATCGCCTTCTTGCGCTCGCTGGTGACCTGGGCGTCGAAGTAGATCGGCGCCGGGTCCTCGGCGAGGGCGGTGTCGAGGTCGGTCGACCAGTCGGCGATGCCGTGCTGGTCGGCCATCCGGGCGAGCTTGTCGGCGTTGCGGCCCAGCAGCACCGGCTCCACCTGGAGGCGGGTGCCGTCGGGGAGGGGGATGCCGCCGTCGTCGCGGAGGGCGAGCACCGAGCGCAGCAGGTGCTGGCGGTAGCCCATCCGGCCGGTGACGCCGTTCATGAGGATGCGGTAGGTCGTGTCGGACACGGGGTTCTCCTGGATCAGGTCGTGGGGGCTGTCGAGGGACGGCCGCCCAGGTAGAGCTCGGCCAGCTGGGGGTCGCGGAGCAGCTCGTCGGCCGGTCCGGAGATGTGCACCCGGCCGAGGTCGAGGACGCAGCCGAGATCTGCGGTCTCGAGGGCACGGCGGGCGTTCTGCTCGACGAGCAGCACCGCGGTGCCGGCGTCGCGCATCCGCACGACCTGCTCGAAGACGGTGCCGGTGGCCTTGGGGTCCAGGCCCATGGACGGCTCGTCGAGGAGCACGACCTGGGGGCTGACCATCAGTGAGCGGGCGAACTCCACCTGCTTCTGCTGGCCGCCGGACAGGGCACCGGCGAGCGCGGTCCACCGGTCGGCGACGACGGGGAACAGCGTCTTGACGAAGTCGATGCGGTCCTCGACCTCGGACCTGTCCTTGAGCGAGTAGGCGCCGAGGCGGACGTTCTCCTCGACGGTCATCTCCTTGAAGACGCTGTGGCCCTGCAGGACGTGGGAGAGCCCGGCGGTCAGCATCTGCTGGGGCGAGTTCCTCGTGACGTCCCGGCCGGCGACCCTGATGGTGCCCGAGCGGGGGGTGAGCATCCCGCTGGCCACCTTGAGGACCGTGGACTTGCCGGCGCCGTTGGGACCGACGAGGCACACGACCGTGGCGGGCGGGACCTTGACGGTGAGGCCGCGCAGCACGAGCGCCGCCCGGCCGTAGCCCGCCTCGATGTCGTCCAGCTCCAGGAGGTAGTCCTCGGTGGGAGCAGTGTCAGATGCCAAGGTAGGCCTCCAGGACTCGGGGGTCGTTCTGCACGACCGACGGCGGGCCTTCGCAGATCTGCCGGCCGCGGTCGAAGACGACCACGTGGTCCGACAGGCTCATGACGAGGTCCATGTTGTGCTCGACGACGATGAACGTCTTGCCCTCGGCGTTGAGGTCGCGCACCAGGCTGGCGATCCGGTCGATGAGGGCGGGGTTCACGCCGCCCGCCGGCTCGTCGAGCATGATCGTCTCGGGGTCGGCCATCAGCACGCCGGCCAGCTCGAGCAGCTTCTGCTGGCCGTAGGAGATGTCCCGGGCCTCGCTGTTCTCGAGGTGGTCGATGCCGACCCGGGTGAGCAGCTCGCGGGCCCGCTCGACCTCGGCACTGCTGCGGGCCGGCGCGACGAGGTGGCGCAGGCTGGCGGACCGGACGGCGACCAGCATGTTCTCCATGACGGTCATCCGCGGGAAGACCCGGCACAGCTGGAAGCTGCGGCCGATCCCGGCCCGCGCGATCCTGTGCGACGCCTTGCCGGTGATGTCCTGGCCGAGGTAGGTCGCGGTGCCGGAGTCGGGCTTGATCATCCCGGTCACGCAGTTGAAGAACGTTGTCTTGCCCGAGCCGTTGGGGCCGATGAGGGCGTTGACCTTGCCGTGGTGGAACTGCACGGACGCGCCGTCCACGGCGCGCACGCCGCCGAAGGACTTGGTCAGCCCCTCGGTGGCGAGGCCGATGCGGGTCGCGGTCGTTGTCCCGGTCGCTGTCTCGGTCATCGCTGGACTCCTTCGGAGAGGCGGTCGGGGGAGCCGTCGTCCGCGTCGCCCGTGCTCTCACCGTCGGCGGGGCTCGCGACCCGTGCCGTGCCCGACGTGGAGGGGGACGATGTCCTACGCCGCTGCTCGGCCAGGTCGGCCTGGCTGACCTCGCGGATGGAGGCGGCCTCCGGACGGAACCGACGGAGGAGGGACGAGACCGCCGGGATGATCCCGTCGGGCATGAAGAGCACGACGATGCCCAGCAGCAGGCCCATGGCGACGAGGTGGAACTGGGTGTCGCCGTACTGGTTCTTGAAGAACTCCACCGCGTAGCCGACGATCACCGCGCCGAGGAACGGCCCGAAGAGGCTGCGGATGCCGCCGAGCAGGCTCATCAGCACCATGTAGGAGCCGACCAGGATCGAGAACTGGAAGATCGGGTCCAGGAAGCCGAACCACAGGGCGTAGAGGCCGCCGCCGAGGGCGGTGAAGAACGCCGAGACGACGAACGCGGTCAGCTTGTAGCTGAACGTCGGCACGCCGAGCGACTGCGCCTTGTCCTCGTCCTCGCGGATGGCCTTGAGGCCGGTGCCGAAGCGCGAGCGGTCGATCGCCCACCAGGCGAGCAGCGCCACCGCGAGCAGCGCCGCGTGGAGGTAGAAGAAGCGCTCGTGCTGCTCGGGGCGCAGCACGTCGGGGCCGAAGGGCCGCGGCACGCGGAGGCCGTTGGAGCCGCCGGTGACCTCGCCCCACGACTGGAAGACCAGCAGCAGGATGAGCACCATCGCGATCGAGACGATCACGAAGGAGGCGCCGCGGACGCGGAGGCTGGCGATGCCGATCGGCACGGCCAGCGCCGCGACGACCAGGCCGCCGAGGAGCATCGCGACCCAGGGGTTGATGCCGGTGTGGATCACGAGGAGGGCGGTGGCGTAGGCGCCGAGGCCGGAGTACGACGCGTGGCCCAGCGAGATGTAGCCGGTGAAGCCGCCGACGAAGTTCCACGACGTGGCGAGCACGGCGTAGCTCATGATGACGACGCCCACCGAGAGGATGAACGGGTCGGGGGCCATGGCCGGGAAGGCGAGCACCAGGGCGGCGAGGACCAGCAGGCCGGCGCCCTTGAGGAGCATCCCGCCGCGGCCGGTGGACGTGGCGGTGGTGGTGTCAGAAGCGCTGCGCAAGACGACCTCCGAAGAATCCCTGCGGCCGCACCATCAAGGTGGCGAACAGCGCGACGTAGAAGATGGTCTGGGCCCAGGTGGTCCCGAGCGGGATCTGGAGCAGGCTCTGGCCCAGCCCGAGGAGCATGGCCGCGATCGCGGCGCCCGGGATGCTGCCCAGGCCGCCGACCACGATGATCGCCATCAGCGGCCCGATCCAGTGCCAGTGCAGCGACGGGTAGATCGTGGAGTCCAGGGCCAGCGCCGTGCCGCCGATCGCGGCGGTCGCGAGCCCGAGGCCGAAGCCGTAGCCGGCGATCCGGTCGGTGTTGATGCCGACCAGCCGGGCCGCGTCGGGGTGCTGGATCGTGGCCCGCAGCGCCTGGCCGAACTGGGTCTTCTTGAGGATCAGGAAGAGTGCGCCGAGCGAGACGGCCGCCAGCCCGAAGGCGATCAGCTTGACCACCGCGATGTTGGCCCCGAACAGCTCGATGCTGTCACCGCTGTAGGGCAGCCGGATCCGGCGCTGGGTGCCGCTGAAGACGAAGCCGAGCATCCCCTCGATGACCAGCGCCACCGAGAAGGTGAGCAGCACCGACATCATCGTCAGGGTGGCCGGCCGCAGCCGCGAGATGAGCAGCCGCTGCATCGCCACGCCGGTCACGAAGAAGAGCGGCACGGTCACGACCAGCGAGAGCAGCGGGTCCAGCCCGGTCTCGCTGGTGAAGAACCACGCGAGGTAGGCGGCGAGGATGAGGAAGGCGGAGTGGGCGATCATCACCACCCGCATCACGCCGAAGTAGAGGGTGAGGCCTGCGGCCAGGAGGGCGTAGAGCCCTCCCAGCAGCACGCCGAGCACCAGGCTCTGGAAGAACAGGGACATCAGGGCGCCTTTCGGGGGGTCGGGCTACCGGTCACCACTCGGGCTTCTCGAGGATGAGGTCGGCCTCGGCGGCCTCCTCGGGCAGCACGATCCGGATCTCCCCGTCGACGTACTGCTGGATGAGGTGGGCGCCCTCCGGACGTCCCTCGGAGTCCCAGGTGAGCGGGCCGACGACGGTGTCGACCTCGTTCTCGCGGAGCCAGTCGATGAGCTGCTGCTGGCACTCGGGGTCGGGGTCGGCGCAGCCGACGGCCTCGACGGCCGCGGCGACGACCTGGCCGGTGGTCCAGGCGTTGGCCTCGTCCTCGGCCGGCGGGTTGCCCTCGCGCTCGGTGTAGTACTCCACGAACTCGGCGTTGGTGGGGTAGTCCGCCTCGGGGGTGTAGCCGGTGGGGGACAGGATGCCCTCGGTCTGCTCGCCGATGGCCTCGGGGAACTCGGGGTTGGTCGGCGCCGTGGAGAAGGCGGCCATCTTGGGCTGGTAGCCGAGCTGGCGCAGCGCCACGATCATGTTGACGGCGTCCTGGTACTGCGTGCCGCCGACGACGATGTCGGCCTTGCTGTCGGCGATCTTGGCCGCGATGGAGCCGAAGTCGGTGGTGTTGGGCGGGTAGACCTCGTCGACGACCGTCTCGACGCCCATCTCCTCGAGGCGGGTCTTGAGGCCGTAGGCCGTGCCCATCGCGAACGGGTCGTCCATGGCGGCGTACGCCGCGGTCTTGGGGCGCTGGCCCTCGGGGAGCGCCTCGATCGCGTCGGCGAGGTAGTCGTAGTGGTCGTCGGCGACGGCCGGGGCGGCGTAGAAGAGGTTGTCGAAGCCCTGGGTGAAGACCTCCTCGGCGGCGCCGGCCGGCTCCACGAAGAGGAAGCCGTAGTCCTGCGCGACCTGGGCGGCCGGCACGACGAGGCGGGTGGAGAAGGGGCCGAAGACGAGGTCGACGCCGTCCTGGTTGATCAGCTTCTCGTAGTCCGAGGCGACCCGGTCGGCGTTGGACTGGTCGTCGAGGATCGTCAGCTCGACGTCGCGGCCCAGGAGCCCGCCGTTCTCGTTGACGTAGTCGGCCCAGGCCTCGTAGCCGCGCTGCACGCCCTTGCCCGGCTCGCTGAAGTCACCGGTGAGGGGGAGCGAGATGCCGATGTTGATCGGGCCGTCGCCCTCCTCGCCCGAGCTGCTCGAGCCGGAGCTCATGCAGGCACTCAGGGTGAGGCACGAGGCCAGGGCCAGGGCGCCGACGCGGTGGGTGGTGGTGACCTTCATGTCGCTCCTCTACGATGAACGTAAGCGCTTTCGTAAGCGCTTTCGGCTACTGTAGGCAGCGCGCGGCGGCTGTGGCAAGGGTCACAGCACAATTGGTGTCGACGTCGGGTCGACGCACCGGACGACAGGGGGACCCAGGTGGTGAAGGACCGGACCACCCTGCGGCTGCAGGACGTCGCCGAGGCGGCCGGGGTCTCCATCGCGACCGCGTCCCGCAGCCTGTCCCGCACGTCCGGCGTCAGCGAGGAGGTCGCCGAGCGGGTGCGGGGCGTCGCCCGGGAGATGGGGTACGTCGCCAACGTCCACGCCCGCAGCCTCGCCGGTGGCGCGTCCCGGTCGGTCGGACTGATCGTGCACGAGATCGGCGACCCCTACTTCACCGAGATCGCCAGCGGCGTCCTGCGGGTCGGCGCCCGGGAGGGCCTGACCGTGCAGATCTGCCACACCGGCCGCGACCCCGACCAGGAGCTCGAGCAGATCCGCACGCTGATCGCCAACCGGGTCGGCGCGATCATCGTGGCCGGCTCGGGCTTCGTCGACCCGTCGCAGCAGGCGCAGGCCAAGGAGGACCTGGCCCGCTACCGGCGCGCGGGGGGACGGGTCGCGGTCATCGGGCGCCACCACCTCAGCGCCGACGCCGTGCTGCCGGACAACCAGGCCGGCGGGCGGGCGGTGGCCCAGCACCTGCTCGACCTCGGCCACCGCCGGATCGCCGTCGCCACCGGCCTGCGCTCGCTGACCACGGTGGCCGACCGGCTCGCCGGCGTCGAGGAGGCCTTCGCGGCGGCCGGCCTGAGCTTTGCCGACGTCCCCGTGGTGGAGGCCCCCTTCACCCGGCAGGGCGGCAAGCAGGCGGCCGAGGAGATCCTCGCCGCCCACCCCGACGTGACGGCTGTGCTCGCCCTCAACGACGACATGGCCATCGGCGTCCTCTCGGTGCTCCGCGACCGCGGCATCTCGGTGCCCGGCCAGGTGTCGGTCACCGGCTTCGACGACGTGGCGGTCGCGGTCGACCTGGCCCCCGCGCTCACCACCGTCCGGCTGCCGATGGTCGAGATGGGGGAGCAGGCACTGCTGATGGCCCTCAAGGAACCCTCGGCGCGGCCGCGCCGGCGTACGGCGGGCTGCGACCTCGTGGTGCGCGACTCCACCGGAAAGGCTCCCGCATGACCCGAGTCCTGATCGCTCCCGACAAGTTCAAGGGCACCCTCCCCGCCCACGACGTCGCGCGCGCCGTCGCCGACGGGCTGCGGCGGGTGCACCACGACCTCGACGTGGAGTGCCTGCCGGTGGCCGACGGCGGTGACGGCACCCTGGACGCCGCGGTGTCGGCCGGCTTCGAGCGGGTCCCGGTGACCGTGGCCGGCCCGACCGGGGAGCCGGTGGAGACGTCGTACGCCCGGCGCGGGAGCACGGCCGTGGTGGAGATGGCCGACGCGTGCGGCCTCGAGCGGCTGCCCGGTGGGGTCCGCGAACCTCTGACGGCGTCCAGCCGGGGGCTGGGCGAGGTGATGGCTGCGGCCCTGGACGCGGGGTGTCGCGAGCTCGTCGTCGGGATCGGCGGCAGCGCGAGCACCGACGGCGGCGCCGGGCTGCTGGCGGCCCTCGGCGCGGTCGCCCATCCCGCTGTCCCCGACGGCGGGGCCGCGCTGCCGGAGGTCTCGGCGCTGTCGCTCGACGGACTTCACCCCGGGCTCGCGGACGCGCGGGTCGTCGTGGCCTGCGACGTCGACAACCCGCTGACCGGCCCGGACGGCGCGGCGGCGGTCTACGGGCCGCAGAAGGGCGCGACGCCCGACGACGTGGTGGCGCTCGACGCCGCGCTCGGCCACTGGGCCGGCGTGCTCGCGGCGACGACCGGGGCGGACCGCCGCGACGTGCCGGGCGCGGGCGCCGCGGGCGGCGTCGGCTTCGCCCTGGTGGCCGCCCTGGACGCCGAGCTGCGCCCGGGGATCGCGCTGATGCTGGACCTGCTCGGCTTCGCCGAGCGCGTGCACGGCGCCGACCTCGTGGTGACGGGCGAGGGGTCGCTCGATGCCCAGAGCCTGCGCGGCAAGGCGCCGGTCGGGGTCGCGAGCGCGGCCGCGACCGCCGGCGTGCCCGTCGTCGCGGTCTGCGGGCGGCGGCTGCTCGACGACGAGGAGCTGGCGGGCGGCGGCATCTCGGCGGCGTACGCCCTGGTCGACGTCGAGCCCGACGTCGACACGTGCATGAGCGAGCCGGCACGGCTGCTGGCGGACCTGGGCGAGCGGATCGCTCGGCGTCACCTCGCCTGAGCGGGCTCGCGGTCCCGCGCCAGCAGCCGCACGAGTGCGGCGCCCGTGACGACGGCCACGGTCAGCGCCATCAGGGTGGCCGCGACCAGCCCGATCAGCACGGCGACGAGGGCGGACTGACCCACGTGCCACCACGGCGTCGCGACGCCGAGGAACACCCCGAGACCGGCGAGCCAGGCGAGGGCCGTCGTCAGCACCCAGCTCGCCGATCGGGGCAGCACCTCTCTCAGGACCAGCCACTGGCCGGTGCCGATCGAGGCGAGCATGACCACGCCGCCGGCGGCGGCGAGGAGCACGAGGAGGGGCGCGGGCAGGCTCGACACGGTGTCCGGCCAGGCGGCCGGCAGCATCGCCACGGCGTACGCCGCTCCCGCGGCCAGCGCGGTCGCGACCACGAACCGGCGCAGCCGCAGGCCCGGGAGCACGTCGCGGAGCACGTGCCCCTGGCCGGCGCCGAGCACGGATCCCTCGACCAGCCCGGCGGCCACGAGGGGGAGCAGCAGGGCCAGGCCCTCCCGCTCCCGCGTCGCGACGCCCACCACGGCCGGGGCGGTGAACCCCGTGACCTCGGCGGTCGTGGTCCACAGGACCCAGCGGGTCCACGTGTCCCGGCCGGTGGTGCCCTCCATGCATCGATCCTCGTCCGTCCCGGCGGCGCGGGGCAGGGGCCAAGGTCCCCCGTGTCCGCGGCGAGCGCCCCTGTGCGCCGAGCGGCGGGCTGGTCAGGCTGGGGACAGGGAGGACCTCATGACCACCACCTCGCGGACGACGCCCGCCGCCGCACGGTCGGGCCTGCGGCACCGGCCGCCGGCGCTCACCACCGGGGTCGGCGGCTTCTTCACCTTCACCGGCGGCATCCACGTCGGGATCGTCGCCGCGGACACGCAGTTCTACGAGCCGTTCGGGGAGCCGGGGCTCTTCGGCTTCGTGCGCACCGGCTGGGCGGAGGTGTTCATGGCCGCCCCCGAGGTGTGGGGCCTGCTCCTGGCCGCCGCCGAGGTCGTGGTCGGGGTGCTGCTGCTCGTCGGCGGGCGTGCCGCCCGGGTCGGCTGGGTGCTCACGATCGTCTTCCACGTCCTGCTGATGCTGTTCGGCTTCGGGATCTGGACGTGGTCGATCCCGGCGATCGCCTTCCTCGCCTGGGGTGCCCGGCGGGACTGGCCGGCGCTGGGCGGCGCGCCGACCGTGGCCTCATAGCGTCCGGACGGTCCCGGAGTCGGGGTCCCAGCGACGCAGCTCGACGAGCCGCAGCCGCAGGTCGTCGTGGCGGAGCACGCCGAGCGCGGTGGGGACGGCCGAGCGGGAGAGTCGCCGCGCGAGCGTCACGTGCGGCAGCCAGCCCGGGTGCTTGGCGTGGGGCACGTCGTCGCGCAGCCCCATCACGGCCCGGATGAGCGGGTCGGGCACGTCGAGGAGTCGGACCAGGGACACCCGGGAGCCGCCGAGCAGCGCGATCCCGGACGCCCGGGTCTCGGCCGGCAGCGCCGGACCGACGCGCGCGAGGGCCACCTCGTCGTGCTCCGGCCCGAGGGCCTCGGCGGTCAGGATCGTGACGTGCGGGGTGTTGGTCATCCCCTTGTGGTCGAGCTGGGAGGGGAGGCCGGCGTCGCGCAGCGCCTGCCAGTCGCTCAGGACGGCCTCGCGTCCCTCGTCGTCCGGGAGCAGCTCGAAGGCGTGCAGGCGCGGCATGGGCCGAGCCTAGGGCGGCGGACCACGGCGCAGCGTGCGATTCGGGCGGCCCCGCGCGCCCGCCGTACCCTTGACCGGTCATGACTGCCACACCTGAGACGCTCCCGCGCACCTACGAGGTCCGCACCTACGGGTGCCAGATGAACGTCCACGACTCCGAGCGCCTGACCGGGCTGCTGGAGGACGCGGGGTACGTCGCCAGTCCCGCCGGCGCCCAGGCCGACGTCGTCGTCTTCAACACCTGCGCGGTCCGGGAGAACGCCGACAACAAGCTCTACGGCAACCTCGGCCACCTCGCGCCGGTCAAGGCCGCCAACCCCGGCATGCAGATCGCCGTGGGCGGGTGCCTCGCCCAGAAGGACCGGTCCACGATCACCGAGAAGGCGCCGTACGTCGACGTCGTCTTCGGCACCCACAACATCGGCTCGCTGCCCGCGCTGCTCGAGCGGGCGCGCGTGCAGCAGGAGGCGCAGGTCGAGATCCTCGAGTCGCTCGAGGTCTTCCCCTCGACGCTGCCGACCCGTCGCGAGTCGGCGTACGCCGCCTGGGTGTCGGTCTCGGTCGGCTGCAACAACACGTGCACCTTCTGCATCGTCCCGTCGCTGCGCGGCAAGGAGAAGGACCGCCGGCCGGGCGAGATCCTGGCCGAGGTCGAGGCGCTCGTCGCCGAGGGCGTCACCGAGATCACCCTGCTGGGCCAGAACGTCAACGCCTACGGCGTGGAGTTCGGCGACCGGCAGGCGTTCTCCAAGCTGCTGCGCGCGTGCGGCGACATCGAGGGGCTGGAGCGGGTGCGCTTCACCTCGCCGCACCCGGCCGAGTTCACCGACGACGTCATCGAGGCGATGGCCGGGACGCCCAACGTGATGCACCAGCTGCACATGCCGCTGCAGTCGGGATCCGACCGGGTGCTGCGTGCGATGCGCCGGTCCTACCGGTCCTCGAAGTTCCTGGGCATCATCGAGCGGGTCCGCGCGGCCATGCCCGACGCGGCGATCACGACCGACATCATCGTGGGCTTCCCCGGCGAGACCGAGGAGGACTTCCTCGAGACGATGCGGGTGGTGCGCGAGTCCCGCTTCTCGGGCGCCTTCACCTTCCAGTACTCCCCGCGTCCCGGCACCCCCGCCGCCACGATGGAGGACCAGGTGCCGCCGGAGGTCGTGCGCGACCGCTACCAGCGGCTGTCCGCGCTGGTCACCGAGATCGCCTGGGAGGAGAACAAGGCGCTCGTCGGCACCCGGATCGAGCTGATGGTCGCCGAGGGGGAGGGGCGCAAGGACGCCGCCACCCACCGGCTCTCCGGCCGCGGCCCCGACAACCGGCTCGTGCACTTCACCCCCGACGGCGCCGAGGGTGTGCGGCCCGGGGACATGGTGACCGTCGAGGTCACCTACGCCGCCCCGCACCACCTCGTCGCGGACGGTCCGGTCCTGGCCGTACGCCGCACGCGCGCCGGCGACGCCTGGGAGGCGCGCACCTCCGGCCCGCCCGCGCCCTCCGGCGTCGGGCTCGGCATGCCGACCGTCGGCGTGCCCGCCCCGCTTCCCCCGGCGCCCGCCTGCGGCTGAGCACCCCGCCGCGACCGCGGCCCCACGTGTGGCTAGGTGTGGCTTCGGTGTCGCCTGGTGGCACCGAAGCCACACTCATCGGTTGTCCACAGGCCCCGATCTCGACGTCTGAGCTCGTCGGACCACGGGCAGGGGTGCGAGATGACCTCACCGCACGCGTGGCCGCCCGGATGGTCGGTGGCCGACTTCCTCGACGACCAGCACGGCGTCGTGTCCAGGACCCAGCTCCTTGCCTCGGGCGAGACGCCGGCCGGCATCCGCCGGCTCATCCGGCGCCGGGAGCTGTCCGTCGTGCACCCGGGCGTCTACCTCGACCACACCGGTGAGCCGCACTGGCTCCAGCGGGCCTGGGCCGCGGTGCTGCACGCCTGGCCGGCCGCCCTGGCGGGGGAGGCGGCGCTGCGCGCCCACGAGGGTCCCGGCAAGCGCCCGGACCCGGTCACGGTCGAGGTGTTCGTGGCCCGGTCGCGGACGGTGCTCGCACCACCCGGCGTACGGATCCGGAGGGTCGACGGGCTCGCCCGGCGGACGGTGTGGAGCGTGGGGCCGCCGCGCGTGCGGTACGACGACGCCGCCATCGACGTGGCCTGCCGGGCGGCGTCGGACCTCGAGGCCCTGGGGGTGCTGGCCGGCGTCGTGCAGGGACGGCGCTCCACCGCCGGCCGGCTGGCCGCCGAGCTGGGCGCGCGTGAACGGGCGCCCCGCCAAGCCTGGCTGGCCGGCGTGCTGACGGACATCGCCGAGGGCTCGTGCTCGGTCCTCGAGCACGGCTACCTCACGCGGGTCGTCCGTCCGCACGGACTGCCGCCGGGTGACCGGCAGGTGCGGGACGCGATCGGAAGCCGGATCGTCTACCGCGACTGCGAGCACGAGGACGGGCTGGTCGTCGAGCTCGACGGCCGTCTCTTCCACGACTCCGCGCAGGGACGGGACCTGGACATGGAGCGGGACCTCGACGCGGCGCTGGCTGGCAAGCACACGGTGCGGATCGGGTGGGGGCAGGTGTTCGACCGGTCCTGCGTGACGGCCGTCAAGGTCGCCGCACTCCACCGCTCCCGTGGCTGGGCCGGGACCCCGCAACCCTGCGGACATGAGTGTGGGATCGGTGCCACCAGGTGACACCGATCCCACAGTCAATCGCCGGCAGCGGTCAGGCGGGAGGCTCGACCGACCCGTCCTCGGACTCCTGGCCGGCCTCGACGTCCTCCTGGGTGCCCGACTCCTGGTCGTCGGCCTCGCCCTCGGGAGCCTGCTTCTTGTCCTCGTCGAGCTGGCCGATCTCGTCGGGCAGCGCGTCGTCGACGCCGGGGTTGGCCTCCGGGTGCAGGTCGCGCCCGAGCCCGTTGTCGGCGGGGTCCTCGCTGACCGCGTCGGCTCCGCCGGGGTTGGGCTCCCCGTCCTCGATGACCGGCTCGGGCTGCGGACCGAGGTCCTCGTTGTTCATGCGTGACCCTCCTGTGTGTTGTCGAAACCGTGCGTGACGTAGCGATCGCCGCTGCCGAGCCGGCTGAGCGCGTAGGCCTCGTGCGGCACCACCGGCGACGGCAACGCGTCGAGGCGGCACCAGCGCAGCTCGGCGCACTTGTCCGGCTCCATCACCCGGGGCTCGCCCTCCCAGGAGCGTGCGGTGAAGAACCAGTCGACGCGCTCGTCGATGGCTTCACCACTCCGGGTGCGGTGCATGGTGAGCTCGAAGTCGAGGTCGACCGCGGTGAGCCCGAGCTCCTCGGCGGCCTCGCGGCGGGCGGCGTCGTACGCCGTCTCGCCGCGCTCGACGTGGCCGGCCGCGGCGGCGGCCCAGTGGCCGTCCATGTAGGGCGTGCCCTGCCGCAGCTGCAGCAGCACCTCGGTGCCGCCGTCGTCCGCCTCGCGCAGGAGGTAGACGTACGACGCGGGCACGACCACGAAGCGATCCGTCACGCGGGTCAACCTAACGGGGCGCGACGGACCGCGCTCACCCCCTCAGGGGCGGGGGGCCGCGCCGGTGGCGGGGTTGGCCGGGTCGGTGGGCAGGCCCGGCTGGTCGGGGGACGGCGTGGGCTCGGGACCGGGCGAGGGCACGACGTCCGGGTCCGGCGCCGGCTCCGTCGTGCTGGCCGAGAAGTCGTCGCGGCGTCCGTCGAGCCGGTCGAGCCCTTCCTTGGCCTTCGCCACCCCGGTCGTGATCTTGTCGCTGTGCTTGCCGCCCGTCTGCTTGTCCATCGCGGCGCCGGCCTTGTCGAGACCGTCCGCGATCTTGTCGCCGTGCTTGTCCACGGCGTCGGTGAGCTTGGCCTTGGCGTCGTCCAGGAAACCCATTCTGGTCCTCCATGCGGTCGGTGCGGATCGGTGCGGCACGAGGGTGCCGCCGGTCGTTTGGAACACTACTGACCATGCCCGCCGCGCCCCACCCCGTGACGGTCGCCGTCGTGGGGGCGACGGCCTCGGGCAAGACCGGGCTCAGCCTCGACCTGGCCGAGGCCCTGGACGGCGAGGTGGTCAACACCGACGCCATGCAGGTCTACCGGGGGATGGACGTCGGCACCGCCAAGCTGCCGCCCGCCGAGCGTCGCGGCATCCCGCACCACCTGCTCGACCTCCTCGACGTCACCGAGCCGGCGACGGTCGCGGAGTTCCAGGGCTGGGCGCGAGAGGCGATCACCAGGATCCGCGGGCGGGGGAGGACCCCGGTCCTCGTCGGCGGCTCGGCGCTCTACACCCGCGCGGTGCTCGACCGCTTCGAGTTCCCCGGCACCGACGACTCGCTGCGTCGCGAGCTCGAGGCCGAGCTCGAGCGCGTCGGACCCGCCGCCCTGCACGAGCGGCTGGCCCGGCTCGACCCCGAGGCGGCCCGCCGGATCCTCGTCGACAACGGCCGCCGCGTCGTACGCGCCCTGGAGGTCATCGCGCTCACCGGGCGCCCGTGGTCGGCCACCCTGCCGCAGCTGGAGTACGCCGACCCGCTCTCGCTCCAGGTCGGCGTCGACGTCGACCGCCCCACCCTCGACGCCCGCATCGACCGGCGGGTGCGCGAGATGTGGGACTCCGGGCTGGTCGAGGAGGTGGAGCGGCTGCTCGACCTCGGGCTCGAGCGGGGACGCACCGCGGGCCGGGCGATCGGCTACCGCGAGGCCACGGCGTACCTGCGCGGAGAGCTCGGCCGCGAGGACGCGATCACGCGCACGCAGGTCGCCACGCGGCGCTTCGCGCGCCGCCAGGACTCGTGGTTCCGCAAGGACCCCCGCATCGTCTGGGTGGCGTACGACGACCCGTCGCGGCTCGAGCGTGCCGTCGCGGCGGTCGAGGCGCTCGCCCCTGAGGGGGATCGACAAGCGGACGGCTGAGGCGTTAGGTGGGCTGCACCACCTCGTGCCAGCCCTCGGAGGCCACCATGCGCATCGCCCTTCCCGCCCTCGCCACCTCCGCGCTCGTCGCCGGGCTGCTCGCCGCGGCACCGCCGGGCGCCGCCGAGGAGCCGGGGGCAGCCGCATCCGCCGCGTCGGCCGCCCGGCCGACGGTCAAGGACCCGACCGCCGTCGGCTACGGGGGAGCGGTCTCGACCGTCGACCCGGAGGCCAGCGCCGCGGCCCTGCGGATCCTCAAGAAGGGCGGCAACGCCGCCGACGCCGCCGTCGCCGCGGCGGCGACCCTGGGCGTGACCGAGCCCTACAGCGCCGGCATCGGCGGCGGCGGCTACTTCGTGCACTACGACGCCGAGACCGGCAAGGTCAGCACCATCGACGGCCGCGAGACGGCGCCGCGCAAGATGCCCACCGACGCCTTCATCGACGACGAGACGGGCAAGCCCTACCCCTTCACCCCGGACCTGGTGACCAGCGGCGTGAGCGTCGGCGTGCCCGGCACCCCGGCCACCTGGGCGCGGGCGCTCAAGCGCTTCGGAACCCTGTCGCTCGCCAAGGCGCTCAAGCCCGCCATCGGCGTCGCGCAGCGCGGGTTCGTCGTCGACGACACGTTCCGCCAGCAGACGCTGGACAACGAGGAGCGGTTCAAGGCGTTCTGGGCCAGCCGGCAGCTCTTCCTCCCCGGCGGCGACGCCCCCGAGGTCGGCTCGGTGTTCAAGAACCCGCAGCTCGCCACGACGTACACGATGCTCGGCGAGGAGGGGATGAAGTCGTTCTACGAGGGCCGGCTCGCGCGGCTGATGGTCAAGATCGTCCGCAAGCCGCGGACCACGCCGAGCACCGAGCTGCCGGTGCCGCGCGGCTACCTGTCCCGCAAGGACCTGAAGAACTACAAGGTGCTCAACCAGAAGCCGAGCCGCAGCAGCTACCGCGGCTACGACGTCTACGGCATGAACCCGTCCTCGTCCGGCGGCACCACCGTCGGCGAGGCGCTCAACATCCTCGAGCGCTACAACCTCGCCGGCATGACCCCGACACAGGCGCTGCACCACTACCTCGAGGCCAGCGCGCTGTCCTTCGCCGACCGGGGCAAGTACCTCGGCGACCCGGCCTTCGTCGACGTGCCGATCGGGGACCTGCTCAGCGACCGGTACGCCGCCGAGCGCGCCTGCGCGATCAGCCCGACCAAGGCGCTGACCAAGCCGACCGCCGCCGGCGACGTCACGTCGTACGACGGGGTCTGCAACGCACCGGCCGCGCGCGGCACCGTGGACGCGGACACCGAGAACATCTCGACGACCAACCTGACGGTGGCCGACAAGTGGGGCGACGTCGTGGAGTACACCCTCACCATCGAGCAGACCGGTGGCTCGGGGATGGTGGTGCCGCGCTACGGCTTCCTGCTCAACAACGAGCTGACCGACTTCTCCACCGTCTACGACCCGGCCGACCCCAACCGCATCCAGCCCGGCAAGCGGCCGCGCTCCTCGATGAGCCCGACGATCGTGCTCCGGGACGGCCGGCCGTTCATGGCGCTGGGCTCGCCGGGCGGCTCGACGATCATCACCACGGTGCTGCAGACGCTCGTCAACCGGATCGACCTGGGGATGGACGCCGCCGGCGCGCTCGCCGCCCCCCGGGCCACGCAGCGCAACACCGCCAACGTGACCGCCGAGCCCGACTTCATCACCCGCTACGGCACCGGCCTCACGGCGCTGGGCCACAAGCTCGTGGCCTCGGGTGACGCGTTCACCAGCGCCGCGGAGATCGGAGCCGCGACCGCCATCGAGTTCGGTCCCGGCGGCCTGATGATCGCGGTCGCGGAGCCCACGCGACGGGGTGGCGGCTCGGCCAAGGTCGTCGACCCGCGGTAACACCCAGTCGTGAGCAAGATCGGTCGGGTGCCCCGGCACCCGGCCGGTCCACACTGGGTCCGTGACCGGACGTGACCGCCTGCGCGAGCTGCTCGACGCGGTGCTCGACGAGGACAACCAGCGGCTCGACGACATGGCCGGCACGGCGTACTCCTCGCGCTTCCACTTCAGCCGCGAGGTCGCGCGGGGCACCGGCGAGACCCCGGTGGCGCTGCGGCGACGGGTGATGCTCGAGCGCAGTGCCTGGCGGGTCTCGCGGGGGCTGTCGGTCACCGACGCGGCGTTCGAGGCGGGCTACGAGTCCGTGGAGGGCTTCAGCCGAGCCTTCGCGAGGGCGTACGGCGTGCCGCCGAGCGCGCTGTCGGCCCGCGGCTCGCGACCCGGGCAGGCCCGCACCCACTGGCTGCCCGCACCCAACGGCGTGCACTTCCACCCGCCGCTCAGCCTGTGGGTCCACGACTCCGAGGAGGTTCCTCCCATGCACGTCTCGGCCCAGCTCCTGCAGCACGACGTCGACGACACCGGCCACCTGGTCGACCGGGTCGCCTCGATCCCCGACGAGGACTACCGGCGCGCGGTGCTGCCCGGTCAGGTGGTGCTCTCCTTCGACGGCGAGGAGCCGTCGGTCGCGGCCGTGCTGGAGCACCACGTCTTCAGCAAGGAGGTCTGGGTCGCCGCGTTCGAGGGGACCGACTTCCCCGAGCGTGGTGGCGACGACCCGGCGAGCCTGGCCGCCCGCCACGAGGCGATCGCGCCCCGCTGGCTGGCGGTGTGCCGCGACATCGAGCAGCGGCAGGCGTGGGACGACCGGCTCATCGACGCGCTGTGCGACCCGCCCGAGTCGTTCCAGGTCGGGAGCGTGGTCGCGCACGTGCTGTCCTTCGGCGCCCACCGCCGCCAGCTGGCGCGCCTCATGCTGCGCGCCGCCGGCCACGACGTCGACGACGGGGACCCCATCACCTGGAGCAGGAAGAGGTACGAGGCGTGACCACGATCTACTACACGGGCTGCTCGCTCGACGGCTTCATCGCCACCACCGACCACTCGCTGGACTGGCTGACCTCTCGCGACATCGACGAGGCCGGCCCGATGCACTACGCCGGGTTCCGGGAGCGGATCGGCGCCTGCGTCATGGGCGCCACCACCTGGCAGTGGATCCTCGACCACGACGACGACCCGTGGGGCGACCTGCCGACGTGGGTGATGACGCACCGCGAGTTCGAGCCGGTCAAGGCGGTGACCTTCACCGCCGACCCGGTCCGGGAGGTGCACGCGGCGGCGCTCGACGCGGCCGCCGGCAAGGACGTCTGGCTGGTCGGCGGCGGGGACCTCGTCGGGCAGTTCCACGACGCCGGGCTGCTCGACGAGGTCTGGATCCAGTACGCCCCCGTCACCCTCGGCGCCGGCGCGCCCGTGCTGCCGCGCCACGTCGAGCTGCGGCTCGAGGAGGTCGAGCGCAACCGGGACTTCGCCTGCCTGCGGCACAGCGTGGTCCGCGCGACGTGAGGCGCCCTGCGACACTGGGCCGGTGAGCTACCGCTTCCTCAAGGGCCACGGCACCGAGAACGACTTCGTCGTCCTGCCCGACCCCGACGGCACCGTGCACGGTGACCTGGACCCGGCCCGGGTCAGGGCCCTGTGCGACCGCCGGGCCGGCATCGGCGCCGACGGCGTGCTGCGCGCCGTACGGGACGGCGACGGCTGGTTCATGGACTACCGCAACGCCGACGGCTCGACCAGCGAGATGTGCGGCAACGGGGTCCGCGTCTTCGCCCGCTACCTCCACGACCACGAGGGCGAGCCGCTCCCCGTGGCCGTCGCGACGCGCGACGGCGTCAAGGTCGTCAGCGACGCCGGCGACGGGCTGCTCACCGCCGACATGGGCAAGCCCGCGGTGTACGACGCCACGACGGTCACCGTCGACGGCACCGCCCACGCGGCCCGGCACGTCTCGATGGGCAACCCGCATGCCGTCGCCCTCGTCGAGGACCTCGCGGAGGCGGGGACGCTGCTGACCGAGCCGGGCTACGACCGCGCGGTCTACCCCGAGGGCGTCAACGTCGAGTTCGTCGTACGACGCGGCGACCGGCACGTGGCCATGCGCGTGCACGAACGCGGCTCCGGCGAGACCCGTTCGTGCGGCACCGGCGCCTGCGCAGTGATGGTCGCGACGGCCCTGGCCGACGACGCCCCGCGCGGCACGTCGTACCGCGTCGACGTCCCCGGCGGCCGCCTCGACATCGTGTGGACCGAGGACGACCGGGTGCTGATGACCGGGCCGGCGGTGCTGGTCGCCGAGGGCGTCACCGACCTCTGAGCCGGGCGTCCTATGCTCGCGCGCATGGACATCACCGGAGCTTCCGCCATCGTCACCGGAGGCGCGTCGGGCATCGGCGCCGCCGTCGCCCGCGCCCTCGCCGCCCGTGGCGCGATCGTCGTGGTCGCGGACCTCAACGCCGAGAAGGGCGAGGCCCTCGCCGAGGAGATCAAGGGCGTCTTCGCCCGCGTCGACGTCACCGACTCCGAGCAGATCACCGCCGCGGTCCGCGCCGCCGCCGAGATCGCCCCGCTCCGTGCCTGCGTCAACTCGGCCGGCATCGGCTGGGCCCAGCGCACCATCGGCCGGGACGGCGAGATCGAGTCCGCGCACGACCTCGACGCCTTCCGCAAGGTCGTGGAGATCAACCTCATCGGCACCTTCGACATGACCCGCCAGGCGGCGACCCTGATGTCGCGCAACGAGCCCGACGCCGACGGCCAGCGCGGCGCGATCGTCAACCTCGCCTCCGTGGCGGCCTTCGACGGCCAGATCGGGCAGGCGTCCTACTCGGCGTCCAAGGGCGGCGTCGTCGGCATGACCCTGCCGGTCGCTCGCGACCTCGCGGCGTCCGGCATCCGGCTCAACACCGTGGCGCCCGGCCTGGTCGACACCCCGATCTACGACGCGTTCCCCGAGCCCGAGGCGTTCAAGGCCAAGCTGGGCGAGTCGGTGCTGTTCCCCAAGCGCCTCGGCCACGCCGAGGAGCTGGCCAGCATGGTCGTCGAGTGCCTCACCAACTCCTACATGAACGGCGAGACGATCCGCGTCGACGGCGGCATCCGGATGCCTCCCAAGTGACGGACCCGACCGTCCCGGTGGTCTAGGCAGAACGGCAAAGACTCTCGGGTTCTCGTCCCTCCCGCCCGCGCGGGAGGGACGCTCCCTGCGTCGGTCTGCGTCCGGGGGGATGGTGAGCACATGGCGTACGTCGCCGGGTTGCCGCAAGGCGCGAGCCCACGAGATCGGCGCCCCGCACCCTGTCGCGTGGGAGGGGACCCGGACCCGGTGCTCGGCGAGGTCGACACGGACGTCGACTCGGATGTCGACGAGGGCGCGGCGCCCGGCCCGCGTCGTCCCTGATCCGGCGATCGGGTGCACCCGACCGACCTCCCTGCCTACCCTGTGCGGGCCATGACTCTCGGAACCCGCGCCGCCGTGCTGTCCCTGCTCACCGGTCTGCTCGCCGTGCCGCTCGCGGGGCTTGCGGCCGTGCCGGTTCCCAGCGCTTCGGCTGCTCCGGCGATTCCGTGCGTGGTGACGTACTCCTACGACGGCCCGCCCGTCGACCTGCCGGTGTCCCCGGCGGCCGGTGACTTCCGGCGTACCCGGGTGCCGCTGGAGGTCCCCGCCTCGTCCTTCGTCGAGGACGTCGACGTGACGTACTCGATCAGCCACGCGCGCGGACGGCACGTCGCCGTCTCGCTCGGCGCCAGCGAGGGCGCGGACAACGACCTGCAGGTGGCGGCGGCCCGCGCGGGCGCGCAGCCGGCGCCGCTCACCTTCGACGACGAGGCCACCGCCGCGTTCGGCGACGGCTCGGGACCGGGGCGCTACGTCCCGGCGCAGCGCCTCGACCTGCACGACGGCCTCTCCGTCGGCCGGACGTGGCGGCTGCTCATCGACAACCACGCCACCAACGTGGCTGGGCAGCTCACGGCGTGGTCGGTGACCATCACGCGCTCGTCGTGCGACGAGGACGCCGACGGGGTCGAGGACCACGGCGACAACTGCCGCGGCGTCGCCAACCCCGACCAGGCCGACCAGGACGCCGACGGCAGCGGCGACGCCTGCGACGGGGACCGCGACGGCGACGGTGTCGTCGCGGGCGACAACTGCCCGACGCTGGCCAACCCCGCCCAGGTCGACTCCGACGGCGACGGGACCGGCAACGACTGCGACCTCGACGACGACGGTGACGGCGTGCCCGACCGTGACGACGGGTGCGCGGGGGTCACCGCCAGCACCGCCACCGGCTGCCCCAGCGCCTCGCGCTCCGCGACCCTCACCGTCCGCAGGGCCGCCCGCAAGCTCGCGGGCAGGATCAAGTCCGACCTGGCCGTCTGTCGCACGGACCAGGCGGTCTCGCTCTGGCAGAAGCGCTCCGGCAAGGACCGCCGGCTGGCCGTGCTGCGCTCCTCCTCCACCGGCCGCTACCAGGTCCGGATGCCGCGCGAGGCAGGCAAGTACTACACCCGCGTCCAGCGCACCTACGTCCTCGGCGTCGCCGAGTGTGGCGCGGACCGCTCGCGGGTCGTGCGGGTCCGCCGCCGCTGAGCGTTATTCGCCTCGCGGTCCGTGGCGTCCCGACCTACTCTTGACGGCATATGACGAACGCACCTGACTTCAGCCTCGACGCCGAGCTCGCCGCCACCCGCACCTGGGACGACGCCGACGCCGACCGTGACGACTGGGAGAGCGGGTACGCCGACGAGCTGGTCTCGGCGGACGGTCCCGACCCCGAGGAGCTCGACGACGACGTCGACGCCCCCACCACCGGCGAGCAGGACCTCGCCGAGCGGCACGCGCTGCGGCGCGTCGCCGGCCTGCGCACCGAGCTCGAGGACATCACCGAGGTCGAGTACCGCCAGCTCCGGCTCGAGCGCGTCGTGCTCGTCGGCGTCTGGACCGAGGGCACCGTGACCGACGCGGAGAACTCCATGGCCGAGCTCGCGCTGCTCGCGGAGACCGCCGGCTCGGAGGTCCTCGACGCGATCTACCAGCGCCGCACCAAGCCCGACCCCGCGACGTACATCGGGCGCGGCAAGGTCGACGGGCTGCGCGAGATCGTGCAGGCCACCGGCGCCGACACGGTGATCCTCGACGGCGACCTGGCGCCCAGCCAGCTGCGCAACCTCGAGGACAAGCTCAAGGTCAAGGCCATCGACCGCACCGCGCTGATCCTCGACATCTTCGCCCAGCACGCGAAGTCCAAGGAGGGCCAGGCCCAGGTCGAGCTCGCGCAGCTGCAGTACATGAAGCAGCGCCTGCGCGGCTGGGGCGGCAACCTCTCCCGCCAGGCCGGTGGCCGCGTCGGCGCCGACGGCGGCGGCATCGGCGGCCGTGGCCCCGGTGAGACCAAGATCGAGACCGACCGTCGCCGCATCAACACCAAGATCGCCAAGCTGCGCCGCGAGCTCAAGGCGCTCGAGGGCACCCGCGACACCAAGCGCCAGGAGCGCCGCCGCAACCACGTGCCGAGCGTGTCGATCGCGGGCTACACCAACGCCGGCAAGTCCTCGCTGCTCAACCGGCTCACCGACGCCGGGGTGCTCGTGGAGGACTCGCTGTTCGCGACCCTCGACCCGACGACCCGGCGTACGACGACCAAGGACGGCCGCGTCTACACGATGTCCGACACCGTCGGCTTCGTCCGGCACCTGCCCCACCAGCTGGTCGAGGCGTTCCGCTCGACGCTGGAGGAGGTCGCCGACTCCGACCTCATCCTGCACGTGGTCGACGGCTCGCACCCCGACCCCGAGGGCCAGCTGGCCGCGGTGCGCGAGGTGTTCGCCGAGATCCACGCGGACAAGGTCCCCGAGCTGGTCGTCATCAACAAGGCCGACGCCGCCGACCCGCTCGTGCTGGCCCGGCTCCGCGCCCGCGAGCCGCACAGCGTCGTCGTCTCCGCCAGGACGGGGGAGGGCATCGAGGCCGCGCTGGCCGCGGTCGAGGCCGACCTGCCGCGCCCCACCGTCGAGTTCTCCGCGCTGCTGCCCTACGAGCGCGGCGACCTGATCAACCGGCTGCACCAGGAGGGCGAGATCGCCTCGCTGGAGCACACGGGCGAGGGGTCGCTCGTCAGCGGTCGCGCCAACGCCGACCTCGCCGGTGAGCTGGAGGACTACGCCGTCTGAGGCGCGCGCCGGGCCGAGGGCAGGCCGATTCACGGCGCTCACCGGTCGTGGGAGAGGATGTCGCGCATGTCACGTGGTGCCGTCGTTCGCTTCCTCCTCGTCCTCGGGCTCCTGGCGGGTTGTGCCGCGATCGCGCTCAACATCAAGCCCAACCTGGGCCTGGACCTGCGCGGCGGCGCGCAGTTCGTCTTCCAGGCCAACGACACCGAGACGACCGAGGCCACCGCGGAGAACGTCGACAAGACCGTCGAGGTGCTGCGCGGCCGCGTGGATGCCCTCGGTGTCGCCGAGTCGACCCTGGTGCGCCAGGGCGACGACCGGATCCTCGTCGAGCTGCCCGGCGTCACCAACGACGACGAGGCGCAGGAGGCCGAGGAGCGCATCGGCCAGACCGCCCAGCTGAGCGTCCACCCCGTCGTGGCTGCGGTCAACGGCCCCGACGCCGAGCCCAGCAAGAAGGGCAACGAGATCCTCCCCGCCGAGGACGGGCAGTACCTCGAGGTCGGTCCCACGGCCCTGCAGGGCGACGAGATCACCGGCGCCGAGGCGGTCCAGCGGGAGAACAGCGTCGGCTACGCGGTCGCCGTCGACTTCAGCGGCAGCGGCTCGGACGCCTTCGGCAAGCTCTCCGGCGAGGCCGCCTGCGCGCAGGGCGACCAGCGCCGGATCGCGATCGTGCTCGACGGCGAGGTCATCTCCAGTCCCGAGGTGCAGGTGCCCTGCGGCGGCAACATCACCGGCAGCACCGACATCACCGGCGACTTCAGCCTCGCCACCGCCAGCGACCTCTCGGCCCTCATCGAGGGTGGCGCGCTGCCCCTCGAGCTCGAGCTGATCTCCGACCGCCTCGTGGGCCCGACCCTGGGCGCCGAGGCGATCGACGCCTCGCTCGAGGCCGGCATCATCGGACTGATCCTGACCGGCATCTTCATCATCGTGGTCTACCGCCTCGTCGGCGCGATGGCCACCATCGCGCTCGCGTCGTACGCCCTCCTCGCCTACGCGATGCTGCTGGCGCTCGGCTCGACGCTGACGCTGCCCGGCCTCGCGGGCTTCGTGCTCGCCATCGGCATGGCGATCGACGCCAACGTGCTCGTCTTCGAGCGCGCCCGCGAGGAGTACGCCGAGTACCCGTCGGCCGGCCTGCGCCGCGCCCTCGCGGTCGGCTTCAACAAGGCGTGGAGCGCGATCATCGACTCCAACGTCACCACCCTGCTCGCCGCCGCCCTGCTCTTCATCCTCGGCTCCGGCCCGATCAAGGGCTTCGGCGTCACGCTCTCCATCGGTGTCATCGCCTCGATGATCTCCGCGCTGATCATCGCCCGCGTGCTCTCCGAGCTGGCCGTGTCCAACAAGGCCGTCGCCCGCCGTCCCGCCATCAGCGGCCTGAGCAACGTCGGCAAGGTCCGCGAGTGGCTGGACCGCAAGAACCCCGACATCATGGGCCGGCGCGGGATGTGGCTGGGCGTCTCGGCCGCCGCGGTCGTCCTCGCCGTGTCCGGCATCGTGGTCCAGGGCCTCAACCTCGGCGTGGAGTTCAGCGGCGGCCGCCAGCTCGACTACTCGGTCACCGAGGACGTCACCGTCGACGAGGCGCGCGCGGCGATCGAGGACGCGGGCTTCCCGCAGGCGGTCGTCCAGGGCGCCGACACCGCCGACTTCACGGTGCGCACCGGCGAGATCAGCAACGAGGACGAGCAGCGGATCGAGGACGCGCTCGTCGAGATCGGCGGCGAGGTCACCAAGGAGGACGACCAGACCATCGGCGCCTCCCTCGGCACCGAGCTGCGCGACAAGGCGCTCATCGCCTTCGGGGTCGCGCTGGCGGTGCAGCTGCTCTACCTCGCGATCCGCTTCAAGTGGACCTTCGGCGTCGCGGCGGTGGTCGCGATGGCCCATGACGTGCTCATCGTCGTCGGCCTCTTCGCGTGGCTGGAGAAGCCCATCGACGGCATCTTCCTGGCTGCCGCGCTGACGATCATCGGCCTCTCGGTCAACGACACCGTGGTCGTCTTCGACCGCATCCGAGAACGCTGGTACGGCTCCCGCCCGGAGGACGAGTTCAACGCGATGGCCAACAAGGCGGCCGTCGAGACGATGCCGCGCACGGTCAACACCGGCCTCGGCGCGATGTTCATCCTCGCGGCGCTGGCGGTGCTCGGTGGCGACTCGCTGCGCGACTTCGCGATCGCCCTGCTCGTCGGCCTCGTCGTCGGTACCTACTCCTCGGTCTTCACCGCCACCCCGCTGCTGACCTACCTCCAGCAGAAGGCTCCGATGAGCCGGGTCAAGCGCGAGAAGGTCGTCCGCGAGCCCGAGGACTCCGGCGCCGTCGTCTGACGCTCCGTCTCCCTGTGGAGCGGCTTCGTCGGGTGTCGGTGGCGCGACATAGGGTTCTCCGGTGCCCTCCACCGACTCCGGCGTGACCACCCTGCTCCACGAGGCCGTGACGGCGCTCGGGGGGCAGGAGCGCGCCGGCCAGGTGCAGATGGCCGAGGCGGTCTCGACCGCCCTGGCCGAGGGCGAGCACCTGCTCGTCCAGGCCGGCACCGGCACCGGCAAGTCGCTGGCCTACCTCGTGCCGGCGCTGCTCCACGACCAGCGGGTCGTCGTCGCCACGGCCACGCTCGCGCTGCAGCACCAGCTCGTCGAGCGCGACATCCCGCGGCTCATGGAGGCCGTCAAGGGCAGCGTCGACACGTCGTACGCCGTGCTCAAGGGCCGTTCCAACTACGCCTGCCTGCACCGCATCCGCGAGGGCGTGCCGGACGACCAGGGCGCGCTCGTCGACGTCCCCGTCGGGTCGATGGCCGAGACGGTCCTCGAGCTGCGCGCCTGGGCCGAGAAGGAGGCCGAGGACGGTGGCACCGGCGAGCGCGACAACGCCCCGCGCCACATCGACCGCGAGTGGCGCCAGGTCAGCGTCAACCACCGCGAGTGCCTCGGCGCCGCCAAGTGCCCGTTCGGCCAGGAGTGCTTCGCCGAGCTCGCGCGGGAGAAGGCGCAGCGCTCGCACCTGATCGTCACCAACCACTCCCTGCTCGCCATCGACGCCATCGAGGGCGTGCCGATGATCCCGGAGTACGACGCCGTGGTCATCGACGAGGCCCACGAGCTCACCGCGCGGGTCACCCAGGCCGCCACCGACGAGCTGGCGGTCAACGACGTCGAGCGGGCCGCGCGGCGCTCCCAGCGGATCGTCGAGGACGACTCGGCCGACCGGCTGGCGGAGGCCGCCGACGCGCTGTCGGACGCCTTCGAGGCGACGAGCGCGGGGCGGATCGAGCGGATGCCTGAGCAGCTCGGCGCCGCGCTCGCCCTCGCCCGCGACGCGGCTCGCACGTGCCTGTCGGCGTACCCCCGCGAGACCGCCGGCGACGGCGAGGCCGACCCGGGCCGCACCCAGGCCAAGGGGATGGTCCAGGACGTCTTCGCCAACGCCGAGCGGATGGCCGCCGACCTCGAGTCCGACGTGCTGTGGCTCAGCGAGCCTCCGCCGCACATGGCCAACCGCGTCCCGCCGCGGCTGCACGTCGCGCCGCTCCAGGTGTGGGGGCAGATGCGGGACAAGCTGCTGACCGACAAGACGGTCGTGTTCACCAGCGCGACCCTGATGCTCGGCGGCGACTTCAACGCGGTGGCCACATCGATCGGCCTCAAGCCGACCGAACGGGTCGTCGCGGAGGGCGAACCGCCGTCGGGCGACGGCGTGCTGCCGTGGCGCGGCATCGACGTCGGCTCCCCGTTCGACTACGGCCAGCAGGCCATCTTGTACGTCGCCCGCCACCTGCCGCCGCCGGGCCGTGACGGGCTCGGCAAGGCCCAGCTCGACGAGATCTGCGAGCTCGTCGACGCGGCCGAGGGCCGCACCCTCGGGCTCTTCTCCTCGCGCCGGGCCGCCGAGGCCGCGGCGGAGCACGTGCGTACCGTCCTCCCGCACCTCACCACCCTGGCCCAGGGCGACGCCCAGCTCCCCGAGCTGGCCAAGCAGTTCGTCGAGGACCCGCACACCTGCCTCTTCGGCACCCTGTCGCTGTGGCAGGGGCTCGACGTCCCGGGCGACACCTGCCAGCTCGTGCTGATCGACCGGATCCCGTTCCCGCGCCCCGACGACCCGCTGATGTCCGCGCGCCAGCGGGCCGCCGACAAGGCCGGCGGCAACGGCTTCATGCAGGTGGCCGCGACCCACGCCGCGCTGCTGATGGCCCAGGGCGCCGGGCGGCTCATCCGCACCACCACCGACCGCGGCGTCGTCGCCGTGCTCGACCCCCGGCTGGCCACCGCCCGCTACGGCGGGTTCCTCAAGGCCTCGCTGCCGCCGATGTGGACGACGACCGACCCCGCGCTCGTGCGGAAGGCGCTGGCGCGGCTTGCCGCCGGCTGATCTCCGCTTCGCCGCCGCTGCGGCGCCTCAGCCGGCCGGCAGCCGCGACGACCCGTCGTACCCGCCCTCCGGCGCGCCGAGCCCGAAGTACGCCGCCAGCGTCGGCGCGACGTCGATCGTGCGCGCCTGCTCCGAGGCCGAGACACCGCGGGGTACGACGGGGTGGCCGCCGCCGATGAACCACGGGATCGGTCGCGTCGCCGGGTGCCCGTGGTTCCCGGGGATCGGATTGGACCAGACGTCGGGGTCGGTGAAGCGCCAGCCGGCGCGGCAGTGCACGACCACGTCGCCGGCCAGCGGCCCGGTCCGCAGCGTCGGGTCGACGAGCGGGTCCAGCGCCTCGAGGACGCCGGGGGTCTCGGACGCGAGTGCGATCATTCGCGCGACGGCCGCCGCTCGGGAGGCCGGGTCACCGGTCCAGTACAGCAGGTCGGCGCCGCCGTTGTCGGCGATGACGACGTTGCCGGCCAGCAGCGGGTCGGCGTCCATCACGGGCTGCAGGTGCACCACCGAGTCCGGGCGCGACCAGTCCATCGAGTGGTCGGCGAGCACGATGACGATCGAGTCGGCCCACCGCCCCGACGCCTTGAGGGCGTCGACGAAGCGCCCGACCTGGAGGTCCGTGGCCGCCAGTGCCGCCTGCCGGGCCAGCCGCAGCGACAGCGGGCCGGTGACGTCGGAGTGCCCGACCCGGTCGACGTCCCCGAGGTTGACGAAGACCAGGTGCGGATCGTGCTGCTCGACCATCGCCACGGCGGCATCCATGGTGGCCTGGTCCGGCGCGTGCCCGGAGACGGGGACGACCGGGAAGGGCTCCCACCGGTGGGTGGCCCGGTCGCCGAAGACGCCGTACAGGTACTCCTTGCTCAGCACCGTGCCGGTGGTCAGCCCGGCGGCACCCAGCTGCTCGAGGACGGTGGGCACCCGGATGTCGCTCGGCCGGTCCATGTCCCGGACGACGCCCTCGGCGCGGTCGTAGATCGAGTTGGCCGGTACGCCGCTGCGGTCGGGCCGCACGCCGGTCATCATCATCACGTGGTTGGGGATCGTCTCCATGACCGGCATCGAGGAGGCGAAGGGGTGGTTGAGGCCGCCGTCCCGCAGCGCGGCGGCGCGCGGCATGAGCGGGGCGGTGACCTCGTCGGGCCGGCAGCCGTCGAGCACCAGGACGTAGGCCCGCCTCGTCGTCGCGGCCGCGGCCGGACGCGCCCCGAGTGCGGTGGAGATCGCCACGGTGGCACCGCCTGCGCCGGCGACCTTGAGGAGCGAGCGGCGTCCGGTGCGGAGGTCGTCGAGGCCGCGGGTGAAGGCGGTTGTGGTCCGCTTGGTCTGGTTGCACACGATTCCTCCTCAGGCGCCGGTGACGGGTCGGCCGACGGGCTCGACCTTGTTGGTGCCGGACCGCGTCGCCCACGACGCGGTCCAGGTGCTGGTGGCGTTGCGGTCCGCCCGGTCGCCGATGACGTAGAAGTCCATCTGCGTGCGGGCCGGCGTCACGTCGAGCACCGAGTAGCCGTGGTCGTCGAAGTTGAGGTAGCGCACGTGCCGGTTGCTCGTCTGGATCGCCGCCTCGACGGACAGGCTCGCGGTGCGCGGCGGCGTACCGGTGATGTCGTCGAGGTTGTTGGAGGTCACCGACGTGCAGACGAGCTCGACGCCGGCGGAGTCGCCGACCGGGTACGTCGCGGGGTCGTGCGGTAGGTCGCACGCCCAGGCCGAGTGGATGTCGCCGGTGAGGAAGACGACGTCGCGCAACCCGCGGTCGCGAATGTGACCCAGCAGCTCGCGGCGGTCGTCGGTGTAGCCGTCCCACTGGTCCACGTTGTACGGCGCCCCGTCGCGCGGCAGGATCCCGGTCACGTCGTCGACGGGGCCGATGAGGTCCTTCGGCACCTGGGCGAACGTGACCGGCGCGATCATCACCGGGTTGCCCACCAGCTTCCACTGGACGGGCGCGACCAGTGAGTCCTTGAGCCAGTCGAGCTGCGCGCGACCGGTGATCGTCCGGTCGGGGTCGTCGATCGCGGGGTCCATCAGCGGCGTGGCCACCTGCTGGTCCCGGTAGGTCCGCAGGTCGAGCATGCTCAGCTCGGCGAGGGTGCCGAACCTCAGCCGCCGGAACAGCTGGGTCCCGTCGCCCGTGGCCGCCGTGCCCGACATGCGCACCGGCATCCACTCGTCGTACGCGCGGTGGGCCGTGGCCCGGCGCGTCGCGTAGTCGCCCTCCTCGGGCTGGTGGTTCTCGGCCCCGTCGCGCCAGGCGTCGTTGGTGACCTCGTGGTCGTCCCACGTGACGATGAACGGGTGGCGCGCGTGCAGCGCCTGCAGGTCGGGGTCCTGCTTGTACTGCGCGTGCCGGCGGCGGTAGTCGGCGAGCTGCACCATCTCGGTCGGCGGGTCGTGCGGCCGGACGTCGACGTTGCTGCGGCCGTAGCCGTACTCGCCGGGGGCGTACTCGTAGAGATAGTCGCCGAGGTGCAGCACCGCGTGCAGGTCGTCGCGGGCGGCGAGGTGGCGGTACGCGCTGAACCAGCCGGCCTGGAGGTTGGCGCATGAGACGACGCCGAGGCGCAGGTTGGCCGGCGTGGAGGTCTCGGCGGGCGCGGTGCGGGTGCGACCGACCGGACTGGTGCTCCCGCCGCTGACGAAGCGGTAGTGGTACGCCGTGTCGGGGGCGAGGCCGGTCGCGTCGACCTTGACGGTGTGGTCACTCTCCGGGCCGGTGGTGAGGGTGCCGGACCGGACGACCCGGCGGAACCCGGCGTCCTCCGCCACCTCCCACCGGACCTTCGTGGCCCGGCCGAGCCCGGAACCGGGGGTCACGTCGGGCGTGGGGGTCACCCGGGTCCACAGCACGACGGCTTGGGGCAGCGGGTCGCCCGAGGCGACGCCTTGCCGGAAGACCTGGTCGGAGGGAGCGGCTGCGGCCGGTCTGGCGCGCGAGCTGACGACAGCGAGGCCGGCACCGGCAGCGCCGGCGGCTCCGGAGGCGAGGACGGTACGTCGGTCGAGGTTGGTCACGCACGGGTCAACGAGCGACCCGCCGTGAGATCACGGCCGCTCGGTGTGAGCACCGTCTGTTCACCCGTGGTTGGTCCGGCGGTCCGTTCCGGACCGACCGTCCGCCAGGCGATGAGGACGACGGCCCAGCCGGCCACCACGTCGAGCACCCAGTGGTTGCCGGTGCCGACGACCACGACGGCCGTGAGGATCGCGTGCGCCCAGGCGAGCACGGCGATCGCGCGGCGGCGTACGACGTGGGAGACGGCCAGCGCGACCCACAGCGCCCACCCGGCGTGCATGCTCGGGAAGGCCGCGAGCTGGTTGGTCATCCAGCCGAGGCCCTGGGGCGCCGACGCCTCGCCGCCCCACCACCCGGCGGCGGAGTGGACGGCGAGCAGGTCGGTCCACCCGTCCATGAGGCGTGGCGGCGCGGTCGGCATCGCGAGGTAGGCGACGAGCGCCACCGCGGTGCTGCCGACCAGGGCGAGCCGTGCCGGCGCGTACGCCGATCGGTGCCGGCGGAAGAGCCACACGACGACGATCAGGGTCAGGACGTAGTGCGCGGCGGCGTAGTAGAAGGACGCAGCCATCCCCAGGCCGTCGTGCTCGAGGAACCACTGGTTGAGCGAGCCCTCGATGTCCAGGTGCAGGGTCCGTTCGAGGTCGAGGATCCGCAGCGCCCGGTCGGCGGCCGGGGAGAACGAGTCGTCGGCGAGGACCCGGCTGGCGGCGTACCCGACGTAGACCAGCACGAGGACGCCGAGCTCGCGCAGGCCGGCGCGTGGCAGGCGCGTCCGGGAGGCGGGCGCCGCCCGCGTGCCGGCGGTGGGGGCGACAAGGGTGGTCACCCGCCCAAGTGAACGGCGTCAGCATTCCGCGCGCATCGGGAATTTCCCGGCGCTTCCCCCGACCTGGGTATCAGGGACGGTCGGGGGTCCTCAGGGTCGAGCCGGCTCCGTCACATGCGGCGCAGGACCGCGGTGACCTTGCCGAGGATCGTGGCGTGCGTGCCGTCGATCGGCTCGTAGGCGTCGTTGTGGGGGAGCAGCCACACGTGGCCGTCCTTGCGCTGGAAGGTCTTGACGGTCGCCTCGCCGTCGATCATCGCCGCGACGATGTCGCCGTTGGAGGCGGTCTGCTCCTGACGGATCACGACGTAGTCGCCGTCGCAGATCGCCGCGTCGATCATCGAGTCGCCGGACACCTCGAGGAGGAAGAGCGTGCCGTCGCCGACCAGCGACTTGGGGAGCGGGAAGACCTCGGTGATCTGCTCCTCGGCGAGGATCGGTCCGCCGGCCGCGATGCGACCGACCATCGGGACGTACGTCGCCGGGGGAGCGGTGTTGCCGATGTCGGTCTCGTCGATGCTGGACTCGTCGGCGCTGGAGATGGAGCGGCGCGCGGCCATGAGCTCGGGGAGGAAGACCTCGATCGCGCGCGGCCGGTTGGGGTCGCGCTTGAGGAAGCCCTTCTCCTCCAGGACCTTGAGCTGGTGGGCGACGCTCGAGGAGCTGGTCAGCCCGACCGCGGCGCCGATCTCGCGCATGCTCGGCGGGTAGCCGCGGGTCTCGATGGCCTCCTTGATGGTGGCCAGGACGCGCTGCTGACGCGGGGTGAGTCCGGTCGCGTCCGGCGGGCCGTCGGGCATCTCGACGACCTTGCCGCTGCGGTCCTTGCTGGCCATGGGGTTCCTCCTGCTGCGCCGGTCGGTTCTGCGTGTGCCAACCCTAGTCCCGCCGATGCCGCGACTTCAAACATCTGTTCGAAGGGCGTGTCGACACCCGCTGGCTCGCCGCCTCGAACAAATGTTCGTCCCACCCCTTGCGTTGTTCGAACACCCGCTCTAATCTCGAACACGTGCTCGATCGAACGTCTGAGCGATCCACCCCGTTGTCGGTGGCTCCCTCTAGACATTGCTCCATCACCGATCGACACCGACCACCGGCTGACTCTTCCCCTGGAGGCCACATCATGAGCACCGCCACCATCTCGCCCGTTCTCGCCCCCCGCACCTCCCAGCGTCCCGCTTCTCGTACGTCGGGTGCCGCGCGGTCTCAGGCGCGGTCCTCCGTGCGACTGACGCGTCGCGGCCGGGCCGTCGTTCTGTTCGCGGGCCTGGTCCTGGTGCTGCTGGCGGGCTTCTTCCTCGGCTCGGTTGCCGTCGGCACCGACGAGGCCGGCCAGGGCCCGACCACCGAGATCGTCATGGTCGAGCCGGGCCAGAGCCTGTGGAGCATCGCCTCCGAGCTCACCACCGATGGCGACGTCCGCACCACCATGCGCGAGATCGAGCGGCTCAACGCCCTCGACACCGTCGCGCTCTCCGCGGGGCAGAAGCTCCGCGTGCCGGTCAGCACCGACTGACCACCCACAGACTCCGCCAGCCGCTTCGACCCCGGCTGGCGGGCCGGGGAAGACAAGGGGCGGGCCACACGCTGGCCCGCCCCTTGCGGCGTCTCTGTGGGTCTTCCCTGGCGCGCCGTGCGCCCGGGTTGGGGGCGCCACCGTGCGCCGGTGGCGGGGGGACGCCCGCCTGCTGGCGTCGTCCGGCTCGGCGGGCGAATTTCGCTCTGTTCGCGGCGGCCATCCGAGCGCTACGACCTGAGTCACTCGGTGACTCAAGTCGATGCGGCGTGGGGAGTCGTCTGGGCGCTGCGACTTGAGTCAGCGGGTGACTCAAAGTCGTGGCGGCGGTAGTGGCCGTCCGGGTGCTACGAGTTGAGTCACTCAGTGACTCAGGACAGAGGTCCCGCGAGGACAGCCCCCGGGACCCGCGGAAAGCGATGGCGGCCCGTCAGGGCCAGCGAGTGGATCTATGTGGCCGCCATGGTCGGCGGCGCAGCGCGAGCTGACTGCGGCTCCTCCGCCGGTGGGGAGGACGCGCGGGTCAGCGGACGAGCTGGGGCTTGGCCTCGAGGACGGCGACGGTGACAGGGTCGCCCGTGATGGACACGGTGCCGTTGACGGGCCGCCAGTTCGGCTGGCCGGCCACCTTGAACCGGGCGGACCACGTCGTGTCGACGCTCAGCTCGAGCCCCTCGGAAGTCTTCGCGTAGGTGTGGGCGATGAGGTCGGCCGTGTCGGCCCCCTCGGTCCACGGCGTGCCGGGGGTGGTCGTCTCCTGGCTGGTGTCGTCGCCGTGGTGCCACACGAAACGGCTGGGCCAGACCTCGAGGGTGACGTCGAGATTGACCTCGTCGAGGCGTACCGGGATCTGGTGGCGCTCGGCGCTCGTCGACAGGATCGTGGGGAGGTTGACCAGCGTCTCGCCCCCGGGCGGCTGCACGTTGATCGTGGACTCGGGAAGGTCGGCCTGCTTGAACGCCTTCAGCACCTCGCTCGGGATGTCGACAGGCGGTGCGTCCATTCCGGGTGGGGTTTCGCCTGGTTCAAGGCACACACTCGAGATGACCGGCTCGCGACCTGGGTACGTAACGTACTGAGTGAATAGGCGTCCGTCGTTACCGCATTGCACTTGTTCGCCCGTCGGACAACCGAATGCGCTGTCCTCGAGATCCGTCTGACCTCGAAGGCAGACCGGCACGTAGTTCACCTCGGGCGTTGGCCCACCCGAAACGTTAGCCAGGTCCGATCCTGACGCTTCCGTGCCGTCGCCGGCTGCGCTCGGTTGGGCGTTCTTGATGGTCTGAAGGTCGAAGGTGGTAGCGCCGTTCGTCACTGTCGTCTCGTCCTCCGCGTAGGCCGCAGTAGGAGAAAGGGTCACAACCAGAGCCAGCAGTGCAGCGGCGACAATCCTCATTCCGGAATCACCAGCTCGTGCATGCGCCACTGACCTTGAGACCAGCGGACAGTTGCGTCATAGGTGGCTCTACTTGAGGAGTTCCGCTCGGCGGGACCTTTCGAGGGTGTGATGACTTCTGCCGGCCGGCTGATGCGCAAGGCGACCTGCGTCTCGGCCTCTCGTGCTGAGATCACCCCCACCTGCAAGACCTTCCACGGCTTGCTCTCATACGTGGTTCCGTCGGAACGCCACTGCTCGATTACCTCTGCGTAGTTGGAGCACGACTCACACGCCGGAGTGCTGGCGGATTGAAGGGGGGCGGTCTCGAACTGCAAGCGGGCGTCGTTGAAGAGGTCGATCCAGTGCTTGGCAAAAGCCACCGCACCGTCCTCCGACTTCTCCTCCCACGGCTCTGGAGTCTCGGATGAACTTGCCGAGGGCGAGGACTCCGTCGGCGTGGGATCCGGCATCTTCGGAGTCGGCTCCGCTTCCGAGCAGGCCGTGAGCAAGAGCGGCAGAACGCAAGCGACGACGAGCGAGCGGCGTACCGGACCGAGATTCATGTGAGCCCTTCTTCCCGAGATCGCCGGATCCATGCCCGAGCGCGGCCGACGCGTCCAAACTATGCGAGCGGCGCTGCGAGCACGACCCCGAAACTGCAGCCTGTGGAGTACGTTCGGCCCACCCCGCCTCCGAGAGGCCAGACCATGCGCGTACGCCGCTCGCTCGCCGCCCTGCTGGCGCTCCCGCTTCTGGCCACAGCGCCCGCGGTCGCAAACAGCCAGACCATGGAAACGGACGCGCCGACGGCCAAGCACAGAGTCCACGGCCCCGTCACTCCACGAGCCACCGCCGCCATCGACACCACCAGCCAGAGCGCGGTGAGACGCGCCTACCGCCGCTTCTGGCTCCGTGGCGAGGAGGTGAGGCCACGATGGATCGGCGGGGACACCGACCGCTGCAGACCGGGCAGGCTCGCCGACACCTCCACCAGACGCCAGCTCCAGGCCATCAACTTCGCGAGGAGAATGACCGGCCTCCAAAAGGTCGTCCTCGACAAGGGCACCGTCAGGCACGCCCAGGCGGCCGCGCTGATCATGACCGCCGAGCACGCGGTCAGCCACTACCCGCCGCGGGACTGGCCGTGCTGGACCCGCCGCGGCTACGAGGCGGCGGCGCAGTCCAACCTCTACGAGGGCACGAGCAGGCAGAGCAACAGCGACAAGATCGAGGCCTACCTCGACGACTGGGGCGGCAACAACCACCGCGTCGGGCACCGGCGCTGGCTGCTCTACCCCTATCTCGCCGCCGTGGGGATCGGCGGGACCAACCGCGCCAACGTCACCCACCTCTTCGGCACGCCCTTCGACAAGCTGGCCCCCAACCCGCAGTGGGTGCCGTGGCCGAGCGCCGGCTGGTTCCCCAACAACCTCGACCCGAGAGGTCGCTGGTCGCTCGGATCCGGGGAAGACGGCACCGACTTCTCCCGAGCCACCGTCGCCGTCTCCTTCAACGACAAGCCCGTGAAGGGCATCAAGCTCCGCACCCCCGACAACGGCGTCGGCAAGCCGACCCTCGTGTGGGAGATGCCCAACCGCACCTGGCCCAAGGACCCCGTCGGCAAGGCCGAGGTCACGGTGGAGGGCATCGTCATCGACGGCCTCCCGCAGCCCACGGCGGCGTACGCGATCAGGTTCTTCCGCACCGCAGGCTAGGCTCGCCTTACTGGAATCATTCCAGAAAACCCGGTTAGGTGGTGACCGTCCCCGACGAGAGGAAGTCACCATGACCCAGACCGCCCGCCCCACGCACACCGCCCACCCGGCGTTCCAGGCCTCCCAGCAGCTGGCCGACCACCTCCAGCAGCTCCTCGTGGACCTCACCGACCTCCACATCCAGGGCAAGCAGGCCCACTGGAACGTCGTCGGCAAGAACTTCCGCGACCTCCACCTCGCGCTCGACGAGGTCGTCGACGCGGCCCGCGAGTTCTCCGACACCGTCGCCGAGCGGATGCGCGCGATCTACGTCACGCCCGACGCGCGCTCCGCGACCGTCGCCGCGCGGACGAGCCTGCCGGAGTTCCCCGCCGACGAGATCGACACGGCCGACTGCGTCGACACCATCGTCGCCGCGCTGTACGCCGTCGCCGGCACCGGCCGCCGCATCCACGACGAGGTCGACGCCGACGACCCGACCTCCGCCGACATCATCCACACCATCCTCGAGCGCCTCGAGCAGCTCGCCTGGATGATCGACGCCGAGAACCGGATCGCCAACAACAGCATCCCGCGCTCCATGCACGAGTGACACGACCGACCCTGCGCTGACACAGGACCGAGCCGGCCCGTTGAGCAGTACGACGCTCAGCGGGCCGCTCTGCGTCCGCCCGCGACGCGCGGGGGAGCGGGCTCCGACGGCTCGTCGGGAGCCGAGGTGATGCCCAGGACCCGCAGCAGCCGAGCGATCATCAGCAACCCGGCGAACAGGCACGCCATCGCCCCGACCGACGCCAGCGCGAGCAGCGCCCAGGCGCCCGACTGCCCGCTGCGCGCCGAGGTGCCGAAGTCGATCGCCACCCACACGAGGTAGCCCCACGCGACGACGCACAGGGTCACGCCGGCGGCCAGGGCGAGGGCCGCGTGGTTGATGCCCGTGCGCTGCTTGGGGCCGCGCCGCGACCCTGCCCGCTTCCCCGAAGATGCCACGGGAGCATTGTGTCCGATGGGGCCGCCGAACGGGGCCGGAACACTCGCAAGGGAGACCTCCGACACGCCGCCCGATCGGGTCAGAGCAACCCAAGTCTCGAGCCCTCCGCAGCCCCTGACCTGCACGTTTGCCCAGCACGGGAACGACACGCCGAATGGCCCGTTCGGGCCACTTGCCAACACCTCCGCACCGACGTACGGTTACCACTACATCTAGTAGTTACACCGTTGTGGTTCTCCACATCTAGTCCACAGGGACCGGGTGTCGACCTCACAGCCAGAGGCTACTTGTCCACAGGAATCACCGGCCGGTCCACAGGCGTTGACACCCCAGAGGGGTGTTCGAGTCGCGCCCAGGACCGGGCGGACGAGCGAGGAGGGGAGGCCCGCACATGCACTGTCCTTACTGCCGCAACACCGACACCCGTGTGCTCGACTCCCGCGTCGCCGACGACGGCAGCTCCATCCGCCGCCGTCGTACCTGCAACGACTGCGCCAAGCGGTTCACCACCGTGGAGCAGATGCAGCTGACGATCCTCAAGCGCAGCGGGGCGAGCGAGCCGTTCACCCGCGACAAGGCGATCTCCGGCGTCCGCAAGGCGTGCAAGGGCCGTCCCGTCACCGAGGACCAGCTCGCCTGCCTGGGCCAGGCCGTCGAGGACGCCCTGCGCCTCAGCGGCTCTGCCGAGATCCCCGCCCACGAGGTCGGCCTCGCGATCCTGAGCCCGCTCCGCGAGCTCGACGAGGTCGCCTACCTCCGCTTCGCCAGCGTCTACCGCGCCTTCCAGAGCGCCGAGGACTTCGAGGCGGAGATCGAGATGCTCCGGATGGAGCGCCATTCGGCGCCCGCGGGCTGACACAGACTGCCCGGCACGTCGTGGGGAAGCGGCGTGCCGGGCGCACCACTCAAGGTCGGTGAGACACCGGCCGGCAGCAGCGACCACACACGAGGGATCAGGAGAACCCATGACCGAGACGGTGAGCACCCGCTCCAAGGCCAAGGCGAAGGGCAAGGGCCTCACGCTGGAGCGCGTCTTCAGCACCGAGGGCACCCACCCCTACGACGCCATCACCTGGGAGCGTCGCGACGTCGTCCAGACCAACTGGAAGACCGGCGACACCGTCTTCGAGCAGCGTGGCGTGGAGTTCCCCGACTTCTGGTCGGTCAACGCCTCCACGATCGTCACCAGCAAGTACTTCCGCGGCGCCGTCGGCACCGACGCCCGCGAGTGGAGCCTCAAGCAGCTCATCGACCGGATCGTGAAGACCTACACCAAGGCCGGCATCGACCACGGCTACTTCGCGACCGACGCCGACGCCGAGGTCTTCGAGCACGAGCTGACCTGGCTGCTGGTCAACCAGTACTTCTCCTTCAACTCTCCCGTGTGGTTCAACGTCGGCACGCCCTCGCCGCAGCAGGTCTCGGCCTGCTTCATCCTCTCGGTCGACGACTCGATGGACTCGATCCTCAACTGGTACAAGGAGGAGGGCTTCATCTTCAAGGGCGGCTCCGGTGCCGGCCTCAACCTCTCCCGCATCCGCTCCTCCAAGGAGCTCCTCTCCTCCGGTGGTACGGCGAGCGGCCCGGTCTCCTTCATGCGCGGCGCCGACGCCTCGGCGGGCACCATCAAGTCGGGCGGCGCCACGCGTCGCGCGGCCAAGATGGTCGTCCTCGACGTCGACCACCCGGACATCGAGGAGTTCGTGATGACCAAGGCGCGCGAGGAGGACAAGATCCGCGCGCTGCGCGACGCCGGCTTCGACATGGACCTCGGCGGCGCCGACATCACCTCCGTGCAGTACCAGAACGCCAACAACTCCGTCCGCGTCAGCGACGAGTTCATGCGCGCGGTCGAGGAGGGCACCGAGTTCGGCCTGCGTGCCCGCGGCACCGGCGAGGTCATCGAGACCGTCGACGCCCGCGACCTGTTCAAGAAGATAAGCCAGGCCGCGTGGGAGTGCGCCGACCCGGGCCTGCAGTACGACGACACGATCAACGACTGGCACACCAACCCCGAGACCGGCCGCATCACCGCGTCCAACCCGTGCTCGGAGTACATGTCGCTCGACAACTCCTCGTGCAACCTGGCGTCGCTCAACCTGCTCAAGTTCCTCAAGGACGACGACACCTTCGACGCCGCGCTCTTCGCCAAGGCCGTCGAGTTCATCATCACCGCGATGGACATCTCCATCTGCTTCGCCGACTTCCCGACCGAGTCGATCGGTGAGACCACCCGCGACTACCGCCAGCTCGGCATCGGCTACGCCAACCTCGGCGCCCTGCTGATGGCCATGGGCCTGGGCTACGACTCCGAGGGTGGCCGCTCCATGGCCGCCGCGATCACGTCGCTCATGACCGGTACGTCGTACAAGCGCTCGGCCGAGCTCGCCGGCATCGTCGGCCCCTACGCCGGCTACCAGCGCAACGCCGAGGCCCACAAGCGGGTCATGCGCAAGCACCAGGCCGCCAACGACCAGGTGCGCGTGCTGCACACCGAGGACGGCCGCGTGCTCAAGCTCGCCACCCAGGCCTGGGCCGACGTGATCAAGACCGGTGAGAAGAACGGCTTTCGCAACGCGCAGGCCTCGGTGCTCGCGCCGACCGGCACCATCGGCTTCATGATGGACTGCGACACCACCGGCATCGAGCCCGACTTCTCCCTGGTGAAGTTCAAGAAGCTCGTCGGCGGCGGCTCCATGCAGATCGTCAACCAGACGATCCCGCGGGCGCTGAAGAAGCTCGGCTACCAGCCCGAGCAGGTCGAGGCGATCGTCGCCTACATCGCCGAGCACGGCCACGTGATCGACGCCCCGGGCCTCAAGACCGAGCACTACGAGGTCTTCGACACCGCGATGGGCGCCCGCGCGCTCAAGCCGATGGGCCACGTGCGGATGATGGCGGCCGCCCAGCCGTTCCTCTCCGGCGCCATCTCCAAGACGGTCAACCTCCCCGAGAGCGCGACCGTGGAGGAGATCGAGGACGTCTACATGCAGTCCTGGAAGCTCGGCCTCAAGGCGACCGCGATCTACCGCGACAACTGCAAGGTCGGCCAGCCGCTCTCCGACGGTGGCGGCAAGGCCAAGAAGGACGCGGCCGACGCCGCGGACGCCGCCGAGGCCGAGGCGACCAAGGTCATCGAGAAGGTCGTCTACGCCCCGACCCGCAAGCGCCTCCCCAAGTCGCGCGTCTCCCGCACGACGTCCTTCACGGTCGGCGGCGCCGAGGGCTACATGACCTCGGGTGCCCACGACGACGGCGAGCTGGGCGAGGTCTTCCTCAAGCTCGGCAAGCAGGGCTCGACCCTGGCCGGCGTCATGGACGCCTTCTCGATCGCTGTCTCGATCGGCCTGCAGTACGGCGTCCCGTTGGAGACCTACGTCTCGAAGTTCACCAACCTGCGCTTCGAGCCCGCCGGCCTCACCGACGACCCGGACGTGCGGATGTCGCAGTCGATCATGGACTACATCTTCCGCCGCCTCGCCCTGGACTACCTGTCCTTCGAGGAGCGCTCGATGCTCGGCATCTACTCCGCCGAGGAGCGCCAGCGTCACCTCGAGACCGGCTCCTACGAGCCGATCGTGGAGGAGACCGGCTCGGCCGCCGAGCTCGTCGAGACCCACGAAGTCCTCGACGTGGAGACCAAGGACACGCACGGCTCCGAGGCCCGCGAGGTCCCGGCTCACGTCACCGCCGGCGAGGCGCACACCTCCGCCGAGCTGCTCGAGAAGATCACCGGTACGGCGGTCGACTCGCCGCTCTGCATGACCTGCGGCACCAAGATGCGGCCGGCTGGCTCGTGCTACGTCTGCGAGGGATGCGGGAGCACCAGCGGCTGCAGCTGATGATCTGCGAGAGGGGAGGGCCAGGATCTAAGGACCCCGGCCCTCCTTTCAGTCTCGGGAAGAAGCAGGGAGATGACGAGAAGAGCCTAATCGGCGAGAGAACATATATGTTCTCGTGAGGCTGCAGTGACTCCACAAGGGTTGGTGCGTGCCGAATACCAAGACCGGCTCTCACCGGCCTCTTCCAGCATCCACCGCTAGATCCCTAGCGACTGCTCTCCGCTCCCGCCGAGAGGCCGCGGGGCTGACGCAGGAGGACTTGGCGAGTAGAGCTCAGGTCTCGGTTCAAGTAGTGCGGCGGATCGAGGCCGCGACGGCCAACCCGACACTTGGAACGCTCCACGCCGTCACAACGGCGCTCGACGTCTCCTGGACTGATCTCCTTGTCGAGATCGGCGACTGATGGCCGATTACTTCTTCGGCGAGCTGCCGGGTGAGCCAGTTGGGACCGCCTACCCAAATCGTGCGGCCGCTGCTCGTGCTGGCGTCCATCAGGTGCGTCAGCAAGGCATTGCGGGCAATCGAAAAGTTGGGTGCGCTTCGATTGTGCTGTCTGGCGGGTATGACACCGATGAGGACTATGGCCACGAGATCTTCTACACGGGTCGCGGCGGGCAGGACCCGTCGAACCCGCGTGGCCCGCACATCGCAGACCAAGACCTCGGTCTAAGTGATAACGCTGCACTCGTGACAAGCCAGCTAACGGGTCAGCCTCTGCGGATAATTCGAGGGTCCGGCCACGACAGTCCCTTTTCGCCGGCCGCCGGGTACCGCTATGACGGTCTCTACAAGGTGACGAAACACTACCCGCTGAAACATTCGGGTGATGGCTACCTGCGGTGGATGTTTCATCTCGTGCAGCTCACGCCCGAGGAAGCCTCCAGCTACACGCCTTCAGAGAATCGTGAGGCGAACGCCGAGGCGTACGTGAGGAAGGACCTGGGCTCAGGCGTCGCGGCGAGCAGTGCTTCCGGGCCCTCGAGTCACCTTGTCGACCCGTTCTTCCATCAACCGCTCATGCTCGTCCTGCCCGCCGGCCAAACTGATCCTGGAAGCAAGGTCGTGGTCACCGAACGTGTCATTCGGGACACGAAGATCACCGCTGCAGTCAAGATGATGTACGACAACACTTGTCAGCTGTGTGGTACCAAGCTTGCTACAAGCACTGGCTACTACTCCGAAGGCGCACACGTGCGACCGCTGGGCAAGCCACATCACGGTCCTGACGTCATGGGCAACATTCTCTGCATGTGTCCTAATCATCACGCGGCATTCGACAAGGGTGGAATCTTCGTTGACGAGGATTTCCAAGTCCGAACCCATGATGGAACCCTGATAGGTGTTCTGCATATCAACGACGCTCATAAATTGGATGGGAATAACTTCAGCTATCACCGCGCGCATCATGGACTGGAAGTAGTTGCCGTACCTTAAACCCGAACGGCGTGCCGAACGAACGCGCCCTGCTGGGTGACTCCGCGCGGCGCAGCGTCATGTCGACTGCTGACTCTCTGAACTGGTAACCGTGGTCCGAAGGTGCCACAGTCTCGTGCATTCGCCCATCGGGGCCAAGTCGGCCGCCGCGTCACTACACCCAACTTCGAGCGGTCGTCCTCGCAATCCTGAGACGGGGCGTCGCTGCGCGATTAGCCTGCGCGCGTGAGTGCAGAGTCGACAGTCCTTCTGGTCCTAGGCGTTTTCGCTAGCGTCGGGATCGCTGCCGCAGTCACGCTTGCCTCCAAGCGCCGTGCGATCGTAACCGCGGAGAGTGACGCACTGGCTCGGCTCGTGGCGTTGAACGAACGCTTCGCGGCGCAACTGCGCTACCCCGCCCCGATCTCCTACGCCTGGGAGGACAGGGTCACTTCCAAATCGAAGTTCGACCGATACGACCTTCACAAGTTCTTTCTGGAGAGACTCATAGGACTCGAGCAAGAAGTAGGGCTCGCGCTCGACCTGCACCGACGGGATGTTGGCATCTACAGTCGGTACAAACGAGAGCTCGATCAGCTCGAAGCGGCGGCGCTCGGTCGGACACTGTCAAAGCGTCTGAGTGCCGCCACATTCGAGCGCATCGAGCGGAAGCTTTTCTCCAGGCAGCGCCTGCCTGAGCCGGCGTGCCACGCACAGGTACGTTGCTCGGTCTCGTACACGACTCCGCAGGGCAGGAACTCGTACCGCAAATCCCGGGACTGGGACTTCGAGCAGCTTGCTGCGGGCCTCCAGGAGATGCGGACGATCCGCGAAGCTCAGACCACGACAGCGTTCCTTCGTCAGCAGGAGCGCAACCGCATGACAGCCCGCCTGCGTTTCGCGGTCTTGAACCGCGACGACTCGCGTTGCAGGGGTTGCGGGGCAAGCGCGAAGATCCACGGTGCTGTGCTTCACGTGGACCACATCGTTCCCGTGAGCAAGGGCGGGAAGACCGTCCTCGAAAACCTTCAGACGCTGTGCGAACCATGCAACCTCGGGAAGAGCAACAAGTTCTGAGCATCCTCGCAAGGATGCGCGTCGTTTGTTGGGCGAGAAGCACCCTTTGCACCTATGTCCCGGGGTGCTGGCCCAGTTTCCCGGTTTGCCAGGTCTCGTCTCGTCAGCCGTCGTATCGTGCTGACGCTCGCTCTCTGCATGGTGTCGAGGGAGCCTTAGTGGGGGAAGGGCCCGTTGATTGCCATGTCACCTGACGTAGTCACGCGCTTGAACGCGATCGTCGCCGACTCGAGATACGCAGGACGTGCCGACGACCTGCGATCGCTGTCGTCTGCCGTCGCGGATGAGGACGACGACAGCTGGACAGGCGTCGATCTTTTCGCGGCGTTTCCCCCCGCTTCCACCGTCGCCGTGCGGCACCAGTCCCGTGCGGAGACGCTGTGGGGGATGGCGGCTGGCATTTCAGTGTTCTTGCCCATCGCCTGGACCTGGTGGAGCCTGCACTCGGCGACGAGCGCGTACCACGATCTATTGGCTGATGGTGATGAGGGCGGCCGCACCTTCCTCGCTCTATGGACCGGTGGATTCGACGGACGGCTCGATGGCGTCATCGAGCGGCTTCACCGGCTTGTTCCGATGGCGATGGTGTCGCTGTCGTTGATCGTATTTGCGGTCATCTGCATCGTGGCCCATCGCTGGGTGGCGCAACAGGCAGTTGCCAAGGAGGACGGCGAGCAGGCTGAATGCGAAGCCCGTCTTACGGAGGCGCTGACGGCCGCTCAACGTCACCTCAACCAGCGTCGGTCCGACACGCCGGGACACGTTGAGGCATTGATCAAACGTTCAGTCCGCCAGCTGCGTCAGGCACATGAGGACACGAGCAATGCTGCGTCCGATCTCAAGGAAGCAGCTGAGGAGCTGGGCGCAACCGTCGGTCCCCTCCTAGTGGCTGCCACCAAAGCGACCGGTGACCTAGGCCTCGCCGCAACGACGCTCCATGGGGCTGAGGCAAACCTCGCCCACGTCCTGGGGAAGGTGCAGTCAGGGCTGGATACGGCCTTGGCCAATGTTGGAAGCGCTATCGGTGAGAAGACAGACTCGCTTGAGGCAGGGATTGCTCAGTCGCTTCTCGACATGTCGGCGGCCCTCGGACTGCAGACGGATCAGCTCAAGGTGGCCACCACCCAGGCAGCTGGAGATCTTGCAGGCGAGGTCGCGAAGGCTTCGGGCAGCCACAAAGCTGTGAGCTCGGAACTCCAGGCGTTCACCGCGGCGTCAACCACAGCGTCCCTGGAGACCCGCTCCCTGATCGTCGACCTCAAGGACGCCGTTACGACTCTCGGCGTCTCACTGAGCTCACACGACAGCGCCCTTCAAGCGCAGGTGAGTGAGCTCACGGCCGCGCGCGACGCTGCCGAGCGACTGCTGCGCCAGCTCGAGCTGGGGGCCGACGTCAACGGTCGCAGCGAGGTCTCGGTCTAGCGAGATGAGCACTCGGGCAAGGGATTCTCGACGTGGACGTCTGCTTTCGTTCGAGTCGATCGCCGGATGGGTCTTCGCAGACCTGCTGCTGGTTCTGTTCGTGGTGGGCCTGGCGAGCGCAGTACCGCAGGAACCACCGCCAATGCCGAGGCCAGCGGCGAAGACAGAAGAACCGAAGCCGGTCAAGCAGATCGTCGGAATGAAGACTGCTCCCGTCTCCAGGACGATCAAGTTCAGCGCTGCTGCGCTCGTCGCGGGCGGATCTGCTGGATCTGTTGAAGGCGAATCGGTATGTAGGACGATTCGTGATTCGAGGGGGGAGCTGGAAGGGGAAAGGGCCGCCCTCGTATTGATCTTTGGAGGTGCTCCGGAAGCTTCAGCGGGGCAACGTGTAGCGACCGCCATCGGTAGCCAGCTTGCCTGCGCTGACCGCACGCTGTTCCCACCCCGGACTCCCTTCCGCGCCTTCTGGGACGGCGGCCTGCCCCTTGGAACCGCCCGTCTCGAAGTGTTCGTGTTCACCACCAAGCAGTCCGCGCCGCGGACGTCCTAAGGAGTAGCCTCATGGGCCAGCAGATCCTGCCCTTCTACCTTGTCTGTGACGAGTCCGGCTCGATGTCGGGGAAGCCGATCGACGCCATCAACCAGGCGCTGCCGGAGCTCCACCAGGAGATCGGGCTCAACCCGGTCGTTGCCGACAAGACGCAGTTCGCCATCATTGGGTTCAGCGACTCTGCGGAGGTCCTGCTCCCGCTCTCGGACCTCAGCCAAGTAACCAACCTGCCTGTCCTTGCCACCAAGGGCGGCACCAACTACGCAGCTGCCTTCACTGAGGTCAAAGTCCAGATCGATGCAGACGTAAACCGTCTGAAGAGCCAGGGACACCAGGTCTACAGGCCCGTCGTCTTCTTCCTGACCGACGGCCAGCCGACAAGCAGCTACAAGCAAGAGTGGGAAGACCTCACCGCGTCCACATTCCCATTTCGGCCGAACATCGTGGCGTTCGGTGTGGGGGATGGTGTCGACCCCGCCACCATCTCGGCGGTCGCAACGTTCCGCGCCTTTGTGTCCGACGGCACCATGTCTCCGGCGCAGGCACTGCAGGAGTTCGCGGTCGCGCTGACGAAGTCGATCGTTCGAAGCGGCAGCACCCCTGCCGACGGTGGCGGCATGACGCTCCAGACTCCCGACGAGATCCCCGGCTTCAAGAGCCTCTCGGTGGACGCACTCTGATGACCCATCGCTCGATCGGCGAGCCTGAGGTGCAAGCCTCAGGTGAGGATCATCCCGCGGATGTCCGCGACGTCAGCGCCCCCTCGACGGACACGAACGAGGACGCTAACGAGGCGATGATGCCCCTCGATCTGCATGTTGAAATTCAGAACGTGCCGCCTGGTGATCATGTGGTCCATGAAGGTCTGACGGCTGAGCTCTCGGCGGGCTCTGGCGGCGTGGTCGACTCGGTGGAGGCACCACCTAGGGCCGTCGAGCCCGAGGACTTTGATCTGTCGGGTGTAGGAGAGCTCGAAGTCGCCGAGCGCGCGATTACCGAGCCGACGATCGAGGAGCCGGTGATCGAGGAGCCGGTGATCGGCGAGGACGGGCAGTTCAGGTTCGGACAGGCCGGTCGTCTCCAAGCTGCCCCGCCACGAACCGCAGAGCAGTCGCCGGAAGCCCTCGAGCATGTGCCTGACATTGCACTCGACTGGGTGGACCTTGGCTTCGCTGAGGTGCGAGCCGTGTCGGCTCGTGGGCACATGCATCGCTACCTGGGTGAAGTGCGGCAGGACGCGTTCGCAGTGGAAGCGACGGACGACTACCTTGCGATAGCTGTTGCCGACGGTCTGGGAAGTGCAAGCCATTCACACGTCGGCTCCTCCATCGCCGCGCGTGAGTCGACTCGGAACCCTCAGCTCCTAGAGGACGTAGTCGCAGCGGCGGCCCTCGGAACCTTGGGCCTAGGCGATCTCGCTGCGGTGCTGACCCACGAGGCTCGGGGGTTGAAGGTTGCTGCTCGAGACGTCGCAACGACACTCATGTTGGCCATTGTGTCTCGAAGTCCCAGCGCGGACGGGTCTTATGAGGTGGTCTTCGCGCAGCTTGGAGACTCGACTGCGTGGAGACGTACTGATACCGCATGGTCGCAGCTCGGACAGGCCGAAGGAGCTGACGAGATCGTGAGCAATGCCGTGGACCCGCTTCCGCTCCACCTGCAAGCCGCCGTGTGGCGAGAGACCTTCCGTCCCGGAGAGACTTTCGCGCTGGTTTCGGACGGAGTGGGCAATCTACTGCTGGGGAATCCGTCCTTTGAGCGAGAGCTCGCGCGCCTCTGGGCCGGGTCTGCGCCTTCACTGGGAAACCTGTTGACGATCATCGATGCCTCGGTGAAGAGCTTCGACGACGACAGAACTCTCATCGGGGTCCGGTTCTTGTGACGACCGTTCAACTGTCATCCCTGCAGGTGGGACCACAGATCGCTGATGGGGGTCAGGGCGCGGTCTACGAACTGGCCGGCACTCCCTCGAATGTCATGAAGCGGTATCACAACCCTGATGATGCGCAGTTCGATGGTCAAGCCCTGCAGCTCATGGTGGCCGAGCGAAACTCGGTCAGGCACCAGGGTAAAGCGGTCGACGAGTTCGCAGCCTGGCCTAAAGCAGTTGTCGTGGACGGCGCCAAGCCCATCGGGTTCGTCATGCAACGGGTGGTGAAAGCCTTCACTCTCGAGATCGCGGGTCGAGTGAGACTCGCGGACATGAGCTACCTGGCGGCCGAGCCGAGGCCGATGTGGGGTCCTGTGTCGCTCCCGCCACTTGAGGACAAGCTTCAGATCCTGCGTGATCTCGCGGGGATCGTCTCGTCGCTTCACGCGTCGGGCACAGTTCTTGGCGACATCTCGTTCGCGAACGTTCTCTGGGCTGGGTCGGGGCGGAATCAAGTCCTACTGCTCGATTGCGATGGGATGCAGTTCAAGGGCCGTTCGTCGGTGCTGCCCCAAGCGGACACCATCGACTGGAATGACCCGCAGGCATCCCCGGGTGCACCACCGACGATGGACCAGGACCGCTACAAACTAGCCCTAGCCATCCTCCGAGTCCTCACGCGAAGCCTCGATGCGCGACCGGCCGTCCGTGGCCTCGACGTGTCCGGCCTCGGCCACCTCGGGGCGCCAGTCAGCGGGATGATGGCACGAGCAGCCGGGCCAGCCGGAACTAGGCCAACGGCGGCCGAGTGGCAAGCTGCCCTGTCAGACCGAGCGACCCAGCCGGTCTTGCCGGCTGGACCCCGTCGGGCCCTCGACGCTCCCGAAGCGAAGCCAGAGATGCTGGGAGTGACGCCTAGAACATTCGTTCCAGTGAAGCCGACGCTGCCGTGAGCTGCTTAGGCCGTTCAGTCAGATTCCTGGGTCGCGTGCTGCTTCGTCGCGGACGGCATACCTCACATGCCGCTCCGAGTGCGCCGCTCGCAGCGGTAGCGCTCCCCCCAGTGCCCTCAGCCTCGGACCATTCGATGACGCCGAGCACGCCGGCTGTCACAACAGCCGCAGCCGCCTCGCCCTCACAGGTCCCCGCGCCGAACCCTTCGAGCGCCACCCCGCTCAACCCGCGCAAGGGGCGGCGCGGGATCGGCAACGGCCGGTTGTCCCCTGGCAACGCCTTGGGAACAGGCGGACAGGGGACGGTGAGTGCGGTGTCTGGAAGACCCGACCTCGTCCTCAAGACTTTCGCGCGGCCCATAGCCGGTGGAGTTCGCGAGTTCCAACAACTGATCGACCGGGGGGAGCGCGTTCAGAGGGTGCTCGCTGCTTCGAAGGTCGACCTGTGCTGGCCCGAGGAGGTGCACGGGTCGGCGACCGACCTCGAGGGCTATGTGATGCCGAGGCTGCAAACGAGCAACTATTTCCCAGTCGCCACGAAGGGCGGCATCAAGCAGATTGAGAGGACACTTGACTGGGCGATCTGGACCTCAAATGCCTTTCAGGTCCCGTTCAAGGTCACCGATGCCGACCGGCTGGAAATCGTCCGCTGTGTGGCGCGCTGGCTCAGCGCGATGCACGATACCGACGTGGCTTACGGCGATGTCTCCTTCAAGAACCTTTGCTTCAGCCTTGATCCGGAGGTCCGCGTCGCTGTCTTCGACTTCGACTCCGCTCGAGTGCTTGGGTCTCGCTCGTTCACTGCTCAGGAGACAGCGCACAGTCCCGACTGGCACGACCCATACGCGAGCAGCGGCTTCGCTGCGACCTTGGACACGGATCGATACAAGTTTGCTCTCCTGGCTTTTCGGCTGCTGGTCTCACGTCAGCTCGGAGGGGACTTGGATCCAGCCAACGTGCCTGTTGCCGTATCCGGTTTGAGCGCGGCCCAGACACATCGTCTCCGGACTTTGTGGAGCCGCGCAGCCGGCGCAAGCGGTTCGAGGCCATCCATGCGCGAGTGGTTAGACGCGCTTGCCGCGTGATCATTACTTCGGCGGAGGTATCCCGAGCGACGTGACGGCACCCGCCTTGAACGCGCGCAGCGTGCGGGCAAGCCCGAACTGGCGAAGCGCGGGCGAGACCGCGCGATAGCCGCCCCCATACGTGCTGTCGGGATTCCTGCGCATCCGCTCGAGCGCGATTCGATGCGCTCGGTCCTGCGGGCAAGACTCCAAATAGGCTCCTGCCAGTGCCTCACAGAAGCCCTCAGTCAGTTGCAGCGGCAGTGACCTAGCCTTGCTGCCCGCCAGAAGTGCGTGTCCGTACTCGTGAGCGAGCACCGCACGGAAGAGCACGTCGGGCAAGCCGGCCTGAATGGCGATCTCGATTGTCACGGTTCCGCCCGACTGATCGAAGTTCCACCGCGTGATTCCGTGAACGTCGGGCGTGTTGTCGAAGTAGCCCAGCCTTTTCAGGTCGGCGCTCTCCCGAAGCACGAGCTTTGCGGGATGAGCCACGACGACTCCTTCCGCGGCCATGTATCTGCCGACGCTGTGCAGCGGACCTGCCAAGTCTGCTTTCGTCGAGACCGAACCCCGCTGACATGAGCGACACAGAGTGCCTGACGTGTCGATGATCGGCACCACGCACCAGGTGCAGCTCGGCGCGCCGGAATGGAAGTCGCACCAGACATCCCCCCACTCAGATGTGTACCAGCGCTGACGGAGTCGCCCACCGCAAGCAGCGCAGGGTACGTGGGGCGCCTCTCGAGACCACTTCATGACAGAGTCCGATGGCTGATCAGCAAGAGTTGAGCCTCACCGCTGCGCCCGGACGCCTCGAGCTGGCTGACGACCCTGGTCGCAAGGTTCGTCGTCATGACGCGGAGTGCCTGAACTGGATCCGACAACCCTCTGTCAGATCGAGTCGGCGGTACACGTGCATGTCTATGCCTCTACGCATCGTGATGCGTGGTCACGTTCCACACCCCGCGGCTGAACGTTCGGAGAATTCGCTGGTGTGTCTGGCGTGGCAGCGCCCGTGTTCCCGGCTCCCCGAACGGAGTCCCGGGTCGTGCGGGGGAGTCCGTGAGCAAGTCGTCCAGCCCGGCGCGAGCGAGCATCAGCAGCCCGTGGGTGGCCCGCGTGCAGGTCACTGCGAGCCGCCCGAATGCCGAGTTGAACTCGTCGAGCCCAGCGGCCCCCGAGAGGGGGTGGATGGCGACCGTGATCCGGTTGGTCTGCCCTTGCCACTTGTCGACCGTGGACGCGTGCAGTAGCCCCTCGGGCAGGTTGAGCTCCTCGGTCAGCCGTTCGACCATCTCTGCTGCGTCGTCGACGGCCTGGTTACGGGTAGCAAGGATGACGATCAACGGGTCACCCGTTGGCTCGAAGGACGAGATGGAGACGACCGGACCAGGAGCGCCCGTGTCGTCGTACTCCCGCTCGGTGAAGGTGAACCCGTTAGTCAAGAGGGAGCGGAGCAGGTCCTCAACGACCGCCAGGAGGGGTTGGTCGATGTCGGCGGCTTCGGCGTCCGGGAGACCTTCCACCTCGAGCAGGGCCGGCTGGCCGGTTGCCACGGCGCCCCAGACGTCAGCCGCTGGTCCCGAGAGCGCGGGCAGCTTGAGCGAGCGGTCGCCGGGCGCGGCTACACAGTCGAGCTTGTCCCACGAGTCGTAGAACGCACGCCACAGCCCGAGCTGCTCGCCGATGGGGCGCCACACGGCCGGCAGCTCCGCTACGAAGGTCGTCGTCGACTTCTCAAAGGCCGTGGGCCACGCACGGTAGGGGTTGTAGCCGGGGTCCCCCCGCCACGGGTTCTGGCTGTGGTCGATGGGTGGCAGCTGGCCGACGTCACCCACGCCGACGGCGATGGGAGCGAGCCGCTCGACCTTGTTGAAGAGGTGGAGTGCCATCTCCCACGCCTCGTCGACGAACAGCACGTCGAACGGCGTTTCGCCGTTGCCACCGGGGCCTAGCCGGTCGAGGAGCCGCTGCGGTTCGCCGAAGACGCCGAGCTTGTGAGAGGTGCCCAGCACGAGAGTCGCCCCCTCGGGGATCTCGCTGGTCTTGGTGGCGACGGTGACCGCCTCGATCACGTTCTCGGGCACCTCGTCGAGCCGCTTGGCGGATACGAACAGGCACACCTTCTCCTTGCCCAGCTCGCCGCCCAGCCGCTTGGCGAGCGGGTAGATCTGCCGGTTCTTGAAGGCCGTGACCACGACGCGTGCGGAGTTGGGGTTGGCCAGCGCCTCCTTGACCATCGTCACGAGCGCGTACGACTTGCCCGCGCCTGCGGCGGCGCGGAGCAGCACCTTGTCGTAGTCCTCGACCCCGTTGAGGGCGTGCATGAGCGCCTGGGTTGCCTCGGCTGCGGCCGAGACGTTGCCGGCAGCAGCTGCTGAATGGTGGTCCGCCTCGACGGAGACGGCGGGAGGCGTGAAGGTGACTGTCATGGCCTCACTCCAGGTCATCCATGGTCAGGCCGTCCGGGATCACGACGTCCTCGACGGAGCCGGCCGGGTCGTCGTCGAGAGCGATGTCGAACCGGTCCTGGTCGATGAGCGGCGGCCACACCTGCGGGTTGAGCTCGCCCCTCTCGCGGCGCTCGGCGAGGTCGTCGGCGTACTCGGCCTCGGCGGACAGGTGCGACCGGCAGCACCACTGGTGGGTGCCAGGATCCTCGGCGTAGGAACTTGCCGTGCACGACTCCTTGGGGGCCGCCATCTTGTCCACGGACGGTCGTGTGACCGCCAGCTCGTGTCCGGAACGGAACGACACACCAAACCACTCCATGGTCGCGAGCACGAGCTCGTCACCGACCTCCACTCCGGGCGTCACCTTCGCGTGCCAGAGCAAGCCGGGCTCGTCGTCCTTCTCTAGCCGTCCGATCGACAGGTTGCCGAACTTGAAGCTCCCGGCCTGGATCTTGAGCGTCACCTCGTCGCTCTCTGCGTACGCCGTTCCGTTGACGTGCAGCGCCACGACCTCGACGCCGTGCTTGAGGTTGCGTGAGGCCACGTCGAGCCTCAGAGGTGACGTCGAGATGACCTTCGCCATCGCCACGTGCCGCATCCCTGCGTCTGTGGCGCGATCAGAGGCGTAGTCGTGGTCGGCCAGCACAGCCAGCTGTTCGCGGCACTTCTCGTCGGCGTCGAGCATCTCCACCTGCGCGTTGCGCCAGTAGCGGTAGGTGCGCGAGAAGCGCACGAGGTCCGACGCCTCGAGGGCCAGCCGACGGCCCCAGACGACCTGGGCGTCCATCTCGAGCGCGCGGTGCACCGGTCGCAATCGGGAGTCCTCGATCCGGTCCAGCACGGCGAGCGCGCGGCACAGGATGTCGATGCGGTACTCGAGCTCGTCCGTGACGAGGTTGCGGTATTGGATGGGGTCGCCCTTGCCCGGACGTCCGGCGCGGTGGATCTCGTCCGAGGAGGCGTTGGCCAGGCGCGCTCCTGGCGTGTGTGGGCGCGACGAGATGTCGTCCGAGACGGCGCGGTGGTCGAGGGGACTCGTCGCCTCGGCCCACTCGACGAGGTAGTCGAGTCGTCCGGCGTCGACCATCGGCCCGCCAGTGACCAGGTGGGAGGCGAGGACGTCGCGGAGGACGACGACCGGCTGGCGGAGGCTGAACGCGCGAGCCCGGTCCTCCTCGAGCAGGAAGCTCACGGCGAGGCGAGCGTCCTCGGACAGCGCCTCGGGGATCGTCGCCTCTTCGCCGTCGAACGTGAGGACCGGTCGCCCCATCTCGAGGTCACGCTCCCACCGGATCCGGCTGAGCTCGACGCCGGCGAGCGAGTCGGCCATGGAGACGAGCACGTCGGCGGTCGGCTTGTCCGGCACCACGAGATGGACGGGCATCTGTCCTGCGGACATGGCCGCCCGCACGACGCGGCCGAGCATCTCCATCACGTGGTGTCGCGTATCGGTGGCGTTCGTGCGCTCGAAGGTGTCGAAGGCCCACGCCTCATTCCCCGATCCGTCGAGGCGCTGGATGGCGATGCCGTGCACACCGAGAGCCGCGGAGTCCGACTTCACCACGACGACGTTGATCGATCCGGGGACGCCGGCTGAGTCGAGCCGCCGTCGCCGTGTCCACTGCGCCCGGCCTTCTCGGGTGGCCGCCACGTTGGCGATGAGCGAGCCCGGCGCAGCACCGACCGTTCCGGTGCCGTCGACCAGCCCGATGACGGCCGGGCGGGACGGCTTGGGGACCCCGATCTCGATCAGCAGCGCCTCGGGGTCCGTCGAGTCACGGAACTCGGCCCGGCAGTAGACAAAGAGGCTGCAGGACTGGCAGGACCGAGGATCGAAGGTCGCCTCGAGGTGGGCCAGGTGCGCCGGCAGGTCCGTGATGACCTCACCCTTGGCCAGTTGCTCCAGACGCTCTTTCGCCCGCCCGCGGACCTCCCGTCGGTGGTCGCCCAGGTCCTCGACGATGGCCTCGGGCCGGAGGTAGACGTTGCGCGGCACGGCCAGCGCACCGTACCGGTGCACCTCCATGCCACTCGGGAGTCGGCTCCAGGCGGCCGCGGACTCGGCGCCGAGGGCTACCTGCAGGAATCCCTTGAGGATGCGCTGGTCGTCGATCCGGGCGCGGACCCGCTCGTAGTCCTTGGCGTCCCCCATGATCAGCCACGACCCGACGACCTGGTCACCCTCCTTGCGGGCGGCGACGATGGCGAAGTCTGGCTTGATCGACGTGGCGTGGTCCTCGGACTCGAGGCTCAAGAAGGGCACGGCGAGCCGGTGCAACATCGTGGCCTCGCCGGCGTACTCAGCCGCGAGGTGCGCCTGGGCCAGCTCCTTGGCGGTGGTGTCGGCCAGGTCGCCGCCCGATCGCACGCGCACAGCGGTGGGGCGGTCGAGCCCGAGCAGCCCCACAGCGCGAGTGAGGAGCTCCGATACGAAGGACGTGTCGTTGACGGCCCGCTCGAAGGCCATCGCCCGCACCCAGCGCGCTTCCGGGATGCCGCCACCGGTGTCGGGTCGGTCGACCAGGCTGGCCAGCGCGCGCCGGGTCATTCCGGTGAGCAGCGGGTCGGTGTGCCTGAAGCGTGCGCAGGCGGCATGGGACGACGCGGCGACCGCGCCGCTGCCGCCTCCGGCGATGAGTGTTCCCACGAGATCCCCCTTGGTGCACGAACAGAGTAGGTCGAGCTCACCCCTGGGCGCGATGAAACGGTGATACGCGTGCGCCTGCTCGCCGGACCTTGATAGGAACATGCTTATGGGGTCGACGATCTATGACGTGCTCGATGAGCTGCGCGCAACTGCTACGTCCGAGGCAGACAAGGGCACGCGCTTCGAGAAGCTGATCAGGGCCTACCTGCGCGTCGACCCGGTCTTCGCCGACCAGTTCTCCGACGTCTGGCTGTGGAGCGAGTACCCGGGCAACAACGGCAAGCACGACACGGGCATCGACCTCGTCGCGCAGGACCGCAACACCGGCCATCACGTCGCGATCCAGTGCAAGTTCTTCGCGCCGAGCACCTCGGTATCGAAGCCGATGATCGACTCCTTCCTCGCCGCGTCCGGAAAGGACGGCTTCAAGGAGCGGATCATCGTCTCCACCACCGAGAGATGGAACAGCAACGCCGAGGAGACGATCCGCCAGCAGCTGATCCCGGTGCGCCGTATCGGCATGAGCGAGCTCGAGCACTCCCGGGTCGACTGGTCGCAGTTCTCCCTCGAGACGCCGGAGTACCTCCCCGTCCACGGGAAGAAGGTGCCCCGCCCGCACCAGCGGATCGCCATCGACAAGGTGACCGCCGGCTTTGGCGAGACCGACCGCGGCAAGCTGATCATGGCGTGCGGCACAGGCAAGACCTTCACCTCGCTGCGCCTGGCGGAGGAGAACGTCGGCGCCGGCGGCCGCGTCCTGTTCCTGGTCCCGTCGATCAGTCTGCTGTCGCAGACTGTGCGGGAGTGGGTGGGGGAGGCCGAACTGCCGATCCGCCCGCTCGCCGTCTGCTCCGACGCCAAGTCGACCAAGCGGTCGGCCAACACCAGCGAGGACATCTCCACGACCGACCTCGCGCTGCCGGCGACCACGGACGTCGCGGTGTTGAAGCAGCGCCTGGCGGATGCCGCTGCCGACACGTCCGCGATGACCGTCGTCTTCGCGACCTACCAGTCGATCGACGTCGTCGCCCAGGCCATCGATGGCGGCAAGTTCGACCTGATCGTCTCCGACGAGGCGCACCGCACCACGGGTGCGACCGTCGTCGGCGAGTCGGAGTCGGCGTTCGTCCGGGTCCACGACGATGACTACCTGCGCGCCGAAAAGCGGCTCTATATGACCGCCACCCCGCGCATCTACGACGACAACTCGCGCGCCAAGGCGGGCCAGGCCAACGCCGTCCTCGCCTCGATGGACGACGAAGAGCTCTACGGTCCCGAGTTCCACCGCCTCGGATTCGGCGAGGCAGTCGAGGCCGACCTTCTCACCGACTACAAGGTCCTCGTCCTCACCGTCGACGAGGAGTCCGTCGCCCGCACGTTCCAGTCCCAGCTCTCCGACGGCGACCACGAGCTCGATCTCGACGACGCCGCCAAGATCGTCGGATGCTGGAACGGTCTTGCCAAGCGCGGCAAGGCCGAGCACGACTTCGCCGACGACCCCGAGCCAATGCGCCGAGCAGTGGCCTTTGCCGGCAACATCAAGTCGTCCAAGCGGATCGAGGAGCTCTTCACCGACGTCACCCGCTACTACGTCGACCGGGCCAATCTTGAGGACGAGTCCGGTGAGTCACCCCTCAGCTGCCAGGTCCGACACGTGGACGGCACCTTCAACGCCCTCGAGCGCAACACCCGCATCGACTGGCTCCAGGCCGAGTCCAAGCCCAACCACGCCCGGATCCTGACCAACGCCCGCTGCCTCTCGGAGGGCGTGGACGTCCCCGCCCTCGACGCGGTGATGTTCCTGTCGCCGCGCAAGTCGGTCGTCGACATCGTCCAGTCGGTCGGCCGGGTGATGCGCAAGGCACCGGGCAAGAAGTTCGGCTACATCATCCTGCCGGTCGGTGTGCCCTCGGGGATGTCGCCCGAGGAGGCGCTGCGGGACAACAAGCGGTACGCCGCGGTGTGGGAAGTGCTCCAGGCCCTCCGCGCTCACGACGAGCGCTTCGACGCGATGGTCAACCGGATCGACCTGACGTCCAATCGTGACGGCAAGATCAACGTCATCGGTGTCGGCGGCGCGGACTCCCGCGACTCGGTGCAGGGCGCGCTCGACCTCGCCTTCGGCGACCTCGACGCATGGCGCGACGCGATCTACAGCAAGATCGTCGACAAGGTCGGCACCCGTCGCTACTGGCAGGACTGGGCGAAGTCGGTCGCTGACATCGCCACTCGACAGACCACCCGCATCAACGCGCTGCTCGCCGAGGAGAATTCGGAGGTCGCGAAGGAGTTCGACGTCTTCCTCAGCGGCTTGCGGGGCAACCTCAACGAGGGCATCAGCCGAAGCGACGCAATCGACATGCTGGCCCAACACCTCATCACCCGCCCCGTCTTCAACGCGCTCTTTGAAGGCTCGCAGTTCCTCGACCACAACCCGGTCGCCAAGGCGATGGAGCGGATGCTTTCCGCGCTCGACGAGCACAACGTCGACGACGAGAACCACACGCTCCAGAAGTTCTACGAGTCGGTCCGGATGCGCGTCCAAGGCATCAACACCGCCGAGGGCCGGCAGCGGATCATTATCGAGCTCTACGACACCTTCTTCGCCACGGCCTTTAAGAAGACCGTCGACAAGCTCGGCATCGTGTACACCCCCGTTGAGATCGTCGACTTCATCCTCAAGTCCGCCGACGACGTGCTGCGCCAGGAGTTCGGCCAGGGGCTGACCGACGAGGGGGTCCACATCCTCGACGGCTTCACCGGCACCGGCACCTTTATGGTCCGTCTGCTCCAGTCCGGGCTGATCAAGCCGGAGGACCTCGCTCGGAAGTACGCCAACGAGCTGCACGCCAACGAGATCCTGCTGCTGGCCTATTACATCGCTGCGGTCAACATCGAGACCACCTACTACGACGTGATGACCCAGGTGGCCGCGCCGGGTGGCGGCAAGCACGCCGCTGATCCTGGTCACGAGTACGTCGAGTTCCCGGGATTGATCCTCACCGACACCTTCCAGTCCTGGGAGGACAACGACCGCCAGGACCTCGACGTGTTCCCGGAGAACAACGAGCGGTTGGAGAGGCTCAAGAAGCTGCCGATCACCGTGATCGTCGGTAACCCGCCGTACTCGGCTGGGCAGGACAGTGCCAACGACGACAACGCCAACGAGAAGTACCCGGCGCTGGACGCTGCCATCAGATCCACCTATGCGGAGCGATCGAGTGCCACGAACAAGAACTCGCTGTACGACTCCTACATCCGCGCCATCAAGTGGGCCACCCTGCGGATCAAGGACCGGGGCGTCATCGCATTCGTGACGAACGGCGGATTCCTCGACTCGAACACCGCCGACGGCATGCGCAAGACGCTGGCCGAGGAGTTCGACGCGATCCATGTCTACAACCTGCGGGGGAACCAGCGGACGGCGGGGGAGCAGTCGCGGAAAGAGGGCGGCAAGGTTTTCGACGCCGGCAGCCGGGCTACCGTTGCCATCACCGTTCTGGTGAAGCGACCCGGCGGGTCGGGGCGCGCCACGATCCACTACACCGACATCGGGGACTACCTGACGCGTGAGCAGAAGCTGGCCCTGGTCGCTGAGGCGGGGTCCCTGGAGGGTGTGGAGGCTCAGGCGATCACTCCGAATGATCACGGAGATTGGCTGAATCAGCGACGCGACGACTTTGATAAGTTCATGCCAGTCATCGATTTCTTTGGCGCCTACTCGGGTGGACTGAAGACCAACAGAGATGCTTGGACTTACAACTACTCAGCGACAGAAGTTCGCTCCAATGTCGAGCGCTTGCTAGACACCTACGAGAGCGACCGGCTGCACGCCAGGACAACGCGTGATCCCAAACTCATCTCCTGGAGCGGCGGCCTGGAGGCGATGGCACGCCGGGGAACGACACTTCGACTTAACGAAGAAGGGGTCACTTTTGCTCTATATCGACCCTTCACCAAGAGCTACGTCTACTTTGACAAGGCGCTGAACGAGCGTCGGTATAGATTGCCAGTGTTCTTTCCGGATCATGGGGCTGGGAATCTCGGACTAGTTGTGATGGGTCCACGGGCCGAAGCGAACCCCGCCGTCTTGATGTCTGCGCAGATTCCCGATGTAGCCGCTTTCGTATACACAACGCAGTTCTTTGCCCGTTGGCGGTACCACGCTAACGACGAAGGCATCCTCGATCTCGAGGCGAACGGCAGAACTATCGAGGGCCACCGCCGGGTCGACAACATCACTGATGAGGCGCTCAGGCGCTTCGCGGCAGCGTACGGCGAGATCACCAAGGACGACATCTTCTTCTACGTCTACGGTCTGCTGCACTCCCCGGAGTATCGCGATACCTATGCCGCCGACCTCAAGAAGATGTTGCCCCGCATCCCGCTGGTCGAGGACCCGTGGCCGTTCGTCGAGGCCGGTCGGAAGCTGTCGGACCTCCACCTCGGCTACGAGTCCGTGACGCCGTACCCGCTCCAGGGACTCGACGTCGACCCGATCTCCGACCCCTACGACTTCTTCCGCGTCCAGAAGATGGCCTTCGCCAAGGTCCGCGATCCTGAGACCAAGAAGCTCGTCGCCGACAAGACAAAGGTCGTCTACAACTCGCACATAGAGCTCAGCGGCATCCCCGAGGCGGCGTACCGCTACATGCTCGGCTCCCGTTCGGCCATCGAGTGGATCATCGACCGCTACCAGGTGAAGACCGACAAGGCGTCCGGGATCGTCAACGACCCCAACGACTGGTCCCGGGAAGTGTCGGACCCTCGCTACATCATCGACCTGCTCGCCCGCATCGTCACGGTGAGCCTCGAGACGATGAAGATCGTCGACAACCTGCCTGCCTTGGCCATCCGAGAGGACCAGGGCAACTAACCATATTAGGACGGGGGGAACCATGGCCGAGGTGGCCTACAAGCCGCGCGGGCGCGACGGCTTCGAGTGCACGGTCGAGAAGGCGGCGCTGGCGCTGACGGTCTCCGGAACGCTCGAGGACGTCACGCCTGCCGTGCACGGAGATTTGGAGCTGACGAGCAACGCTGCGCTGGTCACCAATGCGTGGGCTTACGCGAAGCACGAGGCGTATCGACGCAGGCTCAGGTCCGCTGAGAAGCGCAAGAGCCATGCGGAGCAGGCAGAGAAGCACAAGTGGGCGGCAGCGGTCATCACCGACCTGGTGTCCGAGTTGGGCGACGAGTCGCGCCAAGGGTGGTGCTCGGCGTGCTTCTCCTTGGCGGAGCACCGCGCGGTGCGCCGCTTCCGCGGTCCGACGAAGTCCTACTTGTGCGGCACGTGCGGTGCTCCCACGACCGCCTGTGCAGCGCCGTCCTGCAAGCACATGTCCAACCGTGGAACGTCTGGCGTCACTAAGCCCCGCTACTGCGCCCAGCACCGTCACGAGATCACCGGCTTCGAGAAGGCTGGCTCGCAGGTCGGTGCGCTGGACAACTGGTCGGACTGGCTGAGCTTCGAGTCCCGCAACCTTTCGAGGACCACGAAGGTGGTGGGTGCCGTCGTGCTCACCGCCGCCGTCGTGACGCCCGCGGCATGGGCGGCGGCGCCGGCCATCGGTGGGGCCTTGGGCGGCATGACGGGGCTGACCGGCGCAGCGGCTACGAGTCACGGCCTCGCGATGCTCGGCGGTGGATCAGTTGCCTCAGGTGGCCTTGGCATGGCGGGTGGCACTGCTGTGGTGTCTGCCGTTGGCGGCGGACTGGGCGGAGTCATCGGTGGCACCGCGACGGCGGCCTACGTGGGCGCTGACCCGTCGTTCAAGCTGCAGAAGCTCCGGGATGGGACGGGTGCGCCGGTGCTGGTCGCGAGCGGCTTCCTCACCGACAAGGACGATGGTTGGGGCACCTGGAAGCGACTGATCGACGAGCGCTATCCGGACCGCCCCGTCTACCGCGTCCACTGGGGCGCCAAAGAGCTCAAGGTGTTCGGAACTCTCGCAGCTGCGGGAGCAGGAAGCACGGCTGCGATGGCCTTCGCCAGACGGGCCGCGAGCACAGCGTCGAGGAAGGCCGCTGGTCGTGCCTCGTGGTTCGGTTGGCTCCTTCTCGCGAAGGACGTTGCCGCCAACCCGTGGACAGTGGCGAAGACGCGTGCCGGCATGACAGGAGCCGTCCTGGCTGACCTGATCGCCCGCACGGACGAGCCCGCCCTTGTCCTCGTCGGCCACAGTCTCGGCGCGCGGGTGGTGGCGACCACTGCCCAGCTGTTGGGCACCCGTGTGGACGCACCCAAGCTCGAGGACGTCCACCTCCTCGGTGCCGCCGTCGGCGCCAAGGGTGACTGGCGCACGCTCAACGACTCCGTCACGGGGTCGGTCTGGAACTACTGGTCAACCGACGACATGGTGCTCAAGTACCTCTACGCCATGGGCTCAGCAGGAGAGCGCGCTGCCGGCCAGGCCGGGTTCGGGACCAAGTACCCGAAGATCAAGAACCGCAATGTCAGCCGTGGCGTGGATGGCCACTCCGCCTACTTCGGGGCCATCAGTCTCGGCGACGCGAACGGGGGGTCATCGTGATCAGCAACGCCGATGACGGTCAGCAGTCGCAGTACGACCGTCGCGCGGAGGTCGAGGCGATCCTTGCGGGCGATGACACCCTGCTTGGCCGCGTCTATCGATATGACCTGGAAGGCCGGACACCTCTGGAGATAGCAGAGGAGGAGGGCAACGCGAGTCCGGGCTTCGTCTACGGCTACCGCAGCACACTGAAGGCGTTGCTCGACGAAGAGATTCCCAACAGCACCAACTTGGCCCTCGCAGCAGCTCGACGGGTGCGCAAGTGGCTCAAGACTGTCCCGGTGAGGCCCGAGCTCCGCGCTGACCTTCAGACCCTCGAGCAGAAGTTGATGTCGAAGGCAGACAACGTTGAGGCTCAGCTCGTTGAGGCCGAGGATGCTCAAGGCTTCGGAGGTCGCTGAGTCCAAGGGCACTCCGGGGATCTACGTCTACACGCTGCCCCACTACGTGCGCTATCCGGTTGATCCCGACACAGGGAAGACGTTCCTCAAGGTGGGGCACTCGGCGAAGGACGCGTACTACCGCGCGGGATCCGCTGGCAGACTCACGGCTCTTCCTGAGGAGCCGATCCTTCTACGGATCTACGCGGTGGACGAGTCGGCTGCTGCTGAGAAGAAGTTCCACGCGTGGCTGCGCGACGCCGACCACATGGCGGCCCGGACCAAACGTGCAGGTGCCGAATGGTTCCTGACCTCGACCAAGTTTCTCGATCGGATCGCCCAGTCTCTCAACCTCCAGATCGAGGTCATCAACGAGTTCGACGCCGGCGACGCATGAGCAACAAGGACGTCTGGGCAGAGGCTGCTTATGACATCCTCGTCGAGGTGGCGGGGCGCTATCACGCGGTCATCGAGTACAGCGAGCTCGGAGAGGAGATTCAGCGCCGTTCGGGCGTCACGACCCGGATGGCGATCAGGAACTGGATCGGCGGCGTGCTCGAGATCGTGGTCCATCGATGCGCGCGCAACCGCATTCCGGCGCTCACTGCGCTGGTCGTCCGGAAGAACACGGGAATGGTCGGCGATGGATACGACGCCGTCCTCCGTGCCGAGGGGATCCCGCCCCTCGAAGACGCCATGCAGCGCGAGAACCACGCCGCGCAAGCAAGGTTGCAGTGCTACCGCTGGGCACGGGCTTCGGATCTACCGCCCGACGGCGGAGTGCCTGCGCTCGCGCCGAAGCTCGCAGCCACAGTCGAGCGGCAACGCAAGGCTCAAGCGCCACGCCCGGCACGAGTGTGCCTGCGCTGCAACATGGCGATCCCCGCAACGGGTGCCTGCGACAACTGCGACTGACCATCGATCAGCGCGCCGCCGATGGGCTGAGGTCGATCAGTAGGTCCGAGTAGTCCTCTGCGTCGTCGCCGAGGTAGCGCAGCAGGTCTTCCTGCCGTGGCTGCCCGATCACCAGACGGTAGGCACCGACGGTGCGCATCAGCCGACGGTACGAGTGCGCCTCCCGACTCAAGGGCAGCGCAGGCACGTAACGCTCGATGCGATGGCCACCCTCGAGCGGGAACACCCAGTAGGGATAGATCATCGTCTGATCATCAGGTCGGTCGGCGTCAGCCAGCTCGAAGGCGGCTTTCCACGGGTCGTCAGCGGCCAGCAGCTCCTGCCGTGCGCCGTACTTGATAGCGACGTTGCGACGTACTGCGTGGCCCTTGTAGCGGTGGACGCGGCCCTCGCGTTGCTCGAGGTCCACAGGGTTGCTGGGCAGGTTCCAGTGGACGATCGCGTGGCTGTACTGGTGGAAGTCCAGACCTTCCTGGCCGACCGAGGTGGACGACAGGACGAACGGCCAGAATGGCGAGTTGAAGGCCTGGCGGACCTGCCCCTCCCGTGCGATGGCCTGGTCCTCGGTGACACCGCGACCGAAGCGCACCGCGAAGTGGTTGCGCAGGGTGAAGGTGTCCAGGCGCAGCTCACCGCCGGTCAAGGACAGGTCTGACACCTTGTTGACGCTGGCCCGCATCCCCAACGCGGCGCTCATCTCCGCGGCTATCGCCCTCGCCTTGGTCGGTGCGTCCTTGAGGTTCACCCCGAGACTTTCGTTGAGGACATGCGCGTACTCATCAAGTACGGACGTCAGGCCTGCGTCGACGCTGTAGGCCAGCACGTCCTTCCAGTAGGCGGTCTCCTCCGAGCCCGCTCGGATGAGTGCCATCATCTCGGGCTGGTTCGCGTGGTTGCGCAGCGCCCACGAGATCGTCGAGGCCTCGTTCCGCACGTCCGGATCGCGTAGGTTCTCGAGCCCGCCGGCGACCCTGCTCAGGGCCCTTAGCGCGGACACTCCCAGGCCGCCGAGCGCCATGTTGGTCAGTACATCGACAAGGTCCTCGGGCCTCCGCCCGAGCTCCTCGGCGTGGACGCCTGCAGCGCGCGTGAGGTGCTCATGGAAGCGGGACTCGGTGTCGTGCTCCCCCCACTCCTCGCCGTAGTCGAAGCTCACCGCCTCGTCGGGGGAGAGGTCCATCCTCAACTGGTCGAGGAGCACGGGCGCGGCCCAGTACCAGGAGTCGTCGGCGGGCCCGGTCCGAGGTCCTTGCGGCAGCTCCTCGAGGTGTCGTTCGATCTCCTTGCGGATCTCGGCAACCATCGTCTCCCGCGGGAGAGGTAGAGGTGCACGGAGACGACGGGCAATGTAGAGCGGGTCGCCAGCAGCTGCGAGCGCTGCGCAGGGGTAGATGAGCGCGAGGACGGGCATTCCGGAGAGACGGCCGTCCGAACGGTTGAACGCGAGAAGCCCTCGCTGCCGCGTGGCGTCGTACCTCCGCTCAGTAGTACCACCGAGCTCACGAAGTCGTCGTTCGGCCTCATAGCTCAGCACGCTCGAGATCGCCTTGGGGACGACGTTCCAAGCGGAGAACACGAGACGTTTGGTGAAGTGCTGGAGGTCGGGGTCGGCGTAGGCGCCCGTCGTCTCGTAGTACGGCATGGACGGCGGGATCCATGCCAAGCGGTGAGCGCCGCGATCGAGCACGTCGTGCGCCAGCGCCCGCATCTTGGGGTTGCCAGGGTCGAGCTTGGCATAGCGATTGACCTGGCGCTTCGTGAGCGACCGGGTAGTCTCACGGATCGCCCGCTTGACCTCGTCGCTCTCAGCGCCTGCACTCTCGAGCTCCTTCTTGACGACGTACCCGTCCATGAGCTCGAGGACGTAGGGCGAGCTACGCCAGTACTCGAGCATGTCCTGCTGTCGCAGCGCCTGAGCCACCCGGCTCAGGAACCTGTAGTCGCTGACGTCCTGCGGGGCGAGGGCGAGCCCGTCCATCCGCTTCTGCACCACCATGCCGTCCCGGTCAGGCGTAGACGCCAAGCGTTCGGTGCGGACCATGACCCGCCGCAGCTCCGCCTGTGCGGCGTCGCGTGCCGCCTCCGCCTGCTCGCGATCGCCGGACATCAGCCCTCGTCGCAGGTCGGCCAGGGAATGCTTCACCACCTCGGCACGACGAGGCCCGGCGAGGAAGTCGATCGTCTGCACGAAGTTGTCGTAGTGGTCCTCACCCTCGGCCTCGTCGGGCAGCGTGTACATCTTGAACGGCGTCGCTGAGAGGAGCAGGAGCTTGGCCTCTCCGTGGTCGAAGAGGGCACGGGCGAGCTCGGCCCCGGGGTTGTCGTCGTGCAGCAGGGACGTGAACCGCTGGAACTCGTCGAGCACGATGATGTCGGGCTCTAGGGCGGCCACCGCTGCACGCGCCATCATCTGCCGCATCGAGCCGATCAAGACGTAGCGACGTCGGCTCAGAGGGCTCTCCGGCCACCAGTCGTCGCTCTTGTACTTGAACTCTTCAGCAGTCGTGAAGATCTCCTCGAGCTTGCTCTCGTTCTCGCCGGAGCCAGAATCGGAGCGCAACTGCTTGACCAAGGCTCGACTCGTGTCCACGGGGATCGAGGACAGGTCGAAATCGTTGACTTGACGAGCGAAGTTGTCGAAACGAGTCGCGCCCCGGAAGAAGCGGAGCCAGTGCTTGCCCTTGAGCTCGGGCAGCTCGCTGCGAAGCATCCAGTAGAGCAGTACGCGTTCACGGGCGGTCCCTCCGCTCTCGCCTACGTTGAAGGACGTGCCGGGGCTGAACGAGACGAAGTTGAGCTTGCGCCCCTTGAGCTTGTCGATCCGCTGAGCGAGGAGGGTGAGTCGGTCGGCGAACTCGTCGGTCGCTGGGGAACCGTCGTCCTCGAGCTCGGTGCCCACCCGTAGTCGGGCGAGGTTCTGCCGGGCGATCTGAGCGTTGCTGCAGATGTAGACGACGTCGATGCGGTCGACCTTGTCCCAGAGATGCTCGATCGACTTCGCGATCACCCCACGGGCGATGAGCGTCTTGCCGAGACCCACTTCGTCGGCGACCAGGAATCGACGGGTCGCGTCGCCGCCCCACAGCCTCTCGTCGATGTAGTCGACCGTGGCGCGCTGGAAGTCCTTGAGGCCCTTGAGCTCGACCTCTGCGTCCGGGCACTTCGTCGGGCGGCTGCTCATCGGGCTTCCTTGGACGCGAGGACGACGTGCCACAAGGACTCGAAGTCCGCCCCGAGGTCGGGCAGCTTCCCGTCCGCATCTCGGAGGTCGTCCATCAACGCCTTCACCCGGTCGATGGAGTCGTCCTCGCGCGCGGCCGCTCGGACCAGCGGCTCGAGCAGGATGAGGTCGTCGGCCCACGACGACCCCCACGACCCGTCACCGGCCGGGTCGTCGTTGGTGGAGTCGAGAAGGGCAGACGCGACGTCGTCGATGCCCGGGTCCTTCAGGAGCAGCGCGAGGTAGCGCAGGATGTCCTCGACCTTGGAGAGGAGCTCACGGAGTACTCGGTTAGACCGGTCCTCGGGTGCGCCGACCAGCTCGGCCCGCAGCGCGCTCGAGCGCTCGACCACGACACCGTCCCGCTCGACTCGAGTGCGGACCGCGACGAACGGCGTGATGTCTGGGTGCCCGAGCCCGCGCCATCCGGTCGAGTCCTCCAGTGGTCGGTCGTGCTGCGGCTTGAGGGTGACGGGCCGGACCCAGGTCTGCCCGGGGTCTTCGGGGCGCGCGACGTCGAGCCGGGCGTCGTACTGCCCGTCGGCATGACTGATCGTGACGACGGGCATGGCCGCCGCCAGTGCGATGTGGAACTCCTCGATCTCGCGCTCGATGTCGAACGTGAGGTCGGGCTCGGGCTCGGTCGATGCCTGGAACGGCTGAAGGAGCCGCGTGAATCCGGTCTGCTTGTCGTCGTCCTTGAGGATGGCAGCGGCCCCGCAGCTGGAGACGGGGCCGGTCAGCAGGACGCCGAACTCGATGTTCCCACCGAAGGCCGCAGACGTGGCATTGGCTGAACCGGTCAAGAGGTGTGCCGTCCGGTCGCTGTCCCACGCCAGGACCTTGGCGTGGAGTCCTGTCTTCACCTCCCAGGGGCGTACGTCTCCCGCTTCGTCGGTCTCGTTGTCACCGCTGAGGTCTTCGGGTGGTGCATCCGCGTGCGGTTGCAGGACCTGGGTGTCGAAGCCGTCAAGTGCCGCGGCACCCAAACGATTGAACGTGTCCGGTCGGGAGACGATCGTCGCGCCAGCCGGCAGCTTGCGCACCGTGGTGGCGTCGAGGAACGGGGAGATCACCACGCTCCTGTCGGCCCGGGCCGGCACGGGCCATGCGCCGCCCTCGCTCGTGCCGAAGGGGAGCAGGAGGCCGCCGGTGAACGGCGACGGCACTGCAAGGCTGCGGTCGCGGAGTGTGCGGGCCACGTCTCGAACCAGCTCTGCTCGCTTTGGAGGAATCTCGCGGACGCTCAGGTCGAGCAGCTCTCGAAGGAACCCCGAGAGGGGCCTTGCTGCCATCTGGTGCGTTGCGCTGGGATCCTCGTCCGTCGACAGGACGGTGTCCCAGGAACGATCACCGGTGAGGTTGCGACTCAAGCAGACGAGTCGGTGGGTGAACTCGCCCGTCACGTTGGTGAACCTCAGCACCCAGATCTTCGGATGGAAGACCCGTCCCGCGGGAGGGGCCACCTCGATGATCGACTCCTCCGCGAAGACGGTCAGCTTGCGATACGTCGACGGCACGTGGATCCCGCCCGCCTGGCAGAGCACGACGGTGCGCTCCGCGTACCGCCGGATGGCCTCGAGGAGCTCGTGAGGCGCGGCACCGTCGATGCCGTTGCCCACCTGGTCGTACGCCGCCATGGACAGGGGTGCGAGCAGGAGTGAGTTGAGGTCCAAGGTGTACGTCGTTGCCACGGCAGCGTCGATGCGCCAGCCGTGGGGAGGCCGGAGGGCGTCGGTGAGCAGGTGGCGTACGTCGGGGTTCAGCACGTCATGCCTCCAGGCCGGCAGCGATGTCGTTGAGGTGGCTGCGGGCGATCGTCCAGCGAAAGTCGAGCGCGCCGGTGCCGGCGCCGACACCCCACGTCGAGCGAGCGTCGGCGTAGGTGAGGCGGGCGCGCGCTCGTTTGAGGTTCAGCTCCCGACGCTGCACCAGGTCGCGTGCAGCCGACGACGCATGTGCTCCTGTGGCGGCGAGGTGCCACCAGTCATTGAGGAATGCCTGTGTGGCAGGGCGGATCCGAGGGTTGAGCGTCGTGAGCCTCCTCCAGAAGAGCTGCCGGTCCCACCCGTCGAAGATCTCCTGTTCGTCGAGGTCGTCCGCCCAGGCGTCCAGATCGTCGGAGAAGCGCTCGACCAGCTCTTCGTTGTCCGAAAGCTCGGCGAGCATGAGGTTGTAGAGGATTGCTGGCCCGGTGCCCGTGAAGTGGAACCTTCGCGCCTCATCGACCAGTTGCCGAAGAGGTTCCGGGAACTCGCCACGTGCCTCGTGCTCCCACAGCCTGCGGGCCTCCGAGTCGGGATGGTGAACAGCGAGCCAACCGAAGGCCGAGTCGCGATGGCTCGAAGCGATCTGCGCCTTGAGGAACTCGGCCTCGTCGCGGGTCAGGTCGAAGGTCGTGCTGCTGGCCAGGGACTCGGGCGGCTTGGGAAGATGGATCATGCCGAGGTGGTCGATGCCTGCTCCGTCGGCGTCGGGGTCATCGACGGCCGTCGACCGCTGGGCGGCGTTGCGGAAGTAGCCCGAGATGGTGGTCTTCCACCTGCGGATGCCGAGGATCTCGAGGCTGGCCCAGTAGAGAGCGCTCGGCATGGTCTTCAGCGAGCTCTTCGCATCCCGCCCGATGACTCCCTGGATCTCCTGACCGGCGACGAGAGCGTGGATCAGCTCGGTCTCCCGACGTCGAAGCTCACCCTGGGCCTTCTCCGCAGACCAGCGATGTCGAGCCACGTCGTTGACGAGCCAGGGGATGAAGAGGAGGTAGCGCAACCGCGTGTGCAGCGTCGAGGTGCCCGGGAAAAACGCGTTGGAGAACGTGTCGCGCACGCTGCCGATGCCCAGCTCGTCCACGGTCGACGAGTCCTCGAAGAGCTTCACGACCTCCAACATGGCGCTGCGATGAGAGTCGTCCCCGTCAAGCCATCCGAAGTGGGCCACGCACGTGATGTAAGGCCACCGTCGACGGATCGTCAAGCGTCGCCTGACGCTTCTGGGCGCACGGCGCCGATGTTATCCGCCGTGGGCGGTGTGGCGATCTACTTCTGCCGGAGCGCGGTGTCGACTGCAAGAGAGGCAGCCATCACGAGTGATCGAAGCGGTTCCTCGAGAGGCCGAAATACCTCGACGACGTAGTTGTCGGCCTTGGTGAGCATCTCCTTGACCAGGCCGGCGTGCGTCCTCGTGATGCGGCGATCTCGGCGCCGGAGGCGTCCCGGATGCTGAAGTCGGACTGCTTGCTGTTCTCGCCCTTGATGATGCCCACGGTGCGGCCACCGGCCTCGAGCTTGAACCGTGAGTAGTCGAAGGACAGCGTGCGTGCGATCTGACCGATCTCGTGGCCGCTCGATCCTCGTACGATCATCTTGGCCTTGAGCCACACGGTGGGACGGGTCAGAGAGACGAGCTCCCGTCCGTGAGCATCGAGGACGTGGAACCTGCGCGTTCGGTTCGTCGGAGTCAGCGCCTTCTTGGCCAGGCTCTGCCCGACCTCACGCACGCTGCCGACCTGCCGTCCGGTCCGGTCGTGCACGACGTACTCCGCGTTGACCTCGAGGAGCTTGCCCTTCTGGTGAACGACGAGCACGGCCTCGTCGAGCCATGAGTCATCACCGGAGTTCGAGCCGTCGGTCACGCCGAGCTTGTTGAGCTGCTTCTGGACTCGCTTGTCGGTCCGGGCTGGCGGTGCCGGGTGGCGCGGCTGGGCCGGCTGCGGCGGCTGATTAGCCGTTGCCAGCGAAGCCCGCGGTTGCGGCTGCGCCGGGGCGGGAGGTGCGGCATAGACGGGGTCGACGCCCTGCTGCCCTCGGCTGCCGACGTGGTGCGTCCACTCACGGCCGTCCCAGTACCGATGGTGGTGACGTCCGAGAGGGTCGGGGTACCAGCCGGGCGCCCACGTGCTCATGCGCGGACGCTACCCCGGCGCCACCGCTGCCGGGTGCGATTGGGTATTCACGCCCGACTGTCCCTGCCGGCACCTACGATCGGGCGCATGCAGCAGCTCCCGCCCGCAGGTCACTACACGAGCAGGCCACCGAGGTGGCTGTGGATGCTCCCTGTCTTCTCGTGCGGACTGCTGGCTTTCGTGTCGCCGATCGCGATCGCCGCGAAGGCCAAGACCCGCCAGGCTTGGATTTGGGCCGGCGCTCTGGCCTCTGCGTGGCTTGTCGGTTTCATGCTCGTCGGTAGCGGCGACTCCGAAGGCGCGCTCTCCGATCTCGGCCTCACGATCTACTTCGCGGTATGGATCGGCGCTGTCGTTTACGCCCTCGTCATGGGTCCGAAGGTGCTGTGGCCGCCCAAGGAGACCTATGCGCCTGGAGGACCTCCTCCGCCCCCGCCCTACAACCCCAACGCCGCAGCGGTGGCGGGAGTCCACGCCTTGCGCATCAAGCGAGAGGAGGCGCGGGAGATTGCCAGGCGCGATCCTCAGATGGCTCGTGACCTGCGGATCGGTCGGCCCGACCTGCCACGGCAATACGACGACGGTGGACTGGTCGACATCAACAGTGCCCCCGTCGAGGTCCTGCGACAGGCGCTTGGACTTACGGGCGAGCAGTCAACGCACGTGGTCGAGACGCGTCAGCATCTGAGCCGGTTCGAGCACCCCGAGGACCTGATCCACCTCGCCGGCCTTCAGCCCAGCACCTTCGACAACGTGAAGGACCGCATCATCCTCATGTGATCGCATTCGCGAGCCGACCTTGCTGGCAAGCGGCATACTCCAGGCCATGACGGGGATCGAGGGGCACCTCTTTGTCGTGCACGGGCGGATCGAGTCGGTCATCCACGACGCGGCGCTGATCCCGGTGGACGAGGCGTATCGCTTCAACTACGTGTGGACGGGTCTGGTGGGACCCAATCCGCCTCTACCGCGCGACTGGCGCAAGCGTGGATTCGGGGAGATCGAGCCCGCGCCGGACCGGGTGTGGGCCGTCAGCATCGGCGACGGGACCGAGAGCTACGACGTGATCCTCGAGCGCATCGAAGGGGCCCTCGGCCGCGTCGACGAGTCTCGCGATTTACTCCCGGTCAAGCGGGGCGCGGGCGCGCTTCCGCTGGTCGCCCTGCCCGTCATCGGGATCGGCCTCGGTGGATTCTCCGAGGACCGGGGCAAGGTGCTGCGGCTGCTCGTCGAGCGCCTCACGTCAGCTGCCAAACGGCTCGACCTCGACCTCGCGCTCGTGACCCCCGATGCCGCGGTCTACGCCGCAGCCCAGTACGCCCGACGCAAGGTGGCGCCGCAGCTCCCCGGGCGACTGGAGGAGACCGCAGCAGATCTCGCGGCAAGTGCCCGGAGTGGACACCTTGCACTACTTCTGGGCGCGGGTGTCAGTGCTGCGGCCGGGCTGCCCGGCTGGGGTTCCCTGATCGAGAACCTCGAGCGGCACTACGACCTCGACCCGCCTGGTGAGGGACTGGACATCACCCTGACCGACCGCGCGGAGCTCATCGAGCGCGAGGACAAGGACGGCTTCAAGTGGCAGGTGGCCCAACTGATCAAGCCCACCGCGCGACCTTCCCTGCCGCACGTCCTCCTGGCCGGGCTCGACTGCCACCAGGTGGTGACGACCAACTACGACGTCCTCTACGAAGCCGCCGTGTCTGCCACGGGCAACGACATCAAGAGCGTCATGCCGTGGGCGTCGGCCCACGGAGCGGATCGATGGATCCTCAAGCTCCACGGCGATGTCGACCACCCCGAGCAGATCGTCCTCACGCGTCGCCACATGGTCAGGTACGACGCCGCCAACCGGCCGTCGGCGGCAGTCCTCCAGTCGCTCCTGCTGACGAAGCGGCTCTTGGCGGTGGGCGTGTCGATGACCGACGACAACGTCATCCGGCTCGCGCACGAGGTGGACGAGTATCGCGTCCAGCACCAGAAGGGTGGGACCGCGACCTTCGGGACGGTCCTGGACTCCAAGGGCGACAAGCTCCGCGGCCGTCTGTGGGATGGACAGCTCGACTGGATCAACCTGCCCGAGGAGGTGGGCGTGCCCGGGTTCCGCGCACTCGAGCTCGTCCTCGACCGCATCGCCTTCCATGCTGCGCGTACTTCGTCGTGGTTGCTCGATGAGCGGTTCGACGGTCTGCTCGCCGACCGGGAGGATGCAGCGCTCGCAGCCGACGTTCGTGCTCTCTACGAGCGTTTGTCGAAGCGAGAGGTCAGCAAGTGGGCGCCCTTGGTGCGTCGGCTCGAGGACCTCGGCGTGCAAGGGAGCGGTCAGCGCCGCCTGTCATAGAGCGTCGCCGGCCGGCCGCGAAGGCCGTCGGAGAGCACGACCTTGCCGTCGCGCATGGGGCACTGGCGGGTGAGCCTATTCAAGCTCCCGTCGGGCCAGGTCGTGGTGGCAAGCAGCCAGGTGGGCTCTGGTGCTCCGCCGGGTCCCGAGCGGACCAGGCTGCTGAAGCAGCTCGTCACGGAACATCGCAGCTGAGCAGACGCGTGCGGAGATGTCGGTGGTCAGCCGTAGTGTCCCGATCGCCGCAGGAGCTCAGCACGCGGCACCGGGGCGGCGTCAGTCGATTTTCTTGATCGCTGAACGACGGCCCATGTCCTGAGCCACCCTTTCAAGGCGCGGCGAACGGCTACGCACACCATGGGGGAAGCAACATGAGCAAGACCAATGCGTTCGACGTCCGCTACGACCGGCGAGTGTCCGCACAGTTCTTGAGCCACTTCGAGCCCGGCGGCATCGCCGCTTCGTTGGCGTCGTACGCCAAGAGCGGACTGCTTCCGATCGACCTGCGATTCCGCAGGGACGTCAAGACACGGTCCGAGCACGCGTCACTCTATGTCGGACTCACGTCGGTGCTCGACGTGCGCCACGCTAAGTCCGGCAAGCTCCGGCTGAAGGTGCACGAGACCCACCAGCAGAACGGGAAGTTCCTTCCGGACTGGGGCATTCCGATGACGCCCGACCGGCTCGCCACCATCTGGCCGGACGTCGAGCTGTACCTGGACCGGGTCATCCCGGTTGCCGCCCGGTCGCACGGAACCAGGGAGGGCGCCGTTCAGGCGGCCGTCGCCGCACACCGGTCCCCGGACCGTGTCGTGCTGGACCGGGAAGTCACGCCGTCCTTCCGAGACCAGGCCTTCAAGAAGAAGTTCATGGACGAGTGTCAGCACCCGATCCTCGACGCGCTGGAGAAGGCCGCTCTCGGGTTCGGCGGGATGCCGAAGAAGCTGGGCAACGAGTGCGACGCGCTGGCCATCGACCGGTCCGGCCGCTTGCTGGCCATCGAGGTCAAGCCTCTGGGCGTCGGCAGCACCGCCTGGGTCGCTGCCCAGGCGACCATGTACGCGCGCATCCTCCAGCGATGGATCGATTCCGGCGACACGGACGAGGGCGGCCCGACGGAGGTGCTACGTGAGATGGCCGAACAGCGGCACCGCGTGCGCCTCGCACCGGCGGGCGACTTCACGCTTGCGGCCGATCAGCGGGTCGTGCCGGTCGTGGCGCTCCAGCGTGGTGCGTCTGCCGAGATGATCCGACGCATGCTCGAGGTCCGTGAGGTCCTCGCCGAGGTCGACCTGGGGGTCGCGCCCGTCGAGATCTTCGAGGTGAGCCTGATCGGCGAGCTGGTACCCCTCGACGATTCGCGCCTGCCCGACGGCCGTCCCCGTGCGCTGCGGTCCTACGCGAGCCGGTCGAACGACTCGGCCGTCCGGTGGAAGCTGAAGTCGCGGGCGCTACCGGACGAAGCACGAGTTCCGGGACTAGTACGCGCCCGGTCCGGTGAGCAGGTCCAGGCTCCCTACGTGCTGCCTGCTGCGTACGCCGCCCACAACCTTCTTCCTGAGGTGAGGGACGAGGCGCTGGCACTCTTCCGCGACCTCGAAATCACCTGGCACCAAGGGGTTAACGGCGGACCGACGCCACACCTTCGTTCGTCCCAGGTGCAGTGTGTGAACGCACTGGGGCAGATGATGGCCGACCCGACGCGGATCGGGCGCGCCTTCGGTGGAGTGCTTGACATCGAGTCGGTCCGTGACCTGGGCGAGATCGACCCTGCGGAGAAGGGCCGGTTCCTGACGTTCGAGTTCGTCGGGCCGCGCGACTATTTCGGTGAGGGCAAGAGTGGCGTCCTTACGCGGGGAGCCCAGTCGACCAGCGTCGACGCTGCCTTCGCCTACCGCACGAGTGGAGGCAAGGACGCCCTTGCTCTCGTGGAGTGGAAGTTCACCGAGACCTACCCCAGCGCCGACCGGGACGCGCCGAGCAAGGAGCCCACCCGTCGCAGGCGCTACGAACGGGCCTTGCTCCGGCCGGACGGACCCATCGACGTCGACGGTGTCGAGCCAGGGGACCTGTTCCACGAGCCGCTCTACCAGCTGGTGCGGCAGCAGGTCCTCGCGCGTGAGCTTGAGCGGGACCCGGACGTAGCCGCCGAGGTGGTGACCGTCGTCCACGTGCTGTCCCCGGAGAACACGGCGTACCAGCGTTCCTACGTCTCCCCGTCGTTGCGCGGTCGCGGTGTGACCGTGAGCGAGGTGTGGCGCAGCCTGCTCCGACGACCTGAGGCGTTCGTGAGCCTGGATCCGGTCATCTTCCTGGATCCGCACATCACGAGCGACGAGTACCACTCGCGCTACGCGGCCGACTGATGGCCGAGGACCGAACAGAAGACCGCCCGCCGCCACGGGGCGGTGGCGCGACGCACACGGGATCACGAGGCACGTGCCCGGTCTGCGCATCCGACGACGTCATCCACCTGGTGATCGGGATGCCTGCCTTGCCCGAAGACTGGGGCAGTGGGCCGGTCTGGGTCGAGTGGGTGGGGTGTGCGCATCCCGGCTACAACCGACGCTGCGCGTCGTGCGGAGGGACGTGGACGGCTTCTTCTGAGACGACCTTCCACAGCGTTCTCGAGGTGATGGCGCATGCACACGTGGACACCCCGGACGACTTGGCGGATTGGATCTCCGAGGAGTACGAGCACGACGCATGGGTGCGGGTGGACGACCACCATCTCGAGATCGGCTTTCGGAATCGGTCCGTGACAATCGTCTATCCGGTGCGTGAAGACGACCTCTGGGAGAGCCTGGACGACCTCCACGACGAGCTGAGCGAGGAGCTCGCCGCAGAACGGGAATGAGGAAACCGCGCTGCCTCGCGAGGAAGGTTTGGACGTCGACCGCGACCTGGGGCGTCTCCGAGCGCGGTGGATCCGCCCGTATTGGCCGCTCTCGCTTCCGCAAGCGCGCATACTGGAGGCAATGACGACTTCACCCTGGTCCACGCGGAAGCCTCTCTCCTCGAGCCCCTTCCATCCCAAGCCCGAGCCGGAGATCGAGGTGTATGCCGTGGGAGACCAGGTCTGCCACGACCTGTACGGCCTCGGGCGCGTCCTCGGCGTCGAGGCCCACGCCGTGTCGGTCGACTTCGGCGCCAAGACGGTGCGCATCACGAGCCCGTACGCCAAGCTCGAGCATCTGTAGCCGGACCGTCCCTCAATCACATCGTCCCTGAGCGGGGTCGACGTGAGCCCTGCGTGCCCAAATTCGGGGCAGCCGGCAACCTTGACCCAGCCCTATCCTCGACGGAGACGACGCGAGGAATGGGGTGGACGGCCAGCCGCAACTTCACCTGCACGTGCTCGGCGAGCTCACGGCCACGCGCGACGGCGCGGTCGTGGACCTCGGCGGGCGGCGCCAGCGCGCCGTACTGGCTGGGCTGATCATCGCGCGGGACGAGGTGGTCCCGGCGGATCGGCTCGTCGACTGTGTGTGGGGCGAGGAGCCACCGACGAACGCGAACGGGGCGCTGCAGGCCTACGTGAGCCACCTGCGCAAACGCCTCGAGCCGGACGCCACGGCAAGGCACCGCGGTGGGGTGATCGCCCGGGCCGGCCCGGGCTACGTGCTACGCGTAGCACCCGACGCCGTGGACGCGTGGGCCTTCGAGGCGGCGGTCGAGTCGGCGGCGGGCCTGGCGCCTGCGGACGCTGTGTGCACGCTGGAGCCCGCGCTGCGGATGTGGCGCGGCCCGGCGTACGCCGACTACGCCAACGAGTCCTGGGCGGAGGCGGAGATCGGCCGGCTGACCGAGCTCCGCGCGGTCGCCCGCGAGCGCCTCCTCGCCACGCGCCTCGAGCTGGGTGAGGCGCAGCTCGTCATCGGCGAGCTCGAGGCGCTCGTCAACGAGGACCCGCTCCGCGAGGAGCGCTGGCGCCTCCTCACCCTCGCGCTCTACCGGGCGCACCGGCAGGCCGCGGCGCTGGCGGCCTTGCGCCGGGCCCGCCAGGTGCTCGCCGACGAGCTGGGCGTCGACCCCGGCCCCGCGCTGCGCTCGCTCGAAGCGGAGGTGCTCGCCCAGTCGCCCCACCTCGACGTGCCGACCACCGCGAAGACCACGAACGCGACCCCGCTCGTCCCACGGCCACGGACGCCCGACGGGCTCGTGGACCGCGAGCGTGAGATGGCCGTCCTGCGCGCCTTGGTCGACGACCTCAGCGTCGGGAGCTCCGGGTGCCTGCTGATCGAGGGCCCCGCCGGCATCGGCAAGACGCGCCTGCTCGACGAGCTGCGCAGGCTCGCGGTCGGTGCCGGCGTCTGGGTGCGGTCGGCGCGGAGCAGCTCCCTCGAGCGGGACTTCGAGTGGGGAGTGGTCCGGCAGCTGCTCGGCGCCGGCGCGGACGAGGCGGTGGGTCGCGACGAGCGGTTCGCCGCGCTGCGCGGCCTCTGCGAGGTCACCACGAAGCTCGCCGACGACGCACCGTTCGTGCTATGCGTCGACGACATCCAGTGGTGCGACGTGGCGTCGCTGCAGTTCCTCGCCTACCTGGTCCGGCGCCTCGAGGGACTGCCCGTGCTGGTCGTGCTCGCCGTGCGCTCCGGGGAGACGCACGGCGCCGACGACCTGCTGGCCGAGCTCGCCGGCAACGAGGCGGTCTCGGTGCTGCACCCCGCGCCGCTCACCGAGCTGGGCACCGCCGCCCTGGTCACCGACCGGCTCGGCCGGGGCGCGGACACGTTCGTCGCCACCTGCCACCGGATGACATCGGGCAACCCGCTGCTCCTGCGCCAGCTGCTGCGCGCGCTGGCTGACCAGGGCGTCCCGCCCGACGCCGCCCACGTCGACACGGTCCGGGCGGTGGGGTCACGGGCGATCACGTCGCTCGTCACTCTGCGGCTGCGTCGGATGCCGGCGACCGTCACCACGGTCGCGCACGCGGTGGCGGTGCTCGGGCCGCTCGCCGACCTGGTGACCGTCGCCGACGTCGCCCAGCACTCGGAGGAGGACGTCGCGGCCGCGCTCGACGTACTGGCCCGCAGCGAGATCCTCCTCGACGGGCAGCCGCTCGACTTCGTCAACCCGCTGGTGCGCGACGCGATCCACGCCGACATCCCGGCGGGTGAGCGCGCGCTCCTCCACGAGCGGATGAGCCGCCGACTCAAGTCATCCTCAAGTCAGCCCGGGCACGCTGGGGTGCCCCGATCGTGAGGTGGTGACCGTGCCCGAGACCGAAGCGCTCCGCGGGCTGGCCGGTGGTGCCGTCCACCTGCCCGGGGACGCCCTCTACGACGAGGCGCGGATGCCCTGGAACCTCCAGGTCGACGAGCACCCGGCGGCCGTCGCCTACCCGGCCGACCCGCAGGAGGTCGCGCTGATCATCAAGGCCGCCGCGGCGTCCGGCCTCCGGGTCGCCCCCCAGGGCACCGGGCACGGCGCCCCGCCGCTCGCGGGCCGGCTCGGCGACGCCGTGCTGCTGCGTACGTCCGCGATGACCGGGCTGCGTGTGGACGCATCGAGCCGTACGGCGCGCGCCGACGCCGGCGTGCTGTGGGGCGACGTCGTCGCCCGGGCCGGCCGGGTCGAGCTGGCCGGGATGCACATGTCCAGCCCGGGCGTGGGCGTGGTCGGCTCGTCGCTCGGCGGCGGGGTGAGCTGGTACGCCCGGCAGCACGGCCTGCAGTGCAGCGCGATCACCGCCGTCGAGCTGGTGCTCGCCGACGGGACCTTCGTGCGCGCCACCGAGGACCAGGACGCCGACCTGCTGTGGGCGGCGCGCGGCGGCCACGGCGGCTTCGGGGTCGTCACGTCGCTGGAGTTCGACCTGCTGCCGGTCCCGACGGCGTACGCCGGGATGCTGGCGTGGGACTGGCGGCACGCCCGCCGCGTCCTCACCGCGTGGGGCGAGTGGACCGAGGACGCGCCCGAGTCGGTGACGAGCGTGGCCCGGATCTTCCAGGTGCCCGAGGCGGAGTGGCTGCCCGCCGGGCTCAGCGGCCGCAAGATGGTCATGATCGACGCGGTGGCACTGGGCGACGCCGAGGCGGGCGCCCGCGCGATCGCCCCGCTGCGCGCGCTGCGGCCGGAGCTCGACACCTTCGCCCAGATGCCGGCCGCCGACATCGCGCACCTGCAGCTCGACCCGCAGGAGCCCACCGCGGTCTACGCCAACAGCGTCCTGGTCCACGGCTTCCCGGCGGACGCGGTCGACGCGCTCGTCGCGGCCGCCGGCCCCGGGTCGGGCAGCAACCTGCTCTTCGTCGAGCTGCGCCAGCTGGGTGGCGCGCTGGCCCGGCCCGCCCCGCGCGGCGGCGCGCTCGACCACCTCGACGGCTCGTTCCTGGTGCTCGGCGTCGGGCTCGACGTGGGCACCGGCTGGAGCGCCGTACGGGAGGACGCCATGCGGGTCCTGGACTCGCTCGCGCCGTGGACGTCGCGAGCGTCGTACCTCTCGATGGCCTACGAGGCCGCGGCCCGGCGCGGCTGGTCGCCCGCGTCGTACGACCGGCTCCTCCGGATCCGCAGGGCGGCGGACCCGACCGGGCTCTTCGTCGGGCCGCAGCGCTCCGGCGACTGACGCGGCTCAAGTCGCGTCCAAGTCCGGCTCAACCACCCGGGTGCACCTTCGTCGGGTCAACGACGACACGTGAACACCCGGAGGGAAACAGCATGACCATCGCACAGACCAGCACCGCCGCCATCCCGTTCGCGGAGCTGGACGCACTCACCATCGGCACCGTCGCGGTGCCCGGCGACAAGGCGTACGACGCCCTCGTCTCGCCGTGGAACGTGGCCGTCCCGGTCCGGCCCGCGGCCGTCCTCGCGGCGCACGACGCCCAGGACGTCGTCGACGCCGTGCAGTTCGCGGCCCGGCACGGCATCCGCGTCACCCCGCAGGCCACCGGCCACGGCCCGATGGCCGACCTGACCACCGAGCTGCTGGTCACCACCAAGGAGCTCGACGAGGTCGTCATCCACCCGGAGGAGGGCTGGGCCCGCGCCGGGGCCGGCGTGAAGTGGCTCAAGGTGGTGGAGGCCGCGGCGCCGTACGGCCTGGCGCCGCTCTCGGGCTCGATCACCGACGTCGGCATCGTCGGCTACACGACCGGCGGCGGGCTCGGGCCGATGGCTCGCACCTACGGGCTCGCCATCGACAAGGTCCGCGCCATCGAGGTCGTCACCGGCGACGGCGTGCTCCGCCGGGTGACGCCGACCGAGGACTCGGAGCTCTTCTTCGCCCTGCGCGGCGCGAAGGGGATGCTGGGCATCATCACGGCGATCGAGTTCGACCTCGTCCGGCAGCCGAGGTTCTACGGCGGCTCGCTGTGGTTCGACGGCGCGGACGCCCCCGCGGTCATCGATGCCTGGCGTGCCTGGTCGGCGGAGCTGCCGGAGGAGGGCACCACGTCCTTCGCGCTCTTCCAGCTGCCCGACATGGAGGGCGTGCCGCCGATGCTGGCCGGCCGGCTGACGCTGTCGATCCGCTTCGTGTGGACGGGGCCCGCCGAGGAGGGGGAGCGCTGGTTCGCCGCCATCCGGGCCGCCGCCCCGGTGATCCTCGACGACGTGGCCGACAAGCCCTACACGGCTATCGACTCGGTCCACACGGACCCGCTCGACCCGACCCCGGCCTACGAGGCGGGCCACGTGCTCACCGACTTCACGGAGGCGACCGCGGAGGCGCTGCTCGCTTTGACGGGGCCGGGGGTGGCGTCGCCGCAGATCCTGGTCGAGGTGCGCCAGCTCGGCGGCGCGTTCGCCCGCCCGGGTGAGCACCCGAGCGCGTTCGCGTCGCGCGCCGCGGCGTACTCGCTGCTCGTCGTCGGCATCGCGGAGATCCCCGGAGTGGAGGACCACGCTGCCGCGATCCTCGACGCGATGGCGCCGTGGATCGGCGGGCACCGGCTGCCGAACTTCACGTTCACGCCGGAGGAGTACGTCGACGCGTACGACGAGGTGACCCTCGCGCGGCTGCGCCGGGCGCGGCGGACCTACGACCCGGACGGCGTGCTGATGATCGGCGGCGTGCTGGGCTGAGGTCCCCCTGCGACCCGTGGCCCCCTGGTTGGTGGGGGGTCACGGGTCGTGGTTCTCCACAGATGTGCTGGCGGGCCTCGCGGAGCGGCGTCTGCCGCCCTTGACTGGACGGGTGCCCAGATCTCGGAACCGCCAGCCCCGCAATCGCTCCGCTCGCCAACGACAGCGAGCCCGACAGCAGCGAGCGGGCAGTGAGCGTCGGCTCGTGGCGACGCTCCGGCCGGGGCAGTCCCTCGATCACCTGCTGACCGAGGACGACCACGGCAGCATGCAGCGCGCGCTGGACGCCGAGGCTCGCGGCGAGGCTCGCCTGGCGTGGGAGGAGCACATGTCGGGGCTCGTCGTGGAGGAAGCCCTCACGCACCACCGGTTGTTCGAGCTGGCCAACCTCGGTGACGAGGCGCCGGCGTGGATGTGCTCGCGCTGGGCGGTCGACCAGGCAGTGCGCTGGATGCTGATGACCGAAGACCCGCGCTGCGACGACGTGGTGCGCACCATCCTGGTCGCCCTCCACTTCTCTCGCATCGAGCCCGTGCTGGATGATCCGACCGCGTTGAACGAGTGCGGCACCGCTGTCGCGGCGAGTGACTAGGTCTACCAGCAGCTGGCGGCCTACGAGTTCGGGGGCCTGCGAGACTTCCTCGACGTGCGTGCGGAGCAGGGCCTGCTCGGCCGTCTGGACCAGATCGACGAGTGGGAACGGGCCGCGGTGACGGCGTACGAGCTCATCGAGGCTCGCGATGACGTGCTTCATGCTCTCCGCCTCAGCGATGACGAGCCGGTGGCTGCTCAACCTGGGGGCGATGACGGACGTGGGGCCGGGTCGCACCGTCGTCGGCCGCGTGGTCCCGGTGTCGGTCTGGCCGTTCGCCATGTTCGAGTCGAGGCCGCTGCCGGTCGACCGGGCCACCGCCGAGCACGTCGCTGAGCGGACACGTGGCGAGGACGACCTCGGTTGGTTCTGAGCCCTGGCCAGTGCCTGCGAGCAGGGCCGGCTGCCCTCCGGGTCGACGTGCGCCAACGGCACGCTCTGGTCCACGGACATCGTTCCCGAGCGTGGCGGTGAGCGCAGCGAAGCGGGTCGCATGAAGGAGCTGCGCGCGGCGGGGCTGACGGAACCCCAGGCCAACGGCGTGTGCGTCGTCGAGGTCGGCCTGATCGTGGCCGAGGTCAGCGGGGACATCGGGCCGATCGCCTCGCACGTGACGGCAGTCCTGATGGATCCAGCCGTCCACGAGGCGCTGAAGGAACACAGTGTGGGACAGGGCAAGGGGCAGTTGTTCCGGGTCCTGGCGGCGGGAACGCCGTCGCCGGTCCGGGAGCGGTGTCTCGAGCTGGCCGATCTGAGCGAACAATGAGCCGCATCATCGAAGTGCTACAAGGTGCTACGCTCGTTCGTGTGCGGACCATCAGCCAGCGGGAGCTCCGCAACGACAACGCGGCGATCATGCGCGCGGTCGAGGCGGGCGAGTCCTTCACGGTGACCAAGCGTGGCGTGCCGGTCGCGTGCCTGGTCCCCGTCCCCGAGACCGACCTTCGGCGGGTCCGGGCGGCTGACCCCGCGTACGACGTCACGGCCCTGCCGCGGGTCATGGCGGGGCGGCCGATGGCGGAGCATCTCGATGATCTCCGGGGCGAGCGTTGAGCCGCTGCTACCTCGACACCTCGGCTGCGGTGAAGCTCCTCGTCCAGGAGGCCGAGTCGGACGCGCTGGCGGCCGAGCTGAGCAGCGCGGAGCCAGAGCTCGTCGCGTGTCTCCTGCTCGAGACCGAGCTGCGCCGCCTCGTGGCGCGCGAGGCTTTCTTGACGCAGCGAGCGGTGACCGATCTCCTCCGGGGCGTCGACCTGCACGAGCTGCCGCCGCCGCTCTTCGCCGAAGCAGGCCTCCTGCCCGGCGACCGCCTCCGCTCCCTGGACGCCCTCCACCTCGCCGCTGCCATCCGACTCGAGGTCGCTGCCGTGGTGACCTACGACCAGCGGATGGCCGACGCCGCGACGTCACTCGGGCTCGAGGTCCTCGCGCCCGCCTGACGGATGGGTCTCGAAGCGCCGCTCGTTCCTCGCAGCTGCTCGACCGCCTGGGGAACGTCGTTGCGCGGCTCAGGGAGTCGGTCGCCGCGGAGCCGGTGCGGACGGGCGAGGTGGTCGACTGCGACTACTGGGGTCGTTCCGTGCCCCTCGAGCTGACCTCCGGTCCCCACGCCGAGCTGTGCTCGCGGTCGCTCGCGCAGGAACGACTCGCTGCCGCGCCGCGGGGCGGGGTGGCCTTCGCCTCGCCTTTTGACGCTCATCGGCACGGCGCCGCTGCGCGACCTGTCGTCCGGGTCGGCGGGCCGATCCCGCGGTCGGCGGTCATCGACCACCACCCCGAGACGGGGGAAATGACGCCCGGCTGCTGAAGGCGCTGGTCACCTCGCGCCCGACCAACGACGCGGGCGAGCCCATGTTCGGGGTGTGCGCCGACGTGGTGCGGCCGGGCGTCTGGCGCGCGCCGACACCCCAAGCGGGGCTCCCGAGCGCCCCGGCGTCAGCTCACTTCGACGCGAACCAGGGGTGGTGCAGGTCGTAGAACTGCGCGCCTTGCATGGCGTACTCGAGGTCGGCACGCACCTCGGCCGGTGGCTCGAGGCCCTCGCCCTGTCGCGCCGCGTCCTCACTGGTGAAGGCGACGGTCTCGGTGAAGGTGCCGTCCGGCTCGATGGCCAGGGTGCCGCCGATGATCTCGGGGCGCATCTGGTGCAACGACTCCGTGTCGGCGGTCATCATCGACCTGAGCCGGTCGACGTCGTCGACCTTGCCCCGGATGACCTGGACGAAGCCGGCACTGTCGGACCCGCCGTCCATCAGGAGCGTGACGTCCTCGCAGTCGTGGAACTCCACGGGCCCGTCGAACAGCTCCATCATCTTGGCGGCCCAGGCGTCCTGCTCGGGCCTGCCGGAGTTGGACATCGCGGCCTCCCGCGACTCGAATCGGACGACGCCCACGAACATGTCGTCGTCGGTGAACCCGTAGGTCCCTCCGAGCCAGCCCTGTGCTCCGGGGCCGAGCTCGTTGCGCCACGTGTCCAGGTGCTCGTGGAGCTCCTGCTGGCGCGTGCACTTGCCTTGGATGATCTGGATGAACACGCTGCTCCTCCTCTGTGTGGTCACCCACCTCTCGGGATCGGGGGGTGGGAGGGCAGTCCTCGAATCTACGCCGACGGCGCGGTCGGTGATAGGCGCTGCGGGGGTGTCTAGACCGGGTGACCCGCGCTGGTCACAGGTAGCGCGGCACCCTCGCCCGGTAGGCGTCGTACTCGGCGCCGAACAGCTCGTGGAGCTGGCGCTCCTCGCGCGGCACGTACCGATGGACGAGCACTGCGCTGAGGGGGCAGGTGGCCAGCATCCACCCGTTGCGGGTCGCGGCGGCCAGGCCGAGGTGGGCGAGGGTGAAGCCGACGTAGATCGGGTTGCGGGTCCGTGCGTGCACGCCGGTGGTGACGAGGACGACCGGGTGCTCCAAGTCGCCCGGTCCACGCTCGCGCCACGCCACCGCCACCAGACCGACCCCCACGACGGAGCAGAGGACGCCGGCCGGGCGGGCCACGGCGGGCATCGGCCACGGACGCCACCGCTGCACAACCACGCCGACCACGATGCCACCGAGGGTCTCGGCCGGCAGCGGGATCCGGTCGGCCAGGTCCGTGAGCCGCGCCCGCAGGGTCATCGCGACACCCCGACGACTGCCGGTCGTACGTCGTCCCCTCTGGCGGCCGCGCGGGAGCGGAGGCACCAGTGCAGCATCAGCGCGGAGCTGACCAGGTAGAAGGTGTGCAGCACCCAGATCGGCCCCGGCGGCAGCGCGAAGACGTAGACCGAGTGCACCGTGTTGCCGACGTTGGCCAGCACGATGTTGCCGAGGCTGTACGACGACAGCTCCCGCGTGCGGAACGCCTTGTGCAGCATCGGCAAGACGCTCCCGACGAAGACGATCGTGGAGACCGTCCCCGCGAGCACCGGCAGCGTCGTGTCCATGACCCGACGCTAGGACGAGCGACGTCCTTGCGGCATCGGCCGAAACGCGCATCCCGCGGGAGGTGCCCCGTGGGACGGACCACCCACGTCGCAGCTCAGCGGTCGAGTGACGAGAGCGGCACGACGAGGTCTGCCGAGGCGCGGGTCGCGGCGACCAGCTCAGCGTTGCGTTCGTCGACCTGCTCGACCCAGGCGCGGGCGGCCTCGGGTGACTTGCCGAACTGCTCGTGGCGACGGACCAGGCGACCGCGGCGGACGTCGTCGTCGACCTCGGTGAACCAGACCTCGGCCAGGAGGGGACGGACGCGCTCCCACCCGTCGTCGGGCAGCAGCAGGTAGTTGCCCTCCGTGACGACGAGCCGCGCGGACGGCGGGATCGCGATGGCGGCGGCGAGCGGCTGTTCGAGGTGACGCTCGAAGCCCGGTGCGAACAGCGTGCGGTCGCGCTCGTCGTGCAGGCGCCGGAGCGCCGCGACGTACCCGGCGACGTCGAACGTGTCCGGCGCGCCCTTCCGGTCCCGCCGCCCGAGCCGGTCGAGCTGGACGTCGGCGAGGTGGAAGCCGTCCATCGGCAGGTGTCCGACGGCGTCGGCGCCGAGGCGGGTGGGCAGCCGCGAGAGCAGCGCCTCGGCGAGCGTGGACTTGCCCGCGCCCGGTGCCCCGGTGATGCCGAGCACCACCCGCTCCGACCGGTCCAGCAGCGCCTCCGCCCGGGCCACCAACGCGGGCAGCGACGAGGGCACTACCGCGTCCCGTAGGTCCGGCTCACGACCTCGTCGAACACCCGGTCCGGCAGCAGGTCGCGGGACGTGGTGATCACCCGCGCGCCGCGACCCACGGGATAGCGGGCGGCAGGGCGTCGTACGGTCGCCGCCTTGACGATCTTGTCCGCGACCTCCTCGGGCGTCGAGGCACGCTCGGGCTGGTCGAACCGCTCCATGACGCCGTGCGCCTGACGGGCGTACGACGCGTAGGGACCGTCGCCGGACCGCTCGAGCAGCGAGTCGCGGGCGATCTCGTTCCACTCGGTGCGGATCGGGCCGGGCTCGATGAGGACGACCTTGATGCCGAACGGCCGCAGCTCCATCCGCAGGCTGTCGCTGAAGCCCTCCACGGCGAACTTGGTGGCGTGGTACCACGCGCCGAACGGCTCGTAGAACTTCCCGCCGATCGAGGAGATGTTGATGATCCGGCCGGACCGCTGCGCCCGCATGTGCGGCGTGACGAGCTGGACCAGGCGCGCGAGGCCGAAGACGTTGACCTCGAACTGCCGCCGCGCCTCGTCGATCGGCACGTCCTCGACGGCCCCGTAGGAGCCGTAGCCCGCGTTGTTGACCAGGACGTCGAGGCGCCCCTGCTCGTCGACGATCCGCTGCACGCCCGCGACCATCGAGTCGTCGTCGGTGACGTCCATCGCGAACGTGTGCACCCCCTCCGACGCCAGCGCGGCCATCCGGTCCACGCGACGCGCGACGGCGTACACCGTGAAGCCCTTCGCGAGCAGGGCCCGGGCGGTGCTCTCCCCGATGCCCGAGGAACCGCCGGTGACCAGGGCTACGGGTGCACTCATGCGGCGAGCGTAGTCGGCGACGGTCGCTCGGTGACTCCGCCGGCGGCGGTGCGGGGCCAGGTCCAGGCCCACCGCACGATGAGGGCGAGAAGGACCAGCTCCAGGACGACACCGAGGCCGTAGAAGTAGAGGTAGAACCCGCCCGCGACGTTGAAGACCGTGAACGGGACGTAGAGCGCGGCCACGACGAGGTTCGTCGTGCGGTTGACCCGGGCGGGCAGCGTCGTCGACAGCACGACCATGAAGATCGGGACGGCCAGGGCGGCCAGCGCCGAGACCGAGAAGGTCTGGGAGAGGTCGAACTCGTAGACCCTGCCGTCGAGGATGTCCTCGACCGTGCCTGGCGTGTAGAAGCCGAGGATGTCCACGTAGGCGTACAGGAACATGAAGCTCGTCCACGCGGCGGCGAGCCTGGCCTGCACCGGGATCGGCCGGTCTTCCAGTGCGGTGGTGGTGTGACGTGTGGTCATCGTGGGCCCCTTCGTCGTGGTGAGGATCGGTGGGTCCACGCTCGCCCAGCCCGGCGGTGGGCGCCTCGGCCCGGAGGCCGGGATCCGCCTGGCCGATGGCATGGTCCTGGTCTCGTTCTTTCGGCGGGTACGCCGAGGCCCGCCTGTCCCTAGGCTGGGGCCGTGGTCACCGTCCGGCGCTCCCTCTGGGACGAGCCGCGGCCTGCCGACGCCCCACCCGTCGGTCGACCCGACCGGCTGCTGGTGGGCGTGTTCGCGGCCGCCGCCGTGGTCGAGGGCATCGTTCGACCGGACCTGGCCTGGCGACCCCTGGTGACGGTGCTCGCCCTGACGCTGGTGCCTGCCCTGCTCTGGCGGCGGGACCGCCCCCTGGTGGCCGCCTTGATCGGGTGGGGTGTCGCCGGGCTGCTCGCGGTCCTCCAGCTGACCGTGCACAGCGGCGACCTCGGCCTGTGGTCCATGATGGCCGTCCTGGTCCTGCTCTACTCCCTGGTGCGGTGGGGCTCGGGACGGGAGATCGTCGCAGGGCTTGCGTTCGTGACGGTCGTCGTCGCGCTGGGGATGTACGCCGCCTCCGCGGGCTGGTCCGACGTCTTCGGCGGGACCGTGCTCCTGCTGCTGGTCGTCGCCCTCGCGGCGGTGTTCCGCTACCGCGCGGACCTCTGGCACCGCCAGCAGCGCGAGATCCGCAACCAGGAGCGGGTGGCGCTGGCGCGCGAGCTGCACGACACCGTGGCCCACCACGTCTCCGCCATCGCGGTGCAGGCGCAGGCCGGCGGCGTGGTCGCCCGCACCCAGCCCGAGAAGGCGGTGGAGGTCCTGGCCGCGATCGAGTCCGAGGCGTCGCGAACCCTGGCGGAGATGAGGTCCATGGTGCGGGTGCTGCGCGAGGACGACGCGGCCGCCTACGCACCGCAGCCGGGCGTCGCGGACCTGTCCGCACTGGCGCGCTCCGACGCGACGCCCACCGTCGAGGTCTCGCTGGACGGCTCGTCGGCCCCGCTGCCACCCGCCGTGGACGCCGCGCTCTACCGGCTCGCGCAGGAGTCGCTGACCAACGCCGTCCGGCACGCCCGGAGCGCGACCCGCGTCGGGATCGACGTACGCCGGGAGGGCGGCGCCGTCCGGCTGCGGGTCAGCGACGACGGGCGGACCGACCCGGGATCGGCCCCGGAGCCCGGGTTCGGCCTACTGGGCATGGCCGAGCGCGCCCAGCTCCTCGGCGGATCGTTCTCCGCGGGGCCGGGGCCCGAGGGTGGCTGGGTGGTCGAGGCCGTGCTGCCCGTGCAGGCGCCGGCATGACCATCCGGGTCGTCGTGGCCGACGACCAGGACCTGGTCCGGACCGGGCTGGTCATGATCCTCGGCGCGCACCCCGACGTCGAGGTCGTGGGGGAGGCAGCGGACGGGCTCGCCGCGCTCGACCTGGCGACCCGGCTGCGCCCCGACGTCCTCCTCGTCGACATCCGGATGCCCGGGCTCGACGGCGTCGAGGTGACGCGGCGCCTGGCCGGGCCGGACGTGACGGACCCGATGGCGGTCGTCGTGATCACCACCTTCGACCTCGACGAGTACGTCCTCGGCGCCCTCCGCGCCGGCGCACGCGGCTTCCTGCTGAAGGACGCCGGGCCGGAGCTCCTGGTGCAGGCCATCCACGCGGCGGCCGACGGGGACGCGCTGATCGCCCCCAACGTCACGCGCCGGCTGCTGGCGGCCTTCGCCGACCAGGCGCCGGTGGTGCCCGTCCAGCCCCTCGTCCCGCTCACCGGGCGCGAGGAGGAGGTGCTCGCGCTGGTGGCCCGGGGCCGGACCAACGCCGAGATCGCCACCGAGCTCTTCGTCGGCCTGAGCACGGTCAAGACCCACGTCGCATCGCTGATGACCAAGCTCGGCGCCCGCAACCGCGTCGAGGTCGCGATGTGGGCACACGACACCAGACGGGTGAGAGCCGACCAGTAGGCCGAGACCGCTCTACGCTGACGCCATGGCGGTGCTGGGCACGAAGCTGCGCGTCCCGCGGTCGCGTCGCTCGCTCGTCGTACGGGATCGTCTGACCGACAGGCTCCGGTCGGGGTCGGTGCCGCGACTCGTGCTCGTCGCCGCGCCGGCGGGGTTCGGCAAGACGACGCTGCTGACGCAGTGGCTCGCCGTTGCCGATGCCCGGGTCGCGTGGCTGTCGCTGGACGCCGGGGACGCCGACCTCCGGGCGTTCCTCACGCACCTCGTTGCGGCCGTCCAGGTCGGTTCGCCGGAGGTGGGCGCCGAGGCGACGGCCCTGCTGGACGCCGAGGGCGCGGTCCGCGCCGAGGACGTGCTGGTCGGCCTCGTCAACGACCTCGACGCGCTACTCGGTCGGACCGTGATCGCGCTCGACGACTACCACGTCGTGGACAGCCCCGAGGTGCACGAGGCGGTCGCCTTCCTGCTCGACAACCTGCCACCGCAGGTCACGCTGGCGATGACGACACGGGAGGACCCGCCGCTGCCGCTGTCCCGGTTGCGGGCGCGCGGCGAGCTGCTCGAGGTCAGGGCGGCGGACCTGCGGTTCACGCAGGCCGAGGCGACGGCGTTCCTCAACGAGGTGATGGGTCTCGGCCTGTCGCCGCAGCACGTCGCCGCCCTCGAGCGGCGGACCGAGGGGTGGGCGACCGGGCTGCAGCTCGCGGCCCTGTCGGCAGCACGGGCGAGCGACACCGACGGCTTCGTCGAGGAGTTCGCCGGGAGCCACCGCTTCGTCCTCGACTACCTCGTCGAGGAGGTCCTGGAAGGCCAGCCCGACGACGTACGGACCTTCCTGCTCGACACCTCCGTCCTCGACGAGCTGAGCGCGTCGCTGTGCGACACGGTGACCCGGCGCAGTGATTCCCAGCAGCGACTCGAGGCGCTCGAGCGGGCGAACCTCTTCGTGGTCGCGCTCGACGACCAGCGGCAGTGGTGGCGCTACCACCACCTCTTCGCCGAGGCGTTGCGCGCGCGGCTCGTGGCCGAGGACGCCCTGCGCGTCGCGCGGCTGCACCGTGCCGCCGCCGACTGGTACGCCGAGCACGACCGGCTGCCCGACGCCGTGGGCCATGCCCTCGCGGGTGCCGACGACGAGCAGGCCGCCGACCTGGTGGAGCTCGCGGTGCCCGGCATGCGGCAACGCCGTGAGGACCGGACGATGCGCGACTGGCTGCGGGCCCTGCCGGAGGACGTCGTACGACGCCGGCCGCTGCTGTCCACGCACCTGGCCTGGGCGCGGTTGTCCGAGGGCGACCTCGCGGGCATGGACCAGTGGCTCGACGCCGCGGAGGCGGCGCTCGGATCGGAGCCTTCACCTCCCGCGTCGGGGTCGGCCGGGGCGCGGGCGGCTCGCGAGCAGGACCTGGCCACCCTGCCGGCGATGATCGAGGTCTACCGGGCCACGGCGTCCCAGGCCCGCGGCGACGTCGCCGGCACCGTCGCCCACGCGAGCCGCGCGCGGGACCTCGCCGGGCCCGAGGACCACTTCGTGCTCGGGGCGTCGTCCGGCTTCCTCGGGCTGGCGGCCTGGGCGGCGGGTGACCTGCCGACCGAGGTCGACACCTTCGGCGAGGCGCGGCGGCACATCCAGGCGGCGGGCAACGTCGCCGACGGGCTCGGGATGACGGTCGTGCTGGCCAGCATCGCGTTGGCTCGGAGCGGACCCGACGAGGCGCGACGCCTCTACGAGCGGGCCCTCCAGACGGCGGAGGCGACCCCGGGTCCGCCGCTGTCGACGACCGGCGACCTGCACGTCGGGCTCGCAGGCGTGCTGGTCGAGCAGGGCTCGCTGGCGACCGCCGACGCGCACCTCCAGGCAGCGGCGGAGCTCGGTGAGCGCGCCTCGCTGCTCGAGAACCGGCATCGTGCCCCCGTCGCCCGCGCGGCCCTGCTGCGGGCGCGGGGTGACCTCGACGGAGCGGTCGCCATGCTCGACGAGGCGGATCCGCTCTTCCTGCGCGGGTACTACCCCGACGTCCGGCCGATCCCCGCGGCCCGTGCCCGGATCCTCATCACCCGGGGGCGGCTGGCCGACGCCCGCGAGTGGGCGAGCTCGCGTGACGTCAACCTCGGGGAGGGGGAGTACCTCGACGAGTACGACCAGCTGACCCTCGCCCGCCTGCGGGTGGCTGAGATGACCGACCACGACGACGTCGTCGCCCTGACGACGCGCGTCGTGGCGGCGGGGACGGACGGCGGGCGGGACGGCAGCGTCGCCGACGCGCTCGTCGTACGGACGCTGGCGCACCGCGCCCGGGGCGACCTCGACGCGGCGCGGGAGGCGTTGGGGGAGGCTCTGCGGCTCGCCGTGCCGCTCGGGTGGCGGAGGCTGTTCCTCGACGAGGGGGCGGCGATGGTCGAGCTGCTGCTGGATTCTGACGACGAGCTCGCGGCCACGGTGCTGGCGGCGGACTCGCGGGAGGAGCCGGTCGTGAAGCCCGCGTCGAGCGAGGGGCTCAGCGACCGCGAGATCGAGGTGCTCCGGCTGCTCGCGACCGAGCTGACCGGGCCGGAGATCGCGCAGCGGCTCTACGTCTCGCTCAACACGCTGCGCACCCACACCAAGCACATCTTCAGCAAGCTCGACGTCAACACCCGGCGGGCCGCCGTACGTCGCGCGACCGAGCGCGACCTGATCTGACTGGGCGTGTCCTGGCTCCCTGGCCGGGTTGCACCAGACCATCGCGCTCGGCGGAGGAACGACGACGGTCATCGGGGAGGGGCCGGCCCTACGAGGTCTGGGACGTGAAATTCCTCGACGGACGACTTCGCTAGCCGCGGGGGGCGGCTGTCCGATGCAACCGATGTCGCGTCGGTTCCGTTGGACAATGTGACGCAGACGGAGGTTGCCATGGGTGCGACCAAGCAGGACGAAGAGTTCGCCGAGTACGTCGCGGCGTCCCGGCCGGCGCTTTGGCGCACGGCGTACCTGTTGTGCGGCAACGTGGCCCTGGCCGACGACCTCGTGCAGAGCGCTCTGCTCAAGCTCTACCTCGCGTGGCCACGGTTGGCACGCGGTGACAGACTCGACGGCTATACGCGCCGGATCATCGTCAATTCGCACATCGACGAGCTACGACGACCGTGGCGGCGGGAGACCGAGTCGCTGGAGGGGCACGAGCCCGTCACGGAGATGACGAACGAGGACCATCGGGCCCTGATCGGGGCGTTGAAGGCCCTTCCGGTGGGGCAGCGCCGGGTCGTCGTGCTGCGTCACTACTGGGGGCTGTCAGTGGCTGAGACAGCATTGGATCTGGGCATCAGTGAGGGCAGCGTCAAGAGTCAGTGCGCGATCGGACTGCACAAGCTCGAGGACGCCTTGACCTCCCACTATCGAAGTGAGGATCGGTCATGAGCGCCTCCGAGGAGACCTGGGCCGCTCGGTTGCACGCCGCCGTCGACGAGCATCCGGGAGCGCTGGCGTTCGACGTGCCGTCCTACGTGGCGGCGGGCCGCAAGCGGGCACGCCGCAACCGCGTCCTCTCGATCATCGCGACGACCGCCGCGGTTGCCGTGATCGTGGCTGGGACCACGCTGGCCACGGGCGTCACGTTCACCGAATCGCCTCAGCCCGCCGCGCCGGGCGTCCCCCACTCGACGGCGCTTGGCGCTGGCACGAACGGATGGGTAGCGGTCGACGCCTGGCAGGGCGGTGGCGAGGTCTACCTCGTCCGGCCGGGCGCGGACGCCCGCCCGCTCGAGGTCGCCGGCTCGGATGGGGCCAGCGAAGCGTGTCCGGCGTGGTCGCCGGATGGCCGGCGGCTGCTGTTCGGCCGGTTGAGCCCTCCGTCAGGTTCGAGGGCCAGCGACGCCGAGCTCGTGATCGTCCCGGTCGACCGGAGCGGCACGGCCGGGACCCCGACCGTGATCGCGCTCCAGGGGTTCGACGTGCTTGAGGGCCACGACCCCCACCCATGCGGAACGTGGGCACCAGACGGTCGGTGGGTCGCCCTGGCCGGCGCCGGCGAGGTGTGGGTGGTCGACACGCAGGCCGGCGCGATTCGCCGTCTGCCAGATCTCCGGCCCAGCGATCTCGAGTGGCGCCCCGGCACCGACGAACTCGCCATCGCAGGCGACATGGGAACCAGTCGGGCGGATCCCACGGTGTCGGCTCCGGTCCGCGTCTACTCGTTGTCGACACGGGAGATTCGCCAGCTCGGCTCGGTCGAGGCCGCACACCTCACCTGGTCGCCGGACGGCGCGACGCTGGCGTACACGGGCGGCGAGACCGACCAAGCGGAGCTCCGGCTGGTCGACGGCGACGGCACCAACGAGCGGCTGCTCCACGCAGATGTGGGCGAGACGCTCCACGGCATCGGGCCGGTATGGTCGCCGACCGGGGATCGGATCGCTTACCAGCGCCTCACCGGCGACGCAGAGCGACACGAAGTCGTCCTCACCGCCGTCGCCGACGGATCCGAGACTGTCATCGACGCACCAGAGGCCGACGGGCGGTTCTGGTACCCGTTCACGGTCTCGTGGTCGCCGGACGGCTCCACGCTGCTGTACGCGGCCTGGACCGAGGATGACGATGCGCTGCCCGGCGGAGTGATCGCCGTTCCGGCTGATGAGCCGAGCGACGTAACGGTGCTCACGGATGCGATCGACCCGGTGCCCAACTACTACAGCCACCAGTGGACACCGATCCAGATGTGGGGCCGGCAATCGGGGTGATCCCGCCGGATCGCCCACGTGCAGGTACGTCAACCCACCTACCGAGCGTCTCGAGGTCGGATCACCACGCGGGTCACATCGCGATGTGATGTGCGGTCACCACCTCTGTTCCTAGCGTCCTGGACATCGCCGGACACCCCGCCCGGTCCCTTCAGTCCAACTCAGCCAGGAGCCGATCATGAACGTCACCAGCAGCGGACTCACCAGGGCCGCCGGCGCCGCCGCCGCGACCGCCGGAGCCATCTTCATCGCCGTCCAGGTCGACCACCCCGCCGGGTCGGCCTTCGACACCCAGACCACCGAGTGGGTCGCGCGCTCGTGCGCCAAGGCCGTGATGGCGGTCCTCGCGCTCGTGGGCATCACCGGCATCTGGCTGCGCCAGCACCGACAGACCGGGCTCCTCGGACTCATCGGGTACGCCGTCTTCGCCATCGGTTACCTGACGATGCTCACCGTCCAGGTCATCGCCGCCACGATCCTCCCCACCCTGCTCGACACCAACGCCGCTTACGTCATGGACGTGGTGCACGCGGCGGAGGGAGGCACCCCCGCCGGCGACATCGGTGCCATGCAGGTCGTCCTCAACGTCAGCGGTGCTGGCTACATCCTCGGCGGGCTGCTGTTCGGCATCGCGCTGTTCCGTGCCGGCGTCCTGGCCCGCTGGGCCTCAGTGCTCCTCGCCGTCAGCACCACCGCCACGGCGGCGCTCGCCGTCCTGCCGGACTCGTTCAACCGACCCCTCGCGGTCCCCGAAGCCGTCGCGCTGATCGGACTCGGTGTCTCCCTGTGGCGCAACCCGAGCGACCCCAGTCACTCCCGTGGGTCCGAGCTCGCCGGCGCGGTCCTCGAGCCCGCCGATCGTTGAGGGTCCGGTCATGAGCACCGTCGCGGCCGGCTGGCGGCTGCCCGTCGCCCTGGTCGTCCTCTGCCTCGTCCCGGTGACATCGGGAACCCTCCGGCTGGTGCAGCTGGCGGGAGGTCCCGAGATCATGCCGGCCGACGACCGGTGGGCCGGCTGGCCGGTGGCGCTGGTGGTGCACATCGTCGGGTCGGCGGTCTTCGCCCTCGTCGGGGCCTTCCAGTTCGTGCCGCGGATCCGTCGGCGGCACCCCGGCTGGCACCGCCGCGCCGGCCGGGTGCTCGCCGTGGCCGGTCTGCTCGTGGCCGGCTCGGCGCTGTGGCTGACGCTCTTGTATGACCCGCAGCCCGGCACCGGGGTCCTGCTCTTCGTCCTCCGCCTGGTCGTCGCTACTGCCATGATCGGCTGCCTCGTGGTCGGGGTCGCCGCCGCCCGACGACGCGACTTCACGACCCACCGGGCCTGGATGATCCGGGCCTACGCGCTCGCGGTGGCCGCCGGCACGCAGGTCTTCACCCAGGGCTTCGGTGAGGCGATCTTCGGCTACGGCGAGGCCCGTGGCGACCTGCTCAAGGCGGCTGGGTGGGTCATCAACATCGCGGTCGCCGAGTGGGCGATCCGACGGCCGGCGCGTCGTCGTACCCCGCGTCCACGCGCCGTCGAGGTCGCGTCGTCATGACCGGCCCGGCGGCGTACGAGATCCGCGTCGAGGGACACCTCGACGACCACTGGTCCGAGCGGCTCGGCGGCCTCGACCTCGTCCGCGGCGCGGACGGCACCACCACCCTGACCGGCCCTCTGGCCGACCAGGCCCAGCTGTACGGCGTGCTTTCGGGGTTGCGCGACATCGGGGCGGCGCTGCTCGGGCTGCGCGTCCTCACCACCACCCGAGAAGGAGAAGTCCATGTCCGTGCTGACTGAGGCGGCGCCCGCCGCTCCTGAGCTGTCCGCGATCCGCCTTCACGCGATGCGTGGCGGCTACCTCGTGATGGGAGTCGGGCTCGTGCTCGTGAAGTGGCCGCTGCTGCCCGACGCGCACGCGATGCCGCTCTACGAAGGCGTCACGCTCAGCCTGCTGACAGCCATCTCGCTGCTCGCGTTCGTTGGGGTCTGGCGTCCCATCCGGATGCTGCCGATCCTGGTCTTCGAGGTGCTGTGGAAGGTGCTGTGGCTCCTTCTTGTCGCGGCGCCAAGGGCGGTCGCCGGGGAGCTGGACGGCGCCTTCGTCGACGTCGCCGTCAACTGCTCGCTCCTCGTCGTCATTGCCGCTGCCGTGCCGTGGGGATACGTCTGGCACACCTACGTACGTCCGGACGGGCGGTGAGACGCTGCTCTTCTCAGGCGTCGAGATCCACGACATAGGCGTCATGGTCGGAGAGGCGCCGGCCACTGCGCTCCGCCGAGACCCTCGACGCGGCGGCGCGACGACCGACCGGTACGGCGACGTGGTCGATGCTGAGCAGGCCGTCGATCGCGTGCGGCAGGTCTGCCGTCGGAGCTTCGAGCCCGAACGATTTGAGCGCACCGAGCACGGCCCGGCGGCCGGAGTGGGAACCGGCGTGCTCCGGTCCTGTCAGCGCGTGGTTCCAGTCCCCGCCCCAGACCAGGGGTTGCGTTTGCCCGAGGTTCGAGGCGAGCTCACTGATCGCGCTCTCGGTCCTGGCCGCGTGGTCCTTGCCGATCCAGGGTGGCTTCGCCCCACATGACCGCCACGGCAGCACGGAGCTGACGTAGGTCGTGGTCCCGATGCGTACGGCCGCGCTCGCCGGGTGCGGGTCCGGAAGAGGACTCATCGCCTCGCGGCTGAGGACCGCCGCCCAGTGACGGCGGTCTGCCATCGGCGTTTGCGATGGGTGGAGCGAGTAGCCACCCAGCGTCGTGCGCTCGTTCACCTCGGTCAGCAGCCAGACGTCGCAGGCTGTGTCCTCGAGCAAGGCGGCGTGGTCGTCGGACCAGCGACCGGCGAAGTTCCAGGTTCCGATGCGCACGACGCGCATCATCGCGGCCGCGTGCTCGATTCGGCCGCGCGCAGCGCCGTCGTTGTCTAACCTCACGGCCGGGGGTGAGCCACATGGCAGCGGGGGAGTCGGCGTACGACGTCGCGCGACGGCAGCGGGAGAAGGCCGCTCGGTTGGAGCGGTCGGCGGAGCTGTGGGAGCGCGGTGCCCAGGGCGAGGTCGAGGTCGCGCGTGCGCTCGAGTCCCTGCCCGAGGGCTGGGTCGTGCTGCACGACCTTGCCTGGCCGGGACGGCCGCGGGCCAACCTCGACCACGTCGTCATCGGGCCTGGTGGGGTGTTCGTGGTGGACGCCAAGAACTGGTCGGGGCGGGTCGAGGTGCGCGACCAGGTGCTCCTGCAGGACGGCCGGCGCCGCGAGCCGACCGTCGCGTCCGCCGCCGAAGCCGCGATCGCGGTGCAGGCACTGCTGCCGGTGCCGAACCTCTGCATGGGTGTCCTGTGCTTCGTGCGTGACGAGCCACTGACCGGTTGGGCCCGCGACGTGATGGTCTGCTCGACCGCCAACCTGGTGGAGATGCTGACGTCACGGCCGCGCGTGCTCGAGGCGGGCGACGTGGAGCGGTGCGTCGAGGCCGTACGCCGTGCCACTCGACGTACCAGCGCTCCGCACCGCCGGTCGTCGTTACCCGCTGGCTCCGGGTCGGCCGCCCGCACGCCCCGGAGGAAAGGCCGACGGCTCATCACGACCGTGCTCGCTGGCGTGCTGTTCTTTGGGGCACTGACCGGCGGCGGACTCGAGAAGGCCAGTGACTGGGTGGGTGAGCAGATGGCGGAGCAGATGACCCCCGCCGACCCGGATCTCGTCGAGAAGCCCGCGCCACGGAAGAAGAAGCGGCAGCAGCAGCGCCAGAACGGCTGAGACAGTTCACACGAGTGGCCTGCTCAGGAGCACGCACCGTCAAGTCGAGCGGCGACGCCCTTCCCGGGGGTGGGATCGTCAATGCCGGGATGCAAGCGCGTCCAGGCGGTCGGGTGCGAGGCCCAGCGAGTTGCGCACCCTGCGCCGCGCAGTGAGCAGCAGGTCGTCGATGCCGTCCTCGGACGGATCCTCGTGGGTGAAGGCGATGTTGAACCAGCGCAGGGCGAGGCGGGGTTGGTCGTGGATCTCGTAGGCCTCCCCGACGAGGTGGCAGGTCGACGGGCTCACCCCGTCGCGGCGGGCGAGCTGTCGGAGCTCGGCGTCGCAGGCGCGGGCCGCATCCTCGTCGCCCTCGTCCAACGCCAGTGACAACAGGTTGGCGGTGGGCTCCGAACGAGTCTCACCACCGTCCTCCTGTGCGGCGTGGAAGCAGCGACGGGCCTCGTCGTACCGCCCGCGCATCTGCCAGTGCTCGCCAGCCGCGATGAGCAGTGAGGCACGGCCGTACTCGCCCGGATCGAGGTCACCTGCCTCTCGCTCGAACCACGCAGGTTTGTCCTCGACTGGAACGCGTTCCTCGATCGCGGTGAGCAGGGCGAACAGCTCGTCGTCGTTCATGGGAGAACAATCGCATCCAAAGCAGGGCGCGCTCAGCGCACGAGGTCGTCGGGCACCAGCGTCACTGTGGCGGGAAGCGTCGCCAGGAACTCCTCGTTCCCCACCGCGACGGCGACCTCGACGTACGTCCGGTCGCGCAGCTCCCACGCACGCAGGGAAGGCTCGTCCGGGTCGATCACCCAGTACGACGGGCAGCCGGCAGCTTCGTATCGGCCGTGCTTCAGGCTCAGGTCGACCAAACGAGTTGACGGTGACAGCACCTCGACGGCCAGCAGCGGAGCGGTGGGAAGGTACAGCTCGGTGAGGTCAGCGCGGCGACACACGAGGACGTCCGGCTGGAGCACCGTGTCGTCGGCTAGCCGCACGTCGTACGGCGCGGCGAGGGCCTCCAGGTCCTCTGAGAGTGCTTCGAGCAGCGCCTTGAGCAGGCGGGCGACCGCGCGCTGGTGCCGCGTTGATGGGGCGGGCGTCACGATGAGGGTCCCGTCGACCAGCTCGTAGCGATGCCCGTCGTCGGGCACCCCGGCGAGGTCATCCGCGGTCAGCGGCCGGCTCTGCGGCAGGACGGTCACGCTGCCCATGGTGCCACCGCGGCTGTGCGCCACTTGATCCGAAGGCAGCTCTGTCGAGTCGTGCTGTGGGCTAGACCATCCGCCAGGCGGTGTCGGTGGTCGTCCCTAGGGTCGGTCACGACGGGTCGCGGGGGCGTCCCGGATCGGGGGTCGAGATGAGTGGAGAGCTGGAGCGTCGCTGGGACGACGCGGTGGAGACGGCCTGGCGCGAGTTCCGTCAGCGCCTTGCTGATCGGCTGGCAAGCCTCGAGGACGACGAGCATGTCGTCGTCGAGCTCGCCGTCGAGAGGGAGGGCGGCGCGGCGCCGTACTGCCAGGCTCTTGCCGGGCAGGGGTGGTTGCGGGTGGAGGCGGTCAGCAACGTCTATCTCGCTGACGAGCTCGCGCTGGACGTGTCCCAGGACGGGATGCTCAAGCACCTCGGCTTCGCCGAGCCCGAGGCCGCGGAGCTGCCCGGTGCCACCAACTACTGGACTGACCTGGAGCAGCGCGAGGCCGACCGTGCCGCAGTGATGATGGTCCGCGCGCTGCGCGAGGTGTACGCCGTCGTGCACCCGACCTACCTGGTCAGTGCCGGACTGTCGGACGAGCAGCGGGTCGAGGCCTCGCGCGGCATCGTCCCGCCCATGCCACGGCGCGGCGAGCCCGACCCGGACGAGCCGATGAGCCCGCAGTCGCCGGACCAGGTCCGCGAAGCAGTCGAGCTCGCAGTGGGCGGCCTCTACGACGAGCTGCCGGCGTGGGACGAGGACGGCGACCTGCCGCTCGACACCAAGCGGGGCGTCGTCTGGGTGACCGTCGGATCTCAGACGCCGCGAGTCCTGCTTCACGCACCACTGGTCAGCGACGTGGTCGACGAGGAGCGCGCACTCCTCGAGGTCAACCTCCTCAACCGGCGCGAGTTCGGACTCACGTTCTCGGTGCAGGATGGCCACATCCGGGTCACGAGGGAGCTCGACGTGCGGGTCGTCGTGCCCGCCCAGCTCGGGATGGAGATGGAGCGCCTGGTCACCCAGGTCGACGTGTGGGCCAGCGACCTCGTCGATCGCGTCGGCGGTCGGTGCATGAACGACCAGACGACGCGCCAGCCCGCTGGTCTGCCGGCGTCCCGGCCCACGGACGGCCGCTTCGCCACGGCCTACGGCGTCATGGTGGAGCTCGAGCGCGCACAGCGTGGCTCGGTGGGGCCGGCCACGATGGCGCGGATCTTCGAGAACGACACCGGCCTGCTGCTCAAGGCGGTGCGCATCAACGAGCAGCGGCGCCGTGAGATGCGCAGCAAGGTCCGGGAGGCCCGCGACCAGGGCCGTAGCAAGGCCGAGCAGGTGGCACGAGCCCGCCAGGAGTACCTCCGCGAGCTGACGGCGCGGATGCGGGCGGCGCTGCGGCTGCTCGTCGACGCACCGGTCCGCAAGGTCCAGCTCGACCAGCTGGCGCTCTTCGACGAGGACGAAGCGGGCTCGGGTCGGTGATCTCCCGGTTCGGTCCACGGCGGCGGACCCGCGGTGCGAGGGTGGTCGCATGCCTCGCCTGATTCCCGAGTCCCCGACGTTCCAGACCACCTCGGAGCGCGAGGTCTGGGAGCACCTGCGCGAGGCGCTCGGTCCGGACGACGTGTTGATCGCCAACCTCCGGCTCACGGACGCCGAGAAGGACGTCGAGGCCGACCTCGTCGTGCTCATGCCCGACGTGGGGATCCTCGTCCTCGAGGTCAAGGGCGGCAGCGTGCACGTCGAGCCTGACGACGCCGACGGCCACGCGTGGTGGATCGCGAGCAAGGGCGTGCACCGCCGGATCCGTCCGGTCGACCAGGTCCGCACCGCCAAGCACGCCCTCAAGCGGTACGTCGAGCAGCACCCCCACGGCGGGGCGGCCCGGCGCGTCGGCTGGGGGCACGGGCTCGTCACCCGCTTCTCCACGTTCGCCGCCGACTTCACCGTCCCCGAGCTGCCGCGCTGGGCCCTCCACGACAAGGACGACCTCGCCGCGATCGGTGCCCGGGTGCGCGACAACGCGTGGTGGATGCTGCACGGCCAGCGCCCCCCGACGTACGACGACGTGGAGGCGATCGCCGACATCCTCACCGGGCGATTCCCGGCGCCCTACGACGTCAACGCCGAGTCCGACGAGCGAGCCGCCGAGTTCGACCGGCTCACGCTGGAGCAGGCGACGATCCTGCGGGTCACCCGCCTGCTCCCGCGGGTCGAGGTGCGTGGCGGCGCCGGGAGTGGCAAGACCGTGCTGGCCCTCCAGCAGGCCAAGGAGCTCACCCGCGGCGGTCAGGGACGGCCGGCGCAACGCGTCGCCTTGCTCTGCTACTCCATCGGCCTCGCCGAGCACCTCAAGCGACAGGTCGCCACCTGGGACCGCCGTCACCGGCCGGCGTTCGTCGGGACGTTCCATGCCTTCGGCCAGCAGTGGGGAGCAGCCGACGGGGACCGGTCCGACAGCGAGTTCTGGGAGGAACGGCTGCCCGCCGAGATGGCCGAGCTCGCCGTCGCGTTGCCCGAGGGCAAGAAGTACGACGCCGTCATCGTCGACGAGGCGCAGGACTTCGCTGACTCGTGGTGGACGCCGGTGCTGCGGTCACTACGCGACGAGGAGGAGGGCGGTCTCTTCGTCTACTCCGACGAGAACCAGCGGATCTTCGCCCGCTTCGGCCGTCCGCCGGTGGCACTGGTTCCGCTGGTGCTGGACCACAACCTGCGCAACACCAAGCAGATCCATGAGTCGTTCGGCCCGCTGGCGCCGAGCCGCATGTACTCCCGCGGCGGCGACGGACCAGCCGTCCGATTCGTGGAGGCGACCCTGGACGACGCGATCGCCGTGGCGGACGACGAGGTCGAGAAGCTGCTCGGTGACGGCTGGGACGCGCGGAACATCGCGCTGCTCACTGCCGGTCACCGGCACCCGGTCCAGGTGGAGCGCACCGACTTCCACGACCAGGAGGGTTACTGGGGGACCTACTGGGACGACGACGTCTTCTACGGACACGTCCTCGGGTGCAAGGGACTCGAACGTCGCGCCGTCGTGCTCTGCCTCAACGAGGACGGGTCGCGCGACCGCGCACGAGAGCGCCTGTACGTGGGGATGTCGCGGGCCACGGACGTGCTCGTGGTCGTCGGGGATCCCGACACCGTACGGCGGGTCGGCGGAGACGACGTGGCTCGCCGGCTGAGGATCTAGACGACGATGGCAGATGCACCGGTGGCCATGAGTGCTCCTCAAGCTCCGCGGCGGGTGTCTGGAGCCACGGGTGCGGCTGGGCGGCTCTGGGTTTCGCGCTCGAGGCGAGCCTTGATGTTCCGGAGCCACTCGCTGTACGACTCGGAATCGTCGCCCGCCCAATAGAAGTTGCCGAGTCCGTCGAGGGCCTTCTTCAGTTCGGCAGCGCTGTGGGTCGTCCGCATCAGGGTCGCTATCTCGGCCGTGACACCGCGGACCCGTGACGGCTCGCGTCGGGCGAAGTCGTCGACGGCAGCCTCCCAAGACCCGCCGTACTCGTCGTGCCAGTCCTGGTGAAAGTAGGCACCAAGTAACTGCGACAGGGCGGGGTAGTCGGCCTTGTTCACCGGAGACCTCCTCGCTACGGGGGAGAGACGCGGTCTTGGATTCGGATGCCCAGGTACGCAGATGGCTGTGCAAGTGCGAAGCCCGATGCCGCACCACAGGCGGTCTAGGCTGATCTGGCTGCCAGGTCGGCCTCAATTCGGCTCTCCACCTGTGAAAGCCATATGCGTTCGCCGCCAACCGGAGTGGCATCGAATCCCCACTGAACCAGCCTGGTACCAAGTTGCTCATCGTTGAGGTCTTCGGCCAAGAGACCCTCAATCTCGCTAGGAACAGCTCGGGCTCGTTCGGGCGAACGCCTCACGAAGTCGTCGACGGCGTCCTCCCACGACGCATACTCGTGCTGGTCCCAGAGCTCGTAGAAGTACCCGCTGATGAGGTGCTTGAGGTTGTCCATGTCCTCGTCCTAGTTGGGGAACGCCGTAAGGAGTTGCCATCCATCGCGGGTACCGGGCTTGGGAATGAGCACGATCTTAATCGCGGTCGGGTGAACGATCGACCCGTCCGCCAGCACGGTTGTGCCTGTGGCTCTGCCCATCTCCGCGTCGAGGACGAGCTTGTCGGCACTGCCGCTCTTGATCCACTGGTCGATCTCGTCGGAGTGGCGAATCAGGGCGTCGTTCAGGAGCCGCTCCGCTGAGGCGAGGTCATCGAATGAGGACGCCCTGCGACGGCCCTCGGCAACAACGCGTTGGCGCAGTTCATCGAGGGACTGGCCGACGTGTTGCTTGACGGTGTGGCCAGGCGGGACATCGTGGGCTCGGAGCCACCCTGGCTTCCGCGTGCCACCCCAGCCTCCGGGCACCTTCATCGACCCGCGTTCATTCCGCGCGGGCACGCGGGCGAACTTCTCCACCCGCGTCCGGACGGTGCTCAGCCCGTCGCGGGCGGTGCGGAGCCGACCGGCTGTCGCGGTGCTCGTCGCCCTCAGCCCGACGAGCAGCGCATGGAACCGTGGCGCCTGCGCTCCGATCCGGGCCAGGACCGCAGTTCCCGCGGCGCCGGCTCCCAACCCGCCGGTGATGCCGCCGATGACGGCCGACATCACGGCGCCCTCCACGACCATCTGCCCGATCTCGGCGAGCAAGGCGCGCGTGCGGTCGTGGGTGTCCCGGACGGCGTCGGCGTACTCCTCGCACGAGGTCCCGACCGCGATCAGCTCATCGGCGGTGTCGCCGACGAGGGAACGCAGCTCGTCGAGCGCGGAGAGGGCGAGCGGGATCTCGGCGGAGACCTGGTGCTCGAGGAAGCCGGCGGCGATGTCGCAGTGGGCGTCGAGGTCGGCCACGGCCGCGCCGGCCCGGCGCCACGCGGTGGCGGCGTCGAGCAGCAGGTCGACGTCGGCGTCGGGCCAGACGAAGCCCTCGACGTGGTCGAGGATGAACGTCTCGACCGTGCCGAGCGGTACCGGGTTCGCGCCGAGGCTCGACGGCGGCGAGGCCGGGGAGACACGGACGTAGTCGTCCTCGCCGAGCGCCCCGCCGGTGTACGCAGAGACGGCGGCGGAGGCGGCCTCGGCGTCGTCGTGGTTCGCACCCGAGGCGCGCAGGAGCCGGCCGAGGCCGATGAAGGCGTGGGTCAGCTCGGCCATGGTGTCGAGGGCCTGCCGGGCGCTGGCGTCGTACGACGCGGCGAACTCGGCGCTGGTCGCGTCGTCGCCGGCCATCCCGGCGTACCCGCCGAGCTTGCCGGCCAGCGACTCGCACAACAGTGCCGAGATCTGGTTGCCGGTGCGGCACGCGTCGGCCGCGGAGGTGAACCCGGCGGTCTCGACGGCGACCCTCACCGGACCTGCTCCCACATCGCGACGTTGGCCTCGACCGCGAGCGTGTAGTTCGACCGCGAGGTGTCGCCGACCGTGCGCAGCCCTTCGAGAGCAGCGGTCATCTCGGCGAACGACGAGCGCCACGAGGAGTGCGACGTCGTGTGGGCGTCGCTTGCCAGCCCGGTCCAGCCGTCGTGGAGCACCCGGTGGGCGGACTCGACCTCCGTCGCGAGGTCGGCGAGACCCTGACCGCACGCCTCCATCGCGGCGATGACGGCAACAAGTTCGTCGACGTCGACGTCGTACGCGGTCATCCGAGCCGCGTCGCCAGCAGGTCGTGCGTCTCCGAGGAGGACGTGTCGGCGAGCGTCACGTCGTCGCGGGCCGCACGGAGGGCGACCGCGCTCGTCGACAGGCCGGCGATGACCGTGTCTGCACCGTCACGCCACTCCTCCCACAGCCCGGCGAAGCGCTCGGCAGCGGCACCGTGCCAGGTCGACAGGAGCGCGTCCACGGCCGCCCCGACCTGCGCACGACGGGTCGCCATGTCGGCGGCGCGCGCCTCGACGCGGTCGGCGCCGATCGACAGCTGGGCAGGGTCGAGCCTGACGTTCATCGCGCCTCCCGAGATCACCGGTCTCACGCCGGACGAGTACGACCGGGGTCGACTCTTCCCGTCGGCAGCGCGCTACGTAACCCGGCGACGGCGATCTGTGGACAACGCCGCCGGCGTCGCTCTAGTCGCCGACACCCTCGATGGCCCGGAGCTCCTCCGACAGGCGGGCGAGGTGGGTGTCGACGTCGCCCATGTCGTACCCCGTGCGCAGTCGCACCGGGGCGAAGCGGACCCGTTCCACCTCGCGGGCGGTCACCGAGCGGTCACGCATGCTGACCGCTCGCTCGGCGCGCGCCACGAACGCGTCGACCGAGGCGACGTCGTACCCTTCGCGCCAGCGAGTGGTGGCGAAGCGGGTGCCGGCCTGGGGGTCGTACGTGCTGTCGTCCATGGGGCTCCTCCGCAGTCGGGTGCGCCGGCGGGCGCTCGGACGCCACCATGCCCGCTGCCTGGCGATCCAACCTTCCCCGTGCCGACGAGACCGATCTTCCGACGCCGACGGCGGACCTGAGTGTGGCTTTGGTGCCATCAGGTGACACCAAAGCCACACCCAAGCGGCGTCGCCCGCGTCAGGCGGCGTCGCCTGCGTCAGGACGTCCAGGTCAGCCGATACCCGACCCCGCGCACGGTGTCGAGCGAGCAGCAGTCGACGTCCTCCTCGACGAGCCGACGACGCAGCCGCCTGACGTGGGCCGCGACGCGTTCGGTCTCGTGGTAGGCGCTGCCGAACATCAGCGCCGCCAGGCGCCGGGTGGGGACCGTCCGGGTCTCCGCCCGGAGCAGGGCGCACAGCAGGCGGTACTGCGTCAGCGTGATCTGCAGGGCGAGCCCGTTGCGGGTGACCTCCCAGTGCTCCTCGTCGAGCACGAGCCGTGCACGAGGGGGCGCGACGGGCACCGTGACATGTGGCGAGACAGGGGGAGGGGCAGCAGCCCCCGCGATCGCCAGCAGCTGCCGGGCATGCTGGACCGCCCACGCCTGGGCGGCGTCGGAGTCGATGTGTCCCCGGGCAGCCTCGAGGGCTGCGCGACAACGTCGACTACGCGCAGCGGACGGGGCGGCAGGTTGATCTCTACGTCCGACCCAATGGCGGGACAACCCTGTCCGGTCCGTTGCAGGACGCGATCGCGGATCCCACTGTCCCCCTCAACCTAAGGTTCATCCCATGAGCAAGAGGAAGCCGAAAAGCGCGGACGAGTTCATGAAGGAGCTCGAGGCGGACCCGGAGCACCGGGCCGCCCAGGCCGAGCAGGAGAGTGAGCTCGCGGAGCAGGAGGAGCGGTACGCCGAGGCGGAGGCGCCGCTGGTGCGGGCACTCGCCGACATCGAGGTGGAGGTGAAGTCTGTCTGGGACTTGGTCAACACCTCGGACGACTACTCCGTGGCCATCCCCGTGCTTGAGGAGCACCTCAAGGACGACTCCTACCCCGACCGCATCCGTGAGGGAATCGCCCGATCGCTCTCGTTCCGCAAGGCAGCCCCGGGGTGGCCGACCATCGTGAATCTCTACCGCTCGACGACCGAATCCTTCGACCTGCAGCAGGGCCTGGCGGTCGCCATGGCGGGTACCGTCACCGACGAGACCGTCGACGAGCTCGTCGCGGAGGCCCGGTGCGAGGAGCACGGAGAGTCTCGGGTACTCCTGCTGTTGGGCCTCAAGCGGCTGAGGTCCGCGGCGGCCAAGGAGGCGCTCGAGAGCTTCGTCGACGATCCTGATCTCGGCGAGAACGCCACCAAGCAGCTCAAGGGCTGGTAGCGGGGCACGCGTCGCGAGACCACATCCTGTGAGCCTCGACTGGTGACGCCGTGGTGGTCGCGCTGAGGCGCGGGACGTCGTACGACGGATCCCTACTGCCGGCGCGCGGCCTTCTTGGCCGCGGCCTCCTCCCGCCGGGCGACGAACCGAGCGGCCTCGTCGTCGAGGGCCGAGACCGCGGCGGCCAGCTCGTCGCGCGCCCTCTCCCCGTCCTCGTCCAGCCCCTCGAGGTCCCAGACGCCCCACTGCCGCAGCAGCGGCGTGACGATGTCGTCGTGGTGGATGCGCAGGTCGTAGATGCCGGCCTTGGCCATCTGCACCGCCTTGCGGGAGAAGCCGGGGATGATGCTGCCGGGCATCTCGAAGCCGACGACCTCCTCGGTGATCGCGCGCATCGTCTGGTTGGGCGCCATCTCGAGCGCCGCGGTGACGATGTTGCGGTAGAAGATCATGTGCAGGTTCTCGTCCTTGGCGACCCGGGCCAGCAGCTTCTCGGCGATGGGCTCCTCCGTGTAGCGCCCGGTGTTGCGGTGCGACACCCGCGTGGCCAGCTCCTGGAAGGACACGTAGGCGCAGACGTTGAGCACGGACTTCTCGGTGGCCTCGTAGCCGATCTCCATCGTCTCCATCCGGGCCCGCTCGAGCTCGACGGGGTCGACCCCGCGGGTCACGAGGAGGTAGTCGCGGATGCAGAACGCGTGCCGCCCCTCCTCGGCGGTCCACCGGTTGACCCAGGTGCCCCACGCGCTGTCACTGCCGAAGGCCCGGTCGATCTCGCGGTGGTAGCTCGGCAGGTTGTCCTCGGTCAGCAGGTTGACCTCGAGCGCGATCCGCGCGACGGGGGAGAGCTGCGACTGCGCCACCTCCCACGGGTCGCCGCCGAGGTCGGCGAAGTCCCGCCCGAGGCTCCACGGCACGTACTCGTGCGGCATCCACTCGTCCGCGATGCCCAGGTGCCGGTCGAGGTTCTCCGCGACCACCGGCTCGAGCTCCTTGAGCAGCTGTGCGCTTTCGAGTGCGGTCATGGTCCATCTCCTCGTCGGGCGGACGCGGGGGCTGCCGCCCTCACCGTCCCTGCCTACACCCGTCCGGTGGTCACTGACCAGACCTGCCGATCAGCGGGGAACATCCGACGGCCCCGAGCCGTCGGATGTTCCCCGCCGATCGAGCGGACCGGATCAGACCCCGATCTTGTGCCACGGCCCCCAGATGGCGAAGGTGCGGCCGGCGCTGGCCTGGATGTTGACGAACAGCGTCTCGCCGCCCGGGCTGAACGTCGACCCGGCGAACTCGTCGTTGGTCGGGTTGAGCGCGATGTTCCAGAGCTTGCCGTTCTTGGAGAGGCCCCGGACGTAGTTGTTGTCGGTGTTGTCCTCGCAGACCACGAGCGTGCCGCGCTTCGAGGTGGTGATGTTGTCGGGCAGGTCGAGCTCCATCGGGCCCGACGACTGGAAGACGCAGCGGAGCTTGCCCGACGCGGGCCGGTAGGCCCACACCTGGCCGGATCCCCGCCCGAAGCCCGCCGGGTTGGCGTTGCCCACCTCGGCCGACCCGCCGCCCTGGGTGGAGGTGAAGTAGACGACGCCGTCGCGCGACACCTGGCCCTCGAGCCGGGAGAAGTACGCCGCGCCCTGCTCCCAGCCCTGCCGCGCGACGTACGTGATCGCGTCGTTGTTGCTGGTCGGCGCGGTCTCGCCGGGGGTGTAGGTGAACTCGGGCGCCGGGTCATCGATCGGCACCCACTCCACGTCGTACGTCGCCCCCTGCTCCTGCTCGCCCTCGAGGTGGGCGTTGTCGACGCCGACCACCTTGAGCATCTCCAGCGTGCCGCCGTCCTCGAGCCGGCCGACGGACATCGGGTCGCTCGGCGGCTTGTAGCGGTAGAAGCCGGACGCGAAGCCGAAGTCGTCCTCGGTGAGGTAGAGGTAGCCGCTGCCGGGGTCGTAGGACACCGCCTCGTGGGCGAACCGGCCCGCCGAGCGGATCGGCTGCCGGTCCGACTGGCCGTCGCCGGGGAAGACGCTGACCGGCACCTCGAAGACGAATCCGTGCGGCTTGGTCAGCGGGATGTTGGACGTGCCGGTGAAGTCCGGGCCGACGTCGGGGCCGTTGATCGTCTCCTCGCAGGTGACCCACGAGCCCCACGGCATCTGGCCGCCGGAGCAGTTCATCATCGTGCCGTTGAGGCTGGTGAAGGAGCGCACGACCTCTCCGCGCGTGGTGACCTGGATGGTCGTCGTGCCACCGCCGGCCATGGCGTCGTACGGCGTTCCCGTCCCGAAGGCGGGCAGCGGGTTGTTGATCTCGTGGTTGCGGATGAGCACCACCGTGCCGTCCGGGCCCGGGAAGGCGCCCATGCCGTCGTGTCGCCCGGGCAGCACCGTGCCGTCGGTGAGGGTCACCGGCGTGGTCGTGTCGTGGAACGACCGGTAGCGGAAGCCCTTCGGCACCTGGAGCCGCACGACCTGGTCGCGCTCGTCCGGCACGGGGAACAGCGGCACCTGCTTGGGGTTGGTCGCTGCCGACGCGGGACCGGCCACCAGGCCGGCGAAGGGCCCGGCCATCGAGGCGGCTGCCGCGGTCTTGAGGATCGTGCGACGCTCGACGGACTGCTCTGACGACATGCTGTGTACCTCCCGGGTAGGTGCTTGTCCCGCGACGTTAGGCCGGGGAGCGCTGCGTGTAAACGGTCCGCGGTCACACCAGCCCGTGCTCGAAGGCGTACGCCGCCGCGGCGGTCCGCGAGCCGACGTCGAGCTTGCCGAAGATGTTGGACAGGTGCCGAGCGACCGTCTTCTCGCTCAGCACCAGCTCCGCCGCGATCTGCGCGTTGCTCCGCCCCGCGGCCACGAGCCGAAGCACCTCGACCTCCCGGGCGGTGAGGCCGCCGGGCAGGGCCCCCGGCGCGAGGAGCGATGACGCGCGGTCGCTCATCGGCGCCGCGCCCAGGCGCCGGAAGGTCGCGCGGGCGGCCGCCACCTCGCGCTCCGCGGAGGAGGCGTCGCCCAAGGACAGCAGGCACTGCCCGGTCAGCAGCCGGGCGACCGCGGCGTCGTACGGCGAGGACACCTGCGCCCACAGCTGGTGCGCGCGACGCAGGTAGGGCAGCGCCCCGGCCGCGTCGCCGCCGGCGAGCTCGACCGCGCCCATCGCCTGCGCGGCCGCGGCGGCCAGGGGCGGCGTGCCGATCGCGGCCGCCAGCGACGCGAGCTCCCCGGCCAGCGACCGCGCCCGCTCCACCTGCCCGGCGGCCAGCAGCACCTCGACCGCTCCCGGCAGCAGGCGGCACCGCTGCACCGGCCCTCCGGGGTCGGCGAGGAGTCGGTCGACGGCGGCGAGCGCCGCCGCGTCCCGGCCACCCGCCAGCCACAGCAGTGCCAGGCCGGGCTGCGGGTCGAGGCCGAGGTCGGCGGCGCGCTGGTAGGCCGCGTCGGCGCCGTCGAGGTCGCCGCGGAGACGCAGCAGGTCGCCCGTCTCGACGGCGGTGAGGCCGATGGCGTTCAGGGTGCCGATCTCGCGGTAGCGCTCGGCGGCCCGCGCGAGCTCGCGCAGCGCGTCGTCCCAGGCACCCCGCAGCCGCATCAGCTGGCCCCGGTGGACCGCGCACTGCCCGGTGAAGGCGAGCAGGCCCGGCTGGGCGTCGCACCAGCGTTCGAGGGCGCTCGTCCACTCGGCGACGCGCCCGAGGTCGCTGATCTCCTGGCACCCCTCGATCGCGGTGCAGTAGACGTGCCCGGCGATGAAGGCCGACGTCTCACCCGCGACCACCCGCACCATGGCATCGTCCAGGCGGGCGAGCCCCTCGGCGAAGCGGCCGGCCATGAGCGAGACCCGGCCCTGCGCGCACGCGCTCATCGCCAGCAGGTCGGGATCGTGGAACCGGCGGGCGGTGGCGTGGGCCTGATCGGCCAGCACCTGCGCGCCCGCGACGTCGCCCTCGCCGAGGGCCCGGAACATCCGGAGGAACGACACCCATCCCTGCTCGACGCAGTCCTCGCCGATCTCCTCGGCCATCTCGGCGGCTCGTGCCGCCCAACCCGCCGCGAGGGCGTGCTCGCCCTGGTCGGCCGTGCTCAGGGCCAGCCGCACGGCACACGACACGGCCCCGCGGGGGTCGCCCTCCTCCTGGCGCGCCAGGAAGGCGCGCTGGAGGGCACGCACCTGCTCGTCGTGGTGGCCGACCAGGACCGCCGCCGTGCTGAACCGGTCGAGCTCGTCGGCGCCGAGGCCGTCGAGCCCGTCGCGGGACCACGCGTCGTACGCGGCCAGCCAGTCGCCGCGGGCGAAGTGGTCAGCGGCCTGATCCACGCCTCCGAGCGTACGGCGCGTCAGGCCGCCGTGGGCAGGTCGCGGGGGGTCTTCTGCCGGCGGGATCGCTCGGCGATCCGGTCGGCGACGTACGCCGCGTCCCGGCCGACGCCGGGCAGGATCATCGAGCTGAAGGCGTACTGGAAGGACAGGCCGCAGAAGAAGAGTCCGGGGGCGTCGGCGACCACCCCGCGCATCTCCCGGGGCCACCCGTCGTCGCCGAGGATCGGCAGGTGGAGCCAGTCGAAGACCTGGCGGAAGCCGGTCGCCCACACGACGGTGGACACCTCGCGCGGGGTGCCGTCGACCACGGGCCGGCCGTCGCGCACCTCCTCGACGCGGCTGGTCACGCGCTCGACCCCGCGCTCGACCAGGTCGCGGCGCTTGACCCGGAGCATGGGGCCGCCGTGGTGGCGGACGTGGGCCATCTCCTTGCGCCCCATCGGCGTGCGGCGGGTGAGGACGTGCTTCCAGGCGAAGATCAGCGCGGGGAAGACCATCCGGAACACCGGGGACCCGAGCCGCGGCGGGATCTCGCCGCAGTCGCGGCCGGCGAGGATCGTGGGGTGCGTCTCTGCCAGCTCGAACGCGATGTCGGTGCCCGAGTGGCTGGCCCCGACGACGAGCACCGGGCCGTCGACCACCTGGCCCGGTCGCCGGTACTCGCTGGAGTGCAGCTGGAGGATCGAGGGGTCGAGGTCGCCGGCGAGGTCGGGGACGTTCGGCGTACGGCCGAAGGTGCCGGTGGCGACCACGACGTTGCGGCAGGTGAAGCGGCCGCGGTCCGTCGTGACGGCGTAGCCGTCGCCGTCGGCGTCGAGGGCCAGCACCCGGGTCTCGAGGCGCACCGGGAGGTCGAAGGTGCGGGCGTAGGTCTCGAGGTAGTCGCCGACCGCGTCCTTGCCCGGGAAGGTCCACCGGCGGGCCGGGAACGGCAGGCCGGGGAGGCCGTCGACGTGGGCGGGGGAGTAGAGCCGGAGGCTGTCCCACTGCCGGCGCCAGTTGTCGCCGACGCGGGTGGCGGCGTCGAGGATGACGAACGGGATCCCGCGGCGCTGGAGGTGGTAGCCGGTCGCGAGGCCGGCCTGGCCGGCCCCGATGACGACCGTGTCGATGTCGGTGCTGTGCCCGGTGGTGCTCTCGGTGGTGTCCATGGGCCGACGCTATTTCGCGCGGGCGCGTCGGCGCGTCGGGCGGGATGCCCATCCTGGAGGCCGCGGCGATGGGTGGATCCCCCCATCGCCGCGACGTACGTCAGGGCTGGAAGACCACCTTGACCATGCCCTCCTCCTTCTTCTGGAAGTGCTCGTAGGCGGCGGGCGCCTCGGTGAGCGGGAGGTGGTGGGTGGCGAAGGCGTCGACGCCGAACGCGTCCTCCTCGGTCAGCATCGGCAGCAGGTCGTCGGTCCAGGCGCGCACGTTGGCCTGCCCCATCCGCAGCTGCACCTGCTTGTCGAAGAGCTGCATCATCGGCATCGGGTCGGCGGCGCCGCCGTAGACGCCCGAGATGGAGATCGTGCCGCCGCGACGGACCGCGTCGATCGCGGTGTAGAGCGCCGCCAGCCGGTCGAGCCCGGCCTTCTTCATCATCGGCTCGGCGACGGCGTCGGGGAGGAGCCCCACGAACTTCTGCACCAGCGTCGCGGCGGGCGACCCGTGGGCCTCCATGCCGACCGCGTCGATGACCGCGTCGGGTCCGCGGCCACCGGTCGACTCGCGGACGAGTGCTCCGACGCCGCCGGCCTGCTCGGCGTCGTCGAGGTGCACCGGCTCGGCTCCGAATGCCTTCACCCGGCCCAGCCGCTCGGCGACCCGGTCCACGGAGATGACGCGGTGCCCGGCCTGCACGCCCATCCGGGCCGCCATGTCACCGATCGGACCGGCGCCCAGGACCAGGAGCGTGCCGCCGCCGGGGACGTCGGCGTACTGCAGTGCCTGCCACGCGGTCGGAAGCACGTCGGAGAGGAACAGGAAGCGGTCGTCGGCGTGCTCGTGCGGCACCTTCATCGACATGAAGTCGGCGAAGGGGACGCGGAGGTACTCGGCCTGGCCGCCGGGGACCTGGCCGTAGAGCTTGCTGTAGCCGAAGAAGCTCGCACCCGTGCCGTGCTCGTGGTTCTGCGTGGTCTCGCACTGGCTGTAGAGGTTGCTGCGGCACATCCAGCACGTGCCGCAGCAGACGTTGAACGGTACGACGACGCGGTCGCCGACCCGGAGGTTCGTCACCCCCGCGCCGACCTCCTCCACGATCCCCATCGGCTCGTGGCCCACGACGTCACCGGCCTCCATGAACGGCGCGAGCGTCTCGTAGAGGTGCAGGTCGGATCCGCACAGGCCGGTGGAGGTGATCTTGATGATCGCGTCGGTGGGCTCCTCGATCTGCGGGTCCGGGACCTCGCTGACCTGCATGTCGTGGACGCCCTGCCAGGTGACTGCCAACATGTTCGTGAACCGCCTTCGGTGGTGGATGTCGTCGGTCGCGACCCGCCCGGTACCCGGCGGTCCCGCGGGCATGCGGGACCGGGCGCCGAGGCATCACCACTCCACGATCCCCGCTCCACAATCCCCCAATTGGACCGGTGCGGCGTGCTGGCGCGAGCCCTAGCGTGGAGGACGAGCCGGCGACAGGAGCCAGCCTCGGGCGGATGGTGCCGGCGTCGACCGGCACCTCCCGACCGACGCGGGCCGTCCCGCCCGACGAACGACGTCACGTCGAGGGACGGGGAGAGCGACATGAGGGACACGAGGAGCAGGGTCAGGCTCGCGATGGCGGGCGTGGCTGCGGTGGCCGTGGTGGGCGGCTCGGTCGCCGCGGAGGCAGGAGGCGGGGGCTCGGGCCACAGGCACGACCGGGACACCGAGGTGGTCACGCTGGTCGGCGTCAACGGGGAGCGGATCGGCTGGGTGAAGATGCGGGAGTACCACGGTCGGGTCGTCGTGAGTGGATGGGCGGGCGGACTGACCCCGGGATTCCACGGCTTCCACATCCACTCCGTCGGTCTGTGCGAGGCGGGTGCGCCCAACGGGCCGTTCACCACGGCGGCCGGGCACTACGCCGGAGCGATGCCCAACCACGGGGACCACGCGGGCGACATGCCGTCGCTGCTGGTGACGGCGAGCGGTGACGCCTGGGCCAGCTTCATGACCGACCGGTTCACCCTCGACGAGCTGCGTGACACCGACGGCTCGGCGGTCATGGTCCACGCCGGGCCGGACAACTTCGCCAACATCCCGACGCGCTACACCGCGGCCGGCGTGCCCGGTCCCGACGCGACGACGCTCGCCACGGGGGACGCCGGGGCCCGGGTGGCCTGCGGGGTGATCGACTGAGGCGACTGTGTGTGGGTTCGGTGCCACCTGGTGGCACCGAACCCACACAGTCCCGCGGCGGACGCGCTCGCACGCCCGGGACCCGAGGCTCGCTGTGCACCTGCCTCGACCGCCGGACAGGGGCTGGCCCACGTCGTAGGGTCTGGTGCCCATGGGGGACCTCTCGGGTGTCGTCGCGCGCCTGAGGGCGCGCCGGGCCGAGGGGCACCACGCCATCTGGGCCGTCACCGGTGTGGCGCTCGTCGTGGTCGCCTGGGGGACGGCGGACGCCGGGGAGGCCTGGCCGTTCCTCGCGCCCTTCTTCGTCGCCGTCGCCTGGGGGACTGCGGCGGTCGGCTGGTCGCTCGTGCTCGGCAAGGCCGATGCCCCGGCGCGGGGGAGGGCCACCGGAAGGCCGCACCCGCGCAGCCGGCGAGCCCGCGGGCTGGCGGGGCGCAGCCGCTCCCCGAGGCGGCCGCCCTGGGCCTGGCCGACCGTCCTCGCCTACGCCGCCCCGGTCGCGGCCGGCGTCGCGCTGGCGCCGTACGTCCGTGGGGTCGACGAGCCCGGCACCCTGGTGCTGCTGCTCCCGCTGGCGCTCGTCCTGGGGTGGCTCTCCGGGGTGTGCGTCGCCCTGCTCGGCCTCGTGGTCTGGATCTGCGTCATCGGCGTGATCGGCTTCGGACGACCCCTGTTCACCGGCAAGGTCGGAGGTGAGTCCGTCCCGCGAGCGCCGTACGTCGGTCCCTTCGTCGCCACTGCCGGCCTGCTGCTCCTGCCGCTCACCCTCGTGGGGGCGGGGGCCTACGACAGCCCCTACCGCCGCGACGTCCTGCCGCTGCTCGGCATCCTGCGCGACGGCGTCGAGGTCACCCACCCCGTGCTGCTGACCGTCAGCCAGCTCGCCACCTGGGCGATGGTGCTCGGCCTGGTCGGTGGCTTCTTGATCCATCGGCTCGTCGGGTCGTCGACCCACGCTCGAGGGGAGACCCCGTGACCCACCCGTCCCAGGAGCTCCAGGTCCGGTGGGCCGAGGTCCGGCCCCACCACGGCGTCGTGGGCGCGTGGATCGGGGTGGTCCTCCACCTCGTGGTCCTGGCGGTCCTCTCCCTCGTGAGCGAGTCGGGCGACTTCGTGACCCTCATCATCGGGGGCACCGGGGCGGCGACGCTGGTCGCGTTCACCTGGTTCTGCGCGTGCTGGCGCAACGACGCCGCCGAGGCCACCTGGACGACGGCAGAGCCGCTGCCGCCCGGACCGCGGGCCCCCCGTGCGGAGTCGCCGATCGGGCTGCGTGCCACGTGGCGCCACGGCTGGCGGCCCGCGCTGGCCTGGCTCGTCGGTGCCGCGATCGTGCTGAGCGTGCTGCGGGGGCCGGAGGGGTTCGCCGCCTGGATCATCCTCGCCGCGTTCCTCGCGCCGGTCGCGGTCGTCTTCGGCTGGTTGTTCTGGCTGCTCCTGGTGCTGCCGATGCTCTACTTCGTCTCCGGGATTCGCCGGCTGCGTCGCGGCGAGGACGGCTCGCCGCCCGTCGGGGTCGCGCTGGTCGGGATGAGCGTGCTCCTGTGGTGCGTCCTGCCGATGGCGGCCTGCATCTGGCTCAGCGGGGCCGCCGACGACCGTTACGAGGTGTTCCCTGCACTGCTCGGCTACGGCGGTGACGCCCCCGGCTCCGAGCCCCTGCTGTGGGTGGCCCGCGCCCTGGCCTTCCTGGTGCTCATCCTCGCCGTGGCCGGGATGTGGTGGATCCGCCGCGAGCAGCGCCGGATGCAGGAACGCCGCGGCGGGATCGTGCGGCTGTGACGGACGGGGACCCGGGTGAGCCCGAAGAGTGTGGGTTCGGTGTCACCTGGTGACACCGAACCCACAGACAGGTGCGCCGCCCGCCTCGACGTCAGAGCGCTCCGAGGACCGCCGACGAGATCAGGTGGTCGAGTCGGCGGATGTCCACGCCCTTGTTGAGCTTGACCTTGATGTGGCCGGCCCGGGTCCACAGCTCGAGCTCGGCGTTGAAGTCGAGCATCCGGCCAGCGTTCTCCGAGGACCACATATTGATGGCCGAGTAAGGCAGTGAGTACATCTCCACCTTCTTACCCGTCAGCCCCTGGGCGTCCCGGACGATCAGCCGCTTGGTGGTGAAGACTGCGCTGTCGCGGAAGGTCTTGTAGGCCATGACCGGCTTCTCGCCGGCGACGAGGATGGGACCGATGTCGTCGGGGATGGGAATCTCCGAGACGAACGTCCAGGCGAGGATCGGTGCGGTCTCCACGTGTGTCTTCTCCTTCGATCGGGTGAGAGACAACTGTGCGCGACCCAGGGTGGACCGCGTAGGGGAACTCCGAGACTCGTTCGACTCCCGGGTGTAGGGGCTCCCCGTAGCAGGCTCTGCCGTCCTCGAACACCACCAGCGCTTCGTCGTACCGGTGCTGCATCTGGAGGTGGTCGCCCAGGACCGCGAGGTAGGCGCTGCGGGCCGGGCTTTCGACTGCCGCTGCATCGGCGCGGGCACGGAAGGCCGCGACCTTGTCCCGGGTCGGACCCAGCTCGATGTCCGCGATGTCGTCGAGGACCTCCTCGAGATCTGGCGTGTCCACGGACGGCAGGCTAGCCGTCGTCGCGGCTTCTCCACAGGACATGGACCGCCGGGGACCTCGATGTCGGTGGCCAGTGGTTGCCTCGAAGCTCGGGGTCGCACCGAGTCAGTGAAGTGAGGGCAACCATGCAACCGATCCACGATCGCATCGACCGACGACCCGACTGGACGGTCCAGGTGGTGTTCGACCCCCACGGCAACGGAGCCGACTTCGCCTACACGATCGGGCTCCACGATCGCGGCCTGCCCGAGCTGCACCTCTGGGCTCGGCCTGACCGGGGCCCCGACCCGGGGGAGGACTGGATGCTCAGTCACCACGACCGCACTGAGCTGCTCAACGAGCTGGCCCGGCGTCTCGTCGACGGCGCCCTCGCGGTGGGGGACACCTGGAGCGAGCGGTTCGATGCGGGCGTCGCAGTCGTCGACTTCGAGCTGTGCCCGCCGGGTGACCGGGAGCACCTGCAGGCCTTCGGCACCGCCCCCGGCGCGGTGGTGCTTCCGTTGTCCTGGTCGCTCACCCGTCCTCCGGAGGGACCGCTGACACCGCTGGCGCCGGCGGCCCGCAAGCAGGCTGAGACGGACTTCCGGGTTGCCGCAGCCTCCCTCGAGCACGCGCCCGGGCGGACTGCACCGTCGGTGTGGGCCTGTGCCGAGACGCCGTCCTTCGACCCTCGCCAGCCCTTCGGCCCCCTCACCGCCGTGGTCCGTGCCCGGGGCGCTCAACTGTTGGCCGCGAGCGTCACGCAGCTCAACTGTCTGTTGAGACACGCGGCGGAGGTTGAGATGGGCGGCGGAAGCCTCACCTTCCCCGCCTCCTCGGCGGCAGCCTCGGCGCGTCCCGTCGGACGTACGCGTGCGCTGGAAGAGCTGCGAACGGCCGCAGGCCCGCTCCTGGCGGAGGTCACGGAGGGACCTTGCTGGCGCCCCGTGCTGGACTCGCTCCTCGGGGCCGGTCCCCGGCAGCCGAGCGAGGAGGCGTCCATGGGTCGCCTGCTCCGCGACGTCGTGGTGGCGTTGCTCTCCGCCGAGGCCGTGGCGGATGGCATCCCGCACGAATGGTTGCTGGCGGCCCGCGGGCCGTGGCTCACGGCGTTCGGACCTCCCGGCGAGGTGCCCGGGGACGACTGGGCGGCATCGGCGTCGGTGCTCGCTGCGGTGACCGGGTTGCTCCGACCCCTCGACATCCGCCAGCTCGGGGCCGTCGCGGCGGCGCACCGGCTCGGCAGCGCAGGCACGGTCATCGGGCAAGAGGCGTACGCCGACCTGGTTCACAAGTTGCACGGTTGGGCGCTCGTCGGCTTCGCAGGCTGCCCCTGGCGCGGGACGCTGGACGAGCTGCCCGCGTGGAGTCCTCTGCTCGAGCGCATCGTCGGCCCCGGCCAGCGGGTGGAGCTCGCGCCGCTCCCCGAGCTGCAGGAGTGGGCCAGCTGCCTCACCGCTGCGCTGACCCACCGAGCCCGGCTGACTGCCTCGGAGGCCACCGACTTCGCGCGTCCCTTCGCCGACCTGCTACCCGGCCTCCATCGGCTCCTTGACGGGCCGTTGACTGCGGCTTCGTGATGGCGGGCATGCCCGCCCCCCCTGCCTAGGGTGGCTGCATGACGACGCGCTGGCTCTTCGGCGACCAGCTCGGCCCGCACTTCACCGACGACCACCGCGGCCCGCTGCTGATGGTGGAGTCCAGTGCGGTCTTCCGTCGCCGTCGCTTCCACCGGGCCAAGGCCCACCTGGTCCTCTCCGCGATGCGGCACCGCGCCGCAGACTTCGGCGACCGGATGACCTACGTCCGCGCCGACACCTACGCCGAGGCGGTCGCCGACAGGGACGGGCTCGAGGTCGTCCATCCCACGTCGTACGCCGCGTTGGGTCTGGTCGAGCGGCTGGGTGCGACGGTCCTCGAACCACGCGGCTTCGCCACCCCGCGCGCCGACTTCGAGCGCTGGGCCGACGGTCGGGGCGGCAAGCGCCTGCTGATGGAGGACTTCTACCGCCGCGCCCGACAGGCCCACGGCGTCCTCCTCGACGGCGACGAGCCCGCGGGCGGGCAGTGGAACTTCGACCACGACAACCGCGAGCCGGCGCCCAAAGGGGCCGACAGCCTCGGCGTGACCGAGCCGTGGTGGCCCACCGAGGACGACATCGACGCGGAGGTGCGCGAGGACCTCGACCGCTGGGAGCGCGACGGCGAGATCGAGACGATCGGCCGTGACGGCGTACGGCGCTTCCCCGCCACCCGGCGGGAGGCGCTGGCGGCGCTCGACCACTTCGTCGAGCACCGACTGCCGGACTTCGGTGCGCACGAGGACGCGATCCTCGAGGGCGACCCGTGGATGGCGCACAGCCTGGTCAGCGCCCCGATGAACCTCGGGCTGCTCGACCCGCTCGAGGTCGTGGAGCGGGCGGAGGCGGCCTACCGCAGTGGCGCCGCCCCGATCGCCAGCGTCGAGGGCTTCGTCCGGCAGGTGATCGGCTGGCGCGACTACGTGTGGCACGTCTACTGGCACATGGGCGACGGCTACCGGCGGGAGAACGCGCTGCGCGCGACGCAGCGGATGCCGCGGTGGTTCGCCGAGCTCGACGCCGACGCCACCGACGCGCGCTGCCTCTCCCACACGCTCGGCCAGGTCGCCGAGCACGGCTGGGTCCACCACATCCCGCGGCTGATGGTGCTCGGCTCGTACGCCCTCCAGCGCGGGTGGGCGCCGACGCAGGTGACCGACTGGTTCCACCGGGCGTTCGTCGACGGCTACGACTGGGTGATGGTGCCCAACATCATCGGGATGTCGCAGCACGCGGACGGCGGCCGGATGATGACGAAGCCCTACACCTCGGGCGGCGCCTACATCAACACGATGAGCGACCACTGCGGGTCGTGCCGCTTCGACCCCAAGGTCCGGGTGGGGGAGGACGCGTGCCCGTTCACCGCGGGCTACTGGTGGTTCCTGGACCGGCACCGCGAGGCCTTCGCCGGCAACCACCGGATGCGGCGCGCGGTGCAGGGGCTCGACCGGCTCAAGGACCTGGACGGGCTCGTCGCGCAGGAGGACGCGCGAGGGAACCGCGCTCCCTGACCCGGACGGCCTCGGCGACCCGGTCGGCGACCACGAGGCCCAGTACCCCGACGGCGACGCCGGCCGGCAGGTCGACGACCCAGTGGTTGCCCGTCGCGACCACCACCCAGCACATGACGAGCGGGTGCAGCACGCACCACGCGCGCACCAGCGCGGAGCCGGTGACGCCGAGCACGACCACCGACACGACCACCAGGTAGCCCACGTGGAAGCTCGGCATGGCAGCGATCTCGTTGGCGATGCCCACGGGACGCGCGGACGGCTCGACGACGCTGGACGCCACCGGGTCGGCGTACCCCAGGTCGGTCAGCCGCGGCGGTGCCAAGGGGTAGAGGAGGTAGAGGGCCAGGCCCACCAGGCCGGAGGCCACCAGCGCGTTGCGGAGGCGGGCGTACGCGTGCGGGTGCCGGACGAAGAGCACCACCATGGCCAGTGCCACGACGGGGAGGTAGCCCCACACGTAGAACCACGCGCCGACGGTGCCCAGCCACGGGACGGCACGGACCGCGTCCTGCGCGGCGTGCTCCCAGTCCAGGTGCCAGGCCTGCTCGAGGGCCAGCACGTCCTGGGCGTGGGACAGCGCGACGTCCAGGTCGTCGAGGGTCAGCCAGCGGACGGTCAGGTTGGCCGCCAGGGCGATCGCGACCACCCCCAGCTCGACCAGCACGCCGGCCGGGCCCGGCCGGCGTGCCAGCAGGAGGGAGGTCATCGACGGGGCGGCCAGTCCGGGACGATGTCGTCGACCGTGAGGCCGGGATCGTCGAGGAGGTCGGGCCGGGACACGAGGCGACTGAACACCTCGGCGGTCCGCGCGAAGTAGAAGCCGTCGGTGGCCCGCTCGTCGAGCGTGTGGACGAGGTCGACGCAGGTGCGCGCCACGACCCGGCCGGACTCGTCGACCACCGGCTGCGGCGACGCCCGGCCGATCGCCACGAAGATGCTGGCCGTGCCGTGCTCGTAGAGGTGGTGGAAGGGCGGGGCGATCCCGATCGAGCCGGTGTTGGCGACGTACACGCTGGTGTAGAGCGGGATGGCGTCGATGAGCGCCGACGGCAGCAGGTTGTGGTGGTCGAGCCGGCGGATCGCGCCGGCGATGCCGGTCAGGACCGGTCGCGGCCACGACGCGAAGAAGCCGACCAGCCGGTCGTCGGCGCCCCGCGCGTCGTGGCGCTTGCCGTGCACGCGGTCCGCGACGAGGCGGCGTACGTCGTCCACGCGCTCGTGGCCGGTGAGCACGACCCGGGCCTCGGTCTCGGGGGCGTCGTCGCGGAGTGCCTGCTTGACGACGAAGGTGATCGCGATCTCGGTGTGCTCGTAGGTGCGACGGCCGACGACGAAGCGGTTCGTCTCCGGGCGCAGCCGCACGGTGCGCGCGATCGCGGTGAGGAAGACGTGGAAGAGGGTGATCCGCTCCTCGTCCGCTCGTCCGGCGTTGACCTCGTCGAGCCAGACCAGGAGGTCGTCGACCTCGATGCGTTGGGGGAAGTAGACGACCGACTCGGTGCGGGTCGGCATCAGGTGGGGGATGATCCGCCGCAGCGCGGGCAGGCCCTCGACGTACGTCCCGTCGCGCCGCCTCCTGAACGCCATGGACCGACCCTAGGCCCGGGGCCGCGCGACCGCGCCGACTTCGACGAACGCGCGGGTCCCGACCTGACCGGGTCAGAGGGCGGCGCGGTGCGCCGCCAGCGTCGCGCCCCAGGCGCGGGCGCGGTCGAGCTCGCCGTCGAGGAGGGGTCCCTCCATGTCCTCGACCCAGAAGCTCTCCGTGCCCACCAGCCGGCCGAGGTGGTGGCGCACGTGCCGACCGGCGGCCTTGGCCGCCGAGCCGGGGAGGTGGCGCACCTTGCCGACCCGGGTGTCGAAGGTCGCCACGTCGACGACCCCTTCGGCCTCGACCTCGTCGATCCAGTCGCGTATCCCGCGCTCGACGTGGACGCCCGACGCCCCCTTCTCCACCGCGTCGCGACGGGTGGAGGTGCGCGTCATCGAGAAGGCGTGGGTGGGGCCACCCACGACCAGCAGGTCGAGCTCGACGGGCAGCCTGGCCGGCGCGTCGGCCACCTCGACGAGGGTGACGTGCTCACCGAGCCCGCCGGCGATCGCCTCCGCCACCTCCTTCGTGTTGCCCCACATCGACTCGTAGACGACCATCGCGAACATCTTCAGCTCCTCTCCAGGGTTCGCCACCACAAGGTGACCAGCCAGCCGCTCACGGCCAGCAGCAGCAGGGACGGGCCGGCGTCCGGCCCGAGGTCGAGCGGCCCGTCGGTGGCCAGCGCGTACGCCGGGCCGGCCCACAGGGCCACGAAGAGCGTCAGGATCTTGACGAGGGCGACCACGGCGAGCGGCGGGCCGAGCCGGTGCCGCCGCAGCAGCAGCGCGCCGATGACGGCGATCGCCGGCAGCACGACGACGAGGTCGAGGACGAAGACGGGGTACGGCGTCCCGCCGACGCCCTCCGGCTCGGGCGGGTCACCGCCGAAGGCGTAGGGCAGCAGCGTGGAGAGCCACAGCCCCGCGAACAGCACCGCCACCACCACGAGCATCCAGCCCGTGCCGCGCCGCAACCGGTCGGAGGCGTCCTCCGGCCAGCTCATCGCCGCCATCCGCCACCACCCGCACAGCAGGGCGGCGCCGGCAACGGACTCGAGCACGACGTAGACCAGGAAGACCCGGTTCATCGGCACCCCGGTCAGGTAGATGGCGTAGCTGTAGACGACGTAGGCGAGCACGCCCAGCCAGGCCAGGAAGCGGGTCTTCGTCAGCCGGGACGGCAGCGCGAGGACCACCACCAGGACGGCGGCGCCGAGGCTCACGACGTCCTGGCCCCGGGCCGCGAGGACCGTCGCCTCCGACAGTGACCGGTAGGGCTCCTCGGCGAGGAGTCCGTAGGCCGAGGACGCCACGAGGCCGAGGGCGACGACCACGCTCGCAGCCAGCATCGCGTGGGCGCGGGTGGCGGGCCGGACCGGCGCGGCGGATCGGGTCCGAGTCGCGCGGGGGCGCTGCGTCGTGCTCATCGGCTCCCTCTCAGGGCTCGGGGCCAGCCCTCCGTCCCATGCTGCGACGCGCGACAGACGGGCGGCAGGGCCCTCGGACCCTTGCGCCCGCCGCCGATGGTCCCCCCTCAGACGCTCCCTCGGGCTGCCGGGGACGGGCACACCGGCGTACCGTCGGTGCATGGACGTCCGCGAGCTCCTGATCGACGGCTTCGGGCGCATCGACGAGCTGTACGACGACCTGGCCGACGGGCTCGACGAGCGTGCGCTGCACCACCGGCCGGGCGGCACCGGCAACCCGATCGGCTGGCTGCTCTGGCACCTCGCGCGGGTGCAGGACGACCACGTCGCCGGGCTCACCGGCGAGGCGCAGGTGTGGGAGCGCTGGCAGGAGCGCTTCGGGCTCGACAACGGCACCGACGACATCGGCTTCGGGCACACCAGCGCCCAGGTCGACGCGGTGCGCATCATGGACCCCGCGCTGCTGGTCGGCTACCACCGCGACGTGGCCCGGGCGACGTCGCACTACCTGGCGCGGGTCGACGAGGCCGAGCTGGGCCGGGTCGTCGACCGCCGGTGGGACCCACCGGTCACCGCGGGCGTGCGGCTGGTCAGCATCCAGGGCGACTGCCTGCAGCACCTCGGCCAGGCGGCGTACGTGAAGGGCCTCCTCTGACCGAGCCGTCCCGCCGCTCCGCGCACGTGCGCAGGTATGGGGAGCCGGTCGGACGGTCGGTCGTGCACGTGCGCAGGTATGGGGACCCGGTCGGACGGTCGGTCGCGCACGTGCGTAACCCCGGCTGGCCCTGGTGGCCCCGCGGTGGCGCGCGGACCGCTCTGCGGCGCGATGTCGTCCTGGGTTCCTGCCCAGGTGCGCGACCGACGGCTGCTGCCAGCCGTCATTCCTGCGCACCCGCGCAGCCCAGAGCAGGGGACGGCCGCCATTCCTGCGCACCCGCGCAACCCGGAGCAGGGGACGGCCGCCATTCCTGCGCACCCGCGCAACCCGGAGCAGGGGACAGCCGCCATTCCTGCGCACCCGCGCAGCCCGGACCGGTCGGCCCAGGGGCCCGTGTCGTGTGCGTCAGTCGAGCGGGTCGGTCACTGCCAGGAACTGATGTCGGGTGGCACATCGACCGAGTGCTCGCGCAGGATCTCCAGCTCCACGACCTCGAGGGCCCGCTCCGACGTCGAAGCGAGGACGACGGGGGCGGCCACGCCGGCGGCGTACGCCTGGAGCCAGCGAGCGGCGACGACGCACCAGCGGTCCCCGGGCACGAGCCCGGGGAAGTCCCACTCGGGCCGCGGCGTGGACAGGTCATTGCCGACGGCCTTCTGGTGGGCGAGGAACTCGTCGGTCATCACGGCGCACACCGCGTGCAGCCCGACGTCGTGCGGTCCGACGACGCACGAGCCGTTGCGGTGGAACCCGGTCATCGGGTCGGTGCCGCAGGGTTCGAGGTCGCCACCGAGGACGTTGCGCTCGGGCGGGGTGGACTCGGTCATGGACCGATCATCGCCCACCGCCTGGTCGCGTGGGCGGGGGCGTCCGCCGCGGGGCCGACCGGCGGGGCAGCCGGCGCGTCAGCCGGCGACGAGCCGGCGCAGGGCGAGGCGGGCCAGCGGGGCGTAGCCACGCACCAGCAGGGCAGGCGCGTGGACGTCGGCCCAGGCGGTCGACCCAGAGCCGTCCGGCCCACCCGGGTCGACGCCGTGGTCGAGGACGACGCCCACCGGCCCGACGCCGACCCGCCACGTCCACCGCCGCGCTGCCGGGTCGACGGACACGATCCGGAACGGGACGCGCACGAGGAGGGGGCCGTGGACGACACCGCGGTCGCCGGCGCCGATACGACCGGTGACCCCGCGCACGGCACGGATCTGCGGCGCCCACTCGGACCACGCCGCGGGCCGGGTGTACTGCTCCCAGGTGTCGTCGACGGGACGGGGGCCGTGGGCCTCGATGCGCATGGGGGACCTCCGGGGTCGTGGGTCAGGAACGGCGGCGGGCGGCGACGTACGCCGGGTCGCGCAGGCGGACGATGACGGGATGGGTGGCCAGGCCCGGCGGCGTGTTGCGGATCGGGTCGAAGCGCAGGTCGGGCTGGTCCTCGGCGGGCATCGGCTCGAGCGTGAGGTGGCCCAGTGGGCGCCAGCGCCCGGACGCGATCGAGACCCGCACGTCGTACGCAAGGGACCCGGCGTCCCCGGTGGTCGGGAAGAGGCCCAGCACCACGCGCCCGGCGCCGGTCTCGAAGGGGAAGAGCGTGGTCAGCGGGACCAGCGCGCCGGAGCGGTGGGGCACCAGGAGGTGCTGGGTCCACCGGCCGGTCCCGGTCGAGGCGAGGAGCAGGTCGGCCTCGCGCTCGTCGACGACGAGCCGCAGCGCGAGGCCGTCGATGTCGGGCAGCGGTGCCGGCAGCCCCATGGCGGTGGCCCGCCGTCCCAGCCCCGCGTGGCTCCCGCGTGAGCCCAGGAACGCGCCGGCGCCCGGCACCGGGTCGGTCACCTCCAGCACGGCGCGGCTGATCTCGCCGCGCGGGTGCAGCGGCTTCCCCCGCCGGAGGCGGGCCACGGTGCCCAGACCCCAGGCCAGGGCGTGGCCGGCCGCTCCGGCCGCCAGGCGGGTCGCTCGATCGATCACGCGCCCAGCCAACCACCGTCGGGGACTGGCCGGACCACCCCGGTGAGGCAGGTCGCACGACCCGTACCCGGGAGGATGGTCCCCTCCGTCCCCGTGGTGGCTAGCGTCGAGGCGGACGCGCCCGGTGTCCACCGACGCGAGGAGATCGATGTCCCCCGAGCCGTGCCCTCCGGACCAGCAGGACCGCCCGGTGCTGCTGGCCGACCCGCCCGACGACCTGCGGGACCGGCTCGGAGCCCTCGCCCGGCGGGCCCGGGAGGCCGCCGCCGACGTCGAGGCCGGGATCGCGCTCGCCGTCGACGTCGGCCCGTCCCTGCCGGACCCGGGCACGGGCGCCACGTCGTTCCTGTGGTCGGCGCTGGCCACGCTGGGTGCGGCCGACCTCACCGTGGCCCGCGTCGCCGAGCCCCACCTCGACGCCCTCGCGATCCTCGGCCAGGCCGGACTGCCGGTGGCCACCGGCTCCTGGGGGGTCTACGCCGCCGAGGGCCCCGGCGAGCCGCTGCGGGCGCGACGCGACGGCACGCAGTGGATCCTGTCGGGGCGCAAGCACTGGTGCTCGCTGGCCGGGCGGCTCGACCGCGCGCTCGTCAGCGCCTGGGCGGGCGAGGAGCGCAGGCTGTTCGAGGTCGACCTGCACGCACCCGGGGTCTCACCCGTGGCGGGCACGTGGGTCGCGCGGGGGCTGCGGGACCTCGACTCCGGCCCCGTCGACCTCGACGAGGTGCCCGCGGGGGCGGTGGGGGAGGCCGGCTGGTACCTCGAGCGACCCGGCTTCGCGTGGGGCGGCCTCGGCGTGGCCGCCGTCTGGTACGGCGGAGCGGTCGGCGTCGCACGCCGCCTCGCTGCAGGCGCGACCCGGGGCCGGGAGCCGGACCAGGTCGCGCTCATGCACCTCGGAGCCGTCGACGGCGCGCTGCACGCCGCCCGGTGCGCGCTGGCCGACGCCGCGAGCGCGCTCGACGCGGGCCGGCTGGTCGGCGAGGCGGGGGCGAGGTCGGCCCTGCGGGTGCGCCAGGTCGTGGCGGCCGCCGCGGAGGAGGTCCTGGCGCGGGCGGCGCACGGGATGGGCCCCGGCCCGCTCGCCACCGAGGAGGAGCACGCACGCCGCGTGGCGGACCTGGAGCTCTACCTGCGCCAGTGGCACGCCGAGCGGGACCAGGCGGCGCTGGGCCGGCTGCTGCTCGACGACCCCGGGGCTGCACGATGACCGAGGGGCAGGACCGCGACGCGGGGCGCTCCTTCAGGCACGACGAGGCGGGCACGCCGGCGCGGGTGTGGTCGCGCGCCCTCGCCGACCGCGCGCTGCCCGACCTGGACGTCCCGAGCACGGTCGACCGGCTCGTCGTGGTGGGGGCGCACCCCGACGACGAGACCCTCGGAGCAGGCGGGCTGGTGCACCTCGCGGGACGCTCCGGCTGGGAGGTGCTGGTGGTGTCGGCGACCGCCGGGGAGGGCTCCCACCCCCGTTCGCCGACCCACGACCCGGCGGCCCTGGCCGCCCGGCGCCGGGGCGAGCTCGAGTGCGCGGCCGCCCTGCTGGCCCGTGACGCCGCGGTGGTGTGCCTCGAGCGGCCCGACGGTTCGCTGGCCGAGCACGAGGAGGCGCTGACGGCCGAGCTCGTCGAGGCGATCGGGGACGCGGGGGAGCGCACCCTGCTCGCCGCGCCCTGGCGGCGCGACGGCCACCCCGACCACGAGGCGGTGGGCCGGGCCGCGGCCGTGGCCGCGCGGCGTACGGACGCACTGCTGGTGGAGTACCCGGTCTGGGCCTGGCACTGGGGCACCGAGCAGGACCTGCCCTGGGCCGAGACCAGCGTCGTGCGCCTCGACGACGCCGCGCTCGCTGCGAAGGAGGCGGCGGTCGCCGCGCACGTCAGCCAGGTCGCCCCCCTGTCCAACCTGCCCGGCGACGGGGTCCTGCTCGGCCCCGCGCTGCTCGAGCACTTCGAGCGCGACGTCGAGGTCCTGATCGAGGCGCGCGGGCCGGCGGGAGACGACGCCCTGGACCGGGTGCACCGGGACCGGGAGGACCCGTGGGACGTGGGCGGCTGGTACGAACGCCGCAAGCGCGCCGTCACCCTGGCCGGCCTCCCGCGGGAGCGCTACGGACGGGTGCTCGAGGTGGGCTGCTCGGTGGGGGCGCTCGCCCTCGACCTCGCGGCGCGCTGCGACGAGCTCGTCGCCGTCGACTCCAGCGAGGCGGCCGTCGAGGCGGCGCGGGCGCGCCTGGCCGACGTCGGGCACGTCGACGTACGCCGTGCGGAGCTCCCGGCCCAGTGGCCCGACGGGTCCTTCGACCTGGTCTCCGTCTCCGAGGTGGGCTACTTCCTCAGCCCTCGCGCGCTGGGCGAGCTGGTCACGCGGGCCCTGGGGTCCCTGGCGCCCGGCGGCCACCTGCTGCTCTGCCACTGGCGCCACGACCTCGTCGGCTGGCCGTTGAGCGGGGCCGAGGTCCACGAGGCCTTCCTCGCGACGGGTGCTCCCGTCGTCGTCGAGCACCACGACGCCGACTTCCTGCTGCACGTGCTGGGCGGCAGGACGTGACCGCGCCCCGGGCGCTGGCCGTGGTGGTGCCCGCACGGGACGAGGAGCTGCTGCTGCCCGCGTGCCTGGACTCCCTGGAGAGGGCCACGCACGAGCTGTCGCTCGCCCACCCCGCGACGGCGTGCCGGGTCTTCGTGGTGCTGGACAGCTGCACCGACGGCACCGCGGAGGTCGTCGCGGGCCGCCCCGGTGTCACCGAGGTGCCGGTGTCGGTCGGCCAGGTCGGGGCCGCGCGCTCGGCCGGCGTGGACGCGGCCGCACGATGGGCGGCCGGCTGCGACCCGGCCCGGGTGTGGATCGCCAGCACCGACGCCGACACGGTCGTGCCACCGCACTGGCTGACCGCCCAGGTGGCGCTCGCCGCCGAGGGCCACGAGCTGGTGGTCGGCACCGTGCAACCGGACCCCCGCGACCTCACCGCCCGCGAGCACGCGCTCTGGCTCGACCGGCACGTGCTGGGCGACGACCACGAGCACGTGCACGGCGCCAACCTCGGGTTCGCGCTCGCCGCCTACCGCGCGGTCGGCGGCTTCGCGCACCTGCCGGTGCACGAGGACGTCGAGCTGGTCGGGCGCCTGCGCGGGTCGGGTGTCGCCTGGCGGGCCACCGGCGGGATGTCGGCCGTGACGTCGGGACGCCGCGCGGCCCGCGCGCCGCACGGCTTCGCGGCGTACCTCGACGGTCTCGGGGCGTGACCAGTGGCAGGCTGGTCGGCATGAGCATCCGCACCGGCACGACCGTGAAGTGGAAGTGGGGCGGCTCCTGGGCCGAGGGCAAGGTCAGCGAGGTGCACCACGACACGGTGACCCGCACGACCAAGGGCGAGGAGATCACCCGCAACGGGAGCGACGACGACCCGGCGTACGTCATCGAGCAGGAGGACGGCACCACCGTCCTCAAGCTGGCCAGCGAGGTCGAGCGCGCCTGACGCGGGGGCGGGGATATCCTCGTCCCCGATGCCTGACGAGTACTGCGACCTGTGCGACCTGCCCCGGGCCCACTGCGTCCACGGGATGCCCCCCGCGCCCCCGCCGGAGGCGCGGCCGCCTGCCACCCGCTCGACCCCCCGCGCGAGCACCCGCTCGGCGGGCTCGGCGGCCGGCAGGGCCACCACGCCCCGGGCCACCAAGCAGGCGGCGCCGGCGGCGCCCGTGCGGCGTGCCCCGCGCAAGTGGACCCCGCCGGAGTCGATCGCGCCGGTGATCGTGGCCGTGCTCGACGAGGCCGGGGGAGAGCTGCCCGTCGACGACGTGCTCGAGGCCGTCGAGGAGCGCATCGGCGAGCACCTGCTCGAGGGTGATCGGCAGCTCACTCCCGAGGGCGAGCTGCGGTGGCGGTACGCCGCCCGGCGGGCGCGCCAGCAGCTGGTCCAGCAGGGCGTGATGACCAAGTCCCGCCCCGGCATCTGGGAGCTCTCGGCCGCCGGCCGCACCCGCTGACCGTCCCGCGCGCCACCCCGCTCCACGGCTTCGCGGAGGCGGACACCCAGACAGTTGCGAACTTGTCTGCACCAGTTCTGGTGAAACCCCTGCACGGCCCCGTGTCACTGCCTATCTTCGTCCTCGCCCCCTGTTGAGGGGCCGGTCCGCCACGAGGGCGGCAGACACCTCGAGTAGGGGGCACGATGAGCAACCAGCGCCCGTCCGACGAAGGACGAGCCTCGGCGCTCGGCATTTCCGGCTGGCCACTGAGTCGCAAGGTCGCGCTCGCGTTGGCCATCCCCTTGCTGCTCGCCGCGACCCTCGGCGGCCTGCGGGTGCAGTCCGACCTCGCCGAGTCGTCGAACTCCTCGGCCAGCGCCAAGCAGGTCACCGTGCTTCGGCCGGCCGTCGACCACCTCACCGCCGCCGAGCGGGCGATGGTCGCCGCCCAGTCGTCGACCGGGGCGGGGCAGCTCGAGCTCGAGGAGGCGGTCGAGGACATCAAGGCCGCCGCCGAGGAGCTCCAGGACACGGCCGGGACGGCCGACCTGACCTTCGAGCAGCGCCTCCAGGTCGCCACGATGCTCGACCTGAGCCGCTCGATCCGTGACGAGAACACCGCCACGCTCAGCCCCGACACGTGGATCGCGCAGCTGCGCCAGCTGCAGTCGAGCACCACCAAGCTGATCACCACGATCACCAGCGCGCAGAACACCCCCGAGCCCCGCCTCGAGCTCCTCGCCCAGGCGCTCGGCGGTCGCTTCTCCCTCGCCATGCAGCAGGCCCTCGGTGCCGACGAGGACCGCAGCCGCAGCGTCTCGCAGGCCCTCTACTCCGAGCTCGGCGCCGAGAGCGCCGCCATCGACCGCCTCGCCGGCGCCCTCGACGAGGCCGAGAGCGCGGTCCGGACGCTGCGCACCAACAACGCCGCCCGCACCCGCGCCGTCCGCACCGGAGCCAGCACCGTCCTGGGCGGCTCCGACGCGTACGACGAGTACGACAAGCTCGCCGAGTCCCTCCTGCTCCAGGTCGACCAGGCGCTCGCCACCACCGCGACCAACGCCCGGGAGCGCGCCCTCTTCGACGCGGCCGTCACCCTGGCCGCGCTCTTCGCGGCCATCGCGCTGGCCCTGGTCATCTCGCGCTCGCTGCTCGGCCCGATCCGCCGGGTCCGCGAGGGCGCCCTCCAGGTCGCCAACGAGGAGCTGCCCGACGCGGTCGCGCGGATCAGGTCCGGCGGCGAGCCCGCCGAGATCGTGCCCATCGACGTGCACACCGAGGAGGAGATCGGCCAGCTGGCCCGCGCCGTGGACGACCTCCACCGCCAGGCCGTGACCCTGGCCTCCGGCGAGGCCAAGCTGCGTACGCAGGTCGGTGAGATGTTCGTGACGCTCTCGCGCCGCAACACCACCCTGATCAACCAGCAGCTCAACCTCATCGAGACCCTCGAGCGGGACGAGGAGGACCCCAAGCGGCTGGAGAGCCTGTTCCGGCTCGACCACCTCGCGTCGCGCATGCGTCGTACGGCGGACTCGCTGCTCATCCTCGCCGACGCGCCGACCCGGTCCACCGGCTGGGAGAGCCTGACGGTCACCGAGGCCACCCAGGCCGCGACCGCCGGTGTGCAGGACTACCAGCGGGTGCGCATCGGCTCGACCCTCGACAGCCGGATCGTCGAGGCCGCCGCCGGTGACCTCATCCACCTGCTGACCGAGCTCGTCGACAACGCGCTGAGCTACTCCTCTCCGTCGACCGACGTGACGCTGGACGCGGCACCCGCCACCGGTGGTCTCACCATCGACGTCACCGACTCGGGCCTCGGCATCCCCGAGGAGTCGCTGCGCCAGATCAACGAGACCCTGGCCTCGGGCGCCGACGTCACGCCCGACACCGCCCGCCGGATGGGCCTGTTCGTGGTCAGCCGGCTCGCCAAGCGCCACGGCATCGAGGTGTCGCTGGCGACCAACGAGGCCTCCGGCATCACCGCCACCGTGTTCGTCCCCGAGTCGGTCCTGAGCGACGGCGCCCCGGCGATGCCCGCGACGCGCGCCGAGGCCGAGGTCGTGGAGCCGGAGGAGGTGCCGCAGGCGCCCTTCGTGCCCGCGATCGTGACCGACGAGACGGCTGAGGACACCGCCGACGAGACCGACGCTGCCGGGGACGACGACGAGGCGCCGGCCGCGACGCCCACGGCCACCGTGATCGGTCTGCCGACGCGCCAGCCGGGCTCGACGATCGCCTCGCGCGAGTCCGCCACCGGCCTGCCGTCCCGCGAGCCCGGGTCGACGCTGCCGTCCCGCGACGCCGGCTCGACCCTGCCGTCGGGCGACACGGCCACCGGCCTGCCGTCCCGCCAGCCGGGCAGCACCCTGTCGCAGCGCGGCCTGGCCACCGGCCTGGACGCCGTCTCCGACACGCCCTCGGCCCGCAACACCGCGGCTCCCACGCCCAAGCGCGGCGCCATGCCGCTGCGGTCCCGGCGCGCGCCCCTGACCGAGACCCCGGCCGCGGACGCCGCCGGCACCGACGAGAAGGTCGCCTCCCTCGAGGAGTCCGGAGCTGCTCCGGAGACCGCCGAGCCGGCCGCCCCGCTCGCTCCCGTCGCGACGCCCGACGAGGCCCCCGTCGAGGTCGAGGCGGACTCCCCGGAGGCGACCGAGGTCGTCGACGAGCAGGCCGCCGCGGTGGCCGCCCCGGAGCCTGAGCTCCCGCCGGCCGCGTCGCTCGCGCCGGTGTCGACCCTGATCACCGACCCGCTCTTCGACCCGCTCACGGACCCGCTCCCCGAGGAGACCGAGGCGCCCGAGGCCGAGGCGCCGGTGGCCCCCACGGCCCCGACCCCCGGGCTGGGTGGCCTGCCGACCCGCGCCCGCGGCGGCACGCTCTCGGACCAGGAGAAGGCGACCAGCCCGTTCCGCGACGGACCCCGGTCCGCGCCGTCGGCGCCGGAGGCCCCCGCGGCCACCGACTCCACCGAGGTTGCCGAGGTTGCCGAGGTTGCCGAGGCCCCCGAGCCGCCGGCGACGCCGGCCGCTCCCGCGGCCCTCGCCGGTGGACTGGCCGGTGGGCCGGCCGGCCTGCCGACCCGCACCCGCGGCGGCACGCTCTCCGACCAGGAGGCCGCCACCCGTCCGTTCCGCGACTCCGAGGAGGCCGCCCCGGCGGCGACGGTCCAGGAGGTGGAGGCCCCGGTGGCCGAGACCCCCGAGACCGAGACCCCCGAGACCGAGACCCCCGAGACCGAGGACACCCGGGCCGAGATCGCGGAGCCCGACGCCCCGGCCGCGCTGGCCGACGGTGCCGACAGTGGTCCCGGCAGCGCACCGGCAGGCCTCGCCGGTCTGCCGACCCGCCGGCGCGGCGGGACCCTGGCCGACCAGGCCGACGCGACCAACCCGTTCCGGGAGTCGACCATCGAGGCACCCGCCACCCCGGCGGTCCCGGCCCCCGCGGCCCTGGCCGGCGTGGGCGCACCCGGTGGCGGACCGGGCGCCCTGCCCACCCGCCAGCGTGGCGGCACCCTGTCGGAGCAGGACGAGGTCAACCGCCCGTTCCGTGACGGTGGCCTCGGCACCCGCACGGCGGAGGTCACCTCGCTCACCGACCGCCGCGAGCAGACCGCGACCCCGACGCAGGACCCGGCTCCCGCAGCCCGCTCCACCGAGCCGTCCCGGCCCCAGGTCGGGCGAGCGTCCTCGCTGACCCGCTTCCGTCCGGCCTCCGCGTCGCGTCGCGCCAGCTACGAGGCCGCCGGCGGAGGGCCGCAGCAGCCGCTGCGCACCCCCGCCGTCGAGCAGCCCGTCTCCCAGCAGGGATCCCGCACCGCCCTGGACGGCGACGTCCGGGTCGAGCCGGAGGGCGAGGACAGCGGCTCGATCTTCGGGTCGATGCGGTCCAGCTGGCTGACCTCCGAGGGTGGCGGCTCCGGCTGGCAGTCCACCGAGGTCGAGGCCGGCTGGCAGCGCGCCGAGCAAGTGGCCGAGTCCGCCAAGGACGCCCCCGCCCTCGGCGGTGGCCTCCCGATCCGTCGTCCCGGCACCCTCCTCGTGCCGGGCGGCATCACGAAACCGGCCACCGTGGCGCCGCGTGACCCCGAAGCCATCCGGGCCCGCTACGCGGCGTACGCAGCGGGCGTGTCCCGCGGCCGCAAGACGTCAACCCACACCACCGACGACCGCACCAACGAGCAGGAACGGAAGTAGCCCCATGACCGAACACGACTCCGCTGCCTACGCGCAGCCCGACGAGCGCAACCTCGACTGGCTCGTGTCGCGCTTCGTCGAGGAAGTCACCGACGCCGCGCACGCCATCCTGGTGTCCGCCGACGGCCTCCTCATGGCCATGAGCGAGAGCATCCCGGACGAGCGCGCCGAGCAGGTCGCGGCCGTCTCCTCCGGCCTGGCCAGCCTCGCCGTCGGTGCCGCCCGCCTCTTCGACGGTGGCGCGGTGCTGCAGACCGTCGTCGAGATGGAGCACGGCTACCTGATGCTCATGAGCGTCGGCGACGGCTCCAACCTCACCGTCCTCACCGAGGAGGCCGCCGACATCGGCCAGGTGGGCTACGAGATGGCCCTGCTGGTCGAGCGCGTCGGCCGGATGGTGCAGGCCGAGGCCCGCGTCACCACCGGATGACGTGACTGACCGTGGCACCCCTTGACCCCAGCGGCATGGACGACGAGGCGACTCCCAAGCCTCGCTTCGTGCGTCCGTACACCATCACGTCGGGACGGACCGAGGCATCGGTCGACCTGCCGATGGAGGCCACCCTCCGCACGCAGGAGGACGGCACTGGTGGCCTGAGCGCGGCAGCGCGCCAGGTCCTGGAGGTCTGCGACACCCGTTCCGTCGCCGAGGTGGCGGCCCTGGTCCACATGCCGATCGGCGTGGTCAGGGTGCTGCTGAGCGACCTGGTCGAGCACGGACACATCCGCGTGCAGGCCACCATCACCAACGACTCGTCTCGTGACGAGCGAATTGAGCTCATCGAAAGGACCCTCCGTGGACTTCGCACCTACTAGCGCCCAGCGCAAGGCGGCGTCGACGAAGATCGTGATCGCCGGTGGTTTCGGCGTGGGCAAGACGACGCTGGTCGGCTCGGTCTCCGAGATCCAGCCGCTGCGTACCGAGGCCCTCGTCACCAACGAGTCGGAGGGTGTCGACGATCTCGCCGCGGTGCCCGCCAAGTCGACGACCACCGTGGCCATGGACTTCGGACGCCTGACCCTTGCCGAGGACCTCGTCCTCTACCTCTTCGGCACCCCGGGCCAGCGCCGCTTCTGGTTCATGTGGGACGACCTGTGCCTGGGCGCGATCGGGGCGATCGTCCTGGTCGACACCGCGCGGCTGGACGAGTCCTTCTCGCCCCTGGACTACTTCGAGCACAAGGGACTGCCGTTCATCGTGGCGGTCAACCAGTTCGAGGGCGTCCAGCAGTACTCGCTCGACGAGATCGCGAACGCCTTGGCACTGCCCCCCGAGGTGCCGATCATCGCGATCGACGCGCGGGACCGCGAGTCCGCCAAGGGTGCGCTGGTGCGCGTCACCGAGTACGCGCTGACCAAGCTCACCGCCCAGCTGTCCGTGGGAGCCCACTGACATGTCCACGCCTGCCCGCCGGTCCTCCGGCTCCCTGCGTCGTACCGGCCCGGCGCTCGCGCTCGCCACGGTCCTGCTCGCCGCGGCCGGGTGCGGCGGCACCAGCTCGGCGGCCAGCACCGACCCGGACCCGCGGCTCATCTCGGCCGGCGAGCTGACCGTGTGCACCTCCCTGCCCTACGAGCCGTTCGAGTTCGAGCGCGACGGCGAGACCGTCGGCTTCGAGGTCGACCTCGCCAAGGCGGTGGCCGAGGAGCTCGACGTGAAGGCGGTCTTCCTCAACGAGGACTTCGACGCCGTGCAGTCGGGCGAGCTGCTCAACGACGACAAGTGCGACCTCGCCGCCGCCGGACTCACCATCACCGGCGACCGGGCCCGCGTGCTGGACTTCTCCAGCCCGTTCTTCAACGCGGCCCAGGCGCTCGTGGTGAGCGGCTCGGCCGGCATCGGGAGCCTCGACGGCCTGCGAGGCGCTCGTATCGCCGTCCAGTCCGGCAGCACCGGTGAGCTCTACGTCACCGACAACGCGCCCCGCAACGCGCAGATCGTCCCCTTCGACGACATCGGGGAGATGTCGAGCGCCCTCAACGGCGGCACCGTCGACGCGGGCGTCTACGACAACACGGTCGCCGGCTCGGCGATCCAGGAGTACCCCGCGTTCCGGATCGCCGCCGAGTTCGACACCGGTGAGCAGTACGGCATGGCGGTCAAGAAGGACGGCAACGTCGACCTGCTCCGCGTCGTCAACGACGTCATCGCCGACCTCAAGGCCGACGGCGGCTACGACAAGCTCTACGCCACCTGGTTCGGCGGCAAGAAGAAGTCCTGATCAGTCGGTCGCGCTGTCGGCGAGGAGCTCCCGCACCCGCGGGACCACCTCCTCGCCGTACAGCCGCACCGACTCCAGGCGCTGCTCGTGCGGCAGTGCGCCCACGGCGTACTTGAGCTGGAAGCGGGAGAGCCCGAGCGTGGTGATGGCCCGTGCGATCTTGCGGGCCACCGTCTCGGGCGAGCCGACGAACAGGGCACCCTCCGGGCTCGCAGCCTGCTCGAAGGCGATCTGCGAGTAGGAGCCCCAGCCCCGCTCCCGGCCGATGCGCGTGAAGACCTCGGCCTGGTGCGGGTAGAGCTGCTCGCGCGCCAGCTCGTCGGTGGCGGCCACGTGGCCGGGGGAGTGCATGCCGATCGGCAGCTCCTCGCGGCCGTACTCCACCAGCGCCCGGCGGTAGAGGTCGGCGAACTGGACGAACGCCCGCGGCGACCCGCCGATGACGGCGAGCACCAGCGGCATGCCGTAGCGGGCGGCCCGGACGACCGACTCCGGCGTGCCACCGACCGCGATCCACGCGGGCAGCCGACCCGCGGCGGTCGTCGGGTAGACCTGCTTGCCCTCCAGTGGCGGCCGGATGGTGCCCCGCCAGGTGACCGGCTCCTCGGACTGGAGCGCGGCGAACAGGTCGAGCTTCTCGGCGAACAGCCGGTCGTAGTCGTCGAGGGCGAGGCCGAAGAGCCCGAACGACTCCACGAAGGAGCCCCGGCCCAGCTGCACCTCGGCGCGTCCGGGCGCGATCGCGTCGAGGGTGGCGAAGCGCTGGTAGACCCGGATCGGGTCGTCGGAGCTGAGCACGGTGACCCCCGTGCCGAGCCGGATCCGCTCGGTCTGGCCCGCGATCGCGGCCAGCACGACGTCGGGGGCCGACACGGCATAGTCGGGGCGGTGGTGCTCGCCGAGGCCGAGGTAGTCCACGCCGACCCGGTCCGCCAGCACGCCCTCCGCGACCACCTGGCGGATGACCTCCGGGTGGTCCCCCGGCCGTCCGTCGGCGTCGAGGGGGACGTCGCCGAACGTGTCGAGGCCGAGGGTCGGGCGGGCGCGGGTGCCGAGGGCGTCGTACGACATGCCCCGAACCTAGCGCCAGGGTCCCTAGCGGCAGGGCGTGTCGCCCAGCCGGCCGAGCCCCTCGAGGTCACCGGGACCGTAGGTGGTGCGCGAGTTGGTGGGGTGCATGAGCTCGCCCGGGTCGTCCACGTGGCCCAGACCGACGAGGTGCCCGAGCTCGTGGAGCACGACCGCCTCGAGGGGCTCGCGCGACCCGGGGACCCAGTCGGTCACGTCGAACTGGTCGCGGTCCAGGGTCAGGACGCCGGTGGCGTACTGCCGCAGCCCGGGGCGGACCTCGTACGACGCGCTGCCGCCGAGCCCGATCACGTCGCCCTCCAGGCCGGGCTCCTCCTCCGGGGTCGCCCAGGCGACGAGGACCGGCGGCGGGTTGCCCGCCCAGAAACCGCCGTCGTACGACGAGGGGCGGGCGTCGGTCTCGCCGCGGTAGTCGAACTCCAGGCCGCTCGCGCGGCTCGTGGACTCGACGGCGTCGTGGACCAGGGCCTCCCAGAAGTCGGGGGCGCCGTCGGGATTGACGACGTACCGCACCGGCTTGCACGGGTTGTAGCCGACCGGGTCGCGGCTGCCCGGCTGGGTCTCGGCGAAGGCGAACGAGCCCTCGCCGACGGCGAACTCGGGGATCTCGCGCAGCCGGTCGTCGCCGAGGCCGAAGATCTCCCGGACGCGCGCCATCTCGTTGCCGGGGTGGAGCAGCACGACGGCTCCGAGCAGGAGCGCGGTGACCAGCAGGCCCGGGAGGACCGGACCGTGCGCGCGGCGGGGCGAGCCGCTCAGCGCGTCACCAGCCAGATGCCGACCGCGGCCGGGACCAGCCCGACGAGCAGCCAAGGGGTGACCGGACGCCGTCCGTGGATGAGGAAGGCCAGCGCGATCGCGAGCACGCCGAAGGCACCCGCGATGACGCACAGGCCGACCTCGGCGCCGGGTCGGGGGTCGTCGAGGAACAGCGCCGCCACGATCAGGCCGATCTGTAGGTGGAAGATCGTGGTGACCGCCAGGGCCGACATCACCCAGCGCTGGACGCGGGTGAGGGACTTCTGCTCCCGCTCGTGGTCGTGCACGGTCCGGCGCGGGGCGGCGGGGTCCATCAGGTGTCGCGGGCGGCGCGGCTGCGGCTCTGTCACGGGCCCATTGTCGCCGGTGGGTCCTAGGCGCCGGCGAGGGCGGTCGCCGCGGCCTCGACGGCCTCGGGGGAGAGGACGTGCTCGATGGCCATCGCGGCGGCGCCGAGGACGCCGGCCTCGGCGCCGGCCCGGCTGGTCTGGATCGACAGGTGCTCGGTCGCGAGCGGCAGGGAACGCTGGTAGACGACCTCGCGGATGCCGGCCAGCAGGTGCTCACCGGCCGCGGAGAGCTGGCCGCCGATGACGACCACCGAGGGGTTGATGACGTTGACCATGGTGGCCACGACCCCGCCGATGTCGCGGCCGGCCTGGCGGACGACGTCGACGGCGTCGGCGTTGCCGGCGCGCACGAGGTCGACGACGTCCTGGCCGTTGGCGGCCGGTACGCCGCGGGCGCTCAGGGCGGCGGCCAGCGCGGGGCCGGCGGCGACGGCCTCGAGGCACCCCAGGTTGCCGCAGCGGCAGCGGACGTCGTCGTGCCCGGCGACGTGCACGTGCCCGAGGTCGCCGGCCGTGCCCTGCGCGCCGCGCTGGAGCCGGCCGCCGGACACGATGCCGCCACCGATGCCGGTGGCGACCTTGACCAGGACCAGGTCGTCGACGTCGGAGAGGTGGGCCTGCCGCTCGCCGAGGGCCATGATGTTGACGTCGTTGTCGACGAGCACGGGGACCGCGACGTGCTCCTGCAGGAAGCCCGGGACGTCGTACCGGTCCCAGCCGGGCATGATCGGCGGGTTGATCGGGCGGCCCGTCGAGTGCTCGACCGGGCCGGGCAGGCCGATGCCGATGGCGGCCAGGTCCTCGGGCTTGCGTCCCGCCGTGCGCAGCAGCGTGCGGATCGTGCTGACGACCCAGCCGAGCACGACCTCCGGCCCCTCCACGACGTCGATGCGCTCGGACACCTCGGCGAGCAGCGACCCGGACAGGTCGCTGAGCACGGCGCGGGCGTGCGTGGCCCCGATGTCGACGCCCACGACCACCCGGGCCGCGGGGTTGAGGGCGAACAGCGCCGGGGGACGCCCTCCCGTGGACTGGCCGCCCCCGAAGGGCGCGATCAGGCCCAGCCGCATCAGCGTGTCGATGCGCGCGGCGACCGTCGAGCGCGCCAGTCCGGTGGTCTCGGCGAGCTCGGAACGGGTCCACGGACGGCCGTCCCTCAACAGCTCGAAGACGTCACCGGTGCGCATGGCGGTCAGTAGACCACTTGGCACTTGTCACGTCTACACGGCAACTTTTGCAAGGTGCTCGACAAAAGTGCGTGACGCGTGCCACAGTGCTGCGGTGGACAGCGACACGACCCCCGCCGGCACCCCGGGCGCCGCGCCCGTGCTGACCGTGCGCGGGCTCACGAAGAGCTTCGTGGGCAACCGCGTGCTCCACGGCGCCGACCTCGACCTGCTCCCCGGCCGGGTGCTGGGGCTCGTGGGCGAGAACGGCGCCGGCAAGTCGACCCTGATGAAGATCCTCGCCGGCGTGCACCCGGCCGACGAGGGCACGGTCGAGATCGCCGGTGCGCCCGTCTCCTTCAGCCACCCGGTCCAGGCCCAGCAGGCCGGGCTCTCGACGGTCTTCCAGGAGTTCAACCTGCTGCCCGAGCGCTCGGTCGCGGAGAACATCTGGCTCGGCCGCGAGCCCCGCCGCCGTGGCCTCGTCGACACCCGGGCGATGAACCAGGACACCGACGAGCTGCTCTCCGGGCTCGGCATCAGCGGGCTCAGGGCCACCCGCCGGGTCCGGTCCCTCTCGGTCGCCGAGCAGCAGGTCGTCGAGATCGCCAAGGCGGTGAGCTTCGACGCCCGGATCATCCAGATGGACGAGCCGACCGCCGCGCTGGCCGACCACGAGGTCGAGCTGCTCTACACGATCATCCGCCGCCTCACCGACCGCGGCGTCGCGATCATCTACGTCTCCCACCGGCTCAAGGAGATCTTCGACCTCTGCGACACCATCACGGTGCTCAAGGACGGGGTGCAGGTCGCCACCCGACCGGCCGCCGAGCTCGACGAGGCAGCGCTGGTGCGCCTCATGGTCGGCCGCTCGATGTCCTCCTTCTTCCCCGACGCCCTCGAGGGCACCACGGTGGGGGAGCCCCGGCTCGAGCTGCGCGACGCGGGCAACGGCTACGTCGACGGCATCGACCTGACCCTCCGCGGCGGCGAGATCGTCGGCGTCGCCGGCCTCCAGGGCTCGGGCCGCACCGAGCTCTTCGAGGGGATCTTCGGCGTCACCCCCTTCACCCGCGGTGAGCTGCTCATCGACGGCAGGGCCACCTCGGTGCGGACCCCGCGCCAGGCGATCCGTCGCGGCCTCGCGCTCATCACCGAGGACCGCAAGGCCACCGGCCTCGCGCTGCACCAGTCGATCCTCGACAACGCCCTGGGCGTCGTGCGCGCCGTCTTCCCCTCGCGCACCGGCGACGCCCGCTCCGCCGTACCGGGCACCCTGTCCACCCTCGCGGTCTCCGCCCGGTCACTGGCGCAGGAGGCCCAGTTCCTCTCCGGCGGCAACCAGCAGAAGGTCGTCCTGGCCCGCTGGCTCTCCGCCCACCCCGGCGTGGTGCTGATGGACGAGCCGACCCGCGGCATCGACGTGGGCGCCAAGCACGCGATCTACGAGGTCATGCGCAGCCTGGCCGCCGAGGGCGTCGCCGTCCTCATGGTCTCCAGCGAGCTGCCCGAGGTGATCGGCATGTCCGACCGGATCCTGGTCATGAAGGACGGCCGGATCGCCGGCGAGCTGGCGCGCGGCGCCACCGAGGAACAGGTCCTGTCCACGGCCGCCGGGGTCGCCCCCGACGCCGGCCGGGACGACACCGACGACAGCACCACACAGCGGGAGGTGGCCCGGTGAAGGCCCGACTGAGCACCGTCACGTCGACGACGATCGTGTACGGCGTCCTGCTGGTCGCCGTCGTCGCCGGCGCGATCCTGACGGCCGTCAACGGCCGCAACTTCTTCAGCGTCGGCAACATCGACAACATCCTGACCACCACCAGCATCCTGGGCTTCATCGCCATCGGCCAGACGCTGGTCGTCCTCGGCGGCTCGCTCGACCTGTCGGTGCCGTTCGTGGTCAGCCTCTCCAGCGTCGTCGGCGGCGGGATCATGGCCGGCCAGTCGGGCAACATCGGGCTCGCGGTCGTCGTCACCCTCGCCCTCGCGATGGTGGTCGGCCTGGCCAACGGGTTGATCGTCACCTTCCTGCGGGTGCACGGCTTCATCGCCACCCTCGGCACCGGCCTGGTGATCTCCGGCTACCTCGCCAGCAACTACAAGGGCAGCCACGGCAGCGCGCCACTGGACTTCCGGCTGCTCGACGCGACCCGCATCGGTCCCGTCCCCATGTCCACGCTCATCATGCTGGGCTGCGCCGGGGTGGCGGTCCTGATGCTGCGCCGCACCCGCCTCGGGCACCACCTCTACGCCGTCGGCGGCAACGCCGAGGTCGCCCGCCTGTCGGGCCTGCGCACCTCCGTGCCCCTGATCGCCGCGCACGTCATCTGCTCCGCCCTGGCCGCGGTGGCCGGCCTGCTCCTGCTCGCCCGGCTCAGCGTCGGCAACCCGACCATCGGCTCCCAGGGCGGCTACGACCTGATGTCGATCGCTGCCGTGGTGCTCGGCGGCACGCTGCTGGCCGGCGGCAAGGGCAACATCACCGGCACCCTGGCCGGTGTCGCGATCTTCGCCGTCATCGACAACGTCATGGGCGTCATGCAGGTCAACCCGTTCCTGCGCGACGTCGTCCGCGGCGTGGTGATCGTCGTCGCGGTGGCGGTCTACGCCCGTCGCGAGCTCGACACCCGGCCCCCGCGCTTCGAACGTCCCACCGGCCTCGACGCCGCCCTGCAGGAGGCCCGATGAGCACCACCTCGATCACCACGACCGAGACCCCGGCGCGACCGGCGCTGCCGGTCCACGAGGGGAGCCTCGGCAGCCGGATCGCGAGCGGGATGGCCACCCCCGGTGGCGCCGTCTTCGTGCTGGTCGGCGTGCTGCTGGTCGCGATCATGGTCTCCAACCCCAACTTCACCGACCCCGGCGCGCTCATCCGCTTCGCCGGTCGCACCGCGCCGATAGCCATCGCCGCGATGGGGCAGTACTACGTGATCGTCAGCGGCGAGTTCGACCTCTCGATGGGCGCGGTGATCGCGGCGCAGGTGGTGCTGGCCGGCAACTTCATCGGCCAGGACGAGGGCCGCATCATCCCCGGTCTCCTGCTGATGCTGGCCGTGGGCGCCCTCATCGGCATCGTCAACGGGCTGGTCACCACCCTGCTCAAGGTGCCCAGCTTCATCGTGACCCTCGGCATGATGCTCGCCCTGTCAGGGCTGGTCCGTTACATCACCGGTGGTGCGGCCAGCGGCAACCCGGTCGACGCGTTCCGCGACATCGGCCGCGGCGGCATCGAGGACGTCCCGGTCGTCGACATCATCCCCTTCCCGCTCATCATCCTGGCGGTGGTCGCCGTGCTCTCCGTCTGGCTGATGCGCCGGCCGTTCGGCCGGACCCTCATCGCCGCGGGCGACAACCCGCAGTCCATGCACTACTCCGGCGCCCCGCTGTGGTCCTACAAGACCCGCGCCTTCGTGCTCTCGTCGCTCTCTGCCACCGTCGCCGGCATCCTGCTCGTCGGGTACGCCGGCGTGCACCCCTCGGTGGGTGCCGGCTACGAGTTCACCGCCATCACCGCCGTGGTGCTCGGCGGCGTGGTGCTCGGCGGCGGCCGGGGCTGGGTCCTCTCCGCCGCGGCCGGCGCCTTCGCCCTCGAGCTGCTCTTCACCCTGCTGACCTCCCTCGGGGTCACCTCCACCTGGAGGGACACGGTCCAGGGGCTGATCATCATCGCCGCCGTCGCCCTCTCGGCACGCGCCTGGCAGGTCGGCCGTCGCCCGCGGCGTACGACCTCCTCGGATCCGTCCCCGTCCACCGACAACACAGCGACACCTTCACCCAACCAGCCCTCAACGGGCGCAACCACAGGAGATAACTGATGCGCAGGACCATCAGGGGGACGCTCGCGTCCACCTCAGCGGCTCTGGTAGTGCTGGCGGTGCTGGCTGGCTGCAGCACCGACGTCGAGGAGCCCGCCGACTCCGCGGCCGAGTCGACCAGCGAGTCCACCGAGGAGGCCGACTCCGGCGACGAGGGCGAGTGGTTCGTCCAGGCCGACTACGACGAGCAGGACGAGCAGCGTTCGGCCACCTTCGAGGGCCCCGAGTCCGAGCCGTGGCTGCAGTACATCGACGGCGAGATGACCGACACCTCGGAGTACAACTCCGGCGGTGCCAAGAAGGTCTGCTTCGCCAACGCCTCGGTCAGCAACCCGTGGCGCCAGACCGGCTTCATCACCATGAACCAGCAGCTCGAGGCGCTGCAGGACAAGGGCGTCATCTCCGAGATGGAGGTGCGTGACGCGCAGGACGACGACAACACCCAGCTCGCCGACATCGACTACTTCATCTCCGAGGGCAACTGCGACGCCTTCGTCATCTCGCCCAACTCCACGGCCGCGATGACGCCCGGCGTCGAGCGCGCCTGCGAGACCGGCAAGCCGGTCATCGTCTTCGACCGTGGCGTCGAGACCGACTGCGCCACCACGTTCATCCACCCGATCGGTGGCTACGCGTGGGGCATCGACACCGCCGAGTTCCTCGTCGACAACCTCGAGGAGGGCGACAAGGTCGTCGCGCTGCGCATCCTGCCCGGCGTCGACGTGCTCGAGACCCGCTGGGCCGCCGCGGAGAAGATCTTCGAGGAGAACGGCATCGAGGCCGAGGACTTCTTCACCGGCGCCGACCCGACCGAGATCAAGAAGATCATCACCGACGCCCTCAACCAGGGCGAGGTCGCCGGCGTCTGGATGGACGCCGGTGACGGCGCCGTCGCGGCCATCGAGGCGTTCGAGGACGCCGGCGTGGACTACCCCGTCATGACGGGCGAGGACGAGATGAGCTTCCTGCGCAAGTGGGAGGAGACCGGGCTCAACGGCCTGGCCCCCGTCTACTCCAACTTCCAGTGGCGCACCCCGCTCCTGGCCGTGGAGAAGATCTTCGCCGGCGAGGAGGTCCCGAAGGAGTGGGTCCTGCCGCAGACGCCGATCACCGAGGACGAGCGTGCCGAGTACCTCGAGGCCAACGAGGGCATGCCCGACGGCCACTACGCCAAGTTCGGCGGCGAGGACCTCCCCGGCTTCCCCGAGGCCTGGCAGGACCGCTGACCCGACCTGGGACCGCTGACCCGGTCCCAGCAGGACCGACGGGCCGGCCGGCCACGACCAACCCCCGCCCACGCGGGCACCGTGGCCGGCCGGCTCCACCACACCGTCTTCGCGAGGAGGACGTCTCCGTGCGCCCCATCGGCATCAACACATGGGTCTGGGCATCGCCCCTGACCGATGCCACCGTCGACCCCGTGCTCGACCACGTCGCCGCCCTGGGCTTCGACGCCGTCGAGCTGCCCCTGGAGGGCGTGGGGGACCTCTCCGTCGACGCCGTCGGCGCCGCCCTCGAGCGGACCGGCCTCGCGCCGTACGTCGTGGGGGCCATGGCCCCGGGTCGCGACCTGGTCGCGACCGACGAGGCCACCGTGGCGAGCACCCGGGACTACCTCCGGGCCTGCATCGACCTGGCCGCCGGCATCGGAGCCCCCGCGGTCTGCGGCCCCTTCTACGCCAGCACCGGCCGGGTCTGGCGGCTCGACGCTGACCAGCGGAAACAGGCGTACGCCGAGTGGCGTGCGGGCCTCGAGCCGGTCGTCGACCACGCCGGCGAGCACGGCGTCGTGCTCGGCATCGAGCCCCTCAACCGCTACGAGACCTCGCTGGTCAACACCGTCGACCAGGCGCTCACCGGGCTCGACGGGCTCCTCGGGCCGGCCCTGGGCCTCGCGCTCGACACCTACCACCTCAACATCGAGGAGCGGTCCAGCGCGGACGCCATCCGGACGGCCGGCCGGCACCTGGCCCACGTGCAGGTCTGCGGCAGCGACCGCGGGGCACCCGGCGGCGACCAGACCGACTGGCCGGCCCTCGTCGCCGCGCTGGACGACGTCGGCTACGCCGGCCCGCTCAACATCGAGAGCTTCACCGCCGACAACGCGTCCATCGCGACGGCGGCATCCATCTGGCGCCCGCTGGCGCCCACGCAGGACGACCTGGCCCGCGACGGACTCGAGTTCCTCGTCGGGCTCCTCGCGAGCGCCGCACACGATGGGGGAACCCGGTGACCGACCCACAGAACCGCCCGACCGTGGGGGTCGCCGTCGTCGGCTACTCCTTCATGGGCAAGGCCCACTCCAACGCCTGGCGCAACGTCGGCGCGTTCTACCCCGACGTGCCCCGGGCCGAGCAGCGGGTGCTCGTCGGCCGCGACCCGCAGCGGGTCCGCGAGGCCGCCGACCGCTACGGGTGGCAGGACGCAGCCACCGACTGGCGGGCGGTCCTCGAGCGCGACGACGTCCAGCTCGTCGACATCTGCACCCCCGGCCACCTGCACGCCGAGATCGCCGAGGCGGCGCTGGCCGCCGGCAAGCACGTGCTGCTGGAGAAGCCGCTGGCCAACACCGTGGCCGAGGCCGAGTCGCTGGTCGTGGCCGCCGAGGCCGCGTCCGCCCGCGGGGTGCTCTCGATGGTCGGCTTCAACTACCGCCGGGTGCCGGCGCTGGCGCTGGCCCGCGAGATCATCGCCGCCGGCCGCATCGGCGAGGTGCGCGAGGTGCGGACGGCGTACCTCCAGGACTGGCTCGTCGACGCCGAGGCGCCGATGGCGTGGCGGCTGCGCAAGGAGGAGGCCGGCTCGGGCGCGCTGGGCGACCTGGGGTCGCACGTGGTCGACCAGCTGCAGTTCCTCCTCGACGACCGGATCGCCTGGGCCGGTGGGCACCTGCGCACCTTCGTCACCTCCCGGCCCGGCGAGTCCGGACCCGAGCAGGTCACCGTCGACGACGCCGCCTGGGCCACCCTGGGCACCGAGCGCGGGGCGGTGGCCAGCCTCGAGGTGAGCCGGATGGCGCACGGGCGCAAGAACTGGCTCTCCCTCGAGGTCTACGGCTCCGGCGGGTCGCTGCGCTTCGAGCTCGAGTCGCTCAACGAGCTGGTCGTCGACACCGGCGCGGGCGGCACCCGCGTGCTGGTGACCGAGACCGACCACCCCTACCTCTCCGCCTGGTGGCCCCCGGGCCACGTCCTCGGCTGGGACCACACCTTCGTCAACCAGGCCGCCGACCTGCTGGCCTGCATCGGCGAGAGCCGGGCCCCGTCGCCGTCCTTCGCCGAGGGGGCCTCCGTCCAGCGGGTGCTGGCCGCCATCGAGGAGAGTGCGGCACAGTCGGGCACCTGCGTCGACGTCGCGCCCGCCGCGCCCCCCGTCGTACCCCACGTCCCCGCATCCACCGCACCGCCCGCCGTCACCGTCCTGGAGCAGCCCCGATGAGTCGTCCCTACACCCTGTTCACCGGCCAGTGGGCCGACCTGACGCTCGAGGAGGTCGCGTCCCACGCGGCCGAGTGGGGCTACGACGGCCTCGAGATCGCGGTCTCCGGCGAGCACCTCGACGCCTGGCGCTGGGACGACGAGGACTACGTCGCCGGACGCCTGGAGATCCTCGAGCGGCACGGGCTCGGCCTGTGGGCGATCTCCAACCACCTCACCGGCCAGGCCGTGTGCGACGACCCCATCGACTTCCGCCACGAGGCGATCCTCCGGGAGCGGGTGTGGGGCGACGGCTCGCCCGAGGGGGTCCGCGCGCGGGCCGCCGAGGAGATGCAGCACACCGCGCGGCTGGCGCAGAAGCTCGGCGTCAGGACCGTCGTCGGCTTCACCGGCTCGGCCATCTGGCAGTACGTCGCGATGTTCCCGCCCGTGCCCGCCGCCCGGATCGAGGCCGGCTACCAGGACTTCGCCGACCGCTGGAACCCCATCCTCGACGTCTTCGACGAGTGCGGCGTCCGCTTCGCCCACGAGGTGCACCCCTCGGAGATCGCCTACGACTACTGGTCGACCGTGCGCACGCTCGAGGCGATCGGCCACCGTCCCGCGTTCGGGCTCAACTGGGACCCCAGCCACATGATGTGGCAGGACCTCGACCCGGTCTCGTTCATCACCGACTTCGCCGACCGGATCTACCACGTCGACTGCAAGGACACCCGGATGCGGCTCGGCGGTGGACGCAACGGCGTGATGTCGTCGCACCTCCCGTGGGGCGACCAGCGCCGCGGCTGGGACTTCGTCTCCGCCGGCCGCGGCGACGTGCCGTGGGAGGACTGCTTCCGCGCGCTCACGGCGATCGGCTACGACGGCCCCATCTCGGTGGAGTGGGAGGACGCCGGGATGGACCGCCTCCGGGGTGCCCCCGAGGCGCTGGAGTTCCTCCGGGGCTTCGACTTCGAGCCGCCGAGCGCCTCCTTCGACGCGGCGTTCTCGCAGTAGTCCTGCCCCGCGGCTCGCCGGTGGCGGTGCCTGACCCACATTCCCCGACCCGCGGACTGTGGCAGCCTGACCTCCGGCGCGCGTGTCGGGTGAGGACACGCCCGCGGGCGGTGCGCCAGCCACATCGTCGATGTGCGCGCGTATGTGGCCTGCTCCCCGCTACTTCGGGGATCGAGATCGGCCCCCGCGTCCGCGTCGTACGCCGGTCCGGTTCCCCACCCAGCGCGACTGGCGGCGTATGACGGGGGCCCGGCGCAACTGGCGGGCGCCCACACGTCGGCGCCCGACCGCTGTAGCGCGCCGCCGGTCTCGGAGCCGGCCCGGGGTCAGGGCGCGATGGTCAGGAAGACGAACGCCGCGAGCAGGACGAGGTGCACGCCGCCCTGGAGCGGCTTCGAGCGCCCGGGCAGCACCGTCAGGATGCTCACGATCACGGTCATGAAGAGCAGCACGATCTGCACGCTGTCCAGCCCCAGCGCGAGGGGGCCGTCCAGCCAGATCGAGGCGACCGCGAGGGCCGGGATGGTGAGGCCGATGGACGCCATCGCCGAGCCGAGCGCGAGGTTGAGGCTGACCTGCACGCGTTCGCGGGCCGCGGCCCGGACCGCGGCGATCGACTCGGGAGAGAGCACCAGCAGCGCGATCACCACGCCGACGACGGCGTTGGGGAAGCCGACCGCGTCGACGGCCTTCTCGATCGAGGGCGACTCGACCTTGGCCAGGCCGACCACGGAGACGAGGGAAACGACGAGGAGTGCGAGGCTGGTCAGCGTCGTGCGGTTGCTGGGCGGGTCGGCGTGGCCGTCGCCGTCCTGGTCCAGGGTGACGCCGTCGCGGCCGACGGGCAGGAAGAAGTCGCGGTACTCGCCGGTCTGGGTGGCCACGAACATGCCGTAGAGCACGAGGGAGGCCACGGCCACGAAGGCGAGCTGGCCGCCGGAGTACTCCGGGCCGCTCTCCGAGGTCGTGAACGCCGGCAGCACCAGGCAGATCGTCGCCAGGATGATCACCGTCGTGAGCGCCGAGGCGGTGCCCTCGGGGTTGAAGACCGCCAGTCGGTGACGTCTCGCGCTGACGAGCAGCGAGAGGCCCATGATGCCGTTGACGGTGATCATCACCGCCGCGAACACGGTGTCACGCGCCAGGCCGGAGGTGTCACCGGTGCTGGTCACCATGAGCGTGACGATCAGGCCGACCTCGATGATCGTCACCGCGACCGCGAGCAGCAGCGAGCCGTAGGGCTCGCCCACGCGGTGCGCCACCACCTCCGCGTGGTGCACGGCGCTGACCACGGCGCCCATGAGCAGGAGGGCGACGATCGTCAGGACGACCGGTCCGGGGTAGCGGCCCCAGGTCAGCACCAGCAACACCGCCGCCACGATCGGGGTGAACGTGGTCCAGCTGGGCGCGCGCATGGCCTCACCCTATTTGAGGGACGGTCACGCTCCCGGGGTGCTCAGCTTCTCCAGCCGCGCGGTCAGGAGCGGGACGCGGTGCGCGTTGCCGGTCAGCTCGACGTACTGGCGCCCGAAGATCGCGAGCAGCGCGTCGTCGAGGCGTCGTACGGCGCCGGCGGGGTAGCGGTAGCCCATCCGCCGGATGATCGCGTCCGGGTCGACGGAGGTGAGCAGGTCGGCCAGCTCGTCGAGGGAGGTGATGCCGAGCTCGAGGAGAAGCCCGGCGATCCAGCCGTAGTGGTCGGTGTGCGACCAGCCGGCGTCGGCGTACTGCCCGGCGAGGAACGCCGCGAGCTCCTGCCCGCTGATGCGGGGGTCGCTCGGGTCCTCCTCGTGCGGCTGCTGCCCGGCGGCCTCCTGGAGCCGTTCGCGGATCGCGGAGAACTCCTGGTCGGCGAGCTCGAGCAGCCCGGCAGCCAGCGTGAACCGCCGGTCCAGGTCGGGCGCGTGCTCGGCCGGGACCGTGCCCTTGTAGCGGATGTCGTGCTCGAACTCCGCCCAAGCGTGCTGGAGCACCGTCCGGACCTGCACGCTCGCACGGTGGCCGGCGAGGTCGTCGTACGACGCGGGGGCGGGGTCGTCGGGGGTCACGAGGAGGTGCCGGCTGGCGTAGCCGAAGCGTCCGGCCCGGGCGGTCTCCTGGCCGAGGTCGCGGTCGTCGAGCATCTGCATCTCGTCGTCGAGCAGCCCGGCGACGGCGGCGACGTCGGCGTGGACGTAGGTGATCACCCGGACCCCGACCTGGTCGGTGACCTGGGTGAGCGGGTCGGGGTAGAGCAGGTGGCCGTCGACGGTGCGCGCCGCCTTGGCGGCGAAGGAGGCGACGCTCTTGGTGCGGCCCTCGACGCTGAGGTAGTTGATGCCGGCGTCGTCGAGCATGGTCCGGATCAGCTCGACGAAGCGTGCGGTGACGGGCACCAGGCGGGGCTGGAGGGCGGCGTACTGCCGCACCGCCTCGCGGACCGGCTGGTCGTCGGGGGCGGTGAGGGTGCCGTCGGGGGCGGGTGCGTCGGACGTGGCCACGCGCCCACCCTGCCCTGTCGTGACGACGCGCGCACGCGGGACCCCACAGGTGGACCCCCGGACGCTCGACCGGGCCCCCTCGCGTCCACAGGAGGGTGCGCCGGCGTCGCCCTCCACAGCCGTACGCCGCCCGGCCGGCGTTGTCGGTGCGTCCCACGAGCGTGCCGGGCATGGCCTTCCACAGGCCCGCGATCCGCAGGGTTGGGGAGCCGTGGCCCGGGGGCACGATGCCGGGACAGCCCGCCGACCACGCCGCCGAGGAGCACTCATGACGCAGGACGCCGACGACACCGCCACCCGCAGCCCCGGGACGTCCGCGGGACACGGACGACCTCGCCGCGAGCGGCTCCGCGTGTCGCCGCCCCTGCCGCCGGACGACCTCGTGTTCCTGGCCGGGTTCGGCCGGCACCCGGTGCCGGACCACGACGGAGGGCACGCCGTGCTGCCGCTGCGGATGGCGCGCATCTGGCCGGGGCAGCCGACGGGGCCGTGCCCGTGGGTGCCGTGCGCGAGCGGGTGCTGCCTGCACCTGGTGGGGCGGTCCAGCGGCTCCGCGGCGGCCCAGTGGTTGCGCTTCCTGCTGGCCGAGTTCCTCGAGCCCGCGCACGCCCTCGGCGGCACCGTCGAGGTCCCCGGTCCCGCGCCGGGGCACGCGCGCACCAGGGCGGTGCTGATCGTGGACCGTGCCGACGTGTTCGAGGGCGAGGTCGACACCGGCGCCGGGCCGATGGGTCGCACGAGCGGCCTCGGGGCGGAGGAGCCGTGGTCGGGGTGAGTGCGCCGGCGTCCCGGTGCCCGGGTCAGCCGAGCACCCCCGCGGCGCGGGCCGGCTCGGCATACTCCGCGGCCAGCGTCGCGACCGTGTGGTGGGCGTTGAGCCCGCTCGGGTTGGGCACCACCCAGAGCCGCGCCCCGCCCAGCGGTTGCGGCTGCTCGCCGACGACGGCGCTCGGGAGGCCGAACGCCTGTCGGTAGGCGGTGATGCCGGCGACCGCGACCACACGGGGGCGGAGCTCCCCGACGAGCGCGGTCAGTGCGGCGGCGCCCGCGCGCAGCTCGTCGCGAGTCAGCTCGTCGGCCCGGGCGGTGGCGCGGCGGACCAGGTTGGTGATGCCGATGCCCCGGGCGCGCAGGTAGTCCCGGTCCTCGTCGGTCATGCCGGCGGCAGGGTCGATGCGGCGGTCGATGATGCCCGCAGCCAGCAGCGCGGGATAGAAGCGGTTGACCGGGTGGGCGAAGTGCGTGCTGGTCGCGGCGGTCCACAGGCCCGGGTTGATGCCGACGAACAGCAGTCGCGGGTCCGGCCCGAGGAGGTCGGGCACCTCGGCGTCGCGGAACGACTCGAGCTCGGCACGGGAGAAGCGAGGCATGCGGGGAGCCTAGGTCTCGCTGCGTGCCGTGCCGACGAGTGCTGTGCTGACCGGCGCCGGGCCGGCCGGCGGGAACGACTGCGAGCCGGCGGTCGTCCCAGTCATCATGAGGCACATGCTGAGCACCCCGGTCCGGTCCGTCCTGGCGACCACCCTCGCGGCCGCGCTGGCCGCCGCGGCCTTGGCAGGGTGCGGCCAGTCGGACGGTGGGGAGACGTCCGACCGTGCGGCCGAGCCGACCGCGAGCGACACCTCGACCGTCGAGCCAGGGGAGGGGACGACCCCGGGACCGGGCGACTCGGCGAGCGCGACCGGCGGGGAGGGCGCGACGTCGACCGGTGCGGGGACGGTCCTGCCGACGGGCGACGCGGCGACCACCACGACCGCGCGCATCATCACCGCCTCCAACGCCGACGGCGAGACCAGCCCGCGTCCCGTGCCGCTCACCGACTCCGCCTCGGTGCGGGACTTCGTCGCCACGATGGGAGCCGACCTCGGCCCTCGGGTGCGCGCGGCCGTGCGCCAGACCGACGTGCCGCCCGGGCAGACCCTGATGGGCGCGATCGTGTCGGTGGGCTGCGACGAGCCCACCGGGGTCGAGGTGGTGCAGACCTTCGACGGCTACGAGGTGACAGCGGTGCTGCCCAAGTCGGGCGTCCAGTGCGTCGTCGCGATGACCTCGGTGGCGCTGTTCCAGGTCGAGAGCCCCTGAGCCGGAGACGCGCCACGCACGCGGGGCCCTGAGGAGCAGCGCTCCTCAGGGCCCCGCGGCTCGTCAGCCCGGCGCGGGCGTCAGGGCGTCGTCGTCGGGGTCGTCGGCGGCGGGGTGGGCGTCGGCGTCGGGGTCGGCGTGGGCGTCGGGGTGGGCGTCGGGGTGGGCGTCGGGGTCGGCACCACCGGCGGCGTGATCGGCGGGAACGGAGCGTCGTAGTAGATGCCGACGCCGTTGGCGACCTTCCGCTCGTGGCCGTCGGACGGCTCGTTGATGATGCCCATCTCGCCGGTCAGCAACCGCGAGTACATCGTCGAGGAGCCGCCACCGTCGAGGTTGAGGGCGTTCTCCGCGCCGAGCGCGGTCATCATGGTGGCCAGCTCGACCATGGTGAGGCCGCGGCTGGCCGACGTACGGCCGTCGACCACGAGGAACAGCAGGCGGTTGGTGTCGGCGTCGATCCCCACGGCGGTGCGCGGGTGCATGAGGCGGTCGTTGATGACCGTCCGCACCCCGTCGAGCAGGATCGAGCGGTCGCCCGACACGGCCATCGTCGCGCGCGGCTTGGTCTTGTACTTGAACCTGAGCTTGCGGCCGACCTTGAGCTGCTTGAGCAGCTTGGCCGCGGAGCCGCGGCCGACCAGGACCTGGCCCTTGACCTTGCGACCCTTGGACAGCACCTTCTGGTTGGACTTGATCCGGCCGTTCACCACGACGACCTCGCGCGCGTCCTTGTCGCCGTCGGTGACCGAGTAGCCCTTGGTCCAGCCCCAGTCTGAGGTGTAGAGCCCGATGGTGTCGTCCTCGACGGTGGCGGCGTTGAGGCCGGAGACGGGCCAGCGCGGGCGCTGTCGCAGCTTGGTCCGGGTCACCATCGGACCGACGTGGTAGCCGGTGCTGTCGAGGTAGAAGGTCGCGTTCTCCGGGATCCACCCGGTGGCAGGGCCGTTGACGACGCCGCGCTCGCGGTCCACGGCCGGCCCGAGGGCCACGCCGGTGTCGGAGATGTCGAAGAAGTCGCCGTTGACGGCGCCGATCACGCCCTCCCTGGCCCCGAGCTTGCTCACGGTCTGGCGGCGCACGGCGTACTTGTGGCCGAGGTGGTCGATGCGGATGTTGGCGGCGTTGAGGTCGACGGTGAGCAGGTTGGCCCGGACCGGTCCCCGCGCGTCGACCTGGTCCCACTCCCGGACCTGGATGCCGGGGGCGATGTCGTAGGTGACGTCGGTGACCACCCGGGCCTTGCCGCGGCGCCCGGCCGGCCAGGGCTCGGCGATCTCGCCGCGCACCCCGTCGGAGGTCTGGCCGGGCGTGCGCAGCACCGTCCCGGGGTCCGCGAGCGCGCGGCGCTGGGCCGGCGTGAGGCGCTTGCCCGGCCCCGGGCGGTCGGCGGCGACCGGGGCGGAGCCGCCGTCGTCCGGGGCGGCGCTGGTCGGGGTGGCGCCGACGACGAGCGCGCACGCGAGGGCACCGGCCGTGGCGGCCGCGGTCAGTCGGTTCGAGGCAAGCACGCGCTCCACAGTAAAGGGGTCAGCGTGACAGGAGGGGCAGGTGTGCCTGAGTTTCTTCGATCGTGACCACCCCGGGCGTGCGGCTGGACATGCCGACGAAGGTGTCGCTCAGTGCCGAGACGAGCAGGTAGAGCCGCTGCCCGGCGGGCACGTCGACGGCCACCGACGGCAGGGCCACGCGACGTTCCTGGCCGACGACCGGGCCCGGCTCGTCGACGGGGAGGACGTTGTTCTGCACCAGGGTGGCGTCGGCCGGGCTGGTGCCCACGGCGAGCCCGTAGAAGGCCCGGTTGTGCACTCCGAGCGCGGTGAGGGAGCCGGTCAGGTGGGGTGTGCCCGCGAGCCGCAGGGGCCCGGGCGCGATCTCGTACGCGATCGGCGCTCCTGCCGCGGTCGGGCTCACGACGGTGCCGACCGGGAGGGCCTCGGTGGGCTCGGGCGAGCGGACGGTGGTGCACGTGGACGCCGGCGTGGCGAGGTGCAGCCGGCCGTAGCCGCGCAGCCCGGTGCGCCGACCCTTGAGCTGCTCGTCGAAGAACCGCCTGCTCAGGGCCTCGAAGTCGCCGCCGGCCAGCCGCTGCGAGCAGGGGTCGGAGGTCACCGAGATCCCGCGCGGCAGCAGGCCGGGCAGCACGTGGCCGCCGTTGTAGGCGACGAAGATGCTGTCGCGGCGGGCCCGGGGCGTCAGCGCCCGGCGCCAGTTGGCCAGCCCCTGCTCGAGGGGGAAGAGCGTGTCGGTCGTGCCCTGCCCCAGCAGCACCGGGATCGACAGGCGGCGGCCCTGCGCGACGTGGTGGGCCGGGCCGTTGCGGCCGAAGAACTCCGGCATGTCCTCGGTCCCCGGGACCGAGCCGTCCGGCCAGGTGCCGGTGGCCGCACCCTCGGCGAGCGCCTTGTAGACGCGCGGCGGCAGCGCGTCGGTCGGCACCGCGGCCGCCGAGAGGGCCAGGGCCCACTCGGTGCGCACGACCCCCTCGGGGGCGAGGCTCTGGTTGAGGTCGTGCCAGGTGATCTCGGGTGCCATCGCGTCGAGCACCGGCTCGCCGCGCCGTTCCAGGCTCGTGAAGGCCGCGAGGAACTGGTAGCCGCCGCCGTAGGACCCGCCGATCGCCCCCAGCCGGGGGTCGCCCGGCCCGTCCTGCCGGACCCAGCGCAGCCTGCTCATCAGCCTGATCAGCCGGGCCACGTCCTTGCCCTCGACGGCCGGGTTCTCGACGTACGCATGACCGCCGGACTCGCCGAAGCCCCGCTGGTCGAAGGACAGCACGCCGTACCCGCCCTCGAGGAACGTCGCGAAGGCCGCCGGGTCCTTCGTCCGCGAGCCGCCCCAGCCGTGGCTGTGCCAGATCATCGGGACCGGGCGCTTGCGCGAGGCGCCCTCGGGCTTGAACAGCGAGTAGCAGATCTGCACCGGCGTGCTCGAGCCCGGGTCCGGGACCGAGGCGAGGCAGTCCTCGACCACCTTGACGCCCGCCGGTCGTGCCGCGGCGGCCGACCAGGCGGCGACCGGCGCGAGGGCCGGGGCGGCGTACGACGAGGGTGTGACGGGGCCGGCGACGGCGAGCAACGGGGCGATGAGCGCGAGAGCAGCGAGCTTCCTCATGGCCTCCTCAACTGCGCGGACGGCGTGAGGTCACGCGTCGTGGCCGTGACGGCTCGTAGGGTGCGGTCGTGACCGGGCGGCCCTGCAACACCTTCGTCGAGGCGGACAACCTCGACGTGCTGCGCTCCCTGGAGCCCGGGAGCGTCGACCTCGTCTACACCGACCCGCCCTACAACACCGGCAACGACTTCGCGTACGCCGACCGGTTCCGCGCCGCCGACGGCGCCCGGGCCGGCCGGCACGAGGCGTGGGCGCGGATGATGCGACCGCGGCTGGAGGCGGTGCGCGACGTGCTCTCGGAACGGGGCGCGCTGTTCATCAGCATCGACGACAACGAGGCGGCCCGGCTGCGGCTGCTGCTCGACGACGTCTTCGGCGAGGAGTGCTTCCTGGCCCAGGTCGTGGTCAACCTCAACCCCAAGGGCCGCCAGCTCGGGCGCGGCTTCGCCACCAGCCACGAGTACGTGCTGGTCTACGCCCGCGACCCGCGGCGGTGCTCCGTCGACGCCACCAGCGCCGACCACGTCGACGAGGCGGACTTCCCGCTGACCGCCGCCGACGGCCGGCGCTTCCGCCACCTGCCGCTGCGCAACACCAACAAGAAGTTCAACCCCCTCACCGCGCGCACCCTGCACTTCCCGCTGTACGGCGACCCGGCCAGCGGGCGGGTCGCGACCGCGGCCTTCGACGGGGCGGTCGAGGTGCTGCCCGTCTTCGGCGACGGGCGGCCCGCGGTGTGGCGCTGGTCGGCGCCGCTGGTGGACGAGCGCCCCGACGACCTGGTGTGCCGCACGATCCAGGGCAAGCTGGGGGAGCGGGTCGACGTCTTCCAGCGCGACTGGTTGCACCGCGACGGCGGGCGCCGCAAGAAGCTGCGGACCATCTGGCCCAGCGAGGAGATCGGCTCCACCGACACCGCCGTCGCGGAGCTCAAGGACCTGGTCGGGCACGTCTTCGAGTCGCCCAAGCCGACCGGCCTGGTGCGGCGGATCCTCTCGACGATGCCTCGCGACGCGACGGTGCTCGACCCGTTCGCCGGCAGCGGCACCACCGGGCACGCGGTCGTCCTGGCCAACGCCGAGGACGGCGGCACACGCAGCTGCCTGAGCATCAACTCGCCCGAGCCGACCCGCACGGGCTCCAACGCCGACCTGGCCGGCCTGTCCACGGTCGCGGCCATCACCCGCGCCCGGCTCGCCGCGGTCGACGCCCGCCTCGGGGGCGGGTTCAGCGAGTTCCCGTGGCCCGCTCCAGCGCCGTGAGCTCGGCGTCGAGGTGGCCCAGCAGCCGCTGGAGGTGGGGGACCGTGCGACGGCACCCGGTCAGGCCGAACCCCATCTTCCCGTCGTACGACGTGCAGGTGATGTTGAGCGCCATCCCGTTGATGGGGATGGAGAGGGGGTAGGTCCCCACGAGGCGGGCGCCGTTGAGGTACTGCGTCGAGCGCGGGCCCGGCACGTTGCTGATGATCACGTTGAACGGCGGCCGGACGATGCCCTGCAGCCGCAGCATCGGGGTGAGGATCGAGGGCGCCATGCCGATGGCGCTCATGGCGAGGATCTGGGTCGGCGTCATCGACGACAGGGCCTGCTTGCCGTCGCGCATCGAGCGGTGGATCGCGGTCAGCCGGGCAGCGGGGTCGGCGAGGTCGGTGGCCAGCTGGACCATCACGGCACCGACCGCGTTGCCCCCGTCGGGCGAGGCGACCTGTGACTGCTTGGCGTTGAGGCCCACGGGCACCATCGCCACCAGCCCGGTGTCGGGCAGGGCGTCGTGGTCGAGGAGGTAGGCCCGCAGGGCGCCGCTGCACATCGCCAGCACCACGTCGTTGATCGTGCTGCCGGTCGCCGCCCCGACGGCCCGCAACCGCTCGATCGGCCAGTCCTGGGCGGCGAAGCGCCGGGACCCGGTGATCGACTGGTTGAACATCGTCCGCGGCGCGTAGAGCGACAGCGCGGAGGTCTCGTTGCGGATGCCGCGGGTGACCGTGCGCACCAGCGCCGAGGGCAGGCCGGCGGCCTCGGCGGAGAGACCGAACGCCGTACGCAGCGCGGACATCGGCACCTGGGACAGCGACGACTCGGCCGCCTCGCGGGTGCGCTGTGCCTTGGCGCTCGCGGGTCGGGCCGCCCACGGGGCCGGCATGCCGCGCCGATCGGGGTCGGTGGAGAGCACGCTGGCCAGCAGCCGCATCGCCGAGACGCCGTCGACGAGGGCGTGGTGGGTCTTGGTGTACATCGCCACCCGGCCGTCGCGCAGCCCCTCGATGACGTGGGCCTCCCACAGCGGCCGCTCCCTGGCCAGCCGCTGGCTGTGCAGCCGGGAGCAGAGGTCGAGCAGCTCGCGGACCCGTCCGGGGCTCGGCAGGGCGCTGTGCCGCACGTGGTGCTCGATGTCGAAGTGCTCGTCGGGCACCCACACGAGCTGGCCGGCCGTCGCGAGCGAGCGGTGCGGCCGCTTGAGGAAGAGCGGCGCGATCTCGTCGGGCGCGCTGAGCTGCTCGTACATCTTCCGGGCGTAGCCGCGGCCGGCACCCTGGGGCTTCTCGAAGAGCTGCAGACCGCCCACGTGCATCGGCTGGGTGCGGCTCTCGGCGTAGAGGAACGCCGCCGACGTCGGGTCGATGGGGTTGACCACTCTCACCTCCTGGGGTTGGGCGATCCTGTCGTGTCGGGACGGTGTCCACAAGGGCCGACCGGCAGACCGTCCACGGCCGTCGTGGGGGAGGCCCCTCGCCGGGCGCACGGTGCAAGGATGGGCGACATGCAGGCCGCACCCCCCGACGGGCCGCTCGACCGGATGTGGCACCGCGGTCGTACGTCGCTGCGGGTCCGCGTCGGCCGGGTGCGCTCGAAGTCGTTCGCCATCGCGCAGTGCGCGCTCGCCGCCGGGATCGCGTGGTTCGTCGCCTCCGACGTCCTCGGCCACGAGACACCGTTCTTCGCGCCGATCGCCGCGGTGGTCAGCCTCGGCACGTCCTACGGCCAGCGGCTGCGCCGGGTCGCCGAGGTGACCGTCGGGGTCGCGGTGGGGGTGCTGCTCGGCGACCTGCTGGTCTACTGGCTGGGGTCGGGCTGGTGGCAGCTGTCGCTGGTCGTGGCTCTGGCCATGTCGATCGCGTTCCTGCTCGGCGGAGGGCAGCTGCTGGTCACCCAGGCGGCCGTCCAGTCGATCGTCATCACCACACTGATCGCCGACCCCGGCGCGGCCTTCACCCGCTGGACCGACGCGCTCGTCGGCGGCGCCGTCGCGCTGGTGGCCGCGACCGTCGTGCCGGCGGCGCCGCTGCGCCGGCCCCGCGAGCAGGCCGCGGAGGTGCTGGGCAAGATCTCCGCCCTGCTCCGGGCGGCGGCCGACGTGATGGTCGACGGCGAGGTCGACCACGCGCTCGAGCTGCTCGCCGACGCCCGCGACACCGACTACCTCATCCAGGAGCTCCGCGCGGCGGCCGACGAGGGGCTGGACGTGGTGGCCTCGAGCCCGTTCCGGGTGCGGCACAAGGGTGGACTCAGACGCATGGTCGAGCTCGTCGACCCGCTCGACCGCTCGCTCCGCAGCACCCGGGTGCTGGTGCGCCAGGTGGCGGTGGCGGCCTACCGGCGGCGGCCGTTTCCCCCGTCGTACCCGATCGTCACCCGCGAGCTGGCCGCCGCCGTCGACGCGGTGGCCGACGAGCTGCGGGCCGACCGGATGGCCGTCGCGGCCCAGCCCGCGCTCCTCGCCGTGGGGATGGCCACCGCGCAGGTCGAGCGCTCCGACGTGCTGTCGATCGAGGTGGTGCTCGCCCAGGTGCGGGCCGTGGTCGCCGACCTCCTCATGCTCACCGGGATGGGCCAGCTCGAGTCGACCGACGCGCTGCCGCCGCCCCGCTGACCCCGGCGTCAGCGCCGGCGGCCCAGGCAGCCGGCCCCGGATAGTTTGGGACGATCCGGGTGGTTCCCGACCGATTCGCCTACGAGATCGTCCCAAACTACCCAGCGGAGGTGGGCCGGCGAGGCGCTCAGCGCTCGAGGGATTCGCGCAGCTCGTCGACGACCGAGTCCACGACCGCGGTGAGGTCACCGCCGGCCTCCCGGGCCACCACACGCTGCCGCTGGTACGACGCCCCGCGGCGCGCGATGTCGGCCACCGACCGCAGCTCCTCCTCGCACCCGAGGCGCCGGGACACGGGGCTGAGCTGCTCGAGGAGGTCGTCGAGGTCCTCGGTCACCAGCCGCTCGCGGGAGCCGGCGTCGAGGATCACGATGGCGTCGAGGCCGTAGCGGGCGGCGCGCCACTTGTTCTCCTGCACGTGCCAGGGCGGCATGGTCGGGAGCTCCTCGCCGGCGGCGGCGCGGGTGTCGAGGTCGACGACCAGGCAGTGCACCAGCGCGGTGACCGCTGCGAGCTCGTCGATGTCGGACATGCCGTCGCAGACCCGGTTCTCGATGGTGCCCAGGTGCGGGGCCGGCCGGATGTCCCACCGCACGTCGGCCATCGAGTCGATGACCCCGGTGGTCATCTGGTCGGAGATGCAGGCCTCGAACTCCGACCACTCGTGGAACTGGAACGGCAGCCCGGCGGTGGGGAGCTGCTGGAACATCAGCGACCGGTTGGAGGCGTAGCCGGTGTCCTGCCCGGCCCACACGGGAGAGCTGGCGCTCAGCGCGAGCAGGTGGGGGTAGGTGTTGAGCAGCGCGGAGAGGACCGGCATCACCCGGTCGCGCTCGGGCATCCCGACGTGGACGTGCACGCCCCAGATGAGCATCTGGCGGCCCCACCACTGGGTGCGGTTGATGAGCTCGGCGTACCGGCTGCCCTCGGTGAGCTGCTGGTGCGACCAGTCGGCGAAGGGGTGCGCACCGGCCCCGAAGAGGTCGACGCCGAGCTCGTCGGCCGCCGGCATCACCACGGCCAGCGTCTCGCGCAGGTCGGCCATCGCCTCCTCGACGGTGGTGCACACGCCGGTGACGATCTCGACCGTGTTGCGCAGCAGCTCCTTGTGCAACCGGGTCGGGTCGGCGAGCCGCGGACTGGCGGCCGAGAACAGGTCGGCGGCGGTGTTGGAGAGGTCGCGGCTGGTCTTGTCGACGAGCGCGAACTCCCACTCCACGCCCAGCGTGGGGGAGGCCGAGGCGTGGAAGTCGAGGCGCACACGACCATGCTAGGGACGCCCGGCGTCCACGGCCTCACCCCGACGATCCGGCGGCGGCCCGGCCTGCCACCATGACGCCGTGGAGGAGGAGATCCGGATGACCCGACAGGACGGCACCCAGCTCGAGCCCGGTGTCGAGGCGGCCATGGAGGCGGCCGTGGAGGCGGTGGCCGAGGCGGCCGTGGAGGCGGCGGCCGGACCCGCCGTGGAGGCGGCCGTGGAGGCCGCGATCGAGGCGGTGGCCGAGGCTGCGGCGGTCGAGGAGGCCGAGGCGGCCGAGGCGGCCGAGGAGGCCGCCCGCGAGCTCAACCTGAGCCTCGACCTGTGCCTGCGCATCGGGGAGGTGCTGCTGTCCTCGGGGGCCGGCGCGGCCGACGTGACGGCCACCATGCAGTCGGTCGCCCACCACCTCGGGCTGCGCCACCCCGAGATCGACGTGACCTTCACGTCGCTGTCGATGAGCTACCACCGCGACCCCGGCGAGCCGCCGGTGATCATGCTGCGCAACGTCAAGCACCGCGACATCGACTACGAGGACCTGACCCAGGTCGACCACCTCGTCCACGAGATCCTCGCCGGCCACCTCGACCTCTACCTCGCGCGCACCCGGATGGCCACGATCATGTCGACCGGCCACCCGTGGCGCCGGCTCGCCGTCACCGCGGGGTGGGGCGTCATGTGCGCCAGCGTCGCGGTCTTCCTCGGCGGCGACTGGCTCGTCGCCGTGATCGCCGCGGCCTCCGCCGTCACCATCGACCGGCTCCAGCTCGTGCTGTCGCGCCGCCGGCTGCCCACGTTCTACCTGCAGGTGGCCGGCGGAGCGGTCGCGAGCCTGTTCGCCGTCGGGCTCGCCGCCACCCCGGTGGAGGCGGACCTCTCCCTGGTCGTCACCGCCAACATCGTGATGCTGCTGGCCGGCATCGGCTTCATGGGCGCCATCCAGGACGCGTTGACCGGCTTCTACGTCACCAGCGGCGCCCGGATGATCGAGGCGCTGCTCGCCACCGCCGGCATCATCGCCGGGGTGAGTGGCGGGCTGTCCTTCGCCGCGGTCATCGGGGTCAACATCGGCCAGCTCGTGCCCGGCCGGGCGCTGGGCAACCACGTGCTGGTCGGGGTGGTCGGGGCCGCGATCTGTGCGGCGGCGTTCGCGTTCGCGTCGTACGCCCCGCCGCGCGTGCTCGCGCCGATCGCCGGCACGGCCGCGCTCGCCACGCTGCTCTACACGGTGGTCGCCGAGGCGGGCTTCAGCCGCACCTGGGCCGCGGCCATCGGCGCCTTCACGATCGGACTGGTGGCGTACGCCGTCGCCGACCGGTTCCGGGTCCCGCCCCTGGTGGTCGCGGTGTCGGCCATCGTGCCGCTGCTGCCCGGCCTGTCGATCTACCGGGGGCTCTCGCTGCTGGCCACCGGCGGCTCCGGCACGTCGTACGGCATCGTCGCGATGATGACCGCGGCCTCGGTGGCCCTCGCGCTCGCCTCGGGCGTGATCCTCGGCGAGTACCTCGCCCAGCCGCTCAAGCGCGAGTCGCGCCGGCTCGAGGACCGGCTGTCGGGCCCGCGGCTGGTGGGCCCGTTCCGGGCGCGGACCAAGGGCGAGACCCGAGCCGACCGCATCACCTGAGCGCCGGCGTCAGCGGGACCGGTCGCCGGAGCGACCGCTCTCCATGACGTCCCGCAGCACCGAGAGCCAGTGGTGCTTGCTGCCGTCGTACGGCGCGTGGCCGGCGCGGACGGCCGCCAGCACCGCCTCGCAGCTCGCGCGCGCCCCTGCGACCACCTCGGCGGGATAGCCGAAGGCGACCTGGTGCTCCGCGAACTCGTCCTCGTCGTCCACGACCACCAGGCCGTTGAAGCCGCGGACGACGTCGAGGTCGAGGTCGACGGCCCGCAGGGTCGTGCCGTCCCACTCCGGCGGGGTGGTCATGTCGACGTAGACCTCCACGCCGGAGCCCCCGAGCACCTCCCAGGGCAGGCCCTCGACGGCATGGAACGCCGCGAGGTGCCAGGCGCCACCGGCCGGGACCAGTCCGACGTGGTCGCGGTCACCGACGAAGGTGTGCCCGGGCCGGGTGTAGGTCGTGCCCGCGGCGAACCCCAGCCAGGTGCCGTGGTCGTCCGCGCCGAGCACGACCGCGTCGTACTCCCAGTGGGGGCGTCCGCCCCACTTGGTCATCTCGCAGCGGACTCGGGTGCCGGGCGGGTGGGTCATGCCCCGATCCTGCACCCCTCCTGTCACTGCCGGTCCGTCACCCGCGGCCCGAGTCGCGCGACGACGTCCTGGTAGCGCGACCCGGTGAGCTTGGCGAAGTGGTGGACCACGTGCGCGTCGGCGCCGACGAGCACGCGCGCCCTGCCGGCGAGCGCCCCCTCCAGGATGATCCGGGCGGCCTTGTCGGCCGGCATCCTGGCGAGCTTCGTGTCGAAGAGCTCGGCCAGCCGGGCGTGGTCCTGGCCGGCGGTGGTGCGGCCGCGGCGCACGATGCCGGTGCGGATGCCGCCGGGGTGCACGCACGTGACGGTCACCGGGTGGCCGTTGACGAGCATCTCCTCGCGCAGGGCCTCGGTGAACCCGCGCACGGCGTACTTGGTGGCGTTGTAGGCGCTCTGACCCGGCATCGAGACCAGCCCGAAGAGCGAGGAGATGTTGACCAGGACGCCGTCGCCGGACGCGACGAGGTGAGGGAGGAACTCCTTGGTGCCGTTGACCACGCCGTTCAGGTTGATCCCGACGATCCAGTCGAAGTCCTCGTAGGACATGTCCTCGAAGTCGCCGGACATCGAGACGCCGGCGTTGTTGACCAGCACCTCGACGCGGCCGAAGTGGCCGACGACGTCGGTGGCCCACTGCGCGACCGCGGCCCGGTCGGACACGTCGAGGACGTCACTGCGCACCTCGGCGCCGAGGGCCACGGCCTGCTCGACGGTGCCGGCCAGCGCGTCGGCGTCCCAGTCGGACAGCGCCAGCAGGGCACCCTGGCGGGCGGCGAGCAGCGCCATCTCGCGTCCCATGCCGCCGCCGGCACCGGTGATGACCACGACCCTGTCCCGCAGGGTCCTGCCGGGCTTGCGCACGAGCCTGGGGGTCTTCATCAGGTGATCCTCTCGTCGGTGCGGGCGGCCTCGACCTCGTAGGCGTCGACGTCGAAGCGGGAGAGCAGGGACCGGAAGGTGAAGGTGTGGCGCGGCCACACCACGGTGTTGCGCCCGTGCGCGTCGAGGTACCAGCTGGCGCAGCCGCCGGTCGACCAGACGGTCCGCCGCAGGCGGCGCTGGAGGTCGCGGTTCCACGCGTCCTGCGCGTCGCGGCGTGGCTCGACCGCGGCGTACCGGTTCGCCCGCATCGTCGCGATCGCGCCGAGCACGTAGGCGATCTGGCTCTCGATCATGAAGACCATCGAGGAGTGCCCGAGGGTCGTGTTGGCGCCGACGAGCTGGAAGAGGTTGGGGAAGCCGTGCACGGTCGTGCCCTTGTACGCCGCCATCCCGCCGTCGGCCCACACCTGCGCCAGCGATCGCCCGTCCCGGCCGCGGACCCGCTCCGCGATCGGCTGCTCGGTGGCGTGGAAGCCGGTCGCCACCACCAGCACGTCGACCGGCCGCTCGACCCCGTCCGCGGTGACGACCGCGTCGGCGGTCACCCTGGCGATCGGGTCGGTCACGAGGTCGACGTGGTCCCGCGCCAGCGCCGGGTAGTAGGTGTTGCTGATCAGGATGCGCTTGCAGCCGATCGTGTAGTCGGGCGTGACCCGGGCGCGCAGGGCGGGGTCGGGGATGCCGCGGGCGATGTTGAGCAGGGCGGCCCGCCGGGCGGGCGCCGCGAGCCGGGGGAGCCGGGTGAAGGCGGGCACGTAGGACTCGCGACCCCAGTAGGTCGCCGTGCGGTAGACCCGCCGGACGGCCGGCACGCGGCGGAGCAGCAGTCGCTCGAGCCGCGTGTAGCGCCGGTCGCTGCGCGGGATCACCCACGGCGCGGTGCGCTGGTAGACGTCGAGGTGACCGACCACCTTCGCCACCTCCGGGACGATCTGGATGCTCGAGGCGCCGGTGCCGATGACCGCGACCCGTTTGCCGGTCAGGTCGACGTCGTGGTTCCACCGCGCGGAGTGGAAGACCTCCCCGGCGAAGTCCTCGATCCCGTCGATGTCGGGCAGCCGTGGCTCGGAGAGGCCGCCGGTCCCGGTGACGAGCGTGGTGGCGGTGACCTCGCCGCGGCTCGTGCGCACCACCCAGCGCTGCGCCTCCGCGTCGTACCGCGCCTCCTCCATCGTGGTGTCGAACCAGAAGCGGTCGAGCACCCCGGACTCCCGTGCCACGCGTTGCAGGTAGGCGTCGATCTCGGGCTGGGGGGAGAACGACCTCGACCAGTCGGGGTTGGGCGCGAAGGAGAACGAGTAGAGCTGGCTGGGCACGTCGCACGCGGCACCGGGATAGGTGTTGGCCCGCCACGTGCCGCCCACTCCCGCGTCCTTCTCGATGACCGCGAAGTCGGTCTCGCCGGCCCGGTCGAGCCGGATCGCCGTGCCGAGCCCGGCGAACCCGGCGCCGACGACGAGGTGGGTGACCGAGGCCGGGAGGGGACGCATGGCTGCGAATGTATCCACGTCGGTGTCGATCGGCATGTGGGGAGGGTCGTCCGGGACGTCGTACGCCGCCGCAGACCTGTGACCGCGCTGTGCGGCGGCGATGTCCTGCCCGCGACACCGGTCCCGCAGACAATCCGGTTGCCGCGTGCGGAACAATGGAGGGGTTGTGCAGATCTCCTATCCCGCCGAGCTCCCGGTCTCGGCCCGCCGCGAGGACATCGCCGCGGCCATCCGCGACCACCAGGTCGTCATCGTCGCCGGCGAGACCGGGTCGGGGAAGACGACCCAGCTCCCCAAGATCTGCCTCGAGCTCGGGCGCGGTGCGGACGGGCGGCTGATCGGCCACACCCAGCCCCGTCGGATCGCCGCCCGCAGCGTCGCCGAGCGGATCGCCGAGGAGCTCGGCACCGAGCTCGGCGACCTCGTGGGCTACCAGGTCCGGTTCACCGACCGGACGAGCAGGTCCAGCCGGGTGAAGCTGATGACCGACGGCATCCTGCTGGCCGAGCTGCAGCGCGACCGGCAGCTGAGGAAGTACGACACGATCATCATCGACGAGGCGCACGAGCGGTCCCTCAACATCGACTTCCTGCTCGGCTACCTCAGGCGGCTGCTGCCGCGGCGCCCGGACCTCAAGGTGATCATCACCTCGGCGACCATCGACGTGGAGCGGTTCGCCGCGCACTTCAAGGCCCCGGTCGTCGAGGTCTCCGGGCGCACCTACCCCGTCGAGGTGCGCTACCGCCCGCTGCTCGAGCTCCCCGAGGCCGACGAGGAGGGCGAGCCGGTCCAGCGCGACCAGACCGAGGCGATCCTCGACGCCGTCAAGGAGCTGTCCTCGGAGGGCCCCGGCGACGTCCTGGTCTTCCTCCCCGGCGAGCGCGAGATCCGCGACACCGCCGACGCCCTCGCCGCGCTGCAGTCCGACCGGCTCGAGGTGGTCCCGCTCTACTCCCGGCTCTCGGCCGCCGAGCAGCACCGCGTCTTCTCCTCGCACCCCTCGAGCATCCGCCGCGTCGTGCTCGCCACCAACGTCGCCGAGACGTCGCTGACCGTCCCGGGCATCCGGTACGTCGTGGACACCGGCGTCGCGCGCATCTCGCGGTACTCCCTGCGCACCAAGGTCCAGCGACTGCCCATCGAGCCGATCAGCCAGGCCAGCGCCAACCAGCGCTCGGGCCGGTGCGGCCGCGTGGCGGAGGGCATCGCGATCCGCCTCTACAGCGAGGAGGACTTCGAGGGCCGGCCGGAGTTCACCGACCCCGAGATCCTGCGCACCAACCTGGCCAGCGTCATCCTCCAGATGACCTCGCTGGGACTCGGCGACATCGCCCGGTTCCCCTTCGTGGAGCCGCCCGACCGCCGCAACGTCCGCGCCGGTGTCGACCTGCTGGAGGAGCTCGGCGCGCTGGACGCGGGCGGTGCCGCGGCCCGGCCGCAGCCGGGCCCACGCCCCGACCAGCGACCGGGACCCCAGGGGCCGCGGCTCACCAAGCTCGGCCGGCGGCTCGCCCGGCTGCCGATCGACCCACGGCTCGGCCGGATGATCCTGGAGGCCGAGCGCCTCGGCTGCGTCCGCGAGGTGGTCGTCATCGCCGCGGCGCTCAGCCTGCAGGACCCGCGCGAGCGGCCGGCCGAGCAGCAGGCGCAGGCCGACCAGCTGCACGCCCGCTACAAGGACGAGACGTCCGACTTCCTCACCTGGCTCAACCTGTGGCGCCACGTCAAGCAGCAGCAGCGCGAGCTGAGCTCGAGCGCCTTCCGGCGGATGTGCAAGCGGGAGTTCCTCAACTACCTGCGGGTGCGGGAGTGGCAGGACTTCGAGTCCCAGCTGCGGCAGGTCTGCAAGGAGATGAAGGTCGACGTCGGCCAGCCGGCCGACGTCCCCGATGCCGACGGCATCCACCAGGCGCTGCTGTCCGGCCTGCTCAGCCACGTCGGCGCCCTGGAGGAGCGCGACAAGGGCCGTCCCGGGGAGCGGCGGCCGATGCGTGAGTACGTCGGCGCCCGCGGCGCCCGGTTCGCGGTCTTCCCGGGCAGCGTCCTCAAGGGGCGCAACCCGCAGTTCCTCATGGCCGGCGAGCTGGTCGAGACCTCGCGCCTGTGGGCGCGCCAGAACGCCGCCATCAAGCCCGAGTGGGCCGAGCGGCTCGGCGCCCACCTGGTCAAGCGGTCCTACTCCGAGCCGCACTGGTCGGCCAAGCGGGCCGCCGTGATGGCCCACGAGAAGGTGACCCTGTACGGCGTCCCGCTGGTCGCCGACCGCCTGGTCACCTACGGCAAGGTCGACCCCGCCCTGGCCCGCGAGCTCTTCATCCGGCACGCCCTGGTCTACGGCGAGTGGCGCACCCGGCACCGGTTCGCCGCCGACAACGCCCGGCTGCTCGAGGAGGCCGAGGAGCTCGAGCACCGCGCCCGCCGGCGCGACATCGTGGTCGACGAGCACACCCTCTTCGACTTCTACGACGCCCGCGTCGGCGCCGACGTCGTCAGCGGCGCGCACTTCGACCAGTGGTGGAAGCGCGAGCGGCAGAAGCGCCCCGACCTGCTGACCTTCGACCCCGAGATGCTCACCCACGCCACCGCCGACCAGATCCGGCAGGCGGACTTCCCGACGAGCTGGCACGACAGCGACGAGGAGGGGCTGACCTTCCCGATCAGCTACCACTTCGAGCCCGGGGCGGCCGACGACGGTCTCACCATCGAGGTGCCGGTCAGCACCCTCAACCGCGTCGACGCCGGCGACTTCTCGTGGCTCGTGCCGGGCCTGCGCGAGGAGCTGGTCACCGAGCTGATCCGCAGCCTCCCCAAGAACCTGCGCGTGAGCTTCGTCCCCGCCCCCAACACCGCCCGCGACTTCCTGGCCGCGACCCCGCCCGGGGAGGAACCGCTGCTCGACGCCCTCGAGCGCTACCTGCGCTCCACCACCGGCGTGGTGGTCCCGCGCGAGGCGTGGGACTGGTCGCGGGTGCCGGCACACCTCCAGCCGACCTTCCGGGTCGTCGGCGACGACGGCTCCGAGGCCGCGCGCGGCAAGGACCTCGACTCCCTCAAGGAGCCGCTGCGGCCCTCGCTCGCGCAGGCCATCGCCGACGTGGCGGCCGACTCCGGGGTGAGCGCCACCGGCCAGACGCGGTGGACCTTCGGGACCATCGAGGAGTCCTTCGTGCAGCGGCGGGCCGGCCACGAGGTCCGCGGCCACCCGACACTGGTCGACGAGGGTGCCACCGTCGGCCTCCAGGTCGTCGGGTCCGCCGACGAGGCCGCCGCCCGGCACCGTCTCGGCGTACGACGCCTCCTCCTGCTCGCCCTCGGTCCGGCGCCCTCGGTCGAGCGGCTCGGGCTCGACCAGCGGGCCAAGCTCGCGCTCGTCGGGTCGCCGTACGCCTCGATCGCCGACCTCGTCGAGGACACGCGCGCGGCGGTGGTGGGGGACGTCGTCGACGCCCACCCGCCGGTGCGTGACGAGGCGGCGTACGACGCGCTGCTGGTCCAGGTTCGCCGCGACCACGACGCCGCGCTGCTGGCCGCCGTCCACGACGTCATCCGCGTCCTCGACGCCTGGCGCGCGACCGACAAGGCGCTGTCGGGCCGTGCCGAGCTCGCCACCCTGCCGGCGCTGACCGACATGCGCGCCCAGGTGGCCCGGCTGGTCGCGCCGGGCTTCGTCGGCGAGGCCGGCGCCGCCCAGCTGCGCGAGATCCCGCGCTACCTGGCCGCGGTCCAGCACCGTCGCGAGCGGCTCGACTCCCAGGTCGCGCGGGACCGGCAGCTGATGGACCAGATCGCCGACCTCCAGGACGCCTGGCTGCACCAGGTCGAGGCCCTCCCCGAGGGTCGGCCGCCGAGCGCGTCGCAGCGCGCGGTGCGGTGGATGCTCGAGGAGTACCGCGTCTCGCTGTGGGCCCAGCACCTCGGCACCCGGCACGCGGTGAGCGACCAGCGGATCCGCAAGGCCCTCGGCTAGACCCGTGCCGGGGACCGGGCCCCGACGCCTAGGCTGGACGTCGTGCCAGACCAGCCCCGCCACCACAAGCCGGCGACCCCCGGGGCCGCGTTCTTCGAGGACCTCGGGGGCGGCGACGACCCGGCCCTGCTCCGGGAGGCCGGCGACCGCGCCGCCACCCTGCTGGTCCGCGGCGCGCGCACCTCCGACGACCCGGCCGTCGTCGAGCGCGTGCTGCGCCTCGCGGAGACCGAGGGGCTCGAGACGCTGGCGCAGGTCTGGGCCGGCGCCCCGCCCGACACCCTCGCCGGCAGCCTGTGGCGGCTCTACGTCCTCCGCGCCTGGGTGCACGCCCAGCCCGCCGCCGTCGCCCGCGAGTACGACGCCGGGCGGGCCCGCGCCCAGGTCGCCCGGGTGGTCGCGGGAGTGGCCGACCCGCCGGGTCCCGAGGAGCTCAAGGCGATGGTGGACGAGACCCTCCGCGGCATCGCCGGCGGCGACTTCGCGGTGACACTGCTGCGCGCGGCGGCATTCGCCCGGGTGGTGGCCACGGGACGCGCGGGGGCGCAGGGGAGCAGCCACGACGAGACCGTGAGGATGCTCACGCTGGCCGAGCAGCTCGAGTCGGCCGGACACCTCGAAATGCGCCACGCGCTCGACTGACGACCTACACTCGACCCCGGAGTGCGTCGGGCTGTGGCAGCCCCGGGTCCCAAAATAAGCCGCTACGAGCGGCCATGCGCCGTGAGGCGCTCCCGGTCCGGCGCACTCCACGAAGCGTCCCTCCCGGCACATCCACGCGGGCGCTCTAGCCTTGTCGCCATGTCATCCCTCCGCGACCGGCTCACCCGTCTCCTCACGCCGCGGACGCGGCCCGCGCCGTTGACGGACCAGCCCGACCAGGCCGCCCCGTCGACGTACGCCCCCGAGATCGACGGCGAGCCGGACCCCGGCGAGGTGGTCTGGGCCTGGGTGCCCTACGAGGACGACCCGAGCCAGGGCAAGGACCGTCCGGTCCTCGTGCTCGAGGAGCGCGACGGCGGCTGGACCGGGCTGATGCTCAGCAGCCAGGACCACGACCGGGACGCGGCCGACGAGGCGCGTTTCGGCCGCTACTGGATGGACGTCGGGACCGGCGGCTGGGACTCCCAGCGGCGTCCCAGCGAGGTCCGGCTGGACCGGCGCATCCCCCTCGAGCGCCACGCCGTGCGCCGCGAGGGAGCGGCGCTGGACCCGGAGCTCTTCGCGGCCGTGGTCGCGGCCGCCGACGCCCACCGCTAGCCGCGGTGGGCCCGGCGCCCAGCCGCCCACTAGGGTTGCGACCGCCCGGAAGGATGGGCTCGGGCAGGACGCGGTACGACGGGAGGGCGGCAGGGATGCTTCGGCGATGGGTGGCGGCAGCGACCGCGGTGACCCTGTGTGCCGGCCTGGCCGCCTGCAGCGACGAGGGAGCGTCCCCGACACCGCCCGAGGCGAGCCCGACCACCGACGCACCCACGCAGGCGCCGGCGGAGGTCACCCGGCTCACGTTCGGCGCCTACGGCAGCGACGACGAGCTGGCGGCGTTCCAGCAGGTCGTGGACGCGTTCAACGTCAGCTCCACCACCCGCAAGGTCAAGCTCGTCACCTGGCCCGACCACGACGCCGCCCTGGACGCGGTGCTCGCCGGTGACGCCCCGGACGTCTTCATGGCCTCGCAGCGCGACCTGGGCAACCTGACCGACGCCGAGGCGACCCAGCCGGTGAGCCTGCTCCTCGACGAGCGCGGGGTGGACTTCGGCGACCGCTACTCCCGCGACGCGATCGACGCCTTCGGTGTCGAGGACGACCTCCAGTGCATGCCCTACTCGGTCTCGCCGATGGTCATCTACTACAACGACGAGCTGATCGACTTCGACAGGATGGAGCGCCGCGGCCTCGACGTGCCCTCGCCCGAGCGGGGCACCGAGGACGTCCGCACCCGCTGGAACCTCGAGGAGTTCGCCGCGGCGGCGCAGTTCGCCACCCGCCGCGGCCGGGCCGACGGCGTCTGGATCGAGCCGACCCTCGAGGGACTGGCGCCCTTCATCGCGTCCGGCGGGGGCAAGGTCTTCGACGACAGCGCGGAGCCCACCTCGCTGGCGCTGTCCGACGAGTCGACGGTCGACGCCCTCGACCGCACCCTGGCCGTCCTCCGCGACTCCACGCTGACGCCGAGCCCGAGCGAGCTCGAGGAGCGGTCGGCGCTGCAGCGCTTCCGTCGGGGCGAGCTGGCGATGATCGCCGGCTTCCGCGACCTCGTGCCCGAGCTGCGCCAGAACGCCGAGCTGTCCTTCGACACCATCTCGATGCCCGTCCTGGACGAGCAGGCGACGGTAGGCGACATCGACGGCCTGTGCATCTCCGCGGGCACCGAGCACGTCAACGAGGCGGCCGACTTCCTCGCCTACGCCGTCTCCGACTCCGCCATCGAGACGGTCACCCGCACCGGCTACATCGTGCCGGCCAACACCGAGGTCGCAGGCTCCGAGGTCTTCCTCGGGCCCGGCCGTCAGCCGGCCACCTCCAAGGTCTTCAACTCCGCCATCCGCGGGATGGTCGTCCCGCCGCTCCTCGACAACGGGGACGAGCTGCTCGAGGCGGTCGGTCCGATGGTCGACGACCTCGTCACCGACCCCGGCGTGCTCGACCTCGAGGAGGCCACCCAGGAGATCGACGAGGCCTCCCGCGCCGTGCTCAGCCCCGAGGAGGAGGAGCCGGGCGAGTCTCCCTCGGAGTGAGGGAGTGGGCCCGTGCCCTGAGCCCGGCCCGCCCTGCTCGGTCCCGCCAGGCCGTGCTCCGTCCCGTCACGGCGGCGCCGTCGCGCGGGTGCGCGAGTATCCCGGCACTGCCGGCCGGAGGTCGTGCACGTGCGCAGCTTGGGGGAGGGTCGATCGGTCTCGGTCGTGCACGTGCGCAGGTCTGATGGCGCCCGAGTGCCACAGGTCGTTCACGTGCGCAGTCCGGCTGCCTCCTGACGGCTCGTAGTCGCGCGTGCGCACCGCTGACGGCGCCGTGCGATGGACGCGGTTGCGCACCTGCGCAAGCGACCGGTCCAGCCGGCCCGCATTCCTGCGCAGGTGGGCGAGCGACCGACGTGCCTGTCCCCGCATTCCTGCGCAGGTGGGCGAGCGTCGGGCCTGCTGGGCTCAGGACCGGTCGTCGGTCCCGTCGTCGAGCGGCTCGTCCTCCGGCGGCGGCTCGACGTCGCCGAGCAGCACCGCGCCGGTGAGGGCGCCGGTGACGAGCTCGACCTGCCAGGGGCGGGCCCCGAGGTCGCGCAGCTGGTCACGCAGCGCGTCGGCGAGGTCGGCAGGCTCCCGGGTCTCCGGCGGCGCCCACATGGTGCGGCGGACGTAGTCGGGGGTGAGCAGGTTCTCCACCGGCAGGCCGAGGTCCTCGGCCAGCGTGAGCATCGCGGCGCGGGCGGCCTTGAAGCGGCGGTCGGCGACCGGGTCCCGATCGGCCCATACCCGCGGGTGCGGTGGACCCTCCTGCCGGGGCGCCCGGGTCGGGAGCTGGTCCTCGGGCAGCTCGAGCACCTCCTGCACGGTGCGCACCCACGTGTTGGCGTAGCGCTCGGCGCCGCGGCCGTGGAAGCCCTGGGTGCCGAGCAGGGAGGCGCGGTCGGTCGGCAGCGCGGCGGCCGCCGCCACGATGGCGCCGTCGGGGATGACCCGGCCGGGGGTGACGTCGCGACGCGACGCGATCTCGTCACGGGCCTCCCACAGTGCGCGGGCGACGCCGACGGACCGGCGTCCGCGCAGCTTGTGCACCCCGGACACCCGTCGCCAGGCCTCCTGCCGCACGGTGGGCTCGAAGCCGAGCAGGTGGTCGAACTCCTGGCGCGCCCACTCCGCCTTGCCCGTGTCCTCGAGCTCGGCGGCCATCAGCTCGCGCAGCTCGAGGAGCACCTCGACGTCGAGGGCGGCGTACTCCAGCCACGACTCGGGGAGCGGGCGCGTCGACCAGTCGGCGGCCGAGTGCTCCTTGCGCATCCGCTGGCCCAGCAGGGTCTCGACCAGCGTGGCGAGCCCGACGCGGGGGTAGCCGAGCAGCCGACCGGCCAGCTCGGTGTCGAACAGCGACGCCGGCTCGAGACCGACCTCGCGCAGGCAGGGCAGGTCCTGGGTGGCGGCGTGCAGGATCCACTCGGTGCCGGCCAGTGCCTCCTGGAGCGGGGCCAGGGAGTCGAAGGCGATGGGGTCGACGAGCCACGTGCCGGCACCCTCGCGGCGCAGCTGGATGAGGTAGGCGCGCGCCGAGTAGCGGTAGCCCGAGGCCCGCTCGGCGTCGATCGCCACCGGTCCGCTCGCCGCCGCCAGGGCGGCGCACGCCTCGGCGAGCCCCGACTCGGTGTCGATGACCGGGGGCAACCCGTCGCGCAGCGTGAGCAGCGGAGCCTCGGCAGCCGCGGGGGCGCCGGCCTTTCCGTCGACCGATCCCTCGACCGGCCCGTCGACCTGCCCGGTGTCGGGTGCTGGAGCGTCCTTGCGTCGAGTCATCGTCACGAGCCGCGCTGACCGCGCCGGCTCGGGATGGCGGTGACGCCCTCGGGGACAGGGGGGAGGCCGACCGCGGTGCACAGCAGCTCGGCCCAGGCCTCCACGTGCGCCTTCATGTCGGGGACGCCGTGCTCGTCGGTGACCGGGGTCCACGACGCCCGGACCTCGAGCTGGGCGGTCGCCTCCTCGTCGGCCATGCTCCCGAAGCTCTCGGTGGCCACGCTGGTCACGGTGCCGGACGCGGCGACGTACGCGGCGGAGTGCGCCTCGAGGGCCTCGGTGAGCCAGGTCCAGCCGACGCCCGCGAGCATCGGGTCACTGACCAGCTCGGGGTCGATCTCGGCGCGGGCGTAGGCGACGCAGCGGAAGGTGCCCTCCCACGCGTCGTTGCCGGCCGGGTCGTGGAGCAGGATGATCCGCCCGGTGCCCAGGTCGACCTCGTCGACCGTGACGTCGGCGGAGAGCGCGGTCGACCACGGCGCGATGCGCTGCGGGGCCGGCATCTCCTCGCAGAACACCTCGGGCCGGACCGCAGCGGCACGCATCATCTCTGCGGCCGCGCGGAACTCCGCGGGGCCGGCTGCACCCGGGACCGGGTGCGACTCCTGACGGGCCACCATGGGCCCAGAGTAGGCCAGGGCCCACCCGCGGCGATGTGTCGCCACGCCGCCTGACCTGCGAGGATTCGCCCGTGACGAGCCTCGCCGACAGTCCGTTCCTCCGCGCCGCGCGCGGTGAGGAGCCCAGCCACACGCCGGTCTGGTACATGCGCCAGGCCGGCCGCTCGCTGCCGGAGTACCTCGCGCTGCGCGAGGGCACCGCCATGCTCGACGCCTGCATGGACCCCGACATGGTCGTGGAGATCACCCTGCAACCCGTGCGGCGGTACGGCGTGGACGCGGCCATCTTCTTCTCCGACATCGTGCTGCCGCTCAGGGCGGTCGGGGTCGACCTGGACATCAAGCCCGGGGTGGGCCCGGTGGTGGCGCAGCCCGTGCGCACGCTGGCGGACGTGGAGGCCATCGACGACCTCACCCCCGAGCACGTTCCCTTCATCACCCAGGCGGTGCAGGGGCTGGTCGGCGAGCTGGGTGCCACCCCGCTGATCGGCTTCGCCGGCGCGCCGTTCACCGTCGCGTCGTACCTCGTCGAGGGCGGTCCCTCCAAGGAGCACGCCAGGACCAAGGCGATGATGTTCGGCGCCCCCGAGGTCTGGGAGGCGCTGATGGCCAAGATCGCCGGCATCGCGGCGACCTACCTGCGCGTGCAGGTCGAGGCGGGGGCCAGCGCCGTCCAGCTGTTCGACTCCTGGGCCGGGGCGCTCACGCCCGCCGACTACCGCGCGCACGTGATGCCGCACTCCGCGCGCGTGCTGGCCGCCGCCGGCGAGCTCGGCGTGCCTCGCATCCACTTCGGCGTCGGCACGACCAACCTGCTCGGCCTCATGGGGCAGGCCGGCGCCGACGTGGTCGGTGTCGACTGGCGCACGCCGCTGGAGAACGCCATCCCCCTGGTGGGTGACAAGGTCGTGCAGGGCAACCTCGACCCGACGCTGGTCTTCGCCCCGACCGACGTGATGACTGCCCGCGCGGCGGAGGTCATCGAGGCCGGCAAGGCCGCCCGGGGCCACATCTTCAACCTCGGCCACGGGGTGATCCCCAGCACCGACCCCGACCAGCTCAAGCGGCTGACCGAGTTCGTGCAGGGCTACCCGCGGGGGTAGCCCGGAGACAACCCGCCAGGGACTGCCGCCCGGCGCTCAGGACTTCTTGGCCGCCTTCTTGGCGGTCGCCTTGGCGGTGGACCTGGTGGTCGCCTTCTTGGCGGGCGCCTTCCCGGGGTTGCCCTTGAGGCAGACCCGGATCTGGGCGCCCTCCACGCGCGTCTCGAGGTAGCCCTGCGCGGCGACCAGTGACGAGAGCTTGGCGTGCCCGAAGTTGCGCGGGTCGAAGCTCGCGTGGGTGCGGCTGAGGTGGTTGCCGATCGCCGAGACGCTCGTCCAGCCCTCGTCGTCGGCCGTGGCGTTGACCGCCTTGGTCAGCACGCTCTGCAGGTTGAGCCGGGGCCCGTCGTCGGTGTCGTCGTGGGGGTCGTTGGCCGGCTCCGCGGCGGGCTCGGCCGAGTCCTCCCCGAGCACCTCGAGTGCGATGAACCGGTCGCACGCGTTCTGCAGCGACTGGGGCGTCTTCTTCTCACCGAGCCCGTAGACCACCTTGCCCGACTCGCGCAGCCGCAGCGCCAGGCCGGTGAAGTCCGAGTCGCTGCTCACCAGCGCGAAGGCCTCGACGTTGCCGGCGTACAGCAGGTCCATGGCGTCGATGATGAGTGCGGAGTCGGTGGAGTTCTTGCCCTTGGTGAAGGCGTTCTGGTGGATGGCCCGGATGGCCCGCGCGTTGAGCTCGCGGGTCCAGCCGCCGAGGTTGGAGGAGGAGAAGTCGCCGTAGGCACGCTTGATGGTGGGCGTGCCGTACTTGGCGAGCTCCTCGAGCAGCGCCTCGGCGTAGCGGGGCGAGGTGTTGTCGGCGTCGATGAGCACGGCGATCCGGACGCTGCTGCTGAGGTCGTTGTCCACCTGCGCACCCTACTGACGACTCGCGCCGATCCTCCTACGCCGCACGGCGCGGGCCGGGGTCGCGTCCCGGCCCGCGCCTGCTCAGGCCGCGGCCGGGGGCGGCGCCTGGGGAGTGCGGCGGCGCCGGGCTGCGCGTCGCACGACGAGCCACACCGGCAGGCCCAGCACCAGCAGCACCACGGCGAAGGGCAGCAGCGCGCCGGCCACCGTGGCCAGCCCGACCGCCACCGCGCCGAGCGCCTCCATGCCGCCGCTGAAGCCGGCCAGGAAACCCTCGGCCTCCTCATCCTTCTCCTCCTCCTCGGGGGTGCGGCTGATGTCGACCACGATCGTGGAGTCGCGGGTCTGGTCGGCGAGCCAGGCCTGCTGCTGCTTGAGGGAGTCGAGCTCGGCCTGCCGGGTGGTGAGCTGCGACTCGATCCAGATGATGTCGCGCAGCCCCCGGGCGCGGGCGAGCAGCTCCTCGACGCGACGGAGGCTGGCCTCCTGGGCCCGGACCCGCACGTCGGTGTCGATCACCTGGGTGCTGACGTCCTCGGAGCTGCGGTCCGAGCCGCGGAGGTCGCCGACCTTCTCCAGGGCGGTCATGGCCTCGCTGAAGCTGCCCGCCGGCACCCGGACCACGAGCCGCGCGTAGACGGCCTCGCCCTCCTCGTCGGTGTCGGTCTGCTCCTCGGTGACGTCGCCGCCGCTGGCGTCCACGACGCGCTGCACGTCGCGACGGGCCTCGCGCACGTCGTCGCTGGTCAGCGAGACCGTGCCGGTGGAGATGATGTGCCGCTCCGCCGCGACCGGGGGCCGGTTGCGGGCGCCCGGAGTGGCGCCGCCGCTGCTGGTGCCGGTGTCCCGGTCCTGGGCGGCACTCGGTTCCCCGCCGCCCTCGGCGTCACCGGCCTCGGAGGGGGCGACCTCGGAGGCGGCCCCGTCGTCGCCCGAGCCGTAGGAGGCCTCCGCCCCGCCGGCATCGGAGGAGGAGGTGTCCGAGGAGGAGCAGGCGGCCAGCACGGCCGTCATGAGGATCGCGGTCGCCAGGGTCGTGAGCAGGCCGACCAGCCGGCCGGTCCGGGTCCTCCGGCGAGGGGTGGGTGCGTGTGTGGTCATGCGCGTCGGACGCCGGGCCCGCGGCCGACGGTTCCCGGGCGTCGTACCCCGTGACCACATCGTGACCGCCGCCTGGAGGGAGCCGTGGGCGGTTGCAGCCCACCGAGGACCGGGATCGCCCACGGCCTCCGGCCCGCACCGCGACGGCCGCGTGGCAGGCTGGCCCCGTGCGGGACGTCGTCGTGGTGGGTGCCGGGATCGGCGGCCTCACCGCCGCCCGCGACCTGGCCGCCGCCGGCCGCGACGTGCTGGTCCTCGAGGGGTCGCCCGAGGTGGGCGGCAAGCTCCGGCGCGCCGAGGTCGCCGGGGTCACAGTCGACGTCGGGGCCGAGGCGATGCTGGCCCGCAGGCCCGAGGGCGTGGCCCTGGCGGCGGACCTGGGCATCGACGTCGTGCACCCGACCGCGGCCGCCTCCGGGGTCTGGTCGCGGGGCGCGCTGCGCCGCCTGCCGAGGACGCTGATGGGGGTGCCCTTCGACCTCGACGAGCTGGCCGCGAGCGGGGTCCTCTCCGCCGAGGGCCTGGCCCGCGCCCGCCACGAGTTCGCCGGCGGACCGCCCTCCGACGACGTCTCCGTGGGCGACCTGGTGGCCGAGCGGCTCGGCGACGAGGTCGTCGAGCGGCTCGTGGAGCCGCTCCTCGGGGGCGTGTACGCCGGCAGCGCCCGACGCATCTCCACCGCCGCGGCCGTGCCCCAGCTGCTCGCCATGGCACGCCGGGGCTCCCTGCTCCAGCAGGCGTCCGCGATCGTCCCCTCCGACGCGCCCGTCTTCGCCGGCATCGCGGGCGGCATGGGCCTGCTTCCCGAGACCCTGGCCACCGGGCTCGAGGTGCGCACGTCGACCACGGTGCGGGCGATCGAGCGCGCGGCCGGCGGCTGGCGCCTCACCGTCGGCCCCACCACCGCCCCGGAGACGATCACCGCGCGCGGCATCGTGCTGGCCACCCCGGCGGCGCCGTCGGCGCGGTTGCTGCACGCCGTCGCGCCGGACCCCGCGCGCGAGCTGGGGAGCATCGAGTCGGCCAGCGTGGCGGTCGTGACCCTGGCCTTCGAGCAGGCCGCGGTCGAGTCCCTGGCGGGCCGTTCCGGCTTCCTGGTGCCGCCCGTCGAGGGTCGGGCGATCAAGGCCAGCACCTTCTCCTTCGCCAAGTGGGACTGGGTGCGCGAGGCCGGCGACGGATTGGCGCTGCTGCGCACGTCGCTCGGCCGGCACGGCGAGGAGACCACCCTCCAGGCTCCCGACGAGGCGCTCATCGCGACCTCCCTGGCCGAGCTGTCCGCGCTCGCCGGCGTGACGTCCGCGCCGGTCGGCACGCACGTGCAGCGGTGGGGCGGCGGGCTGCCGCAGTACGCCGTGGGGCACGTCGACCTCGTGGCCCGCGTCCGCGCCGGCCTGCCGGCCGGGATCGTGGTCTGCGGGGCGGCGTACGACGGGGTCGGCATCCCGGCGGTCATCGGCTCCGCCCACCGGGCGGCCGCCGAGATCGCCCGGGCAGAATGAGGGCATGGCCAACAGCAACGCAGCCCGGACCCGTGAGCTCAACGACACCATCCGCTACACGATGTGGTCGGTCTTCAAGCTCCGCGACGTGATCGGCGACGCCGACCGCGAGGCCGAGGCGGCCGACCTGGAGGGCTTCCTCGAGGCGCTGGCCGACGAGGACGTGGTCGTGCGCGGCCTCTACGACGTCTCCGGCCTGCGCGCCGACGCCGACGTGATGGTCTGGTGGCACGCCCCCGACAGCGAGCAGCTCCAGGTCGCCTACAACGCGTTCCGTCGTACGGCGTTCGGTCGCCGCCTCGAGCCCGTGTGGTCCCAGATGGCGCTGCACCGGCCGGCGGAGTTCAACAAGTCCCACATCCCGGCGTTCCTCGACGACGAGGAGCCGCGCCACCACGTCTGCGTCTACCCCTTCGTCCGCTCCTACGAGTGGTACCTCCTCGACGACTCCGAGCGCCGCCGGATGCTGGCCGAGCACGGCCAGATGGCGCGCGACTACGCCGACGTGCGGGCCAACACGGTCGCGTCGTTCGCGCTCGGTGACTACGAGTGGATGCTGGCCTTCGAGTCCGACGACCTCTACCGGATCGTCGACCTGATGCGCCACCTGCGCGCCTCCGACGCTCGCAGGCACGTGCGCGAGGAGGTGCCGTTCTACACCGGCTCGCGCCTCACGCCGGGCGAGATGCTCACCCGCCTGCCCTAGCGGGGACGTGACCTCCGCAGGTCAGGAGTCCTCCGCCAGGCACCGCGCCACTCCAGCCGGAGGGACCACCGTCGCGGTGAGCCCTTGGACGACCACGCGGTCGTCCCCGGCCGTCCGGTCGAGGACGACCGGTGTCGACGTGCGGCGCGCGGCACCGGTCCACTCGACGGAGGTCGTTCCCGGCCCGACGTCCTGCGTGCTCCCGTCAGGGAATCGGACGGTGACGGACGCGCTGCCGGTGGACAGCTGGAAGCCGATGGACACCCGGCGCCACCCGCCCTCACGGAGCGTGAGGATCCTCAACCGGGCGTCGCCCTCGGTGTTGACCATCCCGGCGGACGAGACGTCGATGCCCACGCCGGGGTACAGCAGGGGCGGCCGGACGGTCATGTCGGCAGCGACCTCTCGCTGGTCGTCCTCGCAGCCGGGGGATCGAAGTGAGTGGTACTCCCAACGGCCGCTCGAGCTCCTCACCTCAGGAGTGCCGAGCTGCGCGATCTCTGCCAGCTCATCAGGGGTGGACGTGAGCGGGGCCCGGTCCACCAGGATCCCGGCGAACCCTGCGTTCGACAGGAGTGCTGCCTGCTCGACGAGTGGGCGCTGTCCCAACGCCAGCTGCCAGTCCGCGCGGGGGTCGCCCTGCAGGCCGCCGTAGGACCAGCGGAGCCCCGACTCCTCGCTGGAGTAGACGTAGGGGAGGAAGCCGTCACTGAGGCTGGCAGGTGCCGTCTCCCGCTGGGGCACCAGGTAGGAGATCTCGGGGTACTGGTAGACCGCTGCACCGGACCCTGCGTCTTCCGCGATCGCTGCGGTCAAGGCCTCGACCTCTGTCTTCATCGCCGTCGTCGCGGCCGTGTCGGGTCGGTACAGGGGAGTCGTCTGGTCGACGAGGACCACGACGAGGACGCCACCCACCGCCAGCGCCCGCGCGAGCGGCCGCCGGAGCGCGTCGATGCAGAGGCCGACGGCCAGGAGTGCCAGGAGTGCGATGAAGACATGCATCCTGCTCCACACGCGGATCCCGCCGCCATCGAGCACGAAGGCCCAGGCGTTGCCGACCCCGCCGGTGGCGAAGACGAGGACGGAGACCCACGTCAGGCCCGCGAGCGAGCTCAGGCGCCGGTGCGCCTCGAGCCAGCGCGGCCTCCAGTACGCCAGTAGCGACCAGATGACCAGGCCGCAGAACCCGAGGGCCGCCACGAGGCCCAGGGCGGGCGTCTCGGCATGCGCCGCAAAGCTCGTCTCGTAGGCCGAGCGCAGGTCGCGGAACACCTCGAAGCGGTGCGACTGGGCTGGCAGGAGCATCGCTGTGATGCGTCCCCCGTAGATGTCCGCATCGCCGGGCGAGCGGGTGACGGCAAAGGCCTCGTAGCCCAACGGTGACGGCAGTCCGCGTTTGTCGAGCCACACGGTCAGGACGAGTGGTACGCCGAGGGCCGTGCAGCGGAGGACCGCGTGCCCGAGGACGCGGACCGTCCTGGTGCTGACAGCCGCCGCGACCCCCGCGACCATGATGAGGAATCCTCCGAAGACCGCGTAGTAGGCGTTCGTGAGCGTGACGCACACCAGTCCGGCGAGCAACGCTCCGTGCCAGGCGACCCTCGATCGTCCTGACATCGGCCGGGGATGGAGCAGTGACAGGGCCGCAAGCACCACCACGGGGATGACCCACGTGGTGGCGAGCGAGTAGTGACCGGTCGTCCGCAGGAGGTGGTCGGGCAGGATGGCGAACGCCAGCCCGGAGACCGCCGAGCTCGCGCGGCTCAGACCGAGATAGCGAGCCAGGTACACGGCCGTGACGGCCGCCATCGGGAAGGTGAGGGTCACCCACCAGTTGGTTGCCGCGCTCGCGCTGCCGAAGAGCGGTACGAAGACCTTGCCGACGACACCCATGAGCAGCTCGTCGGTCAGCGCGTAGCCGTGGACGTTCTGACCGAAGGGTGCATTGAGGCGCTCGCCCGACTCGTACCAGCCCGTCTCCACGATGTTCTGGACCAGGGCGACGAACGACAAGGAGTCGCCGTCGGGATGCATCATGGCGCCGCCGAGCCGTTGGGGTACCAACGTCCACACGCCCACGGCCAACGCCACGAGGGTCGCCAGGTAGTAGTGCCAGCCAGAGGCCATCGAGGACAGGAGGTCCCTCACGCCCCTCGTCCCGCGAGGGTCCGCCGGCGAGGCGGTGACGTCCGAGTGGCTCATGCGTGCCTTCCGAGTGAGTGCGGAGGCAAAAACTAGCCGACGCCGGTCGGCAATCCCCAGACGGGACGGCCTCCACCCTCGAGCCTCCGGTGGCGACGCCTCCTCGGGAACCCGGGCCCTGCCACTGTCGTCGTAGGGGTATGAAGGCCCATCCCGCCAGCCGGTTCACCGCCGCCGTTGCCAGCGCCGCCCTGCTCGTGCTCACCGCCTGCTCGACCGAGGAGGAGATGCGCGCCGTCGACCCCCAGGCGGACGGGTCGACGGGAACGGTCGGTGCGCCACCCACCGAGATGCCCACCGCGGTCCCGGCCGCCGACGGCGAGGTGTCGACCGGAGGCCTGGTCACGGTGCTCGACGCCGGCGACGGCCCCCAGCTGTGCCACGTGGTCGCCGAGTCCCTGCCGCCGCAGTGCCAGGGAGTGCCGATGGCCGACTGGTCGTGGGAGGAGCACCCCGAGCACGAGGACCAGGCCGGGGTGAGGTGGGGGAGCTTCGCGCTCACCGGCACCTTCGACGGCACGACCTTCGCCGTCACCGAGGCGATCCCGACCGCGCTGTACGACGCCCTCAACGAGGAGCCCGAGCCGCTGCCCGGCACGCCGTGCGAGCCCCCCTCCGGCGGATGGGGCGTCGTCGATGCTGCGAAGGCCACGCCCGAGGCGATGGACGCGACGTTCACCGAGGCCTCGCGCCTGCCTGGCTTCGCCGGCACCTGGATGGACCAGTCCCAGGACCCCGGTGCCACCAACGACCCGACGAAGGTGATCATCAACGTCGCGGTCACCGAGGACGTCGAGGGCGCCGAGGCCACGCTCCGCGAGACGTGGGGCGGGGCGCTGTGCGTCAGCGAGGCGCGGTGGACGGAGGCCGAGCTCAACGAGATCTCCATGGAGCTGCAGAGGCTGCCCGGCGTGCTCTCGACCTCCGCCGCCGACGACGTGGTGCGCGCCGACGTGCTCCACGACGACGGGTCGATCCAGGCGTGGGTCGACGAGGAGTACGGCGAGGGACGCGTCGAGGTCACCTCGGCGCTCGAGCCCGTCGAGGACTGAGGCCGATCAGGTCGCGCCGGCGTACATCGAGTCGAGGAGCGGCGCGTACGTCGCCTCGACGACCTTGCGACGCACCTTCATGCTGGGCGTGAGCTCTCCACGGTCGATGGAGAGGTCGTGGTCGAGTATCCGGAAGTCCTTGATGGTCTCCCAGCGGTTGAGCCTGCTGTTGACCTCGTCCAGGCACTGCTGGACGTAGGCGTGGACGGCGGGGTCGGCCGCCTGGGACGCGTAGTCGGTGGCGGGGACCTCGTGGGCGCGGGCCCACTGCGCCAGGGCCTCGGGGTCCAGGGTGATGAGGGCCGTGGCGTAGTTGCGGCCCTCGGCGTGCACCAGCATCTGGCTGCCGAGCGGGCAGAGCGCCTTGAAGAGGCCTTCGATCGGCTGGGGCGCGATGTACTTGCCCCCCGAGGTCTTGACGAGGTCCTTCTTGCGGTCGGTGATCCGCAGCCGCCCCCGGTCGTCGAGCTCGCCGACGTCGCCGGTGGCGAACCACCCGTCGGGATCCAGCACCTCGGCCGTCGCCTCGGGCTGCTGGTGGTAGCCACGCATCACGCTCGGTCCGCGCACGAAGACCTCGCCGTCCTCGGCGATCCTGACCTCCGTGCCGGTGATCGGCGGGCCGACCCGGCCGAAGACCGGGTCGTCGGGGCGCACGATGCAGGCGCCCGCGCTGGTCTCCGTGAGGCCGTAGCCCTCGAGGATGAGCATGCCCGCGGCGTGGAACCAGCTGGCCACCTCCGGCGAGAGCGCCGCACTGCCCGAGATGAGGAAGCGGATCCGGCCCCCGAGCCGGTCCCGGATCTTCGACAGCACCAACCGGTCGGCGACCGCGAGCTGGACACGGGTGGGGACGGACGGCTCCCGACCCGCCAGCCGTCCTCGCGCGACCCGGTCGCCGACGCCGAACGCCCAGGCGAACAGCCGGGCCCGGGTGCCGCCCTCCTCCTCGATGGTCTGCACGATCTTGGCGTGCACCTTCTCGAAGATGCGGGGCGGTCCGGCCATGAAGGTGGGTCGCACCACGGCGAGGTTCTCGACGATCTTGTCCATCCGGCCGTCGACGGCCGTCGGGAAGCCGATCTGCAGCTGGACCACCTCGAGCATCTTGCCGAAGGAGTGCGACAGCGGGAGCCACAGGTACTGCAGGTCGTCGCGGGTCAGGATGCCCAGCGACTCGGCGCCTGCGCCGATGTAGGTCCAGCACCGGTGCGGCAGCTGGACACCCTTGGGCGGCCCCGTGGTCCCGGACGTGTAGATGAGGGTGGCCAGGTGCTCGGGTCCGATCGAGGCGACCGCGTCGTCGACCGCTGTCGGACGGGCGACGAGGTGCGCGGCCCCGAGCTCGCGCAGGTCGTCCAGGCCCAGGACCCACTCGCCGTCGGGGGTCCCGTCGAAGGTGACCACCCGCTCCAGGGCGGGCATTCGGGCGCGCTGCGAGCGGAGCTTGGCGATCTGGGTGTCCTCCTCGGCGAAGACGATCCGCGACTCGCTGTCGGCCAGGATGAACGCGATGTCCTCGGCGCGTGAGGACGGGTAGACGGTCGTCGTCGCACCCCCCGCGCAGGTCGTCGCGAGATCGGCGTACACCCACTCGATGCGGGTGCTGCTGGCGATCGCCACGCGGTCCTCGGACTCGATGCCGAGGGCGAGGAGCCCCGCGGCCAGGGTGGTGACCGTGTCCCCGGCCTGCGCCCAGGTCACGGAGGTCCAGGCGTCGCCCACGGGGAAGCGGTAGGCCTCCGCGTCCGGGCTCGCCGCCACTCGGTCGTGGAAGAGTCGACCCACCGAGGGGGCCTGGACGAGTGTGGCGGTGCTCTCCATCGCGAGATCTCCCTAGGACTCTTGGCCCGTCCATCCTGTGCATGGCCGAGGGGTCGCAGTAGGGCACTAGGTCCCGGGCCGCTCCTCGCGGTCGGGAAGTGCGAGCTCGACCCGTACGTCGGTGCGGTTGTCCTCGAACGGGGTCGGCGCCATCGTGCCCAGCCGCGCCAGCATGGCCAGCGAGGCCTCGTTGTCGGCCTCCACCGTCGTGACGACGTGGGTGACGCCCCGCGGTCGCTCCCGCACCAGCTCGGCGAGCAGGGCGGTCGCGACCCCGCGACCCTGCCACTCGTCGACGACGGTGACAGCGACGTCAGCCGCCGTCGGCTCGTGCTCGTAGCGGATCATCCGCGCCACCCCGACCGGCGTCCCCACGTGGTCGTCGTCGATCACCACCAGGACCAGGGCGACGTGGTCGATCCCGTCCACCTCGTCGACCAGGTGCTCCAGCATCGCGTCGGTGAGGTGCGGGACGGCAGCGAGGAACCGTCGTCGCCGGCTCTCCGGGGAGAGGTGCTCGTAGGTCTCCCGGAGCAGCTCGCGATCGCCGGGCCGCAACGGCCAGATCTGCGCGGGCGTGCCGTCGGCGAGCCGGACCTCGGTGATCAGGACGACATCCGCGCCCGGTGGTCGAGCGGTGCGGTGCGGACCCCGTCGACCCCCTCCTCCAGCCCGGTGATCGTGTCGTCACCGTCCATGGCTCCAGCGTGCCGTCCCCGGTCCCGGCGCCTTGAGGGCCGAAGGTCCCGAGGTCCCCGAGGCCGCGGAAGTGCCTGTGCCTAGGCGGCATAGGTCCCTTCGTCGTGAGTCCAAGGGCGCTACCGGCCGGTCCAGCGCCGATCCCATGATGGCGCTGGGACCCAGGTACGAGGTGGTGCGATGGCACACGAGCACAGCCAGCGCGGGAACGTCGATCTCGACGGCCTCCCGGCGGTGGTGGCTGCGCACCACCCGCTCTCCATGGTCTACGGCGGGGGCGGGGTGTTCGGCATCGCCTACACCGCCGGCGTCGCCACCGGGCTCGCCGCGGCCGGCGTCCCGGTCGCCACCGCGCCGGCGCTGGGCACGTCCGCAGGCTCGTGGACCGCGTCGGCGCTGGCCCTGGGCGTCACCTACGACGACTTCGCGGCCATCAGCTCGCCGCGGGTGCCCACCCGCCGTCCCGGGGTGCTGGCCGACCTGGCCCGGGAGCTGTTCGGGGAGCGGAGCCACCCGCTCGTCTCGGTGTCGGCGGTCTGCGTGCGGACACGACGGCGGCACATCCTCGACGGCGGCAGGTACCCGCTCGCCGACCTGGTCGCCGCCTCCTCCGCGGTGCCGGGACTGCTGCCGCCGCACCGGATCGACGGCCGGCTCTACGTCGACGGCGGAATGTGGTCCGCGACGTCGGTCGACGCCGCGTCGGCGGCCGACCACGTCATCGTGGTCGCGCCGCTCGCCGGGCCGGTGCTGGGCCCGGTGGGGCACACGGCGGGACTGCTGCTGGAGCGTGAGCTTCGCCGGTGGGTGGAGCGCCACCCGGAGAGCACGGTCACGCTGGTGAGGCCGGACCGGACGATGGCCCGGCTCGCCGGGCGTCACCCGCTGGCGCTGTTCGACGACGGGCGTGCCCCGGACGTCCACGCCCTGGCGTACGACCAGGGCGTGCGCGTCGGCGAGGAGCTGGCCGAGCGCCGGCTCAGGCCGGCTTGAGGTCGATGCTGATCGAGTTGATGCAGTAGCGGTCGCCGGTGGGCGTGCCGTAGCCGTCGGGGAACACGTGCCCGAGGTGCGACCCGCAGGTCGCGCAGCGCACCTCGACGCGCTTCATCCCGTGGGAGTCGTCCTCGACGTACTCCACGGTGTCGGTCATCGGCTGGTAGAAGCTCGGCCAGCCGCACCCGGAGTGGAACTTGGTGTCGCTGGTGAACAGCTCGGCGCCGCACGCCTTGCAGGAGTAGGTGCCCTGCGTCTCGGTGTCGGTGTACTCCCCGGTGAACGCGCGCTCGGTCCCGGCCTGGCGGAGCACGGCGTACTCCTCGGGGGACAGCTGGGCGCGCCACTCCTCGTCGGTCTTCTCCACGTCGTAGGCCATGGCCCCACGCTACTGCGCGGCTGGTGGGCGGCTGGTGGGCCGCCGGGTGAGGCAGCCCACCCTTGACGGATCCAGTGGACGAGTGTTCACTCAACTTCCATGGCCGTGACCGAACGACTCTCCTGGGCCCGCGCCGCGGGTGCCCGGCTGACGACGCCGCTGCAGCCGGACGACTACCTGTCCCTCGTCAACCCGCTGTGGACGGCGCGCGAGCTCCGCGGCCGTGTCGAGAGGGTCGTCCCCGAGACCGAGGACGCCGCGACCGTGGTGATCCGGCCGGGCTGGGGCTGGCGCTACGACCACAAGCCCGGTCAGTAAGTCGGCATCGGCGTGCAGGTCGACGGGAAGTTCCACTGGCGTTCCTACTCGGTCAGCTCGCCGCCCCGGCGGGACGGTCGCACCATCGCGATCACCGTGCGTGCGATGCCCGAGGGGTTCCTCTCCCAGCACCTCGTCGACGGGCTGGAGCCCGGCACGATCGTCCGGCTCGCGCTCCCGGCCGGGGAGTTCGTGCTCCCCGACCCGCCGCCGGCGCGGATGCTGATGCTGGTCGGCGGGTCCGGGATCACGCCGGTGATGTCCATGCTGCGCACCCTCGACCGCCGCGGGACAATGCCCGACGTCGTCGTGCACTACTCCTCGCCCACCGAGGAGCGGATGATCTTCCGCGACGAGCTGTGCGCGCTCGCCGAGCGTCACGACGCCCTGACGCTCCACCGGCTGCACACCGACGTCGACGGCGTGCTGGACCTCGCGGACCTCGACACGCTGGTGCCCGACTGGCGCGAGCGCGAGACGTGGGCCTGCGGGCCCGCGCCGATGCTCGACGCCGTCGAGGGGCACTGGGAGGCCGCAGGCATCGAGGACGCGCTGCACCTCGAGCGGTTCTCGGTGAGGCTCGGCGGCGACGGGGGCGAGGGCGGCACGTTGAGCTTCCAGAACTCCGGGAGGACGCTCGAGGTCGACGGCGCGACCACCGTCCTCGAGGCGGGGGAGGAGGCCGGCGTCGGCATGCCCTACGGCTGCCGGGTCGGCATCTGCCACACCTGCACGCTGACGCTGGTCAGCGGCACCGTGCGCGACCTGCGCACCGGGGACGAGTACGACGAGGGCAACGACCGCGTGCAGACCTGCGTGACCGTCCCGGTCGGCGACTGCACGCTCGCGATCTGAGAGAAGGAGCCGAGATGGCCATCAGTGACGTCAAGGAGTACACCCACCTCACGCAGGAGGAGGTGGACCAGCTCGGGCGCGAGCTCGACGCGCTGCGCGCGGAGGTCGAGGAGTCCCGCGGCGCCGCCGACGCGGCGTACATCAACCGCATCATCACCATCCAGCGAGGCCTGGCCGTGGCCGGTCGGGTGACCCTCTTCGCGTCGCGCTGGAGGCCGGCGTGGGTCGCCGGGGCCGCCATGCTCGGCGTGGCCAAGATCCTGGAGAACATGGAGATCGGCCACAACGTCATGCACGGCCAGTGGGACTGGATGAACGACCCCGAGATCCACTCCTCGACGTGGGAGTGGGACACCGCCCAGCCGGCCGAGCAGTGGAAGCACAGCCACAACTACATCCACCACCAGTTCACCAACGTGCTCGGGCACGACAACGACATCGGCTACGGCATCCTGCGGATGGCGCGCGAGCAGAGGTGGCACCCCGCCAACCTCGGGCAGCCGGTCTGGAACGCGCTGCTCGCGACCCTGTTCCAGTGGGGCGTCGCGCTGCACGACCTCGACATCGAGGCGATCCGCAAGCGCGAGAAGGACCCCCAGGTGCTCGCCAAGCAGCTGCGCCAGATCCGACGCAAGATCAGCCGGCAGATCGGCAAGGACTACGTGTTCTTCCCGCTGCTGACCGCGGCGACCGGCCCGGCCAACGTGGTCCCGACGATCACCGCCAACGCGACCGCCAACCTCGCGCGCAACGTGTGGTCCTACATGATTATCTTCTGCGGCCACTTCCCCGACGGGGCGCTGCACTTCACCGAGGAGGAGCTCGAGGACGAGACGCGGGCGGAGTGGTACCTGCGCCAGATGCTCGGCTCGGCCAACTTCGAGGGGTCGAGGCTGCTGCACGTGATGAGCGGCCAGCTCGGCTACCAGATCGAGCACCACCTGTTCCCCGACCTGCCCTCCAACCGGTACGCCGAGATGTCCGTGCGGGTGCGCGAGCTCGCCGCCAAGTACGACATCCCCTACACGACCGGACCGCTGCACCGGCAGTACGGCCAGGCGCTGCGGACCATCCTCAAGCTCTCGCTGCCCAACCGGTTCACGGCCTCGGACCAGCACGAGCCGCCGACGCCGTCGGTGGACCGGCGCCGTCGCACCGACGCCGAGCGGCCGGCGCGGAGCACGCAGACCGGCGACTGGTACGCCCGCAGCTCCGGGAAGGTGACCTCGTGATGCGCGAGGACCTGCGCGACGGGTCGGTCCGGCTGCGCGAGCCCACCCGCGCCTGGGTGACCCAGTGCGCGCTCTCGCGCATCTGCGGGGTGTGCGAGGGCGGGCTCGGCCGCCCCATCGCCTTCGTCGGTACGCCGCGCGAGCGCGACCGCAACCAGTTCCACCAGCCGCCGATGCACCTCGCGTGCGCCGAGGCGGTGCGCTCCGGGGACCAGGTCGTCGTGACGACCGCGGCCTTCGAGTTCCTCCGGCCCGACCGCGACGACCCCGATCCGGCGCCGAGGTTCGAGCCCAGCGCGCCGGTGTGAGGACGGTCGGCCGTCACGCGGAGCAGCGTGCGCAGGGGTGGGGCCCACTACGGTGACGGCATGGCAGCAGCGAAGGCAGCGATGGTCGTCGCCGGGGAGCGCGAGGTGCGCGTGTCCTCCCCGGACCGGGTGATCTACGAGGCGACGGACACGACGCCCGAGGTCACCAAGCTGATGGTGGCGGAGTACTTCGCCTCGGTCGAGGACGGGCTCATGCGTGCCCTCCGCGACCGGCCGACCGCCCTGGAGCGGTGGACGAGCGGTGTGCGGCCCGGCATGAAGCTCGCGACCGGCCCGCAGGACCGGGACGCCGACGCGTTCTACCAGAAGCGGGTGCCCCAGGGGGCGCCCGACTACCTCGAGTCGGTGGAGATCACCTTCCCGTCGGGCCGGACGGCCGAGGAGATCTGCCCGACCGAGATCGCGGTGCCGGTCTGGTGCGCCCACATGGGGACCCTGACCTTCCACCCGTGGCCCGTACGTCGTGCCGACGTGGACCATCCCGACGAGCTGCGCATCGACCTCGACCCCCAGCCCGGCACGTCGTTCGGCGACGCCGTGCGCGTCGCCGGGGTGGCCCGCGAGCTGCTGGCCGACCTCGGGATGACCGGCTTCGCCAAGACGTCCGGCAACCGTGGGGTGCACGTCTACGTACGGATCTCACCGGAGTGGGACTTCACGGCCGTGCGGCACGCGGCGATCGCGTTCGGCCGCGAGCTGGAGAAGCGCGACGACGGCGTCACCACCGCCTGGTGGAAGGAGGAGCGCGGGGAGCGGATCTTCGTCGACTTCAACCAGAACACGCGTGACCGCACCATCGCCTCGGCGTACTCGCTGCGGCCCCTTCCCGGTGCGCCGGTCTCGACGCCGGTGACGTGGGACGAGCTGGCCTCGCTGGAGTCGCCCGCCGACCTCAACCTGTTCACGGTGCCCGAGCGGCTCGCCTCCGACGGCGACCCGTGGTCGGCGATCGACGACGTCCACCACTCGCTCCAGCCGCTGCTCGACCTCTGGGAGGAGCACCCGGTCGAGCTCAACTACCCCCCCGACCACCCCAAGATGCCCGGCGAGCCGCCGCGCGTGCAGCCGTCGAAGAAGGTCGCGTCCCACTGGGACGAGGACGGCAACCGGATCGAGGGCACGTGAGCGACGAGCCGGCCCGCTCCGGCCCGGCGGGCGCACAGCGCTGGGCGGACTACCTCGACTGGGTGCGCGCCGAGATGGTCCGGGGCGTCCTCGCCCTGTCGTACGACGACCAGCGCAGGCCGCGGGTGCCGTCGGGGTGGACGCCGCTCGAGCTGCTCAACCACGTGCTGCACATGGAGCAGCGCTGGTTCGTGTGGGGGTTCCTCGCCGAGCCCGTGGCCGACCCGTGGGGAGACTGGTCCACGCCGGAGCCGTGGGCGTCGGACGACTCCGACTCGGCATCGCCCGGCGCGCGGTGGGCGGTCCCGTCCGACGTGACGGCGGAGGCGCTGGCGTCCCGGCTGGACGAGGTCGGGGCGCGGACGCGCGGGGTGCTGCGGGACTTTCCGCTCGACGCGACGGCGTCGCCCGGCGGACGGTTCGCCGAGGACCCGCCGACGCTGGAGTGGATCTGCTTCCACGTGCTCGCCGAGTACGCCCGGCACGCGGGGCACCTCGACATCGTGGCCGAGCTGTCGACCGACTAGCCTCGCTCGGGTGAAGCCCCGCCTCGTCCTCGTCACCGGTTCCGGCCGCTCCGGCACCTCGAGCGTGGCCGGCACCCTCAAGCGCCTCGGCCTGCACGTGCCCCAGCCGGAGGTGCCCGCCGACGACAAGAACCCGCGCGGCTACTACGAGCCGCTGTGGGTCACCGAGTTCCACAAGCGGGTGCTCAACCCCGTGCCGGTGCGCACCATCGACACCCGTCCGGACGCCGCCGAGGTCGCCGACGCGGCGATCACGCCGGAGGTGGAGGCTGAGCTCCGGGACTGGCTGGCCGACCAGCTCGACCAGCCCCAGGTGCTGGTCAAGGACCCGCGGGCGTTCTGGATCCTCCCGGCCTGGACGCGGGTCGCCGACGAGCTCGGTGCCGAGGTGTGCACCCTGACGATGCTGCGCCACCCCACCGAGGTCGTGCGCTCGCGCGACTCGGCCTACCTCACCGAGCAGACGCCGACCTTCCGCCGCCAGCGCGAGACCGCCAACGTCGCGGCGTGGGTCAACGCGGCCTTCGCCACCGAGGGGGCCACGCGCGCCCTGCCGCGCGCCTTCGTGCGGTACGACGACCTGCTGGCCGACTGGCGCAGCGCGATGTCGCGCGCCGGGGAGCAGCTCGGGCTCACCTACTCGCCGGACGTGTCGGTGACGCCGCACCCCGTCGACGACTTCGTCGACGCCCGGCTCAACCGGTCGGCCATCACCTGGGACGACATCGCCGTCCCGCCCGGCCTCCGCGACCTCGCCGAGCGCACCTGGCAGGCCGTCTCCGCGCTGGTCACCTCGCCGCACGACGACGGCGCGATCGCCGAGCTCGCGGCCCTGCAGGAGGAGTACGGCGAGCTGTTCGACTGGTCCGAGGCGATCGCCATGGACGCGACCACCGCCCGCGTGGCCGCCGGCCGGCGCGACGTACGACGGAAGAAGGACGCGCAGCTCGCCGAGCTCCGCGCCGAGCTCGACGCCGCGCGCGCCGAGCTGGAGGAGCTGCGCTCGCGGCCCACGGGGCTCGCCGCCCTCTTCCGGCGCTGAGGGCCCTGTCGGAGTCACCGCTTCAGCGGGGATGTCGACGCATGCTGGCCGAAATGTCGGCCAGCACCGTCAAGGTCACCGCCTCAGCGGTGATCGCGACCGGCGCGACCTCAGCGCTCCCAGGGAGCCTTCACCGGGAAGTAGCCGGCGAGGAACTCCGACAGCATCGCGTCCACCTCGTCGGCGTCGACGGCGTACTCGTGGTGGTCGCCGATGCAGAAGAAGTCGCGGTCCCGCGCGCGGAGCTGGCGCAGCTGGCGTTCGATCCGGGCGTTGCTCAGGTCGACGAACGCGTGCTCGGCCGAGGCGGCGTACGCCGTCCCGGTCACGAGTCCGTAGTGCTGCGCCAGCGAGGACAGCATCGACACGTCGGTCTCGGCGCGGAACGGCGAGCGGGCCGTGCGGCCCACCGCGTCGGCGAAGCGCTCCTCGACCTCGGTGAGCACCGAGACCCGGTGCGGGTGGGGGGAGTGCGCCATGACCTGGGTGATCGCGACGCCGAAGGCCTCCTCGATCAGCGTCCGGTTGGTGGCCGCGGCGTGCAGGAAGGGCTTGTCCGCGGTGCCGGGCAGGCCGACCGCGCCATCCCCGACGAAGGCCGCGAACGCGCCACCGGCGTTGAAGAACAGCTCCGGCCGGGTCGCCCGGCCGAGGAAGACGTCGTCGTTGAGGTAGACGAAGTGCTCGGCCAGGCCCGGAACCCGGTGCAGCGCCGTCTCGATGGCCTGGGAGTTGAAGGTCGGCAGCGCATCGGGCGGCAGGATCTCGCGGTGGTCCACGACGCGCACCCGGCCGTCGAGCTGCGCGGTGTCGGCCAGCCACCCGGGCCGCTGTCCGGCGGTGACGAGGTGGATCGTGCGCACCCACGGCGCGAAGAGGTGCACCGACCGCATCGAGTGGAGCAGCTCGTCGCGGCTGCGGAACCGGGCCTGGCCGGCGGACTCCTGCCGCAGCTCGTCGCCGCCCCGCGCGACCCGGGCGGCGTTCCACTCCGGGTCCTCGCCGTCCACCCACGTGTAGACGACGTCGACCGGGAACCTCACGTCGTACGCCGTGGGCAGCGCCATCAGCGGGACCGTCGGCACCTCCACCCCGGCGACCTCGACGGTCGCGGTCGCGGCGCCGGCCGGCACCCCGGTCGTCCAGCGGTTGGGCCGGGGGGCGACCAGGGCGCCGTCGGGCAGCCGGTCCCAGAACTCGATCTCGACGCCGGCGTCGTCGGCGAGGTGCGTACGCCGTCCGTGCGCGCGCGGCCACGGCTCGAGGACCAGTCGGTTGGGCGCGGCGTTGCGCAGCGCGTCGACCAGCTCGTCGACCCGGAGGCGACGCTCGGGCCAGCCGCGGTCGCCGGGGTCGCGGAGCGCGAGGTGCGCGGGCGCGTCCCGCAGGTGCTCCAGCAGGGCACGCCGCTGCGCGGTCGGTACGACGACCACGGGGGCGGGGCCGTCGTGCGGCGGGATGACGAACCACCCGCCACCGGCCCGCTCGGCGGCAGCCGTGACCAGCCGCACGGCCTCGGACCGCGCCCCGGCCGGCGTCACGAGCGGGATCTCGACGGGCATCCCGTCCCGGCTGAACGGGATAGTTTGGGACGAACTCGTAGGTGAAACCGCGGAGTCGCCACCGAGTTCGTCCCAAACTACCGGGCCGGAGCCGCGCCCGGCGGCGCGCTCGAGCACCGCCTCCCAGCGGGCCGCGATCGCGTCGGCGTCGTACTGCCGCGAGGCTTCGAACGCCCCCGCGCCGAGCCGGGCGAGCAGGTCGGGGTCGGTCGTCACCCGGCGCAGCGCGGCGGCCAGCCCGGCCTTGGCGCCCGCGCCCACGAGCAGCCCGGAGACCTCGTCCTCGACCAGCTCGCGCGGCCCGGACGGGCAGTCGTAGGTCACGACCGGGACGCCCGCCGACATCGCCTCCTGGGCGACCAGCGGGAAGCCCTCGGTCCGCGACGACATCGCGCACACCGACGCGCGTGCCCACTCCGGCGCCATGTCGGGGACGGCGCCGGGCAGCTCGACCCGGTCCTCGAGCCCGGCCTTGGCGGCGTGGGCGAGGAGCTCCTCGCGCAGCGGCCCGTCGCCGAGGATCCGCAGCCGCCAGCCGGGGGCGTCGTCGGCCACCTGCTCGAAGGCCCGGAGCAGGTGGATGAACTGCTTCTCCGGCACGATCCGGCCGGCGCTCACGATCGTGCGGGTGTCCAGCGGCGACCGGGGCTGCGGCGCCAGCGGCAACGGGTTGGGCATCACGACCAGCTCGGGTGCGGTCGCCCCGAGCTCGGCGCCCAGCCAGGACGCGGTCGACGCGGTGAGCAGCGCGACGGCGGCCGTGCGCGGCGCGAAGGCCAGCAGCGGCTCCATGCCGCCGACCCGGTCCGCGGAGGAGCGGTGCTCCTGGTGCACGACCGCGACGTCGCGGGGGAGCAGCATCACCGCGACCGCCATCAGCGCCGGGGTGACGGTGACGAGCACGTCGACGTCGAGCCCGGGCAGCGCGGCCTCGAGCCCGTCGTCGGTAAGTGCCGAGAACTGGCTGTCCCACCGCCTCGGGACCAGCCGCGAGGGCTGCCGGTGCCGCGGGTCGTCGCCGCGCACGTCGACGAGGTGCTCGACGGCCACCGCCGGGTCGATCGGGTAGTGCGGGGTGTCGGCGGTCCGGGTGACCGACAGCATCCGCACGTCGACGTTGCCGCGACGGGCGAGCGCGTTGGCCTGGGTGATCGCGGAGCGCGAGGTCCCGCCCATCCCGTCCAGGTTAAGGACCAGGAAGCCGACCCTCAGCCGGCCGGACCGACGCAGGCCGGAGCGGCTCAGACGGGGGGCGATCTTCACGCCGCCACCCTAGAGGCCGCGATCAGAGCCCGGTGACGCCCTCGCCGCCGCCGGCCTGCTCGTCGAAGGTCTCGTGCTCGAGCAGGTGCAGGACGGGTACGCCGAGCTTGCGGCGGGCCCGGGAGGTCCAGTCGACGTGGAAGAACTCGGCCACCACGTGCGGGCGGGTCAGGATGATGGCCTCGCGCGCGCCGACCTCGGTGACCTTGTCGGCCAAGGCCTCGACGGGCGGCTGCCCGGTGACGGTGCCCTTGGCGGTGGCGCCCGCGGCGGCGAGGGCCGCCAGGGTGCGGGTCAGGTCGTTGTCGGAGCGCTCGCGGCACTCCTCGCGCACGGCGGCGAGCTCGTCCTCGGTCATGGCCAGCGCGGGCGCGGACATGACGTCCCCGGCGCCGAGCATCCCGACCGACGCCTCGACGCGGGCCGCGGCGTCCTCGAGGGGCATCAGCACGTGGTAGATGACCCGGTCGGCGATCTCGTTGTGCAGCGAGCGGACCTGCTCGGCGTCCTGCTTGCTCATGGCCTGCTCGACGAGCAGGACCACGTCGTAGGTGCCCCGGCCGTCGGTGATGTCCCCGCTGTCGCGGCCGTTGTCCAGGGGTCCGTTGGTCTCACTCATGGTGATCGCCTCCACTCAAAATTCTAGCCAGGTCATAGCTGACCGGCTCCTCCAGCTGGTCGTATCCGCACGACTCCGGATCGCGGTCCGGCCGCCACCTCTTGAACTGCGCAGTGTGCCGGAAGCGACGGCCCTCCATGTGGTCGTACTTCACCTCGAGCACCCGCTCGGGCCGCAACGGCGTGAAGCCGAGGTCCTTGCCCTGGCTCCACCGGCTCTGCGTGCCGGGGATGCGGTCGGGGTTGGCGGTCAGGAACTCCTGCCACTTCCCCCACGGGTGGTCCTCGATCGGGCAGACGAGCGGCTGGAGCTCCTCGATCAGCTCGGCCCGGCGGGCGGCGGTGAAGGACGCGCTGACGCCGACGTGCTGCAGCTCGCCGTCGGCGTACAGCCCGAGGAGCAGGCTGCCGAGCAGCGGCCGCCCGGGCGTCGACGTCTTGTGCTCGCGGTAGCCGGCGACCACGACGTCGGCGGTGCGCTCGTGCTTGACCTTCATCATGGTGCGGCCGTTCTGGACGTACGGCGCGTCGAGCGGCTTCGCGATCACGCCGTCGAGGCCCGCGCCCTCGAACTCCTCGAACCACTGCCCGGCCTCGGCGGGGTCGGTCGTCGTGCGGGTCAGGAAGCAGGGGCCGCCGTCGAGGTGGCCGAGCGCCTCCTCGAGGGCCGCGCGGCGCTCGGCGAGCGGCCGGTCGACGTACGACGTGTCGCCCAGGGCGAGCAGGTCGAAGGCGACGAAGCCGGCCGGGGTCTTCTCGCTGAGCATGTCGACGCGGGACTTGGCGGGGTGGATGCGCTCCTGCAGCACCTCGAACTCGAGGCGGTCACCGACGGCCACGAACACCTCGCCGTCGAGCACGATGCGCTGGGGCAGCTGCTCCTTGATCGCGGCGACGAGCTCGGGGAAGTAACGGGTCAGCGGCTTGGTGTTGCGGCTGGTCAGCTCGACCTCGTCGCCGTCGCGGAAGACGATGCAGCGGAAGCCGTCCCACTTGGGCTCGAAGACCAGGCCCCCGTGCTTCGCCGGGTCGGGGATCCCCTTGACCGCCTTGGCGAGCATCGGCTGGACGGGTGGCATCACGGGCAGGTCCACGCGGCCGACCCTAGTGCCTGGTCCCGGTGCCTAGTCCTCGCCTCGCAGCGAGAACGACCGGAGGCGGTCGCCGGCGAACCACGCCCCACCGGCCGTCACCACCACGCTGGCGAGCAGCGCCCACGGCAGGTTGGTCGGGTCGGGCAGCTCGGGGGAGAGCTCGTGCCCGATCCGCAGGCCCCACTGGGCGACGCTGAGCCACGCGACGCCGCTGAGCAGGTTGCCGAGCAGCCCCTCCCAGATCAGCACGAAGAGCAGCGACACGATCACGGCGTGCCGGGTGACGGCCGAGATCGCCAGGAAGAGCGCGGAGTACGCCGTCCCGGCCACCGCCGCCGCGATGCCTGCGGCGGTCGCTCGGTCACCGCCGCCCGCGACGAGAGCCGAGACCCAGAGCGGCAGCACCCCGGCCAGCATCGTCGCCGCCCACGCGACCACCCACTTGCTGACGGCGATCGCGTGGCGGTTGACCGGCTTGGAGAGCAGGTAGACGATCGAGCCGTCGTCGACCTCGGGGCCCAGCACCGACGAGGCGGCGAGCACGGCGACCAGTGGCAGCACCACCGGGTAGCCGAGGCCGGGGAGCAGCGGCCAGGCCGCGTCGCCGTCGGTGAGAGCCGCGACGGTGGCGGTCAGCGCGACGAGCAGCACCGGGAAGGCCAGCAGCAGCCAGAAGCGGCGGCGGCCGAGCAGGGCCTGTGCGGCGAGCTTGACGATCGTGGCGTTCATCGGTCGGTCCTCATCTGGCCACCAGGTAGGCGAAGACGCTCTCCAGCGACTCGTCGCTGGGGGAGAGGTCGTGGAGCGTGATGCCCTGCGCCCGGGTCCACTGGGGCAGGCCGACGGCGAAGGTGCCGAGGTCGTCGACCTCGACGTCCAGCCCGCCGCCGGGCCGGAGGCGCACGGCCCGCACCGACGGCTGGGCGATGAGCAGGGTGGCGAGCGCGCGGTCGTCGCTGGAGGCGACGGCGTACTGCACGGGGCGGTCGGTCATCAGCCTCCTGATCGCGCCGAAGTCGCCGGAGGCCGCGTGGCGGCCGGAGACCACGACCTCGATGTGTCGGGCGAGGCGCTCGACCTCCTCGAGGATGTGGGAGCTGAACAGCACCGTGCGGCCCTCGTCCCCGAGCCGGCGGAGGAGCTCCATCAGGTGCATCCGCTGGCGCGGGTCGACGCCGTTGAAGGGCTCGTCGAGGAGCAGCACGGCCGGGTCGTGCACCAGCGCGGCGGCGATCTTGACCCGCTGGCGCATGCCCTTGGAGTAGGTGTCGAGGCGTCGGGCGGCTGGTTCGACCATGTCGACCTCCGCCAGGATCCGCTCGGTGGCGCCGGCCGCGTCGGGCAGCCGGTGCAGGTCGGCGTTGGCGCGGACGAACTGGCGCCCGGTGAGGTAGCCGAAGCTCAGCTCGCGCTCGGGCACCAGCCCGATGCGCCGGTAGGCCTCGGTGTGGCGCCACACGGGCTCGCCGTCGAGCGCGACGGTGCCCGCGGAGGGCGCGAGGAAGCCACTCATCAGCGCCATCAGCGTGGTCTTGCCCGCGCCGTTGGGGCCGAGCAGCCCGGTCACCCCCGGCCCGATGGTCAGCGACACGTCGTTGACCGCGACGACGTTGCCGAACCATCGCGAGACCGAGTCGAGGACCAGCGTGCTCCCGGGGCCGCTCACTGGGACCCCACCCTGAGGAAGCGGGCCACGATCGCGGCCAGTCCGAGTGCCGCGACGAGCAGGGCGACGACGACGTACGCCGCCACCCAGGCCCCGGTGGGCGGTGTGAAGACCGTGACGCCGGCGCCCCACGCGTCGGCCAGCCCGCTGTTGAGCGACCACGGCGACGCGAGCCCGGCGGCGACCCCGACCTCGTCGGCGCCCTCCTCGGAGGCGATGGCCTGGACGGCGGTCACGACGCCCGGCACCACCACCAGCGCGACGATCGAGCCGACCACGGCGAAGCCTCGCCGCAGGGACACCGAGGAGATGAAGCCGGTGATGCCGGCGACCATGGCGGCGACCAGCACGAGGAGCGCGACGGCCTTGAGGAGGTCGACGGTCTGGCCGCCGACGTCGAGCCCGGCGAGCAGGCCTCCGACGTACAGGACGAGGGCCGGCAGCAGCATGAACACGAGCAGCGCGGTCGTGAGCGAGAACCAGCGGGTCAGGGCCAGCACGTGGGCGGGGAGCGGGCGTGCGAGGTAGAGGACGATCGAGCGGTGGCGCAGGTCGCGGGAGAACAGCACCGGTGCCTGGGCGGCCGCGAACAGGCTCACCACCAGCTGGATCTGGTTGGTGTAGCCGGCGTAGGTGAGGGGCAGCTCGGAGACCGGGAGGAAGGTCACCACGCCGACGACGACGGCGGCCGGTACGACGGCGATGCCGAGCAGCAGGAACGGCAGGATCTTGGACCTGCCGGAGCGCCCGAGCCCGAACGCATGCCGCAGGCCGGTGACGAACAGGGTGCGGGCGATCGTCGCCACCCCGTCGCGGGGGCCGTCGTAGTGGCGGTAGCCGAGGTCGTGGATGACGCCGGCGCGCTGGTCAGCCACGGGCACCGCCCCGGGCCGGCGCGGCGTCGTCGAGGAACACGTCCTCGAGGTGGCGGCGGTCGGGCTGGAGACGCATCAGGCCCAGCCCGAGGTCGGCGGCGGTGTCGCGGACCACGTCGTGCACGGCGAGGTGCGCCGGCGGCGGTTCGATGGCGATGGTCGTGCCGCGGGGACGGCAGGTGAGCCCGGCGGCCGCGAGTGCCTCGCCGAAGCGGTCGCGCTCCTCGGTCCCGCCGATCACCTCGACCAGCAGGCGGCCGGTCTGCTCGAGGAAGTCCCCGGTCGCGCTGGAGCGGAGCAGGTGCCCGGCGTCGAGCACGACGACGTGGTCACTGACCTGCTCGAGCTCGCCGAGCAGGTGGGAGGTGACCAGCACGGCGATGCCGAAGTCGCTGCCGATGCGCCGGACGAGGCCGAGCATGTCGGTTCGCGCGGCGGGGTCGAGGCCGTTGGTCGGCTCGTCGAGGAAGACCAACCGCGGGTCGTGGACGAGGGCCTGGGCGAGCTTGGCGCGCTGCTTCATGCCCGTGGAGTAGCCGCCCATCGGCCGGTAGCGCTCCTCGTCGAGGCCCACGTGCCGCAGCACGTCGGCGGACCGCTCGCGCGCCGCCGACCGCCCCAGCCCGGACATCCGTGCCATGTGCACGACGAACTCGCTGGCGCTCACGTCGGGCGGCAGGCAGTCGTGCTCGGGCATGTAGCCCACCAGCCGGCGGATCTCCTCTCCCGCGGTGGCGATGTCGTGGCCGAGCACCCGCGCACTGCCGGCGGTGGGCTCGAGCAGCCCCAGCAGGATCTTGATCAGCGTCGACTTGCCGGCCCCGTTGGCGCCGACCAGGCCCGTGACCCCCTCGCCCACCTCCACGTCGAGGTCGTGGAGGGCGTGCACGTGCCCGTAGTGCTTGGTGAGCCCGACGGTGCTGATCACCGTCGGCTCGGCTCCCTGGGTCACCGTCACGACGACGACGCTAGCCGGGACCGCCGACACCGCGCATCGGGAATCGCCCTGATCCGGTGGAGGTGTCGCCGGGACGACGGGGCGCGGGCCCTGGGCTTGGCCGCCTGTCCCCGGTTGGTCTGCCGGGTCTCGGCAGTCCTGCCCGGGTCGGGCCCTAGGCTTGGCCGCCTATCCCCGGTTGGTCTGCCGGCAGGGCCCGCCTGACTTTGAATCAGGACTAGCGACGTAGGTTCGACTCCTACCCGGGGAGCCAGCTCGTCCCGGCGCCGACGGCGGTGACCGGACGGGGCCCCGTCGCCCCTCGCCCTCTCTCGCCGCGGGACCCAGGTCACCCGCCGAGGAGGCCGGTCCCTTCGCCTCTATTCGGGTCGCTCCCGACCGGGCAGCGTGGAGACGTCAGCGACCGAGGTGCCGGTGCGCACCGTGGCGTGCGCACGCGCCCCTTGGCCGAACCGAAACCACGGGAGGACGTCATGACAATCCGATTCCACAGGACCGCGCTCGTCGCCGGGGCCAAGCAGCAGGAAGCGGCGGGCTTCGCCGCCGAGGTGTCGCAGTACGTGACCGAGACGATGGGGCTCCCCACCACGTGGGGCCTCCAGGTCGGTGGCCCGTTGTCCACGGTGCACTGGTTCACCGACTTCGAGGACATGGCGGCGATGGAGGCCGGTCTGGTGAAGACCATCACCGACGCCGGGTACCTGAAGCTGCTGGCCAAGGCCGAGGACCTCTTCGTGGAGGGCCGGAGCGAGGACTCGATCGTCTACATGATGTAGGGCGGTCCAGCCTCGCTGTGGGAGTCATGCCGCGGGAGCCCGAGTCCCGCCGCGCTCGCCGAGGGCACCTCACCGACCAGCGGTGCGCCAGCCACAGTGCGCTGCCCCGGGAAGGTGGCTGACTCACCGCCCGCACGCGAGTCGTCGTACGCCGCGCCGGCCGGCGGTCGGTCAGCGACATTCGGGTGCCGTCGGAAGGTGGCTCACTCACCGCTCGGGCGGTGAGTCGGGCGGGACGTCGTCCATGGAGTGCCGCGAACCGTCGGGGGAGTACGCGCGCCCCGCCCGGGACGAACCGGGCCTCGACAGGGGACTTGACCGGCGGGAGCTCCGCGCGCGCCGAGGCGACCAGGTCGTCCTCCCAGAAGACGAGGTATGGCCGCCGCGTCGGGTCGAGCGGCCCGAGCAGGTGAAGTAGTCGTACGGCGCGAGGTCTCGCCCTCCCGGATGCCGTGCCCGCGGTTTCAGGCGCACAGCGAAGGCAGTTCGCGAGCCCGACGACCGAGGCCACGCTCACCAGGGGACGACGAGCACCGAACTGCCTTCGCTGTGCTCACCGCCCGGGGACCGCCCCCGAGGACGCGCCGAGCGTCGCTGGCAGACTGCGCCCCATGGACAACCTCACCGTGATCGTGCTCGCCGCCGGCGGCGGCACCCGCATGAAGTCCAAGACGATGAAGGTCCTGCACCCCATCGGTGGACGCAGCATGATCGGCCACGTCCTGCGCGCCGTGCAGGCCGTCGAGCCGCAGCGGGTCGTCGCCGTGGTGGGCCACCAGCGCGAGCAGGTGGGACCCCACATCCAGGAGCTCGTGCCCGAGGCGGTGCTCGCGGTCCAGGAGACCCAGGACGGCACCGGGCACGCCGTCCGGATCGCCATGGAGGCCGCGGGGCCGACCAAGGGCACCGTGATCGTCGCGGCGGGTGACACGCCCCTGCTGCGCGGCGAGAGCCTCCGCGCCTTCGCCGAGGAGCACGAGGCGGCGCAGCGCGCGGTCAGCATCCTCACCGGCATCGTCGACTACCCGTTCGGCTACGGCCGGATCGTGCGCAACGACGAGGGCGACGTCGAGGCGATCGTGGAGGAGAAGGACGCCAGCCCCGAGCAGCGCGAGATCGCGGAGATCAGCTCCGGCATCCTGGCCTTCGACGCCGAGTTCCTCGCCGACGCGCTGGGCCGCATCACCAACGACAACAACAAGGGCGAGTACTACCTCACCGACACCGTCCAGCTCGCCCGCGACGCCGGCCTCACCGTCGGCGCGCACCGGGTCGACGACGTCCGGCAGACCGAGGGGGCCAACGACCGCGCCCAGCTCGCCGAGCTCGGCCGCGAGCTCAACCGGCGCATCGTCACCCGGTGGATGCAGGACGGCGTCACCGTGATGGACCCGGCCACGACGTGGATCGACGCCGACGTGCAGCTCGCGCCGGACGTCACGATCCTGCCCGGCACCCAGCTCCTCGGCGCCACCGTGGTGGCCGAGGACGCGGTCGTCGGGCCGGACACGACGCTGAAGGACTGCGAGGTCGGGGAGGGCGCCCGCGTCGTACGCACCCACGCCGAGCTCGCCGTCATCGGCGACCGGGCCAACGTCGGGCCGTTCTCCTACCTGCGACCCGGCTCACGCATCGGGGTCGCGGGCAAGGTGGGGGCCTTCGTGGAGACCAAGAACAGCACGATCGGCGACGGCGCCAAGGTGCCTCACCTGTCCTACGTCGGCGACGCGGAGATCGGCGAGGGGACCAACATCGGCGCCGGCACGATCTTCGCCAACTACGACGGCATCGCCAAGCACCGGACCGTCGTGGGCCGCAACGTCCGCACGGGCTCCAACAACACCTTCGTCGCCCCGGTCTCGGTCGGCGACGGTGCAGGCACCGCCGGTGGCACCGTCGTACGACGCGACGTCCCGCCCGGCGCGCTGGCCGTCAGCAGCGGCCCGCAGCGCAACCTCGAGGGCTGGGTCCGCAAGCGGCGCCCCGGGACCGCCCAGGCGGAGGCCGCCGCGGCCGCGGAGGAGGCGTCGGTCACAGGCGCAGCCCCGGGTGAACGCGAGGTGGACCCTGGGGTTGGGCCAGACGGCCGGAGTGCGTCACAATCCTGACGTCGACACTCCATCCCCCGAACGAGGAGTCGCAGCCGGTGACCGGACTGAAGAAGACGACCGAGAAGAACCTGATGGTCTTCAGCGGTCGGGCCCACCCGACGCTGGCCGTCGAGGTGGCTGACCTCCTCGACACGGCGCTGGTGCCGCAGTCGGCGTACGAGTTCGCCAACGGCGAGCTCTACGTGCGCTACGAGGAGTCGGTCCGTGGGTGCGACGCCTTTGTGATCCAGAGCCACACCGCTCCGATCAACGAGTGGATCATGGAGCACCTGATCATGGTCGACGCCCTCAAGCGGGCCTCGGCCAAGCGGATCACCGTGGTGATGCCGTTCTACGGCTACGGCCGCCAGGACAAGAAGCACCGCGGTCGTGAGCCCATCTCCGCCCGGCTGGTCGCCGACCTCTTCAAGACCGCCGGCGCCGACCGCCTGATCACCGTCGACCTGCACGCCGACCAGATCCAGGGCTTCTTCGACGGACCCGTCGACCACCTGATGGCGCTCCCGATCCTCACCGACTACGTCAACGAGAAGTACGGCGACCAGCCGCTCGCCGTCGTCTCGCCCGACGCCGGCCGGATCAAGGTCGCCGAGCGCTGGTCGGCCCGGCTCGGCGGCGTTCCCCTGGCGTTCATCCACAAGACCCGACGCACCGACGTGGCCAACGAGGTCGTCGCCAACCGCGTGGTCGGTGACGTCAAGGGGAAGATCTGCATCCTGACCGACGACATGATCGACACCGGCGGCACGATCGTGAAGGCCGCCGAGGCGTGCATCGACGAGGGCGCCGCGGGCGTCATCATCGCCGCGACCCACGCGATCCTCTCCGATCCGGCCGTCGACCGGCTCAAGAACTCGTCCGCCACCGAGGTCGTGGTGACCAACACGCTTCCGGTCGCCGCGGACAAGCAGTTCGACAAGCTGACGACCCTCTCGATCGCGCCGCTCATCTCGCGGGCGATCAAGGAGGTCTTCGAGGACGGTTCCGTCACCTCCATGTTCGACGGGCACGCGTAGGACGGTCGCGAGGCACGAGCGAGCGTCCGTGACGCGGGCGGTTGAGCACGGCCCGCCGCTGAGCCTGCGAAGCGGCGACGGTCGGTGTCGAAACCCGCGTGGCATCACTGTCAGGGCGGCTTGACGGGCGTAGCCTCGCGCGAGTGCCGCTGACCGAGACCCCCGCCGTCGAGGCGCGCGACCTCCGCCGTACGTTCCGGACCAGGCAGGGAGCCCTGCGGCCGACGCGCAGGACCGTCGAGGCGGTCAGGGGCGTCAGCTTCGAGATCGCGCCGGGCGAGCTGTTCGGCTTGCTCGGGCCCAACGGCGCCGGCAAGACCACCACGATCAAGATGCTGATCACGTTGCTGATCCCGACCTCGGGCAGCGCGTCGGTGCTGGGCCGGGACGTCGTGGGCGACGTCCGCGAGGTCCGCCGCCGCATCGGCTACGTCTTCGGCGGCGACCGGGGTCTCTACGAACGACTCTCTGGCCTGGACAACCTGCGCTACTTCTCCGAGCTGTACGGCGTCCCGCCGCGCGAGCAGAAGGAACGGATCGGCTCGCTGCTCGAGCTCGTCGGGCTCACCGGCCGGGAGGGGGAGCGGGTCGAGGGCTACTCCCGCGGCATGCGGCAGCGGCTGCACATCGCCCGCGGGCTGCTGCACGACCCGGACGTGTTCTTCCTCGACGAGCCCTCGATCGGCATCGACCCCGTCGGCGCCCGCGAGCTGCGCGCGACCATCGCGGGGCTGCGCGAGCAGGGCAAGACGGTGCTCCTCACCACGCACTACATGTTCGAGGCCGACGAGCTGTGCGACCGGATCGCGGTGATCCGCTCGGGCGAGATCGTCGCCGAGGGCACCCCGACGCAGCTCAAGCAGCTGGTCAGTGCCGGGCGGGTCCTCGAGGTCGAGACGTACGGCGTCTCCGACGACGCCGTCGAGGTGGCTCGCGGCACCGGCGGCGTCCGCAGCGTGGTGGTCGAGGACCGCGGGCAGCTGCAGGTCCTCGTGGTCTCCTGCGAGCCCGGTGCGGAGGTCACCCAGCACGTGCTGGCCGGCCTCGACGGCACGCGCGTCGGTCGCGTGAGCCACCGGGACCCGACGCTGGAGGACGCCTACGTCGAGCTGGTGACGAGGTGAGCCTCGTGCGTCAGCAGGTCGTCTGCTTCTGGCTCCAGCTCAAGATCCTGCTGTTCTCGCCGTTCGAGGGCTTCCTGGCCGTCGTCTTCCCGCTGATGTTCGCCACCGCGGCGCTGCTCGTCTACCAGGTCAACGGCGACCCGGCCGCAATGCTGTACGCCGGCATCGGTGCCGCCGCCATGGGCATCTGGACCTCGCAGACGGTGAGTGCCACGACCCTCGTCCAGCGCGAGCGCCGCGCCGGCACCCTCGAGCTCGTCGTCGCCGCGCCGACCCCGTTCTCCCTGGTGCTCCTGCCGATCACCTTCGCGATGGCCGCCATCGGCCTCTACAGCGTTGTTGCCACCATCCTGTGGGACTGGTGGCTCTTCGACATCGCCCTCCAGGTGGAGAACTGGCCGCTCTTCGTGCTCAGCATCCTGATGGCCGCGGTGACGATCGCGCTGTTCGGGTTCCTGCTCTCGGTCTCCGCCGTGCGCTACCGCACCTCGTGGGCCCTCGGCGCGGCGCTGGAGTACCCCGGCTGGCTGCTGTGCGGCTTCGTCGTGCCGCTCGACCTGCTGCCGGCCGTCCTCCGCCCGGTCTCGTGGTTGCTGGCCCCCACCTGGGCGGTCGAGGGGATGCGGGCCGCGGCGGCGGGCGAGAGCCCCTGGGGCGATCTCGCCATCTGCGCGGCCGTCGGCCTGGCGTACGCCGCCCTGGCTGCCTGGCTCGGCGTACGCCTCATCACCTCGGCCCGCCGCGACGCGACGCTGGCCCTGACGTGAGGGACTGACGTGACGAGCGCACGCATCTTCTTCATCGGCGGCCTGATGAGCTACCGGGCGCTGTTCGGCTGGATGAACCCCTGGATCTTCGTCCCGTCGCTGCTGGTGTCACCGGTCTGCCAGATCCTGCTGTTCGCCTACATCGGGCGCAGCGCGGGCGTGGGCGACGACGAGTTCTACGTCATCGGCAACGCGCTGAACTACGCCGCCATCCCGTGCATGTTCGCGATGACCTTCACCATCGGCGGCGAGCGGTTCGCGCAGACGCTGGGGCTGGTGCTGGCGACGCCCGCACGACGGATCCCGCTGTTCCTGGGCCGCTCGATGCCGGTGATCGCCAACGGCTGGTTCGTGGCGATGTTCGGGGTCGTGGTCGGCTCGATGCTCCTCGACACCGACATCCCGGGCAGCGCGTGGCCGCTGATCGCGCTGGTGGTGGCGGTGGGCTCGCTGGCCTCCACCGGGCTCGGGTTGGTGATGGGGGCGATCAACCTCGTCTACCGGGACGGGGCCACGCTGGGCAACGTCCTCTTCCTCGTGCTGCTCATCTTCACCGGGACCAACGTGGCGCTGGACGACCTGCCCGGGTGGATGGCCGCCGTCGGCCGGTGGCTGCCGCTGACCCACGCCATCGAGGCGAGCCGGATGCTGGCCGACGGCGCGGCCTGGGGTGCGGTGTCGGGCCTCGTCGGCACCGAGCTGCTCATCGGCGTCGGCTACCTCGCCGTGGGCCTCTCGGCGATCCGGGTCTTCGAGTGGCTGAGTCGCACGGGCGCGACCCTGGACCGCATCTGACCGCTCGATTCGACCTACGACGCACGTCGGTCGTAGGCTTGGGAAGTTGCCTCGGCGAGGGAGCTCGACTCCGTGATCGACAGGGCAGATGCAGCACCGGGCTCGCGCCCGAACGCGCCGCGTCTCCTGTCGGGAGCGCGGCGTTCGTCGTCTCCGGGGCCCTGAGACTTCACCACGCACCGAGGAGAGAGCATGTCTGCCGAGAAGATCACTGCCGAGACCCGCACCGAGTTCGGCAAGGGCGCGGCCCGCCGCATCCGCCGCGAGCACAAGATCCCCGCCGTCATCTACGGCCACGGCAACGAGCCGGTCCACGTGACCCTGCCGGGCCACGACACGATGATGGCCCTCAAGCACGGCGGCGCCAACGCGCTGCTCGAGCTCGACATCGACGGCACCGAGCAGCTCGCGCTGACCAAGGACGTGCAGGTCGACCCGATCCGCCGCGTCATCGAGCACGTCGACTTCGTCGCGGTCAAGCGCGGCGAGAAGGTCACCGTCGACGTCCCGATCCACGTCGTGGGCGACGCCGCCGCCGAGACGCTGGTCGTCACCGAGAACGCCGTGGTCTCCGTCGAGGCCGAGGCCACCCACATCCCCGAGTGGTTCGAGGTGTCGGTCGAGGGCGCCGAGATCGGCACCCAGATCCACGCCAAGGACCTCACCCTGCCCTCGGGCACCACGCTGCTCGCCGACGAGGAGCTCCTCATCGTCAACGTGACCCAGCAGATCTCCGCCGAGGCCCTCGAGGCCGAGCTGGAGGAGGCCGAGGCCGAGGCCGGCATCGAGCACGAGCCGTCCGGCGAGGAGGCCGCCGAGGCCGAGGCCGCGGAGGGCGCTGCCGAGTCCGGCGAGACGGAGGGATCCTCGGACTCCGAGTGACCCCACGGCACGCCTCCTGAGCGACGTGCGACGCCGCACCGGGCTCCCCGGTGCGGCGTCCGCCATTTCTCGGGGTGGTGCCGACCGCTGGCCGGAGGTACGGCTGCGAGGATGAGCCCATGAGCGACGACGTCTGGCTGGTGGTCGGCCTCGGCAACCCCGGTCCGTCGTACGCCGGGCACCGCCACAACGTCGGCTACCTCGTCACCGACGAGCTCGCCGACCGGATGGGGTCGCCGTTCAGGTCCCACAAGTCCGGGCGCGCCGACGTCGTCGAGGGCCGCGTCACGCCGCCCGGCACCCCCGGCCCCCGCGTGGTCCTGGCCAGGCCCCGCTGCTACATGAACGAGACCGGCGGCCCGGTCAAGGCGCTGGCGACCTTCTACAAGGTTCCGCCCGAGCGCATCGTCGCGATCCACGACGAGCTCGACATCGGGTTCGGCACGCTGCGCACCAAGCTGGGCGGCGGGGACAACGGCCACAACGGACTGCGCTCGATGCGCTCGAGCCTGGGCACCGGGGACTTCTACCGCGTGCGCTGCGGGATCGGCCGGCCACCGGGACGCCAGGACGTGGCCGACTTCGTGCTCTCCGACTACTCCGCCGCCGAGCGCAAGGACCTGCCGTTCCAGGTCATGGACGCCGCCGACGCCGTCGAGTCGCTGGTGACCGTCGGCCTCGAGAAGACGCAGCAGCGCTTCAACTCCTGAACCCCTGCCCGAGCGCGGCACCGGCGTCTCTCCGCCTGGTCCAGCACGGGTCCGGCCCTCCCCCGGATGGGGTATCCACCGCACGGCTGAGGCCGACATGGGGTCGGAGGGGCGCCGACAGGTCGGCGCAGGAAGCGCGCCAGTACGCCGTCCCAGCGGTGCAGCAGCCCGACCCCCACCGAGTGGACTAGTCGAAGCCGTACCCCGTCTGGGGCATTCTCCCTTTACCGAGACCTGTGGCATGCCCGCCGGTGCCTACCGTCCTCGACAAGCGGCCCCGTGGGGACAGAGGGCCGACCCGAGAAGGGCACCGAGGGCATGCACGAAGCATCACGTCAGCGATCCGTCATCATCGTCCTGGCCGCGGTGGTCCTCATCGCGGCCGCGGCCGTCTGGGCCATGACGGGCTCCTCCGGCGAACCGCAGGGCGGTGACGCGGGAGCACGGACGTCGGGCGCGTCGTCCGGTGACGCCGCGGCCGGCGAGTCCACCGACTCACCGTCGACCGGACGGGACAAGGCGGGGTCGGGCAAGGCGGGATCGGGCAAGGCGGGATCGGGCAAGGCCGGAGCCGGGAGCGGGGGCTCCGACACGTCGGGGTCAGGCGGCACGGGGTCCGACACCGACGGTGCGAGCACGAGTGGCTCCGGCAAGGGCGGCGGCACCAAGGGTGGCGACGGGGGCGGCGCAGCCGACGACAGCGGCGACGACGCCGACGACGCCACGACCGACGGCGCGGAGCCCGGCACGGCCACCGGAGAGACGGTCCCCGTGGAGCCGGTGCAGACGCTGGCCCCGGTGCCGTTGCAGAGCGTCGGCGACTTCAGGACCGGCCTCACGGTCGAGCTCGCCTCCATCACCGCCGTGCAGGCCGAGGCCAAGGCCCCGGGAGAGATCTCGGGTCCCGGCCTGCGCGTCACCGTGGCCGCCACCAACGACGGGGAGGACGCGGTGTCGCTCGACAGCGTCGTGGTCTTTCTCTCCTACGGCGCCGACCGAACGCCGGCCACCCAGTTCGGATCGTCGTCGGAGCCCCTCGCCGGCGACCTGTCGCCGGGCTCGTCCCGCCAGGGCACCTACGTGTTCACCGTGCCCGACGACCAGCGCGACGACGTGCGCGTCGAGGTCAGCTACACCGGCTCAGCCCCGACGGTCGCCTTCACGGGGTCCGTCGATGGCTGAGCAGACCCGTCCGGGTCGCCTCTCGGGTCCTGTCGGAGCAGTCCGCCCCGGCCCCCACTGGTTGCACCCCCGCAGCCGCTCCTACGAGAACCTCTGGGGTTGATCTCCGTGAAGAAGCGCTCCTCCGTCGTACGCCGCCTCAGCGGCACGCTCGCCATCGTCCTGGCCGTGGCGGGACTCTCCATGGCGCCCCGCTCGGCAAGCGCCGACACGGCTCCGCAGGACCCCAACGACCCGACGTCGCCGGTGACCGTGTCCAACGACGCGCTCCCGGCGCCGCAGATCAACGGCGTCGTGTGGCGGACCGCGATGGTCAACAACACGGTCTACGCCGGGGGCAGCTTCTCCAACGCGCGCCCTGCGGGATCACCCGCAGGACAGAACACCGTCGCCCGCGGCAACATCCTCGCCTTCGACGTGACGACCGGCGTGATGACGAGCTTTGCGCCGTCCTTCAACGGCCAGGTCCGGGCCCTGGCGGTCTCCCCGGACAAGACCCGCCTCTACGTCGGCGGCGAGTTCACGAGCGTCAACGGTCAGACCCGCCGGCGCATCGCCGCGTTCAACACGGCGACCGGGGCCCTGGTCAGCACCTTCGCGCCGCCGGTCAACTACGACGTCGACGCCATCGTCGCGACCAACTCCACGGTCTACGCGGGTGGCGCGTTCCTCGGCGTCGGCAGTGCGAGCCGCCAGTACCTCGCGGCCTTCAACGCCTCCAACGGCGCGCTGCTGGACTGGGCGCCGCAGGCGACGGGTGGCGCGGTCAACGCGCTGACCATGAACCCGCAGGGCACCAAGATCGCGGTCGGCGGCTCCTTCACCGCCCTCAACGGCTCGAGCAACCCCGGGTACGGCCTCGGCATGGTGGACGCCGTCACCGGCGCCAGCCTGCCCATGGCCGTCAACTCCGTGGTCCGCAACGGCACCGCCGACGGGGCGATCACGTCGCTGACCACCGACGGCACCTACATCTTCGGCGGGGGCTACACCTTCGGGAGGTCGGGCGGCACCTGGGAGGGCACCTTCTCCGCCAGCTGGGACGGGGGCACGATCAACTACCTCAACGACTGCCACGGCGACACCTATGACGCGATGGCCATCGGCCCGGTGGTCTACTCCGCCGGCCACGCGCACTACTGCGAGAACCTCGACGGCATCCGCCAAGGCGCCGGGTCGGTGGGCTCCTACCCCTACTACCGGGGCATCGCGACCACCCGTGCCGCCACCCGGACCCTCACGTGGGAGCCGGACCAGGGCCGCTACACCAACTTCGCGGGCCAGCCGGCGCCGACCCAGCTCGGGTGGTACCCCAACTTCAACGCCGGCACCTACACCGGCCAGTCCCAGGGCCCGTGGAGCGTCACCGGCAACAGCGACTACCTGGTGATGGGCGGCGAGTTCACGCGCATCAACGGCGTCGCCCAGCAGGGCCTGGTCCGCTTCGCGAGGAGCGGCCTCGCGCCGAACGACTCCGGACCGCAGTACTTCAGCACGACGTACCCGCTCAACGTCTCCTCGACCGAGGCCGGCAAGGTGCGCGTCAACTGGGGCATCAACCGCGACAACGACAACGAGTACCTCACCTACCGGGTCTACCGCGACACACAGAACGCAGCCGGACTGGTGCACACCCGCAACGTCTTCGCCCGGCACTGGAACCCCTTCACGATGGGGGTCACCGACTCGCACTCCAGCCTGACCCCGGGGTCCACGCACCAGTACCGCGTCCAGGTCAGCGACCCCTTCGGCAACGTCGCCAACTCGCCCTGGACGACCGTGACGGTGGCGCCGTCGGGTGCCAGGGACAGCGACTACGTCAAGGCGGTCTACGACAGCCAGCCGACGAGCTACTGGCGTCTGGGTGAGGCCACCGGAGCAACGGTCGCGGCCGACCGGGTGGGCTTCGACCCGCTGACGACCCAGGCCGGCGTCACCCGCGGAGCGTCGGGCGCGATCTCGGGCGACAGCGACACCGCCTCGACGTTCAGCGGTGCGACCGGTGGCTCCGCCGCCGGCGCGACCGCCGGCTTCCCGCCCGACGTGTTCTCGATCGAGACCTGGTTCAAGACGACGTCGAGCACGGGCGGCAGGCTGGTCGGCTGGAGCAACCGCAACACGACCAGCAACTCCACGAAGCACGACCGCCAGCTCTACATGGACAATGCGGGCCGCCTGCACTTCGGCGTGAAGCCGAACGCCTCACGACTCGACGTGGTCAGTCCCAACAGCTACAACAACGGTCAGTGGCACCACGCGGTCGCGACGCTGTCCTCCTCCGGGATGAAGCTGTACGTCAACGGGCAGCAGGTCGCATCCCGCGCCGACGTCACCGTCGGTGAGCACCTGTCCATCGGCTACTGGCGGCTCGGCGGGGACACCGTCTCCGGCTGGCCGTCCGCCCCGAGCAGCGGCTACTTCAACGGCAGCCTCGACGAGGTCGCCATCTACAAGCACGATCTGAGCGCCGCCGAGGTCGCTGGACACCACGCGGCCGCCACGGGGGCGGAAGCACCCAACGTCAAGCCGGTCGCGCAGTTCAGCTCCCAGGTCAACGGTCTCTCGGCTGCATTCAGCTCCAGTGGCTCCAGCGACCCGGACGGCACCATCGCGTCGTACGCCTGGACCTTCGGCGACGGCGGGACCTCGACCCAGGCCAACCCGTCGCACACCTACGCGGCCGCCGGCACCTACGGCGTCACGCTGACGGTCACCGACGACGACGGCGCCACCACCAGCCTGACCAAGCAGGTCCCGGTGTCCGCGCCGCCGGTCGCGAGCTTCACGACCGACGTGAGCGGCACGCAGCTCACGGTCAACGGCTCCGGCTCGACCGACGACCAGGGCATCACGTCGTACGCGTGGACCTTCGGGGACGGAGGGACCGCCACCGGGGCCACCGCCTCGCACACCTACACGGCGGGCGGCACGTACGACGTCAAGCTCACCGTCACCGACGCCACCGGCAACACGGCGACCCGCACCCAGCAGGTCACCATCGTCGCCCCCAACACGGCGCCGAACGCGGCCTTCTCCGCGACGACCAACGGGCTGACCGTCAACGTCAACGGCAGCGCCTCCGCCGACCCGGACGGCACGATCTCGTCCTACGCGTGGAACTTCGGGGACGGGAGCACCGGCAGCGGCGCCACCGCCAGCCGGACCTACACCGAGGCCGGCACCTACACCGTGACGCTCGAGGTCACCGACGACGACGGCGCCAAGGACACCGCGACCCAGCAGGTCACCGTGAGCGCGGCAGCCGCGGCGTACGCGCAGGACTCCTTCACCCGCAGCGTCACCGGCGGGTGGGGCACGGCCGACCTCGGTGGTGCCTGGACCGGCTCGGGCACGTCGAGCAACTTCAACGTCACCGGCGGCGTGGGCACCATCCGCATGGGTTCCGCAGGTGCCGGTCCGAGCAGGGCGATGACCGGGGTGTCGTCCTCCGACACCGAGATGCGCGCGACCATCGGCGTCGACAAGGTGGCCACCGGCGGCGGCACCTACGTCACCCTGCGACCGCGGCTCCTGGCCTCCGGCGACCGCTATTACATGGACACCAAGTTCAACGCCGGGGGCACCGTCTCGGTGATCCTGGGGCGCAACGTCGGTGGCACGGAGACGACGCTCCAGAGCCGCACCGTCAGCGGTCTCACGGTGGCGCCGACGGACCGCCTGCAGGTGAAGGTCCAGGCCTTCGGGACCTCTCCCACGACGTTCCGGGCGAAGGTCTGGAAGGTCGGCACCGCGGAGCCGTCGACGTGGACGGCGTCGGTCACCGACAGCACCGCCGCCCTGCAGACCACCGGTCACATCGGAGTCGGGACCTACCTCTCCGGGTCGGCCACCAACGCACCCGTGATCGCGTCCTTCGACGACATCTGGGCCGGCCCGACGCCATGAGACGACGCCGCCCTCCAGCGCTCCGCACACGCAGCACCAGCTCTTCGCCACATCGCACGACCACCCACACATCCGCACGAGCCGAGGGCTCTACCCCGGGGGAGACCGACATGAAGACACGCAGGAGCCTCGCGACGCGAGGCGCACGTATCGCGGTGGGCGGCGCACTGGCGCTGTCCGGCCTGGCGGTGCTGGGCCAGGGGCCGGCATCCGCCGACTGGGCCCCGCGGGACCCGAACGACCCGAAGACCCCGGTCACGGTCACGGCGGACGCCCTGCCGACCACACAGATCAACGGTGTCGTGTGGTCCCAGGCCATGCGCGGCGACATCGTGTACGCCGGCGGCAACTTCGACGAGGCGCGACCCGCGGGCGCCGCGGAGGGGACGGGGGTCCTTCGCGACAACCTGGTCGCCTACGACGTGACCACGGGGGAGATGACGGACTTCGACCCGTCCTTCGACCAGCAGGTCCGGGCCGTCGCCGTCGACGGTGACCGGCTCTACGTCGGCGGAGAGTTCAGCACCGTCGACGGGCAACCGCGTGGCCGGTTGGCGGCCTTCGACCTGACGACCGGGGAGCTCGTCGACGGCTTCGCCCCGCAGGTCAACGGGTCCGTGCAGGCCATCGCCGTCGGCAGCAACGGCAACATCTACGTCGGCGGCGGCTTCGGCGGCGTCGGCAACCAGACCCGGGGGAACCTGGCCGCCTTCGACGCGGCGGGCAACCTGCTCGACTGGGCGCCGAGGGTCACCGGCGGCGGCGTGAACGCCCTGGCGGTGAGCCCGGACGGGAGCAGGGTCGCGGTCGGTGGCATGTTCATGGAGGTCAACGACGATCCCGGTCAGGACAACGACCCGACCGCCGCCGAGCCCGGGGACGGGATGGCGCTGCTGGACGCGGTGACCGGGGCGGCACTCCCGATGGAGGCCGGCAACCTCATCTACGCCGGCAACGGCGAGGACGACGCGGACGGCGCGATCACCACCCTGGCGGCCGACGACGACGCCTTCTACGGCGCCGGCTACACCTTCAGCACCATCAAGGCCGGCACCATCGAAGGCGTCTTCGCCGTCAACTGGGACGGCACCCTCAAGTGGGTCGCCGACTGCCACGGCGACAGCTACTCGGTGCACCCGCAGGACGGCGCCGTCTACACGGCCAACCACGCCCACTACTGCGAGAACATCGGCGGCGTCACCCAGGGCGCCGGCGGCGTGGGCGACTACCCCTACTACCGCGCCGTCGCCTTCGGCAAGGAGGCGACCGGGACCGCGACGTGGGAGCCCGACAACCGCCGCTACTTCAACTTCGAGGGCCAGCCGTCGCCCTCCCAGCTCACCTGGTACCCCTCGATCAACGCCGGTTCCTTCACCGGGCAGAGCCAGGGCCCGTGGAGCGTCACCGGCAACGACGAGTACATCGTCATGGCCGGTGAGTTCACCCGGGTCAACGGCCAGGCCCAGCAGGGCCTGACGAGGTTCGCGGTCTCGGACCTGGTGCAGGAGGGCAGGGGGCCGACGCTCTTCAACGCGTCGTACCCGATCCAGGCCACCTCCACGGAGCCCGGCAAGGTCCGGATCAGCTGGCACTCCAACGAGGACATGGACAACGAGTACCTCGAGTACCGGCTCTCCCGGCGCGCCGTGGGGGCCGAGGGGTCCAACCTCGTCCACAGCCGGTTCGTCGAGGCGGACTTCTGGAACCCGCTCGGCATGACCTACACCGACGAGGTGGCGCCGGGGAGCTACGAGTACCGCCTCCAGGCCCGGGACCCCAGCGGTCTCACGGCCAACTCCCCGTGGACACCTGTGACGGTGACCGGCCAGGGCGAGGACAGCGAGTACCTCGAGGCCGTGCACACCGACGAGCCGACGCACTGGTGGCGCTTCGCTGAGGAGGACGGTGACGCGACCGTCAAGGCCGCCGACTCGGTGGGCTTCAACCCGATGACCGTCGGTGCCGGCGTTGTCCGCGGCACCCAGGGCGCCGTGCACACCGACGCCACCAACCTCGGGGCGAGCCTCACCGGCGCGGCCGACAGCGTGGCCACCTCGGACGTCCAGGACAGCCCGCCGGACCTGTTCACCCTGGAGGCGTGGTTCCGCACGACGTCCACCACCGGCGGTCGCATCGTGGGCCGCGACAACGTGGGCGGCTTCCGCACCAAGGCGGACCGTCACCTCTACCTCGACGAGGCCGGCCACGTGGCGTTCGGCGTCAAGCCCGACGCGGAGATGTCGACCATCGCCAGCTCCGGCAGCTACAACGACGGCGCGTGGCACCACGCGGCGGGGGTGCTCTCCCCGGACGGCATGCAACTGTACGTCGACGGGGTGCTGCAGGGCACGCTGGCGGACGTGACGGTCGGCGAGCACCTGGCGATCGGCTACTGGCGTGTCGGTGGCACCGCCGCCGGGATCCCCGGGTCCTTCGTCGGTGACGTCGACGAGGTGGCCGTCTACAAGCGGGCACTCTCGGCAGCCGAGCTCACCGCCCACGTCGAGGCCGCCGGCGAGCCGGCGCCGAACGCGGCTCCCACGGCGTCCGTCGCTGTCTCGGGGGTGAACGCGCTCACGGCGACGTTCGACGGCTCGGCGTCGAACGACCCCGACGGTGCCGTCCAGTCCTACCGGTGGAGCTTCGGGGACGGCACGTCCGCGAAGAGCGACACCCCGGTGATGACGCACACCTACGAGAACGCCGGGACCTACACCGTCAGCCTGACGGTGCTCGACAACCTCAAGCGGTCCAGTGCACCGGCCACGGTGCAGGTGACGGTGATCGACCCGACCAACGTGGCACCGACCGCGGCCTTCACGGCCACGGAGGCCGGCCTGCGGCCCAGGTTCGACGGATCGGCCTCGGCCGACCCGGACGGCACGATCAAGTCCTATGCCTGGGACTTCGGCAACGGCCGGACCAGCACCTCGCAGAGCCCGCGGGGTGACTACCGGATGACAGGTCCCGGAACCTACCTGGTGACGCTCACGGTCACGGACAACGACGGGGCCACCCACACGGTCAAGAAGAACGTGACCATCTCGGAGACGGCCGAGCCGGTGCTCGTCGACCTGCCGCCGGACCCGACGACGCCTCCCACGCCGCCGCCGACCACGTCTCCCACGACGCCGACCACGACGCCGACCACCCCCGGCACGGGGACCCCGCCGCCGGCGACGACGTCGAAGGCGACGGCGAGCCTCAAGGGGAAGGCCGTCACCAAGCGGGTCCGCGGCAAGGTGGCCGTCAAGGTCGTCTGGAAGGTCGCCCGCACCGGAGGCGGCAACGCCACCGGCAAGGTGACGGTGAAGGTGGGCAAGAAGAAGTTCACCGGCAAGCTCCGCAAGGGCAAGGTCACCATCAAGCTCGGGAAGTACGCGGCTCGGGGCAAGCTGAAGGTGAAGGCGCGGTACGGCGGTGACGCCACCACCGCCGCTGCCAGCAGGGTGCTGAAGATCAAGCTCCGCTAGCGCCCCCCGCCACCGACCCCGAGGGACGGCCAGCCGGCCGACACCCTCGGGGTCGGTCGCGCGTGCGTCCGATCAGGTCGCAGGCCCCGGTGTGTCAGGACGGGGGGCCAGGGTCACCAGGCGCCGAGGCGGCGGGTCCCGCGGTCGACGCCCAGCTTGGCGGCCACCGATGCCGGCAGCCGACGCGCGACCTTGCGGGCGATCCGCTCGACCTTCCGCGTCACCCGGTGGTCGGCGCGCAGCACCCGCGCGCCGCTGACCAGCCGACCCGGCCGCTCCTGCCCGGTGGCGCTGCGGAACGCGCCGAACGTGGTGAACGCGACGGCGTCCTCGCCGCGCGACCACCGCACCACCGTCGCCGGGCGGTCGCTCGTGGGGCGTTGGTAGAGGTTGCCGCGCGCCGTCACCCGCATGTCCTCGGCCGTCATCCGGCCCGAGTAGTCCTCGACGCAGAGCAGGCAGTCGGAGCCGCGGGACGTCTGGGCGAGCACGTTGTTGCGGAGGGCGACGGGACCGTTGCGGAACGTCAGCGCGAGCGAGTGGTCGAGGTGGCTGCCCTGCGGGTCGAGGTCGCGGTCGTCCTGCACGATGTCGACCTCGCGGTCGTTGCCGGTGAAGGTGTTGTTCCAGATCGAGACGTCGTTGGTGTCGTTGACCTTGAGCCCGCTCCCCGCGTTGTCGGCGACGAGGTTGCCCGCCACGAGCGCCTCGCCGGAGAGCTCGAGCGAGATGCCGTGGACGGCGTTGCCGTGCATCCGGCCGCCGAGCACCTGCAGCCCCAGCACCGACTCGTCGAACCACAGGCCGGTGCCGAGGTTGGCCTCGAAGACGCTGTCGCGCACGACCACGTCGGTGCTGCGGCCGATCTTGGCGCCGCCGGCCGCCGGTGAGGTGTTGAAGCGCTCCCGGTTGTTGCCGGTCGCTCGCATCCGGTCGATGCGCAGGCCGTCCGCGTCGGTCGCGGTCATGCCCATCATCCCGTTGTCCGAGACGCGCACGCCGACCAGTCGGACGCGGCGGTCCATGACGTGCAGGCCCGCGGTGGCGTTGTCCACGATCGCCACGCCGACGAGCCGCACGCGGGGCGCCTCGACGGTCACGGCGCCCATGTGGGGCACGGAGTTGGCGAAGCGGCGTACGCCGATCCCGACGACCCGCGTGCCTGCCGCCCGCACGCTCAGGCCCTTGGCCAGGGCGCTCGCGCGCACCTCGCGACCGCTGGGGTCGGACCCGAGGTAGAGGCGGTCGCCCGGCTCGTCGACGAAGAACGTGCCCGGCCCGACCTCCGCCAATGACCCGACCTGCTGCTGGGCCACGCCGTCGATCCAGACCTGGTCGGGGTGCGCGGCCATCGGGTGCGCGGGGTTGACGAACTGCCAGTTGGGCGAGGTGTTGTCGGGCTCTCCCCACGTGTAGGTGGGGCTGGAGTCGAACTCCGGTGTCCAGCCCGCCGACACCCAGGTGCCGCCAGACGCGGTCCACCCCCCGACCGTCCGGCTGCCGTCGATCCAGACCGCCGCACCGGGGGCGGCCATCAGCGTGACGCCGGTGGCGCCGTCGACCTCGAGCGACTCGTGGTAGCTGCCCCGGTGGACGACCACGGTGTCGCCGTCGTCGGCGCGGTCGAGCGCCTCGCGGACCGTCCGCAGGGGAGCCGTGCTCGAGCCGGACGCCCGGTCGTCGCCGTCGCGGGCGACGTGCAGGGCGTCGGCGGGCGGCGCCGGTCGAGCGCCCGGTCGGCGCCCGCTTCCCGGCGGGCCGAACACCCACCCCGACAAGTCCGCACCGGCCGCGCTGGCCCAGCCGGACCCGTCCCCGGGCCGCGGCGGTTCCGCGGTGACCTCGAGGAAACCCCACGCGCACGTCAGCCCGAGGGCGCAGACGAGCACCGGCCGGAGGCGCCGGCGACGCGGGGCCTGACGTGGGGTCCGTGGCGGCATGGCGACTCACTGGGCTCGGGGGGCTGCCCGTCATCGTAGGGCCCGGGAACGAACCCGGGCATCACCACAGCGGGGTAGGAAACGTCCTCAGGTGGACGTCGTCTGCCGCTCCGCCTCGACGGTCCGCGAACGCTCCTCGCGCGCCGTACGACGCCGTGCGCGCTGCGCCTCCCACGCGCCGAGTCCCTGCTTGGCGACCCGCCGGCCGAGGAGCTCGCCGTCGTGGCGCAGGAGGGCGGCGTGCCCGCGCAGGGTGCGGGGGAGCCGGACCTGGTGGAGGGCGCGGGGCCGGGCGCCGAAGTCGGCCTTGTAGCCCTCGTCGCCGACCGTCAGGTCCAGCCAGGACCTGCCGTGGCGGATCGCGTCCTGGGCGATGCCGTCGACGATGAGGAGGCCGAGGGAGTAGTTGCGCAGCCGCTCGACGTCGTAGCCGACCAGCACGTAGAGCTCGCCGTCCGGCTCGACCAGGTCGAGGGTGATCGCGACCGCCTCGCCGCCCACCTCCAGCACCACGAGGCGCCCCGGCCCGCCGTGCTCCACGCTGTCGCGGGCGACGGCGCAGTAGAACGCGAAGGCGACGTCGTCCTGCACGAGGTCGACCGCGCGGCGACCGGCGAAGCGGGCTGCCCGGAACGCCCGCATGCGCTCCATCAACGGCTCGACCTCGGCGACGTCGGTCACCTCCCGCAGGACCCGCTCGCCCCGGGGCCGCAGCCTCTTGTACTTGCGCTCCAGGTGGCGGACGAACTTGGGGTCGAGCGTGCCGCGCCACTCCTCGGGCGTGGCGCCGAGCGTCACCAGGTGGGTGTCGTAGCGGTGCCGGCGGGCGTGCGACCCGGCGAGCAGCGCCGTGACGGCGCCGGGGGAGTCCGGCACGCGATCGACCACGAGGAGGTCGCACCGCCCGAGGGCGTCGCCGATGCCGCGCACGACCCCGGGGTCGGCGGCGAGCTCGTCGAGGACGGCTCGCGACGCGACGGGCAGGTTGTAGTCGGCGACACCGAGGTCGGCGAAGGTCAGGGTGCGTACGACGCGTCCGGTCGCGACCAGCGGCAGCACGAGCACCAGCTCGCACGCGGCACGCCGCACGGTGACGACGACCGGTCGCGCGCCCCGGGCCGGGGCGAGGTCCCGGTAGAGGCGGTGCAGCCACACGCCGTGCTGGAACACCGTCGCGTCGGCGGCGGCGTACAGCTCGGCGTACTCGGCGGAGAGGAAGTCGAAGTCGTCCTCGCGGTGGACGGTGAGGCTCATGCTCGTCCTTGCTCTCGGGGCTCTCGGGGCTCTCGGGGCTCTCGGGGTCGGCGGCGGAACCGGGGGGACATCGCGGAGCCGTCGACCACCTCGAGGCGACCGGCGCGGTTGAGGGTGTGCAGCCGCCGGCCCGGCCACCGGGGACCGGCCGCCAGGGGAGCGAGCACCTGCTGCTCGAAGCCGCCCTCGTCGAGCCGCGTGACCTCCATCAGCAGCAGGGACGCGCCGTAGCCGGTGCGGTTGTCCTGGACCGGGCGCAGCAGGCGCCCGTCGCGCACCTCGACCCGACCGGCGGGGCGGGCGCTCGCGATGTCGACGAGCAGGGCGCCGAGCGGGTGCGGCGACCACGGGCCGGTCAGCCTCTCCGCGGACCAGGCGCCAAGCGTGTCGGAGAAGGAGCCGCCGTGGCGCACCGTGGCGAGCAGCCACCAGCGTCCCCCGTGCTCGAGCAGGGTCGCGTCGCTGGCCTCCACCCCCTCGACGAGCACCGCCTCCAGCGTCCAGCGGTGCGGGAACGCGGTCGCCCGGTGCAGCTCGATCCGGCCCGCGGCCGACGTCTCCGGGACCATCCACACCTCGCCCTCGTGCTCGAGCACGAAGGGGTAGGACAGGTGGACGTCGTGCTCGAGCACGGTGGTCGGCGTGCCGACGGGCCCGTCGTCGTCGAAGCCGACGACCGAGATGACGCCGCGGCCCACCCGGTGGTCGTAGTCCTCGACGAAGAGCCAGGTCCGTCCCTCGTGCACGACGGGGAACGGGTCGGCATAGAAGTGGTGCCCGTCGTCGGGCAGGTCCTGCCAGCCCCCGGCGGGGTGCTCGAGCGTCGTGAGGACGTCCGGCTCGCTCGGCTCGAGCAGCCGCCAGCCGACCCGCCAGTGCGGCGCGCGGTAGAGGGCGCGGTAACCCTGCCGAGCGAGCGCACCGGCGGTCTTGCGCGCCACCGTCAGCGCGAGAGGTCGGGAGGTGCTCGCGACGTCGTACGGCGTCAGGTCCGGCGCGGGATCGGCGAGCTGCTGCCCGCGCAGGGCGGCCAGCAGCAGCGTCCCCAGTCCCGGGAGCACCTCGGCGTACGCCGTGACCAGCACACCGGGCTGCTCGCTGCCCGGTCGGCCGCGGGCCAGGACCGAGCCGGCAGCATCGAGCACCTCGACCAGCGGCAGCCGTCCGCCCTCCAGCGCCGACAGCAGGGCCGCCTCACCGGGACGGCCGTCGAAGGCGGCACGGAGCCCCTCGCCCGGGTCGTCGGTGAGGTCGACGACGACCCGGTCGCCCCCGGACCGCGGACCACCGGCGTCGACGTGCTCGGCCTCCGGGGCCGGCAGGTGGGCGTCGTCGGACAGGCGGTGCAGCGCGCGCTCGAGCCGCATCACCCGGTGGGCGTCCGACGGTGGGCCCGGGACCGCGACGACGCGCACGGGGGCGGGCAGCTCGCCGAGGCGGCGCGCCAGCCGGACGTGCCCACGCAGCACCGGACCGGGCACCCTGAGCTCGATGTACCCGACTTGGGCCTTCCCGGCCCCGTTGTGCCTGACGTCGATGTGGATCGTCCCCCGCATGGCGGATACCTGTGCATTTTCCGGACGGTCTCCGCCCCCGGCTGCCAATACTAGGAGCCAGCGGCGGGGCTGGTGCCGCAACGGCCAAATGGGGGCCGCAGGTCGTGAGGCTAGGAGCGTTGCCGTGACGTTGGCTGACTATCTACGCGTGCTGAGGGTGCGGGCACGGGTGTGGCTCGTCTGCGTGGTGCTGGGGGTCGGGCTCGCGGGCCTGTACAACTACCTGGCGCCGGTCAGGTACACCGCCACCGCCACCGCGTTCGTCCTGGTCAACTCGTCCGACCCCTCGAGTCCGGACAACTTCCAGAACTCCCAGTTCGCGGTGCAGCGGGTGAAGTCCTACGCGCCGCTCATCAACAGTCCCGACGTGGTCCTGCCGGTGATCAGCGGCCTGGAGCTCGACCTCGCGCCCCGCGAGCTGCGCGAGATGATGTCGGTGAACAGCCCGCCGGAGACGGTGCTGATGGAGATCAGCGTCACCGACGAGGACGCTGCACGCTCCGCACTCATCGCCAACGCGGTGGCTGACGGGCTCGGCGCCCTGATCGAGGAGATCGAGACTCCCCAGACCGGCACGGTCCCCAACGTGAAGGTGACCCTGACCCAGCCGGCCGAGGTCCCGACGGCGCCCTCCTCCCCGCGCACCCTGCTCAACCTGCTCCTCGGGCTCCTCGCCGGGCTCGCCGTGGGCTTCGCGGCCGCCCTCGCCCGGCACGCCCTGGACCGCCGCATCAAGTCGGCCGACGACGTGCGGTCCGTCACCGGTGTGGCGCCGCTGGGCGCGACGCTGCGCAACAGGGCGGCGCGCCGCCAGCCCCTCGTGGTCCTGGACCACCAGGGAGCCGGTGCCGAGCGCTACCGGACGGTCCGTTCCGCCCTCAAGTTCGCGACGGTCGACAGCTCGCTGCGCCACGTGGTGATCAGCTCACCGGACGCCGCGGACGGCAAGACCACGATCGCGTGCAACCTGGCCCTGAGCTGGGCGCAGAGCGGCGCGCGGGTCTGCCTGGTGGAGGCGGACCTGCGTCGACCGGGCGTGGCCACCATGCTCGGGCTGGACGGCAGCGTCGGCCTGTCCGAGGTCCTCGTCGGTGAGGTCGGCCTCGACGACGTGCTGGTGCCGTGGCAGGACGACCTGCTGTGGGTGCTGCCGGCCGGATCCCTCCCGCCGGACCCCGCCGCCCTCCTGGGCTCGGAGAGCATGGGGTCCCTGGTGGCCACGCTGCGCGACCGCTTCGACGTGGTCATCTACGACACCGCGCCCCTGGGGCTGGTCGCCGACGCCGTGGTCCTGGGTCGCGCCGTGGACGGCGTCGTGCTGGTGGTCAGCTCCGGCGCGACCCACCGTGACCGGCTGGCGGCGTGCGTCGAGATGCTCGAGAGTGCACGGGTGCCCCTGCTGGGCACGGTGCTGGGCTCGGTCCGGGTCCGGGGACGCGACCTCCAGCACTACACGCCCCACGACCAACCCCACGTCCGGAGCGCCTCCGCGGCGTCGGCGACGTCGGCGGCGAGGGCCGGCGCGCAGGACGGGTCCGGCGCCCCCGACGAGCCCGACGCGGACGGGTCACCCAGCACGGAGGACGGGTCCGGCGCCGAGGACGACTCCTCGACCGTCCCCTCGGGGCGGCCTCGGAAGTGACCCCGACGGGTCGACGAGGCCGAGCTCGGCCGGGTCGTCGACCGCCGGTGGGACCCACCGGTCACCGCGGGGCACCCGGCTGGCCAGCATCCTGCCTCCAGCACCTCGGCCGGGCGGCGAACGTGAGGGGTCTCCCCTGACGAGGTCGTCCCTCCGCTCCGCGCACGTGCGCAGGTATGGGGAGCCGAGTGGGCGGTCGGTCGCCCATCTGCGCAGGTATGGGGAGCCGAGTGGGCGGTCGGGCGCCCATCTGCGCAGGAATGGGGAGCAGAGCGGATCGTCGGTCGTGCACGGGCGCACCGACTGACCCTGGCCGTCGCCGCCTGCCTCGGTCGTCCCCGGGCTCCGCCCTGCCCCTGCGCAGGCGCGCCACCGACGGCGTGTGCGGCCGTTCCTGCGCACCTGCGCGGCCCGGCGCCTGGGACGGCCGCCATTCCTGCGCACTCGCGCAACCTCGGGCTCCCGACAGTCGCCATACCTGCGCACCCGCGCAGGTGGGTGGGACGGACGTCGGGCCACTCCGGAGGGTCTCGACTCCCGCGGTCCCCGCCGGACGCGGTCGGTCAGGCGCCCCCGAGCCTGTCCGCCCCGTCGTGGCCGCGGACCCGGTGGGTGACGAGCACCAGCATGAAGAACAGGATGAAGGCCGGAGTGGTGTCGAACATGCCGCTCTCCAGGATGCTCACCACGCTCAGCATCGCGACGAGGGCGACGGTCACGGCGGCGTACGGCGGCGGCATCCGGAGGGCGGCGATCGCGGTGGAGAGGACCAGGAGCACGAGCAGCCCGAGCCCGAGGTAGCCGGCCTGGAGCAGCGCCGACACCCAGGTGCTGTCGATGATCTGCTCCGAGCGGTACATCGCGGACACCGGGACCTCCTTGAGCGACAGCCCGCCGCCGAAGAGCCGGCCCGGCACCGTGTCGTGGTAGTCCAGCGCCGAACGCCATGCCACGGTCCGCGAGTTGAGCGTCACCAGGTCGCTCACCCCGCCGCGACCCACGTACTCGACGAGCAGGCCGGTGAAGAACGTCAGGTAGAGCACGAACGGGACGCAGGCCGCGCAGAGGACGGCGACGACGGCGGGGATCCGCGGCGTCATGGCCAGGACGAGCAGGAGGGCGAGGACGAGGGCCGCCAGTCCGGTCCGGGCCCCCGTGAGCCAGACGACGCCCAGCATGACGGGCAGCGCGGCGTACTCGAACCAACGACCTCCGTCGGTGACGCAACGCCAGAACGTGATCACCAGCGGCACGCTGACCAGGAAGCAGATCGCGTTGGCGTTGAGGGGAGGGATGCCGCCGTAGAGCCGTCCCGTCTCGGCGAGGGAGGACACACCCGTGGCCGCGCCGAACGCGGCGAGCAGCAGCATGGAGCCGGCCAGGGCGGACAGGGCGGTGGGCCACGGGTGGCTCAGCATGACCAGCAGCACCGTGAGCGCGAGCAGCCCGACACGTGCGGCCAGGACGAACGAGGGCAGGGGATCGCCCACCAGGAAGGCGCCCACGGTGGCGACGGACAGGTAGGCGAGTAGCCACAGGAGGGGCGCCCCGCGCAGCGTGGCCGTCGCTCCGCGAGGTCGCGGGGTGAGAGCGGCGATGAGGAACGCGAGCATCGTGAGCCCTGCCTTGGCCAGGACGACGCTGTCGACACCACCGGAGAAGTACGCGCCGCGACGCCAGGCCACCGACGCCACGAGGAGGAGCAGGAACACGACGTAGAGGCGGAACGGGGCGGCGTGGGCCGCCAGGACGACCAGCCGTGGCGGCGTCGGGGGCCGGACGACGGACGGGCGAGCCTGCGTGTGGGTGTTCACGATGCCTCCCGTCCTGACGGCGTCCGCCCCGACAGCAGCACCTGACGGCACAGGAGGCCCCCGAGGAACGACCCCACGGACAGCGCCCAGGGCACCGTCGCCGGATCCGCGTCGGCGACGAGCAGCAGCAGCGCCACGAGGGCCAGCGACACGGCGACGTCCACCAGTCGCACCAGCAGGACAGCGGCCTGCCGTCCGCGCACGGCGGCCAGGCTGCCGTAGGGCATGACCGCCGCACAGGAGGCCGCGTAGCAGGCCCAGCCGAGGGCCGCGGTGGCACTGAGGTCGAAGGTCTCCGACCCGAGGAGCCGGCCGAGCATGGGCAACGAGACCGTGACGAGCGCCCCGACGACCACCGCCCCACCCATCATCACGAGCGCGGCGCGGTCCGCGCGCCGGCGCAGCCGCGGGAGCCCGACCTCGCGGTCGGCCGCGTAGGAGGCGAACAGGTAGGAGCCGAGGCCCTGCACGAGCAGCATGGCCGGGGCGACGAGCACCCGGGCGGCCTCGAGCTGGCCGACCGCGGCCGTGCCGGTCGCGACGAGCACGATCCAGCGAGCCACGTTGAGTGCCGTCGGCCGGATGAACTGCTGGACCGCCCGCCACGACCCGTACCCGGTCACCGCCCGCCAGTTGCCCCAGCCCCGTCCCGGCAGGGTCCTCTCGGCGGCGGGGAGCCGGCGCACGGCCAGCAGGACGACGGTGAGCTGGCTCGCTGTCAGCGCCGCTAGGAAGTGCGCGAGGCCCAAGGGGCCGACCAGCGCCGAGACCCCCAGCACCAGCCCGGCCACCGCGAGCGCGATCGAGTCCACGACCGCCAGCGTCCAGAAGCGGAGGTGGGCCATCAGCAGCCGCCGCGCCAGGTCGGCGAGCACGAAGGACGCCATCGCGGTCGCGAACAGGATCCCGGCCGTCGGCGAGATCCGGGTGGCACCGACCACCAGCGCCACGGCCGAGGAGAGGCCGACGACGAGCCAGCCCGTCCGCCACAGCGCCGCTCGGATCGCGGGGTCGTGGCGGTCCAGCACGGTGAGCGAGTCACCGACCAGGCCCGAGGACAGGGCGGTGGCCATGACCAGTGCGCCGAAGAGGAACGCGAACGCGCCCAGGCCACTGGCTCCCAGCTCGCGAGCGGCGAGCACCTGGATGACGAAGTTGCCGAGTGCCTGGGCGACCTGGGCGGCCAGCGCGCCCACGGCGGGCGCGCGCGACCTGAGCGACGGGCGGGGAGCAGTGAGGGCCACGGCACCACCCGTCATGTCGCCACCGAGGGCCGGGGGACGCCCGGCCGCGTGCGCCGGCCGGACGCCGTCCCGCGGATGGTCTCACCCGCGGCGACCCGCCCCAGCAACGACTCGTAGAGGTCGGCCACGTCCTCCCAGTCGTAGGTCTTGCGTGCCCGCTCGCGCAGGGCGTGGCCCGTCTCGACCATGCAGTCGGGACGGTCCTCCGACTCGTGCAGCAGGGCTGCCAGGGTCTCGGGCCGGTCGAAGAACCACCCGCGGTCGCCGAGCACCTCCCGGTTGAACACCACGTCCCAGGCCATCACGGCGGTGCCGGCCCCCATCGCCCGCAGCAGGGAGGGGTTGGTGCCGCCGACGGAGTGACCGTGCAGGTAGGTCGCGGAGTTGGCGTACAGCTCGTCCAGCAGCGCCTGGTCCCACACCCCACCCAGCAGCCGCACGCGTGAGTCCCGCGCGGCCAGTGCCTTGACCTGCGAGGTGTAGCCGTTGGAGTACGGCGCGGACCCGACGACCACCAGCGGGAGACGGGCGCGCGACCGTGTGTACCCCTCGACGATCTCGCGCACGTGGTTCTCCGGCTCGAACCGGGCGACCACGAGGTGGTAGCCGCGGGCCCCGAGGCCCAGCTCGGCGAGCCGTGCGGCGCTCGGCTCCTCCTGGACGGGAGCGCCGTACGCGATGAGCTCGGTCGGTGCCCCGAACTCGTCGGCGTAGTAGTCGGCGATCCCCTGGGCGTCCGCGATCAGGGCGTCGGCCCAGCGCACCGCGAGGCCCTCCACGACGCGGTAGTAGTGCCGACCGGCACCGCGCCACTTGTCACGCTGCCACTCGAGCCCGTCCACGTGCACGACCACCGGCACGCCGCCCGCACGCAACGGCGGGACGAACGGCGCGTTGGCCGCGTTGAAGACGACGGCGACGTCGCAGGGCCGACCGCGCGTCAGCAGGTGGGAGACCGACAACGCGGAGTGCGAGAGGGTCTCCAGCGACTTGCGGCGGGCGGCCGGGAGGTGCACGAGCTCCATGCCGTGGTAGGACTCCACGATCTCCTGCCCCGCGTCGCGGCAGTAGACGACGACCTCGTGGCCGCGCTCCACCAGCCGCCGGCCGATCTCCTCGATCGCGGTCTCGAAACCGCCGTAGTGTGCAGGGACCCCGCGGGTCCCGAGCATCGCGACCCTCATGGTCGTGCTCCTGTCCGGTCCATGGCGCGCAGCTCGCGCCACCACTTGGCCAGCACCGGCACCATCACCGCGGTGTTGACGAGAAACATGGCCGTGTAGCCGGCCAGGAACAGCGGCGGCCAGGCCAGCAGGAGGAACATCCAGCAGAACGTCCCGTAGTCGGTCGGCAGGATCACCCACATGCGCAACGGGTGCTCGGTCGTGGCAGTCGTGGTGGACACAGCGGTCGGTGTGCCGTGCAGCCGGCGCAGGAGCGGCATCGTCACCAGGCCGAAGAAGCTCATCATGTCGACGACCAGGAAGGCGACCGGCACCAGCAACCACGCCGGGTCCTCCAGCGGCGGGAAGCGGTACCAGGAGATCAGCACCGCCAGGTGCAGGGTGGCGGTCTTGACGCAGTCGACCGTGTGGTCGAGGTACTCCCCGCTCAGCGAGCCCGAGCCGCGCAGGCGGGCGAGCTGGCCGTCCACCGAGTCCAGGACGTAGCCGCCTGCCAGCAGCACGGCCACGGCGACCCCCAGCCACCACGAGGGCTCGAGGGTGGCCAGCAGCACCAGCCCGGCAGCACTGAGGGTCGCACTGATCGCGGTCGCCCCGTTGGGGGTCACCCCGAGGACGTGGACCGCCGCCGCCACCACCCGCCCCGCCGGCCGGTTGACGAGCCTGGAGTACGCCGCCGTGCCCCGCGACGGCTTCTGGGCGGCGCGCAACGCCTCCAGGTTGCTGCGGAACTGTGTCCCGACACCTGGCTGCGGTGCGTTCCCGCCCGCCTCGCGGTGCATCTCCGTCGTCCTGCCCATCCCCGGACCCCCCAGTCTCGTCGCCATGTCAGTTGCCCGCTCGGGGCCCGGGCGAGCGATCTATGCTGCGGACGTGTCCGCCCCGACCCTGCTGATCGCCACACCGTCCTGTGACGTCTACGGCTCCGACCTGCAGATGCTGGAGACGGTCCGTGCGGTCCGGGACGCGGGCTGGCAGGTCGTGGTGACCGCGCCGGCCGGTGGTCCGCTGGCGGAGCGGCTGACCCACCTGGGCGCCACCGTCCGGGTGGTCCCGGCCCCGGTCCTGCGCCGGGCGGACGCCAGCCCTGCCGGCGTGGCAGCGCTCGTCGGACGTGCTGTCCGCGCCCTGCCCGCCATGGTCCGGCTGGTGCGCTCGGTGGCGCCGGACGTGGTGCTGGTCAACACGATCACGCTGCCGTTGTGGCCGGCCGTGGCGCGCCTGGTCCGGCGTCCGGTGGTCGTCCACGTCCACGAGGCCGAGGACAAGGACCCGCGCGTGGTGCGGCGCGTCATGGCCGCGCCCCTGGCCCTCGCCGCGGTGGTGGTGATGAACAGCCGCACCACCCTGGAGTCCCTCGGCGGTGTCGCACCCTTCGTGCGTCGGCGCTCGACCGTGGTCCACAACGGCGTCGAGCCACCGCCGACCGATCCGGGTCCGCGGGCGCGAGGATCGCGTGCCCGCCTCGTCGTCGTCGGACGGCTGACCCGGCGCAAGGGATGCGACGTCGCCCTGGAGGCCGTCGCCGCCCTGGTCCGTCTCGGGTACGACGTCGAGCTCGAGCTCGTGGGCAGCCCGGCCCCGGGTGGCGAGTCCTTCGTGGACGAGCTGCGCGAGCGGGCCTCCCGACCGGACCTGGCCGGCCGGGTCGCCCTCACCGGCTATGCCACGGACGTCTGGTCCGCGCTTGAGCGAGCCGACATCGTGCTGGCGCCGTCGCTGGGGGAGTCCTTCGGGAACGCCGTCGTCGAGGCGCAGCTGGCGTGCCGGCCGGTCGTGGCCACGGGCGTCCAGGGACACCTGGAGACCGTGCGCGACGGAGAGACCGGCCTCCTGGTGCCGTGGGGTGATCCCCGGGCGCTCGCCGACGCGACCGCCAGGCTGCTCGAGGACGAGGCGTTGGCGCAGTCCCTCGCACGGCGCGGTCGGGGGGTCGCCCTGGAGTCCTTCACCGCGGCGCGCTACCGCGAGGAGATGTCGCGTCTCCTCGGGACCGTCGCTGGCCGTGCTCATCGCTGATGGGGCACGCCGACGCCGTTGACGCCGGCTGCCCGTCCCCGGGGAGCCCCGCCGGACGCCGAGAGTGCGGCCAGTGCGCGGCGCAGCTCGGTGCTCGACGTGTGTGCGGTGTAGGGCAGGTAGACGACCTGCACCCCGAGCGGTGAGAAGTCGGACTCGAGCCGGTCGCCCTTCGGCGTGCCGCGCCAGTCGTCGCCCTTGAAGATCCGGTCGAAGCGCAGGACCCCCCACGTGTCGACCTTGTCGGGCACGGTCTCGGCGAAGACGTCGTCCACGCAGGAGATGTGACGCACGATCTCGATGCGCTCGACCAACGGGATGAACGGCAGGTGCCCCTTCGCCTGGAGGCACATCTCGTCGGAGACGACGCCGGCGATGAGGTGGTCGCACCGCTCCCGGGCGTGCTTGAGGATGTTGAGGTGACCGACGTGGAAGAGGTCGTACACCCCGGGTGCGTAACCCACGATCGTCGTCATGCTGGTCCCTTCGGAGCCGTGGCGGTGTGTCCGGAACGCGCGCCCGGAACTGGCTGGGACTGCACTGGTGAGGTGCCGGGGGAGAGCCGCTGCCGTACCTAAAGAGTAGGTAGGGCGCAGGCTCGGGGCATGCCACAAATGGGGCAAGTACGGGCGCACTCGTCGCCCGCCGAGCGGCCGGCGCCCCCCAAATCGGGCACGTCCGCGGCGGCCGCCCTGGACGTGGAGCGCAAAGCAGACCCCCCGGACGGACTAGTGGCGCTGGGCGACGTGCACGAGGTGGCGTGACGCGCCCGTCGGAGCGGGCGCGGTGGGTCCGCTCGACCCGGTCATGGGCCTCGCCGTCGGCCTGTCGTGGGCGTGGTCGTGTGCCCCAGCGTGTGCATCAGCGTGTTGCATCGGCGTGGGCCTGCGTGCCTGGGCGCGGGTCGGACCGGAGCGCGACGGCTAGTAGGCGCCGCGGTGGTCCAGGACCGCCCCGATGGTGCGGCACAGGATGGACAGGTCCAGGCCCAGCGACCAGTTGTCGACGTACTGGACGTCGAGACGCACCGTCTCGGGCCACGTGAGGTCCGAGCGTCCCGAGACCTGCCAGAGCCCCGTCAACCCGGGCTTGACGACCAGCCGGCGGCGCGGGTCGACGTCGTACCGCTCGACCTCCTCGGGCAGGGCCGGTCGGGGACCCACCAGCGACATGTCGCCGGTGACGACGTTCCACAGCTGGGGCAGCTCGTCGACGGAGTAGCGCCGCAACCAGCGCCCCAGCGGGGTCACACGTGGGTCGGCACGCATCTTGAACAGCACGGCGTCGCACTCGTTGAGCCGCGCCAGCTCGACGCGGTCTTCCTCGGCCGTCCGGCTCATGGTCCGGAACTTGACCATCGTGAAGAGCTTGCCGTCCTTGCCGACGCGCTGCTGCCGGAAGAGGGCGGGCCCGGGGCTCTCGCGGCGGATCATCACCGCGACCGCGAGGAGGAGTGGGGACAGGACCACCAGGCCCATCAGTGCGGCCACCCGCTCGCCGACCTCCTTGACGAGGCGGCGCGGTCCGCGGGTGGGCGCCGGGCGGACGTGGAGCAGGTCGAGGCCGACGCCCTGGACGACCGAGGTCCGCGAGGGCCGTACGTCGAGCAGCCCGGTGCCGACGTAGACGCTGAGGTGCTGCGCCGGGGAGGCCCACAGGAGGCGACGCACGGTCGTGAAGGGGAGCTCGCTGCCGGGCAGCAGGACGAGGGCGTCGGCTCCCTGACGGGCCGCGAACTCGGCGGCCTGCGGGAACCCGGTCCACATCGAGACCTCGTCCTCGAAGAGGTGGGCCCCCTGGCCCGGCTGGTCGTCCTGCCGTGGGGGCAAGCAGACACCGACGACGTCGAACCGGGGGCTTGTACCCAGCTCGGCGAGGGCAGTGGACACGTCGGAGGCTGCTCCGGCGAGGACGACACGAACGGGCCGGGCCAGGGGAAACAGGGACGCGCCCAGGACGGCCGTGGCGCCCAGCAGCGCGAGCAGCGGGGCCACCTCCGTCGGGGACGCGAGGGTGCCGGCCACCGGGACTGCCAGCCAGGCGATGACGGCGGCGGCGCACAGCGCCCGCAGCACGCCGGTCAGGGCCGACGTGCGGGCCTGACGGACGGGCCCCGTGCTGGGACCGCCGAGGACGAGCAGGAGCACCGGCCACAGGACCACGGCCGCGGTTGTCACCACGAGTGGCACCGGGGAGCCGAGGGCGTCGAGCACGGCGGCGCACAGCACGACGGTGGCGGCGTCGACCGACGCGCGCAACGGGACCCGCCACCACTGCCGGGCCGGCCGGCGCACCTCGACGGGTGCGGACAGCTCGCCCGGGGCGAGTGCCGGCACCGCGACAGGCCCCGGGGCGGGCGTGCCGACGGCGTCGACGGGTGTGCGCGGCGACGGCGGCACCAGACGTGCCACCCGGGCCGAGACCTGCTCAGTCACGAATGGTGCTCCTCCCCGTCGACCCGGTGTTCCGGGCCATGCAAGGAGCCTAGGAATCGCGTGCCGGCCCCGCATGCCGCATATGCGGCAGATTCCCGCTGGTCTGGCCGGTCACCGGCTGCCACCCGACGTGGTGAGCCATGCCGACCGCGGCCAGCTGCGAGGAGACCTGCAGCTTGCCGAGGATCGACTTGACCTGGGTGCGCACCGTCGCCTCGGAGACGACGCTGGTGCTGGCGATCTCCCGCACCGTGCTGCCGTCCATGAGCTGGGACAGCACCTGCCGCTCGCGCGGGGTGAGCGTCTCGAGCCGGCGCCGCTTGTCCTGGTTCTCCAGCGCGTCGGCGCCCCAGGCCCGGAGCAGCCCCTCGAGCTCGTCGGCGGACATCACCGGCAGGCCCTGGTGGAGGCGGCGCACGGTGGCCAGCGTCTCCTGCAGGGGGGCCGACTTGGACAGCACCTTGCGGGCGCCGCTGCGCACGCAGCCGCCCCACCGGGCGCGGTCCACCGACGAGGTGACGACCACGACGTTGGCGCCGGCCCGCGAGAGCGGTGCGATGAGCGCGGCGCCGTCGCCGAAGCGACCGAGGTCGAGGTCGAGGAGCACGATGCGCGGGTTGATGCGCAGGGCGAGCGAGCGCAGCGTGGCCAGCGACCCGCCCTCCTCGGGCAGCGGCAGCCGCCGGACGTCGTACCCCTCCAGGGAGAGGGCCACCTCGAGCGACTCGGCGAACAGCGTGTGGTCCTCGACGATGAGCACGCGGCTGCGCGACTTGGGAGGCTCGGTCATGTCAGTCGCCCTTCCGAGCAGCGGGGAGCCGGATCACGAACGTGGCTCCGGTCGAGGAGCGCACGGTGGCGCCTGGTTCGTGTGGCTCGGCGAGCGTCAGCGACCCGCCCTGCTCGGAGAGCAGCCGGCGCCCGACGTTGAGCCCGATGCCCTGGCCGGACGAGGAGTCGCCACGCACGCCCCACTCGAAGATGCCGTCCCGGACCTCCGGCGGCACGCCCGGGCCGCCGTCGGTGACCTCGATCGCCACGTCGTCGTGGTCCCGGGTGACCTGGATCCGGCTCTCGGTGTCCTTGGCGTGGGTCGCGGCGTTCTCGAGGAGGATGTTGATGACCTCGGCGATGTCGTCCCGACGGCCGCGCACGACCTGGCCCGTGGGCTGCCAGATGATGCGCCGTCCCCGGGCCCGGTGGAGCTCCAGCAGCGGGTCGATGGTCGCGTCGAGGTCGACCGGCTCGGGCTGGGCGGGCTGACGGTTGTCCAGGAGCCGCTCGAGGCGCTCCATCTCCTTGTGCATGTTCTCGTCGAGCCGGCGCCGGGTGGCGGGCGCCACCTTGCCGTCGTGCAGGAGCCGGGAGGCGTTGCTGATGCCCGCCACCGTGCTGCGGATCTCGTGCAGCCGTTCCCGCCCGTCGCGGCCCATGGCCTCCGCCGCCTCGAGGCGGTCGGTGAGGTCGTTGGTGGTCCGCTCCTGCTTGACCAGGAAGTCGCGCATCAGCGCGAACGAGACGCCCAGGAACAGGCAGGCGCCGACCAGGTGCGCGACCGCGACGCCGGCCTCGACCCACGGCTGCTGCTCGACAGGGGTCTGGGCCAGGTTGGCCGACCCGAGCAGCAGGAAGAGGGCGAGCACGCGCGGGGTCGTCCAGCCGTCGGCCACCGGGTGGCGCAGGAGCACGACGACGACCAGGACGTGGATCGAGGTGACCGCCGCGATCGTCAGGTCCACCGCCAGCTGCGGTGCGGTGAGCGGCTCGAGCCCGGTGACCCACATCCGTCCCAGGCACCCCAGGACGCCCAGGGACAGGCCCAGCACCAGTGGGTCGGGAGTGCGGGTGGCCCGGGTGCCGGCGACCACGAGGGCCAGCACGACGACAGCGGCCACCAGGTTGGCGATGCCCTGCCAGCCGGGTCGCGTGGTCGTCTCGTCGACGCCGAGGATCCCGGCACGAGGCACCGCGAGGGCCTGCGTGCAGCCGAAGAGCGCTGCGGCGGCCCACCAGCCGTGGGTCACCGTCGGCGTGACGCGCCACGTCACGTAGAAGAGGATCGCGGCCGCCAGGGCCAGGACCGTTGCCGCCGTCCCCACGAGGAGCGACGGGGGGACGACGAATGCGTCCCGCGTCGTGCCGAGAACTGCCACGCCGAGCGCGGCCATGGCCGCTGCTGCCGCGATGTAGAACGGGCCGCCCACCCTCTGACGGCTCAACCAAGTCACCATCACCCGTTTACGAACCTTCCCCCGAGACCCTGCTGCCGGGGAGACGCGCAGGAGGACCCCCCCGGGTGCCTGCGCGGGCGTTCGTGTGGATGCGGTCCGTCTCGATCGATCAGCCCCCCGGCCCCCGGATCACGTTCGAACCACCTGTGTTGCGAGACACACGCTAGGCCCGCGGCGCGCCGACGTACAGGAAAATTTTCTAGGCCCTACCCCAATTGTGGTATGGGCTAGACAGGACCCTCGTCCCCAATTCGGCGCAGATCCTTGATGGGGTGCCCTCGAGGGGCCACATTGGGAACACAGTGTGTCGCGCACCACGTCTCGTACGACGCACGATGCACCGCCGGAACCACTGTGAGGACGACGAGTGTCACCACCCCACCGCCCGTCGCCGGCCCCCGCGCAGCGCGGCGGCCCGACGATCCACGTCGCGGCGCGGCTGGCCCTGCTGGGCCAGACCGTGCAGGCGGCCCTGCACGGACGGGACCTGCCTGCGCTGTGCCTGCGCCTCCCCGACGAGGGGACGCCGTGGGCCCGGTCCCTGGTGCGGCCCGACGACCTCGTGCTGCTCCTCGACGACGTGGACGGTCCCGGCGACCTGCGGCGTGCCCGGGAGCGGGTCGCCACCTGCCCGGCGCGCTGCATCGTGCTGACCTCCGCCCCGACCGGGATGATCTGGGTGGCCCTGATGTCCAGCGGTGCGGAGGCGGTGCTGTCCTCCCAGGTCTCCCTCGACGACCTGGTCGAGACGATCCAGCACGTGCTCGCCGGCGACGACGTGGTCGACCCCCAGAGCCGTGCGTCGATGATCCGGGAGTGGGAGGAGGTCACCAGCCAGTTCGAGGAGATGGCCGGGCGGCTCTCGCGGCTCTCCCCGCGCGAGCTCGACGTGCTCGAGCGGGTGTCGCGGGGCGAGTCCGTCGCGGAGATCGCCGAGGCCCTGGGCGTGGCCCTCACCACCGTGCGCAGCCACATCAAGGCGGGCCGCAACAAGCTGGGGGTCAGCTCCCAGCTCGCGGCCGCGGCGATCCTGCGTCGCAGGCACGACATCGAGGGCGTCGGTTCGACGCCGGGCTCCTCCCGCACGCAGGCCTGATCCCGTCCCGGTCCGGGGCGTCGGCCTCGCTAGGCTGCGCGGGTGACTGACACGCATCCCGACCCCCGCGAGCTCGACGACCACGCCTTCGCCGTCTGGGCGGCCGAGCAGGCAGGGGCCGTGCTCCTGCAGGTGCGTGCCGGCGCCGCCGACAACGGCCTCGAGGGACGCGCCCTCAAGGACGCCGGTGACGCCGCTGCCCAGGAGGTGCTGGCCCGCGTGCTCGGTGAGCACCGCCCCGACGACGCGGTGCTGAGCGAGGAGGCGGCCGACGACAAGGGCCGTCTCGACGCCCGCCGCGTGTGGATCATCGACCCGCTCGACGGGACCCGGGAGTTCTCCGAGCCGCCCCGTGACGACTGGGCGGTCCACGTCGCGCTGTGGGAGGACGGCGACCTGGTGGCCGGTGCCGTCGCCCAGCCGGCCCTCGGCGAGACCTTCAGCACCGGTACGCCGCGCGCGGTGTCGGCCCGGACGGCCGAGCGCCCCCGCATCGCGGTGAGCCGCACCCGTCCGCCGGCGTTCGTGGAGGCCCTGGCCGCCGAGATCGACGCCGAGCTGGTGCCCATGGGCTCGGCCGGCGTCAAGGTCATGAGCGTGGTGCGCGACCTCGCCGACGCCTACGTGCACGCCGGCGGCCAGTACCAGTGGGACAACGCCGCCCCGGTCGCGGTGGCCCGTGCGGCGGGGCTGCACTGCTCGCGGGTCGACGGGTCGCCGCTGGTCTACAACGAGGACGACACCTCGCTGCCCGACCTCATCGTCTGCCGGCCGGAGCTCGCCGAGCAGATCATCGCCTTCGTGCGCGACCACGGCACCGACTGAGACCCGGACCGACCCACGCCCAGTTGGCGGCGTCGGCGACGCCTGCCACCGTGGAGCCCATGACCTCCTTCGTGGCCCACACGACCGTCGACTGCAGCAACGCCTACGAGCTCTCCGAGTGGTGGAAGCAGCTGCTCGGCTACGTCGACGTCGACGGCGACCCCAACCTGCCGGGCCACGAGGAGTGCATGGTCCTCGACCCGGACTCGGGCCACCGCCTGCTCTTCGTCGAGGTCCCCGATGCCGAGCTGCCGGCCAAGCGGATCCACTTCGACCTGCGGCCGCGGTCCGGGTCCCGCGACGACGAGGTGGAGCGGGTGCGTGCGCTCGGGGCCCGCGAGGTCGCCGACCTCCGGGGGCAGCACGGGCCGGGCACCGGCTGGGTCGTCTTCGAGGATCCCGAGGGCAACCAGTTCTGCGTGCTGCGCTCGCAGGCCGAGGTCGACGCGACCCCGCACCCCGCGGCGGACTGAGACCCCCCCGGGACGCGACTCGGCCCCGGAGCCGCTGCTCCGGGGCCGAGTGGCGTGCTCTGCCGTGCTCAGGGGTGGTGGAGGGTCACTTCACCGAGACGCGCGGCGCGACGGAGCGGTAGCTGTACGTCGTGCCGGTGGTCGACCAGGTGGTGTAGCTGGCGTCGCCCTTGACCGTGATCTTCCACTTCCACTTGCCGCGGCGCGGTGCCGGCAGCTTGAAGCTGTACTTCCCGGCCTTGCTGGTCTTGAAGGTCTTGTACTTCTTCCACTTCTTGCCGACCTTCTTCTGCACCTTGATCGGCTTCTTGCCGTAGTCCGGCGTGACCTTGCCCTTGATCAGGGTGCCCCTGGGGTTCTTGAGCACCACCTTGCGCTGCACGCCGACGGCCAGCGGGGCCGACTCGCTGGGCGTGTAGACGTCACCGTTGGAGGCCGTCGTGCCGCTGTAGACGACCTTGTAGAGCGAGTTGGAGTCGGGCTTGATGTCGAAGAAGAAGTAGCTGCCCGCGGAGTCATCGGTCTGGATGGTCGTCCACACCGGGTTCTTGGCCGAGTAGACCTGCAGGGCCACCGAGCCGTAGTAGACGCTGCCGCCTGCGGCCGTGAGGACGGCCCCGTTGATGGACAGGTCGTCCTCGCCGTAGATCACCTGGGACGCACTGGCGGCGATGGAGCTGGAGGTCGTGTAGGTGACAGCAGCCTCGGCCGGTGAGCTGATCGCCACCGGTGCCAGTCCGAGGAGGCCGGCCGTGGTCAGGCCCGCGATGAGTCGAGTGAAGCGCATGTGCCCCGTATCCCCTTTCGATGGACGCCGACGGCGCCCCGTGTGTGCGGCGGACCCCGTGACCCGCCGGCGGGACGCTACCCCCTGGCGTGTCGTGCAAACCCCGCCGACCGCCCCGATGTCGAGGCCGGAGGCGAGGCGGGCCGCACGCGCCCACCTGGCCGGCGCCTCGCGTGTTTGTCGGGGTGCAGCACCGGGTAGAGGGCGTGCGCTGCGGAGGACGGGCGCGAGGTCGCGTCGGTCCCACCCCGTGTCACCCCCTGTCAGATCACCGACCCGTACCGAGGAGACCCTCCCGCATGAACAAGCTGTCCCGCGTGGTCGCCACCGCGACCCTCGCCCTCGCCACCGCCGTCCCGGCGGCCGTCGTGTCCTCCGCGGCCGTTGCCACCCCGACCGTCACCGACGTCAGTGAGCGCCCTGCCAAGAAGAAGGCGATCAAGCTCGTCAAGGCCAAGCCCGGGACGCACTACGGGCTTCCCGGCAACAAGATCACCGCGAAGATCCGCGCGAAGGGCAAGGTGAAGTTCTACCTCGGCGGCGACCTCGTCAAGAAGGCCAAGATCAAGAAGGGCAAGGCCAAGTACACGCTGCCCATCGAGCTCGCTCCGGGCACCTACAAGGTCAAGGCCAAGTACAAGAAGAGCAAGGCCTCGACCAAGACCGTCGTCTGGGACTCCGCGCTCAACGTCTCCCAGGCCGCGTTCACCATCTCCGCCTCGACGCCCTCCTACGACCTGCCCTCGCCCGCCCTGACCGGCACGGTCAGGTACAAGGGCAAGGTCGCCACGACGGGGTGGGTCGACATGTACCTGAACGGCAACGTCAAGGGCGGCAGTGACTCCACCGACTACTGCTGCATGTCCTCGGTCGGCGGCGACGGCACGTTCTCGTTCTCGTCCAGCTTCCTCTCCGACGCCCAGGAGCGAGGCGTCGGCACCTGGACCTACCGGGCCTTCTACACCGAGACCGCGTCGTTCGCGGAGTACATCTACTCCCAGCCGATCACCGTGACCGTCACCCCCTGACGCACGGCATCGCCCAGCTCCTGCAGGACCCCCGGCCCGCGTGCCGGGGGTCCTGTGCGTGTGGCGTGGTCCGGCCCCGTCGACGGCCGGCACGAGCCGAGCGGTCCGACCATGCGGGGCTTTCGTAGACTGGCCGGCGCACCCCCGCCCGGTCCGGGACGGGGGCTCGACGGCGTGCCCTCGCGCGCGACCCGTCGGCCAGGCAGTGACGAGAGGACGCGATGACCACGCTCACCGAGGTGGCCGACGACCTGCTGGCCGGCCCCGTGCTGGCCGACGCGATGGCCGAGGCCGGGCAGGTCGCCCCGCTCGACCTCACGGGCCCGGCGGCCGTGCGTCCCTTCGTGGTCCGCGGCCTGGTGGGCGCGGGTCGCACGGTTCTGGCGGTCACCGCGACCGCCCGCGAGGCCGAGGACCTGGTGGAGGAGCTGGTCGACCTCGTCGACCCCGCCCGCGTCGCCTACTACCCGAGCTGGGAGACGCTGCCCCACGAGCGGCTCAGCCCGCGCAGCGACACCGTCGGGCGCCGCCTGGCCGTGCTGCGCCGGTTGCGCCATCCCGGCACGGACGCCACCAACGGCCCGCTCTCGGTGGTCGTCGCGCCCATCCGCTCGCTCCTCCAGCCGCAGGTCAAGGGACTGGCCGACCTGGAGCCCGTCGAGCTCGTCCCGGGCCAGACGACCGCGATGGACGACGTCGTCCGCGGCTTGGCGGACGCGGCGTACACCCGCGTCGACATGGTCGAGAAGCGCGGCGAGTTCGCCGTCCGTGGCGGCATCGTCGACGTGTTCCCGCCGACCGAGGAGCACCCGCTGCGGGTGGAGTTCTGGGGCGACGACGTCGAGGAGATCCGGTCGTTCGCGGTCGCGGACCAGCGGACGATGGGCACCGTCGAGCGCCTGTGGGCCCCACCGTGCCGTGAGCTCCTGCTCACCGAGGACGTACGCCGTCGCGCGGCCGAGCTGGGCCGTGCGCACCCGCAGCTGCTCGAGCTCACCGACAAGATCGCCTCCGGCATCGCGGTCGAGGGCATGGAGTCCCTGGCCCCCGCGCTCGTCGACGAGATGGAGCTGCTCGTCGACCTGATGCCCGACGACACCACCGTGCTGGTGCTGGACCCCGAGCGTGCCCGCCGCCGCGCGCACGACCTGGTGGCCACCAGCGAGGAGTTCCTCGGCGCCAGCTGGGCGGCGGCGGCCGGGGGCGGCCAGTCGCCCATCGACCTGTCCACCGCGTCGTACCGCGAGGTCGCCGACGTGCGCGAGCACGTGCTGGACCGCCGGCTGGCCTGGTGGACGGTGAGCCCGTTCGGCATCGAGACCGACGCGCCGGGGGACGTCGACCTCGACGTGGTGGTGGGTGCGGTGCAGTCCCGGGCGCTGGCTGCCCAGCCCGCCGAGGCCTACCGCGGCGACCTCGAGCGCGCGATCGTCGACGTCAAGGGATGGCTGTCCGAGGGCTACCGGGTGACCGTCGTCCACCTCGGCCACGGGCCGGCCGAGCGGATGGTCGAGGTGCTCGGCGAGCACGACGTGCCGGCCGGCCTGGACGCGACCGCCGAGGGCGTCGTCTCGGTCACGACCGGCTGCATCACCCAGGGCCTCGTCGACCCGTCGGTGCGCCTCGCCCTGGTGACGGGCGAGGACCTGAGCGGCCAGAAGGCCTCCACGCGCGACATGCGCAAGATGCCGGCGCGGCGCAAGAAGCAGATCGACCCGCTCGAGCTCAAGGCCGGCGACTTCGTCGTCCACGAGCAGCACGGCGTGGGCCGGTTCGTGGAGATGATGCAGCGCGAGGTCGCCGGCGCGACGCGGGAGTACCTCGTCCTGGAGTACGGCGCGTCCAAGCGTGGCGCCCCGCCGGACCGCCTCTTCGTGCCGGCCGACACCCTCGACCAGGTGACCCGCTACGTCGGCGGCGAGCAGCCCAGCCTGGACCGGCTGGGCGGAGGCGACTGGACCAAGCGCAAGAACCGCGCCCGCAAGGCGGTCCGCGAGATCGCGGCCGAGCTGATCAAGCTCTACGCCGCGCGGCAGGCGACCCAGGGCCACGCCTTCGGCCCCGACACCCCGTGGCAGCGCGAGCTCGAGGACGCCTTCCCGTTCAACGAGACCCCCGACCAGCTCAGCACCGTCGACGAGGTCAAGGCCGACATGCGTCGTACGGTCCCGATGGACCGGCTGGTCTGCGGCGACGTGGGCTACGGCAAGACCGAGATCGCGGTCCGGGCGGCGTTCAAGGCCGTGCAGGACGGCAAGCAGGTCGCCGTGCTGGTGCCGACGACGCTGCTCGTGACCCAGCACCTGAGCACCTTCACCGAGCGGATGAGCGGCTTCCCCGTCGTGCTCAAGGGGCTCTCGCGGTTCCAGACCGACAAGGAGGCCAAGGAGGTCATCGCCGGTCTCGAGACCGGCGAGGTCGACATCGTGGTCGGCACGCACCGCCTCCTCAACCCGGACATCCGGATGAAGGACCTCGGCCTCATCATCGTCGACGAGGAGCAGCGGTTCGGCGTCGAGCACAAGGAGCAGATGAAGCGGCTGCGCACCTCGGTGGACGTGCTCTCGATGAGCGCCACGCCGATCCCGCGCACGCTGGAGATGGCCGTCACCGGCATCCGGGAGATGTCCACCATCACCACCCCGCCCGAGGAGCGGCACCCGGTGCTGACCTACGTCGGCGCCTACGAGGACCGGCAGGTGATCGCCGCTGTGCGGCGCGAGCTGCTGCGCGAGGGCCAGGTCTTCTTCATCCACAACCGGGTCAACTCGATCGAGAAGGCCGCCGCCCGCATCCGTGAGCTCGTCCCGGAGGCGCGGGTCGCCACGGCGCACGGCCAGATGGGGGAGCACCAGCTCGAGCAGGTGATGCTCGACTTCTGGGAGAAGCGCTTCGACGTGCTGGTCTGCACGACGATCGTGGAGTCCGGCCTCGACGTCTCCAACGCCAACACCATGATCATCGAGCGCGCCGACGCGCTCGGCCTGTCCCAGCTGCACCAGCTGCGTGGCCGGGTCGGCCGGTCCCGGGAGCGGGCCTACGCCTACTTCCTCTACCCGGCCGAGAAGCCGCTGACCGAGACGGCCCACGAGCGCCTGGCCACCCTGGCCCAGCACTCCGACCTCGGCGGCGGCATGGCGATCGCGATGAAGGACCTCGAGATCCGCGGCGCCGGCAACCTGCTCGGTGGCGAGCAGTCCGGCCACATCGCCGACGTCGGCTTCGACCTCTACGTCCGGCTGGTCGGCGAGGCGGTGCAGGACTTCAAGGGCGACGCCGAGCCGGAGGTCACCGAGGTCCGCATCGAGCTTCCTGTCGACGCGCACCTGCCGCACGACTACATCCCCTCCGAGCGGCTCCGCCTCGAGATCTACAAGCGGCTCGCGGAGGTGCGGAGCGACGAGGACGTCGACCAGCTGCGCGAGGAGCTCGTCGACCGGTACGGCGAGCCGCCGGCGGTCGTGGAGTCGCTGATGATCGTGGCGCGGTTCCGCGCCCGGGCGCGCCGGGCCGGGGTGCGGGAGGTGACGATCGCGGGCAAGCACGTGCGGTTCGCACCCGTCGACCTGCCCGAGTCGCGCGTCGTACGCCTCAACCGGGTCTACCCGAAGTCGATCGTCAAGGCGCCTGTGAGCACGATCCTCGTGCCGCGCCCGCAGACCGCCGTGGTCGGGGGCAAGCCGATCGCCGGGATCGCCCTGCTTGAATGGGCCCGTGGTGTGATCGACACCATCATCGACCCACCCGCCGCCCAGCAGCCCGGGTGATCGTGCAGCCCCAGTCGTCGAGGAGTGACGCGTGAGCAAGACCCGCCTGAAGACCGCCGTGCGGACGGTGGGGGCCGTGGCCCTCTCCGGACTGGTGCTGACCGGGTGCGCGGGCAGCGCCAAGCCCGGTGTGGCCGTCCAGGTGGGCGACGAGACGATCTCCACGCGCACCGTCGACCGGGCCTCCCAGCACCTGTGCACCGCGCTGGGCGACGAGTTCCGCGGCAGCGGCACCGTGGTGCCGATGGGATTCATCCGGCAGGGCGTCGTCCAGCTCATGACGCTGTCGGAGACCGCGCACCAGATCGCCGAGGAGTACGGCGTCGAGCCGGGGGCCGCCTACGAGCGCGACGTCGCGCAGCGCGAGCGGACCGCGGAGGCCTTCCCCGAGGAGGTGCGCGAGGACTACGTCGAGGTGATGAGCGCCAACGCGCTCGCCACCGACATCCTCGAGCAGGTCGGGCGCGCCGAGCTGGAGGCCCAGGGCTTCACCGACCCGACGGTGGAGCAGGTCACCGAGGCGGGCACCGACATCTTCACCTCGTGGCCCGACCGCAACGGAGTCGTCGTCGACCCTCGCTACGGCGTGGAGATGGTCGACGGCACCCTCACCCCCGTCGACACCAACCTCTCGGTGGCGGTCGGCGAGGCGGCCCAGGCCGGTCTGGAGACCGAGCCCGACGCCACCTACGCCAACACGCTGCCCGAGACCCACCGCTGCGGCTGAGCCCGTGCCGGGGCCGAGTGCGCAGCCGGCGTCGGGGGAGCCCCTCGTCGAGTTCGTCGAGGTGATGCGGCGGCTGCGGTCCGAGTGCCCGTGGAAGGCCGAGCAGACCCACTCCTCGCTGGCGCGCTACCTCCAGGAGGAGGCGCACGAGACCCTCGAGGCGATCGACGTCGGCGAGGCATCCGGCGACTGGGACCACCTCCGTGAGGAGCTCGGCGACCTGCTGCTCCAGGTCTACTTCCACGCCGCGATCGCGGAGGAGCGCGGGGAGTGGACGATCGACGACGTCGCGGCCGACATCGTCGCCAAGCTGCGCCGTCGCAACCCGCACGTGTTCGGGGAGGGTGCCGGGTCCGCGGGCCTCACCGCCGAGGACGTCAACGCCGAGTGGGAGCGCCTCAAGGCCCGGGAGAAGTCGCAGCGGACCTCCGTCACCGACGGGCTCCCGCCCGCCCTGCCCGCGCTGCTGTACGCCGACAAGGTGCTCGACCGGCTCTCCCGCGCCGCCGGCGTCGACCCGGGGCAGCCGCTCCGTCGGACGTCGCCCGGGACGTCCGACGCCCCGGTCGCCGGGGGCGCCGCCGCGTCGGACGTCCCGGAGACCGGTGGCGCCGCGGAGCTGGGGGAGCGGCTGCTCGACCTCGTCGCGGAGGCCCGCGCCGCCGGCGTCGACCCGGAGCAGGCGCTGCGCCACGCCGTACGACGACGGGTCGAGGCCGCCGAGGGCTGACCGGCCCGCCGGCCGCGCCCGCGACTCGCCGGGAGCGGTAGCCAGCCACAACTTCGGCGCGACCGAACGTGGCTCACGCACCGCCGGCCGGGGTGTCGCCGGGGACACGCCGCCCGGGCGGTGGGCCAGCCACGATCCGGGGCGGGCGGAACGTGGCGCAAACACCGCTCGCGGGCCAGCCGGGGGCGGTTGGGTGGGTCAGCGGCGGCGCAGGGCGACCAGCCGCCCGACCACCCCCACCGCGAGCACGGCGAGCCCGGCGAGGACCGACGCCGCCGGCAGCAACGCCGCGAGCAGCAGGCAGCCGGCCAGCCCGACGACCTGCATCGGGCGCGGCCACCGGCGCTGCTCGGCGGGCTGGCGCAGGGCCGCGAGGTTGGCGACGGCGTAGTAGAGCAGCACGCCGAACGAGGAGAAGCCGATCGCGCCGCGCAGGTCCACGGTGAGCACCAGCACGACGACGACCGCGCCGAGCGCCAGCTGGGCGCGGTCGGGGACCCGGTGGACGGGGTCGACGTGGGCCAGGGGTGCGGGCAGGTCCCGCTCGCGCGCCATGGCGAGCCCGGTGCGGGTGACCCCGGCCAGCAACGCGAGCAGGGCGCCGAGGCACGCGGCCGCCGCGCCGACGCGGACCACCGGCGCGGCCCAGTCGGCACCGGCGGCGGCCACGGCGTCGGAGACCGGCGCGGAGCTCGAGGGGAGGTCCGCCCCGAGCGCGTGCACGAGGGCGAGCCCCACGGCGACGTACACCACGACCGCGACGCCGAGGGCGACCAGGATGGCGTGGCCCAGCACCTCGGGCCGGCGCACCTCCTCGGCCAGCGTCGCGATGCGGGCGTACCCCGCGAACGCGAAGAAGAGCAGGCCCGCCGCCTGGAGCACGCCGAGGAACCCGTCCGGGTCCGGCAGCGGTGACGGGGCGGGGGAGTGCGTCATGCCGGCGAGCGCGACCGCCAGCACCAGGACGAGCAGCGTGGCGCCCAGCAGCACCCGCGCCAGCCGAGCGGTGCGGGTGATGCCGCGCAGCGTGGCCAGGGTCAGCAGGGCGACGGCGAGCGCGGCGGCCAGGCGCTGCCACCACCCGCCGGCCGGGACGGCGTACGCCGCGAACGTCATCGCCATCGCGGCACACGAGGCGGTCTTGCCGATCACGAACCCCCACCCGGCGAGGAAACCCCACCACGGGCCGAGGACCTCGCGGCCGAACAGGTAGGTGCCCCCCGAGGAGGGGTAGGACTGGGCGAGCTGGGCCGACGCGACCGCGTTGCACAGGGCGATGACCGCCGCGACGCCCAAGGCCAGGAAGATCGCCGACCCGGCGGTCGCGGCGGCGGGCGCGAAGGCCGCGAACACCCCGGCGCCGATCATCGCGGACAGCCCGACGACGACCGCGTCCCCGGTCCCGAGGCCGCGCGCCAGGCTGTCGGTCTCGCTCATGCTCAGCATCATGCCGCCCGCACCGGGAGGCGCCGGGAGGTGGTCGCGGTGTCCGGGCGCGGCCCGGGGCCCATAGGCTGAGGCCGCGTCCCACCGGACCGCACCCGAGCCCTTTCCCCAACCCGTAGGAGCAACCCGTGGCATCCATCGCAGCAGTCGGCGCCCGCGAGATCCTCGACTCGCGCGGCAACCCCACCGTCGAGGTGGAGGTCCTCCTCGAGGACGGCGCGTTCGGCCGCGCCGCCGTGCCCAGCGGCGCCTCCACCGGCGCCTTCGAGGCCGTCGAGCTGCGTGACGGCGGCAAGCGCTACCTCGGCAAGGGCGTGCAGAAGGCCGTCACGGGCGTCGTCGAGGGCATCGCCGGGGCCATCGTGGGCCTCGAGGCCGACGACCAGCGCCTCGTCGACCAGGCCATGCTCGACCTGGACGCCACTCCCAACAAGGCCAAGCTCGGCGCCAACGCGATCCTCGGGGCCTCGCTGGCCACAGCCCGGGCGGCCTCGGAGTCGGCCGGCCTGCCGCTCTTCCGCTACGTCGGCGGCCCCAACGCCCACCTGCTGCCGGTCCCGATGATGAACATCCTCAACGGCGGCTCGCACGCGGACTCCAACGTGGACATCCAGGAGTTCATGATCGCCCCGATCGGTGCGGCCACGTTCGCCGAGGCGCTCCAGCAGGGCGCCGAGGTCTACCACGCCCTCAAGTCGGTGCTGAAGAAGAAGGGCCTGGCCACGGGCCTCGGCGACGAGGGCGGCTTCGCGCCCGACCTCTCCTCCAACCGCGCGGCCCTCGACCTCATCGCCGACGCCGTCAAGGCCGCCGGCCTCAAGCTGGGCAAGGACATCGCCCTGGCGCTCGACGTCGCGGCCAGCGAGTTCCACGACAAGAAGAAGTACGCCTTCGAGGGGCAGAAGAAGTCCGCCGAGGAGATGACGGCCTACTACACCGAGCTCGTCTCGGCGTACCCGATCGTCTCCATCGAGGACCCGCTCGACGAGGACGACTGGTCGGGCTGGAAGACCCTCACCGCCCAGCTGGGCGACCGGACCCAGATCGTCGGCGACGACCTGTTCGTGACCAACGTGGAGCGCCTCGGCCGCGGCATCACCGAGCAGTCCGCCAACGCCCTGCTGGTCAAGGTCAACCAGATCGGCTCGCTCACCGAGACCCTCGACTCCGTCGACCTCGCCCACCGCAACGGCTTCCGCTGCATGATGAGCCACCGCTCGGGCGAGACCGAGGACACGACCATCGCCGACCTGGCCGTGGCCACCAACTGCGGCCAGATCAAGACCGGCGCGCCGGCCCGCTCCGAGCGGGTCGCGAAGTACAACCAGCTGCTCCGCATCGAGGACGAGCTGGGTGACGCGGCTCGCTACGCCGGGGCGGGTGCCTTCCCGCGATTCAAGGCCTGATCGGGGCAGACTGCTCCACATGGCTCCACAGCCCCCCAAGCAGCGTCGCACTCCCCGGGGTGGACCCGGCGGGAACACGCGGCCCGGTGCGCGCACGCAGCGCGCCCGGTCCGCGGCGTCCCGGCCGGCCACCCCGGAGGGCACGCGCGCGCCCGGGGCCGCCCCCGCCAGGCCACGTCGTCCGCGACCGACCGGGCGGGCCGCCGTGCTGGTCCTCGTCCTCGCGGTGCTGACCGTGTCCTACGCGTCGTCGCTGCGGGCCTACATCCAGCAGCGCTCCCACATCGCCGACCTCAAGGCCGCCATCGCGCAGCGCGAGGCCAGCATCAACGACCTCGAGCGCGAGAAGCAGCGCTGGGAGGACCCGGCCTACGTCAAGGCGCAGGCGCGGGCGCGCTTCGGCTACCTCATGCCCGGCGAGACCGGCTTCCAGGTCCTCGACGAGGACGGCCGGCCGCTGGAGCAGCAGGCGACGCTCAACGACCCCGACGACGTGCTCAAGATCGAGCCGACCGCCTGGTGGTCGCCGGCCTGGGACTCCGTGGAGCTCGCCGGCAACCCACCCCCGCCCGAGCCCGAGACGCCCTCGGTGATCGACGGCGTCAAGATCGACAAGGCCGGACAGCAGTGACCCCACCAGTCCCCGAGCCGGAGGCCGGTCCCGGGGTCGCCCCCGCCGACGTCGCCGCCGTCGCGGCCCAGCTCGGCCGTGAGCCCCGCGCCATCCACGAGGTCGGGCACCGCTGCCCGTGCGGCAACCCCGACGTGGTGACCACGCTGCCCCGGCTGCCCAACGGGACCCCGTTCCCCACGACCTACTACCTCACCTGCCCGCGCGCGGCCTCTCGCATCGGCACCCTCGAGGGCTCGGGCCTGATGAAGGAGATGCAGGACCGCCTCGGTGAGGACGCCGAGCTGGCCGCGGCCTACCGGGCCGCCCACGAGGCCTACCTCGCGGCCCGCGACGAGCTCGCCGCCGGCGCCGGCCAGGACGTCCCCGAGATCGCCGGGATCAGTGCCGGCGGGATGCCCGACCGGGTCAAGTGCCTCCACGTGCTGGCCGGCCAGTCGCTGGCCCAGGGGCGTGGGGTCAACCCGCTCGGCGACGAGGTGCTCGACCTGCTGGGCGAGTGGTGGGCGAGCGGTCCGTGCGTCACCCCGGAGCCGGCCCCGGAGTCGATCCCGGAGGTCGGCGGCGACGACCAGGACCACGCCTGACCCGCCGCCGCCGCGACCGACGCCACGACCCCGGACCGGTCCGGTCGGGGACCGACAGGCAGGAAGGTTCGGGTCCGCTCTGGTCCAACCACCCATTGGGGTGGTAGTCACTGGAAGATGAGCGGACTCTTCATCGACGGGCGTTGGGGCGAGGCGTCGGACGGAGGCACCCGGACGATCCGGTGCCCCGCCGACCAGACCGAGGTCGGTGAGGTCCCCGAGGCGACCGCCGCCGACGCGGAGGCGGCCGTGCGCGCGGCCCGCCGGGCCTTCGACGACGGACCGTGGCCGCACACGTCCGCCTTCGAGCGCGCGGCGCTGCTGCGCCGGGTGGCTGACCGGCTGGCGGCCGAGAAGGACGAGGTCGCCCGGCTGGAGAGCCTCGACACCGGCAAGCGCTTCGTCGAGTCGCAGATCGACGTCGACGACATCGAGGCCGTCTTCCGCCACTTCGCCGACCTCGCCGCCGCCGACGCCGGCCGGGTCGTCGACACCGGGATGGCCGACGTCTCCAGCCGGGTCATGCACGAGCCGGTGGGGGTGTGCTCGCTCATCACGCCCTGGAACTACCCGCTGCTGCAGACGAGCTGGAAGGTCGCGCCGGCGCTGGCGGCGGGCAACACGTTCGTGCTCAAGCCCGCCGAGCTGACGCCGCACACCTCGATCTGGTTGATGCGGGCGCTCACCGAGGAGGGCCTGCCGCAGGGAGTGGCCAACCTCGTCCTCGGCGCCGGTGCGACGGTCGGCCCGACGCTGACCGGCCACGAGGACGTCGACCTGGTCTCCTTCACCGGCGGCCTGGTCACCGGCCGGGCGATCATGGCGGCGGCCGCACCCACCGTGAAGCGGATCGCCCTCGAGCTCGGTGGCAAGAACCCCAACGTCGTGTTCGCCGACGCCGACCTGCCCGCCGCCATCGACAACGCCCTCACCGCGGTCTTCCTCGACTCCGGCCAGGTGTGCTCGGCCGGGGCCCGGCTGGTGGTCGAGGAGAGCGTCCACGACGAGGTGGTGGACGCGATCGTCGCGCGGGCCCGGCAGATCCGGCTCGGCGGACCCTTCGACGACGACGCCGAGACCGGCCCGCTCATCAGCGAGGCTCACCGGGCCAAGGTCGCTGCCTACGTCGCCGACGCCCTCGAGGACGGCGCCACCCTGCGCTGCGGGGGCGGTCCGCCGGAGGGGGAGCACTACGCCGACGGGTGGTACTTCGAGCCGACGGTCCTCGACGGCTGCACCCGCGACATGCGTTGCGTGCGGGACGAGTCGTTCGGCCCCGTCCTGACGGTCGAGACCTTCTCCGGTGCCGACCGCGACGCCGCCGAGGACGCCGCGGTCGCGATCGCCAACGACACGGTCTACGGGCTCGCCGGGGCGGTGTGGACGGAGAACGCCGGCCGTGCCGAGCGGGTGGCGCGGCGCCTGCGGCACGGCACCATCTGGATCAACGACTACCACCCCTACGTCCCCGGCGCCGAGTGGGGCGGCTTCAAGCAGTCCGGGATCGGCCGCGAGCTCGGGCACGCCGGGCTCGAGGAGTACCGCGAGACCAAGCACGTGTGGCACAACATCCGGCCGGCGCCCGCCGGCTGGTTCGCCGACAGGACGCAGGAGGACCGGTCATGAGTGAGCACTACGACTACGTCATCGTCGGCGGGGGCTCGGCCGGATCGGCGCTCGGCAACCGGCTGAGCAGCGATCCGTCCACGCGGGTGCTGGTCCTCGAGGCGGGTCGCAGCGACTTTCGGATGGACCCCTTCATCCACATGCCGGCGGCCCTGCCCTACCCGATCGGCAACCGGCTCTACGACTGGAAGTACGAGTCCGACCCCGAGCCCTACATGGGCGGCCGCAAGATCTACCACGCCCGCGGCAAGGTCCTGGGCGGCTCGTCGTCGATCAACGGGATGATCTTCCAGCGCGGCAACCCGATGGACTACGAGCGCTGGGCGGCCGAGCCCGGCATGGAGGCGTGGGACTACGCCCACTGCCTGCCCTACTTCAAGCGGATGGAGACGGTGCTCCTCGAGGACGGCAGCACCGGGGCGAACGCCTGGCGGGGCGGGTCCGGCCCGCTGGTGACGGAGCGTGGCCCCGCGAGCTCGCCGCTGTTCGGCGCCTTCTTCGAGGCCGTGCAGCAGGCCGGCTACCCGCTGACCGACGACGTCAACGGATACCGGCAGGAGGGCTTCGCCAAGTTCGACCGCAACGTCCACCGCGGCCGGCGGCTCTCCGCCGCCCGCGCCTACCTCCACCCGGTCGAGCACCGCAAGAACCTGCGGATCGAGACGCTGGCGATGGTCACCGGCCTGCGCATGGAGGGCAACCGCTGCACCGGCGTGGACTACACACGTGGAGGGCGTCTGCACCGCTCCGTCACCGCCGGCGAGGTCGTGCTCTGCGGCGGCGCCTTCAACTCCCCGCAGCTGCTCCAGCTCGCCGGCATCGGCGACCCGGCGGTGCTGCAGGCCGCCGGCGTGACCACCCGCGTCGAGCTGCCCGGTGTCGGCAGCAACCTGCAGGACCACCTCGAGGTCTACGTCCAGCACGCCTCGACCCAGCCGGTCTCCATCGCCCCGTGGCTGGCCCACCACCACAAGCCGCGGATCGGCGCGGAGTGGCTCTTCGGCCGACGCGGCGTCGGGGCGTCCAACCACTTCGAGGCCGGCGGGTTCATCCGCTCCAACGACGAGGTCGGGTGGCCCAACCTGATGTTCCACTTCCTGCCGATCGCGATCCGGTACGACGGCTCCAAGCCGGCCGAGACCGAGCACGGCATCCACGGCTACCAGGTGCACATCGGCCCGATGTACGCCGACACCCGCGGCCACGTGCACATCCGGTCGACCGACCCCTACGAGCACCCCTCGATCCTCTTCAACTACCTCTCCACCGAGAACGACCGGCGCGAGTGGGTGGAGATGGTCCGGGCGGCCCGCGGCATCCTCGAGCAACCCGCGTTCGCGGCCTTCAGCGGCGGCGAGATCTCGCCCGGACCCTCGGTGGAGACCGACGAGCAGATCCTCGACTGGGTGCGCCGCGACGGCGAGACCGCGCTGCACCCGTCGTGCACGGCCAAGATGGGCACCGACGACGCGGCGGTCGTCGACCCGTCGTCGATGCGTGTGCACGGCACCGAGGGCCTGCGGGTCGTCGACGCCTCGGTCTTCCCCTTCGTCACCAACGGCAACATCTACGCCCCGGTGATGATGGTGGCCGAGAAGGCCGCCGACCTGATCGCGGGGAACACGCCGCTGCCCGGCCTCGACGTGCCCTGGTACCGCCACGGCACCGGCACGCCGCCGTACCCGCCCGGCGACCCGCGCAACGACGCTTGGGACACCACGACCGAGCTGCCGAGCGCCGCCGGCGCCCGACTCGCACACCGGACAGGAGACCGACCATGAGCGTCGACACCACCCCCACCACGGCCCCGGACGCCCCGGACACCGAGCCCGCCGCGAGCTCCAAGCCGCCGGTGAAGTGGCCGGTCTTCGGCGCCTCGCTGGTCGGTGTGGTGGCCGTCGCGCTCTGGGCGATCGCGACCCCAGACGCCGCCTACGACACGATCTACGACTGGACGGTGTGGGTGGGCAGCGCGTTCGGCTGGTTCTACATCGCCCTCGGCACCGCGGTCCTCGTCTTCGTGCTCTTCCTCGGCATTTCGCGCTACGGCACGATGCGGCTCGGCCCGGAGCACTCCCGGCCGGAGTTCTCGACCTTCGCGTGGGCATCGATGCTGTTCGCGGCGGGCATCGGCACCGACGTCATGTTCTTCTCCGTCGTCGAGCCGGTGACGCAGTACGTCGCCCCGCCGGTCGGCGACGGCGGGACGGTGCAGGCGGCCCGTGAGGCCACCGTGTGGACGCTCTTCCACTACGGCATCACCGGCTGGGGGATGTACGCACTGATGGGCATGGCGCTCGGGTTCTTCGCCTACCGCCTCAACCTGCCGCTGGCCGTCCGCTCGGCGCTCTACCCGATCTTCGGGCGACGCATCGACGGGGTGCTCGGGCACGCGGTGGACACCGCCGCGGTCCTCGGCACGGTGTTCGGCGTGGCCACCAGCCTGGGCATCGGCGTGGTCTTCCTCAACATCGGTCTCAACGAGCTCTTCGGCATCCCGGTCGGCCTCGGCGCCCAGATCGGGCTGGCCGTGCTCGCGATCACCATCGCGGCGATCTCGGCCACCACCGGCGTCGACAAGGGCATCCGTTTCCTGTCCCAGCTCAACGTGCTGCTCGCCCTGGGGCTGGCCGGCTGGGTGCTGATCACGGGCAAGACCGAGATGCTGCTCGAGGGCGTGGTCATGAACGTCGGGGACTTCGTCGCCTCGTTCCCCGGCCTGACGCTCGACACCATGGCCTTCGACCAGGCCAACGAGTGGATGAACCTGTGGACCCTGTTCTTCTGGGCGTGGTGGGTGGCCTGGGCCTCGTTCGTCGGGCTGTTCCTGGCCCGCATCTCCCGCGGGCGCACGATCCGGCAGTTCGTCGCGGGGACGATGGTCATCCCGTTCGCCTACATCGTCATGTGGGTCTCGATCTTCGGCAACGCCGCCCTCGACCGGGTGCGCGGCGGCGACGAGGCGTTCGCCGAGGCGGCCCAGAACTACGACGGCCGCGGGTTCTTCATGCTGGTGGAGGACTACCCCCTCGCGGGCGTGGTGATCGCGGTCGGCACGTTCGTCGGCCTGCTCTTCTACGTCACCTCGGCCGACTCCGGAGCGCTGGTCATGGGCAACCTGTGCTCACGGCTGCGCCACGTGCAGGAGGACTGCGCCGCCTGGCTCCGCATCGTCTGGGCCGCGGTCACCGGCCTCCTGACGATCGCGGTGCTCGCCGTCGGCGGCATCTACGCCCTGCAGTACGCCACGGTGATCATGGGGCTGCCCTTCGCCATCGTGATGATCATGGTCATGTGGGGGCTGTACAGGGCCCTGCACCGCGAGCTCCAGCGGGTCGAGGGCGGGCTCCACCACCGCCCTGCCGCCGGTGAGGGTGAGCGCGAGTCGTGGCGGGCCCGGATCGCCCGCGTGACCAACTTCGTCGACGTGGACGACGCCGAGCGCCACCTCGACGAGGTCATCGCCCCGGCGCTGGCCGAGGTCGCCGCCGAGCTGTCGGCCCGGGGTGTCGACGCCAGCGCGGTCAGCGGCGTCGCCCCGCCGTCGGAGGACGACCCCCACGGCGGGCGGTTCGTCGAGCTGCGGGCCGACGACCCGAACCACCCCGACCACCCGTTCCGCTACCGGGTCCAGGTGACGCTGTCCCCGGTCCCGGCCTACGGCGGACGGATGGTGGGCGGCCGCGACGAGTACGCCAAGCTCGACGTGCACCTCGACACGGGCGCGCAGGACTACGACGTGATGGGCTACCGCTCGTCACAGGTGATCCACGACTGCCTCGACCAGTACGAGCAGCACCTGGAGTTCCTGCGGATGGCCTGACCCCGGTGCGGGCACAATGACCGGGTGCCTGACGACTCGCCGACCGTGGCCGCCATCGACTGCGGGACCAACTCGATCAAGATCCTGGTCGGTCGGCCCCGCACCGGCGGGGGCGTCGACGTGCTGCTGCGCGACTCGCGCGTCGTACGCCTCGGACAGGGGGTCGACACGAGCGGCGAGCTGGGGCAGGAGGCGCTGGCCCGGACGTTCGCGGCCGTCGAGGAGCTCGCCGGGATGCTGCGGGAGCACGACGTGCCCGCGGGTCGCACCCGGTTCTGCGCCACCTCGGCCACCCGCGACGCACGCAACTCCGCCGTCTTCGTCGAGGGCGTCGAGGCTCGGCTCGGCGTGACCCCCGAGGTGCTGTCGGGCGCCGAGGAGGCGGCACTGGTCTATGCCGGCACCGTCGACGGCCTCGAGCCCAGGCCCGCCGAACCGGTGCTGGTCGTCGACATCGGCGGTGGGTCGACCGAGCTCGTCGTGGGCGAGGACGGCCCGCGGGAGTCGGTGTCGATGGACGTCGGGTCGGTGCGCCTGCACGAGCGGCACCTGCACTCCGACCCGCCCGCGGTCGAGCAGGTCACCGAGTGCGTGGCCGACGTCGTCCGGCACCTCGACGACTCGGGCATCGACGTCGCACGCGCCCGTACCGTGATGGGGACGTCCGGCACCGTCAAGACCATCGCGTGCGGCGTGCTGGGCCTGCCGGCCTACGACCGCGAGGCGTTCGACGGGGCCGAGCTGTCGGTCGAGGACACCCTCGCCTACTGCGACGACCTGGTCGCGATGAGCGTCGAGCAGCGCCGGGCGCTGCCCTACATGCACCCCGGGCGTGCGGACGTCATCGGGGCCGGTGCCCTGATCTGGACCGGCATCCTCGCCCGGACCTCGGTGCCGACCTACCTCGTCTCCGAGGCCGACCTCCTGCACGGCATCGCCGCGTCGATCCCGACCGCGGCCAGGCCGGCCGGCCGGGCCTGAGCGACGCATGGTCGTCGAGCTGCCGCACCCCCTCACCGGACAGGCGTTCCCCTCGCCCGTGCCGCCCGGCACCGGGTGGCCGGGCGACCCGGCCGCTCCCGGCACCCGGGTCGCGCGCTCGGCCGGCGGCGTACGACGCCTCGCCACGACCGCCGACCTCGACGAGCTCGACGCGCGGGTGAGCGTCTGCTCCGCCTGCCCGCGACTCGTGCGGTGGCGCGAGGACGTGGCGCGCGACAAGCGGGCGTCGTTCGCCGACCAGCCCTACTGGGGACGGCCCATCCCCGGCTGGGGCGACCCGCACGCGCGCATCGTGGTCGTCGGGCTGGCCCCGGCGGCCAACGGCGGCAACCGCACCGGCCGCGTCTTCACCGGCGACTCGAGCGGCGACTGGCTCTTCGCGAGCCTGCACCGGGTCGGCCTGGCCACGCAGCCCACCAGCGTCCACGCCGGCGACGGCCAGCGGCTGGTCGACACCCGCATGGTGGCCACCGTGCGCTGCGCCCCGCCGGACAACCGGCCGACGCCGGAGGAGCGCGACACCTGCGCCCCGTGGCTGCGCACCGAGCTGGCGCTGCTGGCGCCCCGCGTCCGCGTGCTGGTGGCGCTCGGTGCCTACGGCTGGGGCGGTGCCCTCACGGGGCTGGCCGCGACGGGCGTGGAGGTGCCGCGCCCCCGGCCCCGCTTCGGGCACGCGGCCGAGGTCCGGATCGGCGACCTCACGCTGCTCGGCAGCTACCACCCCTCGCAGCACAACACGTTCACCGGACGGCTCACCCCGGAGATGCTGGACGCGGTGTTCCGCCGGGCGCGGGAGCTGGCCGAGGGACCGGCCGGACGCTGACACGGCGCTGACACAATGTCCGCCGTGACCCTCCACGCCATCACCGTCCTCGGCCACGACCGCCCGGGGATCATCGCCGGCACGACCGGTCGGATCGCCGACCTGGGCCTCAACCTCGAGGACTCCACGATGACGCTGCTGCGGGGTCACTTCGCGATGACGCTGGTGTGCGCGGGCGACGCGGGCGCGGAGGAGATCGAGCGGGCGCTGGCGCCGCTCGCCGCCGACGGCACCCTCACCGTCACCGTGCGCGAGGTCCCCGACGAGCAGGCACCGGCGCCGGTCGGCACCCCGTGGGTGCTCACCGTGCACGGCGGGGACCGCCCTGGGATCGTGTCGGCGGTCATCGGCGAGATCGCCGGGGTCGGCGGCAACGTCACCGACCTGACCACCCGCCTGACCGGCGACCTCTACCTGCTGATCGCCGAGCTCGAGCTGCCGGCCGAGGTCGACGCCGACGCCCTGGAGGGCACTCTGCGGGCGGTGGCCGAGCAGCTCGGCGTCGGGGTCACCCTGCGTCCCGCGGAGTCCGACGAGCTGTGAGCACCCACTCCCTCGTGGCGGCCTGGACCGAGGCCGACCTCGACGTCGTCGGCCGCGTCCGTGACGTCGTACGCGCCCCCGACCGCGTGCTGGCGACCGACGGGGCCCGCGTCGACCCGACGGCGCCGGAGGTCGTGCAGCTCGCCGCCGACCTCGTCGCCACGATGCGCGTCTCGCCCGGCTGCGTGGGGCTCGCGGCGCCGCAGGTGGGGGAGTCGGCCAAGGTCTTCTGCGTGGACGTGTCGCAGCACCCCAAGGCCCGCGACCACCACGGCACGTTCGTGCTGTGCAACGCCGAGGTGGTGGAGGCGAGCCGCAACGAGAGGGCCCGCGAGGGCTGCATGAGCGTCCCCGACCTGACCGGGGACGTGAAGCGCCCGAGCCGCATCACGGTGCGCGGCCAGCTGCCCGGCAGCGGCGAGGAGGTGACGATCGAGGCCGGGGCCTTCGAGGCCCGCGCGCTCCAGCACGAGATCGACCACTGCGACGGCCTGCTGTTCCTCGACCGCGTGGCCGGCGCCCACGCGATCTACGCTCGCAAGACCTACCTGTAGCCCCGGTATCCCAATCGGCAGAGGAAGCCGCCTTAAAAGCGGCGCAGTCTGGGTTCGAGTCCCAGTCGGGGCACCACGCCGTACGACGCGCCACGCGCCCGCCGCTGCACCCACCTGCGGGAACACCGGCGCCGGTTCGCACGTTTGACGTGATGTCCACCTGAGTAAGGTGGGTGCAACCACAGCGGCCTCCAAGGAGAGACCATGAAGAGCAACAACCCTGTCTTTGCCCGGTCCGAGTCGTTCAACGGCACCGGCTCCAACGCGTACGGCAACCAGACCTACGCCGGCGGCGGCCAGTCCTACCCGGGCTACGGCCAGGCTCCGCAGTCCCCGTACGGCCAGACCGACCCGTCCCAGTGGGGCACCGGCACGGCCGGCCCCGAGGTCGACCAGGGCCGGATGACCGTCGACACCGTCGTGCAGAAGACCGCGATCTCGCTGTTCGTCGTGGTCCTCGCCGCGGCCATCACCTGGTTCTGGACCGGTGACTCGATCACCGAGTCCGGCGCGGCCGACTCCGACGCCATCGGCAAGCTCTACCTCGCCCTGATGGTGGGCTCGTTCGGCGCCTTCGCGCTGTCGATGGTCAACTCGTTCAAGCGGGTCATCAGCCCGGCGCTCGTCATCGCCTTCGCGGCCCTCGAGGGCGTCGCCCTGGGTGCGTTCTCGAAGTTCATCCCGATGGCCGCCGGTGTCAGCTACGACATCGTGATCCAGGCCGTCATCGGCACCTTCGCCGCCTTCGCGGGCACGCTGGCCGCCTACAAGTTCTTCAACATCCAGGTCAGCAACAAGTTCCGCACCTTCGTCGTCGCCGCGATGTTCGGCATGGTGGCGCTCGGCCTCCTCGAGATGGTGCTCAGCTTCTTCGGCAACCAGATCGGCTTCTTCGGCTTCAGCGGCATCGGTCTGCTGTTCGCCATCGGTGGCCTGGTGCTCGGTGTGTTCATGCTGATCCTCGACTTCGACTTCGTCGAGCAGGGTGTGGCCGCCGGCCTCCCCGAGCGCGAGTCCTGGCGTGCGGCGTTCGCGCTGACCGTCAGCCTCGTGTGGATCTACACCAACCTGCTGCGCATCCTCGCGATCTTCCAGCAGGACTGACCGCGGCCGGCCCGGCCGGCTACCGCGTCTCCGCGAGCCCCTCGTCCTCGGACGAGGGGCTCGTGCCGTCCTCGGACTCCTCCGGCGACTCGGTCTCCCCGCCCGGACGGCGGCGGCGGCGGCGCAGCTCGACCCAGCGGCCGCGCAGTCCGCGCTGCGAACCGGACACCTCGGTGCCGTCGAGCTCGGTGCCCGGGACGTTGACGGCCCGGGCGGCCGCCGCGGCCACGGGCATGACGCCCTCGCCGCGGAAGGCCTCGGGCAGCTCCTCGTCGGCCGGGCCCAGGCCCAGCGCGGCGAGCGTCGAGGGGATGAGGACGCCGGCCAGCTGGCGGTAGCCGTCGGCGCTCGGGTGGAACTGGTCGGGGCCGAAGAGCAGCGCGGGCGCGGCGGCGAACTCCGGTCCCAGGACCGAGCCCAGGGACACGGTGCGCCCGCCGGCCTCGACGACCGCGATCGTCTGCGCCGCGGCCAGCCGCCGCGACCAGGAGCGCGCCACCTGCTTCAGCGGGGGAGCGATGGGCTTGATGGTGCCCAGGTCGGGACACGTGCCGACCAGCACCTCCACGCCGGCGTCGCGCAGGCGGCGTACGCCCTCGGAGAGGTGCCGCACGGACTGGGACGGCGTGACGGTGTGGGTGACGTCGTTGGCGCCGATGAGGATGACCGCGACGTGCGGGGCGGTGGCCAGCGCGGCGTCGACCTGGCTGGCCAGGTCGCTGGACTGGGCGCCCACGACCGCATGCTCGCGCAGGTGGACCCGGCGGTTGGCCTGCGCCGCGACGGTGCTGCCCAGGTGCGCGCCGGGCGTGTCCTCGACGCGCTCGACGCCGTAGCCGGCGGCGCTGGAGTCGCCGAGCAGTGCGATCTTGATGGCCGGTCCCGGGCGGCCCCGGCCGTACCAGCCGGTGGCGTCGGGCGGCGGGTCCTCGGTGATGATGCCGATGGTCCTGCGCGCCAGCTTGGCCTCGGCGACCAGCACGCCGTACAGCCCCGCCCCGAGCACCGAGAGGCCACCACCGCCGAAGGCGGCGGCGGAGGCGAGCTTGCGAGCGGCGGCGGCGGTACCCACGACTTCATGTTACGGGCCGGTAGGTGGCTAGATTGGCCGAGTGAAGTACGTGAACTCCCTGCTCGACCTCATCGGCAACACACCGCTGGTGCGGCTCGACCGTTCCCTCGACCTCCCCACCACTGCCGACGGGTCCCCGCGAACCGGGCCGCTCGTCCTGGCGAAGGTGGAGTACCTCAACCCCGGCGGGTCCGTGAAGGACCGCATCGCCACGCGCATGATCGAGGCTGCCGAGGCCTCGGGCGAGCTCCAGCCGGGCGGCACGATCGTCGAGCCGACCTCCGGCAACACCGGTGTCGGCCTGGCGATGGTGGCCCAGCAGAAGGGCTACAAGTGCATCTTCGTGTGCCCCGACAAGGTCAGCGAGGACAAGCGCAACGTCCTCAAGGCGTACGGCGCCGAGGTCGTGGTCTGCCCGACCGCGGTCGCGCCGGAGCACCCGGACTCCTACTACAACGTCTCGGACCGGCTCGCCTCCCAGCCCGGCGCGTGGAAGCCCGACCAGTACTCCAACCCGCACAACCCGCGCTCCCACTACGAGACCACCGGTCCGGAGGTCTGGGAGCAGACGGACGGGAAGATCACGCACTTCGTGGCGGGCGTCGGCACCGGCGGCACCATCAGCGGCATCGGCCGCTACCTCAAGGAGAAGAACCCCGACGTCCAGGTCATCGGCGCCGACCCGGCCGGGTCGGTCTACTCCGGCGGCTCCGGACGCCCTTACCTCGTCGAGGGCGTGGGCGAGGACTTCTGGCCCGAGACCTACGACAAGACGGTCGCCGACCGCATCATCGAGGTCTCCGACGCCGACTCCTTCGCCTTCACCCGGCGCCTGGCGCGCGAGGAGGCCATGCTGGTCGGCGGTTCCTCCGGCATGGCGGCCTTCGCCGCCCGCCAGCTCGCCCACGAGCTCGCCGCCGAGGGTCGCGACGACGCGGTCATCGTGGTGCTGCTGCCCGACTCGGGTCGTGGCTACCTGACCAAGGTCTTCAACGACGCCTGGCTGGGCCAGTACGGCTTCGCCACCGAGACCGACAGCGACTCGCGCACCGTCGGCGAGGTGCTGCGCGGCAAGTCCGGGCAGCTGCCCGACCTCGTGCACACGCACCCCTCGGAGACGATCGCGGAGGCCGTCCACATCCTCCAGGAGTACGGCGTCTCGCAGATGCCGGTCGTCCGCGCCGAGCCGCCGATCGTGGCCGCCGAGGTGGCCGGCTCCGTCTCCGAGCGTGCGCTGCTCGACGCGCTCTTCGCCGGCACGGCCAAGCTGACCGACCCCGTCGAGGACCACATGTCGGCGCCGCTGCCCTCCATCGGCTCCACCTCGCCGGCGCGCGAGGCGGTGCACCTGCTGGAGAAGGCCGACGCCGCGCTCGTCCACGAGGACGGCAAGCCGGTCGGGGTGCTCACCCGGCAGGACCTGCTCGCCTTCCTGGCGAAGGGCTGAGCCGATGAGGTCCACACGCTCCACGGGCACCCGTCTGCGCGCTGCCGCCCTGCTCGCGCTCGTCCCCGCCCTCGCGCTCGGCGCCTGTGGCGGCGAGGAGGAGACCGACCCCCGGGCCCCGCTCACCGTCGAGGTCGGCGAGGAGTTCACCTGGGACGGCTGGACGGTCCCGGCCGGCTGGGAGTACGACACGATCACCGAGCAGGTGGCGATGGAGGAGCAGGAGCACCCGCTCGTGCGCGCCAGGGTCGTCAACGAGGACGACGAGGCACGGTCGGCCCTGCTCGAGTTCGTCTTCGTCGCCGAGGGCGACGCGCTCGCCACGGTCAAGTGCAACTCCACCAGCGAGCTGGGCCCCGACGAGGAGGGCGACCTGTTCTGCCCCGGCTTCGGCCAGCCGGTGCCGGAGGGCTACGACCAGGTCGTGGTGCAGCCGGTCACCCGGTCGTAGCGACGCGTCCCAGCACGTCGGCCAGCTCCTCGATCCCGTCGATGAGCCGGGTGCCCGGCCGCGCCCACGAGGCGTTGGCGTCGACCGCGTGCACGGGGACGCCGTCAGGCAGGACGCCCGAGGCGACGAGCTCGTCGGCCAGCGCTTGCGCCCCGTCGCGGTCGTAGCCGCACGGCGCCACGACGACCACGTCGGGACGCGCGTCGCGGACGTCGTCCCACGTCACCCGGACGCTCTTCTCGCCCGCGGTCCCCAGCACCGGGTCGCCGCCGGCGAGGTCGACCATCTCGGGGATCCAGTGGCCGGGCGCGAACGGCGGGTCGGTCCACTCCAGGAGCGCCACGCGGGGGCGTGGGCGGGTGCCCACGCGTCGTACGACGTCGGCGAGGCGCCGGTGGGTGTCCTCGACGAGGGCGTCGGCCTCGACCTCGCGACCGGTGGCCCGTCCGAGGACGCGGATCGACTCCAGCACCTCGGCCAGCGTGTGCGGGTCGATGGTGAGCACCTCGGCGGTGCAGCCGAGGTGGGCGAGCGCGTCGTCCACCACCGACACGTCGACGGCACAGACCGCGCACAGGTCCTGGGTGACGACCAGGTCGGCGTCCAGCCCGGACAGGGCGCCCTCGTCGAGGTGGTAGAGGTCGTCACCACGCTGCATCGCGGCGGCCACGAAGTCGTCGATCTCCCGGGGTGACAGCCCCTCCGGCATCGCGCTGGTGGAGACGATGGTGCGGCTGCGAGCCTCCGCCGGGTGGTCGCACTCGAAGGTCACGCCGACGACGTCGTCACCGGCCCCGATGGCGAAGAGGATCTCGGTGGTGGACGGGAGCAGGGAGACGATGCGCACGTCGCCCAGCCTAGGGTTGGCGCCGTGGAGCTGACGACGGAGACCGTGCTGCTCCTGATGCTCGCGGCGCTCGCGGCCGGCTTCGTGGACGCGGTCGTCGGCGGCGGTGGCCTCATCCAGCTGCCCGCCCTGCTCATCGGCCTCCCCGGGGCGTCCGTCGTGCAGGTGGCGGCGACCAACAAGCTGGCGTCCTTCTGCGGGACCTCGATCAGCGCGGCGACGTACTTCCGGCGCGTGCGGCCGGACCCGCGCACCTTCGGCCCGCTGATGGCCGCGGCGTTCACCGGCTCCCTGGGTGGGGCCTTCGTCGCCTCGATGCTCCCGCGCAGCGCGTTCGACCCGATCATCCTGGTGGTGATGGTCCTGGTGGGGGCCTACGTGTGGTTCAAGCCATCGGTCGGGACCCTGACCAACCTGCGCTTCAGCGGCGGGACGCACCTGTGGGCCGTCGCCGTCACGGGCCTCGCCGTCGGGTTCTACGACGGCGCCATCGGTCCGGGCACGGGCTCGTTCTTCGTCTTCGCGCTGGTCGGGCTGCTCGGCTACAACTTCCTCGAGGCCTCCGCCAAGGCCAAGCTGGCCAACTGGGCCACCAACCTGGCCGCGCTCGTGGTCTTCGTGCCGATGGGCGCGGTGATGTGGAAGCTCGGCCTGCTCATGGCCGCCGCCAACATCGTGGGCGGGTACGCCGGCGCCCGCGTCGCCGTGGCGCGGGGCGCCCGGTTCGTGCGGATCTTCTTCCTCGTCGTGGTGGCCGCGTTCGTGGTCCGCCTCGGTGGGGGCCTGCTCGGCGTCTGGTGAGCGGATCGCGACGCTCCCCCCGGTAGCGTGCAGCCGTGAGCGTGGTGGAGCGGATCGACGGGTTCCAGCGGCGGCACCCCGTCGTGGGGTTCCCGCTCGCCGTCGTCTACAAGTTCTTCGACGACCAGGGCAACTACCTGGCCGCGATGCTGACCTACTACGCCTTCGTCGCGATCTTCCCGCTGATGCTTCTCGGCACCTCGATCCTCGGCTTCGTCCTCGGTGCCCGGCCGGAGTGGCAGGAGGAGATCCTCGACTCCGCGCTTGCACAGTTCCCGATCATCGGCGACCAGCTCGGGCGTCCGGAGGGCCTGCGCGGTTCGGCCGCCGGCGTCGCGTTCGGAACCCTCGCCGCGCTGTACGGCGCGCTGGGGCTCGCCCAGTCCCTGCAGAACGCGATGCATGTCGCCTGGTCGGTGCCGCGCAACGCGCGGCCCAACCCGTTCTACGCCCGGCTCAAGAGCCTGATCCTCCTGGTCACCGCCGGCGCCGCGCTGCTCGGCATCTCGGTGCTGTCGACGGTGGCGAGCACGACCACGACGTTCTTCGAGCAGGGGGAGCGCTGGCTGCTCACCCTGGCGAGCGTGCTGGTCACCGGCATCGCGCTGACCGCCCTGTTCCGCTTCGCCGCCACCGGCCAGCACAGCTTGCGGCGGGCCGCACCGGGCGGCTTCTCCCTGGCCGTCATGTGGCAGCTGCTCCAGCTCGGCGGCGCGCTGTACGTCGCCGAGGTGCTGGTCGGCACGTCGGCGATGACCAAGACCTTCGGACTCGTGCTCGGCCTCGTCGGCTTCCTGTTCATCGGCGCGGTGATGGCGGTGCTGGCCATGGAGATCAACGTGGTGCTCGCCCGGCGGCTCTACCCCCGAGCGCTCCTGACTCCGTTCACCGACTCGGTGGAGCTGACGGCGGCCGACCGGCGCGCCTACGCGGCGTACGCCCGCATGCAGCGCCACAAGGGCTTCGAGCGGGTGTCGGTCTCGTGGGAGGAGTCCACGCCCGAGGACGAGGCCGAGCCCGAGGACCCGCCCGAGCCCGAGACTCAGCCGCGGACGGAGCCCGAGCCGGGTCCTGCCCCGCACCGCGCGCCCGACCCGGCACCGTGACGTCCTACCTCACCATCGGCCGCGACGCCTCCGCCGAGGTCGAGGTCAGGCGCTCGCGCTTCCTGTGCGTGCTCCGGCACGTGGAGGACGAGGCCGCGGCGCGCGCCGTGGTCGCGGAGCAGCGGGCGGCCCACCACGACGCACGCCACCACTGCTCGGCGTTCGTGCTCGGACCGCGCTCGGAGGTCGAGCGCTCCAGCGACGACGGCGAGCCGGCCGGCACCGCGGGTGCCCCGATGCTGGAGGTGCTGCGCGGGGCCGGGGTCTCCGACGTGGTCGCCGTCGTGACCCGCTGGTTCGGCGGCACGCTGCTCGGGGCCGGCGGTCTCGTGCGGGCGTACGGCGACGCCGTGCGCGCCGCCCTCGCCGAGGCGGGCACACGGCGTCGCGTCCTGGTCACCGAGCTCGCCCTGGTCGTGGGGCACGCCGACGCCGGCCGCGTGGAGGGAGAGCTGCGGGCGCGGGGAGTGACCGTCCTCGGCGTCGAGCACGGCGCGTCGGTGCGGCTGCTGCTGGGCGCCACCGACCCGGCCGTGCTCGCCGCCCAGGTCGCTGCGGTGACGGCAGGCACCGGCGTGCTGGACGAGGCCGGCGAGCGCTGGGTCTGACCGGGTGCGAGGAACCGGGATCGATTCGGGATGCGCCTTGAATTACGAAGTTCACTTCGTGAATAATGGGACGCACGAGGGGAGTACCCACCTCGGTGCCACCGTCAGTCCGGCCGGCCCTGCCCGGCCCGGTGCGCCGCCCGCGCGGGCGAGCGAGAGCTCGTCGGCACGGGGGAGAGACCTCCGACCCGCCCGGCGTCGCCGGGCTCCTCGGAGGTGCACACATGGACGTCCCCTTCTGGGCGTGGGCCGCGGTCCTCGCCGTCATCGTGGTGATGCTCGCCGTCGACCTGTTCGCGCACCGGACGGCCCACGTCGTCTCGGTGCGGGAGGCCGCCCTCTGGTCGGCCCTCTGGGTCGGCCTCGGACTGGGCTTCGGGGCCGTGGTCTGGTGGGCCTACGGGCCGCAGGCCGGCGGCGAGTACTACGCCGGCTACCTGATCGAGAAGTCGCTGGCCGTCGACAACGTCTTCGTCTTCGCGCTGATCTTCACCTACTTCGCGGTGCCGCGTGAGTACCAGCACCGGGTGCTGTTCTACGGCGTCCTCGGCGCGCTGGTGTTCCGGGCGATCTTCATCGCCGGCGGTGCGGTGCTGATCGAGAACTTCGCCTGGATCCTCTACGTCTTCGGCGCGTTCCTCGTCTACACCGGGTGGAAGATGTTCCGCCACCGCGACGACCAGCTCGACCCGTCGCGCAACCCGGTGCTGCGCTGGGTGAAGAAGCGGGTGCCCTCGACCGAGGAGTACCACGGCCAGAAGTTCTGGGTCCGCCGCGCCGGCCGGTGGGTGGCCACCCCGCTGTTCTTCGTGCTGGTGATGGTGGAGACGACCGACATCATCTTCGCGGTCGACTCCATCCCGGCGATCTTCGCCGTCACCCAGGAGCCGTTCCTCGTCTTCACGAGCAACGCGTTCGCCATCCTGGGCCTGCGTGCCATGTACTTCCTGCTCGCCGACCTGATGCACCGCTTCGTCTTCCTCAAGGCCGGCCTCGCGGTGATCCTCGTGTTCGTCGGCATCAAGATGCTCCTGCTCGACGTCTGGAAGGTGCCGATCTGGCTCTCCCTGACCGTCATCGCCGCGAGCATCGCCGTCGCGGTGGCGGCCAGCCTCCGCGCCACCCGCGAGCGGCCGGCGACCACGGAGACCGACCCTCGCCTCGACCCGATCGACCGGAGGTGACCCCGTGATCGTCGACCTGATCCTCGCCCTGACCCTCGCTGTCTGGCTCGGCCTCTGGCTGCTGCGCGACCACGGTCGTCTCGGACCGTGTCGGAGCAGCACCCGGCGGCGAATGGCCCGCCACCTCGCCGTACGGCGGACCGGCGGCGGGCCGGCCGCCGGGCGGGACGCCGGACCCGGCGCCCTGCTCACCTGAGAGGCGGTCTCGGCTCACGCGACGTACGAAACGCCGATCGCGTATCGTGCTTCGCGTGAGCCGGGCGGAGTGGACCTTCCTGTCCAACCACGGACACGTGCTGGTCTCGCTGGCCCGCGACCCCGACGCCCGGACGCGCGACGTGGCCGAGGTCGTCGGCATCACCGAGCGGGCGGTGCAGCAGATCGTGCGCGACCTCGTCGACCAGGGCTACGTGCGCAAGGAGAAGGTGGGCCGTCGCAACCGGTACGCGGTGGACCGCGGGGCCCACTTCCGCCACAGCCTGGAGGCCGGCCTCACCATCGGTGAGTTCCTGGACCTCGTGGTCCGGGACGCCTCCTGACGCGTCTCCCGGGCCGGTGTCCGGGCGTCCCGCTGGGGAGGTCGAGCGACCGTCGTCCATTGCGGCGGCGCTGGTGCCCTTGTCTGACGTCTGTAACGGTGTAATTATGTAATGAACGCAAAGGAGAAGCATGATGAACACCAAGAACAGTCGAGGCGAGGGTCGCGGCCGCCGGGGCGGCTGGCAGGTCGCGGACCTGCCGGACGCCGACGACGCCGCGGACTGGTTCACGGGCCGGTTGCCCGATGGCTGGTTCGACGACGTGGAGGTGAGCGTCGACCGCGAGGAGATCGTGGTGATCGGCACCCTCCACGACGACCGGACCGCCGAGGACGTCCCGTCGGGTGCCGAGGCCGAGGGCCGGATCGGTCGCTTCCGCTCCGAGACGCGCGAACGGCGCATCGAGATCGCGCTGGAGGCGGAGAGTCGCTACCAGCGCAAGGTGTCCTGGGGCGCGCGCCTCGGTGACACGACGGCCCTCTTCACCCACGTGGCAGCGCCGGTGATGACCCGGCTGCGCCAGCCCGAGAGGCAGGTGCTGGACACGCTCGTCGACGCGGGTGTCGCCCGCTCGCGCTCGGACGCGCTGGCCTGGTCGGTCCGGCTCGTCGGCGAGCACGCCGAGGAGTGGCTGGGCCAGCTCCGCGACGCGATGGCCGAGGTGGACAAGCTGCGGGGTGAGGGCCCGACGCTGTGATCGCCGGACGGGCGGCCGCCGGGTGACCTCCGGGGACCCGACGGGTGCCCACCCGGCGCTGGAGTGCCTAGGCTCGGCACGTGTTCTGGTTGAGCGCCTTCATCGACGTTCCCGGCGACGCCTTCGAGGAGTCCGTCGCCTTCTGGTCCGCCGTCACCGGCTGGCCGCCCTCGGACCGACGCGGCGTGGACGGGGAGTTCCTGACCCTGGTGCCTCCCGACGACGCCGACGACCACCTGCGCATGCAGCGGATCGGTGACGGCGAGCCCCGCGTCCACCTCGACGTGCACGTGCCGGACCCCCGGGCGGCCGCCGCACGCGCCTCCGCGCTCGGAGCGACCGAGGTGGCCGACCCCGGCCACGTCGTCATGCGGTCGCCCGGCGGGCTCACCTTCTGCCTGGTCACGCACCCGGCCTCGCGGCCGGCGCCGCCGTCACGGTGGGCGGACCTCTCGACGAGCCTGGTCGACCAGGTGTGCCTCGACGTGCCGCGCGCGACCTACGACCTCGAGACCGGGTTCTGGCAGCAGTTGCTCGGCTGGGACCGGACGGGGTCGTCCTTCGCCGAGTTCGAGCGGCTGGTGCGGCCCGAGGGCCAGGCCCTGCGGCTGCTGCTCCAGCGCCTGGACGACGAGGACGGCCCCGCCCGTGCGCACCTCGACGTCGCCTGCAGCTCGCGTGACCGGGAGGTCGTGCGGCACGCCTCGCTCGGCGCGCGGGTGGTGGACGAGCGGGACGCCTGGACCGTGCTCGCCGACCCCGCAGGGATGCGCTACTGCCTCACCGACCGCGCCCCGGGGTAGGCGAGGCCCAGCTGCGCCCGTGCGCAGGTATGGCGGGTGGGTCACCGTGTCGGTCGCCCACGTGCGCAGGAGTGCGGTCTGCTGAGCACGCGGGTCGTGCAGGTGCGCGACAGGGGAGCAGGTCGGATCGATCGTGCGGTTGCGCAGGTGCCTCGCCCTCGGTGTGAGGGGACCGCGAGAGCTGCGCACGCGCGCAACCCAGGCCCCCGGCCGCGCCCCATACCTGCGCACGCGCGCATCCCGGGCCCCCGGCCGGGCCGCATACCTGCGCACGCGCGCGAGAACCCGTCAGTCCACCGCGGACACGTAGACCCAGCGACCACCGCGCCGCTCGAAGACGCTGCGCTCGTGCAGGACCCCCGGGCCCGCCGAGGTCTCGTAGTGCGCCCGGAACTCGACCTCGTCACCCGTCGCGTCGAGCACCTCGAGCCGGGTCCACGTCAGCCGTGGGTCGGGCGACAGGTCGTCAGGACGGGTGCGCGGGTGCCAGGTGCGGAAGACGTGGTCGACGTCGCCGAGCGCGTACGCCGCGAAGCGGGACCGCATCAGCTGCTCGGGCGTGGCGGCCTGCGCGGTGCCGCGGTGCAGCGGCCCGCAGCACGCGTCGTACGCCTCACCGGAGCAGCAGGGACAGGGGCGGACCAGCGACACGGGGCGAGCCTAGTCCGGGTGCCGGTCCGACGCTGCGCCGCTAGCGTGACCGTCGTGTCCAGCTATCCACGCAACCCCGCCTTCGCCGCCGACGAGACCTCCATGCTGCGCGCGTGGATCGACTACTACCGCGACACCATCCGCGCCCAGACCGCCGGCCTCGGCGCGGACCAGCTCGCCACGCGGATCCCGGACCACCCCGCGGTGATGACCCTGGGCGGGATGCTCAAGCACCTCGCCTTCGTCGAGCAGTGGTGGTTCAGCATCGCGCTCCACGACCGGCCGCCCGCGGGGATCTGGGCGGACGTCGACTGGGAGGCCGACGAGGACTGGGACTGGAGCTCGGCGCGGCACGACACGCCCGAGGAGCTCCGCCGGCTCTTCGACGAGGAGGTGGCGCGGTCGGACGCCGCGCTGGACGAGGCGCTGGCCGACGGCGGGCTGGACCAGCCCGCACGACGCCCGCGCGGCGACGGCGAGCACGCCACGCTGCGCTGGGTCCTGGTGCACCTGGTCGAGGAGTACGCCCGGCACGCCGGGCACGCCGACCTCATCCGGGAGTCGGTGGACGGCGCCGTCGACCTGTGACCCGGCGCCGTCCCGGGGCCTGACCGGCTCAGGCCTGCTGGTGCAGGCAGATCACGTTGCCGTCGGGGTCCTTGAACCAGGCCGCCCTCTCGCTGCCCATCTCGGCGACGTGGTCGACGGTCTTGAGGTCGGGCAGGTCGTAGTCCTCGAAGACCACGCCGCGTCCCTCGAGGTCACGGATCTCCCCGGTCACGTCGTCGACCTCGAAGCTCATGGCGGTGCTCTCGGAGGGCGTGCTGCCGGGGCGGGGGAGCAGCACCAGCTGGGCGTCGCCGCCGAGCTCGAACATGGCGCTGCCCTCGTCGTTGAGGTCGATGAACGTGAGTCCGAGCGACTCGCTGTAGAACTGCCGGGCGCGGTCGACGTCGTTGACCGGGAGCATCAACGCGACCCCGCTGTGTGCGAGCGACATGGTGCGCCTCCTTCGTTGCCACCATCGTGCGCTCCGCCCCGGACCGGCACCATGACTCGACAGGGCCAACCACCGGGGCCACGCCGAATGCACCCGGCGGACCCCACGCGGCGCGCTGATCTGCTGGAATGTCCTCCGTGAGCGACAGCATCCGCGTGTACCTTCTCGACGACCACGACGTCGTACGGGAGGGCCTGCGGTTCCTCCTGGAGCGGCAGGACGACATCGAGGTGATCGGCGACTCCGCGTCGGCGGTCGAGGCCACGGCGCGCATCCCCGCGCTGCGACCCGACGTCGCCGTCCTCGACGCCCGCCTGCCCGACGGCTCCGGGATCGAGGTGTGCCGGGCCGTCCGCGCCGTGGACCCGACCATCCGCGCCCTGATCCTCACGTCGTACGACGACGACGAGGCGTTGTTCGCCGCGATCATGGCGGGGGCGTCGGGCTACGTCCTCAAGGAGATCCGGAGCAGCGACCTGGTCACCGCGATCAGGCAGGTGGCCGCCGGCAACTCGCTCATCGACCCCACCCTGACCGCCCGGGTGCTGGAGCGGGTGCGCAACGGTCCGGCAACCGCGCCCGAGCTCGCCGAGCTCACCGAGCAGGAGCTCAAGCTGCTCGGCCTGATCGCCGAGGGACTCACCAACCGGCAGATCGGGGAGCGGATGTTCCTGGCCGAGAAGACGGTCAAGAACTATGTGTCCAGCATCCTGGCCAAGCTCGGCCTCGAGCGGCGCACGCAGGCCGCGGTGCTCGCGTCCAAGCTCCTGGGTCCCGGGACCTAGGGGACCTTCGGCCAGGCGGCGGGGACCTCGTCCCCTGCCCCGTGGGAGGCCGTGACGACGAGAGTGGAGGTGCAAGGAAGACCGGCACCACTACTCGAGAGGAATCGTCATGGCCGTCATCCATCGTCACCACCACCTCACCAGTGAGGGCGTCACCACCTCGGAGACCAGGGAGACGGGCATCGGCCTCGACCGCGCCATCGCCGCCCTCCGGATCGCCTTCGGTGTCACCTTCCTCTGGGCCTTCCTCGACAAGACCTTCGCGCTCGGCTTCAGCACCGGCGCCCAGTACGCCGAGGACGGTTCCCGCACTGGCATCGACTTCATGGCCCAGGACGCCGCCTGGCTCAACGGTGGCAGCCCGACCGAGGGGTTCCTGACCTTCGGGGTCCCCGCGGACAACCCGTTCAAGGACATGTGGACCAACATGGCCGGACAGGCCTGGGTCGACTGGCTGTTCATGATCGGCCTCCTCGGGATCGGCGTGACCCTCCTCCTCGGAGTGGGCATGCGGATCGGCACCGCGGCCGGCGCGCTGATGTACGCGTTCATGTACCTCGCCGTGCTTCCGCTGGAGAACAACCCGGTCGTCGACGACCACCTGATCGGCGTCATCGCGATGGCGGTGCTCTACTTCGCCGCAGCGGGTGCGACCTGGGGCCTCGGCCGCCAGTGGCGCAAGACCTCGCTGGTCAAGAAGTACCCCGTCCTCCAGTGACCTGACCGGCACCACGAGAACACCACCTACGGCCCGCCCGGCCCCCACCGGGCGGGTCTCTTCGTGCGTGCGCGTCAGCCGAGCGGGACCCGCCAGACGAGCGTCGTACCGCGCGGCGAGCCCGAGCCCAGCTCGAGCGTGCCGCCCAGGTCGGCGGCGCGACGACGGGCGTTGCGCAGCCCGCTCTCGGTGCGGTCGGGAGGCAGGCCGCTGCCGTCGTCGGAGACGGTCAGGACCAGCTCCTGGGCGCTCACCCGCACGTCGACCTCGGCGCTCTGGGCCAGCGCGTGCCGGGCGACGTTGGAGATCGCCTCGCGCAGCACGGGCAGGAGCTGCTCGGCGACGGCGGCGGGCACGGCGGTGTCCAGCGGACCGGTGGTGCGCACGAGCGGGCTGTAGCCGAGCACCGGGACGTACTCCCGCACGAGGTTGCGGATCTCGGCGCGCAGCGAGGACTGCTGCTTGTCCTGGAGCTCGAAGATCGTGCCGCGGATCGCCTTGATCGTGTCGTCGAGGGAGGAGACCGCCTCGTCGAGACGGCGCGCCACCTCCGGGGACGGGGCGATCGCGGCCACGCCCTGGAGCTGGAGGCCGGAGGCGAAGAGCCGCTGGATCACCACGTCGTGCAGGTCCCGGGCGATGCGCTCCCGGTCCGAGATCAGCGCGAGCTGCTGGCGGTCCGCGACCGCCTGGCCACGGTCGAGGGACAGCGCGGCCTGGTCGGCGAAGGTCGCCAGCATCTCCCGCTCGCTGGCCTCGTGCAACGGCGACGAGCGGTCGAAGAGGGCCGCGAGCGCCGACACCGGGGCGAGGTGGGCGCGGACCGGGATGACGACGGCGTCGTGGCCGTCCACGCGCATCAGCTGCGGGGGCGCCATGCCGTCGAGCTCGACGGCCTCGCGCACGTGCCGCGACAGTGTCCGGACGAGGTGGTGGTCGCCGTCGTCCGCCGCGACCGTGTCGCCGTCGGGGGACTCGGACGAGAGCAGCACGGTCGCCCGGGCCCCCGAGACGTCCCGGGCCGTGTGCACGATCTTGGTCAGGGCGCCCTCGAGGTGGACGGGAGGCTGGAGCTCGTCGCCGATCTCCGCGCTCGCCTCGAGCCATCGCCGACGCCGCTCGCTGAGGCCGTAGGCCCGGGCGTTGTCGATCACCAGCCCGGCCGTGCGGGCCAGGGCCTCCACGAGCTGCTCGTCCTCCTCGGAGAACTGCCGCCCGCCGCGCTTCTCGGTCAGGTAGAGGTTGCCGAAGACCGTGCCGCGGATGCGCACCGGCATGCCCAGGAACGACGTCATCGGCGGGTGGTTGGGCGGGAAGCCGACCGACCGAGGGTGGGCCGACAGGTCCTCGAGGCGCAGCCCCGACGGGTCCTGGATGATCACGCCCAGGATTCCCTCGCCGTGCGGGAGCTCGCCGATCAGCGCCCGGGTCTGGTCGTCGATCCCGGTGGTGATGAACTCGACCAGCCGGCCGTCGGACCCGAGCACGCCGAGGGCGCCGTACTGCGCGTCGGTCAGCTCGGTCGCGGCGCTGACGATGCGGGTCAGCACGCTGGTGAGGTCGAGGTCGCTCGCGATCGCGGTGACTGCGTCGAGCAGGGCCTGGGCAGGACCGGTCAGGGCGGGGTGGCCGGAAGTCGTCACCCGTCCAGTCTGTCGTGGACCCCCGCCCAGGTCACGCAACGACGCCTCACAGGACGCGTCGGACCGGCATCGTCGCCTCGAGGTCCCAGCCATCGCCGAGACGACGCCCGGTCACCTCGGTCAGCGGGATCCGGAGGTAGAGCGATCGCCGACCGGCGGCCCACGGTCGGGGGAGGACGCGGACCAGGGTGCGGAGCTCGCCGGGGTCCTCCACGGGCTCGGCGCGGCCACGCACCACCACGCTCCAGCCGCGCTGCCGGGCGTGCTCGAAGTGGTCCACCTCGAAGGCGAGCAGGCTGTCGCGGCCGTAGGTGCCCAAGAGGCTGTACGGCGTCGTGCAGACGACGACGGACCCCTCGCTGACCGAGTAGTTCAACGGCACGATGTGCGGTCCGGTCGGGGCGGCGATCGCCACGCGACCGACCACGCCTCGTCGCAACAGCGTCTCGCACTCGCTGCGGCTCAGCTCCCTCAGCTCGCTCATGGCACACCTCCGATGCTCGTCCACCGCGACGTCGGCCCCCGGTCGTCGACTCCCATCGTTGCCGCGCGGGGGACCGGCCAGCAGGGGCATAGGTCCCGACCCCGCGGTCCGTTGCTCACTCTGAGGCTTGTGGGCGGGTCTAGCGTGGACGGGGTGACCGAGACTCCCACGCACGACCAGCTGACCACCCAGCTGCCGACCACGGTCGGCGAGCTGCGCGCCTCCGGACACCGGTTCAAGACCCTGCGCCACGAGCTGCGCGACAACCTGCTCGCCCGCCTGCGCGACGGCGTCGACCCGTGGCCGGGCCTGCACGGCTTCGAGGACACGGTGATTCCCCAGCTCGAGCGGGCCCTGCTCGCCGGCCACGACGTCGTGCTGCTCGGCGAGCGCGGGCAGGGCAAGACCCGGCTGCTGCGCACCCTGGTGGGCCTGCTCGACGAGTGGTCGCCGGTGATCTCCGGCTCCGAGCTCGGGGAGCACCCCTACGAGCCCATCACTGTGCAGAGCCGGCAGGCCGCGGCGACGTACGGCGACGACCTGCGCATCTCCTGGCGGCACCGCGACGAGCGCTACGCCGAGAAGCTGGCGACGCCGGACACCTCCGTCGCCGACCTCATCGGCGACGTCGACCCGATGAAGGTCGCCGAGGGCCGGTCGCTGGGCGACCCGGAGACGATCCACTTCGGGCTCATCCCGCGCAGCCACCGCGGCATCGTGGCCATCAACGAGCTGCCCGACCTGGCCGAGCGGATCCAGGTCGCGATGCTCAACGTGATGGAGGAGCGCGACATCCAGGTCCGCGGCTACGTGCTCCGGCTGCCGCTGGACGTGCTGGTGGTGGCGAGCGCCAACCCCGAGGACTACACCAACCGCGGGCGCATCATCACCCCGCTCAAGGACCGATTCGGCGCCGAGATCCGCACCCACTACCCGGCCGAGCTCGAGGCCGAGGTCCGGGTCATCCGGCAGGAGGCCACGCTCCAGGCACACGTGCCCGACCACGTCGTGGAGATCCTGGCCCGCTTCACCCGGCACCTGCGCGAGTCCGGCAGCGTCGACCAGCGCTCGGGGGTGAGCGCCCGCTTCGCCATCGCCGGCGCCGAGACGATCGCCGCGTCCGCGCTGCACCGGGCCACGGTCCAGGGGGAGGAGCGGCCGGTGGCCCGCATCGTCGACCTCGAGACCGCCGTCGAGGTGCTCGGCGGCAAGGTCGAGTTCGAGACCGGTGAGGAGGGCCGGGAGTCCGAGATCCTCACCCACCTGCTGCGCACCGCGGTCGCCGAGACGGTCCGCCAGCACCTGCGCGGCATCGACCTGGCCCTGCTGGTGGAGGCGATCGAGGCCGGCTCGATGGTCACCACGGGCGAGCAGGTGTCCGCCCGTGACTTCCTGGCCGGGCTGCCCGTCCTCGGCGAGTCCGACCTCTACGACCAGGTCACCGACCGGCTCGGTGCGACCGACGACGGCGAGCGCGCCGCCGCGATCGAGCTCGCCCTCGAGGGCCTCTACCTCGCCCGCAAGGTCGGCAAGGAGTCCGGTGGTCGGGAGACCGTGTATGGCTGAGGCCGGTGCGATCACCCTGCGGCCCGGGACGCTCGACGACATCCCGGCGTTCGTCGCGCTCGGCCGCGCCGTCGTGCCCCCGACCTACGGTCCGATCGACGCGGACTACGCCCAGCGGATGATCGACGAGTGGTGGACGCCCGCGGTGTTCACGACGTCGCTGCAGCGCAACACCCACCTCGTCGCCGAGGCCGACGGGGAGGTCGTCGCGCTGGCCAACCTCGGTCGGCTGTCGCAGTCCTACCGCGACTTCCCGCACGTCACGGGCGACCGCGAGGTGATGTGGAAGCTCTACGTCCACCCCGCCCACCACGGGCGCGGCATCGGCAGCCGGCTGCTGGCGGAGGTCGAGTCGCGGGTCGAGGGCGACGAGCTGTGGCTGGAGGTCGTCGACGGCAACCGGCAGGCCTACGACTTCTACCGCGCCCGCGGCTTCAGCGAGGTCGAGCGGGTCTCCGACGGCCGTTACCCGGACGACGTCTGGATGCGCAAGGACCTCGGGGGGCAGCCGTGAGCCGCTACCGCCGGTACGCCGGGGGCGACCCGCTGGCGCCCCCGGTCGACCTCGCCGAGGCCCTGGACCACATCGGCCAGGACGTGATGGCCGGCTACTCGCCCGAGCGGGCGATGCGGGAGTTCCTGCGCCGGGGCGGCGAGGGGCAGCGCGGCCTCGACGACCTGGCCCGACGGGTCGCCGAGCGCCGTCGCGACATCCTGCGTCGCCACGACCTCGACGGCACCATGCAGCAGGTGCGCGAGCTGCTCGACAAGGCGGTGCTCGCCGAGCGCGGCCAGCTCGCCCGCGACGTGACGATGGACGACGACGACCGCGCCTTCCGCGAGATGCAGCTGGACCAGCTGCCGGCCTCGACGGCGGCCGCGGTGAGCGAGCTGGCGTCGTACGACTGGCGCAGCGGCGAGGCCCGCGAGGCCTACGAGGAGATCAAGGACCTGCTCGGCAGGGAGCTGCTCGACCAGCGGTTCGCCGGCATGAAGCAGGCGCTCGAGGGCGCGACCGACGAGGACCGGGCGGCCGTCAACGAGATGCTCGGCGACCTCAACGAGCTGCTGGAGAAGCACGCGCGGGGTGAGGACACCGAGCAGGACTTCCGCGACTTCATGGACAAGCACGGGGACTTCTTTCCCGAGGACCCGCAGGACATCGACGAGCTGCTCGACTCCCTCGCCCAGCGCGCCGCTGCGGCGCAGCGGATGCTCAACTCGATGACGCCCGAGCAGCGGGCCGAGCTGATGGAGCTCTCGCAGCAGGCCTTCGGGTCGCCGGAGCTGATGGAGCAGCTGGCCCGGATGGACGCCAACCTCCAGGCGCTGCGCCCCGGCGAGGACTGGAGCGGCTCCGAGCGCTTCGAGGGCGAGCAGGGCCTCGGCCTCGGCGACGGCACCGGCGCGCTGCAGGACCTCGCCGAGCTCGACGCGCTGTCGGACCAGCTCTCCCAGTCCTACGGCGGCGCGCGGATGGACGACGTCGACCTCGACGCGCTCGCCCGCCAGCTCGGGGACGAGGCCGCGGTCGACGCACGGACGCTCGCCGAGCTCGAGCGGGCGCTGCGGGACTCCGGCTACCTCCAGCGCGGCTCCGACGGCGAGCTGCGGCTCTCGCCCCGTGCGATGCGGCAGCTCGGCAAGGCGCTCCTGCGCGACGTCGCCACCCGGATGAGCGGGCGGCAGGGCCAACGCGAGACGCGGCACGCGGGTGCCGCCGGCGACCTGTCGGGCGCCACCCGGGCGTGGGAGTTCGGCGACACCGAGCCGTGGGACGTCACGCGCACCGTCACCAACGCGATCGTGCGGACCACTGGTGAGGGCGGCCCGGCGCTGCCCGTCCGGCTGCGCATCGACGACGTGGAGGTCCAGGAGACCGAGGCCCGCACCCAGGCGGCGGTCGCGCTGCTGGTGGACACGTCCTTCTCCATGGCCATGGACGGTCGCTGGGTGCCGATGAAGCGCACGGCACTCGCGCTGCACCAGCTCATCAGCTCGCGGTTCCGTGGCGACGCCCTCCAGCTGATCGCCTTCGGGCGGCACGCGCAGGTGATGGAGATCGAGCAGCTGACGGCGCTGGACGCGCAGTGGGACAAGGGGACCAACCTGCACCACGGGCTGCTGCTCGCCAACCGCCACTTCCGCAAGCACCCCAGCGCCCAACCGGTGCTCCTCGTCGTCACCGACGGCGAGCCGACGGCCCATCTCGAGGCGGACGGCGAGGTGTTCTTCGACTACCCGCCGCACCCGGTGACCATCGCCAACGCCGTCCGCGAGCTCGACAACGCCCAGCGGCTGGGCGCGCAGACGACGTTCTTCCGGCTGGGCGAGGACCCGGGGCTCGCGCGCTTCATCGAGTCGATGGCCCGGCGCGTCGACGGCAAGGTGGTCAGCCCCGAGCTCGACGACCTCGGGGCGGCGGTCGTGGGGTCCTACCTCGGCTCGCGGGCGTCGTACCGCGACCACTTCGGCGACTGGATGGGCGGCGGCCGCGGCTTCTGGGTGGGCGACTGAGCCGGCCGGCGCTCAGTCGGCGCCGGCCTCGAGCATCCTCATCAGCTCGGCACCCATGTGCTCGATGACCACCTGGAGGGCCTTCGCCGGACGGACCATGACCGTGAAGTCGGTGATGAGGCCGTCCTCGCCCCACGTGATCAGGTCGACCCCGTGCACGTCGAGGCCACCGACCTCGGTGCGGAACTGGAGCACGGCGCTGTCCTCGCCGAGCCACTCGCGCTCGTAGGCGAGGTGCGGCCCGAGGACGGTGAACGCGGCAGTCAGGTAGCCGACGACCGTGTCCCGTCCCTCCTGTGGTGTGTGCACCGCCGGGCTGCGGAAGACCGCGTCCTCGGCGACGAGCGCGCGGAGTCCCGCTGTGTCACGGCTCCGGACCACGGCGTGCCAACGAGCGAGTGCGGTGGAGGAGTCCATGCGGCATCGTGGCACGTCCTCCGTCCCCGGACGACGGACGTCCGGGCGGTCAGTCGGCGGCGAAGCCGGGCAGGTGCTCGGTCATGATCGCCCGGAACGGCGCCTCGGCCTCGAGCTGGCTGAGCAGGCCGAGCCCGCCCAGCCACGTGCGGTGGATGAGCAGGTACGACGTCGGCAGGTTGAGCTTGGTGGCCATCGTGAAGGCCGGGTCGCGCGGGTTGTTGATCCGCTCGAACTGCCCGCGCATCCACTCGCGGGTGAAGCGGAACCTCTCGACGCGGGCCGGCTCGATGAAGGGGGAGAGGTAGTCCAGGACCAGCTGCGGATCGACCTGCACCTTGTCCTTGATGAAGCCCTCCTCGCGGAGCCCGGCCACCAGGGACTCCGGGTCCGCCTCGGCGGCGACACGGATCAGCCGGCCCATGGCCTCGGGGAGCTGCCCTCCGGGGAGCCGGGCGACGGCGCCGAAGTCGAGGATGCCCAGCCTTCCGGGCCCGCCGTCCGGCTCCGGGACGGGACGGAAGTTGCCGGGGTGCGGGTCGGCGTGCAGCATCCCGGTCCGGTCGGGCCCGACGAAGAGGAAGCGGGCGAGCAGCTCGCCGTAGTGGTCGCGCTCCTCCTGGGTGCCCTCCCGGACGACGTGCGCGAGGGAGTAGGGCGAGTCGAGCCACTCGGTGATGATGGCCTCACCGCCCACCGCGACCACGTCGGGCACCACGTAGTCCGGGTCGTCGCGGAAGGCCTCGGCGAAGGCGCGCTGCGCCTCCGCCTCGAGGGTGTAGTCGAGCTCCTCGGCGGCGCGCGCCTGGAGCTCCTCGACCAGCGGCTTGATGTCGAGGCCGGGAAAGACGGGGGCGACGCTGCGCGCCACCCGGGCGAGCTGGCGCAGGTCGCCCATCAGCGCCTCGCCGGCCCCGGGGTACTGCACCTTGACCGCGACGTCGCGCCCGTCGCTCCAGCGGCCGCGGTGCACCTGGCCGATGCTCGCCGCGGCGGTGGGCCCGCCGTCGAGCCAGACCAGGTCGTCCGCCCAGTCGGGCCCGAGGTGGGCGGTGAGCTGGTCGCGGACCGTCTGCGTCGGCATCGGGGGCGCGTCGTCCTGGAGCCGCGTGAGCTGGTCGCGGTAGGGCGCCACCAGCTCGTCGGGCAGGCCCGCCTCCAGCACGCTCAGGGCCTGGCCGAACTTCATCGCGCCGCCCTTGAGCTCACCCAGGGTCCGGAAGAGCTGCTCGGCCGTGCGCTGCTGCACCTCGGTCAGCACGGCGTCGGCGGGAGCACCGCCGAGCCGCCGGCCGAAGCCCACGGCCGTGCGACCGGCGTACCCCAGCGGCAGTGCGGCGAGACGCGCGCTGCGGGAGAAGGCCTTGCGGGGGAGCTCGGTCATGCCCACAGTGTCGCCGATCGGTGGTGACGTGGCTCGCATTCTCCGTCAGGAGGCGCGGGCGTAGACGCTCACGTGGCGCTCGCTGCGCGCGGTGAACGGCTCGCCGGCGAAGCCGCCCCACCGGTGCGCCAGGCGCAGTCCGGCCAGGCGCGCCATCAGGTCGAGCTCGCTGGGGAAGGTCAGCCGCTGCGCGATCGGCCCCATCCGGATGCCCGCGGCGGAGATGCGGACGTGGTTCTCCTGGAGCTGCTGGGTCACCGGGTCGTAGCGGTTGACGTCGAGCACGACCTCGCCGGCGGTGACGCGCTCTGCCTCGACGAACTGCGAGCGGCCCTCGAGGTGGGCGGTCGGCACGAGGTTCTCGACGACGAAGACGCCGTCCTGCGCCAGGTGTCGCGATGCGTTCTGGAAGCAGCGGACCTGGTCGTCCTGGGTGAGCAGGTTGCCGATGGTGTTGAAGACGAGGAAGACGAGGCGGTAGTCGTCACCAGGAGCGTCGGCGCAGGCCATGTCGCCGAGGGTCACCCGCGCGCCCGGCCGCTTGGCGAGCAGCCGGTCGGTCATCGCCTGCGACTGCTCGATGCCGTCGACCTGCACGCCGCGGTCCATGAGCGGGACGGCGACGCGCCCGGTGCCGATCGCCAGCTCCAGCGCCGTGCCGTCCCCGGCGAGGTCGGCCAGGAAGTCGGCCGTCACGTCCTCGTCGCCGCGAAGGTGGTCGTCGTACTGCTCCGCGACCTCGGGGCCGAAGCTGCTCATCGGGTCGAATCCGTCCATTCCGCGCGCTTCATCCATGCGGACCACCCTCGGGTGGCTCGCCGGGCGCTCGCAACGGCTTTAGGGTGCGGACATGGAGCTGGAGTTCTCCGGCGAGGTCGTCGAGTGGCGCGGTCCGGCGCCCTACCACTTCGTCCCGCTGCCGCCCGACGAGGCCGAGCTCGTCGACGAGGTCAAGGCCGAGGTCGCCTACTGGGGCGTCGTGCCCGTGACGGCGTGGCTGGGGGAGACGTCCTTCACGACGTCGATGTTCCCGCGGGAGGGGACCTGGTTCCTGCCGATCAAGGACGCCGTACGTCGCGCGGAGGGCGTCGCGCTCGGCGACCTCGTGGACGTGCGGCTGGCCGTGGGTCGGGGGTAGGTGTCTCGGCTCAGGGGCGCAGGACGCGCCGCAGCACGTCGAACCAGTCGTCGCCGAGCGCGTACGTCGCGTGGCTGCCCGGCGGGTTCGGGTAGGTGATGCCTTCCTCGGCCTACAGCGCGACGAAGCCCCAGTCGTCGAAGGTGCGGTCGCGGCGGTTGCGTCGGTAGTGCCGGGCGACGTTGCGGGCGTCGCAGCCGAGGAGCGCCGCGACGGCATCGGGGTTCCCACGCCAGCGCGGTGCGACGTCCTCGATCGACTCGAGGCTGCTGGTGAGGTAGCGGGGGTCGGTGGCGTAGCGGTCGACCACCTCGCCGCGATCGACCAGCACCCGCTGCCAGCAGTCGCTGTCGTAGACGTCGACCGCGGAGACGGTCGTGCCCAGCGTGGCCGACAGGTGCTCGGCCACCTCGACGTAGGACTGGAAGTAGGTCGGCCACAGCACCGTGGTCCACCCGTCGACCGGGGCGTGGACGTCGACCCTCTTGCCGCTCGGCACGTCGCGACCGGTGGCCTCGGTGCACACGACGAAGTGGTCCGAGCACCACGACTCGACCACCGTGGCCACGTCGTCGGCCGGCGCGTGCCGCACCGCCGTGGCGGACAGGAACAGGCCCATGACGGGACGGTAGGCGAGCACCGCCCGCCGGGTCCGGCGAACGGGCGACCCCGTCGACGTACCGCGTCGGGCGTGCCAGAGTGCGGGCATGTCCAAGGTCGCGATCGTCGGTGCCGGAGCGGTGGGTACGGCGATCGCCTACGCCGCGCAGATCCGCGGCGTGTGCCGCGAGCTGGCGCTCTTCGACGTCAACGCGGGCAAGGTGCGCGCCGAGGTGCTCGACCTCAACCACGGGATGCAGTTCACGCCGATGGCGCGGATCACCGGCAGCGACGACCTCTCGGTGTGCGCCGGTGCGGACGTCGTGGTCATCACCGCCGGCGCCAAGCAGAAGCCCGGCCAGACGCGCCTCGACCTCGCGGCCGCGAACGTCGCCATGTGCCGCGACCTGGTCCCCAGGCTGGTCGGGCTGGCGCCCGACGCCCTCCTGCTGCTGGTCACCAACCCCGTGGACGTGGTGACCTACGCCGCGCTGCAGTTCTCCGGCCTGCCGGCGCAGCGGGTCTTCGGCTCGGGCACGGTGCTGGACTCCTCGCGGCTGCGGTTCCTCATCGCCGAGCACACCGGGGTCGCCGTCCAGAACGTGCACGCCTACATCGCCGGCGAGCACGGCGACTCCGAGGTGCCGCTGTGGTCGACGGCGACCATCGGCGGCGTTCCCGTCCAGGACTGGGAGTCAGGTGGCTCGCGCCTCGACGAGGCCGGGCGCGCGCGCATCCACCAGAGCGTGGTCACCGCGGCCTACGAGATCATCGCCGGCAAGGGTGCGACCAGTCTCGCGGTGGGCCTGGCCGTCTCCCGGATCCTCGAGGCGGTCCTGCACGACGAGCACCGGGTGCTGCCGGTGACCTCCCTGCTGGACGGTGTCCACGGTCTGTCGGACGTCTGCCTCTCGATGCCGTCCGTGGTCGGTCGCGCCGGCGTCGAGAGCGTGCTGGCGACGCCGCTGAGCGCCGAGGAGGAGACGCAGCTCGCGGCATCGGCCGAGACCGTCCGGGCCGCGGCGCGGAGCCTCGGGCTGTAGCGGTGGAGGTGCGCGCGGCAGCGGACGCCTCACCGGCGTCGTGGCTGCTGCGGCGCGACGTCGACTGGATGCACCTCGTGCGTCTCGGGCCGCCGGGCTTCGCGGCGTACGTCCGCATCGCCCTTCCCACGGACCTGGAGAGCGACCCCGTGCGTGACGCTCTGTCGGTGCTGGCCGGGCACACGACCACACCGGACACCGCCTACGCCGCGGTCTGGGAGGGGTGGGCGGGCACGCCTCCACCGCCGGGTGCTCCACGCGTGCCGGTGCCGAACCGGACGATGCTGCTCTTCACCGGTCCGGTCGAGGTGCTCCGGGACGCGCCGGCGCTGATGTGGGAAGGGGAGTCGGCCGGACGGATGCAGGAGCCGCACCTCGTCTGGCCCGAGGACCGCGCCTGGTGCCTCGCGTGCGAGGTCGACGAGGAGATCGAGCTCAGCGTCGGGTGCACGGAGCAGGCTGCCGACGCGCTCGGGGCCGCGCTGCCCGGTCGGGTTCGACGCGTATCGTACGGCGATCCCGGGCCGCTCTACAGCGACGAGGCATAGCCCTCACCGGTCGGCGTCGTCGCGCACCAGGCGCAGCCAGCCGAGGGTGAGCGCGCCCGCCGCCCACACCAGCATGGTGACGACGGCCGACGTCTCGGTGATCGACTCCGCCCCGGACTCGCCGGTCAGCAGGAAGACCGCGCTCGTGCCCGGCAGCACCTCGGCGACCTCGGTCATCCACCGGTAGCCGAACTGCGGCAGCAACAAGGGCAGCAGCAGGATGAGCAGGAAGACGGCCACGAGCGCGCCGGCCGTGCTCCGCAGCACGAGTCCGAGCCCGACGGCGAGGGCGCAGCCCGCAGCGAAGACGAAGGCCGACGTGCCGACGACCGAGAGGCCGTCGTCGACCGGCAGCACCAGGATGTCGGACGCCATCGCGTGGGCGGCGATCCCGCTCACCACGGCGAGGAGCGCGCCGAGCCCGGTGGCGGTGCCGACGACCACGAGGACGCGCGCTGCGAAGAACGTCGAGCGCCGGGGCGCCCACTGGAGCGTCGGGACGATGGCCGATGTGGCGTACTCCGAGGTCACCGCGACGAGCGCGAGTCCCAGCAGCGCGAACTGGGTCGGCAGCGACGCGATCGCGGGCGCGACCCAGGCCGGCTCGCCGTACGGCGGGTCCGGGTTGCCGGCCGCGTCGCTGCCGGCGACGAGTCCGAGCCCGACCATCGCGACGGCGGCCGCGGCGGCGAACCACCACGTCGTGCGGACGGTCCACAGGCGGGTCCACTCGGCCCGGCAGGTGCGGGCCAGGACGCGCGCCCGCGTGGGTGTTGTGCCGGGGCTGGGCGCGACGTCGGCCCGGGTGGTCATCGGGCTGCCTCCACGCTCGTCCGCGACACGGCTTCGGTGCCGCCGTGGTGTTCGACCGCGTCACCCGTCAGCTCCAGGAAGGCCTGCTCCAGGGACTGCTCGACCTCCGAGAGGTGGTGCACGGCCAGGCCAAGGTGGTGGGCGGCGTCCCCGACCTCGCGGGCGTCGCTGCCGTCCACGACCGCCTCCTGCTCGTCGACCTGACGGACCACCCGTCCACGCGCCCGCAACCGGCAGGCCAGGAGGTCCAGGCCCGTCGTCCGCACGCGGACCTGCCGGCCGCCGAGTCCGGCCAGGACCTCCTCCATCGTCGCGTCCGCGACCAGCCGCCCGCGACCGATGACGACGAGCCGGTCGGCCGTCTGCTGCATCTCGCTCATCAGGTGGCTGGACACCAGCACCGTGCGTCCCTCGTCGGCCAGGCTACGGAGCAGGCCGCGGATCCACCGGACGCCGTCGAGGTCCAGCCCGTTGACCGGCTCGTCGAACAGGAGCACCCGCGGGTCGCCCAGCAGGGCCGCGGCGATCCCGAGGCGCTGCCGCATCCCCAGCGAGTAGGTCCTGATCCGTCGCCGGGCCGCGGAGGCCATCCCGACCTGCTCCAGCACCTCGTCGACGCGCTCGTCGGGTACGCCGTTGGTGCGCGCGGCCACGCGCAGGTGGTTGCGGCCGGTGCGCCCCGGGTGCATCGAGCCGGGGTCCAGGAGGGCGCCCACCTCGCGCAACGGCTCGGCGTACGACGTGAGGGGGCGGCCGTGGAGCAGCGCGCGGCCCGCGGTGGGCCGGTCGAGGCCGAGGACCATCCGCATCGTCGTGGACTTGCCGGCGCCGTTGGGTCCGAGGAAGCCGGTCACCAGCCCCTCCCGGACGTCGAAGGTCAAGTCGTCCACGGCGGTCACGTCGCCGTAGCGCTTGGTGAGTCCTCGTACCTCGATCACGGTGCCTCCTCGTCGCTCCGGTGCGGTCTGCCGCGAACGTAGGCGCGTGGGAGGGGCGTGATGGCGGAGGAATCGTGAAGGTTGTGGGGAGGTCGCCGGGCGCCGAGTCAGGGACGCGTGAAGGTGATCTCGCTGGACTCGTCCACGACGACGACCTCGTCGCCGAGTGACCACTCGGCGACCCGCGCCACCAGGTGGGCCGGCACGGCCGGCGCCCGGGGCCCCTGGTCCGGCACGGGTTGGGTGGCATGGGCGTCGCGCGCCAGCACCACGCTGAAACCATGCCGGAGTGCGCCGCGGGCGGTGGCGGCCACGCACATCTCGGACATGAGTCCGCAGATCGACAGCGTGCGTGCCCCGGCGGCGGTCAGGAGCTCCTCGAGGTCGGTTCCCTCGAAGCCGTCGTCGTCCGTCTTGCCGATCACGGTCTCACCGGGAGCGGTCTGGTGGGCCAGGCACCATCCGTCCGTCCCCGGCTGGTCGGGCGCGCCTGGGTCTCCGTGGTTCTGCAGGTGGACGACCAGGCAGCCGGCGGCACGCGCACGGTCCAGCTGTTGCTCCACGGCCGTCAGCAGGGGTGTCGCCGCGGGGACGGCCTGCGGGCCGTTGACGAAGGCACGTTGCACGTCCACGACGACCAGGGCATGGGCAACGGCACCGTCGGTCACGTGTGGAGCCTAGTCAGATGCCGATCCGTGCCGACCGGGCACTTCCGTCGCGCTGGATCGTGCCGACAGGGCACTTTCGGACCGCTGGAGTGTCACCGCTGTCCTGCTGCAGAACTGTCACCCGAAGTCCTGAGACATCGCCGATCCACAGGATGGCCCTCGCGCTGGCAATCGAACACATGTTCGATTAGACTCGGCTGTACGCAGCCGGGACCGCCACGGGGACGGCCCGGCTGCCGATCCGGCGGGGGCTGAGATGACGAGTGGACACCTGGTCGCAGAGGCGGGCGAGGCGATCGCTGCCGCGCTGGACAAGGTCGAGGCCGTCGAGATGCTGTACCTGTCCGCGGCCGAGAAGGCCGAGGCGCTGGTCCAGCTCGCGCGGCTGACCGCTCGTCTGGACTCCACCCGACTCCGGGTCGTGGCCGTCGCCGAGGATGTTGCCGAGGGGACCGGGGACCGGGACATCGCGGCATGGTGCCAGCGCGAGACTCGGGTGGACCGGGGTGCGGCGCGGCGCGACATGGTGCTGGCACGGTCGCTGACCCGGTGGACGGTCCTTGCAGAGGCACATGGCTCGGGTGAGGTGTCAACGGCGCAGGCCGACGTCATCGCCCGGGCGCTGGAGGCGCTGCCCAAGGTGATCGCGGCCGAGATCCTGGACGAGGCGGAGCGGGTGCTGGTCGAGCACGCGGCGTCGTTCGCGCCCCGGGAGCTGCGCGTCCTGGGCCGCCGGATCCTCGACGTGGTCGCTCCGGAGGTCGAGGAGGACGAGGAGCGCAAGCGTCTCGAGGCCGAGGAACGCGCCGCCCGCAGGACCACCAGCCTCACGACCCACTCGCATGGTGACGGGACGACGACGATCAGGATACGAGTCCCGGACGCCACCGCGGACCGGCTCCTGACCTATCTGCACGCGTGGACCAACCCCCGCAAGCAGGACGGCACCCCGGGAGAGACCGACGCCCGGCGCGAGCTGACCTACCCCGTCCGGCTCGGCCACGCGTTCTGCGAGCTGCTCGAGCACCTCGACCCCGCCCGGCTCCCGGTCCATGGCGGGACCGCCACCACCGTCGTGGTGACCATGGACCTCGACACCCTGCTCTCCGGGGTCGGGGTCGCGACCACCGACACCGGCGGCCGCATCAGCGCCGCCGAGGCGCGGCGGCTGGCGTGCACCGCCCACGTGGTCCCCGCCGTCCTCGGCGGCCAGTCGGAACTGCTGGACCTCGGGAAGGCCAAGCGGCTCTACACGTCCGGCCAGCGCAAGGCCATGAGCCTGCGCGACGGCGGTTGCCGCGCCGAGGGCTGCGACATCCCGGCCGCGTGGTGCGAGGCGCACCACCTGGTGCCGTGGTCGAGGGGCGGGAAGACAGACCTTGCCGACGGGGTCCTCCTCTGCGGTCATCACCATCATCGGGCGCACGACGACCGCTACCTCCACGACCGCCTCCCCAACGGCGACCTCCGCTTCCACCGACGCAGGTAGGAGCACGAGTGGGGGTGCCCGCGCTCAGCGGCGCTCGGCCGCCATGAGCACGTTGCCGTCAGGGTCCTTGAACGTCACGAACCGCAGGCTGCCGATGTCCTCGATCGGAGACACGTGGGCAACGTCCAGCGTGCCCAGGTGCGCCACCGTTGCCTCGAGGTCGTCGGTCAGGAAGAAGCACCGAGCCGGCCCCGACGGCAGGACGTCCGGTTGGTTGGCGTCCAGGCAGACGTACGGCGGGCCCTCGGTCGGGATGTCGAAGATCGTGTCCTCGTGACCCAGGCGACCGGTGTCGGCGTCGAAGCCGAACAGCTCGGCGTACCAGCCGACGGCCGCGGTCATGTCGCTGACGGGGATGAAGACCTGACCGACGCGCGTGCTGAGGGGACTGCTCACGCCGGGAGGGTACGGACCCCGCGGCGCGAGGGAGACCAGACCCCCTACTGGCAGCGGCGCACCTCCTGCGGCCACCCGCATCCCTCGGCGACCCTCCCGGCCCAGTAGCGTGCAGCCTCCTCGTCGGGCACGTCGATGACGGTGATCCCGCCGAGGAACTCCGTCGTCTCGGCGTAGGGCCCGTCGGTGACGATCGGCGTGCCGCTCGTCGCGTCAGCGTGGAAGGCGTCCTGGATCCTCTCGTCGAGGCCGCCGGCGAAGACGAGGACCCCGGCCTGCTTCATCTCCCTGATGACTGCCGCCGACGGCTCGACGCGCGACTGGAACCACTCGGCGGCGTGGTCGCCGACCCACTGCTGGTTGAAGTAGATGGCGTACTGGCCCATGGCCGCTCCTGTCGTCCGTGCGCGGACCCGATGCCCGCGCTTACCACCATGACGGACGAGAAGCGCCGGGATCGACAGCTCAGGCCGGGAACTTCACTCCGGTGTTGGCGTGGCAGCGGTAGCCGAAGGGGTTCTTGGCGAGGTACTGCTGGTGCTGGTCCTCGGCGTAGTACCAGCCCGCCTCTGACGCCGGCCGGATCTCGGTGGTGATCGACCCGAGTCGGCGGCGGGCGAGCTCGTCGCCGTACAGCTCGGTCAGCTCCCGAGCGATCGACTCCTGCTCCGGGTTCGTGAAGTAGATCGCCGAGCGGTACTGCGTGCCGACGTCGTTGCCCTGGCGCATGCCCTGGGTCGGGTCGTGGATCTCGAAGAACCTCTTCACCAGGTCGGCGTACGAGACCACGGCGGGGTCGAAGACGATCCGCACGGCCTCGGTGTGACCGGTGCGGCCCGAGCAGACCTCCTCGTACGACGGGTGGGCGGTGTGGCCGCCGGCGTACCCGACCGAGGTCGACCAGACGCCCGGGACCTGCCAGTAGATCTCCTCGGCGCCCCAGAAGCAGCCCAGGCCGAAGATCGCGACCTCGTGGCCGGCCGGGACCTCGTCGGACACCACGGGCGTCTTGAGGACGACGTGCTCGCCGAGCGTCCAGGGCGAGGAATCGCGACCCGGGAGGGCCTCGTCGGGTGACGGGAGGGTGGTGGGCTTGCCGAATCCGAACATGGCGCCATTCTCCCTGGGCGGACAAGGCCGGCCGGGGCGTCCCGTCACGCGAGCCGGTAGAACCGCCAGAACCCGAAGTCCTCGATCGGCAGCGTCTCGCAGGTGGTGAAGCCCGCCTCCCGCCCGTACGCCGCCAGCGTCGAGGCACGCATCACGGTCCCGGTCCCCGCGCTGGGCGGCGAGGACAAGCCGTCGGGGAGGCAGACGAACAGGCTGAAGCCGTACATCAGCCTCTCCAGCTCGTCGCCGTCCGGGGCGAAGGCGTCGGCCACGGCCTCGTCCATCACCACCAGGGGCGCGCCGGGCGCGAGCGCGCGCCGGACGGCCGAGAGGACCTCGACGGGGCGCGGCATGTCGTGGACGCACTCGAAGGCGAAGGCGGCGTCGTACCCGTGACCCTCCAGGCTGCCCGCGTCGCCGTGCATCAGGGTGATGCGGTCCTCGAGCCCGGCGGCGGCCACGTGCTCGCGTGCCATCGCCACCGACGGGGCGTCGATGTCGATGCCGGTGAACGTGGCGTCGGGGTAGGCGCGTGCCAGCGCGATGGTGGACCACCCGCCCCCGAAACCCACGTCGAGGACCCGGGCGCCGGGCCGGCCCAGCCGGGCGTGCACGTCAGGGACGGAGGCGAGGGCGTCGGCGAGGCGGTGCTCGTACCAGGGGCGGTTGGCGTCGGCCTGGCCCGTCCGCGCGTCGTCGCCGAGGTCGTCCCAGCTGACGCCGGTCCCGTGACGGTAGGCCTCGAGCAGGTCGGGGAGCGCGGGGCCGACGGACGCGACCAGCCTCGCGACGGGGGCCAGGTAGTCGAGGCTGGATCCGTCGGTGAGCACCGCCCGGAACCCGTCCGGCAGGAGGAAGACCGGGTCGTCCGGGCTCGAGGACGGGTCGACGGCGAGGAGTGACGTGACGGCCTGCTGCTCGAGCCACTCGCGGGTGTAGCGCGCGTCGGTCCCGGTCCGGACCGCGAGCTGGGAGGCGGTGGCCGGCCCGTCGTCGGCGAGGCTCCGGTAGTACCCGAGCCGGTCCCCGAGGTAGATGGCGAGCAGGTCCATGCCGCCGAGGATGGCGCCGAGGACCCGGTCCGCGGCGGACTCGGGCGGGGCGCCCGCCGCGTCGGGTGCGGGGTTGGTGGTGGTCATCCCTCGATGGTCCGACTCCGGCCCGATCGAGGGAAGGGGCGCGCCACCGGCCGTGGACCGCCTCGCCGAGCCCTGGTGGAAACGAGTCCGGTGGTCTAGACGGTTGGGCACCCACCGGTGCGCTCGGTGGCCGATCGGGCGCACTGTTCTAGGAGCTTCCCCCCACCACGCAAGGAACGCGAGAGGACCGGAAGCATGAACACACCTAGCAGGATGCGGCGAGGACTCGTCGCAGTCATGATCGGTGTCCTGGTGGGAGGCGGCCTGTTGGCCGTGACCCCCGCCGGTGCCGAGGTGGCGCAGCTGGCGGCGACGAACTGGAAGAAGATCTGGAAGCAGGAGCTCCAGCCCTACGCCGACAAGCGTTACTACAAGAAGTCGAAGGCCGACAAGACGTTCGCAGCGAAGGCGGACACCTACACCAAGACGGATGTCTGGACGAGGACGGAGTCCGACGCGCGCTACCAGGCCAAGGGCAGCTATGCGACCGCCGGGTCGTCCTACACGAAGGCCGAGAGCGACGCGCGGTACGCGCCGTACCCGAGCCTCATCCGAGGTAGCTACTTCGTCTCGGGCGAAGGCACGGGCTCAGCTCTGGCGTCGAACGGCATCTCCTTCGGCCACACGTTCTCGGCCGCGCCAGCAACCCACTACATCAAGGTCGGGGACCCCGTCCCCACTGGCTGCTCGGGTACCGCCGCCGCGCCGAACGCCGCACCGGGCAACCTGTGCGTCTTCGAAGGCGCGACGTTCGGGCCCGTGAGCGCCAACCGCGGGATCTGCAACTCGAGCGGGACGTGCTTCGGTGCTCCGGCCGACCCGTTCGGCGCCAGCATCTATGCCCAGGCGTCCGGTGCTGGTCTCTTCCAGGTCTTCGGCAGCTGGGCGGCCCGTCCCAGCAGCATCGCCCCGAACCCGGCGGCCGGCGCGAGAGGCACCGATCGACCTTCGGCGCCCGGAGCCGGCGCAGCTCGCTGAGTCCTGAGGTCGCTCGTCGCCCGGATCCCCGGCGGGGGCGGCCGAGGACTACTCTCGCCGGGTGACCCAGGAGCACACGCACAAGACCGGTTTCGAGACGCGAGCGATCCACGCCGGCTACGAGCCGGACGAGATGACGGGGGCGGTCATCCCGCCCATCTACGCCACGAGCACCTACAAGCAGGACGGTGTCGGCGGGCTGCGGGGCGGCTACGAGTACAGCCGCTCCGCCAACCCGACCCGTACCGCCCTGGAGGGTGTCCTGGCGGCCGTCGAGATGGGGGAGAGGGGGCTCGCCTTCGCCAGCGGCCTCGCCGCCGAGGACACCCTGGTCCGCGCGCTCACCCGCCCGGGCGACCACGCGGTCATCCCCGACGACGCCTACGGCGGCACCTTCCGACTATTCGACAAGGTCGAGAAGGTCTGGGGCCTGGACCACAGCCCGGCCGCCATCAGTGACGTCGACGCCGTCCGCGCCGCGATCCAGCCCGGCCGCACGAAGCTGGTCTGGGTCGAGACGCCCACCAACCCGATGCTCAACGTCGGCGACATCGAGGCGCTCGCCGCCGTCGCGCACGACGCCGGTGCCCTGCTCGTCGTCGACAACACCTTCGCCTCGCCGTACCTCCAGCAGCCGCTCACCCTCGGCGCCGACGTGGTCGTGCACTCCACCACCAAGTACGTCGGGGGGCACAGCGACGTCGTCGGCGGTGCGCTGGTCGTCCGCGACCACGAGCTGGCCGACGCGCTCGCCTTCCACCAGAACGCGATGGGCGCCGTGGCCGGTCCCTTCGACTGCTTCCTGACCCACCGAGGGCTCAAGACCCTGGGCGTGCGGATGGACCGGCACTGCGACAACGCCGAGAAGGTCGTCGAGTTCCTCGGCTCCCACGCCGCGGTCACCGAGGTGATCTACCCGGGTCTGGAGTCGCACCCGGGCCACGCGGTGGCCGCGAGGCAGATGAAGCGCTTCGGCGGGATGGTCTCCTTCCGCGTGAAGGGCGGCGTCGAGCAGGCGCTGCGGGTGTGCGAGTCGGCACAGGTCTTCACCCTCGGCGAGTCCCTCGGCGGCGTCGAGTCGCTCATCGAGCACCCGGGGCGGATGACGCACGCGAGCGTCGCGGGCACCGACCTGGAGGTCCCGGCCGACCTGGTCCGCCTCAGCGTGGGCATCGAGACCGCCGAGGACCTCCTCGCCGACCTCGACCGCGCCCTGGGCGCGAGCTGACGGACCCCGGCCATGAACAGCCCTGAGGCCGGGAGCACGGCTGTCTGCGTGGACTTCGGGTCCACGTTCACCAAGGCGGCGCTGGTCGACCTCGAGCAGGGACGGATCGTCGCGGCCGCCAGCCACCCCACCACCCTGCCGACGGCGCTGCCGGACGGGGAGGTGGTCGGTGACGTCCTCGACGCGTACGACGCGTGCCTGGCGGCGCTCGCCGACCGGGACCCCCGCGCCCGCGACGCCGAGGTGCTGGCCTGCTCCAGCACCGGTGGTGGCCTGCGCATCGCCGTCGTGGGCAACGAGGAGCTCGTCACCGCCGAGGCCGGCCGTCGCGTGGCGCTGTCCAGCGGCGGCAAGGTCGTCGCGGTCCGGGCGGTGAGCCGCGGTGACGACCTCGCCGACCTCGGCGAGCCCGACGTGGTCCTGCTGACCGGCGGCACCGACGGCGGCAACGCCGAACCGCTGCTGGCCGCGGCTCGCGGGATCGTCGAGGGCGGGTGGCGCGGGCCGGTCGTGGTGGCCGGCAACGTGGAGGCGCAGACCGACGTCGCCGCGGTCCTGGGCGGGCTGCCGGTCGTGCTCGCCGACAACGTCGTGCCCCGCATCGGCGTCCTCGCCCCCGACAGCGCGCGGGCGGCCATCCGCGAGATGTTCCTGGCGCACGTCATCGGTGGCAAGCACCTCAGCTCCCGGGTCGCGGCCGACGGCCACGAGTTCACGTCCCTGGTCCGCGGAGCCACGCCCGACGTCGTCCTGACCGGGGTCGAGCTGCTCGCCCGCGGCCTCGGCCCGGAGGCCCCCGGCGCCGGCGACGTCGTCGTCGTGGACGTCGGCGGCGCCACCACCGACGTGCACAGCGTGGTCGAGCTGGACCCGGAGGACGCGAGCCTGGCACGCGACGTCGTCGCCCAGACCCCCGTGACCCGCACCGTCGAGGGCGACCTGGGCATGCGGTGGTCGGCGGTCAGCACGGTCGAGGAGGCCGGGCTGCCCGAGCTCGCCGCGGCGGCGTCGCGGCGGCACGACGACCCCGGCTTCCTGCCCGCCGACGACCCCGAGCACGAGGCCGAGGAACGGGACGCCGACGAGGCGATCGCCCGGGCCGCGATCGCCCTCGCGCTGCGCCGCCACGCCGGCCGCAGCAAGGTCGTCGTCAGCCCCGAGGGCCGCGTCGTCGAGCGCACCGGCAAGGACCTGCGCGAGGTCGACCTGCTCGTGGGGTCAGGCGGCGTGCTGCGGCACGGCACCGACGGCGTCGTACGACGCGTGCTCGCGCCCAGCACCGGGGCGCACGTCGAGGGCGGGTGGCAGCTCCCGCGGTCGCCGCGGGTGGTCGTGGACCGCGACTACGTGCTGGCCGCCGCCGGGCTTCTCGTCGCCGAGCACCCCGTGGCGGCGCACCGGCTGGTGCAGCGGCTGGCGACTGCGGCCACCGAGTGAGTGCCGCCGTCGGGTGAGCGCCGCCGATGAGTAGCCTGCACCCGTGAGGGAGACGAGCCGGTGAGCACCGGTCACGACGCCGGGCACGGCGCTGCGGGCGACGCCGACGACGCGCGCCGCGAGCGCCGGGCCTCCCAGCTGGTGCAGCAGTGGGCCGCGCTGCGGGCCGAGCGCCGCCCCGAGCCGATCGCCATCACCACCGGGACCAGCAACTTCAGTCGCGCCCAGGTGCCGTGGGGGCTCGACCTGGCCGCTGCCTGGTCATGGCGGATCATCATCATCGCCGTCGCCGCGCTCGGGATCGCCCGGGTGCTCGCCTACTTCGCGGTCATCACGCTGCCGCTGGCGATCGCCCTGCTGATCGCCGCGCTCGTCGGGCCGGCCGTGGCCCGGCTCCAGTCGGTCGGGCTGCCGCGGCCGTTGGCCACCGGCATGGTGATGATCGTCGGGATCGCCTTCGTCGGGCTGCTGCTGACCTACGTCGGCCAGCAGGTCGCCACCGGCGCCCAGGACCTCGCGGCGTCCGTGGTCGAGGGCCTCGGGCAGGTCCGGCGATGGCTGCTGTCCGGGCCGCTCAACCTCACCGACAGCCAGCTCGAGGGCTGGATCGAGTCAGCCCAGCGCACCATCACCGAGCAGTCCCGCGAGGGCGGCGCGCTGACCCGGGTGACCGAGGTCGGCACCGTGGTCGGGCACGTGGTGGCGGGCTTCTTCATCATCCTGTTCGCCACCTACTTCTTCCTCGCCGACGGCGACCGCATCTGGGCCTGGCTGGTGCGCCTGGCCCCGCGCGCGGCACGCGAGCACGTCGACGGCTCGGGCCGGGTCGCGTGGATCTCCCTGACCCAGTTCGTCCGGGCCACGGTGCTGGTGGCGCTGGTCGACGCCCTCGGCGTCATGGCCGTCGCCGCCGTCCTCGGCGTGCCGTTCGTGCTGGCGATCGGCGTGCTCGTCTTCCTGGGTGCGTTCGTGCCGATGGTGGGCGCCACGGTCGCCGGCCTCGTCGCCATCCTGGTCGCCCTCGTCGACCAGGGACCGATCACCGCGCTGCTCATGCTGGGCGGCGTGATCCTGGTCCAGCAGATCGAGGGGCACGTGCTCCAGCCGTTCCTCATGGGCCGCTTCGTCTCCCTCCACCCGCTCGGCGTCATCGTCGCGATCGGGTGCGGCGTGCTGGTGGCGGGCATCGCCGGCGCGCTGGTCGCCGTACCCCTCGCCGCCGCCGCCAACGCCGTGGTCAACCACCTCGCCAGCGACCCGGAACCCGAGGACTTCGACTCCCCGGTGACCTCGGACGAGGAGGAGGCCGAGGTGGAGGAACGAGTGGACGAGCACGACCAGCCCGACCAGCCGGCAGGACGAGAAGGAACCGAAGCGTGACCGACGACCACACCCCCGACACCGCACCCGACCCGGCGGCCCCCGTCACCCTCGCCGACATCGAGGTCGCCCGCGAGGTGCTCGCGGACATCGCCGTGCGCACACCCATGGAGGAGTCCCGCTGGCTCTCGGCCCTGGCCGGCGGGCCGGTCAGCCTCAAGTGCGAGAACCTCCAGCGCACCGGCTCCTTCAAGATCCGCGGCGCCTACCTGCGCATCTCGCGACTCTCACCGGAGGAGCGCGCGCACGGCGTGGTCGCGGCCAGCGCCGGCAACCACGCGCAGGGCGTCGCGCTGGCCGCCAGCACGCTGGGCATCCGGTCGACCGTCTTCATGCCCGAGGGCGCGCCGATCCCCAAGGAGAAGGCCACCCGGGGGTACGGCGCCGACGTGCGGTTCCACGGCCGCTACCTCGAGGACGCGCTCGCCGAGGCGCGCCGCTTCGCCGACGAGACCGGGGCCGTCCTCATCCACCCCTTCGACCACCGCGACATCGTCACCGGCCAGGGCACCGCCGGGCTCGAGGTGCTCGACCAGGCACCCGAGGTGCGCACGGTGCTGGTGCCGACCGGCGGCGGCGGACTGCTGGCCGGGATGGCCATCGCCATCAAGGCGCTGCGTCCCGACGTGCGCGTGGTCGGGGTGCAGGCCGAGGGTGCCGCTGCGTTCCCCGGGTCGCTCAAGGCGGGCAGCCCGGTGGCGCTGGAGTCGATGACCACGATGGCCGACGGCATCGCGGTCGGCCGTCCCGGCGACATCACGTTCGCCGCGGTCCAGCAGCACTGCGACGACATCATCACCGTCTCCGAGGAGTCGCTGTCGCGGGCGCTGCTGGCCCTGGTCGAGCGCGCCAAGATGGTCGTGGAACCCGCCGGCGCGGCGGCCGTGGCGGCCATCCTCGACGACCCGACCGCCTTCGAGACCCCGGCCGTCGCCGTGCTCTCGGGCGGCAACATCGACCCGCTCCTGCTCAGCAAGGTGATCCGCCACGGCCTGGCCGCCGCCGGCCGCTACCTCTACCTCCGCGTCGTCATCCCCGACCTGCCCGGCGGGTTGGCGGGCCTGCTCCACGAGGTCGGCGAGGCGGGCGCCAACGTGCTCGAGGTCGCCCACGAGCGGATCTCGCCGACCCTGACCCTCAACGAGGTCGAGGTGCGCATCCAGCTCGAGACGCGCGGGGCCGAGCACGCCGAGGGCGTCATGGCCCGGCTGCGCGAGCGGGGCTACCGGGTCTACGAGTGACGAACGGCCCCCGTCCGAGGACGGGGGCCGTTCGTGGAATGCCAGCGGGTCAGGAGCGGTAGGGCTCCGCGTCGAGGATCTCGACGGTGACGGCCTTGCCGTTGGGGGCCTCGTAGGTCACGGTCTCACCCTTGGACTTGCCGTTGATCGCGGCGCCCATCGCCGACTGCGGCGAGTAGACGTCGAGCTTGTCGCCCTCGGCGAGGTTCTCGCGGGCGCCGAGGAGGAACTTCTCCTCCTCGTCGAAGTCGACCATCTTGACGGTGACGACCATGCCGGGCTCGACGACGCCGTCGTTGGGCGGGGTCTCGCCGACCTCGGCGCGGCGCAGCATGTCCTCGAGCTGGCGGATGCGGGCCTCCTGCTTGCCCTGCTCGTCCTTGGCGGCGTGGTAGCCGCTGTTCTCCTTGAGGTCGCCCTCGTCACGAGCCGCGGAGATGCGCTCGATGATCTCCTGGCGGCGAGGACCCTTGAGGTCCTCGAGCTCGGCCCGGAGCTTGTCGAAGGCGTCCTGGGTCAGCCAGATGGTGCCGGCGTCCTGGGTCATGTCGTACTCCTACGGTGTGGATCGAGAGTCAGTGTGGGTGCGACGATCTGCACCCCACGTCGTGGTGGTGATGGTGACTGTCTGCGTTCGTGCGGTGCGCTCGCGGCCGACGACGGGCCGGCGCTGCCACGCGGGCAGACCTCCACACTAGCAACCCGGACGCGTCGACGCAGGCCGATCGTCCACCCCACGGGGTGGGTGGACCGGGCCGCCCGTGACCGGCAGGCGCGCCGGACGTCAGCGGGGGCGCTGCTGGTCGGGCGTCGTGCAGCCCACCAGCTCGACGCTCGTGGCCCGGCGCTCGGTGCGCACCTCGACCTCGTTGCGGCCGTCGGTGGGGGTGAAGGCGAGCTCCCCGACCGTCATGTGGTCCTCGGCAAGGGCCCGGACGCGGCAGCTCGCGTCGACTCCCCGCTCCAGGGAGACCTGCACGACGGCGGTCGCCGAGTGCTCGCCCGCGACGTCGTAGGCGGTGAGCTCGGACTCCACGGCCGGGCTGCCGTGGAACCACGCCGCCCACGCGACCCACCCGACGAAGACGAGAGCGACGACCGCGACGCTCGCGAGCAGCGCGGTACGTCGCCACGGGGCGGGCACGCCGTACCGCTCGGAGAGGTCGGTGCCCCGGGGTGAGGCCGACGGTGGGGTCGGCGGTCCGGTCGGCGGCGGCTGGTTCACGCCCCCAGCCTAGAAACTATGCTCCAACCATGCCGCAGGAGACCCCCGACCGCGCCGCCAGCACCGACGACGCCGAGAGCGCCGGCAACAGCCACCGCGCCGCCCGAGCAGTCCGGTCGACGTTCGACGGAGCGCCGGTGCTCCCGTCCGACGTCCGCAGGTCCCCGTCGAGCGGTCCCCGCGCCGGAATGCGCCTGATGCACGTGCACGCCCATCCCGACGACGAGTCGAGCAAGGGCGCCGCGTCGACGGCGAAGTACGTCGCGGAGGGCGTCGACGTGCACGTCGTCACCTGCACCGGCGGCGAGCGGGGATCGGTCCTCAACCCCAAGATGGACCGACCCGACGTCTGGGAGAACATCACCGAGATCCGGCGCGAGGAGATGCACCGCGCCCGCGACATCCTCGGCGTGCGGCAGGACTGGCTCGGCTTCGTCGACTCCGGCTGGCCGGAGGGCGACCCGCTGCCCCCGCTGCCCGAGGGCTGCTTCGCGCTGGTGCCGCTGGAGGAAGCGACCGAGCGGCTGGTGCGGCTCATCCGCGACTTCCGACCGCACGTCATGACGACGTACGACGAGCGCGGCGGCTACCCGCACCCCGACCACATCCGCTGCCACGAGGTCTCGGTGGCGGCCTACCACGCGGCCGGCGACCCCGAGCGGTTCCCCGACGCGGGGGAGCCGTGGCAGCCGGCCAAGCTCTACTACCACCACGGCTGGAGCTGGGCGAAGACCAACGCGCTCCACGAGGCGATGCTCGCCCACGACCTCGAGTCGCCCTACGAGGAGCGGCTGAAGAACTGGGAGCGCGAGCCGGACTGGGACGACCGGATCACCACGCGGGTGCCGTGCGGGGAGTACTTCGGCGTGCGCGACCAGGCGCTGCTGGCGCACGCCACCCAGATCGATCCGGACGGCTTCTGGTTCGCGATCCCGCGCGAGATCCAGCAGAAGACCTGGCCGACCGAGGACTACGAGCTCGTGGTGAGCCACGTCGAGTCGTCGGTGCCCGAGGACGACCTGTTCGCCGGGATCACGCCCGACCCGGCCTGACGGTCCCGCCTGACGGTCAGCCGGTGCCCTGGTGACGCCGGGCTGGGAGGCCTGGCGGATACTGGACCCATGCTCGACCTGCTGCTGATCCCCCTGTCCGACAAGACGCCCGAGCCCGAGGACGTCAAGGCCGGTTGGACGGCGCTGATCATCTTCCTGCTGCTGGCCGTCTCGGTGGCCGTCCTGGGCTTCAGCCTCGTCAAGCAGCTCCGCAAGGCGCAGGCGGCCAAGGACGCCGGTCTGTACGGCGACGAGCCGGTAGACCCGACGGCCGGCGGGTCGGCGGACCGCGACGAGCAGTCCCCGCGTCCCGACGACGGCGCGGACCACCGGGCCTGAGACCCGACCCGAGCCACCCCGTGCTGGGTCGCGTGTGTGTCCGACGTTGGACGGACAGCATCGGCACTGGCATCGGGCGTTCACGACCCCGACCTGGCTACTGCCTGCGTCCGGCGGTCCGTCACCCTAGAGTCATGTTCTTCCCCAGCGGCCGCGCCCTGAACGACGGCGACCTCGCCCTGCTCGACCTCGCCACCCGGACCATCGACGCGAACACCGATGCCGCCTCGGTCGACGACGACGGGGTCCACACCGTGGGGGCTGCCGTCTTGGCGGACGACGCTCGCATGTTCGCCGGCGTGAACCTGTACCACTTCACTGGCGGGCCCTGCGCCGAGCTCGTCGCCCTCGCGTCAGCCCGCGCCGGCGGAGCACGGGAGATCCTCACCATCGTTGCGGTGGGGGACGGTGGGCGCGGTGTCCTGAGCCCCTGCGGACGGGACCGCCAGGTCCTTGTCGACTACTACCCTCGGTGCCGGGTGATCGTCCCCTCGCCCGAAGGCCCGCTCAGCGTCCTGGCCACCGACCTGCTCCCGGGCAGCTTCCGCGGCCCGGAGGCCGTCGAGCGTCCCTAGGTCGAGGCGCAGCACTGCCGCGCCTCGCGGGTCCCCGCGCCGGCCGCGCACGTCCCGACCGTCGCCACGGTCCGCGAGCGCATCGCCGCAGATCAGATCCGGTGACTGGTGTCGACAAGAGGGACACGTCCACCGAGACCCGACCCGGGCCACCCCGTGCTGGCCGGACCGGGTGCCCGCCCCACGCGGCGGGCCGTGCTCAGGTGGCCCGGTCGGACGCGGTCGGACGTGGTCAGGCACGGACGTCGCTGGGGTGCGACGCCAGCGGCGTGACCTGGATGTCCATGTGGGGGAAGAGCGGGAGCCCGGACAGCACCTCGTGCAGTCGGTCGTGGGAGTCCACGTCGAAGACCGAGTAGTTGGCGTACTCGCCGACGACCCGCCAGATGTGGGGCCACTCGCCCGACCGCTGCAGCTCCTGGCTGTAGGCCTTCTCGCGGGCGAGCAGGTCGGCGCGCGCCTGCCCGACCAGGGTGTCGGGCAGGCGCACGTCCATCCGGACCAGGTACAGCACCCGGCTCAGCCCTTGACCGGGTCGAGGACGAACCCGTAGTCGACGGTCGCGGTGCCGTCGTCCTGCTGCTTCGGGTCGAGGATCAGCTCGGGCTTGACGGCGCTGGCGATGTCGTCGTCGTTGTGCTCGTCGCCCGGGAAGTAGAGCTGCGCGGTCAGCAGCTCGTGGCCGGGCGCCGACACCTTGACGTGCAGGTGGGCCGGGCGCCAGGCGTGCCAGCCGGCGGCGGCGATCAGCTTGCCGCAGGAGCCGTCGGTGGGGATCTGGTAGGGCGCGGGCTGCACGGTCGTGATCTCGAACCGGCCCTCCTCGTCGGTGGTGAACGAGCCGCGCAGGTTCCACTCGGGGATGCCGGGGGCGAACTGGGAGTAGAAGCCGTCGTCGTCGGCGTGCCAGAGCTCGACCTTGGCGCCGCCGAGGGCGGAGCCGTCGGTCGAGGTGACCTGCCCGCTCCACACGAGCGGGGTGCCGCCCTCGTCCTCCCGCATCGGGATGGTGCCGCGGGCGCCCTGCTCGGGGGCGTCCGGGACGTAGTAGGGGCCCTCGATCGAGCCCTTGTTGCCCTCGCGGTGCTCGGTGGCGACGTCCTCGACGACGTGCTCGAGCCACACGTCGAGGAAGAGCGGCCACTCGCCGTCCTCGCCGACGCTGATCAGCCACGCCTTGAGGGCGTTGAACTCGTCGTAGGTGACCTTGTGCTTGCGGACCGTGGCATAGATGGCCTCGAGGACCTCGCGGGCCAGGGTGTCGACGCGCTCCTTCGGGACGTCCTTGACGGCCTCGAAGGGCGACTTGTCGGTGTGGAACCGCTCGGTGGCGCTGGCGCCGGAGGCGGCCGCGCTGGCGGTCTCGGTGGGGTGGGCGGTGGTGGTCATGGCGGAATCTCCTCGGGATGGTGCGGATCGGTGGTGCAGGTCGGTGATGCGGATCGGTGGTGCGGATCGGTGGTGCGGTCAGTCCTGGCGGTAGTGCGCGAGCTTGTCCGGGTCGATCTCGACCCCGAGCCCGGCGCCCGGTCGGATGGTCAGCTCGCCGTCCCGGATCTCCAGGGGCTCGGTGAGCAGGTCGTCGCTCATGTCGAGGAAGTTGGACAGCTCCCCGGCGCGCCGTGAGGTGAGCTCGAAGGCAGCGCCGAAGGAGACGGTGCAGACGGAGCCGAGCTGGCTGTCGATCTGGTTGCCCATGACGACCTCGAGGCCGAGTCCCTCGGCGAGGTGGTGCACCCGCCGGCTCTGGGTGAAGCCGGTCCGGGAGGTCTTGATGCTGACCGCGGTGGCCGAGCCGCCGAGGACCTCGCGGGTGACGTCGGCGGGTGTGGGCACGGACTCGTCTGCGATGAAGGGGACGTCGAGCTGCTGGACGAGCCAGCGCCGGCCCAGGACGTCGTCGGCGGGGCAGAGCTCCTCGGCGAAGGTGAGGCCCAGGTCGGACATCTCCCTCATGGCGCGGGCCGACTCGGACGCCGACCAGCCGCGGTTGCCGTCGACGTACAGCTCGACCTCCTCGCCGAGACCCTCGCGCAGGGCGCGGACGACGGCGGTGTCGAGGGTGTGGGGGTGACGGCCCACCTTGACCTTGAACGTGGTGATGCCGTGGGTGTCGCGCATCCGCTCGGCCTCGGCGACCATCGCGGCGGGGGAGTCGAAGCCGAGCATGTGCGAGACGCGCATGCGGTCGGACCAGCCGCCGAGGAGCTCGTTGACCTGGTAGCCGAGCGTGCGGCCCAGGGCGTCCCACACCGCCATGTCGAGGGCGGCCTTGGCGACGGGGTTGGCCACGGTGCGGTTGAGCCGGGCGTGGATCTGCTCGCGCTCCATCAGGCCCAGCCCCACCACGGCGGGGGCGAAGAGGGAGTCGATGACCGCGACGACACCGGCCTGGGTCTCCCCGTAGGTGAACGGACGCGGCGGGGCGTCGGCGATCCCGACGACCCCGTCGTCGGTGTGCACGCGCACCAGCACGTGCTCGGCGACGCGCACCTCGCCGCTGGCGAACTTGAGCGGCTTGGCGTAGGGGATCGCGTAGGGGATCGCCTCGACGGCGGTGATCTTCATCGGTCGGCCTCTTCGGACTGGTGGGTCGGTGCCTGCTGGCGGGACGGGCTGGACGGGCTGGGCTCGGCTGCCCGGACGGGGGAGTCGGGGAAGGTGCCGGCGGACTCCAGCGACGCGAGCACCGCGCGGACCAGGGAGGAGTCGGTGTCGGCGCGCCAGGCGCAGGCGAGCTCGACGGTGGCGCTGTCGGTGACGTCGCGGAAGACCACGCCGGCGAGCGGCAGGGCACGGGCGGACGCGGGCACCAGGGCGATGCCGAGCCCGGCGGCGACGAGGGCGAGCAGGGCGGCGGTGCCGGGCGCCTCGTGCTCCTTGCGGGGCGCGAAGCCGGCCTCGGTGCAGCTGCGCAGCACCGCGTCGTTGACCGCGGAGTGGGAGTCGGCGAAGAGGATGAGCTCCTCGGTGCGCAGGTCGGCCATCGCGACCACCGGCTCGGTGGCCAGCCGGTGGTCGGCGGGCGCGGCCAGCACCAGGGGCTCGATCTCGATCGTGCGCAGCGCCAGCCCCTCGCCCGACACCGGGGGGCGCAGGATGCCGATGTCGAGGCTGCCGTCGAGCAGCCCGGCGGTCTGGGCGGGGGTCAGCAGGTCGGCGTGGATCTCCAGGGCGACGCCGGGCAGGTCGCTCTTGACGGCCCGGGCGATGCGCGGCAGCTCCGTGAAGGCGGCCGAGCCGGTGAAGGCGATGCGGACCAGGCCCAGGCGGCCATCGGCGATGCGACGTACGCCGCGCACGCTGTCCTCGACGGCGTCGAGCACGCGGGTGGCCTCGCCGAGCAGGAACTCGCCCGCGGGGGTCAGGGCGACGTGACGGGTGGTGCGGGTGAACAGCGCGGTGCCGAGCTCCTTCTCGAGCTGGCGGATCGCCTGCGAGAGGGCGGGTTGCGCGAGGTGGAGCCGCTCGGCGGCGCGGCCGAAGTGACGGGTCTCCGCGACGGCGGCGAAGTAGCGCAGGTGGCGCAGCTCCATGTCCTCGACCTCCGTACGGCTCTGGGGTGTGTGGGTGTCCGGACGGGAGTGCCCGGCGGGGGTGTGGTGGCCGTCACCACGATCAATTCACGGTAGGTCTGAATATTCATCGATGACAAGGACGCGTTAGGCGATGATTGATAGGTCCCGTTGATCAATGACACCCTGGGTCAGACCCAGGATTTTGTCCGGATCCGCCGCCACGCCTTCTCGAAGTCCCGGACCGCCGCCTCGCCGCGCGCCTCCTCGAGCGCGTGCAGCCGGCCGAAGGTGAAGCCGTTCTCCGCCTCGCCGTGCGCCTGCGCGCCGTACTCGCGGAGCAGGGCCCGGGACACGACGGAGTCCTGGTGCTCCCCGAGCGAACGCTGCACCGCCGTCGCCCGGCGGACCAGCTTGTCGGCACGCTTGCCCAGGACCGGCGCGGCCGCCTCCGCGGCGTACCGCAGCCGCTTGGCCTTCTTGCGCGCCTCGTGCAGGGCCAGGTCCCGGTCCTGCCCCTCGCGCTCCTCGGCGGCCTCGACGGCGCGGCGCAGCCGCTCGAGGTCGCGGCGCAGCAGGTCGGGCAGGAGGTCGCGGGCCGGCTCCTGCGCTCGGGCACCGAGGGGCGGCTCGAGGACGAGCTGGTCCAGGGCGTCGAGCAGGCGGGCGCTCCTCTCGTCCTCGAGGGCGCGCAGCGCCCGCTCGCGGCCGCGCCGCTCGGCGCCGCGCAGCCCGTCGTCGATACGGCTCGCCACCGGACCCAGGACCAGCTCCGGAGGCTGGGCCTCCAGCATCGCGAGGAGGCGCTCGCGCAGCACCTGGGCGTCCCGGGCCGGGCTCAGCTCCTGCCCCAGCCACCGCAGCTCGTCGCGGACCCCGTCGGGCGTCCCGCCCTCGAGGACCGGGCCGAAGGTGGTGAGCGCCGAGCGCAACCGTCGCGCGGCGATGCGCATCGCGTGCACCGATCCGTCCTCGTGCCCCCGGACACGACGTCCCTGCTCGTGCAGGGCGGCGAGCTGGCCGGCCAGGCGGTGGCGCAGGACGACGGCGGTCGAGGCGTCCCGGAGCTGCTCGCGCAGCTGCGTGCGGGTCAGGTCGCCCGGCAGGTCGGCAGGGGCCAGGGGGAGCGGGACCGCGTCCCAGTGCTCGATCGCCATTCCTCATTGTCGACCCCTCGAGGGTCCGCCGAAAAGATCCGGCCGATCGATAAGCCCCGCCGATCAATGACCCCCCGGGCCAGACCTAGGCATTGCCCTCGTGTGACGACCGCCACGCGGTGCCACTGTTCTGCGAACGCCCAGCAGGAGCACCCGACAGCCAGCACGGAACGCCTGGAGGAACCCCATGACCGAGACGCTCTCCGACCGCACGACCCACCTGGAGGGAGTGCTCGCCGACGCCGTCGTCGAGGACGCCGAGGCCGGCGCCTACCGGGCCAACCGGCGCATCTTCACCGACGAGGAGCTCTTCGAGCTGGAGATGAAGCACATCTTCGAGGGCAACTGGATCTACCTCGCCCACGAGAGCCAGCTCCCCGAGCCGGGCGACTACTTCACGACGTACATGGGTCGCCAGCCGGTCGTCATCACGCGCGACAAGGACGGCGAGCTGCACCTGCTGATCAACGCCTGCGCGCACCGCGGGGCGATGATCTGCCGCCGCAAGACCGACAACCGGACGACGCTGACCTGCCCGTTCCACGGCTGGACCTTCCGCAACGACGGCACGCTGCTCAAGGTCAAGGACCCCGACGGCGCCGGCTACCCGGCGAGCTTCGACACCAACGGGTCGCACAACATGACCAAGGTGGCGCGGTTCGACAGCTACCGCGGCTTCCTGTTCGGGAGCCTCAACCCCGACGTCAGCACCCTCGAGGAGCACCTCGGCGACACCACCAAGGTGATCGACATGCTCGTCGACCAGTCGCCCGAGGGCCTGGAGGTGCTGCGCGGCTCGTCGACCTACACCTACGACGGGAACTGGAAGGTGCAGGCCGAGAACGGCGCCGACGGCTACCACGTGACCGCGACCCACTGGAACTACGCGGCCACCACCTCGCGCCGCAACACCGGCGAGTCCGCCAACTCCACCAAGACCCTCGACGCCGGCAGCTGGGGCAAGTCGGGCGGCGGCTACTGGTCCTACCCCAACGGTCACCTGTGCCTGTGGACGTGGGCCGGGAACCCCGAGGACCGACCCCTGTGGGACCGGATGGAGGAGCTGAAGGAGAGGTACGGCGACGCCAAGGGCGAGTTCATGGTCAAGGGCAGCCGCAACCTGTGCCTCTACCCGAACGTGTACCTGATGGACCAGTTCTCCACGCAGATCCGGCACTTCCGGCCGATCGCGCCGGACCAGACCGAGGTCACCATCTACTGCATCGCCCCCAAGGGCGAGAGCGCCGAGTCGCGGGCCTGGCGGATCCGGCAGTACGAGGACTTCTTCAACGCCTCCGGCATGGCGACCCCCGACGACCTGGAGGAGTTCCGCTCCTGCCAGCTCACCTTCCGGGCCACCGCCGCGCCGTGGAACGACATGAGCCGCGGTGCCGAGCACTGGCTCACCGGGCCCGACGAGGTCGCGACCGCCCTCGACATGCCGGGCGTGATCTCGGCGGGCCTCAAGAACGAGGACGAGGGGCTCTACCCCGTCCAGCACGGCTACTGGCTCGACACCATGCGCGCCGCGCTCGAGACCGAGAAGGGGGCCTGAGCGCGATGGGCACCGACGCCATGACCACGACCCAGCAGACCGGCACCGACCTGGACGTCACCGCCGACCTCGTCCTCCAGCACGCGGTCGAGCAGTTCCTCTACCGCGAGGCGCGCCACCTCGACGACCGCGAGTTCGAGAAGTGGCTCGAGTGCTACGCCGACGACGTCGTCTACTGGATGCCCGCCTGGGGCGACGACGACGAGCTCACTCAAGACCCGCAGCGCGACATCTCGCTGATCTACTACCCCAACAAGGGTGGCCTGGAGGACCGGGTCTTCCGGATCCGCACCGAGCGCTCGTCGGCGACCTCGATCCCCGAGCCGCGCACCAGCCACAACATCACCAACGTCGAGGTGATCGAGCAGCGCGGTGCGCTGGTCGACGTGCGCTTCAACTGGCACACCATGTACTTCCGCTACAAGACGATCGACCCCTACTACGGCACGACGTTCGCCACGATCGACTTCTCCGGACCCTCGCCCCTCATCCGTCGCAAGACCGTGGTGCTCAAGAACGACTACATCCACCACGTCGTCGACGTGTACCACTTCTGAGGTCGCCTGCGATGACCACTGCGATGACCACGACCGACACGACCCAGCCGACGGCCCACCAGGTCGCGCTGAGCTTCGAGGACGGCGTCACCCGCTTCATCCGGTGCGCCGAGGACCAGACCGTCGCCGACGCGTCGTACCGCTCGCGCATCAACATCCCGCTCGACTGCCGCGACGGCGCCTGCGGCACCTGCAAGGCGCTGTGCGAGTCGGGGGAGTACGACGGGGGCACCTACATCGAGGACGCGCTCTCGCCCGCCGAGTCGGCCGACGGCTACGTGCTGCCGTGCAGCATGAAGCCGCGCTCGGACCTCGTGCTCCAGATCGCCAGCACCAGCGAGGTCGCCAAGACCCGCGCGGCGACCTACACCGGTGAGATCACCCGCCTCGAGCGGCTCTCCCCGACCACGGTCGCCTTCACCGTCGAGACGCCCGAGCGGGACCAGCTGGCGTTCCTGCCCGGCCAGTACGTCAACGTCGCCGTGCCCGGCACCGAGGAGACCCGGTCCTACTCCTTCAGCAGCGCCCCGGACGACAAGGAGCTGTCCTTCCTGGTCAAGCTCACCCCCGGCGGCGTCATGTCGACCTGGCTGTCCGAGCAGGCGGCCGTCGGCGACGAGGTCCGCTTCACCGGACCGCACGGCAGCTTCTTCCTGCGCGAGGCCGAGCGTCCCCTGCTGCTGCTCGCCGGCGGCACGGGCCTGGCGCCGATCCTCTCGATCCTCCGGCGGCTCCGGGACACCGGCAGCACGCGACCGACCCACCTCGTCTACGGCGTGAGCACCGACGACGACCTGGTCGAGCTCGACCGGCTCGCCGAGCTCGCGGCCTCGATGCCGTCGCTCACCTGGGACCACTGCGTATCCGACCCGTCGAGCCGGGCGGAGAACAAGGGCTACGTGACGACGCTGGTCCGGCCCGAGCACCTGTACGGCGGCGACGTCGCGGTCTACCTCTGTGGCCCGCCCCCGATGGTCGAGGCGGTGCGCTCGCACTTCGCCGACCAGGGCGTCGTGCCGACCGGCTTCTACTACGAGAAGTTCGCGCTCTCCGGACCCGCGACCCCGGCCGGCGACACACCGGCCCTCGACACCCCTGCCCTCGACACCCCGGCCGGCGGTGCGCCAGCCACAGAACCGGTTGAGCAGAAGGTGGCTGAGGCACCGCTCGCGGGCGAGTCCCCGGGTGACGCGCCGGCCGGCGGTGAGGCAGCCACGAAGCCGGCCGCGCAGAAGGTGGCTGGCGCACCGCTCGCGCGGGTCCCGCGGCACCTCGTCTCCCGCGCGATCGCGGGTCGGGAGGTGCTGCCGGCGTCGGACCTGTCGCCGCTGGGCGCCGGGGCGTCGTACGCCGTGCCCCGCGCGGCCTCCCGCGAGGTCGCCGGCCAGGAGATGCTGGCCGCGACCGACCTCGCGCCGCTGGTCGAGCCCGAGCCGCAGGCAACGGAGGTCGTCGCCGCCGGCGGCTACGAGATCGGCGAGGAGCACCCCTCGGTCACCGAGTCCGACGCGATCTTCGAGGCCCGCCAGGCGCTCGAGCTCGGCGCCCTCGAGCTGGTCCTGGGCCGCCTCACCAGCCGGCAGCTGGCGGGCCACCGCCTGCTCGCCGAGGGCTGCGTGCCCTACGTCGAGGGCGACCGGTTCGTCGACGCCGCGGCGTACACCGAGACCAACGCGGCCTTCCACGACTACCTCTTCACCCTCACCGGCAACGAGCACCTGCTGCAGGCCTACCAGGCCCTCGGCGTGAAGGGCCGGATGGAGGAGGTGCTGCGGACGGCGACCTGGTGCGAGCCGCGCTGCGCGCAGGACCACCTCGACCTCGTGGACGCGATCGAGTCGGGCGACCGCCAGGCCGCCCGCACCCTCGTGATCGAGCACGCGGAGCGCTCCAAGGCGACGATGCGCCGCGCGATGGCCGACGCCGAGGTCGAGCAGCGCCCGGCCTTCGTGACGCCCGGCCGCTTCGCCGGCAAGGTCGTCGTCGTCACCGGGGCCGCCCAGGGCATCGGCGAGCGCACCGCGCGCCGGATCGCCGCCGAGGGCGGCACGCTCGTGCTGGCCGACCGCTCCGACCTCGTGTCGGGGTTGGCCGAGGAGCTCGGCGCCGTCCCCGTGCTGTGCGACCTGGAGCGGTACGACGGCGCGCGCGCCATGGTCGAGGAGGCCGACGGTCGCCTCGGCCGGGTCGACGTGCTGGTCAACAACGTCGGCGGCGCGATCAACTTCAAGCCGTTCACCGAGTTCACCGACACCGAGATCGCCGCGGAGGTCGACCGCTCGCTGATGACGACCCTCTACGCCTGCCGCGCCGTGCTGCCCGGCATGGTCGACCGCGGGCGCGGCGTGATCGTCAACGTGTCCTCGGCCGCCACCCGCGGCATCCACCGGATCCCCTACAGCGCCGCCAAGGGCGGCATCAACGCGATCACCGCCTCGCTCGCCCTCGAGTACGCCGACGCCGGCATCCGCGTGGTCGCGACCGCGCCCGGGGGCACCGAGGCGCCGCCGCGCCGGATCTCCCGCGGGACCCCCGAGGCGCGCACGGAGCAGGAGAAGGCCTGGTTCCGGGCGCACGTCGACCAGACGCTCGAGCACTCGCTCCTGCACCGCTACGGCACGCTCGACGAGCAGGCCGCCGCCATCACCTTCCTCGCCTCCGACGAGGCGTCGTACATCACCGGCACCGTCCTCCCGGTCGCCGGCGGTGACCTGGGCTGACGTCCCGCCAGCCCGCACCACCTCCCTCACCACCTCCCTCACCACCTCCCTCACCGCTGCCACCAGCAGACTGGAGAAACCGTCATGCCCGAACGCACCTCCGCCACGGAACGGCGACCCGACGAGGCACTCGACCGGCGCCGCCGCCGGTCGGTCGCCTGGGTCGTCGCCCTCTCGACGGCCGCGCTGGTCTTCGACGGCTACGACCTGGTCGTCTACGGCACCGTCGTGCCGACCCCTCCTCGCCGACCCCAGCCACCTCGGGACGCTGACCCCGACCCAGGCCGGCACGCTGGGCAGCTATGCCCTCATCGGCGTGCTGGTCGGCGCCCTCACCGCCGGCGCCGTCGGCGACCGGATCGGCCGCCGCAAGGTGATGCTGGTCAACCTTGCGTGGTTCTCGATCGGGATGGCGATCACGGCCACGACCCAGAGCGTGCAGACCTTCGGGCTGTTCCGGTTCCTCACCGGGGTCGGGGTCGGCGCGCTCGTCGCGACCGTCGGCGCCCTGGTCGCGGAGTTCGCGCCGCCGGGCCAGCGCAACCGCTACAACGCGATCGTCTACAGCGGCATCCCGGCCGGCGGCGTCCTCGCCGCCCTCGTCGCCCTCGGGCTGGGCGACGCGATCGGCTGGCGCGGGCTGTTCTGGGTCGGCGCCCTGCCCATCGTGCTGCTCCTCCCACTCGCCGTGCTGTTCCTCCCCGAGTCGCCCAAGTGGCTGGTGGCCCGCGGCCGGTACGCCGAGGCCGAGCGCGTCGCCGCCCGCACCGGCCTGCCTGTCCCGGCGCCCGAGACCGACGTTCCCGACAAGGTCGGCTTCCCGGCCCTGGCGACCCGCGGGCTCGCGCTCCCGACGTTCCTCCTCGGGATGATGAGCTTCGCCGGCCTGCTGCTGACCTACGGCCTCAACACCTGGCTCCCGCAGATCATGGGGGAGCAGGGCTACGGCAAGGCCTACTCGCTGACCTTCCTGCTGATCCTCAACCTCGGTGCGATCGTGGGCGGCCTCGCCGCGTCCCTGGCCGCCGACCGGCTCGGGGCCAAGCGGGTCGTCGCGTCGACCTTCGTCCTGGCCGCGATCACCCTGGCCATGCTGCCCCTGGACCTGCCGGCCGGCCTGCTCTTCGCGGCCGTGGCGCTGGCCGGCGTCGGGACGATCGGCACCCAGGTGCTCATCTACGGGCTCGTGTCCAACTACTACCCGACCACGGCCCGCGCGGCCGGGGTGGCGTGGTGCGCCGGCTTCGGCCGGCTGGGCGGCATCGTCGGCCCGATCATCGGCGGGGTGCTCGTCGGTGCCGGGGTCGGCGGCTCCACGGCCTTCCAGCTGTTCGCCGTGGTCTCCCTCCTCGGGGCGCTGGTCACCAGCCTGGTCCCGCGGTCCCGGCACGCGGAGCCCGCGCCCGTTCGCGAGGAGCCGGCGACGGAGGTGGGGTCTACGGTTGCGGCGTGACCGCAGCCGACCCGGCACTGATCGCCCGTGAGGCCGAGCTCGCCGACCTGGACCAGCTGATGGCCCGGGTCGGCGAGCTCGGTCCCGCGCAGGCGGTCGTCACCGGGTCGCCCGGCTCGGGCCGCACCAGCCTCGTGACGTCGTACGCCGCACGGCACGGCGCCGCCCTGACCGCACGGGGCGCCGCCTGGGAGACGGGCGTCGAGCTCGGGGTCGCCTCGCAGCTGCTCCGGACGGCCGAGCTGCCCGCCGACCTGCTCGACGTCGCCGCGCTGCTGGCCGAGCGTGCCGGCGGCACCACGGAGCGGCCCGGGCTGGTGGTCGTCGACGACGCGGCGGTCGCCGATCCCGCATCCCTCCAAGCGCTGTCCACCGCGGTGCACCACCACCGGGACCGCCCGTTCCTGGTGCTCCTGGTGACGAGCGTCGGGGAGCCGGTGCCCGCGACCGCCACGTTGCTCGACGCGGTGCGGGACCGGGTCGTCGTACCCCCGCTGGACGCGCGCGGCGTGCACGAGCTCGCCGCAGCCCACGGGGTCGCGCTCCACGCGTCCCTGGCCGAGCGGCTCCGCGTGCACACCAGTGGACTGCCGGCACACGTCGTCCGGCTGGTCGAGGAGCTGCCGCGCGACACCTGGGCGAGCTTCGACCCCGAGCTCCCGGCACCGTCCGTGGTCGCGGCCGACGTGGATGCCCGGATGCGGGCGCTCGAGCCCGACGTCGCCGCCCTCGTCGAGGCCGTGTGCGTGCTGGGCGCGGGCACGTCCGTCGCCGACGCCGCGAGGCTGGCCGGGACCCCGGACCCGCTTGCCGCCCTCGACGGGGCCGTGGCAGCCGGGCTGCTGCGCGTCAGCGAGCGGCGCCGGGCGCACACGCTCGCCCCCGCGGACCCGATGGTCGCGGCGGCCGTCCTGGCCCGCCTCGGACCACGGCGGACCGCCGAGTGGCACGAGCGTGCGGCGACCGTGGTGGCCGACCCCGCGGCGCGGCTGCTGCACCGCGTGGCCGCCACCGTGCTGCCAGACCCGACCCTGGCCGACGAGCTCGAGGACCTGGCCGTCCAGCAGGCCGCGACGGGTTCCTGGGCCGCGGCCGCCGACCTGCTCGCCCGGGCCAGCCGGCTCACGGAGGAGGTGACGCTGCGCGAGCTGCGGCTCGCGCGGGCGGTCGACGCCCTGGTCGGCTCGGGGGACACTCTCGCCGCCGTGACGCTGCTGCCCGAGGTGGAGAGCCTGCGCGAGACGCCGCTGCGCAACGCGGTGCTGGGCTACCTCGCCGTGGTCCGCGGCCGTCCCGCCGAGGCCGAGACCTGGCTGCGGCGCGCGTGGGACCTGGTCAACGTCGAGCGCGAGCCGGACGTCGCGGCGACGATCTGCCAGCGCTGGGTGCTGCACAGCCTGGCGCGGATCCGCGGCGCTGACCTGGTCGAGTGGGCGGACCGCGCGATCGCCCTCGTCCCGGCGGAATCCCCGGCCGCGGTCGAGGCCGCGGCGATCCGGGGGCTCGGGGTCGCCGGCACCGGACGCCCGCGGGAGGCGCTGGCCGACTACGAGCGGCTCGCGGCGGAGGTGGGGCACGGCGCGCAGGCCCAGCGCGTGACCATGGGCAAGGGCTGGCTGCACCTGGTGGTCGACGAGGTCGACGAGGCCCGGGCGGCGCTGGAGTCGGCGCTGCCGACCGGTTTCTCGGGCGGGTCCACCCGGATCTCGCTGTGGGCGCACGCCTGGCTGGCGCGGGCTCAGTTCGTGACCGGTGACTGGGACGACGCCCTGCGGACGGTCCGCGACGGCGTCGAGCTCGTCGAGCGCTCGGGCATGACGCTGGTCGGCCCGCTGCTGTGCTGGACCCGCGCCCAGGTGCTCGCCCTGCGCGGCGACTGGGACGGCGCGGAGCAGGCGCTGCGCGACGGCGAGGCCGGCGTGCGCGACTACGAGATCATGCGGGTGTCGTCGTGCCTGGCCCGGGCCCAGGTGGCCGAGGCGCGCGCCGACTACGCGGGCGTCGTCCGCGCCCTCGAGCCGTTGCGGGAGCCCTGGGCGGGCCCCGGTGTGGACGAGCCCGGCGCCTGGCCGTGGCCCGACGTCTACGCCAACGCGCTGGTCGTCGAGGGACGGTACGACGACGCGGACGCCTTCCTGCGCCCGCACGAGGCGCTCGCCCACGAGCGCGGGCACCGATCGGCGACGGCACGCCTGGGCTACGCGCGCGGCCGGCTGCTGGGCGCCCAGGGCGACCTGCACGCCGCCCGCGAGTCCTTCGAGCACTCGCGTGCCCTGCTGGCCGACACCCCGCTGCGCTGGGACCGGGCGCGCGTCAGCTTCGCCTACGGCCAGACCCTGCGCCGCGCCGGCAAGCGGCGCGAGGCGGACGCCGTCATGGCCACGGCCCGCCACCTCTACGCGGCGCTCGGTGCGACGACGTACGTCGCCCGCTGCGACCGCGAGCTCAAGGCGGGGGGCGTGCATGCGGCGCGCGGCGTCGAGCAGCCGGTGGACGCGCTGACACCCCAGGAGGAGGCGGTCGCGGCCCTCGTCGCCAGCGGCCTGTCCAACCGCGAGGTCGCGGCCGAGCTGTTCGTCTCGATGAAGACGGTGCAGTACCACCTGACCCGCATCTACGCGAAGCTCGGCGTCCGCTCCCGGACCGAGCTGGCGGTCCAGCGCGCGGGCGGGTCGTGAGGACTACCCTGCGAGGATGAGCCGCATCTTCACCACGAGCTTCGCCTCGGTCTACCCGCACTACGTCGCCAAGGTGGAGCGCAAGGGGCGCACGAAGGCCGAGCTCGACCAGGTCATCGAGTGGTTGACCGGCTACGACGAGGTGGAGCTGGCGCGTCACCTGGCGGACGGCACGACCTGCGAGGACTTCTTCGCCGAGGCTCGGCTCAACCCGCGGGCCTCCGCGATCACGGGTGTGGTGTGCGGGGTGCGCGTGCAGGACGTCGAGGACCCGCTGATGCGACGGATCCGCTACCTCGACAAGCTGGTGGACGAGCTCGCCCGGGGCAAGGCGATGGACAAGGTGCTGCGGGCCTAGCCCCGTGCCTGACCGGAGTAGGGCACCTCGCTGGCCCACTCCTCCTCGGCCGTGGTGACGGCCCCCCAGATCGCGTCGGCGACGCGGTCGGGGGTGAAGTCGCCCTCCCGTGCCAGGGTGCCGCGGACCGTGACCGAGACCGCCCGGATGCCGTCCGGCGCCAGCGTGGCGTCGAGGCTGCGCACGAGGTTGCGCACGCCGGCCTTCTGCACGCCGAGCGAGGCGGCGCCGTGCCAGGGGCGGTCGGCGGCCATGCTGCCGGTGACGCTGATCCTGCTCCCGGCCGCGAGGAAGGGACGCGCCGCCTGGACCGCCGTCAGCAGTGCTCCGACGCCCAGCGCCACGTCCTCGAGCAGCTCGGGGACGCTCAGCTCCAGCGGGTCCTTCTCGCGGTAGGCGCTGGGGTTGAAGTGGAGGACGTCGACGTGCCCCCAGGCTTCGCCCATGCCCCGCACCGCGCTGGTCGCGGCACCGGTGTCGGTGACGTCGACGGTGGCTGAGCGGACGGTCGCGCCGCGCCGCTCGAGGTCGGTGGTGAGGTCGTCGAGCACTCGTTGGTCCGTGCCCAGCAGCCCGACGTCGTACCCCTCGTCGGCGAAGCGCCGGGCCACCGACCCGCTCACGCCGGGACCGGCGCCCACGACGACGAGGACGGGACGGGTCCCGCCCCGGGCGGGTGCGGCGGCGGGGGTCGGCTCGGGTGCGGTCATCCGCCGATCATGCTGCACCCGACCGGTCGGCGGCGACCGTCGGGAGTCACGGGTGCCGGGCGGGGACGGCCTCGACCACGGACAGCGTCGAGATGGTGGGGACGACGCGCGTCACGCGGAGCCCGGCGCGGTCCAGCACCGTGGTGAGCTCGCGCTCGGTGCGCTCGCGGCCGCCGACGAAGACCATCATGTCGAGGTCGAGGGCCTTGGCGAAGTGCGGCGTGCTGTCGGAGGGGACCACGCTCTCCAGCACGACGAGGCGCGCGCCCGCGGGCATGTGGCGGCGCACGGTCGTCAGGACGGCCACCGCCTGCTCGTCGTCGAAGTCGTGGATGACGCGCCGGAGCACGTAGAGGTCGCCGTCGTCGGGGACGCTCTCGAAGAACGACCCGGCTTCGACCCGGCAACGGTCCAGGACGCCCGCCTCGGCCAGGAGCCGCTCGGCCCCGTCCACGAGGGCGGCCCGTTCCAGCAGCACGCCCTTGGCGGAGGGCGCCGCGTCGAGCATCAGGGAGAGCAGCCGGCCGTGCCCGCCACCCACGTCCACGATGGTCGAGAATCCGGAGACGTCGTACGCCGCCCGGACGGCCGGCCAGTCGAGGTCCGTCAGGCGGGTCATCGCGTCGTTGACCCTCGCGGCGAACTCCGGGTCGTGGTCGAGGTACTGCCACATGGGCATCCCGAGGACCGCCTCGGCGCCGGGAGTGCCGGTCTGCACCGTGCGGGTGAGCTGTCCCCACGGCGCCTGGTAGAGCGGGTCGCCGAGGAACAGGACCACCGGGACCATCGAGTCGGGCGTCGTGGTCCGCAGGCCCTGGGAGAGCGGCGTCAGCGAGTACTGGCCCTCGGGGTCCTCGTGCAGGACCCCGAGGCTGGCCAGGGCGCGCAGGAGCCGGTGGGTGGCGTCGGCGTCGGTGCCGATCTCGGCGGCGACGTCGTCCGGGGCGAGGTGTCCGTCGGCCAGGACGTCGGCGATGCCGAGCCTGGCCGCGGCGTAGATGGCGTGGGTCGCCATGAAGCCCGAGGTGAGCTCGAGCAGGGCGACCTCCGGCGGCACCATCCGCCGGGTGAGGGTCTGGATCGCGGCGCGGGCGGCCGTGGCGGCCCGTACCACGCGGACCGGAGGCAGTCGGGACATGACGGGCTCCCCTGGGTGGTCAGTGGTTCTGACCATAGTCGTCAGAGAGTCTGACCAGTGTCAAGGGTGTCGCGGCCACGGGTCGGGCCGTGGGCGGTCCCGGCGCACGGAGCGCTTGGGACCGCCCACGACCCGGATGGTGCACCCGGCCCGGGGCCGTCAGTCCGCGGGCAGGAAGACCCGCTGCGGGATGGTGTCGTAGACCGCCGGGTCCTTGTCGGCGATCGACCCGTCGGCGACCGAGTCGACGAGGCCGCCGAGCCCGATCTCGATCTGCTTGCGCAGCATGCCGTTGCGCTTCATGCCGTCGTACTGGGTCTGGCTGGACGTCTCGAAGAGCACCACCGCGCTGCCCCGCAGCGCGAAGGAGCCGAGGGCGGTGCCGGGGAGGTTGGTGTCCTGGGGGTAGAGCGTCAGGTCGCCGTACCCCGACTCGCCGTGGCCCTGGAGGGCCTCGTAGACGGCCACGTTGGCCCGCTGGGACGCCTCCATGTCGAACTTCGGCCAGCTGCCGAACTCGCTCGGGTCGTCGATGAACTTCGCCGAGATCGACAGCGGCGACATGCTCTCGAGGTCCTCGGTGGCGTAGCACGACCACTGGTTGTGGAGGTCGACGAAGTAGTCGACGGTGCCGAACTCGGTCTCGAGTCCGCGGTAGACGTCGCGCACGGTCTGCGCCTCGGGCGTGATGTACCAGCCCGTGTCGGCGCTGTTGCCGGGGAAGTCCGCCGGCTGCGGGACGTAGTCGAGGTCGGGGTTGAAGTCGCGGTTGACGTCGAAGCCGCCCACCCGGGTGTTGTAGTTCCACGCCGGCGCGACCCCCGCGAGCTGCGGGAAGGCGGCGACGACGTCGTCCCAGGTCATCTCGTTCTGCCGGGTGTCGCGCTCGCCGCCGTCGACGTTGAGGCGGGGGATCGCGACGATCGTGACCTCCTCGCGGAGGGCGGCGGCCTCCCTGGTCGACCCGCCCCAGCGGCGGAGCAGGTCGAGGAGCGCCTCGGTGCCGTGGTTCTCGTTGCCGTGGATCTGGGACTCGACGAACACGACCGTGTCGCCCTCGCCGACGCGGGCGGTGTAGATCTCCCTGCCCTGGTGGCTCTCGCCCACGACCTCGACGTCCACGACGCCCTTGGTCGAGCGCTCGATGCCCTCGAGCGTCCTGGTGAGCTGGGCGTGGTCGACGAAGCCGTTGTTGCCCGAGCCGGACGCCTCGGTGCCGCAGTGCGACTCCGTGGGGATGGCGTGGGCCGGCGTGGTGGTGGCGATGGTGGTGACGATCCCGAGAGGAAGGGCCAGTCCGGTGAGGACGGCCGTCCAACGTCGTGCTGACATGTCGCTCCGCATCTGTCGTGCCCGCATCCGAGGTGCCCGGGTGGCGGGCGGCGGGCGATGGACCTGTGACGCTAGCCCCGGCCACCGACGGTGTCGAGGGACGTGGTGTCCCGCCGGGCCCGCGGGGAGGGGTGTCAGCGGTCGAGGCACCTACCGACGCTGAGGTATAGGGGCGGTCGACCCTGGTCATGACCCGCTGGCCCTGTGCGACCGTGGATGGACGCCTCGAGGGGGCCGCGGTCTCCGGGAGAGAGGGAGATGAGCCAGGCGACGGAGCTGTCCCGCACGCGACTCGGGGATCCGAGCGTGCGCAGCCCCGGTCGCCGCGTCTCCGGCCGGGCGCGCAGGGTCGCCGCGGTGACGGCGTACGTCGTCCTCCTCGGAACCTGGGTGGTGACCCTCGGCATCCCCAACGACAGCCTGCAGGTCGTCCTGTGGCTCTGGGCCGCGACCATCGCGGCGCGGTTCGACGCTCCGTGGCGGTCGCACCTGGCCTTCCTGCGTGACTGGTGGCTCCCCGTCGCCGGACTGGTCGTCTACTTCTACAGCCGTGGGCTGACCGACGAGCTGGGCCTGCCCGTCCACGTGGAGATGCCCATCACCCTCGACCGGTGGCTGGGTGGCGGCGTCACCCCCACCGAGCGGCTGCAGGCGGCCTGGTGCGGCGACCCGTGCGTCAAGGAGAGCGATCCCCGGCTGTTCGACCTCTACTTCACCTCCGTCTACGCCACGCACTTCGTCGCCGGCCTCACCATCGCCGCCGTCCTGTGGTCACGGAGCAGGGCGGAGTGGGAACGCTGGATGCGGCGGTACGTCGGCATCTGCTTCGGCGCGCTCGTCGTCTACATCGCCTTCCCGATGGCGCCGCCGTGGATGGCGTCGGAGATGGGCGAGCTGGGCCACACCTCCCGCATCACCGGCCGGGGGTGGTCCGAGATCGGCCTGGACCGGATCGACGTGCTGCTGCAGGGCGTCGGCAACCCGGTCGCCGCGATGCCCTCCCTCCACGCCGGCATCGCGTTCCTGATCGCGATGTACGGCGTCCAGCGGCTGCGGTCCCCGGGTCGGTGGCTGCTGCTCGTCTACCCGGCGTCGATGTCGGTCGCGCTCGTCTACTACGCGGAGCACTACGTCGTGGACATCGTCGCCGGCGCGCTGCTCGCCTGGGCGGTGCTCGTCGGCGCCTCGAGGTGGGAGCGACGACGTCAGGGCTCGACGTAGCCGCAGGTCATGCCCGGCGGAGCCGCTGTGTCATGCCCGGCGGAGCCGGAGGAAGCAGTCCCACGCCGTCCGCGCCACCTCGGCACCGTGCTCGTCCTCGGCGGTCACGGCCCGGGCCACCCGCTCGGCTCGCTCGACGTCGACGGGGATGCCCTCGAGGTCGTCGAGGAGGTCCTCCGCGGTCATGAGCACCGCCGGGTCCTGCGGGCCCCCGGTGCCCTCGGTGAGGTTGGTGCTGTCGTGGCCGACCCAGACCAGGGTGCCGCCCGGACGGAGCGACGTGACGGCGTTGCGCACCGCCGTACGACGATCGCCCGCCGGGACCTGGAGATAGGCGACGACGGCGAGGTCGAGGTCCGCGCCCCGCCACTGCGTCGCGTCCGCGCACACCCAGTCGACGGTCCCGTCACCCTCGAGGTCGGCGGCGAGCCGGCGCCCCTTGTCCAGGGCGACCTGCGAGAAGTCGACCGCCGTCACGTGCCAGCCGTGGCCGGCCAGCCAGATGGCGTTGCGTCCCTCCCCGCAGGCGAGGTCGACGGCCCGGCCCGGCTGGAGCCCGGCGCACTCCGCCTCGACGAAGGCATTGGGCCCGCGGGACCACACGAGCTCGGCCGCGGCGTACCGCGCGTCCCAGTCGGCTGCTTCCATGGAGCCCACGGTAGTCCCCGTCAGTCGTCCACGGTGCGCGCGTGCGGACGGCCCGGGTCGTCCACCACGGGGTCGACCTGGCCCGCGCGGAGCGCCTCGAGCTGCGCGCACACGGCGGTGCCGAGGAACAGCGCGATCGAGGACAGCAGGGCCCACAGGAGCAGCGCGAAGATGCCGGCCAAGGGGCCGTAGACGCTGCCGAAGGAGCCGCTGAGCGAGACGTACAGGGCGAGACCGACGGTCGCCATCGCGCTGAGCAGCACGGCGATCCCGGAGCCGAGGGCGAGCCACGACAGGGCGGGCTGACGACGCCGCGGCGCGTGGTCGAGCAGCACCGCGATCGTGAGGACGAGGAGTGCGAGACCGATGGGCCAGCGCAGGACGTTCCACCACAGCACCGCGTCGTCGGACCACCCGTAGCCCTCGGCCATCGCCTCGCCGAACGCCCTGCCTCCCACGATCATCAGGAACCCGGTCCCCACGGGGCCGGCGAGCACGGCGGTGAGCACCGCCGCGCGGCCGTACTTGGCCAGGGCCTTGCGGTCACGGCGGATGCCGTAGATGCGGTTGGCGCCCCGCTCGACCTGGGCCATGGCCGTGGTCATCGAGACCAGCGCGAAGGCGAGACCGAAGGCGAGCGCGACCTCACCGGCGGCCTCGGAGGCGTCGGAGTCCTCGACCGCGGAGGTGAGGGCGTCGCTCTCTCCCGCGCCGGGGGACAGCGAGTCGACGACGTGGGCCACGACCCGGGCCGGGCGCTCCTCGTCGATGTCGGCGGCCAGCCCGGTGAGCGCCAGCAGGAAGGGAACGACCGCGAGGCAGGCCTGCAGCGCGAGCGCGCGGGAGTTGGTGAAGCCGTCGCCGTACCGGAACCGGACGAACGACTCGACGGCGATCTTCCTCAGGCCGTGGTGGCGGGCCAGGTGCCACGCGTCCAGCGCGTCCAGCTCGTCACCGTCCATCTCGGTGGTGACGGGGACGGTGCGGGCGGTCGTCATGGGCGCACCCTACGGTCGCCCTCCCGGTCAACCCTGCGCGGCCTCGGCGGGCCCTCCGGGGATCCGCAGGCGCAGCGGCCGGCCCAGGATCGGGTTGGCCTCCGCGACCACGTCCATCGAGTCGATGATGTTGCGCAGGTTGATGATGAGCGCCCCGTAGATCGGCCACTCGGACGAGCGCTCGGTCGTGCGCAGGTCCTCGGTGAACGCCTCGAGGCGCGTGCGCACCTCGCGCAGCGCAGCCGCGTCGGCGGCGCTCGCGGCCCGCCCGGTGTCCCCGAGCATCTCGATCCACGGGTCGGCGAAGGCCTCGCCCCACCGCTCGCGGTGGGCCTGCTGGCCCCCGAGCGTGCGGGCGAGGCTGCGGATCTCCGCGAGCGACTGCTCCATGCGACGGAGCAGCCCGTGCCACTGCTGGGGGTCCCTCATCTGGCGGGCTGGGCGGCGGGGGTTCAGCCGGGCGCTCTCCTGCGCCTGGCGGACCAGGGCCCACGCGCGGTCGAGGTCACGTTCCAGGGCGCGGGTGCGCTCGATCCAGCCGGTCACGTCCTCCTCCTGGCAGCCGTCCCCGAGGCCGCCGGCCATGTCGGTCAGCAGGTCGCCGATCGCCTCGTCGATGTGGTCCATCGCCGAGGCTGCCGTGCTGCGGCGCAGGGGCGGCCAGACGACCACGTTGACAGCGAGCCCGACGACGACGCCGATGGCGGTGTCGAGCAGGCGGGAGATGAGCATGACGTCGCTCTCGTAGCCGGTGGTCAGCACGACGAGGCCGGTGGTGGCGATGGTGGTCGCCTCCGCGCCCAGCCACGGCACCGCGCCGAGCACCAGTGCCACGACCAGCAGCACCGCGACCGAGGCGTTGGTGAGGCCGAAGAGCTCACCGACCAGGGCGGCGAGCAGGACGGCGACGACGGTGGCCGCCACCTGCTGCGTGCCCTTGGAGAACGTCCGGTAGACGGTCGCGTGGACGACCAGCAACGCGGCCCACGGAGCGAGGAAGGGTTGCGGCAGCTCGAACACGCTGGCGGCCAGCACCCAGGCGATCACGGCCGCGAGCACCGTCTTGACGAGCTGGAGGACGTCGTTCCACCAGACCTGGTCTCCCAGCCGTCTGTTGATCTTCTCCCTCAAGGTCTCCCTCATCCTCGCGACCCTACGGACAGGACCGTGCCCCGGGCGCATCCGCGTCAGGGGGGAGGGTGGGGGAACGCTCGGGGGGATGCGTTCCCCCACCCGGGGGGAGGGTGGCAGGACGCTCGGGGGAGTGCGTCCCGCCACCCGGTCAGGGGGTCAGCGGCCGAAGATCTTCGACAGGAAGCCGCCGGACTCGCGCTCGGCCCGGGGGTGGCCCTGGCAGCGGTCGTCGCGCGCGACGCCGGCCATCACCTGGTCGACGTGCTGGCCGCAGCCGGCCCAGGTGGTCTTGCCGCAGGTCTTGCATCGGACTGCTCGGCACATGGTGTGCTCCGTTTCTGTGCGTGCGTGGGGTCAGGGCGACGGGGTCAGGCCTCGGGGCCCACCAGGTGGAGGCCGACCTGCCCGGCGTTGTCGAACGAGTCGTCGATGGCGACGAGCGAGCGGCCGGCGGCGGACAGGAACGACGCCGCGACCGACGCGCGGTAGCCACCGGCGCAGTGCACCCACACCTCGCCCGCGGGCACCTCGTCGAGGCGGCGGGGGAGCTCGTGGATGGGCACGTTGACCGCCCCCGCGATGCGGGCCGCGTCGTACTCGTCGGTGCGGCGCACGTCCAGCACGACCACCTCGCGGTGGTGCCGCACGTCTGCGAGGTCGGCGAAGGTGGCCGTCGGGAAGGACGCCAGCTCGCGGTCGGTCCAGTCCTCCGGGCCACCCGTGGCGTGCGCTGCCGGCCGGTCGATGCCGATGCGCACGAGCTCACGCTGCGCCTCGGCCACGTCCTCGGCGGTCTCGCCGAGGAGCGTGATCGGGGTGCCCCAGGAGACGAGCCAGCCGAGGTACGTCGCGAAGCCGCCGTCGAGCCCGAAGTTGAGCGTGCCCGGCGCGTGGCCGGCCGCGAAAGCGGTGCGGTTGCGCAGGTCGACGACCCACTCGCCGGTCTCGATGCGCCGGCGAAGCTCGGCGGCGTCGGCCACGGACGGCGGGGACAGGTCGGGCTCGGACGGACCGCCGGCATTGGCAGGCCCCATGTGGGCGTAGTACGCCGGGTAGGCCCCCAGGCCGTCGAGCAGCTCGCGGACGTAGGTCTCCTCGTCCTGCGTGAGCACCGGGTTGGACCGCTTCTCCTGCCCGATCGTCGACTCCGTCGCCTCGGACTGGGTCGCGGAGCAGAAGGAGCCGAAGCCGTGGGTCGGGAAGACCTCGGCCTCGTCGGGGAGCAGCTCGGCGAGCCGGTGCGCGGACGCGTGCTGGTGGCGCACCAGGGCGTCCGTGTGCTCGGGACCGAGCAGGTCCGGGCGCCCGGTGGCGCCGTACAGCAGGGAGCCGCCGGAGAAGACCGCCACGTGCTCGTCGCCGTCGGGGCCTCGGTCGGTCAGGGCGTAGGAGAGGTGGGTGAACGTGTGGCCGGGGGTGGCCAGCGCGGTGACGCGCATCCGTCCACCCACCTCGACGACCTGTCCGTCCGCCAGGGGAGTGCGGGTGAAGGACACGTCGTCCTCGCCATTGACGAGGTACTGGGCACCGGTGCGCTGCGCGAGGGCGAGGCCGCCGGTGACGTAGTCGTTGTGGATGTGGGTCTCGAAGACGTGGGTGAGCCGCACGCCGTGCTCCTCGAGCAGGTCGAGGACGCGGTCGATGTCGCGCTGCGGGTCGACGACGAACGCGACCTCGCCGTCGTGCACGAGGTAGCTGCGGTCGCCGAGGGTCGGGGTCTCGATCGGGATGACGTCGAGGTCGGACATCAGAGACCCACCCCCACGGCGCGGCCGGAATCGACCCAGGCACGCGTGCCTCCTGCGACCGACGCGGCGTCGAAGCCGGCGGCGACGAGCAGGTCGGTCATGGCCTTCGAGCGGTTGCCCGAGGCGCAGATGACGTGGACGCGGGCCGACCGGTCGATCTCGTCGAGGCGCGACGCCAGCTGGCCCATGGGCACGAGGACGGCGCCCGGCACGTGGGCCTGGGCGAACTCCGCGCGCTCGCGGACGTCGATGGTCACGCCGTGCTCGCGCTCGGCGGCGTACTCCTCGAGCGAGATCTCGGGGGTGTGGTGCGACATGCGATTCCTTTCCGTGGTGGGTTCCCTCGGCGGTTGAGGAATACCCTAGGGGGTATATACGCTGAATGCAAAAGACCCCCGGGGGTATTCCGCGGCACGTCGCCGCAACCCCCGGTACCCACCGAAGGAACATGAAGGAGCAGCTGATGACCACCCTGACCCTGGGCGCCGACAACTTCGAGACCACCGTGGCGGAGAACGAGATCGTGCTCGTCGACTTCTGGGCCTCGTGGTGCGGGCCCTGCCGCCAGTTCGCCCCCGTCTACGAGCGGGCCAGCGAGACCCACCCCGACATCGTGTTCGGCAAGGTCGACACCGAGGCCGAGCCCGCGCTCTCCGCGGCGGCCCGGATCTCCTCGATCCCGACCCTGATGGCCTTCAAGGACGGCGTGCTGGTCTTCTCGCAGGCCGGCGCCCTGCCCGCCACTAGTCTGGAACAGCTGGTGACGGCCGTCCGCGAGCTCGACGTGGACCTCGAGATGCAGAAGGCCCGCGCCACCGATGCCGCCGCCGAGGAGAGGAGCGCCTGATGGGCAGCTACACGATGTCCACCACGATCACCCGTCCGTACGCCGAGGTGCTGGACGCCACGCGGGCCGCGCTGGGCGACCAGGGCTTCGGGATCCTCTCCGAGATCGACCTCGCCGCCACGATGAAGGCCAAGCTCGACGTCGACCTCCCGCCCCAGGTCATCCTGGGCGCCTGCCGCCCCCCGCTGGCCTACGAGGCCATCCAGGTCGACCCCTCGATCGCCGCCGTGCTGCCGTGCAACGTGGTGGTCCGTTCGGTGGAGGAGGGGACCACGGTCGTCGAGGCCTTCGACCCGGACGCGATGATGGGCCTGGCCGACGACCGTGCCCTCGATTCCGTCGCCGCCGACGCCAAGCAACGCCTGACCGCGGCCCTGGCCGCCCTGTCCGAGGAGGACTGATGGAGCTCGACGCCACCGAGATGACCCCGGTCATCAACCGCATCAAGCGCGCCCAGGGCCAGCTGGCGGGCGTGCTGCGCCTGCTCGAGGAGGGGCGCGACTGCGAGGACGTCGTCACCCAGCTCGCCGCGGTCTCCAAGGCGCTCGACCGCGCCGGGTTCGCGATCGTGGCCAGTGGTTTGCAGCAGTGCCTCACCGCCGGCGACGGCGTCGACAGCGTGGACGTGAAGAAGATGGAGAAGCTCTTCCTCTCGCTGGCGTGATTCGTCCCGCCTGACAGGCTGGGGGCATGGCCAACCGTCTCGCCGCCGCCACGTCGCCGTACCTCCTCCAGCACGCCGACAACCCGGTCGACTGGTGGGAGTGGGGGCCCGAGGCGTTCGCCGAGGCCCGACGCCGCGACGTGCCGGTGCTGCTGAGCGTCGGGTACGCCGCGTGCCACTGGTGCCACGTGATGGCCCACGAGTCGTTCGAGGACGAGGCGACGGCGGCCTACCTCAACGAGCACTACGTCAGCATCAAGGTCGACCGCGAGGAGCGTCCGGACGTCGACGCGGTCTACATGCAGGCGACCACCGCGATGACCGGCCACGGCGGCTGGCCGATGACCTGCGTGCTCGACCACGAGGGCAGCCCGTTCTTCGCCGGCACCTACTTCCCCGAGACCCCGCGCCACGGCCAGCCGTCCTTCACCCAGGTGCTCCAGGGGCTCGCCGAGGCCTGGCGGGAGCGGGGTGAGGACGTACGCCGCGTGGCCGACAACCTGCGCGAGCACCTCAACGCGTCCGCCGCCCTCACCGCGGCGCCGATCACCGCCGACGCGGTCGAGCAGGCCGTCGGTGTGCTGGCCGGCGAGTTCGACCCGATGGCGGGCGGCTTCGGCGGCGCCCCGAAGTTCCCGCCCTCGATGGTGCTGGAGCTCCTGCGCCGCTTCGCCGCCCGCCCGGCCGCGGAGGGCTCGCCGATGGCCGAGCGGGTGAAGGAGGCGCGCCACATGCTCGGCCGCACCGTGCAGGCGATGGCCGGGGGCGGGATGTACGACCAGCTCGGCGGCGGCTTCGCCCGCTACTCCGTCGACCGGGGGTGGGTGGTGCCCCACTTCGAGAAGATGCTCTACGACAACGGCCTGCTGCTCGCGCTCCACGCCCGGCTCGGCACCGGGCTCGGGGACCGGGTGGCGCGGGAGACCGCCGAGTTCCTGCTCCGCGAGCTGCGCACGCCCGAGGGTGGCTTCGCCAGCGCCCTGGACGCCGACAGCGAGGGTGCCGAGGGCACCTTCTACGTCTGGACCCCCGAGCAGCTGACGGAGGTCCTGGGACCGGACGACGGCGCGTGGGCGGCCGACCTGCTCGGCGTCACCCCCGCGGGCACCTTCGAGCACGGCACGTCCACGCTGCAGCTGCGCCACCCGCCCGGCGGGGAGGACCTCCAGCGGTGGGCGGACGTACGCCGTCGGCTCGTCGCCGCCCGCGAGGAGCGCGTGCGGCCCGCCCGCGACGACAAGGTGGTCGCCGCGTGGAACGGCCTGGCGATCAGCGGGCTGGTCGCGGCCTGGCAGCGACTGGGGGAGCAGGACTGGCTCGACGCGGCGGTGGCCGCCGGCCGGCTGCTGGTCGACGTGCACCTGGTGGACGCCGGCGAGGGCGGCGCCCGGCTCCGCCGCGTCTCGCGCGACGGCGCCGTGGGGACGCCCGCCGGTGTCCTCGAGGACCTGGGCTGCGTGGCGACCGCGTTCGTCGACCTCGCCGCGGCGACCGCCGACGGAACCTGGCTCGACCACGCCCGGCTGCTCCTGGACGACGCGCTGGACCGGTTCCGCGCCGAGGACGGCGGCTTCCACGACACCGCGGTCGACGCCGAGGCGCTGGTCGCCCGGCCGCGCGACCCCTCCGACAATGCATCGCCCAGCGGGCTGTCGGCCACGGTCCACGCCCTCGTCGGGTTCGCCGCGCTGACGGGCGAGGAGGCCTACCGGGACGCGGCCGAGGAAGCGCTGGCGACGGTCGCCACGCTGGCCGAGAAGGCCCCCCGCTTCGCCGGGTGGTCGCTGGCGGCCGCCGAGGCGATGCTGGACGGACCCCGCGAGATCGCGGTCGTCGGTCGGCCGGGGGAGGAACGCGACGCCCTGGCCCGGGCGGCGCTCGCCCTGCCCGGCGCCGTGGTGGTCGTGGCCGCGCCCGGTGAGTCGGCGATCCCGCTGATGCAGGCGCGCGACGAGGTCGGCGGCCGCCCCGCGGCGTACGTCTGCCGGCACCACGTCTGCGCCGCCCCGACCACGAACCCTGCCGACCTCACGTAGACACGCGGACAGAACCCGGCCGGCAACCCCGTCGGCACGGCGCGAGATGCACCACGAGCGGCGGTTGTGTCCGCGTGCCGGCGTCGGTGGCCGGTGCCACAGTGGGCCCATGTCTCGGAGCCAGCCCGTCACCACCACCGGCGCGCAGGTGCGCCCGCAGCCGCGTCGCTTCTACGACGGCGGCGTGCTGCCCGTCGGCGACCGCATCGGCCTGCCTCCCGACCGCGCCCACGACCCGCGGATCGTGCTGGAGCGGCACCTCGAGTCGGGGCTGGAGGTCTTCAGCCTCGAGCGGCGGATCGCCTACGACGACCGTCATCTCGGCGAGATCCTCGTGCCGGCGAGCACTGACTTCCGCACCGACCTGACGTCGACGCCGGCGCTGTTCACCTGGCTGGTGCCCAAGACCGGCGCCCACCTGCCGGCCGCGCTTGTCCACGACGCCCTGGTCGCGGGCGGCGGGGAGCCGTCCTACGACTCCACCGAGCGGCACACGATCGACCGGGTCGAGGCCGACCGGGTCTTCCGCGACGCGATGGCCGACACCGGCACCGGCGTCGTCCGGCGCTGGATCGTCTGGACCGCCGTGACGGCCGCGACCGTCCTGGTGCCGGGAGGCCTGCCCCGCTCGCCGTCGTGGTCGCCCGCGATGCGCTGGGCCCACCGCCTCGGGGTCGGAGCATCGATCGCGCTGGTCGTCTACCTCGGCTACTCCGCCACCGCCGACCTGCTCGACCAGTCCTGGCCGTTCGCGTGGCGGGTGCCGTGGATGGACGAGCGCGCCTGGTGGTGGGAGCTCCTCGGCGGGCTTGCCGGCGCGGTGGCCGTCCCGCTGCTGCTCAGCGTGCTGTGGGGACGCTTCTGGAGGGCCGGTGTCATCGCGGGTGTCATGCTCGCCGTGCTGCTCCACGTCACCGTGGGGCTGGCCGTCATCCTGCTGGGCTACCAGGCCACGGAGCGACTCGCGGCGCGGTCGCCGCGGCTGGCCGTCGCAGTCGCTGCCACGGTCGCGGTCGCGGCGCTGTCCGTGTTCGCGTGGCTCATCCTCGGGTGAGGCCGACCTCGGCGAGCCAGCGGGCGGCGAAGGTGCCGCGCGGCAGGTCCTGCGTCAGCAGGTCCACGCCGGTGTGGAAGGCGACCACGAGCAGGCCGAGGGCGCCGGCCCCGACCACGAGGCCACGCACCCGCTGGGGGACCCACTCGCGGGCGGTGCGGGACGCGTGGTGCGCCCGGTGCCACCAGCCGGCCACCGACGCGGTGACCACGGCCGAGACGATGCTGGCGAAGACGGCGCCGAGCACGGTGCCCACCAGGCCCAGGCGGGAGCTCAGCACGGTGGCCGCGGCGGCCGCCACGGCGCCGGCGACCACCTGGGGGAGGGAGAGGTCGAGGGTGGGCTTCTGGTCGGGTTCGGTCATCGGCGTCACGGGGGTCGGGGACGGGCGTTCCCCCGTACGACGCCTGGAGCTGGCGCGGTGTTCCCCGACGTGAGCGGACTCACCCGCCTCCGCGAGGAGCGGGAGCGCGCTCAGCGCAGCGAGTAGGTCGCCACCGAGACGCCCACGTAGTGGGTCACGAACGCGAGGATCGTGAAGGTGTGGAACACCTCGTGGAAGCCGAACCAGCGCGGCCACGGGTTGGGGCGCTTGGTGCCGTAGACGACGCCGCCGATCGTGTAGAGCGCGCCGCCGACCGCGACCAGGACCATCACCGCGGTGCCGGTGCTCGCGCCGTACCGGTCCATGGCGCCGCTGATGAAGTCACCGAAGAAGAACACCGGGGCCCAGCCCAGCGCCATGTAGATCGGTGCGGAGAGCCAGCGGGGGGCGCCCTTCCAGAACACCTTCATCGCGACGCCGCCCAGGGCGCCGCCCCAGACGAGACCGAGCATCAACCACTGGTCGCGGCCCTCGAGCAGCAGCAGCCCGAACGGCGTGCAGGAACCCGCGATCAGCACGAAGATGTTGGAGTGGTCGAAGCGCCGGAGCACCGAGTGGGTGCCGGGGGACCAGGTGCCGCGGTGGTAGATCGCGGAGACGGTGAACAGGACCAGGGCGGAGGCGGTGAAGACCGCCGAGCCGACCCGGGTGAGGGTGTCGGGGGAGAGCACGATCAGGACGATGCCGGCCGCGAGGGTCAGGGGAGTGGTAGCGAGGTGCAACCAGCCACGAAGGTGCGGCTTGGCTTCCGCGATCGCCTCGTGGATGGCCTCCGTCGCGCCGTCGACGCGCTCGTGGAGCCCGTCGAACCGGTGGCGGATGAGGTCGTTCATGCCCCGAAACTACCCGGCCCGGGTGAACTAGTCACATGGAACGCCTCGTGAGGGTGGCGTCCGGGAGGCCTCGGGCGACCGCGTCGTCGGGGTCGGGAGCTCCGTCCTGACCGTGGTCGCCACGGGTCGTCGTGCACGGACGACACCCTGGGACGCGGTTACCATCAGGAGGTGGCGAAGTTGAAGGACGCGGTGCGTCGGGTGGTCTACCCGGCCTACGAGCACCGGGTCGTGAAGAATCTCCCGGCCGATCGCATCCCGCAGCACATCGGTGTCATGCTCGACGGCAACCGGCGCTGGGCCAAGGCCGTGGGCATCGACACGGCGGGCGGCTACCAGGCAGGTGCGGACAACATCTTCCCGCTCCTCGGCTGGTGCGAGGAGGTCGGCGTCAAGGTGGTGACGCTGTGGCTGCTGTCCAGCGACAACCTCACCAACCGGCCGCCCGAGCAGCTCACCGGGCTGCTGACGATCATCGAGGGCGCCGTCGAGTCGCTGGCCGCCACCGGCCGGTGGCGCATCCACCCGGTGGGCGCCCTGGACCTGCTCCCCGCGCACACCGCGCAGAAGCTCAAGGACGCCGAGGAGGCCACCCGCGACGTCGACGGGATCCTGGTCAACATCGCCGTCGGGTACGGCGGGCGTCGCGAGATCGCGGACGCCGTACGCTCCCTGCTCCACGAGCACGCCGCGCGCGGGACCAGCCTGGAGGAGCTCGCCGACGTCATCGACGTCGAGCACATCTCCGACCACCTCTACACCAAGGGCCAGCCCGACCCCGACCTCGTCATCCGCACGTCGGGCGAGCAGCGGCTCGGCGGCTTCCTGCTCTGGCAGTCGGCGCACTCGGAGTTCTACTTCTGCGAGGCGCTGTGGCCCGACTTCCGCCGGGTCGACTTCCTGCGTGCCATCCGGGCGTACGCCGAGCGCGAGCGCCGCTTCGGGTCCTGAGCCCCGCGGCGCGTGGCGGAGCGGGTAACACAACGTTCATCCCGCGGTCGGGCGTGTCGCCCCGGATGGCTCCCACCACGGGCGTACTTTCCGACGTATCGGCAGGTGGGGAAGCCTGCTGTATCGGGAGGCACGCTGTGGGAAGCAACGCACCGCTTCGAGGAGCCGTCCGGTCCATCGATTGACTGGGCCGGGTGTGGTGCGACGCGCCGGTCCGATAGGGGTAGTCACTCCGTGAGCGCGAACAAGCAGGTCAGCCAGCACCGCACCTACGTCCTCGACACCAGCGTCCTGCTGGCCGACCCCGGAGCCCTGCGGCGCTTCGCGGAGCACGAGGTGGTGCTCCCGGTCGTCGTCATCACCGAGCTCGAGGGCAAACGCCACCACCCAGAGCTCGGCTTCTTCGCGCGGACCGCGCTGCGCAGCCTCGACGAGCTGCGCGTCAAGCACGGTCGGCTCGACGAGCCGGTCCCGGTGGGCGACGAGGGCGGCAGCGTCCGGGTCGAGCTCAACCACACCGACCCCACGTCGCTCCCCTCCGGCTTCCGGCTGGGCGACAACGACACCCGGATCCTCGCAGTCGCGCGCAACCTGGCCGACGAGGGCCACCAGGTCACGCTGGTCTCCAAGGACCTGCCGCTGCGGATCAAGGCCTCGGCGGTCGGGCTGGACGCGGAGGAGTACCGCGCGGAGGCCGTCAGCGACTCCGACACCGGCTACTCCGGCATGGCCGAGCTCGAGGTGACCTCCGCCGAGCTCGACGAGCTGTACGACGACGGGGTCGTCGACCTCGCCGAGGCGCGCGACCTGCCGTGCCACAACGGCCTGGTCCTCCTCTCCGACCGGGGCACGGCGTTGGGACGGGTGGGTCCGGACAAGCAGGTGCACCTCGTCCGCGGCGACCGGGAGGCGTTCGGCATCCACGGGCGCTCGGCGGAGCAGCGGATCGCGCTGGAGATGCTGCTGGACCCCGAGGTCGGGATCGTGTCGCTGGGCGGCCGGGCCGGCACCGGCAAGTCGGCCCTGGCGCTGTGCGCGGGCCTCGAGGCCACCCTCGAGCGGGGCCAGCACAAGAAGGTGGTCGTCTTCCGTCCCCTCTTCGCGGTGGGCGGCCAGGAGCTGGGCTACCTGCCCGGTTCGGAGTCGGAGAAGATGTCGCCCTGGGGCCAGGCGGTCTTCGACACCCTGGGCGCCCTCACCACGCCCGACGTCATCGACGAGGTGATGGACCGCGGGATGCTCGAGGTGCTGCCGCTCACGCACATCCGCGGCCGCTCCCTCCACGACGCGTTCGTCATCGTCGACGAGGCCCAGTCGCTGGAGCGCAACGTCCTGCTCACGGTGCTGTCGCGGATCGGGGCCAACTCCAAGGTGGTGCTCACCCACGACGTCGCGCAGCGGGACAACCTCCGTGTCGGACGCCACGACGGCATCGTGGCGGTGATCGACAAGCTCAAGGGCCACCCGCTGTTCTCGCACGTGACCCTGACCCGGTCCGAGCGGTCCCCGATCGCGGCCCTGGTCACCGAGATGCTGGAGAACGTCACCCTCTGACCGGTCCTGCCGGCGTACGACGGTCCGGCTCGCACCCACGTCCCGGGTGCGAGCCGGACCGCTGCCTGCACTCGTGGGGTGACGGGAATCTCGCCACGCCCCTCCGCAGGCGGCGACGACGTGACCCGTGTGGCTGGTGAGGTCACTGTGCCCGGTGTGGACGAGAAAGTGGAACGAGTTCCCGCGTTCGGTTTGCACGGGCTCCCGACCTCCTGCATGGTTGCCCGTGATCGTTTCGTGACCTGAGCGTCCCGTTGCCCGCCGGCTCCCCCCCGTTCCTGGCAGGTGGCACCCCGGACCGGTCGCGTCATCACCTGCTGTCTACCCCCGTGAGCTTTCCTGTGCCCTTCAAGTCCCTGTCGACGTCCGCGCCCGAGCCCGAGAAGCACGCCCCCCGACACCGCGCCCCCGGCAAGCGCAAGGCGGCCCGTTCCGCCTCGGCCCGCGTGATCCGCACCTCCGTGGTGCTCACCGGCGTCGCCGCAGCGGTGACCGGCGTGAGCGTCGCCGGTGGTGTGCTCGGCTCGTCGACGGGCACCGCCTCCGACCTCGCCTCCGCCGCCGTGGGTGGCGTCACGGTCGCCTCGGCGGACTCCGAGCCCACGTCCCGGGACGCCGCCGAGGACGCAGCCGGCGACACCGGCCAGGACACCGCCCTGGAGCGTCGCGAGTCCGTCGTACCGGTCTCCCGGTCGGACCGCCGCGGGGCCACCGACGCGACCAAGCGCGCCGCGCTGTCGGTCGCCAAGGGCCCGGCCGTGACCCGGTCGGAGGACGTCTCGAGCTCGGACCCGCGTGACATTGCCCGGGCGCTGCTCCCGGAGTTCGGCTTCGACTCCTCGCAGTTCTCCTGCCTCGACTCGCTCTACGTCAGCGAGTCCAACTGGCGCATCGACGCCGACAACCCCACGTCCTCGGCGTACGGGATCCCGCAGGCGCTGACCCAGCTGCACGACCTGCCGGCCGACTACATGACCTCGGCCGAGTCGCAGATCCGCTGGGGCCTGGGCTACATCCAGGACACCTACGGGACCCCGTGCAACGCCTGGTCGTTCAAGACCGCCAACAACTGGTACTGACCGCCCTCGCGGCGTCGGGTCAGCGCGCCTCGAACACCGTGACCGCTCCGGCGTACTCACGGGCGCCGTCGAACGGCGCCAGCACGAGTCCCTCGTCGGTCGAGTCCAGGTAGGCCTGGGCGCTCGTGTGGTCGGGGAAGACCGCCCGCGTCGCCAGGTCGTGCCGGCGTACGTCGTCGAAGCGGCGTCGCAGCACCGACTCGCCGGTCTCGCTGCTGAACCGGGAGACCTCGGGGTGCCCGCCCGCCTCGCGCCGCAGGTCGACCAGGTGGTCGTTGCCGTTGGTCACCGCGACGAACGTGCCACCCGGACGCAGCACGCGGCGGACCTCGTTGAGCGCGCGCTCGAGGTCACGCACGTGGTAGAGCATCCAGCCGGCGTAGACGACGTCGAACGAGCCGTCGTCGAAGGGCAGGTAGCAGATGTCGGCCTGCCGCGCGTCGATCCCGCGAGCGGCCGTCAGCTCGACGAAGCGCGGCGAGAAGTCGGTGGCGACCAGGGTGACGCCCGGGAGGTCGTGGATCCGGCTGGCCATCACGCCGGTGCCGCACCCGACCTCGAGCACCCGGGCGTCGCCCACCAGCGCACGGTCGATGGCGCGCAGCGCCTCTGTCGCCGGGTCGAGGCCGTCGGCGGTGGGGTGCCACACCGAGCGGCGGGTCTCGAGCCGGTCCTCGGTGGCGTACTGGCTGCGCACGTGCTCGGGGTCGCTGAGGCCGCTCACGGGTGGGTCATCCGCTCGACGTCGAGCGCCTCGTCGAGCTGCTGCTCGGTGAGGTCGCCGCGCTCGACGTAACCCATCGCCAGCACCGTCTCGCGGATGGTGGTGCCGTCCTTCATGGCCTGCTTGGCGATGCGGGCGGCCTCCTCGTAGCCGACGTGCTTGTTGAGCGGGGTGACCACGGACGGCGACGACTCGGCGTACGCACGCATCCGCTCGACGTCGGCGGTGATCCCGTCGACGCAGCGCCGGGCGAGCACGGTCGACGACGTCGACAGCAGCCGGATCGACTCGAGCAGGTTGCGCGCCATCACCGGCATCATGACGTTGAGCTCGAAGCTCCCGGAGGCGCCCGCCCAGGCGACGGTCGCGTCGTTGCCGACGACCTGGGCGCAGACCATCAGCGTCGCCTCGGGCAGCACCGGGTTGACCTTGCCGGGCATGATGCTCGACCCCGGCTGGAGGTCGGGCAGGTGGATCTCGGCGAGCCCGGTCGTGGGGCCGGACGACATCCAGCGCAGGTCGTTGCAGATCTTGGTCAGGCCCACGGCGTACGTCCGCAGCGCGCCGCTGAGCTCGACCAGGGAGTCCCGGGTGCCCTGGGCCTCGAAGTGGTTGCGGGCCTCGGTGAACGGCTGCCCGGTGTCGGCGGCGAGCCGCTCGATGACGGCGGCGGCGAAGCCGGGCGGCGTGTTGATGCCGGTGCCGACCGCGGTGCCGCCCAGCGGCAGCTCACGGACCCGGGGGAGGACCGCCTCGAGCCGCTCGGCGGCGTAGCGCACGGTCGCGGCGTACCCGCCCATCTCCTGGCCGAGCATCACCGGGGTCGCGTCCATCAGGTGGGTGCGGCCGGACTTCACCAGTCCGGCGAACTCGGTCGCCTTGGCCTCCAGCGACGCGGCCAGCACGTCGAGCGCCGGCAGCAGGTCCTCGACGACGGCCAGGGTCGCGGCGACGTGGATGGACGTCGGGAACGTGTCGTTGCTGCTCTGCGAGGCGTTGACGTGGTCGTTGGGATGGACGTCGACGCCGGCGCGGGCCGCCAGTGAGGCGAGCACCTCGTTGGTGTTCATGTTGGAGCTGGTGCCCGACCCGGTCTGGAAGACGTCGAGCGGGAAGTGGTCGTCGTGCTCGCCGGTGGCCACCGCTGCGGCGGCGTCGGCGATCGCGGACGCCTGCTCGGCGCCGATGACGCCGAGGTCGCCGTTGACGCGGGCGGCCGCACCCTTGACCAGTGCGAGTGCCTGCACGTGGCGGCGCTCGAGCGTCGTGCCGCTGATCGGGAAGTTGTCGATGGCGCGCTGGGTCTGGGCGCGCCACAGGGCGTCGGCCGGGACCTCGACCTCGCCCATCGAGTCGCGCTCGGTGCGTGTCTGGCTCATGGGCGCGACGCTACTCCGAGACGGCGTCCGGCTGACTCACCCCTGGGGTGGCTCGTCCGACCGGCGCGCGGCGTAGAGGAAGTACTGCTCCGGGCGGTCCTGGAGCAGGACGTCGTACGCCAGCTCCTCGGCAGCCTCGAAGACGTCCTCGAGGGCGGCCAGCAGCTCGGGTGAGCGGGAGGCGGACCAGACGACGAGCACGCCGTGGTCGTTGAGGATCTCCCGGCACCGGGCGAGGAAGTCGCGCTCGTAGACCCCGGCGTTGCCGTCGTGCACCAGGTAGCCCGGGCCGTTGTCGACGTCGAGCAGCAGCAGGTCGTGGGTGTCGCGCGCCTCCGCGATCGCCATCAGGATGTCGGCGTTGACGATCCGCACCCGCTGGTCGGCGAGGAGCGCCGGCCCGTGGGGCACGGTGCCGTCGCGCATCCACCCGACGAGCGGCTCCTCGATCTCCACGACGGTGGCGCGCTCCACGCGGACGTCGGCCAGGATGCGCTGCAGCGTGAACCCCAGCCCGAGCCCGCCGATGACGACGTCCCGGGGGTCGTCCACGAGGTCGAGCGCCACGCCGGCCAGCTCGAGCTCGGTGCTCGTCTCGAGGGTGTCCATGACGAAGACGCCGTTGACGCGGAGCTCGACCACGTCGGCGGCGCCGGGGTTGGTACGTCGCCGGAGCACCAGCTCGCCCCGGGGCGACTCGGCGCGGGCGATCTCGACGGAGGCGGGGGCTGACATGTGCTCCATCCTGCCCGTCGGCGGACCGGGTCGTGTCGCTCGGCCCATCCGTCGGGGTGGTTGCCGAGTCGGTCGCCAGGGCGCTGCAGCTGCCCCGGCGCTCGCGACCACCTCGTCGGACGTCCGGCGGGACGTCCGCCGGGCCGGCGGCCGGAGCGTCGGACGCACCGCAGCACCGCGACGCGGGCCGACGGGCACGAGGCGGCAGACGCGCTACTCCGCCGAGCGCACCCGGATCCCGGAGATGGGCACGTTGACGGCGCCGGAGGGATCGGTGAAGAAGTCGTTGCCCTTGTCGTCGACCACGATGAACGCCGGGAAGTCCTCGACCTCGATCTTCCAGACGGCCTCCATGCCGAGCTCCTCGTACTCCAGCACCGACACCGAGGTGATGCAGTCCTGGGCGAGGCGCGCGGCGGGGCCGCCGATCGAGCCGAGGTAGAAACCGCCGTGGGTGTCGCACGACTCCGTCACCACGCGGGAGCGGTTGCCCTTGGCGAGCATCACCATGGACCCGCCGGCGGCCTGGAACTGCTCGACGTATGAGTCCATCCGGCCGGCGGTCGTGGGGCCGAACGACCCGGACGCCATCCCGGTCGGGGTCTTGGCCGGACCGGCGTAGTAGACCGGGTGGTCCTTCATGTACGACGGCATCTCCTCGCCGGCGTCGAGGCGCTCCTTGATCTTGGCGTGCGCGATGTCGCGGGCCACGACGAGAGGTCCGGTGAGGGACAGTCGCGTCTTGACGGGATGGCGAGAGAGCTCCTCGAGGATCGACGACATCGGCTGGTTGAGGTCGATCCGCACGACCTCACCCGCCGCGATCTCGTCGGAGACGCCGGCCGAGGGCATGTAGTGCGCCGGGTCGGTCTCGAGCTGTTCGAGGAAGACACCCTCGGGAGTGATCTTGCCCAGCGCCTGGCGGTCGGCCGAGCACGAGACGGCGATGGCGACGGGGCAGGACGCGCCGTGACGGGGGAGCCGGACGACGCGGACGTCGTGGCAGAAGTACTTGCCGCCGAACTGCGCGCCGATGCCGAAGGACTGGGTCAGCTTGAAGACCTCGTCCTCGAGCTCCAGGTCGCGGAAGCCGTGGGCGGCCATCGAGCCCGACGTCGGCAGGTTGTCGAGGTAGTGCGCGGAGGCGTACTTCGCCGTCTTGAGGGCGTACTCCGCGCTGGTGCCGCCGATGACCACGGCGAGGTGGTAGGGCGGGCAGGCGGCGGTGCCGAGGGAGCGGATCTTCTCGTCGAGGTAGGTCAGCAGCCGGTCGGGGTTGAGGATCGCCTTGGTCTCCTGGAACAGGAACGACTTGTTGGCCGAGCCGCCGCCCTTGGCCATGAAGAGGAACTTGTACTCCGGCTTCCCCGACGTCTGCGGGGTCGAGTAGATCTCGATCTGCGCCGGCAGGTTGGTGCCGGTGTTCTTCTCCTCGAAGGTCGTCAGCGGCGCGAGCTGGCTGTAGCGCAGGTTGAGCTTGGTGTACGCGTCGTACACACCGCGGCTGATCGCCTCGCCGTCGTCGATGCCGGTGAGGACGCCCTCGGACTTCTTGCCCATCACGATCGCGGTGCCGGTGTCCTGGCACATCGGCAGCACGCCGCCGGCGGAGATGTTGACGTTCTTGAGCAGGTCGAGAGCGACGAAGCGGTCGTTGCCCGACGCCTCCGGGTCGTCGATGATCCGCCGCAGCTGGGCGAGGTGCGCGGGCCGGAGGTAGTGGCTGATGTCGTGCATCGCCTCCGCGGTCAGCCGCCGGATCGCCTCCGGCGAGACGCGGAGGAAGGTCTGCCCGTCCACCTCGGTGGTCGAGACACCCTCGGTGGTGATGAGCCGGTACGGCGTGTCGTCGGCGCCGGTGGGCAGGAGGTCGGAGTAGCGGAACTCAGCGTCAGTCACGAGCGCTCAGGGTACGCCGCGGGGCCGGGCATAGCCGACGGCGCCCGGACGTTGAGCCGGTGTGCCCGCCCACGACTCCCGCCTCGACTCACTCGTCATCGGCGCCGGCCAGGCCGGGCTCTCCGCGTCGCGGCACCTGGCCCGGCGCGGGATCGACCACGTGGTCCTCGACGCCGGCGAACGGCCGGGCGGCGCGTGGCAGCACCGGTGGGACTCGCTGAGCATGGAGGACGTGCACGGCGTCGCCGACCTCCCGGATGCCCCCGCGCCCGGACGGTCGGACGCGCCTGCCAACCTCGTCGTGCCCGCGTGGTTCGCCGACTACGAGCGACGCTTCGACCTCCCCGTGGTCCGCCCCGTCGTCGTCGACGAGGTGACCAGCGAGGGCGAGCTCCTGGTCGTCCGCGCGGGGGAGCGCACCTGGCGCACCCGCACCCTCGTCAACGCCACCGGCACGTGGACCCAGCCCTTCGTGCCCCACTACCCGGGCATCGAGACCTTCGCGGGCGAGCAGCTGCACACCGCCGCCTACCCCGGCCCGGAGCACTTCGCCGGCCGGCGCGTGCTCGTCGTCGGTGGCGGCGCCTCCGCGGTGCAGCACCTCGGCGAGCTCGCCCCGGTCGCCGACACCCTGTGGGTCACGCGCCGCGAGCCGGTGTGGCGGACCGGCGACTTCGACCCGGAGGCCGGGCTGGCCGCGGTCACCCTGGTCGCCGACCGGGTACGCCGTGGGCTCCCGCCCGCGAGCGTCGTGGGCGTCACCGGACTGTCCCTCCGCCCGCAGGAGCGCGAGGCCGAGCGCCTCGGCGCCTACCGGCGCAGGCCGATGTTCGAGCGGATCGAAACGACCGGCGTGCGCTGGGCGGACGCGGCGTTCGAGCCCGTCGACGTGATCCTCTGGGCGACCGGCTTCCGCCCCGCGGTCGGCCACCTCGCGCCCCTCGGCCTGCGCTCCCCGGCGGGCGGGATCCAGCTCGAGGTGGGCGGTGCTGTGCAGGGCGCGGTCACGGCCGTCCGCGACCCGCGGGTGCAGCTCGTCGGCTACGGCCCGTCCGCCAGCACGATCGGCGCCAACCGGGCCGGCCGTGCCGCCGCCGTCGCCGTCGCGCGCCGGCTGGCGCTCCCGCGGCCTGCTCGCGAGCTGCCCGAGGGCGACCTGAGCGCCTGAGGCGTCAACCTTCGTCAACCCCCGTCAACCGGGGGTCGGGCGGATCGACTCTGGAGGCATGCCCGCCAGTTCCGTGTGCTGCCGGGCCCAGCCAGGGGAGAACGCCATGCACAGCACGCACCTGCGTCGTACCGCTGCCGTCGTCGGCGCCGCGACCGCCATCGTCGTCACCACCACACTGACCGCGGCCACCGGTGCCGTGGCCTCCGACACCCCGGACGGGGACCGTCCCTGCTTCATGGTCCGGGCGCACTGGAACACCGCCCTCGATGGACCGCAGCCCACCTGCGCGACGCCCTCGTGGCAGCTCGTGGAGACGCCGCCTCGCTTCCCGGCGTCCGAGCTCAGCGCCCGGGTCGTGGACTACATGCCCTAGGGGCAGCGGTCCCCTGGCCGGGCGGTCAGTCGTCACCCGACGTGGCGGCGCTGATCGCCCGGAGCAGGGGGACGTGCTCGGTGGCATCGGTCGCAGCGTGCCGCAGCAGCCGGGTGGCGAGCGCCGCCCGGCCGTCGCGCTGCGCGCCCTGGGCTGCGCGCCACCGGCAGTACGCCGACTCGTGCGGACGCTCGAGCCGGTCCCACTCCATGGCGGCCCGGGTCCAGTGCTCCACCGTGTCGCGACCGGACGCCCGCGCCACCTCTGCCTCCCACTGCGCGGTGCAGGCCGGTCGGACGACCGGAACGGGTCCCGGTCCGAGGGGGTCGACGCGGGCGTCCTGGCGCAGGGCCCTGAGCCGCGACGCGTCGTCCGGACCCGACGAGGAGTCGTGCCCCGAGCCGGCGTCGCGGCGGTCGGCCACGGCGCGCGCTAGCATCACCAGGACCGGGCCCGCGATCACGACCGTGTCCGTGGGCAGGGACCGGCAGACCAGCTCGTCGAGCAGCTCGACGGCCAGGTCGGCGCGGCCGGCCCACAGCAGTGCCTCACCGGTGGGCAGCGCGAGCGTCAGCTCCGCGAAGAGGTCCCGCTGGTAGGGCCTCCCCAGCAGCTCGAGGGCCTGGTCGGGCAGCCCGGCCGCGATGTCGATGCGGGCGGCCACCCAGCGCAGCGGCCACAGGGAGTAGTCGTCGGCGGTGCGCTCGTCGCCGACGAGCAGCGAGCCCGCCACCGACGGCCTGCCCGCGTTGAGCCAGGCCTCCGCCACGTTGGACCGCACCATGTTGGTGATGGTGGAGCGCAGGTCGAGCTCGTCGATCTGCCGCAGTGCGGAGCGGGCCACGGCATCGGCCTCGGCGGCCGGCCGTCCGTGGTGGAGCAGCACGTCGGTGTGCATCATCGCCACGAAGGCCTCGCGGTCCGGGGTCGACGCCTCGCGCAGCACGGCCCGGGCGCGGTCGAAGGACCGGTTGGCCGCGGCCAGGTCGCCGCCGAAGCCGAGGTGCCAGGCCCGCGTCGCGAAGAGCCGGACCAGGACGTCGGGGTCGGTGGCCCGGTCGCTCAGCGACACGGCCTCCTCGAGCACCCCGAGCGCCGCCTGGCTGTGCCCCGACTTGGACATCAGGCTGGCGCGCAGCCGCAGGCACCGGATCCGCGTGTCCGGGGACATGCCCTCGCCGTAGGCGGCCTCCGCGTCGTCGAGGATCTCCAGGGCCCGCTCCGGCCCGTGCTGGCCCCAGGTGATGCCCGCCGCGCGGATCGCCAGCTCCATCCGGTCGTCACGGTCCATCGAGAGACCCGGTCCGAGGGCGGCGACGGCCAGGGCGAGGCCGCGCGGCTCCTGACCGGCCCCGTCGAGGGCGTTGACGGCAGCGAGGTGGGCGGCGGCTCGCCGCACCGGCGTCGCCCGGGCCTCGGAGCCCGTCGGCCAGATCTCGAGGGCGCGGAGCCAGTGGTCCGCCTCCTCCTTCGACGCCGTGCGCTCGTGGGCCTCCTGGGCGGCCCGGATCCGCCACACGAACTCCTGCTCCGGCTCGTCGGCGGCCCGGAAGTGCGCGGCGACCTCGGCGGGGGAGACGTCCTCGCGTGCGGCGACGCGGCGGGCGAGCCGGCCGTGCACGGTGACGGCCTCGCCCGGGACGAGGCGACGGCGGACCCTCTCGGCGATCAGCGGGTGGGCCAGCGAGACGTCGTGCTCCCCGAGCTCCAGCAGGTGACGGCGGTCCAGCGCCCGCAGGGCCTCGGTGACCGTGTCGTCGTCGAGACCGGTGGTCGGCGCGACCAGCTCGGCCGGCAGGGGGCGGTCGGCCACCCCCAGGAGCCGGGTCACCGCCCACTCGGCGCCCTCCAGGTCGCCGAGCCGCGCGTCGAGCAGGTCGGTGAGCAGCGGCGGGAGCCGCGTGTCGTCGTCCGGCCCCGCGAGCTGGGCGGTGAAGAGAGGGTGTCCGAGCGTGCGGCGGTAGACGGCGTCGACCCGCTCGGGGGACGCGTCCTTGCCGAGCAGGGCCAGCTGGTCGGCGGTGCCGGCGCGGTCGAGCGGGCCGACCTCGACGACCTGCCGCGCCACCTGGCGGCGGACGCGGGTCCACCACGTCGTGTGGTCCTCCGACGTCTCGGCGTCGTGCTGCCGCCACGTCCCCACGATGGCGACCCGCGGGTCGCGCGTCGCCAGCTGCTCGACGAGGTCGAGGGTGGTCGTGTCGGTCCAGTGCAGGTCGTCCAGGACGAGGCCGAGGCGCTGCGACCCCGCCAGGGCATCGAGGACGGCCCGCACCGCAGCGAGCACGCGCTGACGGGCGTAGTCGTCGGTGGCCGGGTCGGACCGCGGCTTCTCGAGCTCGGGGAGGAGGGCGTCGAGGCTGCTGGCGACGTACGGCGGGCAGGCGTCGAGCGCTGCCGCGAACGGCCGGCCGCCGTCCACCCCGAGCAGGGTCCGCAACAGGTCGATGAAGGGCATCAGCGGCGTCTGGCGCGACAGGGGGAGACAGCGGGTCGAGACCACCAGCGACCGTGCCGCGTCGGCGGCCGCCTCCGCCAGCGTGGTCTTGCCGATGCCCGCCTCGCCGGTGACGAGCAGGAGCCCGGTGCCCTGCTCGAGATGACGGCGTACGGCGGTCAGCTCGGCCCTGCGCCCAGCGATGCGCGGGGCGGTCGGGACGCCCTCGCCCGCAGGCGTCGTGGCCTCGAGCCAGAGGTCCTGGAAGGCGCGCGTGTCGCCGCCGAGGGCCTCGACCAGGAGCTCGAGGGTTCCCCAGCCCGGCACCTTCGCCGAGGACAAGGCGTGGGAGACGGTGGTGTGCGAGACGCCCGTCTCGCGGGCCAGGGTGCGCAGCGACGGCCAGCCCGCACGGTGGTGGAGCTCGTGGAGCGCGTCGACGAGGTCGCGGTGGGCGCCGGGCGGCAGGTCCGGACGGGGAAGTGCGCTCATCCCGTCTCCGATCGCCGAGGACCCGAGACCCGTCCTCAGGATCGACCGCTCCCGCCGACGCTGTCCACTGCGTTTCGCTGACTGGTCGCCGGCGGTCCGCCCCGCACGGTGACCACCCCCGAGGCACAATCGGCTCACCGGGGGACGGACGGGAGCGGACGTGGCGGGACGGTTGGCCAGCAGGGCAGGGACCGCGGCGCTCGGCCTCGCCGTCTGGCTGGCCCTGGCTGCGTGCACGGTCGGCCCCGAGCGTCCCGGGGACCCGGCCGCCGCCGAGCCGGGGATCCCTGCGAGCACGACCGGCGGGGCCGGTCCCGACGAGCCCTCCGGCGAGGTCACGCTCGCGTTCGCGGGGGACGTGCACTTCGAGGAGCACCTCACCCGCCTGCTCGAGGACCCCCGCGGTGCCCTGGGCCCGATGGCCGGGGTCCTGCGCGAGGCCGACCTGGCGATGCTCAACCTCGAGAGCGCCATCACCGAGCGGGGTCGTCGTGACCCCAAGGAGCTCGAGGACGCCGACAACCGCTACCACTTCCGCACCTCGCCGCGGGCGCTCGAGGTGCTGGCCGACGCTGGCGTCGACGTCGTCAGCGTCGCCAACAACCACGTCGGTGACTACGGCCGGGTGGGACTGGCCGACACCCTGAGGGCGGGCCGGGACGCGGACGTCGCGCTGATCGGCATCGGCCGCGACGAGCCCGAGGCGCTCACCCCCCACCGGGTCACCGAGAACGGGGTCGACCTCGCCTTCCTGGCCGCCGACTCCGTCTTCCGCGAGGGCAGCAGCGACGTGTGGGCAGCGGGCCCGGACAGCGCCGGGGTGGCCGCGGCGCGCCGCGCGCGCCCCGCGGCGCTGCTGAGGGCGGTGCGCTCGGCCGCCGAGGTCGACGACGTCGTGGTCGTCTACCTCCACTGGGGCCGTGAGCGCCAGTCGTGCCCGACCCAGAAGCAACGCCTGCTCGGTCGCCAGCTGGCCGAGGCCGGCGCCGACGTCGTGGTCGGCAGCCACTCCCACGTGCTGGGTGGCGCCGGCTGGTCGGGCGACACCTATGTCGGCTACGGGTTGGGCAACTTCGTCTGGTACCACGACCGTCAGCCCGACACGGGGGTCCTGTCGCTCCGGGTGGACCGGGACGGCGTGGTCGACGCGGCCTGGGAGCCGGCGCTGATCGCCGCCGGCGGGCGCCCGCGCCCCTTGGCCGGATCGGCCCGGGGCGCCGCGGTCGACCAGTGGGTCGACCTCCAGCGGTGCACCGGGCTGGCGGAGGAGCGGGGCGGGGAACAGGCCGCCGACCCGGCGTACGCCTCCTCGGTCCGGCGCATCGGACCGGCGCTCGCCGAGCGGATGCGCACCAGCCACCGGCCCGGGTGCCCGGTCCCGCTGCGCGACCTGCGCTACCTCCGCATGACCCACCGGGACTACGACGGTCGTGCACGGACCGGCGAGATGGTCGTCCACCGGCGGTACGCACGCGACGTCACGCGCGCCTTCGGCCGCCTGTACGACGTGGGGTTCCCGATCCGGCGCATGCGTCTCGTCGACGACTACGACGGCGACGACGACCGGTCGATGGCGGCCAACAACACCTCGGGCTTCAACTGCCGTCGGGTCGCCGGGCAGGCCGGCTGGTCGGACCACGCCTACGGCGCCGCGATCGACGTCAACCCGATCCAGAACCCCTACGTGCGGCCGGGATCGGTCGTCCCTCCGTCGGGACGCGGGTTCGCGCGGATCGACCGGTCGACCGGCGCCCTCGTCCCGGCGGGCGTGATCCGGGTGGCGGACCCGGTGGTGGAGGCTTTCGCGCGGATCGGCTGGGACTGGGGCGGCTACTGGGTGTCGTCCAAGGACTACCAGCACCTCGCCGCGCGCGACGCTCGCTAGGCTCGGGCCATGGGCGAGCTGGAGGGGACGAACGTCCCGGGGGACCCGAGCCGGATGCGCATCTCGGACGCCGACAGGCACCGGGTGGCCGAGGTGCTGCGGGAGGCAGCGGGGGAGGGGCGCCTCGACCTCGACGAGCTCGACGAGCGCCTCGAGCTGACCTGGGGCGCCAAGACGTACGCCGACCTGGTCCCGATCACGGCCGACCTGCACGCCGTCCACCCCACCCCGCCGCCGGTCCCGTCCGTGCCGCGCGCGGGCGGCGTCCCCGCCGTGGGCCACGCGTCCTCGACGGCGATCATGGGCGACTGCAAGCGGCGCGGGGCCTGGCACGTCCCGCCCCACCACGCGGCGTTCTCGCTGATGGGCAGCATCACCCTCGACCTGCGCCAGGCGGTGCTGTCCGCCCGGGAGACGACGATCAACGCCAGCGCGATCATGGGCGACGTCAAGATCCTCATCCCGGCCCACATGCACGCCGTCGTCGACGGCACGCCCATCATGGGCGACTACGGCCAGGGCAAGGACAAGGTGGCGGCCGAGGTCGGCCCGGACTCGCCGGTGATCCGGGTCAGGGGCGTGGCGTTGATGGGCTCGGTGCAGGTGGTGCGACTGCCGCCGCCCGGCACGCCGCGCAAGATGCTCGGCCACTACTGACGAGGCCCGGCCGGTCGTCCTCGCCCGGACCGCGGCAACCCTGAGAGGGTGGGCGCCATGACGAACACCCCCGAGGACACGTGGTGGCGCGAAGCCGTCGTCTACCAGTGCTACATCCGCTCCTTCAAGGACGGCGACGCCGACGGTGTCGGTGACATCGCCGGTCTGCAGAGCAGGATCCCCTACCTGGTCGACCTCGGCGTCGACGCGGTGTGGATCAACCCGTGGTACCCGTCGCCCCAGCACGATGCCGGCTACGACGTGGCCGACTACCGCGACATCGAGCCGACCTACGGCACCCTCGCCGAGGCGGACGCGCTGCTCGCGGACCTGAGGGCGGTGTGCCTCAAGGTGTTCCTCGACGTGGTGCCCAACCACACGTCCTCCGACCACCCCTGGTTCCAGCAGGCCCTGGCGGGCGACGAGCGCGCCCGGGCGCGCTACATCTTCCGCCCCGGCAAGGGGGACGGCTCGGAGCCGCCCAACGACTGGCAGTCCAACTTCGGGGGTCCGGCCTGGACGCGGCTGGCGACCGGCGACTGGTACCTGCACCTCTTCGCGCCCGAGCAGCCCGACCTCGACTGGACCAACCCCGAGGTGCGCGAGGAGTTCGAGGACGTCCTGCGCTTCTGGTTCGACCGGGGCGTCGACGGCTTCCGGATCGACGTGGCGCACGGGCTCGCCAAGACGCCCGGCCTCCCGGACGCGGGACCGCAGGGCGTGGTGTCCCACAACGACCCGCACCCGGCGTGGGACCACGACGACGTCCACGAGATCTACCGGGGCTGGCGCAAGGTGGCCGACTCCTACGACCCTCCGCGCATCTTCGTCGCCGAGGCATGGGTGCCCGAGACCGCCCGCCTCGCGCAGTACCTCCGGCCCGACGAGCTGCACACCGCGTTCCAGTTCGACTTCATGCGGGCGCCGTTCCGGTCCGGGATCATGCGCGAGATCATCGAGGACTCCCTCCGGCTGTCCGACGAGCTCGAGGCGCCCTCCACGTGGGTGCTGTCCAACCACGACGTGGTCCGCCAGGTCACCCGGTTCAGCAGGACGCAGTCCACGCGGATGGAGGAGGCCGTGTGGGACCGCCAGCGGTTCGCCACCGAGCCCGGCGACCTCGAGCTCGGCGTACGACGGGCGCGGGCCGCGATCCTCGCCGTCCTGGCGCTGCCCGGCACGGCCTACCTCTACCAGGGCGAGGAGCTGGGGCTCGCCGAGTACGAGGACCTGCCGGACGACCGGCGGCAGGACCCGATCTTCGAGCAGACGCGCGGCGCCGACCCCGGGCGCGACGGGTGCCGGGTCCCGCTGCCGTGGAGCGGGTCCGTGCCCCCGTACGGATTCGGTGACGGTGCCGCCGCGGAGACCTGGCTGCCGCAGCCCGACGACTGGGGGCCGCTCACCGCCGCCGCGCAGACCGGTGACCCCGCGTCGACGCTGGAGCTCTACCGGACCGCCCTGCGCCTGCGCCGCGAGCGGCTCCTGGGCGTCGACGACTTCGCCTGGGTCGACGCGCCCGACGACGTGCTCGCCTTCCGACGTGGCGGGGTGGAGTGCTGGGTCAACACGGGCACGGAGGCCGTGCGGCTGCCCGGGAACGACCTCCTCGTGGCCTCGGACCCCGGGGTGGCCGCCCTGCTGCCTCCCGACACGGGCGCCTGGATCGTCCGCCACTGACACGACGAGCCTGGATCGTCCGCCACTGACGCGGACATGACGAGGCCCGCACCGTGAGGTTCGGTGCGGGCCTCGTCGTCGTACGGGCGGTAGCGGTCAGACCTCCTCGGAGGAGTGGATCTCCTCACCCTCGTCGGCCATCTTCTCGGCCTGCTTCTTGGCGTTCGGGTCCTCGCGCTCGGGGATCCGGCCGGCGCGCGACTCGTCGACGGTGAGGTTCTCCCCGGTTGACGGGTCGAAGAGGTGGATCTTGGTGGCGTCCACCCAGATCTCGGCCTCGTCGCCCTCCGCGATGCGGCTCGCTCCGTCGAGCGAGACGACGAGCTGGGTGCGCATCTGGTCGCCGTCGAGCTCGTGCTCGAGGTCGCTGAGCTGCTTCTGCACCTCCGGCGGCGCCTCGAAGGGGATGTAGGCGTAGGCCTCGTTGCCCAGCCACTCCACGACGTCGACGTTGGCGCGGAAGGTGTGGCCCGCACGCTTGTCCTCGTCGACGACCGTCGCGTCGTTGAAGTGCTCGGGCCGGATGCCGGCGATCAGCAGGCCCTTGCCCTGGGCGCGCTCGGCCTTGTCCCGGGGGATCTCCACCGTGCCGAACGGCATCTTGACCGTGGTGCCGTCGACCTCCGCGGGCACGAAGTTCATCGGCGGGGAGCCGATGAAGCCGGCCACGAAGAGGTTGCCGGGGTTGGTGTAGAGCTCGCGCGGGGTGGCGAGCTGCTGGAGCACGCCCCGCTTGAGCACCGCGACCCGGTCGCCCAGCGTCATCGCCTCGGTCTGGTCGTGGGTGACGTAGACCGTGGTGATCCCCAGCCGCTTCTGCAGCCGGGAGATCTCGGTGCGCATCTGGCCACGCAGCTTGGCGTCGAGGTTGGAGAGCGGCTCGTCGAAGAGGAACGCGTCCGCGTCGCGGACGATCGCGCGACCCATCGCCACGCGCTGCCGCTGGCCGCCAGACAGGTTGCCGGGCTTGCGGTCGAGGTGCTCGTCGAGCTCGAGCGTCTTGGACGCGTTGCGGACCTTCTTGTCCACCTCGTCGTCGGACGCGCCCGCCAGCCGCAGCGGGAACGCGATGTTCTCGTAGACGCTCAGGTGCGGGTAGAGCGCGTAGTTCTGGAACACCATCGCCAGGTTGCGGTCACGCGGGGCAAGGTCGTTGACCCGCTTGTCGCCGATCATCATGTCGCCCGAGGTGATGTCCTCGAGTCCCACGATCATCCGCAGCAGGGTGGACTTGCCGCAGCCCGACGGGCCGACGAGGATCATGAACTCGCCGTCCTGGATGTCGATGCTGACGTCGTTGACGGCGGGGAACCCGTCGCCGTACTTCTTGACGATGTTCTTGATGTCGATGGCAGCCATGTGAGATCAACCCTTCACTGCGCCGGAGGTGAGACCGGCGACGATCTTGCGCTGGAACAGCAGGACGATGACGATCACGGGGATCGTGACGATGACGGACGCCGTGGCCAGCTGGCTGTACGGCGGGTTGAACGGGTCGGGCCCGACGAAGAACGACATCTGGGCCGGCACGGTCCGTGACGCGGTCGTCGACGTCAGGGAGATGGCGAGCACGAACTCGTTCCAGGCGAAGAAGAACGTCAGGATCGCGGCGGTGAAGACACCGGGTGCCGCGAGCGGGACGATCACCTTGCGGAAGGCCTGCCACGAGGTGGCGCCGTCGACCTGGGCCGCCTGCTCCATCTCCCACGGGATCTCGCGGAAGAAGGCCGAGAGGGTCCAGATCGCCAGCGGCAACGTGAAGGTCATGTAGGGGATGATCAGGCCCGGCCAGGTGTCGAAGAGGCCGAACGTGCGCCACATGTCGAACAGCGGGCCCACCAGCGAGACGACGGGGAACATCGCGATCGCCAGGGCCATCGAGAGCACGAGCCGCTTGCCCTTGAACTCCAGCCGGGCGATGGCGTACGCCGCCAGCGTGGCGAAGATGACCGACAGCAGGGTCGCGATGAGCGAGATGCCGAAGCTGTTGAGCAGCGCCCGGGTGAAGTCCCCGTTGTCGAGGATGGCCGAGTAGTTCTCGCCCGTCGGGTCCTTGGGCAGGAACTGCGGGCTGCCCGTCGAGGTCTCCTCGACGGACTTGAAGGACAGCGAGACGATCCACGCCACGGGCAGCAGGCACCAGACGAGGATCAGCACGAAGCCGATCCAGGTGCCGATTCCGGTCTTCTTCTTCATCAGCCCTCACCCCTCGCCTGCGCCAGGTCGACGCGGAACAGCTTGACGATCCCGAATGCCAGGATCAGCACCGAGAGGAACAGCAGCACCGACAGGGCCGAGCCCATGCCGAGCTGCATCTGCTCGATCACCTGGCGATAGGTCAGGAACGAGATCGACTCGGTGTCCTGCGCGCCCTTGGTCATGATGTAGATCTGGTCGAAGATGCGGTAGGCGTCGAGGGCCCGGAAGAGCACCGCGACCATGATCGCCGCCCGCATGTTGGGGAGGATCACCTTCCACAGCCGCTGCCACCAGGAGGCACCGTCGACCTCGGCCGCCTCCAGCATGTCCTCGGAGACCTGCGAGAGGCCGGCGAGGAGCAGCAGTGCCATGAACGGCGTGGTCTTCCAGATCTCGGAGACCATGATCGCGAACATCGCCGGCCAGTGGTCGCCGAACCAGTTGAAGTTGTCCTCGAAGAACGGCAGCCAGGAGTTGACGAAGCCGTTGTTGAGCGAGAACGCGAACTGCCAGGCGAAGGCCGAGACCACGGTGATGATGCCGTAGGGGATCAGGATCGAGGTCCGCATCAGTCCCCGGGCGATCATGATCTTGTGCATCACCATCGCGAAGGCGAAGCCGATGACGAGCTCGACGCCGACGGTGATCACCATGATCAGCACGGTGTTCCAGGTGTCCCGCCAGAACAACGAGTCGGTGAGGACCGTCCCGTAGTTGCCGAGCCCCACGAACTCCCGGTCGTCGGGAGTGGTGAGGCGGTAGCGGAAGAGCGAGAGGTAGAGGGCCTGGGCCATCGGCCACGCCGTGACCAGGACCATCATGATGACCGCGGGGGCGACGAGCTTCTGCCCGAGCCGGTTCTCGGCGACCGAGCGGTCGCTGTCCTTGGCCTTGGTGGCGCGACCGGTGTCCCGCTCTGAGTCGGGTGCGACGGCGGTGCTCATAGCAGCGAATCTCCGTTCAGGATCTCCTCGATGAAGTTCGCGGACTGCTCAGGAGTCTCCTGGTCGACCGCCGACGGCGGGTGCCAGGTGCTCTGGATGGCACTGGACATGTCGCTCCAGTACGGCGACACCGTGCGGGGTGCGGCGGTCTCCAGGGACTCTTGGAACAGCGCGACGAGCTCGGGCGGGAACAGCTCCTTCAGCGCAGGCTGGTCGTAGCCGGCTTCGCTGGACGGCATGTTCTGTGTCAGCTCGGCGTTGAGCCCCTGGTTCTCGGGGCTGGTCAGGCACTCCAGCGCCTCGATCGCCTCCTCCTCGTTGTCGGAGGACGAGCTCACGCCGATCCCGATCCCGCCGTACGGCGGTCGCGACTCCTCGCCCTCGACGGTCTGGGGGTAGCGGGCGAAGCCGATGTCGTCGCCGAGCCGGTCGTCGCCGTAGTTGCCCCAGATGTAGGTCCAGTTGACGAGGAACGAACCCTGGTCCCCGCCGAAGGTGGTGCCGGAGGTGCCCTCGTTGGACACCGAGAGGTCGGCGGGTGCCGCCTCGGACGCGGTCAGCTCCTCGATGACCCGGGCGGCCTCCTGCCCGGCCTCGGACGCGATGTCGATCTCGGCGTCGGCGCCCCGATCGGTCTCGGACGCGATCTGGCCCCCCGCCCCCGAGATCAGGGCGTTGATCCACACGGAGTAGCCCTCGTACTTGTTGGCCTGGACGCCGATCTTTCCGCCGTTCTCGCTGGCGGCCTGGATGATCTGGTCCCAGGTGACCGGCTGGTCCATGTCGATCCCGGCCTTCTCCACGAAGGACTTGCGGTACCAGAGCACCTGCGTGTTGGACCAGAAGGGCGCCACGACCAGCTCGTCCTCCCACGTCGCTGCCTCGGCCGCGCTGTCGAAGGCCTGCTCCCGGAAGGCGTCCTGCATGTCCTGCGGGATCTCGGCGAGGTAGCCGGCGTTGGCGAACTCCGCCGTGAACGGCGGGTCGAGGCTCATCAGGTCGATCGATGGGTCGTCGGCGGCGATCCGGCGGGCGAGCTGGATGCGCTGCTGGCTGGAGTCCTGCGGCAGGACCTGCGTGGAGATCGTGTAGGCGTCGGTGCTGCACGCCTCGGCGACGGCGTCCTGGCCGCCGGCGTCGGGGTTGATGTACCAGGTGAGCTCGGGCGCGCCGCCGTCGTCGCCCGAGCAGGCGGCCAGTGATGCGGTGCAGACGATCGCCGCAGCGACGGCCACGGCCTTCCGTGGTGCTCGACGCCTCGCACGGCGTCGTGAGGGACGGTGCATGCGTTCCTCCCCTGTCTGTGGTGTACGTCACGTCTAGTCCTTGCGGAGTCATTTGGCAAGGCGACCACACCGCCGAGGAGGCGGAATCCCTTACGTGGTAGGGGAGTTCAGCGCGTGCGGTCCGCACGGTCGGCCGTGCGCCGGATGGCGTCGACGAAGGTGTCGAAGAGCTGCTCGGGCATGTCGTGCCCCATCCCGTCGATCAGCAGCAGCTCGGTTCCTGGCACGGCCGCTGCGGTGGCCCGGCCTCCGGAGACGTGCACCATCTTGTCGGCCAGCCCGTGGATCACGGTGGCGGGGATGCCGAGCGAGCGCAGCCGCACCGTCCGGTTGGGCTGCGTGACGACGGCGAGCATCTGGCGCATCACGCCAGACGCGTCGAAGCCGCGGTCGAAGGTCTCCTCGGCGCGCCGACGGCGCACCTCGGCGTCGGACGGGTAGCCCGGGGACCCGATCACCTTCCACATGGCGGCGCTGGATTGCACGTAGGCCTCCCGGCCGGGCCGGCGCGGGGCGACGAGCATGGGCAGCAGCGACGGGCTCTGCCAGCCCACGGTGCGTCGGCCGGTCGTGGACATGATGCTCGTCAGCGACAGCACCCGCGAGGGCGCGGCGACCGCCATGGTCTGCGCGATCATGCCGCCCATCGAGACGCCGGCGACGTGGGCCGACTCGATGCCGAGGTGGTCCAGCAGGCCGAGGCCGTCGGCGGCCATGTCGTCGAGCGAGTACGGCGCCCGCGCGCGCCCGGTGGCGAACGCGCGGAGGAGCTGCGAGCGGCGCACCCGTGCCCGGACCTTGGTGGACCGGCCGGTGTCCCGGTTGTCGTAGCGGACGACGAAGAAGCCGGCGCGGGCCAGGCGCTCGCACAGGTCGGCGTCCCACCACGTCATCGGACCGCCCAGTCCCATGACGAGCAGCAGCGGCTCGTCGTCGGGCGAGCCGAAGGTCTGGTAGCAGAGCTCGATGCCGGGACTGACCGGCGCGAAGAGCTCGTCGGAGACGACGACGTCACCCGGTGTCCGGTCGGGCCGCGGTTCGGGCCGGGGGGTTCGTGCAGTGGACATGTGTCCAGTGAACCGCAGTCGGGGCGACGGGTGGTGGACCCCTCCACCCCCACGTGGGCGAATCGGCCGCCAGGTCCCCGCTTTCCGGACGCTTCGGCGCTACCGTCACTGTGTGACGCTCACCACGTTGGCCGACTTCCTGCGGCCGGAGGGCTTCGACCGCCCCCTGGCGCGGGCGGTCCTGGGCGAGGGGCGCGTGGTCGGCGAGGCAGGACGCTACGCGCTGGCGGCGGTCGGGCAGCGGAGTCGTCGGCCCCCGCCGTACTCGGTGCGAGCGGTCGCCCGCGTGGACGACCCGGTGCTGCTCGTGCCCGGGTTCATGGCCGGGGACGGCAGCCTGGGCCTGATGCGACGCGCCCTGGTGCAGCAGGGGTTCCGCGCCTACCGGTCGCAGATCCACGCCAACGTGGGGTGCACGCTCGACGCGGCGGCCCAGCTCGAGCTGCGCCTGGAGTCCATCGCCCAGCGGCGCGGGTCGCGGGTGCGGGTGGTCGGCCACAGCCTGGGCGGCATGCTGGCGCGCGGCGTGGCCGCCCGGCGTCCCGACCTGGTCTCGGGACTGGTGACCCTGGGCAGCCCGGTGCTCGCGCCCGGCGCACACCACGTGAGCCTCTCGGTGAGCGTCGCGGTCCTCGTGCGGCTGAGCCGTGCAGGCGTCTCGGGACTGATGTCGGAGGACTGCGTCGCCGGCGCGTGCGCGCGGCAGAGCTTCGACGAGGGGCGCGCCGCCCTTCCCGAGGGCATCGACTTCACCGCGATCTACAGCAGGCGCGACGGCATCGTCGACTGGCGGGCCTGCCTGGACCCCGCCGCGCAGCCGGTCGAGGTGCGAGCCTCGCACCTGGGGATGGCGATGGATCCCCGGGTCATCGCCGAGGTCGTGCGCGGCCTGCGGCCGGGCGCGTCAGTTGTCGAAGTCGATCGCGGAGAAATCGCGTAGCTTCGAGAGCTTGTGCTCGGAGGTGATCCGCCGGATCGTGCCGCTGCGCGACCGCATCACCAGCGAGTCCGTGGTCGCCCCGTCCGCGCGGTAGCGGACACCGCGCATCAGCTCGCCGTCGGTGATGCCGGTGGCGACGAAGAAGCAGTCGTCGCCGGTGACCAGCTGGTCCGTGCTGAGCACGAAGTCGGGGTCGAGGTCGTGGCCCGCGTCCAGCGCCTTCTGCCGCTCGTCGTCGTCCTGGGGCCACAGACGGCCCTGGATGACGCCGCCGAGGCTCTTCATCGCGCAGGCCGCGATGATCCCCTCGGGGGTGCCGCCGATGCCCATCAGCAGGTCGATGCCGGTGTCGGGCCGGGCGGCCATGATGGCGCCGGCGACGTCGCCGTCCTCGATGAACTTGATGCGCGCGCCGGTCTCCCGGATCTCCTCCACGAGCTTCGCGTGCCGGGGGCGGTCGAGCAGCACGACGGTGACGTCGTGGGGAGAGCTGTTCTTGGCCTTCGCCACCCGGTGGATGTTCTCGGCGACGGGCACGCGGATGTCGACGACGTCGGCCGCCTCCGGACCGGTGACGAGCTTCTCCATGTAGAAGACGGCGGACGGGTCGTACATCGTCCCGCGCGGGGCCACCGCGAGCACTGCGATGGCGTTGTTCATCCCCTTGGCGGTCAGCGTCGTGCCGTCGATGGGGTCGACCGCCACGTCGCACTCGGGGCCGGTGCCGTCGCCGACCTCCTCGCCGTTGTAGAGCATCGGGGCGTTGTCCTTCTCGCCCTCGCCGATCACCACGGTGCCGCGCATGCCGATGGTCGAGATCATCACGCGCATCGCGTTGACGGCCACGCCGTCGGCGTCGTTCTTGTCGCCCCGGCCGACCCAGCGGCCCGCGGCCATCGCGGCCGCCTCGGTGACCCGCACCAGCTCCAGGGCGAGGTTGCGGTCGGGCTTCGGCACGGCGGTCTCGCTCGGGGTCATGGGCGCATGCTAGCGGCCTTCGGGGACGGCGCCGTACCTCCTCACGGCGGTCGCCTTGACCGACAGCCACACCTCCCGCCCCGGCGCGATCCCCAGCTCCGCGACCGCCTGCGGGGTGACGTCGGCGAGCAGCGGCGGCCGGGTGTCGACCAGCAGTCGTACGGCGTCCCCGTGCTGCTGCGCGCTGGCCACCGGTCCCGACCAGGTCAGCCGGGCGGAACCCTCGGGACGCCGCAGGCTGACCGTGACGTCGCGGGGGCGGAAGGAGGTGAACCCCTCCTGGTCGCGCAGGACGTTGAGACCGACCAGTCGCGCCACGTGGTCGGTGCGGGGGTGGGCGGCCACGTCGTCGGGGGTCCCCTCCTGGGCGACGCGGCCCTCGTCGAGGACCACCACCTCGTCGGCGAGCGTGAGGGCGTCGATCGCGTCGTGGGTGACGAGCAGCGTGACGCCGTCGTAGTCGCGCAGGTGCCGGGCCAGCTCGAGCCGCAGCGCCATCGCGACCCCGACGTCGAGGCCCGCCATCGGCTCGTCGAGGAGCAGCAGGCGAGGCTCGGTGGCCAGCGCCCGGGCGATCGCCACCCGCTGGGCCTGGCCGCCGGAGAGCTGACGGGGCCGTCGACCGGCCAGCTCGGGCAGCCCCATCCTCCCCAGCCAGTGGTCCGCCCGCTCCCGTGCCACCCGGCGGGGGACCCCGCGGGACCGCGGACCGAAGGCGACGTTCTCGCGCGCCGTCAGGTGCGGGAAGAGGGCGCGGTCCTGGAAGACGAGTCCCACCTCGCGCTCGCGGGCCGACAGCGGGAGCAGGTCGACCCCGTCGAGGTGCGCCCGGCCCTGCGCCGGCACGAGGCCGGCGAGCGCGTGCACGAGGCTGCTCTTGCCCGCGCCGTTGGGGCCGATGAGGGCGACCACCCGGCCGGGCCGCGCCGAGAAGGCCGCCCGCACGCGCCCGGGCACCTCGAGGTCGACCTCGAGCCCCCCTGCGCTCACGGCGTGCCCAGCCAACGGTCGCGGAGGAGCAGGAGCACGGCGATCGAGAGCGCGAGCATGATCAGGCTCAGTGCCTGCGCGGCGTCCTGGTCGCTCTGCCGCGCCACGTAGATGAGGGTGGGCATCGTCTGCGTGGTGCCCGGGTAGTTGCCGTTGAAGGTGATGGTGGCGCCGAACTCGCCCAGTGACCGGGACCAGCCGAGCACCATGCCCGCCAGGATCCCGGGCATCGCCAGCGGCACGGTGACCCTGCGGAAGGTGGTCCACCGGGTGGCTCCCAGGGTGGCGGACGCGGCGTCGTACACCGGGTCGGCGGAACGCAGGGCTCCCTCGATCGCGATGACCACGAAGGGCAGCGACACGAAGACGTGGGCCAGCACGACGCCCCACGTCGTGAAGGGGAACGCGAAGCCGGTCAGCTCCAGGAGCGGCTCGCCGATCACCCCGGTGCGCCCGAAGGCGCTGCGCAGCGCGATGCCGGCGACCACGGGCGGCAGCACCAACGGGACCGTCACCAGCGCCCGCAGCAGGCCTCGACCACGAAAGGCCACCCGCGCGAGCAGCCACGCGACGGGCAGCCCGAGCACCAGGCACACGAGCATGGCCGCGGTCGAGGTCACCACGCTGAGGCGGAGCGCGTCCAGCACCGGCTCGGAGGTGAGCTGCTCCGGCAGCGTCGCCCAGTCCGTCGCCGCGACCATCGCGACCAGCGGGACGACGAGCAGCAGCACGGCGACGGCGGCCGGCACCATCAGCGCCGCGGGCGGCCGCCCCAAGGGGTCGCGCGTCACGAGGGGGCGTCCGGCATGGTGAAGCCCGCCTGTTCGAGGACGCGGCGACCCTCGTCGGAGAGGAGGAGGTCGACCCAGGCCCTGGCGAGGTCCCCGTCGACGCTCTGCTCGAGCGTCGCGACGGCGTACGTCGTCTCGACCTCCGCCGCCTCGGGGACCTCCACGGTCGCCACCGCGTCGCCGGCGGCGACCGCGTCGCTGGCGTAGACCAGACCGGCGTCGACCTCCCCGGACGTCACCTTGTCGAGGGTCGCCCGGACGTCCTCCTCCAGGCTGGCCGGCTCCGCGGTCACGCCGGCCGCGTCGAGGACCTCGACGGCGACCCGGCCGCAGGGGACCTCGTCCGCGCAGCGCACCCAGCTCGTGCCCTCGAGGTCGTCGAGGCTCTCGATGCCGAGCGGGTTGCCGGGCGCGGTCACCACGACCAGCACGTTGGTCGCGAACTCGCTCACCTCGCGCGTGACCCCGGCCTCCTCGGCCAGGCCCATCGACGTCGTGTCGGCCGTCGCCAGCACGTCCCCGGGAGCACCGTCCCCGGCCTGCTCGGCCAGGTCGGTGCTGCTGCCGAGGCTGAGCGTGACCTCGGCGTCCTGCTCGGCCTCGAACCGCTCGCCCAGCTCGGTGAACACGTCGGTGAGGGACGCGGCCGCGAGGACGGTCAGCTCACCGGTGTCGGAGTCGTCACCGGCGGAGCCGGCGCCCGAGCCACCGCCGCAGGCGCTGGCCGCGACGACCAGGGCCGGCACCAGGCAGGCAAGCGCACGTCGTCGAACGGTCATGCGCAGAGTGTGTCGCACGTGCGGCAAGATTGTCAGTCTTCTGGCTGCAGATGCGGATTCTCGGCCGGTGCGAACCCGTGGTCGGCCAGGATCTCCTGGCCGGTCTCGCCGACCACGAAATCGATGAACTCCTGGCCCTCGTCGGGGTCCGGCCCGCCGTCGAGGAGGGAGATCGACGGGTAGGACACCCGGTCGCCCGCCCACGGCAGCTCGATCACCTCGACCGCGTCCCCGGCCGCGTCGGCCTCGGAGGCGAGGACGAGGCCGGCGTCGACCTCTCCCTCGACGACCTCGGCGGTGGTGGCCGCGGACTCGGAACCCTCGACAGGGCGGACCTCGATGCCGGCGGAGAGCAGTGCGAAGTGGGCGAGTCGGCCGCAGGCCTCGTTGATGTGGCACACGGCCACCTCCTGGCCCGCGAGGTCGTCGACGTCCTCGATCTCGGCGGGGTTGCCCCGGGGCACGGCGATCACCAGGTGGTCCTCCGCGAGGACGAGGGGTTCGCCGGCGAGGAGGCCGTTGACCTGGACGAGGCCGTAGGGATCCCCCGCGGCCAGCACGTCGGGCATCGTCGCGGAGTCCATCAGGGTCAGGACGTGCCCACCGGCGGAGTCGACGGTGAGCTCCACGGCGACGTCGTGCTCCTCCTCGAAGGCCTCGCCGAGGTCGGCGAAGGCGTGGCGCAGCGAGGCGTCGACGTACACCTCGATCGTCTTCTCCGGCCCGGTGCAGGAGCGCACGACCACGGCGACCACGAGGAGCACGACGAGCAGCCCGGCGACGCCGAGGACCGCCCTGGGCGGTCGCCTCACGGGACCTCCACCACGACGTTGGTCGACTTGACCGAGGCGACGGCGCGCACCCCGGGCTCGAGGCCGAGCTCCTCCGCAGCGTCGGTGCTCATGAGGGACACCATCCGGTGCGACCCGCACACCATCTCGACCTGGGCCATCACGTGGTCCTTCTTGACCCTCGTCACGATCCCGCCCAGCCGGTTGCGAGCGCTGACCGAGCTGGCCCGGCTGAGCTCGCGGTCGGGCTCGTCGAGCAGCGACTCCGCCAGCGCCGCGAGGTCGGTGCCGCGGATCGTGGCCGGGGTGCGGCCGTCGCCCGGCAGGGCGGGGAGGCGACCGGCGTCGACCCACCGGCGCACGGTGTCGACGCTGACGCCCAGCACGTCGGCGGCCTCGGCGAGGCGGTAGGTCGTCATGCCGCGATTGTGTCCCATCGCCCCGGACGCCCCGACCGGCGCACCCTCCGGTTCCGTTCCGCTGGGGTGGGTGCGGGAGGATCGGGGCGTGAGCGAGCCCGGCGTCAGCACCCCTGCCCCCGAACCCAGCGGTCGGCCGTCGCGCCACCAGCGCTCGATGGCCGGGATGATCGGGGCGATGCTGATCACGCTGGTGGTGATCGGGGGCTTCGTCCTGCTGCGCGGCTCGCTGCGCGAGCAGACCGAGGTCGAGGTCCCGCCGGTCGACTACCAGGACGCGGTCGCCGCGGCGGCGGACTCCGGGCTCGAGCTGGCGCACCCCCGCGAGCTGCCCGCGGGGTGGCGGGCCACGAGCGTCGACCTGAGCCGCGACGAGACGCCGGCGTGGACGATGGGGATGCTCACCGACGAGGGCCGCTTCGTCGGCATCCGCCAGGAGGTGGAGTCGGCCGACGACATGGCGGCCGTCGCGATCGACGAGGACGCGGTCGAGGGTGACGAGGTCACCCTGGACAGCGAGCTCGCCAGCACCTGGACCACCTGGACCGACGACGGCGGCGACACCGGCTACTCCGCCGAGGTCGGGGACGAGACGGTGCTGGTCTACGGGTCGGCGCCGGCCGAGGACATCGAGGAGATCGTCGGTCTCCTGCGACGCTAGGTCCGCCGGCGGCGGCCGGTCAGGAGCCGTCGCCCTCGATGACCGCGTCGAGGCGCTCCCGCGCGCCGTCGAGCCACGCCTGGCACACCTGCGCGAGGCGCTCGCCGCGCTCCCAGAGGGCGAGCGACTCCTCGAGGGTGGTGCCGCCGGCCTCCAGCGTGCGGACGACCTCGACGAGCTCCTCGCGGGCGGCCTCGTAGGTCGGGGTGTCCTGGTCGGGGGTCGGGGAGTCACTCATCGTCGGTTCCTTCGGTGCGGGAGTGGTCGTTGCTGGTGTCGGCATCCACGCCGGTCGTCCGCGCCAGCACGCGCCCGTCGGCCACCCGGACGCTCACGTCCGTGCCGGCGGCGATCCCGGCGACCGAGGTGACGACGTGCCCGTCGGCGTCCTGGAGCACGGCGTAGCCGCGCTGGAGGATGGCCAGCGGCGAGAGGGCACGGGCCCGGGCGCGTTGGTGGCCGATGTCGTCGGCCGCCCGGTCGAGCCGGTGGCCGAGGGTGCGCCGGGCCCGCTCGAGGAGCTGGCCGAGCTCGTCGCTGCGGGCGGCGAGCAGGGTGCGGGGGTCGGCCATCACCGGTCGCGAGCGCAGCTGGTCGAGGCGCTCCTGCTCGCGGTCGACGATGCGGGTCACCACCGAGCGGACCCGGTCGCGAGCCCAGGTCACCCCGGCGAGCTCCTCGGCCATGTCGGGCACGAGGAGCTTGGCGGCGTCGGTGGGGGTCGAGGCCCGCACGTCGGCGGCGAGGTCGAGCAGGGGCGAGTCCTGCTCGTGGCCGATGGCGGAGACCACCGGGGTGCGGGCGCGGTGGACGGCCCGGAGGAGGGCCTCGTCGGAGAAGGGCAGCAGGTCCTCGACCGAGCCGCCGCCGCGGGCCACGACGATCACGTCGACGCCCGGGTCGGCGTCGAGCTTCTCCAGCGCCTCGATGACCTCGCTGGCCGACCGCGGACCCTGCATCGCGGCGTACGCGACGGTGAACTCCACCGCCGCCCACCGCCGCCGGGCGTTGTCGAGGACGTCGCGCTCCGCGGCGCTGCCCGGCGCGGTGACCAGGCCGACCCGGGCGGGCAGGAACGGCAGGTCGCGCTTGAGCTCGGGCGCGAAGAGCCCCTCGGCGGCCAGCAGCTGGCGGCGCCGCTCGATGCGGGCCAGCAGCTCGCCGAGCCCGACCATCCGGATGTCGCGGGCGTAGAGCGAGAAGCTGCCGCGGTTGGCGTAGAAGGACGGGCGCGCGTGCACGACGACGCTGGCGCCCTCGACGAGCGGGGGGTTGAGGGAGTCGAAGAGGGTGCGCTGGCAGGTGAGCGTCATCGAGATGTCGGCGATGGGGTCGCGCAGCGTCATGAACACGGTGCCGACGCCCGGACGGCGGTTGACCTGGGCGATCTGACCCTCCACCCACACGGCCCCCAACCGGTCGATCCACTGGCTGACCGCATTGGCCACCGCACGCACCGGTGCCGGTGACTCGAGGGTGGCGTCGCGCAGGGTGGGCACGCAGCGACCCTAGGGGACGGCGCCGACAGTGCGACCTGCACGTGCGGCTCCTAGACTCGCTCCCATGAGCACCGACCTCGGCCTGCCCCCGGTCCTCGACCCCGAGACCGCCAAGAACGTCCTGCTGGCCGCGCCGCGCGGCTACTGCGCCGGCGTCGACCGGGCGGTCATCACGGTCGAGAAGGCGCTGGACCTGTACGGCGCCCCGGTCTACGTCCGCAAGCAGATCGTGCACAACAAGCACGTCGTCTCCGACCTCGAGTCCCGGGGTGCGGTCTTCGTCGAGGAGCTCGACGAGGTCCCCGCCGGCCAGACGGTCGTGTTCTCCGCCCACGGCGTCTCCCCGGCGGTCCACGCCGAGGCGCAGGAGCGCGGGCTCAAGACCATCGACGCCACCTGCCCGCTGGTGACCAAGGTGCACCACGAGGCCAAGCGGTTCGCCGGCGACGACTACGACATCCTCCTCATCGGCCACGCCGGGCACGAGGAGGTCGAGGGCACCGCCGGCGAGGCCCCCGACCACATCCAGCTGGTGGAGTCGCCCGCCGACGTCGCCCACATCGAGGTGCGCGACCCGGCCAAGGTCGCCTGGCTCTCGCAGACCACGCTGTCGGTCGACGAGACCCTCGAGACCGTCGCCGCGATCCGCGAGAAGTTCCCGCTGCTGCTCGACCCGCCGAGCGACGACATCTGCTACGCCACCCAGAACCGCCAGCTCGCGGTGAAGGAGATCGCCAAGGACGCCGACCTCGTGATCGTGGTCGGCTCGGGCAACTCCTCCAACTCCGTGCGGCTCGTCGAGGTCGCCCTCGAGGCCGGCGCCAAGGCGTCCTACCGCGTCGACGACGCCTCGGAGATCGACGAGGCCTGGCTCGAGGGCGTCAGCACGGTGTCGGTGACCTCGGGCGCCTCGGTGCCCGAGGACCTCGTCGACGGGGTGCTCTCCTTCCTCGCCGAGCGCGGCTACCCCGACGCGAAGGCGGTCCACTCCGCCGAGGAGTCCCTGATCTTCGCCCTGCCGCCGGAGCTGCGCCGCGACCTGCGGGCCGCGCAGAGGGCCTGACGAGATGGCCCGCTTCCTCGACATCCACCCGGACAACCCGCAGCCGCGCCTGGTGTCGCAGGTCGTCGAGGCGTTGCGGGACGACCAGCTGATCGCCTACCCGACCGACTCCGGCTACGCGCTGGGGGCCCGGCTGGGCAACCGCGAGGGGCGCGACCGGATCCTGCGCATCCGCGACCTCGACGAGCGGCACCACTTCACGCTGATGTGCAAGGACTTCTCCCAGCTCGGGCAGTTCGTCCACGTCGACAACAACGCGTTCCGCGCGATCAAGGCCGCCACGCCCGGTCCCTACACCTTCATCCTCCCGGCCACCGGCGAGGTCCCCAAGCGGCTGATGCACCCCAAGAAGCGCACCGTCGGCGTCCGCATCCCCGACCACGTGCTCGTCTGCGCGATCCTCGAGGAGCTGGGGGAGCCGATCCTCACCAGCACCCTGATCCTGCCTGGCGAGGAGGACGCCCGCACGATGGGTTGGGAGATCAAGGAGGACCTCGACCACGTCGTCGACGTCGTGATCGAGTCCGGCGAGGTCACCGCCGAGCCCACCACGGTCATCGACTGGTCCGAGGGCGCCCCCGAGGTCGTGCGCCACGGTGCGGGGGACGCCTCGCGCTTCGAGGCCTGACGAGCCTTCCGCCGCCCCGGCGACGGCTCAGCGCAGGAACTCCTCCAGCAGCGGCCCGGCCGTCTGCGACCCCGACACCCCGGTCTCGACGAAGACCGCGACCGCGAGGTCGCCCTGTGTGGCGATCATCCAGGTGTGGGTGGGCAGGGCGCCCGAGGCGTCCGGCGTGCCGTGCTCCGCGGTGCCGGTCTTGGCGCCGACCTCCCCGGGCAGGGCCGCCAGGAAGCGGCCCGAGCCCTCCGTGACCACCGCGCGCATCAGGCCGCGCAGCTGCTCCGCCTCCTGCGGTGTCAGGGGTGTGGGCTCGGTCGCGGCCGGGACCTCGTGGTCGAGCACGAGGCGCGGGGTCACGGTCGTGCCCGCCCGCACCGACGCGGCGACGGCGGCCATCGCCATCGGCGAGGCGAGCACCTTGCCCTGCCCGATCAGGGCCGCCGCCCCCTCGGTCTCACCCTCGGGCGGCGGCACCTGCCCGAAGTACGCCGGGAAGCCGAGGTCGCGGTCGATCCCGAGGCCGAGCGAGCCCGCCGCGTCCGCCAGTGCCCCGTCGTCGAGGCGGCCCCGCTCGGAGATGAAGGCGGTGTTGCACGAGCCGGCCACGGCCTGGCGCAGGGTGATCCGGCCGATGCCGGACGCCGGGTAGTCGTCGTAGTTCTTGAAGGTCTTGCCGTCCACCACCGTGGTCGCGTCGCAGGAGACCGGCGCCTCGGGAGCCAGGCCGGCACGCAGGAGCGCGAGGGAGGTGACGACCTTGAAGGTCGAGCCCGGTGCGTACTGGCCGAACGTGGCGGCGTTGAGGCCGTCGTTGGCCGGTCCGTTGGCGGCCGCGAGGATCGCGCCGTCGGACGGCCGCAGGGCGACGAGGGCGCTGACGGGTCCGGTGCCGGCGAGGACCTCCTCGGCCTTCTGCTGCAACGTCGGGTCCAGGGTGAGCCGCAGGGGCCGGCCGGGGGTCAGGGCCTGCTCGAACAGGGTGCGGTCGGCCTCGCCACCCGTGGCGCTGACGCGTGTGCCGGGGGCGCCGCGCAGCTGGTCGTCGTACCGCGCCTGCAGCCCGGAGAGCCCCACCACGTCACCGGCGGCGACGGCGCCGTCGGACTGCTCGATCACCTCGGCGGTCGCCTCGCCGACGACACCGAGCAGGGGAGCGGCGAACTCGCGGGTGGGCGCGAGTGGCACCTCGTCGTCGAGTCGCACCGCGCCGGGGATCCCGCCGTACGCCGGGGTCAGCGTGGTGGCGGCCTCCTCGGCGCGCAGCACCAGTGCCTCGACGAACGCCTTCTCGCCGGCGGCCTCGACCCGCGCGACGTAGTCCGCGACGCCCAGGTCGAGCTCGCGGGCGATCGCGCGGGCCGAGGACCTCCACCGGTCCGGCGTGGCCTGCGTCTTGTCCAGGCCGAGGCGCACCACGGGACGGGCGCCGACGATCGTGGCGTCCCCCGCCCCGACCACCTCGCCGCGCTCGGGGGACAGGGTCGTGAGCGCGAGGACCTCGCCCTCGACCAGGTCGGGCGCGACGAGGGCGGGCGTCCACCGCACCTGCCAGGCGTCGTCCACCCGGGTGGCCTCGACGGGCGTCTCGTAGGACCACTCGGCGCCGTCGAATTGCCAGGTCCAGTCCAGGGTCGCGGACGCCGAGTCGTCCTCGGTCGTCACGCCGGTCGCGTCGACCTCGATCGGCTGGTCCTCGGGGACGGCGGCCCAGATGGCGGCGAGCTGGTCGCCGGCGGCCGGGTCGTCGACGGGTACGCCGGACAGGTCGCGCGCGGACAGTCCCGCGGCCAGCTCCTCGAAGGCCGGCCCGGCCGGGTCCCCGCCCTGGCAGGCGGCCAGCGGCAGCAGCAGGAGGCCGGTGGTCAGCCGGGTGACGAGCAGGGTGGGTCGGCGCATGGTCATGATCGTGCCAAGCGGACGGCTGCCGCCCGGCTCAGTCGGTCGTCGGCGAGTCGCGGACGAGCGAGCGGCGACGCAGGGCGAGGGTCCCCAGGCACAGGACGTAGCCGGCGACGAGCGCGGTGCTGTGGTGGGCGAGCCCGGACAGCACGGCCTGCGGGACGCCGTCGCCGGCGTCGGCCACTGTCTCGGGCGCGACCGCCCCGAGGAGCGTGAAGATCGCGACCATGATGAGTGGGGGCAGCACGCCGACGGCGAAGAAGTCGTGTGGCCTCACCACGAGGGCGACCCCGAGGCAGAGGACGACGAAGCACAGGTCGAAGAACAGGCTGAGCTCACCGACGAGCGCGAGGTTGACCACCACGACGCTGAGCGCGACGGCCACGCCGAGGGCCACGGCCTGCGGACCGGGCTCGATGCCGTCGGTCCACACCGAGCGCGGCGGGGCCTTCGTCTGGCTCACGCGGCACACCGTAGGACGGGCGTGCCGTCGGCGGGGGGAGCCGCGCCGGGACTACGTCCCGTCCCCGACGGTTCCCTCGGAGGCAGCGTGCCGGGCATGCAGCCGCTCGCGGACCTCGTCGGGGGAGTAGGCGCGACGTTCGCGCTCCTGGCGGGCCACCGCGGCGCCGGTCACCGCGACCCCCACGACCCCGGCCAGCCCCAGCCACTTCCACCACGCGTGCGCCATGGCAGCAGGCTAGTGCCCCCGCGGAGTCCCGACTGTCGCACTCGGTCCGTGCACGCGCCCGGTGGGCCAGACTGTCCGCCATGTCCGAACACCCCACCGCCGCACACCTCACGCTCGACGCGGCCGCCGACCTGACCCGGACGGGGGACCTGTGGCTCTTCCGTGGACGCACGGTGGCCGACCGGGCGATCCAGACCCTCACCAACTCGCCCGTCAACCACGTCGGGATGGCGGTGGTCATCGACGACCTGCCGCCGCTGCTGTGGCACGCCGAGCTCGGGAAGTCCCTCCCCGACGTCTGGACCGGCGGTCACCACCGCGGCGTGCAGCTGCACGACCTGCGAGCCGCCGTCGGGCAGTGGCAGCACAGGTACGGCCAGCAGGCCTGGCTCCGCCAGGTCAGCCCGGAGGTGGGTCGGCCCGAGGAGGACGCCCTGCTCCGCGCGATCGCCCGCCTCGACGGCGTGTCGTTCCCCACCACGACCAGACTGGCCGCCCGCTGGCTGCGGGGACGGGACGCCTACGTCGCCCGCCGCAAGCGAGGTCGCCCCGTGCGCCCCGAGGCGGCGTTCTGCGCCGAGGTGGTCGCGCTCACGATGCAGGAGATGGGCCTGGTCGCCGACGACCGCAAGGCGCAGTGGTTCGACCCGGGCACGTTCTGGAGCGGGGCGTACCTGCCCCTGCGCGACCCGTGGCGGTACGGCGTGGAGGTCAAGGTCGGCGACGTGCCCGAGGACCACCCGACGCCGAGCAGCCGGCACCGCTGGCGCTGACGGCCCGTCCGGGTGGGGCGGGCTCAGGCGCCGCGGCGGTCGGCCCCCCGACCGCTGCGCCCGCGGTCGTCGCGACCGGGCTCGCGACCGGCGGCGGGGTCCGCGAGTGGTGCGTCGAGGACGGCCGCCCCCGGCCGGGCCACGTCGTCCAGCGCGGACAGGTCCGGCGCGGTGAGCTCGGGGGCCGACAGCGCGCGTGGCGCCTCCTCGACCTGCCGGGGCGCGTCGAGGTCGTCGGCGGTCACGCCGAGGTCGCCGAAGCGGCGGGCGGTGACCAGCACCCGTCCCTCCAGGGAGCCGACGGCCGCGTTGTAGGACGACACGGCTGCACCGAGCGAACGGCCCACCTTGTCGAGGTGGCCACCCAGGGTGCCGAGCCGCTCGTGCAGCTCACGGCCCAGCCGCTGCACCTCGGCGGCCTGGCTGGCCAGCGTCTCGTGCGACCAGCCGTGCGCCACGGTGCGCAGCAGCGCGATCAGCGTGGTCGGCGTCGCCAGCACGACCTGGCGGGCGGCGGCGTGCTCGAGCAGGTCGCCCTGGGTCTCGAGCGCGGCCGCGAGGAAGGCCTCGGCGGGCACGAACATGACGACGAACTCGGGGGTCTCGTCCAGCGCCCGCCAGTAGGCCTTGGCACCGAGGAGGTCGACGTGGGTGCGCAGCTGGCGCACGTGGCGACGCAGGTGGGCTTCACGCTCCGCGTCGTCCTCGGCAGCCGTCGCGTCGAGGAAGGCGTCCAGTGGCACCTTGGCGTCGACCACGACGGACTTGCCGCCGGCGAGGTGGACGACCACGTCGGGCCGCAGCACGCCGTCGGCCAGCTGGACCTGCTCGGAGAAGTCGCAGCGGTCGACGAGCCCCGCCAGCTCGATGGTCCGCCGCAGGTGCAGCTCGCCCCACCGTCCACGCACCTGCGGCTTGCGCAGCGCCGTCGCCAGCGACGAGGTCTCCCGGCGCAGCGACTCGGTGGTCAGCCGCATGTCGGCGACCTGCTGGCTGAACTGCCCCTGCCACGACGCCCGGGAGTGGTCGAGGTCGCGCAGCTGGTCGTGCAGGCGCGCGAGCCCCTCGCGGACCAGGGCCTGGTCGGCGGACTCGCGGCGGTCCCGCTCCTGGAGGGCGGCCACGACGCCCGGCTCCTGGGGCCGCGAACGGACCCAGAGAACGCCGATCAGCCCGCCGAGCACGAGGCCGACGAGGAGGGTCACCGAGGTCGTCAGGAGGTCCATGGGGCGAGCATGGACCACGGCACCGACAACGCCGGGGAGGCGCTAGTCCAGGTCGACGACGACCGGGGCGTGGTCCGACGGCGATCCGGTCCCCTGCGCGGGGTCGCGCTCGTCGCGGTCGATGAACGCACCGGTCACCCGGCCGGCGAGCGACGGCGAGGCCACCACGAAGTCGATCTTGAGGCCGCGGTCGCGCTCGAAGCGCTGCCGGTAGTAGTCCCAGTAGGTGTAGCCCGGCGCGTGCTTCCGGGTGACCTCGACGTAGCCGTCGTCGAGGAACGCCTGGAACGCCGCCCGCTCCGGGGGCGTGACGTGGGTCGACTTCCGGAACTGCTCGGGGTCGAAGACGTCGTCGTCGGTGGGGCAGATGTTCCAGTCGCCGACCAGCGCCGTGTCGCCGTCGAGCCAGGACCCCGCGGCCTCGCGCAGCCGGGCCAGCCAGTCGAGCTTGTAGAGGTAGTGGGGGTCGTCGGGCTTGCGCCCGTTGGGCACGTAGAGCGACCAGATGTCGATGCCGCCGCAGCGGGCGCCGATCGCCCGCGACTCGGCGGCCAGCGGGTCCCCGAAACCGGGCATGGCGTCGAAGCCGACCCGTACGTCGTCGAGGCCCACACGCGACATCAGCGCCACGCCGTTCCACTGGTTGGTGCCGGCGACGGCGACGTCGTACCCCAGTGCCTCGATGCCCATCAGCGGCAGCTGGTCCTCGCGGGCCTTGGTCTCCTGGAGGGCCAGGACGTCGATGTCGTGGCGCTGGAGGAAGGCCTCGACGCGGTCGATGCGGGAGCGGAGGGAGTTGACGTTCCAGGTGGCGATGCGCACCGCACCACCCTAGGAGGGGGGTCCCATCCCCACGGATGTGGTCGGAAGTTTTTCCGTTCCCAGCCCTTTACACGGGCGATCCTCGTGGGGGAGGTTCTCCCCACGCACTGTTCTCGGGAAACAGGTGCCCCTGCGGGACCCCCGGGCGGAGTGTGCCTTCAACCACCACCCCCTGAGGAGATCCTCCATGCAGCGCAGCCGTCTCGGGCAGTTCGCTCTCGCATCCGTCGCCGTGCTGGCCACCACCATGTCCACCAGCATGGCCACGCCGGCGATCGCAGCAACCGACAGCGACATCCCGTCGTTCTCGGAGTTCCACTCGCAGACCTTCAAGGACGTCGACCAGCAGTACGTCGTCAACGGTGACGAGCCGGTGGCCACGACCGGGGACCTCAAGACCTTCTACGACTCCATGGTCGGGAGCCCGAAGAAGACGACGGAGAACGGTCTCGTCGTCAACACGGTCGGCGGCGCCGACGACAAGTGGAGCGCCTCCCAGGCCCTCGACCTCACCTACTGCGTCAGCACCAAGTTCGGCAGCCAGTACACCAACGTGGTCAACGCGATGGCCGCCGGCGCCGGTCAGTGGGAGGCGGCGTCCAGTCGCGTCGAGTTCACCCACCTGTCGGCCAACGACTCCAACTGCAGCGTCCGCAACAACGCGGTGCTCTTCTCGGTCGAGCCGACCAACACGACGCAGTACATCGCCCGAGCGTTCTTCCCGAGCACCGCCGACCGCCAGCGCAACGTGCTCGTCAACGCCGGCTCGCTGATGAACTCCGGCTCGTGGACCCCGTCCAACATCATGGCCCACGAGCTCGGCCACGCCCTCGGGTTCCGCCACGAGCACACTCGCCCCGAGGCCGGCACCTGCTTCGAGGACAACAACTGGCGTCCGCTGACGGCCTACGACTCGGCGTCGATCATGCACTACCCGCAGTGCAACGGGTCGAGCGACGACCTGAGCATGACGGCCACCGACCGGCAGGGGATCGTGGCGCTGTACGGAGCCTGATTCCGGAGGCCCGAGCCCACGCAAGACCCGCGAGCGCCCCTCTTGTCCCGAGCTGGAGGGGCGTTCGTGTGCCCGGACGCCCCACGTCGTCAGGCGGTCCAGGCCGTCAGCACGCCGGGGGTCGCCGTGTCGGCCAGTGCGATCGCCCGGTCGCGGGGGACGTCCCTCAGCAGGACCTTCTCGGCACCGGCGGCGGTGGTCGCGACCAGGTCGGCGAGCCCGAGCCGGCGCTGGAACCAGGACTCGGTGAGCACCCACCCGATGATGCCGTCGGTCTCCAGCACCGTGCGGAGCCGCGCGACCTGGGCGTGCCCCACCGTGAGGTGGGTCGGGTCGAGGGCGTGCCCCAGGTGCCGGTACGACGCCTCGGCGACCACGGCGGCGAGCGGGAGGCCGACGACGACCACCGCGACCGGCAGCCACCAGCCGAGCCAGGCGACGTCGAGGAGGACGACGGGCAGCACGGAGAGCAGGGCGAGGTCGAGGACGGTGAGTGCCTGCCGCACGTGGCTGCGGCGCCGGGCGAGGGGACCGTGGGGGGTGAGGTCCGTCGTCAGGCGACCGGGTGCGCCCAGGACGTCGTCGCCGACGCCGACGCAGACCGGGCGCGGGCACGGGGGCAGGATCCGGGTGACGCCCTCGCTCCCGACGCCGGTCGCGAGGGTGGACAGCTCGCCACCGCCGACGAGGCGCAGGAGGACGGGCTCACGCAGCTCCACGCCCCGGACCCGGGTCTCCTCGACGCTGATCGAGCGCGTGGTGAACAGGCCCGCGGTCAGGTGCAGCGACCCCTGGCCGCGGGTGAGGCGCATGTCCCACCACTGCACGACGTAGCCGGTCACCGCCACCAGCACCCAGAGCACGAGGCCGGCCACCAGGACGACGGCGGCCACCAGCCAGACGGCGAACGACGTCACCCACCGCCAGCCGTCCGTCAGGTGCTCCTCGTCCAGGAACGGCAGGTCCTCGCCGAACTGCCCCAGCAGGCCGACCAGGCCGGCGAGCAGGACCAGCCGGCCCAGGCTGAAGGGGGCGAAGCGCAGCCACGACCAGTCGACGGCAGCGAGCAGGGTCTCCGGCGCGGGTGCCGAGACGGCCGGCCCGTTCGCCTCGCCGGACCCGTCGTCGAGCTCGTGCGGCGCGCCGGCCGGAGCCGGTACGGCGACCTGCCGCCGGGCGAGCAGGTGGGCGCGCAGCCCCGCGGCCCGCTCCCGTGACACGGCGTCGAGGGTGATCCGGTCGTCGTCGACGCCGGTGCCGATCTGGACCTTGGCCAGGCCGAGCACGCGGTGGAGCAGGGAGGCCTCGAGGTCGACGCTGCGGACCCGGTCGAGCGGGGCGGTGGAGGTCGTCCGGTTGAGCAGGCCGGTGCGCTTCTGGAACTGGGTGTCGGTGATCCGCCAGCCGGTGGTCAGCCACGGGAGCACGCCGAACGCGATGGCCCCGAGCACGACGACCGGGAGCGACCACCACGGCAGGCCGTCGTTGCGTGCGCTCAGGCCCACCAGGGCGATCACGGCCGGCACGAGGAACTGGCCCAGTGCCTTCACCGGGTCGAGCAGCAGGTTGCGCGGGTCGAGCCGCTGCCACTCCTCGGGCTCCTCGACCTGCTGACGACCCCGGTCGTCGCTCACGTGGCGTCGCCCTCGCTCGCGCCGGTGATCGCGGTCAGGGTGGCGACCAGCTCCCGCGCCTGCTCGGCGTCGAGGCAGTCGATGGTGATCGGTCCGGCGGCGGACGCCGTCGTCACCGTCAGGGACGCCAGGCGGAACAGGCGCATCAACGCACCCTGGCGGGAGTCGACGGTCTGCACCCGGCTGAGGGGCGCGATGCGCGAGCTGATGGTGATCCAGCCCGCGCGGGTGTGGATCGCGGTGTCCGTCACCTCCCACCGGTGCACGCGGTAGCGCACCGGTGGCATGACCACCGGGTAGACGACCAGCACGACCAGGACGAGGCCGGCGAGCACCAGCGCCCACCAGGACGGCCTGCCCTCGGTGAGCCACCACACGACGTACCCGCCGACGACGAGGACCGCCACCACGGCGGACGGGATGGTCGCGGCGATCCGCCAGTAGCCGACGGCGCGCGGCGACACCTGGTGCGCGGGCTCGCGCAGCCCGGCGGGCGGTGGGGTGGCGGGTGCCTGGGTCATGCCCCGAGTTTTCCACGCGCCCACGGGCGTGGACTCAGCCGCCGACCGTCCACGTGTCGTCGTTCGTCGGTCCCATCGCCGTCGCGGTCTGGAGGAGGTACGTCGAGAAGCCGGTCGCCGCGTCCAGGGCGTGCACCTCGGTCGTCGTCCCCGCCCGGTTGACCATCATCAGGTCGTCGCGGCCGTCGCCGTTGTGGTCGGCGGTGCTCACCGACCAGCTGGTCGGGTCGACGGCCGGCGCCGAGGTGAAGGTCTGCGCCAGGAAGGTGGTGAGGCCGGTCTCGGCGTCGAGCACGTGCACGGCCGTGCGGCCGTCGGACTGCAGGTCGACGAGGTAGAGGTCGTCGCGCCCGTCGAAGTCGTAGTCGCCGGTCGCGACCTGCCAGCGGTCGGGGTCCAGCGCCGGGGCGGCGGTGGCGGCGTCGACGAGCTCGGTCTGGAAGCCGGTCGACGAGTCGAGCACGCTCACCCCCAGCCGGCCGTCGTCGTCCAGGTCGACGACCCACAGGTCGTCGCGACCGTTGCCGTCGTAGTCACCGGCGGCGAAGCGCGCCTTCCCGAGCCGGGTGTCGCGCTGCACGACCGTCGCGTGGCTGAGGAACGAGTGGAGGTAGTCGGACCCGTCGAGCACCTTGACCTGCGCCGTCCCGCCGCCCGACGGCAGGGCGGCGAAGACGTCGGTCATCCGGTCCCCGTCGAAGTCGCCGGTGGCGAAGCGCCAGTCGGGTCCTTCCAGGGGGAGCAGGGTCCGGTTGGAGTACGTCGCGTAGGCCGAGGCGGGGTCGAGCACGTGGGCCTCGCCACCCCCGGTGGCCGGCTCCCGGATGGCGACGAGGTCGGCCGGGGTGCCCGTGGACTGCCGGCCGATCTTCTCCACACGCACCTGGTCGACGTACATCGACGGTGAGGTCGACGTCTCGCCGCAGCTGGGCTGCTCCTCGTCGGGGCAGTTGCGCTTGACCTGGAGGCGCATGTGCTCGGGGGCCACGGGGGCGTGGTTCGTCGACCACGTCTCGACGCCGTCGACGAAGAAGCGGGTGGGCACGGGGGACTCGGCGGCGGCGTCCTGGCCGGGTCCCATGTAGGTGAACTCCACGGCGTACTCGTGCCACTCGGTCATGTCCTCGGGGTACTTGTCGCCCAGGCACGCCTTGTCCCCGAGCGGCGGGGAGTAGCGCCAGTAGTAGGCCGCCAGCACGCGCTCGCAGCGCGGCTTGCCGCCCCAGCTCTCGACGACGTCGATCTCGCCGACCCGCTGGGTGTCGTCGGTGCGCAGCCAGAAGGCCGGGTGCACGCCGGTCTCCTTCGGCATCTGCAGGGTCGCCGAGACGCGGTAGGTCGTGCCGACCTCGAAGGGGACGGGGGAGAGGGACTGCAGGTGGGCCTCGGGGCGCATCTCCAGCACGGTGCGTCCGTCGTACGTCGTCTGGGTGATCCGGTCGGCGTTGGAGCTCGACACGTGGGCCCAGCGCTCGGCATAGGGCTGGTCGAAGCCGTCGTTGTAGACCTCGACCGGGCCCGCCGACGTCGTGGCCGAGACGAGCGGGGTCTCCGGCACCACGAGGTCCGGCACGGGGGTCGTCGTCGGGCTGAGGAACTGCAGCATGACGAGCATCTCGCGAAGCCAGGAGGGCATGGGTCCTTCGAGGGCCGGGGACGGGACCACTCGATTCAACAAGGCGGGTGGTCGCCCGGCCAAACCACGAGCGGCTCGCGGGATTCGGGCGGGGCTGCGGACGGCCGTAGACTCCCCGCCCGTGGCTCTCACCATCGGCATCGTCGGTCTCCCCAACGCGGGCAAGTCGACGCTCTTCAACGCCCTGACCAAGAACGACGTGCTGGCAGCGAACTACCCGTTCGCCACGATCGAGCCCAACGTCGGCGTCGTCGGCGTCCCCGACGACCGGCTCCCGCGGCTGGCCGATGTCTTCGGCTCGGCCAAGGTCCTGCCCGCGACGGTCGAGTTCGTCGACATCGCCGGCATCGTGCGCGGCGCCTCCGAGGGTGAGGGCCTGGGCAACAAGTTCCTCTCCCACATCCGCGAGTCCGCCGCCATCTGCCAGGTGACGCGGGTCTTCCGCGACGAGGACGTCACCCACGTCGACGGCGAGGTCAACCCCTCCTCCGACATCGGGACCATCCAGACCGAGCTGATCCTGGCCGACATCCAGACCGTCGAGAAGGCGATCCCGCGGTTGGAGAAGGAGGTCCGCGGCGACAAGTCCAAGGCCCCCGTTCTCGACGCCGCGCGCGAGGCGCTCTCGGCCCTCGAGTCCGGCACCCCGATCATCAGCGCGAAGATCGACCGCGAGCTCATCCGTGAGCTGTCGCTGCTGACGGCCAAGCCGTTCATCTACGTCTTCAACTGCGACGCCGACGAGCTCGCCGACGACGACCTGCGCGCCCGGATGCAGGAGCTCGTCGCCCCGGCCGAGGCGATCTTCCTCGACGCCAAGTTCGAGGCCGAGCTGGCCGAGATGGACGACGACGAGATGGCCCACGAGATGCTCGCCGAGATGGGCATCACCGAGTCCGGCCTCGACCAGCTCGCCCGGGTCGGCTTCGACACCCTCGGCCTGCAGACCTACCTGACGGCAGGACCCAAGGAGACGCGGGCCTGGACGATCAAGAAGGGCGCGTCGGCCCCCGAGGCGGCCGGCGTCATCCACACCGACTTCCAGAAGGGTTTCATCAAGGCCGAGATCGTCTCCTTCGACGACCTCATGGATGCCGGCTCCATGCTCAAGGCCAAGGAGGCCGGCAAGGTACGCATGGAGGGCAAGGACTACGTCATGGCCGACGGCGACGTCGTGGAGTTCCGCTTCAACGTCTGAGCCACCTCGCAGGAGCCGCGCCGTCTTCACTCACGCTTGCCCGGCGTGACAGGCTCGGGCGGTGAGAGAGCATCGCGTCAACCCCGTCGACGCCATCTGGCTGAACATGGACCGGGTCCAGAACCTGATGGTCATCGAGTGCGTCATGTTCCTCGAGGGCCCGGTGGACCGGGACCGGTTCGACCGGGTGGTGCAGCGCCGGCTCGTCGACGCCTACCCGGTCTTCTCGCGGCGCCCCGTCCCGGGTCCGCGGTGGAGGAGGTCGCGGTGGCGCGACGTCCCCGACTTCGACCCCTCCGACCACGTGCGCGAGGTCCGGCTGCCGGCACCCGGTGACGCCGCCGCCCTGCAGGAGTACGTCGGGCGGTTCCTCGCCGAGCCCCTTCCGCGCGACCGACCGCTCTGGGACATCCACCTCGTCGACGGGCTCGACGAGGGGTCGGCGATCTACGTCCGGCTGCACCACGCCCTCGCCGACGGGATCGCGCTCACCCAGGTCCTGCTGTCCCTGACCGACGCGACGGCCGACGCCGAGACCGACGGTCGTGACGGCGGAGGGGCGCGGCACCACGGCGTCGGCGACCTGATCGAGGCGGCCCGGCGTGCTGCACCCGAGGTGACGCACGCGCTCCGGCCGGCCCGGGTGCGAGCGGGGGTCGTGGCGGGGATCCGCACCGGTCTCAGCGGCGCCCGCGTGCTCGCCAAGCTGCTGCTCACCCGCAACCCGGAGACGGCACTGGCCGGGGACGCCGGGTCGCACAAGCGGGCCGTCTGGTCCGAGCCGGTCGACCTGCAGCTGGTCAAGGACATCGCGAGGAGCTCGGGAGCCACCGTCAACGACGTCCTGGTCTCCGCCCTCGCCGGCGCGGTCGAGCGCTACCAGGTCGAGCGCGGCGACACCCCGGTCGACGTGCCCACGATGGTCCCGGTCAACCTGCGCCCGATACACCTGCCGCTGCCCCGCGAGCTCGGCAACCGGTTCGCCCTGGTCGTCCTGCTGCTGCCCTCGGGGCTGACCACCGCGACCGAGCGGCTCGCCGAGACCAAGCGGCGGATGGACCGGATCAAGCGCTCTCCCGAGCCGGTCATCACCTTCGCGATGATCCAGGGGATCGGCCTGCTGGGCCGGCGCCTGGGGCGCGGCCTGGTGACCTTCTTCGCGGGCAAGGCGAGCGGTGTCACGACCAACGTCCCGGGCCCGCGCGAGCCGCGCTACCTGGCCGGGACCCGCATCACCAGCATGCTCGGGTGGGTGCCCGGGTCGGGGGACCAGACCCTCGGCACCTGCATCTTCACCTACGCCGGGACCGTGCGGGTCGGCTTCAAGACCGACACCACCGTGATCCCCGACCCCGAGCACATCCTCGACGCCTTCCACGACGAGATCGACGACCTCGCGCAGGGACTGCCGCCGACGGGGGCTACCCGGGACCGGGTGGCGAGGTAGGGGTCGGGCCCGCCGCCGCGGCGCGCGCGATCTCGGCCTGGCGCACCAGGAACCGGCCCTCGTCCAGCTTCTTGCGGCGCATCCACGAGGTCACCTCGGTGTTGCACTTGCTGGCGTTGCAGGACCCGCAGGCCGGCACGACGTTGGCGAGCGTGTAGCGGCCGCCCCGGGAGATCGGGAGCATCGTGTCCTTCTGGAGCGCCGCGACGTCGGCACCGCAGTAGGCGCAGCCGCCCCACAGCGACCGCAGCGCCGCCCACTGCTCCTCGGTCAGGTCGTGCACGACTTGGCCCATGCGGCGCTTGCGGCGCCGGGCGTAGGTCGCGGCTCGGGTCCTGGAGGGCACGGCGCGAGCGTACGCAGTGTGCGCTGCACTCCCGCGCACCTGCGCGGATGTTCGTGGTCCGGGTTGCGGTTCAGGGCTGCACTTCCACGCACCTGCGTCGACGTGCATGGTCGTGAGGACGGCCGACGCATACTCGAGGACATGCTCGGTCACCAGCCCGTCTCCGTGTCCGCCGCCGAGGGCGCCCGCGCGGCGGCCGACGGCAGGGTCGTCGTCTACTGGCGCCGCGGCTGCCCGTTCACCCAGCTGCTGCGGCTGGTGCTGGGCAGGCGCGGCCGGGACGCCGTGTGGGTGGACATCTGGGCCGACCCGGACGGGGCGGCGTACGTGCGCAGCGTCAACGGCGGCAACGAGACCGTGCCCACCGTGGTGATCGACGGGCAGCCCCACACCAACCCCTCGCCGAGGTCGGTCGTCGCGGCGCTGTCCTGACGCCTCGGCGATCAGGGCTTCTTCCGGTACCCCTCGATCATGTCCGAGGTGCCCCGGGCGACCGTGCCGCCGCGCAGGTCGACGAGCTTGGCCTTGCCGCAGCGCCGACACGCGAGATAGGGCTCGACGCCCGGCTCGCGCCGCACCTTCCACGTGTGGACACCGACCCGGCACCTGAGGCTGCGCTCCATCGTGGGCTCCTTCCGCCCCCGCCCACCCGACGCTACGACCGGTGGCAGCGCCGGTCCATGACCCCGACGGACTCGTCCACGCGACGCTGCGCCGGTGTCAGGCCAGCAGCGAGCGCGTGCTGCGCAGCGCGAGCGCGATGCCGCCGGTGACGAGCAGCAGGGCGACCGTCACGGCCACGACCCCTGTCCAGCCGGCGCCGGTCCACGCGGCCGCCCCGAGGCTCCCGAAGACCGCGGCGCCGAGGTAGTAGGTGAACGTGTAGAGCGACGCCGCCTGGCCGGCGCTGACCCCGCCGGCGTGCGCCCGGGCCGGCACCCAGCCGCTGGCCACCCCGTGCAGCCCGAAGAACCCGATGGCCAGCAGCGAGAGCCCGCCGACCAGCACGACCAGCGACGTGGACAGCGTCAGCAGGGCGCCGGAGGCGGCGACCACGGCGCCGACGGGCAGCACCGCACGGCGGCCGAACCGGTCGGCCAGCCGGCCGAAGGAGGCGGCGCTCGCGGCGCCCAGCGGGTAGACCAGGAAGACCAGGCTCGCTGCCCCGAGGCCGAGCCCGAACGGCGGTCCCTCGAGCCGGAAGGTGACCACGTTGAGCATCGCCACCATCGCGCCGAACGCGCAGCCGCCGATGGCGTACAGCCCCAGCAGCGCGGGGTCGCTCACCGCGCGGCGCGCCATCCGGAGCATCGGGCGGGCCCCCGTGGGGGCGGCGACGAAGTTGCGGGAGGCCGGGAGCAGGCGTCGTACGACGAGGGCGCAGGCCGCCGCGAGGACGGCCGCGCTGGTGAGGGCCCACCGCCAGTCGCCCAGGTCCGCGGCGTACCCGGTCAGCAGGCGTCCGGTCATCCCGCCGAGCGCGGTGCCGCCGATGTAGAGGCCCGCGGCGCGCGCCTGCGTGGAGGAGTGCAGCTCCTCGCGGAGGTACGCCGTGGCGGCTGCGGGGAGGCCGGCGAGCGCCACGCCCATGAGGCAGCGCAGCACCAGCAGGGCGGTCCACGACGGCGCCAGCGCGCACCCGATCGCGCAGGCCGTCGAGAGCAGCATGGACAGGTGGATGAGCCTGGTGCGGCCGACCACGTCGGAGAGCGGCCCCACGACGAGCATCGCCAGGCCGAGGGAGAGCGTGGTCAGGGAGACCGTCAGGGTGGCCTCGGTCGTGGAGACCTCGAAGCGGCTCGCCAGCGCCGGGAGGATGGCCTGGGTGCTGTAGAGCAGCTCGAAAGTCACGACTCCGGCGGCGAAGAGCGCGACCACGACCCGCCGGTAGTCGGCCGTCCCGGGCAGGTAGCCCTCGCCCGCGGCGGCACGGGACGGGGCGGCGGGGGACGACATGGTCCACCGAGTGTCCGCCGTCCGCGGTCGATGCGTCCAATGTCGAGATCGGCCGGACTTCATGCGCGAGCCGTATGGTGACGGGATGCAGATCCGGGACCTGGAGTGGCTCCTCGCCGTGGCAGAACACCAGCACGTGACCGGCACGGCCGCCGCCCTGGGGGTGAGTCAGCCGACGCTCTCCCGGGCGCTGGCCCGGATGGAGCGCGAGCTCGGGGCAGCCCTCTTCGTCCGGGCCCCCGGTGGCGTCCACCTCACCCCGGTCGGGGCCACGGTGGTCGCGGGTGCGCGCGAGGTCGTCGACCGCTACGCCCAGCTGGTCACCGACGTGGCGGGCGAGCTCGACCCGGAGACCGGGGTGGCGCGGCTGGCCTTCCTGGACTCGATGGCCACCTCGCTGGTGCCGCGCCTGCTGCGCGACTTCCACGCCGAGGCGCCCGGCGTCCGGGTGCTGCTCAGCCAGGAGCCCGCCCACGAGATGGAGGACGACCTGGCCCGCGGTGCGGTCGACCTCGCCATCACCTCGCACCCGGCGCCCGGCGGCGGCTGGCTGGTGCTCCAGGAGGAGCGGATGGTGGTCGTGGTGCCGCCGACCCACCGGCTGGCCGGCCGGGAGCTCCTGACGCTCGACGAGCTCGAGGGAGAGGAGCTGGTGACGACGCCCCCCGGCTTCGGCTCGAGGTCGCTCGTCGACGACCTGCTCCGCGAGGCAGGGGTGGGTCTCGCGGTCTCCTTCGAGAGCCAGGACCTCGGCACCGTCGAGGGCCTGGTCGCGGCCGGGCTGGGGGTGGCGATCGTGCCGGAGGCCTTGGCCGGGGTGTCCGGCGCGGCCGGCGTGCAGATCGAGGGCGCGGCCGGCGCCCACCGCACCATCGGGCTGACCTGGCGGCTCGACCGCCGGCTGTCGCCGGCCGCCGAGCGGCTGCGCGCGTCGATCGGCCGCAGCGTCGGGACGTGACGCGGCCAAGGTCACACCGCCACGGACTTGGATCGTTCCAATCCGCTGGCCACACTGGAGGGGACGACCACGAGAGGATCTGGGATGACCCGCCTGATCGACGAGCTCAACGCCCTGCACGCGTCGTACGTCGACGCCATCAACGCCGCCGTCGCCAACGACGACCTCGCCACGGCCGCCGACCTCGCCGCGGAGTACGACCGCGACGCGATCCTGCTGATGGCCGAGCGCGAGGGCCGCCAGGACCTGCTGCCCCTCCTCGGCCTCGACGCCGCGGGCAACCGCCTCGCCGTCGAGCGCGACACCCCGCTGCGCCGGCTGGTCAAGCGCGTCACCACGCTGCGCGCAGCCTGAGCGCCCCCCGGCCCGCTGACACCGCCTGACAGACTGCGGCCCATGGGACACGAGTGGGACCTGCACACCGCCGTCGAGGCCACGCCCGACGGGTTCTCCGCCGAGCTCGACCCGGGCTGGGTCGTCGGCGGCGGGGTCAACGGCGGCTACCTGCTGGGCGTGATCGGCCGCGCCGTCGCCGAGACCGTGCCGGCCAAGCCGGACCCCTTCGCGGTCAGCGCGTTCTACGTCTCCGCCTCGCGCCCCGGCCCGGCCACCGTCCGCACCCGGGTGGTGCGCGACGGCGGCAGCACCGCCACCGTGGCCGCGGAGCTCAGCCAGGGCCGGGACGTGCGCATCACCGCCCTCGCGACGTACGGCGACCTGTCCACGCTGCCCGACGACGTGCGCACCACGGCGGTCGAGCCCGACCTGCCGCCGCTCGAGGAGTGCTTCCCCACGTCTGCGGCCCCCGGCGCCCAGGCGCCGCCCCTGATGGAGCGCTTCGACATGCGGCTCGACCCCGCGTGCGTGGGCTGGGCGGTCGGTGAGCCCAGTGGCCGCGGCCTGCTCCAGGCGTGGTTCCGGCTGGCCGACGGCCGCGACCCCGACCCGGTCCAGCTGCTGATGGTGCTCGACGCGCTGCCGCCGGTGACCTTCGACCTCGGCCACCCCGGCTGGGCCCCGACGATCGAGCTCACCGCCCACGTCCGCGCCGTGCCGGCGCCGGGCTGGCTCAAGGTGTCCCACCGCACCCGCAACGTCGCCGGCGGGATGTTCGAGGAGGACTGCGAGGTCTGGGACTCCGCGGGCCGCCTCGTCGCGCAGAGCCGCCAGCTGGCCCGCTTCCCCCGCCCGGCCTGAGCCGGTCGGCCTGAGCCGGTCGGGCCTCAGCGCCCGAGCCGGTGCAGCCTGCCGTGCTCCAGGGCCCGGGAGCGGACGTCGTCGTCGCTGCAGAACCCGTCGAGCGTCCGCTTGAGGCAGAGCAGGCCGAGCAGCCGGCCGTCGTCCGCGACGACGGCCAGCCGGCGCGTGCCGCGGTCGCGCATCACCTGCAGGGCCTCCTCGAGGTCCCGACCGGGGTCGACGGTCCGCGCGTGGAGGGTCGCTGCGTCGAGCGCCGGGGCGTCGGGGTCGAGGCCGTCGACCAGGTCGTCGCGGACCAGGGTGCCGCGCAGCTCGTCCCCGTCGGTCAGCAGCAGCATGTGCACGTGGGAGTCGGTGAAGGCCTCGTGGGCCTGGGCCACGGTGGTCGCGCTGCCGTGGGTCCACGGCTGCGTCACCATGGCGTCCGACGCGGTGCGGGACGGCCGGCCGGTCATCGGCGGTCCAGCCAGGCGCGGTCGAGAGACGCGATCCAGCGGCGTCGCGGGTGCTCGGTGACGGTCCAGATGCGGTCGGTCGAGGGCCAGTAGGCCAGGTCCTCGGGACCCATCGGGACGGCCCAGCGTCGCAGGCGCATCGCGCCCGGCTGCCCCGAGGCGATCATCCCGGGCATCCACCGTCCCTGCGAGACGCTCACGTGGTAGCGGCCGCCGGCGACGACCACGCCCTGCATCTGCCGCACGCCGCCGTGATCGAGGGCCAGCGGGCGCGAGATGCCGTCCTCGCCGCTCGCCAGCTGCCACGTGGCCGGGTCGAGCGGGTAGCGCGCCAGCCGGGTGGTCGCGTCGGGGTCCAGCGCGTACTCGCCGGCCACCAGCGCCGGCGGGTCCGAGCGCCGGTCGAGCGAGGCGAAGGAGTAGCGCAGCCTCTGGTGTCCCTCGTCGGTGAACGCCTGGTACGTCGAGCGCACGGGCAGCACGTAGCGGTGGCCGAACGAGGCCACCCGCGTGCCGTCGACGCCGATCTCGTCGGGGTGGTCGTCGTCCCCGGGCACCCGCATGATGTCGTCGACCCGGGCGGTGACGAAGCCGCGGCTCGTGGCCGCGACGTGCAGCCAGGGGCCGGCCCAGACGATGCCGCCGGCGTGGATCCTCATCGGACGCAGCTGGAGGGTGCCGGCCTCGTCGAGGACGGGGACCACCAGGAGCACGTGGCGGTACTCCAGGGTGTCGAGGTCGACGAAGGTGACGCGGGACCCGCGCTTGATGCCGTCGCGGCCGGTGGAGTACCACGTGGTGACCAGCACCCGGCGGCCGCCCGCACCGATCACCTCGGTGGCGGACGAGTCGGCGCTGGTGGAGATGCCTTGGGGGTACCAGAGCTCGTCGCGGTCGTCGTACGCGTCCCAGCGGTAGGCCTCGCGGACGGCACGGCCGAGCAGCCTCGGCACCACCCTCGCCGGTCGCAGGCGGTACTTCAGGTCCGCGAGCAGGCCGTCGAGCCCCGCGGGCTCCCCGAGCACGGCGGCCAGGGTGGCGATCTCCCGGGCGTTCTCGTCGGTGCGCTGGAGGTGCACGCCCTCGACCCGGGAGCTGGTCTGCCCGCTTCCGGGCGGGGGAGCGGACTCACCGGCTTCACGCATGGCCCCACCGTAGTCGCGGGACACCGTCGCCGGGACCGCCCCGGGGGGTCATGCGGGAGCGTGCCGGCCGCGGCCACCGGCTGGTTCCGTCCCACTAGGGTCGACCGGGTGACCGACCAGCCGCGCGTCCCCGTCGTGGGTGCCGCGATCCTCCGCGACGGGCGGCTGCTGGCGGCCCGGCGTACGACGCCCTCGGCCGCTGCGGGGCGCTGGGAGCTGCCGGGCGGCAAGGTGGAGCCGGGGGAGACCCCCGACGACGCGCTGGTCCGCGAGGTTGCCGAGGAGCTCGGCTGCACCATCTCGGTGACGTCCTGGCTGCCCGGCGCCGCACCCATCGGCGCCACCCACGAGCTGCGGGTCGCCGCGGCCCTGCTCGTCGACGGCGAGCCGGAGCCGACCGAGCACGACGCGGTCCGCTGGCTGGCCGCGGCCGACCTGGGCGACGTCGACTGGCTGGAGCCCGACCGTCCCTTCCTCCCGCACCTGGCTGGGATGATGCGGCGGTGAGGGCGATCTTCTTCGACGAGGACGACGCGCGCGCGGTCGCGGCGCGGCTGCGCGCCGACGGCTTCGAGGCGAGCGTCGTCCGCGAGCGGCTCGCCGGCGAGGACGACGACGAGGACCACCCGTGGGCGGTGCTCTCCGACGCCCCGGAGCTGATGGTGGAGATGCTCGTCGACGAGTACGACGGGTGGCTCGACGCCGAGGACACGTCGCCCGCCGCGCCACCCCTGCCCCCGCTGGACCTGCCCGCCGCCCCGCGGCGGGTCAAGCGGGGAGAGCAGTGACCGGACCGGTCGCCCCCTCCGCGACCGGCACGGCCCGGCGCCCGGTCGGCTCGCTGCCGCTGCTGCCGGCCGCCGCGTTCGTGCTGGTGTGGTCCTCGGGCTACATCTCCGGTCCCTACGGCGTGCAGCACGTCGCGCCGTTCACCCTGCTGGCGCTGCGCTTCGTGGTGGCCGCCGTCATCGCCCTGCTGGTCGCCCGGCTGCTGCGCGGGCCGCTGCGGATCGACCGGGCCGACCTGGGCCGGATCGCGCTCACCGGGCTGGCGATGAACGCCGTGCAGTTCGGCGCGATGTACCTCGCCTTCGACGCCGGGCTCGGCGCCACCCTGGCGTCCCTCCTGCACGCGCTGACGCCCGTGCTCACCGCGGTCCTGGCCGCCGTCCTCCTCGGGGAGCGGCTCTCGCCGCGGCAGGTGGTCGGGCTGGCCATCGGGGTGGCGGGCGTCGTCATCGTGCTGGGTCCCGACATCGACGGGGCCGGCGGACCGTGGGCGGTGGCGCTGGGTGTCTTCGGCGCGGTGACCCTCAGCCTGGGCACGCTGGGACAGCGCTGGATCGGCCACGCCCCGGACCCGTGGTGGTCGGCGGCCATCCAGTTCAGCGTGTCGGTGCCGCCGCTGGCGGTGCTCGCGCTGGCCCTGGAGGGCGCCGACGCCGTGAGCGACCCGGTACGCGGTGGCCTCACGGTGGCGTTCCTGGCGATCGTCAACTCGATCGTCGGGCTCCTGCTGCTGGGGACGCTCGTGCGCGCCGGCGGCGCGGGAGCGGGCGCGAGCCTCTTCTTCCTGTCCCCGCCGGTGACCGCGGTGCTGGCCTGGATGGTGCTGGGGGAGACCCTCGGGCCGCTCGAGCTGGTCGGCCTCGCGGTCGCCGTGGCCGGGGTCGCGCTCGGCACCCGACGGGCGGCGGTCGCCTCCCCGGGGACCTAGGCCGCGCTGTCGGGCGCGGTCCTAGGCTGGAGGCATGTCCCTTCGACTCGACGCCGCTGACGCGTCGCCGGCTCAGGACGGCGCCGCAGACCAGCGCCTGCTCCTGGTGCACGCCCACCCCGACGACGAGACGATCAACAACGGCGCCACGATGGCCAGGTACGTCGCCGAGGGGCGCTCGGTCACCGTCGTCACGTGCACCGCCGGCGAGATGGGCGAGGTGCTGGTCCCCGACCTCGAGCACCTGGCCTACGACAAGGAAGGCGGGCTCGGCGAGCGCCGCCGGGGCGAGATCGCCGAGGCGATGGCCGCGCTCGGCGTCACCGACCACCGGTGGCTGGGCGGCTTCGGCCGCTTCCACGACTCGGGGATGGCCTGGCACCCCGACGGCCACGCGGTCGCCGCCGAGGTGGTGCCCGACAACGCCTTCTGGCACGCCGACCTGCGCGAGGCGGCCGACGAGCTGGTGCGGATCATCCGCGAAGTGCGTCCGCAGGTGCTGGTGACCTACGACGAGTTCGGCAACTACGGCCACCCCGACCACATCCAGGCGCACCGGGTCGCGACCTACGCCACGGCGCTGGCCGCGGCCCCGACCTACAAGCGCGACCTGGGGGAGCCCCACGACGTGGCCAAGGTCTACTGGTGTGCCATCAGTGAGGCGCGGATGCGCGACAGCCTGCGCGAGATCCGGGCCACCGGGGACACGACGACCTACGAGGGGATGGACCCCGACGGCGAGCTCGGGCCCTTCTTCACCGCCGACGAGCTGATCTCGGCCCGCATCGACGGGCAGGCCTGGGCCACGACCAAGATGGAGGCCCTCAAGCTGCACCGCACGCAGGTCGACCCCGACGGGCCGTTCTTCGCCGGGGCCGAGTCCGGCCACGCCTTCTGGGGCGACGAGTACTACGTGCTCGCCAAGGGCCCGCGCGGCCCGGTGGGCGAGGACGGGTTCGAGGCCGACCTCTTCGCCGGGCTCTGACGCCGGTGCTCCGGCTGGTCCGCGGGGGCGCGTTCGTCCTCGCGCTGCTGGTCGTCGGCGCGGCGGGAGGCCTGGCCACGGTGCTGGTCCACCAGCGCGGCTGGGGCCTCCTCCTCGGCCTGGCGACGGCGGCCGCGTGCACGCGCGCCCTGCCCCGGGGGTGGGCCCGGGTCGGCTTCATGATCGGCTGGATGGGGGCGGTGGGATGGGCGATGGCACCCCGCCCCGAGGGCGACTACCTGGTCCCCGGCAACCTCCTCGGCTACGCCCTGCTCGTGGGTTCCTTCGTCGTCCTGCTGGTGGCGCTGGCCACCAGCGGACCTACTCGCGGGTCGCGCGACGATCCGGGGGATTCACCCACCCCGACCTAGGATGCGGGGCGTGTCGTTCCTCTCCACCCCCGAAGTCGACGCCGGCCGAGACCAGCAGGACAAGGCCGGCGGCCGCGTCGTGCTCTGGCTGCTGCTCGCCCTGATCGTCGTCTTCGGCGGGCTGTACGTCGCGGCGCACTACGCCGCCGGCGACCGGGTGCCGCGGGGGACCACCGTCAGCGGGGTCAACATCGGCGGCCACCCGCAGGCCGAGGCGGCCGACCGGCTCCGGGCCGGGCTGGCCGACCAGGTGAGCACCCCCATCGAGGCCGACCTGGACGGCACCCCCGTCACCGTGGAGGCCACGGAGGCCGGGCTGGACGTCGACTACGAGGCGTCGGTGGCCGAGGCCGGCGGCGAGGAGAGCTGGGACCCCGTCCGGCTCTGGAACTACTTCACCGGCGGCGACGACCTCGAGGCCGAGGTGATCGTCGACGAGGCCGCGCTGGGCGCACTTGTCACCCGTCTCGACGCCGAGCACGGGCGCAGCCCGCGGGAGGGGGCGCTGGCCTTCGAGGGGGCCCGCATCACCGAGACGAAGCCGCGGACCGGCCGCGCGCTCGACCCGGCCGCGACCGGCGAGGCCCTCGCCGGCGCCTGGCTCGAGGGCGAGACGGCCGAGCTCACCCTCGTCGAGCAGGAGCCCGAGATCGACGCGGGCGACCTCGCCGAGGCCCGCGACTCCTTCGCCAACGCCGCGGTCTCCGGACCGGTGACGCTGACCTTCGAGCAGTCGACCGTGCGCCTCCAGCCGGCCGACTACACCCGGGCCCTGAGCATGGAGGCGGTCGACGGCGAGCTGGTCCCGCGCCTGGACGACCAGGCGCTCGGTGCCGTCCTGGAGGGCAAGGTCTCCGTCGGCGGCGCCCCGGTCGACGCGACCGTGGCCCTGGTCGACGGCCGGCCGCAGGTCGTCCCCGCCAAGCCGGGCGTCACCTACGACGAGGAGCAGATCGCCGGCTCCTTCCTCGAGCTCGTGGCCGGGTCCGGCGACGAGCGCACCCTGGCCGTCGACGCCAAGGTGGCGCGTCCCGACGTCACCACCAGGGAGGCCCGCGCCCTGCAGATCAAGGAGCGGGTGTCCACCTTCACCACCTACTACCCGCACGCCGAGTACCGCAACGTCAACCTCGGCCGGGCCGCCGAGATCATCGACGGCTACGTGCTGGAGCCGGGGGAGACCTTCTCGCTCAACGACACCGTCGGCGAGCGCACCGAGGCCAACGGCTTCACCGAGGGCTACGTCATCTCCGACGGCATCCTGATCCAGGACCTCGGTGGCGGCGTCTCCCAGATGGCCACGACGCTCTTCAACGGCATGTTCTTCGCCGGCCTCGAGGACGTGGAGCACAAGCCGCACTCGTTCTACATCGACCGCTACCCGATCGGTCGCGAGGCCACCGTCGCCTGGGGCGCGGTCGACCTGCGCTTCCGCAACGACACGCCGTACGGCGTGCTCATCGACACCAACGTCACCCCGTCGACGCCGTCGTCGTCCGGCGTGGTGACGGTGTCGATGTACTCCACCAAGCACTGGGACATCACCAGCTCGACCGGTGAGCGGCACAACATCACCGAGCCCGAGGTGCGCCGCGTGAACACGCTGCAGTGCCACGCCAACGAGGGGTACGGGGGCTTCGACATCGACGTCACCCGTTACTTCGAGCCGGTCGGGGCCAACACCGAGACCCGCGAGCCCGAGGTGTTCTCGACGACCTACACGCCCAGCGACACGGTGATCTGCACCAACCCGAACGCCGAGGACAACGTCGGCTGATCCGCCTCGGCCCGGACGCGCCCCGCGTGCGTCAGGCGCCGACCGGTCGTGCCCGGGCGGCGAGCGCCAGCACGGCCAGCGCCGCCACGACCGCGGCGACCCCGACGACGAGCGACTCGGGGTCGTCGGTGAGCCGGCCGGCGGCGATCCAGGCGAGGCCCCACGCGGCGGCGGCCGCGAACGTCCAGCGGCGGCCGGTGCGCGCGAGCACCAGTGCCGCGACCCCGACGACCACGGCCAGCGCGACCACCGCGATCGCGTCGGCGACCGGGGCCGACGGGGTGACGCCCTCCGCGACCAGGGTGGCGGCGATGTTGGCGCACACGGCCACGCACACCCAGCCCAGGTAGAGCCCGAACGTCCCGTCCACGACCACGCGGTCCGCCGGCGTCGCGCCGGGGCCGAGGTCGGCGAGCCGCTGCACCAGCACTCCGAGGACCAGCACGAGCACGACGATCACTGCCACGCTCGCCCACAGCCAGCCCTGCTGGGTGACCAGCAGCCAGGCGGCGTTGAGCGCCATCGAGGCGGCGGCCGGCCACCCGGTCGCGCGGGCCCGTGGGGAGGCGGCGACCGACGGCAGCCACTGCCAGACCGTGTACGCCGCGAGGCCGGCTTACACGACCGACCAGATCGAGAACGCCGGTCCCAGCGGCGCCAGCAGGGTCGCGTCGGCCGCCAGCGCGCCGCCGGACGACTCCTCGACCCGGGTGCCGATGACGCCGGTGCCCACCAGGGTCCCCAGCACGCAGAAGACCTCCGCGAGCGTGACGACGACCTGGCGGACCCGGTCGGCGGTGGTGGGCGCGGTGCTCTCCGAGAGGCTCATGCCCACCATCCAACACGCCGCGTGGGCGCCGACTCGTCGGACGTCGGCCGGGACGTCCGACGAGGCGGCGGCCTCGGGCACCGGACCGTCGGACGTCCCGCAGGACGTCCGACGGCACGGTCGCCGGACCGTCGGACGCTGCCCGGGACGCCGTCAGCCGCCAGCCGTCAGCCGTCACCCGGCGCGCGGCTCAGGGGGAGAGCCGGTGCAGGTCGCGCGGGAAGGGCGTGACCTCGCGGACGTTGGCGGCCTCCACGAGCCGGCCCACCCAGCGCTCGAGCCCGATCGCGAACCCGCCGTGGGGCGGCATCCCGTGCCGGAAGGCCTGGAGGTACGCCGCGTGGGCGGCCGGGTCCTCGCCGCGCGCCCGCAGCGCCGTCTCGTAGTCGCCGGCGCGGTGCAGCCGCTGCCCACCGGTGACCAGCTCCAGCCCCCGGAACAGCAGGTCGAAGCTGTTGGACCAGCGGGCGTCGTCCGGCTGCGGGTGGGTGTAGAACGGCCGCTTGGCCATCGGGTAGCCCTCGACGGCCAGGAAGTCCGACCCGTGCTCCTCCAGCGCCCACGCTCCCAGGGCCCGCTCGTGCTCGGGAGCGAGGTCCGGCTCGTCCTCCGGCGCGCCCACCAGGGCCAGCGCGTCGGCGAAGTGGACCACCGGGATCTCGGCCGGCACCACCGGGAGGCGGGCGCCCGCCCTCGACGCGGCCTCGGCGGCGTACGACCCGATGCCGGCCACCATCCCGGCCAGCACCTCGCGCAGCACCGCGAGCACGTCGCGGTGGTCGCGGACGAAGCCGAGCTCGACGTCGAGCGAGCGGTACTCGGCGAGGTGGCGGACGGTGTCGTGCGGCTCGGCGCGGAAGACCGGACCCACCTCGTAGACGCGCTCGAAGACACCGACGAGCTGCTGCTTGTAGAGCTGCGGGCTCTGCGCGAGGTAGGCCGGACGGCCGAAGTAGTCCACCTCGAAGACCGTCGAGCCCGACTCGGTGGCCGAGTCGACCAGCTTGGGCGTGGCGATCTCGGTGAAGCCCAGGTCGTCGAGGCTGCTCCGGAACCCGCGCAGCGACGCCGCGGCCACCTCCCAGCGGGCCCGCTGGGCGGGGTGGCGCCACAGGACCGGGGCGTGGTCGAGCAGGGTGGGCAGCTGGACGTCGAGCTGCGGGCGCCACAGCTCGGCCGGCGGGGTCGCGGCCGGGTCGGTGAGCGCCTCCACGACGGCCTCGGTGACCTCGACGCCGCCCGGCGCCTGCGCGTTGGCGGTGGCCGTGCCGGTCACCCGGACGGCCGTCTCCTCGGGCGGTACGACGCTCCCGGCGGGCAGCACGACCTGCGCCAGGCCGCTGCGGTCGCGCACGACGAGGAAGGTGACCCGGGCCAGCTCCCGGCGGCGGTGGACCCACCCCTCCAGCGTGACCGGCGAGCCGGGAGCGAGGATGGGCAGGGATGTGCAGAGCGATCTCATGTCGACCTCCAGTTGGCGTGGGCCCTGGAGGTGTGGGCGGGGGCTAGGTCGCGGTGCCACCACACCTTCGCCGGCCAAGTCTTCGGCGGCCGGCCTCTCGTCGGTGACGCCGGACGCGCGGACCGCGGCTCGTCTGCCGGTGTGCAGGGAGGGCGTCACGCTCCACCGCGGTCGCGCTGATGATGCATCCGCGCGGGGCGGGTCGGCAACTCGATTCGCGGGCCCGGTGCGGGGACCTCGCCTCTCAGGACGTCCCGGCGGGGGCGACGAGGTAGCGGTAGGTGTGGTGGGTGACGAACCCCAGCCGCTCGTAGAGCCGGGCCGCGCCCGGGTTGTCGGTCTCGACCTGGAGCACCGCGGTCAGCGCGCCGCGCGAGGCCGCCCAGTCGAGCAGCTCGGCCAGGACGTGCGTGGCGAGCCCCTGCCGCCTCTGGCCGGGGTCCACGTCGAGGGAGTCGAGCACCACCCAGTCGCCGTCGAGCGTCGCGCGACCGGTCGCCGCGCCGTCGCCGAGGTGGACCACCAGCCGGTCGGGCTCCTCCTCGAGGCGCGGCACCGGTGCCGCGCGACCGGCCGAGACCGCGTCGCAGGACCGGAGCGCCCGCGCCACCCCCGCCACCTGGCAGTGCGCCGACCCGTTCCCGAGGTCCCGCCAGTCCAGCGCCAGGAGCCCGGACTCGACCTCGGAGCCGAGGACGGCCATCACCATCGGCTCGCGGTCGTGCTCGCGGTGCCACCGGCGGACCGTGTCCGCGGCCTCGGCGAGCGGCATCCCGGGGTCGCCCATCGCCAGCGTCGAGCTGGCCCGCCGCCGCAACCGTCCGTCGTACGCCGGGGCGCAGCGCAGCACCCACTCGCCGAGCGGCTCGGCGACCAGGTCCGGCCACAGCACGTGCGTGTGAAGCTCGACCGAGCGCGGGGAGTCGCGGTGCCGTACCGAGGGGCGCGGCGGGACGGGCTTGCCGGACACGATGTCGGCGACCGCCACCTCGACGCGACCACGCTCGGACTCGATCACGACGACCCCGCCGGACCACGACACGCAGGTGCCCAGGACGTCGTTGAGGGCCGGCCCGCCGGTGGGGCCGGTCTCGCCCCGGACGACGTGCCTGACCACCACCCGCTGCCCCACGACGTGGGGTCCCAGCAGGTGCCTGCCCACGGTGTGGGGGTCCGGCGCGGAGGGCATGCCGGGATATTAGAGTGGTCACGTTCGCCCCTCGCCCCTTGCCTCCAGGAGGATCCGGTGACCTACGTCATCGCCCAGCCGTGCGTCGACCTCAAGGACCGTGCGTGCGTCGACGAGTGCCCCGTCGACTGCATCTACGAGGGCAAGCGCATGCTCTACATCCACCCCGACGAGTGCGTCGACTGCGGTGCGTGCGAGCCGGTGTGCCCGGTGGAGGCGATCTTCTACGAGGACGACACCCCCGAGGAGTGGAAGCAGTACTACGACGCCAACGTCCAGTTCTTCGACGACCTCGGCTCGCCCGGCGGCGCCGCCAAGATGGGTGAGATCGACAAGGACCACCCCCTCGTCGCCGCGCTGCCCCCGCAGGAGCACGACGAGTGACCTCTCGGGTCTCGGCCCGGCTCCCGGACTTCCCCTGGGACAAGCTCACCTCGTACGCCGCCCGCGCGCGGTCGCACCCCGACGGCATCGTCGACCTCTCCATCGGCACGCCCGTCGACCCGACCCCCGAGGTCGTGCAGAAGGCGTTGGCCGCGGCGGCGGACAACCCGGGCTACCCGACGACCATCGGGCTCGAGGCCACCCGGCAGGCGGCGATCGACTGGCTGGGCCGGCGCTTCGGCGTCACCGGCCTCGGACTCGACGGCGTGCTGCCGGTCATCGGCTCCAAGGAGCTGATCGGCTCGATGGCCGTCCACCTGGGCATCGGCGCCGGTGACCTGGTCGTCTACCCGCAGCTGGCCTACCCCACCTACGAGGTCGGCGCCACGCTGGCCGGCGCCCGCGCGGTCGCGACCGACTCGCTGACCTCGCTCGGGCCCGAGGTGCCGCGGCTCCTGTGGCTCAACAGCCCGTCCAACCCCACCGGCCGGGTGCTGCCCGTCGAGCACCTGCGCAAGGTGGTCGACTGGTGCCGTGACCGGGGCACGCTCCTGGTCTCCGACGAGTGCTACCTCGAGTGCGCCTGGGACACGACCCCCGTCTCGGTCCTGCACCCCGACGTCTGCGGCGACAGCCACGAGGGGATCCTCGCCGTCCACTCGCTGTCCAAGCGGTCCAACCTCGCCGGCTACCGCTGCGCGTTCGTGGCCGGTGACCCGGCGGTCGTGGGCGAGCTGCTCGCGGTGCGCAAGAACCTCGGGCTCCAGATGCCCGGTCCGCAGCAGCGCGCGATGGTCGCGGCCCTCGACGACGACGCGCACGTGGTCGAGCAGCACGCCCGCTATGCCGCCCGCCGCGCCAAGCTGCGCGAGGCCCTCATGGGCGCCGGCTTCCGCATCGACCACTCCGAGGCCTCGCTCTACCTGTGGAGCACCCGCGACGAGGACTGCTGGGAGACCGTGGCCACGCTGGCCGGCCAGGGCATCCTGGTGGCTCCCGGTGAGTTCTACGGCCCCGCCGGTCGCCGGCACGTCCGCATCGCCTTCACGGCCACCGACGAGCGCATCGACGCGGCGGTCGCCCGCCTCGCGGCGGCCAGCTAGCGACCGGGCCCTCGGGTCAGATCGCCTCGACCGCGAGGGCACCCGGGCGCATCGGGCGCAGCTTGGTGTGCAGGCCCTGGTCGGGCTGCGCGAACGGCGCCACGATCGGACCGATGCCGGGGCGTTCCACCGGGCGGCTCGGGGAGACCGGCGCCGCCGGCCCGGGCATCACGATGGGGCCCGCGTCGTACGTCCGGGGCGGCACGCCGACGGTCGGCGCCGCCTCGCGACGTCCCCACGCGGCCTCGGGCTGGGCCCACGACGGTCCGCCGTCGGCCGCCGGCATCGGGTGCACGGTGGCGTCCTGGGGCTGGTGGTGGTGCGCGTCCTTCTCCTCGATGGCCTCGAAGGCCGCCGACTGTCGGACCTGGACGGCGCTGATGGCATCCATCCGCAGGACAGACAGCACGTCGTCGTCGCCGTGCAGCACGAGGCCGTGGCCGTCGACCGCCGTCACGTGCCCCCGCAGCCACTGCCCGTTGACGAGGACCTCGACGTCGACGTCCGTTCCCTGCGCTCGGGTGAGCGCCGTTCCGATGGTGTAGATGGTCGATGTACGCATGCCGGGGACGCTAGGTCGGCGGCCGCGGCCGCCACGGGGCGCTCGGCGGCTCTTACCCCATTTGTGGGGGGTGGATCAGACCGCGCGCCACCGTTCGTGGAGTTCCACGCAACAGCGTGGAAGTGCGGGGTCTACGGACCGTCAAGGGCTGAAGTTCCACGCACGTGCGTGGAGCTCCAGGTCAGGCGCGGCCAGGGTCCCCCGTGAGGGCGCCTCAGTCGGCGACGTCGACGTGCACGTGGTCGCGGTGCTCGAGGATGGCACGGTCCCCGCGGGAGGAGGACGGCACGCGGTAGTCCCGCCACCCGTCGTCGCTGCGCGAGCCCGCCCGCCAGATGCGGCCGTCGAAGATGATCGTCTCGATGTCCAGGCGGTCCGCGCGGGCGACGAGGTAGTGCGCGATCGCCCAGCCCCGCTTGCGGTTGTCCGGGTTGACGGGTCGCACGAAGATGTCGATCGCACGGCCCTCGTAGTGCGCGGACCCCTCCATGTGCCCCGTCGACACCCCGGCCGGCTCGAAGCCCCCCAACGAGAGCGGCCCGAACGCCGACTCGACGTCCTCCCGGACGGCTGCCGCACGCCGGACCAGTCCCGTGCCGTCGAGGCGGTCGCCGGCCTCGTCCGCGTCGCCGGGGGTGTCGCACCAGAACGCCGCCCGGTGGTTGCCGGTCAGCGCCGAGGCGAGGGCGCGACCGTCCGCCTCGTGGTCGGCGTACGCGTCCGGGTACGCCGACCTCTGCACGGCCTGCGCGGCGTCGGTGATCTCCATGGTCTCGTAGCCCTCGACCTGCAGGAGCGCGTCGTAGAAGGCGTTGGTCGAGTGGACGGGGTCCAGGATCTCGGGCACCGTGCCCCAGCCCTGCGAGGGGCGCTGCTGGAAGATCCCCACCGAGTCGCGGTCGCCGTGCTCGATGTTGAGGATCTTGGACTCCTGGTACGCCGTCGCGAGCGCGATGCTGGCGGCGCGTGCGGGCAGGCCGCGCTGGATCGAGATGGCGGTGATCAGGGCAGCGTTCTCGGCCTGCTCGAGGCTCAGGTCGACGACGACCCCGTCCACCTCCGCGGTGCAGCCGGGGGAGTCGAAGAAGGGGGTGCCGCCCTCCCGGTTGACCAGCACGCCGACGCCGGCGACGACGAGGGCCACCACCAGGGCGCCGACGACGACCCTGCCCCGCGTGGTCATGCGGGCCTCCCGGCGGTGGCCACGGCGGGCTCCACCGGGCTAGTCGTTGGCGTGCAGCGCGGTGTTGAGGGCGATGCCCTCACCCTTCCACGGCACGGCCTCGATCGCGCCGCTGACCGAGTTGCGGCGGAAGAGCACGTTGCTGGCCCCCGAGAGCTCCAGCGCCTTGACGACCTTGCCGTCCTCCTGGGGCAGCGTGACCTTGGTGCCGGCGGTGACGTAGCAGCCGGCCTCCACGACGCAGTCGTCGCCCAGCGAGATGCCGATGCCGGCGTTGGCGCCGAGCAGGCAGCGCTCACCGATGGAGATGGTCTCCTTGCCGCCGCCCGACAGGGTCCCCATGATCGACGCGCCGCCGCCGACGTCGGAGCCGTCGCCGACCAGGACGCCCGCGGAGATGCGGCCCTCGACCATCGACGCGCCGAGCGTCCCGGCGTTGAAGTTGACGAAGCCCTCGTGCATCACGGTGGTGCCGCTCGCCAGGTGGGCGCCGAGGCGGACGCGGTCGGCGTCGGCGATCCGGACCCCGCTCGGCAGCACGTAGTCGACCATGCGCGGGAACTTGTCGACGCCGTGGACGGTCACGTGGCCGACCTCCCGCTGGAGGCGGGCGCGGGTGAGCTCGAAGCCCTCGACCGCGCACGGTCCGGCGCTGGTCCACACGACGTTGGTCAGCAGGCCGAAGACGCCGTCCATGGAGATCTCGTGGGGGCGCACGAGCCGGCTCGAGAGCAGGTGCAGCCGCAGCCACACGTCCTCGGTGGTGGCCGGAGCGGCACCGAGGTCGGCGATCTCGACGACCCGCAGCTCGCGTCGTACGCCGCGGGCGTCGTCGGGACCGGCGAGCGCGACCAGGGCGTCGGGGACGTCCTCCCCGTCACGCGTCCCCAGGGCGGGGGCGGGGAACCACGCGTCGAGCACGTGGTCGGCGGGGTCGAGGGTCACCAGGCCGTGGCCCCAGGCGGAGCGGGGAGCGTCGTCAGTCACGGCGGCAAGCCTACGGAGTCGGCCCACCCCGAAGGACCACTGGCCGGTCCGGCCGTCCCTACTGACCGGTCCTGCCGTCCAGGCGCTCCCGCAGCAGGTCCGCGTGCCCGCAGTGCCGGGCGTACTCCTCGACCATGTGCACGACGACGTCGCGCACCTCGACCTGCTCGCCGTGCACGTCCACGAGCGTGTCGAGGGCGGTGCGCTCGAGCACCTCGCGGGCGTGCGCCACCTCCTCGCGCAGCAGCGCGAACGCCTCGTCCACCAGCTGCTGCGTCGGCTCGCCGAAGTCGAAGCCGCCGTCCTCGTCCTGGAAGTGCCGCGGCAGCTCGTGCCGGCCCTCGAGGATGCGCCGGAACCACGACTGCTCCACGCGCGCCATGTGCCGGACCATGCCGAGCAGCGACATCGTCGACGGCGGCACCGACCGGGTGCCGAGCTGCTCCGGCGTCAGGCCCTCGCACTTGAGCTCGAGGGTCGCGCGGTAGTGCTCGAGGTACTCCGTCAGCACGGCGCGCTCGCCGCGGCTGGGTGCGTCGCTCATCCGCGGGTCCTGGTCACGGGGGAGCCACATCCCGTTGAAGCCGATCTGCGTCATGGCGCCACCCAACCGCGCCCGGTCCGCGCCCGCAATCCGATTGGCGCCCCCTCCGCGCCTCGCCGTACGATCGCGGCACAGGCGTTCGAGCCGTCATCAGCGGCGAGCCTCCGGAAGAACGGTCGTCGCACCCCAGCGGCGACTCACTAGAACCGGACGGGTTGGCCCGTCACAGCCGACAACGAGCGGCACCGCCGGGAGGCGGCGCAAGCGAGGTGGTACCGCGGTCGCGTCCGAGAAGTCGGCGCAGTCGTCCTCGTGGCAGCAGCCCGAGTCGTACGACGCCAGACCGACCACCCGCAGGAGTCCCCGATGGCCTACCCCAAGGTCTCCCACACGTCCGCGACGTCCGTCCCCAGCGCGCCGGCCTTCCCGGCGATCGAGGAGGCCGTGCTGGCCTACTGGGACGCCGACGACACGTTCACGGCGAGCGTCGAGCAGCGCGAGGCCGGCACCGACGGCGAGAACGAGTTCGTCTTCTACGACGGCCCGCCATTCGCCAACGGCCTGCCGCACTACGGCCACCTGTTGACCGGCTACGTCAAGGACCTCGTGCCGCGCTACCAGACGATGCGCGGCCGCCGCGTGGAGCGCCGCTTCGGCTGGGACACCCACGGCCTGCCCGCCGAGCTCGAGGCGATGCGCCAGCTCGGCCTCAAGACCACCGACGAGATCCACGAGCTGGGCATCGAGAAGTTCAACGCCGCCTGCCGGGAGTCGGTCCTGAAGTACACCGGCGAGTGGCGCGACTACGTCACCCGCCAGGCCCGCTGGGTCGACTTCGACAACGACTACAAGACCATGAACCCCGAGTTCATGGAGTCGGTCATGTGGGCCTTCAAGCAGCTCCACGACAAGGGTCTGGTCTACGAGGGCTTCCGCGTCCTGCCCTACTGCTGGAACGACGAGACGCCGCTGTCCAACCACGAGCTGCGCATGGACGACGAGGTCTACCAGGTCCGCCAGGACCCGGCCGTCACGGTGGGCGTGCGCCTCGAGGGCGACGACGAGCTCGGGGGAGTGCTCGCGCTCGTCTGGACGACGACCCCGTGGACGCTCCCGTCCAACCTCGCGGTCATGGTGGGCGAGGACATCGAGTACGTCGTGGTGGAGGGGCCCGTCCCGGGCGCCGACGAGACGGCGCGCTACCTGGTCGCCGAGCCGCGGCTGGCGGCGTACAAGCGCGAGCTCTTCCCCGACGCCGACGAGCCGACCGTGGTCTCGCGCCACCGCGGCGCCGACCTCGTGGGGCGCTCCTACACCCCGCCGTTCGGCTACTACCTCGGCCACGAGCGGGCCTTCCGCCTGGTGGCGGCCGAGTTCGTCACGACCACCGACGGCACCGGGCTGGTGCACACCGCCGGCGCCTTCGGTGAGGACGACAAGGTCGTCACCGACCGCGAGGGCATCGAGCCGGTGATGCCGGTCGGCAAGGACGGGCGCTTCACGTTCCCGGTCGCGGAGTACGAGGGCATGCTCGTCTTCGACGCCAACCTGCACATCATCGACCACCTCAAGGCCGTCACCCGCGGCGAGCCCGGCGGGTCCGTCACGCCGGGCACCGTGCTGCTGCGCCGCGAGACCTACGACCACTCCTACCCGCACTGCTGGCGCTGCCGCGAGCCCCTGATCTACAAGGGCGTCTCCTCCTGGTTCGTCGAGGTGACCGCGGTCAAGGAGCGCCTCATGGAGCTCAACCAGCAGATCCGGTGGGTGCCCGACCACATCAAGGACGGCTCCTTCGGCAAGTGGCTGGAGAACGCCCGCGACTGGTCGATCACCCGCAACCGCTTCTGGGGCAGCCCGGTGCCGGTGTGGAAGTCGGACTCCGAGGAGTACCCGCGCCTCGACGTCTACGGCAGCTTCGAGGAGATCGAGCGCGACTTCGGCACGCTGCCGCGCAACGCCGAGGGCGAGCCCGACCTGCACCGGCCGTTCGTCGACGACCTCACCCGGCCCAACCCCGACGACCCGACCGGAAAGTCCACGATGCGCCGCGTCACCGACGTGCTGGACGTGTGGTTCGACTCCGGCTCGATGTCCTTCGCGCAGGTGCACTACCCGTTCGACAACAAGGACTGGTTCGACCACCACTTCCCGGGCGACTTCATCGTCGAGTACATCGGCCAGACCCGCGGCTGGTTCTACACGATGCACGTCCTGGCCGGCGCCATCTTCGACCGCCCCGCGTTCGAGACGTGCCTCAGCCACGGCATCGTGCTGGGCAACGACGGGCAGAAGATGTCCAAGTCGCTGCGCAACTACCCCGACGTGCGCGAGGTCTTCGACCGCGACGGCGCCGACGCCATGCGCTGGTTCCTCATGTCCAGCCCGATCCTGCGCGGCGGCAACCTCGTCGTCACCGAGCAGGGCATCCGCGACTCCGTGCGCCAGGTGCTCATCCCGCTGTGGAACAGCTGGTACTTCTTCAGCCTCTACGCCAACGCGGCCTCCGACGGGCAGGGCCACGACGCCCGGAGTGTCCTGGGGCGCACCGACGCTCTGTCCCACCCGATGGACCGCTACGTCCTGGCCAAGCTGCGTGAGTACGTCGCCGCGATGACCCAGCAGCTCGACGACTACGAGGTCGCGAACGCCTGCGACTCCACGCGTGCCTTCCTCGACGTGCTGACCAACTGGTACATCCGCCGCTCGCGGGACCGGTTCTGGGAGGAGGACGCCGACGCCTTCGACACCCTCTACACGGTGCTCGAGGTCGTGTGCCGGGTGACCGCGCCGCTCATGCCGCTGACGACCGAGGAGGTCTGGCGCGGCCTGACCGGCGGGCGGTCGGTCCACCTGGCCGACTGGCCGCTGGTCGACGACCTGCCGGCCGACCACGGCCTGGTCGTATCGATGGACGCCGTCCGCGACGTCTGCTCGTCCGGCTCGGCGCTGCGCAAGGCCGCCGGCCTGCGCAACCGGCTCCCGCTCTCGCGGCTGACGGTCGTCGCCGACGCCGACCTGTCGGGCTTCGAGTCGCTGGTCGCCGACGAGCTCAACCTCAAGGCCGTCGACCTGCTGGCCCCGGACGCGCCCGAGGCGGCGTCGTACGGCGTCTCCCAGAAGCTCACGGTCAACGCCCGCGCCGCGGGCCCGCGCCTGGGCAAGGACGTCCAGCACGCCATCAAGGGCTCCAAGACCGGCGACTGGTCCGTCGCCGAGGACGGCACCGTCACCTCCGGCGGTCTGGCGCTGGTCGAGGGGGAGTACACCCTGGAGACCGTCGCCGGTTCCGCCGACGACGGGGCCGCGGTCGGGATGCTGCCCCGGGGTGGGTTCGTGGTGCTCGACACGGTCGTGACGCCCGAGCTGACGGCCGAGGGGACCGCCCGCGACCTGGTGCGTGCCGTCCAGCAGGCCCGCAAGGACGCGGGGCTGCAGGTCAGCGACCGGATCTCGCTGACGGTCTCCGGACCGGCCGACGTGCTGGCCGCCGCCCGCACCCACGAGGCGCTGCTCGCGGAGGAGACGCTCGCCACCCGCGTTGCCTACGCCGACGCGCCCGAGGTCGTCGTCGAGGTCGCCCGCGCCTGATCGTCGGCGGCTGGTTGAATCAGGCCATGCCGAGAATCGACCTGTCCGCCGACGTCGTCACCCTCACCCAGCAGCTGGTCGACATCGAGTCGGTCTCCCACCACGAGCAGGAGATCGCCGACGCGGTGGAGGCCGCGCTGCAGGGGATCCCGCACCTGAGGGTGACCCGCCGTGGCCACACGATCGTGGCGCGCACCGAGCTCGGTCGTGGCGAGCGGGTGGTGATCGCGGGCCACCTCGACACGGTGCCGCTCAACGACAACCTGCCCTCCCGGCTCGAGGACGGGATCCTGCACGGCCTGGGCACCTGCGACATGAAGGGTGGCGACGCTGTGATGCTCAAGCTCGCCGCCGACCTCACCGAGCCCGAGCGCGACCTCACCTTCATCTTCTACGAGGCCGAGGAGGTCGACTCGGTCCACAACGGCCTGCGCAAGCTCACCGAGAGCGACCCCGACCTGCTCGACGCCGATTTCGCGATCCTCATGGAGCCGAGCAACGCCAGCGTCGAGGCCGGCTGCCAGGGCACGATGCGCGTCGACGTGCGCACGACCGGCGAGCGGTCCCACTCGGCCCGCAGCTGGAAGGGCGTCAACGCCATCCACAAGGCCGCCCCGATCCTGGCCAGGCTCAACGAGTACGTCGCCCGGCAGCCCGTCATCGACGGACTGGCCTACCACGAGGGCCTCAACGCCACCGGCATCCGCGGCGGGGTGGCCGGCAACGTCATCCCCGACGAGTGCGTGGTCGAGGTCAACTTCCGTTTCGCCCCCGACCGGGACGAGGCGGGCGCCGAGGCGTTCGTCCGCGAGTTCTTCGAGGGGTACGACGTCACCGTGACCGACATGGCCGCCGGCGCGCTCCCGGGACTCGACCGGCCCGCCGCCAAGGCCTTCGTCGAGGCGGTCGGCGCCGAGCCCGCGCCCAAGTTCGGCTGGACCGACGTCGCGCAGTTCACCAGGCTCGGCATCCCGGCGGTCAACTTCGGCCCCGGCGACCCGATGTACGCCCACAAGCAGGACGAGCACGTGCCCGTCGAGCACATCGAGCGGTGCGAGCGGATCCTCAAGGAGTGGCTCGGATGAGGGACAGGTACAAGGGCCCGATCCTCGAGCGGCGCGGCCAGGTCGAGTCGGGCACCACCGACCAGCGGCTGCTCGACTCCCGGGGGCCGACGGACTGGGTCCACGAGGACCCGTGGCGCGTGCTCCGCATCCAGGCGGAGTTCGTCGAGGGCTTCGGTGCGCTGGCCGAGGTGGGCCCGGCCATCGCCGTCTTCGGCTCCGCCCGGACACCCGCGGACTCGGCCGACTACGCGACCGCCGAGCGGGTGGGCCGCCGGCTCGTCGAGGAGGACTTCGCCGTCATCACCGGCGGCGGTCCCGGCGCGATGGAGGCGGCCAACAAGGGCGCCAGCGAGGCCGGCGGCACGAGCATCGGGCTCGGCATCGAGCTGCCCTTCGAGGCCGGCCTCAACTCGTGGGTCGACTATGGCATCAACTTCCGCTACTTCTTCGCCCGCAAGACGATGTTCGTCAAGTACGCCCAGGGCTTCGTCGTCCTCCCGGGCGGCCTGGGCACCTTCGACGAGCTCTTCGAGGCGCTGACCCTCGTCCAGACGCAGAAGGTCACCTCGTTCCCCATCGTGCTGATGGGCGTCGACTACTGGAGCGGCCTGCTGGCCTGGATGCGCGACACGGTGCTGGCCGGGGGCAAGATCAGCGCCGACGACCTCGACATGATCACGCTCACCGACGACGTCGACGAGGCCGTGGCGATGATGGTCGCCGCCCGGGCGGACGCCGTGCCCACCCCGTCCCCCGAGCGGCCGGAGTGACGACGCCGTGACCTGGTTCTTCGCGATCCTGCTGGTGCTGGCCATGGGTGGTGTCGCGGTGGTGGCCTCCGGACGCGGTGGCTCCCTCCCCGAGGAGTACGACGACCGTCCCGACGTCCGCGTCCCGGCGGCCGGACCGCTCACCGGCGACGACGTCCGCGGGGTGCGCTTCTCCCTGGCGTTCCGGGGCTACCGGATGTCCGAGGTGGACGCGCTGCTCGAGCGCCTCGCCACCCAGGTGGACGGCGATCAGGGTGCCGGCGACCCACCGCGGGGCGATGCTCCGCGTGGCGACGCCGACCCTGGCTAGGGCAGGATGCCCGGATGCTCATCGAGATCCTCGTCTACATCCTCACCCCGCTGGCCGCGGTGGTCGTGGTGTTGACCCGGCTGCGACTGGCTCGGGGAGGGGCCGTCGCCGGTCAGTTCCAGATCAGCAGGCGCCTGCTGATGGTCCACACCGTCGCCGGCACCGTCGCCGTGCTGCTGTGGGTGCTGTTCCTGGCCTTCCCCGAGGACTCGTCCCTCGGTGGCGCCGTGGTCGGCATCGTGGCGCTCGCGTTCTTCTGGGTCACGGCGGTCGCCGGGCTGCTCATCCTGTCGAGGTGGCTCCCCACGCGTGGCCGGCACGCCGACGACCGCGCCACCGACAGCTGGAGCGAGGGGCCGGGGCTCTCGGTGCTCGCCCACGTCGGTCTGCTCGTCGGCGTCCTCGTGTTCACCTACGCCTACCTCACCGCAGCGGTGTGAGGCGCCTCGTCGCGCTCGCCCTGGGCGCCGTGCTCACCGGGGCCCTGGCCACCGTTCCGGCCCAGTCGGGCACCGCCTCGTCGGGCGGGACCAGCCCCGCGACCGCCGTTGCGTCGACCCAGCGGCCGGCGGCGGTGGTCGAGCACCGCGTCATCGGCCGCTCCGTGCAGGGGCGGCCGATCCACGCCTGGCGGCTGGGCGAGCCCGGCAGGCGTCGGGTCGTGATGCTGTCCACCATGCACGGCAACGAGCCGCACACCCGGCAGATCCTCGCCGCCCTGCGCGACGGCCGCCCGATCAGGGGCATCGACCTGTGGGTCGTGCCCGTCGTCAACCCCGACGGCCTGGCGCGGCACACCCGCCGCAACGCTCGCGGCGTCGACCTCAACCGCAACTTCCCCCACGACTGGGTCGACCTCGACGGCAGCTACGAGTCGGGCCCGCGGGCCGCGAGCGAGCCGGAGACGCGTGCAGTGATGGGGTTCCTGAGCCAGGTGCGGCCACGACGCGTGCTGAGCTTCCACCAGCCCCTCAACGGTGTCGACACCGACACCAAGGACCCTCGCTTCGCCCGCCGGCTGGCGCGCGCCCTGCGGCTCCCGACCACCAACCTAAACTGCGGTGGCCGGTGCCACGGCACCATGACCAGCTGGTACAACGCTCGCTTCGCCGGCGCTGCCCTGACCATCGAGTACGCCGCCCGGCCGCCCCGGCGCCGGATGGTCGTCGAGGCCCCGCGCCAGCTGCTCCGCGTCCTCGGCGCCCGCCGGGAATCACCGGGCGGCCGGTGATCCAGTGGGTTCGCGCACGCTGTAACACGCGCCAACCCACTGAACCACCGGGCAGCCGGTGACTCCGCGGCCCGGTCAGCGGCCGTGGAAGGTCGGCTTCTCCTTGGCCATGAACGCGTCCACGGCGGCGAGGTGGTCCTCGGTCCCCCCGGTGAGCGCCATCTTGTCCGCCTCGAAGGCCAGCGACTCCTCGAAGGAGTGGGCGGAGGAGTGCTCGACCGCCTGGCGGATCGACCCGAGGGCGACCGTCGGCCCGGCGGCCAGGCGCAGCGCCAGCTCGCGGACGGTGGCCGTGAGGTCCGCGGCCGGGACGACCTGCGTGGCCAGCCCCAGTGCGAGCGCCTCCTCGGCGGGCACGGTGCGCGGGAAGTAGAGCAGCTCCATCGCCCGGCCCCGCCCGACCAGCCGGGGGAGCGTCCAGCTCGCCCCCGTGTCGCAGGAGAGGGCCACCCCGGCGAAGGAGGTGTTGAACGCCGCCGAGTCGGCCAGCACCCGGAAGTCCGCGGCGAAGGCCAGGCTCGCGCCGGCGCCCGCGGCGACGCCGTTGACCGCGGCGACGACCGGCTTGGGCATCGTGGCGAGGGCGAGGACGGTCGGGTTGTAGTGCTGCTCCACGGTGCTGGACAGCGGCACGCTGTTGTCGCCGCGCAGTCCCGCGAGGTGCTCCTTGAGGTCCTGGCCCACGCAGAAGGCCCGGCCGTTGCCGGTCAGCACCACGCAGCGCACCTCGGGGTCCTCGGCGACGCGCAGCACCGTGTCGCGCAGCAGCTCCTTGGTGGCCACGTCGAGGCCGTTCATGGCGTCGGGGCGGTTGAGGGTGATCGTGGCGACGCCGGCGTCGACGTCGAGCAGGACGGGATCGGTCGAGGTCATGCGCGCAGTCTGCCCGATCATCAGGGCGTCAACGTGCGGGCCACGAACGCCTGCGAGGCGCGCGAGAGCCGGTCGGCCTCACGACGGAAGTAGTCGGTCGCCCGGCGGCCCGGCCAGTCCGGGGGGAGCAGCTGGCTGGGCAGTCCCGGGTCGGTGAAGAGGAACTTGCGCCACTCGTGCACGAGGTGGAAGCGGGCGGCGAACGCCGCCTCGTCCCGGTCCTCGTGGGCGGCGAGGTGCGCGGCGACCGAGCTGGCCGCGTCGTCGAGCCACGCGGCGTACTGGGCCCCGATGGCCTCGAGGTCCCACGCACGGACGGGGGAGTCCGGCGGGTCGAAGTCCAGCGCTCGTGCCGTCGTGGCCGTGGCGCCCGCCCGGGCGAGCGTCTCGGCGAGCTCGGTGCGGACCCACGGGCTCACCCACAGCTTGTCGTCCAGGGCCGCGTAGCCCAGGAACGGCAGGTCCCGCAGCACCGCGGCCCGCACGGCGCGCGAGGGGAACGGGTCGAGCAGCAGCAGCTGCCAGCAGCCGTCCCACCGCTCCTCACGCCGCCGGTAGATGCGGTCGGCCGACTCCTCGAGGCGGCGGATGGCCTGCGGCGTCGCGGCGTACCCGCGTGCCCCGTCGACGGTGGCGGGCTCCAGCCATCCCTGCGCCACCATCCGCGAGATCGCCGTGCGGACGGCGGGCGCCGCGATGCCGATGGGGTCGAGCAGCCGCACCAGGTCAGCGACGGCCGCACGGTGCCCGCGCGTGCGCAGGTGGTCGCCGTAGACGTCGAAGAGGGCCGAGCGGGCATGCATGGGCGGGAGTCTGCCAGCCCTGTGGTGCCGATCACCTGCGACATGAGGGATAATGGATGACGATCGACTTCGTCGAGGCGGCCCGCCGCCTCGATTTCGCATGTGGAGCCCCCGCGGCCCACTGAGCTGAATCAGGAAGAGGTTTGCGCCGATGGCCGCCATGAAGCCCAGGACTGGGGACGGACCGCTCGAGGTCACCAAGGAAGGCCGCGGCATCGTCATGCGCGTCCCGCTCGAGGGTGGTGGACGCCTGGTGGTCGAGCTCAACGCCGAGGAGGCGGGCGCGCTCGGGGACGCACTCAAGGACGTCGTCGGCTGATCGTGGCCGTATCCCCCCAGCTCCCTTCGCAGGTCTCCCCTCCGGAGTTCGCACTCAGCCCGGCACTGCCCCACCAGATCGGCGGCGCCGAGGTCTGGGCCCTCCCGGTCCTTCCCGGCGAGGACGGTGACGTCTTCCTCGGGCCCGGTGCGGACGAGGCGTCCGAGGCGCTCGGCGTCGACCTCCTCGGCGTCCTCGAGTCGAGCCGTGCCACCGGTCGCACGGGCGAGGTGACCACGGTCCCCGTCGTGTCCGACGCGGTCGCCCTGGTCCTCCTGGTGGGCCTCGGCGACCAGACCGTGACCGACTTCCGGCGCGCCGGCGCCACGGTCGCCCGGGCGACCAAGGACCGCGGCAGCGTCGTCACCTCGATCACCGCCATCGCGCCCGAGGGCGCCCTGGCGGCCTTCGTCGTCGGTGCGACGCTCGGCTCCTTCGCCTTCCACTGGCGCTCGGGCGGCCCGGCCGAACGGCCCGTCGGCCGCGTCGTCCTCGCCGGGGTCGACGACCACGACGGCGCGTACGACGACGAGCTGGTGCGCGCGATCGCTCTTGGCGGTGCCGGCTGGCGCTCCCGGATGCTGGCCACGGTGCCCGCCAACCTCAAAAGCCCCGCGTGGCTGGCCGAGCAGGCCGAGGAGCTGGCGGCCGAGGCCGGCCTCGACGTCCGGGTCTGGGACGAGGACGCCCTGGCCGCCGAGGGCTTCGGCGGGATCCTCGCCGTGGGCGGCGCGTCCGACTCGGCGCCGCGGCTGATCCGCCTCGACTACACCCCGCCCGGCGCCGGGCGGCGTACCCCCACGGTCGCCCTGGTGGGCAAGGGCATCACCTTCGACACCGGCGGCCTCGACATCAAGCCCGCCGAGAGCATGCTGTCGATGAAGCGCGACATGTCCGGCGGCGCCGCGGTGCTCGCCACCATGGCCGCGCTGCGCGACGTCGGTTGCCCGGTGCGCGTCGTCGGGCTGGTGCCGGCGGCGGAGAACGCCATCAGCGGCTCCGCCATGCGACCCGGTGACGTCGTCCGCCACTACGGCGGCCGCACCAGCGAGGTCAACAACACCGACGCCGAGGGCCGTCTCGTGATGGCCGACGCCATGGCCTACGCCGTGGCCGAGGTGGAGCCCGACGTGCTCGTCGACGTCGCCACCCTGACCGGCGCGATGAAGGTCGCCCTGGGGCAGGGGACGGGCGGCTACTTCGCCAACGACGAGGGCATCTCCGCCGCGCTCGCGGCGGCGTCTGCCGAGTCGGGCGAGCTGCTGTGGCGGATGCCGCTGGTCGCCGACTACGAGGAGAAGGTCAGCTCGCGGGTCGCCGACGGCGACAACGCCGCCGGCGGTGCCGGCGCGATCACGGCCGCGCTCTACCTGCAGCACTTCGCCGGCGACGTGCCGTGGGCGCACATCGACTTCGCCTCGATCGCCGAGGCCCCGGCCGAGCGCTACGAGTGGACGACCGGCCCCACCGGCTTCGGTCCGCGCCTCCTGCTCACCTGGCTCGGCTCGGAGTCCCCGCTCGAGGGCGTGGGCCGGTGAGGGGCCTGACCGTGCGCTGGTCGCTGGTCGACGCGCCCGAGGGTGTCGAGGAGCGGCTGGCGTCGTACGTCGCCGAGACCTCTCACGCCCGCTTCACCGGCATGGCCGGGCTCGCCTTCAAGACGTGGCGGATGCGTCGCGGGGAGTGGTTCGAAGGCTCCTACGTCTTCGGCTCCGACGAGGCCCGGGAGCAGTTCCAGCGTGCCTTCGTCGAGGGAGCGGCCGAGGCCCCCGGCTCGCAGATCATCGGCAGTCCGCCGATCCTCGTCGAGGAGTGCGAGGTCGTCGCGGTCGCGGAGGGCTGGGACGGCTTCACCGCCACCGCCCGAGCCTGACCGCGGCCGCGCCCGAGGTGGCCCGCGGGTCGTCGGGCCTCAGGCCTCGGGCGACCAGACCTTCTTGGCGCACAGCAGGCCGTCGCCGACGGGGAGCAGCACCGACATCAGCGAGTCGTGGGCGGCGACCGTCCGCCCGAGGTCGCGGATCGCCACCGTCTCCTCGTCCCGCTGGGCCGGGTCGGCGACCCGGTCGTGCCACAGGGCGTTGTCGAAGGCCACCACGCCGCCGGGACGCAGGAGCCGGAGCGCCTCGGTGAGGTACTCGCCGTACTCGCGCTTGTCGCCGTCGCAGAAGACCAGGTCGTAGTGACCGTCGGTGAGCCGCGGCAGCACGTCGAGCCCGGCGCCGGCAATGGTGCGCGCGCGGTTGGCGGGGACGCCGGCCTCGCCGAACGTCTCCTTGGCCAGCCGCTGGTGCTCGGCCTCGATGTCGACCGTCGTCAGCACGCCGTCGGCACGCATGCCGCGCAGCAGCCACAGCCCGGAGACGCCGGTGCCGGTGCCGATCTCCACCACCGCGCGGGCGTCGAGGACGGAGGCGAGGAAGCGCAGCGCGGCGCCGGCACCCGGGCTGACGGGGGTCACCCCGACCTCCTCGGCGCGGGAGCGGGCGGCGGCCAGGACGTCGTCCTCGGTGACGAACTCCTCGGCGTAGGTCCAGCTCGCGGGCTTGATCGGCGTGGTGATGGTGGCCTCCTGGGTCGCACGCGCACGGCAGCCGGGTCGCTGCGGCGCGTCAAGGTGCGGCGACTCTATCGCGCAGCGCCGGGCCGGGGCAGCCGGGAACACGGGGGGCGGTCCGACCGTTGTGCAGGGCAGCCACCAGTGGTCCCCGCGAGATTCCCAGCAACGTGGGGGGTCGGCTCACAGGGTCCTCTCAGGACCGGTCCCTAGGTTGAGGAAGGCCAGAGCACTGTTCAAGCGCCGCACCACCCAGCAGGGGGAGACCGTGGACCACCCGACCGGCACCGGCAGCACGGACCGGGGCGTCGGCGTCGTCCCGACGTGGGACGAGGTCGTCGAGCAGCACTCCGACCGCGTCTTCCGCCTGGCCTACCGGTTGACCGGCAACCGCCACGACGCGGAGGACCTGACCCAGGAGGTCTTCGTCCGCGTCTTCCGCTCGCTGGACTCCTACACCCCCGGCACCTTCGAGGGCTGGCTGCACCGCATCACCACCAACCTGTTCCTCGACGGGGCACGCCGCAAGCAGCGGATCCGCTTCGACGCCCTGTCCGACGAGCGCGCCGCCCGCCTCGAGAGCGCGTCGCCGGCGCCCGACGCGGCGTACGCGGACCAGACCTTCGACGACGACATCGAGAGCGCGCTCGCGACGCTGCCCCCCGACTTCCGGGCCGCCGTCGTGCTGTGCGACGTCGAGGGCCTCACCTACGAGGAGATCGCGGAGATCATGGACGCCAAGCTCGGCACCGTGCGCTCCCGCATCCACCGCGGCCGGGCGATGCTGCGTGGCGCGCTGGCGCACCGGGCGCCCGTCGACGGTCGCCAGCGGTACGCCGGCCCGGCGCCGGCCGACGAGGTGGGGGTCGCCCGGTGAGCCACCTCGGGTCCCGCGTCAGCGCGTTGCTCGACGGCCGACTGCCGGCCGCCGAGGAGGAGCGGCTGTGGGAGCACGTCCACGCGTGCCACCCCTGCCGTGACCTCGTCGAGCGCGAGGGCTGGGTCAAGACCCGCCTGGCGCGGCTCTCCCTCGACGACGGCGAGGGCGCGCCCGCGCGGCTCAAGGACTCCCTGCTCTGCCCGACGTCGGCGATGCGCCCCGCCCCCTTCCCCACCGGCTCCCGCCCCCGCCACCGGGGCCTGGCCGCGATCGGCGGTGGGGCCGCCGGCGCGGCCGTCGTCGGCGTGCTCGCCCTCGGCGCCGCGGGGTCGCCCCAGGTCGAGCGGCGCGCGCCGGCCACCGACCTCAACCGCCCCACGACGACCTCGAGCGTCGACGCCAAGGTGCGTCCCGTACGCCGGACGCGGACGCCCGCACCCTCGCCCTCCTCGGTGTCCGGCTCGATCCTCGACCCGGCTCGCCAGGGCTCGCAGCAGTCGTCCGGCCAGGACCGCTCCGTCCGCCACCTGCTCGGCGACATCGCGGCGCGGGGGACACTGTCTCCGTGAGCGACCAGGAGCACCCGGACCACCGCACCCCGCCCGAGCAGCACGACCCGCTGCCCGAGGTGAGCCTCGGTGCGTCCGGGGAGCACGGGACGCGGGTGGACGAGCCGGTGGACGAGCCCGTGCACGACGGGGAGCCGACCCAGCCGCTCTCCGGGTGGACGCCTCCCAGCCAAGGGTCGCAGCCTCCGCAGGCCTCGCCGAGCCCCACGGCAGACCCCGCCCCGACCCCGCCGCCCCACCGCGGCCAGCAGGGGGCCCAGCAGCCCTACCCCGCACCGCCGTTGTCGCCCATCCCGCAGCAGTCCTGGGGGCCGGGCGGCCCCGGCCAGGCGGCCGGCGAGACGCGCTCCTTCGGCGGGTTCTTCGCCGGCGAGGCCGCGACGACGCCGCTGCCGCTGCAGCCGCCCGCCGACCGCCGGCCGGTCTCGCGGTGGGTGTGGCCCGCCGTCACCGTGCTGGCGCTCGTGGTCGGCCTGCTCGGCGGGTTCCTGGGTGCCCTGGGCTACGACCGCCTCGGCGAGGAGGACGGCCGGTACGACGGCGGTCTCGACGCCGTGCAGACACGCGACGCCGCGCCGCTCGAGGCCGACAACGGCTCGGTGCCGGCCGTCGCACAGGCACTCCTGCCCAGCACCGTGCAAATCCTCGCCTCCCTCGACGGCGAGGCCGGCGGGGCGACTGGGTCGGGCTTCGTGCTCGACCGCCAGGGGCACATCGTCACCAACAACCACGTGGTCGCCTCCGCCGCGCAGGACGAGGGTCCGATCCTCGTCGTCGACGCGGAGGGCGAGCGGCACGAGGCCACGGTCGTCGGCCGCAGCCCCGTCTACGACCTGGCGATCCTCCAGGTCGAGGAGGTCGACAACCTGGTCCCGGCTGCGCTCGGCTCGTCCACGGTGCTCAACGTCGGGGACCCGGTCGTCGCGTTCGGGTCGCCGCTGGGCCTGAGCCAGACGGTCACCTCGGGCATCGTGAGCGCCCTCAACCGGCCGGTGACCACGGGTGACTCCGACAACGAGTCGTCCTACATCAACGCCGTCCAGACCGACGCCGCCATCAACCCCGGCAACTCGGGCGGACCGCTCGTCAACCTCGCCGGCGAGGTCGTCGGCGTCAACTCCGCCATCGCCACCACGGGTGGCAGCCTGATGGGGGAGTCGTCGGGCAACATCGGCGTCGGGTTCGCCATCCCGATCGAGCAGGTGCGGACGACTGCCGACCAGATCCTCGCCACCGGCGAGGCGCAGTACCCCGTGATCGGCGCACAGGTCCGCACCGGCGGCCGCGACTCCGAGGGCGCGGTCATCACCGAGGTGATGGACGGGACGCCCGCCGAGGACGCCGGGCTCCTCGCGGACGACGTCGTCACCCGGGTCGACGGCGAGCCGGTCACCGACGGCATCGCCCTGATCGTCGCCATCCGGACCCACCAGCCCGGCGACACGATCGAGTTCACGGTCCGTCGCGACGGCGAGGACCGCACCGTCGAGGTCACCCTCGACGGCGAGGTGGGCTAGCCCGGCTGCCCCGGCTGTCCCGCCTCGCCGCGCCCTGCGTCGCTCTCCACGAACGGGTGGTCGGACACGAACGTCTTGGTCTCGGCGTACATCCGCTCGATGAACTTCTCCAGCTCGGAGCCCTCGACGCGCCACTGCCCGCGCCCGCCGATCTTGATGGCGGGCAGGTCGCCCCGGCGGACCAGGGCGTAGACCTGCGCGCTGGAGGTGTTGAGCACCTCGGCCACGTCGGCCAGCGTGAGGAAGCGGGGCGAGTCCGGCATGGGGTCATCGTGCCAAACTCCGGCACGCGTCGCGCGACGACCCGGCGGGACTGTGGACGGGACGGGAGCGCTCCGGCGGTCGCCGGCTCGCCTGTGGAGGACGAGGTGTGGGAAACGGCGTAGGTGGACATGATGTCGCCGTGTCTCGGACCCGCGCCACTGTCGACCTGCCCCCCAACGCCCCCGTCATCCCGGCCACCCGCGCCCGGCCGCCCGGCTGGCGGGATCCCCGGCTGTGGGTGGGGGTCGCCCTGGTCGCCGTCTCCGTGGTGGCGGGCGCCCGCCTGCTCGGCGGCGCCGACGACTCCGTGACGGTGTGGTCGGCCGCCTCCGACCTGGCCGCGGGGGACACCCTGACCGCCCAGGACCTCGTGGCGTCGTCCGTGCGGTTCGCGGAGCCCTCCGACCTCGACCGCTACCTGGCGACCGACGACCCGCTGCCCGACGAGCTGCAGCTGGTGCGCGGCCTCGGGGCCGGCGAGCTCGTCCCCGCAGGGGCGCTCGGCTCGGCCGAGGACACCGGCACGGTGAGCCTGTCGCTGTCGTTCCCCGTCGAGCTCGTGCCCAGCGGCATCACCACCGGCTCGGTGGTGGAGCTGTGGGTGGTGCCGGGGCCGGACTCGGGCCGGGGCAACCGGCCGTCCGGGCCGGTGCTCAGCGACGTGGTGGTCATCGACGCGCCGACCGCGACCGAGTCGCTCGGGTCGGTCGGCGGCGGTCGCCAGCTCGTGCTGGGTGTCCCGCGCGGCGAGTCCGAGGCCCTCGCCGAGCTCCTCGCGGCGAGCGAGGAGCAGCGGGTGCGCGTCCTCGGGCAGGGCTGACCCGTGATCTGCGTGCTGATGATGGCCTCGGGTGCCTCCTGGGAGTCCGAGGCGTTCACCCGCCTCGACGGCGAGGACGGGGTCGTCGTGCTCAAGCGCTGCGTCGACGTCGACGACCTGCTCGCCACGGCCACCAGCGGCCAGGCGGACGTCGCCGTGGTCGGGCTCGAGGCGCCGGGCCTCGACCCCGCCGCCGTGGCCCACCTGCGGCGCTACGCCGTGCGCCCGGTCGCCGTCGTCTCCCGCACCGACGACCCCGACGTGCTCACCCGCGCGCAGCGCGTCGACATCGGTGCCCTGGTGGCCTTCGACGACCTGGCGACGCTCGCCGGGGCGGTCACGACGGTGGAGGGCGTGGCCGACACCCGGGTCCGCGCCGAGCCCGGCGATCTCGGCGAGCCCGCGCCCGCGACGACACCGGAGCACCGCCTCGTGGTGGTGTGGGGGTCGGGTGGCGCCCCGGGGCGCACCACCACCGCCGTCACCATGGCCTCGCTGCTCGCCCAGCGCGGACGCGACACGGTGCTGGTCGACGCCGACCCCTACGGCGGCGGCGTGGCCCAGCAGCTCGGCATCCTCGACGAGGTCTCGGGCATCCTCTCCGCGGCCCGCCTCGCCGGGTCGGGACACCTCGCGGAGCGCTTCGACTCGACCTGCCGCGGGGTCGGGGACCGGCTCCGTGTCGTCACCGGGCTGCCGCGCGCCGACCGGTGGCTCGAGGTGCGGGCCACGGCCCTCGAGCAGACCCTCGAACGCGCGCTCGAGCGGGGCGACGTGGTCGTGGACACCGGCTTCAGCCTCGAGGACGAGCCGGGGCAGGACTTCGGCTCGCGCCCCTCGCGCAACGCGATGACCCTCGCCGCCCTCGACCTCGCCGACGAGGTGGTCGTCGTCGGGTCCGCCGACCCGGTCGGCCTGTCGCGGCTGGCGCGCGGCCTCGTGGAGCTGCGCGACCGCACCGGGGGCGCGCCGGTGCGGGTCGTCGTCAACCGGATGCGGCCCAGCCTGGGCTGGTCCGAGCGGGAGATCGCCGGCATGGTCGAGGGCTTCTCCCGCGTGCTGGGACTGCACTTCCTGCCCGACGACCGGGCGGCCACCGACCGTGCGCTGGTCGCGGGGCGTGCGCTGCCGGAGACCGGCGACTCATCACTGCTGCGCGCCTACGACGCCCTGGTCGACGCGACATGGCCGGAGTCAGCGACCCCTGAAGCGCCCGGTCGGCGACGGGGTCGACGAGCTGGTCGCCGGCGTGGCGTGGGCTGACTAGTCGGACGAGGCCATCTTCCTCAAGAATCTGACAAGAGAGTCTCAAGCGGGCACACTGGGTGGTCCCCCCGGTGTCAACCCGTCTTTGGAGTACTCCCATGCAGAGTATCCGCGCGCGCCTCGGCGCGCCTGCAGCTTTGACCATCTGCCTCACCCTGGTGGCGGGACCCGCCATCGGTGCCCAGATCACGGCCTCCCGAACGGCCGACCGGATCAACGGCACCGGCAAGGCAGACACCATCAAGGCGCTGTCCGGCAACGACCGGGTCTCGTCGCGCGGCGGGCGGGACACCGTCTACGGCGGCGCCGACCACGACCAGCTCGACGGCGGCGCCGGCAGGGACACCCTCATCGGTGGCCCCGGCAACGACGCCCTGATCGGCCAGGGCGGCAACGACAAGCTGCAGGGCCAGGGCGGCAACGACTCCCTTTACGGCGTCGCGGGTGCCGACTGGCTCGTCGGCGCCGCGGGTGACGACACGATCGACGGCGGGACCGAGGGCGACCGCATCGACGGCGGCACGGGCAACGACTCGATCGCCGGCGGCGACGGCAACGACCGCATCGACGGCAACGGCGACAACGACACCATCGACGGTGGTCTCGGCGATGACCAGCTCGCCGGTGCGTCCGGGGACGACAGCATCTACGGCGCCGACGGTGCCGAGAACATCAACGGCGGGCCGGGCAACGACGTGCTCGACGGCGGACCCGGCGACGACGGGATCGCCCCCGACAAGTCCAAGAACAAGGACAAGAAGGCCGCCACCCGGCTGCCGGAGATCAACGGCGGCCCGGGCAACGACGTGATCCGCGGCGGCGACGGCCGCGACAAGCTCCTCGGCCTCGACGACAACGACTGGATCGACGGCGGCCCCGGCGACGACTACGCGCTGCAGGGCGGCAACGGCGACGACGTCGTCATCGACGGCGACGGCAACGACCACTACGTCAAGGGCGACCCGGGCGACGACACGTTCTTCGTCGGCCCCGGCGAGGACTCGGTGTTCGGCGAGCAGGGCAACGACACCATCTACCTGTACGACGACGGTGCCCGCGACGAGTTCTACTGCGACGACTACGACGACATCGGCACGTCCCGCGAGGGCAACAACGACCGCGTGATCTACGTCGGCCGCATCGACCCGCTCGACAAGATCCGCGCCGAGCGCGAGACCTGCGAGTCGATCACCGTGATCAACTACTACCCCCAGGGTTGGCCCTACGGACCCGTCCCGGGTGTCAGCTGACGCACCGCCCCACCGGCGTACGTCGGTCCGGTGACACCCGCGTGGCTCAGGCGGCGAACAGCAGGTAGAGCCCGCCCACGGTGAAGAACACCATCGCCACCAGCAGCGAGAGCTGCCCGGTGAGCTGGTGGCGCCGGGGGAGGATCCTGACCGCCCGGTCGTGGGCCGCGATCACGCCGAGCACGTGACCCACCACGACCGCCCCGACCTTGAGCCGGGCCAGGAAGTCAGGGTGGAACGAGAGCCAGTAGTTGACCGCGAGATCGGCCGTGCCGAGGTAGTCGTCGCCGCGGCTGAACGGGTCGCTCAGCTGCACCAGCGTCGTCTGGCCGTACTCGACGAGGTAGGTCAGGTAGTGGGCGATGATGTAGCCCACGATGATCGGCACGATCGAGTGCGCGAAGAGGTCGGGCAGCGTCGAGCGCCTCGTCCCGGGCCCGACCCCGGTCGCCATGGCCCCGGCCGCGAAGATCACGCCGACGCCCACGCAGAAGACGAGCAGTGCGACGTTGTCGATGAGCCCTGACGGGATCGACGTCGTCTGGACGAACCGGACCCAGGGGCTGGCCTCCTTGAACGAGTCGTACGCCGTGCTGCCGAACAGCACGGCCACGACGCCCACGAGGCCGGGCGCGACGGGGACGGTGTCGAGGTTGGCCAGCGGGCTGCGCAGCACGAGCCGGCCGTCGCGGTGGCCCCAGACCGAGAGCTTCGCCACCAGCGAGGAGTAGACCTCGAAGGGGTCGGCCCGCTCGAAGAAGCGGTTGCCGAACAGCGCACCGCCGATCAGCATCACCCCGAGGTAGACCGCGCACCACAGCCGCACCGGACCGATCTCGGTGGAGTGCGGGTAGACGAGCTCCAGCCAGACGAAGGCGTACAGCCCCACGGCGGCCGGCCAGTAGCCCAGCCGCTCGGGGTAGGCGTACATGCCCACCTCGGGGTCGGTGCCGGAGACCCGGGCCAGGACCGCATTGATGGTCCGGCTGGGGCTCAGCGCCTTCCAGACCGGCCCGAGCAGGACCGACGCCGGCACGAGGCCGACCCACAGCAGCACGTAGAAGACGCCGAGGAACGGGTTGACCAAGGTGTCCTGGCCGAAGACGGCGGCCGCGGCGACGTAGAGGAAGAACGCGAAGCCCACGGCGCGCAGCACCACCCGCCAGGGCGTCGAGGACGTGAGCCGGTCGAGCCACGCGGGGGCGGGGCGGCCGCTGGTCGCGGCGTCGTACCGCGGGCTGCGCCAGGCCACGGCGAGCACGGTGAAGGACACGACGAGCGCGGCCACCGCCCCCGCGATGGCGAGCTCGAGCGGGATGGGCAGGTCCTTGGCGCCGCCGATGCCGTGGGCGAGGAGGTCGCCGGTCGGGTTCCCGCCCACCTCAGCGGACTTCGAGCTGGACGACCACGAGCGCGGGGTCGTGGGACTCGACCTCGACGACGCCCGGCTGGTCGATCACCAGCGAGTGGGTGCTGGTGCCGGCCTCGTAGGCCACTTCCTGCTCGGGCGTGGAGTGCACGTGGAGCTCGCCGGGTCGGTCGGCGGTGATGACGAGGTCGATCTCCTCGCCCATCGGCACCTCGACGCGCTCGCCGTTGGGGTCGACGGTGTCGCCATCGAAGGTGATCTCGATGGTGGGGCGGCTCGGCTCCGGCGACTGGGTCGAGTCGTCGGGCGAGGCAGACTCGCCCTCGCTGGTGCTCTCGGTGGGGCTCGACGTGGCCGACGGCGTCTCGCTGGTGCCGGCCTCCGGCTCGGTCGTGCTGTCGTCGCCGCAGGCGGTGAGGCCCAGGGCGAGCAGCAGGGTCAGGGCCAGCGGGGCGAGCCGCGTCGCGCGCATGTGTGTCCTCCGTCGGGTCGGCGTCGGGGCCGAGGACCCCGTGTCGGCGTTGGACTCCGCACGCTCGGGGTGGGAGCCTCTGCCAGAATCCCACGTGGAGCAACACGGCCGCCGCCCGGGCCGTCCCCGGGGCGGCCAGGAGTGTCCGACACCACGACGAAGGGGCTTTCATGACCGAGCGGCTGCGGCCGCGGGACCTGGCCTTGCTGGCCACCGAGTCCCCCTCGACGCCGATGCACAACGCGACGGTCGAGATCTTCGACCCCGGTGAGTCCGGCTTCGACCACGCCCGCCTCGTCCAGCTCATCACCGACCGCATCGCCTTCGTGCCGCGCTACCGCCAGCGCCTCCAGCCCGTGCCCGGGCGGCTGGCCAACCCGGTCTGGGTGGACGACCCAGACTTCGAGATCGGCTACCACGTACGCCGCTCCGCCCTGCCCCGTCCCGGCGACCACCACCAGCTGCGCGAGCTCGTGGCGCGGATCGCGTCCCGACCGCTCGACCGCAGCCGGCCGCTGTGGGAGATCTACTTCGTCGAGGGCCTCGAGGGCGGCCGCGTGGCGGTCCTGACCAAGAGCCACCAGATCCTCGTGGACGGCCGCGAGACCGTCGACATCGGCCAGGTGCTGCTGGACACCACCCCGGAGGCGCCCGACCTCGGCCACGACGAGTGGCAGCCGCGTCGCCGCCCGACGGCGCTCGGGCTGGCGGTGGGCGCGCTCACCGAGACCCTCGAGCGGCCCGGCACCGCCGTCCGCACGGTGCAGGCCAATGCCGAGTCGGCCGCACGCACCGTCAGCGCCGTCGCCCACCGCGTCGGCGGGGTCGCCGGCGCCCTCGCCGGGCGGAGCACGGTCCACGGCAGCCCGATCAACCGGCCGTTGTCCCAGCAGCGACGCTTCCTCGCCGTCCGCACCGAGCTCGAGGTCTACAAGCGGATCCGCAGCGTCCACGGCGGGACCATCAACGACGTCGTGCTCGCCACCGTCGCCGGCGCGCTCCGGGGCTGGCTGATGACCCGCACCGAGTCCATGGCGGGCGTGCGCACGATCCGGGCGATGGTGCCGATGTCGGTCATCGACGACGACCTCGAGGCCACCTCGTTGGGCACCCAGGTGGCCGGCCACCTCGTCAACCTGCCGATCAGCGAGCCGTCCCCGGTGGTGCGCCTGCACCAGGTCAGCTACGGCTTCCGGGCGCACAAGGAGACCGGCCGCGCCGTCTCGGCCCGGCGCCTGGCGGGCATCTCCGGCTTCGCTCCCACGACCTTCCACGCCCTGGGGTCGCGGGTCGCGGCGGCCGAGGCCCGGCGCGGGTTCCACCTCTCGGTCACCAACGTGCCGGGACCGCAGTTCCCGTTGTACGCCGCGGGGGCGGAGATGGTGGAGACCTACCCGGTCCACCCGCTCCTGCCCGAGCACACGCTGGCCGTCGGCGTGACGTCGTACAACGGGGGCGTCTTCTACGGCATCACCGCCGACCGCGACGCCGTGCCGGACGTGGACACCCTCGGCCAGTGCCTGGTCGAGGCGCTCGACGAGCTCGCCGAGTCGGCCAGCGACGCCCGCAAGAGGGCGCCGCGGGGACGTCGCGAGGAGGAGCGCCGATGAGCGTCCGCGCCTACGTCCCGGCCACCCCGGAGCTCCTGGCGGACTACCTCGCCGGGCAGGCCGTGCCCGTGGACGCCGACCCGATCACCGCTGAGGACGAGTCCGAGGAGGCGGAGTACGCCGCCCTGATGACCGCCGCCGACGCCTCGGCGGCGCTGCTTCCCGGCCCCGGACGTCGCGTCGTGCTGGTCGTCGAGGCCCCCGACGGGACGCGATCGGTGCCCTGGCGGCTCGTGGCGTCGGTGCACGTGGACACCGACGACGACGCGGACCCGGACGACGACCTCGCCTGGTACGCCACCCAGGAGGTCCCGGGGCTGCTCGAAGGGATGATCGGGGGTCGCTAGGGTCGGCCCCATGGACGCGATCACCACACCTCCGGCTCCGGTCAACGAGCCGAACCTCACCTACGCCCCCGGGACGCCGGAGCGGGCGGCCCTGAAGGTCGAGCTCGCGCGGCTCGAGGCCAAGCAGCACACCCTGCGTGCCCACATCAACGGCCGCCGGCGCAACGGCGGGGGCGCGGAGATCAAGGTCGTCCAGCCCCACGACCACCAGCACGTGCTCGGCACGTTCAAGAACTCGACCACCAAGGACGCGGAGGCGGCGGTCAAGGCCGCGGCCGCGGCGGCCCCGGAGTGGCAGGCGATGTCCTTCGACGACCGGGCCGCGATCATCCTCAAGGCCGCCGACCTGCTGGCCGGCCCGTGGCGCCAGCGGATCAACGCCGCGACGATGCTGGGCCAGTCCAAGACGGCCTTCCAGGCCGAGATCGACTCGGCCTGCGAGCTCATCGACTTCTGGCGCTTCAACGTGCACTACGCGCGCGGCATCCTCACCGACCAGCCGATCGCCAACAGCCCCGGCATCTGGAACCGGACGGACCACCGCCCGCTCGAGGGCTTCGTCTACGCGATCACCCCGTTCAACTTCACCGCGATCGCCGGCAACCTGCCGACCGCGCCCGCGCTGATGGGCAACACCGTGCTGTGGAAGCCCTCGCCCACCCAGCAGCTCGCCGCGTCGCTGACCATGGAGCTGCTGGAGGAGGCCGGCATGCCGCCCGGCGTCATCAACATGCTCCCCGGCGACGGGCTCGACGTCTCCAAGGTGGCGCTCGCCAGCCCCGACCTGGCCGGCATCCACTTCACCGGCTCCACGCCGACCTTCCAGCACCTGTGGCGCACCGTGGGGGAGAACATCTCCTCCTACCGCGCCTACCCGCGGATCGTCGGCGAGACCGGCGGCAAGGACTTCGTGGTCGTCCACCCGTCGGCCGACCCCGACGTCGCCCGTGTCGCGATGCTGCGCGGTGCCTTCGAGTACCAGGGCCAGAAGTGCTCGGCCGCCTCCCGCGCCTACGTCGCCCGCTCGGTCTGGGACAAGATCAAGGACCAGCTCGTGGCCGACACCGAGGGCCTCGCGATGGGTGACGTCACCGACTTCTCCAACTTCATGGGTGCGGTGATCGACGACCGGGCGTTCGCCAAGCACAAGAAGGCGATCGCCCGGGTGCGGGCCAACAAGCACCTCACGCTGCTGGCCGGCGGGCAGACCGACGACTCGGTGGGCTACTTCGTCCGTCCGACGATCGTGGTGTCCACCGACCCGACCGACCAGATGTTCTCCGAGGAGTACTTCGGCCCGATCCTGGCGGTGCACGTCTACGAGGACGACCGCTTCGAGAAGGTCGTGGACCAGATGGAGTCCTTCGCGCCGTACGCCCTCACCGGTGCGATCATCGCCCAGGACCGGACGGCGGTGGCCTGGGCCCGCAACGCCCTGCGCTTCGCGGCCGGCAACTTCTACGTCAACGACAAGCCGACCGGTGCGGTCGTGGGGCAGCAGCCCTTCGGCGGCGGCCGGGCGTCGGGGACCAACGACAAGGCCGGCGCCGCGGTCAACCTGCTGCGCTGGACCTCGCCGCGGTCGATCAAGGAGACCTTCGTGCCCCCGACCGACCACCGCTACCCCTACATGGACACCGAGTGAGCGAGGGCTGCAGGTGACCGTGCTCCACATGGGGTCCCTGCACCCCTACGAGCAGGCGCTCACGCTCCTGCTCGCGTTCGGTCCGGTCGTGCTCCTCGCGGTGGTCGTCTGGCGACGCCGCCACGAGGAGGACGACTGACGCAGGTCAGGTGAAGACGGGGACCCGCGCGCCGGCGAGGTCGGCGACCTCGTCGGACGTCGGGACCGCCCGCCCCGTGCCGACCAGGGCCACCCGCTCGTCGGTCCAGCCGGAGACCGACGCCGCCGGACCGAGGAGGGCCTCGACGACGCGGCGCACCTCGGTCATGCCCTCCGGAGGCGGGCCCGGGGCGTCCAGCGACGTCACGAGGTCGACGTGGTGCAGCGTGGCCTCCACGACCAGGGTGCTGGTCAGGTCGGCGACGGTGAGCGCGTGCCCCTGCGTCGCGACGACCGCGGCCGGGTCGGCCGCCTCGAACGCGCGCGCCGCCGCGGCCGCGGACTCGACGTACCGGTCCCGCAGACCCGTCCAGGACCAGGGGAGCGACTCGGCGCGCGTCCAGCGCCGGGTCTCCTCGTCGGCGTCCGCGTCGCTTCCCCAGTCCGCCCAGTAGCGCACGGCGTCGCAGTCGGCGGCGCGGCCGGCCGGCGTGTGGACCGCCACGAGCGCCCGCACCGTGTCGGCGCGCAGGTGGGTCACGAGGTCGCGCACCACCCACCCGAGGCAACCGGTCGGGGTCCAGGCGTCCGCGTCGCCCAGCCCCGCCACCACGTCGGCGAGCGGGCCGTAGGCCGAGGCGAGCGGACCTGGGGTCATCGGGCCAGCCACTCCCGACCGACCTCGTGCTCCTTGTCCAGGGCCTTGTGCAGCATGTCGGCGACGAGCTTCTCGATCTTGCCGGCGACCAAGGGGATGCCGACCGTGATCGTGAGCTCGACGACCTCGAGGGTCCGACCCCCCGCCGGCTCGAGCCGGGCCGTCCCGCTCATGTCCCCGGGCTTGCCGGGGATGGTGACCTGGACCTCGGCGGTGTGACCGGCCGTCCAGTCCTCCACCTGCAGGATGTCGATCTCGTCCCCGACGATCTTGCGGGCGAACGACGGGATGCCGGCCGCCGACTGCACCTGCTCGATCCTGACGATGCGGTCCTCCACGGTCGCGGATCCCCGCAGGACCCGCATGCGCGCCAGCACCTCCTCACGGAAGGAGGCGTCGACGAGCATGGCGGCGACGGCGTCGGCCTCGGCGTCGTACGCCAGCTCCTTGCGCAGCGAGGTGGCCATCAGCGGGCGGGGCGTTCGTGTGTGTGCGGCATGCGGCACATCATGGCGGAGTCGCCCACCTCGAGGCCACGCCGAGCCCGGTCGCCGCGCCGTGGACGGTCACCTCGGTGCGCCCGCGGGACTGCCCCGCGGGGCGTCGGGAGCCCATCCCGAAAGTTGGGGGAATGGGCGAGAGATCTGCGGTTCCTCCCCCGGGCGTCTGATCAGCATGGCCCGTCGGGGGCCCGCGCACGTGATCCGCACGAGATTGGAACGACGGATGAGGGTTGCTGTCTTCGGACTGGGCTACGTCGGGACGGTCACCGCCGCGTGCCTGGCCTCCGGCGGTCACGAGGTGGTCGGGGTGGACGTCGACCCGGGCAAGGTGGACACCGTCAATGGCGGCGCCAGTCCCGTGGTCGAGCCCGGGCTCGCCCCGCTGGTGTCCGAGGCGGTCGCCGCCGGCCGTCTCCGGGCCACGACGACGGCCGCGCCCGCCCTCGAGCGCGCCGACGTCTCGCTCATCTGCGTGGGGACGCCGTCGGCGCCCGGGGGAGCGACCGACCTCGCCTACGTGGAACGCGCCCTGGACGACGTACGCCGGGCGCTGGAGGTGGCGACGCCGCCGCCGGGCGGGCACCACACCGTCGTCATCCGGAGCACGGTGCCACCCGGCACCGGTGAGGAGCTGGTCGCCCCCCGGTTCGCCGGGCCGCTCCCGGACGGCTGGGCGGTCGCGACGGCCATGTGCCCGGAGTTCCTGCGCGAGGGCTTCGGGGTCAGCGACTTCTTCGAGCCGCCCTACATCGTGGTCGGGAGCGACGACGTGGCCGCCAGCGGGCAGCTCGAGGAGCTCTTCGGGTTCGTCGACGCGCCGTGCCACCGGGTGTCGGTCGCCACGGCGGAGGCGCTCAAGTTCGCGTGCAACGCCTTCCACGCCACCAAGGTCTCCTTCGCCAACGAGGTCGCCCGGGTCTTCCGCGGTCACGGCGTGGACACCCGCGAGGTGATGAGCCTGTTCTGCCGGGACACCAAGCTCAACATCTCCCCGCGCTACCTGCGGCCCGGCTTCGCCTTCGGCGGCTCGTGCCTGCCCAAGGACCTGCGCTCGATGCTGCACCTCGCGCGGATCGACGACGTGGACGCCCCGCTCCTGTCGGGGGTCATGCAGACCAACGACCTGGTCCTGCGTGCCGCCGTCGACCGCGTCCTGGCGACGGAGCAGCGCCGCGTCGCCCTGCTGGGGCTCAGCTTCAAGTCCGGCACCGACGACCTGCGGGAGAGCCCCAACGTCGACCTCGCCGAGCGGTTGATCGGCAAGGGGTTCGACGTGCGCATCTACGACCCGCTGGTCAACCCCGCCCGGCTGGTGGGAGCCAACCTCCGGCACGTGGAGGAGCGGCTGCCGCACCTCGGCCGGCTGCTGACGGACACGCCGGAGGAGGCGCTGGACGGGGCCGACGTGGCGATCGTCTCCGACGGCGGGCCGGAGGTGGTCGCGGCCACGGTCGCGGCGGACCCCTCACTGGTGATCGACCTCAACGGGGGACTCGGCCCGGCGGTGGAGGGGCTCGCCGGGTACGAAGGGGTGCTCTGGTGACTCGGGCGCGAGAGGTCCACCGCGCCCACGGGCGGCCCCGGGTGCTGGTGATCGTGCAGAACCTGCACGTGCCCTTCGACCGTCGCGTCTGGTTGGAGTGCGGGACGCTGACCCGCGCCGGCTACGACGTCACCGTCATCTGCCCTCGAGGTCCCGAGTCCGCGCGCCGGGAGGTGATCGACGGAGTGACCGTGCGGACCTACCGCTCGCGCGCCCCGGGCAAGGGCGGCATCGGGTTCGTCGCGGAGTTCACCCACTCCTTCCTCGCCACCACCATCCGGGCCCTGGACGAGCGCCGCCGCGGCGGCGCCTTCGCGGTCGTGCAGGCGTGCAACCCGCCGGACATCTTCTGGCCGCTCGCGAGGCTATTGCGCCTCCTGGACGGGTCGGCCTTCGTCTTCGACCACCACGACCTGTGCCCCGAGCTGTACGAGTCCCGGTTCCCGACAGGGTCCCGCCTCCCGCTGCGCGCCCTGCTCTGGCTGGAGCGCATGACCTTCAGGACCGCCGACCGGGTCGTCTCCACCAACGACTCGTACGCCGAGATCGCCCGGCGTCGCGGCGGCAAGCGGCCCGAGCACGTGACGGTGGTCAGGACGGGACCGGACCCGGAGCGGCTGAGCCCCGGCCCCGCGGACCCCGCCCGGCGACGCGGCCATGCCCACCTCGCGGCGTACCTCGGCGTCATGGGACCGCAGGACGGGGTCGACCTGGCGTTGGCTGCGGCGGACGTCGTGGTCAACCGGTGGGGCCGCACCGACATCGCCTTCACGCTGATGGGATCGGGCGACTGCTTCGAGGAGCTGGTCGCGCAGCGGGACCGGCTGGGACTGCGGGACCACGTCGAGCTGACGGGCCGGGTGCCCGACGAAACCGTGGCGGCAGTGCTGAGGACCGCTGACGTCGGCCTGTGCCCCGACCCCGAGAACCCGCTCAACGACGTCTCCACGATGAACAAGACGATGGAGTACATGGCGTTCGCTCTGCCGGTCGTCGCCTTCGACCTGAAGGAGACGAGGGTCTCGGCCCAGGACGCTGCGGTCTACGCGCAGGACGGCGCGGAGTCCTTCGCCGAAGAGCTGGTGGCGCTCGTGGACGACCCGGAGAAGCGCGGGCGGCTCGGGGCGCGCGGCCGGGCGCGCATCCTGGACAAGCTCGCCTGGAGGCACCAGGAGGCCGCCTACCTGCGGGTCTTCGCCGGCCTGGTCGGCCGTCCCGTCCTCGTGCCGGTGGAGGGCTGAGCCATGTGCGGCGTGGCGGGTGCCTTCCAGCAGCCCGACGGCAAGGTGGTCGTGGGCACGATGATCGACGTACTGGCCCATCGCGGTCCGGACGCGTCCGGCGTGCTGGAGCTCGTCGAGCCGACCAGCGGCGTCCAGCTGGCCCACCGGCGGCTGTCGATCATCGACCTCTCGTCGGCGGCTGACCAGCCGATGTCCAAGCAGGGCCTGACGCTCAGCTACAACGGCGAGCTCTACAACTACCGCGAGCTGCGCGCCCGGCTCGCGGCCCTCGGCGTGCAGTTCACGACCGACTCCGACACCGAGGTGGTGCTGGAGGCGTGGCGCGCCTGGGGGACCGCCGCGCTGCCCCGCTTCCGGGGGATGTTCGCGTTCGCGATCCACGACGCCGCCACCGGCCGGCTGACGCTGGCGCGTGACCCGCTCGGCATCAAGCCGCTGTACGTCATGCGGCGGGGAGACGGCGTGGTGTTCGCCTCCGAGCTCAAGGCCGTCGTCGCGGCGCTGGGCCACGAGCTGCGTGTCGACCCTGCCGGGATGGTGGCCTCCGTCCTGTACTACTGGCTCCCGCAGGAGCACGACGCGGTGCAGGGGGTACACCGCTTGCCGCCCGGGACGTGGGTCGAGTACCGGCCCGACGGCACGGCGGTGGGCGGCGAGTACTGGAGCCCGGCCGACGTGGCCGCCCGGGCCGCTGCCGGCGCGCCGGCAGACCTGCGGGCGACCATCGAGTCGTCGGTGCAGGCACACCTGGTGGCGGACGTGCCGGTCGCGTCCTTCCTCAGCGGTGGGCTGGACTCCAGCATCGTGACCGCGCTGGCCCACCGCAGCGACCCGGGCATCGAGGCCTACACGATCGCCTTCCGTGCCCAGGACCATCGTCTCGAGGCGATGCCCGACGACGCCCATTACGCGCGGAGGATGGCCGACCACCTCGGGATCCGCCTGCACGAGATCGAGATCGCGCCGGACGTGGTGGACCTGCTCCCACGCATGGTGGACATCCTCGACGAGCCGATCGGGGACCCCGCAGCCATCAACACGCTGCTCATGTGCGACGCCGCCCGCGCCGGCGGGGTCAAGGTGCTGCTCTCCGGCATGGGCGCCGACGAGCTCTTCGGGGGTTACCGCAAGCACCTGGCGTGCGTCCTGGCGGCGCGCTACCGCCGGCTGCCGGCACCCCTGCGCCGTGGCGTGGTCGCCCCGGTCGTGGATCGGCTCCCCGTGGTCGCCGGCGGCCGCGGGCTCCGCACGGTGCGGTGGGCGCAGCGCTTCCTCAGCTTCGCCGAGCTGCCGGAGGAGGAGGCGTTCCGACGCAGCTACACCCTGCACGGGCGCGACGAGCTGCTCGAGCTGCTCGCTCCGGACCTGGCCGGACAGGTCGACCGGGTCCTGGACGCCCACCGGGAGGTCTACGACGACAACGAACTCGGCGACCACGTCAGCCGGATGTGCCTGGCGGACTCCCGGCTGTTCATGCCGGGCCTCAACCTGACCTACACCGACCGGGCCAGCATGGCGGCCTCCACCGAGGTGCGGGTGCCGTTCGTGGATCCGCTCGTGTTCGAGGCGGCCTTCTCCCTCCCGGGACCGGCCAAGATCCGTGGGCGCGTGCAGAAGGCCGCACTCAAGGACGTGGCCAGGACCTGGCTGCCCGACGAGATCGTGGACCGGCCCAAGGCGTCGTTCGGGGCGCCGTTGCGTGCGTGGGTGACCAACGACCTCAGGGAGGTCGTCGACGACGTGCTGGTCGGTGGCGAGCTCGTCGGGACCGGGTTCCTACGCCGTGAGCCCCTGCTCCGCCTGGTCGCCGACCAGCGCAGCGGACGACGGGACCGCTCCAAGGAGGTGTGGCAGCTGCTGAGCCTCGAGCTCTGGTACCGCAACGCTCGCGAGAAGGGGGTGGCCGCGGCATGAGGCAGGTGGCCCAGAACTACCGCACCGGCGAGCTCGCCGTCCTCGACGTGCCCCCGCCGGCGTGCCGGCCGGGGGGCGTGCTGGTGCGCACGACGTACTCGCTCATCTCGACCGGGACCGAGATGATGAAGGTGAGCGAGGCCCGCCTGTCGCTCCTGGGCAAGGCCCGGGCCCGGCCCGACCAGGTCCGCAAGCTGGTCGACTCGGTGGCCCAGCAGGGTCCGCTCGCGACCTACCAGAAGGCGATGAACCGCCTGGACAGCTACACGCCGCTCGGCTACTCCCTGTGCGGCGTCGTGGTCGAGGTGGGCGACGGTGTGACCGACATCGCCGTGGGTGACGTCGTCGCTGCCGCGGGCAACGAGTTCGCCCTGCACGCGGAGCTCAACTGGGTGCCGGTCAACCTGTGCGTCCCCGTGCCCGACGGCATCGCTCCCGAGCACGCCGCCTTCGCCACCGTGGGCGCGATCGCCATGCAGGGAGTACGCCGCGGCGAGGTGCAGCTGGGCGAGACGGCGTGCGTGATCGGGCTGGGGCTCGTCGGCCAGCTGGTCGTGCGGCTCCTCGTGGCCGCGGGGGTCCGCGTCGTCGGCGTCGACACGGTCCCGGCGCGGTGCCGGATGGCCGAGAAGGCGGGTGCCATCGCCTGTGCGGGGCCCGACCCCGACGGGGTGGCCGTCATCAGCGAGGCACTCGCAGCGTCGACGGCGGGCCTCGGTGCCGACCACGTGTTCCTCGCGGCCGGCGGCTCGTCCAACGGCCCGGTCGAGCTCGCCGCCCGCCTCGCGCGCGACCGGGCCCGGGTGGTCGACATCGGCAAGACCCGGCTGGACCTGCCGTGGAACGACTACTACGAGAAGGAGCTCGACGTCCGGTTCTCGCGGTCCTACGGACCGGGGAGGTACGACGACCGCTACGAGCTCGACGGGATCGACTACCCGGCCGGCTACGTCCGGTGGACCGAGCGGCGCAACCTGGCGTGCTTCCTCGACCTGATCGCCAGCGACGGCGTCGAGGTCGCGACGCTCGTGTCGGGCATCCGGGGCATCGGGGAGGCCGCCTCGCTCTACGAGGAGCTGCGGACCGGCGAGCTCGACGGTGTCGGCTTCCTGCTGGAGTACCCGCAGGCGGCCGTCGAGCCGTCCCGGCCGGAGGTCGCTCGCCCGGCGCCGTCGGCCGCCGCGCCCGCGCCGCGGCCGGCGCCGCGGGTCTCGGGCAGGGACGTGCGGCTCGGCTTCATCGGCGCCGGCAACTACGCCACGTCCATGCTCCTGCCGCAGCTGGCACGGCAGGAGGGCGTGGAGCTCGCCGCGGTGGCGACCACCCGGTCGCTCTCGGCCATCAACGCCCAGCGCAAGTTCGGCTTCGGGACCGCCAGGACTGACGCGGCCGCGGTGCTCGACGACCCGGCCATCGACGCGGTGTTCGTGGTCACCCGGCACCACTCCCACGCCGACCTCGTGTGCCGGGCGCTGGAGCGCGGGAAGGCCGTCTTCGTCGAGAAGCCGCTCGCGCTCACGCTCGACCAGGTCGACCAGGTGGTCGAGACGATCGAGCGGACCGGGAACGACCGGCTGATGGTGGGGTTCAACCGGCGCTTCGCCCCCCTGGTCGTCGACCTCCAGCAGCGTCTCGGCAGGGTCGACGGACCGGTGAGCGCCCGGTACCTGGTCAGCGCCGGACGCCTGGCCCCGTCGAGCTGGTACCTGGACGAGGGCCTCGAGGGCTCGCGGTTCGCGGGGGAGGGGGGCCACTTCGTCGACCTGCTGAGCGCCGTCACCGGCCAGCCCCCCGTGGAGGTGCACGCGGTCCAGGCCCCGGCCGCGACGGGCGGTGACCTGCACGCGACGATCCGGTTCGCCGACGACTCCGTGGGGATCATCAGCTACGTGACGGGCGGGCACGCCCGTTTCCCCAAGGAGACCCTGGACGTCTCCGGGGGAGGCCGCAGCGCCCGCCTGGACAACTTCACGCGGGCGACCGTGTGGACGCCGTCGGGCAAGGACGTCAAGCGGGTCCTCACCGGCCAGGACAAGGGCCAGCGCGCGATGCTGCTGCGCTTCGTCGAGGCGGTGCGCGGCGGTGGTCCCATGCCCGTCACCTGGGACTCGCTCGTCCTGACGACCCGGGCCACGATCGCGGTGGGCACGAGCGTGACGACGGGGGAACGGGTGCGACCATGACCCGCTCGATCGGCTGGTACGCCCAGCGGCTCAGGCGCATGTCGCCGTCGGAGGTGGCGTGGCGGAGCATGGACCAGGCCCGGCACCTGGCCTGGGCGCGGCGGCAGGTGCACCCCGGGGACGACGCTCGCCTTCCCCGTGGCCTGCACGGGCTCCGGCCCTTCGCGCCCGCGATCCCCGATGCGGTCCGCGAGCAGGTGCCCGAGCGGGCGCGAGCCGGCGTCGTCGCCGCTGCCGACCGGTTGCTGGAGGGGGAGTGGGTCCTGCTCGGCACTCCGCGGTCCGACATCGCGGACCCGGACTGGTTCCTCGACCCGGTGACGGGGCGGCGCGCCCCCCGGGACCGCCTCGCGTCCCGGATAGACCACCGCGACGAGCAGGTGACCGGCAACGTCAAGGCGGTGTGGGAGCTCTCCCGCCACCACCACCTCACCGTCCTGGCGAGCGCGTGGTGGCTGGTCGGGGACGAGCGGTACGCCGAGGTCGTCGACGCCCAGCTCCGGTCGTGGTGGCGGCAGAACCCCCACCTGTCGGGGATCCACTGGACCAGCGGCATCGAGCTCGGGGTGCGGCTGACCAGCTGGGTCTGGGTGCGCCGGATGCTCCACGAGTGGCCGAAGGTCGGCGACCTCTTCGAGACCAACGACGACGCGCTGCGCCAGATCTGGTGGCACCAACGCTTCCTGGCCGCCTTCCCCAGCCGCGGCTCCTCGGCCAACAACCACGCCGTCGCCGAGGCGGCCGGCCTGCTCGCCGCCGCCTCCGCGTTCCCGTGGTACGCCCAGAGCCGCCGGTGGCACACCCTCGGTCTCCGCCGGCTCCAGGACAGCCTCGCCGCGAACACGTTCCCCAGCGGGGTCAACCGCGAGCTCGCGACCGACTACCACCGCTTCACCACCGAGCTCGGACTCGTGTCCGCCGTGGAGACGGCGGCGGCCGGTCGTCCGGTCACGCCGGCCACCTGGTCGCTGCTCGCGGCGTCGCTGGACGCCGCCGCCGCCCTCGTCGACGCGCACGGCCGACCACCGCGGCAGGGGGACGGTGACGAGGGGCGGGCCCTCGTGCTCGACGACCCGGAGACCGACCCGTGGGGACTGGCGCTGGGCCTCGGCAATGCCGTCCTGGGTGATCGGTCCTGGTGGCCCCCGGCTGCCGAGGGCGTCGCCTCCTGTGCGCTGGCCTCCCTGCTGCCCAGCCGCCCGCGCGTCGCGGGGCGGCCCACCGCGCCACCGCGAGGCTTCCCGGACGCGGGCATCCAGCTGCTGCGCACGCCGCCCGAGGACGGGCCGGAGATCTGGTGCCGCTGCGACGGCGGGCCCCACGGCTTCCTCTCCATCGCCGCCCACGCCCATGCCGATGCGCTCTCGGTGGAGGTGAGGTACGACGGGACCGAGGTGCTGGTCGATCCGGGGACCTACTGCTACCACGGGGAGCCGGAGTGGCGGAGCTACTTCCGCTCCACCCGCGCCCACAACACGGTCGAGCTGGACGGCACCTCCCAGTCGGTGGAGGGCGGTCCGTTCATGTGGCGCACCCAGGCGTCCACGCGCGTGCTCGGTTCCTCGGACGGTGACCCGGCGTACTGGACGGCGCGGCACACGGGGTACACCCATCTCGACCCGAGCCTTCGCCACCAGCGGACCGTCTGCCTCGATCGGGCGACCCGCCTCCTGAGCATCGACGACGTCGTGAAGGGCGAGGGACGGCACACCGTGCGCCTCTTCCTCCACCTCGGCCCGGACGTGGCCGTCGAGCTGCCCCCGGACCCCACGGGGACCGAAGCAGTCCTGAGGTGGTCCGGCCCCACGGGCGAGGTCACCGCCGGCCTGCACCTGTCCCGCGAGCTGGCGTGGACCGCCCACCGCGGGGAGACCGACCCGGTCCTGGGCTGGTACTCGCCGCGGTTCGGCGAACGGGTGCCGATCACGACCCTGGTCGGGGAGGGCGAGGTCCACGGCAAGGTGGAGCTGCGCACGACGCTGGAGCTGCCAGACGCGTCCGCACCGCCGAGGGCGTTGCCGTGAGCCGGCGGGCGAGCCTGTTGCAGAGGCTCGGTTGGGGAGTGGCCGACCAAGCGGTGTCGAGCGTGGCCAACTTCGTCCTCGGGATCTTCGTGGCCAGATCCTTGGGAGCCGAGGGGTTCGGTGCCTTCAGCCTGGCCTACCTGACCTACTCGTTCGTGCTCAGCGCCAGCCGGGGCCTCGCGACGGACCCGCTGACGGTTCGTTTCAGCGGAGCCGGCCACCGCGCCTGGAGCACCGCCGTGGCCGCCGCCGGCGCCACCGCGACGTCGGTCGGGGTCGTCGCGGGCGCGGGGTGCGTCGTCGTCGGGTTGCTGCTCGACAGCGCCGTCGGCGACGCCTTCGTGGCCCTGGGGATCCTGCTCCCGGGCATGCTCCTGCAGGACAGCTGGCGTTTTGCGTTCTTCGCCGCAGGCCGCCCTTCCCGGGCACTCGTCAACGACCTGGTGTGGACCGTTCTGCTGCTGGTGACGCTGGGCGGCCTCGAGGCAAGCGGCCGGGGGGACGTCGTGAGCTTCGTCGTCGCCCTGGGCGCGACCGCGGCGGTCGCGGCTGCCTTCGGCCTGGTCCAGACCCGCATCGTCCCCCGGCCGGGTGCGGTCGCCGCGTGGGTCACCACCCACCGCGCCCTGGGCACGCGTTACCTCGGGGAGAACATCAGCATCGGGGCGGCCGGTCAGGTGCGCTACCTGGCGCTGGGTGCCGTCGCCGGCCTGGCGGCAGTCGGAGAGGTGCGGGCCGCAGAGATCCTGATGGGCCCGTTCATGGTGCTGCTGATGGGGGTGAGCCAGGTGGCCGTGCCCGAAGCGGTCGGCGTGCTCGAACGGTCACCTCGGCGGCTGGGTCGATTCTGCCTGCTGCTCGGCGCGGGGCTCGCCGGCGTCGCGCTCCTCTGGGGCTTGTCGGTGCTCGTCCTGGTCCCCGACTCGTGGGGCGTCGCGCTGATCGGCGAGCTCTGGTCACCCGCTGAGGCCCTGCTCCCACTCGTGATGGCGGGACTCGTGCTCGCCGGCCTCCTGGTGGGAGCTCAGGCCGGGCTCCGAGCGCTGGGTGCGGCACCGCGCAGCCTGCTCGCGCAGCTCACCAACGCCGCGCTCTACGCGATCGGGGGGACGGTTGGCGCGGTGGTCGACGGAGCCCGCGGATCCTGCTGGGGCGTGGTCGCCGCCGTGGCCGTGAGCGTCGTCGTCTGGTGGTGGCAGCTGCGACGAGGCATCGCCGACCACCTGGACCGGCTCGAGGTCGACGACGCCGTCGTCGACCCGCTCGAGGAGGTGTCGCCATGACGATCGTGACGATCGGACTGCCCGTCTACAACGGGGAGCGTTACCTGCGGGAGTCGCTCGACGCGCTGCTCGCCCAGACCCTGACCGACTTCGAGCTCGTCATCTCCGACAACGCCTCGACGGACGCTACCGCGGACATCTGCCGGAGGTACGCGGCTCGGGACAGCCGGATCCGTTACGTCCGGCAGCCCGTCAACGTCGGCGCCGCGCCCAACCACAACCTCCTCGTGCCCCTGGCCACGGCCCGCTACTTCAAGTGGGCCTCCCACGACGACCTCTACGCGCCCCGGCTGCTGGAGAAGTGCGTGGCCGTGCTCGAGGACGAACCCACGGTGGTGCTGGCGCATGCCTGGGACGCCGTCATCGACGATGCCGGCAGGGTCTTGCGGTCGGTTCCCTACGAGCTCGACACCGAGGACCCGGATCCCGCCGTCCGCCTGCGCAGCCTGCTCCGCACCCCCGGCGGGAACGACTTCTACGGAGTCATCCGCACCGACGTGCTGCGTCGCGTCGGTCCGCACCGCGGCTACTACAACGCCGACCGCACGTTCATGGCCGGACTCGTCGTGCGCGGCCCCTTCCGACAGGTGCCCGAGGTGCTCTACCACCGGCGTGACCACCCGGGGAGGGCGAGCCGGGCAGGCGCCCCTCGTGATCGCGCAGCCGCCCTCGACCCGAAGCGGGCCCAGCGGCTGCGCCACGTGCTGCCCGTCATGTACGGCGAGTACGTCGGCGGCATGGTCAAGGCCGTCCTCCGAGCGCCGCTCTCGCCCGGGGAGCGGGCCCGCTGCCTGCGGGAGGTGGCCGCCTGGGTGGCCGGTGCCGCGGTACCCGGGCATCGGGCCTCCTCGCTCGAGGACGAGCTGGACAACGCATGAGCGCGAGTGTGTCCGGGCCCACGGTCGGCATCTTCGGGTACTTCGGCAACGGCAACCTCGGCAACGAGGGGTCGCTCGCCGCCTTCCTGGCCTTCGTGCGGCGGGAGCACCCGGGCCTTCGGCTCTTCTGCATCGCTGCCGACCCTGAGGCTGTGAGGCGGGACCACGGCATACCTGCCGCCCGGATGATGGCGTACCGAGGCACGTCGTCCGAGGGACGCCTCGGCACTGTCAAGAAGATCGGCGGGCGACTTGTCGACCTCCCGCGCACGTTCATCCTGCTACGGGGCGTCGACGTGCTGGTGGTGCCGGGGACCGGGGTGCTCGAGAAGACTCCCGCCGTGAAGCCTTGGGGGATGCCCTACTGGCTGTTCCTGGCGACACTCATGTGTCGGCTCCGGGGAGGCAAGGTCGCGTTGGTGTGCGTGGGCGCGGACCCGCCGAGGAGTCGCGCGACCCGGTGGCTGTACCGCACCACTGTCTCGCTGTCCGACCACTGCAGCTACCGGGACCCCGAGTCCCGTGAGGCGATGGCAGTGGTGAGCGGCGACGTGCGTGGGGAGGCCAGCCACGACCTCGCCTTCTCGCTGCCCGCCCCCACCTGCGGTCACGCGTACCGCGGTCGCGTGGTCGTGGGAGTCATGCGCTACGAGGGCGCCCCGGACGATCCCGGTCGAGGCCCCGAACGGGTCCGGGACTACGTGTCGACCATGGTCGGGTTCATCCGACAGGTCCTGGCCACCGGCAGGGAGGTCGTGGTCGTCGTCGGTGACGAGGCGGATCGGCCCCTCGCGGCCGAGATCGCCAGGAGTGCCTCGGACGCCTCGTCGTCCGGGGGACGACAGGTCCGTGTCAGCCCTGCGGCGTCGCTCGACGCCATCATGCGAGAGATGGACGGGGCAGACCTGGTCGTGGCCACCCGGTTCCACCACCTGGTCTGCTCGCTCAAGATGCTGCGGCCCACGGTGTCGATCGGCTATGCGGTCAAGAGCGAGCACCTGATGACGCGCTTCGGGCTCGGGGACTACGCACTGAGGATCGAGCAGGTGGCGCCCCCCGAGCTGTGGCGGGCCTGCCTGGAGGTGGAGGCGAGGGGCGACGAGCTGGAGCCGGTGATGAAGGACGCGCTCGAGCAGGTCGTGCGGGATCTCGAGAGGCACCTGCGCGAGCTGACCCTTGGCGAGCTGTCGCGGGGGCGAGCGTGATGGCGCGTCGGTTCGAGGCCCTGCGGCCGGCGGTGCACTACGTCCGGGCGAGATGGGATCGGCTCGGGCTTCGCCAGGATGATCACGAAGTCGTGGCGGAGGCGACGACCTACTGGACAGGCGCTGACGGTGGGAGGTGGCAGTCGGACTCCCACTGGGAGGACGGGCTCGGCGAGCTGTGGCACGCCGTGGGCAGGGAGAGCCTGGCGATCTCGGAAAGGCTCGCCCGGGTCCTCGGCGACGGTCTTCCCGCCGGCCGCACGCTCGAGTGGGGCGCAGGTGGAGGGGCGAACGCCGTCGAGTTCGCGCCGGCGTGCGAGGAGTTCGTGGCGGTCGACGTCGTCGCCTCCAGCCTCGACGAGTGTGCGCGGCAGGTCGCACGTGTGTGCAGCACACCCGTGCGTCCCGTCCTCATCGATCTTGCCGAGCCGGAGGCGGTCGTCGAGCAGGTGGGTGAGGACAGCTGTGACCTCTTCCTGTGCTTCTACGTCTTCGAGCTGCTGCCGAGCCAGGAGTACGCGGCACGGGTGCTGGAGATCGCTCGAGACCTGCTGGCCCCGGGTGGCCTGGCCATCATCCAGGTCAAGTACTCGACGAACGACGTCTCCACGTGGTCCCGGCGCAGGGCCTACCGTCGCGATCTCGCCAGCATGACCACCTTCGCAGTTCCCGAGTTCTGGGAGCTCGCCGCCGCCGCGGGCCTCAGGCCTCGGGTCGTCGAGCTCGTTCCCCGGAACCGGCTGGACCAGCGGTATGCGTACTTCCTGCTGACGCTGCCGTAGACGTGCAGCGGTGTCCCGGGGGCCTGAGCGGGGAGTGGTACGCCGCACCGAGGACTGCCGTCCCGAGGAGCACGCCCCCGATGACGTCGGTCGCCCAGTGGGCAGCCTGGAGGAGCAGAGCCACCCCCATCAACGCCGTGGTGCCCCCGACCAGCAGCCGCACCCACCACAGACGGTCCGCGACCCCCACCGCGGCGATCCCCCCCAGGACCACCAGGACGAACAGCACGTGTCCCGACGGAAAGCTCCCGATCGAGCTCATCTGGTCGTGGGGGTCGGTCCTGGCCACGGTCACCTTCACCGCCAGTGCCGGAAGGGCGGCACCCCCGGAGAGGAGCACGACGTACGCGAACGGGTACCACGACCGGGACCGTGCGGACGACGTTGCCCCGACCACGAGCAGCACCATCAGCAACACCTCCGGACGCAGGCCCTCGACCACGACGTCGGCGGCCACCTGCCTCTCGCCCCACTGGTCCTGGGGACGCATCAGGTCCCGGACTGCGACGTCGAAACCTCGGGTCGCGCCCACGACGACGAGGACGGTCAGCAGGGCGAACCCGACGAGGGCCACCACCGTCGTCGACCAGCTCCTCCGGGAGCTGGTCATGACTCCCGGGTCCGCCCGCCGGCCGCCTCGACCCGGTCGAGCTGGTCGTCGAGTCGCTTGAGGGGCAGGGCGGAGCGATCGGCCGCGGACATGACGCCCACGGGGAGTGGCCAGGGGATGGCCAGCTCCGGGTCGTCATGGGCGATGGTGAGGTCCTCCGCGGGGTCGTGCTCGCGATCGATGCGGTAGGCGGTGTCCGCGGTCTCGCTCAGCACCTGGAACCCGTGGGCGCAGCCCGGGGGGATGAAGACGGAGTTCTGGGCATCACCGTCGAGCGTGAAGGACAGCCAGGTCCGGTACGTCGGGGATCCCGGGCGGAGGTCCACGACGACGTCGAAGACGCGCCCGTGGGCGCACCTGACGAGCTTGCCCTCACCCCGACCGAGCCGCAGGTGGAGCCCTCGCACCACCCGGTGCACGCTGCGGGACTGGCTGTCCTGCACGAACGAATGCGGATCGAGCCCCGCCCGGCGCGCTGTGTCGGCGTCGAACGTCCGACTGAAGAACCCCCGCTCGTCACGGTGCGGCGTGGGGGTGAACTCGACCAGACCGGGGATGGCCGTGGGGGAGAAGCGCATCGTTCCACCTTGCTCGAGGGACGTCCCTGCCCGCATCGTCGCAGCCATCCGCCGCGTCCCGCGCCCCGGCAGGTGGGGCGTTCCCCGAATTGCGGTAACTGTGGCCGACCGGCCCGGGAAACCTCCAGCGACCGTGCCAAGACTGGGAGGCAAGGAATCGGCCACGGGGGCAGGAGAGCGGGGCAGGGATCATCTGATGAGAAGTTGCCGGCTGTGTGGCTCGGAGCTCACGCACACCTTCGTCGATCTGGGGATGTCGCCCCCATGCGAGAGCTACCTGACCGCGGACCAGCTCGACCAGGGTGAGACCTTCTACCCGCTGCACGTGCGCGTCTGTGAGCAGTGCCTGCTCGTCCAGCTTCCTGCCTACATCCCGCCCGAGGAGATCTTCGGGCACTACGCCTACTTCTCGTCTTACTCGGACTCGTGGGTCCGGCACGCTGAGCACTTCGTCGAGCAGGCGACGGCCCGGCTGGGCCTGGGCGACGAGTCCTTCGTCGTCGAGGTGGCCAGCAACGACGGTTACCTCCTGCAGCACGTCGTCGCGCGCGGCATCCGCGCCCTCGGCATCGAGCCCGCCGCCAACGTGGCGGAGGCCGCCGAGGCCCGGGGTGTGCCGACCGAGGTGCTGTTCCTCGGCGAGGAGACCGGCGCCAAGGTCGCCGCCGAGCACGGTGCGGCCGACCTCGTGGTGGCCAACAACGTCTTCGCGCACGTCCCCGACATCGTGGACTTCAGCAAGGGGTTGCGAGCCCTGATGGCGGACCACGGCACCCTCAGCATCGAGATCCCGCACCTGCTGCGGCTCATCGAGGGCCACGAGTACGACACGATCTACCACGAGCACTTCTCCTACGTCTCCCTGCTCACCACGCAGCGCGTGCTGGCGACGGCCGGCCTGACGGTCGTCGACGTCGAGGAGCTGCCGACGCACGGTGGCTCCCTGCGTACGTGGTCGATGCCGGTCGGGACCGCAGTGCCGGCCAGTGCTGCCGTGGCCCGGGTGCTCGCCGAGGAAGCGGAGGCGGGGTTGGACACCTTGGAGGGCCACGCGGGTTTCGCGGCCTCGGTGGCGAAGGTCCGCAACGACCTCCTCGAGTTCCTCGTCGGCTGCTCGCGGGACGGCAAGCGCGTCGTGGCCTACGGGGCGCCCGGCAAGGGCAACACCCTCCTCAACCACTGCGGCATCCGCAGCGACCTGGTCGAGTTCAGCGTCGACCGCAACCCGTTCAAGCACGGCAGGTTCCTGCCGGGCACCCACATCCCGATCCATCCTGTGGAGGCTCTCGCCGAGGCCCGGCCCGACTACGTCCTGGTCATGCCGTGGAACCTGCGGCGAGAGATCGCCTCCCAGCTCGAGTACGTCCGTGAGTGGGGTGGCCGCCTCGTCGTCGCCCTGCCCGAGCTCGAAGTCTTCTGACGACCTGGAGGCGTGACATGAAGGTAGTGCTGTTCTGCGGGGGGCTCGGCATGCGCATGCGTGCCGACAACCAGTCCCTGCCCAAGCCGATGATGCCGATCGGCAGCAGACCGGTCCTGTGGCACGTGATGCGCTACTACGCCCACTTCGGGCACACCGAGTTCATCCTCTGCCTCGGCTACGGCGCGGAGGCCGTGAAGGACTACTTCCTGAACTACCGCGAGACCGCGTCCAACGACTTCGTCATCACCAAGGGCGGCGGGCACATCCAGATGCTCGAGACTGACATCAGCGACTGGACCATCACGTTCATCGATACCGGCATGGACACCGCGATCGGCGAACGCCTGCGTCGGGTCCGTCCCTACCTCGAGGACGACGAGGTGTTCCTGGCCAACTACGGTGATGTCCTCACCGATGCGCCGATGAACTCCCTGGTCGAGGAGTTCGTGCAGACGGACGCCGTCGGCCAGTTCCTCGCCGTGAAGCCGCAGGACTCCTTCCACGTGGTGGACATCACCGAGGACGGGACCGTCACCGGGCTGGTGCCCGTGGCCGACATGTCGCTGTGCATCAACGGGGGCTACTTCGTGCTGCGCCAAGGGATCTTCGACTACCTCGACGAGGGTGACGACCTGGTCATGGACGGCTGCGTCAAGGCGGCGCGGGACGGCAAGATCCGGGCCGTGCGCTACCCGGGGTTCTGGGCTCCGATGGACACGCTCAAGGAGCGGACGGCGCTCGAGAACCAGTACAAGCACGGCATCAGTCCGTGGGCCCTGTGGCGGGACCGACCAGTGCTCGTCGGGCGTCCCGTGTACGCCGTCGACGAACCCGCCCTCGGCTGACGGCCATGCGCTCGAGGACCAGGAGCTCGAGGACCAGGAGAGCCGGGACGAGGGAGATCACCTGATGGGCAGAGCAGGGGTGTTGCTGGACAGGGACGGCACGATCATCGTCGACAGCGGCTACGTTGGGACGGTCGATCGCGTCACCTTCATCGCGGGCGCGATCGAGGCGATCGCCGCCCTCAACGCGGCGGGCCTCCCCGTCGTCGTGGTCACCAACCAGGCGGGCGTGGCCCGGGGGCACTACACTCTGGACGACGTACGCCGGGTGCACGACCACATCGACGAGAGGCTGGCGGCCGCTGGGGCTCACATCGACATGTGGCTGTTCTGCCCCTACCACCCGGACGGGACGGTCCAGGCGTTCGCCCGGGTCAGCGAGGACCGGAAGCCGGCGCCCGGCATGGCCATCGCGGCGGCGGCGGCGCTGGACCTGGACCTCAGCGCCTCCTGGGTGGTGGGCGATGCTCCCTCGGACGTCGGCCTGGCCCGCGCCGTCGGTGCTCGGCCGCTGTTCATCGGCACGGCGACGGGCGACCCGACCGTGGAGTCCGTGCCCGACCTCGTCGCGGCCGTCGAGAGGATCCTGCACGCGGAGGAACCGCAGATCGGCACCGAGCCCCTCGCGGGCTTCCTGGAGAGCCGGTTCCCCGTGGCTCGGTACGAGTCCGCGGACACCTTTGCGAGGGACTACGCCGCCGAGCTGGCCAAGGCCCTGGCGACGGTCGACCTGGCCCAGGTCGAGCGGGCGGCTGCGATGCTCAACGAGGCCTACGACCGTGACGCGGTGGTCTTCGCCTGCGGCAACGGCGGGTCGGCCTCCATCGCCAACCACCTCCAGTGCGACCACAGCAAGGGAGTCCGCAACGGCACGGAGCTGCGTACCCGGGTCGTGAGCCTCAGCGCGCACGCCGAGCTGTTGAGCGCGATCGCCAATGACATCGGCTACGAGTCCGTGTTCGAGTACCAGCTGCAGTCACAGGGACGACCGGGCGACCTGCTGGTGGCGGTCTCGTCCTCGGGACGCTCTCCCAACATCATCCGCGCGCTCGAGTGGGCGGAGGCGAACGGGATGCGGACCATCTCCCTGACCGGCTTCGAGGGAGGGCCCGCGCGTGATGTCTCCACCGTGGCGATCCACGTCGACTCCCAGAACTACGGGGTGGTCGAGGACGCCCACCAGACCTGCATGCACCTTCTGGCCCAGTACGTCCGACAGTCGAGGATGTCGTCACGTGACGTCGCCGCCCAGACCTTCTGAGTCGATGCGCGTCGCCATCAACCTGCTGACAGACGACCCCGCACACCCGTCCGGTGCCCATTGGTTCTGGACTCGAGTGATCCCCGAGATGGCGCGCCTCCTACGCCCCGGCGAGGAGATCCACCTGGTCGTGAGCCCGCGCAGCGGCGCCATGCACGCCGACTACGGCCCGGGGGTGCACCAGCTCGCGTTTCCCTGGTCCAACGAGCACCCGCGTTTGCGCACCCTCTCGGAGCAGGTCTGGGCGCCGATCCGGCTGCCACGAGGTGGGATCGACGTCTTCAGCACGCTGATCGCCCCCCTCGTCAGGCCCGCGCCGGCAGTCGTGGCCCACTTCAAGACCATGCACGCCTTCACCGCGCCCAGCGCCATCCGACCCGAGGTGCGCCTCTACCGGCGGCTGGGCTACCCCAGGACGGCGAGGACCGCCGACGCGATCATCATCAACTCCGAGAGCCTCCGTGCCGAGGTGCACCGCCACCTCGATGTCGACCCCGACAAGCTGCGCCTGATCCCCGAGGCCGTCGACCACGACCTGTTCACCCCGGGCGACCCCGAGGAGGCACGCCGGCGACTTCGCGACGACCACGGGGTGACTCGTCCCTTCGTCCTGTTCGTGTCGTCCCTGTGGCCGTACAAGAACTGCGAGGGCGTGCTGCGGGCGTTCGCCGCGGTGCGCCACGACCTCGACGGGCACCAGCTCGCGATCGTGGGGCCCGGACGCGACCACGAGTACGTGTCGAGCCTCCACGCGCTGGCTCGCACGTTGGGTGTCGAGGAGGACGTCGTCTGGGTGGGCGGTGTGCCCCTGGAGCACACCGTCGACTTCTACCGGGCGGCCTCGGTGTTCGTGTACCCGTCCTTCAACGAGACCTTCGGGCTGCCCATCCTGGAGGCGATGGCGTGCGGGTGCCCGGTGGTCACGTCCGACCGCAGCGCGATGCCCGAGACGGCAGGTGGTGCTGCTCTGCTCGCCGACCCCGACGACCCGCCCGCCATCGGGGCAGCGATCCTCTCCGCATGCGGCGAGGAGGGCGAGCTGGCGCGCAAGCTCGGTCGCGAGCGGGCCGCCCAGTTCACCTGGGCGGTCACCGCGGAGCGCACGCTGGCGGTCTACCGCGAGGTCCACGAGGCACGTCGGAGCAGCTCATGAGGATCCTCGTCACCGGTGGGGCGGGCTTCATCGGGTCCCACACCTGCGACCGGCTCGTGCAGCTCGGGCACGAGGTCACGATCCTCGACGCCCTCACCGCGCCAGTGCACCGCGACGGGAGACCCGACTACGTGACCCCCGGGGCCGAGATGGTGGTGGGCGACGTGCGGGATCGCGACCTGGTCCGCCGGCTGCTCCGACGCACCGATGCCGTCTACCACTTGGCTGCCTACCAGGACTACCTTCCCGACTTCGCGCGGTTCACCGACGTCAACGTGGGTTCGACCTCACTGCTGTACGAGCTCGTCCTCGAGGAGGGCCTGTCGCTCCACCGGGTGGTCGTCGCCTCGTCCCAGTCGGCGATGGGCGAGGGGTTGTACCTCTGCGCGCGAGACGGGGAGCAGGTCCCGGACATGCGTTCAGAGGCGGACCTGGCTCGCGGCCGGTGGGAGCTGCGGTGCCCCGAGTGCGGCGGTGACATGGTGCTGCAGCGCACCCCCGAACGCGTCTCCAACCCACAGAACGCCTATGGCATGTCCAAGTTCGGCGAGGAGATGGTCGCGGTCAACCTGGGACGGCGGTACGACATCCCCACGACCGCGCTGCGCTACAGCATCGTCCAGGGTCCGCGGCAGTCGGTGTACAACGCCTACTCGGGCGCCTGCCGGATCTTCAACCTGCACTACCTGCTCGGGAGCGCGCCGGTGTTGTACGAGGACGGTCAGGCGATCCGCGACTACGTGAACATCCACGACGTCGTCGACGCCAACGTGCTCGTCCTCACCGACGACCGGGCGGTGGGCAGGGTGTACAACGTGGGCGGAGGAGTCGCCTACACCACGGCCGAGTTCGCAGAGGTCGTCCGACGACAGCACGGTTCGGACCTCGAACCCCGGGTCAGCGGCGAGTTCCGTTTCGGGGACACCCGCCACATCGTCTCCGACATCGACCGGCTCAGCGGCCTGGGGTGGGCCCCGACCCGGACGCCGGCCGACTCGGTGGCGGAGTACGCCGCCTGGCTGGAGGGCACACCCGACCTCGACCGGATCCTCGCGGATGCGGACACCCGGATGAGGTCACTGGGTGTCGTGAGGAAGGTGCTGGTGTGAAGGCGGTCCTGCTGGCGGCGGGCCTGGGGACCCGGCTCCGCCCGCTCACCGACCACGTCCCCAAGTGCCTCGTTCCCGTCCGTGGAAAGGCCTTGCTCGACATCTGGCTCGACAGCTTCACGTCAGCCGGCGTGGACGAGGTCCTGATCAACCTGCACCACTTCCCCGACCTCGTGCGCGGTCACCTCGCCTCCCGTCACGGAGGGCCACGCGTCGTGACGGCGTACGAGCCCACGCTGCTCGGGAGCGCCGGGACGCTGCGAGCCCAGCGGGACTGGCTGGCAGGGGAGGAGATGTTCCTCGTGGTGAACGGCGACAACCTGACCGACTTCGACCTCCGGGACCTCGTGGACGCGCACCGCTCTGGCGGCGCGGTGGCGACGCTCAGCGTGTTCCGAACCCCCCGTCCTCGTGAGTGCGGCATCGTCGAGGTGGTCGACGGCTGGGTCACCGGGTTCCAGGAGAAGCCGCAGGAGCCTCGCGGCGACCTGGCCAACGCGGGGCTGTACGCGTTCGTCCCCGACGTCATCGACCGTGTGCGGCCCGGCGTGCCGCGAGACATCGGCTTCGACCTGCTTCCCGGGCTGGTGGGGGAGGCGCGGGCCGTCGACATCGGCGACGCCTACTTCCTGGACGTGGGCACGCCGGAGGCCCTGGTCCGGGCGACGCGCGAGTGGGGGGCGGTGGAGCTCGGATGATCATCACGCAGACGCCGCTGAGGATCGGTCTGGTCGGCGGTGGGACCGACCTGCCGACCTACTACCGCGAACACGGCGGCAGGGTCCTCAACACCGCGATCGACAAGTACGTCTACGTGATCGTCAAGCAGCGGTTCGACGACGACATCTACATCAACTACTCCCAGAAGGAGATCGTGTCCCGCGTCGAGGACGTCCAGCACGACCTCGTGCGGGAGGCGATGCACATGGCCGGGATCCGCTCCGGCGTCGAGATCACGACCTTGGCGGACATCCCCTCTGCCGGATCGGGACTGGGCTCCTCGTCCGCCGTCACCGTCGGACTGCTGCACGCCTTGTTCGCCTACCAGGGCCGCCAGGTGACCGCCGAGGAGCTGGCGGAACGCGCGTGCACCATCGAGCTGGACAGGTGCGGGAAGCCCATCGGCAAGCAGGACCAGTACGCGGCCGCCTTCGGGGGCGTGTGCGACATGCGATTCGGCCCCGGCGACCGGGTGACGGTCGACCGGATCCACCTGGGCCGTCGCGACCACCACCGCCTGCAGGACGAGCTGCTCCTGTTCTACACCGGCATCACCCGTAGCGCGGACACGATCCTCAAGGAGCAGACCGCCAACGTCGACGACCGTCTCGTGCAGCTCCACCGGCTGCGGGACCTGGCAGGCGTGGCGGTCGAGGGCCTGCGCGGCGGGGACACGCGCGGCGTGGGCGAAGCCCTCGCCCAGAGCTGGCAGGCGAAGCGCGAGCTGGCGTCCGGGGTGTCGAACGACTGGCTCGACGAGTCGGTGGAACGAGCGCTCAAGGCGGGGGCGACCGGAGCCAAGGTGGCCGGCGCCGGGGGTGGGGGGTTCGTCCTGGTGTCCTGCCCGGTCGAGCACCACGCGAACGTCCGGGACGAGCTCGCGCACCTCAAGGAGCTCCCGATCAAGATCGAGCCCTCCGGATCGCGCGTCATCTTCAACGTCCACCGCGACATCTGGGGGTGAGTCAGCGGACCACGAGCGTGCCGTCCCGGTCCTGGTCCGCGCGCGGTCCCTGCCACTCGCCGAACGTGAGCACGTCGTCCTTCCATGCGAAGTGCCTGGCCGATCCGGTGTCCACCTCGTAGGTGTTCGCCCGGAACCGGATGGCCCGGCCGAACACGTCGTGGTTCCCGATGTCGTGGACGAGCCCGGTCCACTGGTCGGCGTGCATGCTGACCCGGTTGCGCCGGACCAGCACGTTGCGCACCACGTGCGGTCCATGGGGAGCGGGCCACTCGGTCCGCCGGTCCCCGCTCTGGATGACCATGATGCCGTTGGCATTCCCGTCCACCACGTTCCGCTTGACCGCGATGATCCCCAGTCCACCCGAGGACTGGATCTGGATGCCTGCTTCCCAGGCCCAGCCCTTGTGCCGGCGACCGTTGTCCACGAGACGGTTGCGCACGATGAGCGCGTCGTAGCTGATCTCGTGCTGGATGCCGGCTCCCCAGTTCGCCGTCACCACGTTGCGTCGGTAAGTGGTGCGGTGGCAGCCCCCGTCGCTCCACAAGCCCGGCCCCCGGTTGTCGTGCACGTCGTTCCCGACCAGCTTGACGTTCTCGGTCTCCCACGCCTTGAGCCCTCCGGCCTCCCACTCCGAGTCGTACCCGGCGACGCCATTGCCGGCCAGGACGTTGCCGGTGATGAGAGCACCCTTCTCCCAGACCGAGACCCCCAGCTGGCCCTGGTCCCGGACCTCGTTGCCCCGCACCACCCCGGCACTGCCGACGCCGATCCCGACGCCGTGGTTGAGGCGGACGACGTTGCCCACCACCCTCCAGCCAGACCCGGTGCGCGGCGAGACCGTCCTTCCGTCCACCGCGGCTGCCTGGGCCTCGTTGGCGGCTTTCTCGATGATCAGGCCTCGGACGGTGACCCTGTCGCCGGCCGACCGGACCAGCGCAGGCGCGACGGCCTGCTCCACGAGCCGTCCCTCGGGGTCGTCGCCCACGGTGATCGTGTTGCGGTCGTAGTCGGCGTAGAAGGAGCCTGTGGCCACCTCCTCGACGCCGAGGACCCGCGCCAACCTCTGCCCGTCGATGAAGACGTCCTCGGACAACGTGCACCCGGGACGTTCAGTAAGGCACTCGCCGTGGTCGGACGGTTCGGGGGGCAGACGTCCGGACGTGGTCCATCTACCGTCCTCCTCCTGCCAGCCGGTCAGCACGGCGGAACCGTTGAGCACCGCGCCCGGCCTACCCACCAACGCGTCCCCGGACTGCGGCCGCAGCGGCCTGGACAGGCGATGGACGCCCGCGGCGAGGCAGAACGTGGTGCCGGCCGCGTGACGTCGTAGGACGCGGTGCGGATCGACGTCGATCGGGATTCCCACTCCACGGCACCGCCCGGCCGCGATCCTGGCGGAACCGGTCGTCGTCGTAGTCGAGGTCTCGGCCGCCTGGGCTCGGGAACGCTCGTCGAGGACGCGTCCCTCCCGACCCGTGACCAGGATGGCGCCGAGGCCGGCCAGCACGAGCACCAGGGCGATCAGCACCGGCGGAGTCGTCGCCCGCCCGGTCACGCACGCCGTCCCGTGACCGCCAGGCCCATGCCGACGATCGTCCACAGCAGGATCGCCACCTGCGGCCCCTCCAGCTGCGGGTCGAAGACCGACGCGACCAGCACGGTGGTGGCGACCGCGAGGCAGACACCACCGAGCTGGGCGTCCGCATGTCGCGCCGTGTGGCGGAGGCGACGTGCCGCGCCGATCATCCGCCAGTACCAGGCACCCCACAGACCCACCCACAGCAGCATCCCGAAGGCACCCATCCGCGCGACGACCGAGATGTGGGTGTTGTGGGGGTTGCGCAGCGAGTCCTCGCCGTCGTCGAAGACACCCACCTCGGCGGCCAGGTTGGGGCCGAACCCGGCACCGGAGAGCACGCGGTGCTCACTCACCTGCTTGGCGAGCACGCGGCTCCAGAGCTCCTTGCGCCCGTCCACGGTCCCGCCGAGGTTTCCGCCCGTCTCCCTGCCGGTGAGGCTGACGACGTTGGCGACGAACTGCTGGGCCGAGTAGTCCCTTCCCTGCACTCCCGGAAAGGGAACCTTGATCGACAACAGAAGCATGAGGGTCAGGGTGATCCCGACAGCCGCCGACATCCACGACACGACCCGGACGCGGTCGGCGAGGAAGGCCAATGCGACGGTCCCGGCGAGCACGATGCCGAGCAGCGACCCGCGGTTCTGCGTCGCGACCAGTGCGATGACGGTCAGAGCCAGGAAGCTCAGCGGCACCCGGCCCTTCCGTGGCTCCTGCCCCGGCACCAACCAGAGAACGGCCAGGACGAGCATCGCCGCAGTCGCGGCGCTGCCAGGCTTGTGCGAGAGCATCGAGACGTCGCTGAACGGCACACGGGGGACCCGGTCGGCCCAGGGCCCCAGGATGACGCTGGCAGCCAGCCAGACCAAGATCAACGGCGACCACCGCGCCAGCTGGGCGGCAAGCAGGTGGGGAAGACCTGGGTTCACGGCGACGGCGGCGCAGGCCAGCAGGGCGAACAACGCGTAGTACCAGAGCGCGGCGTCCCGGACGGCGTCCAGGCCGTACGTCGGCACTCCGGGCAGCGTGCGGACAGCTCCCCAGAGCACGAACGCGACGAGCAGCGCCAGGACCGGTTCCGCAGCGACCGACCGCACGAACACGCCGGTGGAGCGCAGCGCTGCCGCGGCGCCGAGGAGCAGCAGCAGCTCGCCCACGAACAGCGGGACACCGGGTAGGTGGAGGTAGGCGAATGCCCGGTCGAACAGCACGTAGCCGAGCAGCACCCCACCCAGGACGAAGCCGTACCTGACGAACGGGTCCGTCCGGGTCGCCACTTCCGTGGCTGTGCTCACGGCGCCCACTCGCCGGTGGGTGCCGGTCGACCCTGCGGCGGGTATGCGGGGCGTGACGGACCCACCCGCTCCGGGGTCCGCTGCGTCGTCGGGCCTCGCGCGGCGAGGGGCCTTGCCGGGCTGTGGCTGGGAGTGCGGGCCCTGGCCCGACGGGCTGTCCACCGATCGCTGGGGCCGCCACGGCCGTACGGCGTGAACACGTAGCCGAGCACGGCCGTCCCGGTGAGCTCGAGCCAGCGGGCGACCTCGACGTGCTCGTCGACCGGCTCGTCCGCCTGGACGAGGACCAGCACTGCGTCGCAGGCAGACAGCAGGTCGACGGCTCGTGCGGAGGACGCCATCGGAGGACAGTCGACCACCACGATCCGCCCCTCTGCTCGGTGAGCCCCCGCGTCCCACCCCGCCGGGCTGTCGCTGAGGTCGAGGACGGTCAAGGAGTCGTGGAGGGGACTCGCCGTCGCAGACTGTGCTGCCCCTTCGGGCGCCCCCGCGGGTCGACCGGCACGGAGCATCGCGGCCATGGTGCCCTCACCCCCATCAACGGCCAGCACCCGCTCGTTACCCTCGGTCAGGGCGAGCGCAAGGTTGGCGGACGTCAGGGCCCGCTCGACGTTGCCCGGTGCGGCCACGACGGCGAGGACGGCCGGCCCGCCGCGTGCCCTGAGACGATGTGCCACGGCGCGCCCCATCAACCTGTTCGTCTCGGTGAGCTCCACGTCGTGCGAACGGCGATCCGCGTGCGGGCGCTCGTACAGCAGCGGTGCGCCGTACACCCCCTCGGCGACACGGGGCTCGCCCACGTGCCTCAGGCGGTTGGCCCTGATGAACGCGGCGGCACCTCCCGCCACGACGCCGAGACAGAGTCCTACGACGAGCAGGCTGAGCAGACCCGAGTTCGCCGGGGTCGCAGGCTTCGAGGCTGCGGAGATCGAGGCCGTCTGTGCGAGGTCCCGCCCCTGGTCGATCAGCGCCTGCACCCGCTCCTCGCGCAGGGCTGCCTCGTCACTGGGTGAGTCCGCCGTCGCGATCGCCCGCTCGATACCCGCGAGCCGCGCCGTCGCGCTGTCCGCGATCTCCTGCGACCGCACTTCGTCGTACGCCGTGGCCAGGGCGTTGACACCAGCCTGGGCCTCCTCGGCTCCGGGTGCGGTGAACTGGATGGTGACGAGGGTGGTGCCGTAGCTCCCTGAGGAACCCGTCGTGGGCGGGATGATCTCCACCTTGCCGACGGTGGGGGCGAGCTCGGCGCGCTTGATGCCGCCGCCTGCAGGGGTGGCCTTGACGATCTCGAACGCCCGGTCCCCGACCCGGCGTGAGTTCAGCAGCAGGACCTGGCTGTCGAGGTACTGCGCGTCGGATTGCAGCGCGGAGCCGGCCGGTCGAGGGGCCGAGATCGTCGCGGTGGCGCGGAACTCGTCCTGCTTGAGGACCCCGTAGGCCAGGGCCAGGTCGACGCAAGCGAAGACGATCACGCCCAGCAGGAGCCAGTGCCGGCGCATGGCACCCAGCACCGTCGGCTCGACCAGCCGATCCGCCCGTCCGGCGTTGGTTGTCATGGCGTGCAGCTCCCCGCTCGCGTGCCCCTTGCACGAACGACCACGAATCTCGCACTCCTCGGCGACGCGCGGGCAGGGGAGCGGCGCCCTTACCCAAGACTGGGTGTGTTGTCCCGTTCGCGGGGGCGACCCCCGCAACGTCCTTGGCATCGTGGCCGTCCGACGCGCCTCGGCGACCCCGGTCGCCGGGCTGGACGACCGCGTGAGAGGGGGCTATGAGTGATTCGCCTCGGCCTACCCACCGGCGCCCTCGACGTGCTCTGCCTCGGGGCGCACCCCGACGACGTCGAGATCGGGTGCGGGGGGACCCTGCTGCGACTGGCCGACCGTCCTGGTACGACGGTGCGCGGGGTGGTGATGACCGGTGCGACGGAGCGGGTCGCCGAGGCGACGGCGGCCCTCGACGCCTTCGCGCCCGGCGCGACGCTGCAGTCCTTCGACCTCCCCGACGGCCGCCTGCCGGCGCACTGGGGCGAGGTGAAGGAGGCGCTGGAGCAGGTGGCCGGGACCTGCCGTCCCCACCTGCTGCTCGCGCCGCGCACGGACGACGCGCACCAGGACCACCGCCTGGTCGGCTCGCTGGTCCGGACGGTGTGGCGCGACGCCCTGGTCCTGCACTACGAGATCCCCAAGTGGGACGGCGACACCGGCGCCCCCAGCCACTTCGTGCCGCTCACCGAGGAGCAGGCGCGTCACAAGGTCAAGCTCCTCAACACCCACTACCGGACCCAGGTGGGACGCGACTGGTGGGACGACGAGCTCTTCCTGGGCCTGATGCGGGTCCGCGGCATGGAGGCCCGGGCGCCGTACGCCGAGGGCTTCTTCACCGGCAAGGTGCTCCTCGAGCTGGGTGGGGAGGCGCCGTGACGCTGGCCGACCACCTGACCAGCCGGACCGGGCCGCGGTTCGAGAGGTCCACGGACGCGCAGCGGCGCCTGCACGAGCTGGTCCCGGGCGGTGCCCACACCTACGCCCGCGGCTCCGACCAGTACCCGGAGGGCATGGCCCCCGTCATCGCCCGGGGCCATGGTGCCCGCGTCGTCGACCTCGACGGCAACGAGTACGTCGAGTACGGCATGGGACTGCGCTCGGTGACCCTCGGCCACGGCTACGAGCCCGTGGTCGCCGCGGTGTCCGCCGCGATCGCCGAGGGCACCAGCTTCTCCCGACCGGGAGTGCTGGAGCTGGAGGCCGCCGAGACCTTCCTCGAGCAGGTTCCCGGCGCCGACATGGTCAAGTTCGCCAAGAACGGGTCGGACGCCACCACCGCGGCCGTCCGGCTCGCCCGCGCGGCCACCGGTCGCCGGCGGGTGGCCATCTGCCGCAGCCAACCGTTCTTCTCCACCGACGACTGGTTCATCGGCACCACGCCCATGTCGGCCGGGACGCTCGAGGAGGACCGGAGGCTGACGGTCACCTTCGACTACAACGACCTCGACTCGGTGCGTGCCGTGCTGGACGCCCACCCGGGAGACGTCGCGTGCGTGGTCCTGGAGGCCGCGACCGCGCTCGCCGAGCCGGCACCCGGTTTCCTGGAGGGGCTGCGCGAGCTGGCCGACCGCGACGGGTTCGTGCTCGTGTTCGACGAGATGATCACCGGCATGCGCTGGTCCCCGCACGGGGCGCAGCACGTCTACGGCGTACGCCCGGACCTCTCGACGTGGGGCAAGGCGCTCGGCAACGGGTTCCCGGTCTCCGCCCTGGCGGGACGACGTGAGCTGATGGAGCTCGGAGGCCTCCGGACGGACGCGGCCCGGGTCTTCCTGCTCTCCACCACCCACGGGCCGGAGACGTCCGGTCTCGCGGCCTACTTGGCGGTGGCCCGGGCCTACCGCGAGCGCGACGTGGTGGGCGAGATGGAGGAGGCGGGGACCGCCCTGGCGCGTGCCGTCACGGACGAGGTCGCCGCCGCGGGGATGGCGGACCACGTGCAGGTCCTCGGGAGACCGAGCTGCCTGGTCTTCACCACGCTCGACGCCGAGCGCCGCCCGTCCCAGGCCTACCGGACGCTGTTCCTCCAGGAGCTCATCCGGAACGGGGTCCTGGGCCAGTCGTTCGTGGTCTCGGCCGCCCACACCGAGGACGACGTCGCCAGGACGGTGCGGGCGGTGGGGGAGGCGCTCGTGGTCTACCGCCGCGCGGTCGAGGCCGGGTCGGTCGAGGGGCTCCTCGTCGGCCGCCCGGTGGCCCCTGCCCTGCGTTCCCACGCGGCCCCGCGCCGCATCGACTGACAGCCCAAGGAGGTCAACATGTTGGTCCTGGTCGACGGAGACCGCGGTTACATCGGCGCGGTGCTGGTCCCGGTGCTGCTCGAGGCGGGCCACGACGTGGTCGGGCTCGACGCAGGCTGGTACGACGGCTGCGACTTCGGCCCGATGCCGGACGGGTACGAGTCGCGCACCGGCGACATCCGCGACCAGAAGCCCGAGGACCTCGAGGGCTTCGACGCGGTCGTGCACCTCGCCGCGATCTCGAACGACCCGGTGGGCCACCTCAACCCGGAAGCGACCTACTCGGTCAACGCCCACGGTGCGGCGCACATGGCCGAGGTCGCGAAGGCCGCCGGCGTGCCGCGCTTCCTCTTCTCCTCCTCGTGCTCCCTGTACGGCGCCGCCGGGGAGGCGCCCGTCACGGAGGACAGCGCGTTCAACCCGGTGACGCCCTACGGCGAGAGCAAGGTGATGGCCGAGCAGCTGATCTCCCGGCTCGCCGACGACGACTTCAGTCCGACCTACCTCCGCAACGCCACGGCGTACGGCTCCTCGCCACGGCTGCGTGCCGACATCGTCGTCAACAACCTGACGGGGACGGCGTTCACGCGGGGAGAGGTGCGGCTGCAGAGCGACGGGTCGCCCTGGCGTCCGCTCGTGCACGTGCGGGACATCTCCGCGGCCTTCCTCGCCGCTCTCGAGGCCGATCGGGAGAGCGTGCACGACGAGGCGTTCAACGTGGGCCGGGACGAGGACGTCGTCCAGATCCGAACGATCGCCCTGGCGGTGTCCGAGCGGATGGGCGCGCCGGTGACCTTCGCCGAGGGCGCGGCCCCGGACAAGCGGGACTACCGCGTGGACTTCGGCAAGATCGGCCGGCTGCTGCCGGGGTTCCGGCCGGGGTGGACCGTGCCCGACGGCATCGACGAGCTCGCCGGGGACATGGAGCGCTTCGGGCTCGTGGCGGAGGACTTCGAGGGTCCGCGGTTCGTCCGGCTCGAGAAGGTCAACCAGCTGCGGTCCCGGGGCGAGCTCGACGACCTGCTCGTCGCGAGGCGCTGAGTGACGTCCGACCTGGCCGCGCGCATGCGCGCGCGCATGGAGCGGCTCTACCCCCTGTGCCGCAGCATCACGGGGGAGGGCGTACGACGCACGCTCGACGTGGTCGCCGAGACGGTGCTGCTGGAGCGGCACGCGGTGCCCTCGGGCACGCAGGCCCACGACTGGACGGTCAACGACGAGTGGACCGTGCGCGACGCGTGGATCGCCGACGCCACCGGGCGCCGGGTCGTCGACTTCCGGGCGCACAACCTGCACCTGGTGAGCTACAGCGTCCCCGTGAGGACGACGATGACCCTCGCCGAGCTGCGGCCGCACCTGCACACGCTGCCCGAGCACCCGGACTGGATCCCCTACCGGACCACCTACTACCACCGGACGTGGGGCTTCTGCCTGGCCCAGCGCCGGCTCGACGCGATGGCCGAGGCCGGCGACGAGGCGTCCTACGAGGTGGTCGTCGACACCACCCTCGAGCCCGGCGAGCTCACCTGGGGCGAGCTGGTCATCCCGGGGGAGTCCACGGACGAGGTCCTGGTCAGCGCCCACGTGTGCCACCCGTCGCTGGCCAACGACAACTTGTCCGGCATCACCGTGGCCACCGAGCTCGCCGCGACGCTCGCGGCCAGGCCGCACCGACGCTGGACCTACCGGTTCCTCTTCGCGCCGGGCACGATCGGCTCGATCACCTGGCTCAGCCAGAACCCGGACCGGGTCCCCTCGGTCCGGCACGGTCTCGTGCTGACCGGGCTGGGTGGCCCGGGAGGGCTGGTCTACAAGCGCACCCGGCGCGGCGACCGGCCGGTCGACCGGGCGGCCGCCCACGTGGTGACCCGCCGGGAGGGCGAGGTCCGCGACTACTCGCCGTACGGCTATGACGAGCGGCAGTACAACGCCCTCGGCTTCGACCTCGCCGTCGGGCGGCTGTCGCGCACGCCGCACGGGGAGTACCCCGAGTACCACACCTCGGCCGACGACCTGGCGTTCGTCACCGACGACCAGCTCGTGGAGGCGTACGACGCCACGCTGGCGATCATCGACGTCCTCGAGCGCGACCGCGCCTACCGCAACCTGAGCCCGTACGGAGAGCCGCAGCTGGGCAAGCGTGGTCTCTACCCGACCACCGGGGGCCGGGCCGCGTCGGACGCCGTGATGGCGATGCTGTGGACGCTGGCCTGCTCCGACGGCAGCACCTCCCTGCTCGACATCGCGGAGCGGGCCGGCCTGGACTTCGCCCGGCTGGACGCGGCCGCCTCGGACCTCGTCGCGGGCGGTCTCCTCGCGCCCGAGTGACGCGGCCGCCGACGGGCGAGCGTTGCCCGGAGCGACACGTCTCGCCGGCGAGACACGCGCGGCCGACCCCGTGTTGTCCCCGTCACAGCCGGGTCCTAGTGTCAGAGCGTGCTCACCACGCTCGAGGACGACAAAGCCGAACTGCTCACCCGGGCCGCCGACGCGGCACGTCACTCCAAGGGCACGGGAGGGCCCTCCCACGACCAGGTCGAGGACCTCCTCGTGGCCTACTACCGGCACGTCGCCGCCGAGGACATCGTGGACCGCGGTCCCGAGGACCTCTACGGCGCGCTGGCCTCCCACCACCGCCTCGCCCAGGCACGGCCGCAGGGCACCTCGGCCGTGCGGGTCGTGACCCCGACGCTCGTCGACTCCGGCTGGTCGGCGGCGGGCCACTCGGTCGTGGAGGTCGTCACCGACGACATGCCCTTCCTCGTCGACTCGGTGACGATGGAGCTGGCCCGGCTCGAGCACGACGTGCACGTGGTGATCCACCCGCAGTTCCAGGTGACGCGCGACATCACGGGCGCCCTGCAGACCGTGTGCGCCCTGGAGGAGGGCGTGGTCGAGGACGCGTCCTCCGACACGATCAACGAGTCGTGGATGCACGTGGAGATCGACCGCGTCGTCGACGAGGACGACGTGGCGCAGATCGAGCAGTGCCTGCAGCAGGTCCTCCGCGACGTGCGCGAGGCGGTGGAGGACTGGGGCAAGATGCGCGACCGCGCCCTGGGCGTCATCGACGAGCTCGCCGCCGACCCGCCGCCGCTCGAGGAGACCGAGCTCAGCGAGGGGGCGGAGTTCATCCGCTGGCTCGCCGACGACCACTTCACCTTCCTCGGCTACCGCGAGTACCGCCTCGAGGAGGACGGCGAGGACCTCCTGCTGCGTGCGCTCCCCGGCACCGGCCTCGGCATCCTGCGCGCCGACCAGGACATGTCGGAGTCCTTCGGCAAGCTGCCCGCGCTCGTGCGCGAGAAGGCGCGCGAGAAGACGCTGCTGGTCCTGGCCAAGGCCAACTCGCGGGCCACGGTGCACCGTCCGGCCTACCTCGACTACGTGGGCGTCAAGACCTTCGACGCGCAGGGCGAGGTGGTGGGGGAGCGGCGCTTCCTCGGCCTCTTCTCGAGCGCCGCCTACACCGAGTCGGTGGCGCGGGTCCCGCTGCTGCGCGACAAGGTCGACACGGTCATGCGCCACGTCGGGTTCGACCCGCGCAGCCACGCCGGCAAGGCCCTGATGGACACCTTGGAGAACTACCCGCGCGACGAGCTCTTCCACACGCCGGCCGACGAGCTGGCGCAGACCGCACAGGCGGTCATGTACGCCCGCGAGCGCCGCCAGCTGCGCCTCTTCGTCCGCCGTGACACCTACGGCCGCTACGTCTCGGTGCTCGTCTACCTGCCCCGCGACCGCTACAACACCACGGTCCGCGAGCGCTTCTCCCAGATCCTCAAGGACCGGCTCCGCGGGGACAGCGTCGAGTTCACCGCCCGCGTCAACGAGGCCACGACGGCGCGCGTCCACTTCGTCGTCCACCCGCGCAAGGGCGAGGTCGTGCCGGACGTCGACGTGGCCGACCTCGAGCGGCGGATGGTGGAGGCGTCCCGCTCGTGGCGCGACGACTTCACGGCCGCCGTCGTCACCGAGTACGGCGAGGAGCGCGGCTCGCGGCTGGCCCGCCGCTGGGTCAACGCGTTCCCCGAGGCCTACAAGGAGGACTTCAACCCCCGCCAGGGCGCCGCCGACCTCGGCCGGATCGAGGCGATCGAGGGCGAGGAGGGCATCGACCTGGCCCTCTTCGAGCAGGTCGACGCCGGTCGCGGCGAGGCCCGGCTCAAGGTGTTCCGCATCGGCCCCCCGCTGTCGCTGAGCGGCGTGCTGCCGATGCTCTCCTCGATGGGCGTCGAGGTCGTCGACGAGCGCCCCTACACGCTCGAGGGACTGGGGCGGGAGTCCTACGTCTACGAGTTCGGCCTGCGCTACGGCCGCCAGCTCCCCGTGGCCGCCCGCGACCTCTTCTCCGACGCCCTGCGCGCCGTGTGGGACGGCCGCAACGAGACCGACGGCTTCAACTCGCTCGTGCTCGGCGCCGGGTTGACGTGGCGCCAGGCCACGGTCCTGCGCGCCTACGCCAAGTACATGCGCCAGGGCAACACCCCGTTCGCGCTCGACTACATCGAAGGTGCGCTGGCCAGCAACGTCGACATCACCCGTCTGCTGGTCCAGCTCTTCGAGGCGCGCTTCGACCCCGTCGGCGGGGTCCCCGCCGACGACGGCCAGCGCGCCGCGCGCGTCGCCAAGGTCGAGGAGCGGCTGGGCCGGGCGCTGGACGACGTGGTCAGCCTCGACCACGACCGCATCCTCCGGTCCTACCTGACCCACATCCGCGCCACGCTGCGCACCAACTACTTCCAGACAGGGAAGGACGGCGGGCTACACCCCTACATGAGCTTCAAGCTCGAGCCGTCGTCCATCCCCGAGCTCCCCGAGCCGCGGCCGAAGTACGAGATCTTCGTCTACTCCCCACGCGTCGAGGGCGTGCACCTGCGCTTCGGCGCCGTCGCGCGCGGAGGCCTGCGTTGGTCGGACCGTCGCGACGACTTCCGCACCGAGGTGCTGGGCCTGGTCAAGGCGCAGATGGTCAAGAACACCGTCATCGTCCCGGTCGGCGCCAAGGGCGGCTTCTTCTGCAAGCAGCTGCCCGACAGCAGCGACCGCGACGCCTGGCTTGCCGAGGGTGTCGCCTGCTACACGACCTTCATCTCCGGGCTGCTCGACATCACGGACAACCTGGTCGAGGGGCGGACGGTGCCGCCCGAGGACGTCGTGCGCCACGACGGCGACGACTCCTACCTCGTCGTCGCCGCCGACAAGGGCACCGCGACCTTCTCCGACATCGCCAACGGCGTCGCCAAGGACTACGGCTTCTGGCTCGGCGACGCCTTCGCCTCCGGCGGGTCGGTGGGCTACGACCACAAGGCGATGGGCATCACCGCCCGCGGCGCCTGGGTCTCGGTGCAGCGCCACTTCCGCGAGCGCGGCATCGACTGCCAGGCCGAGGACTTCACCGCCGTGGGCATCGGCGACATGTCCGGCGACGTCTTCGGCAACGGCATGCTCTGCTCCGAGCACACCCGCCTGGTCGCGGCCTTCGACCACCGCGACATCTTCATCGATCCCGACCCGGACGCCGCGTCGTCGTACGCCGAGCGCAAGCGGCTCTTCGAGATGCCCCGGTCGAGCTGGCAGGACTACGACGAGACGCTCATCTCCGAGGGCGGCGGGGTCTGGTCGCGCTCGCTCAAGTCGATCCCCGTCCACGACGCCGTACGCCGCGCGCTCGGCCTCGCCGAAGGGGTCAAGGCCCTCACGCCCGCCGAGCTGATGAAGGCGATCCTGCTCGCGCCCGTCGACCTGCTGTGGAACGGCGGGATCGGCACCTACGTGAAGTCCTCGGAGGAGACGCACTCCGACGCCGGCGACAAGGCCAACGACGCGATCCGCGTCAACGGCGAGGACCTGCGGGCCAAGTGCGTCGGCGAGGGCGGCAACCTGGGCCTGACCCAGCTCGGCCGCATCGAGTACGCCCGGTTCGGCGCCGACGGGGACGGCGGGCGCATCAACACCGACTTCATCGACAACTCCGCCGGCGTGGACACCTCCGACCACGAGGTCAACATCAAGGTGCTGCTCGACAAGGTGGTCGCCGACGGCGACATGACCGGCAAGCAGCGCAACGTCCTGCTGGCGGAGATGACCGACGAGGTCGCCGAGCTCGTGCTGCGCGACAACTACGAGCAGAACCTCGCACTGGCCAACGCCGCCGCCCACGCGAAGCCCCTGCTGCATGTGCACGAGGACTGGATGAAGCAGCTCGAGCAGCGCGGGGTGCTCAACCGCGAGCTCGAGGGCCTGCCCACCTCCCGCCAGGTGCGCCGCCGCCTCGACCGGGAGCAGGGCCTGTCCGTGCCGGAGCTCTCGGTGCTGCTCGCCTGGACCAAGATCGTGCTCGCCGACGAGCTGCTGGCCTCCGACCTGCCCGACGACCCCTACCTGCGCGAGGACCTGCTGGCCTACTTCCCCCAGCGGATGCACCCCGAGCACGTCGGCGCCATGGAGCAGCACCCGCTGCGGCGCGAGATCATCGTGACCCAGGTCGTCAACGACCTCGTCAACGGCGCCGGCATGACCTTCTGGCCGCGGCTGGCGGGCGAGACCGGAGCATCGCCGGCCGACCTGACCCGGGCCAACTTCGTGGCCCGCGAGATCTTCGGCTCGCTGCCGCTGCGCAAGGAGATCGCGTCGTACGACAACGTGGTCCCGGCCGAGCGGCAGACCCGGATGCGGATCGAGATGCGCACCCTCGTGGAGCGCGCATCGCGGTGGCTGATCAACAACCGCAGGCCCCCGCTCGACTCGCAGGCGACCGTGGAGTTCTTCCGCGGGCGCGTGCAGGAGGTGATGGCCGAGCTGCCCGGCATCATGAGCGGCCGCGAGGCCGACGGGTTCACCGCCCGCCGCGAGCGGCTCAGCAGCCAGGGGGTCCCCGAGGACCTGGCCACCCGGGTGGCGGTGCTCGCCCCGGCCTACGCCCTGCTCGGCATCGTCGAGACGGCGGAGGAGCAGTCGGTGTCGCCGGTGGAGGTGGCGCGGGTGCACTTCGCGCTCGGCGAGCGGCTCGGCCTGCCGGCTCTGGTCGACCGCATCTTCGCGCTGCCCCGCGAGGACAGGTGGCAGACGATGGCCCGCGCGACGCTGCGCGACGACCTCTACGCCGTGCACCAGCAGCTCACCGCGGCGGTGCTGTCGACGACCTCGGCGGAGGACTCCGCGACCGGGCGGGTCGCCGAGTGGGAGGACGCCGACACCGAGCGGATCGCTCGCACGGCCCACACGCTGGACCAGATCTGCCGCGACGAGGCCGACCTCGCCCGGCTCTCGGTGGGACTGAGGGTGGTGCGCGCGCTGCTCGGACGCTGACGTCGCGGACCGCTAGCCTCTCCGGCATGGCGGCGATCGAGGTCCGTGACCTCTCGAAGTCCTACGGGGACGTGCGGGCCGTCGACGGCGTCTCCTTCGAGGTGCCCGACGGCGAGTTCTTCGGGATCATCGGGCCCAACGGGGCGGGCAAGACGACCACGCTGGAGATCATCGAGGGGCTGCGCCGTCCGGACTCCGGCGACGTGGTGCTGCTCGGCGAGCGCCCGTGGCCGCGCAACCCGCGGCTGCTGCCGCGCATCGGCGTGCAGCTCCAGGCATCCTCGTTCTTCGAGCGGCTCACCGCCCGCGAGCAGATCCACACCTTCGCCTCCTTGTACGCCGTCCCGGGCGCGACGGCCGACGAGTGGCTCGAACGGGTCGGGCTCGTCGACAAGGCGGACACGCGTGTGGAGGACCTGTCCGGCGGGCAGAACAAGCGCCTGTCCATCGCGTGCGCGCTGGTCCACGACCCCGAGGTGGTCTTCCTCGACGAGCCGACCGCGGCGCTGGACCCCCAGGCCCGGCGCAACCTGTGGGACCTGCTGTCCGGGCTCAACGAGTCGGGACGCACGGTGGTGCTCACCACCCACTACATGGACGAGGCCGAGGTCCTGTGCGACCGGGTCGCGATCCTGGACCACGGCCGGCTGCTCGAGCTCGACTCGCCGCGGGCGCTGATCCGGGGGCTCGAGCGACCGACCCGCATCACCGTCCCGGGCGACCTCGCCGGGCTGGACGGCGTACCGGACCTCGAGCACCTCGAGCAGACCCCGGATGGGGTCGAGCTGACCACCGCGCGGCCGGCGGCGGTGCTCGACGCGCTGGCGCGCCTGGACCGGCTGCACGGCATCGCGGTGGCCGGCGGCACGCTGGAGGACGTCTTCCTCGAGGTCACCGGGCGGGAGTACCGCGCGTGACGCCCTCCCTCGGCCCCTTCGTCAGCCTCAGCTCGGCGATCCTCAAGGGCTTCCTCCGCGACAAGGCCTCGGTCTTCTTCGCGCTCGTCTTCCCGCTGATGTTCCTGGTGCTCTTCGGCGGCATCTTCGGCGACCAGGAGCAGTCCCGGCTCGACATGGTCCAGGTGGGCGCGGTGCCGCTGCTGGACGACATGCCCGAGCAGGCGCGTGCCGCCTTCGACGCGACCTTCGCCGTCGAGACCAGCGACGACCTCGACGCGGCGATCGGCGAGGTGCGCACCGGCGACGCCGACGTCGCGGTCCAGATGCAGGGGGACGAGCTGGTCGCCCACTACACGCGCACCGACCAGGTGGGGTCGGCCATCGTGCAGGGGTCGCTGCGCGCCTTCGTCGACGGGACCAACGTCGCCCTGTCCGGGCAGCCGCCGACCTACTCGCTGCGCACCGAGGCGGTCGAGGACGACTCGCTCAAGGCGATCGCCTACGTGACGCCCGGCCTGCTCGGCTGGGCGGTGGCGATGAGCGCGGCGTTCGGGGCGGCGGCCACCCTCAACGGCTGGCGGCAGTCCCGCCTGCTCCGCCGCCTCCAGCTCGCGCCGGTGAGCACCCGCACGCTCGTCTCCGCGCGGGTGGCGGTGACGCTGGGCATCGCGCTGGTGCAGATGGCGGTCTTCCTGGGGCTCGGCGTCGCCTTCTTCGACCTGGTCCTGACCGGCGCCTGGCCGGCGGCGATCCCGCTCCTCGTCGTCGGGACCCTGTGCTTCATGGCGATCGGGCTGCTCGCCGGCGCCGTCGCCAAGACGACGGAGGGGGCGGTCAACATGGCCAACTTCATCGTCCTGCCGATGGCCTTCCTGTCCGGCTCGTTCTTCCCGCTCGAGGGCGCCCCGGACTGGCTGCAGGGCCTGTCGCAGGTGCTGCCGCTGCGCCACCTCAACGACGGGATGCTCGACGTGATGGTGCGCGACCAGCCCTGGACCGCGGCCCTCGTCCCGATGGCGATCCTCGCGGCGTTCGCCGTCGTCGTCACGCTGCTCGCCGCGCGGCTGTTCCGGTGGGAGTCCACCTGACGGTGGCAGCCGCCTCGTCGGGCGTCCGCCGGGACGTCCGACGGACCGGTGGCGGGGGGAGCCACTTCGTCGGACGTCCCGACCAGCGTCCGACGGTCCGGCGGCCGCCCCGTCGGACGCTCGACGGCCTGCGTCTAGGGTCGGCGCCGTGAGCCTGCTCCTCCAGACCCCGCGCGCCCGCGTCGGCCGCCTCGTCCGTCGCGTCACCGGTGCCCACAGCCCGCTGATGGGGGCGACCGTGATGGTCACCGGCGCCTCGTCCGGGATCGGCGAGGCGACGTCGTACGCCGTGGCCCGACGCGGTGCGCACGTCCTCCTGGTCGCCCGGCGCGCCGACGAGCTCGAGCGGGTGCGGGCGGCGATCGTGGCGGACGGCGGCCGCGCGACGGCGTACACCGTGGACCTCACCGACGGCGACGCGATCGATGCCCTGGTGGCCGAGGTGCTCGAGCGGCACAGCGCCGTCGACTACCTCGTCAACAATGCCGGTCGCTCGATCCGCCGCTCGCTGGACCTGTCCTACGACCGGTTCCACGACTTCGAGCGGATGATGGCGGTCAACTTCTTCGGGCCCGTGCGGCTGACCATGGGACTGCTGCCGGCGATGCGCGCGCAGCGGTTCGGGCACGTGGTCAACGTCGTCACGTGGGGCAACCAGGTCAAGGCCCCGAAGTTCGCGGCCTACATCGCCGCCAAGAGCGCGCTGGACGTCTTCGGCCGGATCATGGGGCGCGAGGCGTTCTTCGACAACGTCACCTGCACCAACATGCGCGTGGCGCTGGTCCGCACTCCGATGATCGGCCCCACCGACGCCTACGCCGGCCGCCGGGCCGAGTCCCCTGAGCACTGCGCCGAGCGGCTCGTCCGCGCGCTGGAGGACCGGCCCGTCACGGTCAACGGCCTCATCGGCTCGACCGCCGAGGTGCTCAACCTGGTGGCGCCCCGGCTGTCGGACTTCCTCGCCGCCGAGCTCTCGCGTCGGATGCCCGACTCCGCGGCGGCGCGGGGCGAGCCGCGCGTCCGCGACTCCGCCTGAGCAGGCGCCGGCCGCGCGAGGCCGCGCGCCAGTGGGACGGAGGGGTCAGCTCGCCTTCTTGGCGGCGGCCTTCTTCGCCGGGGCCTTCTTGGCCGTCTTCTTGGCGGGCGCCTTCTTGGCCGCGGCCTTCTTGGTCGTCGACTTCTTCGCCGTCGAGGACGACCCGGACTTCTTGGCGGCGGTCTTCCTCGCCGGCTTCTCCTCGTCAGCGTCCTCGTCGGAATCGGCCGGCGCCTCGCCCCGCGCGGTCTTGGCGGCCGCGACCGACTTCTGGAGAGCGGCGAGCAGGTCGACCACCTCGCCGGAGGTCTTGGTGGAGGTGGCGGTCCGCTTGACCTCGCCGCCCTCGATCTTGGCCTTGACCAGCGCCTCGACGGCGCCGGCGTAGTCGTCCTCGAACTCCGTGGCGTCGAAGTCGCCGGCGAGGGTCTCGACGAGCATGTGCGCCATCTTGACCTCCTGGTCCTTGACGTCGCCGACCTCCACGTCGAAGTCGGGGACCCGGACCTCGTCGGGCCACATCATCGTCTGCAGCACGATCACGTCGCCGCGGTCGGTGCTGCGCACCCGGAGCACGGCCACCGACGTCCGCTGCCGCAGGGCCACGGTCACCACGGCCATCCGGTCCGCGTCCTTGAGCGCCTGGCGCAGGAGCGCGTAGGGCTTGGCGCCGGACTTCTCCGGCTCGAGGTAGTAGGACTTCTCGAACAGCATCGGGTCGATCTGGTCGCTGGGCACGAACTTCTCGACCGCGATCTCGCGCGACGAGGTCGCCGGCAGCTCGGCCATGTCCTCGTCGCTGAGGATGACCATCTCGCCGTCCTCGGTCTCGTAGCCCTTGGCGATGTCGGAGTAGGGCACCTCCTCGCCGTCGAGGGAGCAGACGCGCTGGTACTTGATGCGTCCGCCGTCCTTGGCGTGCACCTGGCGGAAGGACACGTCGTGGGACTCGGTGGCGGCGTAGAGCTTGACCGGCACGCTCACCAGGCCGAAGGAGACCGCGCCCTTCCAGATCGCTCGCATGGGGTAAGCATGTCCCATGCGTCCCATGCTCGCCACCAAGGCGGACCGCCTCCCCACCGGCGAGGGGTGGTCGCACGAGGTGAAGTGGGACGGCGTCCGGATCCTCGCCGACGTCCGCGAGGGGAGCGGCGGACGGGCCCGCCTGTGGACCCGCAACGGCAACGACGCGTCGGTCGCGTGGCCCGACGTGCACGGCAGCCCGCTCGGGGACCGCGACCTGCTCGTCGACGGTGAGATCATCGGGCTCAACGCCGAGGGCCTGCCCGACTTCTCCGTCCTCCAGGAGCGGATGCACGTCCGCTCCGCGACGACCGCGGCCCGGCTCGCGGAGCGGGTCCCGGCGACGTACATGGTCTTCGACCTTCTCCGCCTCGACGGCGAGGACCTGACCGGGCGCCCGCTGTCGGAGCGGCGCGAGCTGCTCGACGGGCTCGGTCTGTCGGGAACCTGGCAGGTCCCCGCGTCGTACGACGACGGCGCGATGCTGCTCGACGCCACCCGGCAGCAGGGTCTCGAGGGAGTCGTGAGCAAGCGGCTCTCCTCGCGCTACACCTTCGACGCCCGCAGCCCCCATTGGGTCAAGCTGGCGCACCGGCACCGGTTCTCCTACGTCGTCGCGGGCTGGCGGCCCCAGGAGGGGACCAGCGACCGACTGGCCGCGCTGCTGGTGGGGGAGCCCACGCCCGAGGGGCTGATGTACCGCGGCCGCGTCGGCAGCGGCATCGGCGGCGCTGCGAGCCGGCTGCTCACCGATCTCCTTGCGGGCACCGAGCGGGACGACAGCCCGTTCGCCGACGAAGTGCCGCGCGTCGACGCCACCGGCACCCGCTGGGTGGAGCCGCGGGTCGTCGTGGACGTCGACACCCACAGCCGCACGCCGGGCAAGCGCCTGCGCCAGCCGTCGTACCGCGGTGTGCGATCCGACCTGACCCCGGAGGACCTGACGTGAGGACCCTGCTGGCCGCCCTGATCGCGTGCCTGCTGCCGACCCTGGCGTTGCCGGCCGCAGCGTTTGCACCGGCGGAGGAGGCGCTCGTCCTGGGCGGCGTGCGCGTCGACGCCGGCCCCACCACGACCCAGGTGGTGACCGTCGACCACACCGGCGGCCACCGGGCCCGGGTCACCTACTGGCGGCTCGTTCGCGGGGAGTGGAGGGCGCGGATGAGCACCACGGACGGGCGCATCGGGTACGGCGGACTGGTCGCCGGGGAACGTCGGGTGCAGGGCACCGGCACCACGCCGCTGGGCACCTACGGCCTGATGTCCGTCTTCGGCACCCACCCGGCGAGCGACGCGGGGGCGCTGGACTACCGCCGCATCCGCCGCGGCGACCACTGGGTCCAGGACAACGCGTCGCCGCACTACAACCGCTACCGCAACCAGCGGCAGGGCGGGTTCCGCTGGTGGCTCCCCGCGTCGCACCCCGACTCCTCGGAGCGGCTGACCGACTACCGGCGGCAGTACGAGTGGTCGATCGTCACCTCCTTCAACCACGAGCAGGTACGCCGCCGCGGCGCCGGGATCTTCCTGCACGTCAGCGGCCGCGGGGCCACGGCCGGGTGCGTGTCGGCGCCGCGCCCGTTCCTCCGTGCGCTCGTACGACGACTCGACCCGGCGGCCGCGCCGGTGATCCCGATCGGCCGCTGATGAGCCCCGGTGACGTGCAGGTCGACGTCGAGGGGCGGACCCTGTCGATCAGCAACCTCGACAAGGTGCTCTACCCGCGGACCGGCACGACCAAGGGCGAGGTGCTCCACTACTACGCGGAGATCGCCGGCGTGCTGCTCCCGCACCTCAGGGACCGGGCGGTGACGCGCATCCGCTGGCCGCACGGGGTGGAGGGCGAGAGCTTCTTCGAGAAGAACAAGCCCGCGGGCACCCCGTCCTGGGTGCGCACCGCCAGCGTGCCGACGACGGGCTCGCGCGCGCGGCGTACCGGCGGGGAGCCGGACCGCGACACGATCGACTTCCCGGTCTGCGACGACCTCGCGACGCTCACCTGGCTGGCCAACCTCGCCGCGCTCGAGCTGCACGTGCACCAGTGGCGGGTGACCAAGGCGGGACGGCCGCGCAAGCCCGACCGCCTCGTCATCGACCTCGACCCCGGCGAGCCCGCCGGCCTGCACGAGTGCTGCCAGGTCGCCCTGATGGTGCGCGACGCCCTCGCCGAGCGGGACCTGGACTGCAGTCCGGTCACGAGCGGCAGCAAGGGCCTGCACCTGTACGCCGCCCTGCCGGGGCGCCTGGACAGCGACGGCACGACGGCGCTGGCCAAGGAGGTCGCCGAGGAGCTCCAGGCGTCCCACCCGGCGCTGGTCACCGCCGCGATGACCAAGGCTAAGCGGCCGGGCAAGGTCTTCCTCGACTGGTCGCAGAACTCCGGCTCCAAGACCACGATCTCGCCCTACTCGCTGCGCGGGCGGGCCGTGCCCACCGTCGCGACACCCATCACGTGGGACGAGGTCGAGGAGGGGGCCGAGGACCCGGTCGGTCTGGACCAGTTCCGCTTCGAGGAGGTCCTCGAGCGGGTCCGGGAGCACGGGGACCTGTTCCACGCCTGAGCGCGGTGCCACCATGGCCGGGTGACGACGGACGCACCTCAGCCGGATGCCCCGTCGGACCCGGGGGAGTCGCGTGGACGTGGTCCCGTGCGCCGCTGGATGCGCGCGCGGCCGGCCGACGTGATCGACGTGTTCGTCTACGTCGTCGTCCTCAACCTCGCGATCGAGCACCTTCCCGCGGTGATCAGCGAGGGGTTCACGCTCTCGCTGCTCACCGCGGTGCTCCTCAAGCTGAGCCTGGAGGTGGTGGTCCGGGTCAAGAACGTCGTGCTCGGGCACCTGCGGGCCGCGACGACGCGTCGCGGCAGGGCCGTCGCGGCGCTGGCGCTGTGGGTGGTGGCGGCCGGCAGCAAGCTCGTCGTGCTGTGGCTGGTCGACGTCGTCTTCGGGAGCGCGGTGCAGCTGGGAGGCTTCGTCTCGGTGACCCTGCTCGTGGTCGCGCTCCTGCTGTCGCGGGCGGCCGTACGCCGCCTCCTCGTCGACGTGCCGACGGGCTGAACGGGGTCCTCGCCGGGCGTCCTGGGACCCCTGAGACTGCTGTTACCGAACGGTGGAGCAGATGTGTGCCCGTGGTGGGACCGGTGAGCAGACGCCGATCCTAGGTTTGTCCTGTCGGCCTCGGTCGACACCCAGACAACCGTGGTGGGTTGGGACTGCCCGGCCGACGTACCCCCTTCGTCGGCCGGGCCATCCAACTCACCCGTCGCGGTTGCCCACGAACGACACCCGGTCCGGGTGCGGAGGACAGCGGTCATGCAGAGTGCCACTCTCGAGGAGCCCCTCGGAACTATGCTCGCGCCCATGGCACAGGTACTGGTCGTCGAGGACGAAGAAGACATCGCCTTCCCGCTCGTCCGCACGTTGGAGCGCGAGGGATACACCGTCACCTGGGTCCCCAGCGGTCGCGAGGCTCTCGCCCACCTGCAGAAGTCCTCGGCGGACATCATGATCCTCGACCTCGGCCTGCCCGACATGGACGGGCTGGACGTGTGCCGGGCCGCCCGGGACGGCGGCTTCGACGGCGGCATCATGATCGTCACCGCCCGCGCCGGCGAGCTCGACCGGGTGGTCGGACTCGACTTCGGGGCCGACGACTACCTCTCCAAGCCCTTCGGGCTGGCTGAGCTCCAGGCCCGCGTCCGCGCGCTGCTGCGCCGCAGCCAGGCCGCCGCGGTCCCGGCCGAGCAGGAGTCCGTCGACCCCAGCGGGCTGCGCATCGACACCGACGCGCGCCGGGTCATGCTGGCCGACAACGAGGTCGCGCTCACGGCCAAGGAGTTCGACGTGCTGGCCCTGCTGGCCGCCCACCGCGACAAGGTCGTGCCGCGCGAGCAGCTGATGAGCGAGGTGTGGGACGAGAACTGGTTCGGCTCCACCAAGACGCTCGATGTCACCATCGGGCGGCTGCGCAACAAGCTCGAGGAGGCCGGGTCCTCCGACAAGGTGATCGCCGTCCGGGGCGTCGGCTTCCGGCTCGAGGCCGGGGACTGACATGCGTGAGAGGCTCACTCTCGCCTTCGTGGGCCTCGCACTGGTGATCGTCGTCGTCGCCGGGCTGGTCCGCGCGATGACGCTGGGGGACATCGTCCACGCCTCGGAGACCGAGGACCTGCAGCAGCAGGCGGTGATGGTCGGCCGGGTCGTGGACGGGCTCGAGCAGTCAGGCCGTCCGGTCGACGCCGACGCGCTGGCCGGGCTCGTCGCGCCGCACGTCCGCCTCGAGGTGGAGCGCGCCGGGGAGCCGGCGCTGCTGCTGGACGGCCCCGACTACGTGGAGGGCGAGGCGGACGTCCGGGCCTCCAGCACCGTCGACGGCACGACGGTCACCCTGGTCCAGGACGCGACCGTGGCCGACGACGTCATGGCCCGGGCGCGCGGGCCGCTGCTCGCGCTGATGATCGGCCTCGTGGTCCTGGCCGGCGTGATCGGGTTCGCCCTCGCCTCGGCGCTGTCCCGGCCCTTCCGCGACCTCGCCGAGTCCGCCGCCGCGCTGGGTCGCGGTCGCTTCGACATCGAGCCGCCGCGCTCGCGCATCCCGGAGGTCGTGTCGATCTCGGAGTCGCTCCGGGCGAGCTCGCAGCGGCTCCAGAAGTCCCTGCGCCGCGACCGCGACTTCTTCCACCACGCCTCGCACGTGCTGCGCACCCCGCTGACCGGCATGCGGCTCGAGCTCGAGGAGCTCACGCTGCGCCCGGACCTCGACGACGACGTGCGGCGTACGACGTCGCGCTGCCTCTCCGACGTCGAGCGGCTCGACTGCACCATCGCCGAGCTCCTCGAGTTCGCCCGGGGCCGCGCGCTGGTCGAGGGGGCGGAGGTCAGCCTGCTCGCGCTCGGCTCGCAGATCGCGCGGCGCTGGCGCGGGGTGCTGCCGGAGAGCCGCGAGGTCAAGGCGTTCATCGACAGCGGCCCCGACGTCCTGCTGACCCCCGGGCCGGTGGAGCAGCTCCTCGACAGCGTGCTGCGCGACGTGACCGAGGCGAGCAACGGGCCGGTCGTGCTCCGCTTCGCCGGCAAGGACGAGCACGTCAAGGTCACCGTGCGCAGCGGCTCGACGGGCCGCTTCACGCCCGGGCCCGGCCCGGTCGCCCTGGCGACGGCGCCGACCGTGCCGGCCGTCCGCGCCAACGCGGACGCTGCCCGCACCATCACCGAGGTGCTGGGCGGGCGCTACACCGGCGACGCGACCGTCGACCAGCTCGAGATCCTGCTGCCCCGCCGCTGAGGCCGGACCCGCGGTCCCTGCCCCCTTCCCTGGGTAGTTTGGGACGAACTCGTTGGTCCGAGCCCGGATTTCCACCCAGATCGTCCCAAACTACCCACGGGCGTCGGGCGGTCACGCGTCCTCGAGCGTGGCGAGCCGCAGCGCGTCGAGCTCGGCCTCGAAGAACGCGACGAGCCGCTCCGGGCGCGGCACCGTGGCGGCGTCGACCTTGAACCCGATCCGGACCGTGTCGGCGTAGCTGAAGATCGACACGCCCAGGGTCTGCCCCCCGGACCCGGGCACCCAGCCGAGGATGCCGGCGATCTCGACGCCCGCGAGGTAGCGCGGCTCCCTCGGGCCCACCACGTTGGTGGTGACCCCGATGGCCTTGCCGGCGAAGAAGTCGACCAGCGGCTTGTCCAGGGGGGTGTGCAGGTGACCGATGCCCTCGGCGACGGCCGTGGTGATGAACGCCTCGGGGGAGTGCTTGATCCGCTCCATGCGGCGGTGCACCTCGGCGAGCCGTTCGCCCACCGCCATCGGGGCCGTGGGCAGGTGGAGCATGACCAGCGCGAACTTGTTGCCGAGCTCGCGGGGGAGCGGCTGGTCAGGCGGCCGGATGTTCACCGGCACCATCGTCGTCAGGTGGTCGACCGACTCCTCGAACGTCTCCAGGTAGCGGGTGAGCGCGCCTGAGAGGGCGGCGATGAGCACGTCGTTGACCGTGGTGCCGGTGGCCCTCCCGATGGCCTTGATGTCGGGCAGCGGGTGCGGGTCGGACCACGTGAGCTGCTTGTCGACACCCGGCTCACCGCTGAACAGGCTTCCGGGCAGGACGTCGAGGAGCAGCTTGCGCGTGACGCCGACCGCCTTCCACGCCGTGACCGGGACGGTCGGCAGGCGCATGGCGCCGCGCACCAGGCCCGCGGCCGCCGGGACGAGGATCCCGCGTCGGCCCTCGGGCGCGCCCGCCTCCCTGGGAGCGTCGTGGCCACCCGGTGAGGGGTCGGTCAGCGTGAGCATGACCTCGGCCAGCGCCATGCCGTCGGCCATGGCGTGGTGGAGGCGGGTGAAGAGGACGGACCCCTCGCCGTACCCGTCGACCAGCCATGCCTCCCACAGGGGGCGGCTGCGGTCCAGGGGTCGGCTCACCCGCTTCTGCAGGAAGTCGCGCAGCTGCTTGTCGCCTCCCGGCCTGCGCAGCCGTGCCCGGTGCAGGTGATGGGTGAGGGAGAAGCTCGGGTCGTCCTCCCAGGCGGGCAGGTCCCACGGACGGGTCGGCTCGACCGGGCGCTCGTGGAAGACCGGGTAGACGTCGACCAGTCGTTCCTGGATGGTCCTGCGGAACCGGTCCCAGTCCACGGGCTGCTCGGTCCACATGATGCCGTCGATCACCATCAGGTGGTTGGGCCGGTCGGCGTGCAGCCACATGGCATCGGCGCCGCCCATGGTGCGGCGGGTCCCGGTGCTCATGACCCCGCTCCTGCCCGACGGGGGGCCGGCTGCGACCGGGCCGCCAGCGCGAGGGAGCGGATCCGGTCGACGTCGGCGGGGGTGTAGACACCGTTGACGCCCGAGATGGTGGCCAGCCGCATGCCGTGCTTGAGGCCGAGGCGGTAGATCTCCTTGACCTTCTCCCACTCGATGTTGCGGCCGACGGTGAAGCTCTCGAACCTGCCCTCCAGGGCCAGGACGACGGTCTCGGCGAGGCAGGCGTAGGCGACGTTCTTGGGCAGCCCGATGTCCCGCATCTGCACGTCGCCGGGCAGCTCGATCTCGCCCGACTCGATCACCAGCACGTCGGGGCGCTTGGCGACGTCCTCGGCCGACAGGTCGAGCGGTCGGGCGACGTCGGTGATCACGCAGCCGGGCTTGACCGCCATGATGTCGAGGACCCGCTTGCCGGCCCCCGACGTGGCCGTGACGATCAGGTCCATCTCGGGCAGCGCCTCGTCGGGGGTGGCCGCGACGTGCACCTCCGTGCCCGGGTGCTCCCGCTCGATGAGCGCCTTGAGCGCCAGCAGCTTGGCCGACTCCGGGGACACCAGCCACAGGCGGGCCTCGGCGACCGCGAGCAGCCGCGCGCAGACCGACCCGATGGCGCCCGTGGCCCCGACCACCATGGCGTTGCCCCGCAGCGCGCCGTCCTCGTCGACCTCGGCGAGCCCGAGCTGGCGCAGCGCGTCGTGGGCCGCCCACAGCGCCCCCGAGGCGCTGTAGCTGTTGCCGGTCGTCACCGGAAGGGGCGCCTGCCGGGCGACCGTCACCCCGGCGTCGCCGACGACCTTGGTGAAGGCACCCAGCCCCATGATCTGGGCCCCCAGCTTGCGGGCGGTCTCCGCGGCGGTGAGGAGCCGCTTGTAGGTGAACTCGGGGCTGTGCGCCAGCATCTCGTGCGGGGTCCCACCCACGGATATCAGCCAGCCCTCGGCCTCGGCGCCGGTGGGGGAGGTGATGCCGGTGACGTGGCTGTAGGTGAAGGGCGGGCTGTAGGCCACCGCCTTCTCGACCAGGGACATGACCGGTGCCGGCGCGATGCGCGCGAGCGTGTGCAGCGGCTCGACGTTGCCGAGGTGCTCCTGCGACAGCGGGTGGATGACGAACGCGAACCGGCTCTTGCGCCTCGGCCCGTTGGGTCGCAGCAGCCGTGGCTCCAGCCCGGCAGCGACGATCATGTCGAGCAGGTCGTCGTGGGTCAGGGTGCTCTCCCGGTGGACCGTCGCGACCATCAGCGCCTCCAGCGTGGCTGCGTTGACCGTCACCCTCTCGAAGGGCTGCGGCGTCACGTCGACGACGAGGTCGACGCCGCGCGCGCGCAGTTCGGCCAGCCGCTCCGGCGAGGTCTCGGAGGTGATGAGGGTCTTGCCGGCGAGGTCCTCGAGCCCGAAGCCCGCCAGCTCGTCGTACGTCGCGACGAGGACGTCGCTGTCGCGTGCGGCCCGCCGAGCCAGGGCGTGCGCGGTGAGCCGGGCGGGCGAGGCCAGCGGCACCCGGACGGCCTCCGGGACGAGGCGCAGGGCCAGGCCGGTCGCGCCGCCCACGGCGTCGCCGGCGAGCCCGAGCACGGGGTTGACGTGCAGCCGGTCGGGCAGGCCCAGGCGCGGCAGCGCGTCGGCGTGCTCGATGTTGTCGGTGTGCTCGCGCAGGATGCGGACGGTGCGGTCGTGGTGGCGCCCGCCGAGGACGACGGTCCGGGCGTTGGTGAAGTAGCCCGGCATCTCGGTCTCGACACGGCGTACCGCCCACTCCTGGAGCACCTCGAGGAGCTCGGTCCCGGCGGTGACCGGCGTCGAGCCCGCCTCCGCCATGACCCGCTCGCGCGCCCGCAGCTCGCCCGTGTGGAGGCCCGGCACGTGTGCCTCGCGGACGCCCGTGACCGCGATCGCGGCCGCCTTGGGTGCCCACTCGCGCACCAGCGCGCAGGCGGCGTCGACGTCGCCGCCCGTGCCGCGGCGGACCAGCCGGAACCGGGTGCCGAGGAAGGTGACCATCGTGTCGTGGTCCCACTCCGGGCCCATCAGGCTGACGTTGACGACCACCGGTGCCTTGCGTGTCATGTCGCTCCTTCTCCTCGTCGGTGGGACGTCAGACCATGGCGGCGGAGTCGAGCTCGGGGTGCTCGACCATGTAGTCGAGCAGCCGGTCGGCGTACTCCGTGAAGCGCGGGCAGGTCACGCCCGTGCCGGCGAGGTCGGTCGTCGTGTGGGTGGTGTCGTAGGTCGTGGGCGAGGCGAAGTAGTCGAGCGCCTCGACAGGCAGGCCGGTCAGCCGCTCGGCGAGGGGCAACGAGACGACGAGCCTGGCCAGCGACAGCGGCATCGGCACCCAGACGACCCGCCTGCCCAGCCGGGCGGCGAACACGTCGACCAGCTCACGCACCGTGGGCGGGTCCGGGTCGGTGAGGGCGTAGGTGCGGCCCACCGAAGCGTCCAGCACCGACAGCTGGTCCATGGCGTCGACCACGAAGTCGCGGGGGACCAGGCCGAAGCGCACGCGGTCGGGGTCGGCGACGCACGGGACGACGGCGACGAGCGGCTGGCGGCGCAGGAAGGTCGCGAGGAAGTAGGGCCCGTCGAGCTTCTGGGTCGCTCCGGTGCGGGAGTCGCCCACGACGATGCCGGGCCGGTAGATCGTCGCCGGCAGGCCCGCGGCCATGGCCCGGCGCACCAGGAGCTCGGCGTCGTACTTCGTGGACTCGTAGTGGTTGCGGAACTCCTGGCCCATCTCCAGCTCGTCCTCGCGCATCACCCCGTCGTGACGGCCGCTGACGTAGCAGGTGCTGACGTGGTGGAGCCGCTTGAGCCGCGGGAGGGTGCGGCACACGTCCAGCACCCGGTCGGTGCCCACCACGTTGACCCGGTGGGCCACCTCCTCGTCCACCGCCAGGTCGTAGACGGCCGCGAGGTGCCACACCTCGGTGACGTCCTCGAGCAGCTCCTCGTCCGTGCGCGAGAGCCCGAGCCCCGGGGCCACGACGTCGCCCTCCACCAGCTCGACCCGGCCCGCCACGTGCGGCTCGGCGGCCTCGATCGCGTCGAGGCGGTCGCGGGCCTCAGCCAGGTGCGAGGGCTGGACCACGCAGACCGCGCGCGCACCCGGCCGCCTGGCCAGGAGGCGCGGGAGCAGGGCCGACCCGAGGAAGCCGGGGAACCCGGTCATCAGCAGCGCACCCATGCCGCCTCCGCCCTGTCGTCTCGTCGCGTGCCCGTCGTCGCGTGTCCAGCCTTCCAGCGCGCAGCGCGCATCTTCAGTGCCGAACGTCCCGTCCGGGCACGGTCGAACGGCGCGCACGGGAGGTTGTCCACAGGTTCGGTCCAGACCGATGTGTGAGGCGGTCACGCGTGGGTAGGTTGACGCGCAGAGAACCCACTCGGGACGGGGGAATCGCATGACCTTGACGCGCCAGGACTCGCACGGCGAGCTGGTCGAGTCGCTCGACGGGCAGGTGCGCGAGCGCGTCCGCGCCGACGGGGTCGACCCCCAGCGCGACGCCGGGCTGGTGCGCCGCATCGCCGAGGACGTCGTACGCCGCCACGACGAGCGCAGCCTGACCGGAGCCGTCGTGCCGATCGCCGATCCCGACGGTGTCGTGGGCGAGCTGATCGCGCGAGTCTCCGGCTTCGGGCCGCTCCAGCCCTTCCTCGACGACACCGAGGTCGAGGAGATATGGATCAACGACCCCAGCCGCGTCTTCATCGCCCGGCGCGGTCGCCACGAGCTCACCAACCTGATGCTGAGCGCGACCCAGGTGCACGAGCTGGTCGAGCGGATGCTCAAGTCCAGCGGTCGCCGCATCGACCTCAGCCAGCCGTTCGTCGACGCCATGCTGCCCGAGGGGCACCGGCTGCACGTCGTGCTCGAGGGGATCAGCCGCGGCTTCACCGCCGTCAACATCCGCAAGTTCGTGGTGCGCGCCAGCAGGATGGACGACCTGGTCGAGCTCGGCAGCCTTTCGTCCCAGGCGGCGACGTTCCTCGACGCCGCCATCCGGGCGGGGCTCAACGTCCTGGTCGCCGGGGGCACCCAGGCGGGCAAGACGACTTTCCTCAACTGCCTGGCGGCAGCGATCCCCGGCGGCGACCGGGTGATCTCGGCCGAGGAGGTCTTCGAGCTGCGCTTCAGCCACCCGGACTGGGTGCCGATGCAGACCCGGCAGTCCGGTCTGGAGGGCACGGGCGAGATCGCGCTGCGCGACCTGGTCAAGGAGGCGCTGCGCATGCGGCCGAGCCGCGTGGTCGTGGGGGAGGTGCGGGCCGAGGAGTGCCTCGACCTGCTCCTCGCGCTCAACGCCGGGCTGCCCGGCATGTGCACCCTGCACGCCAACAGCGCGCGCGAGGCCCTGGTCAAGATGTGCACCCTGCCGCTGCTGGCCGGGGAGAACATCTCGGCGCGGTTCGTCGTGCCCACGGTGGCCAGCTCGGTCGACCTCGTGGTGCACCTGGGCATCGACGAGCACGGCGTACGCCGCGTCAACGAGATCGTCTCCGTGCCCGGCCGCGTCGAGAACGACATCATCGAGACCGAGCCGCTCTTCGAGCGCCGGGACGGCGAGCTGCGACGGGCCGCCGGGACACCGACCCGGCTCGAGCGGTTCCAGCGCATCGGCATCGACGTGCACCAGATCCTGGCCGGCGGCCGCTGATGGGGGCGCTGGTCGGACTCGGGCTGGGCGTCGGGCTGCTGCTCGTGTGGTCCGCCTTCTACCTGCCCCGCACGCCCCGGCCGCCGCGGCCGGGCGGGACCCGCACGGAGCAGCTGCTCGCCCGTGCGGGACTGGGGGACGTGTCGGTCACGAGCCTGGGGCTCCTCTGCGTGGTCCTCGCCACCATCGCCTTCGTCGTCATCCAAGCGGTCTCGCGCACCGTCCCGGTGGCGGCGATCTTCGCGCTGATGGCCGGCTGGGCGCCCGTGCTGGTGCTCCGGCAGCGGGCCGCGCGGCGCCAGCGGGAGTTCGCCGAGGTGTGGCCGGACGCGGTCGACAACCTGGCCAGCGCGGTCCGCGCCGGCATGTCGCTCCCCGACGCGCTCGGCGCGCTGGGCACCAACGGCCCCGAGGCCCTGCGCGACGCCTTCGACCAGTTCGCGCTGGACTACCAGGTCACCGGCCGCTTCCATGAGTCGCTCGACCTCCTCAAGGCGCGGCTCGCCGACCCCGTCGGCGACCGCGTCGTCGAGGGCCTCCGGATCGCCCGGGAGGTCGGCGGCGGCGAGCTCGGACGCCTGCTGCGCAACCTCTCGGGCTACCTGCGCGACGAGGCCCGCACCCGGTCCGAGCTCGAGTCGCGGCAGGCCTGGACGGTCAACGGAGCCCGGCTCGCGGTGTCGGCGCCGTGGGTGGTGCTCCTCCTGATGACCTTCCAGACCGGCTCCGTGCAGGCGTTCTCCTCGCCGGCGGGCGTGGTCGTCCTCGCGGTCGGGGCCGCCCTGTGCGTGGTCGCCTACCGGGTGATGATGCGCATCGGCCGGCTGCCCGTCGAGAGGCGGATCCTGGCATGACGCTCGCGATGTGGGGTGCGGTCCTCGGTGCCCTGGCGGCCTGCGGCCTGCTGCTGGTGGTCGTCCGGGTGCTGGCCATCCGGCGGCCGCAGCTCGCGCTGCGGGTCACGCCGTACGTCCGGGACCTGCCGCAGGTCGGCCGCACTCCGGCCCTCAAGGTGGCCTCGGCCTCGCCGACGGTGGCCGCGGCGGGGATCTTCGGTCCGTTCCTGCGGTCGGCCGCCGACGGTGTCGAACGGGTGCTCGGTGGCGAGGCCTCCGTACGCCGCCGGCTCGTGCGGGCGGGCAGCGACAAGACGGTGCACGAGTTCAGGATCGAGCAGGTGGTCTGGGGACTGGGCGGCTTCGCGCTCTGCGCGGCCGTGCAGCTGCTGCGCAGCCTGACCGGGGGCGTCAACCCCGTTGCAGCGCTGGCGCTCTGCTGCCTCGGCTTCGCCGCGGGCGTGCTGCTGCGCGACAACCGGCTCTCCGCCCGCGCCACCGAGCGGGAGCGGCAGATGGTCCTGGAGTTCCCCACGCTCGCCGAGATGCTCGCGCTGGCCGTCGCGGCCGGCGAGAGCCCCGTGGCCGCGCTGGACCGCGTCGTACGACGCAGCGGCGGCGAGCTCTCCGTCGAGCTCGGCCGCGTGCTGGCCCGGATCCGCACGGGCACGCCGGTGGCCATGGCGTTCGAGCGGATGGCGGCCACCACCGGGGTGCCGATGGTCGCGCGCTTCGCCACCGGCATCGCAGTGTCCATCGAGCGCGGCACCCCGTTGGCCGACGTGCTGCACGCCCAGGCGGGCGACGTGCGCGAGGCCGGGCGCCGCGCGCTCATCGAGACCGCCGCACGCAAGGAGGTCTTCATGATGGCGCCGGTCGTCTTCCTCGTCCTGCCGGTGACGGTGCTGTTCGCCTTCTTTCCCGGCGCACTGGGCCTGCGGCTCGTCGTGCCCTGACGCCACCCACGACCAGATCGATCCGACCACTCACACGGGGGTACCCATGCACACCACACTCGCGGCGCTCGTGCTCCGCACCCTGCTCACGCTCAACGGCCCGCCGCGGCGCGACGAGCGAGGCGACGTGCCCGGCTGGGTGATGGTCACGGTGATGACCATCGGCCTGGCGATCGCGATCTTCACCTTCGCCGAGGAGCCGCTCAAGGGACTGCTCAGCGCCGCGTTCAACCAGGTCAAGTAGCGCCCGTGCCCGCCGCCCGGCACCGCCGGCAGCCCGGGGAGCGCGGCTCGGCCGTCGTGGACTTCGTGATGGTCCTCGTCGTGCTGCTGCCGCTGTTCATCGGGCTGCTCCAGCTCGCGCTGGTGCTGCACGTGCGCAACACCCTCTCCTCGGCCGCCGCCGAGGGTGCTCGGTACGCCGCGGTGGCGGGGGCGACGCCGCAGGACGGCGTCGCCAAGGCCCGCGAGCAGGTCTCCGGCGCCCTCGACCCGGCGTACGCCGAGGAGGTGCGGATCGAGCCGGTGAGCATCGACGGCGCGGCGGCGTACGAGCTCACGATCGACGCCCGTGTCCCCACGCTGGGGCTCGGTGGCATCGCGTTCGAGTTCTCGGTGAGCGGCAACGCGATCCGGGAGGAGGTGCCGTGAGGCGGGTCCGCGACGACCGGGGGAGTGCGCTGGTCGAGTTCTGCTGGGTGGGGCTGATCCTCTTCATCCCGCTCACCTGGATCGTGATCTCGGTCTTCGAGGTCCAGCGCGGCGCGTTCGCGGTCAACGGTGCCGCCCGCGCGGCGGCACGGGCGTTCGCGCTCGCCCCGGACGACGCAACCGGCCAGGCTCGGGCGCAGGCGGTGGCCGCCCGGACGCTGGCCGACCAGGGCGGCGAGGGCATGGTCGCGAAGGTCCGGGTCACCTGCGGCGGGCTCCCCAGCTGCCACGTGGGCACCGCGGTCATCACCGTGCAGGTCAGCTCCCGCGTCGAGATGCCGCTGCTGCCCGACGTGCTGGCCTCTGAGCGCCGCAGCTTCAACCTCGAGGCCCGGCACACGGTGCCGATCGGCCAGTACGTCGAGGCGGGCGGGCCGGACGACGCAGGGAGCGGCGAGTGAGGCGTCGTACCGAGCAGGGGTCGGCGATCCCGCTGATCGTGGGCCTGGCCGGCGTGCTCGTGCTGGCCATCGCGGTGGTCGTCAACGCGTCCTCGGCGTTCATGCAGCGTCAGTCGCTCGACACCCTGGCCGACGGTGCCGCGCTCCACGGGGCCGACATCGGGTCGGCGGGGGTGTACGCCGAGGGGTTGCCGACCCAGAGGCTGCTCCAGGAGGAGCGTGCGGTCCGGGCCGCCGTGCAGGACTACCTGCGCCGGGTCGGCGCCTACGAGACCTACGGCGACATCACGGTCGTCGCGCGGGTCGACCCCACAGCCCGGGCAGTGACGGTCACCCTGAGCGCTCCCGTGGACCTGCCGCTCAGCGTGCCGGGCACGCCGAGCCGGCCCACGGTCTCGGCCAGCGGCCGTGCGGCGGTCACCATCCAGCCCGCTGGCTGAAAGGTCGGGACCAACGCCACTGCCGGGCGGCGATCCCGCCGGGTGAGGATCGTTTCGAGGGACGTCGTACGGAGGTGGCCGCGATGGTGGTCTTCGCTGACCGGGCCGAGGGCGGACGACGGCTGGCCGAGCGCCTCGAGCCGTTCCGTGGGCAGGACGCGGTCGTGCTCGGCCTCCCGCGAGGCGGGGTGCCGGTGGCGTTCGAGGTCGCGACGGCGCTCGGACTCCCGCTGGACGTGATCGTGGTCCGCAAGCTGGGCCTGCCGTTCCAGCACGAGCTGGCGATAGGGGCCATCGGCGAGGGCGGGTTCCGGGTCGTCGACCGCGACCTCGTCCGGCGGGCGCGCGTCTCGCCGTACGACCTCGACGAGGTCGAGCGGCGCGAGCGCGAGGAGCTCGACAATCGGGTCCGGCGCTTCCGCCGAGGGCGGGACCGGGTCGACCTGACCGGGCGCATCGCCGTGGTCGTCGACGACGGGGTGGCGACCGGGTCCACGGCCAGGGTGGCCGCCGAGGTCGCCCGCCACCTCGGCGCCGACCGCGTCGTGCTCGCCGTGCCGGTGGCGCCCGACGACACGGTGCGTGACCTCGACTGCTTCGACGAGGTGGTGGCGCTGGCGACACCTCGACCCTTCATCGCGGTCGGCAACCACTACCGCGACTTCTCGCCGACCACCGACGACGAGGTGGTCGTCCTCCTGGACGCGGCCCAGCGCCGGCGGCGGGGCAGCCCGGCCCACAGCAACCCCGGCGTCGACGAGGAGGTCGCGATCCCCGTGGACCACCGCGGGCGCCCCGTCGTCGTGGAGGGCCACCTGCACCTGCCGAAGGACCCCACCGGCGTGGTCGTCTTCGCGCACGGCAGCGGCAGCAGCCGCCACAGCCCCCGCAACCGGTACGTCGCCTCGGTCCTCTTCGAGGCGGGGCTCGGCACGCTGCTGATGGACCTGCTGACCCCCGAGGAGGAGCGGGTCCGCGCCAACGTCTTCGACATCGCGCTGCTCGCCGACCGGCTGGTGGCCGCCACCGACTGGCTGCGCACCCGCCCGGAGACCGCCTCGGTGTCCCTCGGCCTCTTCGGCGCGAGCACCGGTGCGGCGGCGGCCCTCGCGGCGGCGGCGACGCCCGGCGCGGACGTGGCCGCGGTGGTCTCGCGCGGCGGGCGGCCGGACCTGGCGGAGTCCGTGCTCCAGTACGTCACGGCCCCCACGCTCCTCATCGTCGGCAGTCGCGACGACGTCGTCCTCGACCTCAACCGGCACGCCCTGGCGCGGCTCGGGGGGCCGTGCCGGCTCGCGGTCGTCGAGGGAGCCACCCACCTGTTCGAGGAGCCGGGCACGCTGTCCGAGGCGGCGACGCTGGCCCGGGACTGGTTCGTCCGGCACCTCAGGGTCAGCGACGTCCAGCCGTCCCCGTCGGAGGGCCGGTGACGACGCGTCGCTGACGGGCCTGCGACCCGGGTGAGCGAGACCGGGCCTGCATGGTGACGGCGCCTCTGGGTACCGCTCGGAGGTCTGGCGACAGTCGCGACGCGGCCGCCACCCGGTGGCCCGCTGTCGACCCGGGAGGAACCGATGACGCACACCGAGATGCTCCAGGCCCACCCCTCGACCCAGGAGGGCGTCGACGTGAGCGCCCTCGCGGACTGCATCGCCGCGTGCTTCGAGTGCGCGCAGGTGTGCACGGCCTGCGCGGACGCCTGCCTCGCCGAGCCGATGGTCGCCGAGCTGACCCGCTGCATCACCACCGACCTCGACTGTGCCGACGTCTGCGCCGCCACGGGCCGCGTGCTCACCCGGCGCACGGGGACCGACGGGGCACTGGTCCGCTCGCTGCTCGAGGCCTGCGCAGCCGCCTGCGCCACCTGCGCCGAGGAGTGCGAGCAGCACGCGGGGATGCACGAGCACTGCCGCATCTGCGCCGAGGCCTGCCGCCGGTGCGAGGAAGCCTGCCGGGCCCTGCTCGCCACCCTCTGACGGCGGCGCCGGACGCCGGGTCCGGGCCGACGGAAATTCCCCGGCAACCAAACCGCACCGCCGCGCATCTCCTCCTGCGAAGCGAGCCCGACCGGGCAGCCATGACGCAGGAGAAGAACGATGAAGCGCATCACCACCACCCTCACCACGCTCGCCGCAGCGGCAGCCGTGGTCGCCGGACCGCTGGCCATGACCGCCACCACCGCGCAGGCCGCGGACGCCGGCGCGCGCAAGGCTGCGACGTACAAGGTCACCGCGAAGGTCAACAAGGACGTCGTCACCGTCGGTGAGGACGTCGTCAAGGTCCGCGGCAAGGTGACCCCCCGGGCCGCCGGCCAGGAGGTCCGCCTCCAGCAGCGCAAGGAGGGCAAGAACCGCTGGAAGGGCAGCGGCAAGGCCACGATCAAGCGCAACGGCACGTTCGTGCTCAAGGACAAGCCCAGCCTGGCCGGCACCCGGGAGTACCGCGTGCTCAAGCCCGCGGGCAAGGGCCTGAAGAAGGGGACCAGCCCGGTGCTCAGCGTGGACGTCTACAAGTGGGAGAAGCTGGCCGACCGGGCCAAGGGAGCGAGCGCCAACATCCCGGCCTACCCCGGCCTGACCGGCGCCATGATCGGTAGCGAGTACTACGACGCCAGCCTGATGCCGGTGGAGTCCGGGACCCCGGCGTACGTCGAGTACACGCTCGGTCGCCTCTGCACCGACCTGCGCGCCACCTACGCCCTCGACGACCGCTCCGAGAGCGGCGCGACCGGCGCCGTGAAGCTCCTCGTCGACGGTGCCACCAAGGTCGACCAGGGCCTCGTCGTCGGCCAGGTCGTCGAGTCGACCACCGACGTGACCGACGCGTTCCGCCTGCGCTACGAGCTCACCTCCACCGCCACTCCGGCGTCCAAGCCGGTCGTCGCGACCCCCGAGGTCCGCTGCACGAAGTGACCCCCGATCCACGCCGGGAGCGCCGCCCACGGGGGTCGGTGGCGCTCCCGGCGTGCTGTCGTCGGGAGTCCGCGGTCCGCGGTCCGCTGCACCAAAGTGGTCATGCGCCGGCGCGCCCGGCGGTCCTACGATGCGAGGAAGGGAACGGTCCGGGCCGTCACAGCGACCGGGAGGACCCCACGATGCGTCTCACCACCCTGATGGCAGCGGTCGTGGCCGTCGTCCCGATGTCCGTGACGGCCACCCCGAGCGCCCACGGCGCCCCCGACGGCGTGCGCAAGCCGGCGGCGTACACCGTCACGGCGACGGTCAAGACCCACGACCTCGACCTCGGCGAGGGCGTCGTCACGGTCCGGGGCAAGGTGACACCGCGGGCCGTGGGCAAGAAGGTGGTCCTCCAGGAGCGTCGCAAGGGCGCGGGGAGGTGGGCCGTCAGCAGCAGGACGACGATCGGTCGCAACGGGACCTACCTGCTCACCGACGAGCCCGCCGAGGTGGGCACCTTCGAGTACCGCGTCGTCAAGCGCCGTTCCGACGGGGTGCGGAGGGGGACCAGCCCGACGATCGAGGTCAGCGTCTACGCGTGGCAGAAGCTCGCCCAGCGGCCGCGGGGTCCTTTCGAGAACATCGCCGTGTCCAGCACCGCGCTCATCGCGGGCGTGCCCTACGCCTACTCCTTCCAGCCCTTCGTCCGCGGTGCGCCGTCGTACGTCGAGTACCCGCTGAGGGGGCTCTGCACCGAGCTGCGCACGGCGTACGCCATGCACGACAGCGCGGCGGAGGGCTCGTCGTCCCGCATCACGCTCGCCCTCGACGGGGTGCCGGCGGTCGACCAGGTGCTCGTGAAGGGCCAGGTGGTCGCCTCGACCACCGACCTGACCGGTGCGTCGGTGCTGCGCTACGACCTCTTCTCCAACGCGACCCCGGCCAGCTACCCGGTCGTCGTCACCCCGGAGGTCCGCTGCACCAAGTGATCCCGCACGCCTGGCTTTCGACACTCCTCACGCCCGCGCCGTAGTGTTGGTCCTTGTGGCGAGCACCGACTTCGAAGCAGAGATCAAGCAGCTCCAGGCGACCATGAAGACCATCGGCCAGGTCCTCGACCTGGACGCGATGCGCAAGGAGATCGCCGAGCTGGGGGAGCAGGTGGCCGCTCCCGACCTGTGGGACGACCAGGAGAACGCCACGCGCGTCACCGGGCGCCTCTCGATGCTGCAGGGCGAGCTCGACCGCTTCACCTCGCTCGAGACCCGCGTCGACGACCTCGAGCTGATGGTCGAGATGGCCACCGAGGAGGGCGACGCCGACACCCTCGCCGAGTCCGAGCGCGAGCTGGCCCGCATCAAGAAGTCCGTGGAGTCCCTCGAGATCCGCACCCTGCTCTCCGGCGAGTACGACGCCCGCGAGGCGCTCGTGACCATCCGCTCGGGCGCCGGTGGCGTCGACGCCGCCGACTTCGCCGAGATGCTGATGCGGATGTACACGCGCTGGGCCGAGCAGCACAAGTATCCCGTCGAGGTCTTCGAGACGTCGTACGCCGAGGAGGCCGGCCTCAAGTCCGCCACCTTCGCGATCCACGCTCCCTACGCCTACGGCACCCTGTCCGTCGAGGCCGGCACCCACCGCCTCGTGCGGATCAGCCCCTTCGACAACCAGGGCCGCCGGCAGACGTCGTTCGCCGCGGTCGAGGTGGTGCCCGTCCTCGAGCAGACCGACGACATCGAGATCCCCGACGAGGAGATCCGCGTCGACGTCTACCGCTCGGGCGGCCCCGGCGGCCAGTCGGTCAACACCACCGACTCCGCGGTCCGGCTCACGCACATCCCGACCGGCACGGTCGTCAGCTGCCAGAACGAGAAGTCGCAGCTGCAGAACAAGGCCTCGGCGATGGTCGTCCTCAAGGCCAAGCTCCTCGCGCTCAAGAAGGCCGAGGAGAAGGCGCACCTCGACGGACTCCGCGGCGACGTCGCGGCCTCGTGGGGCGACCAGATGCGCAACTACGTGCTCAACCCCTACCAGATCGTCAAGGACCTGCGGACCGCCCACGAGTCGGGCAACCCGCAGGCGGTCTTCGACGGTGACATCGACCCCTTCCTCGAGGCCGGCATCCGCTGGCGGCGCGGCGCCGAGAAGGTCGACGCCTGACGCTGCGCCGGACGTCATGAGCATCCGACGCCCCGGCGACTGATCTCCATGACTGCGGCCGCGATCAGCGAGCGGGTGCAGACCGCCGGCGCCTGAGCAGCTCGGCCACCTCGCGCGGCTCGTCGACCCAGAGGCCCACGCGGCTCACGGTCGACGAGCCGTTGGGCGTCGTGAGCACGGTCGGTCCCTCGAGGACGAGCTCGAGGTTGGTGCGGCTGCTGACGCCCACCAGCAGCAGGGCCTCCGGCTCCTCGTCCTCGACGTGCACCGACCTCACGATCCCCGGCAGCTGGTGCTCGGCCGAGCGGATCGAGGTGATCGCGCCGAGAGGGACCGCCACACGCGTCCGGGCACCGCTGCGCACCACCAGCTCGGTGTCGGTCAGCAGGTGCGGCTTCACCCGGTAGGACGCCAACAGGCCCAGCATCCACAGCAGGCCCCACACGCCCACGACGAGCAGCGGCACCCGGAGCGAGGGGAGCCACCGGCTCAGCACCACGTCGAGCACGACGACCTCGACCGCGGACCCGAAGATCCACAGCCAGATCATGGGGGCGGCGAGCCGCGCGTAGCCGACAGGCGTGGTGCCACGGGGCACGTCGGGCCGCCGGGCGACCCAGCGGGCGAGGGCCCGGTACAACGCCACCTCGAGCAGCAGTGCGTCGCGTGCCAGCGCCCACGCGCGCCGTACGGCGGTCATCGTGCTTCCTCCATCAGTCGGGCGAACCGCGCGGCGGTCTCCTCGAGCACCTCGGCGAAGACGGCGAGGCGCTCGCGGGGCACCTCGTCGAAGAGCCGCTGAGCCAGGTCCTCGTGGCTGCGGACGAGGTCCGCGATCGCCCGGCGGCCCTTCTCGGTCGGCGTCACCAGCGTGGCGCGGCGGTCGGCGGGGTGGGGTTCCCTCGTGACGTGCCCGCTCGTGACGAGCCCGTCGACGAGGCCGGTCACGTTGCGCGGGGTGACGTCCAGCGCCACCGCAAGCGCTTGCTGCGTGCTCGGACCTGCCTGTCCCAGGACCCACAGCAGGTGGACCCGCGAGGTGGTCAGGCCCTCGTCCCGCTCGAAGCGCGCGAGGTCGGCTTGCACGAGCGTCGACAGGAGGAGCACCCGGTCGAGCACCACGGTCAGGTCGGTCATATGATGAATGTACTTCACCATGAACGAGCGTCACGAATTCGTCCTGAGCCGGGCCGAGCGGGTCCGGCGAGGACCGGGGATCAGCCGGTGCGGACCGCCTCGAGCACCACGACGCACCAGCGGCCGACGCGCTCGGCGTCGCCCGTGCCCGTCATCCGGCAGGCGAGCCACGTGTCGCCGACGAGCCCCTGGTAGGTCGTGTGCTTGTCGCGCCCGTCCGTGCAGGTGACGACCACCGCGGGGGAGCCGATCTCGGGGACGTCCTTGGGGGTGCAGTCGCCCCGGCCGGCCTCCCGGGCCCACCGCCGCGCGCTGTCCCGGCCCACCGGCGTGCCGAAGACCCAGGCCGAGGCGGTGGTGTCACCGGCGGTGACCGAGCAGCCCCACTCGTTGGCGACCGAGTCGGTGCCCGGCACCCGCGCCCCCGGACGCCACGCGACGGGGTCGTCGGCCGTCTCCGTGCCGATCGCCAGCGCCGCCGACTCGGCCGCGATGCGCCCGCAGAAGGGTGCCCGCACGACGGCGAGGTCCTCGCGGTCGTAGTCGGCCAGCGGGGTCGCGCTCGCCACCGGCGCGGGGGACGGCGCCTCCGCGGTCTCCTCGAGCGGGTCGGCCACGAGGACCGCTCGGCCCAGCACGATCGCCAGCGCGGTGACCACGACGGCGACGGCTCCCAGGAGCGCGACCGTGACCCGGCCGCGGCGCGGACGGGGCGTCGTACGGCGCCTGCTGCTCACCCGGTCACCCTAGATGTGACGTCCGTCGGGCCGGCCGGGGCCGGGGCGCGCCGAATCGGGACGGTTGGGCGACGGCGCGTAGCCTCGCACCCGTGATTCGCTTCGACCAGGTCACCAAGACCTACCCCGGACACCCCCACGCGGCGCTCGACCAGGTCTCGGTCGACGTCGAGAAGGGTGAGTTCGTCTTCCTCGTGGGCTCGTCGGGCTCGGGCAAGTCGACCTTCCTGCGGCTGGTGCTGCGCGAGTACCGCCCGACCTCGGGACGGGTGTACGTCGCGGGCAAGGAGATCAACCGGCTGGCGAGCTGGAAGGTCCCGCGGCTGCGTCGCGAGATCGGCACCGTCTTCCAGGACTTCCGCCTGCTCACCAACAAGACGGTGAGCGAGAACGTCGCCTTCGCGCTCCAGGTCATCGGCAAGTCCCGCAGCGACATCGCCACCCTCGTCCCCGAGACGCTGGAGATGGTCGGCCTCGAGAGCAAGGGCGAGCGGATGCCCGACGAGCTCTCGGGTGGTGAGCAGCAGCGCGTCGCGATCGCGCGAGCCTTCGTCAACCGCCCGATGATCCTCATCGCCGACGAGCCGACCGGCAACCTGGACCCCACCACCTCGGTCGGCATCATGAAGCTGCTCGACCGCATCAACCGCACCGGGACCACGGTGATCATGGCCACCCACGATGCCGGGATCGTCGACCAGATGCGCAAGCGCGTCATCGAGCTCGAGGACGGTCGCGTGGTGCGCGACCAGGTCCAGGGCGTCTACGGCATCCAGAACTGATCCCCGCGCGCACCGCGCGCCCGTCTGAACGTCTGAAAGAGAGCAATGCAGCTTCGCTACGTCTTCTCCGAGCTCGGCCAGGGGTTGCGGCGCAACCTGTCCATGCACCTCGCGGTGGTGCTGACGCTCTTCGTCTCGCTGACCCTGGTCGGCCTCGGCGTGCTGTTCAACCAGCAGGCCACCAAGGCGGCCGAGCACTGGGGCAGCCAGCTCCAGATCACGGTCTTCCTGTGCCGGGCCGACGACGGCAACCCGGCGTGCGCCGGCGAGGTCACCGACGCCCAGCGCAGCGAGATCGAGACGGTCGTCCAGGAGAACCCCGAGGTCGCGGACTACCACTTCGAGAGCAAGGAGGTGGCGTTCGAGAAGGTCAAGGAGCTGCTCGGGCCCGAGCGCTTCGAGGGCCCCAACCCGGCGGCCACCGCCGAGGACCTGCCGGAGTCGATGTGGATCGAGCTCGAGGACCCCGAGGAGTACCGCGGCATCACCAGCGCGGTGGAGGGGCTCGACGGCGTCTCGCAGGTGCGTGACATGAGACAGGTGATCGCGCCGATCATCGGCTCGATCAACATGCTCCAGTGGGTCGCGCTCGGCACCGCCGGCTTCCTCGTCTTCGCCGCCCTGCTCCTGGTCGGCAACACCATCCGGCTGGCGGCCTTCGCCCGGCGCAAGGAGATCGGCATCATGCGGCTGGTGGGCGCCTCGACGCTCTACATCGCGCTGCCCTTCCTCCTCGAGGCGCTGGTCACCGCGCTCATCGGCGTGCTGCTCGCGGCGGGTGCCCTGGCGGCCTTCATGTACTTCGGCATCGAGCAGCGCGGCAACGACCAGCTCAAGTTCATGCCGTGGATCGGCATGGAGGAGTACGTCGTGGCGCTGGGCGCCGTGGCGCTGCTCGGGCCGCTGCTCACCGTGATCCCGACACTCGTGCTGACGAGGAAATACCTCAAAGTCTGATTCCCGCGGGATACCTTCGGTCCGTTCTCTTCCCCGAACGACCAAAGGCTTCCCGGTGCGATCCTTCCCCCGTACCGCTCGCCGGCGCATGGCCGCAGCGTCCGTCGCTGCCGCCCTGCTGGTGGGCACCGTGTCCGTCCCGTACGCGTCCGCCGACGACCTCAAGGACAAGCAGCGCAAGGTCGAGAAGAGCATCGGCCACGCGCACGACGACCTCGAGCACTCCAGCGAGCGCCTGCAGGCCGCGAGCGCGCGGCTCGAGGCGGCCCGCTCCCAGCTCGCCACCGCGCGCAGCCAGCTCGCCACCGCCCGGGGCCGGCTCGCCGTCGCCGAGGAGCGGGACGCGCAGATGCAGGCCGCGCTCGTGCAGGCCGAGGCCGACCTGGCGACCGCCGAGGCCGAGCTGGCCGCCGGCCGCCAGCACATGGACGAGCAGGCCGACGTGGTCGCCGGCACCGTGTCCGACATCTACATGGAGGGTGACCCGCAGCTGCTGGCCTTCTCCTCGATGCTCGAGTCCGCCTCCACCGACGACCTGACCCGTCACGAGGAGGTGCGCGACGTGATCATCGGTCGCGAGTCGCGCGCCTTCGACGCGCTGCACGCCGCCGAGGTGCTGCTCGAGGTGCGCGAGCGCCAGGTCGAGGAGGCGCGCGACGAGGTGGCGGTCAAGCGGCAGGAGGCGGCCGACAACCTGGTCGTCAAGCAGGAGCTGGAGAGCGAGGCCGAGGCCGCCAAGGCCTCCGTGGCCGCGCTCGTGGGGGAGCGGTCCTCGGCGCGGGCCGAGGCCAGCAAGGCCCGCGCTGCCGACGTGCGCCAGCTCAAGCAGCTCGAGCGGGAGGCCGCCCACATCGAGGAGATGCTGCGCAAGCGGGCCGCGGCCGCGCTCGCCCGGGCCCGGGCCAAGGCCGCCGCGCAGGGCCGCAGCGTCCCCACCGGCGGCACCCTGATGATGCCCGTCGGCGGCGGGATCACCTCACCGTTCGGCTTCCGCACGCACCCGATCTACGGCTACTGGGGCCTCCACGACGGCACCGACTTCGGCGGCGGGTGCGGCCAGCCCATCCACGCGGCCGAGTCGGGTCGCGTCGTGTCGTCGTACTGGAGCGACGTCTACGGCCGCCGGCTCATCGTCGACCACGGGGCGCTCAACGGCGCCGGCGTCGCGACGATCTACAACCACGCGAGCAGCTACACCGTGGGCACCGGCGCGCAGGTGCAGCGCGGCCAGGTCATCGGGTACGTCGGCGACACCGGCTGGTCCACCGCCTGCCACCTGCACTTCACGGTGATGGCCAACGGCCGCGCCGTGGACCCGCAGAACTGGTTCTGAGTCGACCGGTCGGGCCGGCGATTCCCGGTTGCCGTCGGCTGAGAGGATGAGGCCATGGCCAAGCAGACCGCGAAGGACGAGCGCAACCGGCTGATCGCGCAGAACAAGAAGGCGCGCCACGACTACCACATCGAGGACACCTTCGAGGCCGGCATGGTCCTGCAGGGCACCGAGGTCAAGTCGCTGAGGGCCGGTCGCGCGAGCCTGGTCGACGGCTTCGTCGACCTCGACGGCGGTGAGGTGTGGCTGCACGGGGTGCACATCCCCGAGTACGCCCAGGGCACCTGGACCAACCACGCCGCCCGCCGCAAGCGCAAGCTGCTGCTCAACCGCGCGGAGATCACCAAGCTGGAGCGCAAGGTCAGCGACAAGGGCTACACGATCGTCCCGCTGTCGCTCTACTTCAAGGACGGCCGGGCCAAGGTCGAGATCGCCCTGGCCAAGGGCAAGAAGGAGTACGACAAGCGGCACTCGCTCGCCGAGCGCCAGGCCAACAGGGAGAAGGAGCAGGCCGTCCAGCGGCGGCTCAAGGGCTACCGCGACTGATGGTCGGTGCCGAGGCGACGTCGGTCCGGGCGTGGACCGCGGCCCTGGACCTGCCGGGGCTGGTCGACGTGCACACGCACTTCCTGCCGCCGCCGGTGATGACCAAGGTGCGCGCGCAGTTCGACGCCGCCGGGCCGCTCATCGGACGGCCGTGGCCGCTGCACTACCGCGACTCCGACGAGGCGCTGGTCGAGGTGCTGCGGTCCTTCGGCGTCGCCCGCTTCACCGCGCTGCCCTACGCGCACCGCCCCGGGATGGCCGACTGGCTCAACGACTGGGCCGCCGGCTTCGCCGATCGCGTGCCCGAGGCCGCGGTGTGCGGCACGTTCTTCCCCGAGGAGACCGCGTCGTCGTACGTCGCCGCGCGGCTCGACGCGGTCGAGGTCTTCAAGGTGCACGTGCAGGTCGGCGGCTTCGACGTCACCGACCCGCTGCTGGACAAGGCGTGGGGGCTCGTGGCCGACGCCGGCACGCCGGTGGTGCTCCACGCCGGCAGCGGCCCGGTGCCGACCGAGCACACCGGTCCCGCGCCGGTCGCCGCCCTCCTCGCGCGCCACCCGCGGCTGCGCCTGGTGATCGCCCACGCGGGCGCACCGGAGTACGCCGAGTTCCTCGCCCTCGCCGAGCGGCACGAACGGGTGGCCCTCGACACCACGATGGCCTTCACCGACTTCTTCTCCGAGATGGGCGGGCCCTACCCGCCCGCCCTGCTGCCGCGGCTGCGCGACCTCGGCCTGGCGGGCAAGGTGCTGCTCGGGTCCGACTTCCCCAACATCCCCTACCCCTACGTCCGGCAGCTCGAGGCGCTCGAGCGGCTGGACCTGGGGGAGGAGTGGCTGCGTGCCGTGTGCTGGCACAACGGCGCGGCGTTGCTCGGCCTCGGCTGATCGAGACCGCGCGACTGCCACGATGGTTCCCTCGGACCACTCGGAGGCCCCATGCGCGTTGTTCCCGCCCTCGTTGCTGCCCTGCTCGCCATCCTGGCGGCCGGCCTGCTGGCGCCCGCTGTCGCCGGTCCCGCGATCGTCGCCCGGGCCACCCCCGGCCTCGGCGTCGAGGTCGGGACGGCACGGTCCGGGGAGGACGCACCGGTCGGGGTGATTCTCACCGACCCCGCGGGTACCCCGGTCGTGGGCGCCTCCGTCCTCGTCGAGCGACGGGTCGGGGGAGCGTGGCAGCCGCTGGCGGGGCTGGTCACCGACGCGGCCGGGCGGGCAGTGACGGTGATACGGCTCGGCCCGGTCCGGGCCGACAACGTCGTACGGGCGTCGTACGCCGGTGACGCGACGACGCCGCCGACGGTCACGCCCGACGTGCAGGTCGAGCTCGTGCGCCGCGCCACGACGCTCAAGCTGTCCGGGCCGGGCCGCGTGGTCGACGAGCAGGAGGTCACCCTCACGGCGCGGTGGCGTGCCGACGACGGCACACCGGTGGCCGGTGAGGTCCGGCTGCAGCAGCGCCGCAAGAACCGGTGGCGGACGGTCGAGCGGCTGGTGACCGACGCCACGGGCACGGCGAGCATCACGCTCCGTCCCCGGTCCGACGCCGTGCTGCGGCTGGAGGCGCAGGCCCTGGACTGGGTGCGGTCGTCGCGCAGCGACCGCAAGCGGGTCGACAACCTGCCGCCCGTGGCGCCCGTGCGGCTCTCCCGCGCGGTGCCCCGTCCGCGACGCCACCTGCCGCCGCAGGCCCGGGCCCAGGGTGCCGGGGCCAACCCGGTCGTCACGGGGATCCCCGACGGTGTGTGGCGCTCGATGGTGGGGCGCAGCTGGCACGCCGGCTGCCCGGTCGGGCGCGACGGGCTGCGGCTGCTGCGCGTGAACTACGTCGACTTCACCGGCTACCGGCGCCGTGGCGAGCTCGTCGTCGCCGCCGGGGCCGTCGGGCAGTTCGCCGGGGCGCTCACCGAGCTGCACGACCGACGCGTCCCGATCCGCTCGATGTACCGCGTCGACCGCTTCGGCTGGTCCGGCCACCTCCGTGGCGCCGACGACCTCGCCTCGATGGCCGCCGACAACACCTCGGCCTTCAACTGCCGCGACGTGGTCGGCCGGCCCGGCGTCCGGTCACCCCACTCCTACGGCCGCGCGTTCGACCTCAACCCGTGGGAGAACCCCTACCGCGTGGGCGGACGCTGGCTCCCCAACTCCTGGTGGCCGGGCCGGTCCCACCACCGGGTCGCGTGGCGCAGCCCCTCCCACCCGGTCGTCGCGATCCTGCGCCGGCACGGGTTCTCCTGGACCTACGGCGTGGCCGACGCCCACCACTTCGACGCCCGTACGCCGCGTGGTCGCGTCGTCGCCCGCTGCGCCACCGTGTGCCACTGAGGCAAGATCGGGGTGCGTGGACGGGAATGCATGCGGCGTCCGTCGGTGTTGACCCGTAGACTGACCGCAGTACAACTCAAGAGGGGCTGATCGGTTTCGACTTGGGACGTTAGTTCCAGGGGAAGCGGGTCGAGAAGGCAGCGTCATCTCGTAAACGACCGCTGCAAAACCATAGTTGCCAACACCAATCGCAACGACTTCGCTCTCGCTGCCTGAGCAGTGATCGAAGGGTCTGACCGGGCACCCGTCCTCGTCCCGGACCCAGGCCTCATCTAGAGGACTTGCTGACCGTCTCCTGTCAGGAGGGGCGGTCGGGACTCTTTCCTGACTGGGCCTGTCGGCGACGTGTCTGTGCGAGCGCCGGGGCCGAGAAAAGCGACATCACCGACTGCACCCGGAGAAGACCTGGTTCGACGCTCGAGGACGCGGGTTCGATTCCCGCCAGCTCCACCACGGGGTCTTCGCAGAATAAGCGCGGACTCTTCGCAGAACTGCCGGTCCCGGTGGGTCACCCCACCGAGAGCCAGCCCTCTTGAACGAGAGCCGTCCCGACACCCGTCGGGGCGGCTTTCGTGCTCTGTCAGCGAGTGCCGTCGGCGGATCGAGCCGACCACGTCGTGGGTACCGTCGTGGAGGGCGCCCCACGGCGTCCACGCCCCCGAGAATCAGGAGTACCCCCGTGCCGAAGATCTTGATCGTCCTGACCGGTTCCGACCACTGGACCCTCAGCGACGGGACCAAGCACCCGACCGGCTTCTGGGCCGAGGAGCTGCTGTCCCCGCTGGAGGTGTTCTCCGACGCCGGGATCGACGTCGACCTCGCCAGCCCTGAGGGCAGGACGCCCGTCGTGGACGAGGGCAGCCTGGCCGCGGACACCATCGGCGAGGAGGAGTCGGCGAAGCAGCGCACGGCCCTCGACGCCCTCGCGGGCCGGCTCGAGTCGACGCTGGTCCTCTCCGATGTCGACCTCGCCTCGTACGACGCCGTCTTCGTGCCCGGCGGTCATGGCCCGATGGAGGACCTCGCCGTCGACGACGACCTCGGTCGCATCCTCGTGACCATGCTCGACGGCGGCAAGGTCGTCTCCTCGGTCTGCCACGGCCCTGCCGGTCTCCTTCCGGCCAAGCGCGCCGACGGCTCCTGGCTGTTCGCCGGCCGCAACCTGACCGCCTTCACCGACGCGGAGGAGGAGCAGGCCGGGCTCGCCGACAAGGCACCGTGGCTGCTCGAGGCCCGCCTGCGCGAGGCCGGCGCCACCTTCTCCTCAGGGGAGCCGTGGGCGCCCTTCGTGGTGGTCGACGACAAGCTGGTGACCGGCCAGAACCCGGCGTCCAGCGCCGAGGCCGCGCAGAAGGTCGTCGGACTGCTCACGTCCTGACGGCTTTCGACGAACGCCCACCCGCTTTGATCCGTTGACCTCCCCCGACAGGGGGAGGGGGGCGATGACTCGCCGGCGCTCGGACCGGTCCGTCGGACCGGCCTGACGGGTCCAACGACCCTGTTCCCGCGCCCCTCGCCCGCCCGATCCTGCAGGGGAGCGAGTGCGGGAGCGGCAGATGAGTGAGGCGACGACCCAGCAGCAGGCGGCGGCGGAGACCGTGCGGTCACCGCTGATCGAGCTGTCCGGCGTCGAGAAGACCTACCGGACCGGCAAGCTGGAGTACCGCGCGCTGCGTGGCGTCGACCTGTCCATCGACCGCGGCGAGATGGTCGCCCTCGTCGGGCCGTCGGGCAGCGGCAAGTCGACGGTGCTCAACATCATCACCGGCATCGACCGTCCCACCGCCGGCACGGTCACCGTCGACGGCTCACGGCTCGACGACCTGAGCGAGGAGGAGCTGGCGGTCTGGCGCGGTGCCAACGTGGGGATCGTCTTCCAGTTCTTCCAGCTGCTGCCGACCCTGACCGCGCTCGAGAACGCCGCCCTGCCCCTCGACTTCCTGCGCCGCGGCTCCAAGCACGACCGCTTCGAGCGGGCGCGGCACAACCTCGAGGTCGTCGGGCTGGGCGACAAGCTCGAGCACCTGCCCGCCGAGCTGTCCGGCGGCGAGCAGCAGCGGGTGGCGATCGCCCGGTCGCTGGCGGCCGACCCCGGGCTGATCGTCGGGGACGAGCCGACGGGCAACCTCGACTCGGTCACCGCCGACGAGATGTTCCGCCTCCTGGGGCGGCTCAACGACGAGGGCAAGACGGTGCTCTTCGTGACCCACGACCGCGACCTGGCCGCCCGCGCCGGACGGGTGGTCGAGATCCGCGACGGACGCGTCGTGGGCGGCTGAGGGGGCCACGTGCTGTCGGCCGAGCACCGGGTGTCGGTGGCCGACCTGCTGCGCCGACCGGCCCGGACGATCTTCACCCTGTTGACGCTCGCGATCGCGGTGGCGAGCATCTCCTTCTTCGCGGTGCCCACACTGATCGACGACGCGATGCAGGACGAGGTCCGCGAGGGCCGGCTGGCCGACGTCGCGGTCGGGATCCGGCCGCTGGAGCTGTCGGACGCGGACCTCGCAGCGCTGGAGGACGTCCCGGGGGTCGCGGCGGTCGAGCCACGGTCCAGCGTCGACGCCCGCGTGCTCATCGGGGAACGGCGTGCGCCCGCTCGGGTGATCGGGATCCGTGACTTCGCGGACCAGGACGTCGACGTCGTACGCGTGGAGTCCGGGTCCGCCCCCGGGCCGGGCGAGCTCATGGCCGACGTCCAGGACGAGAACACCGGCGTGTACGACGGCGCCGCCGGCGACGACGTGACGCTGGTCGGTGCGGCGGGCGAGCAGGCCGACTTCACCCTCTCCGGACGTGGGCGCAGCCTGCCGGACGGCGAGCAGGTCCAGGACGAGAAGGTCGTCGTGCTCTACGCACCGGCAGCCACCGTGGCCGCGCTGAGCGGCGAGCCCGGGTACGGCGGGCTCGCGCTCCGCCTCGACGACACCGACCCCGCGGCGGCCCGGGCGACGGTCGAGCGGGTACGCCGCCAGCTCGAGACCTTCCCCGGGTTCGAGGGCTTCACCAACCTGCCGGAGATCCGCGCCCCCGGTGACTGGCCGGGCAAGGCCGACACCGAGCAGTTCTCCCAGCTGCTGGGCGTCATCACGGTGCTGGCGCTGATCTCCGCGGCGGTCCTGGTCTCCAACACGCTGAGCACCCTCGTCGCGGAGCAGACCCGCGAGATCGGGGTGATGCGCGCCGTCGGCGCCCGCCGACGGCAGGTCGCGCTGGTCTACCTGCGCACCACGCTGCTGCTGGGGGCGGTCGGCGCGGTGGCGGGGACGCTGCTCGGGATCCTGATGTCGAGCGCGCTGGCCCGCTACTTCGGCTCGACCTACTGGGCAGTGGACGTCGCCCCGGGCATCGACCCGACGGTCGTCCTCGCCAGCCTCCTGGTCGGGCTGGTGGCACCTCCACTGGTTGCGCTGCCGGCCATCAGACGGGCGCTCAGCGTCGACCTGCGCGAGGCGCTGGAGGCCACCGGCTCGGCGACCGGCGGGACGGACGCGCTCGACCGGGCGCTGCGGCGTACGTCCTTCCTGCCCCGGGTCGTGCAGATCGGGCTGCGGAACGTCGGTCGCCGCAAGCGCCGCAGCCTGGCCACCGCGGCCATCGTGGCGCTCGCCGTCGGCAACCTGCTCGCGGTCCTCGCCCTCGCGCAGGGAGCCACCGACAGCACGCGCGCGTCGTGGGGCTCGCACCTCGAGGACGTGCAGATCACCACCAGCAACCGCGCGCCCTTCGACGACCGGGCCAGGCTCACCATCGTCACCACGCCCGGCGTCGCGGAGGCGGAGCCGGTGCTCAAGAACACCGTCGACCTCGGTGGCCGCGAGGCGTTCGTCTGGGGGGTGGAGCAGGACCCGCTCCTCGACTACCGCCTGGCCGAGGGACGGTGGTTCGACGCCGAGGAGGACCGCGACGGCGCCCGGGTGGCCGTGATCGAGCGCAACATCGCCCAGCTCGCCGGCATCGAGGTCGGCGACACCGTGGACCTGGGGACCGCCGTCGGTGGAGCCAGCTTCCGCATCATCGGCATCGCCACCAACCAGCAGGAGGACGGGACCGCTCTCTACGTCCCGCTGACCACCACGCGGGACCTCCTCGACCGGCCCGCCGCGGCCAGCACGTACTGGATCCGGACCGAGTCGCGCGACACCGACCAGGTGGACCGCACCACCTCGCTCCTCGAGGACCGGCTGGCCGCCCAGGGCTACGAGGTCTCCAGCGAGATCAGGTACGTCGCCGAGCGGGACGAGGTCGCCGCCAACAGCACCCTGACGACCACCATCGCCGTCCTCGGGTTCCTCATCGTCGCGATGAGCATGGTCGGGCTCGCCAACGCGATCACCACCAACGTGCTCGAACGCACCCGCGAGATCGGCATCCTGCGCAGCATCGGTGCGCGGGCCCGCGACGTCCGTCGCATCTTCACCACCGAGGGGATCGTGCTGGCGCTCCTCGGGTGGCTCATCGGCATCCCGCTGGGCTACCTGCTCACGCGCCTGATCGTGCGCCTCGTGTGGGAGATCGTCGACGTGCGCCTCCCCGTGGTCTTCCCGCCCGGCAACGTCCTCGTGGCCCTCGTGGGCACGACCGTCCTGGCTCTTCTGGTGCTCGTCCTGCCCGTGCGCCGGGCGGTCCGGTTCCGGCCGGGGGACGCGCTGCGCTACGCGTGAAGAACCTCACATCCGGGCCCGTCTCCCAGCGTGGAGGACCCCGGTCGGGGCCGTTCCCGATTCGACGGACGCTGGAAATGCGTGTTGTGGTGGTAGGGCCGACGGCGGTGCCCTCGACCTGACGAGGCGCCTCCCATCGCGAGGTGTTGCACGCCGCGGCCTCGACGCCCGGCAAGGCGGTGTCGCGTCCGAGCGCCCCCGACGGCGCACCGAACGATGTGAGGTCCTCGCACGTGCGTGCCACGAACCGAACCCTTCTCCCTGCCCGCTCCAGCCGGGTCGCCGCCGGCACCGCCGCGGCCGCCCTGGCGCTCACCCTCGCGCCCGGCATCGCATCGGCGCAGCCGCAGACCGGTCCCACCGTGACCGACCGCGCCGCGCTGGCCGACGGCCAGGTCGCCGTCCGCATGAAGGTGGCCACCCAGCCCGCCGTCGAGGTGGCCGTCGAGCCCCAGGCCTGGCCCGGCGAGGTGCTCGAGAGCCACGGCGTCGCCGTGGACGGCAACGACATCGTCCAGGTCGTCCGCGACGGCCGGAAGGTCGCCGACCGCAAGAAGCGCGTCCGCCACGGCGACACCGTCAAGCTGGTCGCGGTCGAGAAGCAGCGCAAGGCCAAGCGCACCCGGGTCCGCCCCGGCGTGGTCGAGGTGCCCACCACCAAGCTCGCCCCCGGCCGCCGCAAGGTCGTCCGCCAGGGCAAGGCCGGCATCCGCAAGGTCGAGGCCGTGCGCACCCTCCACAACGGCAAGCCGGTCAAGTACCGCGTCGTGGGCCGCGAGATGGTCCGCGAGCCCCGCGCCCGCCGCGTGCTCGTCGGGCAGCAGCCGTGGTCGGTCCCCGGCACCGAGGGCCTCAACTGGGGCGCCCTCGCCCAGTGCGAGTCGGGCGGCAACCCCCGCGCGGTGAACGCGGCGGGCTACTACGGCCTCTACCAGTTCGACACCTCCACGTGGCGCAGCGTCGGTGGGTCCGGCATGCCGCACCACGCGTCGGCCGGCGAGCAGACCTACCGCGCCAAGCTGCTCTACAAGTCCCGCGGCCGCTCCCCGTGGCCGAACTGCGGCCGTCTCCTCTGACGGTCCAGCACACCGGGTAGCCGGCGCCCGGTCAGGGCGTCACCGGCGCGCGGCCGGCGCGGGGTCGGCGAACCTCCGGAGCAGCCACCACGAGGCGGCGGCGGAGGCGAACGCGACCACCGCGCTGGCCGCGCCCCACGCGTCGGCGTGCGGGTAGTTCGACGGGTGGTCGATGAACGGCAGCACTCCCACCAGGATGCCCAGCACGGTCAGCGCCATCCACGTCCCGAAGCCGACCGCGGGGGCGAGCACGACGGCGCCGAGCTCGCGGACGAGCACCCGCAGGGTGGCGTCCTCGGCGGTCCGCACCGCCGTCCGGTAGAGGACGAGCAGCAGGCCGGACGCGGTCGGCACGAGGAAGGCGAGCGGCCCCGCGACCAGCAGCAGGACGAGCGTCCCGGCGAGGACGCCCGGGACGACCAGGACGGCGAGCGCCAAGGTGACTCCGGCGGAGGGCAGGGGAGAGGCCATGCCGTGATCGTCAGGGGCCGGGAGTCGTCCCGTGCAGAGCTTTCGTACTCAGATCGCCGGCGCCGGGGAGTCAGTCCTCGGCCAGCCAGGACAGCACCCGGCCCTGCGACCAGCAGCGTCCCACGGCCTCGGCCCGCAGGCGGGCGTGCTCCAGCACCGCCACGCCGATGACGCTGTGCCCGGAGGCGTGGCGGTCGCCCATCGTCGGGACCGCCGGCGCGACGCCGACGCCCTCGACCGAGACCCACGCGACGGTGCGGCCGGCCGCCGCCTCGTCGAGCCGGTGCAGGAAGCGCAGCCGTCGCTCGAGCGGGAGGTGCGAGAGCGTCCACGTCGTGGAGACCACGGGCAGCGCGTCCCGGGGGACCCGGGCGAGGGCGTCCGGCAGCACCTCGAGCACGTCGCCCCGCAGGAGCACCGGCGGGTCGCTCGCCGCGAGGGCCATCTCGGCGTCGAGCAGCGCCATCGGCCCCGGTTGGTCCGGGTGGAGGCAGGCGCGCAACCAGCGGGCCTCCTCCGGATCGGTCACGTCGACCGGGTCGAGGTCGACCCCCACCCGGGCCACGACGGGCGGCAGCGCCAGCGCAGGGACGGGACGGTCGCCGACGACGGAGGCGGCCACCTGCACGGGGGACGACACGTCGCCCACCGTGGCCCCCGGTCCGTAGTCGATGCCGACCCGGTCGACGACGAGGCTGAGCCCGGCCGAGCAGCCGACGTCGACCAGCCCGACCGCGTCCGCGCCGACGCGGCGGGCCGCTTCGGCCACGGCCGGGTGCAGGACGGTGTGGCGTCCCGCCTCGTGCGCCCGCACGGGGCGTCGTACGGCGCCGGCCACGACGGCGCCGGTCATGCCGAGCAGCGTGTCGACCGCCGCGCTCACGGCGGCGTCGTGGTCGCCCAGGGCGTACGCGGCTGCGAGCGTCGGCGCCCGCCCGGCGAGGGCGAGGTCGTGCAGCGCCGCCAGGATCACGGCCGGGTGCCGCTTGCGCGCCGGCGCGGACTCGACGGCGCGCAGCGCCACGTCCGACTCGCTCAGCGCGAGCGCGATGCGGGCGTGGAGCGGCGATGTCCCGCTCGCCTCGACGTCGCCGAACCGCCGGTAGACCTCCGCGAGCGTACGACGCCCCTCGGTCGGAGCGGGGCGGCCTGACGCGGGTCCGGACACGGTCCCGACCCTAGTCGCGCGGCCCGTCGGCCGGCAGCAGCTCAGGCCCCGCCGTCGTGGTTGCGGCGCCGCGTCTCCCAGGCCTTCTTCGCGGCCCGGCTGCGGCGCTGGCGGGCACGCTCCTCGTCGAGGCGCGCGCGTTCGGCGGCCCGCTCCGCGCGTCGTACGGCGTTCTCCTCGCGTCGGCGCTCGGCCTCGACGACCGCCGCCGAGCGCACCGGCCACACGTAGGGCAGGTCGTCGGGCACGTCGGGGAACAGCGATCGGTAGTGCTCGGGGTCCTTGCGGACCAGGGCCGAGCGGTGGCTGAGCAGCAGGTCCTCGCCCTCGAGCCACGGCGGCAGCGCGCCGGCCTCCGCCAGCTCGGCCTGGCTGCGGATCGACCCGACCCCGGCCGCCCGCAGGTCGGTCGCGATGGTGGCGGCGCACGTGTCGCCGTACCCCCGCTCGGTCCACACTGCGCAGCAGACGATGCCGTAGCGCCCCAGGGCCTCCTCGTGGCCCTTCCACATCAGCGCGGCCGGGTGGTTGGCCCAGCCGTAGCCCGGCACGGTGAGCGCCCGGACGACCTGGATGGCCTCCACGCGCTGCTTGCCCAGCCGCTTGGTGTCCAGGGCGCGCGCGGACCGCTCGAAGTCGGCGTACGGGAGGAAGGTCTGCATCCCCGCCAGCCTAGGCAGCCGCTACTGTCCGCGACATGGCTGAGTGCGCGTTCTGCGGGATCGTCTCGGGGGAGATCCAGGCCCACGTCGTGCTCGACGACGGCGCGTTCGTCGGCTTCCTCGACGCCCGGCCGGTGTTCAAGGGCCACGTGCTGCTGGTCCCGCGCGAGCACGTCGAGACGCTGCCCGACCTGCCGGCCGGGCTGCGTGAAGGCTTCCTCGCCGCCGCGCAGCAGCTCGCCGTTGCGGTCAAGGAGGCCCTGGGTGCCCAGGGGTCCTTCGTGGCGATGAACAACACGGTCAGCCAGTCGGTGCCGCACCTGCACATGCACGTCGTGCCGCGCACCAAGGGCGACGGGCTGCGGGGCTTCTTCTGGCCGCGGACGAAGTACGCCGACGGCGAGGCCGCCGAGTACGCCGCTCGCCTGCGCGCCGTGCTGGACTCCTAGCCGAGCGGTCGCCCCTGTCGTACGCCGTCGTGCGCCGCGACCACCGGCCGCGGGGCCGTGGGCGGTCGCAGTGCACCGATGACTGCAAGGGCCCACAGCCGCGCCCCGACGCACCCCGGTCGCGCGCGCGGGCACTAGGGTCGGCCGCGCGCGTCCCCGACGCGCCACAGCCCACCGGACATCACAAGGAGTCACCTCATGGGTCGCTATGACGGACGCGTCGCAGTCATCACGGGAGCCGCGCGCGGCATCGGGTTCGGGACGGCGCAGCGCTTCGCCGCCGAGGGCGCCAGCGTGGCGATCCTCGACCTCGACGAGGCCAGCGCCCAAGAGGCGGCCGCGCGCATCGAGACGATCGGCGACGCCAGGGCCATCGGCGTCGGCTGCGACGTCGCCGACGGCGCCGCCGCCGAGGCCGCCGTGCAGCGGGTCGTCGACGAGCTCGGCGGCATCCACGTGCTGGTCAACAACGCCGGCATCACGCGCGACAACCTGCTCTTCAAGATGACCGAGGAGGACTGGGACCTCGTGATGAATGTGCACCTCAAGGGCGCCTTCAACATGACCAAGGCCGCCCAGAAGCACTTCGTCGAGCAGCGCTACGGCAAGATCCTCAACCTCTCCAGCGTCTCCGCGCTCGGCAACCGCGGCCAGGCCAACTACTCCGCGGCCAAGATGGGCGTGCAGGGCTTCACCCGCACGCTGGGCATCGAGCTCGGCCCGTTCGGCATCAACGCCAACGCCATCGCACCGGGCTTCATCGCCACCGAGATGACCGACGCCACCGCCGCGCGCGTGAAGATGAGCGTCGAGGACTTCCGCGCCGCGGCCGCCGAGGCCAACCCCGTCAAGCGGGTCGGATTCCCCGAGGACATCGCCGCCGCAGCGGCGTTCCTGTGCAGCGACGAGGCGTCGTACATCACGGGCCAGACGCTCTACGTGGACGGCGGCGCCAAGCTGGGCTGAGAGCGCCCCGACGCACGCCGACACGCCGTACGACACGGCCGACGGGGGAGACGTTCGTCACGCCGAGCCGGTCCGCGCCCGCCTGAGACGCCCCCGGGAACCCTCCCGGGGGCGTTCGGCGTGTTTGGACATTGCGAGCAGGTGAACCTACGGTGATCGACGGTCGCCGTGCCCTTCCCGTGTGGGCGCGGAGCATCACAACCCAACAACCACCCCCGGGCAACGCCGAGTCCTGCCCGCCCAGGGGTGGACCCCCGAGACACGACTCATCGGGCAGGAGTGGGGGACCCACAGGTTCCACCGCCGGACCGGACGACCGGACCGGCTAGGGGTGAAGCCACCGAGAGGTGGCAGGGCACTTTCCAGCTCCAACCCGACAGCTCACCTCACAGGCGTGGGAAAGGACTTCACCATGCCCGCGATCCGTCGCGTCGCGCGTTCCTGCGCGCTCAGCACCATCAGTCTCGCCGTCGCCGCCACCGCCACCGTCGGTGTCTCGCTCGCCGCGGCCCCCGCCCAGGCCGACGACCGGGAGGCCGTGGCGCTCAACGAGAAGCAGTTCAGCAAGGTCAAGAAGAAGGACGCCGAGCGCCGCAAGTCGGCCGCTCGCAGGGAGTCCAGCCGCTTCGAGTCGGCCGTGTCGGTCGCGCTCGCCCAGCGTGGGGACCCGTACTCCTACGGCGCCTCCGGTCCCAACGCCTTCGACTGCTCCGGACTCATCCAGTACAGCTTCGGCCGGGCCGGCATCCAGGTGCCCCGTACGTCGAGCGCGCAGGCCGGCGCGACGCGTCGCATCGCCAAGAGCGACATGCGTCCCGGCGACCTGATGTTCTTCAGCGATGGTGGCGGCGTCTACCACGCCGGCATCTTCGTGCGCTGGGACGACGGGCGTGCCGTCATGGTCCACTCGCCCAGCACCGGCCGCAGCGTGTCCGTGGCCAGCCCGTGGACGGACAGCTGGTTCGCCGGCACCCTGCGCTGACGCGCTGCTCGTCACACCGCGTCCCGTCTCGTGTGTGGCGCGCCTTCCCGTCCCCGGGAGGGCGCGCCGTCACACTTGACGGCGTTCGACCTGCTCCACACCCCCGATCGGAGTTCCCCCGTGCTTCCCCGTCCTCCCCGCCTGCGCCTCGGCGTCGCGACCCTGGCTGCTGCCACCCTCCTGCTCGCCGGTTGCGGCGGGGACGAGGAGCCTGCCAGCACGCCCGAGCCGACCAGCGACGCCACCAGCGAGACCACCGCGGCGGAGCCGGAGGAGCCGGCCCTGTGGCCGCTCACCGGGCTCCCGATGGAGGGTGAGGCCCCGCGCAACCCGGTCATCGTCACCAAGGTCGACAACACCTCCTCCAGCGCCCCGCAGGTCGGCCTGGGGCAGGCCGACATGGTGGTGGAGGAGCTCGTCGAGGGCGGCATGACCCGGCTCGCCGCGTTCTACTACTCGCGGCTGCCGCAGGTGGTCGGGCCCGTGCGGTCCATGCGCGCCAGCGACATCGGCATCGTCCCGACCGGGGCGCACGTGGTCACCAGCGGCGCCGCTCCGGTCACCCTGGGCCGGGTCCGCCAGGCGGGCATCCCGTTCGTCACCGAGGGCGCCAAGGGCGTCTACCGCGACAACGGCCGCTCCGCGCCGTACAACCTGTTCGCCGACCTCAAGGCCATCTCGGGCGCCATCAAGGGCGGCGACGCCCCGGATCCATACCTGGCCTTCGGCGAGGAGGGCGACGCCCCCGGCGGCAAGCCCGCACGCACGCTGTCCGCGGCCTTCGGCGGGCACACCACGACCTGGCAGTTCCAGGGTGGCAAGTACGTCAACACCAACTCCTACGCGGCCACGGGCGACGAGTTCCCCGCCACGACCGTGCTGGCGCTGCGGGTCCAGGTCGGCGACGCCGGCTACCGCGACCCCGCCGGCTACCCCGTGCCCGAGACGAAGTTCGAGGGCAAGGGCCAGGCGCTGCTGTTCCACGGCGGCAAGGTCGTGCGCGGCACGTGGAGCAAGGACGGCCTCACCGGCGCCCTGAAGCTCACCGGGCCCAAGGGCGGCGAGATCACCGTCCCGCCCGGCCGCACCTGGGTCGAGCTGGTCCCGGTCGGCTCCGGCAACGTGACCTGGAGCAAGTGAGCCCGACCCGCTGAGCCGGAGGCCCCTCTCGGGGCGTGCCGCCGTCGGACGTTGCTCGGGACGTCCGACGAGGCGGCTGCCCGGGGTGTCGGGGTGTCGGGCGTTGCTCGGGACGTCCGACGAGGCGGTGCCTCGCTCAGGTGGGGGAGAGCGCTCGCCGGTCAGGCCGGACCTCGGGGAGATCGGCCATGATGGGGCCATGACCGACGTAGCGCCCGGGATGCTGCTGCTGGCGACGCGGGGGCTCACCGACCCCAACTTCGCCGGCACGGTGGTGCTGCTCCTCGACGCCGACGAGCAGGGGGTCCTGGGAGTGGTGCTCAACCGGCCCTCGCCGGTGCCGGTCGCCGAGATAGGGGAGGTGGAGGCCTGGCACCCGCAGCTGGCCTCGCCCGGGGTGCTCTTCCGCGGCGGCCCCGTGAGCGTGGAGGGTGCGATCGCGGTCGCGCTCCTGCGCGACGTCGACGACGAGCCCGTCGGGTTCCGGTCGGTGCTCGGCCGGCTGGGGATCGTCGACCTCGACACGCCCGTGGCGCTGCTCGAGGAGAGCCTGGCGGGCATGCGGATCTTCGCGGGGTACGCCGGCTGGGAGGCCGACCAGCTCCAGGGGGAGATCGCCCGGGGGGACTGGTACGTCGCCCCCGGCGAGGCGGGGGACGTGTTCCGTGAGGACGCCTCCGAGCTCTGGCGCGACGTGATGCGGCGACAGCCGGGCCAGCTGGCGTGGCACTCCACACGCCCGGTCGACCCGGACCTCAACTGACCTCGGACTGACCTAGACTGGCCCGCATGAGCACCATCGGATTCTCGCCCGGCACCGAGACGATCGAGGACCGTCGCACCCAGCCGACCGACGATGGTGACCACGAGCGGTTCAGCCACTACGTCCCCAAGGACAAGCTGACCGAGGCGATGGTGATGGGCACCCCCGTCATCGCGCTGTGCGGCAAGGTCTGGGTGCCCTCCCGAGCGCCGGAGAAGTACCCGGTGTGCCCGGAGTGCAAGGAGATATGGGAGTCCATCAAGCCCGGCGGCGACGGCTCAGGCGACGGCAACCAGGGCCCCGACGCGTGACGGGGCGGCACGACGCCGTACCCCCCGCTCCGGTCCTGGCTCCGGCCTGGCCGGAGCGTGCCGCCTGGGGCACGGCGCCCCTGCTGCGGGCGTGGCAGCAGGCGGCGATGGAGCGCTACCTCACCGCCAACCCGCGTGACTTCCTCACCGTGGCCACGCCGGGGGCCGGCAAGACGACCTTCGCGCTGACCGTGGCGGCCGACCTCCTCGGGCGCCGGGTGGTCGACCGGATCACGATCGTGGCGCCGACCGAGCACCTCAAGACGCAGTGGGCCGAGGCGGCCGCCAAGGCGGGCATCCCGATCGACCCGACGTACGCCGCCGGCAAGGGCAAGACGTCGCAGGACTACGTCGGCATCGCGGTGACCTACGCCGGCGTCGCGGTCAACCCGCTGGCCATGCGCATCCGCACCGAGCGCTTCAAGACCCTGGTCATCCTCGACGAGATCCACCACGCCGGCGACGCGCTGTCGTGGGGCGACGGCGTCCGGGAGGCGTTCGAGCCGGCCGCGCGGCGGCTCGCGCTCACCGGCACGCCGTTCCGATCGGACGTCAACCCGATCCCGTTCGTCACCTACGCGCCCGGTGACGACGGCATCCCGCGCTCGGTCGCCGACTTCACCTACGGCTACGCCCACGCGCTGGCCGACCACGTCGTCCGTCCGGTGCTGTTCATGGCCTACTCCGGCGAGATGACCTGGCGGACCCGCGCCGGCGACGAGGTCGCCGCACGGCTGGGCGAGCCGCTCACCAAGGACATGCACGCGCAGGCGCTGCGCACCGCCCTCGACCCGGCCGGGTCCTGGATCCCGTCGGTCCTCGCCGCCGCCGACAAGCGGCTCACGGAGGTACGCCGCCACGTCCCGGACGCGGGCGGCCTCGTGATCGCCTCGGACCAGGAGAAGGCCCGCGCCTACGCCGGGCTGCTCAAGAAGATCACCGGCGAGTCCCCGACCGTCGTGCTCTCGGACGAGAAGGCGTCGTCGAAGAAGATCAGCCAGTTCAGCGAGTCCGACAAGCGCTGGATGGTCGCGGTCCGGATGGTCTCCGAGGGCGTCGACGTCCCGCGCCTCGCCGTGGGCGTGTGGGCGACGATGACCTCGACGCCGCTGTTCTTCGCCCAGGCCGTCGGCCGCTTCGTGCGTGCCCGGTCGCGGGGCGAGACCGCGTCGGTCTTCCTCCCGTCGGTGCCGCACCTGCTCGGCTTCGCCTCCGAGATGGAGGTCGAGCGCGACCACGTGCTCGGCCGCAAGGTCACCGACGAGGACGACATCTTCGCCGCCGAGAACGACCTGCTGGCCGCCGCCAACGCCGAGGAGTCCGCCTCGGGCGAGCTCGAGATGTCCTGGGAGGCGCTCGGGTCGACGGCGTCCTTCGACCGCGTGCTCTACGACGGCGGCGAGTTCGGCCACTCCGGCGAGGTGCACGTGGGGTCGGAGGAGGAGATGGACTTCCTCGGCATCCCCGGTCTCCTCGAGCCCGACCAGGTGCGCGAGCTGCTGCACTCGCGCCAGTCCGAACGTGCGGCGCGGCAGAAGGCCGCTCGGCCCGAGGCCGACTCGGTCGCGGCGGTGTCCACGCACGAGCAGCTCGCGATCCTCCGGCGCGAGCTCAACGGGCTCGTGGCCGCCTGGCACCACCGCACGGGACAGGCCCACGGGATCACCCACGCGCGGCTGCGCAAGGAGTGCGGTGGACCGGCCGCGGCGGTGGCCAGCGCGGACCAGCTCCACGAGCGGATCAACCGGATCCGCGAGTGGGCGGTGCGCAAGTCCTCCTGACCAGCACCCCGGCGCAGGCGCGCCAGTGCCGGCACGCCAGCGCGCGTCGGCACGCAGGCGCGCCCGACGCGCCGTGACGCGGAGCGGCCGCCGCCCGCGGGTGCGGGCGACGGCCGTCGGTGATGCGGTGATGCTGTGCTGCGATGGGTCAGCGGCGCTCGACGTTCCACGCGCGCTCGACCGAGAAGGCGCGGTCGTTGCCCTTGCCGCCGTTGGCGCGGTCGAAGCCGAGACCGCCGACCAGCACGTCGTTGCCCAGGTGGCCGAGCAGGCGGTCGTTGCCCTTGTCGCCCTGGACGCGGTCGTTGCCGGTGTTGCCACCGAGCTCGTCGTTGCCCTTGCCGCCGCGGACCTTGTCGTCGCCGGCGCCGCCACGGAGACGGTCGTCGTCGTCGCCACCGAAGATGACGTCGTCGCCGCCCATGGCGAAGACCAGGTCCTCGCCCTTGTTGCCGAAGAGGCGGTCGTTGCCGCTGCTGCCGGAGATGCGGTCGGCGTCCTTGCCGCCACGGGCGACCAGCTTGGTGCCGGTGCACGCGAGGGCGGGCGCGTCGTCGAAGTCGACGCCGTAGCCGATCGTGTCGGCCCCGGCACGACCCACGGCCGACATCGAGCAACCCTGCAGGTTGAGGACGTTGGCGTTGCTGGTGCCCTTGACGGTCACCCGGCCGGAGATGGCGTCGACGTTCTCGACGTTGCTGACCTTCTGGTCGGCCGTCACGTCCGGCTCACCGGTCTCGAACTGGCCGCTGCGCAGGTCCAGGTAGACCTCGTCGTAGTCGTGGGCGACCTGGAACAGGTCCTCACCCTCGCCGCCGCTCCAGGTCGAGCCGTCGAGGACGGCGGAGCGCACGGTCATCGTGTCGTCACCGCCGGCCATGTCGACGTCGACCGTGGTGGGCGTGGCGCCCGCCGCAGGGTCGCGCAGCACGAAGGTCTCGTCGGCGTTCGTGCCGGCGAAGCCTGCGGTCGTGGCGTTGGAGTCCACGACGTAGGTCGCGACCGAGCCGGTCCACGACAGGACCGTGGTCCCGCCGCGCTTGACCGTCCGCGAGGTCGCGTCGATGGCGACCGCGCCGCCGTCGCCGTCGGCCAGGGTGTCGGCACCCTCGCCGAACTCGACCTTGCCGCTGGGCTCCTGCGTGCCGTGCCAGTCCAGGACGTCGTCGCCGGCGCCGAGGTCGAGCTTGTCGCCGTTGGGCTGGCCGGCGGTCCCGCTGCCGACCCCGTCGTCACCGGCGCCGGTGGCCACGGTGTCGGTGCCCGCGCCCGTGGAGACCTGGTCGGAGGCGGCGCCCCCGGTGTAGGAGTCGTCACCGGCTCCCAGCGTCGTGGTGACCCGCGCGCCGGCGGGCAGCGTCGAGGCGTCGACCGCGTCGTTGCCGTCGCCCGCGTCGATCGTGGTGGGCGTGGTGGCCGTTCCGGGCAGCACGCAGATGGTGTCGTCACCGGCGAGCGCGGTGATGGTCGCGCCGAGGCTGGCGGCGATGACGTCCGCGTCCGGCGTACCGGTGACGGTCGCCTGGCCGGTGCCGTCGATCGTGACCGTCTTGCCCTGGCAGGTGGTGGCGGCAGCGGCCTGCGCACCCGGTGCGGTGAGCAGGGTCGCGGCGATGAGCGCCGTCGTGCCCGTGGTGGCGAACGTGCGGCGTACGTGGCGATGCATGGGTTCTCCCTTGATCGTCTGGTGTGTGGACACCCCGTCTCGGGGTCGGTGCGAAAGATGCACTCGAGGGTGTGACGACGACCGGCCTTGGTTGGTTGTCACTAGATTGGCCACATGGCCGCCGAGACTTCACAGACGCTGGATCGAGGCCTGCGCGTGCTCGAGGTGCTCGCATCCGCGCCCAAGGGTATGACCGTGACCGAGCTGTCGGCGGACCTGGGGGTCAACCGGACGGTGGTCTACCGGTTGATCAGCACCCTGGAGCAGCACGGGCTCGTACGCCGCGACGCGCGCGGCCGGCTCTTCGTCGGCCTCGGCGTGCTGCACCTGGCCTCAGCGGTGCAGCCGCTGCTGCGCGACCTCGCCGTGCCGGTGCTCCGCAGCCTGGCCGACGCGATCGGCTGCACCGCCCACCTCACGGTGGCCGACGGCGACGAGGCGCTGGCGCTGGCGGTCGTGGAGCCGTCCTGGACCGACTTCCACGTCTCCTACCGGGTCGGGACCCGGCACGCCCTCACCCAGGGCGCCGCCGGGAAGGCGATCCTGCTGGCCCGCGAGAGCGCGGGGCAGTACGTCGTCACCGCCGGCGAGCTCCAGACGGGGGCCCAGGGCCTCTCGGCGCCGGTGCGCGGGATCGACGGGCTGGAGGCCTCGGTGGGCGTGGTGACCCTCGGTGGCGGCATCGACGAGGGCGTCGTGGCGCCCCGGGTGCTGGCGGCTGCCGAGTCGGTGCGCCTGGCCCTCGCGGGCGACGTGGCCCGCTGACGTGCGGGTCACCCCCATAGGGGGGATGACAGGCGTGCCGCCGGGCGTGCTCACTGGGATCCGACATCCCACCGAAGGAGCGCCCATGATCAAGAACCTCCGCCGTGCTGCGGTCGCCGCACCTGCGACCGCAGTCCTCCTGCTCGTGCCCGCCCTCCCGCCGGCCTCCGCCATCGTCGGCGGGGCACCGGACGCCGGCGAGCACCCCTACGTCGGCCAGCTGCTCTTCCACGTCCCGGAGGCTGTGGACTCGCGCTTCGACGACCCGGGCGGCTGGTTCAACTGCACCGGCACGCTCATCGACGCGGACACGGTGGTCACCGCCGGCCACTGCACCTATGCGGTGGGCCTGGAGGGCGAGGCCCCGGAGAACCCGTTGTACGGCGGCACCGACGTGTGGTTCTCCGTCGAGGAGGAGCCGGACTACTCGATCCTGCCGGCCAGCACGACGTACGCCCCGGACCGCAACGAGGAGCGGTACGACGACTGGTCCGCGGCCCTGGACGCGAGCCCGACGTGGCACGAGGCGGACTCGACGTTCACGCACCCCGAGTACGTCGACGCGGCGTTCCTGCTGCACGACCTCGGTGTCGTCGAGCTGAGCGAGCCGGTCACCGGTCTGACCGAGTACGGCTCGCTGCCCGAGGAGGACCACCTGGACCGCTACTACTCGAAGGCGGCCAAGAAGGACGGCCTCTTCGAGTCGGTCGGCTACGGCCTCGAGGACAGCAGCCCCAAGTCGTCCTTCGGTGGCGACACCCGGCGCAAGGCGGACCGGAGGCTGGTGAGCTTCAAGGGCGCCTACGGCTACCGCGACATCGCGGTCATGTTCTCCCACGCGGGCCGGGCCACCACCGGAGGCACCTGCTTCGGAGACTCGGGCGGACCCACCTTCGACATCACCACCCCGGGCCTGGCGGAGGACAACATCATCGTCGCGGTGACGTCCTTCGGGCTCAACTACAACTGCAACGCCAGCGGCAGCTACCGCATCGACCAGCCCGAGGACCTGGCGTTCCTCGCCGACCCGGCGGGCGCCGACTACGAGTGAACGACGCCGGCCCGGGCCGTCAAACCACGGCGGCCCGGGCCAGCGGCAGCACCCGGTGCGGGATCTGGGTGGCGAGGGCGATGACGGTCGTGCAGCGCTCGATGCCCGGCTCCGCCAGTACCCGGTCGATGACCCGTTGGAGGTCGGCGTTGGAGGGCGCCACGACCCGCGCCCACATGTCGCCGGCGCCGGTGATCGTGTAGGCCTCCAGCACCTCGGCGATGCCGGAGAGGTGGGTGGCCACGGCGTCGTGGCCCGACCCCTGCCGGATCTCCAGGGTCAGGAAGGCCATCACCGGGAAGCCGAGCGCCTCGGGGGAGAGGTCGGGACCCCAACCGGTCACCACCCCGCTCGAGGTGAGCTTGTCGAGGCGGGCCTGGACCGTCCCGCGAGCGATGCCGAGGCGGCGGGACGCCTCGAGGACGCCGATGCGCGGCTCGTCGGCGAAGAGCTCGATCAATCTGCGGTCCAGGTCGTCCATCAGGGGTGCTCCTACTGTGCAGGTTGACCAGCATTTCGTCGTACTGTTGCACACTCTGTCGCTTCTCGACACGCTGTGCGCATGACTTCGACCCCCACGTCCCCGACGACCGACCAGGCATCCACCGGTGCCGCGCTCACGACCGACGAGCTCAAGGCCGACCTGACCCTCGAGCAGCTCAAGCAGCTCGTCGGCCTCGTCGAGTACGACGCCACCAACGACCCCTTCCCGGTGGTCGCACAGGACGCGGTGTGCTTCGTGGTCGGCAACGCCACGCAGACGGCCACGTTCTACCAGCTCGCGCTGGGCATGGAGCTCGTCGCCTACCGCGGCCCGGAGACCGGCCACCGCGGCGAGAAGTCCTACGTCCTCAAGTCGGGCTCCGCGCGCTTCGTCTTCACCGGCGGCGTCACCCCCGACAGCCCGGTCCTCGACCACCACCGCGCGCACGGCGACGGCGTGGTCGACCTCGCGATCGAGGTCACCGACGTCGACAAGTGCATCGAGCACGCCCGCGCCCAGGGCGCGACGATCCTCGTCGAGCCGCACGACGAGTCCGACGAGCACGGCACCGTCCGTCTGGCCGCCATCGCGACGTACGGCGAGACCCGGCACACCCTCGTCGACCGCTCGAAGTACGACGGTCCCTACCTGCCCGGCTACGTCGCCCGCAGCACCACCGTCGCGCGCCGCGAGGGCCACCCCAAGCGGCTCTTCCAGGCCGTCGACCACTGCGTCGGCAACGTCGAGCTCGGCCGGATGGACGAGTGGGTCGAGTTCTACAACAAGGTGCTCGGGTTCACGAACATGGCCGAGTTCATCGGCGACGACATCGCCACCGACTACTCGGCGCTGATGTCCAAGGTCGTCGCGAGCGGCAACCACCGGGTGAAGTTCCCGCTCAACGAGCCGGCGATCGCGAAGAAGAAGTCGCAGATCGACGAGTACCTCGAGTTCTACGGCGGTGCCGGCTGCCAGCACATCGCGCTCGCGACCAACGACATCCTGCGCTCGGTCGACATCCTGCGCGACAACGGCATCGAGTTCCTCAACACCCCCGACTGCTACTACGACGACCCCGAGCTGCGCGCCCGCATCGGCGAGGTCCGGGTGCCGATCGAGGAGCTCAAGAAGCGTCGCATCCTCGTCGACCGCGACGAGGACGGCTACCTGCTCCAGATCTTCACCAAGCCGATGGGCGACCGGCCGACCGTGTTCTACGAGTTCATCGAGCGCCACGGGTCGCTCGGCTTCGGCAAGGGCAACTTCAAGGCGCTCTTCGAGGCCATCGAGCGCGAGCAGGACGCCCGCGGCAACCTCTGAGTGCCCGGAGAAATCCCCGCTGAAGCGGTGATTCCGTCAGACGCTCGACGAGGCGCGCAGCTCGCGCGCCTCGTCGACGCCGGACGACATCGCCCAGCGGATCGTGCCGGTCGCCAGCGTGCCGAGCGCCCGGACGACCGTGCGCTCGGAGACCGGCAGCCAGGGCAGACGCAGCGGGCGGCGGGTCCAGCCCGGCATCAGGGCCACGCCGGCGGCCATGAGCACGGAGTACGCAGGGCGCGCGGCGAGCGGCAGGTCGGGGTGGAGGGCGAGGAAGCGGATCGCGCTGCGCGCCTCGTCGGTGGCGCGGAGCTCGGGCCGGAACCCCTCCAGCACCCGCTCCAGCTCGGCCACGGTCGTCGGCGGGTCGATCACGCCGAGCTTGCGCGCCACGAGCGAGGCCTGCGCGACGTAGGCGTCGCAGCCGGCGGCGTCGAGCGGGCGGGCGCCGTACGTCTGGTGGGCCAGCAGGAAGCTGTCGACCTCGGCCGCATGCACCCAGGCGAGCAGGTGCGGGTCGGACGCGGCGTACGGCGTGCCGTCGGGCATGGTGCCCGTCACCCGGTCGTGGATGGCGCGGACGCCCCTGATCGCCTGCTCGGCGTGGTCGATCGTGCCGAAGGTCGTCACGGCCAGGAACTGGCTGGTGCGGGCCAGGCGCCCCCACATGTCGCCGCGGAAGCCCGAGTGGTCGGCCACGGCCTGCATGGCGAGCGGGTGCATCGTCTGCAGCAGGACCGCGCGGATCCCGCCGACGAACATCGACGCGTCGGCGTGGACGCGCACGATCTCGGAGTCCGCGTCGAACCAGCGCGGCCCCGGCGTCCCGTGGATGCGCTCGCGGTGGCGCGGCCCGTCCGGCCCGGCGACCCGGCGGAAGATCTCGTGCCCGAGCCGGGCCCGCAGGGGAGTCATGTCCCGAGGTTACGAGGGGACCGATAACGGCGACTGATCCCCGAGGAGGTCGGGCCGTCGCCGCCCCGCGACGTAGTTTGGGACGAACTCGTAGGTGGATCGGCACGATCGCCCACGACTTCGTCCCAAACTATCCGGGCGAGAGGTCCGTACGACGCCCGACCGCGCGACATCGCGCGGCGGTGCTGACAGGCTGGTCCCATGATGATCCGACCCGCCGAGCTGGCGGCGATCAAGGCGGGCACGGTGGACCTGGCCTTCCGGCGCTGGGCCAGGCCGCGGGTGGTGGTGGGGACCCGGATGCGGACGGCGGTCGGGCTGCTCGAGGTCACGTCGGTCGAGGAGGTCGCCGTGTCCCGTCTCCGGACAGAGGACGCGCGGCGGGCGGGGGCGCCCTCCCTCGCGGCGTTGAAGCAGGCGCTGGCCGTCCGGCCCGACGAGCCCGTGTGGCGCGTCGGCCTCGCCTGGGCGGGGCCCGACCCGCGCGAGGCCTTGCGCGAGTCCATCCCCGACGCCGCCGAGATCGAGCGGATCCTGGAGCGACTGGCGCGGCTGGACCGGGCGTCGTCGTACGGCGCGTGGACCCGCGAGACGCTGGACCTGATCGACCTCAACCCCGGCGTGCGCGCGCCCGACCTCGCGGCCCGGGTCGGACGGGAGACCGCCGACTTCAAGAAGGACGTCCGCAAGCTCAAGGAGCTGGGGCTGACCGAGTCGCTCGCCATCGGTTACCTGCTCTCCCCGCGCGGCGCGGCGGTGGTCGACGCCGGCCTCCCCGCCCCGCGCGTGCGCGCGCCGCGGGACGAGGGCACGCCACTGCCGCGAGGCATCGGCGCCCCGGCCACCCGCGCCCTGCGCGAGCGCGGACTCACCACGCTCGAGCGGGTCGCCGACTGCACGGAGACCGACCTCGCGGCGACCCACGGTGTCGGTCCCGTGGCGATCGACCGGTTGCGCGAGGCACTGGCGGAGCGGGGACTGGCCTTCGCCGGGGAGTGACCGCCCCGTCGGTGCGGCGCGGGCTCGGCGCGCGAGCCGGCCGGTGCACGGTCAGTGCACGAGGAGGCCGACGCCCAGGGCGCCCATGACCACGGCGATGCCGGAGTCCAGCACCCGCCAGGCCGAGGGACGCGCGAAGACGCCCCGCAGCGCCCGGGCCCCGAACCCGAGCGTGGGGAACCACACCGCGCTCGCCGCGAGCGCACCCGCACAGAACCACCAGCGCTGGTCGTCGAAGCTGTTGGCCACCGTGCCCAGCATCAGGATGGCGTCGAGGTAGAAGTGCGGGTTGAGCCACGTCAGCGCCAGGGTGAGCAGCACGGCCCGGCGCACGGTCATCGAGCTGCCGCCCTCGGCGTCCAGGGCCACCGGACGCCAGGCACGCATCGCCGACTGCACGCCGAAGGCGAGCAGGTAGAGCCCGCCGCCGACCTGTGCGACGGGGAGGACCGCCGGCCAGCGCTCCAGGACGACACCGAAGCCGGCGACCCCGGCGGTGATGGCGACCACGTCGGAGAGCATGCACACCACGATCACCGGCAGGACGTGCTCGCCACGGATGCCCTGACGGAGGACGAACGCGTTCTGCGCGCCGACGGCGACGATGAGGGCGAGACCGGTCAGCACGCCGGTGAGGAAGATGCTCAGCATGCAGACCACGCTAGGTGCGGCCGGGGCTTCAATCCAGCGAAGCATTGTGAAGAATCATTAGACTCTCTAAGTATGAAAGACGTCACCCAGATCGACCCTGTGGCCCTGCGCACACTGGCCACGGCCGTGCGCCTCGGCACCTTCGAGGCGACGGCCCGGGAGCTCCACGTCACCCCGTCCGCGGTGAGCCAGCGGATCAAGGCGCTGGAGACCCACGTGGGCCGGGTGCTGCTCCACCGGGTCAAGCCGCTGGAGGCCACCGAGGCGGGGCACGTGCTGGTCCGGCTGGCTGCGCAGACCGAGCTGCTGGAGCGTGAGGCGGTCGCCGAGCTGCTCGAGGGGGAGGACCCGGACGAGGACGACCCGTTCGCGGCGGTGCCGATCGCGGTCAACGCCGACGCGCTCTACACCTGGCTCATCGACGCCCTCATGGAGGTGCAGGAGTCGCACCGCGTCACCTTCGAGATCCTGCGGGAGGACCAGTCCCGCACGACCGAGCGGCTGCGGCGCGGGGACGTGATGGCTGCGGTGACGTCCGACCCGCGGCCGGTGCCCGGCTGCCGCGTGGTGCGGCTCGGGACGATGCGCTACCTCGCGGTGGCCACCCCGCGGTGGATGGCGGGTCACCTGCCCGACGGCGCCACGCCTATGGCGCTGGCGCGCGTGCCCCTCATCGCCTTCGACCGCAACGACACCCTCCAGCACGACTTCCTGAAGAAGGTCACGCGCCGGCACCTGGCGCCGCCGGTGACGTGGATCCCGTCGGTGGCCGAGTTCGACAACGCGGTCAGGCGGGGGATGGGCTGGGGGATGATCCCCGAGGTGCAGGTCCGGGCCGACCTCGACCGTGGGCGGCTGGTCGAGATCGTGCCCGGGCGCCACAGCGACGTACCGCTGTTCTGGCAGCACTGGCGCCTGGAGTCACCGCTGATGGCCGACCTGACGGCCGCCGTCACCGGCGCCGCGCGCGGCTGGCTCAGCTGACGGAGCCGGGCGGACCCGTCAGAGCACCTTGGACAGGAACGCCTGGGTGCGCTCGTGCTGGGGGTTGCCCAGCACCGTGCGCGGGTCGCCCTCCTCGAGGATGACGCCGCCGTCCATGAAGACCAGCTTGTCGCCCACCTCGCGGGCGAAGCCCATCTCGTGGGTCACGACCATCATCGTCATGCCCTCGGCGGCCAGGTCCTTCATGACCGCCAGCACGTCGCCGACCAGCTCGGGATCGAGCGCCGAGGTGGGCTCGTCGAAGAGCATCAGGTCGGGCTGCATCGACAGTGCGCGGGCGATCGCCACGCGCTGCTGCTGGCCGCCGGAGAGGTGCGCCGGGTAGGCGTCCTCCTTCTCCTCCAGGCCGACCTTGGCGAGGTTGGCGCGCGCGATCTCGACGGCCTCGGCCTTCTTGCGCCCGGCGACCTTCTCCTGCGCGATGGTCAGGTTGCGCAGCACCGTCATGTGCGGGAAGAGGTTGAAGCTCTGGAACACGATGCCGATCCGGGCGCGCAGCTTGTCGATGTCCGCGTCGGGGTCCGTGATCTCGTCGCCCTCGACGAAGATCCTGCCGCTGGTGGGCGTCTCGAGCATGTTGACGCAGCGCAGCAACGTCGACTTGCCCGAGCCGGACGGGCCGATCACGCAGACGACCTGGCCCTCGTCGACGTGGAAGTCGATCCCCTTGAGGACCTCGTTGTCGCCGAAGTACTTGTGCAGGTCCTGGACGTCGATCGCGGCGTTGGCGCGGTCGCCCTCGACCCTGGGGGCGGTGCTCTCGGTGGTCATCAGCGGGCCCTCTCCGAACGGCTCTCCATGCGGCGTACGACGATCGACAGCGGCACGGTGATCAGCAGGTAGCACAGGCCGATCACGATGATCGGCGTCAGGTTGGCGGCGGTGTTCATGCCCTCGCGACCGAACTTGGTGAGCTCGTACTCGCTCAGCGCCAGCCCGAGGATGTAGACCAGGGACGAGTCCTTGGTCAGCAGGATCAGCTCGTTGGTCAGCGGCGGCAGGATGATGCGGAACGCCTGCGGCACGACGACGCTGATCATCGCCCGCGAGTGGGACATGCCCAGCGACCGGGCCGCCTCCATCTGGCCCTTCGGCACCGCCTGGATGCCGGCGCGGATGGTCTCGGCCATGTAGGCGCCGCCGACCAGGCCGAGCGCCAGGGTGACGATCCCGAGGTTGCCGAAGGGGATCTGGCGGTCGGGGAACGCCAGGTTGAAGCCGACGCTGAGCGCGATGAAGACGACCAGTGCCGGGAGCCCCCGGAAGAGCTCGATGATGCCGGTGGCGATCCACCGGTACGGGCCCACGCTGGACAGGCGCATGAGGGCGAGGATCAGCCCCAGCACCAGTCCGAACGTGAACCCGCACGCGGTGTAGATGATCGTGTTCTTCAGCGCGATCGTGATGACGTCGGGGAACTGGGCCTTGACGACCTCCCAGTCCCAGAACGCCCGCCGCAGCTGCTCCCAGTCGGCGAACAGGGCGATCGCCAGCAGGACGAGCACGAGGACGGCGTACTGGACGTAGCGCAGCCTCGCGGCACGCTGGCGGGGACTCGCCATGGGTCAGGTCACCTTCTGTCAGGTCGGTCTTCGACGGTTGGGAGCGGGAGACGTCAGCTGGCCGAGGTGCCGAACCACTTCTCGTACGCCGCGTCGTACTCGTCGCTCGCGATGGCGTCGTTGATGACGGTCAGCAGCTCGTCGTTCTCGCCCTTCTGCACCGAGAAGCCGTAGACGTCGCCGGTCTCGAACTCCGCGCCGACCTCGACGTCGGGGTTCTGGCTGGCGAAGTAGTTGAGCAGGCCGTTGTCGTTGACGCCCGCGTCGGCCTTGCCGGTCTTGACGGCCTGCTGCATGAGGGCGGAGTCCTCGAAGGAGATGATCTTGGTGTCCTCGGGCGCGTTCTCGCGCACGTAGTCGGCGCCGGTGGTGGCGTCCTGGACGGCGACGGTCTTGCCGGACAGGTCGTCGAGCGTGGAGTAGCCGGCGCCCTTCTTCATCAGCAGCGCCTGCTTGGCCTCGAAGTACTGGTCGGTGAAGTCCATGACGGCCTCGCGCTCGTCGGTGATCGACATGGCACCCGCGGCGACGTCGCACTGGCCGGTGTTGAGCGCTTCACCCGAGACGATGGTCTCCCAGCCGATGTCGACGACCTCGTGGTCGAGGCCCTCGGCGTCCGCGGCGATCTTGAGGACGTCGATGTCGAAGCCGACGACCTCGCCGCCCTCGGTGAACTCGAAGGGCTCGTAGGGCAGGTGGGTGCAGATGGTCAGGGTGCCGTCCTTGACGAGCGACACGCCCGACTCGGTGGTGGTGGTCGAGCTGTCGTCCCTGGCGCAGCCCGCGACGGCGAGGGCGAGGGCGAGGACACTGATTCCGGAGGCGATGGATCGAAGATTCATGGGAGCACCCTAGACCGGCGAGGTCACAGGAAGGTCGCATACGTCACACAGTCGCGGCATGATGCGCGGATGCCGACCTACGTGGCGTTCCTGCGGGCCATCAACCTCGGCGCGACCCGCAAGTTCCCCCGGGACGCGATCCGGGCGGTCGTCGAGTCCACCGGTGCCCGGGACGTCGAGACCTACATCAACACCGGCAACGTGCGCCTGACCACCGGCCTGCGCTCGACGACCAGGGTCGCCACCGTCCTCGAGGAGGCCTTCTCGGCGGACCGCGGCTTCGAGGTCCCCACCGTGGTGCTGACCCAGGCGGAGCTCGTCGCCATCGCGGCGGACGCGGACGAGCTGGCCGCCGGGCACGAGCGCCTGGGGATGCAGTACGTCTCGCTGCTCAAGGAGGCGCCCACGCCCGCCCAGGTGCGCGAGATCGAGCGCGCGATCGAGGCGGCGGAGCTCGAGGGTGAGCGGCTGGTGGTGCGGGGGAGGGGTGCCCACCTCCTGATGGACGAGCGCGACAGCTACCACCGGGCCCGGCTCTCGAACGACTACGTCGAGAAGCGCCTCGGCGTGTCGACCAACCGCAACGCGCGCGTCATCCGGGAGCTCGCCACGCGCTGGGGCTGAGGCGCTGGGGCCGGGGTCAACGCCGGTCGTTGGCGGCGATCTTGACCGTGAGCCGCGCGGGCGAGCCGACGATGACCCCCGGCGTGGGCTGGAGCTTGACCTTGATGGTCTCCCGGTCCTCCCGCTCGCGGTCGTCGACCAGCGTGATGGGGATCGACCGCACCGAGCGGCCGGGCTCGAAGACCAGGGTGCCGGCGGAGAGCTCGTAGTCGGCGCCGGCGGTGGCGGTGCCGCCCACGACCTGGTAGCCGACGGTCACCGGCTCCGCGTGCTGGCCGAGCAGCCGCACGCGCGGTCGCAGCACCCGGGCCCTCTCCGGGACGCTGGTGAAGCCCCGGACGAAGCCGGCCTCGGGGTTGCTCATCCACGCGACCCGCTGGGACAGCCAGTCCTGCAGGAAGGCGACCTCGCCGTCGAACGACTCGGCGTGCTTGCTGCCGGCCACCAGCTCGGTCCCGGCGTGCCACAGCGCCCAGTCGGCCTCAGCCGTGGCGCGCAGCGGGGTCGCGGCGGCAGGCAGCTGGGAGATGATCCGGTCGATCCGCGGGCGCAGCGTGGTCCAGCGCTGCTTGACGCGGGCCGCGAAGGCGGGGTCCTTCATCATCCGGGCGATCCAGTGCCGACCAAGCCGGGTGTGCCAGCCGCGGGGCGGGGTCGACCGGCGGAACCCGGTGCCGGCGCTCAGGTCGAAGTCCCAGACCGGCCCCATCTCGAGCTTGCCGCCCGGCGTCCAGCGGACGTAGACGCTGGAGAAGAAGTTGGAGTCCTGGTTGCGGAAGAGCTCCTCGACCAGGTACCAGTCGATGAAGCTGCCGAGGTCGACGTACGGGCGGTAGCCCCGCTTGCGGTCGGTGAACCGCTTGCCGTAGAGCGCCTTCTCGAAGGCCTGGACGTGGCGGCGGACCCGGATGATGTCGCCGCGCGTGGGGTCGTCGGGGTCCTTGAAGACGATGGGCGTACGACGCCGCACCGTGCGGAAGCCGCGGTCCCCGTCGCGCACGAACCGCTCGTTGATCTCCAGGAGGTAGGCGTCGTCGGGGATGTCGACCCGGCCGGGCTTGACCTCCACCTGCTCGGTGAGCTGGTACATCCCCTGGGAGGCATCGTTGAGCACCAGCTCGACGAAGCGGCTCTGCGGGGTCCAGGACATCCGGGTCCGGTCGGCGACGGCGAACGCGGTGTGGGTCCGCAGAGCGGACCGGTCGGCCGCGTTGGCCAGCAGGACCCAGTCCTCCTGCGGAGTCGTGCCGACGAGGGCCGCGTCCTCGCCCAGCTTGACCTTGTAGGGCTTCTTGGGGAAGTTCCACGTCGAGTTGCCGCGGCCCTTGATCTCGAGCGGGTGCGTGACGCCGTCGAGGGTCAGGGTGCCGGTGACGTAGTCGTCCCGGTTGAGGATGGGTGCGCCACCGTCGGTGTTGACGACGAGCTGGGTGGGGACGCCCGGCACCCAGGCGCTCCGGGCCTCGTCGCCGTGGCCGCTCCCGCTCGCCGCGGACGGCGTCAGGGTGACGGCGAGCAGACAGGCGACGCCCGCCGCGACGATGGTGCGAGGTGCTCTCGACATTGGTGTCCCCCAGGTCCCGGGCGAGCCCGGGGTCGTGCGAGCCGATGGTCTGGACCGCTGGAGCATCACCATAGGACGACCGCGTGCCCGGCGGGTGCTCTAGACGTGCAGCGTCTCGATGACCGGCTCGCCCCGGGAGAGCTTGCTGGCGGCCCGCGGCAGCTCCGCGCGGGCCCGCAGGTGGTGTCTGCGCGCCTCGTCCAGGGTCGTCCGGCCGACCACCTCGCCGCCCGAGACGAGCGGGACGAGGAGCTGCCGGTGGTGCGCGTCGTCCGGGGCCGCCGTGCCGACCACCTCGGTGGTGGCGACGCCCGAGTCGTCGAGGCGTCTCGAGGCGTGCTTGCGACCGCCGACCGAGCCCTTGTCCGTCGACTTCTTGGCCACCGACACCATCTCGCCGTCGTCCCCGGCCCGGGCCACCAGCTTGTAGACGAACCCGCACGTCGGGTGCCCGGAGCCGGTGACCAGCTCGGTGCCCACGCCGTACCCGTCCACGGGGGCGGCGGCGAGGGCGGCGATCGCGTGCTCGTCGAGGTCGCTGGTCACCACGATCCGGGTCCCGGTGGCGCCGAGCGCGTCGAGCTGCGCGCGGACCTCGTGCGCGAGCACGCCCAGGTCGCCCGAGTCCAGGCGGACGGCGCCGAGCTCCGGGCCCGCGATCTCCACGCCGGCCTGCACGGCCTCGGCGACGTCGTAGGTGTCGACCAGCAGGGTGGTGCCCACGCCGAGCGAGTCGACCTGGGCGCGGAACGCGTCGGCCTCGGTGTCGTGGAGCAGGACGAAGGAGTGCGCGGCCGTGCCGGTCGTCGGCACCCCCCAGCGCTGCCGGGCCGCGAGGTTGGAGGTGCTCGCGAACCCCGCGACGTACGCCGCTCGGGCGGCCGCCACGGCGGCCTCCTCGTGGGTGCGCCGCGAGCCCATCTCGATGCAGGGCCGCGTCCCGGCGGCCCACGTCATCCGGGAGGCGGCCGAGGCGATCGCCGAGTCGTGGTTGTAGATCGACAGGAGCACGGTCTCCAGCACGACCGCCTCGGCGAAGCCGCCCTCGACCACCAGCAGCGGTGAGTAGGGGAAGTAGGCCTCGCCCTCGGCGTACCCCCAGACGTCCCCGGAGAAGCGGTACGACGCCAGCCACTCGCAGGTGCGCTCATCGACCACGTCCAAGAGCTGGGCGACGTCCTCGTCGGTGAACCGGAAGGACTCGATCGCGTCCAGCGCCCGGCCGACCCCGGCGACCACGCCGTAGCGGCGGCCCTCGGGCAGCCGCCGGGGGAAGAGCTCGAAGACCGAGCGCCGGTCGGCGGTGCCGGCGTGCAGCGAGGCCTGGACCATGGTGAGCTCGTAGTGGTCGGTCAGCAGCGCCGTCGATCGGGTCACGTCCCCACCCTCGCACGCCGCGAGAGGAGCGCTCGGGTGCTGTGCCACCATGGCCTCGTGTCTGCTGCAAGCCCTGTCGAGGTCGATCCGACGCTGACGCCGGACGAGATCACGTTCCTGGCGAAGCCGTGGGTCACCATCGTCTGGAACGACCCGGTCAACCTGATGTCCTACGTGTCCTTCGTGTTCCAGAAGTACTTCGGCTACGACAAGGCCAAGGCCGAACGGCTGATGATGGAGGTGCACACCGACGGCAAGTCCGTGGTGTCCACCGGCACCCGCGAGGAGATGGAGCGCGACGTGCAGGCCATGCACGAGTACGGGTTGTGGGCGACGATGGAGCGCGCCTCATGAGCGGCAGCGAGGGGTGGGCACAGTGACGGGCTTCGCCCGCCACCGCCGGAGTCGCCTCGTCATCGCCACCTTCACCGGCTTCGAGGCCGACCTGCTGCGCTCCCTGGCCTCGCAGGTCGTCGAGCTGCTGCGCAACGAAGCCGCTGTGCCCGACGAGGGCCGCGACCCGTTCGAGGCGATGATGGACTTCTCCGGCCCCACGACGGCTCCCGAGGACCCGGTGCTGCAGCGCCTCTTCCCGACGGCGTACGCCGACGACGAAGAGGCGGCCGCGGAGTTCCGGCGCTTCACCGAGGGGACGCTGCGCGACGGCAAGGCCGCCGCGGCGTGCGCGATCATCGACGGCCTCGAGGAGGCTGGCCTGCCGCCCGAGCTCACCGAGGACGGCCTGATGATCGACGTCGAGCTCGACGAGCCGACCGCCGAGACCTGGATGCGCTCGTTCACCGACATCCGGCTGGCCCTGGCCACGCGGCTCGGCGTCGAGGAGGGCGACGAGGAGAAGTGGCACTCGCTGCCCGACGACGACCCCCGCGCCCAGGCCCACGACATCTACGAGTGGGTCGGCTGGCTGCAGGAGACGCTCGTCGAGGCGCTCACGTCGTGAGCCCCGTCCCCGAGTTCATCCTCGAGATCCGCGAGATGGTCGGCACCCACCCGTTGTGGCTGCCGGGCGTCACGGCCGTCGTCCGACGCGACGACGAGGTCCTCATGGTCCGCAGGTCCGACAACGGGGCGTGGACCCCGGTGACGGGCATCGTCGACCCGGGGGAGGAGCCGGCCGTGGCGGCGGCCCGGGAGGCGCTGGAGGAGACCGGCGTGGTGATCCGGGTCGACCGGCTGGCCTCGACCTCGGTGATGCGCGACGTCGTCTACGACAACGGCGACCGTGCGTCGTACCTCGACCTGACCTTCGCCTGCACCTGGGTGAGCGGGGAGGCCCACGTCGCCGACGACGAGTCCACCGACGTGCGCTGGTTCCCCGTGGACGCCTTGCCGCCGATGCCCGCCTCGATGGCCCGGCGTGTCGCCGACGCGCTGGCCGACGAGCGCGAGGCGCGCTTCACCGGCTGAGCCCCGCACAGCGTCGGCAGTTCGTCGGTCGGAGCGGCCGGTCCAGCGCGTCCACCGTGCTGCGGGCCGCGAACTGCCGACGCCGTGCGCGTGCTGTGGCCGGTCAACCCGAGTGGGTCGTGATGCCGTACGACGCGCGCGAGGCCAGCGCCCAGCGGGCGACCGGGCCCATCGCGTAGGCGATGAGCACCATCGCGACCGCCAGCACGATCCAGCCGGTGCGGCCCATGACGACGCAGCAGTAGGCCGCGACCGGCGGCCCGATCACACGGGCGGCGCCGAAGCTCAGCGACGCGAAGCCCTGGTACTGCCCCTGCCGCTCGTGCGGGGCCAGCCCCATCTGCTGCGCCCACTGGCCGCCCGACCCGACGATCTCGCCGAAGACGTGCACGACGGTCCCCACGACCAGCAGCGCACAGGCCGCCCAGACGGAGAGGTCCTGGGCGAGCCCGATGAGCACGAAGCCGCCCGCGACCAGCCAGCCGGCGACCACGAAGGCCCGCGACCCGTCGGTGACGGTGTCGATGTGCCGGGTCAGCCGCACCTGGAGCAGCGCCACGAGCACCGTGTTGAGGATGAGCGTGCCCGAGACCAGGACCGTGGGTGCCGCTGTGCGCTCGGCGATGAAGAGGACGAGACCGATCTCGATGATGAAGAAGTGCGTGACGAAGAGCATGTGCAGCGTCATCAGCACGGCGTACGGCCGGTCGCGCAGCACGGCCAGGCGCGGCTCGCCCTCTCGGCGGGCGTACGGCGGGAGGTACGGCAACCGGGTGGTGTTCCAGGCGGCGAAGCCGGTCAGCACGGCCTGGCCGAAGAAGACCGACACGTAGGCCCAGTCCTCGTCGACGAGCAGGGCCAGGCCGCCGACCATCGAGCCGAAGCCGATGGCGGTGTTGGTGACTGCACGGAGGTAGGCCTTGAACTGCACGCCGCGACCACCGATCGCGAGCTGGGCGATGACGCCCTGGTTGACTGCGCCGGACGCGCTGAGGAAGACCGCCTGCACCGACAGGAGCACGGTGAGCACCAGGGGAGTGGTCGCGAACGCCGGTGGCCAGGCCGTCAGCGCCGCCCCGAGCACCAGCCACGCCAGCACGCGGGTCGGTCCGCGGGTGTCGGCGAGCTGCCCGGCCGGCACGTTGACGAGCAGGCCCACCAGGGCGGAGACGGACAGCGCAAGACCGACCTCCGTGGCGGTGAAGCCCTGGTGACGCGTGAAGTAGAGCGCGCTGGTGGTCATCAGGGCGCCGCCGCCGAACCGGTTGGCGAACTGCCCCAGGGCCATGATCCGCAGGGTGGGGTCGAGCGGCACCCCGCGCCTCGTCAGCGGCTGCACCTGGCTGGTCGTCATCGGTCTCCCACGGCTGGATCTATCTTGATGTCGAGATATATGTGGTGAGACGGGGTGGGGTCAAGTCGATTGCGTGCCTACGCTGGATCGTGTGTTGACCATCGACCAGGCGACGTACGACGCGATCGTCGCGCACGCCAAGCGTGACCACCCCGACGAGGCCTGCGGTGTCGTCGCCGGCCCCGAGGGCAGCGACCGGCCCGAGCGGTTCGTCGAGATGGTCAACGCGGCGGGCAGCCCGACGTTCTACGAGTTCGACTCCACCGACCTGCTGCACCTCTACCGGGAGATGGACGACCGGGACGAGGAACCGGTGGTGATCTACCACTCGCACACCGCGACCGAGGCCTACCCCAGCCGCACCGACATCGGCCTGGCCATGGAGCCGAACGCCCACTACGTGCTCGTCAGCACACGGGAGCACGGGAATAACGACGGCCCTGTGGAGTTCAGGTCGTATCGCATCATCGACGGCGAGGTGACCGAGGAAGAGGTCGCCGTCGTCGCCCAGCTTGCCCCCCGAGTACCGGAAGAGAGCACCCCCTGATGGCCATCGAGGTCCGCATTCCCACCATCCTCCGCACCTACACCGACGGCGCCAAGGCCGTCGACGGCAGCGGGGACACCCTGCAGGCACTCATCGACGACCTCGAGGGCAACCACCCCGGGATCAAGGAGCGCCTCGTCGAGTCCGGTGACCTGCGCCGCTTCGTCAACGTCTACATCAACGACGAGGACGTCCGCTTCATGGGCGGCCTCGACGCCGAGCTCTCGGACGGCGACCAGGTCGTCGTGCTCCCCGCCGTCGCGGGTGGGGCGCGCTGACCGCGTGACCCGCTTCGACAGCCTGCTCGAGTCGGTCGGCGGCACCCCGCTGGTCGGGCTGCCCCGGCTGTCGCCCGGTCTCCAACCGAACGGCGCGGAGGTCCGGATCTGGGCCAAGCTCGAGGACCGCAACCCGACCGGCTCCATCAAGGACCGACCCGCCCTGAAGATGATCGAGCAGGCCGAGAAGGACGGGACGCTGCGTCCCGGCTGCACCATCCTCGAGCCGACGTCGGGCAACACCGGCATCTCGCTCGCGATGGCGGCCAAGCTCAAGGGCTACCGCATCGTCTGCGTGATGCCGGAGAACACCTCCGAGGAGCGGCGCCAGCTGCTGCGCATGTGGGGCGCCGAGATCGTCTCCTCGCCCGCGGCCGGCGGCTCCAACGAGGCGGTCCGGGTGGCCAAGAAGATCGCGGGCGAGCACCCCGACTGGGTGATGCTCTACCAGTACGGCAACGACGCCAACGCCCTCGCGCACGAGGAGGGCACGGGCCCCGAGCTGCTCGAGGACTTGCCGAGCATCACGCACTTCGTGGCCGGGCTGGGCACCACCGGCACGCTGATGGGCGTCTCGCGGTTCTTCCGCCGGGCCAAGCCCGACGTGCGCATCGTCGCCGCCGAACCCCGCTACGGGGAGCTCGTCTACGGTCTGCGCAACCTCGACGAGGGGTTCGTCCCCGAGCTGTACGACGAGTCGCTCATCGACTCGCGCTTCTCCGTCGGCCCGCGCGACGCCGTACGCCGTGTGCGTGAGCTGCTCGAGCTCGAGGGCATCTTCGCCGGCATCTCCACCGGCGCCATCCTGCACGCCGCGCTCGGCCAGGCCGCCAAGGCCGTCAAGGCCGGCGAGAGCGCCGACATCGCCTTCGTGGTCTGCGACGGCGGCTGGAAGTACCTGTCCACGGGCGCCTACGAGGGCACCGTCGACGAGGCCGAGGACAGACTCGACGGCCAGCTGTGGGCATGATGGTGGGGTGCACCACACCCTGCGCCCGGTCCTGGGCGCCGTCGCGCTCCTCCTGAGCCTGCCGACCACGGTCGTCGCCGTGGCCGCTCCTGCCTCGGCCGAGCCCCGGCTCGCGCCGGTGCTCGTCAACATCGAGGCGCCGTCCGTGGACGGTCGCGCCCGCCAGGGCCGAGTGCTGCGCGCCCACCCCGGACGCTGGACGCCGCAGCGCACCGAGACGCGCTACCGCTGGCTGCGCGACGGCGAGCGCGTCCGCGGTGCCCGCGAGCGCCGCTACCGGCTGGGTGCGCTCGACGTCGGCGCCCGCATCAGCGTCGAGGTCCGGGTCCGTGCGGAGGGCCATGCGTGGTCCACCGCGGTCTCCGCGCCCACCCGGAGGGTCGCGTACGCCGTGCCCGTGCGGCGTCGGGTGACCTACAGCGTGGCCACCCGCGGTCGGATCACCACCAGCGTGGCCGTCTTCCGCCGCCAGGCGCAGGAGACCTACGACGACGCCCGCGGCTGGCGGGCGGGCGGCACCCAGTTCCGGCGCGTGCCGCGGGGCGGCGACTTCACCCTGGTCCTCGCCGCGGCGCCGACGCTCCCGGGCTTCTCCGCAGGCTGCTCGGCGATGTGGTCGTGCCGCGTGGGTCGCTTCGTGGTCATCAACCAGGAGCGCTGGAAGCACGCCTCGCCCGCGTGGAACGTCCGCGGCCAGGCGCTGCGCGACTACCGGCACATGGTGGTCAACCACGAGACCGGGCACTGGCTCGGTCGCGGCCACGTCGGCTGCCCGGGACCGGGCCGCCTCGCACCGGTGATGATGCAGCAGTCCAAGGGCCTGTCGGGGTGCCGGTTCAACCCCTGGCCGCTGCCGGGCGAGCGCTGAGCGTGCGTACGCCGCTCAGTCGGCGCTGACGTCGAGGTCCTGGCCCAGGTCGTGCTCGCTGCCCGGCACGGCGGGCAGGCCGAGGAGGCCGAGCGCCAGGTTGGAGACCATCCCGTTGCGGATCGGCTGGACCCCGTCGTACGACGTCCGGGCCCGTCCCGGGTCGGCGAAGTCGGGGTTGAGGTCGTAGAGGTCGGTGCCGGGGTCGACGCCGACGCCCCAGACGACGAAGGGGACGCGGTAGTTCCACACCTTGGTCGGGTCGGTGTGGTTGTCGCCGCGGCCGCCGTGGTCGGCGGTGAGGACGACGGTGGTCCGTCCGGCGTAGCGGGGGTCGGTGCGCAGCACCTCCATCACCGCGCCGACGCGGCGGTCGGCCCGCCGGACGGCACGCAGGTAGGCCCGGCCCATGAACCCCCTGTCGTGCCCCACCGTGTCGGGCTCGGACAGGTGGAGGAACCGGAACGCCCGGGTGGCGCCCCGCAGGTCGCGCTTGAAGGCGCGGACCAGGCGCTGGTTGTCCTCGATGATGGTCTGGGCGTCGGTGGCGAGAGGCCAGGAGCGGTCCCAGAGGGAGAACTTCGTCTTGCTGGCGAAGTAGCCCGCGGACAGTCCCGCGTCGTCGACCACCGTGAACACCGACTCGACCGGCGTCCCCGCGGCGGCCTGGACCGTTCGCGGTCGGCGACGGTCGTCGTTCCACGTCACGCCGTGGCCCCCGGAGCCCGCGTGGACGCGGCGGCCGGTGACCATCCCGGTGTGGTTGGGCAGGGTGACGGTCAGCTCGTGCTCGGTGCGGGCGTTGAGGGTGCCGGCGCCCTCGTCGAGGAGGGCGTGGAGGTGCGGCGTCCGCTCACGGCCCAGCTTGCGCAGCGCGCTGGGGTTGAGCGCATCGACTGAGATGGCCACCACCGTGTCGGCCGTCGCCGCCCGACGCCCGGCGCCGGGGGTCTCGGCGCCCACCGGGACGGGTCCCGCTGCGACCAGCGCGGCGGCGGCGAGGAGGGCGAGCGATCGTCGTACGACGGGGCGTCCGGGCATGGCCGCCACCCTAACCGGGCCCCGGACTCGCCGTGGAAATCGCGTGGTCGCGAGTCCTCGCCACGACTAGGTTCGCCTGGTGACGCTGCAATGGGAACAGGTGATCGTCCACGCCGCGGATCCGGCGGCCCTGGGGCAGTGGTGGGCCGACGCGCTCGGGTGGGTCGTCGTCCACACGTCGGCCGACGAGTTCGAGATCCGCCCCGAACCGGATCGGATGCCGGGGCTGGACTTCGTCCGGCTCGACGAGCCCAGGCAGGGCAAGAGCCGGCTGCACCTCGACTTCCGCCCCGACGACCAGGAGGCCGAGGTCGCTCGTCTCCTCGCCCACGGCGCCCGTCGCGTGGACGTCGGCCAGGGGGATGCGTCGTGGGTCGTGCTGGCCGACCCCGAGGGCAACGAGTTCTGCATCCTCGCTCCGTGACCGAGGGCGTCGGGCCCGACAGCTCCTGACGGGCGTCTGGGAGAATTCCGGCGATGTCCACGCCGAGCCCCTCGTCCAGGTCGCGCGCCGCGTCCGGCCTGGCCGCCGGCTCGGTGGGCGCCGGCGTGCTCGCCTACGTCTTCTTCGCCGCCAGCACCCGGGCGCTCGGCGCCGAGGACGCGGCCCCGGTCGCGGTCCTGTGGTCGTGGTGGGGGTTCGCGGCGGCGGGCCTGACCTTCCCGGTGCAGCACTGGATCACCCGCACCGCCGCGGCGTCCGGCGAGGGCGCCGTGCGGGCCGCCTGGGCGACGCCGGCGCGCCTGGTCCTGGGAGTGGCGGCGGTCGCCGGGGGAGTGGCGTGGCTGGGCCGCGAGACCTTGTTCGCGGGTGACGCCTGGTTCGTCCTGCTGACGGTGCTCGTGGGCCTCGGGGCAGGTGGCATGGGCGTCGTGCGCGGGTTGCTGGGGGCGCGGCGGAGGTACGCCGCGGTGGGCGCCGTGCTGGTCGGCGAGAACCTCGTGCGCTGCGTCGCGGCGGGGGTGCTCGTCGTCCTGGACGTGGACGACCCCGTCGCCTACGGGGCGGCGCTCGTGCTCGGGTACGCCGCGTGCGCGGCCTGGCCGTCGGCCTGGCGGACCCGGCCGGACGCCGCGCCGGACGCGCAGCCGGTCGGTGGCGCCGACGCTGCATCGACGCGCACGTTCCTCGGGGGTGCGGCCGGGGCCCAGGTGGTCGGGCAGGCCGTGCTGACGGGCGGACCCGTGCTGCTCGCGCTGCTCGGGGGATCGCCGACCGAGGTCACGGTCCTGTTCGCCACGCTGGCCCTCTACCGGGCGCCCTACACCGTGCTGCTCGGCCAGGTCGTCCAGCTGACCGGCGCGCTCACCCGGCTCGTGGTCGCGGGACGTGTCGACCGGGTGACCCGGGTCGAGCACGGGGTGCTGGCGCTGACGGCGGTGGGCGTGGTCGTCGGTGCGGCGGTGGGTGCGTGGCCGGGGCCGTGGCTCGTGCGGCTCGTCTTCGGCGACGAGGTCCGCGTCGAGCAGGGGGTGTCGGTCGCGATCGCCGTGGGCTCGGTGCTGGCCCTGGCGACGCTGGTGCAGGGCGTGGTGCTGCTGTCCTACGGCCGTCCGCAGCGCTCCCTGCTGGCCTGGCTCGTGGCGCTCGCGCCCGCGGCGCTCGTCGTGGCCTTCTCCCCGGGCAGCCCGATCACGACGATCGCGGTCGCCTTCGTCGTGGCCGAGGGAGTCGCGTGGCTGCTGCTGGTCCTGGCCACTCAGCGCGCCCGGGCCGCCCTCACTCGGGCTTGACGGCCGCCACCAGGACCGAGGACCCGAAGGGCAGGTCGCGACGCGCGAGCAGCCGCGTCTCCAGCCGGCACAGCGCGCGCAGCAGCCGGTCCATCCAGGGCGCGGGCTGCGGCAGGCGGCTCGCTCCGGGGGCCGGCGGGCGCAGCCGTCGTACGACCCGCTCCGCGGCGAACATCGGGAACACCAGGGCGAAGGCGTGGGTGGCCCGCCGGACCTCCAGCCCCTCGCGCTCCAACGCCGCCACCAGCCGGCGCCGGGTGTAGCGACGGTGGTGCCCGGCGCGCACGTCGTGGTCGCTCCACGCCCACTGGTAGGCCGGCACCGAGACCAGCATCCGCCCACCCGGCCTCAGCACCCGCGCCAGCTCGGCGACGGCGGTGGCCTCGGGCTCGCAGTGCTCGACGACGTCGAAGGCGGCGACCACGTCGAACGTCCCGTCCCGGAAGGGCAGCGCCAGCGCCGACGCGCAGGCGTCACGGCCGGGGACGAGCCCCCGGACGTCGAGGTCCACGGCGACCCGTCCCTGCTGCGGCAGCCAGCGGGCACTCGGGCCGTCGGCGCTCCCGACGTCCAGCACGCGCTCCGGTCGCCCCACCCACTCGCCGAGCCCGGCGCGCAGGAGGTCGTTGCGCGCGTCGTACCACCAGTAGCCGGTCTGCTCGATCGAGGACGATCCGGACTGCTCGACGGGGGGCACGCGCGTCACCGTCCGGACAGCACGTCGACCAGCGTCGCCACCACGCGGTCGCAGTCGGACTCCGACAGCTCCTGGTGGAAGGGCAGGCGCAGCAGGCGCGCGCTCACCTCCGAGGACGTCGGGCACTCGGTGGGGGCGGCCTCGAACCGGCGACCGCCGATGGAGTCGTGCAGGGGCACGTAGTGGAACGCGGACGGCACGCCGCGCGCCTTGAGCGCCGCGATGACCTCACCGCGGCGTTCCGCCTCCGGCAGCAGCACGTGGAAGAGGTGGTACGCCGGCTCGCAGTCGTCGGGCACGTGCGGCAGCACCAGCCCGAGCCGGTCGGCGTGCTCGGACAGCCCCGCGCGGTAGCGCTCGAAGACCGCCCGGCGGCGGCCCTGGACCACCTCGCGCTCCTCCAGCTGGGCGAGCAGGACCGCGGCGAGCGTGTCGGCGAGACCGAACGAGGAGCCGGTGTCGCGCCAGGAGTACTTGTCGACCTGGCCCTGCATGAAGGCCTGCCGGTCGGTGCCCTTGTCGTAGAGCACCCAGGAGCGGGCGACGTCGTCCGGCTCGTTGAGGAGCAGCGCGCCGCCCTCGCCGCAGCTGAGGTTCTTGGTCTCGTGGAAGCTGAGGGTCGCGAAGCGTCCGAGCGAGCCCAGCGGCTGGCCCCGCCACCGGCCGAACAGGCCGTGCGCGTTGTCCTCGACCACGGCGACGTCGGGTCGGTCGGCCAGCGCCTCGCGGATGCCCGCGACGTCGCACGCGATGCCGGCGTAGTGCACCAGCACGACGGCGCGCACGGACGGGCCGTGCACGGGGTCGGCCAGCAGCTCGGCGACGTGCCGGGGGTCCGGTCCCAGCGTCCGCGGCTCGATGTCGCAGAACAGCAGTCGTGCCCCCTGTCGGGCAAAGGCGAGCGCCGTGGTGGTGAAGGTGAAGGACGGGACGATCACCGTGTCGCCGGGCCCGAGGTCCAGGAGCATCCCGGACAGCTCGAGGGCGGCGGTGCAGGACGTGGTGAGCAGCACCTCGGCGGACCCGGTCTCGGCCTGCAGCAGCTGCCGCACGCGCCCGGAGAACGCGCCGTTGGCGGACTGCTGCCGGCCGGTCAGCGACTCACGCACGTAGTCGAGCTCGGCGGGCACCCACGTCGGGACGTTGAACTCGATCTCGTGGTCGGGCTCGGTGGTCATCGGTCTCCTCGTCTCGTCACCGGGCGGTCACGACTGCGACGCCCAGGGCAGCTGCCTGCCGAGCAGCTCGGCGAGCTCGGCGTCGGACTCCGCGAAGTACTCCCGGAGGCGCCGGCGCAGGCCACAACCTAGTGGAGGCGCCGTACCCCTCTGGCTCGCGTTGACCGGCGTGCCCGTCGAGGGCGGCCGGAAGCCCGGATCGACGCCCAGCCACGCGTAGGTGTCGGCGAGCGTCCCGGGGCGCTCCAGCAGGTCCTCGAGGAGCAGCACGCGGAACCGGTCGCCGTACGCCGCGACCCACGGTCGCAGGCTCTCGACGTACCGCCCACGCTCGAGGTAGGCGAACGGCGACACCGAGGCGCCCGAGCCGTCCCACGGCAGGGGGCCCTCCAGGTTGGCCTCCAGGACCTCGTCCAGCGGACGCCGCTCCATGCCCTGCTCGGTGCTGAAGGACCAGTGCGAGACGGCCCGGGCGACCGGGTCCCTGAGCTGGACCATGACCATCGGGTCGCCCAGCAGGGCACGAGCGGCGTCGATGGTGGCGGGGACGTCGAGGTAGCTCGTGGACTTCTCGCCGAGCAGCTGGTCTTCCCGGGCGTGCGGGAAGTACGTCGCCCGGTACCACTCCGGACCCCTGGCGACCTTGTCCGGGTCGAGCAGCACCTTGGGCTCGGGACGGGTGGGCTCCGCCATGGCGATCCCGGGGTGCTCGGCGAGCAGGGTGCGCAGGTACGTCGTGCCGCAGCGCTGGGCGCCGACGACCAGGAAGTGCCCGCTCACCCCTGGGTCTCCGACGGTCCGCGGACGCGGTCGGCCACGTGCGACGTCACCGGGTCGCTGACCGCGTTGAGGGTGCGCACGACGTACTCGCCGAGGATGGACAGCAGCATGATCGAGAAGCCGTTGAAGATCGACATCAGCACCATGAGGCTGGTCCACCCCGGGACCCGCGAGCCGGTCACCACCCGGTCGATCAACAGGTAGGCGCCGAACAGGAAGCTGAGCCCGGCCACGACGAAGCCGAGCAGCGCCCCCAGCCGCAACGGGAAGGAGGAGTAGCTGAACAGGATGGTCGCCACCAGCCGCACGATCCGCAGCAGGTTGTAGTTGCTCGACCCGACCGGCCGCGGGTCGTGGCGGACGTCGACGTTGGCGCGGTTGGAGGAGTACATCAGCGCCTGGCCGGTGATGTAGGGGTGCGCCGTGCGCGAGCTGATGATCCGCTGGACGACGTCGCGGCGCAGGATGCGGAAGTTCGAGACGCTCAGGTTGGCGGGCTGGCCGAAGACCCGCCGGTTGATCAGGCCGATCATCCGGCTGCCCAGGCGGCGGTAGCCCGCGGCCTGCTTGGTCTCGAAGCGGCCGAAGACGACGTCGTACCCCTCCATGGCGCGCTCGATGAGCAGGAGCGCCTGGTCGGGCGGGTTCTGCAGGTCGTCGTCCATCGTGATGACGTAGTCGCCGGTCGACTCCCGCAGGCCGACAACGTTGGCATGGTGCTGGCCGTAGTTGGTGAGCAGGTCGACGGCCACCACACCGGGGGTGGTGCGCGCCTTCTCGGCGATCACCTCCCAGCTCCGGTCCTCGCTGCCGTCGTTGACCAGGATCAGCTCGAGGCGCAGGCCGGCGTCGCGGAAGACCTCCACGGTCCGATCGATCGTGGTCGCCACGATCCGCTCGCTGTTGAAGACCGGGATGACCACGGAGTAGGTGAAGTCCCGAGCGTCCGCCGGACCGCTGCTGGGGGACGGCCGGGTCGGGGCGTCGGTCATGGGTGGGATCGTGTCACAGCACGAGGCCAGCCGTCGGGTCAGCTCCCGACGGCCCGCTCCAGGCGCGCCAGCACGTCCGGGTCGGTGTCTCGGTCGACGTACCAGTACCAGCCCGGGCTGGTGCCGAACCGGACGTAGTCGGCGCGCAGCGTGGGCATCAGCCAGTCGTAGTGGGCGCCCCTGCCCACGGCGACGATCGTCGGGCGGGTCTCCGCGATCCACTCGGCGTACCCGTCGAGGCCGCCGGGCCACGTGCGGTCGACGTAGGCCTCGAGGCCGAGGCGGAACATCTGGTGCTCGCTCGGGTTGACGCGGTGGGCCAGGACCAGTGGCTGCGGCGCCTCGATCGAGAGCATGGAGGCGTCGGGCAGGACCTCGACGACCGCGGCGACCTCGGCCCGCTGCCGGACCAGCGTCGTGTCACGCTCCGTGACCGCGTAGCGGACCCCGCTCCCGAGCAGCACGAGGCAGGCCACCACCGCCACGGCGACACCCGCCCTGCGGGGCAGGCGTCCGACCACGAGCGCCAGCAGCCCGCCGAGCCCCAGGGCGGCGTACGGCACGAGCACCAGGGCGTCCGCCCAGCCGTTGAACGTGCGCCAGCTCCAGGCCAGCCCGACCAGCTCGCCCGCGGTCGCGGCCACCAGCGCGACGTCGCGGGCCCGGCCCTCGGGAGTCGTACGCCGCCGCGCGAGCCGCAGCAGGCACGGCACGGCGAGGAGAGGGAGGGCCGCCAGCCCGGCGACGAGCAGGTAGATCGCCGCGCCGTAGGCCTCCCGGGTGGTCTCCCAGGTCGCCTCCGGGTCGTCGCCGAAGCCCGGCTGGTAGGTCTCGGACAGGTGGATCCGGACGAAGCCGTCCAGCGCCTCCGGCAGGGCACCCGCGACCGCGAACCCGGCGACGAACACGAGGGTCGTCAGCACACCTGCCACCGCCACCCGCAGCAGGGCTCCGCCCCGGCGCGCGGTCGCCAGCAGGGCCGCGACCGCGACGGTGGCCGCACCGAGGAAGAACACCGGTTGCCACGTCAGGGTGGCCAGGGCCAGGGAGGCGCCGGCCACCGCCCACCTGCCCCGCACCGTGGCGAGGAGCATCGCGGTGAGGAACAGCATCATCACCGTCTTGTCGCGCGGACCGCCCACCGCGTAGAGGACGATCGGCGGCAGCATCGCCGCGAAGAGGGCCGCGACCGCGGCCGCCGGTCGGGACCCGACGACGTCTCGGACGAGGAGGTAGGTCACCCACACGACCAGCATCGAGACGACCATGAACAACCCCCGGATCGCCAGCAGGTCGTCCATGCCCACGAGGTCGCCGGTCCACGCCCCGGCTCCCGGCACGAGGTGGGCGAGCGGGCCCGAACGGTTCATCACCCCGACGTACGGCGGGACGCCGTCGGCGACCCGCTGCCCGGCGTACGCGTAGAGCGCCAGGTCGCGGGACAGCTCGCCGTCGAACCCGCGCAGCAGGAAGACGACGCCACCCAGGATCGCCAGGGCCGGTCCCACGAGGTCGAGGCGACGGGTCACGGACCCGAGCCTAGGAGCAACGGCCTTTCGGCGGTGTGACGGGGCCGACGCGGCGGTGTGACGGGGCCGACGCGGCCGGGCGCGTGCCATCCACCGCCCCGACCACCTAGCCTTGGCGCTTGTGCCGACCATCCACCGCGAGGCCCCGATCGGGATCTTCGACTCCGGGTTCGGTGGCCTGACCGTCGCGCGGTCGGTCATCGACCAGCTGCCGCACGAGTCGATCCTCTACGTGGGCGACACCGCCCGCCAGCCCTACGGCGCCAAGCCCATCGGCGAGGTCCGGGAGTACGCCCTCGAGTGCCTCGACCACCTCTACGAGCAGGGCGTCAAGGCGCTGGTCATCGCCTGCAACTCCGCCAGTGCCGCCATGCTGCGCGATGCCCGCGAGCGGTACGACGTACCCGTCGTCGAGGTCATCCTGCCGGCGACCCGCCGCGCGGTCGCCGCCACGAGGAACGGCCGGATCGGAGTGATCTGCACCCGGGCCACCGCAGAGTCGATGGCCTACGAGGACGCCTTCGCCGCCGCGCCCCACGTCGACCTGCACGTCCGGGCGTGCCCCCGGTTCGTCGACTTCGTCGAGCAGGGGATCACCGGCGGCGACGAGCTCACGGCCGTGGCGCACGACTACCTCGACCCCCTGGTGGAGTCCGGCGTCGACACCCTGGTGCTCGGGTGCACCCACTACCCGCTGCTCACGGGCATCATCTCCCTCGTGATGGGCGACGGGGTCACCCTGGTGAGCTCGGCCGAGGAGTCGGCCAAGGACGTCTACAAGATGCTGGTGCGCGCCGACCTGATGCGCGAGTCCGGCGAGCCGACCTACGCCTTCGCCACGACCGGCCGTCCCGACGAGTTCGAGACCATCGGCCGGCGCTTCCTCGGCGCCGAGCTCCTCGGTGCCTCCCAGTTCGCCGGAGGTCTTCGGTGAGGCTCACCGTCGTGGGGTGCTCCGGCTCCTACCCGGGTCCCTCGTCGTCCGCGAGCTGCTACCTCTTCGAGGCCGAGGCCCCGGAGGCGGGCACGGGGGAGCCCCGGACCTGGCGCATCCTCGTCGACCTCGGCAACGGCGGGCTCGGCCAGCTGCACCGGTACGCCGACCCGCTCACGATCGACGCGGTCTTCCTCAGCCACCTGCACGCCGACCACTGCCTGGACATGTGCGGCTTCTACGTCATGCGCAAGTACCACCCGACCGGCGCGCAGCCACGGATCCCCGTGTGGGGCCCGGCGGACACGCCCGGTCGGCTGGCGCGGGCCTACGACCTCCCCGAGGACCCCGGCATGACCGAGGAGTTCGACTTCCGGCCGCACCAGCCCGTCGTCGACGTGGGGCCGTTCCGGGTGGAGACCGCGCCGGTCGTGCACCCGGTCGACGCCTTCGCGCTCCGGATCACCGCCGGCGGCCGGTCGGTCGCCTACAGCGGCGACACCGGCGCGTGCGAGTCCCTGGACCGGTTGGCGGCCGGGGCCGACGTGTTCCTGTGCGAGGCGTCGTTCCGCGACGGCGAGGCCAACCCGCCCGACCTGCACATGACCGGCTCCGAGTGCGGCACCTCCGCGGCTCGCGCCGGCGTCGGCCGGCTGGTGCTCACCCACGTGCCGCCGTGGCACGACGCCGAGAACGCGCTGGCCGAGGCCCGCACGACGTGGGACGGCCCGCTCGAGCTCGCCGTCCCGGGGGCTGTCTACACGCTCTGAGCGTCGCCCGGGGCGAGGGCGCTTCCGAACATCCGGATCTCACGCGATCCGCACGTCTCAAGATGCCGACGACAGCGAACGAGATGGAGCTGAGAATTCAGCTCAGGCGGAAGGTCCCGTCTTCCCAGCGGTCGCGACGGGTAGTCGCCTCTTCAGTAGACCGTTAGCGTGACAAAGGTGACAGACGACATCCCGAACGACGACCCCCGGACCGAGCTTGCCCGGATCGAGCGACAGATCGAGGACCTGCAGCAGACCGTCCGCGACCTCCGAGCCAGTCTCAACGACGCCGGCCCTACAGACCCGGAGGACCGCTCACTGGTGATCAGCCAGGCCGAGGAGCAAGAGGCGATCATCGCCGAGCTCGAGCAGCGCCACCGCCACCTCCGTGAACAGCTCGGGACGGGCTGAGCCGCCGGCCCCTCTATGGGTCACTCCGGGCGGGGCCCGTGCCCCGTCGTGATGGCAGCAGCAAGTTGCCCCGCACGCCGCCGGGCTGACGCCTCGTCGTCCACGTGCTCGAGCAGCACGACTCTCCAGCGTGGAGCGGAATCCTGAAGGACGCCTACGGTCCAGCCACTCGTGGGCGCCCTGCCGAGATGAGCCGAGCGGATGGACACGGTGCCGGCGGTCAGACCAGGCCGGCGTCGTGGACGCACATGGCGATCTGCACCCGGTTGGTCGCCTCGAGCTTGTCGAAGAGCCGCGAGACGTGCGCCTTGACCGTCGGCACCGAGAGGAAGAGCTCACGGCCGATCTCAGCGTTGGACATCCCGCGTCCCACGCAGACGGCGACCTCGCGCTCCCGCAGGGTGAGCCGCGCCATCCGGGCTTCCGCCGCCGCGGTGCGGTCGTCGGGCGCCCCGGCGCGCACCTGCCGCAGCAGCGACCGCGTGGCAGAGGGCGACAGCATCGCCTCACCGTCGGCGACGGCGCGGATGGCGCCGACGATCTCGGTGGGCGGCGTGTCCTTGAGCAGGAAGCCGTCAGCGCCCGCCGCCACCGCGCCGACGACGTGGTCGTCGGCGTCGAAGGTGGTCAGCACGATGACCGCCGGAGGGCTGGTGCGGCTGTGGAGGGCGCGGGTCGCCTCGAGGCCGTTCATCACCGGCATCCGGATGTCCATCAGCACGACGTCGGGGTCCAGGGCCTCGGCCAGCCTGAGTCCCTCGGCCCCGTCGCCGGCCTCCCCGACCACGTCGATGTCCTGCTGGCCGCCCAGCATCAGCGTCAGCGCCGAGCGCACCAGGGCGTCGTCGTCGACGATCAGCACCGAGATGGACTCCCGCGCCGCCACCGTCATGCGGTCCACGGTATCCACCCGCGCAGGACGAACAACGCGCCCTCCCGCCCGTGCTCGAGCCGGCCGCCGCGCAGCTCCGCGCGCTCGGCGAGCCCCACGAGTCCCAGGCCGGCACCCGGGGCGCCGGGCGCGCGGAAACCGACGGGGTTGCGCACCGTCACCTCGAGGCCGCCCTCCGGCTCGCCGCTCACCTCGACGGCGACGTGGGCTCCGGGAGCGTGCTTGCTGGCGTTGGTCAGGCCCTCCTGGACGATCCGGTAGATCGTCCGGCCGGCCGCGTCGGGCACGGGCTCCGCGTCCTGGACGACGCGGTCGTCGTACGTCACGTGCATGCCGCTGCTGCGGGCCTCCGCGACCATCTCGTTGATGTCGGCGAAGCGCGGCTGCGGCTCGTCTACCGGTTGCCCGCTCGCGTCGCGGAGGACCCCCAGCACGCCGCGCAGCTCGTGGAGCGCCTCGTTGGCCTTGCCCTGGATCTGCGTCAGCCCCTCGCGCAGCTCGTCGGCGGCCAGGTCGTCGCGGAACGCGAGTGCGCCCGAGTGCATCGACACCTGGGTGATCCGGTGGGCCAGGACGTCGTGCATCTCGCGGGCGATGCGCTCGCGTTCGGTGCCGCGCGCCTGCGACACCCGCAGCTCCTGCTCGGCCTCGGCGCGCGCGGCGCGCTGCCGCAGCGTCCAGATGAGCTCGCGCCGCGACCCGATGTAGAGGCCCCAGCCCATCATCGCGGCGTTGACGACCGCGTTGATGAGGACGGTGACCCACAGCGGGTCGCGCAGCTCGATGGGGGCGTAGAACGTGTACGTCGTGGCCGCCACGAAGTTGACGAGGCCCACCACGACCACCGACCACGCGACGCGCCGGGTGGCGACCGACACCGCTGCCAGCGTCGCCGGCCCCGCGGCGATGCCGGAGAACGTGCTGAGCCCGGCCACCACGAGGGCGATGGTCACCGGCGCCCGGCGGCGCCGGACCACCAGGACGTACGACGCGAGGCCGAAGAGGATCTCGACCCAGAAGAGGACCGGGCGGGACTCGAGCTCGCCCTCGATCGCCTGCGACCAGACCAGGCCGGAGATCAGTGCGCAGACCGCCAGCCGCCAGGCCTGGCTGCGCCACGTCAGCGGAGGCTGGATCTCCTCGGGCGTGGGGTGGTCCATGGCGCACAGGGTAGGGCCCGGGACCGCGGCACCTACTTTGGTAGGGGGCGGTCCCAGCCCTGCGACCGATGCCCGCGGCCCCACGCACGGGCAGGCTCGGGGACATGATCCGAGTGCAAGGTCTCACGAAGACCTACGGCGCCTTCACCGCCGTCGACGACGTCTCCTTCGAGGCGCAGCCCGGCCGGGTGACAGGCTTCCTCGGCCCCAACGGTGCCGGCAAGACGACCACCATGCGCGTCATGGTCGGACTGACCACCGCCACGTCGGGCGAGGTCACCATCGGTGGTCACCACTACCGCGACATCCCCAACCCGGGCCGCCACGTCGGCGTGCTCCTCGACGCCTCCGCGCAGCACGCCGGCCGCACCGGCCGCGAGATCCTGACGATCGGCGCGAGGACCATGGGGCTGCCGACCTCGCGGGTCGACGAGATGCTCGAGCTGGTCTCCCTCGACGACCGCGAGGCCAAGCGCCGCCTGCGCAACTACTCCCTCGGCATGAAGCAGCGCCTCGGCATCGCGCACGCGCTGCTCGGCGACCCGTCCGTGCTGATCCTCGACGAGCCGGCCAACGGCCTCGACCCCGCCGGCATCCGCTGGATGCGCGGACTCCTCAAGGGGTACGCCGACCGCGGTGGCACCGTCCTGCTGTCCAGCCACCTGCTGAACGAGGTCGAGCTGATCGCCGACGAGATGGTCCTCATCGGCCGCGGGCGGATCGTCGCCCGGGGCGACAAGCAGTCGCTGCTCGCCGGGACCGACCACCAGTCGACCCACGTGACCTCGCTCGACAACGAGCTCCTCGCCACGGTGCTGACCGACCGCGGCGTGACCGTCGCTGCGGCGGGCCAGGGGCTGCGCGTCGAGGCGCCGCCGGTCGAGGTGGGCCGCGCCGCCGCCGAGCACGCGGTCGTCCTCACCGACCTGCGCGCCGCCGAGGGCGGGCTGGAGGACTTGTTCCTCTCCCTCACCGCCGACACCCAGCGCGACACCCAGCGCGACACCCAGCGCGACACCCAGCCCGACACCCAGCGCGACGTACTCGAAGGATTCCCGTCATGAGCGCCACCACTGCCACCCCCGGCACCGAGCCGGGCGCCATCGACCTCGGCTCGACCACCCCGGTGCCGATGAGCCGCCTGGCGGCGGTCGAGCTGCGCAAGGCGCTCGACACCCGCGCCGGCCGGTGGTTCGCCGTCGCGATCCTGGGCCTCGTGCTGGCCGTCGAGGTCATCTACGCTTTCGCCGCCCCCGACGACGCGCTCGACTTCGAGGACTTCCTCGGCGTCGCGGGCGGCGTGCTCGGCTACTTCATGCCGATCCTGGTGATCATGCTGGTCACCAGCGAGGCCAGCCAGCGCAACGGACTGGTGACCTTCACCCTCGAGCCGCGACGCCCCCGCGTGGTCGTCGCCAAGTTCCTCGCCGGCTTCGCCCTGGCCATCGCGGTCATGGTCCTGGCCTCGCTCATCGCGGTCCTCGGCACGTTCGTCGGGATCGCCGCCGGGGCGTCGCCCGAGTGGTCGGTGGACGGCAACATCCTCTTCAACGGGTTCGTGCTGGCCAACGTCGTCGGCGTCCTCATCGGCTTCGCCATCGCGACGCTGCTCATGAACACGCCGGCCGCGATCGTCGGCTACTTCGCCTACAGCCTGATCCTCCCGATCGCCGTGGGGATCTTGGGCTCGCTGAGCTCCGGCTTCGCCGACGTCGCGCCCTGGATCGAGTTCAACACCGCGCAGGTGCCGCTCTTCACCGGCGACTACACGCCCACCGGCGAGGAGTGGGCCCAGATCGCGGTCTCCGGGACGATCTGGCTGGTCATCCCGCTCGTCCTCGGCATCGCCCGGCTGCTGCGCATCGAGTTCAAGTAGCCCCACCGACTGGGTCAACCTCGGGGGAGGAGACCCACGCCGGGTCCGGTCATCAACGGGGGCGACCGGGCCCGGCACTTCCCACGCGCGCTCGACGTCCTCGTTTGCCGTGCCGTCCCCGGCCGTGGCTAGGGTCGGGCCCCATGACGACTCCCGCCTCCCGTGCCGACGGTCGCGCCGACGACCAGCTCCGTCCGATCACCTTCACCCGCCACTGGCTCGACCACGCGGCGGGCTCGGTGCTGGTGGAGTTCGGCGGCACCAAGGTGCTCTGCGCCGCCTCCGCGTCCGAGGGCGTGCCGCGGTGGCGCAAGGGCTCGGGTCTGGGCTGGGTCACCGCGGAGTACGCCATGCTTCCCGCGTCGACCAACACCCGCTCGGACCGTGAGTCGGTGAAGGGCCGCATCGGCGGACGTACTCACGAGATCTCCCGCCTGATCGGCCGCTCGCTGCGGGCGGTCATCGACTACAAGGCGTTGGGGGAGAACACGATCGTGCTCGACTGCGACGTGCTCCAGGCCGACGGCGGCACCCGCACGGCCGCGATCACCGGGGCGTACGTCGCCCTCGCCGACGCCGTGGCGCACCTGCGGTCGCAGGGCGCCCTGGCCGGCGAGCCGCTCACCGGCTCGGTGGCGGCGGTCAGCGTGGGCATCATCGACGGGGTCGCGCGCCTCGACCTGCCCTACGAGGAGGACGTCCGCGCCGAGACCGACATGAACGTCGTGATGACCGGCGAGGGCACGTTCGTCGAGGTCCAGGGCACCGCCGAGGGCGCCGCCTTCTCACGGACCGAGCTCGACGCGCTGCTGTCGCTGGCCGAGAAGGGCTGCGCCGACCTGACCCGCCTCCAGCAGGAGGCCCTGGGCCGATGAGCCGTGTCTTCCTGGCCTCGCGCAACGCCAAGAAGCTCGCGGAGATGCAGCGGATCCTGGGCGAGCACGTGCCCGGCGTCGTGGTCGTCGGCCTCGACGACGTCCCGGCGTACGACGAGCCGGTCGAGGACGAGCCGGACTTCGCCGGCAACGCGCTGCTCAAGGCGCGTGCCGGTGCGCGCGTGACCGGGCTCCCGACGATCGCGGACGACAGCGGCCTGTGCGTCGACGCCCTCAACGGCATGCCGGGGGTCCTCTCGGCCCGCTGGTCGGGCGCCGTCGACGGCGACAAGGACCGGGTCGACGACCGCAACAACGCGCTCCTGCTCGCCCAGCTCTCCGACGTGCCCGACGAGCGGCGCGGCGCCCACTTCACGTGCGCCGTGGCCCTGGTGCACCCCGACGGGCGCGAGCTGGTCGTGGAGGGCCGGATGGACGGCCGGATCATCCGCGAGGTCCGGGGGAGCGGAGGCTTCGGCTACGACGTGGTGTTCGTCGCCGACGAGCACGCCGACGAGGGCCTCACCTCCGCCGAGCTCGAGCCTGCCGAGAAGGACCGCATCTCCCACCGTGGCCGGGCGCTGCGCGAGCTCGCGCCCCGGGTCGCGGGCCTCCTGTCAGGCGACTGATGCGTCCTCGCGGACGCCCACCTGCCTGCTGACCCACGCGCCCCAGAGCGCGGCGAAGAGGAACATCACCAGCGAGTAGACGGCCGCCGGCACGGAGATCTCGACCTCGTCGAGCACCTCGACCGCGACGAAGATCGCCAGTGTCGCGTTGTGCACCCCGACCTCCATCGAGGAGGCGATGGCCTGCGGGCCGGTGACCCCGAGGGCCTTCGGGACGTAGTAGCCGACGACGAGGCTGATCGCGCAGAAGAGCGCGGCGATCAGGCCGACGTCCGCGAGGTAGTCGCCCACGTCCTCGCGCTGGTCGAGGAGGATCCCGAGCACGAGGACCGCCAGGATCACCGCCGAGCCGATGCGCACCGGCTTGTCCATCCGGCGGGCGAAGCCGGGTGCCCGGTTGTTGACGACCATGCCGATGCCGACGGGCAGCAGGATGAGCGCGAACACCTTGACGATCTCGACCAGCGGCATCGAGACGTCGTCCTGCCGGTCGTAGTAGGCGATGGCGAGGCCCGTGATGAGCGGCAGGGTGACGACGGCGATGACGGTGTTGATCGCCGTCAGGGTGATGTTGAGGGCGACGTCGCCGCGGAAGAGGTGGCTGAACAGGTTGGCGGTCGTGCCGCCGGGCGACGCGGCCAGCAGCAGCATGCCGATGCCGAGCAGGGCCGGCAGGTCGAAGAGGACCACGAGTCCGAAGCAGATCGCCGGCAGCAGCACGATCTGGCAGGCGAGCGCGACGGCCACCGCCCGGGGCGCGCGCCCGACCCGCCGGAAGTCGCCGACGGTCAGGTCGAGACCGAGCCCGAACATGATGATCGCGAGCGCGATGGGCAGCCCGACGGTGGTCAGCGCGGAATCCATGCCCGGACCCTAGTGGTGTCGTGGGTCACGCGACGTGGCTTTCGGTCGGTGCCGAAGGCGGGATTCGAACCCGCACGCCCGGGGGCACGGCGTCCTAAGCGCCGCGTGTCTGCCGTTCCACCACTTCGGCTGGTGCGAACGCAGTCTACGAACCGCTTCCCCATGGCGGCACGCTACGGGCGCGCACCGACATCCCGGACCGTCAATCGAGGCCGAGGTCCCGCCGCAGCTTGGCGACGTGGCCGGTGGCCTTGACGTTGTACTGCGCGACCTCGACCTTGCCGTCCTCGTCGATGACGAAGGTGGAGCGAATGACCCCCTCGACGACCTTGCCGTAGAGCTTCTTCTCGCCGTGGGCGCCGTACGCCTGGTGGACGGCGAGGTCCTCGTCGGAGAGCAGGGTGATGGTGAGGGCGTCCCGCTCGCGGAACTTCGCCAGCTTGGCGGGCTTGTCCTTGGACACCCCGAGCACCTCGTAGCCGGCCCCGCGCAGGGAGTCGAGCGAGTCGGTGAAGTCGCACGCCTGCTTGGTGCAGCCGGGCGTCATGGCGGCCGGGTAGAAGTAGACGATCACCTTCCGCCCGCGCAGGTCGGAGAGGCTCACCTGGTCGCCGGTGTCGGTGGTGAGGGTGAAGTCGGGGGCGGCGTCGCCGGGGGCGAGGCGGTCGGTCATCCGTGGGCTCCTCAGGCGGGCAGTTGGTTGTTGCAAACAGCATGCAATAAGGTGGTGAAGCAGGGTGGACGGTGGTTCGGGGGAGCCCCGTCCACCCGCAATCTACCCACCGCTCCAGGAGGCCAGCGTGCACGTTCCCGACGGATTCCTGGACGCCCCGACGTCCGTGGCGACCGGTGCGGTCGCCGTCGCCGGAGTGGCCCTGGCGCTGCGCGGCGCGCGCCGCGAGCTCGACGACCGCACGGCCCCGATGGCGGGACTGGTGGCGACCTTCGTGTTCGCCGCCCAGATGATCAACTTCCCCGTCGGGGCCGGCACCAGCGGCCACCTCCTCGGCGGAGCGCTGGCCGCGGTGCTCGTAGGGCCGTGGTCCGCGGTGCTCTGCATCAGCGTCGTGCTGCTCGTGCAGGCCCTGCTGATGGCCGACGGAGGCATCACCGCGCTCGGCACCAACGTCACGCTGATGGCGCTCGTCGGGGTCTGGGTCGGCTGGGGCGTCTTCGTCCTGGTCCGCCGGCTGCTGCCGCGTCGTACGTCCTCGGTCGTCCCGGCCGCCGCCATCGGTGCCCTGGCGAGCGTCCCCGCGGCCGCTGCCGTCTTCTCGCTCCTGTTCGCCGTCGGGGGCAACGCGCCGGTCGACCCGGGCACGGTCCTGGGCGCGATGGTCACCTGGCACGTCGTCATCGGCATCGGTGAGGCGGTGGTGACGGGCCTCGTGGTCGCCAGCGTGGTCGCCACGCGACCCGACCTGGTGCGTGGCGCGCTCCCGGCGCTGGAGACCCGCGAGCTCGAGATCAGGAGCCCCGTCCGATGAAGCAGCGCACCTTCCTCGCGCTCGGCCTGTTGGTGTGCCTGCTGGTGGCGGGTGTCGCCAGCTACTACGCCAGCTCCCACCCCGACGGCCTCGAGTACGTCGCGGAGCAGACCGGCTTCCTCGACTCCGCCGAGGACTCCGCCACGGCCGACAGTCCGCTGGCCGACTACTCCACCCGGGGCGTCGAGGACGAGCGGCTCAGCGGCGGTCTCGCCGGCGTGATCGGCGTGGTCGTGATGCTGCTCCTGTCGAGCGGCCTCTTCTGGGCCCTGCGGCGCCGCCAGGACAAGGCGGACCCCGCCGAGCACGTCGACAGCGGCGTCTGATGGGCGCCGGGCACGGGCACCGCCTGCACTTCCACGGGCACAGCCCCGTCCACCGGGCGCCGGCACACCTCAAGCTGCTGGCGTTGCTGGGCTTCATGCTGGTCGTGGTGGCCACGCCCCACGACTGGTACGCCGCGTTCGCGGCCGAGGCCCTTGTCCTGCTGGGCGTGGTGGCTCTCTCCCGGGTGCCGGTGACCTACCTGGCGCCGCGCATGGTCATCGAGGTGCCGTTCGCGGTGTTCGCCCTGCTGATGCCGTTCATCGCCCAGGGCCCGCGCACCGAGGTGCTCGGCCTGACGGTCTCCGAGCCCGGCCTCCACGCGGGCGTCGCGCTGCTCGTCAAGGGCACCATCGGCGTGCTCGCGTCGCTGACCCTCGCGGCCACCACTGAGCCCCAGGACGTGCTGCGGGGCCTGACGCGCCTGCGGATGCCCGACCTGGTCGTGCAGATCATGGGCTTCATGATCCGCTACCTCGACGTGGTCACCGCGGAGCTGGGGCGCATGATGGTGGCCATGAGGTCCCGGGGGTGCGAGCCGCGCTCGCCGCGGCACTGGCCCACGCTGGCCCGTGCCATGGGCGCGCTCTTCATCCGCTCCTACGAGCGCGGCGAGCGGGTGCACCTCGCGATGCTCTCCCGCGGGTACGACGGTCGGTTGCCGTCCGAGGGCCGACCATGAGCACCCCCGTTCTCGACGTCCGGGGGCTCGCCTACGCCTACCCCGACGGCCACCAGGCGCTGTTCGGCGTCGACCTGCACGTCCACGAGGGGGAGCGGGTCGCCCTCCTCGGCCCCAACGGCGCCGGCAAGACCACGCTGGTCCTCCACCTCAACGGCATCCTCACCGCCGGCGCCGGCAGCGTGTCGGTCAGCGGGCTCCCGGTCGACAAGCAACACATGGCCGAGATCCGTCGCCGCGTCGGCATCGTCTTCCAGGACCCCGACGACCAGCTCTTCCTCGGATCGGTGCGCCAGGACGTCGCCTTCGGGCCGGCCAACCTCGGGCTCCGGGGCGCCGCGCTCGACCGCCGCGTGATGGACGCCCTCGACCGCGTCGGCATGGCCGACTTCGCCGACCGGCCGCCCCACCACCTCTCCTTCGGGCAGCGTCGCCGGGTCGCGGTGGCCACCGTCCTGGCGATGGAGCCCGAGGTCCTCGTCCTCGACGAGCCGTCGTCCAACCTCGATCCCGCCTCCCGGCGCGAGCTCGCCGACATCCTGCGCAGCCTCGACGTGACCGTGCTCATGGTGACCCACGACCTGCCCTACGCCCTCGAGCTCTGCCCGCGGTCGGTCGTGCTGAGCGACGGCGCCGTGGTCGCGGACGGGAAGACGCTCGACGTGCTGACCGACGAGGCCCTGATGCGCGACAACCGGCTGGAGCTGCCGTGGGGATTCGACCCGCGCGCGGTTGGTAGCCTTCCGGCGTGACCAACGAACTGAGCTCGCTGGAACGTGAGATCGAGGAGACGCGCCAACGTCTCGCGAACACGATCGACCAGCTCGCCTACCGCGCCCACCCCAAGACGATCGTCGGCCGCGAGGTGACCTCGGTGAAGGCGCACTTCGTGGACCTCGAGACGGGCGAGCCCCGCACCGACAACATCCTCAAGGTCGCCGGCGGGGTGGTCGGGACCCTCGTGCTCCTCGCGGTCATCCGCAGGATCGCCCGCTGACCGGCAGCGCCATGAGCGATCGCGCGCCGATCAAGATGCTCCACGACCGGATCCTGGTCGACGTCGACCAGGAGGCCGGGGAACGCCGCTCGTCCGGCGGCATCGTCATCCCCGCGACGGCCGCGATGGGCGCCCGTCGGCTCGCCTGGTCCCGCGTCATCGCCAAGGGCCCGCACGCGCGGGCCGTCGAGGTGGGGGACCGGGTGCTCTTCGACCCCGCGGACAAGGCCGAGGTCGAGGTGCAGGGCGAGGTCTACGTCGTGATGCGCGAGCGCGACGTGCACGCGGTGGCCGCCGAGCGCCTCGACGCCGGCTCGACCGGCCTCTACCTCTGAAGGACCGGCACCCGTGAAGCAGCGCGACGCCGTCGTCATGTCCGCGGAGGAGGTGGACGCCTTCCTCACCGCGCAGCGCAACGCCACCGTCGGCACGCTCGGCCCGCAGGGCCGCATCCACCTCGTCGGCATGTGGTACGCGTGGTTCGACGGTCACGTCTGGCTCGAGACCAAGCCGAAGTCGCAGAAGGTCGTCAACCTGCGCCGCGACCCCCGGATGAGCTTCCTCGTCGAGGCCGGCCACACCTACGACCAGCTGCGGGGCGTCGCGCTGGAGGGCGAGGGCGTCGTCATCGACGACGCCGATCTGCTCGAGCGCGTGTGCCTCGCGGTCTTCGAGCGCTACCAGGGTCCCTACACCGACGACCTGCGCCCGTTCCTCGAGGTGATGATGCACAACCGGGTCGTCGTCCGCCTCGACGTCGCCCGCACGAGGTCGTGGGACCACCGCAAGCTCGGCCTGCCGCCGATGGACCTCGGCGGCTCGACGGCTACGTCGGTCACCGGGCCGTCGGCCTGACGGTCCTCAGCTCTCGTCGCGGCAGGCCCGCACCCACGTGCCGGGGGCGTACGCCGCCACCGTGTGGGCGGCCTCGTCGGCGTACATGTCCTCCTGGACGTAGAGGAAGCCCTCGCGGATGAAGAGGGACTTGCCCCGCTCGTGGGTGATGCGGTCGGTCAGCGTCGCGTCGGTCGTCGGCAGGTGCACGGTGATGGCCATCGTGGCTCCTCGGTCTGCAGGGGACACCACGTCCCCCGGTGGCGGTACGACGCTAGGACGCCCGCTCGCCGCCGTCCGCCCGGTCTGCACGCGCATCCCCAATTGGGAGGAGGGGCAGGGCCGGCGGTCCAGACGTCCCGCAAGGTGTGGCTTCGGTGTCACCGGGCGACACCGAAGCCACACACAGGACGCCGAGACTCCGCGAGGCACCGTGGATACGACGAAGGGCCGGCCCTGAGTGGACCGGCCCTTCGTGTCTGGTACGCCATCAGGGACTCGAACCCCGAACCCGCTGATTAAGAGTCAGCTGCTCTGCCAATTGAGCTAATGGCGCCCGCCGAGAGCTGCCCTGGGGCGTGCTCTGCAACGAGGAGAAACTCTACACGCCGTCCCGGCGCGGGTGAAATCGAGAACGGCTCACCCCAGGTCGGCGAGAACGGCCTGCGCCGCGTTGTGCCCGCCGAGCCCCGAGACGGCCCCGCCGCGCCGGGCCCCGGAGCCGCAGAGCAGCACCACGTCGTCGTCGGTCTGCACGCCCCACTGCTGCGCGGCGGTCTCCAGCCGCGAGCGGTTGGGAGCCCAGGGCCAGTCGAGGTCGCCGTGGAAGATGTGCCCGCCCGGCATGGCCAGGTCGCGCTCGACGTCCTGGGGGACCTTGGCCTCGATGCAGGGGTTGCCGTCGGCGTCCCGCATGAGGCACGACTCGATGGGCTCGACCAGGTGTTCGTCGAGCGAGGCGATGGCCCGCTCGACGGCGAGCCGCTTGGCGCCCTCCGGGTCGGCCTCGAACAGTGCGGCGGGCGTGTGGAGCCCGAAGTAGGTCAGGGTCTGGGCGCCCGACCCGGCGAGGTCGCCCAGGATGGACGGGTCGGTCAGCGAGTGGCAGTAGACCTCGCCCGGCATGGTGCTGGGCACCTGGCCGGCGGCCGCCTCGGCGTAGGCACGCTCGAGCTGGCTGTGGTCCTCGGCCAGGTGCAGCGTGCCCGCGAAGGCGACGGCCGGGTCGGCTCCCGACTTGAGCCGCGGCAGGCGGTCCAGGAGGAAGTTGATCTTGAGCTGCGAGCCGGCGGGCTTGGTGCCGGGGTCGGCGTCCTCGCCGAGCAGGATCCGCAACACCCAGGGGGCCACGCCCGAGAGCACCCGGCGGGCACGGACGCTGCGGGTGCCGGAGCCGTCGTGCCACTCGACCTCGGCGCCGTCGCCGTCGGTGCGGATGGCGCTGACGCCCGCCCCGGTGAGGATCTCGGCCCCCGCCGTGGTGGCGGCGCGGGCGAGGGCGTCGGTCACGGCGCCCATGCCGCCGACGGGGACGCGCCACTCGCCGGTGCCGTTGCCGACCAGGTGGTAGAGGAAGCACCGGTTCTGCACCAGTGACGGATCGTGCAGGGACGCGAAGGTGCCGATGAGCGCGTCGGTGCCGACGACGCCGCGCACTGTGTCGTCGGTGAAGCGGGCCTCGATCGCCTGCCCCAGCGGGTTGGTGACGACGTCGTCCCAGATCGACGGGTCGACGGCGTCGCGCAGCTCTCGCTCGTGGGGGAGCGGCCGGGTGAGGGTGGGCGCGACGGCGTGCGCGAGGTCGGTGACCTCGGCGTAGAACCTGCGCCACGCGTCGTACTCGGCGTCGCTCCCCGTGAGCTCGGCGAACGACGCACGCGTGGCCTCGCCCTCGGGGCGCTCGACGAGGAGTCCGCCGTGGCGCCCGTCACGGACCCACGGGGTGTACGACGCGGTGGTGCGCGAGGAGAGCGTGACGTCGAGGTCCAGGTCCGCCATCAGCGACTCGGGCATGAGGCTGACCAGGTAGGAGTAGCGCGAGAGCCGGGCTGGCAGTCCGGCGAAGGGGCTCACCGAGACGGCGGCCCCGCCCGTGTGGTCGAGCCGCTCGAGGAGCAGGACCGAGAGCCCGGCCCGCCCGAGGTAGGCGGCGGCGACGAGGGCGTTGTGCCCGCCCCCGACGATCACGACGTCATAGCTGGTCTTGGCTGGAGTCACGCGGCCAACCTAGACCCGACGGAAGGTTCGTCGGGCAACGCCGGGCGGTTACTCTCGCCCGGTGACGTGGGAGCGGTCGTGGCGCAGCGCCCTGTGCGTCGCGTTGTACGCCGTCGTGGTCCACCTGGCGGTGAGCGCCGTGTGGCCCGACCGGCACGTCGGCGAGAGCGCTCCGGTCGGGTTCGCCGCGGCGGCGCTGGTGCTGGCCGACCGACGCGCCTGGTGGGGGCTCGTGCCCCTCCTGGGGGCGCTCTCCGGCTCGGCGTACGTCCTGGCGGGGGCCTCGTGGCAGGTGGCGGCGGTGTGGGGCGGTGCACTGACGGGCGGCGCCACCGTGACGGCGGCCCTGCTCCTGCGCCGGACGCCCCCGGGGCAGCGTCCCCGGTTGCGCGACATCGACGACTACCGCGACTTCCTCCTGGCCGTCCTGCTGGGGTCGGCGACCGCGACGGCGGTGCTCACGGTCGCGGGACCGGCGATGCTCGGGGCGGACGTGCGCCTGATGGCCGCGGGCACGTTCCTCGCCCACCTGTCGTCCTACCTCGTGCTGCTGCCGTTCGTGACCGACACCGTCCCCCATCCCGGCGTCGTCGACGGCTGGAGCCGGGTCCTCACCTGGGGTGCCGTCGTGGCCGTGATGACCGTCGGCTTCACCGGCCACGACAAGCTCGCCGGGCTGATCTCGATGGCCGTCATCCCGGCGCTGGGGTGGGCGGCCATGCGGCTGCCCTTCCGCGACACCATCGTCGGCGTGCTGGTGGTGGCCACCTGGGCCAGCGCGGCGGCCGTCCTGGGGCAGGGCGGGGCGGTCGCGCTGATCGGCGACGAGTACCCGGACTGGGTGCTGACGATCACCCAGCTCTTCGTGGTGACCTGCGTGCTGAGCGCCCTCCCGTTCGGGCTGGCTGCCGGGGTGCAGCGTGACCTGGCCCGCCGCGCGGCCACCGAGGCCGAGACGGTGCGCCGGGTCGTCGACAACGCCAGCGGCGTCGCCATCGTGGGCACCGACGAGGTCGGACGCATCACGCTCTGGAACCCCGGCGCCGAGTCGCTGCTCGGCTACGCGCCCGAGGAGGTCCTGGGCGAGCTCCCCTCGGTCTTCCACCGCCCGGAGGAGATCCGGCGGCTCGCCGCCGTCCTCGGCGTGCCCGCCGACTACCCCAGCGTCGTACGCGCGCTGGCGCAACCGGGCCGCGGGGGCCTCGAGGTCGAGTTCGTCCGCAAGGACGGTGAACGACGCATCCACTTCATGAACCTCTCGCAGGTCACCGACAGCCAGGGCCGGCCCACCGGCTACGTCTCGACCGCCGAGGACATCACCGAGCGCGTCGCGACGCAGCGTGCCCTCGAGCTGGCGCTGGCGCGGGAGCGCGCCTCGGTCGAGCGGCTGCGCGAGGTCGACCAGCTCAAGGACACCTTCGTCTCCAGCGTCAGCCACGAGCTGCGTACGCCGATCACCAGCATCACCGGCTACCTCGAGCTGCTCGAGGACGGCGGCTTCGGCGAGCTCAACGAGGAGCAGCGCGCCGCCATCGCTCGCATCGACGCCAACAGCCGGCGTCTGCTGCTGCTCATCGACGACCTGCTGGTGCTCTCACGGGTGCAGGACCGCGGCCTGGAGAACCACCACGTCGACCTCGACCTCCGGGCCGTCGTGCGGGCCGCCCACGAGGTGGTGGCGCCCGCCGCCGAGCGGGCCGGTGTGGACTTCGCCTACGACGTGCCGGACGGCGAGGTGCCCTACGTGGGCGACGTCGACCAGCTCGAGCGCGTCCTGGTCAACCTGATGAGCAACGCGGTGAAGTTCAGCCCCGACGGGGGAGCGGTCTCCACCAGCCTCGCCACCGAGGACGACGAGGTGCACATGCGGGTCAAGGACACCGGCATGGGGATCCCGGTCGAGGAGCAGGCCAGCCTGTTCACCCGCTTCTTCCGGTCCTCCTCGGCGCGGGGGCGGGCCATCCAGGGCAGCGGGCTCGGCCTGTCGATCGCCAAGGCGATCGTCGAGCGGCACGGCGGGACCATCACGGTCGAGTCCGAGCCCGGGCAGGGCACCGAGTTCACGGTGCGGCTGCCGGCCTGAGCCGAGGGTCCCGGGGATGCACGAAGCCCCGGCGCGATCCGCGCCGGGGCTTCGGTACTGGGGTGAGTAACGGGACTCGAACCCGCGACATCCGCCACCACAAGGCGGCGCTCTACCAGCTGAGCTATACCCACCACGATGCTCGTCCGCGCGAGCGGCGAGATCGATGAGAAGTGTAGGGCAATCAGGCCTCGGGCCCGGAATCGGGGGAGTCCCCCGTGAGTCCGGTGATCGAGCCGGCGTGCCGGGCCGCGACCTCGCGGGCCCCGGGGGTGTCGAGGCCGGGCTGCGGGACGAAGACCGCCTCGCGGTAGTAGCGCAGCTCCTCGATGCTCTCCTGGATGTCGGCGAGCGCCCGGTGGTTGCCCCGCTTGGCCGGAGCGGCGAAGTAGGTGCGGGGGTACCAGCGACGGGCGAGCTCCTTGATGGAGGAGACGTCGACGTTGCGGTAGTGCAGGAAGCCCTCCAGCGTGGGCATGTCGCGGGCCAGGAACGCCCGGTCGGTGGCCACGGTGTTGCCGCCCAGCGGCGGACGGCTGCCGTCGGGGCAGTGCTCCCGGATGTAGGCCAGCACCTGCTCCTCGGCCTCGGCCAGGGAGACCCCGCTGGCCAGCTCGTCGAGGAGACCGGACGTCTCGTGCATGGTGCGCACGAACTCCACCATCTGGTCCATGGCCTCGGCCGGGGGCTTGACGACCACGTCGACGCCCTCGCCCAGGACGTTGAGGTCGAAGTCGGTGACCAGGGCGGCGACCTCGATCAGGGCGTCGGCGCCCAGGTCCAGGCCGGTCATCTCGCAGTCGATCCACACCAGTCGCTCGTTCACAGGCAGCCACACTACCCAGCCGTCTCGGGACCTAGGTCCCGGGCTTCAGCGCTCTCAGGCGCGGTTCAGGCAGGACGCCTAGGGTCGGGGGTGTGAAGGACTGGATCGGGCTCGCCGCACGGCTCGTGACCGGCGGCGTGTGGATCGTGGCCGGGCTGATCAAGCTGCCCGACCCCGCAGGCAGCGTCCGGGCCGTCCGCGCCTACGACCTGCTCCCGGAGTCGGTCGTGCCCACCGTCGGGCTGGTGCTGCCGCTCCTCGAGGGCGTCGTGGGCCTCTGCCTGGTGCTGGGCCTGCTGACCCGGCCCATGGCCGTCGTCTCGGCGCTGCTGTTCGTCGCGTTCATCATCGGGATCGCCTCCGCGTGGGCCCGGGGCCTGGAGATCGACTGCGGCTGCTTCGGCGGCGGCGGCGAGCTCGAGGGTGCCTCGGCGAAGTATCCCGGCGAGATCGCCCGCGACGTCGGCCTGCTGCTGGCCTCGCTGTGGCTGGTGGTCCGGCCGCGCAGCCGCTGGTCCCTGGACGCACTCATCTCCCCGACCCGGTCGGGGCAGACCACTGACACACCGGAGAGGGAACTCGATGTCGAAGCGCAACAAGGCCGCTGAGCGCGCCGCCCGGGCCGCAGCCCTGAGGGCGGAGCAGGAGCGTCAGGAGCGGATGCGCCGCAACCTGACGATCGGCGCGGTGGTCGCCGGCATCGTCATCATCATCGCGGGTGGCTTCTTCATCCAGAGCCAGCGCGACTCCACCGGCGACGACGCCGCAGCTCCGGCCGGTGCCACGGCGGAGTACGGCGTCGCGGTCGGCGAGGAGGGAGCCACCCACGAGGTCGTGATCTACGAGGACTTCCTCTGCCCGGTCTGCGGCGTGCTGGAGAACGAGGTCGGGGACGCCCTCACGGCGGCGGTGGAGGAGGGCCGGGCACGCGTCGAGTTCCGCCCGGTCAACTTCCTCAGCCGCTACGGCGACTTCTCGATGGACGCGGCCAACGCCTTCGCGGTCGTCCTGGACGCCGAGGGTCCCGAGGTCGCCAAGGAGTTCCACGACGCGGTGTACGCCGACCAGCCGGCCGAGGACGGCGACCACCCCGGCAGCGAGTGGCTGATCGAGAAGGCCGTCGAGGCGGGCGCCTCGGAGGAGGCCGTCACCGCGGGCATCGAGGACGGCGCCTTCGAGGGCTGGGTGGACAACGCCACGGGCGCGGCCTCCGAGGCCGGTGTCACCGGCACCCCGACGGTCCTGCTCGACGGCGAGCCGGTGCCCGGCTCGACGATCGGCGAGGTCGCGGCCAACCTGGAGGCCGGCCTGCAGTGAGGCCGATTCGGCACGGCTGAGCCTGCGCTGCCAGACTCGAGCAGGTGAGCCTGACCGACTTCATCGCCGGCCTGCCCAAGGCCGAGCTGCACGTCCACCACGTCGGGTCCGCCTCGCCGCGGATCGTCGCCGAGCTGGCCGAGCGCCACCCCGCCGCCGGGGTCCCGACCGACCCCGACGAGCTGCGCGAGTTCTTCGCCTTCCGCGACTTCGCACACTTCATCGAGGTCTACCTCGCCGTCGTCGACCTGGTCCGCACCCCCGAGGACGTGAGGGTGCTGACCTACGAGGTGGCGCGGGAGATGGCGCTCGAACAGCGCCTGCGGTACGCCGAGCTCACCTGCACGCCGTACACCTCGGTGCTCCGGGGCATCCCGATCGAGGCCTACGGCGAGGCGCTCGAGGACGCCCGGGTGGCGGCGGAGCGCGACTTCGGGCTGGTGATGCGCTGGATCTACGACATCCCGGGGGAGAGCGGCATCCCGGCCGCGGAGGCCACGCTCTCCTACGCCCTCGACCACGCGCCGGACGCGCTCGTCGGCTTCGGGCTCGGCGGCCCCGAGATCGGGGTGCCGCGGCCGCAGTTCCAGCCCCACTTCGACGCCGCCCGGGCGGCCGGGCTGCGCTCGGTGCCGCACGCCGGCGAGACGACCGGTCCAGAGACCGTGTGGGACGCGGTCCGGCTGCTCGGCGCCGAGCGCATCGGGCACGGCACGTCGGCGGTCACCGACCCGGACCTGCTCGACCACCTGGCCGAGGCCGGCATCGTGCTGGAGGTCTGCCCGACCTCCAACGTCGCCACCCGCGCGGTGGAGACCCTCGACGACCACCCGCTGCGGACCTTCGTCGAGGCCGGCGTGCCGGTCACCATCAACTCCGACGACCCGCCGATGTTCGGCACGACGCTGAACGGGGAGTACGCCGTCGCCGCAGAGCTCCTCGACCTCGACGAGGCGGGCGTCGCCGACCTCGCCCGAGCGGCGGTGCGGGCGTCGTTCGCGCCGGAGGACGTCCGGGCCACGATCCTGGCCGAGATCGACGACTACGCGGGCTGATCCAGCCGGGCCATCGTCTCCGGTCCGAGGGACAGCCGCGCGGCCGCGAGGGCCGGCTCGAGCTGCTCGAGCGAGCTGACGCCCACGATGGGCCGCACCTGCGGCTCACGGTGCAGCAGCCACGCGAGGACGACCTGGCTGCGGGCCACCCCGTGCTCCCGGGCGACCTCGGTGAGCACCGCCAGGCGCGCCGCGGTGCCCGGGTGGTCGTAGGCCTGCGGGAAGGGCCGGTCGTCGCGGTCGAAGCTGCCCTGGACCAGCGGGCTGTAGGCCCACAGCTCGATGCCCTCGTTGCGCTCGAGGTAGTCGATCGTCTCGTCGGTCACGAAGCCGAACCGGTGGTCCTTGCCCTCGACGGCTGCGCCGGGACGGGGCTCGACGTACGACGTGGTGAGCTGGAGGGCGCTCGCCGGCTCGAGGCTCGCGGCCCGGGCGTGCGCACGCGAGCGTTCCACCAGCCAGGTGGGGTGGTTGGAGAACCCGACGGCGCCGACGGTGCCGTCCGCGACGAGCGCGCCGAGAGCCTCGGTCGTCTCCTCGATCGGGGTGTTGAGGTCCTGCGCGTGCGCCCAGTAGAGGTCGATCCGGTCGACGCCCAGCCGGTCGAGGCTGCGGCCGGCCTCGCGGCGCACGGTCTCGGCGCCCAGGCCCTCGATGCCGCCACCGTCGACGGGCTCGACGCCGACCTTGGTGGCGAGGACGAGACCGTCCCGCACGCCCGGGTTGGCCCGGAGCCACTCGCCCAGCAGGGCCTCGCTCTGCCCTCCGTGGCCGGTGCCACTGGCCCAGAAGGCGTAGCAGTTGGCCGTGTCCAGCGTGGTGCCGCCGGCCTCGACGAAGCGGTCGAGGAGCGCGAAGGAGGTGGCCCGGTCGGTGCGGGTGCCGAAGTACATCGTTCCGAGGACGAGGTCGTTGATCACGTCCCGACGCTAGCGCGATCCTCGGTGGACCCGACTACCAGTCGTCGGGGTCGTCGTCGAAGTGCACGACCACTGCGAAGATGACCAGGATGTCGAGCACGATCATCAGGCCGAACCACGCAGGGGCGGCGGGCAGGAACGCCAGGTTGTTGAGCGCGCTGAGGAACGCGATGGCCGGCACCGCGGACCGGGTCCACGGCTGGCGGTAGAACAACGCCACCCCGGTGAGGACCATGCCGACGCCGAGCGCCATGTGCACGATGCCCCAGGCGTTGTAGCTCATGGGGATCAGCAGGTCGTCGGACGCGACGGCGTAGCCGTCGTCCTCGAGCAGTGCCACGAAGCCGCCGAGGACGTGGAAGCCCCCGACCAGCAGGAGCATGAAGGAGGCGAAGGCGATCATGCCCCGCCACACCCGCCGCGGCGGGGCGTCGGCCTGCGGGTCGTTCGCGAGGGGCGGGCGGTCGGTGTCCATGCCCAGCACGATCACACCCGCGCGGCCGGGGTGGCTCACCCGAGCAGGGTGAGCCGGGAGCTGCCGGGCTCAGTGCAGGAGCACCTTGCCGATGATGACCAGCAGGCCGAGCACCGCGGCCATCGAGGTGTCGAGCGCCAGCGCGAGCCCCTGCCGTCCGACCCGGTGGGCGGCGAGGTAGCCGGCGACCACCATCAGGGCCACGGAGCAGTACGCCGCGAAGCCGGCGGCGTTGGCGTTGTCGGCGCCCAGCAGCACGGACCCGGCGTAGACCGCGATGGCGGGGACGCCGCCCTTGAGGACGCTCGACTCGTGACCGAGCGCAGAGGCCACCCGTCGCAGGGCGTGCCGGGAGTCGCCGTCGAACTGCATCGACTGGGCGCCGATGTAGGCGTGGGCCAGCCAGTAGACCGTCAGCGCCGCGAGGGTCGTCAGCCCGACGCGCTGGTAGTCCTCGATGTGCGCGCTCGCCGTGATGAGGACCGAGGCCGAGACGAGCGCTCCGTAGAGCAGGCCCCCGGGCTCGGCCTCGGCCAGGCGCTGCGCCAGCCGCGTCCGACGTACGGACTCGTGGTCGTCGGCCCTCGGGCCGCCCGGGTGCGGTGAGGTCATCACCCGGGCCGGGCGGCGCGCAGCCGGAGGGCGGTCAGGACGGCGATGATGCCAATGGCGAACAGCCAGATGCAGATCACCAGCACCAGCACCCCGAACGAGAGGTCGGGGGCGACCAGCACGAACCCGCCGGTCACCGCGCTGACGAGCCCGCTGGCGATGTCCATCCCGCGCCGGCCGGGGGTGGGGGACACCAGCGCGCCGATGATGTCGATGAGACCGGACACCACCCACCACACGCCGAGCACGAGGGCGATGGCGGTCAGGGTGCGGACCGGGTCCCGGAGGACCACCAGCCCCACGACGATGGCGAGCGCCCCGGACAGGCCGACGAGGGCGCGGACACCGGTGTCCAGGGCGCTCGCCGCCACCGCGGCGACGACGCGGAGGACGCCGCCGACCAGGAGCTGGATGGCGAGGATGACCGTGACCACCACCAGGGTCTCCCCGGGCCACAGCGCCAGCGTGAGGCCGAGGCCGAGGGCCAGGAGGCCGGAGGCGAGCACCACGCCCCAGTGGTCGGCGAGGACGGTGGCCATCGACGGGACGGCGGGCGTGGCGCGGGTCTCCCTCGAGTACTCCCACGTGGGGCGGGCCGGGTCCGACATGGTGACCTCCGCGCTCGAGCGACCGACGCCGCCATCGTGCACCGCGGGGTCGTGGGCGGCTTCGCCCGTTTCGGGTGGCCGGCGGTCGGTGGTCACGGGTCACCGCCCGCGGTCACAGCAGGTTGAGGTTGCGAGCGGTCGCGAGCGCCTCACTGCGGCGGGTCGCCGCGAGCTTGGAGTAGAGGCTGCTGACGTGCGTCTTCACGGTGTTGCCCGAGACGTAGAGCTGGGCGGCGATGTCGGCGTACGTCGCCCCGCGGGCGAGCTCGCGGAGGACGTCGCGCTCGCGGGGGGTCAGGACGGGGACGACCACCGAGGTCGTCGTCCGCTCCCGGGCGGTCGCGTTCCACGGGCCCAGCGCGGTCGTCATGCTCGGGATGCCCTCGGTGGCCGCGACCAGCTCGGCCAGCCAGGGCTCGGTGGACTGCTCGTGCAGCCGGGCCAGGAGCACGTGGACGGAGGTGCCGTGGCGGCTCCAGCCCAGGAAGGGCACGGCGTTGCGCCGCACCTCGGTGATGGTGAGTGCCTCGCGAAGCAGCTCCAGGGCAGCAGGTGCCTCCCCGAGGGCGTCCCGCAGCTGGGCCTGCGCCGTGAGGGCGAGCGCCCGGCAGGGCGGCTGGATGATGCGTGCTGCCTCGGACGCCGTGGCGAAGTGGTCCGCGGCCGCCCGCAGGTCCCCGGCGAGGTCCGCGGCGAGTCCCTCCAGCAGGGCTGCCTCGCCCGGCCAGACCGCCGGGTCGAGGTCACCCACCAGTCCGCTCAGGCCGTGGCGGTCGTCGGCCAGCGCGGCCAGGAAGCCGCGTTCGACGGTGAGCGCGACGCGCAGGTGGTCGGGGAGGTCCGGAGCCCCCGGGTCGGCCTGGAGCGCGCGCTCGGCGTCCATGACCGAGCCGCGCAGGAGGTGCGTGCGGGCGTCCCGGATGCGTGACCAGAAGGCGGTCGTCAGGTCCGACGCGTGCACCGGCCCCGAGAGGGGCGGGAGGTCGTCGGGCGACGACGGGAGCGGCAGCGTCGCCATCTGGGTGAGCTGTACGACGAGCTGGGCGCGGTGGGCGGAGAAGCCGGAGGAGACAGGACTCCGGCGCCGGATGACCTCGAGCGCCCCGAGGGCGAGAGTGTGCGCGGCCGTCTCCTTGCCGGCGAGGTAGAGGCAGGTGGCCAGCTGCGTCATCGCGGACACGGCGTACAGCGGCATGTTGCTGTCCCGGCTGGTGCGGAACGCGTAGCCCAGGGTCGCCTCCGCCGCGGACAGCCTGCCCAGCCAGAGCTGGCAGGCACCGAGCTCGCAGAGCAGGTGCGCGAGGGTCGTGCGGGGCACGAGGTGGACCACGTCGGGCGCGACGACCGCCTCGGCGTGCTCGACCGCTCGGAGGAGGGACTCGAGCCCGAGCCGACCGCGCATCAGGCGGACCGTCGCCACCCGGGCCACGTGCGTCGCCTCCTCGTCCGCGTCGGCGGGGCCGTCGGCGTCGGCGAGGACACGCTCCATCCAGTGGGAGGCAGCGTCGATGTCGTCGGCCAGCCATCGCTCGAGGGCCAGGAAGTACCAGGTCCCGGGGTGGGTGTCGATGACCTGCGGGTGGTGCAGGGCGAACGTGTGGACGGCGCCGCCCTGGCCCTGCGCGAGGAGGGAGTGCCCGTCCGCGGCGAGCTGCTCGGCTGCCGCGTCGAGGTCGTGCATGTCCTTGAGCCGGCGGAAGGCGTCGCCGGTGTCCCCGCGCGCCACGTCGAGCCGGACGGCGCGGAGCACGGTCGCCCGGGCGCGCGAGACGTCCACGCCCCCCGCGACCAGGCGTCGGCGGACGACCTCGGCGAGCAGCGGATGGATGCGGTAGCGGTCCTCGTGGGCGGCGGCACCGGTCGGGTCGACGTCCAGAGGTGACCGGTCGGCCCGGTCGTCGCCCACCCTGGTGACGAGGAAGCCGGTCGTCGCGAGGTCGGCGAGCAGCTCACCGGCCTGCTCGTCGTGGGAGAGGTGGGCGGCCGTCGACCCGGACACCTCGCCCTCCGTCGCCGTGCAGAGCAGCAGGTGCCGCTCCCGTGGGCCCAGGGCGGAGAACACCCCGCTCGCCAGCCGGTCGGCCACCCGCGCGTCGTTCCCGGTGTAGCGCCGCGCAGCGGCGACCGGGTCGGCTGCCGAGGCGACGGCCCGCGAGGCCAGCACCAGCGCCGCGCACCACCCCCGGGCATAGGCGGTGATCGCCTCGATGACCTCCGGGGCGTCGGTCCGGGCGTGCGCGGTCACCAGCGCGGCGCACTCGTCGTCGTCCATGTGGAGGACGTCGCCCCGCAGGATGCTGAAGTGGCCGAGCAGCTCCGGGACCAGCCGGCTCAGCGGCAGGTCCCACCTGCTCAGGAGCAGCACGCGCATCGTGTCGGGCGCCTCGCCGAGCCGGTCGTCGAGCACGCGGATGGCCGACGGCGGCAGCCGGTGGGCGTCGTCGATGACGAGCAGGGCGGGAGCCGGGACGCCCATGGCGGCGTCGTCCAGGGCTGCCGCCACCGCCTCGCCGTCCCAGGTGGGGTCGCCCTGGACCCACACGGCCCGGTGACGGGGGTCGCCGTCGTCGGCCGCTTCCCGGAGCCAGCCGCCGACGCCCAGCGTCTTGCCGGCCCCCGCCGGCGCGACCAGCAGGGTCACCGCGGAGTCGGACACCACCTCGTCCAGGCGCTCCCACAGGCGCTTGCGGGCGACGTACGTGCGGGGCAGTCGTGGGGCCTCGGGCCGCTGGCGTTGCGCCGGGATGGCCGGACGTTGTTGCGTGCGATGTTGCGGCTCGGTCTGGACCATGTGCTTCGTCCCCCTGTCGGCCTGTGCACGTGGCACTCGGGCGGCAGCACCTGCTGCACGCCCCTCTCGACGAAGGCTAGGAAGACCGCGACGGGGACCACCTCACCCGCCACGGGTGAGGAGCCCGGGTGAGGAGGGTGGTCTAGACCTCGTCCGCGTGGGCCAGCTCCTGGCACAGCGCCCAGATGACGAAGACGTCGAAGGCGATGACCGCCAAGGACCAGAAGGGGTAGTAGGGCATGAACGCGAAGTTGGCCACGGCGCTCAGGAGGGCGATGGCCAGGCCGATCAGCATGGCCCACGCCTGCCCCATCACCAGGCCGATGCCGGTGAGGAGCCCGACGACGCCGAGTCCTACGTGGATCCAGCCCCAGGCGGTCACGTCGAGCTCGTAGGTGTAGGCGATACCGGTCACGAAGACCTCGTCGCTGGCGATGGCTGCGATGCCCTGCAGGAAGCCGAAGCCGGACACGGTGGCCAGCATGATGCCGGCGAAGGTCGTGCCTCCGGCGGCCACCGCACCCTTCGTCGAGGACCTGTAGCTGCGACCCGGACCTGAGGTGCTCATCTGCCTCTCCTCCCTTGGCGGACCCCGACGGCCCGGGATCGGACACCCACGACGCTAGGCCCGGACCGGGGGCGGGCGTTCGCCCGAAATGGGCCAACCTGTGAGGCTCACACCAGACCCAGCCGACGCGCCTGCGCCACCGCCTCCTCGCGGTTCTGGACCCCGAGCTTGCGGTAGAGGGCGGCGAGGTGGGTCTTGACGGTGTTCTCGGAGATGAACAGCGAGGTGCCGACCGTCGCGTTGGAGCCCCCGAGTGCGACGGCGCGCAGGACCTCGTGCTCGCGCCGGGTGAGGCCGACTGCCAGGGTCTCCCCGAGGTCCTGGACGGCGCCGAGGTCATCCCTTCGCACGATGAGCTCGGCGGGGTAGGGACGCTCCCGTCGGGCCAGCGTCTCCAGCGCCTCGGTCGCGAACGGGTGGCCGTCGGGCCTGGCCGCCTCGCCCATGAGGAGGTCGAGGAACGCCGGACTGGCGATTCGTCCCCCCGACAGGACCCACAGCAGCCGGTGCGTCGCCGTCCTGGTGAGCAGGTCCGGCACGAGCGACGCCGCCCTGTCGAGTGCGTCCGCGGTGCCCAGCCGCTGGAGGAGCGCCACCCGGATGGCAGCGGCGAAGGTCGCCACCTCGGGGGTGAGACGCACGACCTGCCGGCCGCGGGAGTCGGTGCGGGCCAGCAGCGCGTCGAGCATCCTGATGGCCTCCTGCTCGTGCCCGTCGAGGCCGAGCACCACGGCGTGGACGAGCACCGCTTCCCACTCGAGACCCGCGTGACGCATGGCGTTGGCCTCCGCCTCCATGGCGGGGAGGTCGCCCATGAAGCCAGCCGCGCGGAACCGCGCGATCCGCAGGTGGCGCTCGAGGTAGAGCGGGAGCGGACCGAACGCCTCGGCGTCGAGCAGTCGCCGAGCCTCCTCCACGGCCCCCTCGGCCATGGCGACCTTTCCGGCGAGGATGTCGCGGTAGCCCTGCGAGAGCGGGTCGAGCGGCACGTGCTGAACGACTGCGTCCGCGAGGTCGGCGCGAGCACCCTCGACGTCGTAGTCGTGGAACCTGGCCCAGCCGCGCACGAGGTGGGCACGAACCCTGAGCTCGGTCGGCGGGTACCCGGCCTCCGCGGCCAGGGCGAGCGCGTCGTCCGCGGTCCCCAGCGCGGTCTGGTAGGCACCCTGGACGAGCTCGAGCGTCGCACGGACGACGAGGAGCGCGGTGGTCACCCGCGGGACGTCGTACGTCGCGAACACGCGCGCCGCGTCGTGGACGTGCACCGCCGCTGCGTCCAGCTGGTCGGCCCACACCTGGAGCTCGGCCGTCTCCACCATGAGCCAGCCCGTCCGGAGGGTGGTGCCTCCGGGCGGGTCGTGACCGAGCTCCGGGGGGTCTGCGTCGTGCTGGCAGCCGAGCGCAGCCGAGGCGCGGACCAGGGCGGGGCCGATGGGTCGGCCCCCGAACCTCGCGCGCCAGGTGTCCAGGATCGCGAGGTCGGTCGCGAGGTCAGCGTCCCTGCTGTCCGGTCGTTGCCCCGGCTCCGCCACGGGCACGGGGGACAGGGCCAGGTCGGCGAGCCGCTTCGCCTCCTCCCACCGTCCCGCTCCGCGCAGGATGAAGGCGTCGAGCGCCTGGGCGCTGCGATCCGACTGCCTCACCTCCGGCGGCAGGTGGGCCAGGGCCTCCTGCACCGGCGCGACCCGATCGTGGGCGATCAGGCCGAAGGCGTGGCTGGTGAGGGTCGACAGCTGGATGGTCGCGTCACCGGTCAAGGTGGCGTGGCGGAGCGCCGCCGCGAGGTCGCCGGTGCGCTCGTAGTGGTGCAGCGCTCGTTCGTGGCCACGGACGACGGCGGCCCGACCGCGCCCGCCGGGGGCGGAGCGACGTCGCAGTGCCTCGCCCACGAGCGGGTGCACCCGCCACCGGGTGGACCGGCCGTGGCCGGCACCGTGCGCCCTGCAGACCACCAGGCCGTCCGCGGCCGCTGCGGCCAGCTCGTCGGGTGCACCGGCGTCGCCCGACAGCACCACGGCGTCCTCGTCGGTGAGGTCCGGCTGCCAGCAGGTGGCCGCCAGCACCTCGACGAGCGGGTCGGGCAGCTCGTCGACGAGCTCGGAGGTGACGAAGTCGAGGATGGGGTGCGACGGCACCCGGCTCAGCGGCGGGGGAGGGGCCGACCCGTGGAGCGACCGGGCGCCGAGCACCAGGACAGCCGCCCAGCCGCTGCTGCGTCGTACGACCTCTGCGACCTGGTCCGGCGTGGCCGAGGAGTGGTGGAGGCGCACCAGCTCGGCGGCGGTCGCATCGTCGAGGCGCAGCTCGGGGAAGCGCAGGGTCTGGACGTCGCCGGCGAGCTCGAGCGAGACCGGGACGAGGGAGAGGTCGTCGCGCGACAGGATCAGGAAGTGGGTGTCGCCTACTCCTGCCTCCAGCTCGTGCGTCAGGGACGCCCGGTCCGCGGTGGTCAGCAGGTGGGCGTCGTCGATGACGACGACGTGGGCGGTGCCGTGCGTCGGGTCGTCCCGTGGAGACGTCGCGCCCCACAGGGGGTGCTGGCGCTGGCCGGAAGCAACCCTGTCGAGTGACCCCAGGTCGACCCACTGCACCCGGACGTCACTCGCTTCGCGCGTCGCCCAGGCGGCCGCCATGGTCGTCTTGCCGGTGCCGGCCGGCGACACCACCACGCTGACGCGCATGTCGGGCACCCGCTCCAGGAAGTCCGAGACGCCCGGCACCGGGACGAAGGACGCGGGTGGCTCCGGCACGCCGCGGGCGACGAGGTCCTCGACGGCTCGTGGGGCGGGCACCGACGGCCCGGGGCCCGGGGGGAGCGGGTCGGAGGACGAGCGAGGCCGCGAGACGTGCCTCGGACCTGACGCCATCGCGCCCCCTCGTGGTGGGTCGGCCCCTCCCGGACCGACGTGCCTCCCAGTGTGGGGGCACGTCGGCGTCGTGGCCATACGCAGTTCAGAGGGTCGGGCCGACCGGGGTGCCGACCTCAGGACGCAGCGAACACCTCGCGCAGCGCCGCCTCCTGCTCCGGGTCGAGGTTGGCGAAGATGAGCTCGTCCGGCTCGTGGCCCGCGAAGGCCTCCTTGACCTTCTCGATCACCGCGTCGGACGTCAGCACGAACAGCGCCGACGTGCCGGGGGTGACCTGGTCACGTACCTGGTTGATGAACGCGTCGTCGATGCCCACGTCCGACAGGGACCCGGCCAGGGCGCCCGACGCTGCTCCGATCGCGGCCCCCAGCAGTGGCACGAAGAAGATCAGGCCGAAGAGCAGGCCCCAGAACGTCCCGCCCAGTGCGCCGGCCGAGGTGGTCGGGGTGAGCTGCTTGGTCTTGGGCTTCTTCGCACCTTCCTGCCACGACACCGTCGCAGCGTCGTGGACCGTGATGACCTCCTTCTTGGCCAGGTCCTGCAGGGTCCGGGATGCGGCCTCCGCACCTTCTGGGGTGTTGAACTTCCAGACCGTCAACGTGCCGTGTGCCATGGGGTTCTCCTTGTGGGGTCGGGGATCCTTCGACGGACCCGACCCTGCCCCGGAGGACAGCTCGCGTGCTTCGCCCGTTTGAGGTGAGGCCCGGAGGCTCTATTGCCGCCTACCGTCGGGCACGCGGGGTGGACGCCGAGCGGAGTGGCGGAGGACGACAGCCGTGGACACCAGAGTGATGATCAGGGTCGACGCCGACCTGACCGATGAGCTGTCGAGCGCCTTCCCCCAGCTCACACCCCGGCACCACCGCGCCCAGACCACCTTGACGGGTCGGGTGGCGGACCAGGAGGAGCTGCAGGGCGTCCTCAATCTGCTCAGCTCGCTCGGCATCACCGTGGTCGAGGTCCTGACGATCCCCGACGACTGAGCCCACCTGAGCCAGCTCCGGTGATGGAGGCGCGAGCCCTTCGAGACGCCTCGTTCCTCGGTTCTCCGACGTTCCGTTGTTCCTGCGCTCGGCCCGGACACGCCTGTGGCCCCGCCGTGCTGCCGTGGCGGGGTGCGGGGCGTGGTGGCTACTGGTCCGGCGGGTGCAGGTCGGGGACGTCGTGTTGCCCGTGCCGCTGGTCGCTGTCGTCGGACCCGGGTTCGGGCCAGGCCCTGCCGGTGCTCCGGCTGCCGGTGTGGTCGCGTCGGTAGGTCCAGCCCAGCGGGCTGGTCCAGTCGAACACACCCGGCTCGGTCATCCGGTAGCGCCAGCGCCCCTTGGTCTTGAGCCGATGATGTCGCCGGCACAGAGCGGCCAGGTTGTCGGTGCTTGTCTGTCCGCCACGGTCGGGATGGTCGTGGTCGTAGGGGACGATGTGGTCGATGTCGCCGAGGCGGGCGTTGCGGCCGCACCACGGGAACACGCACGTGCCGTCCCGGACGATCACGTAGTCCCGCATCGCCGCGGTCGGGGTGTAGCCCTTGGTCTCCAGCCGCTCGCGGAGGTCGATGACCGGCTTGACCACGACCGCGGCGTCGGGGCGGCCGCACCATTGGCGGATCTGCTCGGCCGAGAGCAGGCGTTGGCCGGCCTGCTCGACGCGGGCGCACAGTGCCTCCCCGGTCCCAGACCCTGTCCCATCCAGGCCGGTGATGGCGTCGGCGGACAGGTGGGCGTAGATGACGATCTGCGTCACCGGCGCGGCCGGTTTCGCGGCTCGCACCCCGACCACCGCCGACACGTGGTCGCCACCGTCGGTGTCGTCGGTCTGGTCGAAGCCGAGGGTCAGCTGCCGGCGCGCCAGGTCCCCCAGCGCGGTGGCCCGGCGGCCGTCGACGGTGTCGGTCGAGCCGAGCCTGGCGAGGTGCTCCGCACCCGAGGCGACGGCCTCGCGCAGGGCGAGGGCGTCGGGGATCTCCAGGTCGGCCTCGAGGTGCATGGTGCCGTCGAAGGAGACCTGCTGGGTGTCGAAGGTGACGTTGCGCTTGTCCGCACTCTTCTCCAGCGCCTTCTCGAGCGCGTCGGGCATGTGCCGCACCCGGGCCTCGTCCACCACCCGCCCCAACGCGGACGGGGTGAGGCGGTTGGCGCACCAGAACACCTGCGAGTCCACGTAGGTCGCCGCTTCGAGCGTCAGGTCGAGGGTGGTCTGCGCGATCACCCGCGCCCGCCACCCCGCCACCAGTCCGGCCTGGACTGCGCCCCACAGCTGCGGGAGGCGGTAGGCGACCTCCACGCACTCGGTCAGGAACCGCCCCGCGCTGTCGCACGTGCGACCGAGCATGGTCGCGAACTCCGGGACGCAGAACTCATCGATCGACGGGGACCCCTCGCCTGCGAAGGTCTTGGGGGAGGTGAAGCACGCCTCCGCGTGCTCCGGGTCCGTCAGGTGCAGGTCGGCCCAGTGCACCCCGAGCCGCATCATCTCCACGTCGTTGCGATCGGCGGCCTGCTTGCGCTCGCGCACCGCGCGCAACAGCTCGGCCGGAGTGTCCGGCAGAGCGGGAGCGGCGGGCGTCTTCATGGGTCCTATTGGATCAGGGACCACCGACAACGGACCCCCGGAAACCGGCGTTCTGTGGACAGGGGTTTCGAGGCTTGCTCCCAGCCAAGGGATGGCCCCGCATCTCGGGGCTTGCCGCGGTTCCTTTGACGGCCAAGGGCCGTCGGATGTTCCACGGTGGTGCGGACGCTCCGCCCGACACCCGGTCGCCGATCACCCGATCACCGACCCCCGGCGGCAGGTTGCCGACCGGCGGCCCGCGGCCGTGGGCGCGTCAGCGGTTGAGGATGCGCGCCTTCTGCTGAGCGAACTCCGCCTCCGTGAGGATCCCCTGCTCCTTGAGGGCCGCGAGCTCCTTGAGCTGCTCGATCGGGTCCTCCTCGGGAGGCGGCGCCGCGGCGTACTGCTGCGGCGGCGGGGCGTACTGCGGCTCGGGTGCGTACTGCTGCGGCGCCTGCGCCGCCGACTGCTCGGCCCAGCGGCCGGCCTGGCGCCGCGAGACGCGGTTGGACACCGCGGTCGCCGTACCGGCGACGACGGCCGTGCGCGCCACACCTCTCAACAGACCTGGCATGTCCTTCTCCCTCTTCTCACGTATCGGTCTCAGGCGGTGGCCTGCGGGCTCTGTGCCTCGGCCGCTTCGATGGAGGCCAGCAGCGCCTGCACGGGGATGCGCCCGCTGGCGACCATCTGGGCACCACCGCGACGCAGCTCACGGGCGAGGGGTGCCGCCCACAGGTTCTCGTAGACCAGCACTCCCGCCGAGTTCCCCGGCTCGAGGACGCTGCCCGCCTCGGCGAGGTCGTCGTCGTCCACCAGCCCGGAGCGTGCTCCCTCGAAGACCGCGACGTCGAGCTCGCCGTCGGCGTCGAGGTCGGTGATCGCGATGCCTGCCACGGACCCGTCGGTGCCCTTGGTCACGAAGGCCAGGTCGAGGATGCGGATGATCCCTCGGTCGACGAGGTCGAGGAGCATCGGCAGGCCCTCGCCCGTCATCCTGCTACCCGGAAACTCCAGGACCAGGTAGTCGACCGGTCCCATCAGGTCCAGCTCGTCCATCTCGTCGCTCATCTCGTGCCCTTTCTCGGCGTCGGTCCTTGCGCACGCTAGGCGGGCGAACCGCAGGGGTACCTCATCCGCTTCGGGTGAGGTGGGTGGCCGTCACTTCACCTCGGCGCCGTGCACCGTCACGGCCCAGATCACGAGGACGTCGAGAGCGATCATGATCATCGACCACACCGGGTAGGCCGGGAGGAACATGATGTTGGCGAAGGCACTGAGCAGGGCCACGACCACCGCCACCACGCGTGCCCACATCTGCCCGGCCAGGAGGCAGGCCCCGACCACGATGGCGATGGCGCCGCCGATGACGTGGGTCCAGCCCCACGACGTGTAGTCGACGCTGACCACCAGCCCGCTGGACCCGACGACGTACACCTCGTCGCGGAAGAGGGCGACCAGTCCCTGCATGACGTGGAAGATGCCGAGCATCACCAGCATCAGGGCGGCGAACACGATCCACCCGACCCATCCCGTCGGGACGGGACCACCCTCGTACGCCTCGTCGCCCTTCGCACGTCGTGCCGCGTGCTGGCTCGTGCCGCTCATGATGACCTCCACAGCTCGGGCCCCCACCGTGCCTCCGACCAGCGCCCTTGCGCCTCGTCCACTACGGGTGACCTGCGGTCGTCCCCGGCCCGTCGGGCACGCCTCCTCGGCGCGCGACGCCACGCCGTGCCGCGGAGGCCAGGAGCCTGATGCCGGCGCCCAGCACCACCAGGTTCAGCAGCATCTGGACGACCACCATCAACCGTGCGTTGCTGGTCTCGGCCACGATGTCCCCGAAGCCGACGGTGGTGAAGACGGTGACGGTGAAGTAGAGGGCGGCTGTCCGGTCCAGCGGCTCGCTGAAGGCTCCGGCGTCGTGCAGCGACGTCTCGAGGTAGATGCGGGCGAAGATGAGCAGGAAGAGCGGCACCGTCAGCGCGAGCGCCTCGACGGCTCGGGCGATGGGGTACCTCGAACGGATGATGGCCGGCACCTGGAACGCCCCGACCACCAGGAAGACCAGCAGCTGGACGGCCATCCACCGCGCGTCAGGAGCACGCTCCGGGGTCGGGAGGAAGAAGTAGGCCGCCGACAGCGCCGTCCAGGTCAGCATGATCCGGAGCACGACGAGCAGTCCGACCCTCCAGCGCCGCGGCGTGGTCGGCACGCGGCCGACGTGCGGCTCGCTCACCGTCGGGACGAGCGGCGGCGCCTGCGCCTGCGCGACTCACGCCGGATGTAGGGCAGCGGGTCGCTCGAGGCGCAGGTGGTGGTGGCGAGCCACCGCGCGAACGCCTCCCCGTGACGCAGCTGCAGCTCGTCGAGGTACTCCTGTCGCCGGCGGACGATGGCCAGGCGGGTCGCCGTGGTCGCCGGCCCACGCAGACGCATGTAGCTCTGCCGCCACGCGAGGCACAGCGCCTCGTCGTCCAGTGCCACCACGTCGGGCTCGGCCTGGACCGGCGACGCCACGGACGGACCCGGCGAGGGCGACCAGGGGGGTGTCCACGAGGGTGTCCGGCCGGCTCGGGCACGCGTCGTACGCCGCCGCAGCACTCGCGGCAGCAGGGTCCGCACCGTCGTCGAGGAGCCGACGACGGCAAGCAGCAGGAGCAGCCCTGTCCAGCTGAGGACGGTGACCAGACCGGTCGCCCCCACGATCCACAGCGTCGCCGAGGTACCGAGCGCGACGACGCGGACCGGCCCGAGCGTGGCATCGGTCAGCACCGCCACCGTGACGGACAGGGTGAGCACGAGGACGGCGGTCACGGACACCAGCGGGAGCCAGCTCCACGTCACCGCCGCGCACATCCACCCGGCCCCCAGCACCGTCCCGGCGAGCACGTCGCGCAGGGTCCCGGCGTCGACCGCGGTGCCGGCAAGGGACCTGGGATCGGCCTGCTGACGCATCTCACCCTCCTCGCTCGGCCCTCCTGCTCCGGCCGTGCGCGTCAGCATGCACCCGCGCGCGACGACCGGCGTCACCCTTCGCGGGTGACCCGGGCGCCTGTCGGAGGCCGTCAATCATCTGTCCGGGACGATGCCCGCACCCGGTGGACCGCCCAGACTCCCCACCAATGGCGCGAAGCAGGGACGGCGGATGATGGAGATGGCCTCAGGCGCAGGACCCCGGATTGGACCCCACCGCGCTGCCGGACGGGAGGACGCGTGTCAGGTGTTCGAGGTACGCGTCAGCGGCCTCGTGCCCGATGAGCTGGTGCCCCTGCTCGACCCCGTGAAGGTCGTCTCCCACGAGGTGAGGACATCGCTCCTGGGTCACTTCGCGGACCAGGCCGAGCTCCACGGTCTTCTCGCGCGGCTGCGGGCGTTCGGGCTGGAGGTGGTGGAGGTGCGGCGTCGCGTCGAGCCCCCCACACCCAGCGCGCCTGCCGGGCAGGACGAGGAGGGGACGGTGGGGCAGTGAGTGCTCGACCGGTCGGTGCCGGCGGGGTCTACGAGGTCACCGTCGAGGGTGCCCTCGGGCCGGTGCTGCGACGCGCCCTGCGCCTGGAGTGCAGCGCCGGAGCGGTCGCGTGCACGACGCTGTGGGCGGCTGCCGACGACCTGCCCGGGCTCGTCGCCCTGCTGGAGTCCCACGGTCTGGTGATCGAGGGCGTCTGGCTCATCTCCACGACCGGGTGAGTCACGGGGAGCGGGGCTCGGGGTCCGCGGCGTGTTCGGTCCCCGCCGCGGTCGGCTCCGTCCCGGGCGCAGCCTGTCCGGGTTGGACCTCCACCGGCCGGGCGTCGGGATGCTCGTCGGGGTGACCGCTGACCAGCGGCTCCATCCAGCGGGTCGCGGGATCGGCCTCGACGAGGAGCGCCTTGGCGAGCAGGCTCATGGGCACGGCCAGGAGCGCGCCCAGCGGGCCGAGCACCCAGGTCCAGAACACCAGGGACAGGAAGGTGAGGGTGGTCGACAGGCCGACGGCGTTGCCGACGTAGCGGGGCTGGATGAACGACTGGATGACGACGTTGACGAGGCAGTAGACGACGACCACCGCGAGTGCCAGCCCGGGACCGCCCTCCAGGAGCGCGATGATGGCCGGGGGCACGAGGCCGATGACGAACCCGATGTTGGGGATGAAGTTCGTGACGAAGGCGAGCACGCCCCACACGAAGGCGCCGGGGACGCCCATCGCCCACAGGAGGACCGTGTCGATGACGGCGACGATGAGGCCGAAGACGGCCGAGACACCGAGGTAGGTGCGCGTCCCGCTGGCGTAGGACGACAGCGCCGTGACGAGCTCGGGCCGGTGGTCGCGAACGTGGTCGACGAGTCGCGGCACCTGCGCCGCGTCGAAGGTGAGGAAGAAGAGCAGCGTCACGAGGAAGAAGAAGTTGGACAGGAGGGCACCGAAGCCGGCGAGCAGGGACGTGACCGTGTCCGCGAGCTGCGAGGCGTCGAGGGACCCGGCGACGGCGTCGGTCTGGTCGCTGCCCACGCCGCGGTCGGCGAGCCAGCCGGTCACGTTCGCCACGAGGTCGTCCGCCTCGGAGGCGTACTCCGCCACCAGCGCGGCGAGGCGTCCCGCGGAGACCAGCAGCGAGAGCGCCAGCCCGAGGATCACGGCATAGACGCAGACCAGCAACACGACGGACGCCGCCCACCCCGGCATCCGCCGTTCCAGGCCGCGGCGGAGCGGGTGGAAGACGATCGTCAGCGCCAGTGCCAGCACCACCGGGCCCACGATGTCGGAGGCCGACCGGAGCCCGGCCACGACGACGACCATGGCGGCGGTGGCCATCAGCACGGTGACGTTGCGCGACAGCGTCATGGGACGCTCCTGCGCAGGCTCGTCCGGTGGCCCAGCGAGTCGAGGATCCCCACCAGGTGGTGGTGCACCTGGACGCCGCCCACGAGCGGACCGGTGGGGGTGAACCCGGTCGGGGTGAGGAGGAAGCCGCGGTCCTGCCACCCGCCCAGGCCCCCGTGCGACCCGACGAGGGGCTCGAAGGCGCCGACCTCGAGGGTGCCGGCGTCCAGGGCGCTGTTGACGTAGAGGTCCGGAGCCCGACCCATCAACGTCGCCGCCAGCAGCATCCCGGCCGCATGGTCCCCGAAGGGCAGCAGCGGGTCGTCGCCCTCCACGACGCCGCTGACGAGCTCGTGCCGTCCCTTCTCGCCGATGACGACGGGCCCGCGGGAGCCGAGGGCGGCGACGAAGCCGATGCCCGGATGGCCCGCGAGGCCGGGCACGAGGGAGGGCCAGCGGGCCTCGATCTCCTCCAGGCTCAGGCGCTCCGGTCCGGGGACGTATACCAGGCCGAGGTTGCCGCTCCCGAGGACCACCAGGTCGGCGCCGTCCGCGGTCTCCTCCGGCTTGATGCGCCGGTCGACGAGACGGGTCGCCTTCGTGCCGGCGCTGTCGGACCCCGTCGGCTTGATGTCCTCCAGCACCGAGTCCACCCGTCCCCAGCCCTCGACGCTCCCCTCGACCCCCGTGGTCTCCGAGTGGGTCAGGGACGCGCAGAGCTCGCTGAGCTCGGTGCCGTACCGCGACGCGAACGGCTCGCCCTGCGCCTGGCCGTGGTCGCTCAGGAGCACGAAGTGGTAGCGGCGCGGGGCCCGCTCCGCCACCTGCTCCAGTGCCGCCAGCACCCGGTCCAGCCCGGTCAGCGCCGCGAGCGACTCGATCCTGGTCGCCCCGGCGTGGTGGGCCACCTCGTCGTAGTCCACGTAGTCGACGTAGACGCTGCGGGCGCCGCGCATCATCTCCTCGGCGACCATCTCGGTGTTGAGGTCGCGCAGCAGGCCGTTGCTGAACGCGCGGAGGGCGGCGAACGTCCAGGAGCGGTGCACGCGGGGGTACACCCGCAGCCGCACCTGCCGGACGGCCTGGAAGCGCTCGCGGACCACCTCGGCCAGGGTGCGGTAGAGGCTGCGCGACAGGCCGTCGGGGCGCAGCAGGAAGTGGGCCACCACCCGCCGGGTGCGGCGCGACCCGCGGGTGGGCTCCAGCCGGCTCATGGTCATCGCCGCCCGGGGCGCGTCACCGGAGAAGACGTTGGAGATCGAGACGCCGTCGTCGGCCAGGAGCCCCCGGCCGTCGGACGCCCGGGCCTCGATGACGGCCGCGTCCTGGGGATGGTTGGCGACGAGCACCCGGCCCAGCTCCCGGTCGTACCAGCGGAAGGCGGGCACGCCGTCGGAGGTCCCGTGCAGGACCGCCTGCTGGCTGGCCGGGGTGGTGCACGGCAGCTGCACCGTCCACTCGCGCACCTCGTGGGACCCGTCGTCCACCCATCGACGCAGCGTCGGCATGGTGCCCGACTGCAGGGCCCACTGCATCACCGGGAAGGACACCCCGTCGAGCTGGACGAAGACGACACCGTCGACGTCGCGGTCCGCGACCTCCGCGGCAGGGAGGCGCAGCAGGCCGACGACGAAGGACTCGTCGGTCCCCGCACTCATGAGCCAGGCGAGCAGGGTCCCGAAGGCCGCGTTGATCCAGGAGGCGGCGACGGCGGTCCAGAACGAGTCGAACTGCGCGCCCGGAACGAGGGCGAGCGCCAGCTGCATGATGACGGCCTGGCCGAACAGGGTCGCCAGGGCCACCGCGAGCCAGCCGATGAGCGCGCTCAGCTGGACCAGGACAGGTCGCACGACCATGCCCACCACACCGGTGACTGCCGCAGCCACGGCGAGGGGCACCCACGAGTCGTAGGTGAAGCCCGGCAGCAGCTCGGCGGTGAGGAGGAGCGCCAGGAAGCTGAGCGCCCAGGACGCGACGAGCCTCGCGACGTCGGCGCCGCGAAGGCGCTTCAGGCGCCACGCCGAGCGTCCGCGCGACGTCGGCTCGCTCACGCCGGTGCTCACGCGTCAACTGTCGCGGAGGAGCGCCCGAGGCTCCTCACCCGGACCGGGTGACGCCACGGGGGACCGGCACGCGTTGACTTCCGACCGTGGTGGACGGAGCGCGCCGGTGAGCATCGACGTCACCTGGTTGGGACACGCCACCGTCGTCCTCGACGTCGACGGCACCCGCCTCGTGTCCGACCCCCTCCTGCGGCCGCACGCGGGCGTCCTGCGTCGTCGTACGCCGCCCCCGGACGCGGCGACGTGGGCCGGCACGAGTGCGGTCCTCCTCTCGCACCTGCACCTCGACCACGCCGACGTCCGGTCCTTGCGGATGCTCCCCGGGGTGCCCGTGATCACCGCCGGCGACAACGCGCGGTGGGTACGCCGCAAGGGACTCCTCGCGCAGGTCCCGGATGGCGGTGGGTGGATCCGCGTGGGAGACGGGTCGGTCGAGGTCCGCCTCGTCCCAGCGGTGCACCGTTCGAGACCGATGCCGCACCGGCCCAACGCCGCCAACGGTCACCTGGTGAGGTCGTCGTCGGGCGTCGTGTGGATAGCCGGGGACACCGAGCTCTTCCCCGGCCTGGTGGAGCTCCCGCGGCTGGCCGGCGCCGCGGTCGACGTCGCGATCGTGCCCGTCGGCGGCTGGGGGCCGCGGCTGTCCGCGGGGCACCTGGGCCCCGACGAGGCCGCCGAGGCATGTCGCGCGGTCGGTGCGCGCTGCGCCGTTCCCTACCACTGGGCGACGCTCCACCTGCCCGGCGGCCGGGATCGGCCCCGGGGCTGGATGGATGCGGCCGGGCCGGCGTTCGAGGCGGCGCTGGAGCCGCCCTGCCGGCCGGTGGTGCTGGGCGTGGGGGAGTCCGTGACGGTCGCCGGGTGAGGCGACGCGACTAGTCCTTGAGCTCGCCGCCGTGGACGGTCAGCGCCCAGATCACCATGACGTCGACGGCGATCATGATGGCGGACCAGATGGGGTAGGCGGCCAGGAACCCGATGTTGATCACCGCGCTCAGCATCGCCATCACGACTCCGACCGTGCGGGCCCACACCTTCCCCCGGAACACCCACACGCCCGCGGCCACGAGGACGGCGCCGCCGATGATGTGGGTGACGCCCCAGGCGGTGTAGTCGACGTTGACGACGAGTCCCCTGCTGCCGACCAGGAAGACTTCGTCGCGGAAGAGGGCGACGAGGCCCTGGATGACGTGGAACGAGCCCACGAGGGCCATCATGACGCCCGCGAAGGCGATCCAGCCGACCCAGGCAGTCACCTGCGTGGGTTGCACTCCGTGCGGACCTGGCGTGGTGGTGTGTGACATCTGGCGTCCCCTCTCAGCGCGGCGCGGTCGAGCGTCCGGTGCCCACCCTCGTACGACGTGGCGCAGGGCGCCTCACCCGGGGAGGGTGACCGAGCGGCGTCCCCGGCCGGCCCCGACGAGGACCTGGACGACGGCGAGCAGCACGACCACGAGCACCACCGCCCACAGCAGCCGCGACATCGAGACCTGGTTGCCCCACAGCAGCACGACGACGGACAGGGCGCCCACGGCGTACCGCAGCCAGCCGGCGTTGGCGGCGACCCAGTGCCCGGCGCGGCCGGTGCGACCGTGCGCGAGCTGGCCGCCCACCGACTCCAGGCCACCGGCAACCGTCGACCGGGCGGCGACGGCCGGGGCGCTGCGGCCCGCGAACAGACCGGCGAGGACGAGGACCAGGCCCAGCCAGAGCAGCACCTGCTGGCCCCGGTCGAGGTAGGAGAGGAGCTGCTCGTAGAACACCCGGCTCGCCGGGCCGAAGACGGTGCCGGAGAGGTGGTTGACGAAGAGCTGCTCACCGACGGAGAGCGCCAGCCCGAGCAGCAGCGCGTTGGCGGCCACGAGGGCACCGATCGCGGTCGCCATCCGGGGGCGGTTGCGGGCCAGGACGTAGGCGACGACGTACAGCGCGGCGACGACGAGGATGAGCCACTGGGCGATCGGGTTGGAGAACGCGTAGATCGTGCGGGCCTGCTCGAGCTGGGGAGCCTCGAGAAGCACGATCTGCTTGTCGACGTCGGGGACCGGGATCCGTTCGACGATGGTCAGCCCCCGTGCGATGAGGCGCTGCTTGACCTGGTCGATGACCTCGGAGACGTCGAGGACGACCTCGTCGCCCTGGATCGAGAGCGCCCCGGCCTCCTCGCCCTTGAGCAGCTGCACCATGCGGGCCTGGGCCCGGGTGTTGGCCGCCACCCAGAAGTCCTCGAAGGCGTCCGAGGCGATGAACTCCCGCACCTGCGAGTCGATCAGTCCGTTGATGGCACCGGAGAGCGGTCCCACGAGCGCCTGCAGGCGGGGGCGGTCGGTGATGACGTCGGTGAAGACCTCGTTGAGGATCGCCTCGACGTCCACCTGCTTCTGGATCGCCTCGGTCACCTTCGTCGCGACGGCGGCCTGCACCTCGGGCGAGTCCACGAGGGGGCCGACGGTGTCGACGTACCGCTGTCCGTCGTTGATGGTGCGCTGGCCCCAGTAGGCGAGTCCCGCCGGCACGGTCAGCAGTGCCGCGAGGACGAGGCAGAGACCGGCTGCGATCGCCCTGGCGCGGGACGGCCGTTCGGCGTCCGCCGGCGCACGGGCTGATGGTGTCGCGGCCGGCGGCGCGGCCTCCGGTGCCGTGTCCGGTGTCGGGGGTGGTGCGTCGTTCGGTCCCGTCATGTCCGATTCCCTGCGTCGACGTCGTCGGGGGGCGCTGGGTCAGATGCTCCCCGGCCCCGGGGACGAGGGCCTCATCCTGTTCGGGTGAGGAGCGGCGGCGACCGCTGCGATAGGCATCGGGGATGAGGGAGGACACGGCGGGCGAGGCGGCGCTGGCCGAGGTCCTCGAGCGCATGCCGTTGCGCGTGCAGCGGGTGCTCGTCCGGCTGCTGCACCGGTGGCCGGGGCGGGTGGCGCTGCGCAGCGCGGCGTCCTGCATCCGGATCGAGGTGTTCGACCGGTCGATGACCATCGCCGCCCAGTTCTTCACCTCGGTGTTCCCCATCCTGATCCTGCTGGCCAGCATCCTGGGCGCCGCCGACTCCGGCGCCATCGCGGACGCCGTGGACATGCCCGACGAGTCCCGGGAGGTCCTCGACGAGGCGCTCGAGCAGGCCGGGGGCTCCACCTTCGGCGTCGTCGGCGCCTTGATCGTGCTGGCGTCCGCGACCAGCCTGTCGCGCGCCCTGACCCGGGCCTTCGCCGCCATCTGGCTGCTGCCGCGACCCAAGAGCTCGCTGCGCTCGGCGTGGCGGTGGCTGGCCGTCGTCGTCTCGCTGGCCCTCTCCCTCGTCGTGGTCCGCGCGCTGAGCCAGTACGCCGCCGCGGTCCCGCCGAGCGGGGTCTGGCAGCGCGTCGTGGCGTTGTGCCTCGACACGGCGATCATGGTGCTGGTCCCGTGGCTGCTGCTGTCGGGAGCCGTCGGACTCCGGCGGCTGGTGCCCGGGGCCCTGCTCTTCGCGGCCGTGATGCTGGCCGTCCGCCCGGCGTCGGCGCTGTGGCTCCCGCGGGCGCTGGACGTCTCGGCGGAGCGCTACGGCTCGATCGGCGTGGCGTTCACCTACCTGGCCTGGTTGTACGTCGTGGCCTTCTGCGTCCTCGTCACCGCCGTCCTCGGACAGGTCCTCGCCATGGACCCGGGGTGGCTCGGCAGGAGGATCCGTGGTGATCGGGAGCAGGAGGAGGCGCGGGTCGAGGTGGCCTGATGCCGCGGACAGCCCCCTCAGCGGTCCCTCCACGTCGTCCAGTCGTAGTGGACCGTCGTCCGCAGGAGCACGTCGTGCAGCGCGGCGTCCCGTCGGCTGACGACGACCCAGAGCAGTCCGAGCGGGAAGGCGACGCAGACCAGTGCGCGCAGGACCGCGCGGGGGAGCCGCATGAGCTCGCCGTCGAGGGTGGTCACCCGCAGGCCCATCACGTGCTGGCCGTAGGAGCGGCCGTCGATCCACCAGGGCAGCGCGAGGCAGGCCACGGCGACGAGCACGTAGGCGACGAACACGAGCTCCGAGGACGGCTGGGGGAAAGTGAACGACCTCGGGCGGAGGACGAAGAGGGCCACGCACCAGCCGCCGTATGTCGCCACGAGCACCACCGTCACCACCACGAGGTCGAGGCCCGCGGCGAGCAGACGGCTGACGATGCCGGCCTCCCGTCCCTGGTGGGCGCGCGCCTCGACGGGGATGGTCATGTCCCCGTCCGGAGGCGGCTGGGTGCTCACGTCGGGGCACCGCCGGGGTGCACGTCGCCGGGTCGCGGGTGCCGGCGGACCTTGAGCCGCTCGATGACCTTGTCGACCGCGCGGTCGGCGTCGATGCTGTGCATGCGCACGTTGCGGACCGTCTCGGAGGTGAGGGAGCCGCTGGAGTCGCGGATGATCTCGGGCAGGTCGATGGCGGCGATGACGTCGTTGGCCAGGGCCTCCAGGTCGATCCTCGCCAGGATCGCGTCGAGGTCGACCCCGCGGACCGCGGCGTCGAGGTCGACGCTGCGGACGATCGCGTCGAGGTCGACCCGCTTCATGACGAGGTCGGTGAGGTCGATGCGGTCCAGGACGGCCTCGATGTCGATGCGCGCGGCGATCGCGTCGAGGTCGATCGCCTCCGTGACGGCGTCGAGGTCCACCGACGCCACGAGGGCGTCGAGGTCCACGTGCTCGCGGACGAGGTCGGTCAGCGGCACGAGCACGGCCACGTGGTCGACGAGCGCCGGCACGCGGGTCGCCACGAGGCGGTCGAGGCCACGCCCGACGGCGGCGCGCTCGGCCCGCCCGCGCCGGGCCAGGGCCTCGACGAGCCGCATCGGCCGCCTGGCCGTCGGCACGAACGGCGGGTCGAGGACGAGCAGGACCCCGGGCCGCGCGCCCCGCGCGACCAGGTGGCCGGCCCTCCCCAGCTGTTCGACGAGGAGCCCCGCCACACCGAGGAGCACGTCGGGCGCGGGCTCGTCCACCCGCCGCCCGCTCGACCCGGGCACGACCTCCCGCCCCTCAGGTCCTCGGCCGGGGCCGCGCGCCGGTCACGACAGGACCTTCATCTTGAGGGCGTCGAACTCGGCCTTGTCGAGCACGCCGCTGTCCCACATGGCCTTGGCCTGGGAGATCTCCTCGGTGGGCGAGGCGACCGACCGCGCGTACTGCGCCTGCCGCGCCTCGGCGCTCCCTGCGACGTCGCCGCCGTACGGCCCGGTCCCCGTGCCGCCCCTGACCACCACGTAGACGATCGTCGTCAGGATCGGCAGGAAGACGAGCGCGACGAGCCACAGCGCCTTCGCCCAGCCGGTGAGGTCGCGGTCCCGGAGCAGGTCGCGAACCACCTCGAAGAGAACGACGATGTACGCCGCCAGCACGAAGGCTGCGACGAGCAGCCCCACGACCTCCCAGAAGTCCATGGCTCAGCATCCGCAAGGCGCCCCCGTCCCTGCCTCACCCCGAACGGGTGAGCCGGGCCCGGCCGCGGACCTCAGCCGCGGAGGTCCTGGCAGGACGCGGTGCCCTCGATGGCGTCCTGCAGCTCCTGCGCGCCGTCGAGCTCCCGCAGGTCGGCGACGGCCGCCTTGGCCTCCGACAGCATGGCGGCCGCGGCGCCGGTGACGGTCGAGACGCGGTCCAGCAGCTGCTGCAGGTTGCCCGGCTCGGACCCGGCGGCCTCCTCGACCACCGCGGACTGGCTCTCCATCTCGTCCGACAGGGCCGTCAGCCGCTCCTGCGCGGCGTCGCCGGCCTCGGTGTCGGGGGCCCCCAGGTCGCCCAGGTCACCGACGAGCGTGGAGGTCGAGCTGCTGACCTGGTCGATCGTGGCCTCGAGGTCGGCGGCGCTGAGCTCGCGCGGCTCGGACAGCGTGGTGCGCGCCTCCTCCATCGTCGTCGTCCAGGCCCCGACGCTGGTGCAGAGGTCATCGGCCCACGACTCGGCGGCGGTCGGCTCGTCGGCCGAGTCGCCGTCGTCGTCGGACCCGCACCCGGCCCCGGTCGCGACCAGAGCCACCACCAGCCCGGCGGCGGCCAGGCGCCGCCGCGTCCTTCGCAGCACTCCACGTGAACGGGTCATGACCCGGACTCCTTCCCACAGATCGCCTCGGTCCCTGGTGCCGCTCGTCGGTCGACCAGACCTCGATCGTGGGCGCCTCGCGGACGGTCGCACCTCACCCGCGGCGGGTGGTCCGCGGGCATCTGCGGCGTTCCTATGCTGACGCAGCCGTCTCGGGAGCCCGGGGAGTGCCGCGGAGACGGGAGGAGGCACCATGGCAGGGTCGGAGGCCGGTGCCGTCGAGGTGCCCTTCAACCGCCGCCTGGCCGTCCTGCTCGCCATGGCCATGTTCGTGCTCGTCGTCGACACCTCCCTCATGAACGTGTCGATCTCGGCGGTGGTGACGGACCTCGACGCCACGGTCAGCGGGGTCCAGTCGGCCATCGCGCTGGAGGCCCTCGTCTCCGCGGCCTTCATCCTCATCGGCGGCAAGGTCGGTGACCTGATCGGGCGCAAGCGGGCCTATGCGCTCGGCCTGTGCGGCTACGGACTGGGTGCCCTGGCGATGACCCTCGCCCAGGGGCTCACCGCGATCATCGTCTTCTGGGCGATCATCGGCGGGATCGGCGCGGCCCTGCTCCTGCCGGGGATGCAGTCGTTGATCCACGGCAACTTCGAGGGGGCCGCGCAGAAGCGGGTCTACGCCCTCGTCGGCGCGGCGGCCGCCATCGCCGCTGCCGTCGGGCCCCTCGTCGGCGGCCTGCTCACCACCACGTTGTCGTGGCGCGTCGGCTTCCTGCTGGAGGCGGTCATCATCCTCGTCGTGCTCTCGGGCCTGCGCCTGGTCAAGGACGTGCCCTACTCGGGTCCGCGACGCATCGACCTGGTCGGGTCCGTGCTCTCGGTGCTCGGGATGGGGGGCCTGGTGCTCGGAATCCTGGTGTGGCAGGAGGGCGGGGAGCGGGTCGCCGGGCTGATCGTGCTCGGGCTCCTGGCCATGGCAGGCCTCGTCCTGTGGCTCGTGCGCAGGACGCGCCGAGGCGCGGCCGCACTGCTGGACCCGGGGCTGTTCCGCTCGCCGTACTTCCGGCTCGGCGTCTCCGGCCAGTTGCTCCAGCAGGTCGCGCTCGGCGGGGCCATGATCGCGCTGCCGATCTACTTCCAGATGGTCCTGGAGTACAACGCTCTCCAGGCCGGGCTCTCGCTCGCCCCCCTGTCCTTGAGCATGTTCGCCCTCTCCGCCCTGGCGGGGAAGCGAGCCGTCGGCCGGCCCCCGAGCGGCATCATCCGGTGGGGCTTCGTCCTGCTCGTGCTCGGGCTCTCCGTCCTCATCTGGCGGGTTCCCCGCTCCGACTCCGGCTGGGACATGGTCCTTCCGCTCCTGGTCGTCGGCTCGGGCCTGGGCCTGCTCGTGTCCCAGCTCAACAACTACACGCTGTCGCCGATCTCGGAGGAGCGGGTCAGCGAGGCGGCGGCGGTGAACTCCGCGGCCGGGTCGTTCGGACTGTCCTTCGGCCTGGCCTTCGCCGGCGCCATCATGCTCGCCACGCTGTCGTGGGCGTTCACCGCCGAGGCGACCGGCAGCGAGGTCCTGCCGGCCGCGGACCAGGAACGCGTCGCCCAGGCGCTGGAGGACGACGCCCAGGTCATGAGCAACACCCAGCTCGAGGAGCAGCTGGCCGGCCAGCCGGAGGAGGTGCGCGACGAGATCGTCCGCATCAACACCGACGTCCGGCCGCGGGCACTCCAGGTGGCGCTGCTGGTGCCGCTGGTGGCCGCGTTGCTGGGCCTGTTCCTGGCGCTGCGGATGTCACGGCTGCCCCAGCCGGCTGCGTCGTCGACCGAGCGGCTGGACCTCTAGGCCGACCATCTCCAGGGCCTAGGCGGTCGCCAGCGCCCCGACCACGAGCGCGACAACGCTCAGCCCGCCGAGCATCGCGAGCAGGGGCCAGACCCATCGCAGGTAGGTCCCGTAGGGCACGCGCGCGATCGCGAGGCCACCCATCACCACCGCCGAGGTCGGGATGAACAGGTTCATGATCCCCGAGGCGCTCTGGAACGCGGTGACGACCAGCTCGGGCGGTACGTCGGCGAAGTCCGCCAGCGGGCTCATGATCGGCATGGCGACGGTGGCGAGACCGGACGAGGAGGGGATCAGGAACGACAGCGGAAGGAAGAGCAGGAACATCACGACGGCGAAGCCGGCCTGCCCCACGTCGCCGAGCGCCTGCTCGGCCCAGTTGAGGACGGTGTCGGTGATCTGCCCGTTGTTCATGATCACCGTGATGCCCCGCGCGATGCCGATGATGAGGGCGACGCCGAGAAGGTCCCGCGCCCCGTCGACGAAGGCGCCGGTGAGGTCGGCCTCGGACATCCGGCCGATGATCCCGATGATGATGCTGAACAGGATGAACGACGCCGTCATCTCCGGGAACCACCACCACAGGGTCGGGAGGGAGAGGCCGAGGTCCTCCCACGGGATGACGCCGTACATCATCAGCACGAAGGCCATGGCGAAGGTGGCCAGGATCGCCTTCTGCCGCCCCGTCATGACGATGCCGCCCTCTCCGGCATCCACGCTGAAGTGCCGGGCGTTCTCCTCGCGCATGTCGGCGACCACCGACCGCGACGGGTCGGCCTTGACCCGGTCGGCGTACCGCAGCACGAAGAAGATCCCGACGGCGAGCCCGAGGACGAGCATGACCAGCCGCAGCACCAGCCCGTCGCTGATGGACACGCCCGCGAATCCGGACGCGATGCCCGTGGCGAAGGGGTTGATCGTGGACGCGAACGTCCCGATGCCGCACCCCAGCAGCACCACGGCGGCACCGGTGAGGGCGTCGTAGCCCGCCGCGATCATCACGGCGATGACCAGGGCGTAGAACGCCAGGCTCTCCTCGGCCATGCCGTACGTCGTCCCGCCCAGGGCGAAGACCGTCATCAGGATGGGGATCATCCACCGCTCGCGCCCCTGGAGCCGGGCGACGAGCCGCCCGATCCCGGCCTGGATGGCACCGGTGCGCATGGTGACGCCGAGGAACCCACCGATCACGATGATGAACAGGGCCACGTCGATGGCCCCGAAGAGCACGCCGGAGTTGTAGTAGTTGATGTTGCCCTTGGCGTTCTCGATGCCGTAGAGCCCGTTGATGGGGGCGGTGAGCGAGTCGACCAGGATCCGGGCCGGCTTGGAGTCGACCGAGTGGTAGGTGCCCGGGACCGGGCTGCCGTCCTTGTCGAGGTCGTAGACGCCCGCCGGGATGATCCACGTCGCGATCGCCATCACGACGATCAGCCCGAACAGGATGGTGTACGCCGAGGGGAGCCTGAACCCCTTCGAGGGTTCGACGTCCGCGGTGGTCGCTGGGTCAGTCATGGTGGTCTCCTCCGGTGACGGCGGCCAGGGCCGCTGTGTGTGCCTCGTCCTCCCACGGCTCCGCGGCGTCCGGCACCTTGAAGCCGAGGTAGCCGTAGGCCATGTCCAGGAGCGGGCTGAGCAGGTTGAAGAAGCAGAACGGGAAGTACGCCGCGGTGGCGACGCCGAGCACCCCGGCCATGTAGGCGCCGCACGTGTTCCACGGCACCAGGACCGAGGTGACGGTGCCGGAGTCCTCGACGGCGCGGGAGAGGACCTGCGGGGCGATGCCGCGGCGGGCGAACTCGCTCCGGAACATCCGCGCCGGCAGCACGTCGGCGACGTACTGGTCGCCGGCGATCACGTTGAGGCCGACGCCGCTGCCGGTGACCGCGGCGATCAGCGAGCCGCGCCGGCGGGCACGGGACACGATCGGCTCCAGGAGCCGTTGGAGGAAGCCGGCGCGCTCCATCACGGCCGCGAACGAGAGCGCCCCCAGGACGAGCCAGATCGTGGTCAGCATGCTCGTCATGCCGCCACGGGAGAACAGGTCGTCGATCTGCGGCACCCCGGAGTCGCTGACGAAGCCGGACGCCATCGCCGCGTAGCCGGCCTTCACCGCGGTCGCGACCTTGCCCAGCTCGGGGTCGTCGACGAAGGCCACGACCGCGTCCCACTGGAGGAACGGGGCGAGCACGGCGGCGAACACGGCGGAGCCGAGGATGGAGAGGAACGGCGGCATCCGCATGACTGCGAGCACCACCAGCAGGAGCAGGGGCAGCAGGTTGAGGGCGGAGATGTCGAAGGCGGACGCCAGCGCCTCGCGCGCGCGGTCGGTGCTCACCTCCGCCTCGGTGTCGGCCGCCCGGCCGAGGAAGAAGAACGCGATGAGGCTGATGCCCAGGGCCGGTCCCGCCGTCCAGACCATGTTGCGCACGTGCTGACCCACGGTCAGTCCGCCGCCGACGAGCTGGGGCACCAGGATCGTGGTCTCGGACAGGGGAGTCATCTTGTCGCCGAAGTAGGCGCCGCAGATCACCGCGCCCGCGGCGACCGCCTCGTCGAGGCCCAGGACGTTGCTCATGCCCACGAAGGCGACGCCCAGCGTCCCGGCCGTCGTCCACGAGCTGCCCGTCACCATGCCGACCACGGCGCACACGGCGGCGGCGGTGACGTAGAACCAGCTCGGGCTGACCAGCCTGACGCCGAGGTCGACGACCGTGGGGATCGTGCCGGCCATGTTCCACGTGCCGATGAGCGAGCCGACGGCGAGCAGGATGAAGACCGCGCTCATCGCGACCGTCACGCCGCCCACGGCCGCCTCGGCGACCGAGGCGACCGTGTACCCGTTCTTGAAGGCGACCAGGCTGGCGAACGCGGCGCTCAGCAGCAGCGCGACCTGGAGCGGACCGTCCGTGGCGCTGACCCCGAACAGCACGATGGTCGTGGCCAGGAGGGCGATCAGGACGACGATCGGTGCCAGCGCGTCGAGCAGGCTGGGAGGCCTCGGGCCGCTGGTCGCCGCACGCCTGCGCGCCACGACCCGCTCACCGGCCCGCCGCGACCGACGGCACGCGTGCGAGCGCGCCGACGTCGTCACCCCGGTGGTGGTCCTCGCCGCGCGCCCACACCAGCAGCGCGACGACCAGCAGGGCCGCCAGCACGGCGACCGCCCAGCGCAGCGACGTCGTCATGGCGCCTCCTCAGAGCGGGTCGCGCTGGAGGGGGCAGGTCATGCAGTGGCCCCCGCCGCGACCCTTGCCCAGCTCGAAGCCCTCGATGGTGACCACCTCGATGCCTGCCTCGCGCATCTTGGCGATCGTGTAGGTGTTGCGCTCGTAGGCCACGACCACCCCGGGCTCGAGGGCGACGACGTTGTTGCCGTCGTCCCACTGCTCGCGCTCCTGCTGGTAGGCATCCCCACCGGTCTCGATCACCCGCAGCTCGGGCACCGCGAGGGCGTCGGCCACCGCGGAGAGGAAGCTCTTCTCCTCCGTGACGTGGAACTCCGCGCCGTTGACCCCAGGTCGGAGGCTGATCGCGCGCACGTTGTCCATCACGCGGGGATAGACGGTCACGGCGTCCCGGTCGAGCATGGTGAAGACCGTGTCGAGGTGCATGTGCGCGCGGTCCTTGGTCATCACCACGGCCATGATGCGCTCGGCGCCGCCCTTGGCGAACAGCGCGCGGGCGACCTGCTCGATCATCCGGGCCTGGGAGCGCTCGCTCATGCCGATGAGCACGGTCCCGTTGCCGATGGGCTGGACGTCCCCGCCCTCCAGCGACGCGCGTCCGAAGTCGACGACGTTGAAGCGGTCGTCGTCCCCGAGCTCGGGATACCAGAACTCGAAGTCGGACTCGGCGAACATCGGGTGGTAGCGGTAGATCGCGGCGACGTTGTAGGCCTCGAGCCGCCTGGCCGGCCAGTACATCGGGTTGATGCTGACCCCGCCGTAGATCCAGCAGGAGGAGTCGCGGGTGAACAGGGTGTTGGGCAGGGGAGGCAGCACGAACATGCTCTCGTCGTCGATCGCGGCAGCGATCACCGACTGCGAGCGCAGCCTGCCGAGGTCGAGGCCCGACTCGGCGACGGTGAGGCCGCCGATGAGGTGGCGCGCCAGCGTCTCGGGCGGCATGGCGGACAGGACCGACCGCACCTCGTCCACCATCGAGACCCCCACGGTGAACTCCGAGGCCGTGAGCTCGACCAGCCTCTGCCGGGCCGTCTCGCTGGCCGCGAGGGTCTCGGTGAGGAGGTCCCGGAGCAGGAAGACCTCGACCCCACGGTCGCGCATCTTCGCCACGAAGCGGTCGTGCTCGAGCTGGGCGCGCTCCACCCACAGCACGTCGTCGAACAGCAACCCGTCGTGGTTGGTCGGGGTGAGCCGTCGCAGGCTCAGCTCCGGCCGGTGCACCATCACCTTGCGCAGCCGTCCCACCTCTGAGTGGACTCCCAGCTCTGTCATCGCTCTCTCCTCACTCCCACGTCATTGACTCGGCCATCCCTCATCCGGGCACCACCTGGGTGCCTGCCACTCCCTCGACGAGCTCGCGCACGTGGTGGAGGCTCCCGATCGCCGCCCGTCCGCCCGTCGACTCGACGAAGTGCACCGCGGCGTCGACCTTCGGTCCCATGGAGCCGGCGGGCAGGTCGAGCGCACGCAGGTCGGACGGTGTCACCGTGGCGATGCGGGCCTGCTCGGGCGTGCCCCAGCCGGTGTAGACGCCGTCCACGTCGGTCGCCATCACGAAGACGTCGGCGGACAGCTCACGCGCGAGCAGCTCGCTCGCCAGGTCCTTGTCGATGACCGCCTCGACCCCCGCGAGCCCGGCGCCCTCGCCGCGCATCCGCAGCGTCGGGATCCCGCCGCCGCCGGCGGCGATGACCACGACGTCGCGGTCGATCAGCTGGCGGATGGGCCCGATCTCGAAGATGTGCCGGGGAGCAGGGGAGGGCACGACCCGCCGCCAGGAGTCGCCGTCCCTGCGGAACGGCCAGCCCTTCTCATCTTCGAGCCGCTGCGCCTGCTCGTCGGAGTAGATGGGGCCCACGAACTTGGTGGGGTCGGCGAAGGCCGGGTCGTCCGGATCGACCTCCACCATCGTCAGGATGGTGGCGAGCTCCTCCTCCGGAGGAAGGACGTTCCGCAGCTCCTGCTCCAGGACGTAGCCGATCATCCCCTCCGTCTGCGCGCCGAGCACGTCCAGCGGGTAGGGGTCGACCTCGGTGTACGCCGCCGCCTGCAGCGCCAGCAGTCCGACCTGGGGACCGTTGCCGTGGGAGACGACCAGCTCGTGCGCCCGCGCGACGTCGGCCAGCGCAGGCGCTGCCGTCCGCACGTTGCCGCGCTGGTTCTCGGCCGTCATCGGTTCGCCGCGCTTGAGCAGGGCGTTCCCGCCCAGCGCCACCACCACTCGCATCGCGTCCTCCTCTCGTCCCGGTCCCGTCAGTCCCCGAGCGTGGCGACCATGACGGCCTTGATCGTGTGGACGCGGTTCTCGGCCTGGTCGAAGACGATGGAGTGCTCGGACTCGAAGACCTCGTCGGTGACCTCGAGACCGTCCATCCCGTACTGCTGGTAGATGTCCTCGCCCACCGTCGTCTCGCGGTTGTGGAAGGCGGGCAGGCAGTGCATGAACTTCACGTGCGGGTTGCCGGTCCGGGCGACCACCTCGTTGTTGACCTGGTACGGCGTGAGCAGGCGGATCCGCTCGGCCCACGCCTCCTTGGCCTCGCCCATCGAGACCCAGACGTCGGTGTAGAGGAAGTCGACGCCGGACACGCCCTCGTCGACGTCGTCGGTGAGCGTCAGCCGCGCGCCGGTCTCCTTGGCGATGCCGCGACAGGTCTCGATCAGGTCGTCGTGCGGCCAGAGGTCCCGGGGTGCGCACAACCGCACGTCCATGCCGAACTTGCAGCCGCCGACCATCAGCGAGTTGCCCATGTTGTTGCGGGCGTCCCCGAGGTAGCAGAAGGAGATCTCGGGCAGGTGCTTGTCGCAGTGCTCGGTCATGGTGAGCACGTCGGCGAGCACCTGGGTGGGGTGGTACTCGTCGGTGAGCCCGTTCCAGACCGGCACCCCGGCGTGGGCCGCCAGGATCTCGACCTTGTCCTGGCCGAACCCGCGGTACTCGATGGCGTCGAAGGTGCGCCCGAGCACCCGGGCCGTGTCCTTCATGGACTCCTTGTGACCGATCTGGGACCCGGTGGGCTCGAGGTAGGTGACGTGCGCCCCCTGGTCCCGCGCCGCGACCTCGAAGGCGGTGCGTGTCCGCGTCGAGGTCTTCTCGAAGATCAGCGCGATGTCCTTGCCCGTCAGGCGCGGCTGCTCGTAGCCGGCGTACTTCGCGGTCTTGAGGTCGGCGGACAGCTTGAGGAGGAACCGGAGCTCCTGCGGCGTGAAGTCGAGCTCCTTGAGGAAGCTGCGGTGGCGGAGGTTGAACGACATGCGGGTTCCCTTCTCAGGCGGGTTGCAGCTGGCGGACGGTCGCGGCGGTCGCCGCAGGAGCGGGTCGGCGACGCCGGAGGACGAGCTTGACCAGCTCCTCGACGACGACGAGGGACGCGGCGATGCCGGCGCACGTGCACCACTGGGCGAAGGTGAGGGCGGTGGTCCCGAGGATGCGCTGGAGGAAGTCGAGCGAGGTGACCAGGACGATCGCCAGCAGGGCCAGGCCGTAGCGGCGCAGCTGCACGACCGCGGGCATCGCGTCCCGGTCGAAGATCGTGTTCTCCTGGTCGCGGCACAGCAGTGCCGCCGCGAGGTGGAAGAGCGAGAGCGTCGTCAGCAGCATGGTCGCCGCGAGCACCGCGTCGCCCTGCTCGTCGCCGATCTGGTACGCCGCGAGGGAGCCGACCGTCATCACGGCGCCCTGGACGCCGAGCCTGATCCAGTTGGCGCGCGAGAGGACCGGCGCGCCCACCGGACGCGGCGGTCGGGCCATGAGGCCGCGCGCCGGCTCGTCGAAGCCCAGTGCGATGGCCAGCGGGATGTCCACGACCATGTTCAGCCAGAGGATCTGCAGCGGGTTGAGCGGGGCGCCGTTGGCGATGCCGAAGATCCCGGCCCCGAGGAAGACCGCGATGTAGGCGACCAGGGTCGACATCTGGAAGCGCAGGTACTTCAGCAGGTTGTCGTAGAGGGTGCGGCCGTACGAGACCGCGCCGACGATCGTGGCGAAGTTGTCGTCGGTCAGGATCATCACGGCGGCCTGCTTGGAGACCTCGGTGCCGGTGATGCCCATCGCCACCCCGATGTCGGCCGTCTTGAGCGCCGGTGCATCGTTGACGCCGTCGCCGGTCATCGCGACGACGTTGCCCTTCTCCTTGAGCAGCCTGACGAGTCGGACCTTGTCCTCGGGCGCGACGCGGGCGACGACGCCGATGTCGTCGATCTGGGCGAGCAGCTCCTCGTCGCTCATCGCCGCGAACTCGGCCCCGGTCACCGCCCGGCCCGGGATCCCGAGCTCGCCGGCGATCGCCGCGGCCGTCGTGGCGTGGTCGCCGGTGATCATGCGCACGCGGATCCCCGCGTCCCGGCACTCGGCGATGGCCGTCCGGGCCTCGGCACGGGGCGGGTCCACGATGCCGACCATGGCGAGCAGGGTGAGGTCGTGGACGTGGTCGATCATCGCGGGGACCGCGTGCAGCTCGGCCGGGTCGATGTCACGCTGGGCGACCACCATCACCCGTTCGCCGGCGTTGGCGATCCGGTCGTTGGCCTCGAGGGCGAGGTGCTGGTTCTCCGCGGTGATCGGCATCAGCGTGCCGTCGGGGTTGCGGATCGTCGAGGCGCGGGCGATGAGCACGTCGGGGGCGCCCTTGACGTAGCAGCGGACGACCGGGCGGCCGTCGTCGGCCGTCATCTCGTGGAACGTGGCCATGAACTTGTAGTCGGAGTCGAAGGGGACCTCCGCGACCCGAGGGAGCGACGCGCGGGTCTCGGTGATGTCCAGGCCGCCCTTGGCGCCCAGGACGATGAGGGCGCCCTCGGTGGGGTCCCCGATCAGGTTCTCGCCGTCGAGCACGGCATCCGCGCAGAGCACCATCGGCAGCAGGTAGGGGTCGAGGTCGTGGTTCTGGCCGCCGACGTGCGTGAACTCGCCGACGGTGCTGTAGCCCTCGCCGGAGACGGTGTAGCGGTTGTGGCCGGGGATGAGCAGCTCGCGGGCGGTCATCTTGTTGAGGGTCAGCGTGCCCGTCTTGTCCGAGCAGATCGCGGACGTCGAGCCCAGCGTCTCCACCGCCGGCAGCCGCTTGACGATCGCGTTGCGACGGGCGATCTCCCGGGTGCCCATCGAGAGCAGCGCGGTCACCACGGCGGGGAGGCCGGTCGGGATGGCGGCGACGGCGAGGGCGACTCCGGTGACGAAGAGGGTGTCGAACGACTCGCCGCGTCCCAGGCCGAGCAGGATGACGAGGACCAGGGCCACGGCGGCGATGCCCGCGATGATCTTGGACAACGAGTCGAGCTGCTTCTGCAGCGGTGTCTTGCTGGCCTCGGTGTTGGCCAGCATGTCGGCGATGTGGCCGATCTCCGTGTCCATGCCGGTGGCGGTGACGATGAGCTCCCCACGGCCGCGGGTGACCGAGGTGTTCATGTAGGCCATGCACGTCCGGTCGCCCAGCGGCACGTCGTCCCCGACCACGGGGTCGACCGACTTGCCGACCGGGAGGCTCTCGCCGGTCAGCGCCGCCTCCTCGATCTCCAGTGTGGCGGCGAGGTAGATCCGCCCGTCGGCCGGGATCAGGTTGCCGGCCTCGACCAGCACCACGTCGCCGGGGACCAGCTCCTCGGCGTCGACCTCGAGCGCCTGGCCGTCGCGGCGTACGCGGGCGATCGTCTTCATCATCTGGGCCAGGGCCTTGACGCTCTCCTCGGCCTTCGACTCCTGCCTCAGGCCGATCACGGCGTTGAAGACCGTCAGGCCGGCCAGCACGACCGTGGTCCCGGTCTCCTGCGTGACGACCTGGTTCACGGCGGCGGCGACCAGCAGCACGATCTGCATGAAGTCCTGGTACTGCCGCAGGAACGCGTGCAGGCCGGACTCCTTGCTGCCCTCGGCGAGCCGGTTGGGTCCCATGGACCCCAGCCGCGAGGCGGCCTCGGTCGCGGACAACCCGACCTCGGGGACGACCCCGAGGGCGCGGGCCACGCCCGACACGTCGGTGGCCACCGGATCCACCTGTGCCACCGTCCCGGCGGTGGAGCGCTCCGTCGTCATCAACAGCTCCCGTCGTCGCAGGTCCGGAGCGGGGGCAGCGCTCCGTCGCGACGAGCATGCGGCGCGAGCGGTGCGGACGAGCCACCCGAAAGGGGTGAGTCGGTGGGGTCCGTGCGCCTCATGCGGCGTCCCGCAGCTGGGTGCAGAGCGCCCACACCACGAGCCCGCCGAAGGCGATGGAGACGACCGACCACCAGGGGTAGTAGGGGAGGAAGGCGAAGTTGGCCAGCATGGACAGCCCGGCCACGACCAGCCCGGTCACCTGTCCCCAGGACCTGCGGCGGAGGATGCCCACGGCGACCGCGACCAGCAGGACGCCGATGACCACGTGGATCCAGCCCCACACCGTCAGGTCGATCTCGTAGACCTCGCTGCCGCTCGTGGCGAGCAGCTCGCCGCTCCTGATGGCCTCCACCCCCTGGAGCACCTCGACCGACGCGGTGACCAGCAGCATGACGGCCGCGAACTGGCCGACCACGACGGCGGCCCTGCTCGACGTACGACGCCTGCCTGCGTCGCTCGTGCTCGCGCCTGCACCGGTCATGACGACCTCCTTCGCAACGTTCCTGCGGGGCATCGTCCAGCGCGGAGGTCCCCCGCAGATCACCCCGGACGGGTGGACTTCTCGGGCCTTTCGCCTCTGGGTCCGTCCCGTCGCGCCCGTCCTACGCTCGAAGCGGCTGAGAGGACCTCGTGATGAGTGGAGCGGCGGAGCCGGCGCCGGGAGCAGCACACCCGCCGGACCCCGGGGACCTGCTGGGCACCCGGGACGGGTGGTACGGCGTCCCTGGCGTCCCCCGCGTCCACGTCCGGCGTGAGCGCCTGCTCGAGGAGCTCGGCCGCGGCGACGGTCCGCTCGTCCTGGTCAGCGCGCCCGCCGGGAGCGGCAAGACCACCCTCGTCGCCGACTGGGTGTCGTCGAGGCCGGTGGGGAGGGTCGCCTGGCTGACGCTGGACGACCCCGCCACCGGCGTGTGGCCCGGCCTGGTCGACGCCCTGGTGGGCCTCGGCGTGCCGTTGTCGGCGACCTCGCCGCCCGCGGGGACATCCGCGCTGGAGCCGGGCATGCGCCACCGGATCGCGGCGACCGTGGCGGCGGAGGAGTCGCCGGTGACGGTGGTGCTGGACGGCGACCTCCCGGACTCCGCGGAGGTCGCCGCGGACCTTGACTTCCTCCTGCGGCACAGCGGGCGTCGCCTCCGGCTGGTGCTGCTGACCCGCGCCGACCCGCTGCTGCCGCTCTACCGCTACCGCCTGGAGGACGCGATGGCGGAGATCCGCATGGACGACCTGGCCTTCACCGACGAGGAGGCGGCGCAGCTGCTCCGCGGGATGGACCTGCCCCTGTCGACGGAGGCCGTGCACGTCCTCACCGGCAAGACGCGGGGGTGGGTCACCGGACTGCGGTTCGCGGCGAAGATGCTGGCGCACCGGGACGACCCCGAGGCCGGCGCCGCGGAGGTGGCGGGACACACCGGCAACATCGCGGAGTACCTGATGGGTGAGGTCCTCGCGGCGCACCCGCCGGAGCTGCGCCGGGTGCTGATGGCCACCAGCATCCCCGACATCGTCTGCCCGGGCCTGGCCGAGGCGCTCGCCGGCAGGGGCGCCTCGCGGGCGCTGGCCGATCTGACGCGGGGCAACGCGTTCCTCGAGCAGGTGCCCGGACACCCCGGCTGCTACCGCTACCACCCGCTGTTCCGCGAGCTGCTACGGGCCGAGCTCGACTATGCCGACCCCGATGCGGTGGAGCCTCTCCAGCGCCGGGCCGCCGGGTGGTTCGCGGACGAGGGGATGCTCGCCCCCGCCGTGCACCACCTCGTCGCAGCCCGGGCGTGGCGACAGGCTGCGCAGCTGGTCGTCGACCGGCTGGCCGTGGGGCAGCTGCTGCTCGCGGACCGCACCCACCCGCTCGTGGAGGCGCTCAGGGCGATGCCGGCCGCCGTCGACGATCCTGCGGCGCACGTCGTGCGGGCGACGCTGGAGCTGGTGGACGGGGACACCGGGCGTGCCGACCACCTGCTCGGGGCGCTGGACCGGATTGGTGCGGGCACGCCGACGGCGGAGCCGGTCTCCGTGGCCGTCGCCGTCCTGCGGGCGGTCCACGCCCGGTCCGACGACGATGCCGGGGAGGCCTGGCGTCTCGCCGAGGTGGCCGAGCGGTCCCTCAAGGCGGCCGGGACCGGGTCCTCGCCCGCGGTCCCGCCCGAGGTCGCCGCGCTGGTCGGCGCCAGCAAGGGCGCAGCGGCGATGCGGCTGGGACGGCTGGAGGACGCGCGGGTCGCGCTCGAGCACGGCGTCGAGGCTGCGCTGCGGGCGTCGACCCACCCGCTCGTGGTGGAGTGCCTCGGACACCTGGCTCTCATCGCCTGCTGCGCAGGGGAGGTCACGCACGCCGAGGCGCTCGCGGTCCGGGCCCTGGCCGCGGCCGACGACGCGGGCATCCGTCCGGCCGACCGTCCTGCCGCGCCGTACGTGGCGGGGGCCTGGGCGGCCGTGGAGCACCACGAGCTCCGGGTGGCTGCCGAGCAGGTGCGGTCGGCGGAGCGCGCCGGTCTCCTGCTGGGCGACCCCGTCCCGCGGTGCCTGCTGGCCCTGGTCACCTCGCGGGTGCAGGAGGCACGGGGGGACCGAGGGGGAGCGCTCGCGAGGGTGCGCGAGGTGGCCCACGGGCTCGGCGACAAGCACCGGTGGCTCGTCGACCGCCTCCGGGTGGAGGAGGCGCGGCTGCTGGTCGCCGGTCGCGAGCCGCGGGCGGCCCTGGCGGTCGTGGCCGACGTGGGCCGCACCGGGGCCGAGGCGGAGGCCGCGCTGGTGCTGGTGCAGGCGCACCTGCGCCGGGGGGACGCGGCCGCGGCCGAGACCGCGATGGTCGACGTCCTGGGGCGGCAGGTCCCTCCCGCGGTGCGGGTCTCCGGATGGCTGGCCGAGTGCGCCCGGCAGCTGGGTCGGGGGTCGACGCCGCGGGCGCGCCGAGCCCTCGCCACGGGGCTGGAGCTGGCCGCCAGCCAGCGCCTGCGCCGGCCGTTCCACGAGGCGCCCGCGGCCGTGCAGCAGCTGTTCCTCCACGACCCCCGGCTGACGACCCAGCACCCGTGGCTCCTCGAGACCGGAGCACTGGCGGGCCGTGCGGTGCCGTCCCCCCGCCGCCCGGCACCAGCGGGCGCCGTCCGCCAGCCGCCGGTGATGGTCGAGGCGCTCACCGGCAAGGAGCGCGAGGTGCTCGTCCACCTCGCGGAGCTCCTCACCACCGAGGAGATCGCGGCGGCCATGTACGTGTCGGTCAACACGGTGCGGACCCACGTGCGCAACATCCTGCGCAAGCTGGGGGTCAACAGCCGCAACGGCGCGGTGCGCGCGGCCCGCGAGCGGGAGCTGCTGCCGCGGGGATGAGTGACCCGGGCGGGCGCGGAGCCTCAGCGGGTGAGGGGCACGTCCTCCTCGGACGGCATCAGGATCCACAGCAGGGGGTAGACGAGCAGCTGGCTGCCCGGCAGGACCATCAGCAGCAGCACGAACAGGAGCCGTGCGATCCACGGCGTCAGGCCGAAGCGGCGCCCGAGACCGGCGCAGACCCCGCCGAGGACCCGGCCGTCCCGGGGGCGGACGAGACCTTGCTGGGCGAAGGCGGTGCTGATGGCGTTCACTGGGGATCCTCCGATCGGGATGACTGATGTACCCAGCCTGCTCCCCAGGAGCGTCGCGCGCCATGGGGATCACCCCTGACCGCACCCCGAGCCGGTCCCCGGGGTGAGGACGTCGGGTCCCGCACGCCTCTGGTGGGGCCCGACGAGGTCCCCTAGCATCGATCGCATGTCGGCGAGCGAGGCCGGACCTGCGTCACCGCCGGGAGGCGGTCCGCTCCTGATCGCCGTCGCCGACGACCCGCATCTCCTCGGTAACGTGATGCGCGAGCTGGAGAAGCGTTATGCGGCCGACTACCGCGTCCGTTGCCTGGGCTCGGCGCAGGAGGCTCGCACCGCACTGGGGGAGCTGGCGGCGGCCGGCGAGCAGGTGGCGCTGGTGCTCGCCGGCGAGCTGCAGGGCGAGACGTCCGGGACCGCGCTGCTGGCGGAGGTCCAGCACGCCCACCCGCAGGCGCAGCGCGTCCTGCTCGTCGGGTGGGGCCGTCTCACCGATCCGCTGGTCGGGGACGCGGTCTTCGACGCGATCTCGCGGGGACGCCTCGACCACTTCCTGATCGCGCCGTCGCACCCGCCGGACGAGGAGTTCCACCAGGGCGTCTCCAGCTCGCTGGCCAGGTGGGCCGAGGGCGGGCAGCGGGCCCCGCACACCGTGGAGGTGATCGGCCGGACGTGGTCCGGTCGGGCGTCCGAGCTGCGCGAGGTGCTCGGGCGCTGTGCGCTCCCGCACCGTTTCCACCTCGCCACCTCCCAGCAGGGACGAGCCCTCATCGCCGCCGCGGGGACCACGCGGCTGCCGCTCATCGTGATGCCCGACGGGCACGTCCTGGAGGACCCGAGCGACGCCGAGATCGCCCAGGCCTCGGGGACCACGATCGACCCGGACGGTGACCACTTCGACCTCGTGATCGTGGGCGGGGGCCCCGCCGGGCTGTCGGCCGGCGTCTACGGCTCGTCGGAGGGCCTGCGCACCCTGGTGATCGACTCGGGCGGGATCGGTGGACAGGCGACGGCCAGCTCGGCGATCCGCAACTACCTCGGCTTCCCCCGCGGCGTCAGCGGCGGGGAGCTGGCGCGACGGGCCTACCAGCAGGCGTGGGTGTTCGGCACCCGGTTCGCCCTGATGCAGCGCGTGACCGGTCTCGCGCAGCAGCGCGACGGCATCGCGCTGACGCTCAGCAGCGGGGGCGTGGCGATCGGGCGCGCCGTGATCCTGGCGATGGGGGCCCGCTACCGGCTCCTGGGGGTCGAGCCCCTCGAGGCGCTCCGCGGGGCGGGCGTCTTCTACGGGGCGGCGGCGTCCGAGGCGCCGACGGTGTGCGGCGGGGAGGTCTTCGTCGTCGGCGGCGCGAACTCCGCCGGGCAGGCGGCCCTGCACCTCGCCCACTACGCCCGGCAGGTCACCCTCGTCGTCCGGGCGTCGAGCCTCGACATCGGGATGTCGCACTACCTCGTCCAGCAGATCGGGGCGACCCCCAACATCGAGGTCCGCACGGACACCGAGGTGGTGGACGGCGGGGGAGACGGATGGCTCGAGCACCTCACGCTCCGCCGCCGCGGAACCCTCGAGGAGGAGGTCGTGAAGGCCGACGACCTGTTCCTGATGATCGGGGCCAAGCCGCACACCGACTGGCTGCCGCCGGTGGTCGAGCGCGACGACGGAGGCTTCGTGCTCACCGGCCACGACGTGGGCGGCGCGGCGTTCGAGGCGCTCGGGCGCCGCCCGCTCGCGATGGAGACCAGCGTCCCCTCGGTCCTCGCGGCCGGGGACGTGCGCCACGGCTCGGTCAAGCGCGTCGCCTCGGCGGTCGGCGAGGGCTCGATCGCGATCCAGCTCGTGCACCGGCTCGTGAGCGCGTGAGCTGCTGAGGACCACTCGTCACGGGGGACCGTAGGCTGCGGTCCATGGACCTCTACGAGGTGATGCGGACGACCGCGGCGGTCCGCGAGTTCACCGACGACCCGCTGCCGGACGAGGTTCTCCACACGATCCTCGACAACGCCCGCTTCGCCCCCAGTGGCGGCAACCGCCAGGGCAGCCAGGTGGTCGTGGTCCGTGACCCGGCGACGCGGGAGCGGCTCGTCGAGATCACGGAGCCGGGTGCGCGGCGCTACCACGCACAGCGGGCCGCGGGGGAGACGCCGTGGAGCGCCTGGACCCCGAGCAGCGTCACCCGGGAGCAGGTCGAGCAGACCGAGGTGCCGGCGCAGGTCACCGACCCCCTGCGTCGGGCACCGGTCGTCCTGGTCGTCTGCGTGGACCTCCGCGCGGTGGCGGCCCTCGACCAGGACCTCGACCGCGTCGGGGTCGTGGCGGGGGCCTCGGTCTACCCGCTGGTCTGGAACATCCTGCTGGCCGCCCGCAACGAGGGGTTCGGCGGCACCATCACGACGATGGCCGTGGCCGAGGAACCGGCCCTCAAGGAGCTGCTGGGCATCCCGGAGCCGTACGCCGTCGCGGCCGTCGTGCCGCTGGGCAGGCCGGTGCGCCAGCTCACGCGGCTGACCCGGGTCCCCGTGGAGGAACTCACCCACCTGGAGCACTGGCAGGGCGGTCCGCTGCAGGGCTAGCCTGATTGAGCGTGCAACCAAGACCTCTGGCACGGAGAGGATGGTCATGGGCACCTGGAACGCGATGACCCCGGAGGCCAAGGACACGATCCTGCGTGTCGTGCGCCAGGAAGCGGCGCAGTTCTTCGACCTCGTGGACAGTGAGGAGGCCTGGGAAGCGCCGACGGGCGCGGGTCACTGGCAGGTCCGTGACCTCGTCGGGCACCTCGTCGACACGACCGAGGCCTACTTCGTGTCCTTCGACGCGGCCCGCGACCAGCGGCAGGTCGACCCGGCGTACGGCCTCCCGGGGATGGCGCGTCGCTGCGACGAGATGGCTCAACGGTTCCGGTCCGTCCCGCGTGGGGAGCTGGTCGAGCGGGCGCGGTCCGACCACGACGCGATGATGGCGACGTTCGAGGGACTGAGCGACGAGGACTGGACCGACCTGCAGGTCCCGCACTTCTACATGGGCCCGCTGCCGGCCTTCTTCTACCCCGCCTTCCAGCTCATGGACTACGGCGTGCACTCCTGGGACGTCCGGCAGGGGACAGGCCGGGCGCACGGGCTGTCCGGTGAGGCGGCCGACCTGCTCACGCCCTTCATGTTCGTGCTGTGGCAGTACACGAGCAACGCGCTCTCGCCGGACGGGCCGTACGAGGTCGGCATCCGGATCACGTCGGGGCCGAATGCCGGTGACACGCGCATCTCGCTGACCGAGGAGGGGTTCTCGTACGCCGCCGGAGAGGTCGACGACACGACCGTGCTGGAGTTCGATCCCGGGAGCTTCGTGCTCACGGCCTTCGGACGCAGCAACGCCGGCACGATCAGGGGCGACCGCCACGTCGCCGACCGCTTCTTGAACACCTTCTTCAGGATTTGAGCCCGCCATGACCCAGATCGACCTGACTGCCATCGAGGCCGAGCGGGAACGCATCCGCGAGACCTACCTGCGGCCCGCAGGCGCACGCCCGCCGTCCAGTGCCCGCGGCCTGCACCACTTCGCGGTCGTCGCCCAGGACGTGGTGGAGACCATCGAGTTCTACCAGGGCGTGCTGGGGTTCCCCCTGACGGAGATCTTCGAGAACCGCGACTACCCGGGCTCCAACCACTTCTTCTTCGACCTCGGCCACGGCAACCTGCTGGCGTTCTTCGACTTCCCGGGCCTGGACGTCGGTCCGTACGCCGAGGTGCTCGGCGGCCTCCACCACATCGCGATCTCCGTCGAGCCGGAGAGGTGGGAGAGCCTCAAGGGAAACCTCGACCGGGCCGGGGTGGAGTACCTCGAGGAGAGCGGCACCTCGATCTACTTCCGGGACCCCAACGGTGCCCGGCTCGAGCTGATCGCCGATCCGCTGGGGGAGATGTACGGCACCCGAGTGTTGTAGGACCGCCGCGAACCTCGACAACTTGTGGAAGTTTTTGTTGAGATTCACCCATCTGTCGCCGGACAGGCTCCGAATTGGGGGTGCTCGCATCCCCACGAAAGGACCAGTCCGATGAAGCGAACCACTGCTCTGCTCTCGGTGACCGCCCTGATGGCCCTCCCGGCCGCCCTGGCCGCCCCGGCCTCGGCGTCCCAGGCCCAGGAGGCCACCGTCTCGGTACTGCACGCCGTCCCCGGTCTCACGGTGGACGTCTACGCCAACGGCGAGGAGCTGATCCCCGACTTCGCGCCGGGCACCCTCACCGACCCACTCACCCTCCCCGCCGGGAGCTACGACCTCCAGGTCTTCGCCGACGGCGACAACCCTGACAACGCGGATCCGGCCATCGAGGCCCAGGGCGTCGAGGTGCCCGCGGGCGCCAACGCCACCGTCGTGGCCCACCTCGACGCCGACGGCAACCCGGTGCTGACGCCGTTCGTCAACGACGTGTCGGCGACGGCTGCCGGCGAGGCGCGACTGGTCGTGCGCCACACCGCCGCCGCGCCCGCGGTGGACGTCCGCGCCGACGGCGAGGTCCTGTTCCCTGACCTGGCCAATCCCGACGAGGCGTCGGGCGACGTCCCGGCCGGCAGCTACTCCGCCGACGTCACCCTGGCCGGCGAGGACGAGGCCGTCCTCGGCCCCACGGACGTGCAGCTCTCCGAGGGCACGGCCACCATCGTGTACGCCTGGGGCTCGGCCGAGGAGGGCAACCTCGACCTGGCCGTGCAGACCATCGACGGCCTGCACTCGTCCCCGTCCGGCGTCCCCGGCGGCGAGACCGGCGCCGCGGCGGCCGGCGACGGGGCTCCGCTGTGGGCTGTCGGACTCGGTGCCGCGTCGCTGCTGGCTCTCGGCCTGGCCGGGACCCGGCTGGTCCCCGCCCGCACCCGTCGCTGACGGGCGCGACGGACGACGGCGATCATCATGACGAGGTTGGGCAGGAGCACCTGGTGGGCCGTGGCTGCGGTCGCGGTCGCCGGGCTCCTGCTCAGCCTCGTTGCCGTGCTCTCGGGGGACGACCCGCCGGCCGTCGAGCAGGTCCGGGGCGAGGCGTCGGTCTCGGCCGCCGGGCCTCGGGACGCCGCGCCGTCGACCGCCGGACCACCGTCCCGAGGTGCGGTCGGGCGCAGTGACGCGTCCCTGGAGTCGGCGGCAGCACGTCGTACGCCCACCCCCGTCCGGGTGCGGGTACCCGGGATCGGCCTGGACGCAGCCGTGCAACCGGTGGGCGTCGGTGCCGGGCGACAGATGCGCCTGCCCGCCGACCCACGGGTGCTCGGGTGGTACCGGTTCGGGCCGGCGCCCGGGGGAGACGGATCGGTCGTGCTGGCCGGTCACGTCGACTCCCGCAGGTTCGGCGTCGGGCCGCTGGCCGCCCTCCAGACGATCGGGGTCGGGGACCGGGTCGAGGTGGTGACGGGACCGGGGTCGGTGCGCGCCTACCGGGTCGACAGCATCGAGCGGTTCTCCCGGCAGGCGCTCCCGGAGGACGTGTTCGCCCGCACCGGCCCCGAACGGCTGCGGCTCGTGACGTGCACCGGACCGTTCGTGCCGGACGCCGGCGGCTACCAGCAGAACCTGGTCGTCACGGCCGTCCCGGCCTGACCCGAGGACCGTGCGTACGCCGCTCAGGCGGGAAGGTGCGCCGCGAGCCGCCCGACGGTCCCGTCCACGTCGGTGAGCTTGTCGAGGCCGAAGAGCCCGATCCGGAACGTGGAGAAGTCGTCGGGCTCGTCGCACATCAGGGGCACCCCGGCGGCCACCTGCACCCCACGCTCCCTGAACCTCGCGCCGCTCCGCACGTCCGGGTCGTCGGTGAAGGCCACCACGACGCTGGGGGCTGCGAACCCGTCGGCGGCGACCGAGGCGTACCCGTGGTCGGCCAGCAGGGCGCGGACCCGGGCGCCCAGCGAGACCTGGGCCTCGCGGAGCTCATCGAGGCCGACGGCCCGGGTCTCGAGCATGAGCGCGGCGTCGTGCGCGAGCGTGTCGGTGGGCATCGTCGCGTGGTAGGGCGTCAGTCCCTGTGTGTAGGCGTCCGTGATCGTCAGCCACTTCTGCAGGTCGGCGGCGAAGCTCGTCGAGGTCGTCGACATCACCCGGGCGCGGCCGGCCTCGCTCAGCATCACGTAGCCGGCGCCCGGCGAACCGCTCCAGCCCTTCTGCGGGGCGCTGAGGAGCACGTCGACGCCGAGGTCGGCCATGTCGACCCAGAGCGCCCCCGACGCGATGCAGTCGAGGACGAGGAGCCCGCCCGCAGCGTGCGTCGCCGCGGCGACGGCGCGGACGTAGTCGTCGGGGAGCACCATGCCGGCCGCCGTCTCCACGTGGGCAGCGAGGACGACCTCGGGCCGGGTGCGCTCGATGGCCTCGACGACCTCGGCGACCGGCGCCGGGACCCACGGCGCGTGCCGCTCGTCGGACACGGGACGGGCGCGGAGGACGGTCGTCTCGGCCGGGATGGAGCCGGCGTCGAAGATCTGCGACCAGCGGTAGGAGAACAGCCCGTTGCGGACGACCAGGCACCGCCGACCCGTCGCCAGCTGCCGGGCGACGGCCTCCATGGCGTAGGTGCCACCACCCGGGACGACCGCGACGGCCTCGGCGCCGTACGTCGTGCGAAGGACCTCGTGGATGTCCTGCATGACCCCGACGAAGCGGCGGGACATGTGGTTGAGGGACCGGTCGGTGAAGACGACCGAGTACTCCAGAAGTCCGTCGGGGTCCACGTCATGCCGGGGGAGACTCATCCGCGCAGACTGCCACAGGTCGCCCCGCCGCACAGCGACCGACCTTGTCGGAGCGGACGAGCCGCTCCGACGTGGGGTGACCGGGCGCCCCCGACAGGATTCGAACCTGTGACCGGCGGATTAGAAGGCCGCTGCTCTATCCAGCTGAGCTACGGAGGCGGAGGGTCGGAATGACAGTCGGGAGAAACATCGGGACAACCCGCTGTAGTTCACCGGCTTCCGACCCGGCCGCCAGTATGCCCGACCGGACGCGGGCGAGCTGGCTCGCCCGCGTCCGCCGCCCTCGTGGACTGGGATCCGCACGAGGTGGTCGGTGCACAGCTACCGGATCTGCCGATGTCCGCACGTCCTCCGGGACAGATCCGAGGGGGGTGAGTCCCACGCGATGCTCTGGCACCAATAGGTTCCGGTCATGCCTGCTGCTCCGCACATCGCGCGTCTTCGCTCCAAGGTCGGGAACGACCTGCTCCTGTTGCCCTCAGTCGCCATCTTGCCCATCGACGACGATGGCCGCGTTCTGCTCGTTCGACAGACTGACTTCGGGTCATACGGCACCATCGGCGGCGCCGTGGACGAGGACGAGGCACCGGAAGACGCCGCGCGTCGCGAGGCCCGCGAGGAGATCGGCGCCGATGTCGAGATCACCGGGTTGGTCGGCGCCATCGGCGGCCCGGAGTTCCGTCTCACCTACCCCAACGGCGACCAGTGCGCGTATGTCAGCATCGTCTACAGCGCGAGGCTGGCTCCCGATGCGGAAACATCGCCCGACGGGCACGAAGTCGACCAGGTGCGTTGGTTCGCACGTAGTGAACTGACCGACCCGGCCGTCGGCGACTTCGCTCGAAGCACGTTCGCAGCGCTCGGGTGGATCGCGCGGCCTGCGCGCTGAAGGATGGCGCCCCGGCGCGCTCGGTCGGCCCGCGGATTCGTGAAGGTTCTAGGTCGTCATCGACTAGGCGAAGGTCCATGTCCCTCGAACAACCGGATTTGCTGCGATCCGCGCACGCGTCAGGCCGCCGGGTTCCTGGGCCACGCGGGAGGAGCTGCGGATCGCGATCGTGAGGTGGATCGAGAGGACCTACCACCGCCGTCGCAAGCAGGCGGCTCTCGGACGATTGACCCCGGTTGAATACGAGCTGATCATGACCCCAACCGCCACCCAGGCGGCCTAACCGAAACTGTCACCAGTCCGTGCAGCAGACCCCAGAGCTTCTCGACTGTGTACGTCGTCGCGGTCTCCTCGCGGGTCGAGCCGACCAAGCCCGAAGGTGAAGGCCTGTCGTCGGCGGAAGCCGGGTACGGTCCTGCCATGCCTACGCCCCCTGCGGAGATCGCCGGCCGCTATCGGGTGCTTGAAGAGGCTGGCCGCGGCGGCATGGGTGCCGTCTACCGCTGCATCGACGAACGGTTGGGCCGCGAGGTCGCGGTCAAGCAGGTCGGCCGGATGCCCGGCGAGTCGGTGACCGACCAGGCGCGGGCGCTGCGCGAGGCACGCTCGTCTGCGGCCCTGAACCACCCGAACGTCGTGTCTGTCTACGACTCCATGGCCGAGGGCGACTCCGTCTGGCTGGTCATGGAGTACGTCGCTGGCCGGACGCTGTCCCAGATGCTGCGCGAGGACGGACCGCTGTCTCCTCACCGGGCGGCCTGGATCGGCGCGCAGGTCGCCGACGGCCTGGCTGCCGCTCACGAGCGCGGCACCACCCACCGCGACGTGAAGCCCGGCAACGTGCTGGTCACCAAAGGGGACCGGGCCAAGATCTCCGACTTCGGCATCGCTCGCACGACCGGAGAGGCCAGCCTCACCCAGTCCGGCATCCTCACCGGCACGCCCGGCTACTTCGCACCCGAGATCGCCCGTGGCGGGGACCCCGGGCCCGCCTCCGACGTGTGGGCGCTCGGCGCGACGCTCTACCACGCCGTTGAGGGCAGGCCGCCGTACGGCGAGAACCCGAATGCGCTGCAGCTGCTCGCCAGGGTCGCGGCGGAGGATCCGCCGGCCCCCGAGCGCGCCGGGGTGCTTGCGGGCCCGATCAGCCGGATGCTGGACCGGGACCCCGCCTCACGCTGGTCGATGGCCGACGCGGCGCACGCGCTGCACCGCATCCACGAGCAGACCCCCGAGGCCGGCACCCAGGAGCGGACGCGGGCCCTCGCGGCGGTGCCCGCCACTGTCGACCCGTCTCCCGCGGGGCCCGCAGCCGCGTCGAGCCCGGCTTCGGCGCCCGCGCCTGCTCCCACGGCCGCAGAGACGCGGAGCCGTCGTCGCCGGCCGGCGGGGATAGCGGCGCTCGTCGCCGCGTTGGTCGCGGTGGTGGTGGTCACCGCGGTCGCCCTGACGCAGATCGGCGACGATCCCGCGACGACCCCGACCGCTGACGACGAGACGCCGTCGGACACCTCCGAGCCCGCGACGCCGGAGGACCAGACCCCGAGGGCAGCCCCGAGGCGACCGAGTCCGCGCCGGCGGAGTCCGGGCCGACCGAGACCGAGTCGGACGAGGACGAGTCGGACGAGTCGCGGGAGACGCAGCCGGCCCCGGGCAGTGGAAGAGACCCGGTCACCTTCGTCGAGGACTACTACGCAGTCCTGCCCGGTGACACCGAGGCGGGGTACTCGATGCTGTCGCCGTCGTACCAGGAGCGGCTCAGCTATGGAGCGTACGACGGGTTCTGGTCCGGCATCGGCGAGGTCACCGTGCAGGACAGCGCACCGGCGGGCGGAGGAGCCGTGGACGTCACGCTGCTGTACGACGGCGGAAGCGACGAAGTACGCCGGGTCTACCTCGAGCGCGGCCCGGACGGCTGGCTGATCTCGGGCGACGAGATCCTGGGCTGAGCCGGCTCGCGACGCCGGCCGGCGTCGCGCCGAACCACGGAGTCGGCGTCAGAGCGGGACTTCCTCGTCGAGCGCGTAGACGGTCTGGTCGCCATCGACCATGTCGTCGAAGTACTTCATGTGCTCGAGAGATGCATCGACGTCGTCTGCCTCCTCGAGGAGTGGCTGCAGGTTCCAGCCGTCCAGGGTCGAGGGCCCGTGGAAGGTGATGAGCCATGCACAGGAATGTCCGCGCGTCCCGCGCAACTCCCTCGAGCAGGGCCTGCTCGGCGCGACGCTTCAGCACGATCAAAGGACGCACTGGCCCACGCGTAGAACTGCTGCCAGCTATCGGCCGCGTCCAAAACGGCCCGAGAGCTGGTTCTCAGTCGCGTTCCGGAGTGTGCGATGCGGCATTCCGAATCCGGACCAGGGGCCGCGTTTCTACGTCTGTCCGTGCAGGTCAGAACTGTATTTCCTACCCCCCACGGAGGCGGGGGGTCGGAATGACAGTCGGGAGAAACATCGGGACAACCCGTTGTAGGTCAGCCGGCTTCCGACCCGGCCGTCAGTATGCCGCAACCGTTCCCAACTGGCGGATCCAGCGGAGCGCGCCCGCAGTACCCGGGCAGTAGACATCGCCACCGGCGACCCGCACCCGCCCCAGCTTGCGGCCTGTCATGGCGCACCGGATCCGTGGCACGTCTTCCACTTCCTGCCGGAGCCACACGGGCAGGGCTCGTTGCGGCCGCGCGCGGCGTCGGCTCGGGCGTAGTCGGCCATCAGCTCCGCGGGGGCGCGGCCCTCCCGCAGGAGCTGGGCCATGCGTGCCATCGGTTCGCCGACGTGGTGGAAGAAGGACAGGTAGCCGGGGCAGAGGTAGTGCTGGCCGGGCTCCCCGCTCGGAGCCGTCGTGAACCGGTCCTTGGGGCACCCCCCGTTGCAGGCGAAGAGCACGTCGCACTCACGGCAGGTCCGGGTGAGCGTGTCGCGCTTGTCCTGCCCGAACTTCCGCTGCTGCGCCAGGTCGACCAGCTCGAGCATGGTGCGGTCGCCGATGTTACCGAGCAGGTGTGCCGGCTCGACGAAGTGGTCGCACGAGTAGAGGTCGCCGTTGTGCTCCAGTGCCAGCTGGGACCCACACGTCTCCGCGTGCACGCACATGCCACCGCCCTCGCCGTACCAGGAGGCCAGCGCCGTGTCGAAGACCTGGACGTAGACCGACCCGATGTCGTGGCGGACCCAGTCCTCGAAAACCTCGATCACGAACCGGCCGTACTGCTCGGGGGAGACCGAGCGTCGCGTCACCAGCGAACCCTCCTGGACGTACAGGGGCCGGCTGCGGACCCCGCTGCCCCAGCCCTCGTCCGCGATCGGCAGGGTCTCCGGGGTCGCCCGCTCGATGATCGGGATGAGCTGGATGAACGAGGCGCCCAGGTCGTCGCGCAGGTAGCGGTAGACCTCGCCCCCGTGGTCACCGTTGGCGGCGTTGATCGTGGTCAGCACGTTCCACTCGACGCCGTGCCGCTTCAGCACGTCGAGCCCCTTCAGCACCCGATGCGAGGTGGGCTTGCCGCCCTTGTCGACCCGGTAGGCGTCGTGCATCGACGGCGGACCGTCGATCGAGATCCCGACCAGGAAGTCGTGCTCCCGCAAGAAGGCGCCCCACTCGTCGTTCAACAGGGTCCCGTTGGTCTGCAGCGTGTTCAGCACCTGCTGCCCCGGGCGCTTGTACCGCGCCTGGAGCTCGATCGCCCGCCGGAAGAAGTCCAGCCCCATCATGGTCGGCTCCCCGCCCTGCCAGGCCATCACGACCTCGGACGCCGTCGGGTGCGCCTCCAGCAGCTGCCGGACGTACGTCTCCTGCATCTCCTCGGCCATCCGGAACCTGCTGCCGGGATAGAGCATCTCCTTGGACAGGAAGAAGCAGTACTCGCAGTCGAGGTTGCACACGGCGCCCGTCGGCTTCACCATCACGTGGAACAGGCGTCCGCCCCCCGGCCCGGTGGGGGTGGGAACCGCCGTGGCGGCGCTCTCCGTCATCTCTCCGTCACCGCCCCAGCCGCCGTCGCAGCGGAGTGACCGTGACCGGTCCGCCCGGCTCCGGCCCCGCCGCCGACGCGACCCGGCCGTAGCGACGTGCCAGCGGCGCCGCGGTCAGCCCGTGGGCGACGACGCTGATCAGGATGGTCGTCGCCAGCACGGTGACGGCGTCGTCGGCGTGGGACCCGAGCGCCTCCAGGGCCAGGAGGGCGAAGACCAGCGAGGCCAGGCCGCGCGGGCCGAACCAGCCGACGAACAGGACCGTGGTGCGACCCAGCCCCGCACCGATCAAGGCCAGCGCGACCGGGAGCATCCGAACCACGGTGAGGCTGAGGACGGCGTAGAGGACGACCGCCGCGCTGATGCGGTCGAGCATGATCGGGACGGCGACGGCGCCGAAGGCCATCCACACCAGCGAGGCCAGCAGGGTGCCCATCTGCTCGAGGAACTCCAGCTCGGCCGGTGCCCGTCGGCCGGCGGTCGCCCCGAAGGCCAGCCCCCCGCAGAACGCCGCGACGAAACCGTTGCCGTTCAGCGTGAGCGCCAGCGCGTACGCCGCCAGCGCGAGGGCCAGGACCGCGATGCCGGCGAACGCCTCGGCGGCCGTCCCGCGTCGCCGCGCCTCGCGCAGCGCCAGGCCGCCGACCCCGCCGACCCCGACGCCCACCGCCGCCCCGATGAGGAGCTCGACGGCGGCCCGCCCGGGGCTCTCGGCGTGCTCCAGCCCCGCGGCGGTGGCGGCGCCCGCGATGGCCAGCATCACCACCGGGGTGGCGATGCCGTCGTTGAGGCCGCTCTCGACGGTGATGAGCTGGCGGATCCGCGAGGGCACGACCGGGTTGGTCACCACCGGCACGCCGAGGGCGGCATCGGTGGGGGCCAGCGCGGCCCCGACGAACAACGCCAACCACACCCCGAGGGCCGGGAACATCCATGCAGCCAGCCCCCAGCCCAGCAGGATGGTCAGCGGCAGGCCGACCGCCAGCAGGCGCAGGTAGCGGCCGACGTCGCGGCGCAGCTCCTGCACGGGCAGTCGCGCGGCGTCGGAGAACAGCACCCACACCAGCGTGAGCTCGACCAGCGGGGTCAGGGGCTCCGGCGTCGACGGTCCGTCGACCAGGTCCCAGCCGGCCAGGGCGACCCCCACGACGATGAACATGATCGGCGCCGTGACGTCCGCCCGCTCCAGGCGGTTGGAGACCAGCCCCCAGGCGAACAGCGCCGCGGCGGCGACCGCGACGGCCGTGACCTCCATGTCGGGCGCTCCCGTCTCGGTCGGGGATCGGATCAGCGGCGGTCGCGGCGGTCGTCGCGGCGGTCGCGGCGGTCCTCGCGGCGGTCCTCGCGGCGATCGGTCCGCCGGTTGATGCCGTGCGCCACCACGACGGCACCGCCGACCGCGGCCACGGTCCTGCGCCTGCGCCTTGCTGCCATGGGCATGTCAGTCTCCTTCCTCGTCGGTCTCTGCGGCATCTGCCTCGGCGGCCGCGATCACGGCCTGGACGGGGATCCGCCCGCTGGCGGCCAGCTGCCCGCCGGCACGGCGTACGGCGGAACCGAATGGCGCGGCCCACAGGTTCTCCCAGACGAGAACGGCGGCCGAGCTCCCCGGCTCGATGGTCTCGACCAGGTCGATGACGTCCTGCTCGCTCAGCAGCATCGCCAGCTCCGTCTCGAAGGCGCGCAGCTCGCCGATGTCGCTGTCCTCCATGTCGGTGGCCTCGAAGACCTCGTACCCGCCGTCGTCGTGCCGGGTCAGGAAGATCAGGTCCAGGACGCGGACCAGCTCGCGGTCGACCAGGTCCTTGAGGATCGGGGCGACCTCGCCGGTGAACTTCGGTTCCGGGAACTCGACCACGATCCAGTCGACCGGGCCCAGCTCGTCGATGTTGATGCTCATGCATGACTCCTCTCGTGATGCTGGTGCGCCGGACAGGTCGGTCCCGGCGCGGAAGCTCAGCCGGCTGCCCCGTGGGCGAGCGCGCCCTGGGCGGTGGACTCGTGCAGGGCGAGCTCGTCGTCCTGGGTGCGCGGTGCGAGGTCGAAGACGACGTTGCGGACTATGCCGGTGAAGGCGTACGGCGCCCGGTCCTCGTAGTCGAGGTCGACCACGCCGCCGTTGTCCCGGGAGATGTCCATGCCCGCGTAGGTGGTGAAGATCAGCGAGACGGTTCGCGGGATGTCCCCCTCGCCGATCTGCTTGTCATCGGCCCACAGCGTGACGTGCCCTCCGGTGCCGGGCCTCGTCTCGTCGGCGTCGAAGAGCATCTTGAGGGTGACATCGCCGGTGGGGACCGGCTCGGTCGAGGTCTGCCGATAGGTGTCGATGCCGAGGTACTGGTAGGTGTGGTTCAGGCGCCCCTTCTCGTCGACCCACAGCGCGAAGCCGCCGATGAAGTCCGCGAATGCGACGAGCACACCCTCGGCACCACCGTCGGGCACGTGGACGTCGGCCTCGATGGCGTAGGAGCGGCCGATGATCCGTGGGATCTGCGTGGTCTGGATGTTCTGCACGTCACCGGCGAAGGTGAACCGGGTCTGGGTGGGCATCGGCGGCAGCATCCCGAAGAACACCGCGAAGCCGCCCAGCAGCGGCAGCACGCGGTTGCGTTCGGCCTCGGCCCAGAACAGCTCGACCAGCTCCGCGACCTTCTCGGGGTGTTCCGCCGCGAGGTCGTGGGCTTGGGAGAAGTCCTCGGGAAGGTAGTAGAGCTCCCAGCGATCCTTCGTGGGGTCCCAGCCGCTGCCGGGTCCGAACCTGGCCAGGGTCTCCGGGGAGAAGTCCCACGGCAGCTTGTCGAGCTTGGTGCAGGCCCACCAGCCGTCCTTGTAGATCGCGCGGCTGCCGTACATCTCGAAGTACTGCACCGAGTGCTGCTCCTCCGCCTCGGGGGCGTCGAAGGTGTAGGCGAAGCTGGTGCCGTCCATCGGTTCCTGCTCGATGCCGTCCACGACCCGGGGCGTCGGAATCCCGACGACCTCCAGGACCGTGGGGACGATGTCGATGCAGTGGGTGAACTGCGGCCTCAGGTCGCCACCACCGGCGATCCGTCTCGGCCACGAGATCACCATCGGGTCGCGGGTCCCCCCGAGGTGGCTGGCCATCTGCTTGCCCCACTGGAAGGGCGCGTTGTTGGCGTGCGCCCAGGCGGCCGCGAAGTGCGGGGCCGTGTGGAAGCCGCCGAGCTCTTCCACCCCGCCGTACCTCTCGATCATCTTGAGCTGTTCCTCGGCGTCGAGCACCACGCCGTTGAAGAACGTGGTCTCGTTGAACGACCCGGTCACGGTGCCCTCCATCGAGGCGCCGTTGTCACCCCACACGTAGATGACCAGGGTGTCGTCGAGCTCGCCCATCTCCTCGACCGCGTCGAGGAGCCTGCCGACGTTCCAGTCGGCGTTCTCGGAGTAGCCGGCGAAGACCTCCATCTGGCGCGCGTAGAGCCTGCGCTCGGCGTCGCTGAGGCTGTCCCAGGCCGGGTACGCCGCGGGGCGCTCGGTGAGCTCGGTGTCGGCCGGGACGATGCCGAGCCGCTTCTGTCGCTCCAAGGTCTTCTCGCGGTAGACGTCCCAGCCGTCGTCGAACTGGCCCTTGTACCTGTCCGCCCACTCCTTGGCCACGTGGTGCGGCGCGTGTGTCGCACCGGTCGAGTAGTAGACGAACCACGGCTTCTCGGGGTCCTGGGCGCGCACTGCGTGGAGCCACTCGACGGTCTTGTCGGTGATGTCGTCGGGGAAGTAGTAGAGCTTTCCGTCGGCACCCTCAGGCACGCCGAGGGTCGAGTTGTCCTGGGTGATGATCGGGTCGTACTGACCGGCCGCCCCGGTCAGGAACCCCCACCAGTGGTCGAAGCCCCACCCGGAGGGCCAGTGGTCGAACGACCCGGCCGCACCCATGTCGTGGCCGGGGGTCATGTGCCACTTGCCGAACCCGCCGGTGATGTACCCGTTCTCCTTGAGGATCCGCGGCAGTGCGGTGCACGACCGTGGGCGGATGCCGGTGTAGCCGGGGAAGGGCGCCGGGAACTCCGCGATCCCGCCCATGCCCACCCGGTGGTGGTTGCGGCCGGTCAGCATCGCGGCGCGCGTCGGGGAGCAGACCGCGGTGACGTGGAAACGGTTGTAGGTGATGCCCTGCTGCTGCACGCGGGTGAGGTTCGGCGTCCGGATGCCACCGCCGAACGTGTCCGGCCCACCGAAGCCCGCGTCGTCGATGAGGACGATGAGGACGTTCGGCGCGTCGTCGGGCGCCTTGGTCGGCGCCACGATGCTCCAGTCACCCACGGACTCGTCGATCGTCCTCCCGCCCACGCCGCTGAAGTGCCGGTCGGGCACGGGCAGGACGCTGCGGTCGGGGTTGAACTTGCCCATCGCCTCGGCCAGCTTGGCCTTGAGCTCGTCGATGCCGCGCTCGTCGCTCTCCACCACGGACTTGACCGGTGAGCCGGGGAGGGCCCGCTCGACCTCGAGACGGGACTCGGCGGGGAAGACACCGATGACCACGGCCGTGCCGGCCTTCAGCGCCTCACCCACCTGCTGCTGGACGGCCGCGGTGAGCTTGTTGCCGGCGAAGTGACCGACCACCGCACCGGCCGCCGCGCCCACCGCCACCGCGCCGAGCATGGGTGGGGCGAACATGCCCACGAGCACGCCCGCGCCGCCACCCCAGCCCGCACCACGGCGACCGAGGTGGTTGCCGGTGTCCATGAGCCGAGGTTTCCCGTCGGCGTCCTTGCCGACAAGGATCATGCCTTGGCTCGACAGGCTCCCGGCCTCGACCTGACCCGCCAGCGATTGGAACTCAGCGGTGGCGATCTCGACATCGGGGTAGCCCGCCACGAGGAGCATCTGCGTACTGGCCATGGTCGGACCCTCGTCTCGGCGCTATCGGTCTGGGTGCTCGCTACGAGTCGACCGCAGTCGCCGGGAGGACGCGTAGGGGCATTGGTCCCGGAGCGGACCGGTGCACGGCCCGGGCTGATGGGCTCGGCGCGCGGGCTCGTCAGGACTCAGTGCTGCGTCGAGCGGCCAGTCATCGCGTAACTCGAGAAGCCGGAGGACTGCCCGTGGGCGAGCCCGAGCCGATCTCGGTGGCGATGAGAATCGCGTTTCCCGGAGGTCGATGTGTCCGTGCTCACCGCGTCCGTCGGGGGGCCGCCGTGGAGTACGGTCCTGGTCGAGCAGCGCGACGCCTGACGGGCACGGCGGGACTCACGATCGACGGTCGTGGAAGTAGGTGCTCCGGTGGCCGGCCTGCCAGAACGGCATGCAGCCGTAGTAGTCGTACACGGGAGCGAAATCGACCGCGTCGCGAAGCGTGGGGTCGTACTCGTCGGCCGCCAGCACCTCCTCGTCCATGTGATGCAGCCGAACGTGGTCGCTCACATGGGCGACGGCCTCCACCGGGACGAGGTGTCGGCGCGAACCGAGTCCGAGCACGCCGCCAGACGCCACGACGAGCAGGCGGCCGCGCCGTTCGACGTCGTCGACGACGATGTCGTCGACTTCGCCGACCCGTCGATCGTGGGCGTCAAGCACGACCAACCCCCTGACGTTGTCCTCGTCGTCGGCGAGGTCGATCTCGTTGCTCTCGAGAGGCAGCAGGCGGAGTTGGAGGGTGGTCATGGTGTCTCCTCGCGGAAGGTCGTGCCTCTCAGCCTGTCCGCGTGCTGTGACCAGTCGTCGGACGCGCACTTTGCAGTCCCATGACAATGCGCCTGAAGGGCCGGCGAGCTCGGTCCGAGGTTGACGGACGATGGGAGCATGGCGCTGATGACTACCCGGGTGCTGGTGCTTGAGGATGACGACGGCCTGCGCGCGTCGCTTCGGCTCGTGCTGGAGAACGACGGGTACGACGTCCTTGAGGCGGCCGAGGCCGAGCAGGCCCTGCGTCTGGTGCAGGACCCTGGCGTCGATCTCATGCTGGTGGACCTGATGCTGGGCGGCGTGGATGGCTTCACGTTCATCCGACGCGCGAGACCGGGGACGGAGGCGCCCATCGTGGTCATCAGCGCGCGTGACGGCGTCGAGGACATCGTTGCCGCGCTCGAGGCCGGTGCCGACGACTACGTGACCAAGCCCTTCGACGTGGCGGAGGTGCGCGCTCGCCTGCTCGCGCTGCTGCGGCGGCCGTCGTTGTCCTCGGCAGGCACGCCGACCAACGGCCGTGCGCACGACGGCGTCGGCTCGGGTGGGCAAGATGTCTTCGTCCTCGACCAGGACGACGGCCCGCTCGTCTTCGACCGTGGAGCGGCGCAGCTGAGTCGCGGTGGACGCGAGATCCACCTCACCATCACCGAGTACCGCCTCCTGTCGGTGATGGCGGAGAACGCCGGGCGGGTGCTGTCGCGGTCGTCGCTGCTCGAGCACGTGTGGGAGCAGGGCTTCTTCGGTGATGAACGCATCGTCGACGTCCACGTGCGCCGACTGCGAAAGAAGCTGGAGCGCGACCCGAGCGCGCCCCGGACGCTCGTGACCGTGCGCGGACTCGGCTACCGGCTCGACACGCGGTGACCGGGAGGCTCACGGGCCGGGGGCTCCGCAGCTCGGTGACCATGGTCTTCGCGGTGGGGGCGTTCACCCTGTCGACCTCCCTGGCGCTCGCCACCTACTTCTCGGCCCGGCACTTGCTCGTGGAGCAGCGTGAGCGCGCAGCATTGCGCCAGGCGTTCACCGACGCCGCCATGGTCCGGGACAGCCTGCGCACCTCGGGAAGTGAGGTCAGCGAGGTGTTGGGCTCGATCTCACCTCCCGCCGGCGCACTGATGTACGTCCATCGTGATGACGCGTGGTATTCCTCGTCGCTCGACCAACCGGGCGAGCAGCTCACCGAAGTGCTGCAGCCGACGGTCGCGGAGGGCTCGGCCGGCCTGGCGTGGACGGAACTCACCGACCCCCACGCGATCGTCGTCGGCGTTCCCCTGCCCGCCGTGGACGCGGAGTACTACGAGGTGGCCGTGCCCGAGGAGCTTGCCGCGACGCTGCGGACGATGGCGCTGGCCCTCGCGGTGTCCGCAGCGCTCACCACGATGGGCGGTGCGGTCGTCGGCCGGGCTGCGAGCAGGCGCGTGCTGGAGCCGCTCGGGCAAGTCGCGGGTGCCGCGGCCCAGGTGTCGTCCGGGAACCTGGGTGCGCGACTGCGCGATACGAGTGACCCGGACCTAGCAGTACTGGTCGGCGCCTTCAACCACATGGTCAACGCCCTGCACGAGCGGATCGAGCAGGATGCACGATTCGCGGCGGACGTGAGCCACGAGCTCCGGACGCCGCTGACGACCCTGACCACGAGCCTCAGCGTGCTGCAGAGCGACGACAACCTCGGAGCGGGATCCGCCAGCGCCGTCGACCTGATGGCGGCCGAGCTCGCACGGTTCCGCCGGGCGCTCGAGGACCTGCTTGCCCTGGGCCGGCTGGATGCAGGCGCTCGCGAGAGCGAGACCACCGAGGTGGGTGCGCGAGAGCTCGTGCGACAGGCGCTGCACGCAAGCGGCCGGCCGCCCGAGCTGTTGCTGGCGGATGGTGAGCAAGGTGTTGATCCGCGGGTCGACGTCGACCGTCCGCAGCTCCTGCGCGCGTTGATCAACCTGTTCCAGAACGCAGACGTGCACGGTCACGGACTCACGGCGGTCCGGGTCGAGGCAGTCGACGATCACGTGGAGTTCCGGATCCAGGACCGCGGACCCGGCGTGGCACCCGAGGATCGTCAACGGATCTTCGAGCGCTTCGCGCGTGCCGGGGGCGCAAAGGCTGGCACCGGCAGCGGACTGGGCCTGAGCATCGTGGCGCAGACAGCCACGAACCATGGCGGAGCCGTCTGGTGCTCGCAGGCGCGGCCGCCGGGGCAGGGAGCAGAGTTCGTGATGCGCCTCCCGCGAGCCGGCTGCGAGCGAGTGCCGCGGTGAATGTAGGCATGCCACCCCACGACGCCCGCTGGAGACGGTGGGCAGTCGGCACTGCGTTTCCCGCCCTGCTTCTGGCTGCCGCCGGCTGCGGGCTGCCCGGGGGCACCGACGCGCGGGCGATCGACGATTCAGCCGTCCCCTATCGTCTCCTCGAGAGCGAGCGACCATCCGGTACCTCCTCTTCAGAAGGGCCGGTGCGGGCCATCGCGCCCGTCGTGTTCTGGCTCGTCGACGACGAGCACCTCACGCCAGCGGCCGTGGACGTGTCCTGTGCCGCCCCCCCGTACGAGGTGGTGGAGCACCTGCTGAGGGCGTTGGGAGCCGGGCCCGACGACCCCGCCCGCGCGGCGGGCAGGGCGACAGCCGTTCCGCCGTCGACCCCCCTGACTCTCGTGGAGGTGGCGGACGGCGTCGCCACGGTGGCGATGGATCCCACAACGCCCATCACCGCCGACCGGCTTCCGCTCGCCGTCGGGCAGCTGGCGCTGTCCGTGACCTCGGCGCCCGGAGTCGACCGGGTACTGGTCAGCATTGCCGGCGAGGCCGTGCAGGTGCCGCTGCCCGGTGGTGCGCTCACAGCGCGGCCCGTGTCTGCGGACGACTACGCCGAACTGGTGCCGGACCGTTACCGCGACCGTGGGAAGCCAGGCGGGATGACGGCCGGCATCGGTTGCCGGTGAGGGGCTACGCGGGTCGGCCGGCGGCGTCTGGCCCGGGTTTCGACGTGTCGAGCACCATCCACTGTGCGGGTGTTGAGCCACCCTCGACGCCCCAGGTGTCAGCCAAGGCATCTACCAGGTGCGCTGTCGCCATGACGTCGGGCTCGGCGACTGCGTCGGGTGGTACGCCGCGAGGGCCGTGCCACTGGACGTCGAGTCGCACCCGGTCCGGGTCGACCCACCGCAGCAGTACCGTGACGGACCGCGGGCGGTACCGGGTGCCGGCAGCCATCGCCGCCGCCGTCAGGAGGCACAGCCGGTCCATCGCTCGCGCAGGCAACGCGCGGTCGCGTCCCCACCGACGTACGAGCTCGACGGTGTCGCCCTCCGTCCGCGGTCCACACGGCAGGTGGTATCGGGAGACCCCCGGGCCGAGCAAGGATCCACCGGACACGTCGGACGCGCTCATCGGCTGGATGCCTCGACCAGCAGGGTGTCTGCGAGTCCAGTGCGTCGCAGGGTCGCGCCTCCGCCGCGGGGCAGGTGGCGGAGGCGCACGTCGACACCACGAGACTGGCAGGTCTCGCGCAGCCACAGAAGGACCGCGACCGCTCCGGACGACAGGGCCGTCAGGCACGACAGATCCACCACCAGCGCCGGTGGCGGGGCGTCGAGCAGGGGCGGGACCCGCCGTCTGAGGTCCCTGATGGGGTCGCGAGGGTCCATGGTGTCCAACACCAGCACGACGTCCTCCCGCACGTCGTACTCGAGAGCGTCCCGCTCGACGGTTGGCCGGTCGAGCGCGCTGCGGCGGGTCTTGTCCGGGGACATGGACTCAGGCTCGCTCCTCCAGGCGACCGGGGAGCAGGCGCCGGTGTTGCAGCTTCATGACAATCGTCCGGCAGCTCGCGGCGGCTTCGGTCGAGGTCGTTGTGAGTCGGACGACGACGTGGGTCCATGGATGGGCAGGACGTGGCGCAGACCTACTGCCCAGCTACAGGAGGGAAGACGACATGTTCACCCTGACCCGGCAGGCACGCTCCGTCGTACGGCGGGTGACATCCCACCCGGTGCTCTCGGCACGCTCCGGCCTCCGCATCGCCAGCGCTGGCCCCGAGGCTGCGCCGATGCAGGTCGCCGCCGTGAGGGGCCCGCAACCAGGTGACGCGGTCGTGGAGCACGACGGTGCCAGGGTCTTCCTGGGACCGCGGGCGCTCGAGCGACTCCAGGGCCGGACCGTCGACGCCGTCACCGATCAGGCCGGTCGGGTCCAGTTCGTGCTCAAGGCTCGTTCATGACGACGCCGAGCCAGCGCGGCGGCGCGAGGAGCAGTCCGCGCGGCTGGCCTGCAAGCCGGTGACGAGGTCGAGGTACTGCAGCGGGTGCAGCGGGATGGCAACTCCGCGGTGGGTCAACGGCGTCCGATGTCCGTGGGCTCCGGGACGCCAGCCGGCTCAACGGCCGGTACGTCGCTCGCTGTGGAGGTGAGCACTTGGGCCTCGGCCGCCCGGTGCACAGGCAGGGCTGCGTCGTGGAGGTCGCGCTGCGTGTCCCACCGCGATGGTCCGCCTCCTCGACTGGGCCGGCCGGTCGACAAGGAAGTTGACCCGACAGCCGGAGCCCGGCGACTCGTCCCTGGCCGAGCGGCCGGGCCTCCGGCGCGCGCCCCCCGGGCGCGCTCGGCCGTCTCCCCCGGAGACCGCCGAAAGAAAGACGGTGCCTGCCGAGGGTGACCACGACCGCTCAGCGAGGTTGCAGCCCCCTGACAACAAGGCGGGCCTGTGGGCATGAAGGGTTGGCCGGTGTCGTCCACGCGCCCGCACGGCTAGTCGCCCGCACCGGTGGGTGGGGATGTCGGCGTGTCTGCAAGAGCCTGGACGTCGGCCAAGGCTATGGCCAGCCCACCCGCGGGCGTGGGATGGAACGGTGCGTTGGCGTCGAGTCCTTGGACATACGGCGTCGCGTCGCACGGGCCGTGGCCCGAGAAGTCCGGCAGGGTGCTGACGAATCCGGCAGCGACCGCGCCTTGCGCGAGGACGCTGTTGAGGATCGCCAGTCGGGACAGCATGGAACGCAGCTTGCTGCTCGTTACTCCCACCTTGGACAGACAGCTCACGTCGCCCGCGAACGGGTCGTAGTACAGGTTCACCAGGACGCTGGGGTGGTTCGGCAGCTGCTGGAGCTCGGTGAGCAGCTGTAGCCACTCGGTGCTGAACTGCGCCAGGTGGCTCTGGAAGTACGCCTGCGCTGCCGCGTTGTCGCAGTCCTCGGAGGCCGCGCACAAGCGCAGGATGTTCGTCCACCTCACATCGTTGGCGCCGATGCTCAGGATGACGGTCGAGGCGCTCGTCACAGACTTGTCGCCGAGCTGAGGCGGCAACGTCAGGCCACGCGTGGTCTGGGGACCCAGGATGCCGGCCGCGATCGTTGCCCCGCTGCACGCCAGCGACGTCACCTCGAGTCCGGCCACCTGGGCGAGCGCAACCGGGTAGGAGTCCACGCTGCGCCGACAAGCGTTGTCGGCCGCGCTCGGATCCGCCGGGGCCGGATTGCCGCGACCGGCAGCGGTCGAATCGCCCAGCACCACTACGCCGCCCGAGGGTGAGGCGGGCGGCTGCGGAGCGGCAGGGGTAGGGACGGGAGTCCCGCCGACCAGCTCGACCAGTGAATGCACCTGGCCGAACTTCGCCGGTGCGCTGAAGGCGGTGACCATGATCGCTCCGAGGTCGATTCCCGCGGCGAGCACCAGCCCTGCCAACAGGGTCAGCAGAGTCGAGCGCCACGAGCGGCGTCGCCACCCGCATATGGCACCCAGGAGCAGGACCGTCACCACCGCGACCACCGCGACCTGCCAGTAGAAGTACCGACGAAACCCGCGGACGAGCGCGTCCTGCAGGGCTCCCCCCGGCTCCTCGCCGGAGGTGGTGCCTGCTATCTCGGCCAGCTGCGCGGACACGGTGATGTGCGTCAGACGCAGCCGCGGGCGAACCGGACCGACGAAGGTGACGGTTGTGGGGATCGACTGCCCGAACAGGTCGAGCTCAGCGGGCCCCGAGAGGCTCAGCGACGGCGCGGTCACCCCCACCTGCACCGTTTGCCCCGCGGTCGAGACCTCCTGCATCGGGGTCACCAACAGCGAGACGGCGATCGCGATCCCCGCGGCAAGCATGACGAGAGCCACTTCTAGGCCGAAGCGGCGCAGTCGCAGCCGGCGGACCCTTGCCGCGGCCGGAGCTATCGCTCTCACCTCTCAGAACTGTAGACCTGTAGAGCGAGCCACAGTGGTTCTGCGGTCATGGGTGACGGCTGCACTGTGCGTCAGATGGTGCTCCTGTTCATCTAGCGACCGCCTTGACCACGGCGATCAGCAGGACGGCGGCGATGACGGCGAGCACGAACCCGAGGATGTTGGGTTCGAAAATGCCGCCCGTGCTGAGAAGCGGGGCGGTGAGTCCGCCGATGAGGGACCGACGAGGGGGACGGCGCCACGTTCACGGCCAAGCCGTGGGTCGACGCCTCCGGCGATTGGGATGCGTTCTGTCGCGCGCGGCAGTGCGTTCCCGATCTGGCCGGACCTCCGCGCTGAGTTACGTGTCGGCGCTGGTCAGGACTGTATTTCCCACCCCCCACGGAGGCGGGGGTCGGAAGGACAGCCGGGAGAAACATCGGGATAACCAGGCTGTAGTTCTGGTGCTTCCGACCCGCGCCCGATCATGCCGTCCGGGTCGGTCGTAGGCACTCTGCCCACCAGGTGAGTCGGGCGAACACCCCGGCGGACGACAGCGCGCGCCCCCTCCCTCGCCGCCGCGGCGCCGAACCGGGAACCCGCTGGACCATGGACGGCCCTCCCGCAGAGCAGCCATGATCTCCGCCGCTGCCTGTGTGGTCACGGGGCGAAAGACCCGGACCGACCGGCCCGCAGCAGCCCGGTCCGGGCTGCGCGACACCGTCGTGCAGGAGAAGCACGACGCTTCGCCCCGGCACCCGCGGGTACGGTGCAGCTCCCGGTGGGAGAAGGAGGCAGCTGATGGTGGCCTGTCCATGCTCGGAGCACCATGACACCCGGCGGATGGTGCTGACCGGGGGGCCCGGAGCCGGCAAGACCGCAGTGCTGGAGATCGTCCGGCGGTCCCTGTGCGAGCACGTGCGGGTCCTGCCCGAGGCGGCCAGCATCGTCTTCGGAGGCGGGTTCCCGCGAGAGGACGACCCACAGTGCCGGCGGGCCGCCCAGCTGGCGATCTTCCATGTCCAACGGCAGCTCGAGGCGACCGGGGACGCCCACAACGCGGCCATCGTCCTGTGCGATCGAGGCACGGTCGACGGCCTGGCCTACTGGCCGGCCTCGGCCGAGGACTTCTGGGCCTCGACCGGTACCACGCTGGAGGCCGAGCTCGAGCGGTACGACGCCGTGGTCCACCTCCGCACACCGGCTGCCGAGCAGGGCTACAACCGGCAGAACCCGGTGCGGATCGAGTCCGCAGCTGCGGCAGCCGAGATCGACGCCCGGATCCTGAGGATCTGGGCGCCGCACCCGCGTCGCCATCTCGTCGAGGCCTCGGGTGACTTCCTCGACAAGGCGGCGGCGACCCTGGCGATCCTCCGGCACGAGCTCCCGGAGTGCTGCGCGCACCACGTGCGGTCGGCGCTCCCCGAGGTCGGCCGCTGACGCGGATGACGGCACCTGTCAGCAGGCGGGTGACTGCAACGTTCGGCGGCCTCAGGGTCGCCGGTCGGTCCGCACCCAGCGTCGCGCCTCGTCGGAGCTCACCGCGATGAGGATGAGAACGGTGATCGCGGTGCTCATCAGGACCGGGAAGTTGACCTCGGCGGCGGTGCCGAGGCCGACCAGCTGCGTGACCGCCTCGGCGGTGCACACGCCCATCAGGGCGATCCGGGCCCAGGCGTGATGGGCGAGCATCAGCACCCACAGGCCGACGAGGCACAGCGCACCGCTGCCCATCACGGCGAGCTCGACGGTCGAGGCGGTGGCTGAGGAGCTGTCCTCCTGGAAGAGGGCGACCATCGCGGTCGCCAGGGTGACCGCAGCCTTGGCCATGCTCATGACGGCGGCGGCCAGGAGGCTCGGCGGCGGTACTCGGTGGGCCGCCGCTCGCGACAGCGCGTCGGTCGCCGGCTCTGCCCGGTCGGGCTCCGGCGCACGGAGGCTGGTCAGGTCGAGGATCGGCAGCCTTCCATCGGTGCGTACAACGTCGCCGCCACCGTTGCGGGTGGTGAACGCGCTGGAGTAGTCCTCGATGACGCGCAGGGAGGCTTCCGGGACGACGTACCGGACGGTGTCGATGACGTAGTCACGCTCGATGTCGACGTCCGCGTCCACCCGGTGCGTCACCTGCAGGGTGAACAGGGAGATGCCGACCGCCCTGTCGTACGTCGCGGCCGCCAGCCACTGCACCTCGAACCCGCCGGGCAGCCTCCAGCCGTCCGGGACCGGCCAGAATCGCACGTGGTGGCGTTGCGACGGGTTGCCGTCGACCTCCTGCTGGTAGGCGAAGGCCTGCCGCTGCCCGAAGAGGAACAACGAGGAGACCGGGGCTTCCGGGTAGGGGCGGCGCAGCACCGACGAGACGACGATCCGCCAGGAGGAGCGGATCGTGAGCTCGTCGGCACGGGTCCAGCCGGCCCGGCTCAGGGCAGCGTGGATGTCCGCCTCGCTGCCGTCGAGGGCCAGGTTGATCGGATCGCCGAGCACGCCGACGTCGGTGATGGCCCGCCCGATGAAGTAGTCGGGCACGTAGATCCTCGAGAGCACCTCCTGCAGGCGGGGCAGCCCCACGTAGGCCAGCAGCACCCAGAACAGGAACACCGCGCCGACCGCGTACCAGCCGTCGCCGAAGCCGACGGTGACCACGATCCACCCCAGCCACATCACGAGCACGGTGCCGATCACGAAGAAGGCGCCGTCGACGATCTCCTGGACGGGCCAGAGCGGGATGCTCGAGACGTCGTCCGGTGCCAGCTCGAAGGTGGGCGGCGACGTCGGAGGCGGCGTGTCCACGGGATCGCCGCGGCGCCAGTCATCCGCGGGTTCGACCCCCATGGGCGACCCTCCTCGCTCTCCAAGGGACCTTCGCAGGCTACCGAAGGCGGACCGGCGGCGGTTCCCCAGAAATCGCGATGCTGCTGCGCTGGCCGCGGCCTGGACCCGGCCGGGAGCACTAGCCTCGGCCCATGAAGGCCCGCCGAGGACCAGGCGACGGCTGGGTGGACGAGCAGCTCCAGGTGGGAGGGTCGTCCGTCCACTGCCGGCGGAGCACTTCCGGAGGCGGTGTCCCTCTCGTCCACCTGCACGGCTTCGCGATCTCCGGCGCCTACCTGATGCCGACCGCCCGCGCCCTCGCCGCTCGTGGAGAGAACGTGGTTCCGGACCTCCCCGGCTACGGGCGCAGCGAGCGCCGAGACCGCGTGCTCGACATCCCGGGGCTTGCCGAGTGCACCGTCGCGATCCTCGACGGCCTCGACATCGACCGGGCCGTCCTGGTCGGGAACTCGATGGGCTGCGCCGTCGGCCTGGAGGTCGCTCACCGAGCGCCCGGGCGGGTGCACCGGCTCGTGCTGGTCTCGCCCGCTGGAGGCGCACACAACCAGCCCATGGGCCGCGCCATCGGGCAGCTGGCGAGGGACGTCTTCCGGGAGAGCGCGAGGATGTTTCCCGTCGCCCTCCCCGACTACGTGAGGTTCGGGCCGCTGAACGGACTGCGTCTCTTCGGCGAGCTGACGCGCTTCCCGTCGCTGGAGCGACTACTGCACACCCCCGTCCCGACCCTTGCCGTCCTGGGGACCCGCGACCCGCTCCTGCCGCCATCCGACCGCATCCGGGAGGTCGCCCGGCTCGCCCCCGAGCACCTCACGGTCGCCCTCGTCGACCGTGCGGCACATGCGGTGAACTTCAGTCACCCCGTGGAGCTGGCAGGCGTGATCGGGCAGTGGCTCGACGATGCGATCGGTGACGGCTCGCTCCTCCCGGACGGAGTGCGGGTGGTGACGGCCAGGTAGCAGGGGAGAGGAGCGATCCACGACGTCTCTCTCGGCGGAGCTCGACATCGCTGGCGTCGACCCGGACGCCGGACGCGGGGTCTCGGGTCGTTTCGCCGACGTCACGCGGCTGGCAGCACGGCTCCGCGGCGCAGACGGAGGTGCCACCTGGTCGCGCCAGCGGGAGCTGGCACCGGGGTCTTCCTCGACCAGTGACGGATGATCCCCGATCGAGGCGATGGACCGGGCCGGCCGGAGGCCGAGACTGCAGGCATGGTCTTCGCGTCCTCGGAAGCCGAGCCCGGGCTCGCGGTGGAGCGTCGTCGTCCCGGCCTCGCCCTCCTGGCCGCTGGCCTCGCCGTGACGCCGTACGCCGTGTGCCTCGCGCTCCCGTACTACGTCAACGGCGTCCACCGGCGCCCCGCCGGCGAGACGATCTACGCCCACGACCTGTCGACGATGTGGCCCTACGACACCCCGCTCGGCGGAGTGGTCGGCTTCGTCGCGATCGTCGGGATACCGACCGCGCCCTTCGTCTCCATTGGTGTGGCGATGTGGTCGTTGCTCAGCCTGTGGGCCTGGGGACGGACGCTGGCTTCGCGGGAGGTCGTCCTCTACGTAGCCGCGGCGGCGGTCGGCATCGCGTCGGTCGCCTGGTTGGCCACGTCGCCGGCGAACGAGCTCCTCCTGTGGTTCTGGGACTGACCCGACCGCGACCGCCATCCTGAGGCCAGGCGCAGAGCAGGACGCCGGCCCTCCCGGGCCAGCCAGATGGTCGAACCACGGATGGGCCGGCGCAGCCTGTCAGGCCTCCGCGGGAACCTCGGTGGTCACCTGCGCGGCCTCGCACGACGTCAGTCGCTCCTGCCCCTTGACCAGTCGCTGCTGCTGGGCCCGCTTGATCACCTTCGTCTCGTCGCGGTCGTCCTTCGCAGCGGCCAGCGCGCGGCGGGCGTCGGCCTTCTCACGGCCCGCCTCTGCCTGGGCCACGACCTTCTTGGCCTTCTTCACGCGAGCCTGCTGACGCTCGAACACGGCGGTGACGCGCTCGAGGGCGCCCTTCGCCTTCTCGACCTTCGCCTGCTGCTGCGCGCACGGGGCCGTCGCCGCTTCGTCGTCAGCGCTGGCTGCCGACACGGTGAACCCTCCGCCGAGAGCAACCGCCGCGGTGGCGACGAGGCCTGCGATGCGGATCGAGACAGACATGCGGAACCCTCCAGGGTCTCGGCGTGGCCCTTCGCCACACCTCGTCATTCCATCAGCGTTCGAGCGCCCGAGACTGTCACGCCTGCGGCTGGTGGAAGGCGATGCCAGGTCGGCACCAGCACGATCTCCGCCAGGCATCCTCGGTGATGCGCGTCAGGCCGACCTCGCCAGCACGATGCTGGGCCCATGCGCCAGGCGAGAGGCATGACCACGACGGTGCGTGCCGAGCTCTGTGCACAGGGGAGCTGCAGGGCGTTGACCTCGAACGCGTGTTCGATAGAGAATGGACCATGCTCGCCGCCACCGCCTCTGACATCGCGCTGATCGGACGCGTGCGCGAGGCCGACGCGGAGGCGCGTGCCGCCCAGACGCGGGTCTTCCTGCTGGCCGCCGAGTGGGCCGACGCCCACGTCGACCCCGACGCGTCAACGCAGTCGGGGGAGTGCGTGCACGGATGCCGCAGCGCCGACCGCCGCGACCTCGACGTCGGTGACTTCGCGGGCGGCTGTGCCGAGGGATGCGTCGGCGATCCGGACGGCTTCCACGACCCCTTCATCCCGGTCGTGCGCTGGGACGCCGCGGCCCCCTTCGGCGCCGCCATCGGGCGCACCACCCAGGCCGGCTCGCTGGTGATCCGCGACGCCCTGCTCACCCGGCACCGTCTCCCTCGTGTGTGGCAGCGGGTCCAGGCGGGCGAGGTCGAGCCGCACCGGGCCAGGATGCTGGCCCAGTCGGTCATCGGCCGACCGCGGGACGTCTCCGACCACCTCGACCGCACCCTCGCGCACGTCGCCCACAAGCTCGGCCGGGTCGCCCTCGACCGGGCGATCGACGAGGCCATGCTCCGGCTCTACCCCGAGCAGCGGGAGGCCGAGCAGCTCGAGGCGCTGGATCGACGCTTCGCCACCCTGCACGTCGACTCGATCAACCACGTGGGGATAGCCGACATGTCGGTGCGCGGCGACTGGAAGGACCTGCACGACTTCGATCGCGCCCTGGCCGCGGTCGCCGTGGCCCTGGCCGCCCAGGACGAGGCGACCGGCCTCGTCCCCGACAGCCTCGACGTACGCCGCTCGCGCGCGGTGGGCGTGCTGGCCGACCCCGCAACCGCGCTCGCCCTGCTCTCCGGCGAGCACGCGCCGCCACCGTCCAAGCGCGCCCAGCTCGTCCTGACGATGCGCGCCGAGTCGCTGACCGGCGACCCCGTCGCCGACAACACGACCGCCAGCCGACCCGTCCTCGAGCAGGCCGTCCGCGACTGGTGCGGCCGCACGGACACCCACCTGACGGTCCTGCCGGTGATCGACCTGGCAGGTCACGACTCGACCGACGCCTACCGCCCCCGCGACGCCACCATCCATCGCGCCGACCTGGTGGCCCAGCGTTGCGTCTTCCCGCACTGCACCAAGCCCGCCACGGCGTGCGACCACGACCATGTCATCCCCTACGACCACGACGACCCGGCGAGCGGCGGACCCTCCTGCGACTGCAACATCGCCCCGCTGTGCCGACATCACCACCAGCTCAAGACCCACGCCGGGTGGGGCTACTCGGTCCTCGACACCGGGCTCTGGCTCTGGTCCGACCCGCACGGCCAGCAGTTCCTGCGCGACCGCGTCGGTACCACCGACGTCACGCCCACCCGGCGATGTCGCCGCCAGGAGTGAGACAACCACGTGGGCAGTCATGGCCGGAGGGATGAGTCGGAGGCGCGGGGAGTCCCTCGCCGCCCGGGTAGCAGCCACGCAGCAACGACGGGACAAGGTCCCCCAGCCCGGCCCAGCGGCCGGACTGCCGCCGGTCAGGCACTGCTGGTACGACGGACCCCACGGCCGTCAGGCGGCGCTGCTGCTGGGGTGGCGCAGGGTCGGTGACGGCTGGAGCGGCCGCATCGCCGTGGCCGTCCCGGACGAGGCCGGGTGGGCGCTGGTCGAGATGTGGGTCGACGCGGGCATGCTGCGACCCGACGGTTGACCCGTCTCGTCCCGTGTGCGCGTTCCCGGGACCGCCCGCGGCAGGCGCACCACAATGGCCGCCATGACGACGTACGCCGACGACGCCGCCCGGCTGCCCACCGGAACGACCCCGGGGGACCGGCCCGGTCGAGGTGCGGGGTTCTGGGTGCGCACCGTGCTCGCGACCGGGTTCGGGATGGTGGCGGCCGGGCTGCTCGCGCTGGCCGGGGTGCTCGCGGTGTTCGCCGTCGTCGTGGTCACCCCGGAGCAGCCGGGCCGGGCGCTGGCGGCCCTGACCTCCGTGCCCGAGCTCCGCCACGACGCGGCCGAGTCCCTCGTCGCCGACGTCGAGGAGGAGAGGGGGAGGCCCTTCGCCCCCGGCACCCGCGAGGTCCTGGTGGCCGCGGCGGACGACGCCCTGGGCGACCCCGCCGTGCTGGACGCGCTGGGCGCGCTCCGGATCGAGGACGGCCGCCTGGACCCCACGCCGTACGTCGCCGCGATCTCCGACGAGCTCGGGCGGCAGGCCGCCGCGACCGACGACCCGGAGGCCCGCCGGGTGCTCTCGACCTTCGCCGACGAGCTGCCCGAGGTCGTGGCCGGGTCCGAGGTCGAAGGCGGCGAGGCGGCCGAGGGGCTGGGCTTCGCGCGGGGGCTGGAGGTGGCCCAGCGCTGGGGGCTGATCACCTCGGCGGTCGTGGCCGTCGTGGGTGTCATCGCCGGGCTGGTCGCGACCGCGGTCGCGGTCCACCGCGGCCTCACCGCCGCCCTGGTCCCGTCCGCGGCCCTGGTCGTAGCCGCCCTCGCACTGGCTCCGGGGGAGTGGCTGCTGGGCTTCGGCAACGGGGCGGGAGGTGTGCTGGCACACCTGGTGGCCGCGGCCGGCGCGTTCGCCGGGTCCGGCCTGGTGTGGTCGCTCCTGCTCGCCTCGCTCGTGCCGCCGGCGCTGTGGTGGGCGGTCCGCAGCGCCCGGACGGCCTCCTGACGCCGAGCCCGTGACGCTGCACGGCCCGCCCTGCGCGAGCAGGACGGGCCGTGGGGGGCGGGGTCGGTCAGGCGACGGCCACCGGCTCGGCCGGGGCCTCCTCGCGCCAGGCCTGCCCGGTGCGCTTGGCGTCGTACGCCGCCTGGTCGAGGATGCCCTCGCGCTTGGCCACGATCGTCGGGACCAGGGCCTGGCCCGCGACGTTGGTGGCGGTGCGGCCCATGTCGAGGATCGGGTCGATTGCCAGCAGCAGGCCGACGCCCTCGAGCGGCAGCCCCAGGGTGGAGAGCGTCAGCGTGAGCATGACGGTGGCGCCGGTGACTCCCGCGGTGGCCGCCGAGCCGATCACCGAGACGAAGGCGATCAGCACGTAGTCGGTGACCGACAGGTCGAGCCCGAAGAACTGGGCCACGAAGATCGCCGAGATGGCCGGGTAGATCGACGCGCAGCCGTCCATCTTGGTGGTGGCGCCCAGCGGCACCGCGAAGGACGCGTAGGCACGCGGCACCCCGAGGTTGCGCTCGGTCACCGACTCGGTGACCGGCATGGTGCCCACCGACGAGCGGGACACGAAGGCCAGCGAGATGGCCGGCCAGGCGCCGGAGAAGAACTGCTTGACCGACAGCCCGTTGAGGCGCAGCAGCGTCGGGTAGACGCCGAGCAGCACGAGGGCCAGGCCGGCGTAGACCGCGACGGTGAAGGTGCCGAGGGAGCCGAGGGCGTCCCAGCCGTAGCTCGCCACGGCGTTGCCGAGCAGGCCGACGGTCGCGACGGGCGCGAGCAGGATGACCCACCACAGCACCTTCTGCACCACGGTGAGCGCGGACCGTACGACGCCCAGGAACGGGTCGGCGTCCTTGCCGACCTTGAGGGTGGCGATGCCCACCGCGATCGCGACCACCAGGATCTGCAGCACGTTGAACGACAGGCCCACCGATCCGTCGTCACCGGCACTGCCCTCGAGCCCGAGGACGTTGGCCGGGACCAGACCGGTGAGGAAGTCGAGCCACGAGCCCGTGCTCGAGGGTGCGGAGGCAGCGTCGGCGGAGACGCTGGCGTGGTCGCCGGGCTGCAGCACGAGGCCCAGGACGATGCCGATCGACACGGCGATGAGGGCGGTGATCGCGAACCACGCGAGGGTCTTCCACGCCAGGCGCGCGGCGCCGGTGACGTCGCGGAGGTTGGCGATCGAGGCCACGATCGCCAGGAAGACCAGCGGCGGCACGATGGTGCGGAGCAGCGTGACGAAGACGCTGCCGACGGTGGTGAGGGTCTCGGTGAGCCAGTTGGGGTCGGCCACGCCGGCGGCGTCCACCGAGTCGGGCCCCATGGCGCGGGCGACGAGGCCGAGCACCACGCCGAGCGCCAGGCCGATCAGCACCTGGACGCCGAAGGAGGGCAGGCGGAGGCGACGGGTGGGCCGCTCGGTCTCCGTAGCTGAAGTAGTCATACTGGGTAGATAACCTTTCGGAACGGCGCCCGACGATCGCGGGTGCCGAGGGACGCAGGAGGGTCAGTCGACGGCGCGGGGGGAGCGACAGAGCGCGCTCCCGGTGCGCACGAGGTCGACGGCACGACGCTGCGTCAGCAGGTCACCCACCGTGGTGGGGAGGGTCGTGGGAGCTCGCACGCCTGGCACAACCGGCGCGGCATCAGGCGGATTCCGTGGTTCCCGTCACAAGGAGGTCGGGGCCTGCCTAGGGTGCGCGGCATGATCTCTCGCCTCGGGCTCCGACTGCTCGCCGCTGCCCTCCCCGCCGTCCTGTTCGCGCCCGTCGCCGCGCACGCGGAGAAGGTCGGGACGACAGATGCCGCTGGGGACGTCGTGAGTCTCGGACCGACGGAGCAGGGCGACGACGACCTGGACAACCTCCTGCCTGCCCCCGAGAACCTGACCGCGGACGTCGTCCGCACCGTCGTCGCCCACGCCGGCTCGCGCCTCCGCGTGCGCATCGACCTCCGCGAGCTCGGCCGGTCGAGGAACTACTTCGCGCTCCTGCAGGTGCGCACCCCGGCGGGCACGTTCGAGGTGGAGACGGACGACCTCGGTCGGCGGCCGAAGGTGGAGATGACGCGCCGGGGTCGCGCCGTCGAGTGCCGGCGGCTGCGCGCCGTCAGCGACCGTGCCGCCGCCCGCGCGGTCATCACGATCCCGACGGCCTGCCTCGGGGCTCCTCGGTGGGTCCAGGTCGGCGCCGGCATCGCGTCCCTCGAGACCGTGGCCGCTGCCGACGGGACGGAACAGGTCGTGGTGTTCGCCGACGATGCCCACCGCGCCGGGACGATCGGCGACGAGAACCTGGCCAAGGGTCCCAAGGTCCGTCGCGGCTGACCCGTCACCGGGCGAGGAGCACCAGCACCTCGTAGTGCGTGGTCTGCGGGAACATGTCGAGCACCCGCGCCTCGACCGGCCGCAGCGACGGCATGAGCGCGAGGTCGCGAGCCAGCGACTCCGCGTTGCACGACGAGTAGACGACGTGGCGCACGCCGGACGCCTCCAGCCAGCCCGCGAGCTCGGCGCCGATGCCGCGCCGGGGCGGGTTGACCACGACCAGGTCCGGCGCGGCGGCCTGGGCCAACGCCCACGTGGTCGCGTCGGCCGCCACGAGCTCCGCGGCCACGCCGAGCTCGGCGGCCGTCACCGTGGCCGCCTCGATCGCGTCGGCCGAGACCTCGACGCCGAGCACCTGGCGGCCGGGACTCGCGAGGTGGAGCGCGAAGCCGCCGACGCCGCAGTAGAGGTCCCAGACCGTGCGCACGTCCGGCAGCGCGTCGACCCACGTCCGGGCCTGCTCGTAGAGCGCCTCGGCGACGAGGGTGTTGGTCTGGAAGAACGCCCGCGGGCCGAGCCGCAGCGTGACGCCCGTCGCCAACCGCATCGGCAGCCTCGAGGCGTCGGTGAGCACGATCTCGCGCTCGCCCTCGAGCACCGCCGCGTGCGTCGGCTGCACGTTGAGCGAGACGACCCGTAGGGACGACAGCTCCGCCAGCAGCCAGGGCAGGTGCTTGCGGATCCGCGCCTCGTCGGCGGTCGAGCGGACCACCAGCCGCAGCATCAGCTCGCGGTCCGGCGACTCGGTGAGCAGCACGTGCTTGAGCTCCCCGCGGCGCGTCGCGACGTCGTACGGCGTGAGGTCGGCGCGCATGACGAAGGCGGCGACCACGTCGAGCGCAGCGGTCATCCCGGGGGAGTGCAGCCCGCAGTCACGCAGGTCCACCCCGGTCCGGGTGCGGTCGAGGATCCCGAGTGTCGGGCTCGTGGTGGTGCCGCCGACGGCCATCTTGGCCTTGTTGCGGAAGCCCGACTCCGGGCCCGCGAACGTCGGCAGCCACAGCGGGGCGGGCACCAGCGACCGCGCGTGCGCCTCCTTGTCGGACAGCTGCCGCGCGCGGGGCACCTCCAGCAGGGTGCAGGAGCGGCAGCGGTGGGCGTCGTAGTGGTGGCAGTCCATCCCGGGCAGGTCAGCCGCGCAGCCGGCCCATCCACTCCTCGACCTCCGCGGAGGAGCGGGGGAGCGCGGCGGACAGGTTCCGCGAGCCGTCGGCGGTGACGAGGATGTCGTCCTCGATGCGGATGCCGATCCCGCGCAGCTCCTCGGGCACCAGGAGGTCGTCCTCCTGGAAGTACAGGCCCGGCTCGACGGTCAGCACCATGCCCTCGACGAGGTCGCCCTTGGGGTAGACGTCGACCGACGAGCGGCCGCAGTCGTGGACGTCCATGCCGAGCATGTGCGAGGTGCCGTGCAGCGTCCAGCGTGCGTAGACCTTGGACTCGGGGTCGAGCGCCTCCTGCGCCGACACAGGCAGCAGGCCGAGGTCGGCGAGCCCGTGGGCCATGACCTCCATGGCGGCGTTGTGGGCGGCCAGGAAGGGCACGCCCGGGCGGACGGCGTCGATGCCGGCCTGCTGGGCGGCGTGCACCAGGTCGTAGAGGTCGCGCTGGACCGCGGTGAACCGGCCGTCGACCGGCAGCGTGCGGGTGACGTCGGCGGTGTAGAGGTTGCGGCCCTCCACGCCCATGTCGAGCAGCACCAGCTCACCGGGCGTGATCGGTCCCGTGTTGTCGATCCAGTGCAGGGTCGTCGCGTGCGACCCGCCGCCGACGATCGAGTCGTAGCCGATGTCGTTGCCCATCGCGCGGGCGCGACGGAAGAAGGTGCCCTCGATCCAGCGCTCGCCGTGCTCGAGGACGCGGTCCCACTCGCGCACCGAGTCCTCGAAGCCGAGGGTGGTGATGTCGCACGCCTCCTGCAGCTCGGCGACCTCCCACTCGTCCTTGACCAGGCGCAGCTCGTCGGCGACCCGGGCGAGGTCCTCGTCCTTGGTGATGTCGCGCGTCTTGCGGTCGTCGTCGAAGGACGGCAGGTCCTTCACGTGGCGGACCTCGATGCCGAGCGAGTCGGAGATCTCGCGCGCCGAGGGACGACGGCCGGCCCACAGCTCGCCGTACTGACGGTCGCGGAAGAACTCGTCGGTGTCGCGCTCGGACCGCGGCCGGGCGTACAAGATCGCCTCGCCGACTCCGTCCGAACCGCTCTCGATGACCAGCACCGCGTCCGAGGTCTGGTTGCCGGAGAAGTAGGTGTGCGCGGTGTCCGGACGGAAGCGGTAGTCGGTGTCGTTGGCGCGCACCTTGAAGGTGCCCGCCGGGAGCACCAGCCGCTCGCCAGGGAAGGCGGCCGCGAGGGCGGCACGGCGCCGGGCCGCGTGCTCGGTGACCGGGTGGCGGGGGACGTCGAGCTCGCGCTCGCCCCACCCGGTGCGCATGAAGGCGGCGTACGCCGCGGGCACGGCCGGGTCGTGGGACTCCGTGGCCAGCTCGCTGGTGCCCTCGGTGGTGCTCAGGGTTGCCGTCTCGGGGGTGACGACGTCGGTCTCCGTCGGGTGCTCCTCGCTCACCCGCCTCACTGTACGCGGGGGCGAGGGGGGTGCTCCGTTAGGCTGCCGGACATGCCGAGACGACGTCGCGACAGCGTTGCCTTCACGCTCGTCGTCGCCGCGTCGGTCCTGCTGGGAGCGATCGTGATGGCCGTGGTCATCGCCCTCTCCGGAGCCCCGGGGTCGCTGGCCCTCGCGGCCCTCCTGGCGGCACTCCCCGTCGGTCCGCTCGTGGGCTGCTTCATGTGGCTGGACCGCTATGAGCCCGAGCCCCGGCCCCTGCTGCTGGCCGGGCTGCTGTGGGGCGCCTTCGTCGCGACCGCCGCCGCCCTGGTGTTCCAGGGCATCGGGATGGCCGGCGGGTCCAGCAGCACCGAGACCCTCGCGGTCTGGGCGCCGGTCACCGAGGAGCTCACCAAGGGTGCCTTCCTCGTGCTGCTCCTGTGGTGGCGCCGCCACGAGCTCGACGGCGTCCTCGACGGCATCGTCTACGCCGGGATGGTCGGCATCGGCTTCGCCTTCACCGAGAACCTCCTCTACCTGGCGGCGGCGTACGACGGCACCGACGGTCTCGGTCCCGGCGGCACCGAGGCGCTGACCGCGACCTTCGTCATGCGGTGCCTGGTCAGCCCGTTCGCGCACCCGCTGTTCACCGCCTTCATCGGCGTCGGGGTCGGCCTGGCCGTCACGTCGCGCACCGCGTCCCTGCGCCTGCTGCTGCCGGTGCTCGGCTACGTCGCGGCCGTGGTCACGCACAGCCTCTGGAACTCCTCGACGATCGACGGCACCGGCGGCTTCCTCGTGGTCTACGGGACGCTGATGATGCCCGCCTTCGTGGCCTTCGTCGCCTTCGCCCTCTACCGGCGCCGGTCCGAGCGCGGGATGATGCGGGCCGCGCTGGAGGACGCCGCGCAGCGCGGGCTGATCCCAATGACCGACATCCCCTGGCTGGTCGACCTGCGGGCGCGCCGCCACGCACGGGCCTTCGCCCGGCAGCGCGGGGGACCCCAGGCCGAGCGCGCGATGCGTGACTACCAGGCGGCCGCCATCGAGCTCGCCTACCTCCACCACCGATACCTTCGCGGCACGGCGCCGCGTGACTTCGCCGAGCGAGGTCACGAGCACGTCCAGCAGCTCAACGCCGTACGCCCCTACGTTGCCTTCCCCGGACAGGTGGTACCCACCCGATGACCGAGCTCCAGTCCCGCCAGGAGAGCGCGGACAGCACCAAGATGCTGACCGCGCTCGTGCGGTTGCGCGGCGCCCTCCAGGAGGTCCAGCTGCCGCTGGAGCTGCCCATGGCCGAGGAGCAGCGGCAGTCCCGGGCGGAGATGGTCGACCAGCTGGAGGACTACGCGATCCCCCGGCTGATGACCATCGACGCGCCGCTGCTCGCCGTCGTCGGCGGCTCCACCGGCGCCGGCAAGTCCACCCTGGTCAACTCCCTGGTCGGCAGCCGCGTCACGCAACCCGGCGTGCTGCGGCCCACCACCCGGTCGCCCGTCCTGGTGCACCACCCCTCCGACGCCCACTGGTTCGGCCAGGACCGCCTGCTCCCCGAGCTCGAGCGGGTCTCGCGCAGCACCAACGACCCCGACGCGCTCCAGCTGGTCCCGTCCGAGTCGGTGCCGGCCGGACTGGCGATCCTCGACGCCCCCGACATCGACTCGGTGGAGGAGCGCAACCGCACGCTGGCCGCCCAGCTGCTCGCCGCCGCGGACCTGTGGCTCTTCGTCACCTCCGCGGCCCGGTACGCCGACCAGGTCCCGTGGGAGTTCCTGCGCAAGGCCGCCGAGCGGTCCGCCGCCGTGGCGATCGTGCTCGACCGCACGCCGCCCGAGGCCGTCGAGACCGTCTCCACCCACCTGGCCCGGATGCTCGCCTCCCGCGGCCTGAAGGACTCCCCGCTCTTCGTCGTCACCGAGGGAGGGGTCACCGAGGAGGGGCTGCTGCCCGCGGAGTCGGTGGCCGACATCCGCGCCTGGCTGGACTCCCTGGCCGCCGACGCCGAGGCCCGCTCCGCCGTGGTGCGCCAGACGCTCGAGGGCGCGATCCGCACGCTGTCGCGGCGTACCCACTCGGTGGCGGACGCCGCGACCGAGCAGGTCGACGCGGTGCGCCGGCTGCGCGAGGACGTCAACCGCTCCTACGACCAGGCCGTGGCCTCGGTCTCCGAGGCGTCCGCCGACGGCACCCTGCTCCGGGGCGAGGTGCTCGCCCGGTGGCAGGAGTTCGTCGGCACCGGCGAGCTGCTCAAGTCGCTCGAGACGCGGGTGGGCTGGCTGCGCGACCGCGTCGTCAACGCAGTCAAGGGCAAGCCCCAGCAGGCCGAGCGGGTCACCGTCGCCGTCGAGTCCGGGCTCGAGACCCTGATCCTCGAGCACGCCGAGGCCGCGGCCGAGCGCGCCGAGGCCTCGTGGCAGTCCACCTCCGCCGGGCAGGAGCTCCTCAGGAGCGCGGGGGAGGACCTGGGCCGTGCGTCGCGCGACTTCCGCCGCCGCGCCGAGCGCGCGGTGCGCGACTGGCAGGCCGACGTGCTCGAGATGGTCCGCACCGAGGGCGCCGACAAGCGGTCGACGGCCCGGTTCCTCGCCTTCGGCGTCAACGGGCTGTCGGTGGCGCTGATGGTCGTCGTCTTCGCCCACACCGCCGGCGTCACCGGGGCGGAGGCCGGCATCGCCGGCGGCTCGGCGGTGCTGGGCCAGAAGCTCCTCGAGGCCGTCTTCGGCGACCAGGCCGTGCGGTCGCTGGCGGAGCGGGCCCGGCGCGACCTCGAGCTCAAGGTCAACGACCTGCTCGAGCAGGAGCGCCGCCGCTACGTCGACCTGCTCGACCGGCTCGAGATCTCCCCCGAGACGCCCGACAAGCTGCGGACGGCGTCGCGTCGCGTCGACGACCTGCGGTTCGCCGCGAGCCGGTCCGGCGCGTCGGAGGTCACCCCGCAGGGTGCGGACGCAGGGGACCTGACCCCGGACGCATAGGGTGGGGCCCGATCCGTCCCGTAGCCGTCGAGGGAGAACATGTCGTCCTTGCTCGAGGGGGCCAAGAAGCTGGTCTCCCGGAGTTCTGACATCGGTGCACGCGTGCAGGGCCTCGAGCAGGCCGTGGACGGTGCCCGGGGCCGCGTCGACGACGCCGTCCTCGATGACGCCCAGGCCGTCGTGGACCGGGCCGCCAGCCGGCTCAAGCTGTCTGCGGAGCACACGGTCGTCGCCCTGGCCGGCGCCACCGGCTCGGGCAAGTCGTCGACCTTCAACGCGCTGACCGAGCTCGAGCTGTCCGCCGTCGGCGTGCGCCGTCCCACGACCTCGTGGGCCACCGCGTGCGTCTGGGGCCGAGACGGCGCGGAGGAGCTGCTGGAGTGGCTCGGCATCCCCGCACGCCACCAGGTCACCCGCGACTCGATGCTCTCGACCGGGCGCGAGGACGGCCAGCTCCAGGGCGTCGTGCTCCTCGACCTGCCCGACCACGACTCGACCGAGGTGTCCCACCACCTCGAGGTCGACCGGCTCGTCAAGCTCGCCGACATGCTGGTGTGGGTCCTCGACCCCCAGAAGTACGCCGACGCGGCTATCCACGACCGCTACCTCGCGCCCCTGTCGGCCCACCGCGACGTGATGCTGGTCGTCCTCAACCACATCGACACCGTGCCCGAGGACCGCCGCGACGGGATGGTCGCCGACGTGCGCCGCCTGCTCGAGGCCGACGGGCTGGCCGGCGTCCCGGTGCTGGCCGTCAGCGCCCGGCACGGCACCGGGATCCCCGAGCTCAAGGCCGCCATCGCCGAGCGCGTTGCGGAGAAGAAGGCCACCCGCGCCCGGCTCGCCGCCGACCTCCGCAGCGCCGCCGAGCGGGTGCAGGAGGCCACCGGCACCGCTGCCGGCCGATCGCTGTCCTCCGAGCGGGTCGCCGCCCTCGACGACGCGTTCGCCGACGCCGCCGGCGTTCCGACGGTCGTGCGGGCCGTGGACAAGTCGACCCGGATGCGCGCCAACCGGGCCACCGGCTGGCCCGTCGTGGCGTGGTTCTCCAAGCTCAAGCCCGACCCGCTCAAGCGCCTCCACCTCGACCTCGGGTCCGCGGGCAAGGAGCTCACCGGCGCGTCCCGCACGTCGGTGCCTCAGGCGACCGGTGTCCAGCGCGCCCGCGTCGACACCGAGGTGCGTGCGCTCGCCGACCAGGTGTCCGAGGGCATGTCGCCCGCGTGGACCTCGGCGATCCGCAAGGCCTCGGTCTCCCGGCTCCCCGACCTCGGCGACCGGCTCGACCGGGCCGTGGCGTCCACCGACCTCGGCGCGGACCGGATCCCGGCCTGGGCCGGGCTGGTGCGCGTGCTGCAGTGGCTGCTGATCCTGACCGCGCTCGCCGGCTTCGTCTGGCTGGGGGCGCTCTTCGGCGCGGCCTACCTCGGCTTCGACGGCGCCAGCACGCCTGAGTACCTCGGCATCCCGGTGCCCACGATCATGCTGCTGGGCGGGATCGCGGTCGGGGTGCTGCTGGCCCTGGTCTGCCGCGTGCTCGTCTCGCTCACTGCCAAGCGGCGCGCCCGTGCGGCGGACAAGCGGCTGCGCGACGCGATCTCGGAGGTCTCCGAGGAGATCGTCGTGCAGCCGATCCGGGCCGAGCTCGCCTCCTACACGACGGTCCGCGAGGGCCTGGCCGCGGCGCTGAAGTAGCCGCCGGAGCCTATCCGGGGGCTCGTTCCCGGGCCGGTGGGTCTCCACAGGACCGCCGTGCCACCCTGCCCTCCACAGCGCGTGTGCGTCGTACGGCGGGGTGTCGGTGGGTGTCCGCAGCCTTGGGTGCACGAGGGCGGACCCGCCGCCCGGCCCGAGGAGGCACACCCATGAACGAGACCTACGTGACGCTGAGCGGCCGCGTCGGCAGCGAGGTGCAGCTGCACGACGCCGGCGGCCAGGCGCTGGCCACCTTCCGCGTCGCCAACACCCCGCGACGCCGGCGCAAGGCCGACGACGAGTGGGTGGACGGCACCACCACGTGGTTCCAGGTCAAGGCGTGGCGGCGGCTGGCCGGACACGTCAAGGAGTCGCTGCGCGTGGGCGACCCGGTCCTCATCAGCGGACGGCTCGAGTCGGACGTCTGGGTCCGCGACGACGGCACGTCGAGCACCCAGCTCGTCGTCACCGCCACCTCCGTGGGCCACGACCTCGCCCACGGCACCTCGCTCTACACCAAGCCGGCCCGCCAGGACGACCGGCCCGTGGGCGGTGACCCGTGGGCCCCGGTCCCGGTCGACGTGGACCCGGAGACCGGCGAGATCCTGGCCGGCACGGGTGGTGACCGGGTCGGGGCTCCGGCCGCCGTGGAGGAGGCCGGCTCCGAGGCGGCCTGAGCGACGGACCGCCCGGGGCCGCTCCGGCTCCGGGGCGGCCGGTCGCCGGGCGTCCACCGGTTCTCCGGTCGGGCGTCCCGACCCGTAGGCTCAGGCGCATGGCTGAGTACGTCTACACGCTGCGCAACGTGCGCAAGGCCCACGGTGACAAGGTCGTCCTCGACAACGTCACCCTCTCCTTCCTCCACGGCGCCAAGATCGGCGTCGTCGGACCCAACGGCACCGGCAAGTCCTCACTGCTCAAGATCATGGCCGGGCTCGACCAGCCCAACAACGGCGATGCGATCCTCGATCCCGAGGCGACGGTCGGCATGCTCCAGCAGGAGCCGCCCCTGACCGAGGGCAAGACCGTCCTGGAGAACGTCGAGGAGGCGGTCGGCGAGATCAAGGGCAAGCTCGACCGCTACAACGAGATCTCCGAGCAGATGGCCGACCCCGACGCCGACTTCGACACCCTGCTGGCCGAGATGGGCGACCTCCAGACCGACCTCGACCACGCCAGCGCCTGGGACCTCGACAGCCGGCTCGACCAGGCCATGGACGCGCTGCGCTGCCCGCCGCCGGACGTGCTGGTCGACAACCTCTCCGGTGGTGAGCGCCGCCGGGTCGCGCTGTGCAAGCTGCTGCTCCAGCAGCCCGACCTCCTGCTCCTCGACGAGCCCACCAACCACCTCGACGCCGAGTCGGTCCAGTGGCTCGAGGGCCACCTGGCGTCCTACCCCGGCGCCGTCCTGGCCATCACCCACGACCGCTACTTCCTCGACAACGTCGCCGAGTGGATCCTCGAGCTCGACCGGGGCCAGACTCACCCCTACGAGGGCAACTACTCGACCTACCTCGAGACCAAGAAGGAGCGCCTCAAGATCGAGGGGCAGAAGGACGCCAAGCGCGCCAAGATGCTCGAGAAGGAGCTGGAGTGGGTCCGGTCCAACGCCAAGGCCCGCCAGACCAAGAGCAAGTCGCGCCTGGCCCGCTACGAGGAGATGGCGGCGGAGGCCGACAAGGCCCGCAAGATCGACACGGCCGACATCAACATCCCGCCGGGCCCGCGGCTCGGTGACGTGGTCCTCGAGGCCCGCCACCTGGTCAAGGGCTTCGAGGGTCGCACCCTGTGGAACGACGTCTCGTTCACCCTGCCCCGTGCCGGCATCGTCGGCATCGTCGGCCCCAACGGCGTCGGCAAGACCACGCTGTTCCGGATGATCACCGGGTCCGAGGAGCCCGACGCCGGCGAGCTGGTCGTGGGCCAGACGGTCAAGCTGTCCTACGTGGACCAGAGCCGCGGCGGCATCGACCCCAACAAGAACGTCTGGGAGGTCGTCTCCGACGGCCTGGACTTCATCAAGGTCGCCAACTTCGAGATGAACTCCCGCGCCTACGTCGCCTCGTTCGGCTTCAAGGGGCCCGACCAGCAGAAGAAGGCCGGTGTCCTCTCCGGTGGTGAGCGCAACCGCCTCAACCTCGCGCTGACCCTCAAGCAGGGCGGCAACGTCCTGCTCCTGGACGAGCCCACCAACGACCTCGACGTCGAGACGCTCTCGGCCCTCGAGGACGCGCTGCTCGACTTCCCCGGCTGCGCCGTGGTCACCTCGCACGACCGGTGGTTCCTCGACCGCGTCGCGACCCACATCCTCGCGTGGGAGGGCGACGACGAGGACCCCGCCAAGTGGTTCTGGTTCGAGGGCAACTTCGCGTCGTACGAGGAGAACAAGATCGAGCGCCTCGGCGTCGAGGCGGCCCGCCCGCACCGGGTGACGCACCGCCGCCTCACCCGCGACTGACGCGCGACGAGCCCGCGACGGGGCCACCCCGTCCGGCACTCGACACGACGGCCCGGCACGCAGAGCGTGCCGGGCCGTCGGCGTCCCGTGGCCGGGACGGGTTCAGCGGGTCGCGCCGTCGCGCAGCTCCATCTCCGGGTGGGCGCTGATGAGGTTGTCGGTCACCGAGTCCATCGCCCGCCCCAGCGCGGCGAAGTCGTCGTCCTCGACCCGGTCCACGAGGTAGGAGCGGACGCCCTCGACGTGGAGCGGCGCCGCCTCCTTGAGGAGCTCGTAGCCCCGGTCGGTCATGGTCGCCACGATGCCGCGACCGTCCTCGGGCGTGCTGCCGCGGACGACGTACCCCGCCCGCTCCATCCGGTCGATGGTGTGGGTCACCCGGCTGCGCGAGTGGGCCAGCGCGTCGGCGAGCTGGGCCATCCGCATCGCGCGTCCCGGTCGTTCGGAGAGCCGGACGAGGATCTCGTACTCGGTGAGGGAGATGTTAAACGCCCGGCGCAGGTCGTCGTCGAGGCGATCCATGAGGAGGGTCGACCCGATGACGAGGGCGCGCCACGAGCGCTGTTGGTCCGCGTCGAGCCAGCGCGGCTCGCGGGGTGCGGGGGGCATGCGGCTACTCCTTGTACGGCGTCACGGCGACCCGATGGTCCCCGCTCGGCCACGACCCTAACCATCCCGGTCCGGCCGTGCAGACGAACACCGTCCGCGGGACGGCCGGACCGGGGGTCGGGTCAGCCCAGGCGCTCCAGGATCAGGGCCATGCCCTGGCCGCCGCCGACGCACATGGTGATCAGGCCGGTGGACTTGTCGTGCCACTCCAGCGAGTTGAGCATCGTGTTCTGCAGCCGGGCCCCGGTCATGCCGAAGGGGTGGCCGACGGCGATGGCGCCACCGTTGACGTTGAGGCGGTCGATGTCGATGCCGAGGTCCTGGTAGGACGGCACGACCTGCGCGGCGAAGGCCTCGTTGATCTCGACGAGGTCGATGTCGCCGATGCTCATGCCGGCGTGGGCCAGCGCACGCTTGGTCGCCTCGACGGGGCCCAGCCCCATGATCTCGGGGGAGAGGCCCGAGACGCCGGTCGAGACGATGCGCGCGAGCGGCGTGAGCCCGAGCTCGGCGGCCTTGGTGTCGGACATGACGACCACGGCCGCGGCGCCGTCGTTGAGGGCGCAGCAGTTGCCGGCGGTGACCACGCCGTCGGGACGGAAGACCGGCTGGAGCTGGGAGATCGCCTCGAGGGTCACCCCGGCGCGCGGGCCGTCGTCGGTGGACACGACCGTGCCGTCGGGGGTCGTGACGGGCGTGATCTCGCGGGCCCAGAAGCCGTCGGCGATGGCCTTCTCGGCGAGGTTCTGCGAGCGGACGCCGAACTCGTCGAGCTCCTGGCGGGACAGGCCGCGGAGGCGGGCGACGTTCTCGGCCGTCTGGCCCATGGCGATGTAGGCGTCGGGGAGCAGGCCGTCCTCGCGCGGGTCGTGCCAGTCGACGCCGCCCTCCGCGGTCTTCGCGGTCCGCGACTGGGCCTCGTCGAAGCGCGGGTTGACCGTGTGCGGGATGTGGTCCGAGGTGCCCTTGGCGAAGCGGGACACCGTCTCGACGCCGGCCGAGACGAAGATGTCGCCCTCGCCGGCCTTGATGGCGTGGAAGGCCATGCGGGTGGTCTGCACCGAGGAGGCGCAGTAGCGGGTGATCGTCGCGCCCGGCACGGCGTCCATGCCGTTGAGCACGTTGACGATCCGGCCCATGTTGTTGCCGCTCTCGCCACCCGGGAGGCCGCAGCCGAGGTAGAGGTCGTCGACGGTGTTCGGGTCCAGGCCGGGGATCTTGTCCAGCGCCGCCTTGACGATCAGGGCGCTCAGGTCGTCGGGCCGGAAGTCCTTGAGGGACCCCTTGTTGGCGCGGCCGATGGGGGAGCGTGCTGCGGAAACGATCACTGCCTCGGGCATGTGGAACTCCGGATCTGGTTCGGGGCGGTCGGGTGTCGCGCCGCTCACACTAGACGGGCCGGCGAAGAGGTGGAACACGTTCTCGTGTGGCTTGGGTCATGCGGGGGTGTCGGGACCCGGGCGCGACTCTGCGACGATCGTCCTCGTGCGCCACCGCTACGAGTGCCCCCTCCGCTGGGCCGACCTCGACCTGTTGGGCCACGTCAACAACGTGGTGTACGTCGACTACCTCCAGGAGGCCCGGGTCGACATGCTGCGCACCCACGCCCCCGACCGGCGGGCCGACGAGCTCGCCGAGGGGGTCGTCGTGGTGCGCCACGAGGTGAGCTACCTCGCGCCGCTGACGTTCCGGTTCGGGCCCGTCAGCATCGAGTGCTGGGTCACCGAGGTCCGGGCCGCCAGCTTCACCATGGCCTACGAGATCTTCGACGAGGACGAGAGCGGCACCCGGACGACGTACGTGCGGGCGAGCACCGTGCTGACGCCGTACGTCTTCGCCACCGAGCGCCCACGCCGCCTGACGGCCGAGGAGAAGGACGTCCTCGCCCCGTTCGTGGAGGAGAGCGGTCCCAAGAGCGCGCGCATCGCGCCGGTGACCGCGTGGGAGCCGGGGCACTTCGCCCTGCACGTCCGCTTCTCCGACGTCGACGTCTACGGCCACGTCAACAACGTGAAGTACTTCGAGTACCTCCAGGAGGCCCGCATCCCGCTGATGGCCGACCTCGTCGAGCACCTCCCGGGGGCCGGCGACATCAGGGTCGTCGTCGCCCAGACCGACGTCGACTACAAGGTGCCGATCCTCTTCCGCCCCGAGCCGTACGACGTGTGGTCGCGGGTCACGCACGTCGGGACGCGCTCGTTCACGGTGGAGTCCGAGATCCGCGACGGCGAGACGGTCCTCTCCCGTGCCCGGGTGGTGCTCGTGTGCTTCGACCCGGTCACCGGGCGCTCGGTGGACCCGGGGCCCGAGCACCGGGCCGCGATGACGGCCGCTCTCGAGGCGTGAGCCCCGGCGGGCTCAGTGCATCGTGTTGACCATGAACTGCGCGGCGTGGGTGACGTAGTCCCAGAACCGCGCGTCCTGGTCGGGCGTCAGGTCCGCCTCGTCGAGCCCGGCGCGGAAGTGCACCAGCCAGCGCTCGGCCGCGAGCGGCGTGACGGCGAAGGGCGCGTGCCGCATCCGCAGCCGCGGGTGTCCGCGCTGGTCGGAGTAGGTCGTCGGTCCGCCCCAGTACTGCACGAGGAACATGGCGAAGCGGTCCTCCGCCGGCCCGAGGTCCTCCTCGGGGTAGAGCGGCCGCAGCACCTCGTCCTGCGCCACACCCTCGTAGAAGGTGTGCACGATCTGGCGGATCGTCGCCTCGCCACCGATCTCGTCGTAGAAGGTGCTCACGACGCCATTGTGCCGAGGCCCGGTCGGGAGGGCCGCACCGGGCGGGTGGATGAGCCGGGGTGGCGCCGGCGACGACGTGGAAGACTCGCACCGTCCCACGTCCCCGATGCACACCAGGAGCACACATGCCCACGACCCGCACCGCGACCACTCACTGGGAGGGCACCCTCTTCGAGGGCGCCGGCAAGGTCACCCTCGAGTCCTCCGGGCTCGGCACCTACGACGTCAGCTGGCCCGCGCGGACCGAGGAGCCCCACGGCAAGACCAGCCCGGAGGAGCTCATCGCGGCCGCCCACTCGGCGTGCTTCTCGATGGCCTTCAGCAACGGCCTGGCCAAGAACGACACCCCGGCCACCGCGCTGGACACCTCGGCCGAGGTCGAGTTCACCCCCGGCACCGGCATCACCGGCATCAAGCTCACCGTGCGCGGCGTCGTGGAGGGGCTCGACAACGACACGTTCGTCGAGCTCGCCGAGGCGGCCAAGGCGGGCTGCCCCGTCAGCCAGGCGCTGACCGGCACCACGATCACGCTGGACGCCGCGCTCGCCTGAGCCGGCTCCACGCACACGTCGGCCCGCCCGGGGACCCGGGCGGGCCGACGTGCGTCTGGGTGGGTCAGGCAGGGCCCTCGGCCTGGGCCGGACCCTCCGCGGCGGGAGCCGCGTCGACGTCGACCTGCGGCTGCTCGGGCTCCTGCTCGGGCGAGCGCATCCAGACGACGCGCTGGGGGAAGGGGATCTCGATCCCCTCGAGGTCGAAGCGGGCCTTGATCCGCTGGCGCATCTCGCGGGCCACCGCCCACTGCTCGAGCGGGGCGGTCTTGAGGGCGACCCGGAGCACGACCGCATCGGCGCTCAGGTCCTGCACGCCCCACACGGACGGCTCCTCGATCACGCGGCCCTTGAAGTCCTCGTCGTCCCACAGGTCGTGCGCCACGTCGGCGAGCACCCGCTGCACGCGGGCGATGTCCTCGCCGTAGGCGACGCTGATGTCGAGCACCGTGCGCGCCCAGTTCTGGCTCATGTTGCCGACGCGCAGGATCTCGCCGTTGCGGACGTACCAGACGGTGCCGTTGACGTCGCGCAATCGGGTGACCCGCAGGCTGACCGCCTCGACCGTGCCGACGGCCTCGCCGAGGTCGACCTCGTCGCCCACGCCGTACTGGTCCTCGAAGATCATGAAGATGCCGGAGAGGAAGTCCGAGACCAGGCTCTGGGCGCCGAAGCCGATCGCGAGGCCCAGGATGCCGGCGCTGGCGATGATCGGCGCGACGTTGACCCCGATCTCGCTGAGCATCATCGTCACGACGATCGCCAGGATGATGCCGGTGACGATGCTCTTGAGCAGGCTCCCCATGGTCTGGGCGCGCTGCACGCGTCGGGTGGCGCCGGCGACCTCCTGGCTCTTGTGGGCGGTGGCCACCTTGCCGCCGGCCACTGCGCGGCTGAGGCGGTTGGGCAGCACGCCCTTCTCCGCCTTCAGGACGAGCCGGTCGATGAGGCGGTGCAGGAGCCACCGGATGACCAGCCCCAGCAGGGCGATCCCGAGCAGCGCGAGCGGCTTGCCCACCACCCAGTCGGCGATGTTGGCGGCCGTCGTACTGTCGGTCTCGCGGTAGACGAAGCTGCAGATGGCCGCGTCCTCGGCACAGGGATCGTTGAGCGAGAGCATCGGGCCAGTATGGCGATCTGAGCGCCCAACCCAACTTCCCGCGGCGGCATGTGACCGATCCGACGGGAGGACGGCTGAGAGCGCGCGGAGCGGAGCCGATATCGTGTCCCTCGTGATCACGTCCGAGCCCTCGTCCAGCACCCCCGTCCGTCGGCGACAGCGCCGCCTGGCCCGCGCTGCGGCGGCCTCCGTCGTGCTCGCGTCCGCCGGACTCGCCGCTCCCGCGAGCGCGGACGTCCCCGAGGGATGGAGCAACCCCGACGACGTCGACATGCTCTACGCCCTGCTGCTCCTCGCCGGGGTGCCGCTGCTCCTGTTCGTGGTGATCGTGGGCCTCACCTACCTGCCTGCCCTGGTCCGTGGCGAGAAGCTCATGCCCGGCAGCGCGGACGACCAGTGGTTCGGCGGCCCGCGACAGGGTGCCAAGGAGATCGAGGCCGGCGCCCACGCCGACGAGACCGGCGGAGCCCGTGGCAGCTGGTGACAGCCTCTCCCGCGAGCTGACCTCGCGGGAGAGCGCCGAGATCGACCGCGCCATCCGGTCCGCGGAGCTGCTGTGCCGCTTCGAGTTCTCGGTCTTCATCGGCGGCTCCCAGGGCGACCCGCACGACTACGCGCGCCGCCTGCACGCCAGCCTCGTGGCCCCCGCACGCAGCATCCTGCTGCTGGTGGACCCCGGCGCCCGTGCCATCGAGGTCGTGACCGGCTCCGAGGTGCGCCGCCACCTCACCGACCGTGAGGTCGAGCTCGCGATCCTCCAGCTGCAGACCGACTTCGCCGCGGGCGACTTCGTGGGCGGACTCAAGCGCGGCATCGCCATGCTCGCCGAGCACGCCCGCCCCCAGCAGACCCTGCACGCCGGCGGCTGACCGCCGTCCGACGAGCGCTGCCCTCTGGCGGTGAGCAGGCCACCTTCTGCGCCGCCCGGACTGTGGCTGGGCCACCGCCGGAGCGGCGTGTCACGCCCGACACGCAGCAAGGGCGGTGAGCCACCCACCGTCCCGGCACTGCGGGACGTGGCTGGCTCACCGCCCTGGCAGTGAGGTCGTACGACGATCAGCGGGCGTCGCGCTCCTGCGCGGCCAGCGCCCGGGCGATGTCGGCGCGGGCCTCGCCCACGTAGCGCACCGCACCCGTGGGCGCGTCGGTCGAGGCGGCGAGCCACTCGTCGAGACGGGCCACGACCTCCGGGGACCCGACGGCCAGCGGGAAGCCGTACTCGAGCACGACCGAGGCCTTGTGGAAGCCCAGCGTGTCGATGACCGTGTGCGCGGCCTCGAGGAACTTCTCCACGTAGGGCGCGACGACCTCGTCCTGGTCGGAGCGGAAGATGGAGAAGACCATCTCGCGGGACGTCTCGTTGGGGGTGGCCGGGTCGAGGATCGCCGACCAGCCGGCGGCCTTGGCCTCGGCCGTCGGCTGCGCGACCCGGGCCGCGGCGGCCTTCTCCTTGCCGGAGATGGTGTTGTCGCGCCCGAGCTCGGCGTCGATCTCGGCGTCACCCACGCGACCGCCGCGGGCCAGCGCGGTGATGAGCTCCCAACGGAAGTCCTGGTCGACCGCGAGGCCTTCGACGGTGAACGAGCCGTCCAGCAGGCCGCGCAGGTCGTCGTACGCCGCGTCGCTGCGGGCGGCGGAGGCGTAGGCCCGGGCGAAGGTCAGCTGGTGGTCGCTGCCGGCCTCGGCGTCCAGCAGCAGCCCGCGCAGCCCTTGCTCCCACTCGGCCTTGAGGGCGTCGCGGTGAGCGGGGGCGGAGTAGCGGTTGACGGCGAGTGCCGTGGACCCGGGGATCTTGGTGACGCCCCAGGCGTCCGTCTCCTGGCCGATGTTGGCCAGCACCAGGCGGAGCCAGTCGGAGGTGGCCATCTCGGCGTCGCGGGTCATGTCCCACGTGGCGCCCCAGATGAGCGCCCGGGCCAGCGAGTCCTCGATGCGCGCCAGGCCCTCGATCACGGTGGCGAGCGACCGCTCGTCGAGCCGGATCTTGGCGTAGGCGTGGTCCTCGTCGTTGAGGAGCAGGAGTGCCGGCTGGTCCTTGCCGACCAGCTCGGCGACCTCGGTCGAGGCGCCCTCGACGTCGACCTCGACGTACTCGCGGCGGACCAGCTTGCCGTCGACCTCGTCGTAGAGGCCGATCCCGAGGCGGTGGCGGCGCAGCGTCGGCCAGTCCGGGTGCGCGGTCTGGGTGACGGAGAACGACGAGTAGCGGCCGTCGGCATCGAGCTCGAACGACGGGGCCAGCGTGTTGACGCCCGCGGTCTGGAGCCACTCCTGCGCCCACGAGGTGAGCTCGCGGCCCGACGACCTCTCCAGCGCGGCCAGCAGGTCGGAGAACTCGGTGTTGCCGAACGCGTGGTCCTTGAAGTACTGCCGGATGCCGGCGACGAAGGCGTCGAGACCGACCCACGCGACGAGCTGCTTGAGCACCGACGCGCCCTTGGCGTAGGTGATCATGTCGAAGTTGACCTCGACGGCGTGCAGGTCGACGTTGTCGGCCGCGATCGGGTGCGTCGAGGGCAGCTGGTCGGCGCGGTAGCCGGTCTGCTTGCGGGCGTTGGCGAAGCCGGTCCACGCGTCGGTGTACTCCGTCGCCTCCGCCTCGCACCAGTAGCAGGCCCATTCGGCGAACGACTCGTTGAGCCAGAGGTCGTCCCACCACCTCATCGTCACCAGGTCGCCGAACCACATGTGCGCCATCTCGTGGGTGATGACCGAGGCGCGGAACTCGAAGAACGAGCGGGACTGGCGCGAGCGGGGGAGGTACTCGTCGCGCAGCGTCACGCAGCCGGCGTTCTCCATCGCGCCCATGTTGTACTCCGGCACGTAGAGCTGGTCGTACTTGTGGAACGGGTAGGGGAAGTCGAACTTCTCCTCGAAGAACTCGAAGCTCTGCTTGGTCAGCTCGACGAGCACGTCGGTGTCCATGTACTCCACCAGCGACTGGCGGCAGTAGTGGCCGAGCGGGATCTTGCCGAACTTGCCCTCGTAGGTGTCGAGCACCTCGTGGTACTCGCCCGCCACGATCGCGGTGATGTAGGTCGACATCCGCTCGGTGGCCGGGAAGGTCCACAGGGCCTTGCCGTCACCCTGGCCGACCGGCTCGGGGGTGGGCGCGTTGGAGACGACCTTCCAGCCCTCGGGGGCGGTCACGGTGAAGGTGAACACCGACTTGAGGTCGGGCTGCTCGAAGGTGGTGAACACGCGCCGGGCGTCCGGCACCTCGAACTGCGTGTAGAGGTAGACGCGGTCGTCGGCGGGGTCGACGAAGCGGTGCAGGCCCTCGCCGGTGTTGCTGTAGGTGCAGTCGGCCCGCACCACCAGGGTGTTCTCGGCCTGCAGGTCGTCCAGCGCGATGCGGCTGTCGACGTACGCCGTCGCCGGGTCCAGCGACCGCCCGTTGAGGGTGATCTCGTGGACCGTCGCGTCGACGAGGTCGGCGAAGGTCGCGCTGCCGGGCTCCCGGCAGGTGAACGCGAGGGTGGTCGTGGAGGCGAAGGTCTTGTCGCCCGTCGTGAGGTCGAGGTCGACGACGTACGACGTGACGTCCAGGAGGGCGGCGCGGGTGGCGGCCTCGTCCCGGGTGAGGTTGGTTCCAGGCATGGCGGTCATCCAACCACCCGACGTCAACGGGAATCGACCGGCCCGGTGGCTGGTTAGTCCGATATGACCAAGGCTGACTTCTGGTTCGACCCCCTGTGCCCGTTCGCCTGGATCACCTCGCGGTGGATCCTCGAGGTGGAGGAGCAGCGCGACATCGACGTCCGGTGGCACGTCATGTCCCTCGCCTACCTCAACAAGGACAAGGACATCCCCGACGACTACCGCACGATGCTCGAGCCGGCCTGGGGGCCGGTCCGGGTGTGCATCGCCGCCGAGGACCGCCACGGCAACGACCGCCTGATCGACCTCTACACCGCCATGGGCAACCGCATCCACCTGCAGAAGCAGGACCTCGACCGCGACATGGTCGTGGCCGCGCTCGCCGAGGCCGGCATGGACGCCGACCTCGTCGACGCGATGGACGACACCTCGCTCGACCGCGACGTCGCCGCCTCGCACCACGAGGGCATGGACGCCGTGGGCAACGAGGTCGGCACCCCGACGATCCACTTCGACGGCGCCGCGTTCTTCGGCCCCGTGCTCAGCCAGATCCCGCGCGGCCAGGAGGCCGTGGACCTGTGGGACGGCTGCGTCGCGGTCGCGAAGTTCCCCTACTTCTACGAGCTCAAGCGGTCGCGCACCGGGGACCTCGACTTCAGCTGACGAGCCTCAGCTCCCGGAGGCGGCGGTCGCGGCGGCGCCCGCCGTGACCGCCGCCGCGATCGCGGCCTGCGCCGCCGCGACGGCGTCCTTGACCGCGTCGGCCGCCCACGCGCCCTCGGCGACCTCCTTGGCGCGCCTCTTGACGTCCCGCGCGGGGACGTCACTCCGGTCGACGACCTTGTGCGCGTGATCGATCGCCGCGAGCAGCGCGACCAGCGCCGACGTGCGCTCGTCCGGGGTGAGGCCCACCACCAGCGCGTCGTGCAGCCGCGCGCGCACCTGCTGCTCGTGCCGCGCGTCGGTCGCGGGCCACGTGGTGTGCGGGAAGAGCCCCAGCACCCTGCCCTCCCGCCGCTCGACCAGCCCCCGGTCGGCGAGCCGGTGCAGGAGGCGGTCCTTGAGCCCCTTGCCGATCCGGTTCACCAGGTCCTGCGCACGACGCGGCTTCTCGGCGACCACGGCCAACGCGTCGACCAGGAGCGGGTCGTCGGGGGTCGGCCCGTCGACGACGGCGACCTTGGCGGTGCTCCACCGGCTCGTCCGCTCCGCGACCTCGAGCCGCTCGGCCATCGCGAGCTCGAGCAGCAGCGCCCCTCCGAGCAGCGGCTGCACCTTGTCCGACGCAGCGACGGTGCCCTTCTCGTCGTCGAGCAGGAGCAGCAGGAGGTCCTCGGCGATGAGCGTCCGCATGCGCCCGACGCTAGCGCGACCGGCGGATGGTCGGCGGCGGCCGCTCACTAGGATCGTCGCCATGACCCACGTCCTCTCCGCAGTCGCCTGGCCCTACGCCAACGGCCCGCGCCACATCGGCCACGTGGCCGGCTTCGGCGTGCCCTCCGACGTCTTCTCCCGCTACATGCGGATGGCGGGTCACCAGGTCCTGATGGTCAGCGGCACCGACGAGCACGGCACGCCGATCCTCGTCACGGCCGACAAGGAGGGCGTCTCCGCCAAGGACCTCGCGGACAAGAACAACGCGGTCATCGTGACCGACCTCGCCGACCTCGGCCTGTCCTACGACCTCTTCACCCGCACCACGACCGGCAACCACTACGGCGTCGTGCAGGAGATGTTCCGGACCGTGCTGGCCAACGGCTACATGGTCGAGCAGACGACCCAGGCCGCCATCAGTCCATCCACCGGGCGCACCCTGCCCGACCGCTACATCGAGGGCACCTGCCCGATCTGCGGGTACGGCGACGCGCGGGGCGACCAGTGCGACAACTGCGGCAACCAGCTCGACGCCACCGACCTGATCGACCCGCGCTCGAAGATCAACGGCGAGACGCCGAGCTTCGTCGACACCCAGCACTTCCTGCTCGACCTGCCGGCCCTGGCCGACGCGCTCGGCGCCTGGCTCGACGAGCGGGAGGCCAGCGGCACGTGGCGGCCCAACGTCATCAAGTTCAGCCAGAACATCCTCAAGGAGATCCGCCCGCGCGCGATGACCCGCGACATCGACTGGGGCATCCCGGTGCCGGGCTGGGAGGACCAGCCCACCAAGCGCCTCTACGTCTGGTTCGACGCGGTCATCGGCTACCTGTCGGCGTCCATCGAGTGGGCCCGGCGCCTCGGCGAGCCCGACAAGTGGCGCGACTGGTGGAACGACCCGCACGCGCTGTCCTACTACTTCATGGGCAAGGACAACATCGTCTTCCACTCCCAGATCTGGCCGGCCGAGCTGCTCGCCTACAACGGCCAGGGTGCGCGCGGGGGCGAGCCGGGGGAGTACGGCGTCCTCAACCTGCCCACCGAGGTCGTCTCCTCGGAGTACCTCACGATGGGCGACCAGCAGTTCTCCACCTCGCGGGGCCACGTGCTCTACGTCGGCGACTTCCTGGCCCGCTACGGCCCGGACCCGCTGCGCTACTTCATCTGCGCCGCCGGGCCGGAGACCTCCGACGCGGCGTTCACGTGGGCGGACTTCGTCACCCGCAACAACTCCGAGCTCGTCGCCGGCTGGGGCAACCTGGTCAACCGCACCGCCACGATGATCGCCAAGAGCTTCGGTGAGATCCCCGAGGTCGGTGAGCTGGAGCCGGTCGACGAGGCCGTGCTGGAGGCCGTGCGCACCGGCTTCGACACGGTCGGAGGGCTGATCTCGCACCACCGCCTGCGCGCTGGCATCGCCGAGGCCATGCGGGTCGTCGGCGAGGTCAACAAGTACCTGACCGTCACCGAGCCCTACAAGATGAAGGACGAGTCGCAGCGCGAGCGCCTCGCGACGGTGCTGCACGTCGCCGCCCAGTGCGTGTCCGACTGCAACACACTGCTCTCGCCCTTCCTGCCGCACGCGGCCAACAAGGTCCACCTGGTCCTCGGCGGCGAGGGCGAGTTCATGCCGATGCCGCGCATCGAGCAGGTCGAGGAGCTGGAGCCGGACAACGGCGCCGGCCTCGTGTCCTACCCCGTCATCACCGGTGACTACACCGCCACCCCGGCGTGGGAGTCGCGGCCGGTGACGGTGGGCGCCAAGGTCGACAAGCCGACGCCGGTCTTCACCAAGCTCGACCCGTCCGTCGTCGAGGAGGAGCTCGCCCGCCTTGGCGGATGAGGTCGAGCTGCGCGCCGGCTCCGTCGACTCGCCCGCGTCGCTGCGGCTGCTGGCGGCGTACGAGGCCGAGCTGGTCTCGCTCGGCGTCGTGCTCAACCACGGGTGGTCCGGTGGTGTGACTCCCGAGCAGCTCGCCCCGCCCATCGGCGCCTGGCTGGTCGGCTGGCGCGGGGCTGAGGCCGTCGCCTGCGGCGGCGTGCGGCTGCTGTCCCCGGAGGTCGCCGAGGTCAAGCGCATGTACGTCGACCCGTCGGCGCGCGGTGGCGGGCTGGCCCGTCGCATCGTGGCAGCCCTCGAGGCGGAGGCCGCCGCCCTCGGCGCTCGCGTCGTCCGCCTCGACACCGGGCGCGAGATGGCCCCGGCGGTCGCGCTCTACCGCTCGTCGGGCTACCGCGAGGTCGAGGACTACAACGGCAACCCCGACGCCGGCTGGTGGTTCGAGAAGTCGCTCGAGGCCTGAAGCGGTCAGTCCACGGCGGCGGACACGAGCGCGGCGGCTGCTGCCCGTGCAGCGACGGGGGCGTCGGGCCGCGCGTCCAGCGCGCCGCTCGCGAGCCCCCCGTCGAGCAGGAGGGTGAGCGTGCGCGCCAGCCCCTCCGGATCCTCGGCGCCGGCCTGTCGGGCCAGTCCCGCCAGCCAGGAGAGCACCTCCTCCTTGTGCGCCAGCGTGCGGTCGTGGACCCGGCTGCCGGCGGGGTTCTCCGCGGCCGCGTTGATGAAGGCGCAGCCGCGGTAGCCGTCGCGCCGGCAGGCGTTGCCCAGGGCGTCGAACGCGCCGACGAGCTGGGCGGCCGGGTCGGGGCCTGCGGCGGCCGCGGCGTCGTGGAGCTGCCCGGTCCACACCTCGTCGACCCGGTCGAGGTAGGCGAGGACGAGGTCGTCCTTGGCGGGGAAGTGCTTGTAGAAGGTCGCCTTGGCCACGCCCGACTCCGCGATGATCCGGTCGATCCCGACCCCGCGGATGCCGTGCGCGTAGAAGAGGGCGAACGCGGTGGCGAGGATCCGTTCGCGGGCGGGGGGAGCGGGGCTCGAGGTGGCCATGGGGTCAGCCTACCGTGGACCTAGACAGATCTGTCTGCTAGCGTTCCCCCAGACGTAGACAGATCTGTCTGCCCCCGCTCTTCCAGGAGGAACCCATGAAGTACGCAGTCCTCGGCACCGGCACGGTCGGACGCACCGTCGCCGACCGGCTCGCCGAGCTCGGCCACGAGGTCACCGTCGGCACGCGCGACCCCGGAGCGACCCTCGCCCGCACCGAGCCCGACGGCATGGGCAACCCGCCGTACGCCGCCTGGGCCGAGGAGCACCCCGACGTCGCGCTGGCCACCTTCGCCGAGGCGGCAGCCGCGGCCGACGTGGTGGTCCACGCAGGCAGCGGCGTCGCCGCCCTCGACATCCTCGCCGCGGCCGGCGCCGACAACCTGGCCGGCAAGGTGCTGGTCGACATCAGCAACCCCCTCGACTTCTCGGCCGGCTTCCCGCCCACGCTGTTCGTCAAGGACACCGACTCGCTGGGGGAGCAGGTGCAGCGCGCCTTCCCCGAGGCGCGCGTCGTCAAGACGCTCAACACCCTCACGGCCGGGCTGATGGTCCGTCCCGGCTCGCTGCCCGAGGCCAGCACGGTCTTCGTCTCCGGCGACGACGCCGAGGCCAAGGCGGTCGTCACCGCGATGCTCACCGAGTTCGGCCACACCGACGTGATCGACCTCGGCGACATCACGACGGCACGCGGGACCGAGATGCTGCTCCCGGTGTGGCTGCGGCTGATGGGCTCGCTCGGCACCGCGACCTTCAACTTCAAGATCGTGCGCTGACCTTCGCCCGGCACCGGCAGACTGGCGGCATGTATCCCGAGGTGCGAGCGGCCGTCGCGGCCGACGACGGTCCCGACTTCCGTGCTCCCGGCTACGACCTGGCGGGCCACCGCGAGCAGACGCGGCTGGCCAGCCTGGAGGAGCCGCGCGAGGAGGTGGCCGAGGCCAGGGACGTCGACGCCGACGGGGTCCCGTCCCGGCTCTACACGCCGGTCGACGCGGTGGACGGCGTGGTCGTCCACCTGCACGGCGGCGGGTTCGTCTTCAACGACATCGACGTGCACGACGGGTTCAGCCGGCGGCTGGCCAACCGCAGCCGCCGCCGGGTGCTGAGCGTCGGCTACCGCAAGCCGCCCGAGCACCGCTTCCCCGCGGCTCCCGACGACGTCGACACCGCCCTGGGGTGGCTGGGCCGCCAGGGCGTCCCCGGTCGATGGGCGGTGCACGGCGACTCGGCCGGGGCCAACCTCGCGCTCGTCGCCGCGCTGCGCAACCCCGGCCTCTTCGCGGCCGTGGCCCTGGTCTACCCGTTCCTCGAGCCGCACGCGGGTCACCCGTCGTACACCGAGGGCGTGCCCAGCGGCTTCGACCCCGCCGAGGCGCGCTGGTACTGGGAGCAGTACGCCGACGAGTCGGCCTGGGACCACCCCGACCTGGCCCCGCTGCGCTCGGAGCGCCTCGGCACGCTGCCCCCGACCCTGGTCGCGACCGCCGAGCACGACCCGCTGCGCGACGAGGGGGAGGAGCTGGCCCGGCGGCTCGCCGAGGAGGGCGTCGCCACGGTCGGCATCCGCTGCCTGGGGCAGACCCACGGCTTCTACCGGCACGCGCAGTTCACCGCCGCCGAGCCGTTGGTGAGGCAGGTCTCAGGCTTCGTGGACCAGCACCTGGGCTGATCGCCGTTCCGGCCTGAGAGACTGCTGCCATGCGCGTACACCTCGGTTCCGACCACGCCGGCCTCGAGCTCAAGGACCACCTGATGACGTGGCTCGTCGACCACGGCTACGAGCCGGTCGACCACGGGCCGTTCGTCTACGACGCCCTCGACGACTACCCCTGCTTCTGCCTCCGCGCGGCCGAGGGCGTGGCGGCCGACCGGGCCGAGGGCCTCGACGCCCTCGGCGTCGTGATCGGCGGCTCGGGCAACGGCGAGCAGATGGCCGCCAACAAGGTCGAGGGCATCCGGTGCGCGCTCGTCTGGTCGGAGGAGACCGCCGTCCTCGCGCGCGAGCACAACGACGCCAACATGGTCTCCGTCGGCGGCCGCATGCACTCCCTGGACGACATGGTGCGCTTCGTGGAGGTCTTCCTCACCACCGCGTTCACCGAGGACGAGCGGCACGTACGACGCATCGGACAGCTCTCGACGTACGACACCAGCGGCGAGCTCCCCCCGCTGCCGGCGTCGGCGCTCCAGGGTCCCGCGGAGGACCGCACGGGTGCCTGAGGGGCACACCCTCCGGCGCCTCGCCACCGACCTCGACACCGCCTTCGCGGGCCGCCGCGTCCACGTGGGCAGCCCGCAGGGGCGCTTCGCCGCCGACGCCGCCCTCGTCGACGGGAGCCTCCTGGTCGGTGCCGACTCCGCCGGCAAGCACCTGTTCGTGGAGCTCGAGCACGAGCGCCTCGTGCACGTCCACCTCGGCCTCATCGGCTCCTTCGACGTGCACACCGGGGTCGACGAGGTGCCACCTCCGGTCGGCCAGGTCCGGCTGCGGATCGTGACCACGGGGCAGGGCCCGACGGCGTACGCCGACCTGCGCGGCGCCACCCGGTGCGACCTGGTCGGTCCCGCCCGCCGCGACGAGGTCATCGCCCGCCTCGGGCCCGACCCGCTGCGCGCCGACGCCGAGCCCGAGCGGGCCTGGCGGCGCATCAAGGCCAGCCACCGGCCGATCGGCGACCTGCTCATGGACCAGGCGGTGCTGGCCGGCGTGGGCAACGTCTACCGGGCCGAGGTGCTCTTCCGCCACCGTGTCCACCCGCTCCGTCCGGGGACCACGCTGCGCGTCGGGCAGTGGCACGCGATCTGGGACGACCTGGTCGTGCTGATGGCACAGGGCGTCGTCGCCAACCGCATCGACACGGTGCGCCCCGAGCACACGCCCGAGGCGATGGGCCGTGAGCCGCGGCAAGACGACCACGGTGGCGAGGTCTACGTCTACCGGCGGACCGGCCAGCCCTGCCTGGTGTGCGGCTCCACCGTGCGGACCGAGGTGCTCGCCGGGCGAAATGTCTTCTGGTGTCCGCGTTGTCAGCCCCGGTTCCGCTCCCGGGCCTTACAGTCGTCGCACCGACCCCCGCAAGGACCCAGGACATGAGCACAGCCCGATCCGCAGGCGCGTCGCCGAGCCTCGGTCGCCGCTTCGAGGACTGGCTCATGCGCGTCATGCCGCCGGAGTCGCGCGCGCTGGGGGTGCTGGTCATCCTCGCCCTCGCGATCTCGCTCGCGATCTGGAAGGTCCCGGACTGGTCGCCGATCAACACCCTGATCGTGCCGCTGGTGATCGGCAGCCTGGTGCTGGGCCCCCGGCAGCTCCCGTGGTTCGTCGTGTTCGTGCTGCTGCTCCTCGCCGTGCTGGTGCCGCAGCAGCCCGACATCACCAAGCGCATCGCCGTCACGGTCCTGGTCGTGTTCACGGTCGGCTTCATCATCCTGCTGTCCAGCTTCCGGCGCTCGCGCCTCGGGGTGGCCGGCCTGCGGGGCGAGTCGATGCTCGTCGACCTGCGCGACCGCATCCTCAAGCAGGGACGCATCCCCGACCTCCCCGACACCTGGCTCGTGGAGAGCGAGCTGCGCTCAGCGGGCGGCACCGCCTTCGCCGGCGACTTCGTGGTCGCGGCGCGCCACGACGACCGGCTGGACGTCGCGGTGGTGGACGTCTCCGGCAAGGGCGAGGGCGCCGGGACCCGCGCCCTGCTGCTTTCCGGGGCGCTCGGCGGGCTGCTGCGGGCGCTGCCGCCCGAGGAGTTCCTGGTCGCCGCCAACGACTTCCTGCTCGACCAGGACTGGGACGAGGGGTTCGCCAGCGCCGTGCACCTCTCCCTCGACCTCGACACCGGTCGGTACGCCGTCCGCTCGGCCGGCCACCCGCCCGCCGCGCTGCGGACCGCAGGGTCGGGCCGATGGTCGGTGCTCGAGGCCGAGGGCCCGGTCCTGGGCCTCATCGAGGGCACGGCGTACGACTGCGTCGAGGGCGTCATGAAGCCCGGGGACGCCCTGCTGCTCTACACCGACGGCATGGTCGAGACCTCGGGACGCGACATCATGCTCGGGGTCGACCGGATGCTCGGCCAGGCCGAGCGGTTGCTGCGGGGCCAGTTCGAGGGCGGGGCCGCCCGGCTCATCGAGGCCCTCGGGTCGCGCAACGACGACCGCGCCCTGCTGCTCGTCCACCGGCGCTGACCCGGCTCGGTTGTGGCAGGTGTGGCGCGGTGTGGCACCATGACACCGCGTCGGAGCGGCCTGGCGGCCGCCTCGGAGAGGCACGCGGATGTAGCTCAATGGTAGAGCCTCAGTCTTCCAAACTGATTACGCGGGTTCGATTCCCGTCATCCGCTCCAAGCGGGTCCTTCCGCCCCGGAGAGACCCACTTGGCGGGGCGTAGCGTAGTGGCTAGCGCGCCTGCTTTGGGAGCAGGAGACCGCAGGTTCGAGTCCTGTCGCCCCGACCAGCGGATTTCGGTGGCCCGTCGGGTGCCCAGTAGGCTGCCCTGAGGCCCGGAGCCGCTGGCGCACAGCGCCCGGCGCCCCCAGACCACATCGTCGTCCTGCCGTTCCGCGCGGGACGCGGACACCACTGCAGACACTGAGGAGACAACCTGTGAAGAGCGCCGTCGAGAACTTGAGCCCGACCCGGGCCAAGCTGACTGTCGAGGTGCCCTTCGAGGAGCTCAAGCCGAGCCTCGACGCGGCGTACAAGAAGATCGCCCAGCAGATCAACGTCCCCGGCTTCCGCCGCGGCAAGGTCCCGCCGGCGGTGATCGACCGCCAGGTCGGCCGCGGCGTCGTCCTCGACGAGGCCATCAACGAGGTCGTCCCGGCCAAGTACATGGAGGCCCTGCGGGAGAACGAGCTCGAGCCGCTCGCCCAGCCCGAGATCGAGGTCACCAAGCTCGAGGACAACGACACGCTGGAGTTCACCGCCGAGGTGGACGTCAAGCCGCAGTTCGAGCTCCCGGCCTACGAGGGCCTCGAGGCCGAGGTCGAGGACGTCGAGGTCACCGACGCCGACGTCGAGGAGCAGGTCCAGGCGCTCCGCGAGCGCTTCGGCACCCTCACCGAGGTCGAGCGCGAGGCCGCCGACGGCGACTTCGTGACCATCGACCTGACCGCCGCCAAGGAGGGCGAGACCGTCGAGGGCGGCGAGGTCTCCGGCATGTCCTACAAGGTCGGTCGCGGCGGCATGCTCGACGGCCTCGACGAGGCCCTGGTCGGCATGAAGGCCGACGACGAGAAGACCTTCTCCTCCCAGCTCGTCGGTGGCGACCTGGTGGGCGAGGACGTCGAGGTCACCGTCAAGGTCACCGGCGTGCAGGAGCAGCACCTGCCCGAGGTCGACGACGAGTTCGCGCAGATGGCCTCCGAGTTCGACACCGCCGAGGAGCTCACCGCCGACGTGCGCGAGCGTCTCGGTCGCGGCAAGCGCCTCGAGCAGGCCGCCGCCGCCCGCGACGCCGTCCTGGAGGCGCTGCTCGAGAAGGTCTCCATCCCGCTCCCGGAGACCATGGTCGCCGACGAGCTCAACGCGCGCCGCGAGAACGTCGAGCAGCAGCTCGTCTACGCCGGCCTGACGATGGAGAAGTACCTCGAGGACGAGGGCCAGACCACCGAGGAGTTCGAGGCCGACCTCGAGCGCCGCGTGCGGGACGCCATCGCGGCCCAGTTCATCCTCGACGCCGTGGCCAAGAAGGAAGAGCTCGGCGTCGACCAGCAGGACCTCTCCTCGCACCTGGTGCGGCGCGCCCAGCAGTCCGGTCAGGACCCGCAGGAGTTCGCCAACCACATGTTCGAGCACAACCACATCCCCGAGCTCGTGCAGGAGATCCTGCGCGGCAAGGCGCTCGCCACGATCGTGGAGTCGGCGACCGTCAAGGACGCCTCGGGCAACCCGGTCGAGCTCAAGAACCTGCAGCCCGACGGCACCATCGGTGAGCCGACAGTCGAGGGTGACGAGCCCGCCGAGAACGCCGCGGCCGGCGAGGACTCCGAGGACACCGCCCAGGCCTGATCGGCCCGAGCAGCACCACTGCACTGCCACGGCGGGGCGTCCGGAGCGATCCGGGCGCCCCGCCCGTGCGTCCGGGGCAGCCGGTCCCGGGTCAGCTCGCGGTCGCGTCCAGCAGGTCGCAGCAGTACGTCGCCAGCGCCGCGCGGGCAGTGGCCAGCGCGGCCAGCCGGTCGGCGGGCACCGACTCCAGCAGCTCCACGGGGACCGAGGGCAGCGCGACGAACAGCATCATCGACACGGCGTGCCCGCGGCGTACGACGTGGGGGTCGGCGTCCGCACCCTCCTCGGCGAGGCCGTCGAGGTAGGCCCGCAGGATCAGCTCGTCGAGGTCCGCCACCTCCTCGGTGGTGAGGGCGGGTCGGGTGCCGAGCTGGAGGTCCCCCGCGAGCAGCTGGCCGAGGTCGTGGCCGAGGGGCTGGGGCCGCCAGAACTGGAAGTCGATGAGCACGAGCCCGTCCCGCCCCGGCACGCGGAGCAGGTTGCCCGGGCACGCGTCCCCGTGGCTGGCGGCGGTCGGCAGCGCCGCGAACTCGGCGGCGACGTCGTCCACGCGGGCGGCCGCGTCGAGCAGCCGGTCCCGCAGCACCGGCCCGTAGGTCCCGGCCAGGGCGGGGTGGCGCCACAGGTCGTCGTCGAGCAGCGGTGGGATCACCCCGTGCTTGAGCCGGCCGGCGACCATGAGGTCGACGTGCCACACGTGCGGGTCGAGCGCGGCGAGTCCGGCGACCTCTGGGCTGCCCGACAGGCGTCCGAGGAGTCGCGCCGCCTCGGCGTACTCCGCGTCGCTCCACGGCCCCGGGACGGGGTCGAGGGCCTCCAGCCAGATGCTGCGCGACCCCTCGTCGAGGTCGTGGACGGCCAGGCACCGCGGCATGCCGAGCCCGTCGGGGAGCCTGGCGGCGAGGTCGGAGCGGTAGACGAGCGCCTCGGCCTCCCACGGCAGGGCGATCGTGGCGAACGTCCGCACCTCCGGCGGCACGGTCGCGAAGAACGGCGAGCGGTCGAACCGGTGGACGTGCTTGACGAAGAGCCTGAACTCCCGCGGGCCGGCGCCGGCGTCCGCCGTGCCCGTGACCCAGGTGCGGGACGCCGTGGTGATGGAGGGGACGTCGTAGGCCACCGGCGACGTGGCACTGCCGAGCAGCTCGACGGCGGGCACGCCCCACAGCGCGGCGACCATGGCGGCCAGCTCGTCGTCGGGCACGTCGGCGGGCCCCAGGTCCCTGCGGTCGTGCGCGCCTGCTCGGCCGATGTCCGGCATGGGGATGAGTCTGGACCGGATCCGCGCCGACCGGGAGCCCCGAGCGGACCCGCGCGACAGCCGGTGCACAGGCGTCCACCGGTCGCTAGGCTGCCGCCCATGGCCGCCACGACACCCGGTCCCGGACTGCTCGACACCCTGTCGCTGGCCGCCGAGGTCGTCGACGGCCTGGGCGTCCGCACGGCGCGCGACACCCACCTCGCCTGGGTCGACCGCGTCCACGGGCTGCTCGACCCCGCGCTGGGGCCCTCGTCGGCGCTGGCCGGGCGGGTGCACCGGACCGTCGCGACGGGCGTGTACGGCGGGCTCGCCGCGGGCCTGGGGGCGGCGCGCCGAGGTCTGGACCGGGCCGCGGACGCGGGCCTGGACGGGCGCGTCGGCGGACGGCTCGAGGAGCGCCGCGGGGGCCGCCTCCTCCGCGCGGCGGTCAACGGGTTGATCGGGGACCGGCTCGCCCGGGAGCGTCCGCGGTGGTCCATCCCGATGGCGGTGCGGGTGGGCGGTCGCGACGTCGACCTGACCTCGGACGGTGTGCGCACGGCGTACCCGGACGCGACCGGACGGCTGGTGGTCTTCCTGCACGGCCTCTGCGAGGACGAGACCTTCTGGTCACGCGGGCGGGACGTGGTGGGGACGACGTACGCCGAGGCGCTCGCCGCGCGCGGGTGGAGCCCCGTCATGCTGCGCGCCAACACGGGGCTCGGACTGCGGGTCAACGGTGCCGCCCTCACCTCGGTGCTCCACGACCTCACCCGTTCCTGGCCGGTGCCGGTCACGCGGATCGCGCTCGTCGGCCACTCGATGGGTGGTCTGGTCATGCGGGCGGCCGCCGACGTGGCCGACGGGTGCGAGGACTGCGACGACCACTGGGTCGACCTCGTGAGCGACGTCGTGACCCTCGGGACCCCACACCTCGGGTCGCCGGTCGCGGGGGCCGTGGGTGCCGGCAGCCGGGGGCTGGGGTGGCTGCCCGAATCGGCGGCCTTCGGGCGCGTCCTGGACTGGCGCTCGGTCGGTGTGCACGACCTGGTCCACGGCTTGGCCCACGACGTGGCTCCTCTCCCGCACGCGCGTTACCGCCTGGTGGCGGCCACGCTGACCGGCTCGCCCCGGCACCCCCTCGGCGCGGTGCTCGGCGACGGCCTGGTGCGCCGGGACTCCGCCCACGGGCGGGGGAGCGGCGTGGACCTGTTCCCGGGGGCGGACGTGCTCCACGTGGGCGGCACCGGCCACTTCGACCTGCTCAACCACCCGCGCGTGCACCAGGCGCTGCGCGACTGGCTGGCCTGAGCGTCCCGCCCCGGGCCTGAATCCGCTGTGGGCGAACAGGGGCGGGGTTCGCGTGGAAGTGTCGGCGCTTCGGGCTAGTGTCGCTGACGTGAACCAGAACTCCAGCCCAGCTCTCTCGCCCGAGATGAACGGCGCCGGGTCGATGTACGGACTCGACGACCACATCTACCAGCGGCTGCTCCGCGAGCGGATCGTCTTCCTCGGTTCCGAGGTGCGCGACCAGAACGCCAACGCGATCTGCGCCCAGCTGCTGCTGCTCTCGGCCGAGGACCCCGAAGCCGACATCTTCCTCCACATCAACAGCCCCGGTGGCTCCGTCGACGCCGGCATGGCGATCTACGACACGATGAACTACATCCCCAACGACGTCGCCACGGTCGGCATGGGCCTGGCCGCCTCGATGGGCCAGTTCCTGCTGTGCGCGGGCACCAAGGGCAAGCGCTACGCCCTGCCGCACGCGCGGATCATGATGCACCAGCCGTCCTCCGGGATGGGTGGCTCGGCCTCCGACATCAAGATCCAGGCGCAGCAGTCGCTGCACATCAAGAAGGTGCTGCTCGACCTCATCGCCGAGCACACCGGCCAGCCCGTCGAGCAGGTCATCGCCGACGCAGACCGCGACCGCTGGTTCACCGCCGACCAGGCCGTCGAGTACGGCCTCGTCGACCAGGTCATCACCAGCGCCCGCGAGGCAGCAGACGAGGGCCGCCCCGCGCGGCAGAAGGACTGACACCGTGAACTACTACATCCCGCAGTGGGAAGAGCGCACGTCCTACGGGTTCCGGCGCATCGACCCCTACGCCAAGCTGTTCGAGGAGCGCATCATCTACCTCGGCACCCCGATCAGCGACGACGTGGCCAACGCGGTCATCGCCCAGCTGATGTGCCTGGAGACGATGAACCCCGACCAGGACGTCAGCATCTACATCAACAGCCCCGGCGGCTCGTTCACCGCGCTGACGGCCATCTACGACACGATGAAGTTCATCAAGCCCGACGTGCAGACCGTGTGCCTCGGGCAGGCGGCCTCGGCCGCGGCGATCCTGCTCGCCGCCGGGACCCAGGGCAAGCGCCTCGCGCTGCCCAACAGCCGCATCCTGATCCACCAGCCCTACACCGAGGGCACCTTCGGCCAGACCTCGGACATCGAGATCCAGGCCAACGAGATCCTGCGCATGCGCGAGCTCCTGGAGAAGATGATCGCCGAGCACACCGGCAAGTCCATCGAACAGGTGAGCCAGGACATCGAGCGTGACAAGATCCTCACCGCCGAGCAGGCCGTCGAGTACGGCCTGATCGACCAGGTGATCGAGTCGCGCAAGGGCGCCCCCGCGCTCACCAGCTGACCAAGGCAGTTCACGGCGATGCTCCGTGTCCGGCGCCCGCGCGGGGCCGGCACGGGGTACCGTCGAGGAGTTTGAAAGCGCCGGGACCCTCCCGGCAGGATCCGGAGGAAACGACCCGTGGCTCGTATCGGTGACGGTGGCGACCTGTTGAAGTGCAACTTCTGCGGCAAGAGCCAGAAGCAGGTCAAGAAGCTCATCGCAGGCCCCAACGTCTACATCTGTGACGAGTGCATCGAGCTCTGCAACGAGATCATCGAGGAGGAGCTCGCCGAGGGCAGCGAGGTCAGCCTCGACGAGCTGCCCAAGCCGCGGGAGATCTTCGAGTTCCTCAACTCCTACGTGATCGGCCAGGAGCACGCCAAGAAGTCCCTGGCCGTCGCCGTCTACAACCACTACAAGCGGGTCCAGGCCGGCCTGCAGCCCGTCGGTGGCAAGCACACCAAGGACGAGGCCGTCGAGGTCTCCAAGTCCAACATCCTGGTCATCGGCCCCACGGGGTGTGGCAAGACCTACCTCGCGCAGACCCTCGCCCGGATGCTCAACGTCCCGTTCGCGATCGCCGACGCCACCGCCTTGACCGAGGCGGGCTACGTCGGCGAGGACGTCGAGAACATCCTGCTCAAGCTCATCCAGGCGGCCGACTACGACGTCAAGAAGGCCGAGACGGGGATCATCTACATCGACGAGATCGACAAGGTGGCCCGCAAGGCGGAGAACCCCTCGATCACGCGCGACGTCTCCGGCGAGGGCGTCCAGCAGGCGCTCCTGAAGATGCTGGAGGGCACCACCGCCTCGGTGCCCCCGCAGGGTGGTCGCAAGCACCCCCACCAGGAGTTCATCCAGATCGACACCACCAACATCCTGTTCATCGTCGGCGGTGCGTTCGCGGGCCTCGAGCAGATCGTCGAGCAGCGGGTCGGCAAGAAGTCGCTCGGCTTCACGGCCGAGGTCCGCGGCCAGGCCGAGCGCGACGCCCAGGACCTGATGGCGCTGGTCCGCCCCGAGGACCTCACCAAGTTCGGCCTGATCCCCGAGTTCATCGGCAGGCTCCCGCTCATCGCCAGCGTCAGCAAGCTCGACAACGAGGCCCTCGTCCAGATCCTCACCGAGCCGCGCAACGCGCTGGTCAAGCAGTACCAGAAGCTCTTCGAGCTCGACGGTGTCGAGCTCGAGTTCACCGACGACGCCATCGCCTCCATCGCCGACAAGGCCCTCGAGCGCGGCACGGGTGCACGCGGGCTGCGCGCCATCATCGAGGAGGTCCTCCTCCACGTGATGTACGACGTCCCGTCCCGCGAGGACGTGGGCCGGGTGATCGTCAGCCGCGAGGTCGTCGAGGACGACGTGGCGCCCACGCTGGTGCCGCGCGAGACCGAGGCGAAGAAGAAGAAGTCGGCCTGACCAGCACCCCATGCCCCGATCGGGTGGTGTGGCCTAGTCAGTTTTCGTCAGATCGCTGCACGGCCCGTGGCTGACGTCGTGTGATCACGCACACTGGAGACGTTCGAGCTGAAGGGGTGTCTCTCGGTGCACGCAGAGCACAAGGGGCCGCTGCTCGCGTTCGTCATCGTGGCGATCCTGTGCGGCGTGCTCCTCGGTCAGGCCAACCGCGACGAGGCGGGTGGCAGCCCTGTCGCGTCCTCGGACCCCGGTGCCGTGGGTGGCCGGGTGGCCTCCGGCGTGGCTCCGTCCGAGTCCTCCGCAGGCCCGTCCGACGCTGCGTCCGAGACGACGTCCGCTGCCCCGCCCGCCGCCGACGAGGGACCGCCCGAGGGCGAGGTCAGCCCCTCGTTCCCGGCCACGAGCCCGCCGTCGACGTCGACGCCCGACTCGGTCCCGGAGCCGGGGGACGCGCCGGACCCGGCCCCGGGTGAGGGATCGGCCCCCGCGACGCCGACTCCCGGAACGGACGGTTCCGACGCGCCCGCGGAGACCGAGGCGCCGACCCGCCCCGACGCCTCCGTCGACACCGCACCGGATGACGCCGCGGTCGGCGTCGAGGACGACGAGACGGTCGACCCGGTGGCACCGGCCGAGACCGTGCAGCAGGCCGTCTTCGTGGCCCAGCGTGCCGTCGCCCAGGCCGTGAAGGAGGCCGCGGAGGCGCAGGTGGCCGAGGGCGTCGCGCAGCAGGCCGAGCAGGTCGCGGTGCAGGCGGCAGCGACCGCCAAGGACCCCGCGGGCCAGCTCGTGGCGGCCGCAGCCCTGGTCGAGGCCGTGCGTGCCCGCAAGATCGCGGACAAGGCGGCCGCGGAGGCGACCGCAGCCCAGCGCCGGGCCGAGCAGGCCCTCGAGCGCGTGGAGGAGGTGGCGAAGGAGAGCGGCGGTCCCGCCAAGGACGACGAGCCGGTGCCGGACACCAACTCGGACCGCCAGGTCGTCCTCGACCCGCCGACCCCCGCCGCACCCCCGGCCGACGAGCCCGTCGAGACCCCGGCAGAGGTCCCGGCCGAGGAGGCGGCCCCGGTTCCGGACGAGAAGCCGGTGGAGGCGCCGGCCGAGGAGCCGGCCGACGGGACCACCGAGGCACCGGCCGAGGAGCCGGCCGACGGGACCACCGAGGCACCGGCCGAGGAGCCGGCCGACGAGACCACCGAGGCGCCGGCCGACGGGACCACCGAGGCGCCGGCCGAGGGAACCACCGAGACGCCGGCCGAGGGAACCACCGAGGCGCCGGCCCCGGAGCCGGCCGGGACAGCGGCGGAGGGGACCTCCACGACCACGGCGCAGGAGGCCGCCGTGCAGGTCGAGACTCCGGTCGAGGGATCCTCCACGACTCCGGTGCAGGAGCCCGCCGAGACGCCGGCCGAGGCGCCGGCCGAGGCGGCCGACGAGCCGGGGGGTGACGACACGGCGGGGGCTCCGGTCGAGCCCGCGCCGGAGGTCGACACCGCGGCTGAGGAGCCGACCCCGACGGAATGACGGGCGGGTGGCCCGAACGGGCCATGCTCCGACTAGTCACTTCGGGCTATTTGGGCTATCGATGGTGTGAGGCACCCGGATCGCGCGCGAGAATGGGGGTCGATGGTTCCAAGGGGGTTCTCGGGTGAGTGCTGAGCACAAGCGACCGCTGTACGCGTTCGTCCTGGTGACGATCCTGTGCGCCGTCATGCTGGGGCACGCGATCCGCACGGACGCGCTCGTCGGGTTGCTCACTCCCGGTCGGGGCCAGGTCGCCGTGGCGGCCCCCGAGCCTCGCCCGGCTGCCTCCGGCACGCCCGTGGGCCAGGCGCCGACCGGTCGCGAGCCCGTCGCGCTCACCTCCACGACGTCCGCGCCCACTGCCGCCGCGACGGGCGTGGCCACCGCGGCCCCCACGCGGGTACGCCGGGCGGTGGCGGTGGCGGTCGCGTCCGGCGCCGGTGCGGGCGCGGTCACCCCCGTCGGCCAGACCACGACCGAGCTCGTCACCACGCCGGTCGAGGCGACCACCGCTCCGGCTCCCGTCCCCTCGGCGGCGGAGCAGGCCGTCGAGGACGCTGCTGAGAAGGCAGCGGAGCAGGCAGCCACGAGGGCACAGCAGGCTGCCGACAGGGCTGCGGCCCGGGCCGCGCGTCAGGTCGAGAAGGCCGCCGAGCGGGCCGCTCGCCAGGCCGAGAAGACGGCCGAGCAGGCCGCCGCGGAGGCCGTCGTCGCCGCCCGCAAGGCCGCCAAGGAGGCCGAGAAGGTCGAGAGGGCGGCAGCCAAGGAGGCCGACAAGGCCGCCAGGGAGGCCGAGAAGGCCGCTGCGGCCGCAGCGAGGGACGCAGCCAAGGACGCTGCGACGGCGGCCAAGGACGCTGCGACGGCGGCCAAGGACGCCGCTAAGGCCGCGACCCAGCACTGAGCCGGCCACCTGGCCGCGCGCGACAGGTTCACCGCGCCGAGGGGCGTCGTACGCCGCCGGTCCGAGCGCCGCAGGCCCCGGGGTCGGTCACGGACCGACCCCGGGACACCGGGTCTGCGAGGCAGACGCCGGGCCTACTCCGAGGCCGTCGCCACCTCGGCGTCGACGGAGATCTGCTGCGCCGACTCGTCGCGGGTGAACACCAGGTCGCCGGTGATCTTGCCGGCGCGCCGCAGGTCACCGGCCGCCGCCTCCGCGGCGTCGACCAGTGCGGGAGGGCCGCTGATCTCCACGCGGGAGAGCTCGGCCTTCATGGAGACCTTCGCCTGGGACTTGGCGCCGCGGATGCCGATGAGGGCGGCGGCCACCGCGTCGACCATCGTCGGGTCGGCCGCGGCGGCAGCGCCGAGGTCGGTGCCGACCGGCCAGGACGCGAGGTGGATCGAGCCCTCCTGCCACCACGACCAGACCTCCTCGGTCGCGTAGGGCAGGAACGGCGCGAGCAGGCGCAGCTGGACGTGCAGCGCGACGGCGAGCGCCGCCCTGGCCGAGGCGGTGGCGGGACCGCCGTCCTCGTCGTACGCGCGCTCCTTGACCAGCTCGAGGTAGTCGTCGCAGAACTCCCAGAAGAACTTCTCGGTGACCTCGAGGGCGGTGGTGTAGTCGTAGGCGTCGAAGGCCTCGGTCGCCTTGCGCACCACGACCTCGAGCCGTCCGAGCAGGGCGCAGTCGATCGGCTCGCTGACGGCGAAGTGGTCGAGCGAGGTGGCGCCGACGTTGCCGAGCACGAACTTGGAGGCGTTGAGCACCTTCATCGCCAGCCGGCGGCCGACCTTCATCTGCGACTCGTCGAAGGGGGAGTCCAGCCCGGGACGGCCCAGCGCGGCCCGCCAGCGGACGGCGTCGGCGCCGTACTTGTCGAGGATCTCGGTCGGGACGACCACGTTGCCCTTGGACTTCGACATCTTCTTGCGGTCGGGGTCGACGATGAACCCGGAGATCATCGCGGTGCGCCACGGCGCCGAGCCCTGCTCGAAGTGGCCGCGCACCACCCGGCTGAAGAGCCAGGTGCGGATGATGTCGTGGGCGTGGGTGCAGAGGTCGTAGGGGTAGACCCGCTCGAAGAGGTCCTCGTCGGTGGTCCATCCGCCGGCGATCTGCGGGGTCAGCGAGGACGTCGCCCAGGTGTCCATGACGTCCGGGTCGCCGATGAAGCCGCCCGGCTTGCCGCGCTGCTCCTCGTCGTAGCCGCGCGGGGCCTGCGTCGACGGGTCGACCGGCAGCTCGGCCTCGGAGGGCATGAGCGGGTGGTCGTAGTCGGGGTCGCCGGCGTCGTCGAGCGGGTACCAGACGGGGAACGGGATGCCGAAGAACCGCTGGCGGCTGATGAGCCAGTCGCCGTTGAGGCCTCCGACCCAGTTGTCGTAGCGGTGCTTCATGTGGGCCGGGATCCACTGGACCTCGTCGGCCCGGGACAGCATCTCGGCGCGGGTCGCGGCGTCCCGGCCGCCGTTGCGGATGTACCACTGGCGGGTGGCGACGATCTCGAGCGGCTTGTCGCCCTTCTCGTAGAAGTTGGCCATCCGCTGGGTCGGCGTCGGCTCGCCGTCGAGGTCGCCGGTCTCGCGCAGCTTGGCGACCACCGCCTCGCGGGCGCTGAAGGTCGTCTTGCCCTTGAGGTCCTCGTACGCCGCCGCGGCGGTCTCGCCGGAGAGCCACTCGGGGGTCTCGCGGAGCATCCGGCCGTCGCGGCCGATCAGGGTCCGCACCGGCAGGTCGAGCTCGCGCCACCACATCACGTCGGTCAGATCGCCGAACGTGCAGCACATGGCGATGCCGGCGCCCTTGTCGGGCTCGGCGGCGGGGTGCGCCAGGACGGGGATCTCGACCCCGAACACCGGCGAGGTCACGGTCGTGCCGAAGAGGTCGGCGTACCGCTCGTCGTCGGGGTGCGCGATGAGGGCCACGACGCTGGGGATGAGCTCGGGGCGGGTCGTCTCGATGTGGACCGGTTGGCCGTCGGGGCGGTGGAACGCCACGCGGTGGTAGGCGCCGGGGTAGTCGCGGGCCTCGAGCTCGGCCTGGGCGACGGCGGTCTGGAAGGTGACGTCCCAGAGCGTGGGAGCCTCCTGCAGGTAGGCCTCGCCGCGGGCGTAGTTGCGCAGGAAGGCGGTCTGGCTGACGGCCTGCGACTTGGGCCCGATGGTCGTGTAGTTCTCCTCCCAGTCCACCGAGAGGCCCAGGGTCCGCCACAGCGACTCGAAGACCTTCTCGTCCTCCTCCACCAGCTGCTCGCACAGCTCGATGAAGTTGGGACGGCTGATCGGGACCTGCTTCTTGGGGTCCGGCTTCTCCGGCGGGGTGAAGTCGGCGTCGTAGGGCAGGGACGGGTCGCAGCGGACGCCGTAGTAGTTCTGCACGCGGCGCTCGGTGGGCAGGCCGTTGTCGTCCCAGCCCATCGGGTAGAAGACCGTCTTGCCCCGCATCCGCTGGTAGCGCGCGATGAGGTCGGTGTGGGTGTAGGAGAAGACGTGCCCGACGTGCAGGCTGCCGCTCACCGTGGGCGGCGGGGTGTCGATGGAGTAGACCTCGTCGCGGGGGCGCGTGCGGTCGAAGCGATAGGTCTGGTCGGCCCTCCACCGCTCGGACCAGCGGGACTCGAGGCCCTCGAGCACGGCCTTGTCCGGTACGACGACGGCACGCCGCTCGGCGGTCGTCGTGTCCGGGGCCTGGTTCTCGGGGTTCTCAGTCATGGTGCGCATGCTACGGAAGCGCCTCTCGCCTGCGAAAACCAGTTACGGGGCGGGGCGCGGGCTGGCTAGCGTCGCGCCATGCACCTGGAGTTCCACGACCGTCCCGACACCTTCCTCGACGCCGCCGGCGACCTGTTGGCGGCCGAGCCCGTCCTGGGCAGCGTGATCGCCAGCGTGACCGAGCGGACCGCGCGCGAGCTGGCGCAGGGACGCGACTCCTGGCCCGAGGCGGGGGCGCCGTTCGACCGCTGGTGGCTCGCGGTGCGCGACGGTGCGGGCGCGGTCGTCGGTGCGGCGATGCGCACGGCGCCCTTCAAGCCGTGGCCCACCTACTCGCTGGCGATGCCCGACGAGGCCGCCGCGCTGCTCGCCGCGGCCCTGCAGGACCGCGGCGACGTGCTGGGAGGGTGCAACGGGGTGCTCCCCGGCGCGGGGGTCCTCGCCGCCGAGTCGGCGCGGCTCTCCGCCGCGACGATGACCGTCGGCAAGCACACCCGGCTGTGGGAGGCCACGACGGTGGACGTGCCCCCGGCCCCCGAGGGGAGACTGCGGCGGGCGACCGAGGCGGACGTCGACCTGGTGCTCGACTGGTTCCGCCGTTTCCACGCCGAGGCCGACGAGCAGGCCGGCCGGGCTCCGGACCACGCGGGCGGCGAGCACAACACCCGCGAGAGCGCCCTGGTCCGCATCCGCGAGGGCGTCGAGTGGCTCTGGGAGCTCCCGGACGGCGAGGTCGCGCACCTCACCGGCGCCAGCCTGCCGTCGTACGGGGTCTCCCGGATCGGCCCGGTCTATACGCCGCGCAAGCACCGCGGGCGGGGCATCGCCAGCCACGTGGTCGGGGCCCTGACCCGTCGCGGCCTCGAGCAGGGGCACCGGATGTGCCTCTTCACCGACCAGGCCAACCCGACGTCCAACAAGATCTACGAGGCGCTCGGCTACCGTCCCGTCGTCGACATGGCCGAGCACGTGATCGCCTGAGCCACCCCTAGACTCGTCGCGAGATGAGTGAGTATTCCCCCGACGCCCGCCCGGCCGAGACCTTCGCCGAGGTCGAGGACGCCCTGCTGTCCCGCTGGCCGGAGACCCGGCTCGAACCCAGCCTGGACCGGATCGAGGCGTTCACCGAGCTCCTCGGCGAGCCGCAGCGCTCGTTCCGGACCATCCACCTGACCGGCACCAACGGCAAGACGTCGACCAGCCGGATGATCGAGGGCCTCGTGCGTGCGCTCGACCTGCGCACCGGCCGCTTCACCAGCCCGCACCTGGAGAAGATGAGCGAGCGGATCAGCATCGACGGGGAGGCGCTGACCGACGAGGAGTTCGTGCGTGCCTTCAACGACGTCGCGCCCTACACGCACCTCGTCGACGCCGACCAGCCGCACCCGCTGAGCTTCTTCGAGACGATCGTCGGGATGGCGTACGCCGCGTTCGCCGACGCCCCCGTGGACGTCGCGGTCGTCGAGGTCGGCATGGGCGGGGCGTGGGACGCCACCAACGTGGTCGACGCCGACGTCGCGGTGGTGCTGCCGGTCTCGGTCGACCACGCCAAGTACCTCGGGGACTCGCCCATCGCCATCGCCCACGAGAAGGCCGGCATCATCAAGCCCGGCTCGGTCGCCGTGCTCGCCCAGCAGGAGCCCGACGTGGCCGCCGTGCTCATCGAGCGGGCGGCGGAGGTCGGCGCCACCGTCGCGCGCGAGGGCATGGAGTTCGGGGTCGTCTCCCGCGTCCCGGCGGTCGGCGGCCAGGTGCTCGCCCTCCAGGGCCTCCGCGCCCGGTACGACGACGTGTTCCTGCCGCTCTACGGCGCCCACCAGGCGCAGAACGCCGTGGTCGCGCTGGCGGCGGTCGAGGCCTTCGCCGGCGAGGAGCCGCTTGACGCGGACCTGGTGCGCGCGGCCTTCGCCGAGGCCACGTCCCCGGGCCGGCTGGAGATCGTCCGGCGCAGCCCCACCATCGTGCTCGACGCGGCGCACAACCCGCACGGCGCCGCGGCCACCGCGGCGGCGCTCGAGGACTCGTTCACCTTCTCCCCGCTCATCGGCGTGATGGGCGTGATGAGTGACAAGGACGCGGTCGGGGTGCTGGAGGCCTTCGAGCCCCACCTCGAGCACCTGGTCTGCACGCAGAACTCCACCTCGCGGTCGATGAGCGCGGAGGCCCTGGGCATGGCCGCCACCGAGATCTTCGGCGAGGACCGGGTGACCGTGGTCCGCGACCTGGCCGACGCGATCGAGCGGGCGGCGACGCTGGCCGAGGCCGGCGAGGCGTTCGGCGATCCGCTGGGCTCCGGGGCGGTGCTGGTCACCGGCTCGGTCGTCACCGTCGGCGAGGCGCGGTCGATGCTGTTGCGGCGGGCGCGCTCGTGAGCGACACGTCCGCGTCCCGCGGCCCGGCACCGCACAACACCGAGCGCTCGCCCCGTCGCGGCATGTGCGCCGCGGTGCTCTGCCTCGAGGCGATCACGCTCGGGCTCACGACCCCGGTGATGATCACGATCGCGGACGTCGACACCGGGACCGCGCTGGCCGTCGGGCTCGGGCTGGCGGTCGTGTGCCTGCTGCTCGCCGGGATGCTGCGGGCCGAGTGGGCCTACCTCGCCGGGTACGCCGTGCAGGTCGCGGCCATCGGCCTCGGCTTCGTGATCCCGGTGATGTTCGGTCTCGGTGCGGTCTTCGCCGCTCTGTGGGCCGGCGCAGACCTGCTCGGTCGCAAGATCGAGCGCGAGCGCGCTGCCGCGTGGGCGGCGTACCGCGCCGAGAACCCGGACTGACCGCGAGCTCACCGCTCCCGCGGGTCGGCCGGACGCGTCAGCCGGCCAGCGAGCGGGCCAGCACGGCAAGGCCGGCGTCGAGCTGCTCGTCGGTCGGTCCGCCGAAGCCGACGACCAGGCCGGAGAGGTCCGCCGAGCGACAGTGGTCGGCGAGCAGGGTCACGCGGAAGCCCGCGTCCTCGGCGTCCTGCCGGGCACGGAGGGCACGGTCGTGGGGGAGCAGCCACGTCGAGTACATCCCGGCGACCGGGCCGGCCAGCTCGGCGTACGGCGACAGGGCGGCGACGACGCGGGGCGCCCGCTCGGCGTAGGTCCGACGGGCCGACCGGACGACGGCGTCGACGTAGCCGTCGCGCAGCAGCGCCCGGTAAGCGCGCTGGACCGGCCAGGCCGGGGCGTCGTGGGTGATCCGGCGGTGCTCGTCGAGGGCGGGACGCAGGTGCGGTGGGGCGACCAGCCAGCCGAGCCGCAGCGACGGGGAGACCGACTTGGAGGCGGTCCCGAGGTAGGCCACGAGGTCGGGTTCCAGGGACGCCAGCGCCGGCACCGGCGCCACGTCGTAGCGGAACTCCGAGTCGTAGTCGTCCTCCACCACCACCGCGCCGTCGCGCCGTGCGGTCGCGAGCAGGGTGAGCCGGTGCTCGGCGGGCATCACCCGGCCCAGGGGGTGTTGGTGGGCGGGCGTGACGTACGCCGCGCACGCGGCGGTCAGGTCGGTCACCGGCTCGAGCGCCGGCAGGTCCAGGACGGCCCGGCCGGTCTCCGCCACGGTGAGCACCGCCGCCCGGTAGCCCGGGTCCTCGATCGCGACGGGATCGCGTGGCAGGACCGCGAGCAGGTGCCGCAGCCCGGCCGTGGTCCCCGCGGTGACCACGACGTCCTCGGGGTCCACGGCCAGCCCGCGCGTCCGGCCGAGGCGCTCGGCCAGCAGCACCCGCAGCTCGGGCAGCCCGCGCGGGTCGTCGTAGCCCCGCGGCGGGGTCGCCGAGGACAACTCCCGCCAGGCGCGGCGCCAAGCGGCGGCGTGCCGGCCGTCGATCCACGGGGTGCCGGCGTCGAGGTGGACGAGCGGGGTGGCGGTGGTCGGCGCCGGTCGCCGGGGGACCGCGGCGGCCGCCGGCCCGGCCCCGCCCGTGACCCAGGTGCCGGACCCCTGGCGGCCCTCGATCCAGCCCTCGGCCCGGAGCTGGTCCCAGGCCTGCTCGGCCACCGAGCGGGCCACGCCGAGGTCGGCGGCGAGCCGGCGGGTGCTGGGCAGCCGGTCACCGGGGGCCAGCGTGCCGGCCACGACCAGGCGGCGTACCTGGTCGGCGAGCTGGAGGCCCAGCGGGCGCGGGTCCGCGCGGTCGAGGGTGAGGGGGAGCACGAGAAGTGGCCTGTCGAAGTCATCCCGATGTGGCCGGTGCGTGCAGGCCACCTGTCGAGCAGGATCCTCCCATGAGCACGCCGCTGGAGCCCACCGCCCGGACCCGCACCAACCGCGGTCGTCGCCGCGCCGTCGTCGACCGCTCCCGCCTGATGGTCCTGCTGGACGACGCGCTGGTGGCCCACGTCGGGGTGCAGGTCGGCGACCGCCCGCTGGTGCTGCCCTCGGCCTTCGGCGTGGACCCGGACGGTCCCGACCGCGACGGCACGCTCTACCTGCACGGCTCGGTGGCCGCCGGCTGGCTGCGGGCCGCGCCCGCGGCGACCGTGTGCGTCACCGTCACCGAGCTCGACGGCCTCGTCGCCGGGCGGTCGGCCTTCCACCACTCGATGAACTACCGGTCGGCGGTGGTGGTCGGGGAGGCCCGGCTGGTCGACGACCCGGCCGAGCGGCAGCACGCGCTGGACCTGATCGTCGACCACATGGTGCCGGGGCGGTCCGCCACCCTGCGCCCCAGCACCCGCAAGGAGCTGGCGGCGACCGCCGTGGTCGCCGTACCGCTCCACGAGGCGTCGATGAAGGAGCGCACCGGCGGCCCCGGGGACGAGCCCGCGGACGTCGCGGGCGGCACCTGGGGCGGTCACGTGCCGCTCCGCCGGGTGGCCGGGACGCCGGTGCCCGACCCCGACGCCGGGGGAGAGGTGCCCCCGGACGTGACCGCGCGCGCGGTGGCGCTCGGGGCCGGATAGTCTCCGGCCCATGACTGAGCGTTCCCTGGTCCTCGTCAAGCCCGACGGCGTGCGCCGCGGCCTCACCGGTGAGGTGGTCCGTCGCGTCGAGGCGAAGGGCTACCGGCTGGTGGCCCTCGAGCTGCGGCCCGCCACCCGCGAGCTGCTCGCCGAGCACTACGCCGAGCACGAGGGCAAGCCGTTCTACGAGCCGCTCGTGGAGTTCATGCTCTCGGGCCCGGTCGCCGCGATGGTGCTCGAGGGCGAGCGCTGCATCGAGGGCTTCCGCTCGCTGGCCGGCGCCACCGACCCGACCGTCGCCGCGCCGGGCACGATCCGGGGCGACCTCGGCCGCGACTGGGGCGAGAAGGTCCAGCAGAACATCGTCCACGGCTCCGACTCGCCCGAGTCCGCCGCCCGCGAGATCGGCATCTGGTTCCCGGCCCTGTGACGCGCTGACGACGTCGGCGCCGCACGGCGGCGCCGGCCTCCGCGTGTCCTCCCCGGAAGGGGGTGTCGGGCTACCTACGCTTTGGGCGTGGGCCGGCGAGGGGACCGGTCCCTTCCCCGACACGCAGTGTTTCGACACGCAGGCACAAGAGGCAGCGCATGGCACACAGTCTCATCGGCCGCGACATGGCCGTTGACCTCGGCACCGCCAACACGCTGGTCTACGTCCGCGGCAAGGGCGTGGTGCTCGACGAGCCGTCGGTCGTGGCGATGAACGCCACGACCGGTGAGGTGCTCGCGGTCGGCCACGAGGCCAAGCGGATGATCGGGCGCACGCCCGACAACATCGCCGCCATCCGGCCGCTCAAGGACGGCGTCATCGCCGACTTCGAGGCGACCGAGCAGATGCTGCGCTACTTCATCCAGCAGGTGCACCGGCGCCGCTACTTCGCCAAGCCGCGGATGGTCATCTGCGTGCCCAGCGGGATCACCGCCGTCGAGCAGCGTGCGGTCAAGGAGGCCGGCTACCAGGCGGGTGCCCGCAAGGTCTACATCGTCGAGGAGCCGATGGCGGCCGCGATCGGCGCCGGGCTGCCCGTGCACGAGGCCACCGGCAACATGGTCGTCGACGTCGGCGGCGGCACCACCGAGGTCGCCGTCATCAGCCTCGGCGGCATCGTCACCAGCCTGAGCGTCCGCACCGCCGGGGACGACCTCGACCAGTCGATCATCGCCTGGATGAAGAAGGAGTACTCCCTGATGCTCGGGGAGCGCACCGCCGAGGAGATGAAGATGACCCTCGGCTCGGCCTTCCCGCTGCCGACCGAGCCGGAGGCCGAGATCCGCGGCCGCGACATGGTCTCGGGCCTGCCCCGCACGGTCGTCGTCTCCAGCGCCGAGGTCCGCCAGGCGCTCGAGGAGCCGCTGCACAACATCATCGACGCGGTCCGCGGGACGCTCGACCAGACCCCGCCGGAGCTGGCCGGCGACATCATGGACCGCGGCATCGTGCTGACCGGCGGTGGCGCCCTGCTCCGCGGCCTCGACGAGCGGCTGCGCCACGAGACCGGCATGCCCGTCCACGTCGCCGAGGACCCGTTGTCGTCGGTCGCCTACGGCGCCGGCAAGTGCGTCGAGGAGTTCGAGGCGCTCCAGCAGGTGCTGGTCTCCGACCCGAGGCGCTACTGATGGCCGACACCCGCGAGCGGCGCTGGCGAGGCATCGACCGCCTCGACGCGCGCAGCCGCCCGCCCCGGTCGCTGTTCGTCGCGCTCCTCCTGGCCAGCGCCACGCTGATCACCCTCGACTACCACGGCGGCACCGACTCGGCGATGGAGCCGGCCCGCCGGGTCGTCGGCGAGGCGTTCGGTCCCGTGGAGTCGGTCACCGCCGGGGTGGTGCGCCCCTTCACCTCCGTGCCGGCCTGGCTGCGCAGCCAGGGCGCCCTCGGCGACGAGATCCGCGAGCTCGAGGCCGAGAACTCCGCGCTGCGCAACGAGGTCGAGACGGCCGGCTTCGACCGCAACCGCCTCGAGCAGTACGACGGTCTCACCCAGGCCGCCCAGGACCTCGGGCAGGCGCTGGTCCCGGCCCGGGTGGTCGCCTTCGGCCCGTCGCAGTCCTTCAGCAACACCGTCACCATCGACGCCGGCTCGCGGGCCGGGATCGGCCCGGACATGACGGTCGTCAACAACGACGGCCTCGTGGGCCGGGTGCTGCGCGTGACCCGCTCGACCGCCACCGTCCTGCTCGTCACCGACACCGAGTCGATCGTCGGCGGGCGGATCGGCTCCAGCATGGAGATCGGCTTCGTGCACGGCCGCGGGTCGCTGGCCGACGACGGCGGGCTCGACCTGCGGCTCGTCGACGACGCCGTCGTCCCCGCCGAGCACGACACGGTCGTCACCTGGGGCAGCAGCGGCGGCCCCTACCAGCCCGGTGTGCCGATCGGCGAGGTCACCGAGGTCTACAGCAGCCTGCTCGAGACGTCCCAGCGGGCCGTCGTCAGGCCGTTCGTCGACTTCTCCGCCCTCGACGTGGTCGGGGTGATGGTGCCGACCGGCACCACGAGCGACCGCGCGGTGGTCGAGGCGGACGGAGCCCTGCGGTGAAGGCGGTGCTGAGGTGACCCGCTTCCGCGCGCCGATCGCGCTCGTCGCCGTCGTCGTCGCCCTGGTGCTCCAGGTCTCGCTCTTCCCGCACCTGGCCTGGCAGGGCGTCGTGCCCAACCTGTGCCTGCTCGTGGTGGTCGCCGCGGCGCTGACCATCAACGCGCCCTCCGCACTGCTGCTGGGGTTCGCGGCCGGGGTCGCGCTCGACCTGGCTCCGCCGGCCGACCACGTGGCCGGCCGCTGGGCGCTGGCGCTCACCGTGGTGGCCTTCCTGGCCGTCCGCGTCCGCCAGGACGTGCGCCCGACCGCGGTGGCCGTCGTGGCCACGGTCGCCGCCGCGTCGTTCGTCGGCACCTCGATCTTCGCGCTCACCGGGCTGCTGCTCGGCGACTCCTGGTCGGTGGGCGAGCTGCTCCGGGTCGTGGGCATCGCCGTCGTCTGGGACGTCCTGCTCACCCCGTTCGTCCTGCCGCCGCTGATGCGGCTCTTCGGCCGGCTCGACCCGCGACTGGCGGCTGCCTGATGGGTGGGGTCGACGGCTCGCGGCGCAGCCGCCTGCGACTGGTGGTCGTGCAGGCCCTGGTGTTCTCGCTGTTCGCCACGCTCTTCGTGCGGCTCTACTACCTCCAGGTCGTCGGCGGTGACGACTACCAGGCGATGGCGGCCGACCAGTCGGTGCGCGACATCGTCGTGCAGCCGCAGCGCGGCCTCATCGTCGACAACCAGGGCCGGCCGCTGGTTGCCAACCGCACCTCGTGGATCATCTCGATGGACCGCAACCTGATGGGCAAGATGACCGACCGTCAGCGCACCGAGCTGGTGCGGCGCGTGTCGGTCGTGGTGGGCGAGGACGCCGAGACGATCGAGCAGCGGCTGGTGACGTGCGGCCACGAGGGCAGCATCCGCGGCACCTGCTGGAACGGGTCGCCGTACCAGCCGGTCCCGGTCGCCACCGACGTCTCCAAGGACGTCGCGCTGAGGGTGCTCGAGCAGCCCGAGGACTACCCCGGCGTGCTCGCCGAGCAGCAGAGCGTCCGCGCCTACCCCCAGCCCTACGGCATCAACCTCGCGCACGTGCTCGGCTACCTCAGCCCGATCACCGAGGAGGAGTACGACGCCGCGGCCCAGGCCGACGACCAGTCCCTCAACGGCGGCTCCGCGGTCGGCCGCGCCGGCGTGGAGAAGCAGTACGACGAGTGGCTCCGCGGCCTGCCCGGCTACCGCCGGGTCGCGGTCGACTCGATGGGCCGCGTGCTCGGCGACGACTCCGTGGTGGAGTCGACGCCGGGCGACACCCTGGTCACCTCCATCGACGCCAAGGTGCAGAGCGTCGTGGAGAAGCAGCTCGCCGAGCGGATCAGGACCCAGCGGGCCACCCTCGACCCCGTGACCGGCCGCAAGTACGCCGCCGACTCGGGCGCCGCCGTCGTCCTCGAGGCGAAGACCGGACGGGTCGTCGCGATGGCCAGCCAGCCGACGTACGACCCCGGGGTCTGGGTCGGCGGCATCAGCACCGGCGAGCTCGAGCGCCTCTACTCCGAGGAGGCCGGCACGCCTCTGCTGTCGCGGGCCACCCAGGGCCAGTTCGCGCCGGGCTCGACGTGGAAGCCGTTCATGACCGCGGGTGCGCTGCAGAACGGCTACTCGCCCCAGACCACGCTGCCCTGCTCCAGCGGCTTCCAGGTCGGCAACCGGGTCTTCAAGAACTACGAGTCGGGCGCCTACGGCAACATCGGCTTCGCCAAGGCGCTCGAGGTCTCGTGCAACACCTTCTTCTACCGGATCGGTTACGACTACTGGCAGAAGTTCGGCTCCGACGTCGCCGACGTCGACGCCAAGGACCCGCTGGTCGAGGAGGCCAAGACCTTCGGCTTCGGCTCCCGCACCGGGATCGACGTACCGGGGGAGGCCCCGGGCCGGATCGCGGACCGCGCCTGGAAGCGCGACTACTACGAGTCGATGAAGGACTACTACTGCGGGATCGCCGACAAGCCGCAGACGCCCGAGACCAGCGACTTCGTCTACAAGTTCTCCCGCGAGTTCTGCATCGAGGGCTACGCCTACCGCGCCGGTGACGCCGTCAACTTCGCCATCGGCCAGGGCGACACGATCGTGACCCCGCTCCAGCTGGCGCGGGCCTACGCCGCGCTGTCCAACGGCGGCACCCTGTGGCAGCCGACGGTCGCCAAGGCCGTGGTGAGCCCCTCGGGTGAGGTGCTGCGCCGGATCGCGCCGACGAAGGCCGGGACGGTCGACGTCCCGCGGCGCTACCTCGACTACATCGACGCCGCGCTGGAGAACGTCAGCCGCGTCGGCACGATGGCCTGGAAGCTGGGCGGCTTCCCGATCGACGACGTCACGGTCCGGGCCAAGACCGGCTCCGCCGAGGTCTACGGCAAGCAGTCGACCGGCTGGGTCGCGTCCTACACCGAGGACTACGTCGTGGTGATGATGATCAGCCAGGGCGGCACCGGCTCGGGATCGACCGGTGACGGCATCCGCAAGATCTGGGAGACGCTCTACGGCATCGAGGGGGAGAAGGTGCGCCCCGCGAAGGCGGCCATCCCCGGCACCGTCTCGCCCCGGACCCTGCCGACCTTCCTCGAGGACGGCTCCATCCTGCCGCCCGCCGTCCCCGGAGCGGGGGGCGAGAAGTGAGGCCCGCGGGGGCACCCGCCGGTCGGCCGGCCCTGCGCGCCCCGGGCCTCGACTGGCTGCTGATGGGCGCGGCCATGGGGCTCGTCGTCATCGGCACCCTGCTCGTGTGGTCGGCGACCTCCACGCGCGCCGACCTCACCGGCGGCGACGCGACGGCGTACCTGCGCAAGCAGCTGGTCAACGTCGCCATCGGCGTCGTGCTCATGGTCATGGTGCTCGCCACCGACCACCGCTGGGTGCGGATCCTGGCGCCCCTGGTCTACCTCGGCTCGATCGTGGGCCTGGTCGGCGTCCTCGTGGCGGGCAGCACCATCAACGGCTCGCGGTCGTGGCTGCAGGTCGGCGGGATGTCGATCCAGCCCTCGGAGTTCGCCAAGCTCGCGGTCGTGATCGGCATGGCGCTGCTGGTCGCCGAGCGCAGCGAGGGACGCTGGCGGCGCGGGGTCAAGACCCCCGAGGTGCTCGGGATGCTGCTCATCGCCGCGGTCCCGGCCGCCCTCATCCTCCTCCAGCCCGACCTCGGCACCATGCTCGTGCTCGCGGCCACCGTCTTCGGCGTGCTGGCCGTGGCCGGCGCCGGACGCCGATGGCTGGTGGGCCTCACGGTCGCCGGCGTCGCCGGTGCAGCCGTGGCCGTGTGGGCGGGCGTCCTCAAGGACTACCAGGTCGACCGGTTCATGGCGTTCACCAACCCCGGGCTCGACCCGCGGGGTGCGGGCTACAACACCGAGCAGGCGCGGATCGCGGTCGGCAACGGCGGGCTCTTCGGGCAGGGACTCTTCGAGGGGTCCCAGACCCGCTCCGGGTTCGTCCCCGAGCAGCACACCGACTTCATCTTCACCGTCGCCGGCGAGGAGCTCGGGCTCGTCGGGGCCGGTGTGGTGATCGCGCTGCTCGGCATCGTCATCTGGCGGGCGCTGGCCATCGCGATGGACACCGACGACGTCTTCGGCCGGGTCGCGGCGGCCGGCATCGCCTGCTGGTTCGGCTTCCAGGCCTTCCAGAACGTCGGGATGTGCCTCGGCATCATGCCGGTCACCGGCGTCCCGCTGCCCTTCGTGTCGTACGGCGGCTCGTCGATGTTCGCCGGCATGCTCGCGCTGGGGCTGCTCCAGAACGTCCACCTGCGGTCCTCGGCGGCGCTGCCGACCAGGCTGCTCGCGACCAACCGGGTGCTGGTCTCCCGCTGAGCGGGCTCCCCGCGGAGACTCAGCCCCGGCGGGTGCGGGTGGGGCAGTCGGTGGAGGCGGGGACGACGTAGTCGACGACCACTCGGGCGTGGTCCGAGACGGCCGACCGCAGTGCCTGGGCGCCCTGGGGCTCCAGCGTGGGGCTGGCCATCACGAAGTCGATGCGCGAGCCGTTGGGGCCGGTGCCCTCGGGACCCGAGCCCGCGACCGCCCAGGCGTCGACCAGCCGGGCGAGCAGGGGACCGAGGGTGGGGGTGTTGGCCGTGGCGTTCATGTCCCCGCCCAGGATGGTGGGCTGCTCCTCGCCGGCCAGGATCCCGGCGACGTGCCGGGCCTGGGCCTCGCGCAGGCCCACGATCTTGTTCTGGAGGTGGGTGTTGTAGACCCGCACCTCCTGTCCGCCGATGTCCAGGCCGGCCCACTGCAGGCCCCGCTGCTCGCCGCCGGCGCCGTTGGGGAGCGCGAAGCGGCCGGAGTCGAGGATCGGGAAGCGGGACAGGATCGCCGTGCCGTACTGACCGCGGCCCTGCACCACGTTGGGGCTGAAGGAGGCCTCCATGCCCAGCGCCTCGGCGAAGTAGGCGGCCTGGTCCACGCCGCCCGTGCGGCCGTGGAAGCGGTCGACCTCCTGGAGCAGCACGACGTCGGGGTCGAGCGAGCGGATCTCCGACGCCACGGTGGCGATGCCGCCGAAGGAGCGGTGGGTGTTGAACGAGAGCACCCGCACGTCGACCGACCCCTGGAGCTTGCGGCAGGCGATCGCCTCGATGCCCGGCGGGGGAGTCGGCACCTCCTCCGGGACGCTCCTGTCCCGCTTGCGGGACTTGCCCGGTCTGTCCGGCTTGCCGGCGCTGCCCGCGCGCTCGTCGGCGGACTGCTCGGCGGAGGGTCCCCGGGTCTCGACGGTGAGCGTCGGCCTCGGCGTCGCGCCGGGGTCGACAGCTGCGGGCAGGTCGTCGCCCCGACGCCGGTCGACGACGACGAGGGTGACCACCACGCCGAGCACGAGCACCACGAGCAGCGCGCGCACCAGCTGCTCCCGTCTCGTCACGTGGAGAAGTCTGCACGCACCCCGTTCCCTTTTCGCGCAGTGGTCTGCGCGGCGTACCCTTGTGGGCTGGTCCTTCCCCCACTGCGTGAGGTGTTCCCCAACGTGCCCGTCACCACGTCCGCGACCGCTCCGGCGTCGGTCTTCCCGCTCCTGGAGTCCCGGCTCCCGTCGGTGCAGAAGCCCATCCAGTACGTCGGCGGCGAGCTCAACTCCACGGTCAAGTCGTGGGACTGCGCCGCGGAGTCCGAGGCCGGGGGCGAGACGGTCCGCTGGGCCCTGATGTACCCCGACGCCTACGAGGTCGGCCTGCCCAACCAGGGCGTCCAGATCCTCTACGAGGTGCTCAACGAGCGCGACTGGATCGTCGCCGAGCGCACGTACGCCGTGTGGCCCGACATGGAGCGCGTCATGCGGGAGGACTCGATCCCGCAGTTCACCGTCGACAGTCACCGCCCGGTGCGCGCCTTCGACGTGCTCGGTCTCTCGTTCTCCACCGAGCTCGGCTACACCAACATGCTCAACGCCCTCGACCTCGCGGGCATCGCGCTGCACGCCGCCGACCGTGGCGACGACGAGCCGATCGTGCTGGCCGGCGGCCACGCGGCGTTCAACCCCGAGCCGATCGCCGACTTCATCGACGCCGCCGTCCTCGGCGACGGCGAGGAGGTCGTGCTCGCGATCTCCGAGGTCGTCCGCGAGTGGAAGGGCGAGGGCCGCCCCGGCGGTCGCGACGAGCTGCTGCGCCGCCTCGCGGTCAGTGGCGGCGTCTACGTCCCGAAGTTCTACGACGTCGCCTACGCCGCCGACGGCACCATCGAGGCCGTCGTTCCCAACAAGCCCGGCATCCCCTTCCGGGTCCGCAAGCACACGCTGATGGACCTCGACGCCTGGCCCTACCCGGCCAAGCCGCTGGTCCCGCTCGCCGAGACGGTCCACGAGCGCTTCAGCGTCGAGATCTTCCGCGGCTGCACCCGCGGCTGCCGCTTCTGCCAGGCCGGCATGATCACCCGGCCGGTGCGCGAGCGCTCCATCGAGACCATTGGCGACATGGTCGAGAACGGCATCCGCAAGTCCGGCTTCGAGGAGGTCGGCCTGCTGTCGCTCTCCAGCGCTGACCACACCGAGATCGGTGAGGTCGCCAAGGGCCTGGCCGACCGCTACGAGGGCTCCAACGTCTCGCTCTCGCTCCCGTCCACGCGAGTCGACGCCTTCAACATCACCCTGGCCAACGAGTTCTCCCGCAACGGGCGGCGCTCGGGCCTCACCTTCGCGCCCGAGGGCGGCTCCGAGCGGATGCGCAAGGTGATCAACAAGATGGTCACCGAGGAGGACCTGATCCGCACGGTCGCGGCGGCGTACTCCCACGGCTGGCGCCAGGTGAAGCTCTACTTCATGGTCGGGCTGCCCACCGAGACCGACGAGGACGTCCTCCAGGTCGCCGAGCTGGCCAAGAAGGTCATCGCCAAGGGCCGCGAGGTCGCCGGCCACAACGACATCCGCTGCACGGTCTCCATCGGCGGCTTCGTGCCCAAGCCGCACACGCCGTTCCAGTGGGCCGGCCAGCTCGACCACGAGACCACCGACGCCCGCCTCAAGAAGCTGCGCGACACCGTCCGCGAGGACAAGCGCTTCGGCCGCGCCATCGGCTTCCGCTACCACGACGGCAAGCCCGGCATCGTCGAGGGACTGCTCTCCCGCGGGGACCGCCGCGTCGGCCGGATCATCGAGGAGGTCTGGCGCGACGGCGGCCGCTTCGACGGCTGGAGCGAGCACTTCTCCTACGACCGCTGGATGGCCGCCACCGAGCGCGGCCTCGCCGGCACCGGCATCGACGTCGACTGGTACACCACCCGCGAGCGTGACTACGACGAGGTCCTGCCCTGGGACCACCTCGACTCGGGCCTCGACAAGGACTGGCTGTGGGCCGACTGGGAGGACGCGCTCGCCGCGGCCGACGGCGCCGACATCGAGGTCGAGGACTGCCGCTGGACGCCCTGCTACGACTGCGGCGTGTGCCCGGAGATGAACACCGAGATCCAGATCGGCCCCACCGGCCGCCAGCTGCTCCCCCTCAGCGTCGTCTGAGGTCCGGAGGGCGCCTGGGCGTGTTGTCCGGCGGGTCTGACTGTGGGTTCGGTGTCGTCTGGTGGCACCGAAGCCACACTCAACCGCGGTGGACCCGCTGGTTGAGCAGGCGCGCCAGCGCCGTGTCGAAACCAAGGGCGTCGATGGTCACCCGCCCGTGGCGCCTCGCCTGCGCCGGTACCTGAGGGCGAGCGCCGGCAGGTCGTCGTACCGCCCCTCGATGAGGGCGATGCGCTTGTCGCGGCGCCATCCCTGCACCTGCTTCTCGAACGCGCAGGCATCGTCGACCCTGGCGAACTGAGCGGCCCAGACGAGCCTGACGGGGAGTCGACGCCGGGTGTACGCCGCGCCCTCGCCGAGGTCGTGCTGGGACACCCGCCGTTCCAGGTCGACCGTGCTGCCGACGTAGTACGAGGCGTCGGCACACTCGAGGATGTAGGTCCAGGCCATCGGTCCATGGTCGAACCGCACGCTTGCTGGGCGCCAGTGGTCGTGCGGTGGTTGTGGACGACCTTGATTTCGACACGCTCCTCGCTGCGCTCGTCGCTGCTCAACCAGCGGCCGGATTCGCTGCGCTCGTCGCTGCACGGCAGGGGCGAACCCACACTCAACCGCGGCGGACGCCCAGCTGCTGGTCGAAGTAGCTGATGGTCCGGTCCATCGCGGCGAGGAAGGCGGGGCCGAAGGCGTGGCCGTCGTCGTACCAGGCGAGCGTGCTGTCGACCCCGGCCCGCTGCATCGCCCGCTGGGTCGCCAGCGCCCACCGCGGCGGGCAGGTGTCGTCGAAGCGGCCGTGGACCGCGAGCACCGGCTCGGTGATCTCGTCGAAGTAGGGCCGTGCGGACGCCGCCCGCCAGAAGTCCGGCCGCTGCTCGGGGAGTCCGTGGGCCCGCACGATCGCGTCGCGGCGGGAATCGCCGTCGGGACGGATGAACTGGTCGAAGTTCTCGCCCTCCAGCGACGACACCGACGCCCACAGGGAGGCGGCCTGCACGAGGCCGGGCTCGGCGACCAGCGCCTTCATCACGACGCCGCCGCCCATCGAGCGCCCCATCAGCGCCACCCGGTCGTCGTCGACCGGCACGTCACGTGCCGCGCGCAGGGCCTTGACCGCGGCGATCACGTCCGCGGAGTAGCCGAGCCGCAGGTCGCGGTCCGAGCGGGGGTCGTCGGTCGACTCGGCGTGCCCGCGGTAGTCGACGTGCAGCGCGACGTACCCGCGACTGGCGAACACTCCGCGCTCGCGGGTCATGCCCTGGCCGCGCACGTAGTACAGCGGGTCGATGTAGCCGTGCGCCAGCACCACCGCCGGGAAGGGGCCGCGTCCCGTCGGCACGTTGAGCACCCCGCTGATGGTGAAACGCCGAGGGCCGGTGCCGTCGCGCGTCGTGACGCGATAGGTCACGTCGTACGACGTGTACGCCGCCGTGCGCTCGCGCACCGCACCCAGCCGGAGCCGGTCGCCGTCGTGGTCGGCCGCTGACAGGGCGGCCATCGAGATCGGGTGCGGCGGCCGGGTGGGCTCTGCTGTGGGCGACTCGGCAGGCGAGTCCGAGGGGGACCCAGACGCCGACTCCGTGGGCGACGGCGACGCGGACTCCGAGTCGGCGGAGGAGTCCGACTCCGGCACCACGTCCGACGAGGCCGGGGAGGACTCCGGCTCCGCCGACCCGCCGGAGCACCCGGCCAGCGCGAGCACGACGACGAGGCCAGCGAGGGCCGCGGCGGGGCGGCGTACGAGCTCAAACGTCACGGCGGGCTCCTCGGCTCGGGACCTCCACGGTACGGGGGAGACGGAACGATAGGGTCGCGCCGTGACTGTGCAACGGCCCCAGCCCGACGTGTCGACGCTCGAGGCGGAGCTGGCCGACGCGCGGGCCGAGCTCGCCGAGCTGCGCGTCCTGCAGGAGGGGGTGGCCGAGCGCGAGGCCAAGCTGGTCGCCGCGCGGGACGCCGCGGAGCGGGCCGCCCGGTCCCTGTCCGAGGCGTTGGCCGAGCGCGTGCGCATCGACGCCGCCGGCCGGGGCCGCGGGGGCGTCCTGATGAAGTCCCGGCAGAAGCCGCCGACCCGCGACGAGGAGGCCCAGCTGGAGATGCTGCGCGGGTCCTCGATGTGGGACCCGGCGTGGTACCTGCGGACCTACCCCGACGTCGTCGAGCTGGGGGAGGACCCGGCGCTGCACTTCGTCCGTCACCCCTACTTCCCCGTGCGGCACCCGAGCGAGCGGTTCGACGTGCGGCAGTACCTCATCGACCACCCCGAGGCCGTCGAGCAGCGCATCAACCCCCTGGTGCACTTCCTGCTCACCGCCGAGTCGGTGGGGGCGGACTCCTACCCTCCCGGCCCGCGCTGACATGGAGGCCGTGCTCGAGGCGCGCCGGGGAGAGGTGTCCGACTTCCAGCGTCGCTGGTTCCGCTTCGTGCGCCGCTGGCGCGCCACCACGCGTCGCGACCTGGACGAGGCACGGGCGATGGTCGAGCAGGCGCTCGCCGAGGGACTCCCGGAGATCGGTGACGCCGACCCGCCGCCGCCACCCGACGCCGTCCAGGCTGCGTGCGCGCGGGCCGTCGTAGCGGCGAGCGGTTTCCTGGACAGCGACGAGTACACGGTCCGGCACCGCCTGCGGCGCGGCACCGACCCCGTCCGACACTTCGTCGACGAGGGCTGGCGCAGCCTGCGTGCGCCGAGCCTGCGGTTCGACCTGTGGACCTACTGGGTCGAGCACCTCGACCCCACCGACGACTCCGTCAACCCGCTGCTCCACTACCTCCTCCGCGGTCGACACGACGGCCTCGAGCCGCTGCCCGAACCGGCCCCGCCCAAGGCCCCGGCCCGTCTCGCGGGCACGCCCCGTCGGGCCGCGCTCTTCGCCGCGCACGACAAGGACGGGCTCGTCGACGACACGGTCGTCGCCTACCTCGCCGACCTGGCCCGCCACGCCGACGTCTTCTACCTCGCAGACGGGGTCCTCGACCCGGGCGAGCTCGCCCGGCTGGACGGCATCGCCGCGGGCGCTTGGAGCATCCCGCACGGCGCCTACGACTTCGGCTCGTTCTCCCTGCTTGCGCGGGACCTCGTCGGGTGGGAGCGGCTGGCCGACTACGACGAGGTCATCCTGGCCAACGACAGCTGCTACCTCCTGCGGCCGCTCGACGAGGTCTTCGCCCGCATGGACGCCCGTGCCTGCGACTGGTGGAGCCTCCAGGCGTCGTCGATGGAGCACGACGAGTCGTACTCCTCCGACGACGCGCCGATCCCGCTCGCCGAGGCGAAGCGACGCTTCACCGGCACGCGGCACTGGCAGGACGACCGCCACCTGCACCTGAGCTCGTACTTCGTGGTCTACCGCCGCCCGGTCCTCGACGACCCCGGCTTCCGCTGGCGTCTCGACACGGTCACCCGCCAGCGGGAGAAGCGCCTGGTCATCCACAAGTACGAGGTGGGGATCAGCCGCTACCTGATCGGCGCGGGCTTCGACTTCGACACGTTCCTGCCGGACCTGTGGGCGTTCCACCCGCTCTACGGCCGACACTTCTTCGAGATCGTGCAGCAAGGCTTCCCCTTGGTGAAGCGCAACTTCCTCGGCGAGAACCCGCGACACGTCCCCGGTCTCGAGCAGTGGGAGGAGCGTCTTCGACCATGGGTGCCCGAGGCGCCCTTCGCCGCCATGCGGGCCCACCTCGAGCGGGTGACGGAACCGGGCGTGCTGCGAGAGGCGTACGGCGCGCGGCTGGGCGACGACGGTCGTCGACACATCCCCCTGCGGGCGACGCAGGGCTACGGGTTGCGCCGTCTGGACCGGGAGACGCCCAGCTTCGGGCACTGGTGGGCATTCCCGGTCTCGCCCTCGGGACGTCTCGACCCCGGCCTGCGAGCTGTCCTGGAAGAGGTGCGCGAGGACCCGAGCCTGCACAAGGTGGTCCTCACACGCGGACGGCCGCTCGCCGATGTCGAGGCTCTCGCGGGCGAGCGCGTGACCGTGGTGCCCGTCGACACCCCCGACGGCCAGGCGGCGATGGTGCGATGCGGCCTGATGCTGACCGATGACGCCCCAATCCTGAGCTATCCCTTCTCGTTCCCGCGCTCCCGGCACAGGTTCGCCCACGTCGGCACCGGTGTCCCCGCACTGCCTCCGCCGCCGCGGCCGGACGCGGACTGGTCGAAGCTCGACGCGATGGCCGTGTCCTCGCCGGGGGAGGCCCTGGTCAGGGCCGCACTGGTCCGCGACCTCCCGTTGGGGCGCTTCTGGCCGACCGGGCTGCCGCGCCACGACCACCTCGTGATCGCCTCGGAGGATCTTCCTCGCGACCTGCAGGCGGCCGAGCACCGTCTTCGCCAGTCGTTGGCCGGTCGTCCCCTGGTGGTGTGGTGGGCGAACGGCGCCGTGCGGGCGCTCCCGATGCGGCTCGCCGAGTGGGCAGAGGAGCACGACGTCGTCGTCGGCGTCCGTGAGCCGCGCGTGGACCGGCCCGACGGGTGGACACGGGCGCTGCTCGACGCCGGGCTGCCGTGCGTGCTGTCGCTCTCCGACCGCACCCTGGCTTCTCCGGTGCCCGTGCTGCGCGTGGCCTCGGCGGTGGTGACCGACGGCGGTGACCCGCTCGCCCTGGACGCCCTGGTGACCGGGGTCCCGGTGCTGCGGGTGACAGGCCACGACGTCGGCGCACACGTGGAGGCCGCGCTCCCCGACGAGGGCTGGCTCCGGCCGATCCCGGTCGCCGACGCCGACGGCCTTCTCGAGGCGCTCACGAACCTGGCCGGGACCGGTTTCCCGCGCTCTGCGATCTCGACGCCGTCCCAGGCTGCGCCGCTCGACGGTGCCGCCGCTCGCAGGTTCGTCCACGGCCTGCGTCGCCTCACCCGGCGCTGAGCCCGGCGTCCTCCCGCAACCACTCGTCCCAGGGGAGATAGGTCCTCTTGAGACGGTCGACCAGCCGGGCGGCAGCGGCGCCGTCGGAACGGCTGTGCAGCGACCGACCCCACGCGAGCCGGTCGTCGTCGACCTCTCCGGACAGGGCTGACTCGATCGCCGCCAGCAGCTCGGAGGTGCCGGCCGCGACCTCGAACGGGAAGCCCGTGGCCGTCGCTGCGGCGGTGGCCACGGCGGGGCGGCCCGTGGTCGCGAAGTCGGCCAGGTCGGCCGTGGCCCCGGAGACGAGCACGTCGGTCAGGCGCCACACCATCTCGACGACGGGCGGCACGCGTAGTCCGACGCGGCTCTCCAGCCACCTCTCGTCCAGCAGGTCCAGCAGGGGCGCGGGTACGCGGGGCCTGGATCCGTCCGTCGCGAGCACCGCGACCGCGACCTCGTCTCGGTGGTCCTGCGCCCACGCGGCGAGCGCGGGGAGGTCGACCCCGCCACTCCGGTCCGGTGAGACCAGCACCAGCCGGCGTCCGGCCACCAGGTCGCGGAGCGCGCTCAGGTCCTTGCGCAGCTCCGGGGAGAGCGCGGGCTCGGGTCGCACCAGGAGGTCGATGCGAGGCGAGCCGTCGTTCCACAGGCCATCGGCCTCCAGGTCGGGGAAGTGGGCCAGCGCGGCGTCGGTGGCGGCGTCCGACGCGGTGAGCGCGGCACGGACCAGCCGTGCATCGAACCGGGCGTCCGGCAGGGGGCGGTCACCGTTCGCCCCGTGCCCGCCCAGCGCCACGACGGCGGGAGGCAGGCCGGTGGTCCGGCCGAGGTCCACGAACCTGTGGTGACGACGTCCCAGGGGATGGTTGACGTCGGCCCGGGGGCTGACGGTGCAGAAGATGGTCCCGGCCCGCAGGCCGTACATCTGCCCCGCGGTGCTCTCGCCGGGCACGATGGCCACGTTCTCCCCGCCGACCTTGAGGCCACGCGAGCCGAGCAGCACGATCTTCTTGATCGTCGGGTCGTCCCGGACCTCCTCGAACACCGCGCGCACGGCCCCGGACAGGACGCCCGTGCGGGGATCGACCGGGAAGATCCACCAGTGCTGGTGCTTGGGCACCCACTTGTCCTCGTCCGCGAACTCCGCGGGCCCGACGTGCCCCGGGGGCTGGACCGTGCCGTCGCGGCGGGTCCGGAAGCCGAAGCTCCGCACCAGGCTCCACGGCGGCGCCGTGCGGCGCAGGCACCGGTCCATGGCCTCCACGTCGGCCGCCGGCGCGACGGCGAGCACGCGCTCCTTCCAGCGGTGCAGGTCGGGCGTCTCGAACGGGTTCTCGGTGATCAGCTGGCGCTTCAGCAGCGGAAAGCCCTCGGCCATCAGGTCGAACGCGGACGCCCGGTAGACGGGGTGGTAGGCGAGGATCCCGTCGACGTACGTCGCCAGCGTGAACCCGGCCAGGAGCAGCAGCCGCGAGAAGCCGATCTCGTACTTGAGGATGATCGTGACCTTCTCCGACTGCGCAGCCACCTCGTCGAGGCGTCTGCGGAAGCGGGGGTCGGTGTGGACCCGGCGGCGATAGCTCAGGAAGTAGGACCCGACGTGCAGGAAGTCGGAGTATCGCCACAGCGAGAGCCGCCGCATCTGCTCGCCGACCTCGTCGAGGCCGAGCCGGCGGCCCAGGCGGTCGAACGCACGGTCGTCGAAGTCGTCGTAGGTCGCCTGCAGGCCCCACCAGTCGCAGGTGGTGGCGTCCATCTTCGCGAACACCTGGTCGAGCGGCTGCACCAGGAAGCACGAGTCGTTGGCCAGCATCAGCTCGTCGTACGTGTCGATGACGTCCCAGCCGACGAGGTCCTTGGCGAGCATGGAGTAGGAGCCGAAGTCGTAGCGGCCGTGCCGGATCGCCCAGGCGCCCTTCGTGCAGTGCGCGACCTTGTCCAGCTCGCCGGGCGACAGCTCGCAGTCGGCCAGGTAGTAGACGTCGGCGAACCGGCTCAGGTCGGTCAGGTAGGTGACCACCGTGTCGTCGATGATCCCGTCGCCGTCGTAGGCCGCGAAGAGGCAGATGCGACGCGGTGCGTAGCCGGGGCCGGGCGGCTCGGGCGGCGGCAACGTCTCCAGCCGGGGCAACGTGGTGAGTCCGGCGCGACGGCCCTCGACCGCGAAGTGCACGACGGGATTGACGTCCTCGCGCGTCGGGTCCAGGTGCTCGCACCAGTAGTGCCACATGTCGAACTCCGCGTTGGGGTGCCTCAGCTCCTTCCACCCGCGCGTCACGAAGTGCTCGAGCTCCTCCTGGTGGCCGCACAGCTCCCACGGCAGGTCGGGGTTGTGCAGGAGGTAGCCGAGGTCGTCGAACAGTCCGGCAGCGCGGATGACCGCGCCGGCCGGTGCAGCCTTCTCGGACGTGGTCGGGTCGAAGCTCGCCGACGGAACGCCCGGGGGCAGCCCGGTGTCGACCGCCTCCGCGACGAGTCGGGCGCGTTCGCCCTCCTCCGCCACGAGGAACCGTTCGCAGAAGGCCAACCAGCGGTTCCTGAACTCAGCGAGGTCGAGCATCAGTCGTCGGCCTCGTCGACCTGGACGAGGCCGTCATCGAGGAGCCCGTGCCGCGTCGCGTGCAGGAGGGCGGGCAGTCCGCTGTCGCCCGCCTCGGGGTGCCGGCGCAGGTAGCGCGCGGTGCTGAAGTCCTCGCCCGGGTCGAGCCGACGCTCGTTGGCGTGACGGACGTGGTGCAGCGCGGGCGCGAGCCGCTGCCCGGCGATGGCGGCCTGGTGCTGGCGCAGGTACCAGCCGGCGTCGAAGTGCGGGCTGGCCTCGACCTCGCGCACGAGGTCCGCCTCCGGGTCGCGTCGGCGCAGGCGTCCGCGGCCGGTCTCGACCGCGCGCCAGTAGGAGCTGGAGAGCTCGGCAGCCAGGGCCGCGGCGAGGGACTCGGACTGCTCGCGCAGGCGTGCCCGCTGACGTCGTACACGCTGCAGCGCCTCGGCCTGGTGCTCCAGCTCCCCCTGCACCCACTTGGTCTCGCGGCGCGCGCGGAGCAGCTCGGACTCGAGCAGGGCGATGCGGTCGACCGCGGTCGACCCGACTTCCTCGGACATGCGTCCAGACACTAGCGCCGCCCGGTCCGCTGCCGGTCGTCCGCGTCCCGGCCCTCGCCCGCCCGGACGGCGTAGAGGTAGTGCACCTGTCCGGACCAGCGGAGCTCGCGCTCGAGCTCCAGGCAGCCTCCGCGGTGGCGGGCGCTCGTGACGATCCAGCCGAGGCGGAGCGAGTCCGGGAACTCGCACGGGTGGACCTGCACCTGGATCACGTCGGGGAAGGGCGAGACGACGACGGGTGCGGGGGCGCGCTCCGGGGGGAACGCCACCGTGAGGTAGCTCGCCCCGCGGTTCCAGGCGCCCTCGTACTGGCCGGTCGGATCGAGCTTGCGCCACTGTCCCTCGTTGGGCCCGCTGATCTGCCAGCCGGTGATCATCGGCGCACCGTTGGCGACGAAGAGCGCGGAGGTCGTCGTCGTGTCGGTGGCGATGAACTTGCCGGCGGCCCGGGCCCTGTCGCCGACCTCGGCGGCGAGCACGGCGGACTCGCTGTCCCGCATGTCGCCGAGACCGATCAGGACGGGGTTGACGCGGACGACGGGGTAGAGCAGGACGAGGCAGGCGAGAGCCACGGGCAGTCCGCGCGGGTGCACGGTGAGCAGCCACACGAGGGCCGCCACGGTGACGGTGGCGACGACGACCGCCAGCGTCGGCAGCGACGGCATGATCCCCTGGAGGTCACGCAGGCCGTAGAGCGTCACGCCGGCGCAGATCGCGGCCGGCACGAGCGCGATGATGCGGCCCTGGCGCGGCGCCCGCGCGAGGGCGACGGCGAGCAGCATGGCCGACCCGAACCCGACGGACTGGGCCGCGCGCCCCGGCGGTACGAGGTTGACCCCGGGGATGTGGGCCCCCAGCGACCCCCACGAGATGGTGCACCACAGCGCCCAGAAGCCGGTGGTGAGAGCGAGCCCCCAGCAGGCGGCACGCATGCTCGGGGTCGCGCCGGGCAGGCCGCGGCGCAGCAGCCACAGCGCCCAGAGGCCGCACAGGGTGTAGGCCGAGGTGATCTCGGGCTGGTTGAGGACCGACGGGAGCGCGCCGTCCTGCAGCTGGTAGAGCCCGGGCGTGCCGAACAGCGCCCACGCCTCGGCGACCACGCCGGTCTCGCGACGCTGGCCGGGGTAGAGGGTGTTGAGGGTCGCCTCCACGGCGGGCCAGTTCTGCCAGAAGGCCGCGCCCAGTGTCGCCACCCCGGCCGCGGCCCCGGTGCCGAGCACGACGAGCGCCGCACGACGCGGCGCCTCGCGCACGAGGAAGAGGCCGGTCGCGACCACGAGCGGAGTGCCGATGGTGATGTACCACGGCACGTAGCACGTGCCGAAGCGCGCGAGCAGGACGCCGCCGGCCGCCGCGAGGCCCAGGGCGCCCGTGCGCCGCAGTGCGGTCCGTCCCTTGTCCGCGGCGCGCAGCCACTGCTCGTGGGCCAGCAGCAGGAACAGGCAGCCGGCGCTCGCGTGGGAGATCAGCCGGACCGGGGTCAGCGACCACCAGAGCGTGACCGGAGCGAGCACGGTCAGCGCGAACGCGAGCCAGGCCGTCGGTGTGCTCGCCCCGAACCGGCGGAGCAGTGGCGGGAGCGTCAGCGCCAGCAGGAGCAGGGAGAAGTTGCGCACGGCCGAGAACAGCTGTTCGTCGGGCAGCACCGGTCCGAGTCGCAGGAGGTTGTACTCCGCGAACAGCAGGGACTCGGCCAGCTGGCCCGAGGAGAGCTGGAAGGTGATGTCGGGCCCACGGGCGAGCAGTGAGTGCGTCGAGTGGCCGGTCGCGAGGACGGCCAGCTCCTGCGAGGACTGGGTGAGGTACTCGTCGGACCGGATCTCCCTCGCCTGGCCCCACTGCGTGCCGAGCGGGTCGGCCGGGTCCTCACGCAGCCCGCTGATCCCGAGGGACGAGAGGGTGGCGCCGCTGAGCACGACCACGACGTAGACCACGAGGGGGATCGCGATCCCCAGGATCGCCGCCCAGCGTCGCGGGGGTCGCCCGCGGTCCGGTTCACCGACCGGCTCGTCGACCTCGTGTGCGTCGACCTCGACCATGTGCTCGTGCCCCCGTGCCGCCTGCGGACTCAAAGGTCGAAGTCTAGGGACCGGAGCACGGCCACCGGCCGGGGGGCGGGTGCCCCTAGACTCCCGGTGCCCGAGGGGCCCCGGTCCCTGCCGCTCCACCCGTCCGTCGGAGGCCACATGCCGCTGCAGCCCACCTGTCCGTTCTGCGACGGGGCGCGCGCAGAGGAGACGCTGCGGGTCACCGAGATGATGTACGGCACCGGCGAGACGTTCACCTACGTCCCCTGTGCGACGTGCGGCACCGTCTGGCTCCCCGACGTCCCCGACGACCTGGGCCCGTACTACCCGGGTGACTACTACTCCGTCGACCTCGATCCCGAGCGCGTGCTGGGACGTCCCGGGGTGCGTCAGCTCGCCTCCACGGTCGCCCGGTCCGTGCTGTTCGGGTCGGGCCGGGTCGCGGCGACGGCACGGCGCGTCGTGCGGATGCGGCAGTTCCACAGCTACGTCACGGTGCTCGAGGGCATCGCCGTCGCCGGCATGCCTCGAGGCCGGTCGACACGGGTGCTGGACGTCGGGTGCGGATCGGGCCTGATGGTCTACGCCCTCGCGCTGGCCGGCGTGCGGGAGCCGGTGGGCATCGACCCGTTCGCCCCGACCGACCGCGTCTTCGACAACGGTGCTCGGGTGCTGCGTCGCGAGCTCGCGGACGTCGAGGGCACCTTCGACCTGGTGATGTTCCACCACAGTCTCGAGCATGTCCCGGACCCCGCCGCGAGCCTGTCCCTCGCGCTCGACAAGCTGGCGCCCGGCGGTCGGATCCTGACCCGGATGCCCACCGTGTCGGGCGAGGCCTACGAGCTCTACGGCACCGACTACTACGGGCTCGACGCGCCACGCCACCTCGCCGTCCCCTCGCGCGCCGGCGTCGAGGCCGTCGCCGACCGGGTCGGCCTGAGGGTGGTGTCGGTCCGCGACGACTCGTTCTCGGCGCAGTTCTGGGCGAGCGAGCAGGTGCGCCGCGGCGTACCCCTCATGTCCCCCCACTCCCACATGGTCGACGAGAAGGCCTCGGTGTTCAGCCCCGCCGAGATCACGGCGTGGGCCGAACGCGCCACCCAGCTCAACGCGACCTCGCGCGGCGACCAGGCCGCCTGGGTGCTCGAGCGAGCCTGACCCCGGAGGGGCGCCGAGTCCCACTCCCCGGCCCGCGTCTCCTATCCTCCTCGGGTGTCTGCCAGCGCTTCGACCTCCGAACTGACCGACGGCTCGCCCGAGGAGGCCGCTCCGATCGAGCTCTCGATCGTGATGCCGTGCCTCAACGAGGCCGAGACGCTGGCGACGTGCATCCGTCACGCACGCACGTTCCTCGAGACGTCCGGCGTCGTCGGCGAGGTGATCATCGCCGACAACGGGTCCACCGACGGGTCCCAGCAGATCGCCGAGGAGGAGGGCGCCCGTGTCGTCCACGTGGCGGAGAAGGGGTACGGCGCCGCGCTGATCGGCGGCATCGCCGCGGCCCGCGGGACCTACGTCGCGATGGGTGACGCCGACGACAGCTACGACTTCGAGGGCCTGGGCCCGTACGTGGACGAGCTGCGCAAGGGCGCCGACCTCGTGATGGGCAACCGGTTCCGGGGCGGGATCGAGCCCGGTGCCATGCCGCCGCTGCACAGGTACCTCGGCAACCCGGTGCTCTCGATGGTCGGCCGGGTCTTCTTCAACGCCCCGGTCAAGGACTTCCACTGCGGCCTGCGCGCCTTCCGTCGCGACTCCATCACGGCGCTCGGCCTGCGGACGACCGGCATGGAGTTCGCCAGCGAGATGGTGGTGAAGGCGTCGCTGACCGGCCTCGACATCGTCGAGGTGCCGACGACGCTCCGCAAGGACGGCCGCAGCCGCCCGCCGCACCTGCGCAGCTGGCGGGACGGGTGGCGGCACCTCCGCTTCCTCATGCTCTACAGCCCGCGCTGGGTGTTCTTCTACCCCGGGCTCGTGCTCGCCGTCCTCGGCCTCGTCGCGACCGCCGTGCTGCTGGCCGGCCCGGTCTTCATCGGGGACTTCGGTCTCGACGTCGGCACGATGATCTACTCGGCGGCCGTCGCCGTCGTCGGCTACCAGGCCGTGCTCTTCTTCCTGCTGTCCAAGGTCTACGCCCTGCACGAGGGCTTCCTGCCGGCCAGCGCGCGCTTCCGGGCGCTGGAGGGCCGGCTGAACCTCGAGAACATCATCGTCGCCGGGGTCGTCGTCTTCGTGCTCGGGCTCGTGTGGCTCGTCGTCTCGTTCGTCTGGTGGGGCGACTCGGACTTCGGTCCGCTCGACCCGACCGACAGCGTCCGACGCGTGCTCCCGGCCGCGCTGAGCCTGATCATCGGCGCGCAGACGATCATGGCCGGCGTGTTCCTGTCGCTGCTCCGGATCCGGGTCGTCCACCCGGAGCCCGAGGTCACGACCAGCGAGTCCTGACGGTCCTCAGCGGCGCCGCAGGTCGCCGCGGAGCACCGTCCACTTCGCCCGTGCCGCGGCCCGGTGGCCGCGCACGAGGTCCAGGGCGGTCAGCACGGCCAGGTGCCCCCGGACCGTGGTGCGACGGCGGGCCGACCGGGCCGACGCGCTCCAGCCGAGGGCGGCCAGCTGCTCCTCCCGGCGTCGGAGGAACGCGATCTCCTCGACGAAGCGGGACGCGTCCTCGGTCTGCAGCGAGGTCTCGCTGCCGCCGTGGCGGCGGTACTCCAGCAGCGGTGTGCGGACGGCAGCGAGCCGACCACCCTCCATCAGCAGCCGGGTGGTGAGCTCCCAGTCGGGCACGAACCTCAGCGACGCGTCGAACGGCGCCTCGCCCACCAGGTCCCGGCGCAGGCACATGGTGGGGCAGACGATGTAGTTGCCGGCCAGCAGCCCGGCCAGGTCGGCGTCCCCGGACAGCACGTGGTCCTCCCGACGGCGGGGGAGCAGTCCCTTCGCGACGTCGGCGAGCGTGCGCGTGGGCCGACCGTCGCCGTCGATGTTCACCGCGTCGGTGAAGACGACCGCCGCGTCGGGTTCCCGATCGGCCGCGGCGAGCACGTGTGCGGCGTACTCCGGGAGCAACCGGTCGTCGCCGTGGAGGACGGTGACGTACGGCGTCGTCGCGAGCCGCACGCACTCGTTCCAGTTGCCCGCGAGGCCGAGGTTGCGCTCGTTGCGGACGTAGTCGATCCGCGGGTCGTCGAAGTCTGCGACCAGCTCGTCGGCGGGTTCGGGCCCCCGGTCGTCGACCACGAGGAGCCGCCAGTCCTGCTCGGTCTGCGCCAGCACGCTCCGGATCGCCTCGGCGAGGTAGTCACGACCGCGGTAGTACGGGATCGCGAAGGTCAGGCGGGGAGTGCCGGGCATGGGCGGCACGCTAGCCAATACCGGGAGCGGGGCCGGCCTACGGGATACTGCGCCGGTGTCGTCAACCGCCTGGAGCCGTGTGCAGCGCCGGTCCACCGAGCTGCGCGGCTGGCAGCGGCAGGCGCTGCTGCTGCTCGCGTTCGTGCTCCTCGCCGCCCCGTTGGTCGGGTTCCGCGCCGTCAACGACCGGCCGCTGAGCATCTACGACGAGTGGCAGTACGCCGATCGCGTCCACGCCGTCACCGAGGGCAACGTCGTGATGAACGACGGTGAGGACGTCTCGCGGTGGGGCGAGCTCGCGCGCGCCTGTCGTGGCGTGGAGCGGATCATGCCGCCCACGGGGTGCCGCCTCCAGCCGATCGCCGACACGCCCACCCCCAACTACGCCGCCAGCGACCCGGCGCCCTACTTCGTCGCGACCGGGCTCGGCGCGTTCGTGCTGCTCGAGACCGGGCTGGTCGACAACCCGGTCAACGCCGGCCGGCTCGTCGGCATCCTCTGGGCCGGGCTGAGCATGTGGACCCTGTGGCTGCTCGCCCGCGCCGTCGGCGCCGGACGTCCCGCCGCGGCGGTCGCGGCCGGCACCGTGCTGCTCGTGCCGGCTTTCCTCCAGCAGTACATCCACATCACCCCGCACGCCCTCGACATCCCGGTCGGCGCCTTCACCGTGCTGGCGGCCCTGCGCTACCTGCGCAGGGAGTGGCCCGTGTGGGTGCTGCCGCTCGCTGCGCTGAGCGTCGTGGGGGTCAAGGGGTCCAACATCGTGGTCGCCGTGGCCGTGGGGATCGCGCTGCTGGCGGTCCTGGTCTGGCCGTCGTCGGAACGGGAGGAACGGATCCGCGCCCTCGTCGCCGGGGTCGTGCTGACCGTCTGCACGCTCGCGTTGTTCCTCGCCCACCAGGCGTGGCTCTCGGCCACCCGGGTCGCCGACTACGACCCGCCGGGCAACTACGTCGTCGAGTCGCTCGACCCACGGGCGGTCACGGTCGACAGCGTGAAGTTCCTCACCAGCTGGGGCGAGGGCGTGCTCACGGCGCCCGCGGCATGGCTGGTGCTGGCCATGGGCGGCACCGCGATGGCGGCGTGGGCCGGCCTCGTGCCCGGCCTGCCGTCCTACGTCCGGCAGCTCGCGCCCGGCTACCTGCTCGGCGCAGCCGTCGGCGCTGTCGTGCTGGACGTCATGGTCTTCGCGACCACCGACCAGTACTTCGCGATGCACTTCCGCTACGGGCTGGCCGTCTTCCCGCTGGGTGTGGCCTTCGCCGCGCTCCTGCTGCGGACCCGCACGGCGATCGTCCTCGCGGTGGCCGGGCTCGCGCTGTACGCCGCCCTGCCGGCGATCCTCGGCCTCGACACCGTGGCCATCTGAGCCGGATTCGTCGTGAGCAGCCCGGTCCGCCTCGTCCCCGACGCCGAGCGTCGCGCCCGTATGGCCCGCCGGCACGGGATCGCCCCGCAGCACCGGCTGGCCGACCCGGTCGCGGCGACCCGGGCGATGACCGTCCTGCACTCGACGGAGCCGCCCACGCCGTACCTGTCGATCCATGCCCGGGTCGACACGGTGACCCGCGACGACGTCGACCAGGCGCTGTACGTCGACCGGTCGCTGGTCAAGCAGCTGGCGATGCGGCGCACCCTGTTCGTCTTCCCCCGCGACCTGCTCCCGGCGGCGTGGGGGAGCGCCTCCGAGAGGGTCGCCGGCATCGAGCGACGCCGGATCGCCAAGGACGTCGAGAAGGCCGGCATCGCCGCCGACGGCGACGCCTGGCTCGACGACGCGCGTGCCCGCGTACTCGCCCACCTGGCGACGCACCCCGAGGGTGTCGCGGCGGCCGACGTCCGGGCGCTGCTCCCCGAGCTCGAGACGGCCGTCGCCGTCTCCGCCGGGTCGACGTGGAACCACACCCGGCTGCTCACCCACCTCGGCTTGACCGCCGACCTGGTGCGCGGCCGCAACGGCGGTCACTGGCGGATCTCGCGCCCGGTGTGGGTGTCGATGGCGCGGTGGCTGGGGGAGCAGCCGGTCCCGCTGCCCGCCGACGAGGGCTGGGCGGAGCTCGTCGCGCGCTGGCTGCGGACCTTCGGGCCCGGCACCGAGACCGACGTCGTGTGGTGGCTGGGCGCGACCAAGGGCGTCGTACGCCGCGCGCTCGCCGACCTCGGCGCCGTGCCGGTCGCCGTCGAGTCCGGCGACACCGGCTGGTTGCTCCCGGACGACCTCGACCCGGAGCCCGCGGTCGAGCCGTGGGCCGCGCTGCTCCCGGTGCTCGACCCCACCCTGATGGGCTGGAAGCAGCGTGACTGGTACCTCGACCCCGGCCACGTGCCCCACCTCTTCGACGTCAACGGCAACGGCGGCACCACGGCGTGGTGGGACGGCCGGGTCGTCGGCTGCTGGGTCCAGGACGACGCCGCCGCCGTGCGCGTGGTGCTCCGCGAGGACCCGGGTGCCGACGCCCGCGCTGCCCTCGAGGTGGAGGCGGAGCGCCTGACCGCGTGGCTGGACGGGGAGGCGGTCAACAGCGTCTACGCGTCGCGGCAGATGCGTGAGGCGCGGCTGACCTGAGGACGCCGGTCCTCGCGCTTTGCCGCCCCGGTGCCGGGCGCGGATAGCCTGTGCCCGCCATGCCACGCCAGGACCCCCCGCAGCAGCCGCCCCCCGTCCAGCGCCTCCGGGTGCGCTACGCCAAGCGCGGCCGCCTGCGCTTCACGAGCCACCGCGACTTCAGCCGCGCCTTCGAGCGCGCGGTCTTCCGCGCGCGCATCCCGATGGCCTACTCGTCAGGGTTCAACCCCCACCCGCGCATCTCCTACGCGGGCGCCGCGCCGACCGGCTCGGCGAGCGAGGCGGAGTACCTCGAGATCGCCCTCGCCCAGGTGCTGGTCCCGGCCCAGGTGCACGCCGCGCTCGACGAGGCGCTCCCCGAGGGCCTCGACGTGATCGAGGTCGTCGAGTCGCCGGGCGGCTCGCTCGCCGACCGCCTCGAGGCCAGCCGGTGGCGCATCGACGTCGAGGGCTCGCCCGAGGTCGTGGGGGCCGGGGTGGCCGCCTTCCTGGCCGCCGAGGAGGTCCTCGTCGAGCGGATGACCAAGAAGGGCCTGCGCGAGTTCGACGCGCGCGGGGCCGTGGTCAGCCTCGCGGTCACGCCCTCGGGGTACGACGACCGCTCGGCGCTCGACGTGGTGCTGCGGCACGGCGTGCCGGCCGTGCGGCCCGACGACGTGCTCACCGCTCTGGTGTCGGTCTCCGACGTGCAGCCCGGCCCGGCCCCGCTGATGACCCGCCTCGCCCAGGGGCCCCTGGCGGAGGACGGCACGATCGGGGACCCCTTCGTCGCCTGACCACGCGCCGTTCACGGTGCCGGGGATCGACGACCCGTGTGCGATACTCGCCACGTCCGGCACGGGGTGGTCCGCCACCCCACGCCGGGCCGACGACGTTCTCGCCGTACCGATCCAGGTCGGCACACCGGTTGGGAGTCGTCACCAGACCGCGACGCGGCCTGTGGGTCGGTGACAGCGACCCGCGCAGGGAAGGACCCCGGTCCCTCCCGGGTCCCGGCGACCGCGGCAGGTGACGGCACGCACCCGGTGACGCACACGCGGAGGGTGTCGCCGCCACACGAAGGCTTTGCGCCCCGACGCCACCACGGCCTCGCGGCGCCGACACGGCCCCGGACCTCGAGCCGGGTGCCGGCGAGGAGAGCGACATGCTCGACGACAACCCCAACGACAACCCCAACGACAGCACCACCGCCGACAGCACCGGGGCGGAGGCGAGCGGGGACACCGCCGCGCCGCCGACGGTCACCCGGACCACCCGCAAGACTGCGGCACGCAAGACCACCACGCCGCGCACCCGCAAGACGGCGGCTCCCGCCGCTGCCCCCGAGGGCGGTGACGCTCCGGAGGCCACTCCCGAGGCACCCGAGGCCCCGGTGGTGAAGAAGACCACCCGCACCCGTACGCCGCGCAAGACGGCAGCCGCCGTCTCCGCGCCGGCCGCGGACGCCGCCACCGACGCAGCGGCGGAGGCCACCGCCGATCCGGCGGCCGAGGCTCCCGCGCCGGCCAAGAAGACCGCGGCGCGCAAGACGACCCGCACCCGCAAGAGCGCCGCCCCGGCCATCGAGTCGGCTCCCGCCGACGAGGCTCCCGCGGAGGCGCCGGCCGGCGACGCGTCGACGGACGCACCCGCGCCCGCCAAGAAGACGGCGGCCCGCAAGTCGACCACCCGCAAGACGGCCGCCAAGAAGACCTCGGCACCCGTCGAGGACGCCACCGGCGCGGCGGCCCAGGAGACGGGCGCTGCGGAGCAGGCCGAGCCCGCCGCCCCGGCGAAGAAGGCCGCCCGCAAGTCCACGTCCCGCTCCGGCGCCAAGAAGACCGCCGCTGCCGAGGCGCCTGCCGCCGAGACCGTCACCGAGCCGACCGAGACCGCCGGCGAGCCGGTCGAGCCGGTGTCCGCCGGGGGAGTCGTCCCGCTCTTCCAGGCACCCGAGGCCACCCCGACGGTGACCCGTCGTACGCGCAAGTCCGCCGCCAAGAAGGCCGCGCCGGCCGCCGAGCCGGCCGAGGACCTCGAGACCGAGGCCGAGACCGAGGAGGCGGCGACCGACGCCTCCGCCGAGATCGACGCCACGGCCGAGCCTGCCGAGTCGGTCGACGGAGCCGCCGAGGACGAGGACACGGACACCGAGGAGTCCGCGGACGAGTCCGGCGACGGCACGGGCCCCGCCCGCCGGCGCCGCCGTCGCGGCGGTCGCCGCCGCCGCAAGGGCAGCGACAACGGGTCCGACGGCACGGTCGACTCCGACTCCGACGCCGACAACGGCGAGGACGCCTCGTCCGAGGACTCCTCGGCCGCCGACGACTCCGGCGAGCAGGGCGAGGGCACCTCGCGCCGTCGCCGCCGCCGTCGCCGCGCCGGCGAGGAGGGCGGCGCCGGGGACGACGACGACCCCAACACCGTCACCAAGGTCCGCAGCCGCCGCGCGGCCGAGGACCAGATCACCGCCCTCGCCGGTTCCACCCGGCTCGAGGCCAAGAAGCAGCGCCGTCGTGAGGGCCGTGAGGCCGGTCGCCGCCGCGCCCCGATCGTCAGCGAGGCCGAGTTCCTCGCCCGGCGCGAGGCGGTCGACCGCACGATGGTCATCCGCCAGCGCGACGAGCTCACCCAGATCGCGGTCCTCGAGGACAAGGTCCTCGTGGAGCACTACGTCGCCCGCGAGTCGCAGACCTCGCTCATCGGCAACGTCTACCTCGGCCGCGTGCAGAACGTGCTGCCCTCCATGGAGGCCGCCTTCATCGACATCGGCAAGGGCCGCAACGCGGTGCTCTACGCCGGTGAGGTCAACTGGGCGGCGCTGGGCCACAAGGAGGGCCAGCCCCGCAAGATCGAGTCGGTCCTGTCCAGCGGGCAGTCCGTCCTGGTGCAGGTCACCAAGGACCCGGTCGGCCACAAGGGCGCGCGCCTCACCAGCCAGGTCAGCCTGGCCGGCCGCTTCCTGGTCTACGTGCCGGACGGCACGACCAGCGGCATCTCCCGCAAGCTCCCCGACACCGAGCGCAACCGCCTCAAGACGCTGCTCAAGGAGATCGTCCCCGACTCCGCCGGCGTCATCGTGCGCACGGCGGCCGAGGGCGCCAGCGAGGAGGAGCTCACCCGCGACGTCGAGCGGCTCAAGGCGCGCTGGGAGGACATCGAGGGCAAGGCCCGCGGCACCGCCCCCGCCCTGCTCTACGGCGAGCCCGACCTGACGCTCAAGGTCGTCCGCGACCTGTTCACCGAGGACTTCAACAAGCTCGTCATCCAGGGCGACGACGCCTGGGAGACCGTGCAGGGGTACGTCGAGCACGTCGCTCCCGACCTCGTCGACCGCGTCGAGAAGTTCGAGGCCCCCGACGGCGCCTCGGCCAAGAAGTCGGACGTCTTCGCCGTCCACCGCATCGACGAGCAGATCGCCAAGGGCCTGGACCGCAAGGTCTGGCTGCCCTCGGGCGGGTCGCTCATCATCGACCGCACCGAGGCGATGACGGTCGTCGACGTCAACACCGGCAAGTTCACCGGCTCGGGGGGCAACCTCGAGGAGACGGTCACCAAGAACAACCTCGAGGCCGCCGAGGAGATCGTCCGCCAGCTCCGGCTGCGCGACATCGGCGGCATCATCGTCGTCGACTTCATCGACATGGTGCTGGAGTCCAACCGCGACCTGGTCGTACGCCGCCTCGTCGAGTGCCTGGGCCGCGACCGCACCCGCCACCAGGTCGCCGAGGTCACCTCCCTCGGCCTGGTGCAGATGACGCGCAAGCGCATCGGCACCGGCCTGCTGGAGTCCTTCAGCCACGACTGCGAGCACTGCCACGGCCGTGGCGTCATCGTGCAGAGCGAGCCCGTCGAGCCCGGCAAGGGCGGCGACGACGAGCCGCAGCGCTCCGGTCGCCGAGGACGCGGCCGCGGCCGCGACGGCGCCACCGGCAACGGCTCGGGCGGCGGCTCCGGCAACGGTTCCGGGCGTGGCAACGGCGGTGGCGCGTCCCAGGCGGCTGCGCCCTCGCCCAAGGACGTCGCCGCCATGGCGCGTGCCGACAAGGCCGAGAAGCCCGAGGACGAGACCGTGCCCGCCGGCACCGACGACACCGGCAGCGGGACGGAGCCCGCCGGGACCACCGACGGCACCGAGCCCGGTGTTCCCGCCGGCACCGCGGCGGCCGGGACCGACTCCGAGGGCGGCGCCCGACGTGGCTCCCGGCGCGGGGGCCGGTCCGGCCGTGGCCGCGGCGCTGCGGGCGACACCGAGCCGTCGGCCACCGAGCCGTCGACCACCGAGCCCGCGGCCGGCGAGCCCGCGGCCGGCGAGGACGTCGCGACCCCGACGCCGTCCCACGAGCCGGGCACGGCCGCGGTCGTCGACGGCGCCCCGGCCGGCGAGCTGCCCCTGGACGCCGTGACGTCTCCCGTTCCCGACGAGGAGGTGGCCGCGCCGGTCGCCGAGCCCGACGCCGGGACGGCCGCGGAGCCCGAGAAGCCCAAGGTGGTGACGCGGACGCGCCGACGCTCGGCGAGCCGGCCCGCGGGCCCGCCGTCCGGTGTCGCCGGCACGATGCCCGACTCGGGCCGTGTCGAGCCCGGGACCTCCGACGTCGAGCTCGGCGGCGAGCCGGTCGCCGTACCGGACGCGCAGACCGGCGAGGGGGCTCCCGAGCCGCACGTCGAGCACGTCCCGATCAAGAAGAAGGGCGCCCGCAAGCGCTGATCCGCCGGAGCGGGGTGGTGGCCGGGTCTTCGTTTTGACCCTGTCACCCTCCGCCCGTAAAGTTGCCCCTTGTGCGCTCCGGCGTGCCACCCGACTTTGCCCGAGGCGGTTCCGCCCGGCATCCATGAAGACCCGAGGAGAGTGAGTCCGCCGTGTACGCAGTCGTGCGCAGTGGCAGCAAGCAGCAGAAGGTTGCTGTTGGCGACGTCATCGAGATCGACAAGTCCCTGACCGCGGTCGGCGAGACCCTCACCCTCCCCGTCGTGATGGTGGTCGACGGCGAGAAGGTCACCGCGACCGGCCTCGACAAGGCCGCCGTGACCGTCGAGGTCGTCGGCGCCACCAAGGGCCCCAAGATCGTCATCCAGAAGTACAAGAACAAGACCGGCTACAAGAAGCGCCAGGGTCACCGCCAGAAGTACACCCAGGTCAAGGTCACCGACATCTCCCTCTGAGCGCTCGCTCGGACTCACAGGCTCTGAACACGAAGGACTGAACTCATGGCTCACAAGAAGGGCGCCGCGTCCACCAAGAACGGTCGCGACTCCAACAGCCAGCGCCTCGGTGTCAAGCGCTTCGGCGGCCAGACCGTCAACGCCGGCGAGATCATCGTCCGCCAGCGCGGCACCCACTTCCACCCGGGTTCGGGCGTGGGTCGCGGCGGCGACGACACCCTCTTCGCGCTGCAGGCCGGTGCCGTCGAGTTCGGCACCAAGCGTGGTCGCAAGGTCGTCAACATCGTCCCCGGCGAGTGACGCTGCAGCGACACTGACTCATCCACACGTTGGGCGTCCCTAGGATCTGGGGGCGCCCTTCGTGCATTTCCCCGCAACAGAGAGCGAAACCATGGCAGTCCCGACCTTCATCGACCAGGTCACGTTGCACATCAGTGCGGGTCGGGGCGGCAACGGCGTCGCGTCGGTGCACCGCGAGAAGTTCAAGCCTCTCGGTGGTCCCGACGGCGGCAACGGCGGCCCCGGCGGCTCCGTGATCCTGCGCGTCGACCCCGACGTGACCACGCTCATCGACTACCACCACAGCAACAAGCGGCGTGCCGAGCACGGCGGCCACGGCGCCGGCGGCCACCGCAACGGCACCCACGGCCACGACCTCGTCCTCCCCGTGCCCGACGGCACGCTGGTCAAGCGGCTCGACGGCACCGTCCTGGGCGACATGGTCGGCGCGGGCACCGAGATGGTCATCGCCGCCGGCGGTCGCGGCGGCCTCGGCAACGCCGCACTGGCCAGCGCCAAGCGCAAGGCCCCCGGCTTCGCGCTCCTCGGCGAGCCCGGCGACGAGGTCGACGTACGCCTCGAGCTCAAGGTCGTCGCCGACGTCGGCCTGGTCGGCTTCCCCAGCGCCGGCAAGTCGAGCCTGATCGCCGCCATGTCGCGCGCCCGGCCCAAGATCGCGGACTACCCCTTCACCACCCTGGTCCCCAACCTCGGCGTGGTGCGTGCCGGGGACACGACGTTCACCGTCGCCGACGTGCCCGGCCTCATCGAGGGCGCCGCCGACGGTCGCGGCCTGGGCCACGACTTCCTGCGCCACATCGAGCGCTGCGCGGCCCTGGTCCACGTGATCGACACCGCCACCATCGAGCCGGGCCGCAACCCCCTCGACGACCTCGACGTCATCGAGAACGAGCTGTCCCGCTACGGCGGCCTCGAGGACCGTCCCCGCCTGGTCGCCCTCAACAAGGTCGACGTCCCCGACGGGCACGAGATCGCGGACATGGTCATGGACGACCTCGCCGAGCGCGGTCTGCGGGTCTTCCCGGTCAGCGCCGCGTCCGGCGAGGGGATGCAGGCGCTCACCTTCGCGATGGCCGACCTGGTGCAGCGCGCCCGGGCCGAGCGTCCCGTCGTGGAGGCGACCCGCATCGTCATCCGCCCGCCGTCGGTCGACGGCGGCGACTTCGAGGTCGTCGAGACCGACGACGGGTGGCGCGTGCGCGGCGAGAAGCCCGAGCGGTGGGTGCGGCAGACCGACTTCAGCAACGACGAGGCCGTCGGCTTCCTCGCCGACCGCCTCAACCGCCTCGGCATCGAGGACCGGCTGGTCAAGCTCGGTGCGCTCGAGGGCGACACCGTCATCATCGGGCCCGAGAACAACTCGGTCGTCTTCGACTTCAAGCCCAACATCGAGGCCGGCGCCGAGATGCTCGGCCGCCGTGGCGAGGACCAGCGCTTCGACGAGAAGCGCCCGGCGCACCGTCGCCGGCGCGAGATCGACGAGGCCATGGAGGGCCGCGACGAGGGCGAGACCCGCGCCGACGTCGCCCGCCGCCTCGACCGCGGGGGCAAGGGTCCGGACAAGCGGACCGGCGGCTCCGGCGTCGGGCCGATGTCCTACGAGATCGGCTCGGCGGACGACCCCGACTGGGACGGCAGTGACCAGGACTGACCGCGCCGTCGACCGGGCCGCCCTGGTCGCGGGGGCGCGACGCGTCGTGGTCAAGGTGGGCTCGTCCTCGCTGACGACCGCCGCCGGCGGCATCGACCCCGCCCGGGTCCGCCAGCTGGTCGAGGTCCTGGTCGCCGCGCGCGGCGGTGGCGCTGAGGTGGTGCTGGTGTCCTCGGGCGCCATCGCCGCCGGGCTCGCCCCGCTGGGGCTCTCCCGCCGCCCGAAGGCGCTGGCCGCCCAGCAGGCCGCCGCCAGCGTCGGGCAGGGGCTGCTCGCGCACCGCTACCAGGAGGAGTTCGCCCGGCACGGGCTGGTCACCGGCCAGGTGCTGCTGACGGTCGACGACGTCACCCGGCGGGCGCACTACCGCAACGCCTACCAGACGTTCGCCAAGCTGCTCGAGCTCGGCGTGCTGCCGATCGTCAACGAGAACGACACCGTGGCCACCTCGGAGATCCGCTTCGGCGACAACGATCGGCTGGCGGCGCTGGTGGCCCACCTGGTGCACGCCGACCTGCTCGTCCTGCTCTCCGACGTCGACGGGCTGTACGACGGCCCGCCGAGCCGGCCCGGCACGCGCCTGCTGCGCGACGTACGGTCCGAGGCGGACCTGGACGCGGTGACCATCGGCACCACCGGCGGGGCCGGGGTCGGTACCGGCGGGATGGTCACCAAGGTGGAGGCCGCTCGGATCGCCACCGGCGCGGGCATCCCCGTCGTGCTCACCGCGGCCGACCAGGCGGCGGCCGCGCTGAGCGGCGCCGAGGTGGGCACGCTCTTCCACGCCACCGGCCGGCGCCGTCCGACCCGGCTGCTGTGGCTGGCGCACGCCACCGAGCCCAAGGGGTCCGTCACGCTCGACGCCGGCGCCGTCCGGGCCGTGACCGAGCGGCGGGCCTCGTTGCTCGCCGCGGGCGTCGTGGCGGTCGACGGCTCCTTCGTCGCCGGCGACCCGGTGGACCTGGTCGACGACGCGGGGGTCCCGGTCGCGCGGGGGCTGGTCAACTTCGACGCCGACGAGCTACCGGGGCTGCTCGGCCGCTCCACCCGCGAGCTCAAGGCGACGTTGGGGGCGGCGTACGAGCGCGAGGTCGTGCACCGCGACGACCTCGTGCTGCTCTGAGCGCGGCGACCCGGACGGCCTAGCCCGTCAGCGCCCAGATGCGCGCCCGGGCCGCGAGCTCGCCGGTGCCGAGGCCGGTCACGCGTCGTACGACGGCGCTCACCTGGGCCGCCGACGACGCCGGCTCGGCGGCGAAGGCGTCCCGCAGCTCCCAGAGCACCTCGCGCCCCTGGGTCGTCGCCAGGAAGTCGCAGGCCACGGCGGCCAGCTCGTAGTGGAGCGCCGGCACCCTGCGGTAGAAGTCGACCCCCGGCTCGAGACGCAGCCCGGGCCGGGCCCTCGAGAGCGCGATCGCGGCGATCCGGCGCCGATCGGAGGTCGGGAGCACGCTGCGGGAGACCTGCTCGGCGATGCCCTCGCGCAACCACACGGGACTGGCCGCGTCGGACCCGCCGAGGGCGACGTGCACCAGCTCGTGCCGGAACAGGAAGGGGCGTTGCCAGTACGACTCGGCGACGTCGGGGTTGACCATGAAACGGTACGACGCGACCCGCCTGCTCCCGGGCCGCTCGAGGACCGGGAAGGCGACCCCGCCGGTCTGCCACGTCCGCATGTGGGTCATCTGCTCCAGGGCCTGCAGGTCCTCGATGTCGTACGCCACGAACCGGCCTGACCAGCCGGGCACGGCCGCCCGCACCAGCGCCCGGGCCTCGGCCAGGTCCGCCATCACCGAGTCGGCGTACGCCACCGTCTCCTCGTCGAAGATGCCGAGGACCGGACCCTGCCGGCGCACCTCGATCCGAGTGATGTCCCACGGCGCAGGCAACCAGCCGTGCGCGGCGTCGTTCTGCACGTTGCGGTCGTCGGCCAGGACGGCGTCGTCCCCGTCGCGGTTGAACGTGTAGACCAGCGGCTGGGTGACCGGGTGGCGGTCGAACCCGTCGAGGCGCATCGTCAGCTCGACCGGCAGCTGGAGGGCGCCCTCGCCGTGGACCCTGCTCATGTCGTCCTCGTCGCCGAGGGTCAGCGAGAGGTCGGTGACGGGGAGCCGGGCCAGGTTGTCGAACCACCGGGCCTGGGTCGCGGCGAAGGTCAGCTCATCCTCGTCGACCGTGGCCAGGAAGGCGTCCCGGTCGCCCGACACCAGCGCCTGCTCGCGTCGCTCGACCACGTCGAGCGCCGCCTCACGGAGGCTCACGTCCGTGCCCGCCGGCGGCGTGGACGCCTCGGTCCCGGGAGGCGTGGACGCGACGTCCACGCCGGTGCAGGCCGCGCCCGTCGCCACCAGGACGAGTGCCGCGGCCACTCGAGCGATCCCCCGCATGTGCGGAGCGTAGGGATGCCGCCGGCCCGCCAGCAGCGGGTTCGCCCACATCACACCCGCCGGGATGGGGCTGGGCCTCGCCGCGCGCGTAGGCTTGGCAGGTCATGACCACCCCCGGGCGCCACGTCTACCTCGACCACGCCGCGACGACGCCGATGCTGCCCGTCGCGCTGGACGCCATGACCGCACGACTGGCCTCGGTGGGCAACGCCAACTCCCTGCACGCCTCGGGCCGCGCGGCCCGTCGCGTCGTCGAGGAGTCCCGGGAGACGATCGCGCGGTCGCTGGGCTGCCGGCCCGGCGACGTCGTGTTCACCTCCGGCGGCACGGAGTCGGACAACCTGGCCCTCAAGGGGATCTACTGGGCGCGCCGTGCCGAGGACCCGCGCCGCCTGCGGATCCTGTCCACCGCGATCGAGCACCACGCGGTGCTCGACCCGCTGGTGTGGCTCGGCGAGGAGGGCGGCGCCGAGGTCGAGCTGCTGCCCGTCGACGACAAGGGCGTCCTGGACCTGGAGGCGCTGCGGGACTCGATCGCCCGCGACCCCGGGTCGGTCGCCCTGGTCTCGGTCATGTGGGCCAACAACGAGGTCGGCTCGCTGCAGCCGGTCGACCAGGTCGTCCGGATCGCGGGCGAGCACGACATCCCGGTCCACACCGACGCGGTGCAGGCCGTCGGCTCGGTGCCGGTCGACTTCGAGGCATCGGGGGTCGACGCGCTGAGCCTCACCGGCCACAAGGTCGGCGGGCCCTACGGCGTGGGTGCGCTCGTCGTGCGCCGCGACCTGCGCGTGTCGCCCCTCGTGCACGGCGGCGGCCAGGAGCGCGACATCCGCAGCGGCACCCTCGACCCGCCGGCCATCGCCGGTCTCGCCGCCGCCATCGAGGCGTCGGTCAAGGCGCAGCCCGAGCACGCCGAGCGCGTGGCGGCGCTGCGCGACGACCTCGTACGACGCGTGCTCGAGGTCGTCCCGGACGCCCACCTGCACGGCGCACCGACCGACGGCACGGGCGTCGGCAGGCTGCCCGGCAACGCCCACATCGGCTTCCCCGGCTGCGAGGGCGACTCCCTGCTCATGCTCCTCGACGCCCGCGGCATCGAGTGCTCCACCGGCTCGGCGTGCAGCGCCGGCGTCCCGCAGCCGTCACACGTGCTGCTCGCGATGGGCTGCGACCCCGACCAAGCGCGGCACTCGCTGCGCTTCTCGCTCGGGCACACCTCCACCGCCGCCGACGTGGCCGCCCTCGTCGAGGCCATCGGGCCGGTCGTGGAGCGCGCCCGCGGCGTCAGGTCCCGGTGAGGCCCTGATGCGCGTCGTCGCCGCCATGTCCGGCGGGGTGGACTCCGCCGTGGCCGCCGCCCGCGCCGTCGAGGCCGGGCACGAGGTGACCGGCATCCACCTGGCCCTCTCGCGCAACCCCGCGTCGTACCGCACGGGCGCCCGCGGCTGCTGCACGATCGAGGACAGCAACGACGCCCGGCGCGCGGCCGACGTGATCGGCATCCCGTTCTACGTCTGGGACCTCTCCGACCGCTTCCACGAGGACGTGGTCGAGGACTTCATGGACGAGTACGCCGCCGGCCGCACCCCCAACCCGTGCCTGCGGTGCAACGAGAAGATCAAGTTCGCCGCCGTGCTCGACCGCGCGCTGGCGTTGGGCTTCGACGCCGTCGCCACGGGCCACTACGCGCAGCTGCGCACGGGGGACGACGGCCTCATCGAGCTGCACCGGGCGGTCGACCACGGCAAGGACCAGTCCTACGTGCTCGGGGTGCTCGACCAGGGCCAGCTGGCCCACTCGCTGTTCCCGCTGGGCGACACCAGCAAGCCGCTGGTGCGCGAGGAGGCGGCCCGGCGCGGGCTGCTGGTGGCCGACAAGCCGGACTCCCACGACATCTGCTTCGTCGCCGACGGCGACAACGCCGGCTGGCTGCGCGAGAAGCTCGGCGACCGCAACCCCAACACCGGCGGCGACATCGTCGACGCGGCGTCGGGGGAGGTGCTGGGCACCCACGAGGGCACCGTCGCCTACACGATCGGCCAGCGCCGGGGCCTGCGTCTCGGCCGGCCCGCACCCGACGGCAAGCCGCGCTTCGTCCTCGACATCGAGCCGGTCTCCGGCACCGTCACCGTGGGTCCCCGCGAGGGCCTGCGCGTCGACCGGATCACCGGCGTCCGGCCGCGCTGGTGCGGCTCGGTCCCCACGCTGCTCGACGGCCCGGACGTCACGGTGCAGCTGCGCGCGCACGGCGTGGAGCACCGGGCGATCGTGCGGGTGGCGGGCGACGAGGTCCACATCGAGCTGCTCGACCCGGCCGAGGGTATCGCCCCGGGACAGGCCGCTGTGGTCTACGACGGCAGCCGCGTGGTGGGCTCCGCGACGATCAGCGCCACGGCCCGCTCCGAGGCGCTCGCGTGACGGCGCTCGCCAGCGGGGTCGGGTCGATGCCCGGCTCCGACGACCGGGAGTACGCCGAGGCCGTGCGCGTCGTCCTCGGCGACCTGTCGCTGCCGCACGTCCCCGAGCTGCCCGGTCGCGGGGCCACCGCGTCGATGACGGGCCGGGGGCTCGCGGTCGTCGCCGGCCTCGGCGCCGACCTCCAGCCCGCCGGCTGGCGGCTGACCGACGCCCCCGGGATCGACCACCGCCGGGCCCGGTCGCTGCTGGCCCAGGACCTCGACCAGGTCGAGGAGCAGGCGCAGGGCCACGACGGACCGTTCAAGGCCCAGGTCTGCGGTCCCTGGACGCTGGCCGCGACCGTGGAGAAGCCGCGGGGCGACAAGGTGCTCGCCGACCACGGCGCCCGCCGCGACCTGGCCCAGGCCCTCGCCGAGGGGGTCCGCGACCACGTCGCCGACCTCCGGCGTCGGGTCGGCACCGACCGGCTCGTCGTGCAGGTCGACGAGCCGGCCCTGCCGGCGGTGCTGTCCGGGTCGGTGCCCACCGCGTCCGGCTTCGGCCGCCACCGCAGGGTGGACCTCCCCGAGGCCTCCATGGCCCTGCAGTGGGTGCTGGCGGCGATCGCCGAGGCGGGCGCCGAGCCGTGGGTGCACTCGTGCGCCCCCGGGGTGCCGTGGGCGCTCGTCCGCGGGGCCGGCGCGCAGGGGCTCTCCGCCGACCTCGACGTGCTGGTGCCCGGCGACCTCGACGACCTCGCCGAGGCGCTCGAGGCCGGGGGGACCCTGGCCGTCGGCGTCGTCCCCTCGACCGATCCCGCGTCTGCCCCGGGCGACGCCGGGATCACCGAGCGGGTGCTCCGCTGGCTGGACATGCTCGGTGTCGACCCGGAGGAGGCGCGGGCACGGCTGGTCGTGACGCCGGCCTGCGGCCTGGCGGGTGCGTCGTACGCCTGGGCGCGTGAGGCGGTGCGCCTCTCGGCCGCCGTGGCCGGCCACCTCTGACGCCGTCCTGCTGCGGACCCCGTCCTGGGCGGTAGTTTGGGACGAAATCGGTGGCGAGACCGCGATCCGACCTACGACTTCGTCCCAAACTACCCAGCGAAGCGGGGCGGTGCGACGCGGTCAGGCGGGGGCGGAGTCGAGTACCTGGAGCGCGGACTCGAGGGCGACGTCGTTCCACTGGTCGGCGCCCGTGAGCATGTAGTGCCCCAGCGCTCCCATGTCGCGCAGGGTGGCGTCCACCGCGACGCGCCGGGCGCGCTCGACGTACCGCGCGGTCTCGGCGTACGACGTGATGCGGTCGCGGCGCCCGTGCGCGGCGACCAGCGTCCGCCCGGCGAGGGTGCGGACGGGGTCCTGCGCCGACCACCAGGGAGCCAGGCCGACGACACCGACCACCGACGGGTCGTCGGCGACGTGGACGGCGACCCGGGCCCCCATCGAGTGGCCCAGCAGCACGACCGGCACGTCCCCGAGGTCGCCGCGCACCGCGTCCAGGGCGTGGCGGGCGTCGGCCACGCGGTCCGTGCCGCCGTTCCAGCCCCGCTGCCGGTAGCGCACCAGCCACACCCCGACCCCGGCCTCGTGGGCACGCGGCGCGATGGTGCGTTGCATCCAGGCGGACCGTTGCCACGACGCGCTGCGGCCGTCGACGGCCAGGCGCGAGCGCGGCTTGCCGCCGTGCAGCATCAGGACGAGCGCCTCGGGACGCCCCGGGGCGTCGTACCTCGTGAGCAGGGGGTCGGTCACGGCTCTCCTTCGGTGCGGGCCCCGGACGTGGATGGGTGCACGACGCGCTCAGCCGACGTGCGCGACCTCGTGCGGGCCGTCGGTGGCCAGCTCCTCGTGCTTGACGTCGAGGAAGAGCCAGACGATCGCCGACGCCGCGAGCATCATGATCGAGCCCGCCATGAACGCGTACGTCGCGCCCTCGGCGAACCCGGCGAGCCCGGCGAGCCCGCCGAGCTGCTCGGGGGAGAGGTCCACCCCGGCCTGCCCGGCCGCGGTCGCCAGCTGCGGGGCGAGCTCGTCGGTGCGCGCCTGGGCGAAGTGCAGCGCGACGGTGCTGAGGGTCGCGAGGCCGAGCGCGCCGCCGACCTGCTGCATCGTGTTGAGCACGCCCGAGCCGATGCCGCTGTCCTGCGGGGCGAGGTGGTGCAGGGCGACCAGGGTCAGCGGGACGAAGTTGAGCCCCATGCCGAAGGCCATCAGCACGACGAACGGCAGGACGTGGGTCCAGTAGTTCACGCCGTCGCCGAGGAACTGGCCCGACGACAGGATGCCGGCGGGGTCCTCGGGCACCGAGAGCCGGGAGAAGCCGTAGAGGGCGCCGGCCGACAGCAGGGTGCCGACCCCGGACAGGAACCGCGGGTCCACGTGGCTGATCAGCCTCGACGCGGCGGTGGCCGAGATGATCATCGCGATCGAGAACGGCAGGAACGCGAAGCCGGTGTGGAGCGGCGAGTAGCCGACGACGAGCTGGATGAAGAGGCTGAGGAAGAAGAACATCGCGAACATCGCGGCCGGGACGATCATCATCACGGCGAAGGCGGTGGCGCGGTTCTTGTTGCGGAAGACGCGGAACGGCATGAGCGGGTGCTCGACCCGGGACTCGATCAGCAGGAAGACGCCGAGCAGGGCCAGGCCCACCACCAGGCTGGTGATCGTCCAGGTGTCGCCCCAGCCGTAGCGCTCGTCACCCGCACGGGTCAGGCCGTAGACGATCGCGAGCAGGCCGCCGGTGCCGGTGATGGCGCCGGGGACGTCGAGCTCGCCGGCGTGCTTCTCGGACTCGGGCAGGAACCGGGGCGCGAAGACCGCGGCCGCCAGACCGATCGGCACGACGATGAGGAAGGTGTAGCGCCAGCCGGCGATGCCGAGGGGCGAGTCGAGGCCGGTGAGCCAGCCACCCAGGATGAGGCCGACGGCGGCGCCGATGCCGGCCATCGCGGCGTACACGGCGAACGCCCGGTTGCGCTCGCGCCCGGCCGGGAAGGTGGTGGTGATCAGGGCCAGGGCGGCGGGGGAGGCCATCGCCGCGCCGGTGCCCTGGAGGGCACGGGCCGCGAGCAGGACCGCCTCGCTCTGGGCGACGCCGCCGACGAGCGAGGCGATGGCGAAGACGACGACCCCGATCATGAAGACCCGCCGGCGACCGTAGAGGTCGGCGAGACGACCGCCGAGCAGCAGGAAGCCGCCGAAGGTCAGGGCGTAGCCGGTGACGATCCAGGACAGGTTGGCCTGGTCGATGTCGAGGTCGGCGCCGATGAAGGGCAGGGCGATGTTGGCGATGGTGGAGTCGAGCACCACCATCAGCTGGGCCAGGGAGATCAGGACGAGCGCCCAGCGGAGCCGCTTGTGCTCCTCGGGGGTGACCTCGACCGGCGCCGGGGCTTGGGTGTGGTCGGACATGGTGTTCCTTCGGATGAGGGCTGGGGGCCAGCGGGGTCAGTGCGGTTCAGTGCGGTTCAGTGCGACCCGGTCACGTCGGCACCGGTGGCGGTACTGATGGCAGCGGGCAGGATGATCTGGTCGATGACCCGGTCGACGAGGTCCGGGCTGGGGGCCTCGCCGAGCACGAGGAAGCGGTGCAGGACGATCCCGGGGAGCGCCGGGGCGATGAGGGTGACGTCGAGGTCGTCGCGGAGCTCCCCGCGGGCCCGGGCCCGCTCGAAGATCGTGACGGCCTGGGCCACCTTGGGGCCGAGCACCCGCGTGCGGTAGGCCTCGGCGAACTCGGGGTCCCGGCCGATGGCCGTCAGCACGCTGGTGAACCGGGTGACGGTCTCGCGGTCGGTGAGGCCGCCGAGACCGCAGTACGCCGCCGCGAGGTCACCACGGAGGGATCCTGTGTCGGGCGGCTCGGGGGTGGCCTTCTGGGCGACGAGGGCGTCGATGACCAGGGTCAGCTTGTTGCTCCAGCGCCGGTAGAGCGTGGCCTTGGAGGCCTTGGCGCGGGTCGCCACCGCCTCCATGGTCAGCCGGTCGTAGCCCACCTCGGCGAGCACCGCGAGGGCGGCGTCGAGGACCTGCTGCTCGCGGTCGCCCTCCACCCGGGGGCGGGTCGGCATGTCGGCGGGGGTCATGCGGGATGGAACGACGTCGTTCCATCCCGCATTCCCCCGGTCTGGACCACCCCACCCGGGGGCGGCTCCGCCCGGAGCGTCGGTGGGGGAGGGCAGACTGTGCGCCATGACCGTGGAGCCCGCCCCCGCCGACGCGCGCGAGCGTCACCAGGAGCTCAGCGAGCAGATCGAGGAGGCGCGCTGGCGCTACTACGTCCTCGACGCCCCGACGCTCTCCGACGCCGACTTCGACGCCCGGATGCGCGAGCTCGAGGCCCTCGAGGAGGCGCACCCCGAGCTCCGCACGCCCGACTCGCCGACCCAGGTCGTGGGCGGCGCCGTCTCCACCGAGTTCACCGCGGTCGACCACCTCCAGCGGATGGAGAGCCTCGACAACGCCTTCTCCTTCGAGGAGCTCGAGTCGTGGTACTCCCGACTCGGCCGCGACGGCGTCGAGTCGCCCGACCTGCTGTGCGAGCTCAAGGTGGACGGCCTGGCCATCAACCTGCTCTACGAGCGGGGCCGCCTCGTCCGGGCCCTCACCCGCGGTGACGGGCGCACTGGTGAGGACGTCACCCCCAACGTGAAGACGATCGACTCGGTCCCGCACCGGCTCACCGGCACCGACGACCTCCCGGTGCCGGCCCTGGTCGAGGTCCGGGGAGAGGTGTTCCTCCCGGCCGAGGCCTTCGAGCGGCTCAACTCCGCGATGGTCGACGCCGGCAAGCCGATGTTCGCCAACCCGCGCAACGCCGCCGCCGGCTCCCTGCGCCAGAAGGACCCCCGGGTCACTGCGACCCGCGCGCTCGGCATGGTCTGCCACGGCCTCGGCGCGCGGGAGGGCTTCGAGCCGACCGCACAGTCCGCGTCGTACGACGCCATGCGCGCCTGGGGTTTGCCGACCTCCGACCAGGTGCGGGTCGTCCCGACGCTGGAGGAGGTGAAGGCCTACATCGAGCACGTCGGCGACAACCGGCACACCATCGTCGGCTACGAGATCGACGGAGTCGTGGTCAAGGTCGACGACGTGGCCCTCCAGCGCCGCCTCGGTTCGACCAGCCGCGCTCCCCGCTGGGCGATCGCCTACAAGTACCCGCCCGAGGAGGTCAACGCCAGGCTCCTCTCCATCGAGGTCAACGTCGGCCGCACCGGCCGCGTCACCCCCTACGGCGTCATGGAGCCCACTCGCGTCGCCGGCTCCACGGTCGAGAACGCCACGCTCCACAACGCCCACGAGGTCCGGCGCAAGGACGTCCGGCCGGGCGACACCGTGATCCTGCGCAAGGCCGGCGACGTCATCCCCGAGATCGTCGGCCCGGTGCTGCCGCTGCGCCCGGAGGGGCTCGCGGAGTGGGTCATGCCCACCGAGTGCCCGGCGTGCGGCACGACGCTCGTGCAGCAGAAGGAGGGAGACAAGGACCTGCGGTGCCCCAACCACGAGAAGTGCCCGGCCCAGGTGCGCGAGCGGGTCTACCACGTCGCGGGGCGCGGTGCCTTCGACATCGAGGGGCTCGGCTACGAGGCCGCGGCCGCCCTCCTCGAGGCCGGTGCGATCACCAACGAGGGGGACGTCTTCGACCTCGACGAGGCGGCCCTGCTCACGGCCCCCCTGTTCACCCGCGCGCCCCGCAAGGGGGAGGAGGGCCCGCAGCTCAGCGCCAACGGTGCGCGGCTGCTCGCCAACCTGCACGAGCGCAAGGCGGGCGTGCCCCTGTGGCGGGTGCTGGTCGCGCTGTCCATCCGGCACGTCGGCCCGACCGCGGCCCGCGCGCTGGCCACCCGCTTCGGCTCCATGACGGCCATCCGGGAGGCCGACGAGGAGACGCTGGCCAACACCGACGGCGTGGGCCCGACGATCGCCGCGTCCGTGCGGGAGTGGTTCCACGGCACCAGCGCCGGCGACGCCGAGACCGACGAGGTCGGTGACAACACCGGCTGGCACAACGCCATCGTCGACGCCTGGGAGGCGGCCGGGGTGACCATGGCCGACGAGCGCGACGACTCCGTGCCGCGGACGCTCGAGGGGCTCACGATCGTCGTGACGGGGTCGCTCGACGGCTACACGCGCGACTCGGTCAAGGAGGCGATCATCGTGCGCGGCGGCAAGGCGTCCGGGTCGGTGTCGAAGAAGACCGACTACGTCGTGGTCGGCGACAACGCGGGCTCCAAGGCCGACAAGGCCGAGCAGCTCGGCGTCCCGATCCTCGACGAGGCGGGCTTCGAGCGGTTGCTGGCCGACGGGCCGCCTCCGTCCGCCGACGAGGACTGATCGCCGCCTCGACGTTTCGGCCGAGGGTCCGGGCGGTACGAGGGGTGGGACATCTTTCTCTGGGGGTTCACATGCGTCTCGTCCCGACCGCTGCACTGACACTCGGCCTGCTGCTGCCGGGCCTCGTCGTCACCACCACCGCCGCCGACGCGGCGGCCGCGTCCTGCGGGGGCCTCAAGGCCACCATCGTGGGCAACGCCAAGGCCAACAAGATCGACGGCACCGACCGGCGCGACGTCATCGCCGCCGGGGCCGGCAACGACACGATCCGCGGCCTCGGCGGCAACGACGTCATCTGCGGCGGGGAGGGTGCCGACCGCATCTTCGGCGGCGCGGACGACGACGCGATCCACGGCGGCACCGACCGCTACTGGACCGACTCCTTCGGCCTGGCGCGCAAGGAGGGGGACGTGATCGACCCGGGCGCCGGCAACGACACCGTGGACCCCGGCTACGACGCCCGCCGTACGTCGCCCGGCATCGACTTCACCCCCGACACCGTGACCTACGCCGACGCCCCCGCACCGGCCGTGGTGGACCTGCGCACCAGCCCCGCCACCGTCGGAGCCCACGGCGCCGACACCATCGCGGTGGCCGCCGGGTCCGCGCTGCGGTTCGTGGGGACCCCCTTCAACGACGTCGTCCGGGGGACCTACCACGACGACGTCATCCTCGGCCGGGGCGGCGACGACCAGCTCTTCGGCCAGGACGGCGACGACCGGATCGTGCCCGACGGCGACGCCAGCTCGGGGGCCGACCTCGTCGACGGCGGCGGGGGCGACGACCGCATCGAGAGCGCGGCCGGCTACGACACGCTCGTCGGCGGCATCGGCGCGGACGCCATCAGCTCCACCTCGGTCAACGCAGTGGCGATCAACGGCGGCGGCGGATTCGACACCATCGCCGTCCAGGTGCCGGGGGAGTCCGGGTTCAAGGTCCTCGGTGGCCCGGGCCAGGACAAGCTGCGGATGCTGGCCTACCCCAACCCGGCGCTCGAGCCGACGATGCGGATGGACCAGCGCAAGGGACTCACCAAGGTCACCAAGCTCGCCCCGGTGGCCATCACGGGCAAGGTCCAGAGCTTCATCGAGGTGAGGCTGCCCCCCACCACCAAGTCCTTCTACAAGGGCCTCGACAAGGGGGAGGTCATCGACGCCGACCCCGAGCACCGCGCGGTCATCAAGGGCCGCGGCGGCGCTGACGTGATCACCGGGTCCGACCGCAGCGACCTCCTCGTCGGCGGCAAGGGTTTCGACATCGCCTACGCCAAGGGCGGCAACGACAAGTGCCTGCTGATCGAGCGGCGTGGTTCCTGCTGAGTCGCGCCGAGGTCCTGCGAGCGCCGCACGCGCGGCGCCTGTCCGGGACCATCGGCCGGACAGGTGCCGCGTGCGGTCCTCGGGCGGGTCGCACCTAGGATTGCCGCCATGCCCGAGATCTCCCGCGAGGAGGTGGCCCACCTGGCCACCCTCGCCCGCATCGACCTCTCGGACGCCGAGCTCGACCACCTCGCGCCCCAGCTGAGCGTGATCCTCGAGTCCGTCGCGTCCATCAACGGCGTGGCCGGCGACGACGTCCCCCCGACGTCGCACGCCCTGCCGCTGACCAACGTCTTCCGCGAGGACGTCGTGGTGCCCGGCCTGACGGCCGAGGAGGCGCTCTCCGGCGCCCCCGCCAGCGAGCAGCAGCGCTTCAGCGTCCCGCGGATCCTGGGGGACGAGCAGTGAGCAGCATCCGACAGACCGCCGCCGAGATGGCCGCGGCCCTCGCTGCCGGCGAGACCACCAGCGTCGAGCTGACCCGCCAGCACCTCGACCGCATCGGCGCCGTCGACACCGACGTCCACGCCTTCCTCCACGTCGACGCCGAGGGCGCGCTCGCGCAGGCGGCCGAGTCGGACGCGCGCCGCGCCCGGGGCGAGCTGCTGAGCCCGCTCGACGGCGTGCCGATCGCCGTCAAGGACGTGCTCACCACCACCGGGCTGCCCACCACGTGCGGCTCGAGGATCCTCGAGGGCTGGGTCCCGCCGTACGACGCCACGGTGGTCGCGCGCCTCAAGGCCGCCGGCCTGCCGATCCTGGGCAAGACCAACATGGACGAGTTCGCGATGGGCTCCTCCACCGAGCACTCGGCGTACGGCCCGACCCGCAACCCGTGGGACCTCGACCGGATCCCGGGCGGCTCCGGTGGCGGCTCGGCCGCCGCGGTGGCGGCCTTCGAGGCGCCGCTCGCCATCGGCACCGACACCGGCGGCTCGATCCGCCAGCCCGGCGCCGTGACCGGCACCGTCGGCGTCAAGCCGACCTACGGCGGGGTCTCCCGCTACGGCCTCGTCGCCCTGGCCAACAGCCTCGACCAGGCCGGGCCGGTGACCCGCACCGTGCTCGACGCGGCGATGCTGCACGACGTGATCGGCGGGCACGACCCCAAGGACTCCACCAGCATCGACCAGGAGTGGCCGTCGTTCACCGACGCCGCCCGCGAGGGCGCGTCCGGCGACATGACCGGGGTGAAGGTCGGCGTCATCACCGAGCTCGCGGGCGACGGCTGGCAGCCCGGCGTCATGGCGCGGTTCTCCGAGTCCGTCGACCTGCTCGTCGAGGCCGGGGCCGAGGTCGTGGAGGTCTCCTGCCCGTCCTTCGTGCACGCGATGGCGGCCTACTACCTGATCCTGCCCGCCGAGGCGTCCAGCAACCTCGCCAAGTTCGACGCCATGCGCTACGGCCTGCGGGTGCTCCCCGAGGGCGTCGACAACCCCAGCGCCGAGGAGGTGATGCGGGCCAGCCGTGACGCCGGGTTCGGCGACGAGGTCAAGCGCCGCATCATCCTGGGCACCTACGCCCTGTCCAGCGGCTACTACGACGCCTACTACGGCCAGGCGCAGAAGGTCCGGACGCTGATCAGCCGTGACTTCGAGGCGGCCTTCGAGAAGGTCGACGTCCTCGTGTCGCCGACCGCGCCCACCACGGCGTTCCGGCTCGGGGAGAAGCTCGACGACCCGATCGCGATGTACCTCAACGACCTCGCGACCATCCCTGCCAACCTCTCCGGCGTCCCGGGCATCTCGGTGCCCAGCGGCCTCGCCGACGAGGACGACCTGCCGACCGGCTTCCAGGTCCTCGCCCCCGCGCTCGCCGACGACCGGGTCTACCGGGTCGGCGCGGCCCTCGAGGCCCTCCTGGCGAAGCGGTGGGGCGGCAGCCTGCTGGACCGGGCGCCCGCCCTGGCCGAGACCGGAGGAACCCACGCATGACCGAGCGACTGATGCCCTTCGACGACGTGCTGGCGACCTTCGACCCCGCCCTGGGGCTCGAGGTCCACGTCGAGCTCAACACCGCGTCCAAGATGTTCTGCGGCTGCCCGGCGGTGTTCGGCGGGGAGCCCAACTCGGGCGTCTGCCCGACCTGCCTGGGCCTGCCCGGCGCCATGCCGGTCGTCAACGGCAAGGCCGTGGAGTCGGCGATCCGGATCGGCCTCGCGCTCAACTGCGAGATCGCGCAGTGGTGCCGCTTCGCGCGGAAGAACTACTTCTACCCGGACATGCCCAAGAACTTCCAGACCTCGCAGTATGACGAGCCGATCGCCTTCGACGGGTGGATGGACGTGGAGGTCGACGGCGAGACCTACCGCGTGGAGATCGAGCGCGCGCACATGGAGGAGGACACCGGCAAGTCGCTGCACGTCGGCGGCAGCACCGGTCGCATCCACGGCGCCGACTACTCGCTGGTCGACTACAACCGTGCCGGCATCCCGCTCATCGAGATCGTCACCCGCCCGATCCTCGGCGCGGGGGAGAAGGCCCCCGACGTCGCGCGTGCGTACGTCGCCCAGCTCCGCGACCTGATCCTCGCGCTCGGTGTCTCCGAGGCCCGGATGGACCAGGGCAACCTGCGCGCCGACGTCAACCTCTCGCTGGCGCCCAAGGGCACCGGGACCCTCGGCACCCGGACCGAGACCAAGAACGTCAACTCGTTCCGCTCGGTCGAGCGGGCGGTGCGCTTCGAGATGCAGCGGCACGGCGCGATCCTCGCGGGCGGGGGGTCGATCCTCCAGGAGACGCGCCACTGGCACGAGGACACCGGCATCACGACCAGCGGCCGGGTCAAGTCCGACGCCGAGGACTACCGCTACTTCCCCGAGCCCGACCTGGTGCCGGTGGCGCCGAGCCGGGAGTGGGTCGAGGAGCTGCGGGCGACGCTGCCGGAGAACCCGACGCAGAAGCGCGCCCGGCTCCAGGCCGAGTGGGGCTTCTCCGACCTCGAGATGCGCGACACCGTCGGTGCGGGCGCCTTCGGCCTGGTCGAGGAGACCATCGTGGCCGGCGCCGCCCCGCAGGTGGCCCGCAAGTGGTGGCTCTCCGAGCTCGCCCGGCGCGCCAACGACACCGGCACCGACATCGCGGAGCTGGGTGTCGCGCCGGCCGACGTGGTCGCCGTGCAGCGGCTCATCGACGCGGGCAGCATCAACGACAAGCTCGCGCGCCAGGTCTTCGAGGGCCTGTACGCCGGGGAGGGCACCCCCGAGCAGATCGTCGAGGCCCGCGGGCTGGCCATCGTCTCCGACGACGGGGCGCTCGGCGCGGCCGTCGACAAGGCGATCGCCGACAACCCGGACGTGGCCGACAAGATCCGCGACGGCAAGGTCGCGGCCGCGGGCGCGCTCATCGGCTCGGTCATGAAGGAGATGCGCGGCCAGGCCGACGCAGGTCGTGTGCGCGAGCTCATCCTCGAGAAGCTCACCTGAGGCGTCCGGGGCGCCCGCGTGGATGTAGTGTGCGCCTCGGAAACCATCATCCGCCTGCAGCGGGGAAGCCGGTCAGAATCCGGCGCTGACCCGCAACCGTAGGCGTCCCGGCCCTCGGTCCGGGACGTGAGCCGGACCGCCCGTTGCAGGCACCTGACAACCACGCTGCGAGGAAACAGCGGGTGTCGTCCCCTCAGGGCCGCCTCCCGCCACATCAGCGGGAAGGAAAGCATGTCTCACGCACTGCGCCTCCACACCCGGGGCTCCCACACCTGGCGTCGCGCCGCCGGGCTGGTGGCCGCGTCCACCCTGGCACTGACGGCCGTCGGCCAGCCGGCCTCGGCCGCCCCGTCCACCGGGGCGGGCAGGACCGACGACACCGCCATCACCGTCGCCGGGTCCTGGCTCAAGGGCGAGCTGACCGGCGGGCTCATGGACGCCGGGGGCTTCACGGACTTCGGCCTCACCCTCGACACCGGCTTCGCGCTCGACCAGGCCGGGGACAAGCCCGGCGTGGCCGCCGTCAACCGGGCCTTCCAGCCGGTCGTCAACGACTACATCTCCGGCGACGCCTTCGGGGACGCGGGCAGCACCTACGCCGGCTCGGTCGCCAAGGCCGCGGTCTTCGCCCGGGTCGCCGGCGCCAACGCCACGTCGTACGGCGGGGTCAACCTCGTCACCCGCCTCGAGGAGCGCGTCAGCGCGACCGCGCCGATCGTCGGGCGCATCGAGGACAAGTCCGGCTTCGGCGACTACGCCAACACCCTGGGCCAGTCCTACGCCGTGCGCGCGCTCACCGAGGCCAAGTCGCAGCGGGCCGCCGACGCCGTCGCGTTCCTGCTCGCCCAGCAGTGCACCTCCGGCTTCTTCCGCCAGGACTTCACCAAGGACAAGGCCGCCGCCGCCCAGGGTTGCGCCGAGGGCCAGACGGGCTCCGAGCCCAGCGTCGACGCCACCGCGCTCGCGGTCGTCAACCTCGTGGAGGGCGACGCCAAGGGCCCGTCCGTCAACACGGCCGTCGACCGCGCGACCGACTGGCTGCTGACCCAGCAGAAGAAGAACGGCTCGTTCGCCGGCAACACCAACAGCACCGGCCTCGCCGGCTGGGCCCTGGGCCTGGTCAAGGAGAGGTCCGCCGCCACCTCCGCCGCGACGTGGGTGCGCAAGCAGCAGCCGATCGACAAGAACCGCTGCCGCAGCGCCCTCACCAAGGACACCGGCGCGATCGCCTACGAGGCCAAGGCCGTCAAGGCCGCCCGCAACAGCGGCCTGACCGACGGCGACGTGCGCGGCCAGTGGCGTCGTGCCACCGCGCAGGCGATGGCCGTCCTCCAGTGGGCGCCGGCCGCCGCCGACGACCTGCGCGTCGCGATGAACCGCACGTCCGCCGAGTCCGGCGACAAGGTGCGCGTCAAGGTCTGGGGCCTCGCCCCCGGCGAGCGCGCCTGCGTCTCGATCAAGGGCGACCCCAAGCGGATCATCGGCAAGGCCGGCGCCAAGCCGGTCACCCGCAAGCTCCGCATGCCCACCGGCAACAAGTCCCGCGTCGTGAAGGTCAAGACGGCGGACGACGCCGCCAAGACCCGCATCTCGGTGCGCAACTAGCAAGGTCCCACCGTGACGAGAGCACCCCTCGCACGCCTCGTCGCCGCGGCCACCCTGGTGGTCGCGGCGACGGTCGCGCTCGGTCCGACGGCGCCGGCCTCGGCCGCGTCGTGCACGTCGGCCGACGGCGTCACCGTGGTCGTCGACCCCGGTGCGCTGGGGGGCGCCCTCACGTCCGTGTGCGACAGCGGCTCCGGGCAGGCGGCCTCGGCCCGCTACGCCGACTCCGGCGTCGCCCTCACCTACGCCCAGCGCCAGCCCGGGTTCGTGTGCCGGGTCGACGGGGTCCCCGCCAGCGACCCCTGCGTCAACACCCCGCCGGCCGACGCCTACTGGGGCCTCTTCTGGACCGACGGCACGAGCGGCACGTGGACCTACTCCTCGATCGGCGTCACCGGCCTCCAGGTGCCCGAGGGCGGTGCGGTCGCGCTCGCCTGGCAGCAGGGCACCACGCGTCGTACGCCGGGGATCGCGGCACCCGTGCACCAGGCCTCGCCGACCAAGAGCCCGAGCCCCACGAAGAGCCCCACCAAGAGCCCGACGCGCACGCCGTCGCCCTCCTCGACGACGCAGTCCCCGGCTGCTCCCTCGGCGACCCCCTCGGCGACCCCCTCCGCCCCGACCACGTCGTCCGGGTCGCCGACGCCCCGGCCGTCCAGCCGGCCGTCCAGCGCGACCCCCCGCAGCCCGGCCCCCGCGTCGTCGGCCCGCACGTCGGCCCGCGACTCCGCCACGCCGAAGGAGAAGCGCGGCAGCACCTCCTCGGCCACGCCGTCGGCACGCCCGGCCGGCGACGGCGGCACCTCCGGACCCGCGTCCGCCACCCCGTCCGACGACGGGCCCGGTCCCACCGCCGACGCCCCGGCCGGCGACGAGGGACGCGTCCCCACCTGGGTGACGCTGGCCGTCCTGGGCGTGCTCCTCGCGGTGACCGCCACCCTGGCCCTGGCCGCCCGTCGCCGGCGCGGCGACCAGCCGTGAGCACCCGGCTGGCCCGGGACCTGCACCCGGTCGCCTGGTGGGTGTGGGCCCTCGGCCTGGCCACGGCCGCCACCCTGACCACCAACCCGCTGCTCCTCCTGCTGCTGGTCGCGGTGGCCGCCGTCGTCGTCCAGGCGCGTCGCTCCGACCACCCCTGGGCCCGGTCGTTCCGGCTCTACGTCTGGCTGGGTGTCGCCATCGTCGTCATCCGCGTGGTGTTCCGGGTCGTGTTCGGCGGCGTGGACGGCGGCCACGTGCTGCTCGACCTGCCGACCGTGCCGCTGCCGGAGTGGGTGGCCGGCGTCCGGCTCCTCGGGCCGCTCACGCGCGAGGGCCTGCTCGCCGGCCTGTACGACGGGCTCCGGCTCGCCACCATCGTCATCTGCGTCGGTGCCGCCAACTCGCTGGCCAACCCCAAGCGGCTGCTGACCTCGGTGCCCCCGGCGCTCTACGAGATCGGCACGGCCCTCGTCGTCGCGGTCACGATCTTCCCCCAGCTCGCCGACAGTGCCCGCCGGGTCCGGGCCGCCCAGGCCCTGCGTGGCGGCGCGGGCGGTCGCGTCGGCCGTCTGCGTCGGTTCCTGGTCCCGGTGCTGGAGGACGCCCTCGAGCGCTCGCTGGCGCTGGCCGCCGGGATGGACACCCGCGGCTACGGCCGGTCCGGTACCGCCACCCGCGCCGAGCGGTGGCTCACCGGGACGCTGCTCCTCGCCGCCCTGTGCGGCGTCGGCGTGGGCACCTACGCCCTGCTCGACTCCACCGCCCCACGCTGGCTCGCGACCCCGATGCTGGTCGCGGGGGTGGTCGTGGCCGTCGTGGGGCTGGCCGGGTCCGGCCGCCGTGTGCAGCGGTCGCGCTACCGTCCCGACGAGTGGCGGGTCGAGGAGGTCCTCGTCGCGTTCTCCGGCATCGCCGTCGGGGCGATGGTCTGGTGGCTCGGCCGCACCGCCGTGCTCGTCGTCCACCCGGGCGTGGAGTCGATGCCCTACCTCGACGTGACCGCGCTGGCCGCGGTGCTCGTCGGCGTGCTCCCGGCAGTCCTCTCCCCGCCGCCCCGCCGCGCCCTCACCCCCGCGCTGGGGGTGGGCGCATGATCGAGCTCCGCGACGTCCGCTTCGGCTACGACGACGACGTGCCCGTCCTGGACGGGGTCGACCTCACCCTCGACGAGGGCGAGCTCGTGCTCGTCTCCGGGCGCACCGGCGTGGGCAAGTCGACCCTCCTCGGCGTGCTCACCGGCCTGGTGCCCCGGTTCACCGGCGGCACCCTCACCGGCGACGTCCTGCTCGACGGAGCCAGCATCATCGACCTGCCGCCGCGCGAGCGCGCGCACGTCATCGGGTACGTCGGCCAGGACCCGGTCGCCGGCTTCGTCACCGACACCGTCGAGCAGGAGCTCGCCTACGGGATGGAGCAGCTCGGGGTCGCCCCGGACACGATGCGGCGCCGGGTGGAGGAGACCCTGGACCTGCTCGGCATCGCCGACCTCCGGGCCCGGGACCTGCGGACGCTCTCGGGGGGCGAGCAGCAGCGGGTGGCCATCGGGTCGGTGCTGACCGCCCACCCGCGGGTCCTGGTCCTCGACGAGCCCACCTCGGCCCTGGACCCGACGGCGGCCGAGGACGTGCTGGCCACCCTCACGCGGCTGGTCCACGACCTGGGACTGACCGTGCTGCTCGCCGAGCACCGGTTGGAGCGGGTCGTGCCCTTCGCCGACCGCATCGCGCTGCTCACCGGTGACGGCGGCCTCTGGGTGGGGGACCCGGCCACCGTGCTCGCGTCCTCGCCGGTGGTGCCGCCGATCGTCGAGCTCGGGCGGGTCGCCGGCTGGTCGCCGCTGCCCCTGAGCGTCCGGGAGGCCCGACGCCACGTCCGCGCGATGCCGGACCTGGTCGAACCGGCGCCGGTGCCGGTCCGCGGCGGGGAGGTCCTGCTCGGGGCGCACGGACTCACGGTCACGCACGGGCACCGGGTGGCGCTCCGCGACGCCGACCTCGAGCTGCGGTCCGGTCACGTCACGGCCCTGATGGGACGCAACGGCTCGGGCAAGTCCACCCTGATCTGGACCCTCCAGGGCACCCGCGAGCGACGCTCCGGGTCGGTCGAGGTCGACGGGAGCGACCCGGCCCGGCTCGACCCGGAGCGGCGCCGGGCCCGCGTCGGGCTGGTCCCGCAGACGGCGGCCGACCTGCTCTACCTCGAGACGGTGGCCGAGGAGTGCAGCGCGGCCGACCAGGAGGCCGTGGGCACGTGCCGGGCCATCCTGGACCGCCTCGCCCCCGGGATCGACCCCGACCACCACCCCCGCGACCTCTCCGAGGGGCAGCGGCTGGCGCTCGTGCTGGCCATCGTCCTGTCCACCAGCCCCCGGGTCCTGCTGCTCGACGAGCCCACGAGGGGGCTGGACTACGCCGCCAAGCGCCAGCTCGCGGCCATCGTCCGTGACCTGGCCGACGACGGGCACGCGGTGCTCGTGGCCACCCACGACGTCGAGTTCGTCGCCTCGGTCGCCGACGACGTGGTCGTCCTCGCCGAGGGGGAGGTCGTCTCGTCCGGCCCGACCCGTGAGGTCGTCGCGGCGTCGCCGTCCTACGCCCCCCAGGTCACCAAGATCCTCGGTCCGCCGTGGCTGCGCGTCGACGAGGTCGTGGACGCGCTCGGGGCCGCGCGATGAGCACCACGACGGACCTCGACGCGCGGTCGCGCGTGAGCGCGGTCCCGCTCCGGCCGCGGTCCGCGATGGTGCTGGCGGCTGCGTCGGTGGCGGGGCTGATGATGCTGTGCTGGCCGCTGCTGCTCCGCGTCCCCGAGGGCGCCCGGGTGGACCCGCCGTTCCTCTTCCTCGCCCTGCTGCCGCTGGTCATCGTGGTGGTCCTCGCGGAGTTCAGCGACGGCGGGATGGACGCGCGGGTGCTGGCCGTCCTCGGCGTGCTCAGCGCGGTCAACGCGGTGCTGCGGGCGCTCGGCGCGGGCACGGCGGGCATCGAGCTGGTGTTCTTCCTGCTGATCCTCGCCGGCCGGGTCTTCGGGCCGGGCTTCGGGTTCGTGCTCGGGTGCACGTCGTTGTTCGCCAGCGCGCTGATGACCGCCGGCGTGGGGCCGTGGCTGCCCTTCCAGATGCTGCTCTCGGCCTGGATCGGCATGGGCGCGGGCCTGCTGCCGCGCCGGTGGACGGGCCGTGCCGAGATCGCCGTGCTGGTCGTCTACGGCGTCGTCGCGTCGTACGCCTTCGGCATCCTGATGAACCTCTCCAGCTGGCCCTTCACCCTCGGCATCGCGGTCCCCGGGCACGAGGGGTCGCTGTCGTACGTCGCGGGGGCGCCGATGGTGGAGAACCTCCAGCGCTTCGTCGTCTACACCCTGCTGACCTCGACGGGCAGCTGGGACACCGGCCGCGCGATCACCACCTCCGTCGCGCTCGTCGTGCTCGGCCCGGCGATCCTCACGACCCTCCGGCGGGCCTCGCGGCGCTCGGTGGTCGTGCGGACGGGGTAGCGCTCAGGGCGTCACGCGGAGGATGCGGTCGTCCCGCGCGGCGGGGGTGCCGCGCCCGTCCCGGTTGGAGGTGGTCACCCACAGGTCGCCGTCGGGCGAGGTCACCACGGTGCGGACGCGCCCGTTCTCGCCCTCGAAGAACCCCGTCGGCTCGCCGAGCCGCTCACCACGGACCGGGATGCGCCACAGCCGCTCGCCCCGCAGGGCGCCGACCCACAGGTGGCCGTCGGCGTACGCCATCCCCGAGGGGGACGCGGCAGACGTCGGCCAGGTCACCAGCGGGTCGACGAACTCGTCGCCGCCGCCGGGCCCCTCCACCGCGGGCCAGCCGTAGTTGGCGCCCGGCTCGATCAGGTTGACCTCGTCGTAGGTCGACTCGCCGAACTCCGAGGCCCACAGCCGGCCCTCGTCGTCGAAGGCCAGCCCCTGCACGTTGCGGTGGCCCAGCGACCAGACCGGCGAGGACGGGTCGGGGTTGCCCGGGGCCGGGTCGCCGTCGGTGGTGATCCGCAGGATCTTGCCGGCCAGCGAGTCGGGGTCCTGGGCCAGCTCGCGCACACCGGTCTCCCCGGTGGAGACGTAGAGGTGGCCGTCGGGCCCGAACACGAGCCGTCCGCCGTCGTGGATGAAGCCTCGGGGGATCCCGTCGAGCACGACCTCGGCCTCCCCGAGCCGTCCGTCGACGAGCTCGGCGCGGAGCACCCGGTTGTCCTCCGCGGTGGTGGCGTAGACGTAGACGTCGCGGCCGTCGCTGGCCGGGTCGACGGCGAGTCCCAGCAGGCCGCCCTCGCCCTCGGGCTGGGCCTGGGCCACCTCGCCGACCTGCCGCACGTCGCCCTCAGGGTCCACCGCCAGCACCCGGCGGCTGTCGCGCTCGGTGACCAGCGCCGTGCCGTCGGGGAGGAAGTCGATCCCCCAGGGCACGGCCAGGTCCGTGGCCACGACCCCGGCGACGCGGGGTGGGCCGCCGGGCGGGGGCTCCTCGGGGGTCGAGGACTCGGTCGCGGTGGTCGCCGGTCCGTCGGGGGTGGCGTCGGTGGGCTGGGTGAAGCTCGGCACCGCAGGCTCGGCGTCCTCGTCCTCGCCGCACCCGGCGAGCACCAGGAGACCCAGGACAGCCAGCACGGCCACCGCCGTCGGCCGGGCCCTCATCGGCCCACCCGCTCCAGCAGCTCGACCAGGTGCCGGTGCACCGCGTCCGGTCGCTCCATCTGGACGAAGTGGCTCGCCCTCAGCTCGACGTACGTCGCGTCGGCCATGCGGGCGGCGGCCGTGCGCATGTCGCGGGCGCCGGCCAGGACGTCGTACGTCGCGGCCACGAACGTCGCCGGGACGTCGACGGCGCTCAGGGAGACGCGGGCGTGCTCGCTCGTGCGGAGGGCCAGGTGGAAGTACCAGTCGACGGGCGTCGCCAGGAACTCCTGCACCGCCCGGGCGGCGAGGCCGGGGTCCTGGACCGGGAGCATGAAGCCGGAGTGGGTCAGGGCCCCGATCGCCCACGAGGTCACGGGCACCCGGTTGACGACGGGGGAGAGCAGCCGTCCGGTGTGCTTGAGGACCCGGGAACCGCTGACGGTGACCCCGCGCGCGAACCAGCGGGGTAGGTGCAGGGGGCCGAGCATGGTGGCGAACGTGTCGCCGGGGACGCCGGCCACCGCAAAGATCCCGCTCACCCGCTCGGGGTGGGAGACCGCGAGCTCGAAGGCGGTGTTGACGCCCATCGACCAGCCCGCGAGGACGGCCCGGTCGAGGCCGAAGTGGTCCATCACCGAGAGCCCGTCCTCGACGAACTCGGCGATGCCGACCCGGTCGGGGTCGCTCGGCCGCGCCGACCCCCCGACGCCGCGGTGGTCCCAGGACACGACCCGCACGCCGCAGTCGGGCTCGAGGAGGGCCGGCCACGCCCACGGACCGGTGCCCAGCCCGTTGCAGAGCACGACCGTCGGCCCGTCCAGGGTGCCGGCCGGGTCGTTGGTCCAGGCCCGGAGCCGGGTCCCGTCGTCGGAGACGACCTCGGTGTAGCCGATCGCGCGGGTGGTCGCCGGCACCGGCGCCGTGGCCTCGCTGGGGCTCGGTGCGGCGGGCGGCGTGGGGCGCGGCCGGGTGGGCATGGCGTCGATTGTGCCCGACGGGGGCGAGGCGTCCGGGGCTGGACACCCGCCCTTCATGCCCGCGTCGTCGGCAGGTCGACTCGGGCTGCGCACGCTTCGGGCATGGAGACTTCTCGGCGAATCCTGCTCAAGACCGGCCTCGTGACGGGTGGTGCGGCGCTCGCCGCCGGCGTGCCCGTCCTCCTCGACCAGCGGCCCAGTGCCGCGGCACCCCCCACCCCGGGCGACCCCTTCACGCTCGGCGTCGCGAGCGGCGACCCGCTGCCCGACGGCTTCGTCATCTGGACCCGGCTCGCCCCCGACCCGCTCGCCGACGACGGCCTGGGCGGGATGCCGTCCACCAGCCGGCAGGTGGGCTGGCAGGTCGCCACAGACGCCGGCTTCACCGAGGTGGTCCGTGCCGGCTCGGTCCGCACGGGTCCCGAGCTCGGGCACTCCGTGCACGTCGAGGTCGGCGGGCTGCTGCCGGGCCGGGAGTACTTCTACCGCTTCCGCACGGGCCGCCACCTCTCGCCCTCCGGACGGTCCGTGACGGCACCTGACCCGCTGTCGATGCCCGCCTCCCTGTCGATGGCCTTCGCCTCGTGCTCCCAGTTCGAGCACGGCTGGTTCACCGCCTACGGGCGACTGGCCGAGGAGCGGCCCGACCTCGTCCTCCACCTCGGCGACTACCAGTACGAGTACACGGCCGACAGCTACACGGTCCCCGGCGGCAACGTCCGCGACCACCGGGGCCCAGAGACGGTCACGCTCGGCGGCTACCGGCAGCGCCTCGCCCAGTACCGGACCGACCCCGACCTCCAGGCCGCCCACGCCGTGGCCCCCTGGCTCGTCGTCTTCGACGACCACGAGGTCGACAACAACTGGGCCGACGAGATCGCCGAGAACGCCGCGTCGCAGCCCGGTTTCACGGACCGCCGGGCCGCCGCCTTCCGGGCGTACTACGAGAACATGCCGCTGCGGCGTACGTCCGTGCCGTCGGGCCCCGACATGCAGCTCTACCGCTCCGTCCAGTGGGGCCGGCTGGCGAGCTTCCACATGCTCGACACCCGGCAGTACCGCGACGACCAGGCCTGCGGCGACGGGTACGACGACTGCCCGCCGGCCGCGGCCCCCGAGCGGTCGCTTCCCGGCATGGCCCAGGAGGCGTGGCTGGCCGAGCGCTTCGCCGCGTCCACCCAGACGTGGGACGTGCTGGGCCAGCAGGTCTTCCTCGGCCGTCGCGACAGCACGGCCACCCCGGACAACAGGGTCTCGACGGACGCCTGGGACGGATACCCCGCCTCCCGCGACCGGGTGGTGCGGTCCTGGGTCGACGCGGGCGTGCGCAACCCGATCGTGCTGACCGGCGACGTCCATGCCCACTGGGGCTCGGACGTGCTCACGGACTGGACCGACGGCTCCTCGCCGGTGCTGGGGTCGGAGTTCGTGTGCTCGTCGATCACGAGCGGCGGCGACGGCTACGACAAGGCCGACGGCACCCACCCGTGGGCGGCACAGAACCCCAACCTCCGGTTCTGGACCAACCTGCGCGGCTATGTCAGCACCACGATCACCCCGACGTCGTTCACCGCGGACTACCGCTGCCTGCCCCGGGTCTCGGTGCCCGGCGACCAGGCCTTCACCCGCGCCACGTTCGTGGTCGACGACGGGGTGCGCGGCATGCGGCAGGTCGCCGACAACCCGCTGCCCGTCGCGCGCGCCAACCGCTCGCTGCGCGCGCCGCGCAGCGACGCGGCGATCGTCGCCGACACGATCGAGGCCGAGACGGGGCACTGAGGCATCAGTCGGGAGCCGGCTCCGTGTGCAGGGGCCGGCCCCGGGTGGCGCCGACGCTCGCCGCGATCACGCAGGCGATGGCGAGGCACTGCAGCGGCGTGAGCAGCTCCTGCAGGACGACGACCGCGGCCAGCGCCGCGGCGGCCGGCTCCAGGCTCATCAGGATCGAGAACACCGACGGCGGCAGGGTCCGCAGCGCCACCATCTCGCAGCTGTAGGGGATGACCGAGGAGAGCAGCCCGATCACTGCGCCGACGAGCAGCACCCTCCCGTCGAGCAGCGTCTCGCCGCCGGTCACGAGGGCCGGGACCGTGAGCAGCACGGTCGCCAGCACACTCGCGATCGCGAGCCCGTCCAGGCCCGGCCAGCGGGCCCCCGTGCTGGCGCTGAGCAGGATGTACGCCGCCCACGCGGTCCCGGCGAGCAGCGCGTAGGCCACGCCCGCGACCGTCAGGTCGGCCGGCTCGAACCCCAGGAGCAGCACGCCGACCGCGGCGAGCCCGACCCAGACGAGGTCCCTCGCGCGGCGGGAGCCCAGGACGGCCAACGTCAGCGGCCCGATGAACTCGATCGTGACCGCGATGCCCAGCGGGATGCGGGCGAAGGACTGGTAGATCGCCCAGTTCATCACCCCCAGGCTCACCCCGAAGCCGACCACGACCAGCCAGTCCTGACGGGTGCGCCCCCGGAGCCGCGGCCGGGCCACGGCGGCGAGAACGAGGGCACTGGTGACCAGCCTCAGCCACACGATGGCGGTCGGGGAGACGGTGCCGAAGAGGTCCTTCGCGAAGGCCGCGCCGACCTGGACCGAGACGATGCCGACGAGCACCAGCCAGACGGCACGCGTCACGCGTCCCCCTCCTCCCGCAGCCGGCTGATGAGGTGGGTGACGATACGGCGCTCGTTGTCGAAGTAGTCGAGCCCCCAGTCGGCCACGAGGCTCGGGTGCCGGAACGGCTGACCGGGCTCGTCCCGTCCGCGCAGACCCTCGCGCACGCGGGCCAGCGCCGCCCGCTCGGCGTCGAGGGCCTCGACGTGTGCTTCGAGCATGGCGATGGTCGTCTCCGGGTCGACCACGTGGCCGAGCAGGAGCCGCAGCGCGACGGGGTGCTTCAGCACCGAGAACCCGGGCTCGCTCTCCCGCATCCACGTCTCCAGCGCGCGGCGTCCCGCGGCGCTGATCCGGTAGGTCGTGGCGGTCGTCTCGTCACCGTTGGACCGGCGGGCGCGGGTGAGGACCAGGCCGCGGTCGGCCAGGCGGGCCAGCTCGCTGTAGACCTGGCTCATCGCGGGGGAGACCCAGTAGAAGCGCAGCGTCGCGTCGGCGCGCTGCTTGAGCTCGTAGCCGGTCAGCTCGTCCCCGAACGTCAGGAGGCCGAGCAGCGCGTACGAGGTGACGGGAAGGTCTTGACCCATGGTGGAAGAAGATTACTGTTCCTTTTAGGAATACGGGGTTTCGGGGTCGTTCGACGGAGGGGAACGCAGATGACGCGCAGCTTGTTGATGGTGGGGACCCGCAAGGGCCTGTGGATCGGTACCTCGGACGAGGCCCGCACCGCATGGGAGTGGACCGGTCCGCACTTCCCGATGGAGGAGGTCTACTCCGTCCTGATCGACGGGCGCGGTGGCACGCCACGCCTGCTGGCCGGGGCCTCGTCGAGCTGGCTCGGGCCCCAGGTGTGGCGCTCGGACGACCTCGGCGCCTCCTGGCAGGAGACGCCCAACGGCGCGATCCGCTTCCCCGAGGACGCCAGGCAGCCCGACGGCAGCCCGGCCACCCTGGCCCGGGTGTGGCAGATGGTGCCGGGCGTCGAGGACGGCGTGGTCTGGGCCGGCACCGAGCCGGGCGCCATCTTCCGCTCGACCGACCGGGGCGAGACCTTCGAGATCGTCCGCGGACTGTGGGACCACCCGCACCGTCAGGAGTGGAACGAGGGCTTCGGGGGCCAGGCGTTCCACACGATCCTGCCGCACCCGACCGACGGCGACTCGGTGCTGGCCGCCATCTCGACGGGAGGGGTCTACCGCACCTCCGACGGCGGTGCCTCGTGGGAGGCCTCCAACACCGGCGTCAAGGCGGAGTTCTACCCCGGCGAGCGCAACTACCCGGAGTTCGGCCAGTGCGTGCACAAGGTGGCCCGTGACGCGACCGAGCCCGACCGGCTCTTCCTCCAGAACCACGGCGGCGTCTACCGCTCCGACGACGGAGGTGCGAGCTGGCAGGACATCGCTCCCGGCCTGCCCTCGGAGTTCGGCTTCGCGATGGTGACCCACCCGCGGCAGGCCAACACGGCGTACACCTTCCCGATCGCCGATGCCGGCGGTCGCTGGCCGGTCGACGGCAAGGCCCGTGTCTGCCGTACGACGGACGGCGGGTCCACCTGGGAGGTCCTGGGCGAGGGGTCCCTGCCGGACAGCTTCTACGCCGCGGTCATGCGAGACGCGATGTGCGCCGACGACCACGAGTCGACGGGCCTCTACTTCGGCGGCCGCAACGGGGCCGTCTGGTGCTCGCCGGACACGGGGGAGACGTGGCAGGAGATCCACAAGGACCTTCCGGACGTGCTGTTCGTCCGCGCGGCCTCGATCGACTGAGGCCGGGCCTGCGATGCCCGAGTTCTCGGTGTCCCGATCGACCACTGTTGATGCGCCCAGCGACCGGGTGCACGGGCTCGTCGACGACTTCCGCCAGTGGCAGCAGTGGTCGCCGTGGGAGGGCCTGGACCCCGCCCTCGAGCGCAGGTACATCGGGCCGGAGTGCGGCGTCGGCGCTCGCTACCACTGGTCGGGCAACAGGAAGGCCGGCGAGGGGGAGATGGAGATCGTCGAGTCGACCCCGTCGCGGGTCGCCGTCGACCTTCAGTTCCTCAAGCCCTTCAAGGCGCGCAACCTCACGACCTTCGACCTCGAGCAGGTCGGCGGCGGCCACACCCGGGTCGTGTGGACGATGAGCGGGCGACGGGGCGCGCTGATGTCGCTCGCCGGCAGGCTGTTCTTCGACCGGTCGATCGGCAAGGACTTCGACCGGGGGCTCGCCTCGCTCAGGGCGGCGGCCGAGTCCCGCTGAGGAGTGCTGTGACCTGAGTCGCCCCGTGACTCAGGTCTGGGGGGCGGGCGGCCGAGACGAGAACTGCGACCTGAGTCGCCCGGTGACTCAGGTCGCAGCGGTCGGGCGACGGGCGGCCGGGACACCACCTGAGTCACCCCGTGACTCAGGTCGTAGCGCTCGCCGGGAAGTCCCCGCGGTGTTCGCCTGTGGACAGACCGGACGCGGTGTCGGTGCCGCCTGTTCACCTCGTTCTCCGGGACGACAGCCACGGCGACTACGGGGGGACGGTATGGACGGGCTCGAGGGACAGCCGGCGGGGGCCGGGCCGGGGGACGAGGTGCACGACGGCCTGCAAGACGCGGTGGCGGGAGCTGACGGGGCGAGTGGCGGCGGGGCACTGCTCGACTCCCTGCCCGGTCTGGTGCGTCGCGTACGCCGCCGGCTGGGCATGTCCCAACGCGCGTTGGCCGCGGCGCTCGGGGTCTCGCAGTCGCGGGTGGCGCGGTGGGAGACGGGCCGCACGAGCCCCTCGGTGGCGGACCTCGCGGACGTCCTCGCCCTGGGCGGCGTCACCCTCGTGGCTGTCGACGAGGCCGGCGAGGAGGTCCGGCCGATGAGTCCGGCGGTGGTCCGGGACCGGGCACACCGTCTCTACCCCGCGCACTGCGATCCTCGAGGACGCGGGTGGTGGGCGCCCCCGGGGTCGTCGACCACGGTCGAGGGAGCGTGGCAGTGGCAACGCTCCCGAGAGCTGGGGGTGCCGCGCATCACCTACGAACGCGGTGTCTGGCGCGCGATGCTGCGACTCGCGCACGGCACGCCCCAGGACCACCCGACGCTGGCCGAGGTCGTGGACGAGCTCCGGGCGTTCGAGTCCGGGCAGCCTCGCGCCTCCTGAGACGGGCGGACGGTCGGCGGGGGAGCCCGACTAGCCTGACGCCATGACCCAGCCGACCGACCAGCCGACAGGACAGCAGCCCGACATCAAGCCCCGGTCACGCGACGTCACCGACGGCCTGGAGAAGGCCGCCGCCCGCGGGATGCTCCGCGCGGTCGGCATGGGCGACGACGACTGGGTCAAGCCGCAGATCGGCGTGGCCTCGAGCTGGAACGAGATCACCCCCTGCAACCTGAGCCTGGACCGGCTCGCGAAGGCCGTGAAGAACGGCGTGCACGCGGCGGGCGGCTACCCGCTCGAGTTCGGCACCATCTCGGTCTCCGACGGCATCTCGATGGGCCACGAGGGGATGCACTTCAGCCTGGTGAGCCGCGAGGTGATCGCGGACTCCGTCGAGACGGTGATGATGGCCGAGCGCCTCGACGGCTCGGTGCTCCTCGCGGGCTGCGACAAGTCGCTGCCCGGGATGCTCATGGCCGCCGCCCGCCTCGACCTGGCGAGCGTCTTCCTCTACGCCGGGTCGATCATGCCCGGCCAGGTCGACGGCAACGACGTCACGATCATCGACGCCTTCGAGGCGGTCGGCGCGTGCCTGGCCGGCAAGATCACCGAGGACGAGGTCACCCGCATCGAGAAGGCGATCTGCCCGGGCGAGGGAGCCTGCGGCGGCATGTACACCGCCAACACGATGGCGAGCGTCGCCGAGGCGCTCGGCATGAGCCTGCCCGGGAGCGCGGCCCCGCCCGCCGTCGACCGGCGCCGCGACGGCTTCGCGCACCGCTCCGGCGAGGCGGTCGTCGAGATGCTCCGGCGGGGCATCACGGCCCGCCAGGTGATGACCCGGCCCGCCTTCGAGAACGCCATCGCCGTGGTGATGGCGCTCGGCGGCTCCACCAACGCCGTGCTCCACCTCCTCGCGATCGCCCGCGAGGCCGAGGTCGACCTCACCCTCGACGACTTCAACCGGATCGGCGCCACGGTGCCGCACATCGGTGACCTCAAGCCGTTCGGCCGCTTCGTGATGAACGACGTCGACAAGATCGGCGGCATCCCGGTCGTCATGAAGGCCCTGCTCGACGCGGGGCTCATGCACGGCGACACCCTCACGGTCACCGGTCGGACCATGGCCGAGAACCTCGAGGCGCTCGCCCCGCAGCACGTCGACGGGGAGGTGCTGCGCAACCTCGACCGCCCCATCCACGCGACGGGCGGCCTCACCATCCTGACCGGCTCGCTCGCCCCCGAGGGGGCGGTCGTCAAGAGCGCCGGGTTCGACGACAGCACGTTCACCGGCACCGCCCGCGTCTTCGACGGCGAGCGCAAGGCGCTCGACGCGCTCGCCGCCGGGGAGATCAAGGCCCGCGACGTCGTCGTCATCCGCTACGAGGGTCCCAAGGGTGGGCCGGGCATGCGCGAGATGCTCGCCATCACCGGGGCGATCAAGGGAGCCGGGCTCGGCAAGGACGTGCTGCTCATCACCGACGGGCGGTTCAGCGGCGGCACCACGGGCCTGTGCGTGGGGCACATCGCGCCCGAGGCCGTCGACGCCGGACCGATCGCGTTCATCCGCGACGGCGACCAGATCACCCTGGACGTCGCCAACAAGCGGCTCGACGTCGAGCCCGCCGACGGCAGCGAGCCCTGGGAGGACCGCAAGGTGGGCTGGGAGCCCAACCCCCCGAAGTACACCCGCGGCGTCCTGGGCAAGTACGCCAAGGTCGTCCAGTCCGCTGCCCACGGGGCCGTCACGAGCTGACGGCCCCATGGGTCGCCTCCGTCGCCTGCCCAGAAATGGCCACAGCCCCCAGATCGCCGGGGGGTTGATCGGGGGCTGTGGGTCCAAGACGCGCGGCGCCTGTCCTTTACTGTAGGCCAGGGCAGGCGTCCGCGACAGGGTTATCCGGAGATGGTTCGGGCGGCCAGCCCCAGGCGACCGAGGATCTGGTTGAGCAGGTCGGTGATCTGACCCAGCAGGTTGCTCAGCAGGCCGCCGCCGTCGAGGAGCCCGGCCACGGCGCAGAGCAGGTTGCCCAGCAGGTTGCCGGCACCGCTGACGGCCACGATGTCGAGCACGAGCCGGTTGAGGTTGACCGTCAGGCCGAGCACGTTGAGGTCCAGCGGGCCGAGGACGAGGTTGAGGACGTCGCAGTCGGCGCGTGCGGCGGCTCGCGCGGTGGCGGGGGTGCCGTTGATCTTCTTGACCGGCACCTTCCGCTTGACCTTGAAGGTCTTGGTCTTGCCGGCGGCGTTCTCGAACTCGCCGCGGATGACGCCCTTGGCCCAGACCTTGCCGTCCTTCTCGATGAACTTCTTCGGCTTGAAGGACCCCGTGACCTTGCGGCCCGTCGAGGTCTTGCCGACGATCTTGCTCTTCATCTTGCCCTCGGCCGTCTTGGCGACGGTCGTCCAGCTGCCGGCGGCACTGGCGGGGGCGATGCCCACGGTGGTGAGGCCGACGGCCATGGCGATCGCCACGACGAAGCCGGCGGTGACGCTCCGGATGGTGCGGATCATATGATTCCCTCCCAAGAATTCGGTACCGCGGTGCGCGGACCGGCCTCGAACCTAGGACCGCCCGCTCACCCCCGTCAGACCCCGTCGGGGGTGTTGCCGGCGGGATCGGGTGGCGTAACGTCCGGGCGACCCTCCGGTGGGTCTGAGAGGCTGTCCGCCATGACCGACCCGGCCGGCACCGGCACCTCCAGCAGCACCAGCCCGACGTACGCCGCGACGCTCGACGCCGCCGATCCCCTGGCCGCCTTCCGGTCCGAGTTCGTCGGTGCCGAGAGCTCCCTCGTCTACTTCGACGGCAACTCGCTGGGCCGCCCGCTCGCGGTCACGGGCGAGCGGCTGCGCGCCTTCGTCGACGAGGCGTGGGGCGGTCGCCTGATCCGCGGCTGGGACGAGGGCTGGTACGACCTCCCGCTCCGCCTGGGCGACGAGATCGCCCGCGTCTGCCTCGGCGCCGCCCCCGGCCAGACCACCGTCGGGGACTCGACGACGGTGCTGCTCTACAAGCTCGTCCGAGCCGCCGTGGACGCGCGGCCGGGCCGGGACGAGATCGTCATCGACTCCGACAACTTCCCCACCGACCGCTACATCGTCGAGGGGATCGCCGCCGAGCGCGGCCTGACGGTGCGCTGGATCCCGGTCGAGCACGACTCGGGCGTCGATGTCGAGCAGGTGCGCGAGGCGGTGGGGGACCGCACCGCGGTCGTGGTCCTCAGCCAGGTCGCCTACCGCTCGGGGCACCTCGCGGACGTCGAGGCGATCACTCCCGTCGTCCAGGACGCCGGTGCCCTCGTCGTGTGGGACCTGTGCCACTCGGTCGGGTCGGTGCCGGTCGAGCTCGACCGGTGGGGTGTCGACCTCGCGGTGGGCTGCACCTACAAGTACCTCAACGGCGGTCCCGGCTCGCCGGCGTTCGCCTACGTCGCCCAGCGACACCTCGACGGCTCGGCCGGCCCGGCCCTCCGGCAGCCGATCCAGGGATGGATGGGCCACGCGGACCCGTTCCTGATGGGACCGGGCTACCAGCCCTCCGGTGGCATCCGGCGCTTCATCTCCGGCACCCCGGCCGTGGTCGGCATGCTCGCCATGCAGGACATGCTCGACCTCGTCGACCGGGCCGGGATGGACGCGGTGCGCGCCAAGTCGCGGGACCTGACGTCGTACGCCGTCGACCTCGCCGACGCCTGGCTGGCCGAGCACGGCGTGACCGTCGCCTCGCCCCGCGACCCCGACCTGCGCGGGGGCCACGTCACGCTGCGCCACGACCGGATGCGCGAGGTCACGGCCGCGCTGTGGGAGCGCGACGTGATCCCGGACTACCGCGACCCCGGCGGCCTGCGGATCGGCCTGTCGCCGTTGTCCACGTCGTACGCCGAGGTGCACGCCGGCATGGCGGCCGTCCGCGACGTGCTCGCCGGCGGTGGGGCGAGCCGCGCCGCCCAGGAGCACATCCTCAGCGGTCCCTGACCCAGATCAGCTCCTCGGCCGCCCACTTCTCCTCGGCGACCACGGCCAGACTGCGCAGGGCGTCGAGCAGGGACCCCCGTCCGACCTCGGCGGCGTGGGCGACGCCGTAGGCGCGGCCGACCGCGTTGTTGTGCAGGTCGACACGGGTGTCGTGCGGGGTGTTGCGCCCCTCCTCGTGGGCGGCCGCGACCGCCTCGGCCACGGCGGCCCCGTGGCGCCCGGCGATGTAGGCCTGCCAGATGAAGTGCCGGACGGCGTTCTGCCGGCCGGGCGTCCCGTCGGAGCGCGCGGCGGCGACCTGGAGCGCGGCCGCGGAGGCGGCCATCACGTCGGCGGCGGCAGAGCTGCTCGCCCCGGCGGCCCGCGCGGCGTTGAAGACGTGAGGCGCGCCGACGACGGCCTGGGCCGCCTTGCCGAGTCCAGCGGTGAGCCGGTCGAAAGGTGAACCCATGGCCCCACCGTGCCAGACGTAGCCACCGTCGGTGGGCGCTGGCATGGTGTGCGCATGGACCAGCGGATCTCGTTCGTGACCCTCGCGGTGCGTGACCTCGGCGCCTCGCGCGCCTTCTACGTCGACGGACTGGGCTGGGAGCCGGCGGTCGACGAGCCGGGGGAGGTGCTGATGTTCAAGGCGGGCGACAAGCTCGTGCTCTCCCTCTGGGACGTCGACGCCTTCACCGCCGAGGTGGGCCAGGCCCCGGGGGGCGGCCTCGCCCCGCTCACCCTGTCCCACAACCTCGCGACCACCGACGGCGTCGACCGGGTGCTCGAGCAGGCCCGGGCGGCCGGCGCCCAGCACGTGTCCGACGCCGTGGAGCGCGACTGGGGCGGTTACTCCGGCTACTTCGCCGACCCCGACGGCTTCCGCTGGGAGATCTGCCACAACCCAGGACCCATCGGCCAGGAGGTGCTCCCGTGAGCGACGATGACCGCAGCGGCAGCACGCGCGTGACCTACGACGACGTGACGGCGGCCGGGCTCGACGACTGGCGGATGCTCCTCACCGGCATCCACGCCCGGTTCGCCACGGGCAGCTTCGCCGCGGGGGTCCGGCTCGTCGACGCCATCGGCGCGGCCGCCGACGAGGCGAACCACCACCCCGACGTCACCCTCACCTACCCGCGTGTCGACGTCGCGCTCGTCAGCCACGACGTCGGCCGGGTCACCGGACGCGACCTCGCGATGGCGAGGAGGATCAGCGAGATCGCCGCCGAGCTGGGCGTCTCCGCCGACACGGCGAGCCTCCAGCAGCTCGAGCTGGCCCTCGACTCGCCCGACGAGGCGTCGGTCCTGCCGTTCTGGCGCGACTTCCTGGCCTTCGACGGCGGCGGGGGTGGGATCCGCGACCCGCACGACCGCCTGCCGCCCGTCTGGTTCCAGGAGTCGGGCAGCGACGAGCCGCGGCAGCGCTGGCACCTCGACGTGTGGGTGCCGGGCGACCAGGTGCAGGCGCGGATCGACGCGGTCGTGGCCGCGGGCGGGCGGCTGGTGGCCGACGTGTCCGAGCACTCCTTCTGGGTCCTCGAGGACGCCCAGGGCAACCGGTCGTGCGTGTGCACGGCCCAGGGTCGCTGACCTGCCGCGGGTAGCCACATCGCGAGACCGCTGTTCCAGATAGTGGGACAGGTGGCAGACTCGGTTGACGTCGGAACGACCCGACGGCGACCGTAGGCGCATGCGCTCCCAGACATCCGCACGGATTCTTGTACGCACGCGACGCGTGAGCTGACAGCCCCAGGCTGCGCGCCCACGCGTCACCCCTCGTTGCCCGCCGGGCCGAGGGGTTTTTTGTTGGCCGAGGATCGTGATGACGACGATCACGACGACGACGAGGAAGCATCATGAGTGAGACGGGCATCAGGGGCGTCCCGACGACCGGGAAGGCGACGCCCGAGGGCATGACGGGCGCTCAGAGCCTGGTGAGGTCGCTCGAGAGCGCCGGCGCCACCGACATCTTCGGCATCCCGGGCGGCGCCATCCTGCCGGCGTACGACCCCCTCATGGACTCCACGCGGATCCGCCACATCCTGGTCCGCCACGAGCAGGGCGCCGGGCACGCCGCCCAGGGGTACGCTGCGGCGACCGGCCGGGTGGGCGTCTGCATGGCGACCTCCGGTCCGGGCGCGACGAACCTGGTGACGCCGCTCGCCGACGCCCACATGGACTCGGTGCCGCTGGTGGCGGTGACCGGGCAGGTCGGCGCCAGCATGATCGGCACGGACGCCTTCCAGGAGGCCGACATCCGGGGCATCACGATGCCGATCACCAAGCACAACTTCCTGGTGACCGACCCGCGTGACATCCCGCGCACGGTCGCCGAGGCCTTCCACATCGCCTCGACCGGCCGGCCCGGCCCGGTCCTGGTCGACGTGGCCAAGTCGGCGCTGCAGGCCGAGACCACCTTCGCGTGGCCCACCGAGCTCCAGCTGCCCGGCTACCGTCCCGTGACCCGGCCGCACAGCAAGCAGATCCGCGAGGCGGTCCGGCTCATCCTCGAGGCCCGGCGCCCGGTGCTCTACGTCGGCGGCGGGGTCATCCGGGCCCGCGCCTCCCAGGCGCTCCTCAAGCTGGCCGAGGCGACCGGCATGCCGGTGGTCACGACCCTGATGGCCCGGGGCGCGTTCCCCGACAGCCACGTCCAGCACCTCGGCATGCCCGGCATGCACGGCACCGTCGCCGCGGTGGCGGGCCTGCAGAAGAGCGACCTGATCATCAGCCTCGGCGCGCGCTTCGACGACCGGGTCACCGGCAACCTCGACTCGTTCGCCCCCGGCGCCAAGGTGATCCACGCGGACATCGACCCGGCCGAGATCGGCAAGAACCGGCACGCGGACGTCCCGATCGTCGGCGACTGCCACGAGGTGATCGCCGACCTGCTCGCGCTCCTGACGACCGAGGCCGACGCCGGCCACACCGGCGACTACGAGGCCTGGGTCGACTTCCTGGCCGGGGTCAAGAAGCGCTACCCGCTGGGCTACGACACCCCCGCCTCGGGCCTCGCCCCGCAGTACGTCATCGAGCGGCTCGGCGCGATCGCCGGCCCGGACGCCATCTACACCTCCGGCGTCGGGCAGCACCAGATGTGGGCGGCGCACTTCATCGGCTACGAGAAGCCCAACACGTGGCTCAACTCGGGCGGTCTGGGGACCATGGGCTACGCCGTCCCGGCGGCGATGGGGGCCAAGGTCGGCATGCCCGACTCCACCGTGTGGGCGATCGACGGCGACGGCTGCTTCCAGATGACCAACCAGGAGCTGGCCACCTGCGCGATCAACGACATCCCGATCAAGGTCGCGATCATCAACAACGAGTCGCTGGGCATGGTCCGCCAGTGGCAGACGCTGTTCTACAACGAGCGCTACTCCAACACCGACCTCCACTCCAAGCGGATCCCCGACTTCGTCAAGCTCGCCGACGCCTACGGCTGCGTGGGGCTGTCCTGCGAGTCGCCCGACCAGGTCGACGCCACCATCGAGAAGGCCATGTCGATCGACGACCAGCCCGTCGTGGTCGACTTCCGGGTGCACCGCGACGCGATGGTGTGGCCGATGGTCGCGGCCGGCACCAGCAACGACGAGATCAAGTACGCGCGCGACCTCGCGCCTGAGTTCGACGAGGACGGCCTCTGATGTCCAAGCACACCCTGTCCGTGCTGGTCGAGAACAAGCCCGGCGTGCTGGCCCGGATCGCGGGTCTCTTCAGCCGGCGCGGCTTCAACATCGACAGCCTCGCCGTGGGGCCGACCGAGCACCCCGAGATCTCCCGGATGACCATCGTGGTCAACGTCGAGGAGTCGCCCCTCGAGCAGGTCACCAAGCAGCTGAACAAGCTCGTCGAGGTCATCAAGATCGTCGAGCTCGACCAGGCCTCGGCGATCGACCGCGAGCTCGTCCTCGTCAAGGTGCGCGCCGACGCCGCGACCCGGGGCGCGGTCCTCGACGCGGTGCAGCTCTTCCGCGCCAAGGTCGTCGACGTGGCGCCCGACGCGATCACCATCCAGGTCACCGGCAACGCCGACAAGCTCGCCGACTTCCTCCGGGTGCTCGAGCCCTTCGGGATCCGTGAGCTCGTCCAGTCCGGCATGGTCGCCATCGGCCGCGGCTCCCGCTCCATCAGCGAGCGCAGCCTGCGACCGGTTCCCGTCCCGGCCCCCGCGGCCGGCACCGCCGGCCGCTGAGGCCGACCTCGACCCGCAACCTGACATCCGTTCCCAGCAGTTCCCAACCAGAAAGTGAGCCACCAGTGGCTGAGATGTTCTACGACGACGACGCCGACCTGTCCCTGATCCAGGGCAAGAACGTCGCCGTCATCGGTTACGGCAGCCAGGGCCACGCCCACGCGCTGAGCCTGCGCGACTCGGGCGTCGACGTCCGGATCGGGCTCGCGCCGGAGTCGAGGAGCCGCGCCAAGGCCGAGGCCGAGGGCCTGCGCGTCCTCGACGTCGCCGAGGCGGTCGAGGAGGCCGACGTCGTCGTCATCCTCACCCCCGACCAGGTGCAGCGCACCGTGTACGCCGAGTCCATCGAGCCGCACCTGGCCCCCGGCGACACCCTCGTCTTCGGCCACGGCTTCAACATCCGCTTCGGCTACATCACCCCGCCCGAGGGCGTCGACGTCTTCATGGTCGCCCCCAAGGGCCCCGGCCACCTGGTCCGTCGCGAGTACGTCGACGGACGCGGCGTCCCCGTGCTCGTCGCGGTCGAGGAGGACGCGTCCGGCAAGGCCTGGGACCTCGCGCTGTCCTACGCCAAGGCCATCGGCGGCCTGCGCGCGGGCGGCATCAAGACCACCTTCGCCGAGGAGACCGAGACCGACCTGTTCGGCGAGCAGGCCGTGCTGTGCGGCGGCGCCTCCCAGCTGGTGATGTACGGCTTCGAGACCCTCATCGAGGCCGGCTACCAGCCGGAGGTCGCCTACTTCGAGTGCCTGCACGAGCTCAAGCTCATCGTCGACCTGATGTACGAGGGCGGCATCGCCAAGCAGCGCTGGTCGGTCTCCGACACCGCCGAGTACGGCGACTACGTGTCCGGCCCGCGGGTGATCACCCCGCAGGTCAAGGAGAACATGCAGGCCGTCCTCGAGGACATCAAGAACGGCGCGTTCGCCAAGCGTTTCATCGACGACCAGGACGCCGGCGCGCCGGAGTTCAAGGAGCTGCGCGCCAAGGGCGAGCAGCACCCGATCGAGTCGACCGGCCGCGAGCTGCGCAAGCTGATGGCCTGGGTCAAGTCCCACGACTCCGACTACGTCGAGGGCACCGCCACCCGCTGACCACGGCACCCCGCCTGCGACGGGCCCCGGACGCGACGTCTGGGGCCCGTCGCTCGCATGGCTCGCCTTGACCGCCTTGACCGCTCTGGCACGGTGGGGGCATGAGTCGTATCGCTGTCGTCGGAGGCAACGGGCAGATCGCCCGCCAGCTGCACCCCCTGCTCGTGGAGCGGGGCCACACGCCGATCGCGCTGGTGCGATCGGAGTCCTACCGGGCCGACCTCGAGGCCGCCGGGGCCGAGGTCCGTCTGCTCGACATCGAGCAGGCCGACGAGGCCGCGTTCGCGGCGGCCTTCGAGGGCGCGCACGCCGTGGTGTTCGCGGCCGGCGGGGGACCGGACGGCAACATCGAGCGCAAGCGCACCGTGGACCTCGAGGGCGCCCTCAAGTCGATCGCCGGCGCCCGGGCCGCCGGGATCTCGCGCTTCGTGCAGGTCTCGGCGATCAACGTCGACGAGCCGGTGCCCGACGACACCGAGCCGGTCTGGGCGGCGTACGTCGAGGCCAAGCGCGACGCCGACGCGGCCCTGCGCGACAGCGGCCTGGACTGGACGATCATCCGGCCCGGCCGGCTCACCGACGACGAGCCCACCGGTCGGGTCGAGCTGGGGGAGCGGGTCGAGCGGGCCGAGGTGCCGCGGGGCGACGTCGCCGCCGTGCTCGCCGAGGTCATCGACACCGGCGCGGGCGTCGGCGCCCAGTGGAACCTCGTCTCGGGCGACACCCCGGTGGCCGACGAGGTCGCCCGCCTCGGCGCCTGACGCACGCGACGACGTACGGCGGCGGGCCGTCGGCTCAAGCGCGCACGACGTCCGGCTGCGGCTCCGGTACCGTGCTGCGAGCCATCGCCCGTGCGAGCAGCGGCTGCACGCCCGCCAGCACCAGCGCCAGGCCCGCGGAGCACCCCCACAGCCAGGCGGGGTCGACCGCGAGGAGCCGCGTCCCGAGCACGGGGGCGAGCACCGACGCGACGCCCCAGCAGGTCCCGTACGCCGCGAGGTAGCGCGCGCTCCCGCCCGCCGGTGCCAGGCCGGCGACCACCGCGAACGGGTGCCCGAGGAGCAGCAGGTCGCCTACGCTCCAGACGGCCACCGCGAGCACGAATGCCGGCATCGCGTCGGCCACGGCGGCGACACCCATCCCCGCCGCCAGCAGGACGTACCCGACCGCCATCGCCCGGAAGGGCGTCGGGGACCAACCCCGGGTGAGGCGCTGCGCCAGCACCATGACGAGCGCGGACACCGCCAGCAACCAGCCCATCCCGCCGGCCGGCAGCCCGCGCGCGAGCAGCGTGAGCGGGAGGCCGACCATCGCCTGCATGTAGAGCGTCGCGAACGCGGTGCCGGCCAGCCACATGAGCACGAGCCGCCGGTCCCGCCACGGCCGGCCGACCCCTGCCCCCGCACCCCGGGACGTCCCTCCGGCCGGCACGACCACGGCGACCACCACCGCAGCGGCCAGGCACGACACCGCGTCGGCGACCAGCAGCCATCGCAGGTCGAGGGCGGCCAGGGCCGCGGCGAGCAGCCCGGCCGCGACCCCGGCGACGGCCAGCGCGGCCCCCAGCAGCGAGTAGGCGCGCGGTCGCTGCCCAGGTGGGCACAGATCGGCGATGATCGCCTGGCTCGGTGGCTCGTAGAGCTCGAAGACCAGCCCCAGCAGGGTGACCGAGGCGGCGGCCGCCAGCAGGGTGGGGGAGGCGGCGAAGGCGAGGAGGGCCACCGCGCAGCCCACCAGCCCGAGCAGCATGGTGGGCCGTCGGCCCCACCGGTCGGCCAGCACGCCGCCCGCGAGCCGGGACGGGATCGAGGCCACGCCGAAGGATGCGACGACCAGCCCGGCGGTCGTCACCGAGGTGCCGAAGTCCTCCACGAGGATCGCGGCCGTGAAGGGGAGCGCGAACGCGCCGAGCCGGTTGACCGTCCGCGCCGCGACGAGGGCCCGCACGGCCCGCGGCAGCGGATCGTGACTGGTGTCTGGGTTATCGTCAGTCATCACGCGCCGACCGTACGACGACAGGGGTGACTGGTCAAATGTTGTTCGACAGTCATGTGAGGATCCTCCTCGACGCCGGGGCGGCGCTCGTCAACGCGACGACCGCCGGGCACGACGGCACCGAAGCGGTCGACGTCCCGACGGGGCGGGCCCTCCAGGACGCGGTCCGCGAGGCGATCTCGCGGGAGGACTACCGACCGACGGTGTCACCGGCCACGGCGCGAGCCCTCGGCGACGTCGCCGCCGACCTCCGTGCGGTGTACGCGGCCGCGGACGGCGGTGACCTCGACCGGGCGGCGGCACTGGTCAACGACCTGCTCGAGCGCACCGACGCGCGGCCGCGGCTCACCCACACCGAGACCGGGTGGGACCTGCACTTCCACGGGCCCGACGAGAGCGTCGCCCGGGGCTGGGCCGCCGGCCTGGCGGCCGGGCTCGCGCTCGCGCTGGGCAGCGACCGGGGCGGACGACTGGGGGTCTGCGCCGCCGACCCGTGCGACCGGGTCTTCACCGACACCTCGCGCAACGGGGGCCGACGGTTCTGCTCCACCCGCTGCCAGAACCGGGTCAAGGCCGCCGCCCACCGGCACCGCTCGAGGTGACGGGGGCGGGACCCCCAGGGGCGGGGCGGTGGTGGCCCCCCGCGCCCGGGTGCGCGACCATGCGGACATGAGCGACAGCACCCTGGAGCGGACCCGCCGCCTCGGCGTCGAGACCACCGGCATCGAGATCATCGACGAGGCGGACCGGACGGCGCGCCCCTCCGACCTCTTCTGGCCGTGGTTCGCCGCCAACGTGTCGGTGTTCGGCATCAGCTACGGCTCGTTCGTGCTGGGCTTCGGGATCTCCTTCCGCCAGGCGGCCGTCGTCACGGTCGTGGGCATCGTGGTGTCGTTCGCCCTGTGCGGCGTCATCGCCATCGCGGGCAAGCGCGGCTCGGCGCCGACCATGGTCCTGAGCCGGGCGGCGTTCGGGGTCAACGGCCAGAAGGTCCCCGGTGTCGTCTCGTGGCTGGTGTCCATCGGCTGGGAGACCTTCCTGGCCATCCTCGCCGTGCTGGCCACCGCCACGATCTTCGACCAGCTGGGCTGGTCGGGGGGCACGGGCACCAAGGTGGCGGCCACGGTCGTGGTGGCGCTCCTCATCGTCTCGGCCAGCGTCGCCGGCTACCACGTGATCATGCGCATGCAGTCGGTGCTGACGTGGATCACCGGCATCGCCACGATCATCTACGTCGGCCTCACCCTCGACGAGATCGACTGGTCGGGCGTGCGAGCCATCCCCGACGGCGACGCCCAGCAGATGGTGGGCGCGCTCGTCATGGTGATGACCGGCTTCGGCCTCGGCTGGATCAACATCGCGGCCGACTGGTCGCGCTACCAGCACCGGGACGCCAGGGGAGCGGCGATCGTCGGGTGGAACACCTTCGGGGGCGCGGTCGCACCGGTCCTGCTCGTGACGTTCGGGCTGCTGCTCGCCGGCTCCTCCGAGGAGCTGATGGCAGGCATCGTGGCCGACCCCATCGGCACGCTCGGCACGCTGCTCCCGACGTGGTTCCTGGTGCCGTTCCTGCTCACCGCGATCCTGGCCCTGGTCAGCGGCGCGGTGCTCGGCATCTACTCCTCGGGCCTGACGCTGCTGTCCCTGGGGGTGCGCATCCCGCGTCCGGCGGCCGCCTTCCTCGACGGCGTCATCCTGACCCTCGGCACGATCTGGGTCGTGTTCTTCGCCGAGGACTTCCTGGGCCCGTTCCAGAGCTTCCTGATCACGCTGGGCGTCCCGCTCGCCGCCTGGGCCGGGATCATGATCGCCGACATCGCGCTGCGCCGCCGCGACTACGACGATGAGGCCCTCTTCGACGCCCGCGGACGCTACGGCGCGTACGACGCGGTGTCGCTGGGCACCTTCGTCGGCGCGTCGGTGCTGGGCTGGGGTCTCGTCGTCAACAGCTTCGCCGCCGACGCCGCGTGGAACAACTGGCAGGGGTTCCTCATCGGCCCGCTCGGCCTCGGCACCTACGTCGACGACCCGGTCGCGCCGTACTGGGAAGGAGCCTGGCCCTACGCCAACCTCGGCGTGCTCCTCGCGCTCGTGCTCGGCTTCGCGGTGACCTACCTCGCTCGACGGGGGAAGGTGCGCCGGCAGGAGGAGACCGCGTCGGCCCCCGGCGCCCGAGTGGGTGGTTGACGGAACAACCACCCGCTCCGCCGCGTTGGGCCCGACATGCTGATCGAGATCTGGTCCGACGTCGTGTGCCCCTGGTGCTACATCGGCAAGCGCCGCCTGGAGAAGGCCCTCGCGGGCTTCGAGCACGCCGACGAGGTGGAGGTGCGCTGGCGCTCCTTCCAGCTCGACCCCGGCGCGCCCACCGAGCCGACCGAGCCGACCGCGACGATGCTCGCCCGCAAGTACGGCCAGACGCCCCAGGGCGCTCGGCAGATGCAGGACCAGGTCGAGGCGGTCGCAGCCGAGGAGGGCCTGGTGTTCAGGCTCGGCGACACCCTGCACCTCAACACGGTCGACGCGCACCGCGTCATCCACCTCGCCCACGAGCTGGGAGGCAGCGACCTCCAGGGCCGGGTCAAGGAGGCGCTGCTCGACGCCTACTTCGCACGGGGTCGCAACGTCGCCGACCACGCCGTGCTGCGCGAGGTCGCGGTCGCGTGCGGCCTCGACGCCGCGCGGGTCGACGAGGTGCTGGCCGGGTCGGCGTACACCGACGAGGTCTGGGCCGACATGGAGCAGGCCCAGGCGTACGGCGCCAGCGGCGTGCCGTTCTTCGTCGTCGACCAGCGGTACGGCGTCTCCGGCGCGCAGCCGGCCGAGGCCTTCGCCCAGGTCCTCGAGCGTGCGTGGGCCGACGCCCACCCGGTCGTCCAGGTCCTCGCCGGGGGTCCCGGCGGGGACGTGTGCGGTCCCGACGGCTGCCCCGTCTGAGCCGTCACTGCACCTTCTCGCCGCGCGCCGCCCTCTCGGCCACCGTCTCGACGCGGGCGGCCCGGGTCTCCGGCCGCTTCGCCAGCACGATCCACGCGAGGGCCTGCTTCCGCGAGGACGGGGAGAAGGACGCCCAGTGCTCCCGCGAGCCGGGGTGGCGGTCGAAGGCCGCGGCGAGGTCGTCGGGGACGACTAGATCCTCCACGGCGTCCATGAGGGTCCACATGCCCGACGCCTTGGCCGCCGCCACGGCGGCACGCCCGGCGGGCTCCATGAGGCCCGCCTCCTCGAGGCGGGCGACGCGGCCCTTGTTGATGCGGGTCCAGATGCTCCCCTTGCGGCGCGGCGCGAACCACAGCATGGAGCGGTCCTCGTCGACGGGCTTGAGGGTCGAGTCCACCCAGCCGTACCGGAGCGCCTCGAGGATCGACTCCTCGTAGGTGAACTCCCGGTCGGCCGCCCGGCGCCGGCTGACCACCCAGACGCCGTGGGACCGCCCGTGGTGCTCGCGCAGCCAGGCGCTCCACTCCTGCGCGCTCGCCGGCTCCAGCCGCTCCGCGTCGTCCTGCACGCCCACGAGCCGAGCGTGCCACAGGCGGACCCTGGTCCGCGTCGTACGCCGGGGCTCTTCACCCGGTGAGGGTGAGTCGCCGGCGCGCGACGCGGGCCATCGTGGGGTGATGGACGCCGCGACTCCCATGCCCACGCTCTCGCCCGAGCAGCTGTCCGAGCTCCTGACCCTGATCCGCGGAGCGGACAGCGTCGAGCTCAAGCTGACCGTTCCCGACACCGACCGGCGGTCCACCGTGGCCGCGCTCGGTATGGACCCCCTCGACGCCCAGCTGCGGCAGGTGGTCTTCTTCGACACCCCGGACCTGCAGCTGGACCGGATGGGCGTCGTCGTCCGGGCCCGGCGGACCCAGAACAAGCCCGGCGACTCCGTCGTGAAGCTCCGGCCGGTCGACCCCGCGGCGCTCCCCGACGAGCTCAGGAGCGACCGCCGGTTCTCGGTGGAGGTCGACGCGCTGCCCGGCGGGTTCGTGTGCTCGGGGACGATGAAGGACGAGGTGGACGGCGGCGACGTCAAGGAGGTCATCGCGGGCCGCCGCCCGGTCAGCACGCTCTTCGGCAAGAAGCAGCGGGCACTCTTCGCTGCCCACAGCGGCGCGGTCGGGCTCGACGACCTCAGCGTGCTGGGTCCGATCACCGTCGCCAAGCTCAAGTGGACCCCCACCGACTTCACCCGACGGATGGTGGCCGAGCTGTGGTTCTACCCCGACGGCAGCCGGATCCTGGAGCTCTCGACCAAGTGCCCGCCCGCGGACGCGTTCACCGCCGCCGCCGAGAGCAAGGCCTACCTCGGCTCCCACGGCGTCGACCTCGGGGCGGAGCAGCAGACCAAGACCCGCTCGGCCCTGGAGTTCTTCTCCCGCGAGCTCGCGGCCCCCTGACCGGCGGTCGGTGGCCCCGGTCAGTGGTCACGGTCAGTGGCTCGGCGCCTCGGTCCCGACCCCGAAGCGCTCCACGAGCACGCCGTGGCGGAGCCCGCGGTCGCTCACCGTGACCGCGTCGCAGCCGAGCTCGTCCAGCACGGTCCGGACGATGCACGCGCCCGCGAGGATGACCTCGGCCCGCGCCGGCTGCAGCCCGACGACCGTCCGGCGGCCGGCCGCGTCCAGGACGCGGTAGCGCTCGATCTGCCGGTCGATCTCGGCCGCGTCGAGCCGCGTCCCCTGCACGACGTCGGGGTCGTAGGTCGCCAGACCGTGGCTGACGGCCGCGAGGTTGGTCACGGCACCGCCCATGGCCACCACCGCGTCCGGTCGGGGACGGCCGTGGAGGCGCGCCAGGTCCGCGGCGACGGCCGCACGGACGTCGGCGACGACCTCCGGCGACACGGCCTCCGCCAGCCCGAACCTCTCGGTGAAGCGCGCGGCCCCGACGTCCACGCTGAACCGCTCGTCGACCACCGGTCCGTGGCCGAAGGTGAACTGCGAGCTGCCGCCACCGGTGTCGAAGACCACCACCAGCCCGTCGCCGAGCCCGACGCCCCTGGCCGCCGCCAGGTAGGCCAGGCGGGCCTCGTCCTCCCCGGAGATGACCTCCAGCGACAACCCGGACCGTGCACGGATCGCGGCGACGACCTCGTCCCGGTTGCCGGCCATCCTGGTCCCCGCCGTGCCGACCGCGGCGATCGCCCGCACCTCGAGGCGGCTGGCCTCCGCCGCCATCGCGGCGATCGCCCGGGCCGTGCGGTCGAGCGGCTCGGCGCCGATGACGCCGGTGGCCTGCAGGCCCTCGCCGAGCCGGGTCACCTCCGCCCGGTCGACGACCGTGCGCCACCCGCCGTGGCCCTCCGTGTCGAGCTCGGCGACGTGGAACTTCACCGAGTTGGTGCCGACGTCGACGACCGCGTAGCGCTCCGGGACGCCGTCCAGGAGCATGCGCAGCCCCGCCAGCACGTCCACGTTGCGGTGGTTGCGCAGGCCGAGGGTCGCGAGGGCGACCAGGACCTCCCGGGGGTCGGTGGACTCGACCGCGACCGACGTCGTACGCCGTCCGGCGGCCTCGAAGTCGGACCGCTCGGCCGCGCACCCGGCCACGGTGTACCGGGCGCGGCGCTTGTGCACCCGTACGACGCGCAGCCCCCGGCTCGCGGCGGCCTCCGCCGCCGCCAGCGCCTCGTGCAGCGTCAGGCCCTCCGGAGGGACCGCCGGCGCGGTGAGCCGCAGGCTGGCGAAGACCGTCCCGACGGCCTCCCGGTCGAGCGGGAACGGGGCCTTGAGCACCGGCTCCCAGCGCTGCAGGCCGGCGGCGTCGGTCTCCCGCAGGACCTTGACGTCCATCAGGCCGTCGCGGACCTTGACGTTGTCCGCGCCGGGCACGAGCAGGTAGAGCTCGTCGGTCTCCTCCACCGACCTCGGTTCGGTGGCGTCGAGCACCGCCGCCGCGGCGGGCGGGACGTACCGGGCGAAGATCCTCGACTCCCAGCGCGGGACGATCCCCGTCATGGTGGGTCCAGTCATGGGCACGCACTCCTCATCGGCTCCGTCCGCGGCCTCGTCGGACGTCCCGAGCCTCGCACCGGATCGTCCCCGGCGGACCGTACGGAACGGATGAACCGCTGCGCCTTGCGATGTGGACCCGATCGGACACCAGACCCTCGGGCTTGTACATTGGACGCCGCACAGCGTCGTGCACCTCGACCATTGTTCCCACGTCTGTGAGGATCCGCTGTGACGAAGCCTGTCGTACTCATCGCCGAAGAGCTCAGCCCCGCCACCATCGAGGCGCTCGGTCCGGACTTCGAGGTCCGCCAGTGCAACGGTGCCGACCGTGCCGAGCTGATCCCGGCGATCGCCGACGTCGACGCCATCCTGGTGCGCTCGGCCACCAAGGTGGACGCCGAGGCCCTCGCCGCCGCCCGCAACCTCAAGGTCGTCGCCCGCGCCGGCGTCGGCCTCGACAACGTGGACGTCAAGGCGGCCACCCAGGCCGGCGTCATGGTGGTCAACGCGCCGACCTCCAACATCGTCTCGGCGGCCGAGCTCGCCGTCGCCCTGATGCTCTCCGCCGCGCGCCACGTCAGCCCCGCGCACGCCGCCCTCAAGAACGGCGAGTGGAAGCGCTCGAAGTACACCGGCATCGAGCTCTACGAGAAGACCGTCGGCATCGTCGGTCTCGGCCGGATCGGCGTCCTGGTCGCCCAGCGCCTCTCGGCGTTCGGCATGAAGGTCATCGCCTACGACCCCTACGTCCAGGCCGGTCGCGCCGCGCAGATGGGCGTCCGGCTCGTCGACCTCGACACGCTGCTGACCGAGGCCGACTTCATGAGCGTCCACCTCCCCAAGACCCCCGAGACCGTCGGGCTCATCGGCGCCGACCAGCTGGCGAAGGCCAAGTCCTCGCTCGTGCTCGTCAACGCCGCCCGCGGCGGCATCGTCGACGAGGCCGCGCTGTACGACGCGCTGAAGACCGGCCAGATCGCGGCCGCCGGGCTCGACGTCTTCGCCTCCGAGCCGTGCACCGACTCGCCGCTCTTCGAGCTCGAGAATGTCGTCGCCACCCCGCACCTCGGCGCCTCGACCGACGAGGCCCAGGAGAAGGCCGGCATCGCCGTCGCGCGGTCGGTGCGGCTTGCTCTCTCGGGCGAGCTGGTGCCCGACGCGGTCAACGTCCAGGGCGGCGTGATCGCCGAGGACGTGCGTCCCGGCATCCCGCTCACCGAGAAGCTCGGCCGGGTGTTCACCGCGCTCGCCGGCGAGGTGGCCCAGCAGCTCGACGTGGAGGTCCGCGGCGAGATCACCGAGTTCGACGTCAAGGTGCTCGAGCTGGCCGCCCTCAAGGGTGTCTTCTCCGACATCGTCGAGGACCAGGTCTCCTACGTGAACGCGCCGCTCCTCGCGGCCGAGCGCGGCACCGCCGTCCGCCTCGTCACCGACCCGGAGAGCCCCGACCACCGCAACCTCATCACCCTGCGGGGCACCCTCGCGGACGGGCACCAGGTCTCGGCGAGCGGCACGCTCATCGGGATCAACCAGAAGGAGCGGATCGTCGAGGTCAACGGCTTCGAGATCGACATCGAGCCGACCGACCACCTGGCGTTCTTCACCTACACCGACCGCCCCGGCATGGTCGGCACGGTCGGCGGCATCCTCGGCGACGCCCAGGTCAACATCGCCGGCATGCAGGTCTCCCGCCAGGACAAGGGCGGCGAGGCGCTGGTGGCGCTGTCGGTGGACTCCGCGATCCCCGCCGAGACGCTGGCCGAGATCGAGGCGGCCATCGACGCCGTCTCGGTGCGCGCCGTCGACCTGGACTGACTACCCGCTCAGGCGACGGTGAGGCGGTCCGCCGCCCCACCGTCGCGGGCGCGCCCGTGCGCGACGACGTCCCACGCCTCCCGCAGCCGGTCCACCGCGGCCTCCAGGTCGTCCACCGGACGGGTCCACGGGATCCGCACGTGGTGCTCGAGGCCGCCCTCGACGGCGAAGACACGGCCCGCGGCGACGACGACGCCGCGGCGCTCGGCCTCGGCGACGAGCGCCGAGGCGCGGGGGAGCGGCAGCCGGCACCAGACCGCCAGCCCGCCGCCGGGGCGCACGAACTCCCACTCGGGCAGCTGCTCCACCAGCCGGTCGAGCAGCGCAGCCCGTTGCGCGCGCAGCCGCGCCCGGTTGGTCGCCCACACCTCGTGCCGGTGCTCGAGCAGGTGCAGCAGCGCGAGCTGCTCGACCAGCGGGGCGCCGAGGTCGAGGCTCATCCGGGAGTGCAGGAGCTGCGGCACCATCGCCTCCGGCACCCGTAGCCACCCCAGCCGCAGGCCGCCCCAGAACTGCTTGCTCGCGCTGCCGATCGTCACCGTGCCGGGGAGGTACGACGCGAACGGCGCCGGCATCTCCTGCCCGTCGAGCGCGAGCGCCTGGTGGGCCTCGTCCACGACCGGCACGACGCGCGCTCGTCGCAGCGCGGCGGCGTACTCCTCGCGCTGGGCGTCGGGCATCAGGCTGCCCGTCGGGTTCTGGAAGTCCGGCACGAGGTAGGCCAGACGCGGCGCGGCCTGGCGGACGATCGCCGCGGTGGCGGGCACGTCCCAGCCGCCGGGGTCGACGGGCGCCGGCACGAGGCGGGCGCTGCGGTGGCCCAGCGCCTGGGTGGCGTTGGGGTAGACGGGGTCCTCGACCACGACGCGGTCGCCGGGGGCGGTGAGCGCCTGCGCGATGATCGCCGCGCCGCCGAGGGCGCCGGCGGTCACGATGACCTGCTCGGGCGACGTGGGCAGTCCCCGCTCGTCGTACAGCCGGGCGATCGCCGCCTGCAGGCGGGGGAGCCCGGCGGGGTAGTAGCCGTGGCTGGAGAGGTAGGCGGGCAGCTCGCGCACCGCCGAGTCGTACGCCGCCGCGACGCCGGCCGGGGCGCTGGGTGCCGCGCAGTTGAGGTCGATGACGTCGGGGTCCTGCGACCACGGCGCGAACACGCGGTCGGTCACCGACTCCGCGCGCAGCGGTAGCCGGGTGACGGTGCCGGAGCCCCGCCGCGACGCGGCGTAGTCGCGCTCGCGGAGCTCGGCGTAGGCACGGGTGACGGTCGTCCGGCTCACGCCGAGCGCGGCGGTCAGCTCGCGCTCGCTGGGCAGCCGGGTGGCCGCGGGGATGCGCCCCTCGCCGATCAGCAGGCGCAGCTGCTCCGCCAGTGCGACGTACAGCGGACGGTCCTCCGTGCGCAACGGGCCGACGAGGTTGGCCACGCGGGCGGCCGTGATGGTGCGGGTCATGCAGGCCACTGTCCCACGATTGGCTATCGAGAAGAAGGCCAATCGTGGCCAGACTGGAGCCCGTGAGCACCACGACCACCCCTCGCGTCCGGCCCGCCCTCCTCGACCTCGGTCCCGTCGCCCAGCTCCGCGCCGGGCGCCTCGGCCGTCGGCTCCCGCAGCTGCTGGTGGGCCTGCTGCTCTACGGCGCCTCGCTGGCGATGATGGTCCGCGGCGCGCTCGGCCTGGCGCCGTGGGACGTGCTGCACTCCGGCTTCATCCGCCACGTCCCGATGACCATCGGCCAGGCGGTCGTGCTGCTCAGCTTCGTGGTGCTGCTGCTGTGGATCCCGCTACGCGAGAAGCCGGGCATCGGCACGGTGGCCAACGCCGTCCTGGTGGGGCTGGCCGCCGACGCCACGCTGGCGGTGCTGGCCGAGCCGGACTCCGTGGTCCTGCGGGTCGGGCTGCTGGTCGGCGGGCTCGCGCTCAACGGGCTGGCGACCGCCCTCTACATCGGGTCCCAGCTCGGCCGCGGCCCGCGCGACGGGCTGATGACGGGCCTGGCGCGCCGGACCGGGCTGTCCCTGCGCCTGGTGCGTACGGCGCTCGAGGTCACCGTCGTCGTGATCGGCCTGCTGCTCGGTGGCGCGCTGGGCCTCGGGACCGTGGTCTACGCGCTGGCGATCGGGCCGCTCGCACAGCTCATGCTGCCGTGGTGCACCGTCGAGGTGTCGCCCCGGGTGTCAGCGCCGGGTGGCGATCAGCGCTGAGGCGTCGGGCGCGATCATCACCTCGACGGCGGTGAAGCGCTCGTCGGTGAGCCACTCCTCACGGAGGGTGTCGACCCGGCCGTAGGCGATCGGCGGCCACATCTCGCAGGGCGTGAAGTCGTCGAGCACCACGATGCCGCCCGGCTCGAGCAGGTCGACCACGGCGTCCACGCGCACGGAGTCGGGGTCGCCGGAGTCCAGGAAGATCAGCGAGTAGGGCCCGCGCTCGTGCAGCGTCGACCAGTCGGCCTCGAGGACCTCGACGTGGTCGTCGTCGTGGAAGATCTCGGCGGCCGCGGTGGCCAGCCGGGGATCCCGCTCGGCGGTGAGGATGTGCGCGCCGTTGCGCACGCCGCTGCGCAGCCAGGCGGTGCCGACGCCGCAGCCGGTGCCGAACTCGGCGAGCGTCCCGCCGCGGGTGGCGGCGAGCGTCGCCAGCAGGCGGCCGGTCTCGTTGCGGCAGAACGAGACGTAGCCCGCCTTGCGGGAGACGTCGAAGGCGCGGGACACGATGTCGGGAAGCTCGGGTGGGGCACTCATGAGGTCGCCGAGTCTTCCATGACAAGACGCCTGTCTCGCATCGTGAACGCTTCTGAGAATCCCGGTGCGCGACGCCGGACCGCGGCGTACGCTCGTCGCACCATGCGGTTCCAGCTCGTACTCATCGACTGCCGCGGCGAGGCCTGACCGAGGCCACCTCGCCGCGGTGTTCGGCGTTGCAGTGGCCTCGGATCTTTTCCAGCAAGATCCCAGGCCCTGACGCCCCGCGGCGGACCGCCCCAGCGCCATCTCGCGCGATCCGCAGTCCGCTGGTCACCCTCCTCGTGCGATCCACGAGTCGTCAGTGAACGCGCCCCGCCCGGGGCGTCCGGGCCGACCCGACCGACACGACGACTTCACGAAGGACAGCCATGTACGAGATGTACCCCGACTGGGGACCCGCCAGCCACCACCCCGAGAACCCCCGCAGCCTGGAGGCCACCGCGGCCGCCGTCCAGGCCGCGCTTGACCTGCGAGACAACGGCGGGCGCCTGCCCGACGACAACTAGATTCGCCGGCATGAGCACCGACGCACCCACGCCCTCGCCCGAGCCTGCCACCGGCACCGTGGCCCTCGCCGTCATCCCCGGCGACGGCATCGGCCAGGAGGTGGTCCCCGAGGCCCTCAAGGTCCTCGAAGCGGTCGACGTCCCGGTCAAGTTCGCGCAGACCCACTACTCCCTGGGTGCGGAGAACTACCTGGCCACCGGCGAGGTGCTCCCCGATGCCGTGCTCGCCGAGATCCGGGAGCACGACGCGATCCTGCTCGGTGCCGTCGGCGGCAAGCCCAACGACCCGAACCTGCCGCCCGGGATCCTCGAGCGCGGGCTCCTGCTGCGGCTGCGGTTCGAGCTCGACCACTACGTCAACCTGCGTCCCTCGCGGCTCTTCCCGGGCACACCCAGCCCGCTCGCCGCCCCGGGCGAGGTCGACTTCGTGGTCGTCCGCGAGGGCACCGAGGGCCCCTACACCGGCAACGGCGGCGCCCTGCGCACCGGCACCCCGGCCGAGGTCGCCACCGAGGTCAGCCTCAACACGGCGTACGGCGTGGAGCGCGTCGTCCGCGACGCCTTCGCCCGCGCCCGGCGGCGTCCCCGCAAGCACCTCACGCTGGTCCACAAGACCAACGTGCTCGTGCACGCCGGCTCGCTGTGGTGGCGGATCTTCGACCAGGTCGCCACCGAGTTCCCGGACGTCACGACCGACTACATGCACGTCGACGCCGCGATGATCCACATGACCGTGAACCCGAGCCGCTTCGACGTGATCGTCACCGACAACCTCTTCGGCGACATCGTCACCGACCTCGCCGCCGCCATCACCGGCGGTATCGGCCTGGCCGCCTCCGGCAACATCAACCCCGACCGGACGGCGCCCTCGATGTTCGAGCCGGTGCACGGGTCCGCCCCCGACATCGCCGGGCAGCAGAAGGCCGACCCCACCGCGGCCATCCTCTCGACGTCGCTGCTCCTGGACCACCTCGGACACCCCGGGGCCGCGGCCGCCGTGGAGGCCGCCGTCCTCGCCGACCTGGCCGAGCGCGCTCCCGGGACCACGCGTCGTACCAGCGAGGTCGGCGACTCCATCGCCGCGCGCCTGTGATCCGGGGCTAGCCTGACGCCATGGACATCCGCACGACCGCCAACCCCGCCCCCGTCGACGACGCCCGGCTGGCCGAGATCCTGGCCAACCCCGGCTTCGGGACGCACTTCACCGACCACATGTTCACGGTCGAGTGGACGCCGGCGCAGGGGTGGCACGACGCCCGCATCACGCCGTACGGCCCCCTCACCATGGACCCCGCGACCGCGGTCCTGCACTACGCGCAGGAGACCTTCGAGGGGATGAAGGCCTACCGGCACCCCGACGGCACGGTGTGGACCTTCAGGCCCGAGGAGAACGCCAAGCGGATGGTGCGGTCCAGCGAGCGGCTGGCCTTCCCGGTCCTCGACCCCGAGGACTTCGTGGCGGCCGTCGACGCCCTGGTCACCATCGACCAGCGCTGGGTGCCCGACAACCCCGACGGCGGCGAGAAGAGCCTCTACCTGCGGCCGTTCATGTTCGCCTCCGAGGTGTTCCTCGGCGTGCGGCCCGCGGAGCACGTGACCTTCATGGTCATCGCTTCCCCGGCGGGCGCCTACTTCAAGGGCGGCGTCAAGCCGGTCACGCTGTGGCTGACCGAGGACTACACGCGCGCGGGCCGCGGCGGCATGGGAGCGGCCAAGACGGGCGGCAACTACGCCAGCTCGCTGGTCGCCCAGCAGCAGGCGACGGCCCACGGGTGCGACCAGGTCGTGTTCCTCGACGCCCAGGACGGGAAGTACGTCGAGGAGCTGGGCGGGATGAACATGTACTTCGTGTTCCGCGACGGGCGCATCGTCACCCCGGCGACCGGCACGATCCTCGAGGGCATCACCCGTGCCTCGATCATCGAGCTCGCCGGCAAGCTCGGGCACCAGGTGGAGGAGCGCCGGTTCTCGATCGAGGAGTGGCGCGACGGGGTGGCCAGCGGCGACATCGTCGAGATCTTCGCCTGCGGCACGGCGGCGGTCGTGACCCCGGTCGGCTCGCTGAAGTGGGAGGGCGGCGAGGCGCCCGCCCCCGCCTCCACGGACCTGACCATGCAGATCCGGCAGGCGCTCGTGGACATCCAGCTCGGTCGCGCCGACGACACCTTCGGCTGGATGCACCAGGTCTGCTGACGCCGTGGGCGCCGCGACTGACCAGACCGTCTGCCGGGGCCAGGACGCCTTCGTAGGGCAGGCGCCCCGGTCGCTGCGCCAGTTCATGAGCACCGAGGCCGGCTCCGCCGGCCTGCTCGTGCTCGCCTCCGTCGTGGCCCTGGTGTGGGCCAACTCGCCCTGGTCGGACGCCTACGAGGCGTTGTGGGCCACCCCGGTGTCCGTCGCCGCCGGCGCGGGGGACATCTCGATGGACCTCCACCACTGGATCAACGACGGCCTGATGGTCGTCTTCTTCTTCGTCATCGGCCTCGAGGTCCGCAAGGAGTTCGCGATCGGCGAGCTGACCGACCGGTCCCGGGTCGTCGTCCCGCTCGTCGCCGGGATCACCGGGATGCTCGTGCCGGCCGCGCTCTACCTCGCGCTCAACTCCTCCGGCGAGGAGGCCCGCGGCTGGGGCGCCGTCATCGGCACCGACACCGCGTTCCTGCTGGGCGTGATGGCCTTGGTCGGGCCGGCGGTGTCGACCCAGCTGCGGATCTTCCTGCTGACCCTCACCGTGATCGACGACATCGTCGCGGTGAGCGTCATCGGCGTCGTCTACTCCGACGACCTGCACCTGGGCCCGCTCGCGGTGGCCGCCGTCTGCCTGGCGGTCCTCGTGGGCCTGGACCGGTACGGCGTGTGGCAGGCGGCGCCGTACGTCGCCGTGGTGGTCGTGCTGTGGGTGGCGACGCTCGAGTCGGGGCTGCACGCCTCCATCGCCGGCATGGTCTCGGGCCTGCTGGTCCCGGCGCTGGACCCGCGGCGGGCCGACGTGGAGGAGGCGGCGACCCGGTTCCGGGCCTTCCGCCAGTCGCCGATGCCGGACGTCCAGCGCGCCGCCCGCCGTACCCTCACCCGGGCCATCTCGGTCAACGAGCGGCTGCAGGAGGCCCTGCACGGCCCGACCAGCCACGTGGTGGTGCCGGTCTTCGCGCTGGCCAACGCCGGCGTGGACCTGCGCGGGGGCGTCCTGGCCGACTCGCTCGTCTCCTCGGTCACGTGGGGCATCGTCGTCGGCCTGGTCCTCGGCAAGACGGTCGGCATCGCCGTCGGCGCGTGGTCGAGCGTGCGGCTCGGCTGGGGCCGGCTGCCGCAGGGCGTGGGCACCGGCCACACCCTGGCCGGCGGCGCCCTGTCCGGCATCGGGTTCACCGTCTCCCTCCTGATCGTGTCGCTCGCCTTCGAGTCCGAGGCGCTGCAGGAGCAGGCGCGCGTGGGCGTGCTGCTCTCGGCGGTGCTGGCCAGCCTGCTCGGGTGGGCGATGTTCGCCTTCGCCGCGCGCGTGCTGGGGGAGGGGGACGCGGCTCTCCCGAGGACGCTGTCGGTGCCGGTCGACCCCGCGGAGGACCACGTGCTCGGCGACGTGGACGCCCCGCTCACCCTGGTCGAGTACCTCGACTACGAGTGCCCCTTCTGCGCGCGCGTGAGCGGCGTGGGCGACGAGCTGCGGGCGCACTTCGGCGACCGGCTGCGCTACGTGGTGCGACACTTCCCCCTGACGGTCCACCCGCACGCCGAGCTCGCGGCGTACGCCGCGGAGGCCGCCTGGCGACAGGGACGGTTCTGGGACATGCACGCGATGCTCTTCGACCACCAGGACGAGCTCGAGCTCGAGGACCTCGCCGGCTACGCCGGCGTCCTGGGCCTGGACGTCGAGCAGTTCCTGCGGGACCTGGACGACGAGGAGCTCCAGCACCGCGTCGAGCGGCACGTGGCCAGCGCGGAGGCGAGCGGCGTCCGGGGCACGCCGACCTTCTTCATCGGGGACGTGCGCCACGTGGGGGCGTACGACGCCGCCACGCTGCGCGCCGTCCTGGAGGCCCAGTCGGGCCTGGCCGCCCGCGAGGGTCGGTGAGGGGGCGTCGTGGACCAGGGGGAGGGCGGGACCGCCGACGTCTCGCCGACGCTCGCCCGGCTGCTCTGGGAACGGAGTGAGGCCCAGCCCGACGACGTCGCCTACCGGCACCTGGTGGGAGCGCCCGGACGCGAGGCCTGGCAGGACGTCACCTGGAGCGAGGTCCGCGCGCTCGTCGAGCCCCTCGCGGCTGGCCTCGTCGGTCTCGGGGTCGAGCCGGGCGACCGCGTCGCGGTCCTCTCGCGGATCCGCGTCGACTGGGTGCTGGCGCACCTCGCCGGCCTGTGCGCCGGCGCCGCGACGGTCGCCGTCCCGCCGGACAGCGCCCCGGAGGACCTCGCCCGCGTCGTCCACGACGCGGGCGCCGTGGTGGTGGTGGCCGAGGACGTCGAGCAGGTGGACAAGCTGCGCCGCGTGCGGGGCGACATCCGCTCGGTCCGCAAGGTGGTCCTCTTCGACGGCCAGTATCCCGACCGACGCGTGATGACGTGGGAGGAGCTGCTCGGGGCCGGTGAGGAGCTGCTGGCGGACGACCCCGCCGCGGTGGTGAGCCGGGTCGAGGCGCTCCCGCCCGCGGCGCTCGCGACCGTCCTGCCCGCCGCCGGTGCCGAGGGTCCGGCCGAGCCGGTCCGCGTCACCCACCGGGCCTGGGTCCACGAGGGCCTCGCCGACCTCCCCACCGGCGGTCCTCCGGGACCCGGTGACGGGTTGCGTCCCCTGCCGCCCCTCACCCGGTCCGGCAGTCACGCGCTGCTCGCCTCCCAGCTCGCCCACGGCTTCGGGGCGCAGGTCGAAGCGGGCCGGGACGCGCCGGCCGGGTGACCTCCCGCCCCGACCGCCCGGGGTGCTCCGCACCCGCGGGAACCACGGGTAATCTCCCTGCGTGACCACATCCCGCCCCGAGCAGGCGCCGCCCGGTCTGCGCGTGGGCGGCTACGAGCTGTTGACGCGACTCGGCGAGGGCGGGATGGGCGTCGTGCACCTCGCCCGCAAGCCGGGTGGGGAGCGGGTGGCGCTCAAGGTGCTGCGCCCGCACATCGTCGGGGACGACGAGGCCCGCCGGCGGCTGGCGCGTGAGGTCAACAGCCTCGGCCGCATCCGCAACCGGCGCGTCGCCGAGATCGTCGACGCCGACCCGTGGGGGGACATCCCCTTCGTGGCCACCCGCTACGTCCCCGGGCTCTCGCTCCACGACCACGTGCACGAGGAGGGCCCGCTCACCGGACCCGACCTCGTCTGGACCGCCAGCTGCCTGGCCGAGGCGCTGGCGGCCGTGCACGAGGTCGGGGTGCTGCACCGCGACGTCAAGCCGTCCAACGTGCTGATGGAGGGGCGCACGCCGATCCTGATCGACTTCGGCCTGGCCCGGGTGGCGGACGACCCCAAGCTCACCCACACCGGGTGGCTGCTCGGGACGCCGGGATACCTCGCCCCCGAGATCCTGTACGGCGACGACGCCACCGCCGCCTCCGACGTGCACTCGTGGGCGGCCACCGTCGCCTTCGCCGGCACCGGTCGACCGCCGTTCGGACGCGGGCCGTCCGTGGCGGTGATGGACCGTGTCCGCCGCGGCGAGCACGACCTGACCGACCTGGACCCGGTGCTCCGGCCCGCCCTCGAGGAGGCCCTCGACCCGGACCCGGCACGTCGCCCCTCGCTGCCCGAGCTGCGCGCATGGCTCGACCGGCTGCTGCCGGCCACGCCCGGGCAGCCGTCCCAGCACCGGTCCGACCACCGGGCCGAGCCCTTCACGATGCCGATGGCCGTGGCCTCGCTGGCCCCGGCGGCCGACACCACCGAGGTCGTCGACCGGCGGGTCGAGCCCGCGGGCGGCGACCGCTGGCGGGGCGAGGACGAGGCGTTCACCGCGCCCGCCGCGGTCGGCCGGGAGCCGTGGACCGAGCCGTCTCCCCGCTCGACCCGCGTCCTCCACGACGACGGCGCGACCGGCCCCACCGAGACCATCCGGGACCCCGGCCACGGCGAGGCGATGCCCTGGGACCCGCCGCCACCGCGGACCGGAGGGCTCGAGCGCTTCCGCCGCGGGGTGCTCGTCGTCGCGGGCGCGGCGGTGGCCGGCGCCGGCGTCGCGGTCGCGCCGTACGTCACGATCGCGTTGCTGGTCGTGGTCACCTGGCTGCTGCGCAGCGGCTCGCTGGCCGGCAGCGCCGCGGGTGCGCGCCGCCAGCTCCGCGGCACGAGGTGGTACGACGCCCCCCAGCTGCTGCTGGCGACGCCCTGGCACGCGGTGGCCGCCGTCCCGGGCGTGCTGCTGCTGGTGACGTGGAGCCTGGGCCTGGCGGCCGCGGGGGCGCTGCTGTGCTTCGCGGCCGGCCTCTCGCTCACCACCAGCCTCGGCGTCGTCGGCCTCGTCCTGGCCCTGGCCATGTGGTGGGGACCGGGCAGCTCGCGCCTGCGCGGCCCGGTGCAGCGGGTGAGCCACCCGCTCGCGGCCCGGGGGGTGCCGTGGTTCCTGGCCACCCTCGTGCTGCTGGCCGCCGCGACCGGGCTCGCCGCCACGGCGACGAGCGACGGCACGATCTGGGCGCCCGCGCGCGACCGTCCGCTCGCGGACGTCAGCCTCCCCAGCTGGCTCTAGCCGCTCGGTCGGCCGGATCGCGAGACACCGGCCGGCGCCGCCGGCGGGCGTGGCACAGTAGGGACGTGGCCATGATCACGATCATCATTTCCTAGCGCGACGGGATCCCCGCCGCGCCGACCTCCTGCACCCCGGGAGGTTTTTTTGTACCCGCACGCCCCCGCCCCGAGAGAAGAGACCGATGGACCTGCAGGGCTCCTTCCACGTCTACGACACGACATTGCGCGACGGCGCGCAGCAGGAGGGCCTCAACCTCTCCGTCGCCGACAAGCTGACCATCGCGCGCCAGCTCGACGGGCTCGGCGTGGGCTACATCGAGGGCGGTTGGCCCGGCGCCAACCCCAAGGACACGGAGTTCTTCCGCCGGGCGGCCCTCGAGCTCGACCTCGAGCACGCGCGCCTGGCGGCGTTCGGCGCCACCCGGCGTGCCGGTGTACGCGCTGCCGACGACCCGCTCGTCGCCGCGCTGCGTGACTCGGGCGCCGGCGTCGTCACGCTCGTCGCCAAGTCGCACGACCGGCACGTCGAGCTCGCGCTGCGCACCACGCTGGAGGAGAACCTCGCGATGGTCCGCGACACCGTCAGCCACCTGCGCGAGGAGGGGCAGACCGTCTTCCTCGACGCCGAGCACTTCTTCGACGGCTACCGCGCCAACCGGGCCTACGCCCTCGAGGTGCTGCGCACCGCCGCCGAGGCCGGGGCCGAGGTCGTCGCCCTGTGCGACACCAACGGAGGCATGCTGCCCGACTGGGTGAGCGACGTCGTCGACGACGTCATCGAGACCACCGGGGCCCGCGTGGGCATCCACGCCCACAACGACAGCGGCTGCGCCGTCGCCAACTCGCTCGCCGCGGTCGACGCGGGCGCGACGCACGTGCAGGGCTGCATCAACGGGTACGGCGAGCGCACCGGCAACGCCGACCTGGTCACCGTGGTCGCCAACCTGGAGCTCAAGCTGGGCCGCCACGTCCTGCCGCAGGGGTTGCTGCGCGAGGCCACCCGCATCGCCCACGCCGTCGCCGAGGTCACCAACGTCCCGCCCGCGTCCCGCCAGCCGTACGTCGGCACGTCGGCGTTCGCGCACAAGGCCGGCCTGCACGCCTCGGCCATCAAGGTCGACCCCGACCTCTACCAGCACACCGACCCGCTCGAGGTCGGCAACGACATGCGCCTGCTCGTCTCGGACATGGCCGGACGGGCCTCCATCGAGCTCAAGGGCCGCGAGCTGGGCTTCGACCTCTCCGGAGACCGCGACCTGGTCACCCGGGTGACCGACCGGGTCAAGCAGCTCGAGCAGCGCGGCTACACCTTCGAGGCGGCGGACGCCTCCTTCGAGCTCCTCCTCGTCGAGGAGGTCGAGGGCGTCCGGCCGTCGTACTTCGACGTCGAGTCGTGGCGGGTCATCACCGAGACCGCACCGGCCGCGGAGGCGGTCTCCGAGGCCACGGTCAAGCTCAGGGCCGAGGGCGTGCGCTACGTCGTCACGGGGGAGGGCAACGGCCCGGTCAACGCCCTCGACGCGGCGCTCCGGACCGCGATCGGGCAGGCGTTCCCCGAGGTCGCCAAGTTCGAGCTCATCGACTACAAGGTCCGGATCCTCGACCAGGGCCACGGCACAGACGCGATCACCCGCGTGCTCATCGAGACCTCCGACGGCGAGTCGTCCTGGGTGACGGTGGGCGTCGGGCACAACGTCATCGAGGCGTCCTGGGGCGCGCTGGTCGACGGGCTGACGTTCGGGCTGCGGCGGCACCACCGCTAGGCGGTGCCATGACGGTTGCGTCGGTGAGTCCGAGGCGCGCTCGCCCCGGCTCAGTGCCCGACGACCCGGCGGACCAGGTCGTCCCACGCGGCCTCGATGCGGTCGAGGGTCACGTCGTCGGCCTGCTGCTGCTCGACGACCACGATGTCGAGCGGTGCGAGGAGGGCGACCGCGAGCAGGGGGAGGTCGCCCTCCACGTGCAGCTCGGAGAGCAGGTGGCGCAGGTGCATGATCGCGAAGGACGCCGCCGCGCGGGAGCGGGCCCCGTGGCTGCCGGTCGCCGCCTTGATGAGCGCGCCGTGGGTGACGTTGAGCCGCAGGCGGGAGTGGCCCATCGCGAGGAGCCGCTCGTAGGGCGGCGCCCCGGGCCCGAGCGGGGGTGGGCCCGAGAGGACGCTGGCCTGCCACGCGGACTCGGAGCGGTCGAGCACCGCGGCCATCAGGCCCTCGCGGCTGTGGAAGCGCCGGAACAGCGTGCCCTTGCCGACGCCGGCCTCGCGCGCCACGGCATCCATCGAGACCCGTTCCACGCCCAGCTCGTCGACGAGCCGGGAGGCGGCGGCCAGGATCGTCTCCCGGTTGCGCGCGGCGTCGGCTCGCTCGGGAGGCGGCGCGTCCGCCATCGGGAGGCTGATGGGCACGGCGTCAGGGTAGTGGCCGGCGCCACACCCGGATCCCGCATTTCCTGACGACGGCGGGAATGAAAGCGGACCACGGTCCGTTTTGTCCGTCATGACTGACACCCGCGTCCTCGTCCTCGTCGGCAGCCTGCGCGCCGACTCGATCAACCGCCGCCTCGCCGAGGCGCTGAAGGCGTCCGCCCCCGAGGGCGTCACCCTCGAGATCGCCGAGGGCCTCGGCTCGATCCCGTTCTACAACGAGGAGATCGACGGCGAGACGGCGCCCGCCGCGGCCGTCGCCCTGCGCGAGCAGGTCGCCGCCGCCGACCGCGTGCTGGTGATCACCCCCGAGTACAACGGCACCATGCCCGCCGTGCTCAACAACGCCATCGACTGGCTCTCGCGTCCCTACGGCGCGGGCGCCATCGTGGGCAAGCCCTTCGCCGCCGTGGGCACCACCCCGACGCCGTACGGCGGCAAGTGGTCGCACGAGCACGCCCGCCACTCGGCCACCATCGCAGGCGCCAAGGTCATCGACACCGTGGTGCTCTCGCAGCCCGGCGTGGACGTCGACGTGCTCTCCGACGAGGTGCTGGCCAAGTTCCGCGCCGCCGTCGCCGAGCTGGTCGACTGGCGCGACGACGCCGCGGCCTGACCGCCGGTCCACCGGGGTACGGTCGCCTGCGTGGCCGCACTCCACGACCTGACAGCCCTCGAGCAGGGTGACCTCGTCCGCCGTGGGGAGGTCACCCCGCTCGACCTGGTCGAGCACTACCTCGCCCGCGCCGACCGCGTCGGCGCCTTCGTCACGCCGACCCCCGAACAGGCGCGCGAGCACGCGCGTCGCCTCGGACCGCGTCCCGAGGGCGCCGCGCCCCTGTGGGGAGTGCCGACCGCGATCAAGGACCTGCACCCCACCGCGGGCGTGCGCACGACCTTCGGCTCCGCCGCGTTCGCGGACTTCGTGCCGGACGTCTCCGACAACGTCGTCCTCACCCTCGAGGCCGCGGGCATGCCCAGCCTGGGCAAGACGAACACCCCCGAGCTCGGCTCGCCCTGCTACACCGAGCCCGACGTCGCACCGCCGGCCGTGACCCCCTGGGACCCCACCCGGACCGCGGGTGGCTCCAGCGGCGGGGCAGCGGCAGCCGTGGCGGCGGGGCTGGTGCCCGTGGCCCCGGGCTCGGACGGCGGCGGCTCCATCCGCATCCCGGCCTCGTGCTGCGGGCTCGTCGGGCTCAAGCCCACCCGCGGTCGGATCAGTGCCGCCCCCCTGTACGGCGATCCGACCGGCCTGGCCACGGCCGGGACCCTCGCCCGGACCGTGCGCGACGCCGCTGCCCTGCTCGACGTGCTGGCGGGCCGGCGGCCCGGTGACCCCTCCTGGGCCCCACCTCCTCCGCTCCGGTTCCTCGACGCCTGCGACCGCGACCCGGGGCGCCTCCGGGTCGCTCGCTTCATCACACCAGTCATCACCGACACCGCCGTCGACCCCAGCAGCGTCGAGGCCTGGGAGACGACCTCCGCGCTCCTCGCCGGGCTCGGCCACGACGTCGAGGACGTCGCGGTGCCGCTGCCGCGCGAGGCGGTCGCTACCTTCGAGACCTGCTGGGCCGTGCTGACCGCGCTCGCCGAGGTCCCGGCGGGCACCGAGCCCCTCCTGAGGCCGCTGACCCGGTGGCTCGCCGAACGCGGCCGGGCCGTCAGCGGGCCCGACTTCGGGCGGGCCATCGCCCGGATGCGCCAGTACGCCGCCGAGGCGCTGCTCGCGCTGGCGCCGTACGACCTGGTGCTGACCCCGACCCTGGCCACTCCGCCGCCCCCGGTCGGTGCGTTGCGCGACGACGCCGACCCGGAGGCCGACTTCGAGGCGCAGAAGCGTTTCACCCCTTGGACGAGCGCCTGGAACGTCACCGGCATGCCGGCGGTGTCGCTGCCGCTGCACCAGACGGACGACGGTCTGCCCGTCGGCACCATGCTCGCCGCCCGTCCGGCCGAGGAGCACGTGCTACTCGCCGCGGCCGCCCAGCTCGAGCAGGCGCGGCCCTGGGTCGACCGGCGGCCACCGGGCTGGTGAACGGCTCTGGACAACCGGCCACCGGCGTGGTCGGTTTGGGCAGGTGAGCGAGCTGACGCCGTACCTCTGCGTGCCGGACGCGCGGGCCGCGATCGACTGGTACGTCGACGTGCTGGGCGCCCAGGTGACGTTCGAGCCGATCCTGATGGAGGACGGCCGCGTCGGGCACGTCGAGCTGGCCGTCGACGGCGCCGGCTGGATGATGTCGGAGGAGTTCCCGGACTCCGGTGTGGCCGCGCCCGACCCCGGCCTCGGTGCGGCGGTGTCGTTGCACCTGACCGTCGACGACGTCGACGCGGTCTGCACGCGACTGCGCGCCGCGGGCACGACCCTGGACCGAGGTCCTGAGGACGCTCCGCCCGCCGGTCGGGTGGCGGTGTTCCGCGACCCCTTCGGCCACCGGTGGTTCCTCAACCAGCCGTCGCCCTGACGGCCGGGGCGTTCGGACGTCGACCGGGACGTCCGACGAGGCGGCGGCTCGGGCGACCTGATCGTCGGACGTCCCGCCGGACGTCCCGCCGGACGTCCGACGAGGCGGCGGGGGCCCCTACTCGCCGATGCCGCGGGCGTGCAGGGCGTCGCCGGTCTCCCGCGCCCGCGCCACGACGCGGATCACCAGCGGGACGAGCCGCGCGCGTGGCGAGCGCTCGAGGCCACGGGCGAGCGCGGCGTCCCGCGACTCCCCGGCCAGCGAGAGGGTGGACGGGATCGCCCGGAGCATCAGGGAGAAGGCGAGGCCGACCTGCTCGGGGTCGACGCCGACGCGGCGCAGCGGACGCAACCCGTGCGTGACGGCGTCCATCACCTCGTCGACCGGCGTCGTCACCGTGAGGGTCGTGGCGAGCAGGATCAGCGCGACCAGGTCGCCCACCACCTCGACGGCCCGCGGCCAGCCGCTCTGCCAGACCGTCCAGGCGCCCAGGAGGGCGGCGACGACGAGCAGCCCCCGCATCGCCCGCAGCGTCACGTCGAGCCGCGCCCCCGACCACACCAGCAGGCCGGCGGCCACGCCGACGAAGACCAGTGCCGACACCGGTCCGTGGACGACGACCACCACGATGCTCGCGACCATCAGCCCGAGGAGCTTGGTCCCCGCTCGACGGCGGTGGAGGAACGTGTCGCCGGGCCGGTGGATCCCGAGCAGGTCGGCGCTCATGCGGTCGCCCGGTAGCGGGAGATCACGTCGTCCGCAGCCCCGTCCTGCTCCACCCGCCCGTCCCGCACGAGGAGCGCGCGGTCGCACCGCGACGCCAGCTCGAGGTCGTGCGTCACCAGCACCACCTGCTGCGGCAGGGAGAGCAGCAGGTCACCGATCCGGCGGCTGTTGCCGAGGTCGAGCAGCGTGGTGGGCTCGTCGGCCACCAGCACCGACGGTCCGGTCGCGAGCACGCCGGCGAGCGCCAGCAGCTGCCGCTCCCCGCCCGAGAGGCCGTGGACGCTGCGGTCCCCGAAGCCCTCCAGCCCGAAGTCGGCGAGCACGGCGTCGGCGGCGGCGAGCCGCTCCTGCTTGTCCGGGACCGTACGCCGCAGCGACAGGGCCACGTCCTCGCGCGCGGTCGGCATCACGAGCTGCGCGGCCGGATCGGTGAACACGAACCCCACGCGCCGTCGCACCTCGCGTCCCGACCTCGACACGTCCAGGCCGTCCACGACCACCCGGCCGGTGCTCGGCGCGACGAGGCCGTTGAGGAGACGGGCGATCGTGGACTTGCCCGACCCGTTGGGGCCGACCAGCGCGACCCGTCGCTCGGTCAGGCGCAGGGACGTCTCGTGGAGGACGAGCAGGTCGCCGTCGTGGGTGGGGACCCGGACGGAGACCTGCTCCAGGGCGATCTCGCTCACGCGGTGAGGGTGCCCTCCGGCTGGTCCTGCGCGGAGGCGGGGGCGTCCCGGCGGCTGCTGAGCAGGTCGGGGAACGCGCGGTGCACGGCGGTGGCGACGATCGCCATCGCCACGTTCTTGAGCACGTCGCCGATCCAGAAGATCTTGTCCACGTCGAAGGCCTGGGCCCACGTCATGTCGGCGCGCAGCACGAGGCCGGCCATGCCGAAGGTGTGGATGAAGAGCGCCGAGCTGACGAGGCCGGCGGTGAAGATCGCGGTCACGCTCGCCAGCGAGCGACGCGGGAGGCGCTCGACGATGAAGCCGCACAGGCCCGCGGCCAGCGGGAAGCCCACGAGGTAGCCGGCCGACGGTCCGGTGAGCACGGCCAGCCCGGCCGCGCCGCCCGAGAAGATCGGCAGGCCGGCCGCGCCGGCGACGACGTACAGCAGGACGGCCAGGAAGCCGCGGCGCATGCCCAGCACCGCACCCGACAGCAGCACCGCGAACGTCTGCAGGGTGATGGGCACGGGGCCGGCCAGCTTGATGGCGGGAAGGAGGGCGCACACGGCGATCAGGGCGGCGAAGGCCGCGATGAGCGCGATGTCGGTGCCGGCGCGGCGAGTCTGCATGGGGGAGTCCTTCGCTTACCTGAACGGTGGTCAGTTGAACGGCGTTCAGGTTAGGGTGGCCGACCTGTCACGTCAACGCGGTCTCACGAGGGGGAGCGTCCAGTGCGACACCACCGGGACGACATCGTCGAGCGCGCGGTCCGGGTGCTCGACGACCACGGGCTCGCCTCGCTGACCATGCGCCGGCTCGGGTCCGAGCTGGGCCTGCAGGCCAGCGCGATCTACCACCACTTCCCGAGCAAGCAGGTCCTGCTGGGCGCCGTCGCCGACGAGCTCCTCGCGCGCGGCCGTCGTCCCCGCGCGGCCGGCGCCTGGGACGACCGGCTCGTCGAGGCCTGCTACGAGCTGCGGGACGCGATGCTGGCCTACCGCGACGGTGCCGACCTCGTGGCGACGGTCTACGCCTTCGGTCTGGGCGCGCAGGGCCCGGCCGAGGAGCTCGAGGAGATCCTGGCCGACGCCGGCTTCGACGAGTCCCTGGTCGGGGTCGGGGCCCGGACGCTGCTGCACTTCGTCTTCGGGCACACCTTCGAGGAGCAGACCGCGATGCAGGCGGGGAGCGACGGCGCCGTCATCGGCGACGCGGCCCTCGACCGCACGGGTGACTTCGACCTCGGGCTGGGTCTCGTGCTGGACGGACTCGCCGTGCACGCGCCGGCCGGCCGGCGTGTCAGGGGCTGACGAGCACACCCGAGGCCGGGACCGTCAGCGGGCCGCCTCCAGGTCGAGGTAGCGGATCGGGCGCCGGGCGTCGTCGAGCCCACCGCCGGCGCGGCGGACCTCGATGTGCAGGTGGCACCCGTCGGGGGCGGCGGAGTCGGACGCCCGCGCGATCAGCTGTCCGCGCCGCACCCGGTCGCCGGGAGCGACGTGCACGCGCACCGCGTGCGCCACGAGGAAGTCGACGCCGAGCCGCCGGTTGCGGATCAGCAGCGGCCGCACGCCGTACGCCGGTCCGAGCGCGGCGCTCGAGACCACCGTGCCCGCGCGCCCGGCGAAGAGCCTGGTCCCACAGGGCATCGCGTAGTCGACGCCGTGGTGGAAGCCGTTGCCGTCGCGGCACCGCGGGTCGGGTGAGTAGTACGACGCCCGCGTGCAGCCGTAGCCGATCATGGTGCGGTGGGCGCCCCGCCACCAGGGCGAGGTGTACGCCGTGGTGTCGCGGCTGTAGAACACCCACCGCGGGTCGTCGGCCCCGGCGGGCGGCGACCAGGCGACGAGCAGCGGCACGGCCAGGAGCACTGCCGGCAAGGGAGCCAGCAGCCGGGCCGCGAGTCGGGCGGGACGGCGCATCACGTCCCTCACGCTAGCCGCGGGTCCGCCCAGTAGTCTCGGGCGGGTGATCGCGTCCCATGCCCACCGCTTCATCTTCCTCAAGACCCGCAAGACGGCGGGCACCAGCGTGGAGATCGCGCTCTCGAAGGTCTGCGGCCCCGACGACGTGATCACGCTCATCAGCCCCGAGGACGAGGAGCTCCGGGCGGCCGCCGGCGGGCGCAGCCCGCAGAACTTCCAGTCGCCGCCGCTCCCGCGCAAGGCGTTCAACCACATGAGCGCCCGCCTCGCCCGCGACGCCGTCGGCCCCGACGCCTGGCGCAGCTACTACAAGTTCGCCATCGAGCGGAACCCGTGGGACGCGGTCGTGTCCCTCTACTACTGGAAGTACAAGGACCGCGAGCAGCTCCCCGACTTCGACACCTACGTCTCGGAGGAGTGGATCGAGCAGCTCGCCAACAACCGCCGGATGTACCGCATCCGCGGGCGTCTCGCCGTCGACCGGGTGCTGCGCTACGAGCACCTCGACACCGAGCTGTCGGAGGTCTGGCACCGCCTCGGCCTTCCCGGCGAGCCGGACCTGCCGCGCGCCAAGGGCCACGCGCGTCCGGCCGGTCACTACCGCGAGCTCTACTCCGACGCGTCGCGCAAGCGGGTGGAGGTCGTGTTCGCCGACGCGATCGAGGCCTTCGGCTACGAGTTCTGAGGGACCGTCCGCGCCACCTCGAGGAGTCGCTCGCACTCCTCGACGAGGCGTCGGCGCAACGGTGCTCCACGCTCGGCGAACGCCCGCTGCTCGCGCACGTAGGCCGCCTTGCCCGCGGGCGTCTCGATGCGCACCGGATCGAAGCCCAGCGCCGCCAGGTCGTACGGCGCCGCCCGCATGTCCAGCTCGCGGATGTCCCGCGCGAGCTCGAAGCAGTCCGCGACCAGGTCCGAGCTGATCATCGGCGTCAGCCGGAACGCGTGCTTGTAGAGGTCCATCCCGGCGTGCAGGCACCCCGGCTGCTCGTACGACGCACGGTCGTCGCGCCCGGGCTGCAGCGCGTTGAGCGGTCGGGCCGGCCCGGTGAAGAAGCGGAAGGCGTCGAAGTGCGAGCACGCGATGCGGTGGGACTCCACCACGGCGTCGGTGCCCGACGGGCCGAGCCGCAGGTCCCAGTCGTTGTGCCGGACCTCGTCGGGGGACTGGCGGTAGACCATCGCCCACTCGTGGAGCCCGAAGCAGCCCGTGTGCGCGGGCCGCGACTCGGTCGCCCGCAGCAGGTTGGCGAGCCCCCGCAGCAGCGTGGCCTGCGAGGCGACGTACGCGTCGGTCACCGCGCCGGCGTCGTAGCCGCGCAGCCCGTCGTACTCGGGGGCGTCGGCCAGCCGGACGCCGTACCCGGGGTGCCAGCGCCGCAGCTGCGCGGGCCGCTGGGAGTAGTAGGTGAAGAGGAAGTCGTGCACGGGGTGCTTCACCCCGTCGGCGCGCCGTGACAGGTGGGGACGCAGGTGGGCGTCCACCCGGGCCGCGTGGGCCTCGGCGCGGACCCGCCACGTCTCCCGGTCCACGATCTGCACGCGGGACAGGGTAGGTCGCGCGGTGCCACACTGGGGAACCCACGGGTGGACCCGCTGCGGGAGGCACGATGACGGGGACGACGTCCGGGCAGGACCGACCCGAGCTGGCGCGCGCGCACGCGCTCGCCCTGGAGTGGCTCGCGTCCCTCGACGACCGGGCCGTCCCGCCGGCCGCCACCGTGGAGCAGGTGACCGAGGCCCTCGGCACCGACCTCCCGGAGGGGCCGACGGACCCGGTGGAGGTCGTCGAGCACCTGGCCCGGGCCTGCGAGCCGGGTCTGGTGGCCACGCCGTCCGGCCGCTTCTACGGGTTCGTCATCGGCGGCACCCACCCGGCCGCGCTCGCCGCCGACTGGCTGGTCAGCGCCTGGGACCAGAACGCCGGGCTGCGCGCCCTCACCCCCGCCCACAGCGCCGTCGAGGACGTCGCCGAGGCATGGGTGCTCGACCTGCTCGGACTCCCGCCCGAGAGCGCCGTCGGGTTCGTCACCGGCGGCACGATGGCCAACTTCACCTGCCTGGCCGCGGCCCGCGACGAGGTGCTCCGGCGTGCCGGCTGGGACGTCGCCGGGCGGGGGCTGGTCGGGTCGCCCGGCGTCCGGGTCGTGGCGGGGGAGGAGCGGCACGACACCGTGGACCTCGCGCTGCGCTACCTCGGCCTCGGCGCGCCCGAGACGGTCGCGGCCGACGGGCAGGGGCGCCTCGACCCGGCCGCCCTGCGTGACGCGCTCGCGCAGCACGACGGCGGCCCCCTGGTCGTGGTGCTCCAGGCGGGCAACGTCCACTCCGGGGCGTTCGACCCGTTCAGCGAGGCGATCGAGGTCGCCCACGCCCACGGCGCCTGGGTGCACGTCGACGGGGCCTTCGGACTCTTCGCGGCCGCGTCGCCGACGTACCGCCACCTCGTCGACGGCGTCACGGGCGCCGACTCGTGGGCGACCGACGCCCACAAGACCCTCAACGTCCCCTACGACTGCGGACTGGCCGTCGTGCGCGAGCGCGCCGCACTGCGGGCCGCGATGGGCATGCACGGCGACTACCTCATCCTCGACGAGGCCGGCGAGCCCTTCGACAAGGTGCCCGAGATCAGTCGTCGCGGGCGCGCGTTCACGGTGTGGGCCGTGCTCCGCGCCCTGGGCCGGAGCGGTGTCGCCGACCTCGTCGACCGGATGGCCGGCCACGCGGCCGCGTTCGCCCGCGGCATCGAGGCGATCGACGGCGCCGAGGTGCTCAACGACGTCGTCTTCACCCAGGTGTGCGCGGCCTTCGGCAGCGACGAGAGGACCCGCGACGTCGTCCGGGGCATGCTCGCCGACGGCACCGCCTGGATGACCGGTTCGCGCTGGCACGGGCGCGCCGTGCTGCGCGTCTCGGTCAGCAACTGGTCGACCACCGAGACCGACGTCGAGCGCAGCCTCGCCGCCCTGCGGGCGGTGGCGGGCCGATAGGGTCGGCGTCGTGCGCATCGCCAGATTCACCACCGGAGACGAACCCATGTACGGCGTCGTGACGGGGGAGGTGGACGAGCACGGCCAGCCCGCCGACGACACCGTCGTGGTGGCCCTCGCCGGTGACCCCCTCTACGTCGGCGTCAAGCTGCTGGACCAGGAGCACCGGCTCGAGGACGTCCGCCTGCTGGCGCCCGTGCTGCCCCGCAGCAAGGTGATCGGCATCGGCCGCAACTACGCGGCCCACGCCGCCGAGCTGGGTCACGACCTGCCCAGCGAGCCGCTGATGTTCCTCAAGCCCAACACCAGCGTCGTCGGCCCGGGCGACCCGATCTTCTACCCGCGCCAGACCCGGGACCTGCACTACGAGGGCGAGCTCGCGGTCGTGATCGGCCGCATCTGCCGCGACGTGCCGCCGGAGCAGGCCACGGACGTCATCTACGGCTACACCGTCGCCAACGACGTCACCGCCCGCGACCTGCAGAAGAGCGACGTGCAGTTCACCCGTGCCAAGGGCTTCGACTCCTTCTGCCCGCTCGGTCCGTGGATCGAGACCGACCTGGACCCCCAGGCCTTCGTCGACGGCGTCCGCGTGCAGACGCACCTCAACGGCGACGTGCGCCAGGACGGCACCACGGCCGACCTGATCTTCGACATCCCCACGCTGGTCGCGCACGTGTCCAGCGTCATGACGCTGCTCCCGGGCGACGTCATCCTCACCGGCACCCCCGAGGGTGTCGGCCCCATGGAGGTCGGCGACGAGGTCGAGGTCTCGATCGCCGGCATCGGAACCCTCGTCAACAAGGTGGCCCAGCGTTGAGCAGCACCCAGCCCGTCCGACCCGTCCGTGTCCGCATGGCTCCGTCCCCGACCGGCAGCCCCCACGTCGGCCTCGCCCGCACGGCCCTCTACAACTGGGCGTTCGCGCGCCACCACCAGCGCCACGGCGCCGGCGGCACCTTCGTGTTCCGCATCGAGGACACCGACAAGGAGCGCAACACCGAGGAGTCCTACGAGTCGCTGATCGACCTGATGCAGTGGCTCGGCCTGACCTGGGACGAGGGGGTCGTGGTCGGGGGCCCCTACGGTCCCTACCGCCAGTCCGAGCGCTCGGAGATCTACGCCGACGTGCTCGCGCGCCTGCACGAGTCGTCGTACACCTATGACTGCTACTGCACCACCGACGAGGTCACCGCGCGGCGCAAGGCCGCCGGCTCCAAGGTGATGGGGTACGACGGGTTCTGCCGCGAGCTGACCGACGAGCAGGTCGCGTCCTTCCGCGCCGAGGGCCGCGAGCCGGTCGTCCGGTTCCGGATGCCCGACGGCGAGGTCACCTTCACCGACCTGGTGCGCGGGGACATCACCTTCCAGACCGAGCACGTGCCCGACTACGCGCTGGCGCGCGCCAACGGCGACCCGCTCTACACGCTGACCGCCCCGGTCGACGACGCGACGATGCGGATCACTCACGTCCTGCGCGGCGAGGACCTGCTCTCCAGCACCCCGCGCCAGATCGCGCTCTTCGAGGCGTTCAAGGCGATCGGCCTGGCCGAGGAGACCCCGCAGTACGGCCACCTGCCCTACGTCATGGGCCAGGGCAACAAGAAGCTCTCCAAGCGCGACCCCGAGGCGCACATGGAGCTCTACCGCGAGCAGGGCTTCCTGCCCGAGGGGCTGCTCAACTACCTCGCGCTGCTCGGCTGGGCGATCGCGGCCGACCGCGACGTCTTCACCCTCGACGAGATGGTCGACGCGTTCGACCTCGCGGACGTCAACCCCAACCCGGCGCGCTTCGACCTCAAGAAGGCCGAGGCCATCAACGCCTCGCAGATGCGGCTGCTGCCGCTCGACGAGATCACCGAGCGCTGCCTGCCGTTCCTGGCGAGGGCGGGCGTCCTCAACCCGACCGACCTGCCCGACCGGCAGCTGCTCGACCAGGCGATGCCGCTGGTGGGCGAGCGCATCAACAAGCTCACCGAGGTCGTGGACATGCTCGCCTTCCTCTTCGTCGACGAGGCGGACTTCGTCCGCACCGACGACATCGACGACGCGGGTCGTGAGGTCGTCGGAGCGGCGTACGACGCCCTGTCCGCCATCGCGCACTGGAGCACCGCCGAGATCGACGAGGCCCTGCGCAAGGCGCTGGTCGAGGAGCGAGGGCTCAAGCCGCGGCACGCGTTCGGTCCCGTGCGCATCGCCGCGACGGGCCGCAAGATCAGCCCGCCGCTCTTCGAGTCCCTCGAGCTGCTGGGCCGCGACCGCTCGCTGGCCCGCCTGCGCGACGCGATGGCGACCTGACCCCACCCATGTCCGAGCAGCTCCCGGCCCCGGAGCCCCCGCCGAGGCTGGAGTACCACCTCGTCCACCGGCTCGGCCGTCGCGGAGCGTGGCGGCCGGTGCTGGGCGTGGTCCTGCTCACGATCGGGGTCTTCGCGGTCGCGCCGTTCCTCTGGCAGCTCCCGTACGTCGCGTGGCTGCTGGCCACCGGCGAGCCCGTGGGGGCGGGCATGGACCGTCTCCTGGACCTGGACGACCCGACACCGCTGACGCTGGCCTACGTCAACCTGATCCTGGCGACGGCGATCCCCCTCACCTGGCTGCTGACGCGTTGGCTGCACGGCCTGCGGCCGGGCTTGCTCTCGTCGGTGGCCGGGCGCATCCGGTGGCGCTTCCTGCTGGCATGTCTCGGCGTCTCGGTGGTGGCGCTGGTGGCCACGGTGCTCGTCAGCGCCTTCGTGCCCCAGCAGGGCGGCACCGAGATGGCCACCGAGCCCAACGACTTCACTCGGACCACGCGGGACTTCCTGATCGTGATCCTGCTGCTCACCCCCCTCCAGGCGGCGGGGGAGGAGTTCGCCTTCCGCGGCTACCTGCAGCAGGCCTTCGGCGGGCTGTTCGGCAGCCGGGCCTTCGCCGTCGGATTCTCTGCCCTCCTCTTCGCCATCGCCCACGGGCTGGGGCAGAGCTGGCCCGTCTTCATCGACCGGCTGGCGTTCGGGATCGTGGCGGGCGCGCTCGTGATCCTCACCGGCGGGCTGGAGGCCGGCATCGCGATGCACGTGCTCAACAACTTCCTGGCCTACGGCCTGGCCCTGGCCTTCACCGACATGGCGAGCACGCTCAACCCCACGGGCGGGTCCTGGTGGAGCCTGCCCGGCACGCTCACCCAGTCGCTCGTCTACCTCGTGCTCGCGACCTGGATGGCGCGTCGGAGAGGGCTCTCTAGCGCCGTCGACGGGGGCGTTTTGGAGGGCCCCGGAGGCCGCGTGTAGAGTTCCTCCTCGGCTCCTCAGCGCTGGATCAGAGGGGCCGTAGCAGTGGGATATGGTGTAATTGGCAGCACGACTGATTCTGGTTCAGTTAGTCAAGGTTCGAGTCCTTGTATCCCAGCGAATCCCGGTCCTCGACCGGGATTTGGTGCGAAACACCAGCCCCGGCTAGAGTTTCGTCCGCTGTGCCAGCCACTGGCTGGAAGCAATGCCCCCGTTGTGTAGCGGCCTAGCACGTCGCCCTCTCAAGGCGGTAGCGCCGGTTCGAATCCGGTCGGGGGTACAGATCACCGAAGGGCCTGTCCGGCAGGGATGCCGGGCAGGCCCTTCGGCGTCCCCGGCGAGACGAGCGACGGCCGGATCCCGCGTCTCCCGGGCGAGCCGGCGTCGGGCGCAGCTCAGGGCATCTCCCCGAGGTCGACGCGGTCGCCGATCGTCGTGACGAGGACCACGTTCAGCCCGGCGGGGAGGACCTCCCGCAGGTCCGCGCGCAGCGTGTTGGTCGGCGGCAGGTCTCCCGGTGTCTTGATCTCGATGACGAAGTCGGGGAGCGCCAGCCCAGCACTCGTGACGCTGGCGTCGGGGACCGAGGCCAGCCACGCCTCGGTGGTGCTGGTGGCTCGGTGGTCGAGCTGGGTCACGTACAGGCTCACCAGCGAGGTGATGGCCAGCGGGACGCTCACGACTAGGAAGAGGGTCGCCAGCACGACGCGCGCCCGCCGCGTCGCGCCTCGCGCCCGGCCGCGGGAGGCCTCGGCGTACCCGAGGAAGGCGAAGACGAAGGTCCCGGCCAGGACCAGGGCGATGAGGTTCGACAAGAACAGCAGCAGCGCGCCCGCCGCCATCAAGCCCGCTCCCTGGCCGATGCAGATGCCGACGACCACCAGCGGTGGCACCAGGGAGATCGAGATGGCCACTCCCGGCAGCACGGCCGCGATGTCCTTGCGGGCGAGCGCTACCGCCCCGGCCAGGCCGGTCGACGCGGCGGCGATCAGGTCGAAGAGGCCGGGCGTCACCCTCCCGGTGACCTGGGAGTTGGCACGCAGGTCGTACTCGGCGGGGATCAGCAGCGCGAACAGGACGCCGATCGCCACCACGACCACCGCCCCGGCGACGGCGTACCGAAGTGCCTTGGTCCTGCGGTCCCCCTTCACGAGACCGAGGGCCGTGCCCATGATGGGCGTGGACAGCGGAGCGATGATCATCGCCCCGATCACGGTGGCCGTGGAGTCGGCCAGCACCCCCGCGCCGGCGATCATCGAGGACAGGGTCAGCAGCGTCCAGTAGGCCGAGAGCTTGGAGCGTGCGTCCCCTGCCCTCAGGTCGAGGTCGTCGGTGAGGTTGTCGAGCGTTCGGCGCTGGGTCTCAGGTAGGAGCCAGGCTCGCAGGGAATCGATCACGTGCGCATCCGACCAGATGCCGGGCGGCTTGACCATGGTGTCGCGTGTCGATCGGCATCCCACCACACTGGGCGAGCAGGCCGTCATGTCCGATTCCCGCTGGATAGCGGGCCTCGCCTCCGTCAGACTCGACCCCGTGAGCACCGCACGGACCGCACGACGCATGACCCTCCTCGACCCGGAGTCCTGTTACCGCGCCGTGAAGAGCAGGGATCGTCGCTTCGACGGCGTCTTCTACACCGCGGTGCGCTCGACGGGCATCTACTGCCGCCCGAGCTGTCCCGCCCGCACGCCGGCGCTGACCGGCGTGACCTTCCACCCCACGGCGGCTGCCGCGCAGGCGGCCGGCTACCGCGCCTGCAAGCGGTGCCTGCCCGACGCGACGCCCGGCAGCCCCGACTGGGACGTCGCCGCCGACGTCGCCGGGCGCGCCATGCGCCTCATCAGCGACGGGCTGGTCGATCGCGAGGGCGTCGAGGGCCTTGCCCGGCGGGTCGGCTACACGCCGCGGCACCTGGGCCGGCTCCTGGTGCAGGAGCTCGGTGCGGGTCCCCTCGCCCTGGCCCGGGCACGGCGTGCCCAGACCGCACGGGTGCTCGTCGAGACGACCGACATGCCCCTGTCCGACGTCGCCTTCGCCGCGGGCTTCTCCAGCATCCGTCAGTTCAACGAGACCGTCCGAGAGGTCTATGCCCTGAGCCCCACCGACCTGCGCGGCCGCCGTACCCGCTCGACCGCTCGTGGCACGGTCTCCCTGCGGCTCGCGGTCCGCACGCCGTTCGCGGGCCGCCGGATGCTCGACTTCCTCGCCCACCACCTGGTGCCGGGCGTGGAGGTGGCCGGGCCGGGCTGGTACGCCCGGACCCTCGACCTGCCGCACGGGCCCGGCACGGTCCGGCTGGAGCTCGCCGACGCGGCGTCGGTCGGCGAGACCGCGTTCGTCCCCGCGGAGTTCTCGCTGCACGACCTGCGCGACACCGCGGCCGCCGTCGAGCGCGTACGCCGCCTGCTCGACGCCGACTGCGACCCGGTGGCGGTCGACGACCACCTCGCCGACGACGCCGTGCTCGGCCACCTCGTCCGGGCCACGCCCGGCCTGCGGGTGCCCGGCCAGGTGGACGGGGACGAGACCGCGGTGCGGACGGTGGTGGGCCAGCAGGTCAGCGTCACCGGCGCGCGGACGGTCACGGGGCGGATCGTCGTCGCCCACGGCCGCCGGGTGGAGACCGACGTGCCGGGGCTGACGCACCTGTTCCCCGACGCCGTCACCCTCGCCCGGGTCGACCCGGAGTCGCTGCCGATGCCCTGCGCCCGCGGCCGGGCGCTGGTCGGCCTCGCCGGGGCGCTCGCCGCCGGGACGGTCGCGCTGGACCGCGGACCCGACCGCGACGACGTACGCCGCGCGCTGCTCGACCTGCCCGGCATCGGACCGTGGACCGCCGACTACGTGGCGATGCGGGCGCTCGGCCACCCCGACGTGTTCCTGCCCACCGACCTCGCCGTCCGGGGCGTGCTGCGCGGTCTCGCCGGCGACACCGGCGAGCCGGCGGACCCCGAGCGGTGGAGCCCGTGGCGCTCCTACGCCCTCATGCACCTGTGGAACACCCTCATGCCGGACACGCCGGCACCACCGCCGTCCTCGACCTCGCGTCGACCCCAGAAGGAGAGCTGACCAATGTGGACCGTGATGACGTCGCCCGTCGGCGACCTGCGCATCATCGAGCGCGACGGCGCGATCAGCGCCATCGAGTTCTCCCCCTTCCGCCAGCCGGCGGACGGCCGCCCATTGGGGGCGCGGGACGACGACCACCCGCTCCTGGCCGGGGCGGTGCGCCAGCTCGACGCCTACTTCGCCCGCGACCTCAAGGAGTTCGACCTGCCGCTCGCCCCGCAGGGCAGCGACTTCCAGCGGCGCGTGTGGGACCAGCTGCGCGCGATCGGCTACGGCGAGACCGCGTCGTACGGCCAGGTCGCCGCGCGGCTCGGGATGACCAACGCGGCGTCGCGAGCGGTCGGCCTGGCCAACGGGCGCAACCCGATCCCGGTCGTGATCCCGTGCCACCGGGTCATCGGCGCCAACGGCACGCTGACCGGGTACGCCGGTGGGATCGAGCGCAAGCAGACCCTGCTCTCGCTGGAGCAGGACGCTTTGTTCTGACGGCGCCTCCTCTGACGCTGTCGTCCCGACCGCGTCGGTGTGGTGCCTACTCCGCGGCGGCGCGCCGCAGCGACTCCGAGAGCCGCTCGGCCGCGGCGAGGACCGCGGGGGCGTGCATGCGACCGGGCTGCCGGGAGAGGCGCTCGAGCGGCCCCGACACCGACACCGCGGCGATGATCTTGCCGCTGGGGGAGCGGACCGGGGCGGACACCGACGCGACGCCCTGCTCGCGCTCGCCGACGGACTGCGCCCAGCCCCGACGACGGATGCCGGACAGCGCGGTGGCGGAGAAGGCGGCGTTCTGCAGGCCACGGTGCATGCGCTCGGGGTCCTCCCACGCCAGCAGCACCTGCGCGGCCGAGCCCGCGCGCATGGTGAGCTGGGACCCGACCGGGATCGTGTCGCGCAGGCCCGACGGGCGCTCGGCCGCGGCGACGCACACGCGGTGGTCGCCCTGGCGGCGCCAGAGCTGGGCCGACTCGCCGGTGATGTCGCGCAGGCGTGCCAGCACCGGGCCGGCGGCGGCGAGCAGCCGGTCCTCGCCCGCGGCGGCGGACAGCTCGGCCAGCCGCGGCCCGAGCACGAAGCGTCCCTGCATGTCGCGGGCCACGAGCCGGTGGTGCTCGAGGGCCACTGCGAGGCGGTGCGCCGTGGGGCGGGCGAGGCCGGTGCCGGCCACCAGCCCGGCCAGGGTCGCGGGACCCGACTCGAGGGCCGAGAGCACGAGGGCCGCCTTGTCGAGCACGCCGACACCGCTAGAGTTGTCCATATGGCAATACTGCCGTCTCAGATCATGGGATGCAAGCGGTAGGGTCTGGGACCACCGCCACTGGACATCCCGCGTCGTCGCCCATCGCGCTGCGACGCGACCACCACGAAGGAGCGATCGTCATGGGCAAGACCCTGGCCGAGAAGGTGTGGGACGAGCACGTCGTCCGCAGTGCCCCGGGGGAGCCCGACCTTCTCTTCATCGACCTGCACCTCATCCACGAGGTGACCTCGCCGCAGGCCTTCGACGGGCTCCGGCTCGCCGGCCGCCGCGTCCGCCGTCCCGACCTCACCCTGGCGACCGAGGACCACAACGTCCCGACCGTCGACTGGGACAAGCCGATCGCCGACCCGGTGAGCAAGACCCAGGTCGACACGCTGCGCAAGAACGCCGCCGAGTTCGGCGTTCGCCTGCACCCCCTCGGCGACGTCGAGCAGGGCATCGTGCACGTCGTGGGCCCGCAGCTCGGCCTCACCCAGCCCGGCATGACGATCGTGTGCGGTGACTCCCACACCTCCACGCACGGGGCGTTCGGCGCGATCGCGTTCGGCATCGGCACCTCCGAGGTCGAGCACGTGCTGGCCACCCAGACCCTCACCCAGGCGAAGCCGCGCACCATGGCCGTCACCGTCAACGGCTCGCTGCCCGAGGGCGTGACGGCCAAGGACCTCGTGCTGACGCTCATCGCCCACACCGGCACCGGCGGCGGGCAGGGCTACATCGTGGAGTACCGCGGGCAGGCCATCGAGGAGCTCTCCATGGAGGGCCGGATGACCGTCTGCAACATGTCGATCGAGTGGGGCGCCAAGGCCGGCATGATCGCCCCCGACCAGACGACGTTCGACTACATCCAGGGCAAGCCCGAGGCGCCGACCGGCGCCGACTGGGACGCCGCCGTCGAGCACTGGCGCAGCCTGCGCACCGACGACGACGCGGAGTTCGACGCCGAGATCGTCCTCGACGCGGCCGAGATGACCCCCTTCGTCACCTGGGGCACCAACCCCGGCCAGGGCGTGCCGCTCGGTGCGACGGTGCCCAGCCCCGAGGACTTCGACGACGAGACCGACAAGATCGCCACCGAGAAGGCCCTGGAGTACATGGGCCTCGAGGCCGGCACGCCGATGCGCGACATCAAGGTCGACACCGTGTTCGTCGGGTCGTGCACCAACGGACGCATCGAGGACCTCCGCCTCGCCGCCGAGATCATCGAGGGCCACACCGTCGCGGAGGGGACGCGACTGCTCGTCGTGCCGGGATCGGTGCGGGTGCGGCTCCAGGCGCAGGAGGAGGGGCTGGACAAGATCTTCATCGCTGCCGGCGCCGAGTGGCGCGGCGCGGGCTGCTCGATGTGCCTGGGCATGAACCCCGACCAGCTCGCCCCGCAGGAGCGCAGCGCCTCCACCTCCAACCGCAACTTCGAGGGTCGCCAGGGCAAGGGCGGTCGCACGCACCTCGTCTCGGTGCCGGTCGCGGCGGCCACCGCCGTCCGCGGCACTCTCTCCTCGCCCGCCGACCTCGTCCCCGCCCTGCAGGAGGCCTGAGCCATGGAGCCCTTCACCACCCACACCGGCGTCGGCGTGCCGCTGCGCCGCAGCAACGTCGACACCGACCAGATCATCCCGGCCGTCTACCTCAAGCGCGTCACCCGCACCGGGTTCGAGGACGGCCTCTTCGCCGCCTGGCGCGGTGACGAGTCGTTCGTCCTCAACAAGCCGGAGTACGCCGCGGGCACCGTGCTCGTCGCGGGCCCCGACTTCGGCACCGGCTCGTCACGCGAGCACGCCGTGTGGGCCCTGCAGAACTACGGCTTCAAGGTCGTGATCTCGCCGCGGTTCGCCGACATCTTCCGCGGCAACTCCGGCAAGGCGGGACTGCTCGCGGCGCAGGTCGACGAGAAGGTCGTGCAGCGCCTGTGGGACCACCTCGAGGAGCACCCGGGTGCCACCGTGACCGTCGACCTGGAGTCGCGCACGGTCCGCGCCGGCGAGGGTCCCGGTGCGATCGAGGACTCCTTCGACATCGACGACTACACCCGCTGGCGGCTGCTCGAGGGCCTCGACGACATCGGCATCACGCTCGGGCACGAGGCCGACATCGCGGCGTACGAGGCGACGCGTCCGAGCTGGAAGCCCGCGACGCAGCACGCCTGATCGACCTCCCTCCACCCCACTTCGAGCCGGAAACCCCCAAAAAACCGGGGGAAACCGGCCCGAGGTGATTGTGACCCATGCCACAGGTGCCTAGCGTGCGAGGCAACGGGTCGAGCACGGGCTCGGCGCACTGGGTTCATTGGAAGGGAAGACAGTGAACAAGTCTCAGCTCATCGACGCGCTCGCCGCGCGTTACGAGGGGAACCGCAAGCAGGCCGCGCACGCGCTCGACTCCGTGCTCGACACCATCACGCGTGAGGTGGCCAAGGGCGAGAAGGTCGCCATCACCGGGTTCGGCTCGTTCGAGAAGGCGGTCCGCAACGCGCGCTGGGTGCGCAACCCGCAGACCGGCGAGCGGATGAAGTCGAAGAAGAAGGCCGTTCCGAAGTTCTCGCCCGGACAGGACCTCAAGAACATCGTCTCGGGCGCCAAGAAGCTCCCCAAGCTCACGGCCGCGACGATGCCCAAGCCGCCGTCGGTCCGGGCCGTCGCGACCGCAGCCACCGCGACCGCCGCGGCCGCCACCAAGAAGGGGAGCGCCTCGAGGTCGGCGGCCTCCAGGACGGCGTCGAAGACGGCGCCGGCGAAGAAGTCCACCGCGAAGTCCACGCCCTCGAAGTCGACGGCGTCGAAGTCGACCGCCGCCAAGAAGACGACGCCCGCGAAGAAGTCGACCACCAAGTCGACCGCCTCCAAGTCGGCGCCCGCCAAGAAGACGGCGTCGAAGTCGACCGCCTCGAAGTCGACCGCCTCCAAGTCGACGGCCTCGAAGTCGACGGCCTCGAAGTCCACCGCGGCCAAGAAGGCGCCCGCCAAGAAGGCGTCCACGACCTCGGCCGCCACGAAGGCGCCGGCCAAGAAGACCACGACCGCCTCGACGGCCAAGAAGTCCACGACCAAGAAGGCGGCCGCCAAGAAGTCCTAGCGGCAACCACGGCCGCGACCTCGTCGCTGCCGTGCCGGACGGCGGGTCACCCCTCGGGTGGCCCGCCGTCTGCGTCCTCGCCGACGTGCCCCTCAGGCTTCCCGCCGGACAGGACCTCCTCGGTGTGCGGGCCCACCCCGAGGACGAGTGCGCCTCCGAGGTCGCCGAGGTCGTCGACGTCGAGGCGCAGTGTCGCGGCGGGGGCCACCACCTCGCGGGCGCCGGTCTGGACGTGCCGCGTCGCGGAGCCGGGTCCGAAGTGGGGCTCGAACTCCGCAACGGGGGCGGCGTACACCGTCGTGCCGGTGCCGGCGGCGTCGCGCACGAACGTCGGGCCGGCCACCTCGTCCAGCGCGGCGGCCAGGTCGTCGGGGACGAGCGCCGGGAGGTCGGCGCACAGGGTGACCGGAGTGGTGCCCGGCCAGCGCCGGCCGGCCTCCGCCGCCGCTTGCCGCAGCGACGCGTTGAGGTCCTCGCTGACCCCGTCGGGAATGACCTCGCAGCCGTCCTCGGCGAGCTCGGCGGCGAAGCGGAAGTCGTCGGTGACGGCGAGCACCGCGACGACCCCCGGGGTACGCCGCGCGGCGTACGCCGTGTCGCGCGCGAACGCGGCGGCGAGGTCGCGCCGCCTGGTGTCAGGGAGTCCGCGCAGGCGGGACTTGCCGAGCGCCGGAGGCTTGACCGGCAGGATCACGACGAAGGACGCGGCAGACATCGAGGAGATCCTCCCACGACCGAGTAGCCTGCGGGTCGACGTACAGGGAGGGGCTGAGCAGGTGCGGGTTCGCAAGTTGCACGAACAACGGGGTTGGGCGGTGACGTTCGCCGCCTCGGTGATCAAGCCGACGCTGCTCGCAGCCACGTCGCGCACGTGGATCGACGGGACCCGCATCCCCGCCGAGGGTGGCTGCATCGTGGTCGCCAACCACATCTCCCACCTCGACCCGCTGCTCACCGCGCACTTCGTCTACGACCACGGCCGGATACCGCGCTACCTGGCCAAGTCCAGCCTGTTCCGCACACGCTTCGTCGGCACCGTGCTGAGCTCGGCGCAGCAGATCCCCGTCGAGCGGTTGAGCAAGAACGCCATCGGCGCGTACGACGCCGCGGTGCGCGCCGTCAACGACGGCGAGTGCGTCGTGGTCTACCCCGAGGGCACGCTCACCCGCGACCCGGGCCTGTGGCCGATGACCGGCAAGTCCGGCGCGGCGCGGATCGCGCTCGCCACCGGGGTCCCGGTGGTCCCTGTGGGCCACTGGGGTGCCCAGGAGGTGCTGCCGCCCTACTCCAAGCACCCGCACCTCGTCCCGCGCAAGCGCATCGTCATGAAGGCCGGACCGCCGGTGCCGCTCGACGACCTGCGCGCGAAGCCGCTGTCGCCGGCGCTGGTGCACGAGACGACCGAGCGGATCATGGCGGCGATCACCGACATCGTCGCCGAGCTCCGCGGCGAGCAGCCGCCCGCCGAGCGCTACGACCCCAGGAAGCACGGCGACCGACAGATCGGCAACCCCCACAAGAAGGATCGCGGATGACCAAGGTCGCAGTGTTCAGCGCAGGATCCTGGGGGACCGCGTTCTCCATCGTCCTGGGCGACGCCGGCAACGACGTGGTGCTGTGGGCACGGCGCGAAGAGGTCGCCGACGCCATCAACACCAAGCGGGAGAACACCGAGTACCTGCCGGGCATCGAGCTCCCGGCCAGCGTGCGCGCCACGACCGATGCGGCCGACGCGGCCGCGGACGCGGACGTGGTGGTGCTGACCGTCCCGTCGCAGTCGCTGCGCGCCAACCTCACCGAGTGGGCTCCGCTCATCCCGGAGAAGGCCGTGCTGGTCTCGCTGATGAAGGGCGTCGAGCTCGGGTCCCTCAAGCGGATGAGCGAGGTCATCGCCGAGGTGACCGGCGCCGGGCCGGAACGGATCGCGGTCGTCAGCGGGCCCAACCTGGCCAAGGAGATCGCCCGCCGGGAGCCTGCGGCCTCGGTCGTCGCCTGTGCGGACGAGGACGTCGCCAAGCGGCTCCAGGGCCTGTTCCACACCGCCGCCTTCCGGCCCTACACCTCCGTCGACGTGCTCGGCTGCGAGATCGGCGGCGCCTACAAGAACGTCGTCGGCCTCGCGGTGGGCATGGCGGTCGGGCTCGGCTTCGGCGACAACACCACCGCCTCCGTCATCACCCGCGGGCTCGCCGAGACCGCGCGGCTCGCGACGGCGCAGGGTGCCAACCCGCTGACGCTGATGGGCCTCGCCGGACTGGGCGACCTCGTGGCCACCTGCTCCTCGCCGCTCTCCCGCAACCGCTCCTTCGGCGAGAAGCTCGGGCAGGGGATGACCACCGCGGAGATCTACGCGACCACCAGCCAGGTGGCCGAGGGGGCCAAGTCGTGCAAGTCGCTGCTCGCGCTGGCCCGCGTCACCGGCGTCGACGCGCCGATCGCCGAGCACGTCGACGCGGTCATCGACGGACGGATCACCGCGCTGGAGATGATGAACGCCTTCATCGCGCGCGACACCAAGGCCGAGACGGACTGACCGGGCACTTCCGTGCCGCTGGAACGGACCGACCGGGCGCTTTCGTGCCGCTGGAGTACGCCGACCGGGCACTTCCGTGCCGCCGGGACGCGCCGACCGGGCACTTCCGTGCGCTTTGCCCTGTGGCGTGCGGTTCAGGAGTGCCCGGTCACGCCGATCCAGCGCGACGAACGTGCCCGGTCACCCCGTTTCAGCGCGACGGAAGTGCCCGGTCGGTCAGCCGACGCAGCCGTCGAGGGCGACGCGCAGGTCGGTCCACAGGTCCTCGACGTCCTCGACCCCGACCGAGAGCCGCACCAGGCCCTCGGGCACCGTCGACGACTCGGTCTTCCAGCGGCGACGCCGCTCGAAGGTCGACTCGACGCCGCCGAGCGAGGTGGCGTGCACCCACAGCTTCGTCTTGCGGGTGAGCAGGTCGGCGGCCATCGCGCCCTGGGCCAGCACGATCGACACGATCGCGCCGAAGCCGGGGTAGCGGACCTCGCCGACGGCTGGGTGCTCGGCCAGGCGGCGTACGAGCTCCTGCGCGTTGGCCTGGCCGCGCTCCACGCGCAGGTGCAGCGTGCGCAGGCCGCGCAGCACCAGCCATGCCTCGAGCGTGCCCGGCACGGCGCCGAGCAGGTCGCGGCGGCCCTTGAGCACGGAGAAGAGCTCGTCGTCGCGCGTGCAGATGGCGCCGAGCAGGACGTCGCTGTGGCCGGCGAGGAACTTGGTCGCCGAGTGCACGACGAGGTCGACCTCGTCGTCCAGCGGGGTCTGGAGCAGGGGAGTGGCGAAGGTGTTGTCGACGACGACGTAGGCGCCCGCGTCGTGGGCGGCGGCCCGGATGGTCGCGATGTCGGCGAGCTCGAGCCCCGGGTTGGTGGGCGACTCGAGCCAGACCAGCGCGGCGTCCTCGCAGGCGGCGACGACGGCCTCGGTGTCGGTCACGTCGACGAGCTCGGCGCGGATGCGGCCGCGTGACTCCAGGTCGGCCAGCTGCATGATCGTGCCGTTGTAGGCGCCCTGCGGAGCGACGACCTTGGCGCCGTTGCCGACCAGGTCCAGGACCGTCGACACGGCCGCGAGACCGGACGAGAACGTGAGGCATCGGCCGCCCTCGAGGGCGCCGACGGCCTCCTCGAGTGCCGTCCACGTCGGGTTGCCGTAGCGGCCGTACTCCAGGTCGCCGCCCGCGACGTAGGTGCTCGCCATGGTGATCGGCGTGTTGAGCGGGGCGTCCGGCACGTGCTCCGGCCGGCCGGCGGTCACCGCGACGGTGGCCGGGCTCAGCGCGGGACGGGCATCGGGTCGGGTGGGCGGGTCGGCTGCCATGCGGGCCAGCGTAGGCGGCTAGGGTCATGCCAATGAACGAGCCCCGCAAGCCCCGCGTCGCCGTCGTCTTCGGAGGCCGCTCCAGCGAGCACGGCATCTCCTGCGTCACCGCCGGCAGCGTGCTGGCCGCCATCGACCGGGAGCGGTACGACGTGGTGCCGGTCGGGATCGCGCCCGACGGCCGTTGGGTCCTCGAGGCCGACGACCCGGCGCGCCTGGCGATCAACGGCAAGGACCTGCCGGAGGTGGACGGCACCCGCGCGATGGTCGCGATGCTGGGCGCCGAGGGCGAGACCGACCTCGTCATCACCCGCGCCGCCCAGGTCCCCGAGGTCATCGGCGAGGTCGACGTGGTGTTCCCGCTGCTCCACGGGCCGTGGGGTGAGGACGGGACCCTCCAGGGGATGCTCGAGATGGCGGGTGTGCGCTACGTCGGCTCCGGGGTGCTCTCCTCGGCCGTGGGCATGGACAAGGCCTACATGAAGGTCGCGCTGGCCGCGGCCGGCCTGCCGGTGACGCCCGGCATCACCGTCACCCGGCGCGAGTGGGAGACCGACCCCGTCGGCGTGCTCGCCCGGGTCGAGGAGCTCGGCTTCCCGGCGTTCGCCAAGCCCGCCCGCGGCGGCTCCAGCATCGGCATCAGCAAGATCCACGACGCCTCCGAGATCGGGGACTGCCTGGAGCTGGCCTTCGAGCACGACCCCAAGGTCGTGGTCGAGCAGGCGATGGTGGGCGCCCGGGAGGTCGAGTGCGGCGTCCTCGGCACCCGCGACGGCGAGCCGGAGACCAGCCGTCCGGCCGAGGTGCGCACTGGCGGCGACCACGAGTTCTACGACTTCGAGGCCAAGTACCTCGCCGACCAGCAGACCGAGATCGACCTCCCCGCCGACCTCCCGCCGGACGTCGAGCAGGAGCTGCGCCGGCTGGCGGTGCGGGCGTTCGACGCGCTGTCCTGCGAGGGCCTGGCGCGCGTCGACTTCTTCGTGATGCCCGACCACACGCTGGTGATCAACGAGCTGAACACGATGCCGGGGTTCACGCCGACCTCGATGTTCCCGCAGATGTGGGCCGAGTCCGGCGTCGACTACGCCACCCTGGTCGACCGCCTGCTCACGCTGGCGCTGGAGCGCGACACCGGGCTGCGCTGACCCTCCAGGTCGCTCGCAAGGGCTCAGTGGCACGGCTCGCCGGCCGCCAGCGTCTCCTTGAGCGGCCCGGCCAGCTCGGTGAGCATCGTGTCGACGCCGGCCGAGCGGTCCTGGGCGGGCACGTGCAAGGCGACGTACGGCGTCGTGGTCAGCGCGGTGGCGGTGGCGTCGCCGCCGAGGTCCTCGAGCTCGTCGTCGGGCACGAACCAGCCGACGCCGCGCACGTCCAGGCACGGCGCGTACTCGTCGTACGCCTCCGGCTCGTCCACGCCGCAGGTGAGCTCGACCCCGCCCCAGGACGCCGTACGGTCGTGGGCGTCCGACATCGCCGTGCCGGCGAGCGGGTCGGGCAGCGCCTCGATGAGGTCGGCGCAGGCGCGCTCCTCGTCGGCCGACAGGTCCGGCAGGTCGGAGCAGCCCGCCAGGGACCAGGCCAGGACGAGCGCCAGCACAGCGGCGCCCCGCGTCCGGGCGGACGCGGGGCGCGGGTGCTGCGGTGTCAGATGTGGACGACGGGGCACGTGAGCGTGCGCGTGATGCCGTCGAGGTTCTGCACCTTGGAGACGACCAGCTTGCCGAGCTCGTCGACGTTGCGGGCCTCGGCGCGGACGATGACGTCGTAGGGGCCCGTGACGTCCTCGGCAAGGGTGACGCCCTTGACCTGGGCGATCTCCGCGGCGACCTCGGCGGCCTTGCCGACGTCGGTCTGGATCAGGATGTAGGCCTGGACGACCATCTGGACTCCTTGCTGCTCGGATGTGTCGCGGCCAACCTACCGCGTCGTCTGGTGTGATGGGAGGCATGTCTTCCCCCGCTACGAACCCGCCCGACGCGACCATCGCCGATGCCGGCGAGTTCGGCCTGATCGCACAGCTCGACGGCATCTTCGCGCAGGGCGAGCACGTGCTCATCGGACCCGGTGACGACGCCGCCGTGCTGCGCATCCGCAACGGCCACGTGGTCGTCTCGACCGACCTCATGGTGGAGTCGCGGCACTTCCGCCGCGACTGGGCCAGCGCCGAGGACGTGGGCCACCGCGCCGCCGCCCAGAACCTGTCGGACGTCAACGCCATGGGAGGTCGGGCCCACTCGCTGACCATCGGCATGGCGATGCCGCCGGACCTGCCCGTGCAGTGGGCGCTCGACTTCGCCAGGGGCTTCGCCGACGAGGCCGCCCTGGTCGGCGCGAGCGTCGTGGGCGGTGACGTCACCCGGGCCGACGAGGTCGTCATCGCCGTCACCGTCCTCGGCGCGTGCACGCAGGCGCCGGTCGTGCGCAGCGGTGCGGAACCGGGCGACGTGCTCGCGCTGCACGGCCGCCAGGGCTGGGCCGCCGGCGGCCTGGCCGTGCTCGGCCGGGGCTTCCGGTCCCCGCGGGTGCTGGTCGAGGCCTACCGTCGTCCGGAGCCGCCGTACGACGCCGGGCGGGTCGCCGCCGAGGCCGGCGCCACCGCGATGATCGACATCTCCGACGGGCTGGTCGCCGAAGCCGGCCACCTGGCCCGGGAGAGCGGCGTCGCGATCGACGTGCGCCGGGACGCGTTCGAGGTCCCCGAGCCCCTCGTCGCGGTCGGCGCGGCGCTCGGTGCCGACCCGCTCGGCTTCATCCTCGGCGGGGGCGACGACCACGCCCTCCTGGCGACCTTCCCCGACCGGGGATCGGTGCCCGAGGGCTGGCAGGTCGTCGGCGAGGTCACCGAGGGGGAGGGCGTGACGGTCGACGGTGCGGCGTACGAGGGTCCCACCGGCTGGACCCACTTCTGAGGGGTCCTGGCCACCCGGTCCACCCGGGCTCCGCAGACGACGAAGGCCCCGTCCCACGAGGGGACGGGGCCTTCGACGACGTGCGTCAGCGGGTCAGCGCGAGACCTTGCCGGCCTTGAGGCAGCCGGTGCAGACGTTCATGCGCTTGGGCGTGCCGTTGACGGTCGCCCGGACGCGCTGGATGTTGGGGTTGAAACGACGCTTGGTGATCTTGCGCGACCAGGGACGGTTGTTGCCGAAGCCCGGCTTCTTGGCGCAGATGTCGCAGACGGCAGCCACCGTGCACTCCGATCAGTTCGAGGATTCTTGTGAAAGCTTCTTGTGAAGCGGCCCGCGGAGATGTCAGCGGGCAACCGCGCCAGACTATCCGACGACCACGGACGGGATGAAATCGAAGGTGTCCCCGCCGGGCACTACCCTGTGGCACTCGCACCGCAGCGGCACATGAGAGACGGCACAGGACCGACGGCACAGGGGAGGCACACAGGGATGGAGACCGTACCCCACGGCATCTCGACCTCGTCCATCCTGCGCTTCGTCGACATCGCCTCCGACGCGCTCGCCGGCGCGCGCGAGGAGATCGACGCCCTCAATGTCTATCCCGTGCCCGACGGCGACACCGGCACCAACATGTTCCTGACCGTCGCGGCCGCCCGTGACGCCCTCCGCGAGGCGGTGGCGGCCGACGCCGACCTGCCCCTCCCCGAGGCGCTCGCGGTGGTGTCGCGCGGTGCGCTGCTCGGCGCGCGGGGCAACTCCGGGGTCATCCTGAGCCAGATGCTCGGTGCGTACGCCGCCCGGCTGGGGCAGGTGGCCGCCGGGGAGCGCAACGCGCGGATCGTCGCCGAGGCCATGCAGCGAGCCACCGACGCGAGCTACGCCGCGGTCGGCCGGCCCGTCGAGGGCACCATCCTGACCGTCGCCCGGGCCGCGTCCGACGCAGCCCTCGAGCGCGCGTCGGCCGACGGTGCGCGCGCCCGGGACGTCTTCGTGGCCGCGGCGGCCGCAGCCCGGGAGGCGCTCGCCCACACCCCCGAGCAGCTCCGGCAGCTCGCCGAGGCGGGAGTGGTCGACGCAGGCGGTCGCGGGCTCTGCGTCGTCCTGGACGCGGCGGAGACCGTGTCGACCGGGCGTCGTCCGACCCCGGCCGCCCCGACCGGGCACCGGATCCCCGTGCCCCACCCCGTCCCCGCCGACCACCTCACCGAGGATGGCCCGGCCTACGAGGTGATGTACCTCCTCGACGCCGACGAGGCCGCGATCGCCCCGCTGCGGGCGACCCTCGACAAGTTGGGCGACAGCCTCGTCGTGGTGGGCGGGGAGGGCCTGTGGAACGTCCACGTCCACGTCGACGACGTGGGCGCGGCCATCGAGGCGGGCATCGAGGCCGGGAGGCCGCACCGGGTGCGGGTCACCCACTTCGCCGAGCAGGTGGCCGAGGCCCGCCGGGCCCCGGTGACGCGTCAGCGTGCCGTCGTCGCCGTGGCCGCCGGTCCCGGTCTGGCCCGCCTCTTCGAGGAGGCCGGTGCCGTGGTCGTCCTCGGTGGCCCGGGGCACCGTCCCTCGACCGGCCAGCTGCTGGAGGCCATCCACGCGTGCGGCGCCACCGAGGTCGTGGTCCTGCCCAACGACGCCGACTCCGTCCGGGTGGCCGAGATCGCGGCCCGGACCGCCGAGCAGGAGGGCGGCGTCCGGGTGGAGGTGATCCCCAGCCAGGCGCAGGTCCAGGGCCTGGCCGCGATCGCGGTGCACGAGCCGGGACGCACCTTCGACCAGGACGTCCGTGAGATGACGGCCACCGCGCGCCACGCCCGGCACGGCGCGGTGACCATCGCCGCCCGGCAGGCCATGACCATGGCCGGGCCGTGCGAGCCCGGTGACGTGCTCGGCGTCATCGCCGGCGACTTCGCCGTCGTGGGCGACGACCTGGACGCGGTGGCGGCCGACGTCCTCGAGGGCCTCCTCGGCGGCGGTGGCGAGCTGGTGACGATCGTGGCCGGCGAGGGCGGCGCCGACCTCGCGGCCCGCGCGGCGTCGTACGTCGAGAGGACCCGGCCCCACGTCGACGTCACGGTCTACGAGGGCGGGCAGTCGCGCTACCCGGTCCTCGTGGGCGTGGAGTAGCCGATGGTCGCGATCACCCCGGAGTCGCCGGTGGCGGCCGTCTTCGGCCGCAGCCACGCCAAGCGCAAGCTGGTCGAGGAGGGCCTCGGCATCCACACGGTCGGCGAGCTGCTGCACCACCTGCCGCGGCGCTACGTCGCCTCCACGGAGCTGTCGGAGGTGGCCGAGCCCGTGGTCGGCCAGATGATGTCGGTGGTGGGCGAGGTCAGCTCGTCACGGGTCACCGAGTTCTTCGCCCGCAACAAGCGGCAGTACCGCACCGAGGTGCGGATCCGCACCAACGGACCCGACTTCACGCTGTCGTTCTTCAGCCCCTACTCCGGCCAGGCCGAGAAGTACGCCGCCGAGATGCGGCCCGGCAGCCGCGGTCTCTTCACCGGCAAGGCCAAGCTCTTCAACCGCACCTGGCAGCTCGAGCAGCCGCACCAGCTCATGTTCGGCGACGACGGCGAGACCGCCTCCCTCCCGCGGCTGCTGCCGGTCTATCCGCTCACCCACCGCCTCTACGTCTGGGACCTCATCCGGGTGATGGCGTCCGCGCTCGACCTGGTCACCGGGGTCACCGACGTGCTCACCCCCGAGCTGCGCCGGGAGTACGACGTCGTCGACGCGATGACCGCGCTGCGGCTGGCCCACCGGCCCGACGACTACGGCCAGGTGGGGGCCGCGCAACGCCGGTTCCGCTTCGAGGAGGCGCTCGTCCTCCAGCTCGTGCTCGCCCGGCGCCGCGCGGCCCAGCGCGCGCTCGGGGCCCGTGCCCGGACGGGCGGGGGAGAGCTGCTCGGGGCCTTCGACGCGCGGCTGCCGTTCGAGCTGACCGCCGGGCAGCGCGAGATCGGCGACCTCATCGAGGAGGAGCTCGCCCGCGACCACCCGATGCACCGCCTCCTCCAGGGCGAGGTCGGGTCCGGCAAGACGCTCGTCGCGCTGCGCGCCATGCTGCGCGTGGTGGACTCCGGGGGGCAGGCCGTGCTGCTCGCGCCGACGGAGGTGCTCGCCCAGCAGCACCACCGCTCCATCACCGCGATGCTCGGCGAGCTCGCGCAGGGCGGCATGCTCGGCGGTCCGGCGTACGCCACTTCGGTGGTGTTGCTCACCGGTTCGATGGGCAAGACTGCCCGGGAGGCTGCACTGCAGCAGATGGCCACCGGGGAGGCAGGGATCGTGATCGGCACGCACGCCCTGCTCGAGCGGTCGGTCGAGCTCGCCGACCTCGGGCTCGTCGTCGTCGACGAGCAGCACCGCTTCGGGGTGGAGCAGCGGGCCGCGCTCACCGACAAGGCCGGCACCCCGCCCCACGTCCTGGTCATGACGGCGACGCCCATCCCGCGCACCGTCGCGATGACCGTCTTCGGCGACCTCGAGACCTCGGTGCTCTCCGAGCTGCCCGCCGGACGGGCTCCCATCCAGACCAACGTCGTGCCGCTCGCCGAGCAGCCGGCATGGATCTCCCGGGTCTGGCAACGCGTCCGGGAGGAGGTGGCGGCCGGCCACCAGGCCTACGTCGTGTGCCCCCGCATCAGCGGCGACACCCAGGAGGAGGGCGAGCAGGACCAGGTCGACGTCGACGAGGACGGCGAGGTCGTCACGACGCGGCAGCAGCTCGCCGCCGTCGAGGACGTCCACGCCGAGCTGGTCGCCGGCCCGCTCGCCGGCCTGCGGGTCGAGGTGCTGCACGGGCGGCTGGCGGCCGAGGACAAGGACCGCACCATGCGGGCCTTCGCCGCGGGCGAGATCGACGTGCTCGTCTCGACCACGGTCATCGAGGTCGGCGTCGACGTCCACAACGCCACCACCATGGTGCTCCTCGACGCCGACCGGTTCGGCGTCTCCCAGCTCCACCAGCTGCGCGGCCGGGTCGGCCGCGGTGGCCTGCCCGGGCTCTGCCTCCTCGTCTCGCGGGCCGAGGCGGGCTCCCCGGCCCGCGACCGGCTCGACGCCGTGGCCTCGACGACCGACGGCTTCGAGCTGAGCCGGGTCGACCTCGAGCAGCGGCGCGAGGGCGACGTGCTGGGGGCCAGCCAGTCGGGGTTCCGCTCCAGCCTGGTCAGCCTGCGGGTGCTGCGCGACGCGAAGACCATCGACCAGGCCCGCGACGCGGCCGAGTCCCTGCTGGGCGCCGACCCGGAGCTGGCCGCGGCCCCCGACCTGGCCGCGGCCGTGCAGGAGGTCGAGCGCTCGAGCGCCTCAGGGTTCCTGGAGAAGTCGTGACGCGGATCATCGGGGGCAGCGCCGGGGGACGGCGGCTGGCGACACGGCGCGGGTCGCAGACGCGGCCGACCAGCGACCGGGTGCGCGAGGCGCTGTTCTCCGCCGTCGAGGCGTGGTGCGGGTCGCTCGACGGGCTCCGCTTCCTGGACCTCTACGCCGGCTCGGGGGCCGTCGGGCTGGAGGCCTGGTCGCGCGGCGCCGGCGTGGTCACGCTGGTCGAGCAGGACCGGCGCGCGGCCGCGCTGATCTCCCGCAACGCCGCCACCCTCGGCTTCGCCCGCGCCGACGTCCAGGGCCACTCCGTCGGGTCGGTGCTGCGCAAGCCGCCGGCGGCGCCGTACGACGTGGTGTTCCTGGACCCGCCCTACCCGCTACCCGACGACGACGTGCTCGCCGTGCTGACCGCGCTGGTCGAGGGCCACTGGCTGGTGCCAGGGGCCCTGGTCGTCGTGGAGCGCTCGTCCCGCGGTCCTGCGCTGGTCTGGCCCGAGGGGCTGGAGGGGGAGAGGTCGAAGAAGTACGGCGAGACGATGCTTTGGTACGGTCACCGCGCCGCACGCGACCAGGTGGAGGAGGAGTAGGCCGTGCCCCTGCACCGAGCCGTGTGCCCCGGGTCGTTCGACCCCGTCACCAACGGGCACCTCGACATCATCGAGCGTGCCGCCTCGCTGTTCGACGAGGTGGTGGTCGCCGTGGGCGTCAACGCCAGCAAGAACCGCCTGTTCTCCCCGGACGAGCGCATCGCCATGCTCACCGAGGCCTGTGCCGGCTGGGGCAACGTGCGCGTCGACGGGTTCACCGGCCTGCTCACCGACTTCTGCCTCGCCAACGACGTGCACGCCATCGTCAAGGGCCTGCGGGCGGTCAGCGACTTCGACTACGAGCTCCAGATGGCCCAGATGAACTCCTCGCTGGCGCCCGTCGAGACCGTCTTCGTGCCCACCAGCCCCGAGTGGTCGTTCCTGGCGTCCTCGCTGGTCAAGGAGGTCGCGACGTTCGGCGGCGACGTGTCGGGGCTGGTCCCCGACTTCGTGCTGCGGAGGCTCACCGCGCGGCTGGCCGAGCAGCAGCGGGGATGACCGGCCCCCGGACCCGCACGGGGACGAGTCGTTTTGCCCCACCCGACGCGTGGCGGCTACGATTCCGAGGTTCTGTTTGTGTCCGGACACCGGAAGTGACTTCATGACCAGCCTGGACCCGAGAGCGCCGCTCGTGCTCGACACTCGCGAGCTCGGCCGCCGCCCGGGGTCCCAGCGGGACGTCGTCATCACGGTCCCGGCACCGGCAGAGCTTGGAATCGAAGTCCTTCGTGTCCCCGAGGGGTCGCCGGTCGAGCTCGACCTGCGCCTCGAGGCGGTCATGGAGGGAGTGCTGGTCACGGGCACGGCAACCGCCGCGCTCGAGGGTGAGTGCGCGCGGTGCCTGGAGCCGATCGAGGACGACGTCCACGTGACGCTGCAGGAGCTGTTCGTCTACGCCGACCAGCACGACAAGGCCGTGGAGCACGACGACCGCGACCTCGACGACGAGACCAGCCTGCTCGAGGACGACCTGCTCGACCTCGAGCCCCTGCTCCGGGACGCAGTGGTGCTCGCACTACCGTTCACCCCGGTGTGCCGGGACGACTGTCCCGGGTTGTGCACCGAGTGCGGTGCACGACTGGCAGACGATCCCGACCACGCGCACGCAGCACCGATCGACCCGCGCTGGGCCGGGCTCACCGCCCTGACGCAGGACCAGAGCACCACCCAAGACTGACCATCCCGGGCCGACCGAACCAATCACCCGGCCCGTAGCAAACAGGAGATAACAGTGGCTGTCCCGAAGCGGAAGATGTCGCGCAGCAACACGCGCCACCGCCGGTCGCAGTGGAAGGCCGTGGCCCCCACCCTGGTGACCTGCGCCAACCCCGCCTGCGGTGCCAAGCACCTCCCGCACCGCGCGTGCGGCACCTGCGGTCAGTACGGCGCTCGCGCCGACCGTCGCCAGGTCCTCTGAGACCACCTCTCACCAGGCCTGCGATCCCCTGACCACCGAGGACCTGCGCCGAGCACTCGGTGATCCGACCCTGGATCCCGAGCTGCTCGACCGCGCCCTGACGCACCGTTCCTACGCCTACGAGAACGGCGGGCTCCCTACCAACGAGCGCCTGGAGTTCCTGGGCGACTCGGTGCTCGGCGTCGTGGTGACCGAGACGCTCTACACGACCCATCCCGACCTCTCCGAGGGACGGCTGGCCAAGCTGCGCGCCGCCGTGGTCAACGCGCGCGCCCTGGCAGGCGTCGCCCGCGATCTCGGCCTCGGCGAGCACATCAAGCTCGGCCGCGGCGAGGAGACCACCGGGGGTCGCGACAAGGCCTCGATCCTCTCCGACACCGTCGAGGCCGTCATCGGCGCGATCCACCTCTCCGGTGGCATCGAGGCGTCCGCCGAGGTGGTGCACCGCCTCTTCGACCCGCTGATGGAGGAGGCCGCCTCCATGGGCGCCGGCCTCGACTGGAAGACCTCCCTGCAGGAGCTGTCGGCCACCCTGGGGCTCGGCGTGCCCGACTACGTGATCGAGGACGACGGCCCCGACCACATGAAGACCTTCGTCGCCCGGGTCCGGGTCGGCGAGGAGCTCTACGGCCGCGGCACCGGCCGCTCCAAGAAGGAGGCCGAGCAGGGCGCCGCCGAGACGGCGTACGGCGAGCTGACGGCCGCCCACCCCGGGCTCACCTCCCAGGCCTGACGCCCCGCCCGTGCCCGAGCTGCCCGAGGTCGAGGTCGTCCGCGCCGGCCTCCAGCGCCACGTCGCCGGAGCCGGTGTCGAGGCGGTCGAGGTGCTCCACCCGCGCCCGCTGCGCCGGGACCCGCGTGGGTCCGACGGCTTCGTCGCGGCCCTGGTCGGTCGCCGCATCGAGGCGGTCCGCCGTCGCGGGAAGTACTTCTGGCTCGCCCTGGACGCCGAGGGCGAGCGTCCGGGTGACGCGCTGCTCGGTCACCTCGGCATGAGCGGGCAGATGCTCCTCCACCGCCCCGGAGCGCCCGACGAGCGGCACCTGCGGGTGCGCTTCACGCTGGCCACCGACGAGGGTCCGCTGGAGATGCGGTTCGTCGACCAGCGCATGTTCGGGGGCCTGCTCGTCTCGGACGCCGGCGCGGAGCTCCCGACCGAGATTGCCCACATCGGCCGGGACCCCCTCGACCCGGCGTTCGACGAGGACGCCTTCGTACGTCGCGTCCGCCGGCGGGCGAGCGCGATCAAGCGCCAGCTGCTCGACCAGTCCCTGGTCTCGGGGGTCGGCAACATCTACGCCGACGAGGCGCTGTGGCGGGCGCAGGTCCACGGCGAGCGTCCGGGGGACCGGCTCGCCGCGGCGCAGGTGCGCGAGGTCATCGGGCACGCCCGCGACGTGATGACCGATGCCCTGGCGCAGGGCGGGACGTCCTTCGACGCGCTCTACGTGAACGTCAACGGGGAGTCCGGTTACTTCGACCGCTCGTTGCACGCCTACGGCCGCGAGGGGGAGGCGTGCGAGCGGTGCGGGACCCCGATCCGACGGGTCGCCTTCATGAACCGGTCGTCCTACTTCTGCCCGCAGTGCCAGCGCCCACCGCGCCGACGCGCCGGGGCCGCGCCGCGACGCGCCGGTGCCCGTTGACCACCCGCCACCCCGGTGGGACTCTTGTAGACGGCCCGGTTCCGGGCATCCCCACCGAAAGGGCTGTTCCATGGCCAAGGCGTTGATCGGCCACCTGGCCGGCGACACACGCACCGCCGCCCGACTCGCGACCGACAACCGTCGACTACGCGAACGCGTCACCGAGCTGGAGACCCTGGTCCTCCGGCTCCAGGCCGAGAACGACCAGCTCGAGGCGCGCCAGCAGGGCGCGCGGAGGCCGGTCGCCCCCGACCCGGAGATGCTCCCTGCCTGATCCCGGCAGGGCGTGACCCGGGACACACCCGGGTCGTTGAGGAGGCATGCGCCCACTGCCCCCGCTGCTCGCAGCCCTCGCACTCGCCGCCTCGGTCCCGCTCGCGGCACCCGCCCTCGCCCACGGTGACCGCGATCGCATGGACGACAAGAGGGCCGAGCACGTCGCCGGCCTGAACGTCCCGGCCGCGACGAGCCCCAGCGTGAGCCTGGTGGACAGCAACCCGGGCTCGGCCGGGATCTCGGGCTGCTTCATGAAGACCGCGCCGCTCTTCGTGATGTCCGGGCTCGACTCGGTCGTCGTCCACGACGTCAGCGACCCCCTCGACCCGCAGCGCGTCGGCACGCTGCCGAGCCTGCAGTTCGAGAACGAGGCGATGAACTGCGGCGAGCGCAAGGTCGACGGGACCACCCAGCGCTTCGCCCTCATCGGCGTGGACCTCTACCAGGCATCACCCGACGACATCAGCCACGTCAACGATCCCGCGACCGGCGACTACGAGCTCGTCGTCGTGGACGTCACCGACCCGGCCGCGCCACGCATCCGTTCCCGGGTCCCGTCCAGCACCAGCACCCACACCGTGACGTGCGTGGTGGACACCGACTGCCGCTACGTCTACTCCGCCGGCGACGACAGCCAGGTGCCGGGCCAGGGGAGCTTCTCGGTCTTCGACCTGACCGACCTCGACCGGCCCGTCGAGGTCGACAGCGACCCGGTGGCGGCCGGCATCCAGCCCTTCCGCTCCGACGCGGTCGGCTGGGGCGGCCACAAGTGGAACTTCGACGGTGCTGGCCGAGGCGTCCACACCGGCGCCGGCGGGGCGTACGTCTTCGACGTCTCCGACCCGACCCGCCCGGTCGAGATCGCCAACACCGGCGCGGCCGGCGACTCCGCGAGGGAGGGGGAGTCCAACGGCTTCAACGACTTCATCCACCACAACTCCTTCCAGCCCAACGCCGAGGCGTTCCGGCCGGACGCACCTCCTGCGCTGGAGAACGGCAACGTCCTGCTGGTCACCGAGGAGGACTACGAGGACCCCGACTGCTCGACGGCCGGCTCCTTCCAGACCTGGCACGTCAAGCGGCTGGACGGCTCCGACGGCTCGATCGTGCCGCTGGCCAAGGTCGAGCTGGCCGACCTCGCCACCTATCCGCTGCCGGTCGGGGCGTTCTGCTCGGCCCACTGGTTCGACTTCCACCCGTCGGGGCTGGTGTCCGTGGGCTACTACGGCGGGGGCACCCAGGTCATCGACGTCAGCGACCCGCTGACACCCTCCAGCCACGGCCACGCCTGGTTCGGAGCCTCCGAGGTGTGGGACAGCTACTGGGTCCCGGTCTACAACGCCCGCGGCGTGGCCACCGGCAGGAAGACCAACCTGCTCTACTCGGTGGACCTCGTCCGCGGGCTCGACGTGCTTGCGGTGGACGTCGAGGGCGACGGCGTCGGCGCCGTCCCCGACCCGACCCTCCTGCCCGGCGGCACCGGCACCGAGGTCGGACTCTCGGACGCCGTGCCGCTCGGCGCGGTCGGCGGTCTGGGTGCCCTGCTGGTCGTCGTACGCCGTCGGTCGCTGCGCCGCTCCTGATTCCCGGGGACGCCCGGACCCGGAGCTGCATCCGGGTCCGGGCGCCCGGCGTGCCTCAGGTCCTCCTGGCGAGCATCGTGGCGCTGTCGCCGCTGCGCGGTTCCGTCCACCGCACGCGGAGCTTGCGACCCTCGCGCTTGATCTTCCGGCCGTGGTCAGGATCACGGGGTGTGATCGGGCGGGAGGGGCGAAAACCCGTGGGCCGACGACGGGCGCGGGACTAGGCTCTCGCTCTTGTGAGCCGCCTGGTCGAGACCGTCTTCCCCCGTCGGCTCGGCACCTCCTTCCGCTGGCTGGTCGCCTCCTCGTGGACGACCAACCTGGGCGACGGGCTGATGATGGCGGCCGGTCCGCTGCTCGTCGCCTCCCAGACCCGCAACCCCGTGCTGGTGGCGGCCGCGGCGATGGCCTTCCAGCTGCCGTGGCTGGTCTTCGGCCTGGTCGCCGGCGCGATGGCCGACCGGTTGGACAGGCGGCTGCTCGTGATGGCCATGGACGGAGCGCGTGCCGTGGTGCTGGCCGGCCTGTGCGCGGTCATCGTCACCGGGCACGTGAACATCTGGCTGGTCATGGCCGCCATGTTCCTGGTGGGGCTGGCCGAGGTCTTCGCGGACTCCTCGACCGGCACCCTGGTCCCGATGCTGGTCGACAAGCCCGACCTCGGCATCGCCAACGCTCGCATCCAGGTCGGCTTCCTCACCGCCAACCAGCTGGTGGGACCAGCCCTGGGGGCAGTCGTGTTCGCCGCCGGGATGGCGCTGCCGTTCATGATCCAGACGGTGTGCGTCGCGGTGGGGGTCGTCCTCGTCTCCCGGATCGGTACGCCGCGCGGCGCGGTGCGCGAGCACGTCGAGACCCACGTCCGGCAGGACATCGCCGAGGGCGTGCGCTGGCTGGCCCGCAACAAGCCGGTCCGCACGCTCGCGCTGGTGATCGTGGCGTTCAACATCACCTGGGCCGCGCCCTGGTCGGTGCTGGTGCTCTGGTCCCTCGAGCGCGTCGGGATGGACGAGGCCGGCTTCGGCCTGCTCACCACGGCCGCGGCCCTGGGCGGACTGCTGGGGACGGCGGCGTACGGGCGCGTGGAGAGACGGGTGCCGCTGGCGACCCTGATGCGCACGGTGCTGGCGTGCGAGGTCGTGTTCCACCTGGCGATGGCGCTGACCACCTCGCCGTGGGCGGCGTACCCGCTGATGTTCTTCTTCGGCGCCTACGCCTTCATCTGGGGCACGTTGTCCCAGGCGGTGCGCCAGCGGGCCGTGCCCACCGAGTTCCAGGGGCGGGTCGGGTCGGTCTACATGCTGTGCGTGATGGGCGGCATGCTCGGCGGCTCGCTGCTCGGCGGCCTGATCGCCCACCAGTGGGGTGTGACGGCCCCGTGGTGGTTCGCCTTCGTCGGGTCCGGGCTGACCCTCGCACTGGTGTGGCGCCAGCTCGGCCACATCGCCCACGCGGACGAGGAGGCCACGCTCGCCGTCGGCTGATCGACCGGCACCGGTCGCGCGACGTGGTTGCATGGCACCCATGTCCGCTCTCCCCGCCGATGCCCTGACCGACGCGCTCGCCGACCTGGTCGCCGCCCTTCCCGACGACGTCGTGGTCTCCGACGCCGACCGCACCGAGAAGTACCGCTGGGACCGCTCGCAGGACCCGCACGCCGGCACTCCGCTCGCGGTCGTCCGGGCCCAGGACGCCGCCCAGGTGCAGGCCACCGTCCGGTGGGCCGCCGAGCACGGCGTCCCGGTCGTGCCGCGCGGTGCCGGCACCGGGCTCTCGGGCGGCGCCAGCGCCCTCGACGGCGGCATCGTGCTGAGCCTCGAGCGGATGACCGCGGTCGAGGTGGACGCCGAGTGCCAGGTCGCGTTCGTCGAGCCGGGGGCCCTCAACTCCGCGGTGAAGGCCGCCGCCGCCGAGCACGGGCTCTGGTACCCGCCGGACCCGTCGTCGTGGGACATCTGCTCCATCGGCGGCAACATCGCCACCAACGCCGGCGGCCTGTGCTGCGTGAAGTACGGCGTGACCAGCGACTACGTCCTGGGCCTCGACGTCGTCCTGGCCGACGGCACCCTGGTCACCCTCGGCGGACCGCGCATCAAGGACGTGGCGGGGCTGTCGCTGCTCGAGCTCTTCGTCGGCAGCGAGGGGACCCTGGGCGTCGTCACCCGTGCGGTGCTGCGGCTGCTGCCGGCGCAGTCCGCCGGGGCGACCCTGGTCGCGTCGTTCCCGACGATGACGGCGGCCGCCGAGGCCGTGGTCGCGATCAGGGGGCAGCTGCGGCCCTCGATGCTCGAGCTCATGGACGGCCCGTCGATCCGCGCCGTCGAGGACTTTCGGCCGATGGGCCTGGACACCGCGGCCGGGGCGCTGCTGGTCGCCCAGAGCGACGCGCCCGGCGCCGCCTGTGCCGAGGAGGTCGACGCGATGCGGCGGGCCTGCGAGTCGGCCGGCGGGTCGGACGTCTTCGTCACCACCGACCCCGACGAGGGGGAGCTCTTCGTGCAGGCCCGACGGCTGGTCGTCCCGGCGGTCGAGCCGCTGGGCGAGCTCATGCTGGAGGACGTCGGGGTGCCCGTCCCGCGACTGCCGCAGCTGGTGGACGCGGTCGCGGGGATCGCGGAGCGGCACGACGTGCTCATCCCCGTGGTGGCGCACGCCGGCGACGGCAACACCCACCCGCTCATCGTGGTCCCGCGGGGCGACGCCGACGCCCGCGTCCGGGCCCTCGCGGCCTTCGACGAGGTCATGGAGGCAGCGATCGCCCTGGGCGGGACGATCACCGGCGAGCACGGCGTGGGACGCACCAAGAAGGCGGCCCTGCCCGCCCAGCTCGGGGACGACGTGATGGCGCTGACGCGGCGGGTCAAGGACGCCCTCGACCCCGCCGGCATCTTCAACCCGGGGGCGATCCTCTAGCGCCCGGGCGCCGTCAGGCGCGACGGGCCGTCGTGCACCGCACGTCGGTCCACCACGTCAGCCGGTCCTCGGCGGCCCACTCCTCGAGCAGGGGGTCGACCGCCTCGCGGAGGGCGGCCAGGGTGCCGTTGCGCTCGTGCGCCTCGAGGAGCACCCGCTGGCCCTGCGACCACGACCAGTCCCACCACTGTCCGGGCCCGGTGAAGGCCACGTCGACGCGACGCTCGGTGGTGACGACGTCGTCGTACCCGTGCTCCCGCAGCAGGTCCTCGAGGGAGGCCACGGACGAGAAGGGGCCGGCGGTCGTGACGCGCGGCGGCCGGTCGGCCTCGGGCAGCCCGCCGACGACCGCGGTGTGCACCGCCTCCCACGACGTGTCGACGGCGCCGAACCAGGTGAGGCCGAGCCGGCCGTCGGGGGAGAGGACCTCGCGGTAGCGGTCGAGCGCCGCCCGGAGGTCCGGCAGGAAGAAGAGGACCAGGCTCGCCTGGACGACGTCCCACGGGCCGGCCGGCGGGTCCGCCGCGTCCCCGACCGCTGACTCCAGCCACGGCAGGTCGGTGGCGAGGCCGCGGAGGCCCTCGACCATCCGCGGGGCCAGGTCGGTGGCGAGCACCCGGCCTCCCGGCCCCACGGCCCGCGCCGCGCGGAGCGCGCTGGCGCCGCGACCGCAGCCGACGTCCAGGACGCGCTCGCCGGGCCGCGGGGCGGTGCGGTCGACGAGGTGCTCGGCCACGATGCCGAAGAACCTCACCCCGACCTGGTCGTACGTCGCCGCGGCCCGGTCGAAGACACCGGCGATGCCGCCCGGGCTGTCGGTGGCCTCGCGTCCGGCGGAGGACTCGCTCACCGGGCCACTGTGGCAGGTGACACCGGGAACGGTCGAGGTCCCCGGAACGGGCCCCCGCGACGCGTAGTGTGAGCGGACCGACGCTTCCCCCGGTGTCTGAGAGGATGCCGCGATCGCAGAAGTCCGCCGACCGCGCGGTACTCCAGAAGCCAGGGAGCAGCACGTTGTACCTGAAGAGCCTGACGCTGAAGGGCTTCAAGTCCTTCGCCTCCTCGACGACGCTGCAGCTCGAGCCCGGCATCACCTGCATCGTGGGGCCCAACGGCTCCGGCAAGTCCAACGTCGTCGACGCGCTCGCCTGGGTGATGGGCGAGCAGGGCGCCAAGTCGCTGCGCGGCGGCAAGATGGAGGACGTCATCTTCGCCGGCACCTCGGGCCGGCCGCCGCTGGGGCGCGCGGAGGTCCAGCTGACGATCGACAACTCCGACGGCGCGCTGCCCATCGACTACGCCGAGGTCACGATCAGCCGGACGATGTTCCGCAACGGCGGCTCGGAGTACGCCATCAACGGCAGCTCGTGCCGCCTCCTCGACGTGCAGGAGCTGCTCAGCGACTCCGGCATCGGCCGGGAGATGCACGTGATCGTCGGGCAGGGCCAGCTCGACTCGATCCTGCACGCGACCCCGGAGGACCGCCGCGGCTTCATCGAGGAGGCGGCCGGCGTGCTCAAGCACCGCAAGCGCAAGGAGAAGGCGCTGCGCAAGCTCGACTCCACTGAGGGCAACCTGACCCGGCTGGGCGACCTGTTGAGCGAGATCCGTCGCCAGCTCAAGCCCCTGGGCCGCCAGGCGGAGGTCGCCCGCAAGGCCGCCACCGTGCAGGCCGACGTGCGCGACGCCCGGGCCCGGCTCGTCGCCGACGACCTCGTCACCGCCCGCACCGCCCTCGAGCAGGAGATGGCCGACGAGAGCGTGCTCGTCGAGCGGCGCGAGCAGGTCGAGGCCGAGCTCGCCCGCGGCCGGGAGCGCGAGGCCCAGCTCGAGGCGGCGCTGCGGGAGGACCTGCCCGCGCTCGCCGCCGCGCAGGAGACGTGGTTCGCCCTCTCGGGCCTCAAGGAGCGCCTGCGCGGCACCCAGTCGCTGGCCGACGAGCGCGTGCGCAACGCCGCCGGAGCGGCGGACGAGTCGGTCGACACCGGCCGGGACCCCGACCAGCTCGACGCCCAGGCGGCCCGGGTGCGTGAGCAGGAGGCCGAGATCGCCGCCGAGGTCGAGCAGCAGCGCGCCGCCCTCGAGGCGGCCGTCGCCGCCCGGCGCACGGCCGAGGACGCAGCCGCCGAGGAGGACCGGCGCATCGCGGCCCTCCAGCGGGCGGCCGCCGACCGGCGCGAGGGCCTGGCCCGGCTCCACGGCCAGGTCAACGCGCTCAGGTCGCGCGCCACCGCGGCCGCCGACGAGATCGGCCGGCTGGAGGCGGCGCGCGAGGAGGCCGTCGCCCGGGCCGAGCGTGCGCAGCGCGACTTCACCGCCCTGGAGACCCGGGTCGCGGGGCTCGACGCCGGCGAGGAGGGGCTCGACGCCGAGCACGAGGCCGCGACGGCCGCCCTCGACGACATCGACGAGCGCCTGGCCACCGCCCGTGACGAGGCCCAGCAGGCCGACCGCGACCGGACCGCGCTCGTGGCCCGCCGCGACGCGCTCGAGCTCGGCCTCAACCGCAAGGACGGCGCGGGAGCCCTGCTCGCCGCCACCGACCGCGTCTCCGGCCTGCTCGGCTCGGTGGCCGCCGTGCTGTCGGTCCGCGCCGGGCACGAGACCGCCGTCGCCGCCGCCCTGGGGTCTGCGGCCGACGCGGTCGTGGTCACCGGCGCCGACGCCGCGGTCGACGCGATCACCCACCTCAAGGGCGACGACCTCGGTCGGGCGGGGCTCGTCCTCGGCGGTGCGCCCACGCAGGACCGGGACTGGCCCGACCTCCCGGACGGGGCGTCGTACGCCGTGGACGTGGTCGAGGCCCCGGACGACCTGGCGGGAGCGCTGACGCGGCTGCTGCACAAGGTCGCCGTCGTCGAGGACCTCGACGCGGCCCAGGCGCTGGTGGCCAAGCTGCCCGACCTCACCGCGGTCACCCTCGAGGGCGACCTGCTGGGGGCCCACTACGCGGCCGGTGGCTCCTCGAGCCAGCCGAGCCTGCTCGAGGTGCAGGCGGCCGTCGACGAGGCGACCCTGGCGCTGGGGGAGGCGACGGCGACCGCCGAGCGGCTCGGCTTCGTCATCTCCGGCCTCGAGGCCGAGCGCCACGACGCCCTCAAGCGCGCCGACGTGGCGCTGGCCAAGCTGCACGAGTCCGACGCCACGCTCGCCGCGGTGGCCGAGGAGCTCGGGCACCACGGTTCCCAGGCCCGGTCCGCACGCGGTGAGGCCGAGCGCCTCGAGCGCGCGATCACCACCGCGTCCGAGGCTCGCGACAAGGACCTCGCCGGCCTCAGCGAGCTCGAGACCCGGCTCGCCACCGCGGAGGACGCTCCCGACGAGGAGCCGGACGCGACCGAGCGCGAGCGGCTCGCCGAGGCCGCCCGGACCGCGCGCCAGGGCGAGATGGACGCCCGCCTCGCGCTGCGCACGGCCGAGGAGCGCGCCCGGGCCCTGCACGGCCGGGCCGACTCGCTGGCCCGGGCGGCGCAGGCCGAGCGGGACTCGCGCGCCCGGGCGGCCGAGCGCCGGGAGCGGCTCCTCCGGGAGGGCCGGGCCGCCGAGGCCGTGCGGTCCGCCGTCGGCGTCGTGCTGCACGCGCTGGAGCGCTCGGTCATGCTGGCCGCCGACCGGCGTGCTGAGGTGGAGGAGTCTCGCAAGGAGCGCGAGGAGCAGCTCCTGGCGGTCCGCACGACGTTGCGGGACCTCGGCCGCGAGCACGACGAGCTGGTCAGCTCCGTGCACCGCGACGAGATGGCGCGCACGCAGCAGCGGATGCGCATCGAGCAGCTCGAGGAGCGCGCCCTCGAGGAGCTGGGGCTCGACCCCGACGGCCTGGTTGCCGACTACGGCCCCGACAACCCCGTGCCGTTCACCGGCGAGGTGCCGGACGGCGAGGAGGCCCCCGAGCCGGTCCCGTTCGTGCGTGAGGAGCAGCAGAAGCGGCTCAAGGCCGCCGAGCGCCAGCTCGCGATGCTCGGCCGGGTCAACCCCCTCGCGCTCGAGGAGTTCACCGCGATGGAGGAGCGCCACAAGTTCCTCACCGAGCAGCTCGAGGACCTGCGCCGCACCCGCAAGGACCTCCTCGACATCGTCCGCGAGGTCGACCAGCGGGTCGAGCAGGTCTTCACCGAGGCCTACGCCGACGTGTCGAAGGCGTTCGACGCGACCTTCGCTCGGCTCTTCCCCGGCGGTGAGGGCCGGCTCGTGCTCACCAACCCCTCCGACATGCTCACCACCGGCGTCGAGGTCGAGGCCCGCCCGCCGGGCAAGAAGGTCAAGCGCCTCTCGCTGCTCTCCGGAGGCGAGCGGTCGCTCGTGGCCGTGGCCTTCCTGGTCGCGCTGTTCAAGGCCCGGCCGTCGCCGTTCTACATCCTCGACGAGGTCGAGGCGGCCCTCGACGACACCAACCTGGGCCGGCTGCTGCAGATCTACGAAGAGCTGCGCGAGAACTCCCAGCTGCTGGTCATCACCCACCAGAAGCGGACCATGGAGGTCGGTGACGCGCTGTACGGCGTCACGATGCGCGGCGACGGCGTCTCGGCGGTCATCTCCCAGCGGCTGGAGCGGGCGAGCGCCTGAGCGTGCGCGCGCGCGTGTTCTGGGGGGATAGTTTGGGACGATCTCGTAGGTCCCCGACCCGTTTCTGCCCCCAGTTCGTCCCAAACTATCCGGGGGGATCGGGCGGCGTACGACGCGTGGCGGGGCACGCCCTAGGGTGGCCGCCGTGAGCGAGCGAGCCCCCCAGCCGACCCGTGCCGACTACGTCGCGTGGCGCACCGTGACCACCCGGTGGCGCGACGACGACGCCTACGGCCACCTCAACAACGCGACCTACTACGAGCTGTTCGACACGGCGGTCAACGCCCACCTCTTCGAGGCCACCGGCACCAACGTGCGTCACCTGCCGCAGATCGGCGTCGTCGCCGAGACGTCGTGCCGCTACTTCCGGGAGATCGGCTTCCCGAAGCCCATCGAGATGGGCCTGGTGGTCGACAAGGTCGGCACCTCCTCGATCGTCTACCGCATCGGGCTCTTCCAGGGCGACGGTGACGAGGCGGCCGCCGAGGGGCGGTTCGTGCACGTGTACGTCGACAACGAGCACGGCGCCGGCAACCGACCCGTCGTACCGATGCCCGACGTGGTCCGCGCGGCCGTGGAGCCCCTCCTGCGCTCCTGAACCGCGGCGACACGGCGAGCCCGGCGCCCGAATGGGGATACCGGCCGTGCTGTGCCACGCTGGAGGTCCGGTCCGTCGTACTCGGGAGTTGAACCCATGCTCGTGATCACCCTGGTGATGCTGTTCGTGCTCGTCGCGGCGGCCGCCGTCGTCGTCTACGTCGCCTTCCCCCACCGCGGCGAGGACCTCCCGGTCGTCCCGCAGCTCGGCGACGCGATGCGCAAGAGTGTCGACGCCCTGCCCACGATCGCCGAGGAAGAGGACATCCGCGCCTGAGCGCGACCGAGGCGTCTGGTTGGATTGACCCATGGGTGACTGGCTCTACCTGATCATCGGCATCGCCGTCGTCGGCGTGCTCACGCTCGTCGGACTCATCACGTCGGCCGGCCGACGCAGGCGTACGCCGCCCAGCGGCGGCACCGACCTCATCGAGCGGCCGGCCGAGACGCCGACCGCGCCGCCGGAGGCGCCTCCGACCGAGGTCGACGTCCAGACCCCGGTCGAGCAGACCCTCCCGGCCGAGGCCGTCCCCGAGGCCCCGCCGGCCCTCGAGCAGCCCGAGAGCACCGCCAGCCGCCTCGTCCGGCTGCGCCAGCGGCTCTCCCGGTCGCAGGGCACGCTGGGCCGGGGGCTCCTGGCCCTGCTGAGCCGTGACCGGCTCGACGAGGACACCTGGGAGTCCATCGAGGACACCCTGCTCACCGCCGACATCGGCGTGGCGCCGACCCAGCAGCTGGTCGACCGGCTGCGCACCCGGCTGCGCGTCGAGGGCAACACCGCCACCGACGCCCGCGAGGTGCTCCGCGAGGAGCTCATCGCCCTGGTCGACCCCGACATGGACCGCCGCCTGCGGGTGAGCGGCGACGACGGCAAGCCGGGCGTCGTCCTCGTGGTCGGCGTCAACGGCGCCGGCAAGACCACCACCGTGGGCAAGATCGCCCGGATCCTCGTCGCGGAGGACCGCTCCGTCACCCTCGGCGCGGCCGACACCTTCCGCGCCGCCGCCGTCGACCAGCTCGCCACCTGGGGCGAGCGCGTGGGCGTCGAGGTCGTGCGCGGCCCCGAGGGCTCCGACCCGGCAAGCGTCGCCTTCGAGGCGGTCAAGCAGGGAGTGGAGCACGGCGTCGACACCGTCCTGGTCGACACGGCCGGGCGCCTGCAGAACAAGGCCGGGCTGATGGACGAGCTCGGCAAGGTCAAGCGCGTCATCGAGAAGCAGGCGCCGGTCACCGAGGTGCTGCTCGTGCTCGACGCCACCACCGGGCAGAACGGCATGATCCAGGCCCGGGTCTTCAGCGAGATCGTCGACGTCACCGGCATCGTCCTCACCAAGCTCGACGGCTCCGCCAAGGGCGGCATCGTGGTCGCGGTCCAGCGCGAGCTGGGCGTGCCGGTCAAGCTCGTGGGCCTGGGGGAGGGCGCCGACGACCTGGCGCCCTTCGACTCCGGCGCCTTCGTCGACGCGCTCCTGGGCTGAGGGCCCCGCGCCGACGGCGCAGGACGGTCGGTGAGGACCGGCCTCAGCGGCTCCGGGCCCGCAGCGCGGCCACGGCGTCGTGCACGAGCGTGGCCGCCCGCTGGTCGAAGGTGTGCTCGGCGATGACGCGCTGGGCCAGCCGGCGGCGCGTCTCGTTGTCGGGGAACGCGGCGTACGGCGGGCGCACCAGCCGGGCGAGGTCGTGCTCGTCGGCGAACGGCTGCACCAGCGCCCCGAACGTCTCGTCGAGCCCGGACACCTCGTCGGTGGCGATCCGGGCACCGCAGGCCGCGGCGTCGAAGAGCCGGTTGGAGAGGAAGGAGTCGCGGCGCATGTCGACGTGGTGGTCGTTGAGGACCACGCCGGCCGAGGCGTAGAGGACTCCGACCTCGTCGTTGGGCACGCCGCTGGAGGCCACCGTCTGCGGGTCGAGGTACTCGTCCCAGTCGGCGCCGTGCACGGTCAGGTCGGCCTCGGCGGCCAGGGCGGTACGGACCGCGTGGCGGAACACCCCGCGGGAGTTGCCCACGAAGAGCACGGCCGGACCCGTGTCGGGCACGCCCCGGTCGGGGTGGAAGTAGCGCGGGTCGGTGCACTGGAGCAGCGGGGTGACCGCCAGCCCCCAGTCGCGGCGCACCTGGGCGGGCCAGCTCACGCTGGCGGCGTAGACGAGGTCGAAGCCCTTGATCTCCTCGGCCGTGACGAGGTCGGGGTGGCTGATGATCCACTCCATGTTGAGGGCGCGAGGGTGGGGCGCGACGAGGTCGAGCCCGCGCAGCACCAGCACGACGTCGTCGTGGTCGCGCGAGGTCCGGTTGCGGGCGTCGCGGGAGTCGACGGAGACGTCCTGGCCGCACCGCTCGAGGGCGGCGGCCAGGGAGCGGGCGAAGTGGGTGTCGCCCCACCGCTCGCCGCGCGGTCCCGCCGGCGCCGCGGTGTCGATGGTCCAGCGCAGCCGGGGCGGGCTCTCGTCGATGCCCTGCACGGGGCGTACGACGTGCTGCTGGAGGAGGACCGAGTCGGACTCGGGGTCCTCGGGGTCGGCCGAGACACGCTGGGTGCGGACCCCGGTCACCTCGAAGCCGGTGGAGCGCCACAGCTGCGAGGTGCGGTCCTCGGGGATCTGGTGGCGTCGCGAGCGGAGGGCCGACATGGCGACCTTGAGGTCGGCCGGGTCGGCGTACGCGGTGCGGGAGGTGACCGTGACGTCCGGCACCAGGAGGCTGCGCCCGGCCCCGCTCGCCCGCGCACGCAGCCCGAGGTCGGTCTCGGCGAGCACGTCGTCGAAGAGCGGGTCCAGCCCGCGCAGGGCCGTGAGCCGCCGAGCCTCCAGGGCCACGACGGGGGAGGCGGGGGCCGGGATCTCGGTGCGGCCGAGGCGCCGTGCGTCGGACGCCGGGTGACCCGCGAAGAGCAGGCCGAGCCGGTCGTCGGCGCGGGGGAAGCCGGCGCCCGCGGAGAGGATCAGGCCGCGCCGGTCCAGGACGAGCGGCTGGGCGACGGCCACGCCCTCCTCGTGCACGGCGGCGGCCAGCGGCCCGATGATGCCGGGAGCGGGCTGCGCCTCGGGGCGGACCAGGACCACGGTGTCGCCCGAGCTGTGGGCGATGCCGATGTTCATGGCCGAGGTGATGGAGGTGCCGCTGGGCACCGAGACACTGGTGACGCCCGGCAGCAGGCCGGCCAGGGCCGAGGTGAGGAGGTGCGGCCCGCGACGGTCGCGCGCCGTGACCACGACGACGTCGACGTCCGACCCGCCCGCGAGCAGCCAGTCGATGGTGCCGCGGCTGCCGGTGCCCATCGGCAGCACCACGCTGGTCTGCCCCACCACACGGGCGGTCGCCTGGGCGGCCTCCCAGTTGACGGTGCGGGGGGCCTCCTCGGTCGCGCCGCGCAGCAGCACGAGGGGGTTGGCCCACTCCAGGTCGCCCGAGCGGAGGCGTCGTACGAGGTCGGCGACGGTCTCCTCGGAGTCGCCCTCGTCGAAGCCACCCAGGCCGGTGAGCACCGAGCGCCGCAGCAGGGTGGTGCCGAGGTCGAACTGGGAGGCGGTGACCAGCTCCCCGGAGAGCCGGGTGTCGCGGCCGGGGAAGGCGTGCACGGCCGAGCTGTCGCCGGCCCGGAGCACGCCCACCCCGCGGGCCAGGAACTCGGGGTGCCACAGGTGGCCGGGCTCGAGGAAGGCGACGAACTCGCCGCGGGCGCGCTGGAGGCCGCGGTTGAAGGTGCGGCCCAGCTGGGTGCGCGACCCCATGATGACCCGGACCCGGGCGTCGCCCGCCGCCACGTCGGAGGCGATGGTGCCCGTGGCGTCGATGGAGCCCCGGTCCAGGACCAGCAGCTCCCACTGATCGAGGGTCTGCGCCTGCAGGGCGGCGATGGTCGGCGCCAGCAGCGGACCCACGTCCTGGGCGCTCATCAGCACGGTCACGACCGGCCCGTCGGCCTCGGGGGAGTGCTGGTGGGCCCCGGGGTTGGCGTCGAGGTAGGACAGCACCTGCCACTCCCGGGCCGCCCGCAGGGCGTTGTCGCGGAACTCGCCCCACGAGATGTGGGGGTAGCCGCGGCGGACCGGCAGGGGGGTGTCGCGGGTGGCGTGCGCCGCCCACCAGGCCAGCGGACCGAACTCGTGGTCGCGGGCGGCGGCGTTCTCCTCGTGGATCCGCTCGGTGTTGATCAGCGGGTGCGGCGCCAGTCGGTTGCGGCGCGGCCCCTCGGTCACGTACCACAGCGACGGCGGGAGGTCGCCCGCCTGCCACACGCCCTTGCCGGGCAGCCAGGTCGCCTCGAAGAGCGGGTGCGGGGAGATGTCGGGGGTGTTGATCACCGCCCGGGCGGCGTCCTCGGCGGTGCCGGGCTCGGTGCCGAGCTGGGCGGCGATCCAGTCGAGGTCGAGCAGGCCCGACGCCACGAGGTCGCGGGCGGAGTGGCGGGCCGCCGAGCTCATCGGAGGTTCGATCACGGTGCCGTCACCCCGTCGCCAGCCGGGGGGACCGCTCGGTGCCGAGCAGCGGCCCGATGAAGGCCGCGAAGTCGTCGGCCATCTGCTGCGGGGGCCGGGACCGGGCCGTGGCGAACGACGCCTCCCGGGCCATCGCCGACCGCTCCTCGTCGTCGACCAGGTCGCGTACGGCGGCGCGCAGCGTCTCCTTCAGCGACCGGTCGTCGCGTGGGTTGAACAGCCGCACGTGCGGCTCGTCGGCCAGCTCGAGCAGTGCCCCGGTGCGCGGGCCCACGATCGGCAGGCCGAAGGTCTGGGCCAGCCAGAAGACGCCGGAGTTGAGGATGCGGGAGTAGGGCAGGACGGCGAGGTCGGCGGCACCGAACCACACCTGGAGCTGGTCGTCGGGCACGTGGGAGAACTCCGAGATGACGCGGGGGGACTGCTCGCAGCGGCGCTTGAGCCCGGCCGTCTCCTGGGTCTGCGCGGGCTTGCCGGCGACGAGCAGCTGGAGGGTGGGGTCGTCGTCGGCGAGCTCGTGGAACACGTCGAGCAGGCGCCCCAGCCCCTTGTAGGGCCGGATCCCGCCCAGCGCCACCAGGACCTTGTCGTCGGGACCGAAGCCGAGCTGGGCCCGCGCGGCCTCCCGGCTGATCCACTGCGGGTAGCAGCCGAGGTAGCTGGAGTGCTCGATCACGACCACCTTCCGGGGGTCGAGGCGCAGCACCTCGGAGGCCTGGCGGGCGGTGATCTCCGCCAGCGCGTGGATCGCGTCGGCCCGGTCAGCGAGCAGCTGGGCCAGCTGCGTCTCCGCCCACACGTGCTTGGCCTCGTGGGGCAGCACGTTGTGCAGGGTCCACACGAGCCGCCCGCCGGCGGCCCGGAACTTGTGCAGGGCGGCGCTGAAACGGTCGAGCTCGATCGCGGCGCGGTAGGGGCCGGCGGCGTACTGCATGATCGGGGTCGTCCAGTGGATGTTGAGCGTCCCCGGCACGGCCGAGACGGCGCGGTTCTCCAGGTGGCCGACGACGTCGGCCACCGCCACCGGGTAGGCGTCCACGCCGTCGAGGCCGGCGAAGAGCATCCCCTGGTAGGGATTGGCCCGGTTGTAGTCGGGGAAGTAGTGCAACGCTCGCGACGGTGGCGCCGCCTCGCCGACCCGGGCACCCGCCCGGACGAGGCCGTCGAGCTGGGCCGCCCGGTGGTCCCACGTGTGCCCGTCCAGCACGGACTCCCGCAGCTCGGCCGCCCGCGCGGCGGTCGCCTCCGGGTCGGCCAGGTGGGCGGTGATGACGTCGCCGAGCTCGCGGGAGGTGGAGAACGTCGGCAGCTCGAGGCCCGCCTCGACCGCGCCGAGGCGGGAGTTGAGGACCGGCAGCACGCCGGAGGCCAGCGACTCGAGCACCGTGGCGGGCAGCGTGCCGTGGGCGACGGAGGACCACGGCATCTCGACGACGCTCAGCAGCGCGCCGCCCAGCACGTCGGGGGCCCGGAGCCACGCCACCGGCGCCTCCAGCCGGCCCAGCAGCCCGGTGCGCATGTTGCGGACCGGCTCGGCGTGGACGGTGAGCGGCACCTCGAGGCGCAGGTCGGTCATCAGCGGCTGGATGCTGCGTCCGCGGTCCACGTGCACGCCGATGCCGACCACGTCCTCGCGCGGACCCCGTCCGGGTGCGAACAGCTCGGCGTCGACGCCGAGCCGCAGGACCTCGGTGGCCCGGGGCGTCCGCCGCCGCAGGGTCGCCCGGGCGACCTCCGAGCCCGACAGCACGCGGTCGAAGGCGACGAGGTGGTCCAGGGCCGCCCACTCGTCGACCGCGGTGTGCGCCCACGCCACCTTCCACGCGTCGGCGGGGGCGAGGGACGGGTCCACCTCCGGCGTCGCCGCGACCCATACGTCGGTCGAGCCCCCGAGGTGCCAGCGGTGCTGGGGGACCAGGCGAACGCCGTGACCGCGCTCGACGAGCGCCAGGCCGAGACCCGCGGCCGCCACCAGGTCCGGGGTCGGGTTGCGGAGGTCGACCGACCGCACGAGGAAGGTGTAGCGGTGGCCGTCGCCGGAGGCGAGCTCGCCGTCGACGAGCTGCCGGTAGGCGGCTCGTCGACGGTCCAGGGCCCCCCGGTCGTCGGGGTCGGTGGTCGTCACGATGACCGCCTGCGGCGTGCTCGCTCGACCACCGCCGCCACCGCGCGGACCGCTCGGGAGTCGTGGGCCAGGAACAGCTCCTCGGCCAGCGCCGTGGCCCGCGCCTCGGCGAGGTCCCGCTCCCGCGCGACCTGCGCGACCCGGGCCCGCAGCAGCACGTTCTTGTGCCGCAGCCGCTGGAGCCGGTCCTGGAGCTCGGCGACCTGGCGGTCCATGGCGAGCAGCTCGTCCTTGCCGAGCTGCATCTCCCGGGCCACGGTGGCGCGCTCGCGCCCCAGCAGCTCGCGGGTGCGCTCCAGCTCGTGGGCCAGCCGCCGGTTCTCGGCGGCGCTCGCCTCGTCGGCCGCCTGCGACTCCGGCCGGGCCGTGGTGAAGGAGGGGAAGCGGGCCACCGTGACGCGACGGCCGTCGTCGGTGGCGGCGCCACCCTCGACCGTGAAGCCGGCGGTCTGCAGCTGCGCGGTCAGGTCCCGGGCGCCGGACACGACGACGAGTCCGCCGGGCACCAGGGCCCCGGAGCCCAGGGTGCGGAGGAACGCGTCGGGTGCCGGTCCGTCGTCCAGCACGTCCTCGACGACCACGACGTCGACCGGCGCCACCAGGAACGGCTGGACCCACGCGTCGGCCCGCTCGGCGAGGTCGACCTCGGGGCCCCACTGCGCGTCGGCGCCGTGCCCGAGCGGCCAGCGCAGGCACTCGACCTCGCGGTCGTGCTCCTGGGCGAGGCGACGCGGCACGGTCGAGGGCTCGACGCCGATGTGCAGGACCCGCGGACCGCCGGCCAGCGTGCTGTCGATCACCGCGGTGCTGTCGTCCCTGCCGCTCATCGGCCGCCTCCCTGGTCCTCGGGCCACGGCACGTGCGAGACCTCGTCGTTGCGTCCGTCACGACCCGCCCGGGCGTCGTCGACCGCGCGCTCCACGAGGGCGTCGAACTCGTCGAGCCACTCGGGCGCGGCGCTGCGCACGGTCCGGCGCCAGTTGCGCACCCACTTGCCACGCAGCTGCGCCAGGGCCGCCTCGGGATCGCCGCCGAGCGCGCGGTCGACGAAGAGGTAGCGGTTCCGTGTCATGTAGTAGAGATGGTAGGGCGAGGGCAGCGATCCGCTCGACCGCTTGTGGTGCACCATGTGGGCGCGCTGGTCGACGATGATGCGCCAGCCCGCCCGGTGGGCGCGACGGCACCAGTCGGTCTCCTCGAAGTACAGGAAGTACTCCTCGGGAAGCGGCCCCACCGTCTCCATGGTCGTACGACGCGCCAGCAGGGACGCGCCGGTCACGTAGTCGACCTCGATCCGGCGCGGCGGAGGCGTCTCGTCGAGGCGCTTGTTCTGGTGGACGTGGCGCGTCTCGCCGTGCTTGGCCTCGTCCACGATGCCGCCGTCGAACCAGACGACCGCAGGGTCACCGGGATGGACGACCCGCGGGCCCACCACCCCGCAGTCGGGGACGTCCTCGAAGACCTGGAGCAGCCGGGGGAGCGTCTCGGGCTCGACCCGGGTGTCGGGGTTGAGCAGCCACACGTACTCGTTGCCGCGCTCCAGGCACCGGGCGATGCCCACATTGCTGCCCCCGGCGTACCCGAGGTTGCCCCCGCTGCTGACCACCTCGGCGCGCCGGCCCAGGACGGTGCGCAGGGAGGCGGCCGAGTCGGCGGAGTCGGAGTTGTCCACGACGACGATGTCGAGGTCCAGGTCGCGGGAGGTCTCCAGCGAGCCCACGCAGGCGACGGTGTCGTCGGCGCTGTCGTGGTTGACGATCACGACCCCGGTGCGACCGGGCTGGTGCACGGGCGCAGCCGAAGCGTCCCGTGGGGTCCCGGTCATGCGGCGCAGTCTAGAGGGAGGGGGACCTCCGGGCCGCGGTCGCCCGGGGTGCCCGCGTTCACGCGGACGTAACACCGGGGGCGCATCCGTTGCACGACCGCAACACGAGCCGGCGGCCGAGGAAACGTCGCGCGAGCAGGGTTCTGGCCAACAGGTTCGTCCGCAGCGTGACACCGGCGTCATGTCCACGCGGACCACCCCCGAACGTTTCCCTGGAGGTTCTGTGGACGGCTACTACGCGTTCATGCTCGTGGCGACTGCTTTCGTCCTGATGATGACGGTGCCCGCGCTGGCGCTCTTCTACGGCGGCATGTCGCGATCCAAGTCCGTGCTCAACATGATGATGATGTCGTTCGTCGCAGCGGCCGTCGTCGGCATCCTGTACGTCGCGGTCGGCTGGTCGATGGGCTTCGGCGGTGACGGCACCTTCTTCGCCAACCCGTTCGAGCTGCTCTGGCTCGACGGCGTCACCACCGACAACTACATCTACGTGATGTTCCAGATGACCTTCGCGATCATCACCGCCGCACTCATCAGCGGTGCGGTCGCCGACCGCCTGAAGTTCTCGGCCTGGCTGGTGTTCCTGCCGCTGTGGGCGGTCATCGTCTACTTCCCGATGGCGCACATGGTCTTCAGCTGCACCGACGACTCGCTGATCTGCGGCCGGATCGGCGCGCAGGACTACGCCGGCGGCACCGCGGTCCACATCAACGCGGGCGTCGCGGCCCTGGTCCTCGTGCTGCTGCTCGGCAAGCGGATCGGCTGGCCCAAGGACCAGATGCGTCCGCACAACCTGACCCTGACCATGCTCGGCGCGGGCATGCTGTGGCTGGGCTGGTACGGCTTCAACGTCGGCTCCATCGTCTTCGGCACGACCTTCGACGAGGACCCGGACGCCTTCCTCGCGCAGTTCTACTCCGAGACCGGCCGCACCTTCGCCAACACCACGCTGGCCACCTTCGCTGCGATCCTGGGCTGGCTGCTCATCGAGCGGCTCCTCCACGGCAAGGCCACCTCGCTGGGCGCCGCGTCGGGCATCGTGGCCGGCCTGGTCGCCATCACGCCGGCGGCCGGTGCCGTCGACATCGAGGGCGCGGTGGCGATCGGCCTCGTGGCGGGCGCCGTCTGCGCCTGGGCCGTGGGCCTGAAGTACAAGCTGGGGTACGACGACTCGCTCGACGTCGTCGGCGTCCACCTCGTGGGTGGCGTCGTCGGCACCGTCCTGATCGGCGTCTTCTCCACGGCCGACGGTGCCGGTGGCGTCGACGGCCTGCTCCACGGCGGCGGGTTCGGGTCCCTGGGCGACCAGGTCCTCGGTGTCCTGGTGGCCGTCGCCTACTCCGGCGTGCTGACCACGGTCATCGCGCTGGCGATCAAGTACACGATCGGACTGCGGCTCGACCCGGAGGACGAGGTCAACGGCATCGACCTCGCCGAGCACGGCGAGTCCGCCTACGACCTGCACAGTGGTACCAGCGGCGGTGGCACGGGCATCCTGGCCTCCAGCACGGCCTCGAGCTCCGCCCGCCCGTCCGCCGCCTCGAGCACCGAAGGAGCCAACGCATGAAGCTCGTGACCGCAGTCATCAAGCCCCACAAGTGGGAGGACGTCCGCGAGGCGCTGGAGACGTTCGGCGTCACCGGCATGACCGTCTCGGAGGTCAGCGGCTACGGCCGGCAGAAGGGCCACACCGAGGTCTACCGCGGGGCGGAGTACGACATCGCCCTGGTGCCCAAGATCCGCATCGAGATCGTCGTCGACGACGCCGACGCCGAGGACGTGGTCGGCATCGTCGTCAAGACGGCGCAGACCGGACGCATCGGTGACGGCAAGGTCTGGGTGAGCCCGGTCGAGACCGTCGTGCGGGTCCGCACGGGGGACACCGACGAAGCCGCCCTCTGAGGTGCCCCGCCCACTGGCCCGCCGGGACTCGTCCCGGCGGGCCAGTGGCACACCCGGACCCACCCGCAGGAGGATCGGAGCCACGATGACTGCCCCCGAGAGGTCCGCCCGGACCGCGACCGCCGACGAGCTGTGCCGGGCGGCGTACGACGACTGCCACGGGCCCGAGGTCGGCGTCGCGCTGGTCGCGGTCGGCGGCTACGGCCGCGGCGAGCTCGCCCCGCACTCCGACCTCGACGTGGTCCTCGTGCACGACGCGGACGTCGACCCCGGCGGCGTGGCGGAGAAGGTCTGGTACCCGCTGTGGGACTCCGGCTCGCGGCTCGACCACTCGGTGCGCTCGCTGCCGCAGATGGTGGCGGCCGCGGAGGAGGACCTCAAGGTCGCCCTCGGCCTGCTCGACGTCCGGCACCTCGCGGGCGACCCCAACCTGACCCTCCGGCTGCGCGCCACGATGCTCGCCGCCTGGCGCCGCGAGGCGCGGGAGCGGCTGCCGGCCCTGCGCGAGCTCGTCCAGCGGCGCCACGACGTCGTGGGGGAGCTGGCCCACGTGTCGGTCCCCGACATCAAGGAGGCGGAGGGCGGCCTCCGGGACGCCACCGTGCTCAAGGCGCTCGAGGCGACCTGGCTCGTCGACGTGTCCGGTCCCGAGCTCGAGCGCTCTCGGCAGGCGCTGCTGGACTTCCGCGACCTCGTGCACGCCCAGGCCCGGCGCCCCACCGACCGGGTCGCCCCGGAGATGTGGGACGCGCTGGCGGCCGACCTCGGGCTGGCCGACGCCGCCGCGGCGCAGCGCCACGTGCGCGAGATCGGCCGCCGCGTCACCCACCTCTCCCGGCTGACCTGGCGCCGGGTCGGGTCGGTGCTGGCCCGCCCCTCGTCGGTGCGCGACGCCCGCCGGCCGGCGCTGGAGCCGATCGCCCGCGGGGTCGCGCTGTCGCGCGGCGAGGTGGTGCTCGACGCACACGCCCGACCCGACCGCGACCCCGTGCTGCTGCTGCGCGCCGCCGCCGCGGCCGCCGAGCGTGACGTCGTGCTCGCCCCGGCGACGGCGGCCCGGCTTGCCCGGGAGAGTGCCCCCCTGCCCGTCCCGTGGCCCGGCGAGGCCCGGGACGCGCTGGTCAGCCTGCTCGCGTCCGGCGACGGCCTGCTGCCGGTGTGGGAGACGCTGGAGGAGACGGGGGCGCTGGCCGGCTTCCTCCCCGAGTGGGAGCGGATCCGGCTGCTGCCCCACGCCTCGCCCATCCACCGCTTCACCGTGGACCGGCACGTGGTCGAGACGTGCGTCGAGGCCTCCCGCCTGATCCGTGCCGTGGCCCGTCCCGACGTCCTGCTCGTCGCCGCGCTGCTGCACGACATCGGCAAGGGCGACCTGACGGAGCACTCGGTCGCGGGCGAGCCGATCGCCCGGGCGATCGCCGGGCGGATGGGGTTCGACGACCACGCCGTCGACCTGGTCGCCCTGCTGGTCCGGTGGCACCTGCTGCTCTCGGAGACCGCCACGTCCCGCGACCCCGACGACCCGGCCACCGTCGACGCGGTGCTCTCGAAGGTCCCCACCGCCGAGGCGCTCGCCCAGCTGCTCGCGCTCACCGAGGCCGACGGCCGCGCGGCCTCCGCCAAGGCCTGGTCGTCCTGGCGGGCCGCGCTCGTCACCCGCCTCGCCACCCAGGCGCTGGCCCGGACGGGGGAGGGCGAGGCGCCGGTCGACGCCGACCGGGCGGTCCCGGTCCCCGACGTCGTACGCCGCGGCGGGACGTGGGTGGGCGTCGAGCCGGACGAGGGAGGTGCCCGGGTGACGGTCATGGCGCCGGACCGGGTCGGCCTGCTCGCCGACGCGGCCGCGGTGCTGGCGCTGCAGCGGGTGCCGGTGCGCTCCGCGCGGGCGTGGGCGCAGGAGGACGGAGCGGCCGTCGTCGGGGTCTCCGTCTGGGAGGTCGCGGAGCCCGACCTCGACCCGGCCGTGCTGCGGGAGCGGCTGGCCGCGGTCAGCGAGGGACGGCTGGACGCCACCGGACGGCTGGCGCGCCCGGCCCCGAGCCGGCTCGAGCCGGTCGTCGCGGTGCGGCACGGCGAGTCGCGGCGGGCCACCGTCCTGGAGGTGCGGATGGACGACCGGCCCGGCGTGGTGCACCTGGTCTGCGCGGCCCTCGCGGACCACGACATCTCGGTGCGGTCCGCGCACGTGTCGACCGTGGGTCCTCAAGCAGTGGACGTGTTCTACCTGCAGGAGCAGGGTGCCGGCCGGCTCTCGGACGAGCGGGCCGCCGAGGCCGCGCATGCAGTGCGCGGCGCCCTGCTCGGCACGGTGGCCGAGCAGGGCGCCTGAGGGGGATGGTGCGTCAGCTCACCGGTGCGCGTCGTCGAGCACGCGGTCGTGGCGCAGCGAGGAGTTGCGGGTCTCCTTGGCCAGCATCACGGCGACGAGCGTGATGACCGACGCGATCGTCATGTAGATCGCCACGCTGTTGACGTTGGCCGCCCCGTTGGTGGCCGGGCCGAGCAGCTCGATGGCGATGATCGGCGCGAGGGCACCGGCGAAGATCGAGGCCAGCTGGTAGCCCACCGACGCGCCGGTGTAGCGGACCGAGGTGCCGAACAGCTCGGAGAAGAACGCCGCCTGCGGCGAGTACATGAGCGCGTGCAGCACCAGGCCGATGCAGACCGCGAGCAGGATCTTGCCCTCGGACTTGCTGGCGATCAGGTCGAAGAAGACCCACGACCAGGCGGCCACGCCGATGGCACCGGCGATGTAGAGCGGCCGGCGGCCGACCTTGTCGCTGAGCGCGCCGATGAGGGGGATGGTCACGAAGTGCACGACCGCGCCGATGAGCAGTGCCTTGAGGATGATGCCCTTGTCGCCGGTGGTGCCGACGTACGTCGTCAGGAACGTGATCGAGATGACGGTGAACAGGTAGTAGGAGATGTTCTCGGCCATCCGCATGCCCATGGCGACCAGGACCTCACGCGGGTACTTCTTGACGACCTCGAGCAGCGGGACGTGCGCCTTCTCGGTGGTCTCGAGCTCGGTGCGGGCCTCCTTGAAGACCGGCGACTCCTCGATCGAGAGGCGCACCCACAGGCCGATGATCACGAGCACGGCGCTGAGCAGGAACGGGATGCGCCAGCCCCACGCGTTGAACGCGTCGTCGGACTGGACCGCAGCGAGGACCCACAGCACACCGGTGGCGAACAGGTTGCCCAGCGCCACGCCGGCCTGCGGCCAGGATGACCAGAACCCGCGACGCGAGTCCTCGCCGTGCTCGGCGGCCATCAGGACCGCGCCACCCCACTCGCCGCCCACGGCGAAGCCCTGCACCAGGCGGCAGGCGAGCAGCAGGATCGGGGCGCCGATGCCGATGGAGGCGTACGTCGGCAGCAGGCCGATCGCGAACGTCGCGACGCCCATCATGAGCAGCGAGGTGACCAGCATCTTCTTGCGGCCCACACGGTCACCGAAGTGGCCGAACACGATGCCGCCGAGGGGACGCGCCACGAAGCCGAGCGCGTAGGTGCCGAACGCCAGCATGGTGGCGGCGGCCGGCTCGCTCTCGGGGAAGAACAGGGTGCCGAAGACGAGCGCCGCGGCCGAGCCGTAGAGGAAGAAGTCGTACCACTCGACGGCGGTGCCGATCAGGGACGCGAAGACGACCTTGACGATGTTGGTCTCGCCGGGCCCCTGCTCCGCTCGGGGGGACTGGGTGACGGGGGATGTCATGTGCTGAGGGTTCCTTTCAGGCGGATCACGCGGGTGCGCGTGCTCAGGCGGCGGTCCAGCCGCCGTCGATCAGGAGGGAGGACCCGGTCATCGAGTCGCTCCCGGGGAGGCAGAAGCCGGCCACGGCGCGCGCGACCTCGTCGGGCTCGACGAGACGGCGTACGGGCGTGCGGGCGAGCAGGACGGTGTCGAGGACCTCCGACTCGTCGATGCCGTGGGCCTTCGCCTGGTCGGCGACCTGGCCCTCGACCAGGGGTGTGCGGACGTAGCCCGGGCATACCGTGTTGCTGGTGACGCCCTTGCCGGCCGCCTCGAGGGCGATCACCTTGGACAGCCCCTCGAGGCCGTGCTTGGCGCTGACGTAGGCCGACTTGTAGGCCGAGGCGCGATGGCCGTGGACGCTGGAGACGTGCACGATCCGACCCCAGCCCCGGGCGTACATCCCGGGCAGGAGCTTGCGGGCCAGCAGGAAGGGCGCCTCGAGCATGAGGCGCTGGATGAGCCGGAAGGCCTCGGGGTCGAAGTCCTCGATCGGCGAGACGTGCTGGACTCCGGCGTTGTTGACCAGGATGTCGGCCTCGAGGTCGGCGGCGTCGATCGCGGCGGCGTCGGTGAGGTCCAGGCCGATGGCGTCGCCGCCGAGGCTGGAGGCCACCTCCTTGGCGGCCGTCTCGTCACGGTCCAGGACGGTGACGTGGGCGCCGAGGCCGGCGAGGTGCCCGGCGACGGCGGCGCCGATGCCGCTCGCACCGCCGGTCACCAGCGCGCGGCGTCCGGCGAGCGGTCGGGACCCGTCCGGCACGGGGGCGCCGGGCGTGGGTGCAGGGGAGTGGGGGGACATGGCCCCGACGCTAGGGCTCGCTGTGACCGTCGGCACATGGGCGTCCAGCACACAACACGGACGATGAGGTGTGGTCGAGAGCCATCTCTACGCCTGGAGCCGGGCCACCCTCAGCGCCAGCTGGAGGTCCAGGGCTCGCTGCGGGTCACGCCAGTTGTCGCCGAGGAGACCGGTCACGCGGTCGAGCCGCTGGGTCACGGTGTTGGGGTGCACGTGCAGCGCGGCGGCGGTGTCCTTGAGGCTCCCGCCGCTGGCGAACCACGCGTCCAGGGTCGCCACGAGGCTGGTGCCGCGCTGGTCGTCGTAGGCCGAGACGGCCCCGAGCTCGCGCTCGACGAACTCGGCGAGCTGGGCGGGACCGTTGGCGCCCAGCAGCAGGCGGGCGACACCGAGCCCGGCGGGGTCGGTCACCTCCCCGACCCGGCCCAGGGTCAGCAGGGTCTCCAGGCAGCCCCGCGCCTCGGCATAGGTCGCCGCGACCTGCGCCGCGGGCGCCGGCCCGGCCACGCCGACGGTGGCCGAGGACCCCGCGCGGGTCACCGCCGCCGCAAGCTGGTCGCCGACCGCGCGCGCGTCGCCGTCGGGCACGACGAGGACCACCGTGCCCTCGTGCTCGCCGGCGACCCCGTGCAGGGAGTCGGCCAGCCGGGCGGCGGCCCGGGCGGTGACCTGCCGGCCGCCGTCGGCCGGGCCGGCCACCGCGACCGTGAGCGGGCCGTCGAGCTGGGCGCCGTGCCGTCGGGCCCGCTCGCGGACCAGGACCGGGTCGTGCGGCGTGGGAGAGAGGAGGTCCCTCAGCAGCTCGCCGCCGATGCGTTCCTCGGCCTCGGCCACCGTCCGGGCCAGCAGCACGACGAGCGCCGTCACGAGCGCCCCCCGCTCCAGCGTGCGCTGCTCGGCGCTCGGCAGGGGCGGGCCCTCGAGGACGACGGTCGAGACGTGCTCGCTGCCCGCGAGGGCGGCCGCGACGTAGCCGCCCGGCGTGGGCACGCAGTGCCCGGACGCCACCGACTCCTCGACCGCCTCCGGCCAGGTGGCCACCCTGGGGTCCCCGGCCACCCGGTCGCCCGAGGGATCGAGGACCGCGACGCGGCCGTGCAGCAGGTCGCCGAGCACCAGGGCGATCTCGTCGGTGCCACCGCCGTGCAGCAGCAGGTCGGTGAGCCGGTCGTGGGCGGTGGCCGCCGCCTCGACGGCGCGGGTGTGCTCGGTGAGGTTGCGGTTGGCGGCGTCCAGCTCGGCGAAGAGCCGGGCGTTCTCCAGGGCCACCGAGGCGTGCGCGGCGAAGGAGGTCAGGAGCGACACCTCCGACGGCGGGAACTTGCGGACCGTGCGGTGGACGGCGAGCAGGGCGCCGATCACCCGCCCCTCCAGCACGAGCGGGACGCCCAGGATGGCGCGGATCCGCTCGCCCTCGACGGCCTCGTCGATGTAGTTGCGGTGCACGAACCGCTCGTCGGCCTGGTAGTCCTCGGTGAAGTAGGGCGCGCCGGTCTGCGCCACCAGGCCGAGCAGTCCGGTGCCCAGCGGCAGCCTCAACCGCCTGAACTCCGGGGTGAGCGCGCCGTCGGTGACCTTCATGTACGACGCCCCGTCGAGCTCGTCGTTGAGCGACAGGTAGGTCATGTCGGCCCGGAGGAGCTGGCGCGCGCGGCGCACGATGGCCGCCAGGATCGCGTCGACGTCGCGGATCGCGGTGAGGTCGCTCGCCGTCTCGTAGAGCGCCGACAGCTCGGCCTCCCGCGACCGCTGGCGGGAGATCAGCTCACGCAGGCGCAGCGCGGTGTCGTGGTCCGCCCGCAGCCGCTCGCGCTCGGCGTCGCTGCTGGCGGCGGCCGTCCCCGACGCCAGCAGCTCGTCGTACTGCGAGCGCGGCGCCTCGTCGTACAACAGGTCGAGGAAGGAGCGGGACACGCCCGACATCATGGCCGACGGGGCGTGCGGGGCGTCACGCGCGTGGCCAGCTCCGCCAGTCCGGCGGCAGGCGGCTGCCCGACAGGGTGTCGAGCGGGGTCTCCCGCACCTCCCAGGTCGCACCGTAGTCGGTGCTGATGTGCATCATCCGGGGCCACCCGAAGTCGATGGCTGCCATGGTGCCCGGGACCCCGGTCCTCGGCATCTGGAACCCGGACCGCCCGCCACCGATGGGCAGCATCCGGACGCCGAACGAGCCGTCGGGGTTGCGCCAGGTGAGCCCGTGGCGCGTCCACCTGCCGGTCTCGTCGGCGAGGGAGACGCTTCCCCAGAACCAGCTGTCGGACGCTCCCCACCAGTCCCAGAGGGAGCCGTCCGGGCTCTCGATCGGGTGCAGCACCCGCGCCTCGAGGTCGACATATGCCACTCCTTGGACCCCGTACACGAGAGGTCCGGCGATCTCGGTGACGACGACGGGTTCGCCGCGCTCCAGCGTCCGGCTCTCCCCACCCGAGCCGACCAGGGTCGCTCCGGCGAAGCCGTCCGTGACGAACCAGTCACCGATGACGTGGCTGATGTTCGCCCCCGTGGCACCGATCGGGTGCAGCGCGCCGGTCCGGAAGTTGTCACTGCTCACCTCCAGTGCCTCCTGCAGCTCACCCTCCTGGTGCAGGGTGTCGCGCGAGCAGTCGGCCAGGCACACCGACCAGACCCGCGCGGCGACTCCGGGTGCCGCCGTCACGGGGATGGAGTTGCGGGGGGCCTCCGCGTCCGGATGACTCCTGATCTCCTCCGGGGTCAGGGTCGGGAACGGACCGGTCGTCCGATCCGGCGGGGGCGGAGTGGGAATACGCGGATCCGGGGGCAGCGAGCGCGTGAGGGACGGCTCCGGGGCGACCGGAGCGGGGGAGGCTCCCCGGGTCCCGAGGGGGGCGGTGGCCAGGACGATCGCCAGCCCGGCGGCGACCACGGCCGAGGTCGCCGCGGTCGCGACGCGACGCCGACGCCGAACGGCGACCCGCTCCAGCTCGTCCAGCGACGGCCGGCGGACCTGCGCGGTGTAGTCCAGGAGCTCGGTGACGTCAGGCACGGGGCTCGACCTCCCTGTCGTCATGCTGGTCGTCGAGCAGGCCCGCCAGTCGGGCACGGCTACGGGAGAGCCGCGACTTCACGGTGCCCTCGGGCATCCCCAGCTGGTGGCCGACCTCGCTGACCGACAGCCCAGCCAGGTGGTGGAGCACCACGACCTCGCGGCTGGTGGCGTCGAGCTGCTGCAGGGCGGCCACCAGGGCGACGTGGTCGGGGCCCAGGTCCAGCCCCGCCCGCGGTCCGGGCACCTGGACGAGCAGACGCCGCGCCACCTTGGTGTGCCGCCAGTGGTTGCGGAGCTGGTTGAGCGCCACGGTGCGCAGCCAGGCCTCGGGACGATCCGCGTGGGCCAACCGTTCCCGGTGGAGGAGGGCCCGGACGAAAGCCTCCTGCACCGCGTCCTCCGCGTCGGCCTGGTTGCCGCACAGGGCCAGCATCTGCACGACGAGACGTCCGTACGACGCGTCGTACAGCTCGTCAATCAGGTCCCGTCCGCCCACTGCCCACCTCTCCCGGAGCGTCTCGCTCCCTGCAGTGACGACACCCGGAGTCGGCTCGCGGTTCCCGCACGGTCGTGCTGGATCCGTCCATTCTCCTCCCGGCGGTTAGGCTTGCCGGACCGTGCGGCACCGTCCGCGCTCCGTCTTACGACACCCGTGAACGACCCCGAGGACTGACCACACGTGTTCGCCACTCTCTCCGACCGGCTCGCCGACACCTTCAAGAACCTCCGCGGCAAGGGCAAGCTGTCCGAGGCCGACATCGACGCCACCGCACGCGAGATCCGCATCGCGCTGCTCGAGGCCGACGTCGCCCTGCCGGTGGTCAAGGAGTTCGTCGCCGCCGTCAAGGAGCGTGCTCGCGGCGAGGAGGTCAGCGGGGCGCTCAACCCGGCCCAGCAGGTCGTCAAGATCGTCAACGAGGAGCTCGTCGCGATCCTGGGCGGCGAGACCCGCCGGCTGCGCTACGCCAAGACCGGGCCCACCGTCATCATGCTCGCGGGCCTCCAGGGCGCCGGCAAGACGACGCTGGCGGCCAAGCTCGCGCTCTGGCTCAAGGAGCAGGGCAAGACCCCCATGCTCGTCGCCGCCGACCTCCAGCGACCCAACGCCGTCCAGCAGCTGCAGGTCAACGGCGACCGCGTCAACGTGCCGGTGTTCGCGCCCGAGCCCGGCAACGGCGTCGGCGACCCCGTCTCCGTCGCTCGCGCGTCGGTCGAGGAGGCCAAGCGCAAGGTCCACGACGTCGTCATCATCGACACCGCCGGCCGCCTCGGCGTCGACGCCGAGCTGATGAAGCAGGCCGCCGACATCCGCGACGCCGTGCAGCCCGACGAGGTGCTCTTCGTCGTCGACGCGATGATCGGCCAGGACGCCGTCACCACGGCCCAGATGTTCCTCGACGGCGTCGGCTACGACGGCGTGGTGCTGACCAAGCTCGACGGTGACGCCCGCGGCGGTGCCGCCCTCTCGATCGCCTCGATCACCGGCAAGCCGGTCATGTTCGCCTCCGCCGGCGAGAAGATGACCGACTTCGACCTCTTCCACCCCGACCGGATGGCCTCGCGCATCCTCGACATGGGCGACGTGCTCACCCTGATCGAGCAGGCCGAGAAGGCCTTCGACCAGGAGGAGGCCCTCAAGGCTGCCGAGAAGCTCGGCACCAAGGGCGGGTTCACGCTGGAGGACTTCCTCCAGCAGATGCAGCAGATCCGCAAGCTCGGGTCGATGTCCAAGATCATGGGGATGCTGCCCGGGATGGGGCAGTTCCGCGACCAGCTCGACAACTTCGACGAGCGCGAGATCGACCGGATCCAGGCGATCATCCAGTCGATGACGCCGGCCGAGCGCGACAACCCCAAGATCATCGACGGGTCCCGCCGGGCCCGCATCGCGCGCGGCTCGGGCCGCCAGGTCTCCGACGTCAACCAGCTCGTCGACCGCTTCTTCGAGGCCCGCAAGATGATGGAGCAGATGGCCAAGGGCGGCGGCATGCCGGGGATGCCGGGGATGCCGGGGATGCCGGGGATGCCGGGCATGCCGGGCGCCGGCAAGCGCGGCAAGGCCAAGGCACAGCCCAAGAAGGCGAAGGGCAAGCGCACCTCGGGCAACCCGGCCAAGGCGGCCCAGCAGGCGGCCGCGCAGAAGGCCGCCGCCTCCCAGGCGCCCGCCAACCCGTTCGGCACCGGCGACGACGTCGACTACGAGAAGGCGGCCGCGGCGCTCGACCTCCCCAAGGACTTCTCCAAGTTCCTCAAGTGATGGCCCGCGCGGCCAGGTCGGTGCTCGTCGTCGACGCCGCCAACGTCGTCGGCTCCGTGCCGGACGGCTGGTGGAAGGACCGCGCCGGCGCCGCGCGCCGGCTGCACGAGAAGCTGCTCGTGGGCGACACGACGTACGACCTGATCGTGCTCGTCCTCGAGGGTGGCGCCAAGGCCGGCGTGCGCCCGGGCCGCGACCAGCACGTCCGCACCGTGCACGCGCCGAAGGACGGCGACTCCGCGATCATCGCGGAGGTCGCCGCCCACCGGGAGAGGGGCGACAGCGTCGTCCTCATCAGCGCCGACCACGTCCTGCGCGGCCGGTGCGAGGGGCTCGGCGCCCGAGCGATGAGCCCCTCGTGGCTCCTCGACCAGCTCCGCTGAGCCGGCCGGCCCGGCTGGCCGGGCGCCGTCACCAGAGGTCGATCGACACCACCGATCCGCCGCCCGGGCACACCGCGCAGGTCGTGACGTAGGCGTTGCCCCGGCGCAGCGCGACGCCGTACGGCGCGGGCAGGCCCTCGGCGACCGTCTCGGGTGCCTTGCCCTTCTCGATCCTCACCAGCGAGCCCGTCGGGAGCGCGCCCTCGGGCTCGTTGAGCAGGCCCGCGGCCGAGATCTGCACCGCGTACAGCGAGCCGTGGTACCACGCGAGGTCGGTCACGTTGGTCAACCCGGTCGCCCACACGGTCGGCTCCTCACCCGGGACGACCCGCCAGATGCTCGAGCCGCCGGCCGGGAACGGGAAGCCGGTCAGCTGGCTCACGTAGTAGGCGCCGTCGTAGCCGCGGACCACCGACGTCGGCACCGCCTGCATCGACGTGGTGCCCGGGGGCAGGAACGGCGGGTTGGGCACGTCCGTGTCGGGGAACACCGCGAGGGTCTCGACCTTGCCGCCGGGCTTGACCCGCAGCAGGGTGTTGCCACCCGAGTCGGTGACGACGGCGGACCAGCGCTCGAGGAGCATGCCCGTCGGGTTGGAGTCGGGACCGTTGCCGTCCGGGTCGTTCTCCTCCTCGTACGCCGCGAGGTCGGCCGCCACCCGCGGCTTCCCGCTCCACCAGTGACCGGTGACCACCGTTCCGAGGGCGGCACCCGCCTCACCGAACGTCGCCCGCTTCTCCGGCGGGGCGCCGAGCCCGATGGTCGCGACGTAGCGGTGGTGCGAGAAGGCCGCGACGTCCGACGGCCCGATCGCCGCCGTCCCCTCCGCCTCGGCGAGGGAGGGCAGTCCGCTGACCACCCGCTCCTGGCCCCAGTGGTTGACCCGGGTGATCGCGCCGGACAGGCCGAAGCAGACCTCGGGCCCGTCAGGGCCCTCGGGACCCTCGATGCAGGGCCCCGTGCCGCCGCGCCCGGCCTCGGCGACGTAGAGCGAGTGGCCGGCGAACGTGAGGTGCCGCGGGTTGTCCAGCCCCGACGCGACGGTCGTCCACGGCGGGTCGGTCGGCTGGTCCGTCGGATGCCCCGCCCGGGCCGGCGCGGACAGGACCGTGGCCAGCGCGGTGGACGCGACGGTGGCGAGGGCAAGGGCGAGCGAGACGCGGCTTCTGTGCATGGGTGACACCTCCGGAGGACGACGGAGCGCGCTTCGACTCTCGCCCTCGCGCCCCGGGTTGTCATCGCCCAAATGGGAAGGCACGTCGTCGGGCGGCAGGTCCGCTACCGCTACGGTCGGGCCCATGACTGCCCTGCGCTTCTCGGGACCTGTCCTCCCCGACGGGGAGGCGCGCGACCTCTACGTCGTCGGCGACACCGTCACCTACGAGCCGCAGCCCGGCGCCACGACCGAGGCCCGCGGCTGGATCGTCCCCGGCCTGGTCGACGCCCACTGCCACATCGGGCTCGACGACCACGGCGCGGTCGGGGAGGCCGAGACCGAGGCGCAGGCGGTCCAGGACCGGGACGCGGGAGCCCTGCTCATCCGCGACTGCGGCTCCGCGGCCGACACCGCCTGGATCCACGAGCGCGACGACCTGCCGCGCCTCATCCGCGCCGGCCGGCACATCGCCCGCACCCGTCGCTACATCCGCAACTACGCCGACGAGGTCGAGCCCGAGTCCCTGGTGGAGACGGTCGTCCGGCAGGCGCGCCGGGGGGACGGCTGGGTCAAGCTCGTCGGGGACTGGATCTCCCGCGACGAGGGCGACCTGGCGCCGAGCTTCCCCGCCGAGGACTTCGCCTCCGCGATCGCCGCCGCGCACGAGCACGGCGCCAAGGTCACCGCGCACTGCTTCGGCGAGCGGGTGCTGCCCGGCCTCATCGAGGCGGGGATCGACTGCATCGAGCACGGCACCGGGCTCTCGACCGACCTCGCGCAGACGATGGCCGAGCGCGGCATCGCGCTGGTCCCCACGGTGATGCAGATCGAGAAGTTCCCGCAGTACGCCGAGGCGGGCCGCGACAAGTTCCCGCGCTACGCCGGCCACATGAGCGACCTGCACGCCCGCCAGCGGGACACGATCATGGCGGCCCACGAGCTGGGGGTCTCGCTCTACGCCGGCTCGGACGGCGGGGGAGTGAGCCGGCACGGCAACATCGCCGGGGAGGTCGTGGCGATGGCCGGGCTGGGGATGCCGGCCGACTACGCGCTGGGGGCCGCCTCGTGGCGGGCGCGGGAGTGGCTGGGCTGGAACCCCGTGCTCAGCGAGGGGGCGCCCGCCGACTTCGTGGTCTACCCCCGCGACCCGCTGGCGGACCTCACGGTCCTGCACGAGCCGTCGTACGTCGTGCTGCGCGGCCGGCTGGTGGCCGGCCGCGCAGCCTGACGGTCGCGGGGCAGCCGGGTCAGGACGCCGGGACGGCGTCGTCCTCGGTCTCGTCGGTCTCGTCCTCGAGGGCGTCGAGCGCCGCGCGAGCTGCCTTGATCTCGCTCTTGGGCGAGGTGGCGGTGACGGCGAGCGCGGCGTCGATGGCGCTGGTGTCCAGGGCGGCGGTCCCGCTGTCACCGGCGGCGGTCGCCTCGTCGAGGACCCGGTCGGCCTTCGCGACGACGTTGACGACGAGGCGGTGGTTCTCGACGCGGAACGTGCGCAGCTCCTTGGCCGCGGCACGGGTGTCGAGGGTCGTGTCGGCGGACTCGAGGGCCGTCGCGATGGTGGCGAGCGCGTCGCGGCTGGCCTCGATCCCGGCGACGACGTCGGGCTCGTAGGCGTCGTCGAGGCGGGTGACCGCTTTGCTGGTGCTCAGCCGGGCCAGGCGCTTGTCCTTGCCGGCCGCCGTCCTGAGCAGCTGCTTGGTCTTCGGCGCCTTCGCCTTGTCGGCCTTGTCAGCCTTGGCCGGCTTCTCGGTCCGCGGGCGCTCGGCGGCCTCGGCCGGCGAGACGGCCAGCGGCGCGGCGACCAGGGCGGCCGACCCGACCAGGGCGGCGATGGTGCGGCGTGCACGGGAGTGGGTCACGGGGACTCCTCGGGGTGTGGCGGGGGGACGGGCCGCGGGGGCGGCCCGGACCATTGTCTGCGCGCCGCGGGCGGGACGGGGACGGATTGCGGGAAACGGGTTTGCCGCGGGACTGGTGTGGCGTGTGGGATGACGCCATGACCGACCTGGCCGACGTCCTGCCCGCCCTCGGCCTGCGCGTCCGCGCCGGCGACCTCGAGCTGCGCGGCATCACCGACGACCTGGTCGTCGCGCTGGCCGACCTCGCGGCGGAGGGGGTGCACGAGCCGGAGCGGATGCCGTTCTCGTTCCCGTGGACCGACACCGCGCCGGACGAGTTCCACCGCAGCTTCGCGCAGTACCACTGGCGCTGTCGCGCCGACTTCTCGCCGACGTCCTGGCGCCTCAACCTGGCCGTGCTGCACCGCGGCGAGCTCGTGGGCGTCCAGGGCGTCGGCACCGAGGACTTCCTGGTGACCCGCACCGGCGAGAGCGGCTCGTGGCTGGGCCGCGCCCACCAGGGCCGCGGGCTCGGCACCGCGATGCGCCAGGTCATGTGTGCCTTCCTCTTCGACCACGTCGGCTTCACCGAGATCACGTCCGGTGCGTTCACCGACAACCCGGCGTCGCTGCGGGTGAGCGCCAAGGTCGGGTACGTCGCCAACGGCACCGTCCGCCACAGCCGTCGGGGCGGGCAGGCCGACATGGCCCAGCTGCTGCTGACCCCCGAGGCGTTCCGACGTGGGCCGCAGGTCCTCGAGGTCGAGGGGGTCGAGGCTTTCCGGCGCTCGATCGGGCTCGACGCCTGACCGGACACCCGCCGATCGCGCTTCCCTCGTGCCGGATTGGGCGGCGTACCGGTGCTCTGGCACAATGTCTCGCTGAGTCGCGCCGACGGACGGACCCTCTATCCCGGTCGTCGGTGCGCCCCCCGAGGAAGTCCGACCCGGTCCCCACCTGGTCTGCGGGCCCCTCACCACCTTCCACTCGCAAGGAGACACCACAGACGTGGCCGTCAAGATCCGTTTGAAGCGCCTGGGCAAGATCCGGGTGCCGCAGTACCGCATCGTCGTCGTCGACTCGCGCAAGAAGCGCGACGGTCGCGTGATCGAGGAGATCGGCAAGTACCACCCCAAGGAGGACCCCTCGTACATCGAGGTCGTCTCCGAGCGGGCGCAGTACTGGCTCGGCGTGGGCGCGCAGCCCAGCGACGCCGTGGCCGCCATCCTCAAGGTGACCGGCGACCTGCAGAAGTTCAAGGGCGAGCCCGGCGCCGAGGGCACCCTGAAGGTCAAGGAGCCCAAGCGCGACAAGCTCGAGATCTTCAACGAGGCCCTCAAGGAGGCCGCCAAGGAGCCCAAGGGCGCCGCGGTGACCGCCAAGAAGAAGGCCGACAAGGCCGAGGAGCCCAAGGCCGAGGAGCCCAAGGCCGAGGAGCCCGCTCCCGTCCCCGCCTCCGAGACCCCCGAGGGTGCCGCGACCGACGCTGAGACGGCCGAGACCGTCACGGCCGAGGACGCCGGCAAGAGCGAGGCCTGAGCACCATGCTCGCCGAGGCGCTCGAGCACCTGGTCCGGGGCGTCGTCGACAACCCCGACGACGTCTCGGTGCGCGACAAGCAGCTGCGTCGCGGTTCGATCCTCGAGGTCCGGGTGCACCCCGACGACCTCGGCAAGGTGATCGGCCGCAACGGCCGCACCGCCACCGCGTTCCGCACCGTCATCTCGGCCCTCGCGGGCCGCGGCGGCGCGCGGATCGACTTCGTGGACGTCGACCGCCGACGCTGAGCAGCAGCCATGCAGGCGCCCCTCCCCGCACCGGGGAGGGGCGCCTGCCGCATTCCGGGCTGGCCGGTCGGAATCACCGCTTCAGCGGGGATTCCTCCGCTTGCTGGCCGAAATTTCGGCCAGCAAGCGCCAAGGTCACCGCTGAAGCGGTGATTCCGACTGCCCCCGATACCCTGACGCCGTGGAAGACATCGAGGTCGTGGTTGGTCGCATCGGCAAGCCGCACGGCATCCGTGGCGACGTGACGATCGACGTGCGCACCGACGAGCCGGAGCGCCGGTTCGCCCCCGGTACGACGTTGCGGGCGCAGCCGCCCCAGGGGTCCCACAGCCCGCTGCGGACGCTCACGGTGTCCCGCGCCAAGTGGCACCAGAACGTCCTGCTCGCCGGCTTCGAGGAGATCCCCGACCGCAACGCGGCCGAGGCCGCCCGGGGGATCGTCCTGCACACGACCATCGCCGCCGACGAGGTCCCGGACGACCCCGACGAGTACTACGACCACCAGCTCGTCGGGCTGGCTGCGCACGACCTCGACGGCACCCTCCTCGGCGAGGTGACCGGGGTCCAGCACGGCGCCGCGCAGGACCTGCTGGCCATCCGCACCGCCGACGGCCGCGACACGCTCGTGCCGTTCGTGGCCGCGCTGGTCCCCGAGGTCGACGTCGCCGGCGGCCGGGTCGTGGTCGCCGACCGACCGGGCCTCGTGGCGCCGTACCCCGACGAGGACGAGGCGGCGCAGTGAGGATCGACGTCCTCACGATCTTCCCCGACTACCTCGCCCCGCTGTCGCTGAGCCTGCCCGGCAAGGCCCGCGCCAAGGGACTGCTCGACCTGCACGTGCACGACCTGCGGTCGTGGACGTCCGACCGGCACCGCACCGTCGACGACACGCCGTACGGCGGCGGGGCGGGGATGGTGATGAAGCCCGGCCCGTGGGGCGAGGCCCTCGACGAGGTCGCCACCGACCGGCCCACGATCATCTTCACGACGCCCAGCGGCGAGCCGTTCTCCCAGGCGCTGGCCCGCGAGCTGTCGACGCGGGACCACCTGGTCCTGGCGTGCGGCCGCTACGAGGGGATCGACCAGCGGGTGATCGAGCACGCCGCCACGCTGGGCGAGGTCCGCGAGGTCTCGCTGGGCGACTACGTGCTCAACGGGGGAGAGGTCGCCGCGCTCGCGATCACCGAGGCGGTCGTGCGGCTCGTCCCGGGCTTCATGGGCAACGCCGAGTCCTTGGTCGAGGAGTCGCACGAGGACGGGCTGCTGGAGTACCCCGTCTACACCAAGCCCGCCAGCTGGCGCGGCCACGACGTCCCCGAGGTGCTGCTCTCCGGTGACCACGGCCGGATCGCGGCCTGGCGTCGCGAGCGGGCCGTACGCCGCACGGCCGAGCGCCGTCCCGACCTCGTCGCGGCGTCCTCCGTGCCCGGCGGCGAGGAGGTGCGGGCGGCCACGCCTGCGGACGCGGGGGAGATCTACACCCTCCAGCGCGCGTGCTGGCTCCAGGAGCTGGAGGCCAACCCGGGCGTGGTCATTCCCGCCCTGACCGAGACGCTGGACGACGTGGTGGCCGGGCTCGCCACCCACCGGACGTGGGTGCTGCGACGGGCCGGCCGACTGGTCGGCTCGGTGCGCGCCCGCCTGACCAGCCGCGGCGGCTGGGACATCGGCCGGCTCATGGTCGCGCCCGACCTCCAGGGACAGGGCCTGGGCCGGCTGCTCCTCGAGCACGCCGAGGCGGCCGCGCCGCCGGACGCCACGACGTACCTGCTCTTCACCGGGGCCCGCAGCGCGGCCAACCAGCGGATGTACAAGAAGGCCGGCTACCGCCTGCGGCCGGACCTGAAGGCGCCACCCGGGGCGGTGGTGCTCACCAAGGCGCGCCCCCGCGTGGGGCGCTGAGGTCCGATTTCGCGGCGTGCGCGCCGGTCTGGCAGACTCGTCCTTCGGTCCTGCCGGCCAAAGGATCGCCCCGGAGCACGCACGCGGGGGATCTGCGACGAACACCTGCCACAGGGGGTGCGCGACGCCGCCGGCCAGCACGGCGGGACCACCCGATCAACCACCCGATTCCGCGGTTGGCCTGTGGCACTCGTGAGGAGCAAGCATGACCAACGTTCTCAATGAGCTCGTCAGCGACACGCTGCGCAGCGACGTCCCCGACTTCCGCGCCGGCGACACCGTCAAGGTCCACGTCAAGGTCGTCGAGGGCAGCCGCTCCCGCGTCCAGGTGTTCCAGGGCGTCGTCATCCGCGTCCACGGCTCGGGCATCGGCCGCACCTTCACCGTCCGCAAGATCTCGTTCGGTGTCGGCGTCGAGCGCACGTTCCCGCTGCACTCCCCGATCTTCGAGACCATCGAGGTCGTGACCCGCGGTGACGTCCGTCGCGCCAAGCTCTACTACCTGCGCAACCTGCGCGGCAAGAAGGCGAAGATCAAGGAGCGCCGCGAGGGCTGAGACCGCCCGCACCGCGTCGTCGACAGCGGAGATCAGCCAACCTCTGGATAGTCTCTGCGCGTGACATCTTCCGACCGCGGCTCCACCCCGACCGACATGGACGAGGAGGAGCCGCGGTCGTCGTCTGCCCGGAGGTCGTCGGCGGACGAGCCTGCCGCGGGGAGGGGCCGGTCGTCCCGTCGCCAGCTGCCGCTGTGGCAGGAGACGGTCCTGCTCCTGGGCGTCGCACTGGTGCTGGCGATCGTCATCAAGGCGCTCTTCCTCCAGGCGTTCTACATCCCTTCGGAGTCGATGGAGCCCGGCCTGGTCCGCAACGACCGGATCCTCGTGCAGAAGGTGTCCTACTGGGGCGGCGGGGAGCCCCAGCGCGGCGACGTCGTCGTCTTCAAGGACCCGGGCGGCTGGCTGCCTCCCCAGGACTCCTCGGGCCCCACCGGCACCCTGGCCAGCATGCTGTCGAAGATCGGGCTGTACCCCACCGGCGGCCACCTCGTGAAGCGGGTGATCGGCGTCGAGGGCGACGTGATCAGCTGCTGCGACGAGCAGGGCCGGTTGATGGTCAACGGCGAGCCGCTCGACGAGGAGTCCTACGTCAAGCAGGACAAGTCCGTCGAGTGCGCGGGCCCGATGGTCAACCAGTGCGGCAAGGACTGGACCTCCGAGCCCGTGCCGGAGGGCCACCTGTTCGTGATGGGTGACAACCGCGCCCACTCCGCCGACTCGAGCCTGCGCATGTGCAACCCGGACAAGGAGACCGACTGCGTCCCCGGCCCCGAGTTCGTCCCCGCGGACCTCGTCGTCGGCAAGGTCTTCGTGCTCCTGTGGCCCCGTGACCGCTTCGACTGGGTGACGCGCCCGGGCACGTTCGAGGACGTGCCCGACGCCTCGTGAGCCGGCAGGTGAGCACGTTGGACGCCGTGCCGCACCTCCCGACCGGTCCGGCCGTACGCCGTGACGCCGGGCTCTACGGCTACGAGCGCGCGCTGCGCCGGGCCGGGATCGACCCGGTCGCCGGGGTGGACGAGGCGGGTCGCGGCGCGTGCGCCGGGCCGCTGGTCGCCGGTGCCTGCATCCTGCCGGCGGGCCGGGCCGGCATCGTGCCCGGGCTGGCGGACTCCAAGCTGCTGACCGAGGCCGCGCGGGAACGGGTCTACGCCCAGGTCGTCCGGCGCGCCGTGGCCTGGTCGGTGGTCGTCATCGGCAACGAGGAGTGCGACCGGCTCGGGATGCACGTGGCCAACGTGGAGGCGCTGCGGCGGGCCGTCGCGCTGCTGGACACCCGCCCGTCCTACGTCCTCACCGACGGCTTCCCCGTCGACGGCCTCGAGGTGCCGGGGCTCGCGGTCTGGAAGGGGGACCGGGTCGCGGCGTGCATCGCGGCCGCCTCGGTGCTCGCCAAGGTGACCCGGGACCGCCTGATGACGGCGATGGACGCCGACTACCCGGCGTACGACTTCAAGACGCACAAGGGCTACATCACCGACGTCCACACCGCCGCGCTGACCGCGCACGGGCCGTCGCCGGTGCACCGGATGCGGTTCGTCAACGTCCGGCGCGCGGCCGGGCTGGAGCCGACGCTCGGGCCTGCCACTACTGTCGACCTGAACGCCGAGCACGGGGCCGGTGAGTGGACGGTCCACGAGGCAGACACGGAGGAGGACGCATGAGCGCGGAGGACCTCGAGAAGTACGAGACCGAGATGGAGCTCACCCTCTACCGGGAGTACCGCGACGTCGTCTCCATCTTCAAGTACGTCGTGGAGACCGACCGCCGCTTCTACCTCTGCAACCAGGTCGACGTGAAGGCACGCACCGAGAACGGTGACGTGTTCTTCGAGGTCTCGATGGCCGACGCCTGGGTCTGGGACATGTACCGCCCGGCCCGCTTCGCCAAGAACGTCAAGGTGCTGACCTTCAAGGACGTCAACGTCGAGGAGCTCGCCCCCCAGGAGATCGACCCTCCCAAGGGATGAGCCGGGGTGGCCGCGGGCCACCTGCCGTCCCCAGGTCCGGTCCGTCCGTCGCCTGTCCACAGCGTCGCGGCCCCGCCGCCCGCTTGTCCGCGTTCCCCGCTGTGCTGGTCTCCACGAAGGAGGCCCGCCATGACCACAGCCCACCCGCCCGGCCCCCGGCCGAGCCCCGCGCCCACCCCCAGGCAGCTCCTCGGGGCCTACGGCGAGGAGCTCGCCGCCCGTCACCTGTCCCGCTTGGGCATGACGGTGCTCGACCGCAACTGGCGCTGCGACATCGGGGAGATCGACCTGGTCCTGCGGGACGGCTCGACCCTGGTGATCTGCGAGGTCAAGACCCGGAGCAGCACCGCGTTCGGCACCCCGCACGAGGCGGTGACCGGGCGCAAGGTGGCCCGGATGCGGGCCCTGGCGGCCCGCTGGCTGCACGCCCACCAGGTTCGGCCGCTCGACGTCCGGCTCGACATGGTGTGCGTCATCCGCCCACGGCGGGGGCCGGTGGAGATCGACCACGTCCCGGGGCTGACCTGATGCAGGTCGCCACCGCCTGCTGCATCGCGCTGCTGGGCGCCGAGGGGCACCTCATCGACGTCCAGGTGGCCGTCTCCAGGGGGACCGTCGGCACCTACGTGGTCGGGCGCCCCGACGCGTCGCTGCACGAGGCCCGCGACCGGGTCCGGATGGCGATCAACAACTCCGCCCCGACGCCCGACGACACGTGGCCGGCCACCTACCGGGTGACCGTGCTCCTGGCGCCGGCCGACCTGCCCAAGTCGGGCACGCACTTCGACCTCGCCATCGCCGTCGGCGTCCGGGCCGCCTGCGGTGCGGTGCCCGCGGCGGCGCTGGCCGACACGGTCTTCATCGGCGAGCTCAGCCTGTCCGGCAGCCTGCGTCCGGTCACCGGCGTGCTGCCCATGGTCATCGCCGCCTCGGCGCGGGGGATCACCCGGGTCTTCGTGCCGGAGTCGCAGGCCCGGGAGGCCGCGATGGTCCCGGGCATGGAGGTCTTCGGGATGCGCTCCCTCGCCCAGGTCGTCGCCCAGCTCAACGGGGACGAGGTGCCGGAGGCGGCGCCGGTCGCGGGTCCGGTGAGGTCGTCGCTGCTGCCACCGGGGCGGGGTGCGGTCGACCTGCTCGACCTCGACGACCTCGACGGGATGGAGGACGCCAAGTACGCCCTCGAGGTGGCGGCGGCCGGCGGCCACCACCTGATGCTCAACGGACCCCGCGGGGCGGGCAAGACCAGCCTGGCCGAGCGGCTGCCGACCATCCTTCCCGACCTCACCACCGAGCAGGCCCTGGAGGTGACGGCCCTGCACTCGCTGGCCGGGCTGCTGCGGGACGGCGACGGCCTGGTGCGCCGCCCGCCCTACTTCGCGCCGCACCACGACGCCAGCAAGGCCAGCGTGCTCGGCGGCGGCACCGGGCGGGTCCGTCCCGGTGGCATCAGCCGCGCCCACCACGGCGTGCTGTTCCTCGACGAGTTCCCCCTGTTCCGCGCCGACCTCATCGACGCCCTGAGGCAGCCGCTGGAGAGCGGCGAGGTGACGCTGGCGCGGGGAGAGGAGTCCGCGACCTTCCCCGCCCGCTCCATGGTCGTGCTGGCGGCCAACCCGTGCCCGTGCGGAAACTTCAGCGCCTCCGTCAACGTGGCCTGCACCTGCTCCGAGCCCGTGCGCGCCGGCTACCGGCGCAAGCTGGTGGGGCCGATCGTCGACCGCATCGACATCTGGCGCGATGTCGAGCCGGTGAGCGCCGGGGCGGCGCACGACCGGTTCGCCCCGCGGGTCGACTCGGCCACGGTGCGGGCCAGGGTGGAGCGGGCGCGACGTGCCCAGGCACTCCGGTACGCCGGCCGGTCCTGGCTGCTCAACGGCCTCGTCCCGGGGCCGGTCCTGGCTCGTGAGTGGCCGCTCGAGGACGCCGGGCAGCAGCTGCTCGAGGACCGTCTGCGGGCCGGGACCCTCACCCGGCGCGGGGTCACCCGGGTCCAGCGACTGTCGTGGACCGTGGCCGACCTCCGCGAGGTCGAGAGACCGGGAGTGGACGAGGTGGACGTGGCCCTGCGCCTGCGCACCGCCGAGCCGCTGTCCGGCGCCGACGTGAGGCGGGCCGGATGAGCGGCCTGCCGGACCGGCTCGTCCGGGTCGTGCTGAGTCGCATCGGTGAGCCGGGGGACCCGCGGCTGTGCGGGTTGGTCCGCGACCTCGGAGCCGCGGCGGTCCTCGACGGGCTGCTGGGCCAGGCGACCCTGGACGACGCCCAGCGCGACCTGGCCCAGCGCCTCGGGTCGGTGGATCCCGTGCGCGAGCTCGAGCGGGCCGAACGGCTGGGGATCCGCTTCGTCGTCCCCGGCGACCCGGAGTGGCCGGGGGCGCTCGACGACCTCGCCACCGAAGCCGCCCACCAGTCCGGGCTCGGCGGGGTCCCGGTCGGCCTCTGGCTGCGTGGCCCGCTGCGGCTCGACCAGCTGCCCCCGATGGTGGCGGTGGTCGGCGCCCGGTCGTCCACGACCTACGGCGAGCGGGTGGCCGCCGATCTCTCCGGGGCGGTGGCCCGCGCCGGCATGGTCGTCGTCTCGGGCGCCGCCGCCGGCATCGACCAGGCCGCCCACCGGGGGGCGCTGGCGGCCGGCGGCTCGACGGTGGCGGTGCTCGCCTGCGGTCCCGAGCGCGCCTACCCCGCGGCCAACCGACCGCTGATCGACCACATCGTCGCCACGGGTCTCGTCGTCTCCGAGGTGCCGCCGGGCAGCGCACCCCTGCGCTCGAGGTTCCTGGGGCGCAACCGGCTCATCGCGGCGCTGTCGGTCGGCACCGTCGTGGTCGAGGCCGCCCTGCGCAGCGGTGCCCTCAGCTCCGCCGGGTGGGCCGTCGGGCTCAACCGGGTGGTGATGGGCGTCCCGGGCCCGGTCACCAGCGAAACCTCGCAAGGTGTCCACGAGAAGATCCGCGCGGGGTCGATGCACCTGGTGACCCAGGGCGCCGACGTGCTCGAGCTGGTCGGCGCGGCGGGCGAGCACCTCCTCGACGTGCGCCGCGCCCCGACCCGTCCGCGGGATCGCCTCCCTGTCCGGGACCGCCGGGTGCTCGACGCGGTCCCGGTCGGCCGTCCCGCCGGCGCGGACAGCATCGCGGTCGCCGCGGGCATCGCCCTCCAGCACGTCCAGGGCGCGCTCGAGCGGCTCGCGTCCGGGGGCTGGGTGTGCCGCACCGAGCAGGGCTGGCGACTGGCCCGCGACGAGCCTCACGGGCCGGACCCGGCGCCCGACCTACGATCGGTGGGTGAGTGAGTCCGTCGACGTGCCCGAGCCCGAGGGGCTCCCCGAGGGGTTCGCCCGCCTGCTGGGCGACTACGAGCGGCACCTCGTCTCCGAGCGGGACCTCACCCCACACACGGTGCGCGCCTACCTCGGTGACGTGTCCTCGCTGCTCGACCACGCTCATCGGCTCGGCTTCGAGGACCTGGCCGACCTCGACCTGCGCGCGCTGCGCTCCTGGCTGGCCAAGCAGCAGACGCTGGGCAAGTCGCGCACGACCCTGGCCCGGCGCGCCACGGCGGCGCGGGTGTTCACGGCCTGGCTGCACCGCACCGGCCGGGCGCCGGCCGACGCCGGCGCCTCGCTGGGATCGCCCAAGCAGCACAAGACCCTGCCGCCGGTGCTGCGCGCCGACGAGGCGGCCGACCTGATCCGCGCCGCCGCCGAGCTGGCCGACGACGGCAGCCCGGTCGGGCTGCGTGACGTCGCCATGCTCGAGCTGCTCTACGCCACGGGCATCCGGGTCGGCGAGCTCGTCGGCCTCGACGTGGACGACCTCGACCGCGACCGCCAGGTCGTGAGGGTCTTCGGCAAGGGACGCAAGGAGCGTGCCGTTCCCTACGGCCGGCCGGCGGCCCGGGCCCTGAAGTTCTGGCTCGAGCTCGGCCGTCCCGGCCTGGTCGTCCAGGGCGCGGGGCCGGCGCTCTTCCTCGGCGCCCGGGGTCGACGCATCGACCAGCGGGTGGTCCGCGAGCTCGTGCACCGGCGCATCGCCGACGTGCCCGGTGCCCCTGACATCGGGCCGCACGGCCTGCGTCACACCGCCGCCACCCACCTGCTCGAGGGCGGTGCCGACCTGCGATCGGTGCAGGAGCTGCTCGGCCACGCCTCGCTGGCCACCACCCAGCTCTACACGCACGTCACCACCGACCGGTTGCGCGCGGCGTACCGGCAGGCGCACCCGCGCGCCTGAGCGCCCGGCCGGCTCCCGGACGCCGGGACGTCATACGTCGAGCGACCCAGGGGTGCGCCGGCGTACGACGTCCCGTCGGACGTCATGCGTGACGCGACCGGTGCGTGCACCCACGTACGACGTTCGCTCGGAGGTCATGTGGGAGGTGACCGATAGGTGTAGCGGCGTATGACGTCGGAGCAGGTCAGGGGAGCGAGCCGACCGGGCGGCCACCCGCTGACGGGGGAGCCGAGACCACAGGCGCCGGAACCGGCGGAGCGGGGAGCGGCGGCAGCCACGCGGCGTAGGGGTGCACCGGAGGTCGCCAGCCGCCGGCCGCGACGGGCTCGTCGCGCCACAGCGGCAGCAGCCGGACCGGACCGCCGCCGACCAGGTCCAGGGGATCGAGGTAGGTGTCACCGCGCAGCCAGCCCCAGTGCAGGCAGGCCCGGGGGAAGCAGTGGCTGCCGGGCAGGTCGAGCGCGCCGATGACGCCGCCCGCCGAGACCCTGGTCCCCACCTCGACGGTGGCGACCACCGGCTCGTAGGTCGTCCGGGTGTCGCCGTGCGCGACGGTCACCACCGGCTTGCCGGCGATCCGGCCGGCGAAGCGCACCTCGCCCGGCAGGGCCGAGCGCACCGGCTGACCGATCCGGCCGGCGAGGTCGACACCCCGGTGCCCGGCCCCCCACGGGTCGTCGGGCGGGTCGAAGGCTGCCTCCACCTCCGGACGCGGGTCCAGCGGCCACTCTCCCTGCGGAGTGTCGTCCGGCTGGGCGGCGGCCGGCGCCGGGACCGCCGAGGCCGGGATCACCGGGGCCAGGACCACCGGGGCCAGGACCGCCGAGGCCAGGACCGCCAGGGCCAGGAGCGTCTGCGTCAGGGGCACGCACGCCGGCGACACCCCGCGGACCGGCGACCCGACCGATCCCGGACCCCGTCCGGGAACGGTCCCGGGCGCGGTCGATGGCTCGCTCCGGGGAGCGGGGGAGGACGGGGCGCGCGAGGTCATGGGACCGAGGGTCCGCCGGACGCGGACCGGGCACGACCGGTCCGTCGCAGGCTGTGGACGAGACGACCGGGGCAAGGCCCTGTGGAGTCCTCGCGGACTCGTCGTCACCTCGATTGGCTCGCCGCGCCACGGGTGGCCTACGATTCGCGGAGCAGCCCGGCACCACCCGGATCCACCCATGGGCTGACTTCGCACGCTCACAGACCGCGACGGACTCTCTCCGTGGAGACCGATCACCCGTGGGCGCGACTCCTCGGTTCCGCACCAGCACCACCCGGTCGGATCGGATCGCGCGCGAGCGTCAGGGCGACCGGCACCCGTCGGCCGCATCAACTGGAAATCAATCGGAGAGCGATCCCGGTCCGGCCTGCCACAAGGTCGGGCACACGGTGAGCGCCTCCACCACACAGGAGAATCACATGGCAGTCGTCACCATGCGCCAGCTGCTCGAGAGCGGCGTCCACTTCGGTCACCAGACCCGTCGCTGGAACCCCAAGATGAAGCGCTTCATCATGACCGAGCGCAACGGCATCTACATCATCGACCTGCAGCAGTCGCTGGCCTACATCGACCGGTCCTACGCCTTCGTCAAGGAGACCGTCGCCAAGGGCGGTGTCGTGATGTTCGTCGGCACCAAGAAGCAGGCCCAGGAGGCCATCGCCGAGCAGGCGACCCGCGTCGGGATGCCCTACGTCAACCAGCGCTGGCTCGGCGGCATGCTCACCAACTTCCAGACCGTGCACCAGCGGATCAACCGCCTCAAGGAGCTCGACGAGCTCGACTTCGACAACGTCGCCGGCTCGGGTCGCACCAAGAAGGAGCTGCTGCAGCTCAAGCGCGAGCGCGACAAGCTCGACAAGACCCTCGGCGGCATCCGCGAGATGTCCAAGGTGCCCTCCGCCGTGTGGATCGTCGACACCAACAAGGAGCACCTGGCCGTCGAGGAGGCCCGCAAGCTGCGGATCCCGATCATCGGCATCCTCGACTCCAACTGCGACCCCGACCTCGTCGACTTCCCGATCCCGGGCAACGACGACGCCATCCGCGCCGTCGGCCTGCTGACCCGCGTGGTCGCCGACGCCGTCGCCGAGGGCCTCATCTCCCGCTCCGGCGCCAAGACCGGCTCGACCGAGTCGACCGACGCCGAGCCGCTCGCCGAGTGGGAGCGCGAGCTCCTCGCCGGTGACGCCGAGAAGGCGGCCGTCGAGGCCACCGGTGGCGACGCCAAGACCGACGACACCCCGGCTGCCGAGGCCACCGGTGCCGCGTCCGAGGCGCCCGCCGCCGACGCCGCTGCCGAGGCCAAGACCGAGGCTCCTGCCGAGGCCGCGACCGAGGAGAAGGCCGAGGAGAAGTCCGACGAGAAGTCCGAGGCCCCCTACGGCGCCGACTCGGCCGCCGCGCGTGAGGACGGCTCGGCTCCCGAGGGCTTCGAGATCAAGGGCAACGAGAACTCCAAGAAGTTCCACGCGTCCACCAGCCCCTGGTTCGAGCGCACCAACGCCGACGTGTGGTTCCGCACCGCCGAGGCCGCCGAGGCCGCCGGCTTCGTCAACGCCGAGACCAAGGACTGACCTCCTCCTCTCCGGCAACCACCCACTTCTACTTCCAGGAAGAAGGACCATGGCCAACTTCACCGCCGCCGACGTCAAGAAGCTCCGTGAGCTGACCCAGGCCGGGATGATGGACTGCAAGAAGGCGCTGACCGAGACGGACGGCGACTTCGACAAGGCCGTCGAGCTGCTCCGCGTGAAGGGCGCCGCCAAGGCCGCCGCCCGCGGTGCCGAGCGCGAGACCGCTGCCGGCCTCGTCGCCACCGCGGGCAACGCCCTGGTCGAGCTCAAGAGCGAGACCGACTTCGTCGCCAAGAACGAGGAGTTCATCGCCAAGGCGCAGCAGATCGCCGAGGTCGCCGACTCCGTCAAGGCCGCCGACACCGAGGCCCTCAAGGCCGCCGAGCTCGACGGCAAGACCGTCGGCGAGGTCGTCGAGGACCTGGCCATCACCATCGGCGAGAAGATCGAGCTGGGCGAGGTCGCCTACTTCGAGGGCAACACGGTCACCTACATGCACCGTCGTGCCGCCGACCTGCCGCCCGCCGTCGGCGTGCTCGTCGAGTTCGAGGGTGACGAGGCTGCCGCCCGCGCCGCCGCGATGCAGATCGCGGCGATGAAGGCCCAGTACCTCACCCGCGACGAGGTCCCGGCCGACGTCGTCGAGTCCGAGCGCTCGATCGCCGAGCAGAAGACCCGCGAGGAGGGCAAGCCCGAGCAGGCGATCGCCAAGATCGTCGAGGGTCGCCTCGGTGGGTTCTTCAAGGAGATCGTCCTGCTCGAGCAGGAGTCGGTCACCGAGTCCAAGAAGTCGGTCAAGGCCGTCCTGGACGAGGCCGGCACCACCGTGAAGCGGTTCGCCCGCTTCGAGGTCGGCGCCTGATCCAGGCACCCTGCCCCACGGCACCCCGACGGGGCCGGTACGACGGACGTCGTACCGGCCCCGTCGTCGTACGACGCCCGTGCAGCCCCGCTGCCCGGCGACCAGACGGAGGACGGCCACCGGGGCACCCACCTCGTTCGCGGGTACGGGTGACTCACCGGTAGGTTGGCCCCGACCCACCTCTCGTCGAAGGGAACACCTGTGACCGCCTACCGCCGTGTCCTGCTCAAGCTCTCGGGAGAGGTCTTCGGAGGCGGACAGGTCGGGCTCGACCTCGACGTGATCAGCGCGATCGCCAAGGAGATCGCCGAGGTCGCCCGCAGCGGCGTCCAGGTCGCCATCGTGGTGGGTGGCGGCAACTTCTTCCGCGGCGCCGAGCTGCAGCAGCGCGGCATGGAGCGCGCCCGGGCCGACTACATGGGCATGCTCGGCACGGTGATGAACTGCCTCGCGCTGCAGGACCTGATCGAGCAGCAGGGTGTCGAGACCCGCGTGCAGACCGCCATCACGATGGGTCAGGTCGCCGAGCCCTACATCCCGCGGCGGGCCATCCGGCACATGGAGAAGGGTCGCGTCGTGATCTTCGGTGCCGGTGCGGGCATGCCGTTCTTCTCCACCGACACGGTGGCCGCGCAGCGTGCCCTTGAGACGCGGTGCGAGGTCATCCTCATGGGCAAGCAGGGCGTGGACGGCGTCTACGACTCCGACCCCAAGGACAACCCCGACGCCGTGAAGTTCGACGACCTGAGCTACGACGAGTACCTCGCGCGCAACCTCAAGGTCGCCGACGCGACGGCCATCAGCCTGGCCCGCGACAACAACATGTCCATGGTGTTCTTCAACCTCTCCACGCCCGGCACGATCGCCCGGTCCGTGCAGGGTGAGAAGATTGGCACGCTCGTGAGCCGCGACGGCTGACCGCACCCGCGCCACCCGGCCCGAGCCGCACCCGCCCGGCCACCAGACCCAGCGTGACCCAGACCCAGCGCATCGACACGGTAGGAGCAAGCACGTGATCAACGACGTCCTCAACGAGGCCGACCAGAAGATGGACAAGTCGGTCGAGGCGACCCGGGAGGAGTTCGCCGCGATCCGCGCCGGCCGGGCCCACCCGAGCATGTTCAACAAGGTCGTGGTCGACTACTACGGCACGCCGACGCCCATCCAGCAGCTGGCGTCGTTCACCTCCCAGGACGCGCGCACCATCCTCATCTCGCCCTACGACATGGGTGCGATGGCCAACATCGAGAAGGCCATCCGCGACTCCGACCTCGGGGTCAACCCGGCCAACGACGGCAAGGTGCTGCGCTGCGGCTTCCCGGAGCTGACCGAGGAGCGTCGCAAGGAGTACATCAAGCTCGCGCGCGGCAAGGCCGAGGACGGGCGCGTCGCGGTCCGCAACCTGCGGCGCACGGCCAAGCAGGGCCTCGAGAGGCTCGAGAAGGACGGCGAGGTCGGCAAGGACGACGTCACCGGCGCCGAGAAGAAGCTCGACGCCACCACCAAGAAGCACACCGACGCGATCGACGAGATGCTCAAGAACAAGGAAGCCGAGCTGCTCGAGGTCTGATGGCGTCCCCGACCACGCCCGCACCCCCGGGTCCGCAGAAGGACCACGGCCGTGCCGGCCGCAACCTGCCGGCCGCGATCGCCTCGGCGGTCGTCCTCCTCGGGGCCATCGCGGCGTCCCTCGCGGTCTGGAAGACCGCCTTCATGGCCATCGTCGCGGCCGCCGTCGTCGTGGCGGTCTGGGAGCTGCGCAAGGGGATGCTCGCCAAGGACATCGACCTGCCGGAGCAGCCGCTCATGGTCGGCGGCGTGGTCATGGTCGTCGTCGCCTACTTCTGGGGGGCCCCGGCGCTGGTGACGGCCACGGCGGTCACCGCGCTGGTGATCATGCTGTGGCTGCTGCGGCGCGGCATCGAGGGCTACGTCAAGAACGCGACCGCCTCGGTCTTCACCCTGGTCTACGTGCCGTTCCTCGGCTCGTTCGTCGCCCTGATGCTCGCCGAGGGCGGCGCCACCGGCTTCGAGCGGTTCGACGAGGGCGTCAAGGGGATCATCACCTTCATCCTCGTCACCATCGCCTCCGACATCGGGGGGTACGTCGCCGGCGTGCTGTTCGGCAAGCACCCCATGGCGCCCGTCATCTCGCCCAAGAAGTCGTGGGAGGGCTTCGCCGGCTCCCTCGTCTTCTGCGTGGCCGCCGGCGTCGCGCTGGTCGTCTACCTCCTCGACGGCGACTGGTGGGTCGGCGTCGCGCTGGGGCTCATCGCGGTGGTCATGGCCACGCTGGGCGACCTGTGCGAGTCGGTCATCAAGCGCGACCTGGGCATCAAGGACATGAGCCACGTCATCCCCGGCCACGGCGGGCTGATGGACCGGCTCGACTCGCTGCTGGCGACCATCGCGCCCATCTGGCTGCTGCTGCACTACCTGGTCTTCTAGCGCCGTGCGCCTCCTCGTCACCGGTGGCCGCCACGGCTACCTCGGCGGCCACGTCGTCGGCGCGGCCCGGGCGGCCGGCCACGACGTCGTACCGGTGGGGTCCGCGGACGCGGACCTGCGCGACGCCGCCGCGGTCGACGCGATGGTGGCCGCCGTCCGGCCCGACGCGGTCGTGCACACCGCCTACGTCCAGTCCGACTGGCACGTCACCGCGACCGGCAGCGCCCACCTCGCCGTCGCCGCGGCCCGGCACGGGGTGCGGACGGTGCTCGTCTCGAGCGACGTCGTCTTCTCCGGTGCCGACCGGGTGTACGCCGAGTCCGCCCCGCCCGACCCGATCACTCCCTACGGGGCAGCCAAGGCGGCCGCCGAGACGGTCGTGCTGGCCGTCTGCCCGGACGCGGTGGTGGCCCGCACCTCGCTGGTCCTGGGCGACGGTCGCTCCCAGCACGAGCGGCTCGTGCACGAGCTCGCCCGAGGCGCCGACGGAGCCCTCTTCGAGGACGAGCGCCGCTGCCCGGTCCACGTCGCCGACCTCGCGGCCGCCCTGGTGGAGCTCGCCGGCAACGAGGTGGCCGGGGTGCTGCACGTGGCCGGTGCCGACGCCATGAGCCGGCTCGAGCTGGGACGCCTCGTCGCGGCGCGGGACGGGCTGGACGCCGCCGCCCTGCGCGGCACCACCCGCGCGCTCGCCAAGGCCGCCGGACCCGTCGACGTACGCCTGGACTCGTCGCTGGCCGCGTCGGTCCTCGAGACGCGCCTGCGCGGCGCCCGGGAGTTCCTGCCATGACGCTGTTCCTCGTACGCCACGGGCGTTCGCTCGTCGACGCCACCCGTCCCGCCAGCGAGTGGGAGCTCGACCCGGCGGGCTTCGACGCGGTCTGGGAGCTGCGAGAGTCCGGACGCCTGCCCGCCGCCGCGGCGTGGTTCTCCTCGCCGGAGCCCAAGGCACAGCAGACCTCCCAGCTGCTCACCGACGGGCAGGTCGGCATCGTGGACGAGCTGCGGGAGCACGAGCGGGCAGCGGGCTGGCTCGGTGACTTCGGCGACCGGGTGCGGGCCGCGTTCGCCGACCCGTCGGTCCCGGCGGCTGCCGGGTGGGAGCCCCTGGACGCGACGCGCGGGCGCCTCCTCCCCGCCGTGCGCCGCATCCTCGACGTGCACCCGGCGACGCAGGACGTCGTGCTGGTCGGGCACGGCACTGCGTGGACGCTGCTGGTGTCCGAGCTGACAGGGCGGGAGCCTGACCTGGTGAGGTGGGCGTCACTCGGCATGCCCGACCTGATCGAGGTCCCCGCGGTCCTACGATGAGGCCATGAGCACGCCGGACACGACCGAGACCCAGGACCGGGTCGAGCCGACCGACGAGCGCGGCTGGTGGCACCGCAGCCACCCCACCTTCGCCGGGATCACCGGCTTCTTCGCAGGCATGCTGTTCGTGACCGCCCTCCCCGGCGGGTTCGCCGGCCTGCTGAGGCTGTTCGTCTCCGACGAGCGCGCCGCGCGGCTGTTCCCCTTCGTGCTGGTCGCCCTGGTCCTGCCGGCGGTGCTGCTCGTCAAGCGCAAGACCCGTCGGTTCGGCATCTTCATGGTCATCGGCATGGTGATCACCGCGCTGGTCGTGCTGGGCGTCGCCTCGCTGGTCGTCTGGTTCATGGTCCAGTACGACGTCGAGTGAGCGCCCGGGGGCTCAGGCCTCCGCGGCCCAGTCCAGCGTCCGCGCCACCGCCCGGTCCCACTCCGCCCGTCCCCGGCGGCGCGAGCCCTCGCTCATCGTGGGCTCCCACATCGCGGCCCGGCGCCAGTTGGCCCGCAGCCCCTCGAGGTCTGGCCAGTAGCCGACCGCCAGCCCCGCGGCGTACGCCGCCCCGAGGGAGACCGACTCGGAGACCAGCGGCCGCTCGACGGGCACGTCCAGCACGTCGGCCACCATCTGCATGAGCAGGTGGTTGGACGTCATCCCGCCGTCCACGCGCAACGTCGCGAAGTCCATCCCGGAGTCCGCCACCATCGCCTCCACGACCTCCGCGCTCTGCCAGGCGGTCGCCTCGAGGACGGCGCGGGCCAGGTGCGCGCGGGTGACGTACGACGTCAGCCCCACCACGACGCCGCGGGCGTCCGGCTGCCAGTGCGGGGCGAAGAGGCCGGCGAAGGCCGGCACGATGTAGCAGCCGCCGTTGTCGTCGACCCGACGCGCCAGCGTCTCGATCTCCGGTGCGGAGCTGATCATCTCCAGCGCGTCCCGGAACCACTGGACGAGCGCCCCGGCGACCGCGATGGACCCCTCGGTGGCGTACTGCGCCGGCTGGTCGTCGAGCGCGAACGCGACGGTGGAGATCAGGCCGCGGGAGGAGGGGGCGATCGTGCTGCCGGTGTTCATCAGGAGGAACGCGCCGGTCCCGTAGGTGCACTTGGCCTCGCCCTCGGCGAAGCAGGTCTGTCCGAAGAGCGCCGCCTGCTGGTCGCCGAAGGCGCCCCCGATGGGCACGCCCGGCAGGCCGACGGTGCAGGTGCCATAGACCTGTGCGTTGGGCCGGATCTCCGGCAGCAGCTCCTCGGGGATGTCCAGCACGTCGAGCAGCCTGCGGTCCCACTCCAGGGTGTGGATGTCCATCAGCAGGGTGCGGCTGGCGTTGGTGACGTCGGTGACGTGCACGCCGCCGTCGGGACCGCCCGTCAGGTTCCAGATCAGCCAGCTCTCGACGGTGCCGAAGGCCAGCTCGCCGGTGCGGGCGCGCCGCTGCAGGCCCGGGACGTGGTCCAGCAGCCACCGCAGCCGCGGCGCGGCGAAGTAGCCGGCGGGCTCGAGGCCGCACACCTCCTGGAACAGCCCGGCCTGCGGGCTGTGCTGCAGCTGGCTGACGATGTCGGCGGTCCGGGTGTCCTGCCAGGTGATGGCCGGGGCGACGGGGCGTCCCGTGGACCGGTCCCACACGATCGTGGTCTCCCGCTGGTTGGCGATGCCCAGGCTCGCCACGTCCCCGACCTCGAGCCCGGCCACGTCCAGGGCCTCGGGGAGCACGCGGAGGGTGTTGGCCCAGATCTCGGTGGGGTCGTGCTCGGCCCAGCCCGGCTCGGGGTAGAGCTGGGCGTGCTCGTGCTGGGCGACCGAGACCATCCGGCCGCCGTGGTCGAAGACCAGGCAGCGCGTGGACGTGGTGCCCTGGTCGAGGGCCGCGACGTAGCGGCTGCGACCGCTCACAGCACGTCCCGCAGCGTGCCGGCGGTCGCCTGTGCCGCGCCGACGACCTGCTCGACCAGCCCGTCGTGGGGCGCGCCGGAGGCCTGCAGGACGCGGTCCCGGGGGCCGACGACGGCGATGGCCCCCACCCCGATCCCGGCGTGCTGGCAGATCGGAGCCGCGACCCCGGCGGTCCCGGGGGTGAGGGCGCCGTCGACCCCCGCCCACCCCAGCCGGCGTGCCTGGCGCATCGCACGCGCCAGCGCGACGCCCGTGGTGGGCGTGCTCGGCGTGTACGCCGTGAGCTCGAGCTCGTGGATGCGGGCGGCGCTGGGGGACCAGGCGAGCAGGGCGTGTCCCAGGGCGGTGGCGTGAGCCGGCTGCAGCTCGCCGACCCGCAGCCTCTGCGGGGAGCCGTCGGGCCGGAAGACGTGGGCGATGAGCTCCACGGAGGGTCCACGGAGCACGCCGACCTGCACCTCGAGGCCGGTGCGGGCCGCGAGGCCGTCGGCCCAGTTGGTCACCCGGGACCGGAGCAGGTGGGGGTCGAGGTGCCGGCCGAGCGCCGAGAGCCCGGTCCCGAGCGAGTAGGCGCCGGTCTCGGGCTGCTGCTCGACGAAGCCCACGTCGCACAGGGTGCGCACGATGCCGTGGGTCGTGGTCTTGGGGAGGTCCAGGATCCGTGCGAGCTCGCCGAGCGGGACGGGCTCGGCCACCGCGCCGAGGACGTGCAGGGCAGCGGCGGCACGCTCGATGGACTGGATGGCTCGGGGCACGTGCGACAGGCTATGAGCCCTGTCCAGTGCCCCCGGGAGGCTGCGTTCGACATCGTCGTGCCTCCGTTCGCCATGGCCGAACGGTCGGGGTGGCCTACGGCGACCTGCTCCACCAGCCTGTGACGGGTGCCACACCCGTGGCGCGTTCCTTTCTCAGGAGGAGTCGCATGACCACCAGGAACAGACAGCTCGTGGGCGAGCTGTGCGCCGAGTTCGCCGGGACGATGATCCTGATCCTCTTCGGCGTCGGCGTCGTCGCCCAGGTCGTCACGAGCGAGGACGGCAGCCTCGGCGACCACGACTCCATCGCCTGGGCCTGGGGGCTCGGCGTGACCCTCGGCGTCTACGTCGCGGCTCGGCTGTCGGGCGCCCACCTCAACCCGGCGGTGACGGTCGCGCTCGCCGCCTTCACCGACTTCGAGTGGCGCAAGGTCCTGCCGTACTCGGTGGCCCAGACCGCCGGCGCCTTCGTCGCCGCCCTCGTCGTCCGGGTGGGCTACGACGACCTGATCTCCGCGGTCGACCCGGGCCACACCATCGCGACCCAGGGCATCTTCTCCACGCTGCCCGGCAACGGCGGTGCCGACGTCAGCATCCAGACGGCCTTCTTCGACCAGGTGGTCGGCACGGCGATCCTCGTCTTCGTGATCTTCGCGCTGACCTCGGCGTGGAACAACCCGCCCTTGGCCAACCTCGGACCGGTCGTCGTGGGACTGCTGGTCGTCGCCATCGGGATGGCCTGGGGCGCCAACGCCGGCTACGCGATCAACCCGGCCCGTGACTTCGGGCCCCGGATGGCGTCACTGATCACCGGCTACGGCGGCGCCATGAGCGACCAGAACGGCAACTTGTACTTCTGGCTCCCCATCGTGGCGCCGATCATCGGCGGCCTCGTCGGCGGTGCGCTGTTCAAGGTGCTCATCGGCATGCACCTCACGCCGACCGACGAGCCCGAGCCCGAGGTCGTCGTGAGCGAGCCCGTCGCGCAGGAGCCGCGAGCCTGACCATCCGACCCGAGCACACCCCACGACCACCGAGCACCACAGAGGAGAAGCACATGTCCACCTACGTCGGAGCAGTAGACCAGGGAACGACCAGCACCCGCTTCATGATCTTCGACCACGCGGGGGAGGAGGTGGCGCGCCACCAGCTCGAGCACGAGCAGGTCATGCCCCAGGCCGGGTGGGTCGAGCACGACCCGGTCGAGATCTGGGAGCGGACCAGCTCGGTGATCCAGACCGCGCTGCGCAAGGCCGGGCTGACCCACGAGGACCTCGCCGCGGTCGGCATCACCAACCAGCGCGAGACGACCGTGGTGTGGGACCGGCGCACCGGCAGGCCCCTCTACAACGCGATCGTCTGGCAGGACACCCGCACCGACCGGATCGCGTCCAAGCTGGAGCGCGACGGCCACGGCGACCTGATCCGCGAGCGCGCCGGCCTGCCGCCCGCGACGTACTTCTCCGGCGGCAAGATCCAGTGGATCTTGGAGAACGTCGACGGCGCCCGCGAGGCCGCCGAGAACGGGGACGCCGTCTTCGGCACCACCGACTCGTGGCTGATCTGGAACCTCACCGGTGGCGTCGACGGGGGCGTCCACGTCACCGACGTGACCAACGCCAGCCGCACCATGCTGATGGACCTCGAGACGTGCGAGTGGGACGACGAGCTGCTCGCCCTCTTCGACGTCCCGCGCGCCATGCTCCCCGAGATCAAGTCGTCGAGCTGTCCCGAGGGCTACGGCACGACCCGCGCCGACGGGCCGTTCCGCGGCGAGGTGCCGCTGACCGGCATCCTCGGCGACCAGCAGGCGGCCACCGTCGGGCAGGTCTGCTTCGAGCCGGGCGAGGCCAAGAACACGTACGGCACCGGCAACTTCATGCTGCTCAACACCGGCACGGAGCTCGTCCGCTCCAAGAACGGGCTGCTGACCACCGTCTGCTACCGGTTCGGCGACGACGCCCCGGTCTACGCCCTCGAGGGCTCGATCGCCGTCACCGGGTCGGCCGTCCAGTGGCTGCGCGACCAGCTCGGCATCATCTCCGGGGCGTCGCAGAGCGAGTCGCTCGCCCGCCAGGTCGAGGACAACGGCGGCGTCTACTTCGTGCCCGCCTTCTCCGGCCTCTTCGCGCCCCACTGGCGCTCGGACGCGCGGGGGGCGATCGTCGGGCTCTCGCGCTACAACACCAACGCCCACGTGGCCCGGGCCACCCTGGAGGCGATCTGCTACCAGAGCAAGGACGTCGCCGACGCGATGGAGCAGGACTCGGGCGTCCGGCTCGAGGTGCTGAAGGTGGACGGGGGAGTGACCGCCAACGAGCTGTGCATGCAGATCCAGGCCGACGTCCTCGGCGTGGACGTCAGCCGTCCGGTGCTGGCGGAGACCACGTGCCTCGGTGCGGCGTACGCGGCCGGCCTGGCGGTCGGGTTCTGGAAGGACACCGACGAGCTGCGCCAGAACTGGAACGAGGGGAAGCGCTGGTCCCCGCAGTGGGACGACGAGCAGCGCTCCACCGGTCATGCACAGTGGACGAAGGCCGTCACCCGGACGCTGGACTGGGTGGACGTCGACTAGGGCCCGTCCCGCGACCCCGGCTCCCCCCGCTCCCCCAGAGAGGCACCCCCATGCGATCCGTCCCGTTGTCCCCCCAGTCCCGTCAGGCGTCCCTCGACGCGATGGCCACCGAGCACCTCGACGTCCTGGTGGTCGGCGGCGGCGTCGTCGGCGGCGGGGCCGCGCTCGACGCGGCGACGAGAGGCCTGCGCGTCGGCCTGGTGGAGGCCCGGGACTTCGCCTCGGGCACCTCGAGCAGGTCGAGCAAGCTCGTCCACGGCGGGCTCCGCTACCTCGAGATGCTCGACTTCGGCCTGGTGGCGGAGGCGCTCAAGGAGCGGGGCCTGCTGATCCAGGAGCTCGCTCCGCACCTGGTGCGGCCGGTCCCGTTCCTCTACCCGTTGCGGCACCGCGGGTGGGAGCGCCTGTACGCCGGGGCCGGGGTCGCGCTGTACGACGCGATGTCCCGGGTGTCCGGCCGGGCCGGGGTGCCGCTCCACCGGCACCTCACCCGGCGCGGTGCCCGGCGCCTGGTGCCGGCCCTCCGCAAGGACGCGCTCGTCGGCGCGCTGCAGTACTACGACGCGCAGGTCGACGACGCCCGGCACACGATGTTCCTGTCGCGCACCGCCGCGGCGTACGGCGCGCACGTGGCGTCGCGGGCGCGGGTCGTGGAGCTGACCCGCGAGGGGGAGCGGGTCACCGGCGCGGTGATCCGCGACCTCGAGAGCGGCACCACCATCACCGTGCGGGCCAGGCAGGTCATCAACGCCACGGGCGTGTGGACCGACGAGACGCAGGCGTTGGCGGGCCAGCGCGGGGACTTCAAGGTGCGCGCGAGCAAGGGGGTGCACCTGGTCGTGCCCAAGGACCGCATCCGCTCCGAGACCGGCCTGATCCTGCGCACGGAGAAGTCGGTCCTGTTCGTGATCCCGTGGGGTCGCCACTGGATCATCGGCACCACCGACACCGACTGGGAGCTGGACAAGGCGCACCCGGCGGCCAGCGAGGCCGACATCGACTACCTGCTCGACCACGTCAACGACGTGCTCGAGGTCCCCCTGACCCGCGCGGACGTGGAGGGCGTGTACGCCGGCCTGCGCCCGCTGCTCCAGGGCGAGTCCGAGGCCACCTCCAAGCTCTCCCGCGAGCACGCCGTGGGCCATCCCGCCCCGGGCCTCGTGGTGGTGGCGGGCGGCAAGTACACGACGTACCGGGTCATGGCCAAGGACGTGGTCGACGAGGCGGTCTTCGGGCTCCAGGACCTCGACCGCCGCGTCCCGCCGTCGACCACCGAGAAGGTGCCGCTGCTCGGCGCGGACGGCTACCAGGCCCTGTGGAACTCCCGGCACCGGCTGGCCGGCGACTCCGGGCTCCACGTGGTGCGCATCGAGCACCTCCTGCGGCGCTACGGGACGCTCGTCCACGAGCTGCTCGCGATGGTCGAGGAGGACCCGTCGCTCGGCGAACCCCTGACCGGTGCGGACGAGTACCTGCGCGTGGAGGTGGTGTACGCCGCCAGCCACGAGGGCGCGCGGCACCTCGACGACGTCCTCACCCGGCGTACGCGCATCTCCATCGAGACCTTCGACCGTGGGCTCGGAGCGATGGAGGAGGCGGCCGCCCTGATGGGGCCCGTCCTCGGGTGGAGCGAGGGGCAGGTCAAGCTCGAGATCGAGCACTACCGGGCCCGGGTGACCGCCGAGCGGGAGAGCCAGGAGCAGCCCGACGACGAGACGGCCGACGCCGCGCGACTCGGTGCGCCCGACGTGGTGCCGCTCACCTGATCCGCGCGGGCGGTCGTCGCGCATTGGCCGCGGCCACCCGCCCGGTGGGAGACTGGCGGCCTGATGCCTCCGGAGACCGAACCCGTCAAGACCCTGCCCCTCGTGTTCAACGAGCCGCGCGGCCGCAAGAAGCCGCCGCGGCACCTCGCCGACCTCGACGAGGCGGGACGCAAGGACCTCCTCACCGAGATGGGCCTGCCCGGCTTCCGGGCCAAGCAGCTCTCGACCCACTACTTCGGCCGGCTCGTCGACGACCCCGCCGAGATGACCGACCTCCCGGCCGGCCAGCGCGACGAGCTGGTCGCGGCCCTCCTGCCCGAGCTGATGACCCCGCTGCGCACGCAGGAGGCCGACCGGGGCACCACCCGCAAGACGCTGTGGAAGCTCTTCGACGGGGCCCTGGTCGAGTCGGTGCTGATGCGCTACCCCGACCGCGCCACGGTCTGCGTCTCCAGCCAGGCCGGCTGCGGCATGGCCTGCCCGTTCTGCGCCACCGGACAGGGCGGCCTGCAGCGCAACATGTCCACCGCCGAGATCGTCGAGCAGGTGGTCGCCGGGGCGCGGTCGATGGCCCGCGGCGAGGTCCCCGGCGGTCCCGGTCGCGTCTCCAACGTCGTCTTCATGGGGATGGGCGAGCCGCTGGCCAACTACAAGGCCGTCATCGGCGCCGTGCGCCGCCTCACCGACGCGTCGCCGGCCGGGCTCGGCATGAGCGCCCGTGGCGTCACCGTGTCGACCGTGGGACTCGTGCCGCGCATCAGGCAGCTGACCGAGGAGGGCATCCCGGTCACGCTGGCGCTGAGCCTGCACGCGCCCGACGACGAGCTGCGCAACGAGCTGGTGCCGATCAACACCCGGTTCTCGGTCGCCGAGACGGTCGAGGCGGCGTGGGACTACGCGCGCGTCACCAAGCGCCGCGTCTCCATCGAGTACGCCATGATGCGCGGCATCAACGACCAGGCCGAGCGCGCCGACCTGCTGGGCGACGTCCTCAACTCCTACGGCGACTGGGGCTGGGTCCACGTCAACCTCATCCCGCTCAACCCGACGCCCGGCTCGAAGTGGACGGCCAGCGACCCCAAGGACGAGCGCGAGTTCGTCCGCCGGCTCGAGGCCAAGGGCATCCCGACCACGGTCCGGGACACGCGGGGGCGCGAGATCGTCGGCGCCTGCGGGCAGCTCGCCGCCGAAGCCTGAGCGCACGGAGCGCCAGCGGAGTGGGCGAGGTGCGAGGTGGCCCTCGCAACCGCCGCCGAAGCCTGAGCGCACGGAGCGCCAGCGGAGTGGGCGAGGTGCGAGGTGGCCCTCGCAACCGCCGCCGAAGCCTGAGCGCACGGAGCACACGCTGAACCCTGCGTGACGGGAGGGTGGACGCGGTCCGCGAGCGGTCGGCCAGAGTTCACGTGTCGTCCGTGCCGGACGCCCGGCCCGTTGCCGTGCCGCGCGCACCGTGCGGGTCATGGCCACCGTGCAGCGGCGTCGTCCCGCTCCCAGTCGAGTCACCCCGATCCAGCGGCTTCGGACCGACCCGGACCGGCTCCGCGTGCTCGTCGTGAGCGAGTCGTTCCTCCCGCAGGTCAACGGGGTCACCAACTCCGTACGTCGGGTCCTGGAGCACCTGGCCGACAGCGGACACGTCGCCGAGCTGGTGGCGCCGACCGGCCCCGCGAGGTACGCCGGGTTCCCGGTGACGCTCGCGCGGGGCGCGAGCCTGCCGTTCTACCGCGACTTCCGGATCGGGCTGGAGACGCGGCGACGGCTGCGGGCGGTGATGCTGCGCTTCCAGCCCGACGTGGTGCACATCGCCTCGCCGGCCACGCTGGGCCACCAGGCGGCACGGGCGGCGCGTGAGCTCGGGATCCCGACCGTGGCGATCTACCAGACGGACCTGGTCGGGTTCGCCGAGCGCTACGGCATCGCCGGCGGCGCGGCCGCGATGACCCGGCTCACCCGACGCATCCACACCGGCGTGGACCGCACCCTCGCCCCCTCGACCGCCTCGCTGGCGCAGCTGGAGGAGATGGGCGTCCCGGGGCTCGGGCACTGGCCCCGTGGCGTGGACCTGGAGGCCTTCTCGCCGGCCCTGCGCGACGAGGCCGTGCACCGCGAGCTGGCGCCCGCGGGGGAGCGGCTGGTCGGGTACGTCGGCCGCCTCGCCCCCGAGAAGGAGCTCGGGCTGCTGGCCCACGTGGACCGGCTCCCCGGGGTGCGGGTGGTGGTCGTCGGCGGCGGCCCGGAGGAGGAGCGGCTGCGCGCGCTGCTGCCGGGCGCCGCCTTCCTCGGGGTGCTGCACGGGCAGGACCTCGGTCGGGCCTACGCCACCCTGGACGTCTTCGTGCACACCGGTCGCCACGAGACCTACTGCCAGGCGGCCCAGGAGGCCCTCGCCTCGGGGGTGCCGGTCGTGGCCCCGCGCGCCGGCGGCCCGATCGACGTCGTGGACGACGGCACGGCCGGCTTCCTCTACCGGCCGGGCGATGGCGACGACCTCGCGTCGTACGTCACCCGGCTGGTCGGCGACGACGACCTCCGGGCCCGGGTCTCGGCCGCAGCCGTGCGCAGCGTGCAGGGCCGCACCTGGGCGGCGGTCAACGACACGCTGGTCGAGCACTACCGCGACGTCGTCGGGCTCGGGTCGGCGCAGCGCCGCGCCGGCTGATCGTGGCCTACGCGTACGACGCCACGACCTCGGCCGCCTCGGCCACCGAGTCCACGAGGTGCACGTGCTCCTCCATCGCGCGCCCGCGCGCCAGGGCGTGGAGCAGCGGCCAGGCGGGCAGCACCTCGGTCCAGTGCCGCCGCCCGACGAGCACCATCGGCGCCACCGAGGACTCGTCGGCGTAGTAGTTCTCGCACGCGTCCTGGAAGACCTCCTGGACGGTGCCGCCCGCTCCGGGGAGGAACACGATGCCGCCGGTGCAGACCTCGAGGAGGATGGCCTCGCGGGTGGCGTTGCGGAAGTACTTCGCGATCGCGGTCGCGAACGGGTTGGGCGGCTCGTGCCCGTAGTGCCAGGTCGGGATCCCGAGCGACTCCACGGGCCGGTCGACCGCATCCACCACGGCCAGTGCCGTGTCGGCCCACGCGCCGATGCTCGGGGTGAAGGACGGCACCGTCGCGAGGACGTCGAGCGCCGCGTCGAGCGCGGCGACGTCCGTGGCCGAGTGCAGGGCGCCCAGGTTGGCGGCCTCCATCGCGCCCGGCCCGCCGCCGGTGGCGACGGTGAGGGACGACCCGACCGCGTGGCCGAGGCGGGCCGCGTCGGCGTAGGCGTTCGAGCCGCGCTCCAGCGCGTGCCCGCCCATCACGCCCACCGCCCGGCGTCCCGCGACCCAGGCGACCAGGGCCCGGTCGATGGCGTGGTCGTGGAGGGCCTGGGCCAGCACCTCGTCCTGCGAGGCCGCGTCCTGGGCTGGGTGCCGCTGTGACCACGCGTAGGCGCGGGCGTCCAGCGAGGCGGCGTACGGCTGCCGGTCGTAGAGGTCCCGGGGGGCGTAGAGCGTCGTGCGGTAGGTGTCGACGGGGCTGCCGGGCAGGTCGGGCAGCACGACGGCGCCGCGGCGGCGTACCTCCTCCTCGTCGCCCTCGGCGAACTCGCAGCCGAGGAACAGGGCCGAGGCCACCGAGCGCGACAGCAGCACGCTGCCGCGCCCGGTGAGGTCCAGCCCGACCACCCGCCAGCCCTCCAGCGACCGCGCGCCCGCGGCCAGCCGGGCGTCGAGGTCGGAGAGGGTGGTGATGTCGACGATGCGCCCGTGGGTGTGCCTCACGGGTCCACCCAACCAGACGCGGGTGCCGTCAGAAGGCGTGCGCCATCAGGTCCGCGAACAGCTCCTGCTCGTCGACCTCGAGCCCCCGGCCACGGAACCACCGGCACATGTTGGCGCAGTCGCGGAGCAGGAAGTCCATGCCCTGCGGGTTGCCGACCAGGTCGACGATCTGCGGAAGGTCGATGACCACGAGCCGGTCGCCGGCGGCGAGCGTGTTGTACGGCGAGAGGTCGCCGTGCACGACCCCGGCCTGCGCCATCGTGCCCAGCGCGTCACGCAGCTGCTCGTAGTAGGAGCGGAGCAGGTCCCGGTCGGGGCGGACCTGGGCGAGCCGGGGCGCGGTCTCGACCTCGCCGTCGACGGTGTGGGTGATCCACTCCATCATGATCTCGGTCTCGTCGATCTGGACCGGGTAGGGGACCGGCACCCCGAGCTCCCAGAGGCGGCGCAGGGCGCCCCACTCCGAGGTCGCCCACTCGCCCGCGGCCACGATGCGCCCCCACGTCGACTTGCGCTTGAGGGCGCGGTTGTCGCGGGACCGCTTCATCGAGCGGCCCTCGGTGTAGGACGCCGCCCGGTGGAAGGTGCGGTGGTCGGTGTCGCGGTAGCGCTTGGCGGCCATCACCACCCCGGACCCGGGCCGGTGCGGGTCGGCGCGCTCGACGAGGAAGACGTCGGCCTCCTTGCCGGTCTTGAGGATGCCGAGCTCGGTGTCGATGGCACCGCTGGAGGTGACGACCCAGTCCGGACGCGGCTCGGGGCCCTTCATCAGGGCCTCGAGGTCGTCCCAGGGGGACCAGCGCTGGCCGGGCGCGAGGTCGTCGTAGCCGGTGTAGTCGAAGACGAACCGCTCGTCGAGGTCGACGAGGGGGTCAGGGGTGGTGGGGTCGAGGAACCCCGGAGGAAAGTCGTGCGTCATCTGTGCTCCGTGTGAGAGGGGGTCGGTCTGGGGACAGGCCGAGGACAGTGGTCGTCATGTCACGGCTCCTCTCGGACGGCGCACCCGCCGGACGCGGGCACCTCGCCGCCGATCCTCATCGACGGGGTCACCGGTGAGCAAGCGGTTTTCCGCGCCGGCCGGTACCTTGCTGGACGTGACCCGAACCCTCCGCCGCACCTCGGCCGCGCTGCTCGCCGCCGTCGTGGTCGCGCCCGTCCTGATCGCCCAGGCCGCCTCGGGCGAGCAGTCGGCGCCGGCCGGCAGCAGCGGGGTCGGCGACCCCTACTGGCCGCTGGACGGCAACGGCGGCATCGACGTGGCGTCGTACCGGATCAAGAACCGCTACGACCTGCCCACCCAGCGGCTCGAGGGCCGCACGGTCCTGACTCTCACCGCCACCAGCGACCTGAGCAGCTTCAACCTCGACTTCCTGCTCAAGGCGTCGAAGGTGATCGTCGACGGCCGGCGGGCCGAGCACTCCCGCCCCGACAAGCACGAGCTCCGGATCACCCCCGACGCCCCGCTCGCGGCGGGCTCGACGCACCGGGTGGTCGTCCACTACGCCGGCAACCCGGGCACCAAGTCCTACGCCGGGGAGCGCAACTGGCTGGCCAACGACCGGGAGGTCGTGGCCATGAACCAGCCGCACATGGCGCCTTGGTGGTTCCCCGGCAACGACCACCCCAGCGACAAGGCGACCTTCGACGTCTCCACCACCGTCGAGAGGGGTCGCGAGGTCATCGGCAACGGCGTCCTGGTCAGCAAGGAGAAGACGCGCAGGACGGTCACCTGGCGCTGGCGCGCGCAGGACCCGATGGCGACCTACCTCGCGTTCTTCGCCGCCGGCGACTTCGAGGTCGAGCGCGGCACCACGCAGGGGCTGCCGTGGGTCAACGCCGTGTCCCGGTTGCAGGACCCGCGGACGCGGGTGGGGTCGATGCGCGCGCTGCGCACCAGCGCCGCCGTGGTGCGCGGCCTCGAGCAGGACCTGGGGCCCTACCCGTTCGAGGTCACCGGGGGCATCAGCACCGGCCTCTCGGTCGGCTTCGCGCTGGAGAACCAGACCCGGCCGACCTACCCCACGCTCGGCGGGCCGGCGGAGAGCCTCGTCGTCCACGAGCTGGCCCACCAGTGGTTCGGCGACGACGTGGCCGTCGCGCGATGGAGCGACATCTGGCTCAACGAGGGGGCTGCCACCTTCATGGAGTGGCGCTGGACCGAGCGCAAGGGCACCCGGACCGCCGCCGACATCCTGCGCGACTCCTACGACACCATCGCGGCCGGCGACCCCTTCTGGCGCCTCACGATCGGCGACCCGGGCAAGGACCGGATCTTCGACAACGCCGTCTACGAGCGCGGGGCGATGACGATGCAGGCGCTGCGCCAGCGGATCGGTGAGGAGCCCTTCTGGCGGCTGCTGCGCACCTGGCTCCAGCAGGAGGCGGGCGGCAACGCCACGACCCAGGACTTCGAGGCGCTGGCCTCCTCGATCAGCGGGCAGGACCTGACGTCGTTCTTCACCGCCTGGCTCCGGACCCCCGCCAAGCCCGCTCGCACCGCGGACAACGGACTGGCATGAGCACCCCACGACGTTCTTCTCCTCCGCTCTGCTCCCCTGAACAACGCCGCGGGGACCCCGCATGAACCACAGCACCACGATCGACTGGTTCCGCAAGCCCGTCGACTCACCGGCCGACGGCACGCTCAACGCCTGCTACAACGCCCTGGACCGCCACGTGATCCGGGGCGGCGCCGACGACGTCGCCCTCACCCTGGACGCGAGCACCTGGACGTACGCCGAGCTGCTGGCCGAGGTGGGCGCCCTGGCGGGGGTGCTGCGTGCCTTCGGGACCGCCGTGGGCGACACGGTGGCGGTGGGCATCCTGCCCGTGCTCGAGGGCCTCGTGGTGACGTTGGCGGCGGCCCGCGTCGGAGCCGTCGTCGAGCACACCGACGACCTGGCGGCCCACGTCGCCACCGCGCGGGTGCTGGTGGCCCCGACCGACCCGGGCCTCGACACCGGCGACGTGCCCGTGGTCACGGTCGACGACAGCACCGAGCTGTCCTGGTCGATGGTGATGCGAGCCGGCCGGACCGACCCCGCAGGCTGCGCCGACGTCACCGGCGACGCGGTGCTCACCCGCTGGGGCGCCACCGAGCTGCGCGTGCTGGCGGCGCTCGAGCCCGGCGAGGTCCCCGTGCCCGCGGGCGCCTCCCTGCTCGAGGTGGGCGGACTGAGCCTGTGGGTCCGCGACGGGGGAGGCGAGCGGTGAGCGAGCGCCGTGACGTCGTCGTCCTCGGCTCCACCGGCTCGATCGGCACCCAGGCCCTCGACCTGGTGCGCGCCCACCCGGACCGCTTCCGGGTCGTGGGCCTCACCGCCGGTGGGTCCAACCCCGAGCTCTTCGAGCAGCAGGTCGCCGAGCTCGCCCCGGCGTACTCCGGCCTGGGCGAGGACGCCTCCACCGAGGCCGCCGGGATGGAGTGCGACGTCGTCCTCAACGGCATCACCGGCGCGGTCGGCCTGCGCCCGACCCTGGCCGCCCTCGACGCCGGCACGACGCTGGCGCTCGCCAACAAGGAGTCGCTCATCATCGGGGGACCGCTTGTCCGCGACCGGGCGCGCCCGGGCCAGATCGTGCCGGTCGACTCCGAGCACAGCGCGATCGCGCAGAGCCTGCGGGCCGGCTCCGCCGACGAGGTACGCCGCCTGGTGCTGACCGCGAGCGGCGGACCGTTCCGCGGCCGGTCGCGTGACGAGCTGGCCGAGGTGACCCCGCAGCAGGCGCTCGCCCACCCCAACTTCGCCATGGGCAAGGTGATCACCACCAACTCCGCGACCCTGGTCAACAAGGGTCTCGAGGTCATCGAGGCGCACCTCCTCTTCGACGTGCCCTTCGAGCGGATCGACGTGGTCGTGCACCCGCAGCAGCTCATCCACTCGATGGTCGAGTTCGTCGACGGCGCCGTGGTGGCCCAACTCGGGCTGCCCACCATGCTCGTCCCGATCGCCCTGGGCATGGGCTGGCCGGACCGGGTGCCCGACGCCGAGACCCCCATCGACTGGACCCGAGCCGCGGACTGGCGCTTCGAGCCGCTGGACGACGACGTGTTCCCGGCCGTCCGGCTGGCCCGCGAGGCGGGCGAGCGCGGCTCTACAGCCCCCGCGGTCTACAACGCCGCCAACGAGGTGTGCGTCGAGGCCTTCCACGACGGACGGATCGGGTTCACCGAGATCGTCGACACGGTTGGCCGCGTGCTCGCCCGCCACGACGTACCCTCGAAGGAGCACCTCACCGTGGACGACGTCCTGGCGGCCGACGCCTGGGCGCGCGACGAGGCGGCCCGCACCATCGTCACCACCAGCCCGACCCGCAACGGAGAACCGTGACCGCGCTCTACTACACGCTCGGCGTGCTGATCTTCGTCGTCGCGATCCTCGCGTCGATCGGCCTGCACGAGTTCGGGCACCTCATCCCCGCCAAGAAGTTCGGCGGCAAGGTCACCCAGTGGTTCGTGGGCTTCGGCCCGACGGTGTTCAGCCGTCGGATCGGCGAGACCGAGTACGGCGTCAAGGGGATCCCGCTCGGCGGCTACGTCAAGATCGTCGGCATGCTGCCGCCCGGCCAGGGCGAGGAGACGGTCGTCGACGAGGACGGCCAGACCCGGGTGCGCCAGTCCAACACCGGGATGTTCACCCAGCTCATCTCCGACGCGCGCGCGGCGGAGTGGGAGCACGTCCGGCCCGAGGACTCCGACCGGCTGTTCTACAAGTTCCGCTGGTGGCAGAAGGTCGTGGTGATGGCCGGCGGCCCGATGGTCAACATCGCCATCGCGTTCTTCCTCTTCTGGGGCGTGTTCGCCACCGTCGGCCAGGTCGTGGACGCCGAGCCCGAGCCGGTCGTGGCGGAGGTCGTCCCGTGCATCGTGCCGGCCGACGAGGACGGTCGCGCCTGCACGGCCGAGGAGCTGCGCGACAACCCGAGCCCGGCCGCGGCGGCCGGCCTCGAGCCGGGGGACCGGTTCGTCAGCTTCAACGGCACCGCCGTGACCGACTGGGACCAGGTCCAGCAGGCCATCCGTGACAACGGCGACCGCACCGCCACGATGGTCGTCGAGCGCGACGGCGAGCAGGTCGAGCTCCAGGCCACCACGCAGGTCCAGCCGCGGCCCCTCGACGCCGAGTCGCCCGAGGAGCTCACCCCGGTCGGCTTCCTCGGCGTGATGCCGGTGGCCACCCCCGTCTACGAGACCGGCGGTCCCGTCTACACGCTGCAGCAGATGGGCGGCATGGCCGTCGACACCCTCCAGGCGCTCGCCTCGCTGCCGATGAAGGTGTGGGACGTCGCGCAGGCCATCGTCGGCCTCGAGGAGCGCGACCCCAACGGCCCGGTCAGCGTGGTCGGCGGCGGCCGGCTCGCCGGCGAGGTGGCCTCGCACGAGACCTTCCCGCTCCAGGACAAGGTCGTCTCGCTGGTCATGCTCGTCGCGGGCTTCAACTTCTTCATCGGGATGTTCAACTTCATCCCGCTCCTCCCGCTCGACGGCGGCCACATCGCCGGCGCGCTGTGGGAGGCCGTCCGCCGCGGCTTCGCGCGCCTGCGCGGTCGTCCCGACCCGGGGTACGTCGACGTCGCCCGGCTCCTGCCGGTGGCCTACGTCGTGGGCGCCGCGATGCTGGTGATGGGCGTCGTGCTCATCGTCGGCGACCTCGTCGTGCCCCTCTCCCTCGTCTGAGCGGGGTCCGAGCAGGGGACCGGGCGACCCGCTCGACGGCACCGTCCGGGTGGCCACGGGCGTCCCAGTAGGCTGACGGCCATGACGTCCATCGGTCTGGGCATGCCCGCACTTCCCCCTCCGGTCCTCAGCCCGAGGCGCCCCACCCGCCAGATCAAGGTCGGCTCGGTGGGGGTCGGCAGCGAGAGCCCCATCTCGGTGCAGTCGATGACGACGACGCTGACCTCCGACGTCAACTCGACCCTGCAGCAGATCGCCGAGCTCACCGCCACCGGCTGCGACATCGTGCGCGTGGCGTGCCCGAGCCAGGACGACGCCGACGCGCTGCCCGAGATCGCCCAGCACTCGCAGATACCCGTCATCGCCGACATCCACTTCCAGCCCAAGTACGTCTTCGCGGCCATCGACGCCGGCTGCGCGGCCGTGCGCGTCAACCCGGGCAACATCCGCAAGTTCGACGACCAGGTCAAGGAGATCGCCCGGGCCGCCAAGGACCGCGGCACGTCGATCCGCATCGGCGTCAACGCCGGCTCGCTCGACAAGCGGATCCTGGACAAGTACGGCAAGGCGACGCCCGAGGCACTCGTCGAGTCCGCGGTGTGGGAGGCCGGCCTGTTCGAGGAGCACGACTTCCACGACTTCAAGATCTCGGTCAAGCACAACGACCCGGTGGTCATGGTGCGGGCCTACGAGCTGCTCGCGGAGGCCGGCGACTGGCCGCTGCACCTCGGCGTGACCGAGGCCGGCCCGGCCTTCCAGGGCACGATCAAGTCGGCCGTCGCCTTCGGCCACCTCCTCGGCCAGGGCATCGGCGACACCATCCGCGTCTCGCTCAGCGCGCCGCCGGTCGAGGAGGTCAAGGTCGGCCTCCAGATCCTGGAGTCGCTCAACCTCAAGCCGCGCCGCCTCGAGATCGTGTCCTGCCCCTCGTGCGGACGTGCCCAGGTCGACGTCTACAAGCTGGCCGAGGAGGTCACTGCAGGGCTCGACGGCCTCGAGGTGCCGCTGCGCGTGGCCGTCATGGGCTGCGTCGTCAACGGCCCCGGCGAGGCCCGGGAGGCCGACCTCGGCGTCGCGTCGGGCAACGGCAAGGGCCAGATCTTCGTCAAGGGCGAGGTCATCAAGACCGTGCCCGAGTCGCAGATCGTGGAGACCCTGATCGAGGAGGCCATGCGCATCGCGGAGGGCATGGAGCCGGTCGAGGGCGCGGAGGCCAGCGTCAGCGTCAGCTGAGGCCCCGCGTCCGGGCCCCTACCGCCCCTGACGGCGGAGCGAGGCGGGACCGATCTGTGGGAGGCTCGCGGACGTGGTCACCGAGCAGGGCACGGGCAGCCGGACGGACAGCGCGCAGGTGCGCCTGCTCGGGCCCGAGGACCGTGACCAGTTCCTCGCCCTCGCCGGCCGCGACCCGGTGGTCAACGTCTTCGCCGACTACCGCGCTCGGGTGACCAACCTCGAGCCGCGCTGGCTCGGCGGCGAGGTCTGGGGCCGGTTCCGAGGGTCGACCCTGGTGGCCGGCTGCCACATGGGGGCCAACCTCGTCCCGGTGGAGTGCACGCCGGAGGACATGCGGGCCTTCGCCGACAAGGCGATGTCCCGCGTCCGTTCGACGGCCACCATCGTGGGACCGCACGAGCCGGTCTCGGCCCTGTGGGACGAGGTCGGCGACCGCTGGGGCAAGCCCCGGGAGGCACGCTGGCGCCAGCCCCACCTCCAGACCAGCAGCGACCCGGCCGTGCGTCCCGACCCGCTCGTGCGCGTGACGACGAGGGACGACCTCCCGGCGCTCTACCCGGCCTGCGTGGCGATGTACACCGAGGAGGTGGGGGTCTCGCCCGAGGCCGGCGGCGGCAAGGACTACTACCGCGCCCGCGTCCAGCAGCTCATCTCCCGCGGCTGGTCCTTCGCCCGCTTCGACGAGCACGGGCAGGTCGTCTTCAAGGCCGAGGTGGCGTGCGCGACGCCGTACGCCGCCCAGGTCCAGGGCGTCTACGTCGACCCCGAGCGGCGCGGGGAGGGGCTCTCGGTCGCCGGGATGGCGGCGGTCGTCCAGCTGGTGCGCCAGCGGATCGCGCCGACCGTCTCGCTGTACGTGAACGAGTGGAACACCCCGGCCCGGGCGGCCTACGACCGCGTCGGGTTCACCGAGTCGGCGCGGTTCTCGACGCTGATGTTCTGAGCACGAGCGGGGGTTCGGGGTCGGTCGCGTTCTCGCAGTCGGCGAGGTCGCAACGGACTGTGGCGTACTCCGTGGCGTTGGTGTCGAGGAGCACGGTCGCGGGGTCCTCCCAGCGGATCGTGCCGAACCACTGCGTGGCGCGGTAGCGGGCCAGCCGCTCGCCCCGGACGTCACGCACGGTGATGTCCCGCGGGCCGACGCCGTCGCTGAGGATGTGCACGGTCGCGATCCGGGTGCCGTCGGTGTTGACGCTGTCCACCCGCTCGGTGCACGACCGCCACAGCACCCGGCCGGGACGGGAGAGGCGGCTCAGCACCGTGCAGCCGTCGAGGTAGGGGTCGGCGGTGTAGGTCGAGAGCAGGTCGTTCCCGAGGTCGGCCCGGCCGGCCGGACGGCGGGTGACGGTGGTGGTGCGCCCTGTCCCGGTGCTCCACCAGAAGACGCCGCGCTCCCACGTCGTCAGGAGCACGCGCCCGCCCCGCATGCCCAGGACGCTGGGGTAGTCGCGGAAGCCGCGCTCGGCCGTGCGGCGACCGCTGCGTGCCGAGTGGACGGAGACCGGGGAGCTGCGGCGGGTCCCGGTGCGCAGCCTGACCAGCTTGCGCCCGTCCTCGGAGACCGTGATGCTCCACGGGCTGGACCGCAGCAGGGTCCGCGTCGTGCCGTCGGGACGCAGCCGTACGACGCGTGGCGAGCCCACGCCGTCCTCGTCGGTGGTGCCGAGGATGAACGCCCGCCCCGACCTGCCGAGGAGTGTCACCTGCTCGGCGTCGATCCGGACCCGGCGGTCCCCGTCCACGAAGGTCGTCCCGTCGACGTGGGGGATCGCGATGTCCGCGCCGCGCGGCAGGTCGGCCGGGTCGAGGTCGGTGACGGGGACGCTTGCGCCGGCCGGGGCACCGGCCAGCAGTGCCGCCGTCGTGCCCAGGGCGAGGGCGAGCGTGAGGGATCGGAACCTGCGGGACCTGGCTGACCTGCGTGACATCGGGCGCCTCCGGGCGGTGGTGGGGTGCGAGCGCACTCCTCATGACATGGACGCGCGGACCGGCCGTCGCGTTGCAGCAATCTGGTTCGCGAGGCCGGCGGGCACGCCAGTAGCCTTCGCCCATGATCCTGCGCATGTCGAGCCTGTTCGTCCGCACGCTCCGAGACGACCCCAACGACGCGGAGGTCCCGAGCCACCGGCTGCTGGTCCGGGCGGGCTACATCCGTCGCAGCGCTCCGGGCATCTACACCTGGCTCCCACTGGGCCTGCGGGTCCTGCGTCGCGTCGAGAACATCATCCGCGACGAGATGGACGCCATCGGCGCCCAGGAGCTGCTGTTCCCCGCGCTGCTGCCCAAGGAGCCCTACGAGGCGAGCGGCCGCTGGACGGACTACGGCGACAGCATCTTCCGGATCAAGGACCGCAAGGGCGCCGACTACCTCCTCGGCCCCACGCACGAGGAGATGTTCACCCTCGTCGTCAAGGACCTCTACAGCTCCTACAAGGACCTGCCGCTCTCGATCTACCAGATCCAGAACAAGTACCGCGACGAGGCGCGCCCCCGCGCCGGCCTGCTGCGCGGTCGCGAGTTCGTGATGAAGGACTCCTACTCCTTCGACATCGACGACGCCGGCCTCGAGGCGTCGTACGCCAAGCACCGCGACGCCTACGTGCGGATCTTCGACCGCCTCGGCTTCGAGTACGTCATCGTCAAGGCCACCTCCGGCGCGATGGGCGGCTCGGCGAGCGAGGAGTTCCTCGCCAAGGCCGACGTCGGCGAGGACACCTACGTCCGCTGCACGCACTGCGACTACGCCGCCAACGTCGAGGCCGTCGCCGTGCGCCCGCCCGCCCCCGCGCCGTACGACGACGCGCCCGCGGCCCACGCCGAGGACACCCCCGACACGCCCACCATCGAGACGCTGGTCGACCACCTCAACGCGGCGTACCCGCGTGACGACCGCCCCTGGGAGGCGGGGGACACCCTCAAGAACGTCCTCGTGGTCCTCAAGCACCCCGACGGCACCCGCGAGCCCCTCGCCATCGGCGTCCCCGGCGATCGCGAGGTCGACCAGAAGCGCCTGGAGGGCCAGCTGGACCCCATCGAGGTGGAGGCGATGGACGAGGCCGAGATGGCCAAGCACCCGGCGCTGGTCAAGGGCTACATCGGCCCCGAGGTGCTGGGCGAGGACTCCAAGTCGGGCATCCGCTTCCTCGTCGACCCGCGCGTGGTCGAGGGCACCCGCTGGGTGACCGGGGCCAACACCCCCGGCTCGCACGTCCTCGACCTCGTCGTCGGCCGGGACTTCACCCCGGACGGCACCATCGAGGCGGCCGACGTGCGCGACGGCGACGCCTGCCCCAGCTGTGACGAGGGCACGCTGGAGTCGGCGCGCGGCGTCGAGATGGGCCACATCTTCCAGCTCGGCCGCAAGTACGCCGAGGCGCTCGACCTCAAGGTCCTCGACGAGAACGGCAAGCTGGTCACCGTCACGATGGGCTCCTACGGCATCGGTCCCTCGCGTGCCGTGGCCGCCATCGCCGAGGGGACGCTGGACGACAGCGGCCTGTGCTGGCCGCGCGACGTCGCCCCGGCCGACGTCCACGTCGTGGCCGCCGGCAAGGACGCGGCGATCTTCGAGGCCGCCGAGGAGCTGGTCGCGGCGCTGTCGAAGCAGGGCATCGACGTGCTGTTCGACGACCGTGCCGGCAAGGTGAGCCCGGGCGTGAAGTTCAAGGACGCCGAGCTGATCGGGGTGCCCACCATCGTCACCGTCGGCCGCGGGCTGGCCGACGGCGTGGTCGAGGTCCGCGACCGGGCCACCGACGAGCGCGTCGAGGTGCCCGTGGCCGACGCGGTCGCGCACGTCGCGTCGGTCGTGCGCGGCTGACGCCTGCCGGGTCCGGACGGAGGGACCGGAGCCCCGTGTCGCGATCACCGCTTCAGCGGTGATTCTGGCGCTTGCTGGCCGGGCGTAGTCGATCGGTCGAAGCAACGCTGATTTTTGAGGAGCGTTGCGGATGCCGAAGTGGATCTCGTTTGAGACCGAGGAGGAGTTCTTCAACCTGGTGTGTAGTGGTGCGCCGATCGCACACGC
>NZ_PZYZ01000010.1 GCF_003047295.1 Nocardioides sediminis
ACCTTGGACATGGACACCCCAGCCGACAGACTGGCCAGACTGCTCGCCAACCCGGCAGCAGCATGAACCGTTGCTTAGACCGAACGACCTTGCCCGGCCAGCAACCGTCAAGTTCACCGCTCCAGCGGTGATTTCGACAGACGGGGCTCCTACACCTCGTGCGGCCGCAGCGCGAGCGCAGCGGGGTCGACGGTGTCCGTGTCGAGCACCCGGTGCGGTACGGCGATGCGCCACTCGCCGCTCGCGACGTCCTGCACCCGGTCCGCCGGGCCGTCGAGCCCGGCCACCCAGGTCATCAGGGCCGCCGCCTCGGGGCGGCGGTCCTGCTCGACCAGCCAGCCACAGAGCCGGTGCACCGGCGGCAGCCCGCTGTGCACCAGCGAGCGCTGCCCCCACAGCTCGAGCACCCCGGCCCGCAGCAGTCGCCACCACTCGTCGCTCGCGCCGGGGATGAGCAGGAAGTAGCGCCACAGGTCGCCGGCGAGCACCCGGTCCACGGCGTAGGACGTGACCACCGGGTCGCCGTGCGCCTCCACCGAGGCGAGCGTCATCCGCTTGGTCTCCCACCGGTCGACCAGGTCCGGCACCGACGCCCGCTGCTGGGTGATCGAGGTGCCGTCGGTGCGGATGCGCCAGTGGTAGACCGGCTCCTCGAGCACGTCGAAGGTGCCCGCCAGGTAGGCACGCGTCGTGGTCGGCTGGTCCTCGTAGCGGACCCGCTCGGGCCAGGAGAGCCCCGCCGACTCCCAGAAGGACCTCCGGAACAGCTTGTTCCACGCGAAGACGTCGCCGAGGATCTCCGGGTGGTCGTGGATGCGGACCCCGGTCAGCGGCGGGTGGTGCAGCCGACGCATCCACGGCGGCTCGGTGAGCGAGCCGTCCTCCCAGCGCAGCACCGACCCGGTCGCGAAGTCCGACCCCGAGGCCTCCAGCGCCGCCACGAGGGTGGCCAGCGCGTGCGGCGGCAGCACGTCGTCGGAGTCGAGAAAGCCGACGTAGTCGCCCCGCACGTGGCGGAGACCCTCGTTGCGGGCGGCACCGAGCCCGCCGTTGTGGGTGTGCACGACGCGGATCCGGGGGTCGCGCGCGGCCCACTCGTCGGCGATCTCGCCGGACCGGTCGGGGGTGCCGTCGTCCACGACCACGGCCTCCCACCGGGTGTGCGTCTGGGCCGCCAGGGACTCCAGGCAGGCGGGCAGCCAGTCCTCGACGGCGTACACGGGCACGACCACGCTGACCAGGGGCCGCCGACGACCAAACCACTTCACGAGGGGGGACAGTAACGAGTTGTAGGCTCACCGACCGTGACTGAGGCGAGCGGGACCCGATCGACGACCCAGCGGCAGGCCCGCGCCATCGACGAGATGAACCCCGACGGCGTGCCCCGCAAGGTGCTCTTCGTCGCCGGCGCCGGCCGCAGCGGCACCTCGACCATGGCCGGCATCGCCAGCCTGCTGGGCATGCACGTCCCGCTGCCCGAGGTCCCCGCCGACGCGTCCAACCCCCGCGGCTTCAGCGAGCCCCAGTGGGTGGTCGACCTGCACGACCGGCTCCTCAAGGAGGCCGGCGTCCAGGTCAGCGACAGCCGCCCCAGCGCCTGGTTCGAGACCGGCCGCATCTCCACCCGCGAGCCCGCCCGCATCCGGGTCACCGAGTGGCTCGAGCCGCACTTCGACGTCCACCCCGAGCTCGTCGTCAAGGACCCGCGACTGAGCTGGTTCCTCGGCCTGTGGCGGGTCGCCGCGATCCGCACCGGCGCGACGCCGGTCTTCGCCACCATGCTGCGGCCGCCGGCCGAGGTGGTGGGCAGCAAGCAGAAGTACTACGCCAACAAGCTCGGCGCCTCGCACCTCGCGGCGAGCTGGCTCAACATGCTGCTCCACACCGAGCGCGCCACCCGCGAGAGCGCCGGCAGCGGCCGGGTGTTCGTGCGGTACGAGGACCTGCTCACCGACTGGGTGAAGACGACGATGCACGTCGGCAAGACCCTCGACCTGCAGACGATCATCCACACGCGCAGCGACCAGATCCGCGAGGTCCACCGCTTCATCGACCCCAACCTGCGCCGGGTCACCCAGACCCTCGACGACCTCGGCCTCCCGCCGCGGCTGCACGAACTCACCGCCACCACCTGGACCGAGCTCAACAAGCTGGCCGAGCCCGACGGCGACACCGCCGAGGTGCACGCGACCCTCGACGAGCTCCGCGACGCCTACACCGACCTCTACGAGGAGGCCGAGGCGATCAGCCGGTCCTCCGTCGTGGCCGCGCGGATCGCCGGCGCCCAGGCCGCGGCCGACGCCCCGGCCCCCGCGACCGGGCTGGCCGACCGGATCCCGCACGACGTGCGCGCCAAGATCCCGCCGTCCGTACGCCGCGGCGTCCGCAAGGCGCTCGGGCGGGAGCGGACCCAGGGATGAGCATCCCCATCGGCTCGGGCCCCGGCCTGTCCAACATCGAGGGGCACACCGACTTCGACATCGTGTGGCCCTGGAACCGCGAGGGCGGGCTGCGACGCGGCGCGACCGCCGTGCTGCGGGTGAAGAACGAGGCGGCGTCGATGCCCTTCGTGCTGCCGCCGCTGCTGCGGGCCTGCGACGCGGTGCTGCTCGTGGACAACGGCTCCGACGACGGCACGGGCGAGGCCGCGCTGGCCGCCGCCGCCCACGCCGGCCTTCCCGACAGGCTGACGGTCAAGGAGTACCCCTTCTCCGTCGCCCGCGCCGGCGCCGAGCACCTGGCGGTCAACGAGCGCTCGGTGCACTCGCTGGCCTACTTCTACAACTGGTGCTTCAGCCACGTGCGCACCCGCTACTCGTGGAAGTGGGACGGCGACATGGTGCTCACGACCGAGGGCGAGGTCTCGCTGGCCGACCTGTCGTGGCAGATCGGGATGACCGACGCCGTCGTGCGCATCCCGCGCCACGGGCTGTACATCAAGGACGACACCACCGCCTACCTCGACCTCGGCCTGCGCAACATCGAGGAGTGGGGCTTCCCGATGAGCCCGGACTTCGTCTACTCCAAGGCGCCGGAGTGGGAGATCCGCACCACCCCGGAGAACTTCCGGATGTTCGCCCTGCCCCAGGGCCTGGTCGTGGAGCTGAAGTACCTCGACGGCGACGAGTTCGCGCACTGGACCGACCCGGCGTCGTTCGCGACGAGCATCCGCAACCGCCGCAAGCGCCGGGAGTGGACGGTCTTCAACGCCCTCAACTCCGGCGAGGTCCCCGAGGGCGTCACCGAGATCGTGGCACCCGAGGGCGAGCACGTGGTCGACCATGTGACCCGTGCGTGGCTGCCCCGCGCCCCCCGCCCGTTCGTCGTCGACGACCCCGACCACGCCAAGCTGCACCTGCGCGCCTGAGGGATCCGTACGCCGTGGGCGCGGGCGTGTCGGGTACGTCACGTCCGCAGTCGGTTCCCACGGCGGAATCCGCGGGCGTACCCTCGGCGTTGAATCGAGCACATCGAGCGGTACCCAGCCTGTCTCCTCGGGGGAGGCAGTGGGACTGAAACGAGAGGTTCGCACCAGATGACCCAGCCCAGCACGGGCCTGCGGGTCGGCGCCATCGGCGCCGGTCGCGTCGGCGCGACCCTGTCCGCCGCCCTGCGCGCCGCCGGCCACGACGTCGTGGCCGTGGCGGGTGAGTCCGACGCCTCCCGCCGCCGCATCGCGGCGCTGCTCCCCGGCGTACCGGTCGCCAAGCCGTCCGACGTGGCCCGCGCCTGCGACCTGCTGCTCCTCACCGTGCCCGACGACATGCTGCCCAACGTGGTGGCGATGCTGGCCGCGTCCGGGGCGATCCGCGAGGGCCAGTACGTCGCCCACACCTCGGGTCGCCACGGCCTCGCCGTCCTCGAGCCCGCCGCCGCGGTGGGGGCGCGGCCGATCGCGCTGCACCCGGCGATGACCTTCACCGGCACCGAGGTCGACCTGCCCCGCCTGGCGGGCTGCGTCTTCGGCGTGAGCGCCGGTGAGGCGGAGCGTGAGCTCACCGAGCGCCTCGTCGCCGAGCTCGGCGGTCGCGTCGTGTGGGTGCCCGAGGACCGTCGCACGCTCTACCACGCAGGTCTCGCGCACGGCGCCAACCACCTCGTGACCCTGGTGTCCCAGGCCGTCGAGCTGCTCTCCCAGGCGCTCGACACCGGCTCCGACGCGGACGTCAGCGCCGCCGACACCCTGCGCCCGCTGCTCAACGCCGCCCTCGACAACGCGCTCGCCCAGGGCGACTCGGCCCTCACCGGCCCGATCGTGCGCGGCGACGTCGAGACGGTCCGCGCCCACCTCGCCGACGTCGCGGCCACCGCCCCCCACACGCTCCCGTCGTACGTCGCCCTGGCGCGCGCCACCCTCGACCGCGTCGTCACCGACGGGCGGGTCCTGCCGATCCGGGCGGCCAAGCTGGCGGCGGTCCTCGACGACGCCGAGCGGGCCGCGGCTCCCGGCCTGCCCACGGAGCGCCCCGCCCGATGACCACCACCCCCGTCCTCGCGTCGACCCGCGAGGAGCTGCGGGCCTGGCGCGCGCAGCGACCGGGCCGCGTCGCCTTCGTGCCCACCATGGGCGCACTCCACGACGGCCACGCCAGCCTGATGCGCACCGCCCGCAAGCACGCCGACACCGTGGTCGTCAGCGTCTTCGTCAACCCGCTGCAGTTCGCGGAGGGCGAGGACCTCGACCGCTACCCGCGGACCCTGGAGGCCGACCTCGAGGTCTGCGCCGCCGAGGGCGTGGACGTCGTCTTCGCCCCCTCGGTCGAGGAGGTCTATCCCCACGGCGTGCGCAACCAGCAGGGCGTGACCGTCGACCCCGGCCACCTGGCGACGATCCTCGACGGTGCGAGCCGCCCGGGGCACTTCACCGGGGTGCTCACCGTCGTGGCCAAGCTCTTCGGCCTCGTCCAGCCCGACGTCGCGGTCTTCGGTGAGAAGGACTACCAGCAGCTCGCGCTGATCACGCGGATGGCCGCTGACCTGTGCCTCCCGGTGGAGGTCGTGGGCGCCCCGACGGTCCGCGAGGACGACGGCCTGGCCATGTCCAGCCGCAACCGCTACCTCGACCCGGACCAGCGCCGGGCCGCGGTCGCGCTGAGCCGGGCGCTGCGAGCGGCGCAGGAGCGGGCGTCGTACGGCGTGCCGGCGGCGCGCTGGGCGGCGATGAGCGTCCTGCGCGCGGAGCCCGCGGTCGAGCTCGACTACCTCGCGCTCACCTCGCCCGACCTCGGCGAGGCGCCCGAGACGGGGGAGGGCCGGATCCTGGTCGCGGCCCGGGTCGGCACCACCCGGCTCATCGACAACATGCAGATCTTCTTCGACCACCTTCCACAGGCGGGCACCCCGACCGGGGGCTCGACCACCACTGAGAGGAGCAGCTGATGCTGCGCACGATGATGAAGTCCAAGATCCATCGGGCCACCGTGACCCAGGCGGACCTGCACTACGTCGGGTCGGTGACCGTGGACGAGGACCTCCTCGACGCGGCCGACCTGCTCGCCGGCGAGCTCGTCCACATCGTCGACGTCACCAACGGCGCCCGCCTGGAGACCTACACGATCGCGGGCGAGCGCGGCTCGGGCGTGATCGGGATCAACGGCGCCGCCGCCCGGCTCGTGCACCCCGGCGACACGGTCATCCTCATCGCCTACGGGCAGATGGAGACCGCCGAGGCCAAGGAGTACAAGCCGTCGGTCGTCTTCGTCGACGCCGACAACAAGGTGATGGCCACCGGCTTCGACCCCGCCGAGACGTTCGGCGACTCCTCGCTGACGCGCGGCGACTTCCTGTCCCGCTAACCTGCGCGGATGCAGTCGTCGCCCCCGGGGCTCCCGCAACGCCTGCGGGCGCCCGAGCCGGGCTGGACCACGCGCGCCGACGCGGTCGTCATCGGGTCCGGCATCGCCGGGCTCACCGCCGCGCTCCGGATCCGGGCGGAGGACCCGGCGCTGTCGGTGCTGGTCGTCACCAAGGACGTCCTCAGCGCGGGCTCGACCCAGTGGGCCCAGGGCGGCATCGCCGCGGCCCTCGGCCCGGGTGACACGCCGGAGCAGCACCTGCACGACACCCTGGTGGCCGGTGCCGGCGCCTGCGACGTGGAGGCCGTCCGGGCGCTCGTGACCGAGGGTCCCGCCGCCGTGCACGAGCTGATCGCGCTGGGGACACGTTTCGACCACCACGAGGGCGAGCTGTCGCTGACCCGCGAGGGCGGCCACCTGCGCGACCGCATCGCGCACGCCGGGGGCGACGCGACCGGTGCCGAGATCCAGCGGGCGTTGATCGCCGCCGTGGAGCGCGACCCCGCCATCGAGGTCATCCAGCACGCGCTGGCGGTCGACCTGCTCCTCGCCGCCGACGGTGGCGTGGCCGGGGTGACCCTGCACGTGCTGGGGGAGGGCCAGCGCGACGGAGTCGGGGCGGTGCACTGCCGCGCCGTCGTGCTCGCGTCGGGCGGCCTGGGCCAGGTGTTCTCCCAGTCGACCAACCCCAGCGTCTCCACGGGCGACGGGATGGCGCTGGCGATGCGTGCCGGCGCGACGCTGCGCGACCTCGAGTTCGTGCAGTTCCACCCGACGGTGATGTACCTCGGCCCCGACTCCCAGGGCCAGCAGCCGCTGATCTCCGAGGCAGTCCGCGGCGAGGGCGCCTTCCTCGTCGACGCCCTTCCTGAAGAGGGGGGCACCCGCTTCATGCAGGGCGAGCACCAGCTCGCCGACCTCGCCCCCCGCGACGTGGTCGCCAAGGCCATCACCCGGCGGATGATCGAGACCGGCGAGCCGCACATGTGGCTGGACGCCCGGCACCTCGGCGCCGCGTTCTGGGAGAGGCGCTTCCCCACGATCCTCGCCGTCTGCCGCGAGCACGGCGTGGACCCCACGACCGAGCTGATCCCGGTCGCCCCGGCCCAGCACTACGCGTCCGGGGGCGTCGCCACCGACCTGCACGGCCGCTCGGACGTGCCCGGCCTCTACGCCACCGGCGAGGTGGCCTGCTCCGGCGTCCACGGCGCCAACCGGCTGGCGTCCAACTCGCTGCTCGAGGGCCTGGTGTTCTCCCGCCGCATCGCCGCGGTCCTGCCCGGCGAGCTGCGTCCCTGGGCGGAGCCGGTGCCCGACGGCCGCCCCGCCGGGCTCACCGCCTGGGACCGGCGCCGCGCGCTCCAGGAGGTCATGACCTCGCGGGTCGGCGTGCTCAGGACGGCCGACGGCATGCAGGAGGCGCTGGACCGGCTCGCCGCCCTCGGCGGCGCCGGCGACGAGGCCCCGGGTGTCGACGGGTGGGAGACCACCAACCTGCTCTCCCTCAGCACCGCCCTGGCCGCTGCGGCCCTGCTGCGCGAGGAGACGCGCGGCTCCCACTGGCGCGAGGACTTCCCCGACCGCGACGACCTCAGGTGGGCCGGCCACGTCGACAGCCGCCTCGTCGCCGGCGAGCTCCGGCAGGACTTCGTCGCCGCACCCTCGACCGACCCGTCCGCCCTGACCGTGGAGAACCGATGACGCCGTACGCCGCCCTGCCGCCCGCGCTGCTCGACGAGGTGCGGGCGGCCGGGCTCGACCCCGAGCAGGTCCACGCCGACATCGCCCGCGCCCTGGCCGAGGACCTCCCCGGCGGGGCCGAGGACGCCACCAGCGTCGCCACCATCCCCGCCGACGCCACCGGCACGGCCGACTGGTCGGCGCGCGAGCCCGGCGTCGTCGTGGGGCTGGCGCTCGCGGCGATGGTCTTCCACCAGGTCATGGGCGACACCGTGACGATCTCCGACCGGGTCGCCGACGGCACCCACGTGGACCGGGGCGACGTCGTGCTCCGTGTCTCCGGTCCCACCCGGGGGCTCCTGACCGCGGAGCGCACCGCGCTCAACTTCGCCAGCCACCTGTCCGGCGTCGCCACCGCCACCAGCCGCTGGGTGGCCGCCCTCGAGGGCACCGGCGCCCAGGTCCTCGACACCCGCAAGACGCTGCCCGGCTGGCGGGCCCTGCAGAAGTACGCCGTGCGCTGCGGTGGCGGCGTCAACCACCGCTTCAGCCTCGTCGACAAGGCGATGATCAAGGACAACCACGTCATCGCCGCCGGGGGCGTCGTGCCCGCCCTCGAGGCCGTGCGGGCGGCGTACCCCGGGCTCCCCGTCATCTGCGAGGTCACCGACCTCGACCAGCTGCGCGACCTGCTCGCCGTCGACGCCGAGTGGGTCCTGCTCGACAACATGGACGACGCCACGATGGCCGAGGCCGTGCGGGTGCGGGACGCGAGCGGGGTCGGGGCCGTGCTCGAGGCCTCCGGCGGGCTCACCCTCGAGCGTGCCCGGGCGGTCGCCGAGACCGGCGTCGACTACATCTCCGTCGGCGCCCTGACGCACAGCGTGACCGTCCTGGACCTCGGCATGGACCTGCGATGACGCTCCTGACGGTCGACATCGGCAACAGCCACACCTTCCTCGGCCTCTTCGAGGGCGAGGAGGTCACCCACCACTGGCGCGTCGCCACCGACGAGCGGCGGACCGCCGACGAGTGGGCCGTGCTCGTGCGCGGGCTGCTCACCCAGGTCGACCCGGCCGGCACCGCGGGCATCACCGGCATCTCGGTCTGCGCCACCGTCCCGGCCGTGCTGCACGAGTGGCGCGAGATGATGGCCCGCGACTTCCCGCACGCGCACAGCGTCGTGGTCGAGCCCGGGGTGCGCACCGGCGTGCCCGTGCTGATGGACAACCCCCGCGAGGTCGGTGCGGACCGCATCATCAACGCGCTGGCGGCCGCGACCCTCTACGGCGGTCCGGCGATCGTCGTGGACTTCGGGACCGCCACCACCTTCGACGTGGTCAGCGGGGCCGGCCAGTACATCGGCGGGGCGATCGCGCCGGGCATCGAGATCTCGCTCGAGGCGCTGGGCCGCCGCGGCGCCCAGCTGCGCAAGGTGGAGCTCGCCCGGCCGCGGTCGGTCATCGCCAAGAACACCGTCGAGGCGCTCCAGAGCGGCATGATCTTCGGCGTCGCCGCCCAGGTGGAGGGGATCGTCGACCGGATGATCGCCGAGCTCGGCTCCGCCGTCGACGACGTGACCGTCATCGCGACCGGGCACCTCGCGACCCTGCTCCTCGACGAGTGCGACTGCTTCACCGAGCACGCGCCGTGGCTCACCCTGCAGGGACTGCGCCTCGTGCACGAACGCAATTCCTAGAACCCTTTACCCGGGGTCATTCCGGACAGCTCTTTCGAATAGCGACCGAAATGGTCTGGTCGGGTATTTGCCCGACCAATTCGGCGCGAGTACCTTTCCGATATCGCGGGGGTAATTTCCGAGAAAGCCGATGTCTGGAAGAAGGCAAATCGTGGCACAAAAGGTCAACATCGTCCTCGTCGACGACCTCGATGGTTCCGAGGCCACCGAGACCGTCTCGTTCGGCCTCGACGGGACGTCGTACGAGATCGACCTCAACGACAGCAACGCGGCCGCCCTGCGCGAGGCCCTCAGCGGCTACGTCGGGCACGCCCGCAAGGTCGCCGGCGGCGCCCGCCGCGGTCGTCGCAGCTCCTCGGCGAGCAGCGCGGGCAGCTCGAGCAACACCAAGGACGTCCGCGAGTGGGCCAAGGCCCAGGGCATGGAGGTCTCCGAGCGCGGCCGCATCTCCGCGGACGTCCAGCAGGCGTACGACGCGGCGCACTGACGCGTTCCCGCCGGGACGACCTGCGCGGGTCGTCCCGGCGGGGGGTCCGCGGCTCACCCGCTGCGGGGGTGGACGCCGTCCTCCCCAGGGTGTTCGCTGAGAGCGGACGCCTCCGGTGGGCGACTGGGAACACGTAGGGTGGAGTCGGGCGTTGAGCCCACTGTCCGCGCACCGTCCGTCGGTGGCCTCGTGGACGCACCAGACGAAGGAGCGCACATGTTCGAGCGGTTCACCGACCGAGCCCGGCGAGTTGTCGTGCTGGCCCAGGAAGAGGCCCGCATGCTCTCCCACAACTACATCGGCACCGAGCACATCCTGCTCGGACTGATCCACGAGGGCGAAGGCGTCGCGGCCAAGGCGCTGGAGTCCCTCGACATCTCCCTGGAGGCCGTGCGCGCCCAGGTCGAGGAGATCATCGGCCAGGGCCAGCAGGCGCCCTCCGGCCACATCCCCTTCACGCCCCGCGCCAAGAAGGTGCTCGAGCTGTCCCTGCGCGAGGCGCTGCAGCTCGGCCACTCCTACATCGGCACCGAGCACATCCTGCTCGGCCTGATCCGTGAGGGCGAGGGCGTGGCCGCCCAGGTCCTCCAGAAGCTCGGCGCCGACCTCAACCGGGTCCGCCAGCAGGTCATCCAGCTCCTCAGCGGCTTCCAGGGCAAGGAGTCGGCCGCGTCCGGCGCGTCCACCGGGGGCTCGTCCTCCGAGGCGCCGTCGAGCTCGCTGGTCCTCGACCAGTTCGGCCGCAACCTGACCCAGGCCGCCCGCGAGGGCAAGCTCGACCCGGTCATCGGGCGCGAGCAGGAGATCGAGCGCGTGATGCAGATCCTCTCGCGCCGCACCAAGAACAACCCCGTCCTCATCGGCGAGCCCGGCGTCGGCAAGACGACCATCGTCGAGGGCCTCGCCCAGGACATCGTCAAGGGCAACGTGCCCGAGACGCTCAAGGACAAGCACATCTACACCCTCGACCTCGGCGCGCTGGTCGCCGGGTCGCGCTACCGCGGTGACTTCGAGGAGCGCCTCAAGAAGGTCCTCAAGGAGATCCGCACCCGCGGCGACATCGTGCTGTTCATCGACGAGATCCACACCCTCGTCGGCGCCGGCGCGGCCGAGGGCGCGATCGACGCGGCCTCGATCCTCAAGCCGATGCTCGCCCGCGGCGAGCTCCAGACCATCGGCGCGACCACGCTGGACGAGTACCGCAAGTACCTCGAGAAGGACGCCGCGCTCGAGCGCCGCTTCCAGCCGATCCAGGTGCAGGAGCCCTCGATCGCGCACACCATCGAGATGCTCAAGGGCCTGCGCGACCGCTACGAGGCGCACCACCGGGTGACCATCACCGACGAGGCGCTGGTCTCCGCGGCCACCCTGGCCGACCGCTACATCTCCGACCGGTTCCTGCCGGACAAGGCCATCGACCTCATCGACGAGGCCGGCTCGCGCCTGCGCATCCGCCGCATGACGGCCCCGGCCGACCTGCGGGAGTACGACGACAAGATCGCCGACGTGCGCCAGCGCAAGGAGGCCGCGATCGACGGCCAGGACTTCGAGGCCGCCGCCCGCCTGCGCGACGAGGAGAAGCAGCTCATCGCCCGCAAGTCCGAGCGCGAGTCGCAGTGGCGCTCCGGTGACATGGACGAGGTCGCCGAGGTCGACGAGGAGCTGATCGCCGAGGTGCTCGCCGTGGCGACCGGCATCCCGATCGTCAAGCTCTCCGAGGAGGAGTCCACGCGACTGCTCAAGATGGAGGACGAGCTGCACAAGCGGGTCATCGGCCAGGAGGAGGCCGTCAAGGCACTCTCCCGGGCCATCCGTCGTACGCGGGCGGGGCTCAAGGACCCCAAGCGCCCCGGCGGGTCGTTCATCTTCGCCGGCCCCTCGGGCGTCGGCAAGACCTGGCTGTCCAAGACGCTCGCCGAGTTCCTCTTCGGCGACGAGGACTCGCTGATCCAGCTCGACATGAGCGAGTTCGGCGAGAAGCACACCGTCTCGCGCCTCTTCGGCTCGCCCCCCGGCTACGTGGGCTACGAGGAGGGCGGCCAGCTGACCGAGAAGGTCCGCCGCAAGCCGTTCTCCGTCGTGCTGTTCGACGAGGTCGAGAAGGCCCACCCGGACATCTTCAACAGCCTGCTGCAGATCCTCGAGGAAGGTCGCCTGACCGACTCGCAGGGCCGTGTGGTCGACTTCAAGAACACCGTCATCATCATGACCACCAACCTCGGCACCCGCGACATCGCCAAGGGGGTCAACCTCGGCTTCCAGCAGTCGGGCGAGGCGGGGTCCTACGACCGGATGAAGAGCAAGGTGCAGGAGGAGCTCAAGCAGCACTTCCGGCCCGAGTTCCTCAACCGTGTGGACGAGATCATCGTGTTCCCGCCGCTGTCGCAGGAGCAGATCATCTCGATGGTCGACAACATGATCGCCGCCGTCGAGCTGCGCCTCAAGGACCGCGACATGCAGCTCGAGCTCACGCAGCCGGCCAAGAACCTGCTGGCCCAGCGTGGCTTCGACCCGGTGCTCGGTGCCCGGCCGCTGCGTCGCACCGTGCAGCGCGAGATCGAGGACGTGATGGCCGAGAAGATGCTCTACGGCGAGATCGGCCCCGGCCAGATCGTGCTCGTGGACGTCGAGGGGGAGGGTCCCACGGCGACCTTCACCTTCAAGGGCCAGAAGGTCTCGGCGCTGCCCGACCTGCCGCCGTTCGAGACCGCCGACGTGGCCGCCGAGCCGCTCGACATCGCGACGCCGGTCGAGGGCGAGGGTCCGGACGACTCCGAGGGCCCGACGGACGTGCCCCGCTCCACCGAGTGACGGCCTGACCGCACCAGCACGACCAGCACCACCGAGGAGCCCCCGGCGCACTCGCGCCGGGGGCTCCTCGCACGTCCGGGGCGTCCCGGGCCCTCGCCCCTCGCTGGGTAGTTTGGGACGAAATCGTCGGTGGATCGGCGACTTCTCCTACGAGATCGTCCCCAACTACCCGGGTCAGGGGTGGACGCGGTGGACGGACTACCCCGGGAGTGCGTAGCCGCCGTCGACGACGGCGACGAGGCCGTCCTCGACCAGCCCGGCCAGGCAGCGCTCCCGCTGCTCCGCCCCGGGCCAGACCGCCTCGATCGCGGCAGGCCGGACCGTGCCGTCGGCCTCGCGCAGCACGGCCATGATGCGACCGCGGCACTGGCGGTCGGTGCCGGCCCAGGCCTGCCCGCGCCGCGGAGGACCGTCGTACGCCGGACGGCCGGCCGCCTGCCACGCGCACCGGTCGGCGACCGGGCAGGCCCCGCACCGCGGGTCGCGGGCCGTGCAGACGAGCGCGCCGAGCTCCATCACCGCCACCGCCCAAGTGGCGGCGGTCGCCTCGTCGTCGGGCAGCAGCGTGGTGGCCAGGTCGCGCTCGGCGCGGGTCACGGACGCCGGCGGGAGCTCGGCACCCGAGGCGACCCGGGCCAGGACCCGGCGCACGTTGGTGTCCAGCACGACGTGGCGTCGTCCGAAGGCGAAGCTGGCCACCGCCGCGGCGGTGTAGTCGCCCACCCCGGGCAGCGCGATCAGGTCGTCGTACGACTCGGGCACCTCGCCGTCGTGCCGCTCCACGATGGCCACGGCGGCGGCGTGCAGGCGCAGCGCCCGCCGCGGGTAGCCGAGCCGCCCCCACATCCGGACCGCCTCGCCGGTGGCCTCGCCCGCCAGGTCGGCGGGGGTGGGCCACCGCTCGAGCCATGCGTCGTGGACCGGGAGCACCCGCGCGACCGGGGTCTGCTGGAGCATGAGCTCGGAGACGAGCACGGACCACGCCGACGCGTCGGGCCGACGCCAGGGCAGGTCGCGCGCGTGGGCGTCGTACCAGTCCAGGATCGGCTCGTGCAGCTCGCTCATCGCGGTGATCGTACGCACGGATCCGACGGTGGCCCGGTGTGGCTCCCGCTGCCGTGCCCGCCCGGCTCCTAGGGTCGGGGCCATGCCGTCCTCGCGTCCCGCTCCGCCGATGGCACCGCGTGGTCCCCTGCCCGCCCGGGTCTACTGGTTCCGCCGTCTCGTGGTGCTCGGGGTGGCCGTGCTGCTCGTGGCCGGCCTGGCCCGCCTCCTCGGGGGGTCGAGCGATGCGTCCTCCGACGAGGACCCCCAGGCGACCACCGCCGGCGCGACGACGGGAACGACCCCCACCGAGAGCACCACCCCGGGGGAGACGGCCGCGACGGAGGACCCGGCCGCCACGCCGACCGAGGGGTCGACCGAGGCGCCGAAGCGCAAGAAGAAGCAGACCCCCACCGAGCCGCCGCTCGCCGAGCCGAGCGGGACGTGCGAGAACGGCGACATCGTCGCCACCCCCACCATCACCGAGGCGCCGGGCGGTAGCGACGTCCCGATCACGCTCAACCTGCGCACCCGGGTCACCGAGGCGTGCACGTGGACGGTGTCGCCGGAGACCCTGACGGTCAGCATCACCTCGGGCAACGACTCCATCTGGTCGAGCCGCGAGTGCCCGGCGGCCATCGTTCCCCAGGAGGTGGTGGTGCGGCAGGCGGTCGACGCCCCGGTCGTCATCACCTGGAACGCCCGCCGCTCGGACGAGGACTGCTCCTCGCTCACCGAGTGGGCGCTGCCGGGCTACTACCACGTGGAGGCCGCCGCCCTGGCCGGCGAACCGACCGACGTGCAGTTCGAGCTGGTGCGCCCGTCCAGCGAGGTGATCACCAAGACGGTGACGCCCAAGCCCCAGAAGGGCAGGAAGAGGCAGCAGGACAGCTCGCACCAGCCCGGCGAGGACGGCACGGGCAACTCCGAGGGCTGACGTGGACGTGGAATCACCGGGCGCCCGGTGATTCCGTGGGTTCGGCCACGCTGCAGTGCGCGCGAACCCACTGGAACACGCGCCAACCACGCGGCCGACCTCGTGCCTCGGTCGCGGAGCGTGCTCCATCTGACCGCGCCCACGCGGTGCGCGCGGGCGCGCACGACCGCGTGGCTCAGATGTAGCGCTCGGTGATGCTGGACTCCGCGAGCCGCGAGAGTCCCTCGCGCACGCTCCGGGCCCGGAGCTCCCCGACGCCCTCGACGGTCTGGAGGTCGTCGATCCCGGCGGAGAGCAGCTGCTGGAGGCCGCCGAAGTGCTCGACGAGCCGGTCGACCACCGAGCCGGGCAGGCGGGGGACCTTGGCCAGCAGCCGGTAGCCGCGCGGGGCGACCGCGCCGTCGAGGTGCTCCCCGGTGCCGAGCCCGAGGACCGCGGCGACGGCGCCGGGATCGACCAGCTCGGCGGGGGAGAGGGCCGACAGGTCGGCCAGGATGACCGACGCCTCGACCTTGCGCCGCTTGCCCGCAGGCAGGTAGTCGCGGACGACCAGCTCGCGCTCGGCGTCCACGCCGGTGATGAGCTCCTCGAGCTGCAGGGACAGCAGCCGGCCGTCGGTGCCGAGCTCGAGCACGTAGTCCTCGATCTCGCGGGCGATGCGGGTGACCATCTCGAGGCGCTGGGCCACCACGGTCACGTCGCGCACGGTCACCAGGTCCTCGATCTCCAGCGCCGACAGCGTCGCCGAGACCTCGTCGAGGCGGAGCTTGTAGCGCTCGAGCGTCGCCAGCGCCTGGTTGGCGCGGGAGAGGATCTGGCCGGAGTCCTCGAGCACGTGGCGGATGTCGCCGACGTAGGCCGCGATGATCTGCATCGACTGCGACACCGAGATCACCGGGTGACCGGTCTGCTTGGCCACGCGCTCGGCGGTGCGGTGCCGGGTGCCCGTCTCCTCGGAAGGGATCGACTGGTCGGGCATCAGGTGCACGGCGGCCCGCGAGATCCGGGTGACGTCGCGGTCGACGATGATCGCGCCGTCCATCTTGGCCAGCTCGCGCAGCCCGGTGGCGGTGAACGGCACGTCGAGGGTGAAGCCGCCGGTGGCGAGCGACTCGACCATCTTGTCCTGGCCCAGCACGATGAGGGCGCCCGTGCGGCCGCGGAGGATGCGCTCGAGGCCGTCGCGCAGGGCGGTGCCGGGTGCGATCATCGCCAGGGTGGCGCGCAGGCGCAGCACGTCGTCCGAACGCTCGGGCACGGTGGTCCTCTCTGACGGGTACGACGCCGGGCGTCGCGGCGCTCAGTCTAGGGGACGCAGGCGGGGCCGGTCGTCGTTCGTCACGCGCAGGGTGCGCAGGGCGCCCCACACCGTGCCCTCGGCGATCACGCGCAGCCCGTCGACCATCTGCGGGGTGCCCCGGTCGGGCCGGTCGGACGCTCCGGGCTCCCGCGGCACCACGGCCACCTCGAACCCGAGCCGGGCGGCCTCGGCCAGACGCTGGGGCAGGTCGCGCACCCGGCGCAGCTCGCCGGCGAGCCCGATCTCGCCCATCGCCACGACCCCCTTGGGCGGGGCGATCCCGTTGGTGGCGCTGGCGACCGAGACGGCGATCGCCAGGTCGGTGGCCGGCTCGGTGAGCCGCGCGCCGCCCACGGTCGAGGCGAACACGTCGGAGGCGTGCAGCCGGATGCCGGCGTGCTGCTGGAGCACGGCCAGGATCATCGCGACCCGGGAGGAGTCGACGCCCGACGTCGTACGCCGCGGGCGCTCGAGCGGGGAGGCGGTGACGAGCGCCTGCACCTCCGCGAGCAGCGGGCGCCGCCCCTCCATCGTCACCGCCACGCAGGTCCCGGGCACCTGCTGGCTGTGGTGCTCGACGAAGAGCCCGGTGGGGTCGGTGACGGCGGTGATGCCACCGGCGGCGAGGTCGAAGCAGCCGACCTCGTCGACGGGGCCGAACCGGTTCTTCATCGCCCGGACCATGCGGAAGCGGGAGTTGCGGTCGCCCTCGAAGTTGAGCACCACGTCGACGAGGTGCTCGAGCACCCGGGGACCGGCGATCGAGCCGTCCTTGGTGACGTGGCCGACGATGACCGTGGTGATGTTGCGGGTCTTGGCCACCCGCACGAGGGCGGCGGCGACCTCCTTGACCTGGGTGACGCCGCCCGGCACGCCCTCGACGCCCGAGGCCGCGATGGTCTGGATCGAGTCGATCACGAGCAGGGTGGGTCGCACCTGCTCGATGTGGCTGAGCACCGCGCCGAGGTCGGTCTCGGCCGCGAGGTAGAGCTCGTCGTGGACGCCGCCCGTGCGGTCGGCGCGCAGCCGCACCTGGGAGGCGGACTCCTCACCGGTCACGTAGAGCGTCCGGGTGCGCACCCGGGCGGTCTGGGCGGCGACCTCGAGCAGCAGGGTGCTCTTGCCGACGCCGGGCTCACCGGCCAGGAGGATGGCCGCGCCGGGCACCAGCCCGCCGCCCAGCACGCGGTCGAGCTCGGGCACCCCGGAGGTCCGGAACGTGGAGTCCTCGACCGACACCTGGCCGATGGGGACCGCCGGGCTGGTCACCGGCGTGGCCGCCGCCCGGACGGTCGGCGCGGCCGCCTCGGCGACCGATCCCCAGGCCTGGCACTCGCCGCACCGGCCCACCCACTTGCCGGTCTCCCAGCCGCACTCCGAACACCGGTAGGCGGCACGCTGTCTGCTCATGGTCGGCACCGTAGGCGAGAGCACCGACGACGCGGTTATGCTGCCGGTGCTTGGAACGATCAAGGGGGACCGAGATGTCGCGACCGGAGTCCCGGCTGGGTGCGCACCTGCCGGTGTCGCCGCCGACGCTGGCGGACGTGGCCGAGCGCGCCGGGGTGAGCCGCCAGACGGTGTCCAACGCCGTCAACAACCCCGACCTGCTGCGCCCGGGGACCCTCGAGCGGGTCCGCCAGGCGATCGAGGAGATGGGCTACTCGCCCAACCGTGCGGCCCGCAACCTGCGGACCCGCACCTCCCAGCTGATAGGCCTGCGGGTCTCCCCGGTCCAGGAGGGCACCGCCAACGCGATGATGGACCGCTTCGTCCACACGCTGGTGGAGACCTCCGCGCTGGCCGGGCACCACGTGCTGCTGTTCACCGGCGACGACGAGGACCCGGTGGCCGGCTACGACAACCTGCTCCGGTCCACGGCCGTCGACGCCTTCGTCGTCACCGACACCTACCTCGGCAACCCGCAGGCCGCGTGGCTCGCCGCCCAGCGGGCCCCGTTCGTGGCGTTCGGTCGTCCCTGGGACCGCGCGAGCGCCCGTCACCCCTGGGTCGACGTCGACGGGGCCGCCGGCACCCGGCTCGCGACCGAGCACCTCGTCGAGCAGGGCCACACCCGCATCGCCTGGATCGGCTGGCGCAAGGACTCGCCCATCGGCGAGGACCGCCGCTCCGGCTGGCTCACCACCATGCACGAGCACGGCCTGTCCACCACCGGCCTCGCCAGCCGGGTCGAGGACACCGTGCAGTCCGGCGGCGAGGCGGCGGCCGTGCTGCTCGACGAGTCGGCGCCGACCGCCTTCGTGTGCGCCTCGGACACCCTCGCCATGGGCGTCCTGCACACCCTGTGGCTCCGCCAGCTCGCGCCGGGCCGCGACATCGCGGTGGTCGGCTTCGACGACTCCCAGGTCGCGCAGGTCTACCCCGTGGGCCTGACCTCGGTGCGCCAGCCCCTCGAGGACGTCGCGGTCGAGATCGTCCGGGCGCTGCAGAGCCTGCTGTCGCACCAGCCGACCCCCGAGGACGGCGTCCTCCTCACGCCGACCCTGGTCGTGCGCGAGTCATCGGCCCGGCCCGAGGCCGACGTCCCTGCGTGAGGACGAGGCTCAGTACTCCCGCCACCACAGGTTGACCGCGTAGTCGACCTCGGTGCCCTCGTGCGTCGCCAGCACCCGGTCCGCGACCTCCGGCGTGAGCTCGATCCGCACCACCGCCTCGAGGTCGGCGCGGGAGGCGAAGGACCAGCCCATGTCGATCGGCACGCGGGTCCAGCCGCGCTGGGACCAGAACCTCTCGACCTCGTCCGGGTCGACCGTCGGGTAGCCGAGGCGGAACCACGCCCCGAACGTCGAGCGGGTGGCGTCGTTGTCGATGACGAACGCGGTGCCGCCGCGGCGTACGACCCGGTCCAGCTCGGCCAGCCCCGGCTCGCAGCCGGGCCCGAAGAAGTAGGCCCACCGGGCCTGCACGACGTCCACCGACGCGTCGGGGAGCGGGACGGCCTGCGCGGTGCCTTGGAGCACCTCGACGTTCGCGAGCCTCCTCGTACGACGCCGCGCCAGCGCCGCGAGGGACCCGTGCGGCTCGACGCCCACGACCGCCCGCGCGCGCTCGGCCCAGCGCGGGAGGTGGAAGCCGGTCCCGCAGCCGACGTCGAGGAAGACCCGGTCGTCCCAGGGCGCGATCGACCTCATGGCGGCGTCGATGCGGCCGTGCGGGTCCGCGGCGCGGTTCTCGAGCTCGTAGGTCTCCGGGTGGTGCCAGATGTTCGGGCTCGGGGTGGCCCCGTCGCGCCGAGGAGGTCTGGTCAGAGTCGGACGAGCCCGGAGGGCGTCTGGACCTGGACGGCGATGATGCCCGGCGTGCCGTTGGGGGCGACCCACTCGACCTTGATGTCCTCCAGCGGCGCCTCGACGGTCTCGCCGAGCCACTCGCTGACCCGCTGCGGGTCACCGGCGATCTCGAGCGCGACCAGCGAGAAGCTGCTGTCGGCGGCGTTGCTCGGGTGCATCTCAGCCGGCGACTCCCACTGGATGAAGAAGGGGAGCTGCGGGTCGGAGAGCAGGCCGTGGACGCCGATCTGGCGCCAGAGCAGCTCCTCGCCGTTGGGCAGGTGGCGGTTGCCCTTGACCGACTCGCGGCCCAGCCGGGTCTCGACAGCGGTGATGTCGTCGACCGCCACCACCCAGCCGAGCCAGCCGCCACCGAGGGCGGAACGGGCACGGACGGCCTGCCCGAAGGGGGCCTTGTCGCTCGCAGGGTGGTCCAGCACCTCGACGATCTCGATGTAGGTGCGGCCGTCCAGCGGCATGATCATGTTGCGGGTCCCGAAGCGCGGGTGCACTCCGCCGTCGATGAAGTCCTTGCCGAGCTGGCCCCCGATGCGCTGGGCGGTGCTGGCAAGTCCATCCGGTCCGGCTGCGAACGAAAGATGGTCCAGGCGCATGCGAGCATTGTGTGCTCGCACCCTTCGGGGTGCTACATCGGGGTCAGGTTGTCTTGACGTCGAGGGATCTCGACCCGGTGAGTCGAGGGTCAGCGCGGGTCGGCGGGATGCAGCGCGAGGGCCGACCGGGAGCGCACGTGCGCGTCGCAGTGCCGCACCAGCTCGGCGTACGCGGCCTCGCCCATCAGCTCGGTCAGCTCGGGCTCGTGGGTGACGTAGACCGGCTCCGGGGCGACGTGGGCCTCGGTGTTGCCCGAGCAGTACCAGTCGAGGTCGTGCCCGCCCGGCCCCCAGCCGCGCCGGTCGTACTCCCCGATCGACACCTCGGTGTACGACGTCCCGTCCTGGCGCTCCACGGTGCGGAACGTGCGCCGGATCGGCAGCTGCCAGCAGACGTCCGGCTTGGTCTCGAGCGGGTTGCGGCCCTGCTCGAGCGCCAGCCCGTGGAGGGCGCAGCCGGCACCCGAGGGGAAGTCGGCGCGGTTGTGGAAGACGCACGCCGACTGGCCGTCGTACTCCACGGCGATCGTCTTGCGCTCGCCCTCGTCGTCCGCCTCCGCCCAGCCCTCGGTGAGCACGGTGCGCTGCGGGTGGAACTGCCACTGCTCCGGCGTGAGCTGCGCGACGTACGACGCGACGCGCTGCTCGTCGTCGGCGTCGCTGAAGTGGGCGCCCAGGGTGCAGCAGCCGACGTCGGGGGAGTCGGCGTAGATGCCCCGGCAGCCCTGGCCGAAGATGCAGGTGTAGCCCGACGTCAGCCAGGTGAGGTCGCAGCGGAAGACCTGCTCCTCGTCGGCCGGGTCGACGAACTCGACGAACGCACGGGGAAACACCAGGTCGACTTCGGGCACTGGGCAAGCCTAGTAGTTTGGGCCCATGCGCCTGGGCGTCCTCGACATCGGCTCCAACACGGGTCACCTGCTCGTGGTGGACGCGCACGGGGGAGCGGCCCCGCTGCCGGCGTTCTCGCACAAGCAGCCGCTGCGCCTTGCCGAGCACCTCGACGAGAACGGTGCGGTCTCGCAGGCGGGGATCGACGCCCTGACGCGGTTCTGCGAGGAGGCCCTCACCGTCGCCGAGGACAAGGGCTGCGAGGAGATGCTCGGCTTCGCCACCTCCGCGGTGCGCGACGCGGTCAACTCCGACGAGGTGCTGGCGCACGTCAACGACGTCACCGACGTCGACCTCTCCGTCCTGTCCGGTGAGGACGAGGCGCGGCTGACCTTCCTCGCCGTACGCCGCTGGTTCGGCTGGTCGGCCGGCCGGCTGGCGGTCTTCGACATCGGCGGCGGCTCGCTGGAGGTCGCCGGCGGCTCCGACGAGGCTCCCGACGTGGCCTGGTCGATGCCCCTCGGCGCGGCGCGCCTCGCGCGCGACTGGTTCGGTGGCGCCCGCCCCGACGACGAGGCGATCCGCAGGCTGCGCCGCCAGATCCGCGCCGACATCGCCCGCGACGCCGGCCACCTGATGCGTCCCGGCGCCCCCGACCGCGCGGCCGCGACGTCCAAGACGTTCCGCTCGCTGGCCCGCATCTGCGGCGCGGCCCCCAGCGGCGACGGCCCGCTCGTGCCGCGCAGCCTCGAGCTCGCCACCCTCTCGCAGTGGATCCCCAAGCTCATCGCCCTCGGCCCGGACGAGCTGGCCGCCCTGCCCGGCGTGTCCCCGAGCCGCACGCACCAGATCGTCCCGGGTGCCCTGGTCGCCGAGGCGTGCATGGACATCTTCGGCCTCGAGGCCCTCGAGATCTGCCCGTGGGCGCTGCGCGAGGGCGTCATCCTCGAGCGCCTCGACCAGCTGTCCGTCGTGACCCGGCCGCCCACCCGGCCCACGATCCGGAACGGCGCGCCGTGACCCTCGTCGCGCTCTCCACGGCCTCGGTCTACCCCGAGTCGACCGCCCACGCCTTCGCGTGGGCCGCCCAGCTGGGCTACGACGCCGTCGAGGTGATGGTGGGCGTCGACTCGCTCTCGCAGCAGACCGCCGCGCTCCAGCAGCTCTCCGAGCACCACGAGATGCCGATCTGCGCGATCCACTCGCCGTGCCTGCTCTGGACCCAGCGGGTCTGGGGCACCGAGCCGTGGGGCAAGCTCGAGCGCTCCGCGGAGCTGGCGGTCGCCGTCGGTGCCGACGTCGTCGTGGTGCACCCGCCGTTCCGCTGGCAGAAGGAGTACGCCGCCGGCTTCGTCGACGGGATCGCCGCCCTGGAGGAGTCGACCGGCATCGCCTTCGCCGTCGAGAACATGTACCCGTGGAGGGCCTCGTCGCGCCGGGGCATGGAGATGTACCTCCCCGGCTGGGACCCCAGCGACCAGGAGTACGCCAACACCACCATCGACCTCTCGCACGCCGCCATCGCCCGCAGCGACGTGGTCGCGATGGCCGAGCGGCTCGGCGACCGGCTGCGGCACGTGCACCTCACCGACGGCAGCGGCTCGGCCAAGGACGAGCACCTGGTACCCGGTCGCGGGGGCATGCGCGCGGAGGAGTTCCTCACCCATCTGGCCGGCCGCGACTTCGCCGGCCACATCGTGCTGGAGATCAACACCCGCCGCTGCTCCACCCGCGCGGAGCGCGAGGCCGACCTGCGGGAGTCGCTGGAGTTCGCCCGCGAGCACTTCGCGGTCCCGGCGCGCTGACCGCGTCGGGCGGGCGTCGTACCCTCCGTCGCATGACCCGCCCCTCCCGCGGCCGCCGCCCGGGCGCCCCGGACACCCGTGCCGCCGTGCTCGGCGCGGCCCGCGCGTCCTTCGCGGCCAAGGGCTTCGGCGGTACGACGATCCGTGCGGTCGCCGCCGACGCCGGCGTCGACCCGGCGCTGGTGCACCACTACTTCGGCACCAAGGACGACCTCTTCCTCGCGGCCATGGAGCTGCCCGTGGACCCCCGCCGGGTGATCGAGCCCGTAGTGGAGGGCCCGGTCGAGGAGGCCGCCGAGCGCTTCCTGCGGGCCTTCCTGTCGGTCTGGGACGACCCGCAGGTGCAGCCGGCCCTGCTCGCGGTGGCCCGTGCCGTCATGGACCCGGCCACGCACCGGCTGCTCAGCGAGGGGTTCCTGCCGGTGGTGATCGAGCCGGTCGGCATCGCGCTGGGCATCGACCGGCCCCAGCACCGGATGGCCCTGGTCGCCAGCCAGGTGATGGGGCTGATCCTGATGCGCTACGTGATGAGGATCGAGCCGGTCGCCTCGCTCACCAGCGAGCAGGTCGTCGCGACGTACGGACCGACGCTCCAGCGCTACCTCACCGGGGAGATACCCGACTGAGTCCTTGCGCCCGAGGGCGAGCGGGAGCACAATTCAACACATGATGAATAACGTCATCGACATCCGCGACCTCGTCGTCGTGCGTGGCGGTCGCGAGGTGCTCCCGGGGCTCACCTTGGAGGTCGCCGCCGGCGTCACCGGCCTGCTGGGCCCGAGCGGCTGCGGCAAGTCCACGATGCTGCGCTCCGTCGTCGGTGTGCAGCGGGTCCGGTCCGGCACCGTCGAGGTGCTCGGCCTCCCCGCCGGGGACCGGCGGCTCCGCGACCGGGTCGGCTACGTCACCCAGGACGTGAGCGTGTACGACGACCTCTCCGTCGCCGAGAACCTCCGCTTCTTCGCCCGGGTGCTCGGCGTCAAGGGCGACGAGGTCGACGAGGCGATCGCCGCCGTGGACCTGACCGACCGTCGTGACCAGGTGGTGGGCAGCCTCAGCGGGGGGCAGCGGAGCCGGGCCAGCCTCGCCGTCGCGCTGCTGGGCGACCCGGACGTGCTCGTGCTGGACGAGCCCACCGTCGGGCTCGACCCGGTGCTCAGGCGCGACCTGTGGAGGCTCTTCCACCGGCTGGCCGACCGCGGCAAGGCGGTCCTCGTGTCCAGCCACGTGATGGACGAGGCCGACCGCTGCGACCGGCTGCTGCTGATGCGCGAGGGCCGGATCATCGCCGACGGCACGCCCGCCGAGATCCGCGGCAGTGCCCCGGACATCGAGGCGGCCTTCCTGCGGATCGTCGAGGCCGCGGCATGAGTCCCCGGGTGACGCTGGCCGTCGCGGGCCGCGTCCTGACCCAGGTCCGGCGGGACCACCGCACGCTGGCGATGCTGCTGGTGCTCCCGTGCCTGTTGATGAGCCTGCTGTGGTGGATGTTCGAGGACCTCCCGGGAGACGCGTTCGACGGCTTCGGCCCGGCCCTGCTGGCGATCTTCCCCTTCACGGTCATGTTCCTCGTGACCAGCGTGACGACCCTGCGCGAGCGCGGGAGCGGCACGCTCGAGCGGCTGCTGTCGATGCCGATGGGCAAGCTCGACTTCCTGCTCGGCTACGCCCTGGCCTTCGGCCTGCTCGCCGCCGTCCAGTCCGCCCTCGCGGTGACGGTGAGCGTCGGCCTGCTCGGGCTCGACGTCAACGGGCCGGTGTGGCTCCTCGGGGTCGTGGCCGTCGTCGACGCCGTGCTCGGCACCGCTCTCGGGCTGCTGGTCAGCGCCTTCGCCGACACCGAGTTCCAGGCGGTCCAGTTCATGCCTGCGTTCGTCATCCCGCAGCTGCTGCTGTGCGGCCTCTTCGTCCCCCGGGACGCCCTGCCGTCCCTGCTGTCGGCGGTCTCCGACGTCCTCCCCCTCTCCTACGCCGTGGACGCCATGCAGGAGCTGGTCGGGGCCGCAAACCAGGCGAGCGTGTGGCGCGACGTCGGCGTCGTGCTCGGCTTCGCGGTCGCCGGCCTGGCGCTCGGCGCGGCGACCCTGCGGCGGCGCACGGCCTGAGGGGCTCAGCCCGCCGGCGCTCCCGGGTGCGACGAGCCCGACGCGCGGCCCAGCAGCCAGGCCGCGGCGCCGTACAGCCCGGCGAACATCGCGCTCAGCGCCAGCACGTCGACCACCGAGCCGTCCTCCTGGAGCCCGGCGGCCACCGCGACGACCCCGGCGACCAGCATCAGCGCGGCCGTGGTCCCGAGCCCCCGCGCCAGGGCCGGAGCCTGGAACCGGCCGGCCGCGGCGACCAGCAGGCCGACGACCAGCGCGCCGACGTACAGCAGGTCCGGCGGCCCGCCGGACCCCACGATGCCCAGCGCCCCGATCCCGAAGAGCAGCACCAGGGTGGCGCCGGTGGCGACCGCCAGGCCGAGCAGGCGGTGCGTGCGTGGCGTCATGGAGGTCCTCCTCGAGGTGCTGGTGCGACTGCCACCGACGGTAGGGCGCGGGGACGGCGGGAGTGGTGCAGGCGGTGTGGAGGTCCTGTGCAGGTGGGTCCGGCCGGCGCGGCGTAGCCTGTGCGGCATGTCACTGCTCCGCCAGCCGATCCTGCTGCTCGCCAAGAGCGACCAGGTCAAGAAGCTCGTCAGCACCATGCCCGTCTCGTCGGGCATCGTCACCAGCTACGTCCCCGGTGAGACCACCGACGCCGCCGTCACGGCCACCGCCGAGCTGGTCGAGGACGGGCTGTACGTCACCCTGGACTTCCTGGGCGAGGACACCCTCGACATCGCCCAGGCCGACGCCACGGTCGCGGCCTACAAGGAGGTCCTGGCGGAGCTGGCGCGACGCGGGCTCGCCGCCCGGGCCGAGGTCAGCGTCAAGCTCAGCGCGGTCGGGCAGGCGCTGCCGGAGAACGGCGAGAAGGTCGCCCTGGAGAACGCCCGCGAGATCTGCCGCGCGGCCCGCAACGCCGGCACCACGGTCACCCTGGACATGGAGGACCACACCACCACCGACTCGACGCTGTCGATCCTGCACGAGCTGCGCAAGGACTTCCCCGAGACCGGCGCCGTGCTGCAGGCCATGCTGCACCGCACCGAGGCCGACTGCCGGGCGCTGGCCTACGAGGGGTCGCGCGTGCGTCTGTGCAAGGGCGCCTACCACGAGCCCGAGACCGTCGCCTTCCAGGACAAGCTCGACATCGACAAGTCCTACGTCCGCTGTCTCAAGGTGCTGCTGGCCGGGCAGGGCTACCCGATGATCGCCAGCCACGACCCGCGCATGGTCCAGATCGCCTCCTCGCTGGCCAGCCGCTACGGCCGCCAGCCGGGCACCTACGAGTTCCAGATGCTCTACGGCATCCGTCCCGAGGAGCAGAAGCGCCTCGCCGAGTCCGGCGAGACGGTGCGCGTCTACATCCCCTACGGCCAGGAGTGGTACGGCTACCTGATGCGCCGCCTCGCCGAGCGCCCGCAGAACCTGTCCTTCTTCCTCCGCTCGCTCATCTCCAAGAAGTAGGTCGCCATGTCCCAGACCGCGATCATCGGGGCCGGGGTGATGGGGGAGACCCTGCTGTCCGGGCTCGTCCGCGCCGGCCGTCGCGTCGACAACCTGCTGGTCGGGGAGAAGCGGCCCGAGCGGGCCAAGGAGCTCGAGGAGCAGTACGGCGTCGCGGTCGTCACCAACGCGGAGGCGGCCCGCACGGCCGACACGGTCGCGCTGGTCGTCAAGCCGCAGGACATGGCGGTCGTCCTCGACGAGATCGCCGGGGAGCTGCGGCCCGGTCAGCTGCTGGTCAGCCTGGCGGCCGGCATCACCACCGCCTTCATCGAGTCCCGGGTGCCCGAGGGGGTCGCGGTCGTCCGCGTCATGCCCAACACGCCGGCGCTGGTCGACGAGGGCATGGCGGCGATCTCGCCGGGCTCGCACTGCGACGAGACCCACCTCGCCGAGGCCGAGGCGCTGCTGGCCTCCACCGGGCGCGTGGTCCGCGTCCCCGAGCGCCAGCAGGACGCGGTCACCGCGATCAGCGGCTCGGGCCCGGCCTACATCTTCTTCGTGGTGGAGTCCATGATCGAGGCGGGCGTCCACCTCGGCCTGCCCCGGGCCACCGCCACCGAGCTGGTCATCCAGACGCTCTACGGGTCGGCGACCATGCTGCGCGAGACGGGCACCCACCCGGTGGTGCTGCGCGAGCAGGTCACCTCGCCCGCCGGGACCACCGCCTCCGCGCTCCGCGAGCTCGAGGTGCACAAGGTGCGCGCCGCGTTCCTCGCCGCCATGGAGGCCGCCCGTGACCGGTCCCGGGAGCTCGCCGAGGGCTCCTGAGCCCGCACGCTTCGGGCAGTTCGGCTCCTTGCCCCGTGTGCTGAGCGTGCGGACGGCTTGCGGTGCGGCGAACTGCCCGCGGTGTGCGTCAGCCCGCGGCGTGCGGGTCGGGCAGCAGGCCGGGGGTGGCCGCCAGGATGGCGCGCGCCGCCTCGCGGTGCTTGTGCTCCACGAGCACCTCGTAGCGGGTGGCGACCACCGCGGTCACCGAGCTGAAGTCGCGGCGCCCGCGGGTCGCGGCGTACCCCGTCAGGCCCCACACGAGGCCGAACAGCGCGCCGAAGGCGGCCGTCGACAGCAGCACGCCGAGCAGGTCGTCCTCGACCCACAGGGCGACGACGAGGCCGACGAAGACACCGAACCAGAGGCCCGACACCGCACCCGCGAGCGCGACCCGGCCCCACGTGAGCCGCCCGGTCACCCGCTCGATGCGCTTGAGGTCGGTGCCGACGATCAGGAGGTTCTCGACCGGGAACTCCTGGTCGGAGAGGTGGTCGACGGCGCGCTGCGCCTCCTCGTAGGTGTCGTAGACGGCCAGGGACTGCGGGTAGTCCAGGTCGAGGCCGGTGCTGCGGGTGCCGATGCGGTCCATGCCTCGAGTGTTGCACCCGGTGTCTGGCTCCCCGCCGTGGCTACCGCCGGCACGGCGGGTTGCGGGTAGCGTCGGTCACATGGAGTGCCCCGGCCCTGCGTCCGTCGTCTTCGACAAGACCCTGGTGGAGTACGACTTCGGCCCCGGGCACCCGATGTCCCCGCTGCGCGTGGACCTGACGATGCGCCTCGCCGAGGAGCTCGGGGTGCTGGACCGCCTGCGGATGGTCGAGGCTCCCGTCGCCGACGACGACCTGATCGCCACCGTCCACGAGCGCAGCCTCATCGAGGCGGTCACGCGCTGCGGCACCGAGGGTGGCGAGGACCCCGGGCACGGGCTCGGCACCGACGACGACCCGGTCTTCCAGGACATGCACAAGGCGGCGGCCCACGTGGTCGGCGCGACGGTCGAGGCCTTCCGGCAGGTCGCCAGCGGCGACTCGCTGCACAGCGCGAGCATCGCCGGCGGTCTCCACCACGCGATGGCCGACCGGTCCTCGGGCTTCTGCATCTACAACGACATCGCGGTGGGCATCCAGTCGCTGCTCGACCAGGGCCACGAGCGCATCGCCTACGTGGACGTCGACGTCCACCACGGCGACGGGGTGGAGCGGATCTTCTACGACGACCCGCGGGTGCTGACGATCTCCCTGCACGAGACCGGCCAGATGCTCTTCCCCGGCACGGGCTTCCCGGGGGACAGCGGCGGGCCGGGGGCGGAAGGCACCGCGGTCAACGTCGCGCTCCCGCCGGGCACCGCCGACGCCGGCTGGCTACGGGCATTCCACGCCGTCGTGCCGCCGGTGCTGCGCGCCTGGGAGCCGGAGATCCTGGTGACCCAGCACGGCTGCGACTCCCACATGGAGGACCCGCTCGCGCACCTCATGCTGAGCGTGGACGGCCAGCGTGCGGCCTACCTCGCGCTGCACGAGCTGGCCCACGAGGTCACCGAGGGCCGGTGGGTCGTGACCGGTGGCGGTGGCTACGCGCTGGTCGACGTGGTGCCGCGTGCGTGGACGCACCTGCTCGCGATCGTCGGGGGACACCCGCTTCCCCCCGACACCCCCACGCCGCCCGGGTGGCGGGCCCACGTCACCGAGCTGCTCGACCGCACGCCGCCCTTCCGGATGACCGACGGGCGCACCCCGGCCTACCGGGACTGGGCGGACGGCTACGACCCGGAGACCTGGCTGGACCGCGCGATCATGGCCACGAGGACCGAGGTGTTCCCGCTGCACGGGCTGGATCCGTACCCCTGACGAGGGAGTCGAAGGTCAAGATCAACCCGACACGCCGTACGTCCCACAAGTTTCAGGAGTGACCCTCTTCCCCACGGGTCACACAGGCCCTATTGTCGGCGAGAGCGCCACGATTGTGACACCGGCGGGGAAGCCGGTGCCGTGACGTACAGAAGGATCGGTGCACCATGGCCCCCACATCGAACGGTGACATGTCCGACGTCGTCTTCCTGACGATCGCGGAGGTCGCCGCCAGGATGCGTGTCTCGAAGATGACCGTCTACCGCCTCGTCCACGGCGGGGAGCTGCCCGCCGTGCGCGTCGGACGCTCGTTCCGCGTGACCGAGGACGACGTCAACGACTACCTGCGCAAGAGCTTCTACGACGCGGGCTAGGGGCGAGCCGCACCACACGATTCCTCACCGTCCGGTCCGGCAAGTAGGCTGTGACGGACGCGCGGGCCACCTGCCTGCGCGCCGCACGTAGCAGGAGTGCTCGTGCGACGCACGTGAAAGGTTTCCCTGTGGGTTCTGTCATCAAGAAGCGGCGCAAGCGCATGGCCAAGAAGAAGCACCGCAAGCTGCTCAAGAAGACGCGCGTCCAGCGTCGCAAGCTCGGCAAGTAGGTCCTGGCCGGGGGGCGTTCGGTCATGGGACGGGTCGTGCTGGTCACGGGGATCTCCCGGGACATCGCCCGCCGTTTCGCGCGCGCGGCCGCCAGCGACCCGTCCATCGACCGGGTCGTCGGCGTCGACGTCGTGCCGCCCCGCGGTGACATCGGCGAGGTCTCCTTCGTCCGCGCCGACATCCGGACGCCGGTCATCGCCAAGGTCCTGGCCAAGGAGGACGTCGACACCGTCGTCCACATGAGTGTGATCGCGACCCCCGGCTCGGCCGGGGGCCGCAACACCATGAAGGAGCTCAACGTCATGGGCACCATGCAGCTGCTCGCTGCATGCCAGAAGGCGCCCGGTGTCGAGCGGGTGGTGGTCAAGTCCACCACCACGGTCTACGGGGCGAGCTCGCGCGACCCCGCCATGTTCACCGAGGAGATGGGTCCCAAGCGGCTGCCCTCCTCGGGCTACGCCAAGGACGTCTACGAGGTCGAGGGCTACGTCCGCGGCTTCGCGCGCCGTCGTCCCGACGTGGCCGTGACCATGATCCGCGCGGCCAACGTGATCGGTCCGCACGTGAGCAGCCCGATCACCAGCTACTTCCGGCTCCCGGTCATCCCCCGGATCCTGGGCTTCGACCCGCGCCTGCAGTTCCTCCACGAGGAGGACCTGCTCGCGGTCCTGCGGCACGCCGCGGTCGCCGGCCCGCCCGGCACCTACAACGTCGCCGGCGACGGGATCCTGATGCTCTCCCAGGCGGTCCGCCGCCTCGGCAAGCCCTCCGTCGCCCTGCCCGCCGTCGCGGTGGGCCGGCTCGGGTCCGCGCTGCGCCAGGCCCGGATGGCGGACTTCTCGCCCGAGCAGCTCGGCTTCCTGACCTACGGTCGGGGGGTGGACACGACGCGGATGCGCGCCGAGCTCGGCTTCGAGCCGCGCTTCACGACCGCGTCCGCCTTCGCGGACTTCGGCGTCTCCCTCGGCGTCTCTCCCCGGGGCCCGCACGGCCCGGCCGGCCCCGCCCTGGCGGGCGTCCCGTCGGAGGCGCGCCGTGGCTGAGTCCCGGCGGCCCCGCGACGAGGGCGCCGACGTCGTCCCCATCGGTACGTCGGGTCGTCCCGGTCGTGGCACGGGTCGGCAGCGGCCGTCCGCCGCCGCCCGCAACCTGGCCCCCCAGTCCCGCAAGGGCTCCGTCCCGCGCCCGGTGAGGGCGACCGGGCCGGCGGCCCCCGGGGCGCAGGGCCCGACGCCCGCGCCCGCGTCGGGGGACGCCACGGGCGCACGTCCCGCCGCCAGGACCGAGGAGCGCCACCCGCTGGCCGGCATCCCGGTGACGGACTGGCTCGAGGCCTTCCAGCACGCCGCCGTCGAGCTGTTCGGCGACGAGTGGGAGCGCCGGCTCGCCGAGCTGATGGCCTTCATGCGGCGACGGCTCACCGGCGACTACACGGTCGACGAGTACGGCTTCGACCCGGAGGTCACCGAGCGGTTCCTGATGGCCGCCCTGCGACCGATCGCGCAGAAGTGGTTCCGCGTCGAGGTCCGCGGCGTCGACAACATCCCCGCCACCGGGGGCGCGCTCGTCGTGTCCAACCACTCCGGCACGGTGCCGGTCGACGGCCTGATGACCATGGTCGCGGTGCACGACGCGACCGGCCGCTTCCTGCGCCCCCTCGGCGCCGACCTGGTCTTCAAGCTGCCGGTGGTCAGCTCGCTGGCCCGCCGCAGCGGCGCCACGCTCGCCTGCTCGGAGGACGCCGAGCGGATGCTCTCGGGCGGAGAGCTGGTCGGCGTGTGGCCCGAGGGCTTCAAGGGCATCGGCAAGCCGTTCAGCGAGCGCTACAAGCTCCAGCGCTTCGGGCGGGGCGGGTTCGTCTCCGCGGCGCTGCGCACCGGCGTGCCGATCGTGCCGCTGTCCGTGGTCGGTGCCGAGGAGATCTACCCGCTGGTGGGCAACATCCCGAGCCTGGCCCGCCTGCTGGGCGTCCCCTACATCCCGATCACGCCGCTCTTCCCGTGGCTGGGGCCGCTCGGCATGGTGCCGCTGCCGTCCAAGTGGCTGCTCGAGTTCGGGGAGCCGATCCGCACCGACGAGTACGACGCGGTGGAGGCCGAGGACCCGATGCTGGTCTTCGACGTGACCGACCAGGTGCGCGAGACGATCCAGCAGACGCTCTACACCCTGCTCCGGGAGCGCGACAGCGTCTTCCGCTGAGGCGGGCGCTGCCCTCAGTCGAGCAGCGAGTCGCCGGTCCCCTCCAGCACCTCACCGGTCTGGTCGAGCGTGTCGCCGGCCCCGTCGACCACGCCGTCCACCACGGGGTCGGCGACCGGCCCGACGACGGGCACCTCCTCGACGAGGTCGGGGACGTCGCCGGTCAGCAGCTTGGTCACGTCGTCCACGGTCTCCTTGACGGGCTTGGTGGCGTCCTTGCCCGGCAGGGTGGGGGTCGTGGAGCCGCCGCCATCCGTCGTACCACCCGTCGTGCCACCGGTGTCCCCGCCGCCGGGGGAGGTGGGCAGGGCGGTGTCGAGGTCGGGGACGACGATGCCGCCGACGTCCTGGCCGGAGATGGTGGAGGGGACGGACACCTGCACGCCGGACCGGCCGCGGTCGACGATCGAGGCGGACGACTCCTGCAACACGGTGCCGACGTCACGGCCGGGCACGGAGACCGTGAGCAGGAACGGGGGCAGGGTCGAGACGCCCCCGCCGCAGGACGGGCAGGCCGCGGCCGCGCGGGCGTCGAGCTCGGCGAGGGTGCTGCCGGCGGCGACGAGCTCGTCGCGGGCCGAGTCGGGGACGCCGGGCTCGAGCAGGTCCAGGCGGTCGAGACCGGTCGCGGTGAAGGTGCGCAGCGAGCGGACCAGCTGCTCGTCGCCGGACTCGCCGTAGGCGTCGAGGAGGAGGTCGGCGGCCTCGGTCGCCTGCTGCTCGAAGGTCGTGAGGGTGTCGGCCACCGCCGCGTCACGGGTCGGGGAGTCGTCGCGGGTGAGCTCGTCGACCTCCGCGAGGCGCCCGCTGGCCATGTCGAGCAGCTGCTCACCGCGGTCGGCGTCGGTCGGGGAGAGCCCGGTCCGGGCGTCCTCGATGGCCCGCTTGACGGGGTAGAGGGAGTCACCGGGCAGGGCCGTCTGGGCGGCGACCGCCATCGAGGTGGTGGCCCCGACCAGCGCCGCGCCCCCGAGCAGGGCCGCCAGTCGCCGGTCACGGCTCCGCGGGCGCACGGGCAGCGTGAGCCGGGCCTCGTCCTCGCGGCGCCGGGTCGACTGGGCGACCAGGACGGTGTCGGCCTCGGCCAGCAGGCGCTCGCGCAGCGAGGCGGTGAAGTCGGCCCGGGGAGCAGGGGCGGGGACGGCACGCAGGTCGTCGACGACGGCGAGCAGGTCGGCGAACCGCTCGGCGTCACGCTCGGTGAGGGGCGGGCGGGGGTCGGTCGAACCGTCCCGGTGACGGCCCGCGAGGGCCGTCCCGGAGACCAGGGCGTCGAACTCCTCGGCACGCCGTCGTGCCGAGAAAGGCACAGTCATCCTGTCCGTCCTTGCTTGTCGTCCTCGGTGCCGCGGGCCGCGGTGCGCTGCCCCTCCACCCCGGTGAACGACCGGTCGGGCGGCGAGGTTACGCACTGTGACGCAGCGAACCCGCAGGGTCCGGACGGGAGCGCGAGACGGGTCGTCATCAGTCCCGGATCCCCTCCGGCACGAGCTTGGCGAGGTTGCGCACCGCGCGGAGCTGGAGCTGCTTGACGGCCCCCTCGCTGCGGCCCAGCGCGAGGGCCGTCTCGGCGATGCTCATCCCCTGGAGGAAGCGCATGATGATGCACTCGCGCTGCTCGGTGGCCAGCTCGGACAGGGCGGCCAGCAGGAGCTCGTTGGTGATGCCCTCCAGCACGGCGTCCTCGGGCCCGTCGGTGGCGTCGTCGTGGAGGGTCATGTCCTCGGTGGTGAGCTCGAGCCGGGTGCGGCCCGCCTTGTAGTGGTCCGTGGTGAGGTTGCGGGCGATTGTCATCAGCCAGGCGCCGAAGTCACGCCCCTGCCACCGGAAGCTGTTCATGCTCCGCAGGGCACGGAAGAAGGTCTCCGAGGTGAGGTCCTCGGCCAGCGGCACCGAACGGGTGCGGTAGTAGAGGAAGCGGTAGACCGACGGCTGGTAGTGGTCGTAGAGGAGTCCGAACGCCTCGCTGTCGCCGCCCCTGGCCAGCTCGACCAGCGCGATCAGCCGAGTCCGGTCGGCCTCGTCCTCCTCCGAGGAGGTGGCCTGCTCGGCGTCCCCGAAGGCGTTGCGGTCCGAGGGGCCGTCGCCGCCGGGTCGCGTGGGGCGGTCGACGGACGCGTCCGCCTCGGCGAGGAGCACGCCCTCGGCCGGGAGGGGCGCGGGCGCACCGAGGACGAGCAGGACGGCGCGCCGCAGCGCGTCGAGCCCGCGCTCGATGTCGTGGTCACCCCTCATGGCGTCGTTGACGACCCTCCCCAGTCGGCCCCCGCCGGAATCTACCCAACAGTAGGTGTCGGAGTCGTCGGTGTGAACCGTCTGCGGGCGATCCCTCCGGGGCGGGGCCGGCCGCGCGGGTCAGTGGTGGTGCCTGCCGCGCACCGTGGCGCCGGCAGCCACGGCTCCGCTGACCGCACCGGCGGCGGCCGCCACCACGAGGCCGGCACGGGCGGCCTTGCGTCCGGTCCGGTAGTCGCGGACCCGCCAGCCGCGCTGCCGGGCGTAGGAGCGGAGCCGGGCATCGGGGTTGATGGCGCAGGCGTCCCCGACCAGGGAGAGCATCGGCAGGTCGTTGGCGGAGTCGGAGTAGGCCGAGCAGCGGCTCAGGTCGAGCCCCTCGCGGGCGGCGAGCGCCTTGATGGCCTCCGCCTTGGCGGGCCCGTGGAGCATGTCGCCGACGAGGCGGCCGGTGTAGACGCCGTCCACGTGCTCGGCGACCGTGCCCATCGCGCCGGTCAGGCCGAGCCGCCTGGCGATGATGCGGGCGATCTCGATCGGCGCCGCGGTGACCAGCCACACCCGCTGCCCCTGGTCGAGGTGCATCTGCGCCATCGCGCGGGTGCCCGGCCAGATGCGGTGGGCCATGCCCTCGTCGAAGATCTCCTCACCGAGGGCCTCGAGCTCGCTCACCGTGTGCCCGGCGATGAACCCGAGCGCGGAGCTGCGCGCCTCGGCGACGTGCTCGGGGTCCTCGACGCCCACGACGCGGAAGTACGCCTGCTTCCACGCGGCCCCCAGGATCTCGCGCGTCGTGAAGAACTCGCGGCGGTGCAGCCCGCGGGCGAGGTGGAAGATGCTCGCGCCCTGCATGATCGTGTTGTCGACGTCGAAGAACGCCGCGGCGGTGGGGTCGGCGGGCGTGTCGAGGGCGGTCTCCACCTCGGCCGCGGCGGCCGCGGCCTCACCGGCCAGGGTCGAGCGCTGTCGCAGGTCGAGGCGGCGGCTGCCGTGGGGGTGGCGGTCGTGCGGCGTCACGTCGCCCAGCGTAGTCCGGGCGGCCCCCACGGTCCGGAGGAACACGTGAGACCCGCGGGCCCGTGTGGAAGTATCGATGCATGTCGTCGACGGACCTTGCGGACCTGGTCGCCGAGGCCGCCGATGCCTCGCCCGACCGCCTCGCCGTGGTCGAGTCCGGCGGGCGCGCCGTGACCTGGCGCGAGCTGGAGACCGACGTGGCCCGCTGCGCCACCGGGCTGGGCCGGATGGGCGTCCTGGCCGGTCACCGCGTCATGATCGCCGTCGGCAACCGGCTGGAGCTCGTCACGAGCCACCTCGGGGTGCTCCGGGCCCAGGCGGTCTCCGTCCCCGTCAACCCCCGCTCGACCGCCGACGAGCTGGCCCGCATGATCGCCGACTCGGGCTCCCGGCTGGTCGTCGCCGACGCCGGGTCGCTGCCCGCCGTGCGGTCCGCGGTGGCCACCGTGGAGGCCGCCCTCGACGGGGACGCGTCCCTGCTGGACGCAGACCTGGTCTCGCGCGCGGTGCGTCCCCGGGTCGTCGCCGTCGGCGAGGACCGCGGACCCGGGGAGATCGGCTTCGACGACCTGGTGTCGGGTGAGTCGAGGCCGGTGCCGCCGCTCCAGGACCCGGAGAAGCTGGCCGCCCTCCTCTACACGAGCGGTACGTCGGGCCGCCCGCGCGCCGCGATGCTCACCCACCGCGCGCTGCTGGCCAACATCGAGCAGGTCGCCCGCGTCGAGCCGCCGATGATCCACGGCGACGACGTCGTGCTCGGGGTGCTGCCGCTCTTCCACGTCTACGGCCTCAACGCCGTGCTCGGCGGTGTGCTGAGGCACCGCGCCAAGCTGCTGCTCGTCGAGGAGTGGGACCCCGTGGCCGTGCTGGACCTGGTCGAGGACGAGGCGTGCAGCGTGCTCCCGGTCGCCCCGCCGGTCTTCGCCCACTGGCTGCCGCTCGACAACCTGGCCGAGCGCCTCGGCCCGGTGCGCTTGGTGCTGTCGGGCTCGGCCCCGCTGGCGCCGGAGGTCGTGGAGGCCTTCGCCGCGGCCACCTCGATCCCGGTCCACCAGGGCTACGGGCTGACCGAGGCGGCGCCGGTGGTCACCAGCACCCTGTGCAGCGAGTCCTGGCAGGCCGGCTCCGTCGGCGCGGCCCTGCCCGGCATCGAGCTGCGCCTGGTCGACGGGACCGGACGGGTGCTGACCGGGGAGGACCCCGGGGAGATCCAGGTGCGCGGCGACAACTTGTTCAGCGGCTACTGGCCCGACGGCGCCGACGGTCCGGACGCCGAGGGCTGGTGGTCCACGGGGGACGTGGGCTTCCTGGACCCGACGGGCGACCTGTTCCTCGTCGACCGGGTCAAGGAGCTGGTCATCGTGAGCGGCTTCAACGTCTACCCGACCGAGGTCGAGGAGGTGCTGCGCGAGGTCCCGGGAGTCGCGGACGCGGCCGTCATCGGCGTCCAGGACCCCGACACCGGCGAAGCCGTGGTCGCCTACGTGGTGGCCGACCCGGCGCACGCCACGGACGGTCGTGACGCGCTCGCCTCCGCGGTCGCCGAGCATGCCGCCGCCCGCCTCGCGCGCTTCAAGCAGCCGACCCGCATCGAGGTGGTCGACGAGCTGCCCCTGACGGTGACCGGCAAGGTGCAGAAGGGCCGCCTGAGGGGCCTCGAGCGCCGTCGTGCCCTGGGGCTCCTCGAGTGACCGGCCCGGACGCCCCGCAGCCCACCGCCCCGCGGGTCACCCTCTACGGGCGCGCGGGGTGCCACCTGTGCGACGAGGCCCGCGCCGTCGTCGAGGCGGTCTGCTCCGAGCTCGGGGAGTCCTGGACCGAGGTCGACATCGACGCCGACCCGGCGCTCCTGGACCGCTTCGGCGAGGAGATCCCGGTGACGCTCGTCGACGGTCGCCAGCACGACTTCTGGCGCGTCGACCCCGACCGGCTCAGGACGGCCCTGCGCGGTCGCTGACCCCTCGACTCACCCCGGTCGAGGTGGGGATACTCACATGTGCTAGCCGCGGTCCTCCGCCGAGTTTGTTCTCCCGTTCACAAACTCCTACAGTGACCACGCCGCTCGACCTTGACCGGGTCCTCCACCACCCGGGATCGAGGGGCTGGAGAGAAGAGCAGTGACCGCACGGACTTCCACCGACAGCGCCCGGGACATCCCCGAGGCCACCGTCGCTCGGCTGCCCGTCTACCTCCGGGCCCTGGTCGGCCTGGCCGAGGCGGGCACCGCCACCTGCTCCAGCGAGGAGCTGGCCGCGGCGGCCGGCGTCAACTCCGCCAAGCTCCGCAAGGACCTCTCCCACCTCGGCAGCTACGGCACCCGCGGCGTCGGCTACGACGTGGAGTACCTGCGCTACCAGATCGCCCGCGAGATCGGCGTGACCCAGGACTGGCCGGTTGTCATCGTCGGCATCGGAAACCTCGGCCACGCCCTGGCCAACTACTCCGGCTTCCGCAGCCGCGGCTTCCGGGTCGTGGCCCTGCTGGACGCCGATCCCGAGCGCCACGACGAGCTGGTCGCCGGGATCGACGTACGCCCCTTCGACGACCTGGAGTCGATCGTCGCCGACCAGGGCGTGGCCATCGGCGTCATCGCCACCCCGGCCGTCGCCGCCCAGGCCGTGGCGGACCGCATGGTCGCGGCCGGCATCACCAGCATCCTCAACTTCGCGCCGACCGTGCTGGCGGTGCCCGAGGGGGTCGACGTGCGCAAGGTCGATCTCTCGATCGAGCTGCAGATCCTCGCCTACCACGTGCAGCGCAAGGCCGGGACGACCCTGGCCGACGACATCGACCGCCTCGACGGACAGCTCGACGATGAGGAGGTGACCGCATGAGCGTCCTCGTCGTGGGCGTCTCCCACCGGTCCGCGCCCGTGCCCCTGCTCGAGCGCCTCGCGCTCGACGCCGGCGGCGTCACCAAGCTGATCACCGACGTGGCCGCGGGCGAGCACGTCACCGAGGCCACCGTCATCTCCACCTGCAACCGGCTCGAGGTCTACGCCGACGTGGACCGCTTCCACGGCAGCGTCGAGGAGGTCTCCCGGCTGCTCGTCGAGCGCGCCGGTGAGTCGACCGAGGCCCTCGTGCCGCACCTCTACGTCCACTACGACGACGGTGCCGTCTCCCACCTCTTCAACGTCGCCGCCGGCCTCGACTCGATGGTCGTCGGCGAGGGCCAGATCCTGGGCCAGACCCGCGACGCCCTGCGCGTGGGCCAGGAGCTCGGCACGGTGGGTCCCGCCCTCAACGTGCTCTTCCAGCAGGCCCTGCGCGTGGGCAAGCGGTCCCGGGCCGAGACCGACATCGACCGGGCCGCCCCCTCGCTGGTCACCGCGGCCCTCGAGCGCATCCCCGGCGCGGTGGCCGGACGCCGGGTCGTCGTCGTCGGCGCCGGTGCGATGGCCTCGCTCGCCGCCGCCACCGTGCACCGGCTGGGCGCCAGCGACCTCGCGGTGGTCAATCGCACGCCCCACCGTGCCGAGCGCCTCGCCACCGAGTACGCCGCGCGACCGGTGTCGCTGCTCGACCTCGACGTCGAGATCGGCCGTGCCGACGTGGTCATCTCGTGCACCGGTGCCACCGGAACCCTGATCAGCCGCGGCACGGTCGAGGCCGCCCGCGCCCACAACGAGGCCCCGTTGGCGATCGTCGACCTCGCGCTGCCGCACGATGTGGACCCGGACGCCGCCGAGCTGCCCGGCGTGACCGTGCTGGGGCTGGCCACGCTGGCCGAGGAGCTCAAGGACTCCGACTCCGCCCGCGGCGTCGACGACGTGCGCACCATCGTGGCCCAGGAGATCGCCGCGTTCCTCACCGCGCGCCGGCAGGCGAGCGTGACCCCCACCGTCGTGGCGCTGCGCTCGATGGCCACCGCGGTGGTCGACAGCGAGATGGACCGGCTCGCCTCGCGGCTGCCCGGCCTCGACGACGCCACCCGCGCCGAGGTGCTCCACACCGTCCGCCGGGTCGCCGACAAGCTGCTCCACGAGCCGACCGTCCGGGTCAAGGAGCTCGCGAACGAGGACGGCGCCGTCTCCTACGCCGCCGCCCTGGCCGAGCTGTTCGCGCTCGACCCCGAGGCGGTCGACGCGGTCACCCGCGCCGAGGGCATCTCGAGGGGTGAGGGCTCGTGACCGCGACCCTGCGCCTGGGCACCCGCGCCTCCGCGCTCGCCACCACCCAGTCGGGCCTCGTCGCCGATTTGATTCGGCAGCGGCTGGGGCGTGAAGTGGAGCTCGTGACCATCACCACCGAGGGCGACGTCAACGGCGCCCCGCTCGCCACGCTGGGTGGCACCGGGGTGTTCGTCAGCGCGCTGCGCGACGCGCTCCTGCGCGGTGAGGTCGACGTGGCCGTCCACTCGCTCAAGGACCTGCCCACCACTCCCGCCGAGGGCATCGCGCTGGCCGCGGTGCCCACCCGTGAGGACCCGCGGGACGTGGTGGTCGCCCGGAACGGCATGACCCTCGGCGAGCTGCCGCAGGGCAGCCGGGTCGGCACCGGCTCCCCGCGTCGTGCCGCCCAGCTCGAGGCCCTCGGCCTCGGCCTGGACGTCGCCGGCGTCCGGGGCAACGTGGACACCCGCATCGGCAAGGTCGCCAGCGGCGAGTACGACGCCGTCCTGCTGGCCCGTGCGGGCCTGGCCCGCCTCGGCCGCGTCGACGAGGCCACCGAGGTGCTCGACCCGCTGCAGATGCTCCCGGCCCCCGGCCAGGGTGCGCTCGCGATCGAGTGCCGCGACGACGACGCCGACCTCGTGGCCGGCCTGGCCGCGCTCGACGACCCCGCCACTCGCGCGGCGGTCACCGCCGAGCGCGCCGTGCTGGCCACGCTCGAGGCCGGCTGCTCCGCCCCGCTCGGCGCCCTCGCCGAGGTCGTGGAGGGCGAGGACGGCGACGAGCTGTGGGTGCGCGCGATCGCGCTCTCCCACGACGGTGGCCTCTCGGTCCGGATGAGCGCCACCGGACCCGTTGCCGACGCCGCCGGCGTCGGCCACCGCCTCGCGAGCGACATGCTCGCCGACGGCGCCGCAGATCTGATGGAAGCACCAGTGAGGAAGCAGCAGGCATGACTCGAAGCCAGAGCCAGTCCCCGTCCAGCACGTCGGGCGCCGCGCCCCGTGGATGGGTGTCCTTCGTCGGCAGCGGTCCGGGCGACCCCGGCCTGTTGACCGTGCGCGCGGTGGAGCTCCTCCGCGACGCCGACGTGATCGTGACGGAGTCGCCCGAGCACGTCGGCATGGTCCGCACGCTGCTCGGCCTGCCGACCCCCGTCGAGGGCTCGACCGAGGAGCAGGACGGTCCGCTGCTCGTCGACGGCGGCTTCGGCGAGGACGGCCAGCCGCTGACCCACGCCGCGCGGGCCAAGGTCGTGGTCAAGCACGGCAAGAAGCAGCGCGTCGTACGCCTCATGACCGGTGACCCGTTCCTCTACGCCTCGGGTCCCGAGGAGGCGCAGGCCTGCGTCAAGGCCGGCGTCGGCTTCGAGATCGTCCCCGGCGTCTCGTCGGTCTCCGCGGTGCCCGCCTACGCCGGCATCCCGCTGACCACCAAGAACCACAAGGAGATGGCCGTCGTCACCTGTGGCGACAAGGTCGACTGGAGCCAGTACGCCGACGACCGCACCCTGGTGCTGCTCTCCGGCGTCGGCGCCATCGCCGAGACCGCCGCCGCCCTCGTCGAGGCCGGCCGGTCCCCGCAGACCCCGGTCGCCGTCACCCGCGTCGGCACCACGACCGAGCAGGCGACCCTGACCTCCACGCTGGCCGACGTCGCCGCCGACGTCCGCGCCGCCCGCGTGGCGCCTCCGGCGATCATCGTCATCGGTGACGTCGTCGACCTGCGCGAGACGCTGTCCTGGTTCGAGACCAAGCCGCTCTTCGGCTGGCGGGTGCTCGTCCCGCGCACCAAGGAGCAGGCCGGCTCGCTGTCGCGCCGCGTGCGCGAGTACGGCGCGGTGCCCGAGGAGGTGCCCACCATCTCGGTGGAGCCGCCGCGCAACCCGCTGCAGATGGACAAGGCCGTCCGCGGCCTCGTCGAGGGCCGCTACGAGTGGATCGCCTTCACCTCGGTCAACGCCGTCAAGGCCGTCCGGGAGAAGTTCGAGGAGTACGGCCTCGACGCCCGCGCGTTCTCGGGCCTCAAGATCGCCGCGGTCGGCGACAAGACGGCCCAGGCCATCGCGGCCTGGGGCCTGCGCGCCGACCTGGTGCCGTCGGGCGAGCAGTCGGCAGCCGGCCTGCTCGAGGACTGGCCGCCGTACGACGAGGTGCTCGACCCGATCAACCGCGTCTTCCTGCCGCGGGCCGACATCGCCACCGAGAACCTCGTGGCCGGCCTGGTCGACCTGGGCTGGGAGTGCGACGACGTGACGGCCTACCGGACCGTGCGGGCCACCCCGCCGCCGGCGCCGACCCGCGACGCGATCAAGACCGGCAAGTTCGACGCGGTCGTCTTCACCTCGTCCTCGACCGTGCGCAACCTGGTCGGCATCGCCGGCAAGCCGCACCCCTCGACGATCATCGCGGTCATCGGCCCGGCCACGGCCAAGACGGCCGAGGAGCACGGCCTCCGGGTCGACGTCCTCTCGCCCAAGCCCGACGTCGAGGTGCTGGTCGACGCGCTGGCCGACTTCGGCGCCGCCCGCCGCCTCGCGATGGTCGAGGCCGGCGAGCCCGTCACCCGCCCGAGCGAGCGCAAGCCCGCCGCGCGGCGCAAGGCCCGGGCCAAGTGAGCGCCGGCGCAGGGGAGCAGCCCGAGGTCGTCGGACCCGTCGTCCGACCCCGACGACTGCGGCGCACCCCTGCGCTGCGGCGGATGGTCGCCGAGACCTCGCTCGAGCCGCGCCATCTGGTGCTGCCGATGTTCGTCCGCGAGGGCATCGTCGAGCCCCAGCCCATCGGCTCGATGCCGGGCGTGGTCCAGCACACCCGCGACTCGCTGCGCCGGGCCGCCGTCGAGGCGGCGGAGCTCGGTCTCGGGGGCGTGATGCTCTTCGGCGTCCCGGAGGCGAAGGACGCGACCGGCTCGGGGGCGATCGACCCGGCCGGCATCCTCAACCTCGCGATCAACGACGTGGTCGCCGAGGTCGGGGAGGGGCTCACCGTGATGAGCGACCTGTGCCTCGACGAGTTCACCGACCACGGCCACTGCGGCCTGCTCACCACCGACGGCGAGGTGGACAACGACAAGACGCTGGCGGCGTACGCCGAGATGGCGCTCGCGCAGGCCGAGGCGGGGGTCGACATGGTCGGCCCCAGCGGCATGATGGACGGCCAGGTGCGGGTGGTCCGGCAGGCGCTCGACGCCGCGGAGCACCAGGGCGTCTCGATCCTGGCCTACTCGGCCAAGTACGCGTCGGCGTTCTACGGCCCGTTCCGCGAAGCGGTCGACTCCTCGCTCGAGGGCGACCGTCGCACCTACCAGCAGGACGCCCCCAACGCGCTCGAGGGCGTCCGCGAGGCGCAGCTCGACGTCGCCGAGGGCGCCGACATCGTCATGGTCAAGCCGGCCCTTCCCTACCTCGACGTCGTACGCCGCGTGCGCGACGCCGTGGACGTCCCGGTGGCCGCCTACAACGTCTCGGGCGAGTACGCGATGGTCGAGGCGGCCGCCGCCAACGGCTGGATCGACCGGGAGCCGGCGATCCTGGAGACGCTGACGTCGATCAGGCGCGCAGGCGCGGACGTCGTCCTCACCTACTGGGCCGCCGAGGCGGCCCGGCTCCTGCGCGCCTGACCGGACGGCTCAGGAACCGCCGTACGGCGGGCAGTCGTAGTCGGCGATGTAGTAGCTGAACGCCATCCGCTTGCCCTTCTTGTTGTAGATCTCCGACTTCAGCACGCCGGAGTCGCCCACGACCACCGTGCGCGTCTCGGTGCCTGCCTTGTAGCAGACGGTCGTGTAGGGCTCGAAGTACAAGGTCGTGGTCTCGTGGTCGAGCTCCACCTTGTCCGGGCTCTTGTAGTCGTCGCAGTGGTCGGTGACGGCCGAGCTGGGGCCGGCGGTGCCGACCAGCGCCACGGCCGCCAGGGCCAGGGCGCCGGCTGAGCTTGCGATGCGCTTCATGTCGCTCTCATCTCGTGTCGTGGGGTTGCCGGGCCGGACGGCCGCAGCCTGCCCACTGTGACCATGGAGACGGTCAGGACGGACTAGTCGGACCGACCCATCCCCACAATGGGTCATCCCGGTCCGGACCACCTGCACGCGCCCTAGGGTCGGGTGGGTGCAGACGCAGACCCACGACCTCACCTTCACCGGCGCCGAGGTCCACAAGCGCTTCGTGTCCTGGGACCAGGGCGAGGCCGAGCGCGAGTGGTCGTGCCTGTCCCTGCTCGCCGAGCACGCGCCCGGGGTCGCACCGCGACCGCTGCGCCGCGAGATCGTCGACGGCTCACCGGTGGTGGTCATGGAGCGGCTGCCCGGCGAGCCGCTCGGGGGAGCGCCCCTCACGTCGGCCCAGACCGCATCGCTCGCGGACGCGCTGCGCCGGCTGTACGACGTGCCGCTCGCGGCCGTGCACGCCGCCGGGGTCCCCGAGCGGAGGTACGGTCCCACCTCCCACGCCGCCGCGACCGTGCGTCCGTGGCTGGCGGACGACCACGACCTGGCGGCCTGCCAGGACGCGAGCCTGGTGGGCGAGGCGGTCGGCGCGGCGCTCGCCTGGCTCGACGCCCCGGTCGGTGTGCCCGACCCCGTGCTCTCGGCAGTGGGCATCGCCGACCTCAACCCGGCCAACGTCCTCTGGGACGGGGAGCGGTGCCGACTCGTCGACTTCGAGGACGGCGGGCTCAGCGACCCGGCGTACGAGCTGGCCGACCACGTGGAGCACATCGGGACCCGGCTGGCCGGCCTGCTCGACGCCGAGCACCTGGTGGACGCGGTCGGGCTGGACGAGGCGGCGCGGGCCCGGTTCGCGGCGTACCGGCCGCTGTGGGCGTCGTTCTGGCTCGCGATGCTGCTGCCGGGCAACGGCGGGTGGCGGCGCAACCCGCAGGGCAGCACCGAGCTGCAGGCGCGGCACGTGCTGGCCCTGCTCGGCGGCTGAGCGCCGGACCGCCAGAACCGTCCCGGCTAGTTTGGGACGAACTCGTGGGAGATCTTGCCGATCCGCCTACAAGATCGTCCCAAACTAACCGCGGGGCGTCCGTGAGCCGGGGGCTCAGGGAGCGAGCAGGGCGTTGGCGCAGTCAGCCAGCTCGTTGGTCCCCGTGAGCGGGTTGTCGACGACACCCTGGGTGGTGCACTGGGCCACGGCCTGGACGTAGGTCAGCGTCTGGTCGAGCGGGGTGACGCTCGTCGAGGGCAGCGTCGGCGCCTGCGTCGGCACCGACGTGGGGACCTTGACCGGGTCCTTCGTGGGCTCCTTGGTCGGCTCCTGCGTCGGCTGCTGGGTCGGCGTGGGGGTGGGGGTCTTGGTCGGCTGCTTGGTGGGCTGCTTCGTCGGCTTGGTCGTCGGGTTGCCGGACTGCGCGACGGGGGTGCCCTGCTGTCCCATGATCGTCCCCGGGCCCTTCCCCTTGTCGCGGGCCGGGTTGCCCGGCCGCGCGGGCTGGGGCGCGAACACGCCCGCCGAGGTGGTGCTCGTGGGCACGGAGGTGAAGTCGCCGTCGAGGTAGGCCTGCATGATCGACAGGACCAGGTCGACGTAGTCGTGGGAGTGGTTGTAGCGGTAGACGCTCGCCCGCTGGCCCTGCTCGGCGGAGAGGTCGTCGTCGCCCGAGCACAGGTAGACCGCGGTGGCCAGCGCCGCGTCGTCGATGTCCTGCGGGTCGCGCCGGCCGTCGTTGTCGCCGTCCACGCCCACGACCGACCAGGTCGAGGGGATGAACTGCATCGGGCCGACGGCGCGGTCGAACTTCTCGTCCGAGTCGTACTGGCCCGCGTCGGTGTCGGTGATGCGCTGGGTGTTCCTGGAGCCGTCGAGCGCGATGCCGTAGATGCCGGGCTGCGCGACCCCGTCGTCGTCGAGCACGTTGCCACCGAACCGGCCGTGGTCGGACTCCACGCGGCCGATGGCCGCGATCAGCTGCCAGGGAAGCCGGCAGGACCGGTCGGCGGCGTTGATGACCGCCTCCGCGCGCTGGTAGGCCGCGAGGGCCGCGGCGGGGATGCCGCTGGTCGAGGCGGTGTCGACGGCCTGGGCGGCCTGGCCGCGGGGGACGCCGGGGGTGACGGCGTCGGGAGCCGTCACGCTCGCCGGGGCCTCGATCGCCTCGGCGGGGACCGTGGAGCCGTCGGGGAGGGCGCCGGACGTCTCGTCCCCGGCCGCTGCCGTGCCACCGCCCACGCCCGCCATGCTGGCGGTCCAGGCGGCGGAGAGCACGGCCAGCGGCACGAGTGCCGTGGCCTTGTGCATGCGGCCGAATGCTGACATCTGCTGGTCTCCCCGTGTGTGGTGCGAACCGGTCGCGTCCCTCCCGTGGGCCCGCGTGCTGTTCCCAACGAAGGTTGTCACAGTGAGTTACGTCGCAACAGGTCGGAGACCAGATTCTCCCCCCGACCCGCCCGGTTGACACCTCCTGCGCGGATATCCCCCGCCTGGGTCGTCCCGAGGGGTGGGTCGGGGGCTCTCCCCGAATGAGCGTGGGCTTGGGTGCTGGGCGACAATGGCCCGGTGACCCAGCCCCACCGTGCCGACCCGCGGGCCACAGCCCCCACCTCCCACAGCGGCGCGCTCTTCGAGCGTGCCCGCGCCGTGACGCCCGGCGGGGTCAACTCCCCGGTCCGCGCCTTCAACGCGGTCGGTGGCACCCCTCGCTTCATCCGCTCCGCGTCCGGCGCGTGGCTCACCGACGTCGACGGCAACGAGTACGTCGACCTCATCTGCTCGTGGGGTCCGATGCTGCTCGGCCACGCCCACCCCGAGGTGCAGGCGGCCGTCACCGCCGCGGTCGCGCGCGGGACGTCGTACGGCACGCCGACCGAACCTGAGGTGGAGCTCGCGGAGGAGATCGTGGCGCGCACCCCGGTGGAGGCGGTGCGGTTCGTCTCCAGCGGCACCGAGGCCACCATGTCGGCGATCCGCCTGGCGCGCGGCTTCACCGGCCGTGACCTCGTCGTGAAGTTCGCGGGCTGCTACCACGGCCACGTCGACGCGCTGCTGGCCTCGGCGGGCTCCGGGCTGGCCACGCTCGCCGTTCCGGGGACCCCCGGTGTCCCCGCGTCGGCGGCCGGCGAGACCATCGTGCTGCCCTACAACGACCGCGCCGCGGTGGAGAAGGCCTTCGCCGAGCACGGCGACCGGATCGCGTGCCTCATCACCGAGGCCACCCCCGGCAACATGGGCATCGTCCCGCCCGAGCCGGGCTTCAACGCCTTCCTCGCCGAGACCTGCCGGCGGCACGGTGCGCTCTTCGTCAGCGACGAGGTGATGACGGGGTTCCGCGCCACGCGCCAGGGCGGCTGGGGCCTCGACGGCGCGGTCGAGGGCTGGGTCCCCGACCTGATGACCTTCGGCAAGGTGATGGGCGGCGGCTTCCCCGCCGCGGCCTTCGGGGGCCGGGCCGACGTCATGGGGCGGCTGGCGCCCGAGGGCCCCGTCTACCAGGCCGGCACGCTCTCGGGGAACCCCGTGGCCACCACGGCCGGGCTGACCACCCTGCGGCTGGCCACCGACGAGGTGTACGCCCACCTCGACGCCACCGCCGCCACGATCGGCTCCGCGGTGGTCGACGCCCTGGTCAACGCCGGCGTCCCGCACCGTCTCCAGTCCGCCGGCACCATGTTCTCGGTCTTCTTCGGGGACGACGAGGTGCGCGACTTCGAGGGCGCCAGCCGCCAGGACACGACCGCGTTCGCGGCCTTCTTCCACGCCATGCTCGACGCTGGCGTCTACCTGCCCCCCTCGGCGTACGAGGCGTGGTTCGTGTCCGCGGCCCACGACGACCGGGCGGTCCAGGCCGTCATCGACGCCCTGCCGGGCGCCGCCCGCGCCGCCGCCGGCGCCACCGACAACCGCGAAGGGAACCGCTCCTGATGGAGACGATCGTCCACCTGCTCCGCCACGGCGAGGTCCACAACCCCGAGGGCATCCTCTACGGCCGCCGCGACGGGTTCCACCTCTCCGAGCTCGGCACCCGGATGGCGCAGCGCGTCGCGGACACCGTCGGCGACCGCGACATCGTGCACCTGGTCACCTCGCCGCTCGAGCGGGCCCGCGAGACCGCCGCCCCCCTCGCCGCCGTCCGCGGCCTCGAGCCGGTGGTGGACCCGCGCGTCATCGAGTCGTCCAACAAGCTCGAGGGCGTCAGCTTCCGCGACGGGGGGCTGACGTTCCTCAAGCGCCCCAGCCTGCTGCGCCACATGTACAACCCGTTCACCCCCTCGTGGGGCGAGGCCTACGACGACATCGCAGCGCGGATGCTGGCGGCCGTGCACGACGCCCGGGACGCCGCCCGGGGCCACGAGGCCGTGGTCGTCTCCCACCAGCTGCCCATCTGGGCCACCCGGCTCTCCGCCGAGGGCAGGTCCTTCCTGCACCACCCCAAGCACCGGCAGTGCACGCTGTGCTCGCTCACGTCGCTGCACTTCCACGACGACCGGCTGGTGCGCGTGACCTACTCCGAGCCCGCGGCCGACATGATCCCCGTCGGCGAGCGGTCCGCGCCCTTCTCGGCCGGGGGCGCCGCCCCGGAGGACAAGCCCTGATCGTGCGCCCCGACCGTCCGCGCCCCCGCGGCGCCCTCCGTCCCCTGCTCGCCTGCCTCCTGCTCGGCACGGCGGCCCTCAGCGGCTGCTCGTCCCTGCAGGGCGCGGGCGACAAGGGTTACGTGACCGGTGACGGCCAGCTCGAGGTCGTGGCGGCCGCCGACCGCGGCGCGCCGGTCGACCTCGAGGGGGAGGACCTCGACGGCGAGCCGCTGTCGCTGGCCGACTTCCGCGGCAAGGTCACGGTCGTCAACGTCTGGGGCGCCTGGTGCGCGGCCTGCCGGGTCGAGCAGGACGACCTCGACGAGGCGGCCGAGGAGACCCGGGACGTGGCCCGGTTCGTGGGCATCGACATCCGCGACGGCTCGGTCGAGAACGCCCGGTCCTACGTCCGCTCCTTCGACGTGCAGTACCCGTCGTTCTACTCGCCCGACGGCAAGGCGCTGGTGCCCTTCGCCGGCACCCTGACCGCCTACACCGTGCCCTCCACCGTCGTGCTCGACCCCGAGGGCCGCATCGCCGCCTCGATCCTGGGCAGCCTCCCGTCGAAGCAGACGTTGGTCGACCTCGTCGAGGACACCGCGGCCGAGGACACCGCGGCCGAGGACACCGCAGCCGGGGATCCCTCGTGAGCGACTGGTTCACCGACCAGGCCGCCGCCGGGTCCCTCGCCCTCGCCGTGCCCGTCGCCCTGCTCGCCGGGCTGGTGTCGTTCTTCTCCCCGTGCGTGATCCCGCTGCTGCCGGGCTACCTCTCCTACGCCACCGGGCTGTCCGGCGCGGACCTGGAGAGCGCCCGCCGTGGCCGGATGCTCGCCGGTGCCCTGCTCTTCGTGCTCGGCTTCGCGGTCGTGTTCGTCGCCATCGGCACGGCGGCCGGCTCGCTCGGGGCGTGGCTGGTCGAGTGGAAGCGCGAGATCACCGTGGTCCTCGGCGCTGCGACCATCGTGCTGGGCCTGATGTTCGCCGGGCTCGTGCCCGGGCTGCAGCGCGACTGGCGGGTCCACCGGGTGCCCGCGGTCGGCCTGGCCGCGGCCCCGCTCCTCGGCTTCCTCTTCGGCCTCGGCTGGAGCCCGTGCATGGGTCCGACGCTCGCGGTGATCACCAACCTGTCGCTCAACGAGGGCACCGCCTCACGGGGGGCGCTGCTGTCGGCGATCTACGCGCTGGGACTGGGGCTGCCGTTCATCGTCGCCGCGCTGGCCTACCGTCGCGCGCTGACCGTCTTCGCCGTGATCCGCCGCCACCAGGTGTGGGTGATGCGGATCGGTGGGCTGATGCTCGTCGCGGTCGGCGTGCTGCTGGTGACAGGGCTCTGGGACCAGATGGTCCAGTGGCTCCAGGTCCGCATGGTCTCCTCCTTCGAGACGGCGGTGTGAGGTGAGCATCCGGACCTCCGGCGAGGACCGTCAGGCGCAGCCCATGCCGACGGACATGAACGCGCGCGAGCTGCTGCGGTGGTCGTGGCGCCAGCTCACCTCGATGCGCACCGCGCTGGTGCTGCTGCTCCTGCTCGCGCTGGCCGCGATCCCGGGCTCGGTGGTGCCGCAGGAGGACGTGGACGCCCTGGCGGTCAGTCGCTGGAAGAACGCGCACCCCGACCTGACGCCGGTCTACGAGCGGCTCGGGCTGTTCTCGGTCTACGACTCCGTGTGGTTCTCCGCGATCTACATCCTGCTGATGATCTCGCTGGTCGGGTGCATCCTGCCGCGCTCCGCGGTCTACTGGCGGGCGCTGCGGGCCCGGCCGCCCCGCGCCCCCCGCAACCTGTCCCGGTTGCCGGAGCACGCGTCGTACACGACGGGGGAGGGGGCGGACGACGTCCTCGCCGCCGCGGCACGCGAGCTCCAGCGGCGGCGCTACCGGGTCGAGGTGCGCGAGGGCGCGGTGTCGGCCGAGAAGGGCTACCTGCGCGAGGCCGGCAACCTGCTCTTCCACCTCTCGGTGCTCGTGGTGCTGGTCGGCTTCGCGATGGGCGGGCTGTTCGGCTTCAAGGCCGGCGTCATCGTGACCGTGGGCAACGGCTTCTCCAACAACCCCACGCAGTACGACGAGTTCGTCCCCGGCAGCATGTTCGCCGCCGACGACATGGACGGCTTCTCCGTCGACGTCGAGGACTTCGACATCACCTGGCTGACCGAGGGGCCGGCCAAGGGGCAGGCGCGCAGCTTCGTCTCGCACCTCGACTGGGCCACCGCCGACGGCGACAGCGGCACCTACGACCTGCGGGTCAACCACCCGCTCGCGATCGGGGACACCGAGGTCTTCCTGATCGGCCACGGCTACGCCCCGGTCGTCACCATCGAGGACGGCAACGGCGACGTGGCCTACAGCGGACCGACGATCTTCCTGCCGACCGACGCGACGTTCGAGAGCTTCGGCGTCATCAAGGCGCCCGACGCCCGGCCCGACCAGGTCGCGCTGGAGGGCACCTTCTACCCGACGTTCGCGCTGGGCGACGGCTTCCCGCGGTCGGTCTTCGGCGACGCGGTCAACCCGCTCATGTCGCTGTTCGTCTACCGGGGCGACCTCGGCCTCGACGACGGCGGGAGCCAGTCGGTCTACGTCCTGGACAAGTCGCAGGCCACCCAGGTGATGCAGGACGACGGCCAGCCGCTGCGCCTCGACATGCGGCCCGGCGACAGCGTCGAGCTGCCCGACGGGCTCGGCACGGTGACCTTCGAGGGCATCCAGCGCTGGAACAAGCTGCAGATCAGCGAGACCCCCGGCAAGCTCGTCGCCCTCGCGGGGGTCGTCCTGGCCCTCCTCGGGCTCCTCGGCTCGCTCTTCATCCGGCCCCGCCGGGTGTGGGTGCGGGCGCGCGAGGAGGACGGCGCCACCGCCGTGGACCTCGCAGCCCTCGACCGCTCCAGCGGCGGCGACCCCGAGCGCGGCGCGGCCGAGCTCGCGGCGATCATGGACACCCTGCGCGCCGGGTCCGGCGACGCGGGCACCAGCAAGGAGAACTCGTGACCGACGCATCGTGGGAGACCCTCAGCAACCAGGCGGTGGCGGCCGCCGGGGTCGTCTACTTCCTCGCCCTGATGGCTCACCTCGTCCAGTGGGCATCGCTGCGCAAGCTGCCCGCCGAGGAGGTCGTCACCGAGGGCCGGACCGCGATGGCCGGCCGGCTCGGGGTGCTGCTGACCGGAGTCGCCGTCCTGGTGCACGGCCTGGCCCTCGTCGCGCGCGGGATGGCCGCCGACCCCAACCGGGTGCCGTGGGGCAACATGTACGAGTTCACCCTGTCCGGCACCTTCGTCGTCGCCCTGCTCTACCTGCTGCTGCTGCGCCGCTTCGACCTGGAGTGGATGGGCCCGCTCGTGGTGGCCCTCGTGCTCGCGCTGATGATGCTGGCGGTCATCTGGCTCTACGACCCGGTGGCGCCCCTCACCGAGGCGCTCTACAGCCCCTGGCTGGTCATCCACGTCGTCTCCGCGGTGATCGCCACCGGCGCGTTCACGCTCGGCGGCATCTGCTCGGTGCTCTACCTGCTCAAGGAGCGCTCCACCAAGGACCGCGGCTACCTCGCCCGGGTGCCCGGGCTCACGTCGCTGGACCGCACGTCGTACCGGATGCACGCCTTCGCGTTCCCGGTGTGGACGTTCGCGGTCCTCATCACCGGGCCGATCTGGGCGCACCAGGCGTGGTCGTCCTACTGGAACTGGGACCCCAAGGAGGTCTGGGCGTTCATCACCTGGGTCGTCTACGCGGCCTACCTGCACGCGCGCGCCACCGTCGGGTGGAAGGGTCGCAACGCCGCCTACGTGGCGCTCGTGGGCCTGGCGACGCTGTGGTTCAACTTCATCGGCATCAACTTCTTCTCGACGACCTCGCAGCACTCCTACGCCGCACCGGCGTCGGTCGAGCAGCGCTCGTCGTACGACGCGGGTCAGGTGCCGCTGCCGGTGCCTCCGGGGCCGCCCGCGTCGCCGTCCGCCTGACGGCGCTTGCGATCGAGGTCGCGGAGGAAGTCCGGGTCGTCGTCGGGCCCGTGGGGGCGCGGCGGGGGAGCGGCGGGGCGGCGCTTGGGGGGACGGATGCCTCGCTGCTGGGCCGCTCGCACGAGGACGTAGACGACTGCCGCCAGCAGCACGAGGAAGACCAGGAACTTCACACCCCCAATGTAGGCGGCCGCACAACCGCCCGACTCGTGACGGCTCCCGCGCAGCGCCTAGGCTGGAGGACGTGAAGGAGTTCCTCGTCTACACCGGCCTGCGCATCCTGCTGTTCATCGGCATGGTCGGCCTGGTCCTCGGCGTCTGGTCGCTGCTCGACAGCGACGGCCGGATCAACCTGCTGTGGCCCGTCGTCATCGCGTTCGCGCTCTCCGGCGTGGCCTCCTACTTCCTCCTCAACCGGCAGCGCGACGCCTTCGCCCGCAAGGTCGAGGAGCGGGCCTCCCGGGCCAGCGCGGCCTTCGAGGAGCGCCGGGCCCGCGAGGACCGCGAGCAGTAGTCAGAAGCTCGTCAGCGAGTACGGCGCGGGGCCGCCGTCCATGAGCCGGCCCAGGCGCTCGACGGCGTCCCGCTCCCCGGTGAGACGGCCCGCGGACGCGAGCGCGTCGACGCGGACGCCGCCGAGGTAGAGGGACCCCAGCGTCTCCGCGGTGACGGTCAGGTCCGGGTCGTCGTCGGTCGGCTTGACCGTCGCCCGCCCGTCCGTCGCCTCGACGCGCCAGGTGCCCGCGGCGTGGCCCAGCGGGTCGGTCACGCCGAGCAGGAGGGTGTCGTCGGTGAACCACGGCCGCGCCTCGAGTGCCCGGGGCACGTCGAGGACCCGGATCCAGATGTGGTCGTAGACGCTCCTGACCTTGAGCACGTCGCTGTTGGCCAACGCCCAGTAGAGCGGGTCGTCGGACGGACTGTTGCGCACCGACACCCGCGAGGAGAGGTCGATGTCGGCGAGGAACCGCCACAGCCCCAGGTGCGCCGACGCGTCGAGCGTGAGCAGCTCCGCGGTGACCGTCGCGGGCGCCTCGCCCTCGCCCTCCGCGTGCTTCCACAGCGCGTAGCCGTCGGGCCGCTCGTCGGCGTCGAGGTGCACGGCGGCGCGCAGCTTGTCGTCGGCGTTGCCGGTCGCCGGGTCGAACTCCCCCGTCTGCCAGGCGCGGTAGAAGTGCGGCCGCTCGACCGAGCCCCGCCGGGTCGCGTGGAACCGGGCGAACAGGTCGCTGGCCGTGTCCCAGAGGTCGGCGGGCTCGACGAGCTCGACGCGGCCGGGGTCGGTGAAGTCGCGCAGCGCGAAGGCCGCCGACGTGTCGACCTCGATCCGGCGCCGGAACGAGGCGGGACCGAACCCGAAGCGTCCGTAGATCGACGCCTCCGACACCGTCAGCGCCGCGACCGGCAGGTCGGTCTGCGCGAGGTCGTCGAGCATCATGCGCCGCAGCAGGCCGCGCCGACGGTGGGCCGGGCTGACGGTCACGTCGCTGATCATGTGGAGCGGCACCACCTCGGCGCCGGCGTTGAGCGTCATGTCCCACGAGCTGAACGTGGCGACCGGCAGCGGGCCGGCACCGAACGTGCCGTCGGGGAGCCAGGCCCCGGCGAGCCGCATGTCGTCGGTCCGGGCGGTCTCGCGCCAGAGTGCGAGGTGCTTGTCCGTGGGCCGCCCCTCGTGGAAGCCCCGGTTGACCGCGCGCATCCAGGCCTCGACGGCGGCCTTGGCCTCGTCGCTGTCGTCGTGCGGGTCCAGGGTCCGGTGCTCGTACTCCACGGTGCTCAGGCTAGTGAGCGGGGCAACCGGATTTCTCGGGTAGTCCGTGACGAACGGACCCCGGAACTCGGCCGGGAGGGGTCCGATCGTCACGGACTACCCCGCAGTGGGCCCTCAGGCGGCGAGGAGGCCGTCGACCTGGTTGACGGCCTGGGTGATGCCCTCCTCCATCCCCATGTCGAGCACCTTCTGGAGGTCCTCCGAGGTGGGGTAGGTCGCGGTCATCACCATCCGGGTCCCGCCGTCGGTGGCGACCAGCTCGACGGCGCTGGAGCCGACCGGGGCGGACTCCTGCGGGTTGCCGTCGGCGTCCGCGAAGCCGTCGTCGTACCCCAGGCGGTGGGGCTTCTCGACCTCGGTGATGTCCCAGTAGCCGGGGTAGACCTCACCGTCGGGGCCGGTCATGTGGTACTTCACGCGGGCTCCGGGGCGCAGCTCGTGCTCGGTGAAGGTCGCGGGGTGGGTCGGCGGACCCCACCAGCGCTCGAGCTGGCGCGGGTCCTCCCAGATCTGCCACACGCGCTCCACGGGTGCGGCGAACTCGGAGGTCACGGTGATGGTGCGGTTGTCGATGTCCTTGGCCACGTCGGTCACGGGCATGGTCACGTCTCCTTCTCGGTGTCGGTGCCTGGTTCGGTGTCGGCCAGGAGCTCCTCGATGCGACCGATGCGGCCACGCCAGACGTCCTCGAGCTCCCGCAGCAGCGCGGTGACCGACCGGATGGCCTCCACCTCGCCGCTGGCCAGCTGCTCGCGCCCGCTCCGCCTCTTGGAGAGGAGACCGGCGCGCTCGAGCACCGCGACGTGCTTCTGCACGGCCGCGAAGCTCATCGGGTAGTGCTCGGCCAGCGCCGAGACGGAGTGCTCCCCGGCGAGCACGCGGCGGAGGATGTCGCGCCGCGTGGTGTCGGCGAGGGCGTGGAAGAAGGCGTCGGCCCTCCGGTCCTCGTCGCTGGTCATACGGACAACGTACAACCATATGGTTGTACGTTGTCAAGGCCCACCGGCCAGGAAGTGCCCGGTCGGCAGGATCCAGCGCTCAGGAAGTGCCCGGTCGGCAGGATCCAGCGCTCAGGAACCGCCCGGTCAGGGGGTGAAGACGAGGGGTGTGGCGACCAGCACCGACCAGATGAGCTGCCCGACACCGGTCTGCTGGAGGACCGGGACGAGCGCCGGACCCACGGCACCGCCGAGGACGGTGCGCACCGGCGGGACCATCCGCACGAGGAACCCGAGCCCGACCAGCGCCCACCAGGTGGTGGCCGCGGCGACGGCGACGACCGCAGCGGCGGCGGCGAGGACGAGCATCGCGTAGAGCCCGCGGGTGCGCTCGGGCCCGAGCTTGACCGCCAGGGTCCGCTTGCCGGCCTCGACGTCGGTGGGGATGTCGCGCAGGTTGTTGGCGACCAGGATCGCGCACGCGAGCGAGCCGACGCCGACGGCGGCGTACAGCGCGGCCCACTCGAAGGTCTCCGTCTGGACGTACGTCGTCCCGACCACCGCCACCAGGCCGAAGAACACGAACACCATCACCTCACCGAGGCCGAGGTAGCCGTAGGGACGCGAGCCGCCGGTGTAGAACCACGCCGCGAGCACGCACACCAGGCCGACGGCGACCAGCCACCACGCGGTCGTGGCCGCCAGCACCAGGCCCGCCACGGCCGCGACCCCGAACGCCGCGAACGCGGCCCCCTTGACCGCGCCGGGGGAGGCGGCACCGGACCCGACCAGCCGCATCGGCCCGACCCGGTCGGCGTCGGTGCCGCGGATCCCGTCGGAGTAGTCGTTGGCGTAGTTGACCCCCACCTGGAGGGCCAGGCTCACGACCAGGGCGAGGAGCGCCTTCCACCAGACGGCCGAGTCGACGTACGACGCGACGCCGGTGCCGGCGAGGACCGGAGCCACGGCGGCGGGCAGGGTGCGGGGACGGGCGCCGGCGAGCCAGTCGGAGGGGGATGCCACCCGGGGATTGTGTCAGTCGTGTCCCACGATCGGGCTCGCGCCTCCGGGCTGCGCGGGCTGCTCCACGGTCGGCGGTCCCACGGGTGCGACCTCGGCGGCCTCGTCGCGCGAGGCGGCGGCGTCGGCGAGGACGTCGGCCGGGACGTGCCGCTCCAGGAAGGACCGCGCGACCCGCGTGCTGGGGTGCAGCGCCGCGGCCGCCACCGCGATGCAGGCGGCGATGACGAGCCACCCCACGGCGCCCCAGTTCATCGCGAGGAACGTGAAGGCGGCCGGCGCCCACACCCGGCCGAGCGTGCCGCTGAGCTCGGCAGCACCCTGGTACTCGCCCCGGCGCCGCGGGTCCATCAGGTCGGCCTCGAAGGTCCAGCTGGCCGCGGAGAGGTAGAGCTCGGCACCGGTGAGGGTCACGTGGCCGAGGAAGAAGAGCACGACGGTCAGCCAGCCGACCGTCTCGTGGGTGGTCAGCGTGATCACGCAGGAGACGAAGAAGAACAGCGACGACAGGCGGACCGCCCGCAGGGCGGTGCTGCGGTCCTTGATGCCGCGCGCGGCGGCCATCGGCAGGAAGATGCACATCACCGTGTTGGTGCCGAGGAGCAGCGCCACCACCGACCAGGGGGCGTCGGTCTTCTCCACCAGCCACAGCGGGATGACCAGGTGGAGGATCACCTGGTTGGTCCACAGCACGCCGAGGAAGAACGTCGCGGCCATCCAGCCGACGTTGCGCAGCGGTCCCGGTCCGGGCGACTTCATCGCCCGTTCCTCCCGGGTCTTGAGGTCGTGGGAGGCCTTGGGCAGTCGCGTGACCGCGATCGCGTTGACCACGAACACGAGCGCGGTGAACCACGGCACCGTCCGGAGCAGGGTCAGGGACTCGAAGGCGAGCGCGAAGCCGGCGAGCAGGGCACCCAGCGTGAAGCCGACGTTGAGGGCCGAGTACATGTAGGCGCGCGAGCTCACCCGCTCGTCGGGTGGCAGCACGTCGATGGTGTAGGCGCCGTGGGCGGCACCGCCGAGGGCGCCGATGACCTCCATGGCCACCGCCATCGCGACGTACCCGGCGAAGCTGTCGATGAAGGGCCACAGCGCGAACATCGCGGCCTGGCCGGACGAGCTGATCGCCCACGCGTGCTTGGGACCGAGCCGGTCGACCAGGCGTCCCATGGGGTAGGCGGCGATGAAGGCCGCGATGCCCGCGATGGTGAGGCCGAGCCCCACCTGGGCGGCGGTGAGTCCGACGATCTGGGTGAAGAAGATGGCCGACCCGGCCATGAACGTGCCCTCGCCGAGCGCGAACAGCAGGGACTGGGTCGCCAGCCGACCGGCCAGCGGCGACGGAGGGGTCGCCTGCTGCTTGACCGTCGTCAGGATGCTCATCGGGGTGCTGCCGTCCTCTCGGGGTGCCGCTCGGCCGAGCGGGACGTCGTACGCATGGTGGGGATGGCCCACGCCGACCCGGCAGTGTGACCGATGTGCGCGGCGCAGGCGTACTCGGCGCGCGCGGCGAGCCGCAGCGGGAGCGACGTGGGCCGCCGTGCCCACCCGGGCCGGGGGTCGACCGGCGGGGTGGGCAGCGTCATCGCGCCCACCGGCCCGAGAGATCCGGTGGCTGGGTGGTCATTGCCGCACATTCTCCCTGCGGGACTAGCGTTCGTCTCGTGAATTCGTTGCGTCCGGTGCGGGGGAGCGCCGCCGAGGTCGTCGCCGCGCTGCGCGACTGGCTGGCCGTGATGGCCGAGCCCGTGCCGCTGGTGGTGGAGACCTCGGGCTCGACCGGGCGACCCAAGCGGGTGGAGCTCGCGCGGCACGCGGTGCTCGCCTCGGTGCACGCCTCCGCCCGTCGGCTCGGCGCGAGCGGGCAGTGGCTGCTGGCGCTGCCGCCGTCGTACGTCGCGGGGGTGCAGGTCGTCTGCCGCTCGCTGGTCGCCGGCCACGACCCGGTGGTGGTCACCGGCACCTTCGCCGACGCCCTCGCGGGTCTCCCGCACCACCGGGACGTCCCGCTCTTCACCTCCCTGGTGCCCACCCAGCTGCACCGGCTGCTCGACGACGAGCGCGAGGCGGCGGCCCTGCGGGAGCTGCACACGGTCCTGCTCGGCGGCGGGCCGATCGACCCCGCGCTGCGCAGGCGGGCCGAGGGCGCCGGGGTCCGCGTCGTCGCGACGTACGGCGCCAGCGAGACCGCCGGCGGCTGCGTCTACGACGGCGTCCCGCTCGACGGGGTGAGCGTCGACATCGGCGACGACGGCCGGATCCGGATCACGGGTCCGATGCTGTTCGAGGGCTACGTCGACGACCCCGGGCTCACCGCGAGCACCCTGGTCGACGGGTGGTTCCTCACCGCGGACGCCGGCCGCCTCGACGAGGACGGCCGGCTCCAGGTGCTCGGCCGGCTCGACGACGTGGTGGTCAGCGGTGGCGTCAACGTGCCGCTGCCCGCGGTCGCGCGACGCCTGCGCGAGCACGTCGAGGTCGTGCACGTCGAGGTGCTGGGCGTCCCGGACGAGGAGTGGGGCCAGCGGGTGGTCGCGTTCGTGGTCGGCTCGGTCTCCCTCGAGGTGGTGCGGGACTGGGTCGGTGAGGCCCACCCGCGCTCGTGGGCCCCCCGGCAGGTCGTCACCCTGGACGCGCTCCCGCTGCTCGGCAACGGCAAGGTCGACCGGCAGGCCCTGGTCGCGCTGGCGGAGGACGAGGCGTGATCCGGGTCTTCAGCATCCCGATGCGCACGCGCTTTCGGGGCATCACCGTCCGCGAGGGCGTGCTCCTCGAGGGACCGGCCGGCTGGGGGGAGTGGAGCCCGTTCACCGAGTACGACGCCCCGACGGCCCGCCCCTGGCTGCGGGCCGCCGAGGAGGCCGCCGCCGGCGACTGGCCGGCCCCGCTGCGCGACGCCGTGCCGGTCAACGTCACCGTGCCCGCCTGCGACCCCGAGCGCGCGCACGCGATCGTCACCGCCGGCGGTTGCACGACGGCCAAGGTCAAGGTCGCCGAGGCCGGCCAGGTCCTCGCCGAGGACGAGGCGCGGCTCGAGGCCGTCCGCGACGCCCTCGGTCCGGGTGGACGGGTCCGCGTCGACGCCAACGGCGGCTGGGACGTCGACGGGGCGGTCGCCGCGATCCGCCGGCTCGAGCGGGCGGCCGGCGGGCTCGAGTACGTCGAGCAGCCCTGCGCCACCGTCGAGGAGCTCGCCGCGGTACGCCGCGCCGTCGCCGTGCCCGTCGCCGCCGACGAGTCGATCCGGCGCGCCGAGGACCCCTACCGCGTGCGCGACCTCGAGGCGGCCGACGTCGCCGTGCTCAAGGTGCAGCCGCTGGGCGGGGTCCGGGCGTGCCTGCGGATCGCCGAGGACATCGGCCTGCCGGTCGTGGTCTCGAGCGCCGTGGAGTCGAGCATCGGCATCGCCGCCGGCGTGGCGCTGGCCGCGGCCCTGCCCGAGCTGCCCCACGCCTGCGGCCTGGCCACCGTCCAGCTCCTCGCCGACGACGTCGCGGTCGAGCCGCTGCTGCCGGTGGGCGGGATGCTGCCGGTGCGCACGCCGGCGGTCGACCCCGCGGCCCTCGACCGCCTGGCCGCCGACCCGGACCGGGTGGCGTGGTGGGAGCAGCGCCTCGCCGCGGTGCGGCAGGATCGTCCGTCGTGAACCCGTCGACCGCCCTGGCCCGCGACGTCGTCTCGGCCCTGCTCGCCACCGGTGTCCGCGAGGTCGTGCTCTGCCCCGGCTCGCGCAACGCCCCGCTGTCCTTCGCCGTGCACGACGCCGCCCGCGCCGGCCTGCTGCGCCTTCACACCCGGGTCGACGAGCGGACCGCGGGCTTCCTGGCCCTCGGCCTGACCAAGGTGGGCGCCCGGGCGGCGGTGGTGTGCACCTCGGGGACCGCGGTCGCCAACCTGCTGCCCGCCGTGATGGAGGCGGCGCACGCCGGGCTGGACCTGGTGGTGGTCACCGCGGACCGGCCCGCGCGCGTGCGCGGCACCGGCGCCAACCAGTCGACCGACCAGGTCGGCGTCTTCGGCGTTTTCGCGGCGACCAGGGCGCTCGAGGCGGGCGACGACGTCGCGGTCCCGCGTCCGGGAGGACCGGTCCACCTCAACGTCCACCTCGAGGAGCCCTTGGTGCCCGACGGTCCGTGGGCCGACGTGGCCGTGGACTCGGCAGAGGTGACCTGGCGCGACGAGCACGTGGAGTCCGTCGAGCTCGGGACCGGCCCCCGCACGGTCGTGGTGGCCGGGGACGACGCCGGGCCGCCCGCCCGGGTGCTGGCCCAGGAGGCCGGCTGGCCGCTGCTGGCCGAGCCGACCAGCGGCTCGCGCACCGGTGACCACGCGATCCGCACCTACCGGCTGCTGCTCTGCAGCGACCTGGGCGAGCGCATCGAGCGGGTCGTCGTCGCCGGGCACCCGACCCTGTCCCGACCGGTCGCCCGGCTGCTCGCTCGCGAGGACGTCGAGGTCGTCTCGCTGCGCTCGCGCGGCTTCTGGTCCGCCCGGCCGTTCCCGGTCGCCGTCGAGGCCGACCGGCTCACCGCGGCCCCCGGCGACCCCGGCTGGCTGGCGGAGTGGCGCGAGGCCGACCGCTCGGTGGGCCGCCAGCTCGACCGGCTGCTCGCGGCCGAGCCGGACCTCACGCCGTACGAGGTCGCCGGTGCGGTCAGCCGTGCCCTGCCGCCCGGCGGACTGCTGCACGTCGGCGCCTCGAGCCCGATCCGCGACCTGGACCTGATGGTCGCGCCGTACGCCGTCGGCGACCGCCGCAAGGTGATCGCCAACCGCGGGCTGGCCGGCATCGACGGGACCGTCTCGACCGCCGTCGGCGCCGCCCTCGGCAGACCGCGCAGCACGCGTGCGCTGGCGCTGATGGGCGACGTGACGTTCGTGCACGACATGACGGGGCTGGTGCTCGGTCCCCGCGAGGAGCGGCCCGACCTGACGATCGTGGTCGTCAACGACAACGGCGGCTCGATCTTCGCCATGCTCGAGCAGGGGGCCGAGAACTACCGCGAGTCCTTCGACACCCTCTTCGGGACACCCCACGACGTCGACCTGGCCAGCCTGTGCGCCGCCACCCGCACGCCCCATCTGCGGGTGTCCAGCCTGCCCGAGCTCGAGCATGCGCTGGCCTCGCCTAACGGCGGCACCGAGGTGGTCGAGGCCGTCGTGCGTCGCGACAACCGTCGGGACCTCGACCTGCGGATCCGCGCGCTCCGACCGGTCTCTCGCTGAAGGTCGTCCCGAGCAGCGCGGGAGAGCCCTCGTCGGGCAGGTGCACGAGCCCCACGGCCAGCTCCTCGACCCCCAGCGTCCCGCCGTCGGCGGACCGGAGGGCGGCGTACGGCGGGTTCCACCGCACCGCGAGGTCGGGCCGGCCGCGGAGGCGGGTGACGACCCGGAGCGCCACCACCGCGAGGTGCCCGCCGGCCACCGCGACGACCCGCACCGGCGCGTCCTCGGCCCGTGCCTCGACCTCCCAGCCGCGGAAGATCGCCCGCGCGCCGAGGTCGGCCATCGCCCGGCGCCACTCGCGGGTGGCGTCGTCGACCCGCACGCCGTCCCCGCTGCCGTCGGCCAGGAACCCGCCCCAGGCCTCGCGGGCCGCGGCGGCCGCGTCGAGCACCCGGCGGCCGGGCAGCGGCCCGGGACGGGCGGCCTCCGGGAGGTCGCCGATGACGTGCGTGCGGGCCTCCACCAGCCAGGGCGAGGTCACCGAGTCGCGCACCACCACGTGCACCTCGGGGTCACCGCCCAGCGGGCGCGCCGCGACCAGGGCCCACATCGGGTAGGAGTCGAAGCGGGCCGCGAAGACCCGCAGCCCGGTGTGCCGGGGTGCCGGCCCGCGGCCGAGCCCCATGGTGCGGCGCGCGGCCGCCTCCCACCGGTCCACCGCGAGCGCCAGCCCGCGGTCGGCGGCCCGCCACGGGCCGTCACGCCACTCCGGGGGGCCCGCCGCCCGGACCGCCCGGGCCCTCCGCCGGTCGTACGACGCGTAGAGCTGCGGCAGGTCGCCCGCGGTGAGCGCCACCTTGGTGCGCGCGAGGGTGGCGGCCTCCGCGGTGGACGGCCGCGGGACCTCCGGGACCGTGCACCCGGTCGCCAGCAGGACGGCGGCCAGGGGCGCGGCGGCGGAGCGGCTGCGACGCCTGGGGCGTTCGGCCCGGCGGGCCCCGCCGCGGCCGGGAACGGCCTCGCCGCCCGAGCCGGGCGACCGTCGCGACCTCCGGGGTCGGCGGGGTCGGCGGGGTCGCCGGGGCCGCCGGGGGCGCAGCAGCTCGACCGCCAGCACCAGCAGCAGCAGGCCGACGCCCGCGACCGCCAGCGCGGCCGCGTACGTCCCCTCGACGGTCACGCCGAACGAGACGGTGGTCGGCCCGGTGCCGCCGAGCGGGGCGATCACCCACTGGGCGGCCGAGGTGCTGCGGTCCAGCCCGAGCTCCTGCGGCCCGGCGCCGCTCATCGCGCGCGTCCAGAAGTCGACGTCCTCGGGGTGGGCGGGGGCGCCGCGACCGGTCTCGCGGGCGACCACCCCCTCCGGGGTCACCCCCTCGAGGCGCACGCGCGTCGAGTCGCCGACCCAGTCCGCCACGTCGACCGGGTGCGCCGTGCCGATGAAGACGCCCTGCGGGGCCTGCGCCCGCAGCGTCACCGTCATCCCGTCCCAGGCCAGCAGGTCGGGGGCGGTGAGGACGGGACGGCCGTCCGCGCCGAGCTCGGCGGGCCGGTTGAAGACCGTGTCGTCGGAGCCGACGTACGCCGCCGCGCCCACGCCACCGAGGAGGAACACCAGACCGAGGAGGCCCAGCACGATCCTCCCGAGTCGACGCACGCGGCGATCATCCCAGCCGCTCGGGGTGCCGGTGCCTGCGGGTGGAGATCGCCATGCTGGTCGTCGTCCCGGTGGTCGTGGTCCCGGTGGTCGTGGTCCGGCCGGCTGGGCCCGCGTCGCACGCCGAGATGCGACGACGCGCCGTCCCGCCGGAGCGGGACGACGCGTCGTCAGTGGTGCTGGGACCGACGGCCTGGTGGCCGGACGGTCAGGCCTGCCAGACCCGGATCCAGTCGACGTTCATCGTCTGGGGCAGCTTGCTGTCACGGCCGATCTTGGAGATCTCGTAGTCCGAGGCGAGCATGCTCAGGATCGGGTACTGCGGCTGGCCGGAGACGCCGACCTTGGTGCGGAAGGTCTCCTGGCCGTCGATGCGGAAGATGTAGACCTTGGGGGTCCACTCGACCGAGAACACGTGGTAGTTCTTCGACCAGCCGTCGCGCTTGTTGGCGAGGAACGAGCGGGAGTCCTTGATCCAGGAGCCGGTCTTGACGCCCTGGCCCTTCTTGTTCTTCGAGTAGACGAAGGACGTGAGGCCACCCTCGGGGTGCTTGTCGCCGAAGTACTCGATGACGTCGATCTCGGCGCCGGTCAGGCGCGGGTCGGTGGCACCGTCGACGCTGGTGGCCGGCTGCATCCAGAACGCGCCGTGCTGGCCGCGGCTCTTCTGGAACTTGATGCGGGCGGCGGCGAAGCCGTACTTGAAGGAGAACGCGCCCTGCGTGCCGATGTGGCCGTTGAGGCGGTAGGCGTACTTGCCGGTGGACTTGCCGTCCTTCTTGGCGTTGCACTTCCCGGACCGGCTGGTGTCCTTGATGACGCTCAGGCGCGCGGTGCCGCCGCCGACCTTGACGGCGCGGGGGTCACCCTTGGAGCACGCGCGCAGGCTCTCCGGCTCGTAGGTCGTGCCGCGGTGGTTCCAGACCGCGTCCAGGCTGCTGCCCGAGAACTCGTCGGTCCAGGTCGGGGTGAGCCAGCGCTCGGTGCTCTCGGGCTTGCTCTTGCCGCCCTTGGCGCCCTTGAACGGCGTCGCGACGGCGCGGTAGGTCAGCGCCTCGCCGCCCTTGGAGATCGGGGCGCCGAACTCCGCGCGGCCCTTCTTGTTGAGCTTGGTCTTCTTGACCGTCTTCCACTTGCTGCCCTTCTTCACCTGGAGGGCGACGGGGCGACCGACCTTGGCCGGCTTGACGGTGGCGGTGAGGCCGGCCTTGGCCGAGTTGGCCGATCCGGGGCGCTTGCCCTGCGCGACGATCTGCGGCATGGCCTGCAGCTTGATGCGGGTCTTCTTGGCCCGACGCTCGCTCACGGAGGTCGAGACGGAGTCGGAGGTGTCGGCGCTCGTCGAGCTGGTCTGCGTGACCATCAGCAACGAGGCGGGCATCAGCAGCGCGAGCAGGCTTCCTGCCAGGGCGCGGCGTCCAGACATGGGATCTCTCATTCGATCGGGTGCGGTTGACGTTCCCCCACTGCACTCGAGGGCGTGCACACCTTAACTTTGATTGCCTGATCCCCAGCATCGAACCGCTCGATCGCTCCCTGTCGGGAGCCTCCGCCGGCACCTAGGGTGGACGGCATGCGGATCACGAAGTTCGGGCACGCCTGCGTACGCATCGAACACGACGGCGCCGTCGTCGTCCTGGACCCGGGGGTCTTCAGCGAGCCGGAGGCGCTCGACGGCGCGACCGGCGTCCTGATCACGCACGAGCACCCCGACCACGTGCACGCCGACCTCCTCCGTGGCTCGGACGCACCGATCTGGACGATCGAGTCCGTGGCCCGCCTGCTGCGGGAGCAGGCGGGCGACGTCGGCGAGCGGGTGAGCGTCGTCCACCCCGGTGACCGGCTCGACCTCTCCGGCCTGCCGGTCGAGGTGGTCGGGGACAAGCACGCCGTCATCCACCCCGACTACGACCGCATCGACAACTCCGGGTACGTCGTGACCGTCGGCGACGCGGCCGTCTACCACCCCGGTGACTCCCTCACCGCCCCGGGGAGGCCGGTCGACGTGCTGCTGGCGCCGATGAGCGCGCCGTGGCTCAAGGTCAGCGAGGCGATCGACTTCGTCCGCGAGGTGGGCGCGCCGCGCTCATTGGGGATCCACGACAAGGTCTACAGCGAGATCGGGCTCGGCATGGTCGCGACCCACATGGGCAACCTGCTGCCGGAGGGCCAGGAGTTCCTCCGCCGGGAGCCCGGCGAGGACCTCTGACTCAGATCTGGCCCGAGAGGGCGTCGCGCACCGGGACGAACTTGGCCTGCGACTCGGCGAGCTCGGCCTCCGGGTCGGAGCTGCCGACCACGCCGCACCCGGCGAAGAGCCGCACGGTCCTGCCCTCGACGAGCGCCGACCGCAGCGCGATGCCCCACTCGCCGTCGCCCTCGGCGTCGATCCAGCCCACCGGTCCGGCGTAGCGGTCGCGGTCCATCCCCTCGATCGCGGCGATCAGCGCGACCGCCTCGGGCGTGGGTGTCCCGCCGACCGCCGCCGAGGGGTGCAGCGCCTCGGCGAGCTGGAGGGAGGACACCGTGGCGGCGTCGTGGACCACGCCGGCCACGTCGGTGGCCAGGTGCATGACGTTGGGCAGGTGCAGCACGAAGGGCGCCTCGGGCACGTTCATCGACGAGCAGTGCGGCTCGAGCGCGTCGGCCACCGACCGGACGGCGTACTCGTGCTCCTCGAGGTCCTTGGACGAGCGGGCCAGCGTCGCGGCCAGGGCGAGGTCGCGCTCGTCGTCGCCCGTACGACGAATGGTCCCGGCGAGCACGCGGGAGGTCACGAGCCCCCGCTCGCGGCGCACCAGCATCTCGGGCGTCGCCCCGAAGAGGCCGTCGACGTGGAACGTCCAGCACATGGCGTAGTCGGTGGCCAGCCGGTGCAGCGACCAGCGGACGTCGACGGGCTCGTCGCAGGTGGCGACGAGGTCGCGGGCCAGCACGACCTTCTCCAGGTCGCCGGCGTCGATGCGCGAGACGGCGTCGGCCACCACCGACATCCAGGCCTCGCCGTTGAGGGCCCCGTCGGCGAAGCTCAGCCCGACCGGTGCCCGCGGCACGGCGGCGGGCACCAGGGCGGGTGCCCCGGCCGGCGTCGCGTCGCCGACCGTGGTCACCCAGGCGCGGTCGCCGCGACGGCCGACGACCACGCGGGGGACGACGAGCACCGAGTGGCCGGGGTCGTCGGCGAACCCGAAGGAGCCGAAGGCGACCAGGCCCGTGCCGGGCTCGCCGACCTCGTCGGTGACCTCGGCCCGGGCGGTGGTCTCGGCCCACCATTTGTCGGCGTCGCGGAAGCGGGTCGGACCGGTGGTGCGCACCAGGGCGGCGACGCCCCAGCCGACCAGGCCCTCGCCGTTGCGCAGCCAGGTGACCGGGGCGTCGGCGGGGAGAAGGTCGAGCAGACGGGTGGTCCCCGGGTCCCCGAGGTCGACCGCGGTCGTCCGCACCACGAGGGGGCCGGACGCGGTCGTCGCGTGGGTCGTCGCCGCACTCGTCACGCCCCGGAGCCTACTGGGGACAGCGACGGGCACCCGAGTCCGGACCGGCCGCGAGGACCCGACCGGAGGGGTCAGGACCGGTAGACGATCACCTTGTCGCCGAGACGCACGCGGTCGAAGAGGCGGCGGATGCCGTCGTAGTCGCGCACGTTGACGCACCCGTGCGACGCGCCGTTGTAGCCCGTGGCGGCGAAGTCGGGGGAGTAGTGCACCGCCTGGCCGCCGGAGAAGAACATCGCGAACGGCATCGGGGTGTCGTAGAGGCTCGAGACGTGGTCGCGGCTCTTGCGGAACACCGAGAAGGCGCCCTCGCGGGTCGGCAGCTCGTCGGAGCCGAACCGCACGTCGAAGCTCGTCTTCACCACGCCCTCGACGACCCAGCGCAGCGAGTTGGAGCTCTTGTCGACGCACATGGCGCGTCCGGTGAGGCAGCGCGGGTCGAGCGCCGGGCCCTGGGGCTCGATGTTGAAGAGCTCGGCGCGGGTCGGCTTGCGGGTCATCGCGCCCAGCCGGTCGAGGGTGCGGCGGTCCACCTCGCCGGTGACCGGGATCCGGCGCTTGGCCTGGAACCCCTTCACCGCCGTGGTGGTGCGCGCGTCGTAGGCGCCGGTGACGTCGCCGCTCCACCACCGCAGCTGGGCGAGACGGGCCTGGAGCCGCCGGACGGCGATGCCCCGGTCGCCCGGGCCCAGGATCCTCGGGCCGGGCGTGTAGATGTTGTGCAGCGCCTCGCGCGTCGGCTCGGTCGTGACGGCCAGCAGCCGCCTCCACGTGCGGGCGTCGACGCGACCGGTGACCTCCCGCTGGCGACGCGCCTGGAACGTCCGCACGCCTGCACGGGTCTGCGCGTCGAAGCGGCTGGTCACGACCTCGGAGTGCAGGCCGAGCTGGTGGAGGCGGCTCTGGAGCACGCGCACCCGCCAGCCGGTGTCGCCGAACCTCATCGGGAGGGACGCGCGGGCCGAGACGGCGTCGCCGGCGCGGTCCGCGGCCCGCGCCGGGGCGGTGAGGCTGGTGGCGCCGAGGGTGCTGAGCCCGACGGCGAGCGCGACCGCCAGCAGGGCGTGCACGGAACGGGCGAGGGAGGGCGGCTGGTGGGGCCGGCTCACAGACATGGGAACTCCGGGGTAGGGGACGTCGACATCGTAAGGACGCCCACCGACGCCGCACGGTTGCGTCCGACTACGCTCGCCGCGTGGCCCGTGCAGAGCTCGACAAGCAGCCGACCGACGTCCGACGCATGTTCGACGCGGTCGCCAGGCGCTACGACGTCACCAACGACGTCCTCTCCCTGGGGCAGGACCGGCGGTGGCGGCGCGACGTCCTCGACGCCGTGGACGCGTCGTACGGCGACCGGGTGCTCGACCTCGCGGCCGGCACCGGGACCTCGAGCCAGCCGTTCGCCGACGCCGGCGCCTACGTCGTGCCGTGCGACTTCTCCCTCGGGATGCTGCAGGTCGGCAAGCAGGCGCGCCGGCACCTGCCCTTCACCGCCGGCGACGGCACCCGCCTCCCGTTCGCCGACGACACCTTCGACGCGGTGACCATCTCCTTCGGGCTGCGCAACATCGTCGACCCGGAAGCGGGCCTGCGGGAGATGCGCCGGGTCACCCGGCCCGGGGGGCGCCTGGTGGTGTGCGAGTTCAGCAGCCCCACGTTCCGGCCCTTCCGCACGGTCTACATGGAGTACCTGATGAAGGCGCTCCCGGCGATCTCCAGGGCCGTCTCCTCCTCGCCGGACGCCTACGTCTACCTCGCCGAGTCGATCCGCGCCTGGCCCGACCAGGCCGGGCTGGCCGAGCTGATCGCCGCCGCCGGGTGGCGCGAGCCCCAGTGGCGCAACCTGTCGGGCGGGATCGTCGCCCTCCACCGCGCGGTTGCCTGAGGCGACCGCCTGAGGGGACGCCGGCGCGCACCGGCGTACCCCAATTAGGCAACGCCTCCATGCGGTAAATCCGCAGGTGAGCGCGGCGTTCGGGGGTCGAGGACCCCCGCGTGACGCCCGGCGTGACGGGTCCTACACTGTGGGCTGCGCCACTAGTGAAGAAGTTCACAAAGCCACATGCGACGGGTCGCGGGTGGCCTCCGGTGGTGCCGGACGAGGGAGGGACAGGCTCGATGGAGCTCTACACGCCAGTGCTCGTGCTGGCCGCCCTGGCCGCACTCTTCGCGGTCGGCTCGGTCGCGATGAGCGCGGTGGTCGGTCCCAAGCGCTACAACCGCGCGCGACTCGACTCCTACGAATGTGGCATCGAGCCCACCCCGCAGCCGGTCGGCGGCGGGCGGTTCCCGGTGAAGTACTACATCACCGCGATGCTCTTCATCATCTTCGACATCGAGATCATCTTCCTCTACCCGTGGGCGGTCCACTTCGACGCCATGGGGCTCTTCGGGCTCGTCGAGATGGTCATCTTCATCGGCACCGTGTTCGTCGCCTACGCATACGTGTGGCGCCGCGGCGGCCTCGACTGGGACTGAGGGACTTGACTCATGGGTGTTGAGGAGAAGCTGCCGAGCGGCGTCCTGCTGACGACGGTCGAGGGTGTCGCCGGCTACATGCGCAAGGCGTCCTTCTGGCCGGCGACCTTCGGCCTGGCCTGCTGCGCCATCGAGATGATGACCTCGGGCGGCCCCAAGTACGACCTGGCCCGCTTCGGCATGGAGGTCTTCCGCGCCAGCCCGCGCCAGGCCGACCTGATGATCGTGGCCGGCCGGGTCAGCCAGAAGATGGCCCCGGTCCTGCGCCAGATCTACGACCAGATGGCCGAGCCCAAGTGGGTGCTCGCGATGGGCGTGTGCGCCAGCAGCGGCGGCATGTTCAACAACTACGCGATCGTCCAGGGCGTCGACCACGTCGTGCCCGTCGACATGTACCTCCCCGGCTGCCCGCCCCGCCCGGAGATGCTGATCGACGCGATCCTCAAGCTGCACGACCAGGTGCAGTCCACCAAGTTCGGCGCCAACCGCCTCGCGCAGATCGAGGAGCTCGAGGGCGAGGCCCTGCGGGCGCTGCCGACCAGCCAGATGCGAGGCCTGCTGCGATGACGCCGACCGAGACGAGCGAGGCACGAGCGAGCGACCGAGGGGGCCGGTGGGCATGAGCAACCCGCAGGACAACCCCTCCGACAAGCCGGAGACCGCCCACGTCGACCAGCCGGCCGTCGAGCAGTCGCCGGAGAACCTCCCGGCGCCCCCGGGCGGCACCGAGGTGCGCTCCGTGGGCCAGCGCCGTGGCATGTTCGGCGTCTCCGGCACCGGCGACACGTCGGGGTACGGCGGCCTGGTCGCCCCCATCGTGTTCCCCAGCCCCTCCCAGCGTCCCTACGGCGGGTGGTTCGACGAGGTCGCCGACGCCCTCGAGGCGCGGCTCGGCCAGACCGACCTGACGGCCGCCGTCGAGTCGGTCGTGGTGCACCGCGGGGAGATCACCTTCCACGTCCGGCGCGAGGACCTGCCCTTCGTGGCCCAGATGCTGCGCGACGACGAGGACCTGCGCTTCGAGTTCTGCGCGAGCGTGAGCGGCGTGCACTACCCCGACGACGCCGGGCGCGAGCTGCACGCGGTGTACCACCTGCTCTCGATGACCCACAACCGCCGGATCCGCCTCGAGGTGACCTGCCCCGACGCGGACCCGCACGTGCCCAGCCTGGTGAGCATCTACCCCACCGCCGACTGGCACGAGCGCGAGACCTGGGACATGTTCGGGATCGTCTTCGACGGCCACCCCGCCATGACCCGCATCCTGATGCCCGACGACTGGCCGGGCCACCCGCAGCGCAAGGACTACCCCTTGGGCGGCATCCCTGTGGAGTACAAGGGCGGCTCCGTGCCGCCGCCGGACCAGCGGAGGTCCTACACCTGATGACCAGCACCGACCACAGCGCAGGCAACAGCGCAGGCCAGCAGGACCTGTACGCCGACCCGAGCGAGACCAGCCAGGGCAAGGTCTTCACGGTCACCGGCCAGGACTGGGACTCGATCACCCAGGGACTGGGCGACTCCGCCGACGAGCGGGTCGTCGTCAACATGGGTCCCCAGCACCCCTCGACCCACGGCGTGCTGCGCCTGATCCTCGAGCTGGAGGGGGAGACGGTCACCGAGGCCCGCTGCGGCATCGGCTACCTGCACACCGGCATCGAGAAGAACATGGAGTACCGCTCCTGGGTGCAGGGCACGACGTTCTGCACGCGGATGGACTACCTGTCCCCGTTCTACAACGAGGCGACCTACGTCCTGGGCGTCGAGCGACTGCTCGACATCGAGGACGACATCCCGGAGAAGGCCCAGGTCATGCGGGTGCTCCTCATGGAGCTCAACCGCATCTCCTCGCACCTGGTCGCCATCGCCACGGGCGGCATGGAGATCGGCGCCCTGACCGTGATGACGATCGGGTTCCGCGAGCGCGAGCTCGTGCTGGACCTCTTCGAGCTCATCACCGGCCTGCGGATGAACCACGCGTTCATCCGTCCCGGCGGTGTCGCCCAGGACCTGCCGCCGGGTGCGCTGGACGAGATCCGCGACTTCATCGCCCTGATGCGCAAGCGCCTGCCCGAGTACGCCGCGCTGTGCAACGCCAACCCCATCTTCAAGGCCCGGTTGGAGGGCGTCGGCCACCTCGACCTCGCCGGCTGCCTGGCGCTGGGGCTGACGGGTCCGCCGCTGCGCTCCACCGGCTACGCCTGGGACCTGCGCAAGACCCAGCCCTACTCCGGCTACGAGGACTACGACTTCGACGTCCAGACGTGGGACACCGCCGACGCCTACGGCCGGTTCCGGGTGCGCCTGGCGGAGATGGACGAGTCGCTCAAGATCGTCGAGCAGGCGGCCAACCGCCTCGCCGACCTCGAGGGCGCGCCGGTCATGGTCGGAGACAAGAAGATCGCCTGGCCCAGCCAGCTGGCCATCGGATCCGACGGCATGGGCAACTCCCTGGACCACATCCGCCACATCATGGGCGAGTCGATGGAGGCGCTGATCCACCACTTCAAGCTGGTGACCGAGGGCTTCCGGGTCCCGGCCGGCCAGGCCTACGTCCCGGTCGAGTCGCCGCGCGGCGAGCTGGGCGCGCACGTCGTCTCCGACGGCGGCACGCGACCCTTCCGCGCGCACTTCCGCGACCCGTCCTTCACCAACCTCCAGGCGACGAGCGTGATGAGCGAGGGCGGCATGGTCGCCGACGTCATCGTCGCGATCGCCTCGATCGACCCCGTGATGGGAGGTGTCGACCGATGAATCACCCCACCCTGTTCTCTCTCTCCTCCGCTTCGCTCCTCCGATCGACAACAGTGAGGGGACCCCGATGAGCCACGACGAGTCCACCGACGTGCCCGCCGTCGACCCCGGCATGGCCGTCAGCACCGCGTCGTACGCCGCCCCGAGCCCGGACCGGTTCTCCGACGACGACACCGCGCTGTCCGAGCAGACCTGGGGCGAGCTGCGCCAGATCGCCGGCCGCTACCCCGAGGCCCGCTCGGGGCTGCTGCCGATGCTGCACCTCGTGCAGTCGGTCGAGGGCCGGGTGACGCCCGAGGGCATCGAGGCCTGCGCCGAGGTCCTGGGCATCTCCGCGGCCGAGGTCAGCGGCGTCGCGACCTTCTACACGATGTACAAGCGCAAGCCGGTCGGCGACTACCACGTCGGCGTCTGCACCAACACGCTGTGCGCGGTCATGGGCGGCGACCTGATCTTCGAGCGGCTCAAGGAGCACCTCGACGTCGGCAACGACGAGACGACCGCGGACGGCAAGATCACCCTGGAGCACGTCGAGTGCAACGCGGCCTGCGACTACGCCCCGGTGATGATGGTCAACTGGGAGTTCATGGACAACCAGACGCCCGACTCCGCCGTCCGGGTCGTCGAGGACCTGCGCGCCGGCAAGGAGGTCCGCTCCACCCGGGGGCCCCGGCTGTGCACCTGGCGCGAGGCCGAGCGCGTGCTCGCCGGCTTCCCCGACGACCTCGCCGACGAGGGTCCGTCCGCGGGCCCGGCGTCGCTGGTCGGCCTGGGCATCGCCCGCGACAACGGCTGGACGGCCCCCGGTGGCCAGGCAGCCGGACGCACCGCCGACGAGCCCGTTGCGTCCGCGACGGGCGCCGAGGGCAGCCACGAGGCCGAGCGCACGGAGGCCGAGGGCGAGGTCCAGCGCTCCGACGCCGACCTCAAGCACGAGGACGACACCCAGGGCACCGAGGAGGCCAAGTAGTGGACACCCTGACCCCGGTGCTCACCGACAACTGGGACGCCGAGCGCTCCTGGACTCTCGCGTCGTACGAGGAGCGCGGCGGGTACGCTGCCCTGCGCACGGCGCTGGGCATGGACCCCGACGCGATCATCACCGCCGTCAAGGACTCCGGCCTCCGCGGCCGCGGAGGTGCGGGCTTCCCCACCGGCATGAAGTGGGGCTTCATCCCGCAGGACAACCCCAAGCCCAAGTACCTCGTGGTCAACGCCGACGAGTCCGAGCCGGGCACCTGCAAGGACATCCCGCTCATGATGGCCAGCCCGCACACGCTGCTCGAGGGCGTCATCATCAGCTCGTTCGCCATCCGCGCCAACCACGCGTTCATCTACGTCCGCGGCGAGGTGCTGCACGTGATCCGCCGCCTGCAGCGTGCGGTGCAGGAGGCCTACCTGGCCGGCCACCTCGGCAAGGACATCCACGGCTCGGGCTACGACCTCGACGTGGTCGTCCACGCCGGCGCCGGCGCCTACATCTGCGGCGAGGAGACCGCCCTCCTCGAGGGCCTCGAGGGACGCCGCGGCCAGCCGCGCCTGCGCCCGCCGTTCCCGGCGGTCGCCGGCCTCTACGCCAGCCCGACGGTCATCAACAACGTCGAGTCCATCGCGTCGGTGCCCAGCATCATCGGCAACGGCGCGGAGTGGTTCGCCTTGATGGGCACCGAGAAGTCCAAGGGCTTCGGCATCTTCAGCCTCTCGGGCCACGTCACCCGCCCGGGCCAGTACGAGGCGCCGCTCGGCATCACGCTGCGCCAGCTGATCGACCTGGCGGGCGGCATCCGGGACGGCCACGAGCTCAAGTTCTGGACCCCCGGCGGGTCCAGCACACCGTTGCTGACCACCGAGCACCTCGACGTGCCCCTCGACTTCGAGGCCGTCGGCGCCGCCGGCTCGATGCTCGGCACCCGGGCGCTGCAGCTCTTCGACGAGACGACCTGCGTCGTGCGCGCCGTGCTGCGGTGGACGGAGTTCTACAAGCACGAGTCCTGCGGCAAGTGCACCCCCTGCCGCGAGGGCACCTGGTGGCTGGTCCAGACGCTCGCCCGCCTCGAGAAGGGGGAGGGCAAGGAGTCCGACCTCGACCTGCTGCTCGACCAGTGCGAGAACATCCTGGGCCGGTCCTTCTGCGCCCTCGGCGACGGTGCGACCAGCCCCATCTCGAGCTCGATCAAGTACTTCCGCGACGAGTACCTCGCGCACCTCACCCACGGTGGGTGCCCGTTCGACCCGGCCGCCTCGACCGCCTTCGCGACCACCGGAGCCACTGCATGACGACCACCCCGGCGAAGACCCATCGACACGGCGCTGGCGCGCCTGCTCAGGACAGCGCCGACCTGGTCACCCTGACGATCGACGGCGTCGAGGTCAGCGTCCCCAAGGACACGCTGGTCATCCGCGCCGCCGAGCAGATCGGCGTCCAGGTCCCGCGCTTCTGCGACCACCCGCTGCTCGCCCCCGTCGGCGCCTGCCGCCAGTGCCTGGTGGACATCCCCGACGCCGGCAACGGCAAGCCGATCCCCAAGCCTCAGGCCTCCTGCACGCTCACGGTGGCCGACGGCATGGTGGTCAGCACCCAGGCGACGAGCCCGGTGGCCGACAAGGCCCAGCAGGGCGTCATGGAGTTCCTGCTCATCAACCACCCACTGGACTGCCCCGTCTGCGACAAGGGCGGCGAGTGCCCCCTGCAGAACCAGGCGATGTCCAACGGTCGCGGCGAGACCCGATTCGAGGGCGTCAAGCGCACCTTCCCCAAGCCGATCAACCTCTCGGCGCAGGTGCTGCTGGACCGGGAGCGCTGCATCGTGTGCCAGCGCTGCACCCGCTTCGCCGACGAGATCGCCGGTGACCCGTTCATCGCGCTGGTCGAGCGGGGCGCGCAGCAGCAGATCGGCATCGCCGAGGACGCGCCGTTCCTGTCCTACTTCTCCGGCAACACCATCCAGATCTGCCCGGTCGGGGCCCTCACGAGTGCGGAGTACCGCTTCCGCTCGCGCCCCTTCGACCTCGTCTCCACGCCCAGCGTCGCCGAGCACGACGCCTGCGGCGCCGCCATCCGCGTGGACCACCGGCGCGGCAAGGTGATGCGTCGCCTCGCCGGCAACGACCCCGAGGTCAACGAGGAGTGGATCAGCGACAAGGACCGCTTCGCCTTCCACTACGCCCAGCAGGACGACCGCCTGACCCACCCGATGGTGCGCGAGGACGGCGAGCTCCGACCCGCCTCCTGGCCCGAGGCCTTCGCCGTCGCGGCCCGAGGCCTGCAGGCCGCCGGCAGCACGGCGGTGCTCACCGGGGGACGCCTCACGGCCGAGGACGCCTACGCCTACGCCAAGTTCGCCCGCGTCTCGCTGGGCACCAACGACGTCGACTTCCGCGCCCGTCCCCACAGCGCGGAGGAGGCCGACTTCCTGGCCGCCCACGTCGCGCTGTCCATGGACGTGACGTACGACGACCTCGAGCGCGCGTCGGTCGTGGTGCTGGCCGGCCTCGAGCCCGAGGACGAGGCGGCCACCGTCTTCCTGCGCCTGCGCAAGGCCACCCGGCGGTCGACCAAGGTCGTGGCGCTGGCTCCCTTCACCAGCCGTGGCCTGGGCAAGCTCAAGGCTCGTCTCGTCCCGACCGCTCCCGGCGAGGAGGCCGAGGCGCTGCGCGCGCTGGCCGAGGACGCCACCACCGCCCTCGACGCCGGGGGCGTGATCCTCGTCGGCGAGCGGCTGGCCCAGCAGCACGGTGCCCTGACCGCCGCCCTCGAGCTCGCACGCACCACCGGGGCCCGGCTGGCCTGGGTCCCGCGCCGGGCCGGTGACCGCGGCGCGGTCGAGGCCGGCTGCCTGCCCACGCTGCTGCCCGGTGGTCGTCCCGTCGGCGACGCCTCCGCGCGCGTCGACGCCGCGACGGCCTGGGGCGTGGACACGCTCCCCGAGGCCGCAGGCCGCGACGGCGACGGCATCGTCGCCGCGCTCCTCGACGGCACCCTCGGCGGCGTCGTCGTCGGCGGCGTGGACCCGGCCGACACGGCCGACCCCGCGGCGACCCGCGCCGCCCTGGAGGCCGCGTCGTTCGTCGTCAGCCTCGAGCTGCGGGAGACCGACGTGACCCGACGGGCCGACGTGGTCCTTCCCGTCGCCCCGGTCACCGACAAGGCCGGCACCTTCGTCACGTGGGAGGGGCGCCCGCGCCCCTTCGAGGCCGTCTTCAGCAACCCGGGCTCGCTGCCGGACCTGCGGGTCCTGGCCGGCATCTCCGAGGAGCTGGCCGCGCTGGGGCAGGGCCGCCCGCTCGGCTTCCGCACGGTCCCCGAGGCGCGCGCCGAGATGGAGGCCATGGGTCCGTGGGACGGCGACCGTCCCCGGCTCGCCCTCGGCAAGGAGCCGCGCCGCCCACGGGGCCGGTCCGGCGCCCTCGCCGTCTCCACGTGGAAGCAGCTCCTCGACCCCGGCTCCATGCAGGACGGGGACCCGCACCTCGCCGCGACCCGCCGCCCCGCGGTCGCGCACGTCAGCCCCGCCACCCTGGCCGGGCTCACGGGTGCGGTCGACGCCGACGGGCGCTCGGCCGTCGTGCTGACCGGCGACCGCGGCTCGGTCACGCTGCCCGTCCGGGCCGTCGCCGACATGGTCGACGGCGTGGTGTGGCTGCCGTCGGTGAGCGCACGTGGTCGCACCCTCGCGGACCTCGCGTCGCCCGGCAGCACGGTCACGGCGAAGGGAGCCGGCAAGTGAACATCTCCCAGCCCATCTCACAGGTGCTGGTCCTCGCGGCGGAGACGCCGCAGGGCGACCGCCTCGAGGCATTCGGGCAGGACCCGTGGTGGCTCGTCGTGATCAAGGCAGTGGCGATCTTCGTCGTGCTGGTGCTGCTGACGCTGTTCAACATCTGGCTGGAGCGTCGGGTCGTGGCCCGCATGCAGCACCGCATCGGCCCCAACGTCAACGGTCCCTTCGGCCTGCTCCAGTCGCTGGCCGACGGCGTCAAGCTGGCGCTCAAGGAGGACATCATCCCCAAGGCCGCCGACAAGGTGGTCTTCCTGCTGGCGCCGGTGCTGGCGGTGATCCCGGCCTTCGTGACCTTCGCGGTGATCCCGTTCGGTCCCGTGGTGGAGCTGCCCTTCACCGACCGCACGACCCCGCTGCAGCTCACCGACATGCCCGTCGCGGTCCTGTTCGTGATGGCCGTCGCCTCCATCGGCATCTACGGCATCGTGCTGGGCGGCTGGTCGAGCGGGTCGACGTACTCCCTGCTCGGCGGCCTGCGCTCGAGCGCGCAGATGATCTCCTACGAGGTCGCGATGGGCCTCGCGCTGGTGGCGGTGTTCCTCTACGCCGGCTCCATGTCGACCTCCGAGATCGTGGCCGCGCAGAACCCCGAGCCCGACTACTGGCTGGGCGTCATCCCGATCCCCACCTGGTACGCCCTGATCCTGCTGCCCTCGTTCGTGATCTACGTGATCGCCATGGTGGGCGAGACCAACCGCGCGCCCTTCGACCTCCCCGAGGCCGAGGGTGAGCTGGTCGGCGGCTTCCACACCGAGTACTCCAGCCTCAAGTTCGCGCTGTTCTTCCTCGCCGAGTACATCAACATGGCGACCGTCTCGGCGCTGGCGACCACCCTGTTCCTGGGCGGCTGGCACGCGCCGTGGCCGATCATCCAGATCTGGGAGGGCGCCGACTCCGGCTACTGGCCGGTGCTCTGGTTCTTCGGGAAGATGTTCCTGTTCATCTTCATGTTCATCTGGCTGCGCGGCTCGCTGCCGCGGCTGCGCTACGACCAGTTCATGGCGTTCGGCTGGAAGCGGCTCATCCCGATCTCGCTGGCGTGGATCATCGCCGTCGCGACCATCCGGGTGCTGACCCTGGACGGCGGCATCGACCGCGACTACCTGCTGGGCGCCGCCGGTGTCCTGCTGGTGCTCTTCCTCGTGCTGTTCTTCGTCGGCGAGGGCGGCGGCGAGGAGGCCGAGGTCCCGGCCGAGCGCGAGCCCGCCGACGCCTTCGCCGGGGGCTACCCGGTCCCGCCGATGCCGGCCGGTGGTGCGGTGCGCGGCGCGGCCGCCCCGCTGACCTTCGCCGAGCGCCGTACGACGGTGTCGGGCACCTCGAGCACGTCCGACGTCCACGACGCGACCACTTCCGGGGCCGCGTCGCAGGAGGAGAAGTCATGAGTGAGTCCAAGGGGTTCAAGGAGCAGTTCTGGGACCCGGTCGCCGGCTTCGGCGTCACCTTCCGGACGATGTTCAAGAAGGTGGTCACCGAGCAGTACCCCTTCGAGAAGCTGCCCACGGCACCGCGCTTCCACGGCCGCCACCAGCTCAACCGCTGGCCCGACGGCCTGGAGAAGTGCGTCGGCTGCGAGCTGTGCGCGTGGGCCTGCCCGGCCGACGCCATCTACGTCGAGGGCGCGTCCAACACCGAGGACGAGCGCTTCAGCCCCGGCGAGCGCTACGGCCGCGTCTACCAGATCAACTACCTGCGCTGCATCCTGTGCGGGCTGTGCATCGAGGCGTGCCCGACGCGTGCTCTCACGATGACCAACGAGTACGAGCTGGCCGACTCCACCCGTGAGTCGCTGATCTACGAGAAGTCCGACCTGCTCGCGCCGCTCCTGCCCGGCATGGAGCAGCCGCCGCACCCGATGCGGCTGGGGGCCGACGAGGGCGACTACTACCGCGGCACCTACGGCGCCCCCGCCGACCTGGTGACCGACCGGGCCGCCACGCCGGGGGAGGGGAACCACTGATGGCCTTCTGGATCCTGGCCCCGATCATGGTGGTCGCTGCCCTGGGCATCCTGTTCGTCCGCAAGGCCGTGCACGCCGCCCTGCTGCTCGCCGTGGTGATGATCGGACTCGCGGTGCTGTACGCCGTCCTCGAGGCGCCGTTCCTGTTCGCCGTGCAGATCATCGTCTACACCGGCGCGATCCTCATGCTGTTCCTCTTCGTGCTGATGCTCGTCGGCGTCGACGCCTCCGACTCGGTGGTCGAGACGATCCGGGGCCAGCGCGCCCTGGCGACCGTCCTCGGCCTGCTGCTCGGCCTGGTGCTGGTCACCGGTTTCTCGCAGCTGGCGCTCGGGACGGCCGTCGGGATGGAGGAGGCCAACCGGGGTGGCAACATCGAGCAGCTCGCCAACGTCCTCTTCAGCCGCTACGTCTTCGCCTTCGAGGCCACCAGCGCGCTGCTGATCACCGCCGCCATCGGCGCGATGGTGCTCGCCCACCGCGAGCGCCTGACGCCCAAGGCCGGCCAGGCCGCGCTGGCCGCGCAGCGGATGCGCGACTACTCCGAGTCGGGCAAGCACCTCGGTCCGCTGCCCTCGCCCGGCGTCTACGCCCGCCACAACGCCGTGGACACCCCGGCGCTGCTGCCTGACGGCACCGCGTCGGAGGCCTCGGTCTCGCGCGTCCTGGCGGCGCGCGGCACGGTGCGCTCCGCGCCGGCGTACGCCGACGACATCGACGAGGTACGCCGCCAGCTCGGCGCCGGTCGCGCCGACCAGCCCGTGGACGGCACGGCCGACGCCACCGACCCGGCGCGGATGCCCGAGCAGTCCGGCAAGGCCGGCGCCCCCGCCACGACGGAGGAGGACGTCAAGACCACCCCAGGGCGTTCTTCGTCTCCTCCGCTCCGCTCCTCCGCCGAACAACGCCCAGGGGACCCCGCATGACCCAGTACATCGTGCTCTCCGCGATCCTCTTCACCATCGGCTGCGTGGGGGTGCTGACGCGGCGCAACGCGATCGTGGTCTTCATGTGCGTCGAGCTGATGCTCAACGCCTGCAACCTCGCGCTGGTGACCTTCGCCAAGCAGCACGGCAACCTCGACGGCCAGGTCGCCGCCTTCTTCGTGATGGTGGTGGCGGCGGCCGAGGTCGTCATCGGCCTGGCGATCATCATGACCATCTTCCGCACGCGACGCTCGGCCTCGGTCGACGACGCCAGCCTGCTGAAGTACTGAGGACTCGACTGTGAACCTGACTGTCAATGCCGGGGCCATCGTGCACGCCGCCGAGGGCGGCGCCATCCCGGTCGTGCACCCCGGTGCCGCCGACGGCGTCTTCTCCTACCTGTGGCTGATCATCGCCCTGCCGCTCGCCGGTGCCGTCGTCCTGCTGCTCGGCGGGGCCCTGGCCCCCCGGGCGCTGGACCGGGTCGGCCACTGGATCGGCACGGCCACGGTCGCCGGCTCCTTCGTCCTGAGCCTGGCCATGTTCGTGGCGCTCCTCGGCCGCGACGAGGAGGAGCGCCAGGTCGGCCAGCAGCTCTACACCTGGTTCCAGGCCGGCGGGCTCGACGTGGGCATGGACCTGCTCTACGACCCGCTGTCGGCGCTGTTCCTGCTGCTGATCACCGGTGTGGGTGCGCTGATCCACGTCTACTCCATCGGCTACATGGAGCACGACGCGCGCCGGCGACGCTTCTTCGGCTACCTCAACCTCTTCGTGGCCGCGATGCTGGTGCTGGTCCTCTCGGCCAACTTCCTGGGCCTGTTCCTCGGCTGGGAGGGCGTGGGCCTCGCGTCGTACCTGCTCATCGGCTTCTGGCAGCACAAGCACTCCGCGGCGGCCGCCGCCAAGAAGGCCTTCATCATCAACCGTGTCGGTGACATCGGCCTCTCGCTGGCGATCGCCCTGATGTTCGCCACGTTCGGCACCACCGACTTCGCGGCCATCAGCGCCACGACCGGCGAGGTGGGCGAGGGCACCCTCACCGCGCTCGGCCTGCTGCTCCTGCTGGGCGCCTGCGGCAAGTCGGCCCAGGTGCCGCTGCAGGCCTGGCTGCTCGACGCGATGGAGGGCCCGACCCCGGTCTCGGCCCTGATCCACGCGGCGACCATGGTCACCGCGGGCGTCTACCTCGTCGTCCGGTCCAACTTCATCTTCGACCTCGCCCCGATCGCCCAGACCGCCGTGGTCGTGGTCGCCACCGTCACGCTGCTGTGGGGCGCGATCCTCGGCTGCGCCAAGGACGACATCAAGAAGGCGCTCGCCGGCTCCACCATGAGCCAGATCGGCTACATGATGCTGGCCGCCGGCCTCGGCCCCGCGGGGTACCCGTTCGCGATCTTCCACCTGCTCACGCACGGCTTCTTCAAGGCCAACATGTTCCTCGGCGCCGGATCGGTCATGCACGGCATGGACGACGACGTGGACATGCGCCACTACGGCGCCCTGCGCACCTACATGCCGGTCACGTTCCTCACCTTCGCGATGGGCTACCTTGCGATCATCGGCTTCCCGGGCTTCTCCGGCTTCTGGTCCAAGGACAAGATCATCGAGACCGCGCTCGCGGACAACCTCGTGGTCGGCCTGCTCGCCCTGCTCGGTGCCGGCATCACCGGCTTCTACATGACCCGCCTGATGCTGATGACCTTCTTCGGCCAGAAGCGCTGGGCCGAGGGCGTGCACCCGCACGAGTCGCCCCGCATCATGACCGTGCCGCTGATCGTGCTGGCCGCCCTCTCGGTCCTCGGCGGCGTGCTGCTGCTGGGCGACTTCGTGGTCGACTTCCTCGCACCCGTCACCGGCGTGGCCGAGCACCACGAGCCCCCGCTGCCCCCGATCGTCATCACGGTCATCGTGACCCTGGTCGTCGCCGCCGGCGTCGCCGCCGCCTGGTTCCTCGTCGGCAAGCGCGACGTGCCGCGCGAGGCGCCCCAGGACGTCTCCTTCGCCGTCCGCGCGGCGCGCGCCGACCTCTACGGCGACGCCATCAACGACGGCCTGGTCGTCCGGCCCGGACGCGGACTCGTCGACGGCCTGACCACGTTCGACCGGGTCGGCGTCGACGGCGTGGTCGAGGGCGGCTCGGCGGCGGTCGGAGGCATCTCCGGCCTGCTGCGCCGCTCGCAGAACGGCTTCGTCCGCTCCTATGCCCTGTCCCTGCTCGGCGGCGCCCTCCTCGTCGTCCTGGCCCTGCTGGCGGTGAATCTGGCATGAACGACCTTCCTGTCCTCTCGATCCTGATCGCGTTGCCGCTCGTCGGCGCGCTGGTCACGCCCTTCCTCCCGGCCGCGACCGCCCGGCTGGTCGGTCTCGGATTCGCCGGCGCGGCGCTGGTGTGGGCCGTGGTCGCCGCGCTCACGTCGTACACGCTCGACGGCGGCATGCAGCTGACCGAGACCCACGCGTGGGTGGAGGCGCTCGGCGTGCACTACGCGCTCGGCGTCGACGGCCTCGGCCTGCTCATGGTGCTGCTGACCGTCGTGCTCGTGCCGATCGTCCTGGTGGCGTCGTGGCACGAGGCCGACGCCCCGGGCAACGGCGGCAGCCGCTCGTTCGTCGCGTGGGTCCTGGCCCTCGAGGCGATGTCGCTGGCCGTCTTCACCGCCACCGACGTGTTCCTCTTCTACGTCGTCTTCGAGGCCACGCTCATCCCGGCCTACTTCCTCATCGGCGGCTTCGGCCGGGCGGGACGCGGCCGGGCGGCCACCAAGTTCCTCATCTACCAGCTCGCCGGCGGGCTGGTGATGCTCGCGTCGGTGATCGGGCTCTACGTCGTCTCCGCCGACTCCGGCAACCCGAGCTTCCTGCTCACCGACCTGGCCGCGCTCGACATCGACCCGGTCACGCAGCGCTGGATCTTCCTCGGCTTCTTCATCGCCTTCGCGATCAAGGCGCCGATGTTCCCGGTGCACACCTGGCTGGCCGACACCACCGAGCGCACCACCACCGGCACCTCGGTGCTGCTGGTCTGCGTGCTCGACAAGATCGGCACCTTCGGCATGCTGCGCTTCTGCCTCGGGTTGCTGCCCGACGCGTCGCAGTGGGCCACGCCGGTCGTCGTCGTGCTGGCGCTCATCTCGATCGTGTACGGCGCGCTGGTGGCCATCGGGCAGGACGACGTGCTGCGCCTGATCGGCCTCACCTCGCTGAGCCACTTCGGCTTCATCGTGCTGGGCATCTTCGTCTTCAGCACCCAGGGCGGCTCCGGCGCGATCCTCTACATGGTCAACCACGGCATCGCGACCGCCGCTCTCTTCCTGGTGGCCGGCTACCTCGTGCAGCGGCGCGGCACCGCGTCGATCAAGGCCATGGGCGGGGGCGTCGAGAAGAGCGCGCCGGTCCTGGCGGGCGCGTTCCTGATCGCCGGCCTCGCGGCCTGCGGCCTGCCCGGGCTGTCGCCGTTCGTGTCCGAGATGCTGGTCCTGATCGCGGCCTTCCAGCACGCCTGGTGGGTCGGCGCCATCGCGGTGACCGCGATCGTGCTCGCGGCGATCTACGTCCTGTGGCTCTACCAGCGCACCATGACCGGCCCCGACGTCGTCGAGATCGCCGACCTCGACCGGCGCGAGGTGGGCACGCTGGCGCCGCTGCTGCTGGCGCTGGTGCTCTTCGGCTTCGCGCCGATGCCGCTGCTCGACGTCATCAACCCCAACGTCGAGGACACGCTGGCGGAGGTCGGCGTGACCGACGAACCCCCGACCGTCCCCGCTGCCGACCACGCAGCCAGTGACGAGGCCGCCGGTGCGGCCGGCTCGCAGGGAGGCCACGAGTGAACGAGTTCATCAAGCCCACGGTCGAGTACTTCGAGCTCTGGCCGCTGCTCGTCGTCTTCGGCGTCGCGTGCGTCGGCGTCATGCTCGAGGCCTTCGCGCCGCGATCGGTGCGCTACCTCGCCCAGGTCCTGCTCACCGTCGGCGGTCTCGTCGCGGCCCTCGTGGGCGTCGTGCTGATCGCCCAGGACACCGACGTGCACCAGGACGGCGTCGCCCGCGGCGTGCTGGCCATGTCCGGCACCATCGCGGTCGACGGCCCGACGCTCTTCATCTGGGGCCTCGTCCTGCTCCTCGCCATCGCCGGCACGCTGCTCTTCGCCGAGCGCCACCTCGACGGAGGCGTCTCCGCGTTCGCCGGCCAGGCCGCTGCCCTGCCGGGCACCGAGGCCGAGCGGGAGGCCTCGACCAAGGGCCTGGACCACACCGAGGTCTACCCGCTGCTGATGTTCGCGGTGTTCGGGATGATGCTCTTCCCGGCCGCCAACGACCTGCTCACCATGTTCGTCGGCCTCGAGGTGCTCTCGCTGCCGCTCTACCTGCTGTGCGGCCTCGCCCGTCGGCGGCGGCTGCTCAGCCAGGAGGCGGCGCTCAAGTACTTCCTGCTCGGCGCGTTCTCCAGCGGCTTCTTCCTCTACGGCGTCGCGCTCGTCTACGGCTACGCCGGCTCGATGCAGTTCGCCGCCATCAACGAGGCCGTCCGCAACGACACCGGCAACACCGCCCTGCTGCTCGTCGGCGTCGGACTGCTCTCCGTCGGCCTGTTCTTCAAGGTCGGTGCCGCGCCGTTCCAGGCATGGACGCCCGACGTCTACCAGGGCGCCCCCACCCCGGTCACCGCGTTCATGGCGGCCGGCACCAAGGTCGCCGCCTTCGGCGCGCTGCTGCGACTGTTCTACGTCGCGTTCGGCGCCGACCGCTGGTCGTGGCAGCCGATGATGTGGGTCATCGCGATCCTCACCATGATGGTCGGTGCCGTGCTGGCCATCACCCAGACCGACGTCAAGCGGCTGCTGGCCTACTCCTCGGTCGCGCACACCGGCTTCCTGCTCACCGGCGTGCTCGGTGTGCAGCAGTCCTCGGCGCTCGCCGAGGGCGAGATCTCCGCGCTGCAGGCGGTGCTGTTCTACCTCGCGACCTACGGCTTCGCGACGCTCGGCGCCTTCGCGGTCGTCAGTCTGGTGCGCGACTCCGGTGGCGAAGCCACCGCCCTGTCGCGCTGGGCGGGCCTGGGCAAGGAGTCGCCGGTCGTGGCGGGCGTCTTCGCGTTCTTCCTGCTGGCGATGGCGGGCATCCCGCTGACGTCCGGCTTCGTCGGCAAGCTCGCCGTCTTCTCCGTGGCCCTGGCGGCCGGGGCGTGGCCGGTCGTCATCGCCGCGGTGCTGGCCAGCGTCATCGCGGCGTTCCTCTACGTCCGGGTCATCAAGGCGATGTACTTCGACGAGCCGGTCGGGGAGGGCCCCACGGTGGCCTACCCGAGCGTGCTGACCGCGACGACCATCGCCCTGGGGGCCGCCGTGACGCTGATGCTCGGCATCCTGCCGGGCCCGTTGCTCGACCTCGCGGCCCTTGCGGGAGAATTCATCAGGTGAGCACCTCTTCCGCGCCGGCGCTGGCGCTCCCCGTCGTCGACGAGGCACTGGCCCGTCGCCTCTCCGCACGGCTCGAGGTCGTCGAGGAGATGCTCGTGGGGCACACCCGGGCGCGGACGGCGTACGTCTCGGACGCAGCCGGCCACCTGATGAGGGCCGGGGGCAAGCGCTTCCGCCCGCTGCTCGTGCTGCTGGCCGCGGAGACCGGTGACACCCCGGACGCGGACGAGGTGCTGGCGGCGGCCTGCGTCGTCGAGCTGACCCACGTGGCGTCGCTCTACCACGACGACGTGATGGACGAGGCCGCGATCCGGCGCGGGGCCGACACGGCCAACGCCCGCTGGGACAACCACGTCGCGATCCTCACCGGCGACTACCTCTTCGGGAAGTCCTCCGAGGTCACCGCCCAGCTCGGGCCCGAGGCCGTCCTCATCCAGTCGCGCACCTTCACCGAGCTCGTCGAGGGGCAGATCCTCGAGACGGTGCAGCCCGGACCGGGCGAGGACCCGCTGGCCCACTACCTCGAGGTCGTGGCCGGCAAGACCGGGTCGCTGATCGCCACCTCCGCCGAGTACGGCGCGATGTTCGGCGGCGCCCCTGCCGAGGTGCGGGCGGCGCTGCGCGGCTACGGCGAGATCGTGGGCGCCGCGTTCCAGCTCTCCGACGACATCCTCGACATCGCCTCGGAGTCCGCCGAGTCCGGCAAGACCCCCGGCACCGACCTGCGCGAGGGCGTGCCCACGCTGCCGGTCCTGATGGCCCGCGCGTCCACCGACCCGGGGGACGCCCGGCTGCTCGAGCTCCTCGACGCGGACCTGACCGACGACGACCTGCACGCCGAGGCGCTGGAGCTGCTGCGCCGGCACCCGGCGATGGACCAGGCCCGCGGCTACGTGATGGCGGAGTCCGACCGCGCCAAGGCGCTGCTCACCGCCCTGGAGCCGGGACCGGTCCGTACGGCGCTGGAGTCGTTCGCCGACATCGTCGCCAGCCGCTCCTCCTGACCTGACCCGACCCCATCTCCGCTGGGTAGTTTGGGACGATCTCGTAGGTCATCCGGCCGATCGACCACCCAGATCGTCCCAAACTACGTCAGCAGGCCGAGGCCTCGGTGACCAGCCGCAGCTGCCGGCGCCGGTGGTTGACCGCCTCCACGGTGAAGATCACCAGCGCCACCCAGACCAGCCCGAAGCCGATCCAGCGCCCGGGCGGCATGTCCTCGCGGAACAGCAGCACGCCGAGCGCGAACTGGATGACCGGCGCCAGGTACTGCAGGAGCCCCAGCACGACGAGCGGCACCCGGATCGCGGCCGCGCCGAAGCACAGCAGCGGGATCGCGGTGACGATCCCGGTCGTGGCGAAGAGCAGCGCGTGGCCCACGCCCTGGGACCCGACGCTGGAGGCGCCCGTGGCGACGAGCCAGGCGACGTACAGGCCGGCGACCGGTGCGATCACGGCGGTCTCGACGGTCAGGCTGGTGACCGCGTCGACGTTGGCCTGCTTCTTGGCCAGCCCGTAGGAGCCGAAGGAGAAGGCCAGCACGAGCGCGACGTAGGGCAACCGCCCGTAGTCCAGGGTCAGCACCACCACGGCGAGGCTCGCGATCGCCACCGCGACCCACTGGAGCCGGCGCAGCCGCTCGCCGAGGATCAGGACCCCCATCAGCACGGTGACGAGGGGGTTGATGAAGTAGCCCAGCGACGTCTCGACCACGCGGCCGTTGTTGACGCCCCAGATGTACGCCGCCCAGTTGAGCGAGATGACGACCGCGGCGAACGCCAGCAGTCGGAACCTGCGACGGTCGCGCACGACGGCCAGCACCGGGCGGGTGCGCCGCAGCACGACCACCACGACGGCCATGGTCACGGCGGACCACAGCACCCGGTGGGCGAGGATCTCCACGGCCCCGGCGGGCTCGAGGAGCGGCCAGTAGAGCGGGAACGCCCCCCACAGGGAGTAGGCCGCCACCCCCAGGAGGAAGCCGCGACGAGATTCCTGCACCGTCCGACCCTAGTCGCGTCATGACCTAGGATTCGGCAGGTCTCGAAACAGTGTGGTGCACTCGCGCCGCAGCAACGATGCCTGCCGCCCACCGCGCGGGCATCGCCTGACAACTCACCGATTCGTCCAAGGGGGACACACCATGCGGATCTTCCGCACCGTGGCGACCGGCCTGCTGGCCGGCCTCGTCGGCCTGGGCGCCGTCGTTGCCGGCCCGACGGCCGCGAGCAACGCCGAGCAGTCCAAGCCCAAGCGCATCATCACCGAGAAGGCGCCGAAGCAGGTCGCCTACGACGCGTTCCGGCTCAAGGGCAAGGTCGAGAACCCGCAGGTCGACGGCACGCTGCTGCCCTTCCAGGGCAAGGTGCTGCTCACCAAGAAGGCCTGCAAGAAGTGCAAGTTCAAGACCGTTCGCAAGATCAAGGTCAACGAGAAGGGCGTCTTCAAGGCCCGCCTGGGCGTCCCGGACCGGGGCCGCTGGAAGTGGCGGGTCAAGGTCAAGAGCAACGCGACCTACGCCACGACGTACGGCGAGAAGTGGACGCTGTTCTTCACCTGACCCGCACGACACGACGGCCCGGCGCGAATCGCGCCGGGCCGTCGTCGTGCTCGAGGGGAGCGTCGGTGTCAGACGACCGTCCAGGTGTCCCCGGCGCCGATCAGGGCCGCGAGGCGGGCCTGCTGGTCGTCGTCGGAGCCGCCGCGCGCGGTGGTGAGCTGCGCGCGGGCCTGGTCGTCGTACGTCGGTCGCTCGACCTGGCGGAAGATGCCGATGGGGGACTGGTTGAGGTAGCCGGCGTCGGTGAGCCGGCTGATCGCGAACGCGGTCGAGGGGTC
>NZ_PZYZ01000011.1 GCF_003047295.1 Nocardioides sediminis
CACCACCGCGAGGCATGCGACATGGGCTGAGCGCCGTCGCTGACCGGACTCTCAGGCGTGCGCGCACCTCGGCTGAGCGTGCACTCGTCGCGGCAAATCCGGTTATCACAGGGCGGTGAAAGGCCGCTCAAGGTACCCGGCTCCACCTCCGACTAGCCCCCGGCGACTGGCGCGCTTTCCAGGTGACCCTTGAGGCTCGACCAAATCCGCTGTTCCTGGCGCGTCCCCATCCAAGTGACCAGCGGCCCCAGCAGTCGGAGTCCACCCTTGGGCCGTACCTCTCCGGACCACCGCATCCGGGTTCCCTGCGCGACGGGCTCGAACTTGAGCGTGTACTCGATGTCCATCTGTTTCATCGTGGTGGTGGAGGCCAGCAGCCTTGGCCGGTCGTAGCCCGTGTTCTCGATGAGCATCTCTGCGGTGCGTCCCGCCGATCGGACAGCCGACCTGAACCGGACTCCCTTACCGATCGGTCCGGCGGTCTCCTTCTCGGCGCGCACCATTTTCGGGTTGTACTGCGGTTCGTTGGTCTGGTCCGCGACGTAGTCGAACACCACTTCCACGGGACGGCCGATCGTGATCTCACCCTCGATTCTCGCCATGTCGATCCTCCGACTCAGTTACCGGGTTCTCTTGTAAGCGGACTGCGATCGGCCGCGAATGGCCAGAGCGGTTCGGCGATGCCTTAGGGACGAACGTCCCCTCTCGGCCGCACCCCCGGCAGCACCGGGACGCCCCCGGGCATGCTCTGTCATCGGCAGTTGCGCGCGGACAGCGGCAGATCCGGGCGCGCGTAGCCGTCCTCAGCTCGTCGATTGCGTGCCGGAGGCTGCGCTACTGGGGCTGGTCGGGACTGCCGGTGCCCTTTCCGAGTTCGACGCGGCCGATGACGGTGCCGTCGAGGGCGTAGCCCACGAGGGTCGGGTGTGCGTCCGTGGGGAACCAACCCCAGAAGTCGCCGTCGACGAGAAGGGCTGGGTACTCCCGGCCGTCGGGCGTGTGCACCTCAGCGCGCGCTGCGCTCCCGGCTGAAACGATGTACCCGGCGGTCTGCCCTTGGAAACTCACGTCAGCGCCCCCGAAGTCCGCGCCCAGAGGTGTGCTTGCACAGAAGTTGTCAGTGACAGGGGTGAAGGACGACGGGAGCGGGTCTTCCGCGCTTTCGGCGCTTTCTACAACGGCCGTTCGACAGGTGTAGTCGCTACCAGTGGCGAGCACGCTGAAGACCGCGTCGTCCGGGCCCGGCGCTGTGGCCATTCGCTGCGCCCGCGCGGGGTCCACACCCTGATGCCCGTCAACGGACTTCCAGTACGAGAAGACCTCGGTGAACGAATGGAACGTGAGGTCCCCAGCCGCGACAGCGACTCCGGCTCCGAGTGTCGAAGTTGCGGCGAACGCGAGGCTCACAAGGGCCACCCGAGAATGAGCCCGTCGACGCGAGCCTGCGCGTGTGGTCGGTTCGGCCAGGATCGCGGTGAGGCTGGCGTGTGACCATTCCGGGTCCATGGTCACCGGTTCGGGTCGCAGTGCAACGAGCGTGGCGCTGCTGATCTTCATGACATCTCCTGGCTCATGAGCGGTGTGGGAACGAACGCGGAGTGGTCGACGGCTGGCAGTGGCGGCTCATCACGGTTCAGTAGTTCGCGCGCCCTGCTCAGGCGTTTGCGGAAGGTGGCGGGTCTCAGGTTGAGGACCGCTGCTGCTTCATCGGCGGAGAGGCCATCCCAACTGACGAGGAGCAACGCCTCGCGTTGCTCGTCGCTGAGAGCCGCGAGACGACGAAGTGCTTCGTCTCGCCTGACTACCGCGTCGGCGGTGTCTGAAACGGCCGCTGCCGCGTGGTTGAAGAGGGCGATCTTGTCTGCGAGTTGGTCCCGCCTGCGGGTGCTTCTCGAACGGTTCTTGATGACGCCCGCTGCTGTGCGGAGCAGCCATCCAATCGGAGGCTCCGGAACCTCAGGCCAGCGGCGCCATGCGACCAGGAAGGTCTCTGCGACGACGTCTGCCGCCTCGTCCGGACCTAGGTGGCGGCGGGCATACGCCAAAAAGCCGGGGTGCCTCCGAGTGCCAGCAGGCCGTGAACGCTTCCGCCCTGTTCTCCATACTTAGAAGTGTCCGGGAGGCGTGGGTTTGTGACCGACCACCACGCAGGAGCGATCTACCGCTTCATGGCATCCACCGACCGAGCGTCGCCGGAATGCAAGACCGCGCTCACATCGGCATGATCGCGCTCTCAGCGGAAGGTTGCACCGACCCGGTCGCCTATCGGGTCGACGGATAATCGGCTGCCTATCCGGTACCAGCTCCGAAATACTCCTGCCTGTGGCAACGACGGTCCAGACTCTCCAAGAACTGATGACACGGGAGGCGCCGGGCTCACCCGTGGCCATGTACCTGACCGGCTCGTACTGCGACGGCGGGCTGCGCCCGGAGAGCGACCTCGACATCTTGCTCATCACCCGCGTGCCGCTACAGGTCGGCGAGCGTCGCATGCTCATCGCGCACCTTCTGGGCTACTCGGGAAAGCGTGCCACCAGGCAACCGGGCCGACCTATCGAGCTGACCTCACTCGTCTTGGACGACATCAAGCCCTGGCGCTACCCGGCCATGCGTGACTTTCTCTACGGCGAGTGGCTCCGAACCGATTACGAGGCTGGCCGCCTACCCCACCGCGAGACCGATCCCAACCTTCCTGTCATCCTCACGTCCGCCCGCCAGCACTCGTCCGTACTGATGGGTCCGCCGCTGGCCGAACTCACCGAACCCGTGCCCCGGGAGCACCTGACGCAGTCGATGTTCGACGCCCTGCCCAGCCTGCTCGACGACCTCGTCGGTGACGAACGCAACGTCCTTCTGACGCTCGCTCGCATCCTCTTCACGCTCCGCACCGGCCTTATCGCACCGAAGGATGTAGCCGCGGCCGACGTCTGTTCGACCCTCGCATCGGCCCACGCGCACACCCTGGACCGCGCCGCGCGGGCTTATCGCGGCGAGCTCCGCGACGACTGGACCGAGCTCCACTACGAAGCATCAGCCGCAGCCATGGCCCTGACTGACCGCATCTACGCGCTCCGGCCCTGACACCCGATCATCGCCACTGTGCGCGCGCACTTCGCGGCGGACGTTGTCCGGCGTGGGATTCGCCTGAATACTGCCACGGTGGGTATTCGCAACTACCTGGTCGAGGGCGTCTCCGGCACGGGGAAGACGTCGGTGTGTCGAGAGCTGAAGCGGCGCGGCTACCAGGCCATCAACGGCGACCGGGACCTTGCGTACCAAGGCGACCCGGAGACTGGCGCAGCAATCGATAGCGCAGTCCACGAGCACCACATCTGGGACGTCAGTCGAGTGCGGGCCCTTGTGGCCGACGATCGGGAGCCCGTCACCTTCTTCTGCGGAGGCTCTCGAAACTTCTTGAAGTTCATCGATCTGTTCGACGGGGTCTTCGTCCTAGACGTCGATCTCGAAACCTTGCACTGGCGGCTCGACCACCGCCCGCCAGACGAGTGGGGCTCGAGACCATCCGAGCGCGATCTCATCGTCCGACTGCACCGGACCAAGGAAGATATCCCCCGGAACGGGGTGGTGATCGATGCAACGCCACCACTCGCGAAGGTCGTCGACGAGATCCTCCGTCATGTGGGCCAGCTCGATGCTGACAGCGGCGACACCTAAGGAGACCCGGCCAACCGCTCATCGGCCCGAGTGCACTTTCCCTCCCCGCGGCAGTTCCGGATGGTCGCGAGCGCACGCTTACTCGCGGCAGCGAGCGCATAGCGGACTCACTGCAGAAGAGTGCCTAGGGCGGATGCTTCAGGGGTCGTCCCTGAGGACCGCGCCATGAAACGTCACGGCCTCACGCAGATCACGTTCCGCTTGTATGCAGCGTCCCTCGCCCCACAGAAGGGTCGCGGGTTGAGACCTCGCACCCACCAGAAGTCGCGGACTGGGCCAGTTCTTGCGATTGACCAGCAGTTGCGGCCATCCGTCGATGCCGTAGGTGAACCAGTTCCGAGCGATGAGCGCGTGCCAGTTCAGAGCGCCGTGCAGCCTCACGCTGGTGATGTCTGGGCACGGGTGACGTTGCACGATCTTTGCGCCCCGAAGGACGCGCAGTTCACCGTCTGAGACCTCGTAGGAAACCCGTCCGGGGCGTAGCCACCACCACAACGCCACAGGGGCCCCTACGGCGAGGGTCACGACGACGACGAACGCTAGAACTCCCAGCAGTGCCTCTTCGGCGGAGGAGGCGTTATCGCTGAAGGTCAATCCACCCATGATGACGACGCAGACGACAAGGAAGCGCAGTCCAACGAACACCATGGCTGTCCAGGCGCGCGCACTGTCGGGCTCAACTCGCACGTGCACTCGCTGCCCAGCCCCTCAGATTTCCTTCTTTGTCGAACCGTTGCGCCACGCGATGGCACCCCTCAGGGTGTGCAGGCTGTCGCTGCTTGCTTGATCGCTCATCGGCATTATGCACGTCACCTCAACGTCCTCAATTCGGCACGAGCGGACGTTTGCCAACATGATGAGTGAGTGATGCCTACGCCCAGCGAGAGTGAACCGTTGCGCGTCCGGATGATGACCGATGACGTTTCAGGAATCGGCCTGTGGGACCAGTCGGTCACCTACGACGAGGAAGACTTGCCTCTCCCGGACGAGTTGCGGGGACGTCTCCGGCAATGGGTGGACGAGTACACGGCCACCATCGGTGGCGAGAACGCACACTGGACGCTTGACGACCTGTACGAGCACGACCGACGCGGTTACGCCCTGAGCCACGACATGCAACGAGCCCTCGGCCCCAAGTACCGCATCGAGTACGTCTTCGAGACGAGAAGACTGCGACAGGAACTCAAGTCCTCGAGACGGTACGACGAGCCGTGACTCCAGCAGCGGAACGGAGCGGCGTCAACGCGCCGCTTCGGCAAGTCAGAACTTCACGCAGGGCGGCATGTCAGTGCGAATGCCCGTCTGCCCATCTGCCTGTCCGCAACCGTTCTCCACAGGCTCGGTCATAGCGGGACTCCGTTGTCGGTGGTCGCTGCAAGGGTGTTGCCCATGACCACCACCGCCACCGCACCGAGCAGCAGCCGGCTGCTCGACCGCGCCGTGGCGGCCATGGCGACCCGGCGGCACGCGGAGGTCGAGGTGCTGGAAACCGTCCTGGCCTTCGCCCACGCTCACGCGGTCGCGGATGCCGAGCAGGCCGCGGGCTGGCGCTCGGACGCCGCTCCGGCGCCGGGTTCGGCCGCAGCGCTGTTCGGCGAGCAAGCGGTCACGATCGCGGGGCCGGGTGCACCGCTGGTGGCGGAGTTCGCGCCGATGGAGCTCGCTGCCGCGCTCGACCTCTCGCACGAGGCCGCGCTGGCGCTGCTCGGCGACGTCCTCGACCTGGCCCACCGTCTCCCCCGGCTCTGGGCCCTCGTCCGTGACCTCCGGGTCCCGGTCCACGTGGCCCGCCGTGCTGCGCAGGAGTCCCGAGACCTCTCGGCCGACGCAGCCGACCACGCCGACCGGCTGCTGGTCTGGCAGCCGCGCCGACTCAACCCGCACCGCATCGGCGTGCTGGTCCACGAGGCACGCCTCTACGCCGACCCCGACCGCGCCGTCGCCGACCACGACGCCGCCGCGGCGGCCCGCAAGGTCGACGTCCGGCTGGGCCACGGCGCTCCGGGCACCGGCGAGGTGTTCATGGTCCTCGACGAGGCCGACGCCATGGCCTTCGACCAGACCGTCACGACGATGGCCGCGACCGCCGGAGTTCTCGGACACCCCGGGTCCGTCGACGTCCGCCGTGCCCACGCCGTCGGGCTGCTGGCCGATCCGCAGAGGGTGCTCGACCTCCTCGCCGTGGCCGGCGCCGACCCCGACCGGCTCGACGACGACCCCCGGACGTGCCCGGCCGAGGACGCCGCCCACGCCTCGGCGACTCCTTTCGGCCGCGGGGGCGGCGAGGCGGTGATCGTCCTCCACGTCACCGATCGCGCCCTGCTGACCGGCGGCCTCCTGCCCGGCCGCGACGGCGTCGCACGCTCCGCGAAGCTCGGACCGGTCCTGATGGAACGGCTCGCCGGGTGGCTCGTGGCGGCCGGCAAGGTCACCGTCAAACCCGTGCTCGACGTCACGACCATCCCGGCCGTCGACCAGCACGACCCGCCGCCCCGGATGGTCGAAGCCGTGCGGCTCCGTGACGAGACGTGCGTCTACCCCCGCTGCGGGCGGCCCTCGTCCGCCTGCGACCTCGACCACATCGAGGCCTATGTGCCGGTGGACGAGGGCGGGCCGCCGGGCCAGACCCACCCCGACAACCTCGCCCCGCTCTGCCGACGCCACCACCGCGCCAAGACGCATGGCGACTTCGCCTACCGCCGGCGGGCGGACGGGTCCTACGAGTGGACCCTCCCCACCGGCACCCGGGTCACGACCGACCCGCCGCACCGACGACCCTGACCGCCCCGCTGAGCCCGACACCCACCAGGTGAGCGGGCCCTCGGCGCGTCGAGCCCCCGTCAGGCACCGCTGTCCGCGGGCTCGGGACGCCCGAGCGGAGCGAAGGCCCGCGGCAGTCGTCATCGCCGCACGTGGACCTGACGCACGGCCTCGTCGGACGCCCGCCGCCCGGCGATGGCTGCCCGGGCGGGCTACGGCACGATGGCGCAGGTGCACAGCGCCGAGTCCAGCCCCCCGGAGTGGGGCGGCCCCGCCGTCGCCCGCGCGATGAAGGCAGACCTCGAGGCGGCTTCACTCCGAGTGCCGGGGGTCAGCCTGGCGGTCGCGGCACACGGCCGGGTCGAGAGCGCCCAGGCGTTCGGGTTGCTGGCCGCGGACAGGGCCGAGCGTGTCTCCACCACGTCGATGTTTCACGCGGCGTCGATGAGCAAGCTCGTCACTGCCCTGGGCGTGCTGCGGCTGGTGAGCCAGGGCCACGTAAACCTGGACGAGGACGTCAACGGACTGCTGCGGTCATGGCAGGTCCCCGACGACGGGGCCGCAGCGCCCAGTCCAGTGACCTTGCGGATGCTGCTGAGCCACCAGAGCGGCATCGTCGACGCGGAGGGCACCTTCGATGTCTGTCCACCCGAGCTGGACGAACCCGAGCTGCTGGACGTCCTGCGCGGTCGATCCGCGCTCAACCCGCATCCGGTGCGAGTGACGCACGTGCCGGGCAGCCAGTTCTCCTATTCCGACGCTGGCTACTGCGTCGTCGAGCAGGCACTGACCGACGTCACGCTGACCCCCTTCGACGACGTCATGAGACAGCTGGTACTCGACCCGCTCGACATGACCCGTAGTCGGTTCGGGGCCCCGGTCGCCCACTCCGACGACACGGACGTGGCCGCTGGACACGATCGAGGTGGCGCGGTCATCGACGGTCGCCACCCCCGCTACCCCTATCTGGCGGCCGCCGGCCTCTGGTCCACTCCGACCGACCTCGCGCGGGTCCTGTCCGAGCTCCACCAGGCACTGTCCGGCGGAGGAAGGCTCGGCCTCGCTCGCGAGCACGCGGCCGGCATGGTCCGCGGGCAGGCGAGCACCCCATGGGCCGGCCTTGGCACCTTCGTCGGCGGTACCGACCGAGCGCGCATCACGTCGCTGGGCTGGGGTGTCGGCTTCCAGTGCATGCTGCGCGCCTATCCCTACTCCGGAGACGCTGTGCTCGTCATGACCAGCTGCGACCCGGGACGTCCGCAGGACGAGGCGCTCACCGGCCACCTCGTACACGAGGTGGAGACGACGCGGGACTGGGCGCGCCAGTAGTCGTCGTCAGCAGGGCCCGACCGGCATGACGAGGGAGTACGCCACGGGACCAAGTCAGCCCACGATCTCCAAGGCCCGGAGCGCGACGGCGACGTCGAGACGCAGGTCGGGGTCGGTGGCGACGGGGCCGAGGAGACGCTGCAGCTTGCCGACGCGGTAGCGCATCGTGTTGTAGTGGAAGAACTGGGCCCGCGCCGCCTCGGCCACGTTGAAGTTGGTGTCGAGGAGCACCTGGAGGGTCTCGCGCAGGTCGGCGGCCTCGGGCGTCCGCTCGGCGAGCGGGCCGAGCACGTCCTCGGCGTACGCCGCGAGCTCGGCGTTGTCGGGCACCAGGGCGAGCAGCCGGTGCAGCCCGAGCTGGTCGAAGCTGGTGAGCGAACCCGCCCCGCGGACCCGGCGGCCGACGTCGACCGCGCGCCGCGCCTGCTGGTAGGCCTCGGGCAGGTCGGCGAGGGTCGGGGCGACCCGGCTGACACCGGCGGAGAAGGACATCCGCCCGCCCCCGCGGTCACCGCGGACGGCGGACACGACCCGCTCGACGACCGCCTGCCCTGCCGCGGCGTCGCCGCTCTCCGCCACCGGCAGCAGCGTGACCACCTCGGAGGAGAGGTCGACCGACGGGACGCCGGCGTCGACGCCCGCCGCGACCTGCCGCCACGCTGCGGCGAAGCGCTCCTGCCACGCCCGCCGTCCCGGGCCCGACGCGACCCCCGGGACCGCTGCCGGGCCGGCACCCTCGGGTCCGACGGGGTCGAGCTCGGCGACGACGACCACGACCGGGCGGTCCAGCGTCCAGCCGAAGGCCTGCGCGTGCTCGGCGACGTACGACTCGTCACCGGCTCGCCCCTGGAAGACGTCGCGGAGGAAGTCACCGCGGTACTTGTTCTCGACCGCGGTGATCGCCTCCTCGCGGGTGACGAGCAGGGCGGCCACGATCGCGGCCCGTTCGAGCGCGTGCACGTCGGAGGCATGGATGGTGCCGTGCGGCCGCAGCGCGACGAGCCGGGCGAGGTCCACACCTGCCGCCACCACGCGGCGTACGAGCGCCTCCCCCTCACCGACGGCGGTGCCCTCGGTGCCGATCCGCTCCACCCGCACCCGCCCGGTCGGGTCGAGCAGGTCGGCCTCGGCGAGCGCGGTCCGGCCGGCCTCGTCGAGGTGCGCCGCGCGCTCGCGGCCGTCGGTGGAGGTGAAGAGGACACCGCAGCCCAGGGCACGCGAGACCTCCTCGGCGATCCGGCCCAGGTCGCCGCCCTCGAGCACGATGTGCGAGAGCGCGGTGTGGAGCGCGTCGGCGCGCTCGAGCGCCGCCACCGCCTCGGGGTCGCTGCTGAGGGAGTCGCTTGTCAACACGTGGGCCACCTGCCGCCTTCCTTTGTCAGGAACTCACATCGGCGAGTCTGTCACGGGCCGCTAGCGTCGGTGGCTGTGATCACTGTGGCGGCGCCGACCCGGGTCTGGCAGCGGTTGCGTGCGGCCCCGGACGGCCCGCGCGAGGTGGTCCACGCCGGCGCTGCCGCCCTGTACGTCGACCTCGACGGTGACGTCGTCGGCTTGCTGTCGGCCACCGCGACCCGCGTGCCGTGCGGCCTGTGGAGCCGCCAGCCCGACCTGACCGACCTGGCCCGCCGCGAGGTGCGGGTCTCCGGAGGCCGGCTGGTCGTCGGCGACGTGCCGGTCCGGATCTCCCGGCTCGCCGACGTACGCGTCGCGCCGCTCGCTCCCCGGTCGCGGCTCGCGCCCGACGACGGCGGGTCGCGGCCGCTCCCCGATCTGGACCTGCCGGCCGACGGACGGCTCTCCCCCGCCGACGTCGCCCGCCTCGTGGGCCACGGCCCGGGACTGACCCCGCTGGGCGACGACGTGCTCGCCGGTTGGCTGGTGACCCGGGTCGCCGCCGGCGCTCCGGACCCGACGGTGGCCGACGCCGTACGCCGCCTCCGCGGCCGCACTACCGGCCTCTCGGGCACGCTGCTCGACTGCGCACTGCGGGGCGAGGCGTTGCCCGAGCTGCGCACCTGGCTCACTGCCCTCGGCACCCCCGCCGAGCCGATGGCCACCGAGGCGCTGGAGCGTGTCGGCGCCACCAGCGGCACGGGTCTCCTGACCGGGGCGGCGCTGGCGCTCCGGTCCCTGGCGGCCCACCACATCGACCACCCCGGGAGGGTTGCGTGAAGGACCACGTCGAGATCCGCCGCGGCGCGTACGCCGACTCCGTCGCACTGCTGCAGGTGAGCCGCAGCGTGCAGGGCACGCCCGGTGTGGAGGCCGCGCAGGTCGCGATGGCGACCGGGCTCAACCTCGAGGTGCTCGCCGGCATGGGCTTCATGGTCCCGCCCGAGGCCTCGGCCAACGACATGGTGGTGGCGCTGCGGCTCGCCGACGACACCGTCCTCCCCGCTGCCCTGGCCGCCGTCGACGCCGCCCTCGCGCCCCGCCGCCCCACGTCCGGGGCCGGCGAGGTCGCTCCCCCGCGGACCACGGCCGCGGCGCTGCGGGGGGCCGGCGAGGGCGACCTCGTGCTGGTCTCGGTCCCCGGGGCGAGCGCGGTCGTGGAGGCCGTCGACGCCGTCGAGGCGGGCCACGACGTGATGCTCTTCAGCGACAACGTCCCGGTCGACCAGGAGGTCGCCCTCAAGCGGCTGGCCGCCGACCGCGGACGGCTTGTGATGGGCCCCGACTGCGGGACCGCCGTCGTCGACGGCGTCGGCCTGGGCTTCGCCAACGCCGTGCGTCCCGGCCGGATCGGGCTGGTCGCCGCATCCGGGACCGGCTGCCAGCAGCTGCTCGCCCTGCTCCACCACGCGGGCGCGGACCTCGAGGGCGTCGGCGTCCGCTGGGCGCTCGGGGTCGGGGGTCGCGACCTGTCGGCGCCGGTCGGCGGCCTCGCCACCCGGGAGGCGCTGCGCCGGCTCGACGCCGACCCCGATGTCGACCTGGTGGTGGTCGTCTCCAAGCCGCCGGCGCCCGAGGTGGCCGACGCCCTCGCCGCGGACGCCGAGGCCCTCGGCACCCCCGTCGAGCTCGGGCTCCTCGGACCCGGCCAGCGCGACCTGACCACGGTCGCCGAGGCCGCACTCGCCCGCCTCGGCCACGACTCCCCGCAGTGGCCCGTGCACGGCGCGGACAACACCGGCCCCGCCGTCGGTCCCCTGCTGCGCGGGCTCTTCGTCGGCGGCACGCTCTGCGACGAGTCGATGCTGATGGCGACGCAGGCGCTCGGCCCGGTGCGGAGCAACATCCCGCTGGCCCCTGAGCTCGCGCTGGGCGACGACCTGCTGCCCGACACCCACACGATGGTCGACTTCGGCGACGATGCCCTCACCCAGGGTCGCGCGCACCCGATGATCGACCCGACGCTGCGCCTCGAGCAGGTCGCGGCCACGGCCGCCGACGAGCGCACCGGCGTGCTGCTCCTCGACGTGGTCCTGGGCCACGGCGCCGAGCCCGACCCGGCCGCCCTGCTGGCTCCCGCGATCGAGGCCGCCCGGGCCCGGCGACCGATCCCCGTCCTGGTCAGCCTCGTCGGCACCGACCTCGACCCGCAGGACCTCGACCGCCAGCGCGACGCCCTCGTGGCCGCCGGTGCCGAGGTCCACCTGTCCAACGCCGGTGCGACCCGTCGCGCGCTCGACCTGATCGCCGCGACGACCGCGGGCGAAGGGAGCACCCGATGACCAGCCCGCTCACCGGAGTCGTCAACGTCGGCGCCGACATGTTCGCCGACGCCGTCGAGGCGCAGGCCGTCCCCGTCGAGCGCGTGGACTGGCGTCCGCCGATGGCCGGCACCGAGGCCGACCTCGCCGCCGTGGCGACGGACCCGCGCCGCGACGCCGCCAACCGGCGGGCCGTCGAGGCGATGCTCGGCGTCACCGCCACCCTCGTCGACGTCGCCCCCGCGTCCGAGGTCCTCGGCCTCGAGCCCGGCCAGTTCCTGCACGCCGGGCCGCCGATCGAGTGGTCGCGGGCGTCCGGACCGCTCCGCGGCGCGCTGATGGGCGGCGCCGCCCTCGAGGGCCTGGTCGACGACCCGGAGGACGCGGTCGCGCTCTTCGAGGACGGCGGCTCGGTGACCCTCGAGCCTTGCCACCACCGGTCGGCCGTGGGACCGATGGCCGGTGTGGTCACGCCCTCCATGTGGATGTTCGTCCTCGAGGACGCGGAGACCGGTCGGCGTACCCACTGCTCGCTCAACGAGGGGCTCGGCAAGGTGCTGCGGTACGGCGCCTACGGTCCGGACGTCCTCGAGCGGCTCCGCTGGATGTCCGCGGTGCTCGGGCCGCTGCTGCGCGCCGGCGTGCGGTCGGCGGACCCCGTCGACGTCACCGGGATCCTCACCCAGATGCTGCAGATGGGCGACGAGGCGCACAACCGCAACCGTGCCGGCACGCTGATGCTGATGCGCGACCTCGCCCCCGCGATGGTGACCAGCGGCGCCGACGCCTCGGACGTCGCCGCGGCCCTGCGCTTCATCGGCGGCAACGACCACTTCTTCCTCAACCTCGCCATGCCCGCGTGCAAGCTCGCCCTCGACGCCGCGCGGGACATCGAGGGCTCGACCATGGTCGTGGCGATGGCCCGCAACGGCACGGACTTCGGCATCCAGGTCTCCGGCACGGGCGACGAGTGGTTCACCGGTCCCGCGCAAGTGGCCGACGGGCTCTTCCTCGGCGACTACGGCCCTGACGACGCCAACGCCGACATCGGGGACTCGGCGATCACCGAGACCGCCGGCATCGGCGGCTTCGCGATGGCCACGGCTCCCGCGATCGTCCGCCTGGTCGGCGGCACCGTCCCCGACGCCCTGGCCACGACCCGGCGGATGCACGAGATCACCCTGGCGGAGAACCCCCGCTGGTCCGTCCCGGTCCTCGAGTTCCAGGGCACGCCCACCGGCATCGACGTCACCCGCGTGTGCCGCACCGGCATCCTCCCGCAGATCAACACCGGGATGGCCGGGCGCGAGGCGGGCGTCGGACAGGTCGGGGCCGGACTGGTCACGCCACCGGCTGAGATCTTCCCCTCAGCACTCGCGGCCCTCGCCGCCCGCGTGCCGAACTGACGCGCACCCACCTGCGCGGGAGGATGGGCGCATGACCCTCGACCCGATCACCGCAGAGACCGTCGTCCCGGTGACCCCCACCCAGGCGTTCGTGGGTTTCACCGCCCAGATGGGCGAGTGGTGGGACCCCATGCTCACCCCCGACCCGGCGACGTTCACCAGCATCGAGATCGACCCCGAGGGTGACGTGGCCATGGTGCACACCGACGGCGAACGCTACGTGTGGGGCCGGGTGACGACCTGGGAGCCGCTCGGGCACTTCGCCCAGGAGTTCTGGCTCGGCCACGAGCAGGCGCAGCCGACCCAGCTGGACGTCACGTTCATCGACGCCGAGCCGGGCACCCGGGTCCACCTCGAGCACGGTGGCTGGGTCGAGGGCTCGGAGGACGTCCGGGCGCGGTACACCAACTGGGAGCACCTGCTCGCGCGCTTCGCCGCCTTCGTCTCGTGAGCGCCGGCCTGGTCGTCCGGCCCGCCCGCGAGTCCGACCTCGAGGCGATGGCCGAGCTCACGGGCCGCGCCTACACCGAGGTCGACGAGCGGACGTTCCAGCGCGACTGGCCGGGCCCCGAGCCGCGTACGCCGGAGCGCAACGCCGCCTGGGCCGCGCGGACCGCCCACGCGCTGCGCACCGACCCGGAGGGCTGCTGGGCCGCCGAGCTCGACGGCCGGGTCGTCGGGTGCGCGATCTCGCGTGTCCGCGAGCTGATGTGGCTGCTCTCCTCCTTCGCGGTCGCCCCGGAGGTCCAGGGTCGCGGCGTCGGCACCCAGCTGATCGCCGCAGCCCTGCACCACGGGCGCGGCTGCCTGCGCGGGATGCTCTCGGCGAGCGCCGACCCCGCCGCCGTGCGCCGCTACCGGCTGGCCGGCTTCGACCTGCACCCGCAGATGTTCCTCACCGGGACCGTCGACCGCGACGCGCTGCCCGTCGTGGAGCGGGTGCGGGAGGGCAGCGCTGGCGACATCGACCTGATGAACTCGATCGACCGGCAGGCCCGCGGCGCAGCGCACCTCTCCGACCACGAGGCCCTGATGGCGCAGTTCCGCGTCATCGTCAAGGAGACGTCGTCGAGCCAGGGCTACGCGTACGTCGACGGCGGGGGGTCACCGGTCCTGGTCGCGGCGAGCACGCGTCGTACGGCCTCCGACCTGGTCTGGGAGGCCTTCGCCTCCTCGGCGCCCGGCTCCACGGTCTCGGTGCACCACGTCACCGCCGTCAACCAGTGGGCCATCGACGTCGGGCTCGCCGCACGGCTCTCCGTGCACACCAGCGGCTACCTGTGCGTGCGCGGCATGAAGCCGCCGGCGCCCTACGTGCACCACGGCTCGATGCTCTGAGTCAGCGCATGTCGGTGCCGGGCTCGAGGCGGGCACCGGCGGGCACCTCTCCCCCGACCTTGCTGTCACGGCCCGCGAGCACGACGTCCTCGTTGCGGGCCAGGCGTGCGCTCGGCAGGGCACCCACCCGGGCCCCGCCCAGGACCTCGCAGCGCTCGTCGAGGACGGCGGTGCACACCTCGGCGCCCGAGCGCACGACGCAGTCCTCCATGAGCACGCTGTCGCGCACCACGGCCCCCTTCTCGACGACCACGCCGGGACCCAGGACGCTGCCGATCACCTCGCCGGACACGTCACAGCCGGGCGAGAGCAGGGAGTCGCTGACCACACCGGTCCCGCGCACACGGGCTGCGGGACGGTCCGGCCAGTGCGAGATCACCGGCATCGTGTCGTGGTCGAAGACGTCCACCCGTCCCGCCAGCAGGTCGCGGTGGGACTGGAGGTAGAGGCCGGGCTGGCCGACGTCCTTCCAGTAGCCGGTCATCGGCACGGCGACGACCTTCCCCGTCTCCACGAGCCGGGGCAGGAGGTGCTCGCCGAAGTCGCCGAGGCCGCTGTCGCCGCCCTCCTGGTCACCGGCGAGCTCGGCCCGCAGCTCGCGCAGCGTCCGCAGCAGCACGGCGGTGTCGTAGACGAACACCTCGGTCGCGACGGTGCCGGACGACGGCTTCGAGGGCTTCTGCTCGATCGCGGTGACGGTCCCGTCGGCGCGCGCGATGACCACCACGTTGTCCGAGGCGTCCTTCTTGGTCACCTCGGTCGTCACGACCGTGGCGGCACGACCCGCGGCGACGTGCTCCTCGATGACGGGCGCCAGGTCCATGTTGAAGACGTGGTCGGCGCTGCACACCACCAGCGTCGGCGCCCCGAATGCCTCGATGTCGGAGGACATCCGCAGCAGCAGGTCGCCGTTGCCGTGGGCGAACCCGCTCTCGGTCGCCGGTCCGGTCCCGGTCTGGGGCACGATCCGGCGGAAGCCGCCGCGGTTGCGGTCCAGGCTCCACGCGCGCCCGCCGGAGAGGTACTCGTCGATGGAGGTCACCTGGTACTCCAGAGACACCCACACGTCGACGAGGTCGGCGTGCACGAGGGCCGAGAGGGCGAAGTCGATGAGCCGGTGGACCCCGCCGTACGGCAGCGCGGGCTTGGCGCGCTCGCGGGTCAGCACGTCCATCCGGCCCCCCTGTCCGCCCGCCTGGACCAGGGCCAGGACCTCACCGCGTCGTGCCATCGTGCTCTCCTCGCGTGGTGCTGGGCGTCGTGCCCCGGTCGGCGGTCGCCGACGTGTGCTGTGCACACCTTGGCATGCCGGGTGGGACGTCCGTCACGGCCACCTAGGATGGAGCCATGAGCCTCGTCGACCTCCCGCTCCTCCCGCTCGGCAAGGGCCGCGACCTCGACGCCGAGCGAGGGGTGGAGTGCCCCGGAGACCTGCCGGCGGCGTCCGACCCCGACCTCGTCGAGCGGGCCCGTGCCGCCAAGGCCGCCCTGGGCGATCGCGTCTTCGTGCTGGGGCACCACTACCAGCGTGACGAGGTCATCCAGTTCGCCGACGTCACCGGCGACTCCTTCAAGCTCGCCCGCGACGCGGCGGCCCGGCCGGACGCGGAGTACATCGTCTTCTGCGGCGTGCACTTCATGGCCGAGTCCGCCGACATCCTCACCTCGCCCTCCCAGGCGGTCGTGCTGCCCGACCTGGCCGCCGGCTGCTCGATGGCCGACATGGCCCGGCTCGCGCAGGTCGAGGACGCCTGGGACGCGATGGCCGACGCGGGCGTGCAGGACAGCGTCGTACCGGTGACCTACATGAACTCCAGCGCCGACATCAAGGCGTTCTGCGGGCGCAACGGCGGCGTCGTGTGCACCTCGTCCAACGCGGACGTCGCCCTGGAGTGGGCGCTCGCGCAGAAGGCCCACCTCGGCGACGACGCCAAGATCCTCTTCCTCCCCGACCAGCACCTCGGGCGCAACACCGCCGTGCTCCAGCTGGGCATGTCCCTGGACGACTGCGTGGTGTGGGACCCGCGGCAGCCGCGCGGCGGGCTGACGGTCGAGCAGCTGCGCGACGCGCGGATGATCCTGTGGAAGGGCCACTGCTCGGTGCACGGCCGCTTCAGCGAGGACGTCGTCGACGAGCTGCGCGCCCAGCACCCCGGCATCAACATCCTGGTCCACCCCGAGTGCAAGCACGAGGTCGTCCTCAAGGCCGACCTGGTCGGCTCGACCGAGTTCATCATCAAGACCATCGAGGCCGCCGAGCCCGGCACCACCTGGGCCATCGGCACCGAGCTCAACCTGGTCAAGCGGCTGGCGGACGCCCACCCGGACAAGTCGATCGTCTTCCTGGACCGCAACGTCTGCTACTGCTCGACGATGAACCGCATCGATCTGCCGCACCTCGTGTGGGCGCTGGAGTCGCTGGTGGACGGCCAGGTCGTCAACCGGATCACCGTCGACCCGGACACCGAGCGGGAGGCGCTGGTCGCGCTGCAGCGGATGCTGGACCTGCCGGGCAAGTCGCACCGCGACTAACGGACCCGACGCGGTCGCTCAGTCCTCGAGCGGCCACTCGGCTGCCCGGCCGGGCAGCTCGTCGAGCGCCTCGCTGAGCCGCTCGGCGCTGCGCAGCGCCCGGCCGACGAGCTCCTCGACGTCGTCGGCGCCGGCGGCCATCTCGTCCTGGGCGAGCTCGAGGGCGAGGGTGACCGCGGCCACCGGGTTCTGGAGGTCGTGGCGCGCCTTGCGGGCGAAGGCCACCAGGTCGTCGCGGGAGGTCACAGTCCCGGAGCATTCCACAGGGCGAGCCAGCGCTGCATGTCCCGCTCCATGGGGAGCTCCGCGGCGAGCTGGTCGCGTACGGCGATCTCGGTGAGGTTGTCGCGCTGGTGCGGGCCGGTGGGCGCGAAGGCGTAGAAGGTCCCCTGCTTGTAGAGGTAGACCAGCCCGAAGGTGCGGCCGTGGCCGGTGAAGGACACCATCGAGCACAGCAGGCCCGAGGCGAAGCCCTGCTCCTCGAGCAGGGTGTTGACGGCGTGCAGGTCGGTGCACAGGCCGGACAGGTCGGTGGGGTCGCCCTGGACGACCAGCCAGGTGAAGCCGAACTCGTCGCCGGTGACCGTGACGTCGGGCGTGTCGGGGTCGTCGTCGAGCAGGCGGGTGATCTCGTCCCGGGTGCGGTCGAACGCCGCCCCGGCGGCGGAGCGGAAGCACACCGACCCGACCCCGGTGGGCGCGTAGCCGGCCCCGGTCTCGAGGGTGACGGCCGCGCTCGGCACCAGGAACAGGGCGTCGAGGTTGTTGGCCGTCTGCCGGCGGCGACCCGTGACGACGTCGAGCCAGCGCATCAGGCGGTCGGCCTGCCGAGCTCGGCCTGGATGCGGGCGAGCTGCTCGAGCCGCTGCTCCAGGGAGGGGTGGGTGGCGGTGAGGGTCTGCAGCGTCATGCCGCGCACGGCAGGGACGATGAACAGGGAGTTGACCGCGCTCCCCGCGCGCAGGTCCCGCTGCGGGATCGCGTTGACGCCGCCCGCGATCTTGGTCAGCGCGGAGGCGAGCGCCTGCGGCTTCATGGTCAGGTAGGCGCCCGAGCGGTCGGCACACAGCTCGCGGTAACGGGACAGCAGGCGCAGGAGCAGGAAGCTGATGGCGTAGACGACGAGGCTGACGGTGATCGCGATGAGCACCGCCGGCGCGCCGCCGCTGTCGCGTCCCCGGCTCAGGCCGCCGAACTGTGCCCCGCGGGTGAGCATCCCGGCCGCGATGCCGGCGGAGGACGCGAGGGTCATCACCAGGACGTCGCGGTGGGCCACGTGGCTCAGCTCGTGGGCCAGGACGGCCTCGAGCTCCTCGGCGTCGAGGGTCTGCAGGATGCCGGTCGTCACGCAGACCACGGCCCGGTCGGGCGACCGACCCGTGGCGAACGCGTTGGGCATCGCCATGTCGGCGATCCCCACCCGGGGCTTGGGCATGTCGGCCAGCGCGCAGAGCCGGTCGATCATGCCGTGCAGCTCGGGGGCCTGCTCGGGCGTCACCTCGCGGGCGCGCATCGCCCGCATGGCCACCTTGTCGGAGGACCACCACTGGTAGAAGGCGACGCCGATGCCGCCCACGCCGATGAGGAACGCCAGGCCGGGGCTGTCCACGGCGAACATCAGCCCCACGACGAGACCCACGAAGAGCGCGCCGAGGAGGAACATGACCAGCGTCATGCGGGCGGTGAGCCCGGAGTCCTTGATGAAGCGGTTGGTGGCCATGTGCGTGGGGGTGAGCCGCCCGTCAGCCCGGGATGAGGCCGCCGTCGGCGAGGAGCTCGCGCACCTCGTCGATGGTGGCGTCGCCGGGCGGCAGGATCAGGTCGGACTGGTCCAGGGAGTCGTCGGGGTGGTGGGTGCCGTGGTCGCGGACCCCGGCGAGCAGGCTCTCCAGCGCGGTGCGGAAGGCGGCCTCGTCGCCGGCCTCGACCGCGGCCTCGACCGCCTCGTCGAGCCGGTTGAGGGCGTCCAGGGAGTCGTCGGAGACGTCGTACTGTCCCTCGCCGAGGATCCGGACGATCATGCCTGGCCCTCGTTGGTCTCCCGCTTGACGGGCAGCTCCTCCGACGACTCGTCCAGGATGTCGCCGCCCTCGATGGCCTGCGGCTGCGAGGCGCCCTTGAGCCGGGCCAGCTCGGCCTCGACGTCGGACTGGCTGCTCATGGCCTCGAGCTCGCGGGCGATGTCGTCGCCGGCGTTGACGGCGGTCGCGTCGTCGAGGGCGCCGGAGGCGATCAGCTCGTCGATGGCACCGGCACGGGCCTGCATCTGGTGGGTCTTGTCCTCGGCGCGCTGGATGGCCATGCCGACGTCGCCCATCTCCTCGCCGATGCCGGAGACGGCCTCGCCGATGCGGGTCTGGGCCTCGGCGGCGGTGTAGTTGGCCTTGATCGTCTCCTTGCGGGTGCGGAAGGCCTCGACCTTCGCCTGCAGCCGCTGCTGGGCCAGCACGAGCTTCTCCTCCTCCCCCTGGAGGTTGGCGTGCTGGGCCTTGAGGTCGGTGATCTGGGACGTCAGGCCCGACTTGCGGGTGAGCGCCTCGCGGGCGAGGTCCTCACGTCCGGCGCCGATGGCCTTCTCGGCCTGGCCCTGCAGCTTGGCCGCCTGCTGCTCGAGCTGGTTGACCTGGAGCTCGACGCGCTTGCGGCTGGTGGCGACGTCGGCCACGCCGCGACGCACCTTGCTGAGCAGCTCGAGCTGTCGCTGGTAGCTGTAGTCCAGCGTCTGGCGCGGGTCCTCGGCCTTGTCGAGCGCCTGGTTGGCCTTGGACTTGAAGATCAGGCTGATCCGCTTCATGAGACTCATGGGGGTGCGGCCCCTCTCGTGTGATGACACCCTCGTGTGATGGCTTCACCCTAGGACCAAACCCAAGGCGCAGGTAGCAGGTTGGTACGCCGGTAGGCTGGGTCCTGCTCACCCACACAGACCCGAGGGCCCCCACGTTGTTCCGTCGCACGAAGTCAGAGACCACCACTCCCGTCGAGACCGCCGCCACCGACACCAAGGTCGGCGGCAAGGGGCGGCCCACACCGTCGCGCAAGGAGGCCGAGGCCGCGGCCAAGGCCCGCGCCAAGGTCCCGCGCACCCGCAAGGAGCAGATGGCCGCCCAGCGCGCCGCGCGCGGCGAGTCGAGCTCCAAGGTCCGCCAGGCCATGAGGACCGGCGACGAGCGCTACCTCCCGGCCCGCGACAAGGGCCCCGTGCGCCGCTTCATCCGCGACTTCGTGGACTCCCGCTTCTCCTTCATCGAGCTCATGGTGCCGCTGCTGATCGTCACGATGATCCTCGGCTACTCCGGCAACGCCTACCTCGCCGGAGTGGGCAACACCGTGCTGCTCGGCACGCTGCTGCTCGTGGTCGTCGACCTGGTCATGCTGCGCTTCCGGCTGCGGCGCGAGCTCACCCGTCGTTTCCCGGGCGAGTCGCTCAAGGGCACGACCTACTACGGGGTCATGCGGGCGATGCAGATGAAGTTCATGCGGCTTCCCAAGGCCCAGGTCAAGATCGGGCAGAAGCTCCCCGAGCACTACCGCTGACCCGACACTGCGGACAGGTCCTGTCCGCAGTGTGCGGGAGGGTCGTTCCATGACCACCCCTCTCCTCATCCTGTCCGGCGCCGGGCTGCCCGCCTCGATCTGGGACGCGGTCCGCGCACGCCTCGATGCCGAGTCGCGCGTGGTCCCGTCACCCGGCCGCGACGGCACGCTCGCGTCGTACGCCGAGGCGGCCCTGCGGGCCGCGGACGGCTGGCCCCGCGTCCACCTGGTCGCCCACTCGCTCGGCGGCACCGTCGCGTCCGCCGTGGTGTCCGCCGAGCCGTCCCGCGTGGCGCGGCTGACCGGGGTGGCGGCCGTCGTGCCGGCCGCAGGGGCCTCCTTCACCGGCGCCCTGCCGTTCCCGAACCGGCTCGTGATGGGTGCGGTGGTGCGGGTGCTGGGCACCCGGCCCCCGGCGTCGGCCCTGCGTGCCATGTGCGCCGGGCTCTCCGACGAGGACACCGAGCGCGTCGTCGGCGGCTTCGCCCCCGAGGGCCGGCGGGTCTACCTCGACCGCACTCCCCCGCGCGCCTGGCCGCAGCAGGCGTCGTACGTCGTCACGACCCGCGACGACCAGTTCCCGCGGACGCTGCAGGAGCGGTACGCCGCGGAGCTGGGCGCGGACGTCCGCACCATCGACACGGGACACCTGCCCATGCTCGAGCGGCCCGACGAGCTCGCCGCGCTGCTGGCTCAGGCGTCGTAGTCGACGACCACCCGCGCGCTGGTCGGGTGGGACTGGCAGGTGAGCACGTAGCCGCGCTCGACCTCCTCGGGCTCGAGGGCGTAGTTGACGTCCATCGCCACGCTGCCCTCGACCACCTTGGCCCGGCAGGTGCCGCAGACGCCGCCCTTGCACGCGAAGGGCACGTCGGAGCGGACGGCCTGGGCGGCCTCGAGGACCGACGGTCCGTCCGGGCGCAGGGCCAGGTCGGTGCTGCGGCCGTCGAGGCGCACGGTCACCGCGGCGGCGCCGTCCTCCACGTCGGAGAGCTCGGCCACCGGGGCGCGGACGACGGGCTCGGCGTGGAACAGCTCCGTGTGCACGGCAGTGCTCGGGACCCCGGCCTCGCGCAGCGCCTCGGCCAGCCCCACCACCATCTGCTGGGGGCCGCACAGGAACCACGCGTCGACGCCGGCGACGGGCACCAGCGCGTCGACGATCGCCCTCAGCCGCTCGCCGTCGAGGCGTCCGGAGAGCAGCTCGACCTCGGTCGCCTCGCGGGAGAGCACGTGGAGGAGCTGCAGCCGGGGCCCGTAGCGGTCCTTGAGGTCGGCGACCTCGTCGAGGAACATCACCGAGCGGTGGGTGCGGTTGGCGTAGACCAGCGTGACGAACGACGCCGGCTCCTCCTCGAGGATCGCGGCGACGATCGACAGCACCGGCGTGATGCCCGAGCCCGCCGCGACGGCGACGTAGGTGCGCTGCGCCGACGGGTCGGGGACGTGCGTGAAGCGGCCCGCCGGGGTCATCACGTCCAGCTCGTCACCGACGGCGAGCTTGCCCACGACCAGGTCGCTGAAGCCGCCGCCCGGGAGGCGCTTCACGCCGATGCGCAGGATGCCGGCGCTCGGCGGCACGCAGATCGAGTAGCTGCGCCGCTGGCCGTCCTCCCCGCGGATGGTCAGGTGCTGGCCGGGCGTGAACGCGTAGGCGTCGCGCAGGTCGTCGGGCACGTCGAGGGTGATCGCGACCGCGTCGTCGGTGAGCGGGTCGACGGCCGCGACCCGCAGGGAGTGGAACTCCATCAGAGGACCTTGAAGTGGTCGAAGGGCTCGCGGCAGCGACGGCACACCCACAGCGACTTGCAGGCGGTGGACCCGAACCGGCTGGACTCCCGGGTGTCCGGCGAGCCGCACTGCGGGCAGCGGACCGACAGCGTCAGCCCCACCGGGGCCCGGCGGCGCTCCTCCTCGGTGGGCGGCGGGGCGACGCCGTACTCCTCGAGCCTGGCCCGGCCGCGCGCGGTGATCTGGTCGGTGGACCAGGGGGGCGAGAGCACGAACTCGACGGTGACGTGCCGGTAGCCCTCGGCCGTGAGCGCGTCGATGAGGTCGGTGCGGATGGTCTCCATCGCCGGGCAGCCGGAGTAGGTCGGCGTGACCTGCACGTGCACCCGGCCCTGGTCGTCCTCGGTGACGTCGCGCAGGATCCCGAGGTCCTCGATGGTGACGACCGGCAGCTCGGGGTCGACGACGCCGGAGGCGACGTGCCAGGCGCGGGTGTCGCGGTGGGCGTCGATGTCGTGGGTGTCGGTCATCACCAGGTCGCCCCCGGGTGCGAGCGGGTGAGGTGCTGCATCTCGGCGAGCATCCGGCCGAGGTGCTCGGTGTGCAGGCCGGCGCGCCCGCCGGGCACCCGCGGCGGCACGTCCGGGACCGCCAGCGTCGCCGCCCGTACGACGTCCTCGAGACGCCGCAGGACCGGCTCGCGCAGGCTCGAGGGAGCCACCGCCACGCCGTCGGCGACCAGGGCGGGGTCGAGGTGGGACTCGTCGAAGAGCTCCTCGACCCAGGGCCACTCCGCGTCCAGGGCCGCCTGCATGCGCGCGTGCGACTCCTCGGTGCCGTCCCCGAGGCGCAGCACCCACTGGCGGGCGTGGTCGTGGTGGTAGGCGACCTCCTTGGCGGCCTTGGCGGCGATGGCCGCCAGGGTCGGGTCGGTGCTGCGCTGCAGCGCGGCGTACAGCTCGGACTGCCAGGTCGAGAGGACCAGCAGCCGCGCCATCGCGACCCCGAAGTCCTCCTGCGGCCGCTCGACGAGCTTGACGTTGCGGAAGTCGCGCTCGTCGCGCCAGTAGGCGAGGTCGTCCTCGTCGCGGCCGGCGCCCTCGATCTCGCCCGCGTGCGAGAGCAGCGAGCGGGCCTGGCCGAGCAGGTCGAGGCCGATGTTGGCGAGCGCGAGGTCCTCCTCGAGCTGCGGGGCGCGGCTGATCCACCAGCCCATCCGCTGGGCGGAGACCAGTGCGTCGTCGGCGAGGCCGAGGACGTAGTCGACGTGGGAGCCGGTCAGAGCGGGGTCCCTGCGGGCTTGTTCGTCGGAGGAGCGCAGCGGAGGAGACGAAGAAGGTCGTGGGGTGCTCATAGGTGCTCGACCCCCTCGGGCACGTCGTAGAACGTGGGGTGGCGGTAGATCTTGTCAGCGGCCGGGTCGAAGAACGCGTCCCGCTCCTCCGGGCTCGAAGCCGTGATCGCGGCGGCCGGGACGACCCACAGCGAGACGCCCTCCTGGCGACGGGTGTAGACGTCGCGGGCGTTGCGCAGCGCCATCTCGGCGTCGGGGGCGTGCAGGGACCCGACGTGGACGTGGTTGAGGCCGCGGCGCGAGCGCACGAAGACCTCCCACAGGGGCTCGCGAGGGGTGCTCATGCCACGTGCTCCTGCTCGTGCTTGGCGGCGTAGGCGGCGGCGGCCCCGCGGACCCAGGCGCCGTCCTCGTGGGCCCTGACCCGGTGCGCCATCCGCTCCTTGTTGCACGGACCGTTGCCCTTGATGACCTCGAAGAGCTCGGTGAAGTCGATGGGGCCGTGGTCGTAGTGGCCGCGCTCCTCGTTCCACCTCAGGTCGGGGTCGGGGAGGGTCAGGCCGAGGACCTCGGCCTGCGGGACGGTCATGTCGATGAACCGCTGGCGCAGCTCGTCGTTGGAGAACCGCTTGATCCCCCAGGCCATCGACTTCGCCGAGTTGGGCGAGTCGTCGTCCGGCGGTCCGAACATCATCAGGCTCGGCCACCAGTAGCGGTCGACCGCGTCCTGCGCCATCGCCTTCTGGGCCGGCGTGCCGTGGGAGAGGGTGTGCAGGATCTCGAAGCCCTGGCGCTGGTGGAACGACTCCTCCTTGCACACCCGCACCATGGCCCGCGCGTAGGGACCGAAGGAGCAGCGGCACAGCGGGACCTGGTTGACGATGGCCGCACCGTCCACCAGCCAGCCGATGGCGCCCATGTCGGCCCAGGTCAGCGTCGGGTAGTTGAAGATCGAGGAGTACTTCTGCCGCCCGTCGTGGAGCTGGTCGAGCAGGTCGGCCCGGTCCACGCCCAGCGTCTCCGCGGCGGCGTACAGGTAGAGGCCGTGGCCGGCCTCGTCCTGGACCTTGGCCATCAGGATGCCCTTGCGGCGCAGGCTGGGCGCGCGCGAGATCCAGTTGCCCTCGGGCTGCATGCCGATGATCTCGGAGTGCGCGTGCTGGGCGATCTGCCGCACCAGCGTCCGGCGGTAGGCCTCGGGCATCTCGTCGCGGGGCTCGACCCGCCCGCCCTCGGCCAGCACCGCGAGGAAGGACGCGGGCTCGGGCGGGGCGTCACCCGGCCCTGCGGAGGGGGCGGGCCGGGGGCCGTCGGGCGCGGTGAAGTCGTTGCCGTACACGTGACCGAATCTAGCACCGATGTGACACCGATGCGCACTCGTGACGATCCGGTGTCACACCGTGGGTAGTCCGTGCCGTTCCGACCCCCACACCCCTCGGAGCGGGGTCCGTCCGTCACGGACTACCGTGCGCAGGGTGAGCCACTCCCCCTCCGCCGACGTCTCCGTCCGCATCGCCTGGGCCGACGACGCCGAGGCCGTCGCGGCCGTCCAGGTCCGCGCCTGGCAGGAGATGTACGCCGGGGTGGTGCCCGCCGGGGCGCTGCCCATCGACCCGGCGGCACTCGTCCCCGCCTGGCGCCAGTCACTGGCGCGGCCGACCGACGCCCGCCACCGCGTGCTGGTCGCCCTCGAGCGCAACCGGGTGGTCGGCTTCGCGCTCACCGGCCCCGCGGAGGACCCCGACTGCGACCCGGTCGCCGACGGTGCGCTGGCCGAGATGACTCTCGACCCCGCCGAGCGGGGCAAGGGCCACGGCTCCCGGCTGCTGCAGGCCGCCGTCGACACGCTGGTCGCCGACCGGTTCACCCGGGCGGTCACCTGGCTGCTGGCCAGCGACGACGACCAGCGCCGCTTCCTCACCGAGGCCGGCTGGGCGGCCGACGGGGCGCATCGCGAGCTCGACCTCGACGGGTCGGGACGGACCACGGTCAAGCAGGTGCGGCTGCACACCGCCATCGGCTAGCCCCGCACCGTCACCGGCAGTCCAGTCCACCCGTAGGGGTGGCTTGCTTTCCACCAGCCGCGGCGCATCATGGAGGTCCGGTCCGCGGAGTCCGCGGATCGATCCACCTGGGGGTGCTGCGTTGTTCGGTCCGTTGCCCGTGCTGCACAAGATCGTCCTCGTGGCCGGAGCCGTCGCCGTCTGGATCGGCCTCGGCGCCTGGTCCGGCGCCATGCCGCACATCCCGGTGACGCTCGGTCCGGGCATCGTGCTCGGCACGGTCGCCGGCGTCGTCACGGCGTACGTCCTCCTGCACGACTTCCACCGTCGCCCGCGGATGTCCACGGAGTGCGAGCGCCGCCGGCCCCGCTGACCGGGCTCCCTACGCTGGGACGCATGCCCCACGCGTCCCTGCCACCCGCGCAGCGCCGCACGATCCTCGGCGAGGGCGTGGCCGTCGGGGTCGCCACCGGCGCCTACGGCATCAGCTTCGGAGCGGTTTCCGTCGCGGCCGGCCTCAGCGTCCTCCAGACCTGCGCACTGTCGCTACTGGTCTTCACCGGCGCATCCCAGTTCGCCCTGGTCGGGGTCGTCGCGGCGGGCGGGGCCCCGATCAGCGGGGCGTTGACCGCGATCCTGCTGGGCAGCCGCAACGCCCTCTACGGCCTGCGGATGGCGCACCTGCTCGACTTCCACGGCTGGCGGCGCGCCGCCGCCGCGCACGTCCTCATCGACGAGTCGACGGCGATGGCGGTCAACCGGCCGACCACGGCCGAGGCACGGCTGGGCTTCCTGACGACCGGGATCGCGGTCTTCGTCCTGTGGAACCTCGCCACCCTGGCCGGCGCGCTGGCGGGCACGGCGCTCGGCGACCCGCGCACCTACGGCCTCGACGCGGCGGTGGGCGCGGCCTTCCTGGCGCTGCTGTGGCCGCGGCTGGCCGACCGGCGGCACCAGGTCGTGGCCGTCCTGGCCGCAGCCGTCGCGCTCGGCCTGGTCCCGCTGACGGCGGCCGGCGTCCCTGTCCTGGCCGCCGCGGGCGTGGCCCTCCTGGCCGGGCTGCTCACGGGCAGGAGGACGGCGGCCTGATGTGGACAGCGATCCTGGTGGCCGCCCTCGGCTGCTACGCCCTCAAGCTCGCCGGGCTCTCCCTCCCCCCGCGGGTGCTCGCCCACCCCGTCGTCGCGCGGGTGGCCGACCTCATCCCCGTCGCGCTCCTCGCGGCCCTGGTCGCCGTGCAGGTGTGGTCGGAGGGCGGGACGCTGACCATGGACGCCAGGACCGCGGGCCTCGGCTTCGCCGTCGTCGCCCTGCTCCTGCGGGCGCCGTTCCTCGTGGTGGTGGTCGGCGCCGCACTGACCGCGGCGCTGCTGCGCCTCCTCTAGCGCTCAGGCGATGGTCGCGGCCAGGTCCTGGGCGGCAGAGCGCAGGATCGGCACGGCCTCGGCCAGCAGCTCGTCGGTCATCCGGGGAGCGGGCCCGGAGATCGACAGCCCCATCTGCACGGCACTGCCCGGGAGGCGTACGGCGAGGCACCGCACACCCACCTCCTGCTCCCCCTCGTCGAGGGCGTAGCCGCGCTCACGCACCTCGTCGAGCTGGGCGAGGAACTCCTCGACGTCGGTGATGGTGCTGGAGGTGTGCCGGGGAAGCCCGGTGCGGGCGAGCAACGCCCGGACCTCGTCCTCGGTCGCCACCGACAGGACCGCCTTGCCCACAGCCGTGCAGTGCGGGTGCACCCGCCGTCCGACCTCGGTGAACATCCGCATCGAGTGCCTGCCGGGCACCTGCGCGACGTAGGCGACGCGGTCGCCGTCGAGCATGGCCAGGTTGGCGGTCTCGCCGAGGGCGTCGACCACCCGGGCCAGCACGCGCTCCGTGCCGGCGCCCACCATCGAGGAGGCGGAGGCGCCGAGCGGCACGAGCCGGAAGCCGAGGGCGTAGCGGCGGTCGGGCGCCTGGCGCATGTAGCCGCGGTCGACGAGCGTGCGCAGCAGCCGGTGGGCCGTCGGCAGGGGGATCCCGGTCAGGGCCGCGATCTCGCCGATCGTGAGGGTGCCGCCGCGCGCGGCGACGACCTCCAGGACGTCGAGCGCGCGGTGCACCGACTGCACCCCTCCAGGGGTGTCCCCCGACGACTCCGACCGTGGTGCCATGGAACTCCTCCTCGTGACGCGTCCGGGCCGGTGACGCTTGACACACCGGACGCCCACTCCATAGTTTCCATTATCGACCACCAATGTTTCCACAATGCGGAATCTCGGAGCAAGGGTCTCTCGGGGTTCCCTCGCAAGGGAGTGGCATGACCGACCGCGTCCAGACCGGCGGCCTCAGCGTCGCCGCCAGCCTCCACCGCTTCGTCGAGGAGGAGGCCCTGCCCGGCACGGGCCTCGACTCCCAGGCCTTCTGGGAAGGGGCGTCGGCGATCGTGCACGACCTGGCGCCTCGCAACCGCGAACTCCTCGCGCGCCGCGACGACCTCCAGTCGCGCCTCGACAACTGGCACCGCGAGCACCCCGGCAAGCCCGACCCCGAGACCTACGAAGCCTTCCTCCGCGAGATCGGCTACCTGCTCGACGAGCCGGCCGAGGTGGCCGTCACCACCACCGGCGTCGACGACGAGATCGCCACCATCGCCGGTCCCCAGCTCGTCGTCCCGCTCCTCAACGCGCGGTTCGCGACCAACGCCGTCAACGCCCGGTGGGGCTCGCTCTACGACGCCCTCTACGGCACCGACGTCGTGCCCCGCGAGGGCGAGCTGGCCCCCGGTGACGGCTACAACAGGGCCCGCGGCGACGAGGTCATCGCCCGCGGCCGGGCGTTCCTGGACGAGCACTTCCCCCTCGCCTCGGACTCCCACAGCGACGCCACGTCGTACGCCGTGGACGACACGGGGCTGGCCGTGACCGTCAAGGACGACGTCGTGCGGCTCGCCGACCCGGCGCAGCTCGTCGGCTTCCGCGGCGCCGCCGACTCCCCCGAGGCCGTGCTGCTGGTGCACCACGGCCTGCACGTCGAGATCCAGGTCGACCCGCAGGACGCGATCGGCTCGACCGACAAGGCCGGGGTCAAGGACCTCCTGCTCGAGTCGGCGGTCTCCACGATCATGGACCTCGAGGACTCCGTGGCCGCGGTCGACGCCGAGGACAAGGTGCTCGGCTACCGCAACTGGCTGCACCTCAACGAGGGCACCCTCGCCGAGGAGGTCACCAAGGGCGGCAAGACCTTCACCCGGTCGATGAACCCCGACCGCACCTACTCCACGACCGCGGGCGAGGACGTCACGCTGCGTGGGCGCTCGCTGCTCTTCATCCGCCAGGTCGGGCACCTGATGACCACCGACTCCGTGCTCGACCGGGACGGCCGCGAGGTGCCCGAGGGCATCCTCGACGCGATCATGACCGCCCTCGGCAGCCTCCGGGACGTGCGCGGACAGTCGACGCTGGCCAACTCCCGCACCGGCTCGATGTACGTCGTGAAGCCCAAGATGCACGGCCCCGACGAGGTGGCCTTCGCGGTCGAGCTGTTCGGCCGCGTCGAGGAGCTCCTCGGGCTGCCCCACCTGACCATCAAGGTCGGGATCATGGACGAGGAGCGGCGTACGTCGCTCAACCTCAAGGCCTGCATCAACGAGGCCCGCGAGCGGGTGGTCTTCATCAACACCGGCTTCCTCGACCGCACCGGCGACGAGATCCACACCTCGATGCTGGCCGGCCCCGTCGTGCGCAAGAACGACATGAAGGGCGAGACCTGGATCAAGGCCTACGAGGACCTCAACGTCGACATCGGGCTCGAGTGCGGCCTGCTCGGACGCGCCCAGATCGGCAAGGGCATGTGGGCGGCGCCCGACAGCCTCGCCGCCATGTACGACGCCAAGATCGGGCACCCGCAGGCCGGCGCCAGCTGCGCCTGGGTGCCCTCCCCCACGGCGGCCACCGTGCACGCCCTGCACTACCACCAGGTCGACGTGCACGCCCGGCAGGAGGAGCTGCGCGAGGGCGGGCGGCGGCGGGACCGCACCGAGCTGCTCCAGGTGCCGCTCGGCGACCCCGCCGACTGGTCCGAGGAGGACCGGGCGGCCGAGATCGAGAACAACCTGCAGAGCCTCCTGGGGTACGTCGTCCGCTGGGTCGACGCCGGAGTGGGCTGCTCCAAGGTGCCCGACATCACCGGCGAGCCGCTCATGGAAGACCGGGCCACGTGCCGGATCTCCGCGCAGCACGTCGCCAACTGGCTCCACCACGGCGTGGTGACCCGCGAGCAGGTCGACGAGACGCTGCGCCGGATGGCCGCCGTCGTCGACGGGCAGAACGCCGGCGACCCGTCGTACGTCCCCATGGCGCCGGACTTCGACGGTGACGCGTTCGCCGCCGCCCGCGCCCTGGTGCTCGAGGGGCTCGAGCAGCCCAGCGGCTACACCGAGCCGATCCTGCACCTCCGCCGTGCCCACCGGAAGACCGCCCTCACGGCGTCCGCAGAGAGGACCCCCGCGTGACCACCCTGGACCTGGAGACCGCCCGCACGATCATCGCCGGGGCGCGTGCCCACGGGAGCTCGGCGGGCCTCAAGCCGCTGACCGTGGTCGTGCTCGACGCCGGCGGCCACGTCGTCGCCGTCGAGCGTGAGGACGGCTCGTCGATGAAGCGCTTCGAGATCGGCTTCGGCAAGGCCTACGGCGCCCTCTCCCTCGGGATGGGGTCGCGCTCGATCATGGGGCGCGCCGAGCAGCAGGCCTACTTCGTCGCGGCCGTCACCTCGGCAGTCGGCGGGACGCTCGTGCCCGTGCCGGGCGGCGTCCTCGTCCGCAACGACGGTGGCGACCTCGTCGGCGCGGTGGGCATCACCGGGGACACCTCCGACAACGACGAGGCCGCCGCGGTCGCAGGGATCACCGCTGCCGGGCTCACGCCGCAGGTCGACTGAGGCACATGATGGCCACACCATCTGACAGCGGTGCGCGCGTCGAGGCCGTCGCCGACGTCGCGCGCCGGCTGCTCCCGGACGACTGCGTGATCACCGACCGGACCCGGCTGCGCACCTACGAGTGCGACGGGCTCGCGCACTACCGCGTGACGCCCGCCCTGGTGGTCATCCCCCGGGACGCCGCGCAGCTGGCCGGGCTCGTCCGCGCCTGCGCGGAGCACGCGGTGCCCTTCGTGGCCCGCGGCTCCGGCACCGGGCTCTCCGGCGGGGCGTTGCCGCACGCCGAGGGCGTGCTGATCGTGACCTCGCAGATGCGCGCCATCCGCGAGGTACGTCGCGAGGACCAGCGGGCGGTCGTCGAGCCCGGCGTGATCAACCTCGACGTCACCCGCGCCGCGACGCCCCACGGCTACTACTACGCGCCCGACCCGTCGAGCCAGCAGATCTGCTCGATCGGCGGCAACGTCGCGGAGAACTCCGGCGGCGCCCACTGCCTCAAGTACGGGTTCACCACCAACCACGTGCTCGGCGCCGACTTCGTGACGCCGGACGGCGACGTCGTGACCCTCGGCGGCGCGGCACCCGACTCCCCCGGCTACGACCTGCTGGGCGCGGTGGTCGGCTCCGAGGGCACCCTGGGCATCGTCACCTCCACCACGGTCCGACTGGTGCGACTGCCGGAGGAGGTGCGCACGATCCTCGTCGGCTTCGGTTCCACCGACCAGGCGGGTGCGGCCACGTCGGCGATCATCGCGGCCGGCATCGTGCCCGCGGCGATCGAGATGATGGACGCGCTGGCCATCGAGGCCGCCGAGGCGGCCGTGCACTGCAACTACCCCGACGGCGCCGGTGCCGTGCTCGTCATCGAGCTCGACGGGGCCGCGGTCGAGGTCGAGGAGGAGTACGCCGAGGTCCAGCGGTTGTGCGACGACCACGGCGCCTTCGAGCAGCGCCTGGCCACCGACCCGGCCGAGCGGGCCCTCATCTGGAAGGGCCGCAAGTCCGCCTTCGCGGCGGTGGGCCGGATCAGCCCCGACTACATCGTGCAGGACGGGGTCATCCCTCGCACCGCGCTGCCGGAGGTGCTCAGCGCGATCGCCGAGCTCTCCGGCTCCTCGGGCGTGCGGGTGGCCAACGTGTTCCACGCGGGCGACGGCAACCTCCACCCCCTGGTCCTGTTCGACGACGCGGTCGAGGGCGCGGGCGAGGCGGCCGAGCGCGTCAGCGGCGCGATCCTCGACCTCTGCATCGAGCACGGCGGCTCGATCACCGGCGAGCACGGCGTCGGCATGGACAAGTCGAAGTACATGCCGCGCATGTACACCGACGAGGACCTCGACACCATGCAGCTGGTGCGGTGCGCCTTCGACCCCCAGAACATCTCCAACCCCGGCAAGGTGTTCCCCACCCCCCGGCTCTGCGGGGAGGTGCCCGGACGACACAAGGGCGCGCACCCCCTGCAGCAGGCCGGCCTCGCGGAGGTCTTCTGATGACGACGCACACCCTCGACAGCACCGCGCGCGAGGCCGTGGCCTCGGCCTGCGCCCACGTCGACGACCCCCAGGAGGCCGACGCCGTCGACGGCGTGCCGTCGGGCCTCGTGGCCCGTCCCGCCGACACCGACCAGGTCGCCGAGGTGATGCGGGCCTGCGCCGCGCACGGGCTCTCGGTGGTGCCGCGCGGCCGCGGCACCAAGCTGTCCTGGGGCACGCCTCCCCGCAGCGTCGACGTGCTGCTCGACCTCTCCGGCCTCGACAAGGTCCTGGACCACGCGGCGGGTGACCTCATCCTGGCCGCCCAGGCCGGTGCGCCGGTCGCCGACGTGCAGCGGACGGCGGGCGAGGGCGGGCAGCGCCTGGCCCTCGACGAGACCGTCCCCGGGTCGACGGTCGGCGGGGTGCTCGGCGCCAACACCAGCGGTCCCCGCCGCACCGCCACCGGCACGGCCCGCGACCTGCTGATCGGGATCACGATGGTGCGCGCGGACGGCGTCGTCGCCAAGGCCGGCGGCCGGGTGGTCAAGAACGTGGCGGGCTACGACCTCGGCAAGCTGCTGATCGGCTCCGGTGGGACCCTCGGCGTGATCACCGACGCCACCTTCCGGCTCCACCCGGTCCCCGCGGCCCACCGCTGGGTCGTCGTCGCGGTCGACTCCCCCGCCCAGGCCCTCGCCCTCGCGCAGGAGGTCGTGCACTCGCAGGTCGTCCCGGCGGCCGTGGAGGTCGACTGGGCGCACGGCGCCGGCTCGCTCAGCGTCCTCGTGGAGGGCCGCGCCGACGGCGTCGCCGGCCGGGTCGAGGCGGTCCGTGGCCTGCTCGGACCTGCCGCGACCGAGACCGGGGACGAGCCGGCCGACGGTGCGGCGTACCCCTGGGACGTCACGGCCACCGGCGACCGTCGCAGCACCGCGCTCAAGCTGACCTGCGTGCTGTCCGGCGTCGCCGACATCCTCGCGGCGGCCGACCGGTCCGGCGTCGCCGTGCGCGGGTCCGCGGGCTCCGGCGTCCTCTACGGCGCGCTGCCGCCCGACACCCCGGTCGACGACGTGCGCGCGGCGCTCGACCGGCTGCGGCAGGCCTGCGCGAGCAACGGCGGCACCGCCGTCGTCGTCGACGCGCCCGCCGCCGTCAAGGCGGCCATCGACGTGTGGGGACCCGTCCCCGCGCTCGAGCTGATGCGCCGCGTCAAGGACCAGTTCGATCCCGACCACCGGCTGTCGCCGGGACGCTTCGTGGGAGGCATCTGATGAGCACGACCGAGCACGACACCGACGGCACCCTGGGTGAGATGGGCGGCGTCGTCGAGCCCGTCGACCTCGGCATGCCCGCACCCGGCGGCGCCTTCGACGAGCACCACCCGCCCGACGCCGCCCTGATCGGCGACTGCGTGCACTGCGGGTTCTGCCTGCCGACCTGCCCGACCTATGTGCTGTGGGGCGAGGAGATGGACTCGCCCCGCGGCCGCATCTACCTGATGAAGGAGGGCCTGGAGGGCGAGCCGATGACCGACGCGATGGTCGGCCACTTCGACGCCTGCCTGGGCTGCATGGCCTGCGTGACCGCGTGCCCGTCCGGCGTGCAGTACGACACGCTCATCGAGCAGACGCGCGCCCAGGTCGAGCGCCGCCACGAGCGCTCGCCGCAGGACAAGGCGCTGCGCGGCCTCATCTTCGCCCTCTTCCCGCACCCCCGCCGGCTCCGCCTGCTGCGCGGCCCGCTGCGCGCCATGCAGGCCACCGGGCTCGACCGGGCGCTGCGACGTACCGGCTTGCTCGACCGGCTCTCGCCCCAGCTGGCGGCCATGGAGAGCCTGGCGCCTCGGCTCGGCCGTCCCGAGCCCCTGCCCGAGCGCATCGAGGCGACCGGGACCCGCCGGATGACGGTCGGGCTGCTCACCGGCTGCGTCCAGGGGGCGTTCTTCCCCGGCGTCAACTCCGCCACCGCGCGGGTGCTGCGCGCCGAGGGCTGCGACGTCGTCGTCCCGCGAGCGCAGGGCTGCTGCGGCGCCCTGTCGGTGCACAACGGCCGCGAGGAGGAGGCGCGCGGCTACGCCCGGGCACTCGTCGACGCCTTCGAGTCCTCGGGTGTCGAGCGCGTGGTCGTCAACGCGGCCGGGTGCGGCTCGTCGATGAAGGAGTACGCCGAGCTGCTCGCCGACGACCCGGCGTACGCCGAGCGGGCGCGGGAGTTCGCCGGCAAGGTCCGCGACATCTCCGAGATCCTCGACGAGCTCGGTCCGGTGGCACCCCGCCACCCGCTCGAGATGACCATCGCCTACCACGACGCCTGCCACCTCGCGCACGCCCAGGGCGTGCGTGCGGAGCCCCGTCGGCTCCTCGAGGCGATCCCCGGCCTCCACCTGCGGGAGATCCCCGAGGGCGACCTCTGCTGCGGGTCGGCCGGCATCTACAACATCACCAACCCCGAGCCCGCGCGCGAGCTCGGGGACCGCAAGGCGCAGAACATCGTCTCCACCGGCGCCCAGGTGCTGGTCACCGCCAACCCCGGGTGCCTGATGCAGGTGACCTCGGCGATCGAGCGTCTGACCACTGCCCAGGGCGGGCAGCCGATGGGCATGGCCCACACGATCGAGGTGCTCGACGCGTCCATCCGGGGGGTGCCGGCGACCACGTTCACGACTGCCTGACCCCATCCCCCTCACCACTCGGGAGACCCCGTGTTCCAGCAGAACCTCTCACCGGTCGGCGACTCGCTGGCCCTCTCCGCCCTGTGCGCGACCCTTCCCCTCCTGACCCTGTTCGTGCTCCTCGGTGGCCTGCGCATGAAGGCGTGGGTCGCCGGCCTGATCTCCCTCGGCGTCTCCCTGGCCGTCGCGGTCGTCCTCTTCGGCATGCCCGTCGGCCAGGCGCTCCTCGCCGGCACCGAGGGCGCCGCGTTCGGGTTCTTCCCGATCCTGTGGATCGTGATCAACGCGATCTGGGTCTACAACCTCACCGTCGCCTCCGGTCACTTCGACGTGCTGCGGCGGTCGTTCGAGAAGGTCAGCCCTGACCAGCGGATCCAGGCGATGATCATCGCCTTCTGCTTCGGCGCGCTGCTCGAGGCGCTGGCCGGCTTCGGCACCCCGGTGGCCATCACCGTGGTGATGCTGATGGCGCTCGGGTTCCGCCCGATCAAGGCCGCGGTGGTCGCCCTGATCGCCAACACCGCCCCCGTCGCGTTCGGCGCGCTGGCCACCCCCATCGTCACCCTCGCCGCCGTGTCCTCCGGAGCCAGCGACGACCCCCGGCTGACCGTCGAGACCCTCGGCGCCATGGTCGGCCGGCAGACGCCGATCCTGGCCGTCATCGTCCCGCTGGTGCTGGTCCTCGTGGTCGACGGCCGTCGCGGCGTGCGCCAGACCTGGCTGCCCGCCCTCGTCTGTGGCGCGGCCTTCGGCCTCGCCCAGTTCGTCGCCGCCAACTACATCTCCGTGCCGCTCGCCGACATCGTCGCCGCCCTCGTGGCCGCTGCCGCCGTCGTGCTCCTGCTGCGCGTGTGGACGCCGTCCGAGGTGCTCACCGCCGAGCGGGCCGGCGCCGAGGAGGACGAGCTCGAGCGTGCCGGGAGCTCCGCCTCCGGCCGTCGCCAGCCGCACGGCGTCTCCACGTCGGTGACCTCCTCGACGGGCCGCGCCGCGACCCCCGGCTCGGGCTCCGGAGCCGGCGCCGGCTCCGCCTCGGACGACACCCCGGTGCACGACAGCACCTCGGAGGTCGTCAAGGCCTACGCGCCGTACGGCGTCATCATCGCGATCTTCTCCATCGTCAACATCCCGGCGATCAAGGAGTTCTTCGCCGACGAGCCGTACACCTACTCCTTCTCCTGGCCCGGCCTCGAGGTCCTCAACCCCGCCGGCGAGCCGGTGGCGACGACGACGTTCGCGTTCAACTGGCTGCCCGCCGCGGGCACCCTGATGATCCTGGCCGGCATCATCACCATGCTGATCCTCAAGGTGAGCCCGGCCGACGGCCTGCGCACCTACGGCCGCACCTACGTCGAGCTGAAGTCCGCGATCATCACGGTCATGGCGGTGCTGGCGCTGGCCTACGTGATGAACCTGTCCGGCCAGACCGGCTCGCTGGGCGCCTGGCTGGCCGGCACGGGCGCCGCCTTCGCGCTGCTGTCGCCGATCCTGGGGTGGCTGGGCGTGGCCGTGACCGGCTCGGACACCTCCGCCAACGCGCTGTTCGGCGCCCTCCAGGTGCAGACCGCCGCCCGGGCGGGCCTCGACCCGGTGCTGATGGCCGCGGCCAACACCTCGGGCGGCGTGCTGGGCAAGATGGTCAGCCCGCAGAACCTCGCCATCGCGGCGGCCGCCGTCGGCATGGCCGGTCGGGAGGGCGACATCTTCCGCAAGGTCATCGGCTGGAGCCTGGGCCTGCTGCTCCTGATGTGCATCCTGGTCGGCCTCCAGTCCACGGCCGTGCTCAGCTGGATGGTTCCCTGACCGACCCGCACGCGACGAGGGCCTGCACCCATCGGGTGCAGGCCCTCGTCGCGTCGTTCGGGCGTCGCCTCAGCCCAGGTCGAGCACGTGCTCCAGACCGACGGTGAGGCCGGGGCGGTCGCCGATCGCGCGCAGCCCGGTCAGCACCCCGGGGGTGAAGGACGCCCGGTGCAGCGAGTCGTGCCGGATGGTGAGGGTCTCCCCCAGCCCGCCCAGCACGACCTCCTGGTGGGCGACGAGGCCGCGGATGCGCAGCCCGTGGACGCGGACCCCCTCGACATCGGCGCCGCGGGCGCCCTCCAGACCGCTCGAGGTGGCGTCGGGCATCGGCGCGCTGCCGGCCTCGCGCCGGGCAGCGGCGATGAGCTCCGCCGTACGCCGCGCGGTCCCGGACGGCGCGTCGGCCTTGTCGGGGTGGTGCAGCTCGACGACCTCGACGGACTCGAAGAACGGCGCCGCTTGAGCGGCGAAGCGCATCATCAGGATCGCTCCGATGGAGAAGTTGGGCGCGATGAGCACGCCGGAGCGCGGCTCGGCGCCCAGCCAGTCGCGCAGCTGCTGCAGCCGCGCATCGTCGAAGCCGGTGGTGCCGACGACGGCGTCGATGCCGTGCTCGATGCAGAAGCGCAGGTTGTCCATGACCACGTCGGGGTGGGTGAAGTCGACGACCGCCTGCGCGCCGGACTCGACCAGGGCGCGGACGTCGTCCCCGGCGTCGACCTCGGCGACCAGCTCCATGTCGGCGGCCTCCCGGACCGCCGTGCAGACCTCCGCGCCGACCTTGCCGCGCGCACCCAGGACACCGACCGCCAACAGCTCGCTCACGGGCCCCAACCTAGCGTCGATCCCCGTCCGGTGAGTGGCGGTGGCTGACTCGTGAACCTGCTAGTGGCAGGCTGTCACCCATGCCGATGCAGACGATCCCGCCGCGCATCCGTTGGGCGGTCGAGCTGATGGACGTCCAACCCAACGACCAGGTCCTCGAGATCGGGTGCGGCCCCGGTGCCGGGGCCGAGCTGATCTGCAGCAAGCTGGAGACCGGGAAGCTCTTCGCCATCGACCGCTCCGAGTCCGGCGTCGACCGCACCAAGCGCCGCAACCAGAAGTACGTCGACGCCGGTCGTCTCACCGTGCGGCAGATCGACCTGGCCACCCTGCGCGTGCCGGTCAAGCGACTCACCAAGGTCTTCGCCTTCAACGTCAACCTCTTCTGGGTGCGCAACTGCGACGACGAGGTGGCGCTGCTGCACGAGCGCGTGGTCCCCGGTGGCGCCGTCTACCTCTTCTACGAGGCCGCCCGCTCCGAGCTGGTGCCCAACATCGTCAAGAAGACCTCCGAGGCCCTGACCCGGGCCGGCTTCCGCGTCTCGGTCGTGGAGCAGAAGGCGCCCGCGGTCATCGGGATCATCGGCAAGCGCTGACGCCCGGCGGTCAGCGCGGGCCGACGACCGCGAGCACCTCGGGCTGCGAGAAGAGCTCGGCCGCGACCTCGCGGACCTCCTCGAGGGTGACGGCGTCGATGCGCGCGATCACCTGGTCGATCGCGAGCAGCTCGTCGCGCATCAGCTCCACCTTGCCGATCCGCGACATCCGGGAGCTGGAGTCCTCGAGGCCCAGCACGAGCCCGCCGCGGAGCTGGCCCTTGCCGCGCTCGAGCTCCTCGGCGGTGATGCCGTCGGCGGCCACCTTGGCCAGCTCGCCGCGGACCGTGGCGAGCACGTCGTCGACCTTGCCGGGCAGGCAGCCGACCGAGACGCCCACGAGGCCGGCGTCGGCGTGATGGCTGGCGAAGGAGTAGACCGAGTAGGCCAGCCCGCGGTGCTCGCGGACCTCCTGGAACAGCCGCGACGACGTACCGCCGCCGAGGGCGGTGTTGAGGATGCCCAGGGCGTAGCGGCGCTCGTCGGTGCGGGTGATGCCCTTGGCGCCCAGGACGATGTTGACCTGCTCGAACGGCCGCGTGGTGCGGGACTCGCCCGCGGTGACCGGTCGCGCCTTGTCGGTGATCCGTGCGGCCGCGGGGGCGCCCTCGCCGTCCAGGAAGCCCTGGCGGGCGAACGCCTTCTTGACCTGCCGTACGAGGCTCGCGTGGTCGACGCTGCCGGCCGCCGCGATGACCATCCGCCCGGGCCGGTAGTGCCGTCGGTAGAAGCGGTGGACCTGGTCGCGCGACATCGCCGTGATCGAGTCGTGGGTGCCGGCGATCGGCCGGCCGAGCGGGGTGTCGCCCCACGCCTGGTGGGCGAAGAGGTTGTGGACGACGTCGTCGGGGTCGTCGTCGTGCATGGCGATCTCGTCGAGGATCACGTCGCGCTCGGCCTCGACGTCGGCGGTGCTGATCAGCGAGTCGGTGATCATGTCGCCCAGCACGTCGATGGCCATGGGCAGGTCGTCGTCGAGGACACGCGCGTGGAAGCAGGTGTACTCCTTGGCGGTGAAGGCGTTGAACTCGCCGCCCACCGCGTCGAGGGCCACCGAGATGTCGAGGGCGGTGCGCTCCCGGGTGCCCTTGAAGAGGAGGTGCTCGAGGAAGTGCGAGCAGCCGTGCAGGGCGGGCGTCTCGTCGCGCGAGCCGACGCCGACCCAGACCCCGATCGAGGCGGACCGGGCCCCGGCCATCTGCTCGGTGACGATGCGCAGCCCGCTGGGCAGGACGGTGCGCCGGACGCGGGAGGTCACCTGGCCGTCGGCGTCCTTGACCGTCTGAAGGGTGCGGGTGGTGCCGGGCTTCTGCACGAGGGGTTGCCTTTCACAGGGAGAAATGCCGCGACCGGCCGGCAGGTGGCTGCCGGCCGGTCGCGGGTGGTGCTCAGGTCACTCGGAGTCGGTGGCCTCGTCGGACGCCTCGGCGTCGGAGGAGGACTCCTCCACCACGGGGACGAGCGAGAGCTTGCCGCGGTCGTCGATCTCGCCGATCTCGACCTGGACCTTCTGGCCCACCGAGAGGACGTCCTCGACGGCCTCGACGCGCTTGCCGCCGGCGAGGGCACGCAGCTTGCTGATGTGCAGCAGGCCGTCCTTGCCGGGCATGAGCGAGACGAAGGCGCCGAAGTTGGTCGTCTTGACGACGGTGCCGAGGTAGCGCTCACCGACCTCGGGCATGGTCGGGTTGGCGATCGCGTTGACGGCGTTCTTGGCCGCCTCGGCAGCCTCGCCGTTGGTCGCGCCGATGTAGACCGTGCCGTCGTCCTCGATCGACAGGGTCGCGCCCGTGTCGTCCTGGATCTGGTTGATGATCTTGCCCTTGGGGCCGATGACCTCGCCGATCTTGTCGACGGGCACCTTGATCGTGATGATCCGCGGGGCGTGGACCGACATCTCCTCGGGGGTGTCGATGGCCTCGCCCATGACGTCGAGGATCGCCAGACGGGCGTCGCGGGCCTGGGTCAGCGCCGCGGCGAGGACCTCGGCCGGGATGCCGTCGAGCTTGGTGTCGAGCTGCAGCGCGGTGACGAACTCCCGGGTGCCGGCGACCTTGAAGTCCATGTCGCCGAAGGCGTCCTCGGCGCCGAGGATGTCGGTCAGCGCGACGTACTGCGTCTCGCCGTCGACCTCGCCGGAGATGAGGCCCATCGCGATGCCCGCGACGGGCGCCTTGAGGGGCACGCCGGCCTGGAGCAGCGAGAGGGTCGACGCGCAGACCGAGCCCATCGAGGTCGAGCCGTTGGAGCCCATGGCCTCGGAGAGCTGGCGGATGGCGTAGGGGAACTCCTCGCGGCTGGGCAGCACGGGCAGCAGCGCGCGACGCGCGAGCGCGCCGTGGCCGACCTCGCGGCGCTTGGGCGAGCCCACGCGACCGGTCTCGCCGGTGGAGAACGGCGGGAAGACGTACTTGTGCATGTAACGGCGGTGCTTCTCCGGGGAGAGCGTGTCGAGCTGCTGCTCCATCTTGAGCATGTCGAGGGTGGTGACGCCCAGGATCTGGGTCTCGCCACGCTCGAAGAGCGACGAGCCGTGCACCCGCGGGATGACACCGACCTCGGCGTGCAGCGGACGGATGTCGGCGAGGCCGCGACCGTCGATGCGGACCTTGTCGCGCAGCACGCGCTCGCGGACCAGCGACTTGTTGAGCGAGCGGAACGCCGCGCCGATCTCCTTCTCGCGGCCCTCGAACTGGCCGGCGAGCTTGTCGAGCAGGGCGCCCTTGATCTCGTCGACCTTGAGCTCGCGCTCCTGCTTGTCGCCGATGGTCATCGCGGCGGCGGTGTCGTCCTTGGCGGCCGCCTCGACGGCGGCGTAGACGTCGTCCTCGTAGTCGAGGAAGACCGGGAAGTCCTGCACCGGCTTGGCCGACTCGCGGGCCAGCTCGGCCTGGGCCTCGACGAGCTGCTTGATGAAGGGCTTCGCGGCGTCGAGGCCGCCGGCCACGACCTCCTCGGTCGGCGCCTGGGCGCCGCCCTGCACGAGCGCGATGGTCTCCTCGGTGGCCTCGGCCTCGACCATCATGATGGCGACGTCACCGGTGTCGGTGACGCGACCGGCGACGACCATGTCGAAGACCGCGTCCTCGAGCTGCGAGTGCGTCGGGAACGCGACCCACTGGCCCTCGATGAGCGCCACCCGGACGCCACCGACCGGGCCGGAGAACGGCAGGCCGGAGAGCTGGGTCGACAGCGACGCGGCGTTGATGGCCAGCACGTCGTAGGGCATGTTCGGGTCGAGCGCCATGACGGTGATGACGACCTGGACCTCGTTGCGCAGGCCCTTCTTGAAGGTCGGGCGCAGCGGGCGGTCGATGAGGCGGCAGGTGAGGATCGCGTCCTCGCCCGGGCGGCCCTCGGACCGGAAGAAGGAGCCGGGGATCTGGCCCACGGCGTACATCCGCTCCTCGACGTCGATCGTGAGCGGGAAGAAGTCGAAGTGGTCCTTCGGCGTCTTGCCGGCGGTGGTCGCCGAGAGCAGCATGGTCTCGTCGTCCAGGTAGGCCGTGACCGAGCCGGCCGCCTGGCGGGCCAGCAGGCCGGTCTCGAACTTGACGGTGCGCTGTCCGAACTTGCCGTTGTCCAGAACGGTCTCGACAGCAGAAATGATGGGGCCCTCGTTCAAAGGGGTTCCCTTTCTCTTCGCGGAGCTAGCCGCGGAACGCCCGAACAGCTCGTCGATCGAGCATGTTGGCCGGTCTTCGATCGAGGCCCACGGGCCGCGGGTGTCCGCGAGGTGTCCGGGAGCCACTACCGAGGACCGATCCGACGTTCCGGGCCACTCCTGGTGGTGTGTTGAGTTGAGTTGTCGGGTGGCCCGCGAGGGCCGAGGTCGAGCCTAACGGAACGGCCCCCGAACCAGCAGGAGCGGCTCCCCGTCACGGGGAACCGCTCCTGGTGTGGTCAGCGACGCAGGCCGAGGCGCTCGACGATCGAGCGGTAGCGCTCGATGTCGGTCTTCTGCAGGTAGTTGAGCAGACGACGGCGCTGGCCGACGAGCAGCAGCAGGCCACGACGGCTGTGGTGGTCGTGCTTGTGCTGCTTGAGGTGCTCGGTGAGGTGGCTGATGCGGTAGCTCAGCAGCGCGACCTGCACCTCGGGCGAACCGGTGTCGCCCTCGGTCGTGGCGTACTCGGCGATGATCTTCTTCTTGGTCTCCGCGTCGGTACCGATCGACATGCGGGGCTCCTTCCGGTCTCGTTGCGCGGCGCCCGGGGCAGGATGCCCGGAGCTCTCTGGATCCGCGGCCGTCATGACGGCAGGTCCCACCGTGGGTGGGCAACCGGACGAGGTTAGCAACGGCGGAGCCCGGGCCCCAAAACGATGGGACCCGGGCTCGCGGCTGCCGGTAGGACGAGCGGTTCAGACCGCCGGCGGCGCCGGCGGGTCGGACTCGGTCCGCTTCTCCGTCGTGGCCTGGCGACCCTCGTGGTCGGTGGTGGTCGCGACCGTCGTGTGGCGGCGGCGCGTGTTCGTCTGGACGGCGGTGATCGCGATGACCAGCAGGCCGGCCAGGCACAGGATGTAGCCGACCATCGTGAGGTCGACCGCGCTGATCATGTCCTGCACGGCGAAGGCCAGGATGAGGCCGAGCGCCAGGAGGAAGACGCCGAGTCCGTAACCCATGGGATGTCTCCAGGTGGTTGGGGGGATGGTGAGGTGCTCGTGGAACCTAACGAAGATCCGACCGGACCGTGACGCGGGACGCGGCGCCGCGCGGTCTCGCCCACCCGCAGGGGTGGCACTCAGCAGCCCGGCGTGTTCATCGGCAGCAGCACCCCGGCGTCCACGTCCAGCACGCGCAGTCCCTCCACCCGCCGAACCTCCTTGTCCACCACCCGCAGGGTGCAGATCCGGCGGCCCTGGTAGGTGATGATCCCGGGGTCCACCCACGCCGACGGCGCATACCAGGCGGCCTCCCGGACTGCCGCCTCGTGGGAGATCAGGCTGGTCGCGACCACCGGCGTGAGGGCCACGGCGACGAGGTTGAGCACGAGCAGCAGCACGCGGGCCGCGGCCCCACCGCGTCCCGGCCACAGCCGTCCCCGGCCGATCTGGACGCTGACGACGACGGCCACGAGCAGGACCGGCGCGCCGTACCCGCGCAGCGAAGGGAGCACGTCCAGACCCAGCCCGCGAGACCCGTTGCCCAGCACCAGGTCGACCAGCTGGACGGCCACGTAGGCACGCAGCAACCACCAGGCAGGGCGCAGCGCCTGCGCGAAGCCCCAGGGGTCGCCGGGGAGGCCGGTGGCGACGGCGTCCCAGCGTCGCCGGGCTCCGTCGAACCAGCGGTCGACGCTCGCCCCCACGGCCCGCGGCCGCCGGGGCGGCGGGGCGGCCGGCGGGAGGCCGGCGGCGGCACGCAGCTCGGCGGCGTACGTCGCGGGGTCGCCCAGCGCCTGCGTCCCCCGCTCGGCGACCAGGTCGGCCGTGTCGGCCTCGAGGCCGCCCAGCAGCTCCTCGCGCTCGTCGGCGTCGAGGTCGGCGAAGTGCGCCCGCACGTCGGTGACGAAGCGCTCGACGTCGGGACTGGTGGTCGAGGTGGTGCTCATGCGGTGGCCCCCTGGAGCAGGTCGGTGACGGTGGTGGAGAAGTGGGCCCAGTCGTCGCGCTGGGTCTTGAGCTGGTCGCGACCGGCGGGGGTGATGCCGTAGTACTTGCGGTGCGGCCCGCTCTCGGACGGCACGACGTACGACGTCAGCGCCCCCGCGGCGTAGAGCCGGCGCAGCGTGCCGTAGACCGAGGCGTCCCCCACCTCGTCAAGCCCCGCGGCGCGCAGCCGCCGGACGACGTCGTACCCGTAGCCGTCCTCGTCGTCGACCACCGCGAGCACCGCGAGGTCGAGCACCCCCTTGAGGAGCTGTGTGCTGTCCATGCGACGCACACTAGTGCGGAATGCGCACTACCGCAGCAACCGCCGGTCCGTCGGCGATTCGCCGTGCAAGGATCCGTCGGTGCCCACTCCGACCGACCGGACCACCAAGCTCGGCGTCTGCAACCTGTGCGAAGCGATCTGCGGCCTCGAGATCACCCTCGAGCGCGGGGCCGTCACGGCGGTGCGCGGCAACCCGGACGACCCGCTCTCCCGCGGTCACATCTGCCCCAAGGGGGTGGCGATCGCCGACGTGCACGCCGACCCGGACCGGCTCCGCCGGCCCGTCCGGCGCGACCGCGCCACCGGCACCTGGACCGAGATCGGGTGGGACGAGGCCTTCGACCTCGTGGCCGACGAGCTCGCCGCGACCATCAACGAGCACGGGCGCGACGCGGTCGGGATCTACCTGGGCAACCCCAACGTGCACAGCCTGGGGTCGATGACCCACGGGACCGCGCTGGTCAAGGCGCTCCGCAGCCGCAACACCTACAGCGCCACGTCCGTGGACCAGCTCCCCCACCAGCTGCTCGCCCACCTGGTGTTCGGCCACCAGCTGCTGCTGCCGGTCCCCGACATCGACCGCACCGACCACTTCCTCGTCGTCGGGGCCAACCCGATGGCGTCCAACGGCTCGCTGATGACCGTGCCCGACTTCCCCCGCCGGGTCCGCGAGCTCAAGCGCCGGGGCGGTCGGGTCGTCGTCCTCGACCCGCGGCGGACCGAGACCGCGCGGATCGCGACCGAGCACCACTTCGTACGCCCCGGGAGCGACGCCTGGGTGCTGCTCGCGATGGTGCACGTGCTCCTCGACGACGGCGTCGCCAGCGCGCCGTCGTACGCCGACGGGCTGGACGCCGTGGCGGCGGCGGTCGGTCCGTTCACCCCGGAGCGTGCGGAGGCCATGAGCGGCCTGCCGGCCGAGGAGGTACGACGCCTCGCGCGCGAGCTCGCCGCCGCGGAGAGCGGCGTGGCCTACGGCCGCGTCGGCGTGTCCACCCACGAGTTCGGCACCGTGTGCCAGTGGGCGGTCACCCTGCTCAACGTCCTCACCGGCAACCTCGACCGCGAGGGCGGCGCCATGTTCACCAGCCCGGCGATCGACGTGGTGGGGCGCGGCATCATCGGCCGCGGCCACCACGGGGCCTGGCGCTCGCGGGTGCGGGGCCTCCCGGAGACCGCCGGCGAGCTGCCGGTCTCGGCGCTGCGCGAGGAGATCGAGACGCCGGGGCAGGGGCAGGTCAGGACGATGCTCACCCTGTCGGGCAACCCGGTCCTCTCGACCCCCGACGGGGCCCGCCTCGACGAGGCGCTGTCCGGTCTCGACTTCATGGCCTCGGTCGACATCTACCTCAACGAGACGACGCGGCACGCCGACGTGGTGCTGCCGCCGACGACCGCGCTCGAGCGCGACCACTACGACCTGGTCTTCCACGCGCTGGCGGTCCGCAACACCGCCCGGTTCACGCCCGCGGTCCTGCCGGCCGGCCCGGGGACGAGGCACGACTGGCAGATCTACCGCGAGATCGCCCTCCGCACGGTCTCGCGGCTCGACCGCAAGCCGTCACGCTGGCGACGTCTCACGCTGCAGGCCCGGATGCGCACCAGCCCGACACGGCTCGTCCAGGGGCTGCTGGCCACGGGGCGCACCGGCGTCACGCTGCGCCGGCTCCGGGCCAACCCCGCCGGGATCGACCTCGGGCCGCTGCGGCCCGGCTTGCTCCCCGAGCGCCTCCGGACGCGGGACCGGCGCATCGACCTCGCGCCGCAGCTGGTCATCGACGACCTGGCCCGGCTCGCGGAGGCCGTCCCGCCGACCGAGGGCGAGCTGCTGCTGATCGGCCGCCGGCACCAGCAGGACTGCAACGCGTGGCTGCACAACGTGCCGCGGCTCACCCGCGGCCGACCGCGCCACCACCTGCTCATGCACCCCGCCGACCTGGCCGCCCGGTCGATCGACGACGGCGCGACCGTGCGGGTGACGTCGCGCGTCGGCAGCGTCGAGGTCGAGGTGGCGGCGACCGAGGACGTGATGCGCGGGGTGGTCAGCCTCCCGCACGGCTACGGCCACGCGCGCAACCCGGGGATGCTGGGCGCCGCCCGCGTGCCCGGCGTGTCGATCAACGACCTGACCGACCCCGAGCGCCTCGACGTCTCGGGCAACGCAGCACTGAGCGGCGTACCGGTCACCGTCGAGGCGCTCCCCCGCTAGCGCCTGCACGGGCCGCCCGCCCCAGGTGCCGGCCCACGAGCACGACGACGAGCGGACCCAGGACGACGCCCGTCGCGGCGCCGCCGATCTCGAACAGCCGGTCGGACCCGAGCAGGTCGGACCCGCCACTCATCGGTTCTTCCTCACCCGGTGCCGGCGGCCGGCGTCGGCGGAAAACCGCCGACGGCCGTGGTCTGCTCGCGGACGACCTGCCACCGTCCGTGCCGCTTCTCGTACAGGAACAGGTGCCAGGCGTCGTGGGCGAGCCGGCCGTGGTTCACGACGTCGACCTCGATGACGGACCGGTACCACACGACCGCCGAGGAGCCGGCGACCCGGACCTCGATGTCCGAGCGTGGTTCGAGCTCGTGGAAGTCCAGCTCGCCCGAGGCAACCATGGCGATCAGCTCGTCGCGCTCCAGCGGGACCCCCGGGGGCGGCACGAGCTCGAAGTCGTCCGCGTGCAACCGCTCGACGACGTCCATGTCCGCGTCGACCAGCGCGACGAGCCGCTGCCGCTCGAGGTGCTCGACCTGCTGCGCGGCTCGCGAGGGGTCGGTGGTGCCGACCCCGGTCCCCTGCCAGTACGTCGCCAGGCCCACGGCGAGCACGACCGCGACGCCCGCCCCGACCAGGAGACGGCGCCGCTGCGTGGGGTGACCGACGCCGTCGGCACGGCCGGTCACCCCACGTCCCCCGTGCGTCCCCGCCATGGCGTCCTCCTCGCGCCGTCCAGCCGTCCGGGCCGGCCCGACGCGGTCGCCGGCCCCCTCGTCAAGCGTGCGGGCGTCGCCACCGAGCGGCCATCCCAACCGGCTGGGATTGACCTACCATCAGGTGATGGCGACCTACCGTGGTCGGGAGCGCTGCCGCGAGCGGATCCACGCGCTCGCCGGCTCGGCCGCGGACGACGAGTCGCTCCAGCGCGAGGCCGTCGTCGAGCTCCGACGGGCCATCGGCTTCGACCGGTGGTGCTGGTCGCTCGCCGACCCCGACACCCTGGTGCCCGGCAACGGCATGGCGGACCACGACTACGGCCCGAGCCTCCCCCGTGCGCTCGAGCTCGAGTACTCCGGCCACGACGTGGGGACCAAGGCCGCGATCGCCCGACGCCGCACCTCGTCGGGCTCCCTCAGGACCGACACGGGGGGCGACCTGGCGCGGTCGCCACGCTGGGAGGAGGTGCTCGGCCCGGTGGGCATCGGCGACGTCGCCGCGGTCGCCTGCCGCGACTCCTTCGGGTGCTGGGGGTGGGTCGAGCTCTACCGCGACCGCTCGGACCACGCGTTCGCCGACGTCGACGTCGAGCTGCTCGGACTGCTGGGGCCGGCGCTGGGCACGGCCCTGCGGCGGCGGGTGACCGTCCGACCTGCGGCGGAGGGCTCCGCGACGGTGCCGCCGCCGGGGGTGCTGGTGCTCGACGCGGACCTGGGCCTCGTCAGCCAGACCGCCGCGGCGCGCGCTTGGACGGCGGCCATGCCCGGTGCCGCGATGTTCGCCCACTGGGGGATGCTGCACGCCGTCGTCTATCCCGTCGCGACCCTCGCGCGGGGCGGGGACGTCGACCGGGCGCACGCGATGCTGCCGGCCGGCGACGGGACCTGGATCAGGATCGAGGCGGCCCCCCTCGAGGGCGACGGCGCGTCCCAGGTGGCCGTCACCGTGCGGGCGGGCTCACCCGGCGAGACCTCCGACCTGGTGTGCCGGGCGCGAGGGCTGACGCGCAGGGAGCGCGAGGTGGCGGCGCTGCTGCTGGCGGGCCTCGGCACCGAGGACGTCACCCGCCGCCTGCACATCTCGCGCTACACGCTGCAGGACCACCTCAAGTCGATCTTCGCCAAGCTCGGCGTGCACAGCCGCACCGAGCTCGTGGCCGCCCTCACCGCCACCTCGCACTAGCACGCACGACGACGCCCGGCCGGGTGGACCACCCGGCCGGGCGTCGTACGCACCGGGCGCCGCCTCAGACCTTGATGCCCTCCAGCACCTGCCGCACCTCCGCGGCCGATCCGGCCGACCGCAGCCGCTCCACCTGGGCCTCGTCGGTGAACACCCCGGCGATCTTCTGCAGCAGCGCCAGGTGGTCGTCACCCGCACCGGCGATGCCGATCACGAACTCGGCCGGCTTGCCGTTCCAGTCGATGCCGTCGGGGTAGCGGACGAAGGTGATCGCCGAGCGGTTGATCGCCGACTTCGCCTCGTTGGTGCCGTGCGGGATCGCCAGCCCGTTGCCCATGTGGGTCGAGACCGAGGTCTCCCGCTCGTGCATCGAGTCGACGTACGACGGCTCGACGGCGCCGCTCGCGACGAGCAGCCGGCCCGCCTCCGTGATCGCCTCGTCCCGCGTCGTGGCGCTGCCCCGGAGCACGATCGAGCCGTCCTCGAGGACCCCGGCCGGGCCCTCCGACACGTCCTCCGCCACCGGCGCGCCGCCGCCCCGGTTGGTGCGGTCGAGCAGCTCGACGATCTCGTCGTAGCGCGGCGAGCCCATGAAGTTGTCGACCGCCACGTGCATGGCCGACGGCGTTTTCTGGCGAGCTCGGTCGGTGAGGTCCTGGTGGCTGACCACCAGGTCGAAGTCGTCCTCGAGGTTGGAGATCGCCTTGTTGACGACCGTGACGTCGGCGTGGCCGGCGGCCTGGATCTTCTTGCGCAGCACCGAGGCACCCATCGCGGAGGAGCCCATGCCCGCGTCGCAGGCGAAGACGATGGAGTGGATCGAGCCGTTGGCGGCAGCCCCGGGGGCCGTCAGCATGCCGCTGACCGAGGACTTCTTGCCCTTGTTGGCCTCCATCTGCGCGGTCGCGGCCGCGAGGTCGCCCTCGTCGTCGGCACGATCCATCTTCAGCAGCAGCGACGCCACCGTGAACGACACCGCCGCCGCACCGAACACCCCGAGGGTCACGCCCACGAACGAGCCCGAGGCGGTCTGCGCGTAGACCGCGAAGATCGAGCCGGGCGCCGCGGGGGCCCGCAGGCCCACGTCGAAGGCGACGTTGATGGCCACACCGGTCATGCCGCCGGCGATCATCGCCACGATCAGCTTGGGCTTCATCAGCACGTAGGGGAAGTAGATCTCGTGGATGCCGCCGAAGAACTGGATGATCGCGGCGCCCGGGGCCGTGGCCTTGGCCACGCCCTTGCCGAAGACCGAGTAGGCCAGCAGCAGGCCGAGGCCGGGGCCGGGGTTGGCCTCGAGCAGGAAGAGGACCGACTTGCCGGTCTCCGCCGCCTCGGTCAGGCCCAGCGGCGTGAGCACGCCGTGGTTGATGGCGTTGTTGAGGAAGACGACCTTGGCCGGCTCGATCACCAGCGAGGTGAGCGGCAGCAGGTTGTTGTCGACCAGCGCCTCCACGCCGTTGCCTAGGACCTCCATGATCTCGTTGACGATCGGCGCGACCACCCAGAAGCCCACGAGCGCCATCAGGAAGGCCACGAAGCCCGCCGAGAACATGTTGACGAGCATCTCGAAGCCCGCCCGCACCTTGCCGTCCCAGATCGCGTCGAGCCGCTTCATCACCCAGGCCGCCAGCGGGCCGAGGATCATGGCGCCGATGAACATGTGCACCTCGCCGAGCGGCGAGAACTCGCCCTCGGGGTTGCCGGCGGCGACCCAGTCGGCGAGCTCGGCCGCGTTGAACTCGGCGACCAGGAAGTCCGATCCCGCGATCGCGCCCATGACGGCGAAGGCACCCACGACGGCGCCGCGGTCGCCGTACACCATCCGGCCGCCGGTGGCGGCGATCAGGATTGGCAGGAGGTAGTGGATGGACGGCCCGACCATGGTGGCCAGGTCGGCGTTGGGCCACCAGCCCACGTCGATGAACAGGGCCGTGAGCAAGCCCCAGGCGATCAGTGCCGGGATGTTGGGCATGATCATGTTGGACAGGAACGTTCCGAACTTCTGCACGTGGACCCGCGCGCCGGGGCGCGGTGTCGTCTGTGTGGCCATTGCTTCCTCCGGAGGTGATGACGGGTGCCGCCCGGGGGTGACCCCGGTCACAGGCAGGCCACCAGTAAACCCATAATCGGGCACGTTGCCAAGCATTCGGGCAAAAATGGGTGCTCATTGATGTGGATTTACCCCCGTTCTCGACGCTACGGTGAACCGGCAACCACCCCGTCACCGCACTTGGAGGACCCGACCATGAAGGCACTGCGCTTCTACGCCCCCGAGGACGTCCGGCTCGAGGACGTGCCCGAGCCCGAGTGCGGGCCCGACGAGGTGAAGATCAAGGTCAAGAACTGCTCGACCTGCGGCACCGACGTCAAGATCAAGAAGAACGGGCACGTCAACATCACCCGCGAGACGACCCTGGGCCACGAGGTGGCCGGCGAGGTCGTCGAGGTCGGGGCCGACGCGCTCGGCGGCTTCGTGGTCGGCGACCGCGTGCAGTGCATCGCCGCGGTCCCGTGCGGTGACTGCCACGAGTGCTCGAAGGGCTGGATGGAGGTCTGCCAGAACCAGACCTCGGTCGGCTACCAGTACGACGGCGGGTTCGCGGAGTACATGATCGTCCCGGCCCAGGTCCTCAAGGTCGACGGTCTCAACCGCATCCCGGACAACGTGGGGTACGACGAGGCGTCGGCCGCGGAGCCCTTCGCCTGCGCCATCAACGCCCAGGAGCAGCTCGGCATCGAGGAGGGCGACTTCACCGTCGTCTTCGGCGCCGGCCCGATCGGCTGCATGCACATCCGCATCGCCCGCGGCGTCCACAAGGTCGGCACGGTCGTCCTCGTCGACATCAACGACGAGCGCCTGAAGATGTCGGCCGACGCCGTCCAGCCCGACCACGTCATCAACGCCGCCGAGGTCGACGTGGTGGAGAAGGTCATGGAGCTGACCGGCGGCCGGGGCGCCGACGTCATCATCACCGCCACCCCCGCCAACATCACCCAGGAGCAGGCCATCTCGATGGCCGCCCGCCAGGGCCGGATCTCCTTCTTCGGCGGGTTGCCCAAGACCGACCCGTTCATCAAGGCCGACTCCAACCTCATCCACTACCGCCAGCTTCACGTCCACGGCGCCAACGGCTCCTCCCCCGACCACAACAAGCGCGCGCTGGAGTACATCTCCACCGGCCAGGTCCCGGTCAAGGACCTGATCACCCGGCACGTCGCCCTCGACGACGTGATGAGCGTCTTCGACATCGTCGCCAAGGGTGAGGCCATCAAGGTCACCGTCGAGCCCTAGTCCCACGCGTCGACCGATCACGACCCGTCCCTCCACGCGAGGGGCGGGTCGTTCGTCGTACGGCGCTTCCGGCGAGCGGTGAGCCAGCCACCGTCCCCACCACCCGGACCGTGGCTCAGCCACCTCCACCCCGGTGTGTCCCCGGAGACACGCCTCCAACAGGTGACCGGGCCACCTTCCCGGGGCTCGGGAAGGTGGCCTGCTCACCGCTGGCCGGGCGTCGCGCGTGAGCCGGGCAGGACGGCCGTCGAGCTTCTTCCCGGCCTAGTGCACCAGGGCGCGTACGGCGTCGCGACCGGCCATCGGGTCGCTCGCGCCCAGCGCGGCCTCGGCCGCCGCCTCGCAGGTGTCCATCGACACCTGGGACAGCTGGGCGCCCACCGGTCGCACCGCGCGGGCGGCCATCGACAGCGAGGTGATGCCCATGCCGACCAGCGCGCAGGCCAGCAGCGGGTCGGCGGCCGCCTCGCCGCAGACGCCCACGGACTTGCCCGCCTGCTTGCCGGCCTCGGCGGTGATCGCGATGAGCTGGAGGACCGCCGGCTGCCAGGGGTCGGTGAGGTGGGCCAGATCGGTGGCCATCCGGTCCGCGGCCATCGCGTACTGCGTCAGGTCGTTGGTGCCGATCGAGAGGAAGTCGACGACCTCGAGCATCCGGTGCGCCAGCAGGGCGGCGCTGGGGATCTCCACCATCACGCCGGGCTTGAGGCCACGCGCACGTACCTTGTCGGCGAACTCGGCCGCCTCGGCGACGGTCGCCACCATCGGGGCCATCACCCAGGTCTCGGTCCCGGTGCGCTCGGCGGCCAGCCGGATCCCGTCGAGCTGGCGGTCCATCAGGCCCGGGTTGCCGAACGAGAGCCGCAGCCCGCGCACGCCGAGGGCCGGGTTCTCCTCGCCCGGGAGGGTCGCGAACGCGATCGGCTTGTCCGACCCGGCGTCCAGGGTGCGGATGACGACGTGCTGGCCGTCCCCGAAGGCGCCGAGCACGGAGGCGTAGATGTCGGCCTGCTCCTCGGCCGAGGGCTCCTCGGTCGCGTTGAGGAAGCAGAGCTCGGTGCGGAACAGGCCGACGCCCTGGACGGGCTCGGCGCTGGCCTGGACGGCGCTGGGGCCGTCGGCGACGTTGGCGAGGAGCTTGACCGGGATGCCGTCGGAGGTCGACGCCGGCCCCGACCACCGGGCCAGCGCCTCGCGCGCCTCGCGGCTGGCCGCGACCCGCTGGCGCGCCTCCTCGGGGTCGCCGCCGACCTCCACCTCACCTGACTCGCCGTCGACGACCAGGAAGGTGCCCGACCTGATCTCGGTGACGCCGCCGGCGCCGACCACGCACGGGATGCCCAGCTGCCGGGCGATGATCGCGGTGTGGCTGGTCGCGCCGCCGCGCTCGGTGACCAGCGCGGTGACGAGCTCGGGGTCGAGCCCGGAGGTGTCACTGGGGGCCAGGTCCTCGGCCACGAGGATGGAGGGCTCGGCCGGCGTCGGGACGCCCGGCTCGGGCTCGCCCACGAGGTGGGCGACGAGGCGGCGCTCGATGTCCTCCAGGTCGGTGACCCGCTCGGCCATCAGGCCACCCATGCTCGTGAAGATGGTGACGAACTGCTCGACGGCCCCGTCGACCGCGGTCACGATCCCCTGCCCCGCGGCCACGTTCTTGGCCACCGCGCCGCGAAGACCCTTGTCCCGGGCCAGGCCGGCGCTCGCGGTCAGCACCTCCGCCGCCGGGCCCGTGGCCTGGGCCGCCTTGCGGCTGAACCCCTCGGCCACCGCGGTGACCGCTTTGTCGTACGCCGCCATCGCAGCGTCGGCGTCGGGGAAGTCGCCGTCACCGAAGCGGGCGATCGCGTCGGGCGAGACCTCGCCGCGCACGAGCAGGGCAGGGCCGGCGGCGACTCCGGGGACGACCGGCGTACCGCGGAGGACGGAGGAGGCAGCTGTGGTCATGGACACACCGTAGTTCAGACAGTCCTTGACAATCAACAGATACGGGGATAAAACAACACAGACACAGATTGCCGGTCCGACCGGCCGCCCCACCCCTCGCCCCGCGTCCGACCTGCCACTGCAGGCCCACCCTGACCGAAGGAGCCCGGTGTACGCCGAGGAACGCCAGCAGGCCATGGCCCAGGCCATCACGCAGCACGGACGCGTCTCCGTCGCCGACCTCGCCGATGAGTTCTCGGTGACCACCGAGACCGTACGCCGCGACCTGTCCGCGCTGGAGCGCATCGGCCTCATCCGGCGCGTCCACGGCGGCGCCGTCCCGGCCAGCACGCTGGCGGTCATCGAGTCCGGGCTCACCGAGCGCGACCTGGCCAACACCGCCGCCAAGGACCTCATCGCCGCCGCGGCGGTCTCCCTGCTGCCCCCTCCGGGCTCCATGGTCATCATCGACGCGGGCTCCACGACCGCCCGCCTGGCCGCCCTGCTCCCCCGCGACCACCGCCTGACCGTCGTCACCCACGCCGTGCCGGTCGCCGCCCGTCTCGCCGGACTGCCGCAGATCGACCTGTTCCTCCTGCCGGGCAAGGTGCGGCCGACGACGCAGGCGGCCGTCGGCGCCGACACCGTCGCGGCCCTGGCGGACCTGCGTGCCGACGTCTCCTTCGTGGCGACCAACGGGCTGAGCACCAGCCACGGCCTGACCACCCCCGACCGCGAGGAGGCCGCCACCAAGCGTGCCATCGTGGCCGCCGGACGGCGTACCGTCGTGCTCTGCGACTCCAGCAAGATCGGCGTCGAGTCGTCGCTGCGCTTCGCCTCGGTCAGCGACGTCGACGTCCTGGTCACCGACTCCGCCATCAAGCCCGACGACCAGAAGGCCCTCGACGCGGCCGGCGTGGAAGTGGTGATCGCATGATCCTGACCCTCACCCCCAACCCGAGCATCGACCGCACGGTCACCCTGGCCGGCGAGCTCCTGCGCGGGCAGGTGCAGCGGGTCGAGTCGGTCACGTCGCAGGGCGGCGGCAAGGGCGTCAACATCTCCCGGGCCTCCGTCAGCGCCGGCCAGCCGACGATCGCCGTGCTCCCCGCCGCCAAGGACGACCCGTTCGTCATCGAGCTGCTGGCCTCCGGCATCGACTGCCGTCCCGTCCGGCCCGCCGGCGACATCCGCGTCAACATCGCGATCACCGAGCCGGACGGCACCACGACCAAGCTCAACTCCCCCGGCGCCACCGTCGAGCAGGTCCACCTCGACGCGATGTCGGACGCCGTGCTGGCGCGCGCCGGCGCGGCCGACTGGGCCGTGCTCGCCGGCTCGCTGCCGCCCGGCGCTCCCCCGGAGTTCTACGCCGACGTCGTACGCCGCCTGCGCGGCACCGTCGCGAAGGTCGCCGTCGACACCAGCGAGGCGCCGCTGCAGGCCCTCGTCGACGCCCTTCCCGGGTCGGCGCCCCACCTGATGAAGCCGAACGGCGAGGAGCTGGCGTCCTTCACCGGCGGGGACGCCGACGCGCTCGAGGCCGACCCGGAGAAGGCGGCCGCCGCCGCGCGCACGCTGGTCGACCGAGGCGTGCAGGCGGTGCTGGCGACGCTCGGCGGCAACGGCGCCGTGCTCGTCACCGCCGAGGGCGCCTGGCACGCCGCTCCACCGCCGACCACCGTCGTCAGCACGGTCGGCGCCGGCGACTCCAGCCTGTTCGGCTACGTCCTGGGCGACGTCAAGGGGTACTCCGCCCCCCAGCGGCTCGCCCTCGCCGTCGCCTACGGCAGCGCGGCCGCCGCGCTGCCCGGCACCACGATCCCCGAGCCGTCGCACCTCCGCACCGAGCTCGTCACCGTCACCGCCTTGGGAGGCACCTCATGACCGATCTGATCACCAGGGACCTGGTGCGCCTCGACACCGCGTGGGGCGAGGACAAGCAGGACGTGATCCGCGGCCTGGCCGGCGTCGTCGGCGACGCGGGTCGTGCCAGCGACCTCGACCAGCTCGTCGCCGACACCTTCGCCCGGGAGGAGACCTCCTCGACCGGGCTGCCCGGCGGCATCGCCATCCCCCACTGCCGCACCACCGGCGTCGAGGAGCCGACGCTGTCCTTCGCCCGGCTCCAGCCGCCGGTGGACTTCGGGGCCAAGGACGGCCCCGCCGACCTCGCCTTCCTCATCGCGGCGCCGGCCGGGGGCGACGCCACCCACCTCCAGCTGCTGACCAAGCTGGCCCGCTCGCTGGTCAAGCCGGCCTTCACCAACGCGCTGCGCGACGCCGAGGACGCCGACGAGGTCGTGGCCCTGATCAACGAGGCGCTCGACGTGACGACCCCGGCCCCGGCCGCGCCCGCCTCCGGCACCCCGGACGGCACCCCTCCCGGTGTCCCGGCCGGCGCCACGGGCGCCGCCGCCGGTGCTGCCGCCACCGCCACCTCGGCAGGCGCCGCACCCGCCGCTCCCGCGGCCGCCACCGCCACCGCCGAGCCCCGGTCGCTCGTCGCCGTCACCGCCTGCCCGACCGGCATCGCCCACACCTACATGGCGGCCGAGGCCCTCGAGGCCGCCGCCGAGCGGGCGGGCGTGCCGATCCAGGTCGAGACCCAGGGCTCGGCAGGCAGCACGCCGCTGACCCACGACACCATCGCCGCTGCCTCGGCGGTCATCTTCGCGGTCGACGTCGGGGTGCGCGACCGGTCCCGCTTCGCCGGCAAGCCGATGGTCAGCTCCGGCGTGAAGCGGCCCATCGACGACGCCGACGCGATGATCGCCGAGGCCCTCCGGTACGCCGAGGACCCGTCGGCGCCGCGCGTGGAGGGCTCGGCCGCCGAGGCCGGCGCGACCGCCGGCGGCGAGGAGTCGTGGGGCGGCCGGATCCGGCGCGTCCTGATGACCGGCGTCTCCTACATGATCCCGTTCGTCGCCGCGGGCGGCCTGCTGATCGCCCTCGGGTTCCTGTTCGGTGGCTACGAGATCACCGGCCCCGGCCAGGAGATCGCGACCACCAACACCCTGTTCAACCTCCCCGACCTGGAGGAGGCCGGCCTCGAGCACGCCCTGTTCGACAGCCCCCTGATGGCCTACCTCGGGGCGCTGTTCTTCACCCTGGGTGGTGCGGCCTTCGGCTTCCTCGTCCCCGCGCTGGCCGGCTACATCGCCTACGCCATCGCCGACCGCCCGGGCATCGCGCCGGGCTTCGTGATGGGCGCCATCGCCGTCACCCTCAACAGCGGCTTCCTCGGCGGCATCGTCGGTGGTGTGCTGGCTGGCATGGCGGCGCACTGGATCGCCAGCTGGAAGGTGCCCACCTGGATGCGCGGCCTGATGCCCGTGCTGGTGATCCCGCTGCTGGCCACCATGATCAGCGGCTTCATCATGGTCGTCGTCCTCGGCAAGCCGCTGGCCGCGCTCATGGACGCCCTCAGCGACGGGCTCAACAGCCTCAGCGGCGGGTCCGCCGTCATCCTGGGCATCATCGTCGGCCTGATGATGGCCTTCGACATGGGTGGCCCGCTCAACAAGACCGCCTACGCCTTCGCCACCGCCGGCCTCGGTGCTGCCGCCACCTCCACCGACGCCCCGGAGCTGCGCGTGATGGCGGCGGTGATGCTGGCCGGCATGGTCCCGCCGCTCGCCCTCGCCCTGGCGACCGTCGTCCGGCCCAGCCTGTTCACCGTCCCCGAGCGGGAGAACGGCAAGGCGGCCTGGCTCATGGGCGCGTCGTTCATCACCGAGGGAGCCATCCCGTTCGCCGCGGCCGACCCGATCCGGGTCATCCCCTCGATCATGGCCGGCAGCGCGGTCACCGGGGCCCTCTCCATGCTGACCGAGGTGACGCTGCGCGCCCCGCACGGCGGCATCTTCGTCCTCTTCGCGGTGGACGGCGTCGTGTGGTTCCTCGTCTCCCTGGTGGCGGGAGTGCTGGTCGCGGCCGGCATGGTCGTCGCCCTAAAGAGCATCGGCCCCTCCGACGCCGACGTCGCTACCGTCTGACCAGCTCGTCCAACCCACGAAGGAGCACACATGCCCACCAAGTCCGTCGTCGTCGGCTCGGCCGTCGGCCTGCACGCCCGTCCCGCCGCGATCATCGCCGAGGCCGCCGAGGCCCTCGACGCCACGGTGACCATCAACGGCGTCGACGCCAGCTCATCGCTGATGATCATGACCCTCGGCGCCGGCAACGGCGACACGGTCGAGGTGGAGAGCGACGACCAGTCCGCCCTCGACGCGATCGCGAAGCTCGTCGAGCAGGACCTCGACGCCTGACCGCCTGACCGGACCGACGGGCCGGCGTCCCCACCGGGGCGCCGGCCCGTCGTCGTACGACGCGGGGTCAGGGCGTCCGCTGGGCCTCGCGCTCGCGCAGCGTGAGGTAGACCGCCCGCACGCCGACCGCCTTCTCCAGGTGCCGGGTCACGGTGGCGAAGAACTGGCCGCGGTAGGACTCGTCGGTGATGGCCGACACCGTGAAGTAGAGCCCCGAGAAGGACGACAGGAACAGCGACACCTTGACCAGCTCGGCGGAGACGTTGGGCACGAACGCCAGGTGCGAGGTGGGCGCGCCCGTCCACGACCGCTGCACGCTCTCCTCGAGGATGAGCGACCCGAAGACCAGCAGGAAGCCGAACACGGCCGCCACCAGCACGAGCACCTGGACGGCCTGGATCACGAGCAGGACGACGACGAGGTTCCAGCGGTCGTACCCGCTGATGTGCGCGTGGGCCGCCGGGTCGGCCCCCGGGTCCTCGACCATCTGCCGCGACACCTCCTCCAGCGGCGTGTCGCGGCAGGCGCGCAGGAGGAAGGCGTCGTCGACCGCGTCGTCCGCTTGGTCGACCTCCTCGGGGAGCCGGACGAGGAGGAACACCGTGCCGAGCCCCAGCAGGAGCAGGGCGGTGAGCCACAGCGTCCCGAAGCCGAGGCTGGCCGCCATCTGCCAGGCCTCGGCGTTGATGAAGAGGAAGGCCACGAAGACGAGCAGCAGCGGCAGGGCCCGGGACGCGGTGGACACCACGGACCCGAGGCTGGAGAGCGTGCGCTTGAGGGCCCAACCCACGATGGGCCGGGCGCGCAGGGCGGTCAGCGCGTAGGCCAGCGCGCCGAGGCCGACCACCGTCAGCAGGACCGCCGGGGCCGCCGCGACCTGGCTGGAGAGCCAGCCGAGGAGGCCCGCCAGCGATGCGGCCACCACGACCAGCACCCCCAGCGCAGGAAGGACCCGCCGCGGGGTGAGTGCCTCCCGGGCGGCCGCCCGCTCGGAGGGCACGAAGTAGGAGAGGCCGTGCTCGAGGAACCACACCTCGGTGGCGGCGAGCGGGTCGGCGGGACGGGGCTTCGGGCTCACCGCTGCTGCCCGAGCAGCGTCCGCGCGCGGCGTACGTCGTCGTGCATGGTCTCGACGAGCGCCTCGACGCCGTCGAAGCGCACCATCCCGCGCAGCCGCTCGACGAACTCCACCTCGACCTCGACGCCGTAGAGCTCGAGGTCGTCGCGGTCCAGGACGTAGGACTCCACGCGGCGCTCGCGGTCGCCGTCGAAGGTCGGGTTGGTGCCCACGCTGATGGCGGCCGGGAAGCGCTCGCCGGTGTCGTGGCGGGTCAGCCAGCCGGCGTAGACGCCGTCGGCCGGGGCGGCCTCGTCGACCGGGGTCGGGACGTTGGCCGTCGGGTAGCCGAGCTCGCGGCCACGCTGGTCGCCCTTGACGACGACGCCACGGACGCTGAAGGGACGGCCGAGCGCCTCGGCCGCACCGGCGACGTCACCCGTCGCCAGGCACTGCCGGACGTACGTCGAGCTCCACACCTGCGGGCCTCCGTCGAGGGCGATCCCCTCCACCACGAAGTCCCGCTCGGCGCCGGCCGCCCGCAGCAGCGCCACGTCGCCGGCCGCCTTGTTGCCGAAGCGGAAGTTGGCCCCGACCACGACGGCCCGGGCGTGCAGGGTGCCCACCAGCACCCGGTCGATGAACTCCTCGGGGCTCCACCCCGCGATCGACCGGTCGAAGGGGATGACCAGTATCGCGTCGACCCCCGTCTGCTCGAGGAATCGGGCCCGGGTCTCCACCGAGCTGAGGATCGGCGGCGCGTGCTCGGGACGCAGCACGGCCATCGGGTGGGGGTCGAACGTCACCACCACGACCGTCTCGACACCGAGCTCGTCCGCCGTCGACCGCGTCTGCGCCAGCACGTGCTGGTGGCCGAGGTGCACGCCGTCGAAGTTGCCGATCGTGACGACCGTGCGACCGAGGTCGGCCGGCACGTCGTCGAAGGAACGCCAGGTCTGCACGGGCGAAAGCCTCCCACAACCCGGATGTGGGAGGCCGTCGTGGTCGGCGTCAGGACGAGCCGCCGCCACCCACCTTGATCGTGCGGATCATCCCCATGAAGGCGTGCGGCATGCCACCCATGGACGCGTCGGGCCAGAAGCAGAGGACGCCGTAGGTGCCCTTGGGCAGCGAGTAGTCGAAGGCCATGGTGAGGCCGGGGCCGAGGACCGCGGAGTCCAGGCTGTTGCGGAAGTTCATCGGCGGCGGACCCTCCTCACCCTGCATCGCGGCCCGGACCCAGGCGCGGAGGTCCTTGATGGTCTTGCCCTTCTTCATCTGGGCCATCACGATGAAGTGGTTGGAGTCGGAGAAGTTCTTGAACGTCAGCAGCCCCTTCTTCGGGATCGAGGCCGGCTTCCCCGCCCACTTGGTGCTCTGGACGGCCTTGAGCTTCGGGCCCGTGGGCATCGAGGCTCCCGTGTCCGCACCGGCGACCGTGAAGGGCACGAAGGCACTGGCGTCCTCGTTGCGCACGTCGAGTGCCCAGTACGTGCCGACCGCCAGGTCGACCCACAGCGTCCCCGGGCTCCCGGGCTTCGCGGTGGCGCCGCCGAGGAGGGTGACGTTGCGCTCGAACCTCTTGAGGGCCTTGATCTTGCCCTTGTTGAGTCCGTTCTTGACGTCGGCAGCCGCCTGCTCGGGCGTGTAGCCCTCGGCTGGCTGGACGACCTGGAAGGACGAGTTCTTGGCACTGGTGACCTCGAACTCGTTGACGCCCGGCTGGACGGTGGCCGGCATGGTGACCATCCGCGAGCTGTCGATGGTGACCGCGACGGGTGCAGCCTGGCTGCGAGAGGTGTCGGTGGACGCCCCCGCGGCTCCCACCAGTCCCCCTCCCACGACCAGCGTCAGGCTCGCGGCCAGGGCCCCGAGTGTGCGTGCAGACATGTGTCTCTCCCCTCAGAGGTGACGGCGGGCGACAGCACCGCCGCGCCCCACCTTGCTCCGGTCGCCGTCCGGGGTCCACCGATTTGGTGCTGTCCCCCTGCGCCTGACTAGACCGGGTCGGCCGACGCGGGCGGCTGCAGGAGGTCCGCCCCGATCCGACGCGTGGCCGACGCGAAGCCCAGCCAGGTGTGCCGGTTTCGCCACCAGCACCACCCCACCTTGGGCGCGCCCCGGCGCTCCTTCCCGTCGCGTCCGGTGCCCCCGCTGATCCACAGCGCGGGCGTGCGGGCGTCGAACCCTCCCGCCGTCCTGGGGCGCCGCGAGGCGATGGTCATGAAGCACGCGCCGGGGTCGAGCCGGTCGGGCTCCTGGAGGATCCAGCTGATCCCCTCGTGGATCGTCAGCGGGAGGCGCCCGCTCCGGTCGAGGGAGGCCTGGGCCTCCTCGGGGCTCCAGTTGAGCATCTCGTCGCCGCGGTGCACGCCCTCGACGAGGTAGAGCGGCGACTCCGGGAGCACGACCTGCGGCACGAACTCGTGCAGGTCGGTCATGTCCTCCACCACGAACCCGGGCCGGCCACCGCGGACCAGGCAGGTCGCCAGGACCGCGGCGGGCACGACGTCGTGGTGCAGGGCGAGCACCGTGCCGGGCACGTCGGGCAGGGCGGCCGCCCACTCCTCGACCCGGGCGGGCGTCACCCCGGCCGCGGCGGCCACCCCGGCCGCCACCAGGCGGCGTACCTGCTCGTGACGCTTGCTCGAGAGATCCGTCAGGTCCGTCATCGTCCTCCTCGGTCGTTCGGCAGGAGGTCAACGCACGGGTGCGGCGCGGAGTTCCGCGTCAGCCGACGAAGACGGCGACCGGACGGGCGCCGGTCCCGGACTGCTCGTAGAGCGCCAGGAAGGTGCCGTCCGGGGCGAAGAGGGCGTGCTCGCCCGGGCCCGGGAGGACCAGGTCGACGGCGCGGCCGACGCGCACGTGGGCTGCGGCATCGTCGTCGAGGTCCACCGCGGGGAAGGTCGCCCGCGCCGCGTCCGCGATGGGCAGCACCGAGGGGTGCTCGGCCAGGTCCTCCAGCGTGCGTGCCACCGACAGGTCGAACGGGCCGACCGCCGTACGCCGCAGCGCGACGAGGTGCCCGCCCACCCCGAGGGCGGCGCCCACGTCACGGGCGATGGCGCGGACGTAGGTCCCGCTCGAGCAGCGCACCGAGACGTCGACGTCGCTCCCCCGCACCTCGAGGACCTCGAGGTCGTGGATCGTCACGCGCCGGGCCGGGAGGTCGACGTCCTCGCCCTCCCGGACGCGCTGGTAGGCACGCTTGCCGTCGACCTTGATGGCCGAGACGGCCGTCGGCTTCTGGTCGATGTCTCCGACGAAGGCGGCGAGGGCCTCGCGGACCTGCTGGTCGGTCAGGTGGTCGGTGGCGGCGGTCGCCACCACCTCGCCCTCGGCGTCGTCGGTCGTCGTGGAGGCACCGAGCCGGATCGTGGCGTCGTACCCCTTCTCGGTCAGCATCAGGTGCCCGAGCAGCCGGGTGGCGCGGTTGACGCCGAGCACCAGCACCCCGGTCGCCATCGGGTCCAGGGTGCCGGCGTGGCCGACCTTGCGGGTGCCGAGCGCGCGACGCACCCGGGCCACGACGTCGTGCGAGGTCATGCCGCCGGGCTTGTCGATGACGACCAGCCCGTCGGCGACGGGGGACGTCACCCGTCCTCGGGCTCGTCCTCGTCGAGGGCGTCCTCGTCGTCCTCGCGCGGCTTCCTGTAGGGGTCCTCGTCGCCGGCGTACGCCGTCCCGCGGCGCGCGGCGACCTCCTCGTCGAGGGCGCGGGCGCGGGCCAGCACCTCGTCGAGGGCGCGTGCGCTCTCGGGGAGCGCGTCGGGGATGAAGGTCAGGGTCGGCACGATGCGCATGCCGAGCTGCTTGGCGACCTCGGACCGGATCAGGCCCTTGGCCGACTCCAGCGCCGCGGCCGTGCTCTCCCGGTCCTCGTCCTCACCGAGCACGGTGTAGAAGATCGACGCCTGCTGGGAGTCACCGGTGACGCGGACGTCGGTGACGGTCACGAAGCCGAGGCGCGGGTCCTTGATCCGACGCTCGAGCATCTCGGCGACGACGACCTGGATGCGGTCGGCGATCTTGCGGACGCGGGGGTTGCTCATGGTTCCACTCTCTCAAACGCCGAGCGGGCACTTCCGGTCCGCTCGTCACGGCCGACCGGGCACCTCCTGCCTCGTAGGAGGCAGGAGGTGCCCGGTCACCGCTCTGCAGCGCACCGGAAGTGCCCGGTCAGCTCGTTGGTCAGCTGCGCGGGATCTCGCGCATCTCGAAGGACTCGATGATGTCGCCGATCTTGATGTCCTGGAAGTTGCGGAGCACCAGACCGCACTCGAAGCCCTCGCGGACCTCGGACGCGTCGTCCTTCTCCCGGCGCAGCGACGCCAGGTCGAGGTTGTCGGCCACCACGGCGCTGTCGCGCAGGACGCGCACCTTGGCGTTGCGACGGATCGTGCCCGAGGTGACCATGCAGCCCGCGATGTTGCCGGCCTTGGACGACCGGAAGATCTCGCGGATCTCCGCCTGGCCCAGGGTCGACTCCTCGAACTCGGGCTTGAGCATGCCCTTGAGCGCCGCCTCGATCTCCTCGATGGCCTGGTAGATCACCGAGTAGTAGCGGATCTCGACGCCCTCGCGGTCGGCCATCTCGGTCGCCTTGCCCTGCGGGCGGACGTTGAAGCCGATGATGATCGCGTCGGAGGCGGCGGCCAGGTCGACGTTGGTCTCGGTGATCGCACCGACACCGCGGTCGATGACCCGGATGCCGACCTCGTCGCCGACGTCGATCTTGGCCAGCGCGTCCTCGAGCGCCTCGACCGAGCCCGACACGTCGCCCTTGAGGATGAGGTTGAGCTCCTGGCTCTCGCCCTTCTCCATGGAGGCCATGAAGTCCTCGAGGCTGCGGCGCACGCGACGCTTGGCCTGCATGGCCGCGCGCTCCCGTGCCTCGCGCTTCTCGGCGATCTGGCGAGCCATGCGGTCGTCCTCGACCACGATGAAGTTCTGGCCCGCACCCGGGACCGCGCTGAGGCCGAGCACCATCGCGGGACGCGACGGGTCTGCCTCGACGATCTCCTTGCCGTACTCGTCGAGCATGGCCCGCACACGACCGTGCGCCGGACCGGCCACGATCGAGTCGCCCACGCGCAGCGTGCCGCGCTGGACCAGCACCGTGGCCACCGGGCCGCGGCCGCGGTCCAGGTGCGCCTCGACCACGAGGCCCTGGGCGTCCTGGTCCGGGTTGGCCCGGAGGTCCAGCGACGCGTCGGCGGTGAGCACGACGGCCTCGAGCAGCTTGTCCAGGTTGAGGCCGGCCTTCGCCGAGACGTCGACGAACATCGCGTCGCCGCCGTACTCCTCGGGGATCAGGCCGTACTCGGTGAGCTGGCCACGGACCTTGGTCGAGTCGGCCTCGGGCTTGTCGATCTTGTTGACCGCCACCACGATCGGCACCTCGGCCGCCTTGGCGTGGTTGAGCGCCTCGATCGTCTGCGGCATCACGCCGTCGTCCGCCGCCACCACGAGGATCGCGATGTCGGTGGCCTGCGCACCACGGGCACGCATGGCGGTGAACGCCTCGTGACCCGGGGTGTCGATGAAGGTGATGCGGCGGTCCTCGCCGTCGACCTCGGTGTGGACCTGGTAGGCACCGATGTGCTGGGTGATGCCACCGGCCTCCTTGTCGACCACGTTGGCGTCACGCAGCGCGTCGAGGAGCTTGGTCTTTCCGTGGTCGACGTGACCCATGACGGTGACGACGGGCGGACGGACGGCCAGGTCGGCCTCGTCGCCCTCGTCGGCGCCGAACTCGAGGTCGAACGTCTCGAGCAGCTCGCGGTCCTCGTCCTCGGGCGAGACGATCTGCACGACGTAGTTGAGCTCGTCACCGAGCAGCTCGAACGTCTCGTCACCCACGGACTGGGTCGCCGTCACCATCTCGCCGAGGGAGAACAGCATCTGCACGAGCGCAGCGGCGTCGACGTTGATGCGCTCGGCGAAGTCGGTCAGGGACGCGCCACGGGGCAGCCGGACGGTCTCGCCGTTGCCCTTGCGGACCCGCACGCCGCCGATCGTCGGGGCCTCCATGGCCTCGAACTCCTGGCGACGGGCGCGCTTGCTCTTGCGACCGCGGCGCGACGGACCGCCCGGGCGACCGAAGGCACCCTGGGTCTGGCCACGCTGGCCGGGACGACCGCCACCGGGGCGACCGCCACCGCCGGGGCCGAACCCGCCGGGAGCGCCGCCGGGACGACCCGGAGCACCGGCACCGGCACCACCGCGACCGGGCGCACCGCCGCGGCCGGGAGCACCGGGACGACCCGGGGCGCCACCGCGACCGCCGGGACCACCGGGGCCAGGACGACCGCCGGGGCCCGAGCCGAAGGCGGCCGGGGACTTGGGCATCATCGCCGGGTTGGGACGGGGCATCCCGGGACGACCGGGGGCGCCGCCGTCACGCGCGGCCGGGGGCCGCGGCGGACGCTGCTGGTCGCCGGGCGCGGCGTCGCCACCGGGCGCGGGCGCCGGTCGGCGACCCATGCCCTGGCTCGAGGCGAACGGGTTGTTGCCCGGACGGGGCGCGCCGGGACGCGCCGAGGGCCGGGGAGCCGGCGACGCCGGCTTGGGCGCAGCCGGCGCGGGAGCGGCCGGTGCCTGGGCAGCCGGTGCCTGGGCGGCCGGAGCGGCCGGGGCTGCGGGCGCCTCGGGCTCGGCAGTGGGAGCCGGCTTGGGGCCGGGCTTGGGGCCCGGTCGGGGACCGGGGGTCGACGCCGGCGCGGCCGGCTTCTCCGCCGGCGCGGCGGGCGCCTCGGGCGCGGCGGCCGGAGCCGGCGCCTCGGCGGCCTTCTCGGCCGGCGCGGCGGGGGCCGGCTTGGCCTGCGGCGCGGCGGCGGGCGCCGACGAGGCGGCAGCCTTCAGCTGGTCGCCGTACTGCTTCTTGAAGCGCATCTCGACGGGGGGCTCGACGGTCGACGAAGCCGACTTGACGAACTCACCCATCTCCTTGAGCTTCTCGAGAACGAACTTGCTCTCGACGCCGAACTCCTTGGCGAGTTCGTGGACTCGGGTCTTGGCCACAATTCTCCTTCTGGCCCGAGACCCGTCGTCCGCAGGAGTGCGGCGGGGTGGTTCGGACCGTTAGCGGGTGTGCAAACTCATCGGTAAGTACTCATCGAGTGCTCATGAGCTGCTGCTCCAGTCTCTGATCGGTACTGCTTCGGTCGGTGGTGCTTCAGGTCTGTGCTGCGAGGTGCTCTGCCACGGGCGTGCTGCTCAGCGCCTCCCCGGCCCTCAGGGCCCGGGAGAACGCCCTGCGGCGCACCGCGAGTTCGTAGCAGCCGGTCGTGGGGTGCAGGTGCGCCCCTCGGCCCGGAGCCGTGCCGCGCGGATCGGGGCAGGCGGCCGGCTGGCCGCTCGCGTCCGAGCCGATGACGACACGCAACAACTCGCTCCTGGTGGCCCGCTCCCGACAGCCGATGCAGGTGCGGATGGGCACACGCGGGCTGTCGGTCATGGTCACCACCGGGAACTCTATCGCCTGAGCGCCCGAAACCCGAACCGGGTCGTCCGGCTCAGGCGTCGGGAACGGGCGCCTCGTCCGACCTGATGTCGATCCGCCAGCCGGTCAGCCGCGCGGCGAGGCGGGCGTTCTGCCCCTCCTTGCCGATCGCCAGCGACAGCTGGTAGTCGGGGACCACGACGCGGCAGGACCGGGTCGCAGCGTCGACGATCTCCACGGAGCTGACGCGGGCGGGCGAGAGCGCCTGCGCGACGAACTCCGCGGGGTCCTCGGACCAGTCGACGATGTCGACCTTCTCGCCGTGCAGCTCCGCGGTGACGTTGCGGGCGCGCTGGCCCATGGGTCCGATGCACGCACCCTTGGCGTTGACGCCCGGCACGGTGGAGTGCACGGCGATCTTGGTGCGGTGGCCGGCCTCGCGGGCGATGGCCGCGATCTCCACGGTCCCGTCCGCGATCTCGGGCACCTCGAGCGCGAAGAGCTTCTTGACGAGGTTGGGGTGGCTGCGCGACAGCGTGATCTGCGGTCCGCGCATGCCCTTGCGGACCGAGACCACGAGGGTCTTGATGCGCTCGCCGTGCTTGTACTCCTCCCCCGGCACCCGCTCGCCCACCGGCAGCAGCGCCTCGAGCTTGCCGAGGTCGACCATCACGTCGTCGGGGTTGCGACCCTGCTGGATGATCCCGGAGATGATGTCGCCCTCCTTGCCGGAGAACTCCCCGAAGCGGAGGTCGTCCTCGGCGTCGCGGAGCCGTTGCAGCATGATCTGCTTGGCCGTCGTGGCGGCGATCCGGCCGAAGCCCGCCGGGGTGTCGTCGTACTCCTCGGAGAGGTTGCCCTCCTCGTCGACCTCGCGGACCAGCACGTTGACGTGCCCGGTCTTGCGGTCGAGCTCGACGCGCGCGGTCTCCTGCGCGCCGGGGGTCTTGTGGTACGCCGTGAGCAGGGCCTGCTCGATCGCCTCGACGAGCACGTCGAAGGAGATCTCCTTCTCGCGTTCCAGCATCCTCAGGATGCTCAGGTCGATGTCCATCAGGCGTCCTCGTCCTTGTCACTGCTCTTGTCGCTCTTGCGGTTGAACTCGATCTGCACGAGGGCCTTGGCCACGTCGGCGTACGACAGCTCCCGGGTGGAGCCGTCGACGTCGAGCGTCGCACCGGCGTCGTCGCTCGAGGTGATGCGGCCGGTCACGGTGCCGCCCTCGACGAGGGTGACCTTGACCAGGCGGTCGGCGTTGCGGCGCCAGTGGCGCGGCAGGGTGAGCGGGCGGTCGACGCCGCGTGAGGTGACCTCGAGCGTGTAGGGCATCTCACCCATCACGTCGGAGGCGTCGAGGACCTCGGAGACCGCGCGGGTGGCGTCCGCCACGTCGTCGAGGGTCACCCCGCCGTCCTTGTCGACCGCGACCCGGAGCACACGTCGCTTGCCCGCAGGCGTGACCTCGACGGCCTCGACGTCGAGGCCCTGGTCGGCCAGGGGACCGACGAGCGCGTCCTCGATGCGGTCCCGGGTGGCGTCCTGTCTGGCGCTGCTCACGAGTGTGCGACCTCCTTGTGCTGTTGTGGTTCCGAGCCACCATAGCGGCTGCACCCGGGCGGACCGTCGGCGGCGGATAGGGTGCCGGGCGTGTCAGCGCGCGCCCGCCCCGTCTCCCGTCGTACGGCGGTCGGCGGCGCCCTCGCCGCGGCCCTCGCGGGGCCTGCGCTGGCCGCCGGGTGCACCCTCGACCCACCGACCTCGGAGCCCTCCCCCGGCGCCCCCGCCGAGCCCGAACCCGACGCCGACGTGGTGCTGCTGGGGACGGTGCTCGGCGCGATCGACGGCGCCGCCGCGCTCCTCGCCGCGACGACCGACCGGCACCCGCGCCTCGCGGGGATGCTCCAGCCGTTGCTCGACGCGCACGCGGCGCACCGCGGCGTGCTCGACGGCGCCGCGGAGGTCGAGCCGGACGTGCCCCCGGCGCCGACCGTGCCCGGACGCCCGCCCCTCGCCCTCGACCGGGTACGCCGCGCGGAGACCCGGCTGGTCGGCACCCTGCGCGAGGCCACCGGGGCCGCCCAGAGCGGCGACCTCGCCCGCGCGCTGGCGAGCATGGCCGCCTCCCTCACCCAGCACCTGACCGTCATCGGCACCGAGGGGCCGGTCGCATGAGCACCCTCGAGGCCCTCCAGTCGACCCTCGCCGGCGAGCACGCCGCGCTGCACCTCTACGGCCTCTACGGCGGGCGCACCTCCCAGTCCGCGGACCCGGGCCTGTTCGAGGCCCTCCAGGACGGCTACCGCGCGCACCGCGCGCGACGCGACCAGCTGCGCCTGCTGGTGACCGACCTGGGTGCCGAGCCGGTGGCGGCCGCCGCGGCGTACGACGTGCCCGACGGGCTGCGCACCGCGGCGGCGGTCGCCCGGGCCGCCCTCGACACCGAGCGCGCCTGCACGGAGGCCTACGCTGCGCTGGTCGCGCAGGTGGCCGGGGGGCGACGACGCTGGGCCACCACCGCCCTCATCGAGGCGTCGGTGCAGCAGCTGGCGCTGGGCGGCCGGCCGGAGGACTTCCCCGGCGCCCCCGAGCTCGGCTGAGACGACACCACGCGGTCTCCCTGCGGGAGCCTGAGAAATGGGAACGGTCCGCGCCCTCACCGAGTGGGGAAGTCCCGAGATCTCCCCCAGCCGGTGAGGACGCGGACCAGGGGGGTCGGTCAGCATCACCCATGTGGCCTGCCATGTGGGGTGGCAGCTCCACATGCAGAACTATGCAGCACGAGGAGGGTCCCGCCTACGGTTCTCCGGTTGCATCTTTGTGCGCTGCGTAAACCTGCAAAAGTATGGCCCGTTCAGACTATGCGCCGGACCGCGGCGGGCACCTCGGACAGGGCGTGCACGACGGCGTCCGGCTCGCCCTCCGTGTGGCCGAGCTGATGGGCCGGGATCGTGCTGAGCGGCACGTGGATCGCGCGCAGTCCCGCCTCGTGGGCGCCCCAGACGTCGTCGTACAACCGGTCCCCCACGTAGACGCAGGCGGCGGGGTCCTGCACGCCGACGGCCTCCATCGCCGCGCCGAACGCGAGTGGGGACGGCTTGGTCCATGCGATCTCGCTCGTGTAGACGTCGCCGTCGAACAAGTCGTAGACGCCGTCGCGCTCGAAGAAGCCCACGTGCCACTCCCGCGGCCAGATCGTGTTGGAGAGCACGCCGACGCGCAGTCCCATGGCGCGCAGCTCCTCGAGCATCGGGCGGCACTCGGGGTCGGTGGCGGTGTGCGGCTCCCAGAAGTCGTAGTAGGCGCCGAGCAGCTCGGGGTCGTGGTCGAGACCCGCCTCGGTGAAGAGGTCGGCGATGGTCGCGCTCTGCTGGTGGTCGCGGCTCCTCCCCCACACCACGTCCCCCGCCCGGTGGAGGCGGGTGGTGATCTCCGCGGCCGAGTGGTGCTCGGCGTTGACCACCGCCTGGGACAGCGCCAGCGACTCGGCGTGGAAGTCGACGTCGTGCCAGCGGGTGAGGGTCCCGCCCCAGTCGAAGATGACGGCCTGCAGGTCGCGCGTGGAGCCCATGGCAGCAGAACCTATCCCGACTACCGTCCTCCCATGCGCGCCACGGAGCCGTCGTACGTCGAGCCCGCCACGGGCTACGGCCGCGTCGCCAAGGTGCTGCACTGGGCGACCGTCCTGGCCCTCCTGGCGCAGCTGACGGTCGGCTACCTCATGGAGGCCGGCGACTCGGGCCGCGGGCGCGGACGCGGGCGCTCGGGCGGGTCGGGACGAGGCCGGGGACGGGGTGGGGACGACGAGGGGTACGACGTCGCGGAGCGGCTGGCCGCCTGGCCGGAGGACCTGGTCGCCTGGCACGTCGTCCTCGGGGTGACGGTCCTGCTGCTCGCGGTCGCCCGCGTCGCGTGGCGGCGCGGGCACGGACTCCCCCCGTGGGCGGCGACTCTCTCGTCGACCGAGCGCCGGGTCGCGCACTGGGCCGAGCGCGCGCTCCTGACGCTGCTCTTCGCGATCCCCCTGACCGGGTTGTCGCTGCTCGTGGCGGGCGACGACGTGGTGGCCCTCCACGTGGCCAGCCACGTCGCCTTCTTCGCCGCCCTCACGGCACACCTGGGACTGGTGCTCAAGCACCAGCTCGTCGACCGCGACCGGCTCCTGCGCCGGATGCTCTGAGCACGCCGGGCTCGTCCGTCGTACGTCCAACGATCTCCCGGAGCCGACCTTCAGGCCGATCCCGACGCTTGCTGGCCGATGCAACGGGGCAAGGTCGTTCGGTCTAAGCAACGGTTCATGCTGCTGCCGGGTTGGCGAGCAGTCTGGCCAGTCTGTCGGCTGGGGTGTCCATGTCCAAGGT
>NZ_PZYZ01000012.1 GCF_003047295.1 Nocardioides sediminis
CCTGCACGCCTCCATCGACACCGAGGGCCGCTCGGCCGACCGGCGTGGGGACTTCGACGACGTGTACGGCGACTGGGACGCGCTGCGCGAGGCCGTGTCGTCCGGGGGCGCGGCGGTCGCCGTCACCGGGGAGGGGTGGGCCGCCCTGCGCGCCGCCGAGGCCGACCCCGCGGGCCTGACCGACGAGCAGGCGCTGGCCCTGATGACCGCCGACGGCGACCTCCTCGAGCAGGTGTGCCGCCTCGCCGACGACCTGCGTCGCGAGACCGTCGGCGACGAGGTGAGCTACGTCGTCAACCGCAACATCAACTTCACCAACGTCTGCTACGTCGGGTGCCGGTTCTGCGCGTTCGCCCAGCGGCGCACGGACGCCGACGCCTACTCCCTGTCGCTCGACCAGGTCGCCGACCGGGCGCAAGAAGCGTGGGAGCTCGGCGCCACCGAGGTCTGCATGCAGGGCGGCATCGACCCCGAGCTGCCGGGCACGGCGTACTTCGACCTCGTCGCCGCCGTGAAGGCGCGCGTGCCGGGGATGCACGTGCACGCCTTCTCCCCGATGGAGATCGTCAACGGCGCCACCCGCACCGGACTGTCGGTCGAGGACTTCCTGGTGAAGGCGAAGGATTCGGGCCTGGGCTCGATCCCGGGCACCGCCGCGGAGATCCTCGACGACGACGTGCGCTGGATCCTCACCAAGGGCAAGCTCCCCACCCGCACCTGGATCGACGTCGTGACCACGGCGCACCGCGTGGGCCTGCCGTCGAGCTCGACGATGATGTACGGCCACGTCGACAACCCGCGTCACTGGGTGCAGCACCTGCGGGTGCTGCGCCGCATCCAGGACGCAGCGCTGGAATCTGGGGTGGTCGGCTTCACCGAGTTCGTGCCGCTGCCGTTCGTGCACACCTCCTCGCCGATCTACCTCGCCGGCGTCGCCCGCCCGGGCCCGACGATGCGCGACAACCTCGCCGTCCACGCGATGGGCCGGATCATGCTGCACGGCTCGATCCGCCACGTCCAGACGAGCTGGGTCAAGCTCGGCGTCGACGGCACCCGGGCCATGCTCCGCGCCGGCGCCGACGACGTCGGTGGCACGCTGATGGAGGAGACCATCTCCCGGATGGCCGGCTCTGACCACGGCTCGGCCAAGACCGTCGCCGACCTCACCGACATCGCGGCCGGCATCGGGCGTCCCGTGCGCGAGCGGACCACGACGTACGGCGCCCCGGTCCGGGCGGCACGGACGGCCACGCCGTGAGGGGCACGGGACGCCAGCCGATCCTCGTGGTCAGCACCGCGGCGAGCGCGGCGGACGTGCAGCGCCTCCGCGACGACCTCGGCCGCGACCCGGTCGTGCTGAGCGCCCCGACGGCCGAGGCCAAGCGGGTGGCGACCGCCCTGGGCGTCGAGCCCCGGCCGGAGGTGCTGCTGGCGCCGGTGCGCTTCCCTGACGCCGACCGGGGTCACCGCCTGGACGACCTCGTACGCCGCCACGCCCTGACGGACCGGTTCCGTGACGTGGTCGTCGTGGTCGACCCCGCGACGGTGACCCTGCTGCTCCGCGTGCTGGCGCCCGACCAGCTGCCGACCGCGGGAGCGGTGACCGTCGTGGGGCTCCCGCGACCCGACCGGGCCGTGGCCGTACGACGCGCGGTCGTCGCGGGCGTCGTGCTCGGCCTCCTCGCCGGTGTGGGCCAGTCGTGGGGACCGGTCCTCGCCCTGCCCGCCGTCGTGGCGGCGGCCGGCCTCGGCCTGCTGCTGGTCGTGTCGTGGCGGCACCTCGGTCGCGAGCTGCTGCTGGCCGCGGGGGTGTCGGTGCTCGTCCTCTTCCTCGGCGTCGCGGGATCGGCACGCTTCCCCGGCGCCTGGTGAGTGGAGCGCCCGCGCCTGCAGGGCTGAGCAGGACGCCCGGCGTCAGTCCGCCAGCGCCGCCGCCAGCCCCGCGATGTCGGCCGGGCCGGTGCCGCAGCACCCGCCGACCCAGCGCGCGCCGGCCCCCACCCACGCGTCCACGAGCCCGAGGTCGAAGCCCGACGGGCCCTCCCAGGTGCGCGTCGCGGCGTCCCAGCTGCCGCCCTTGTTGGGGTAGGCGACGGCCGGGAGGCCGGTGGCCCGGACGGCGGCCTCGACCGCCCCGAGCACGTGCTCGGGGCGGGAGCAGTTGACGCCCGCGGCGACCAGCGAGGTGGACCCTGCGAGGGCGTCGTACGCCTCGGTGAGGGGCTGGCCGGCGTTGGTGCGGTCGTCGGCGACGGAGTAGGTGAACCACGCCGGGACGCCGATCTCGTCCAGCAGCTCCACCAGCACCCGGGCCTCGTCGACGTCGGGGATCGTCTCGACGGCGAACAGGTCGGGGGAGGCGGAGGCGAGGAGCTCCAGGCGCGGGGCGTGGAAGTCCCGCAGCTCGCGGGCCGTGAGCCCGTAGCGGCCGCGGTACTCCGACCCGTCGGCGAGCACGGCGCCGTACGGGCCGACCGACGCGGCGACGAGCAGGCCCTCCCGCCCGGTCGACGCGGCGACCTCGTCGCGGACCTCCCGGGCCACCGAGACGCTGGAGGCGATCAGCCGTGCTGCCTCGCGCTCGTCGAGGCCGGCGGCCACCAGCCCCGGCACGCTCGCCTGGTAGCTCGCGGCGATGGCGACCTGCGCGCCCGCGTCGAAGTAGGCCCGGTGGGCGGCGGCGACCAGGTGCGGCGCGTCGGCCAGCAGCCGGGCGGTCCACAGCTCCGACCCGAGGTCGGCGCCGAGCGCCTCGAGGGCCGTGGACAGGCCGCCGTCCAGGACGGTGACCGGGACAGAGTCGGTCGTGAGGTCCCGGGCGTCGTCCGTGCGGCTCATGGCCACCACGGTAGGCGGCACCTCCTCGACCCCCGTCATCGTCCGCGGACCGGGCCGGAGGGGTCGCCGGTGCGGTTGTATGTCTCCATGACGGCCGCGCCGCGATCCCACGAGACGGTCCTCGCGGCGTTGCCCGCGCACCGGCGCGAGGTGTTCGAGGCCCGCCTCGAGCGCTGGTGGCCCGACCTGCTCGAGGGCCTGGCCGAGGTGTACGACGACGCGGACGCCGTGGCCGACCGGGTGGTCGCGCTGGCGGCGCGGGCCTACGCGGAGCGCGACGACGACCTGCACGCCCTCGACCTCCGGCGGACCCTGGCCCCCGACTGGTTCCAGCGGCCGGAGACGGTGGGCTACGCGGCGTACGTCGACCGCTTCGCCGGCACGCTGCGCGGCGTGGCCGACCGGGCGGCGTACCTCCGCGACCTCGGTGTCACCTACCTCCACCTGCTGCCGCTCCTCGAGCCGCGCGACGGCGACAACGACGGCGGCTACGCGGTCAAGGACTACCGGGCCGTGCGCCCGGACCTCGGCACCATGGACGACCTGCGCGACCTGACCCGCACGCTGCGCGCACAGGGCATCTCGGTCTGCCTCGACCTCGTCCTCAACCACGTGGCGGCCGAGCACGAGTGGGCGGTCCGGGCCCGCGCCGGCGACCCGACCTACCGGGCCTACTTCCTCGTCCACCCCGACCGCACCGTGCCCGACGCCTACGAGGCCACGCTGCCCGAGGTCTTCCCCGACTTCGCGCCGGGCAGCTTCACGTGGGACGACGACCTCGACGGCTGGGTGTGGACGACGTTCAACCGCTGGCAGTGGGACGTCAGCTGGGCCAACCCGGACGTCTTCTGCGAGTACGCCGACATCGTCCTCAACCTCGCCAACCACGGCGTGGAGGCGATCCGGCTGGACGCGATCGCCTTCATCTGGAAGCGGCTGGGCACCTCGTGCCAGAACCAGCCCGAGGTGCACGCGCTCACCCAGGCGCTGCGTACCGTCACCCGGATCGCCTGCCCCGCGACGGTGTTCAAGGCCGAGGCGATCGTGGGCCCGCGGGACCTCGTGCAGTACCTCGGCACCGGCCGCCACCACGGCAAGGTCAGCGATCTCGCCTACCACAACGGCCTGATGGTGCAGGGCTGGTCGATGCTCGCCTCCGGCGACGTGCGGCTGGCCAGCCACGCCCTCCAGCAGCTCGACCCGGTCCCCGCCTCCACGGCCTGGGTCACCTACGCGCGCTGCCACGACGACATCGGCTGGGCGATCGACGACGGGGACGCGGCCGCGGTGGGCGTGGACGGCTTCGCGCACCGGTCGTTCCTCGCCGACTTCTACAGCGGCGAGTTCCCCGGCTCGTGGGCGCGGGGGCTGGTCTTCCAGCACAACCCCGCCACCGGCGACCGGCGCATCTCCGGGTCGCTGGCCAGCCTCGCGGGTCTCGAGTGCGGCGACCCCCACGCGGTCGACCGGATCCTGCTCCTGCACGCGCTCGTCCTGGGCTGGGGCGGCCTGCCGGTCCTGTGGATGGGTGACGAGGTCGGCCTCCTCAACGACGCGCACTGGGCCGAGGACCCCGCGCACGCCGACGACAACCGGTGGGTCCACCGGCCCGTCCTGCCCTGGCCGGTGGTCGACGAGCACGACCTGCTCCGCGCCGTACGACGCCTGGTCCGGGCCCGCGGCCGGACCCCGCACCTGCACGCGTCGACCGGCACCGAGGTGCTCGACCCCCACGACACCGGCGTCCTGCTGACCCTGCGCCAGCACCCGCTCGGCCCGATGGTCGGGGCCTACAACGTGACCGCCACGGAGCGGTGGGTGTGGGGCGACCGCCTCCGGGCCGTGGGCCTCGACCCGCACCACAGCGTCGACCGGGTCAGCGGCGTGACGCCCGCTCTGGCCGGTCCCGGGGACGTGCGGCTGGCGCCCTACCAGGCGGTGTGGCTGACGGCCCCGTGACCGGGTGCCGTCAGGCCGGCAGGACGCGCAGCTCGTTGCCGTCGGGGTCGGCCATCACCACCCGTGTCGGCTCCCGGTCCAGCACGCGGGCACCGAGGAGGACCAGCCGGTCGACCTCGTCCGACAGGTCGGCGTCGACGACCAGCTCGAGGAGCATCCGGTTGGGCCCGTGCCGCTCGTCGAGCGGCGGACCGCCCCACGCGATCTTGGGCCGCCGTGCGGCGAGCGGACGGCTGTCTCGCCGTCCTGGTCCCACACCAGCGGCCAGTCCAGGGTCTGCGACCAGAAGCGGCCGACCTCCGGGGTGCCGTCGCAGGCCAACTCGCCCAGGAACCCGCACCCGGCGAGCCAGCGGTTGCCGTGCTCGATCACGCACAGCTCGTTGCCGTCGGGGTCGGCGAGCACCACGTGCCCCTCCTCCGGCAGCTGCCCGACGTCGAGGTGCCGCCCGCCGAGGTCGAGGACCCGCTGGACGGTCCTCTCCTGGTCGCCGGGGACGGCGCTCGTCAGGTGCAGGTGGGTCTGGTTGAGGCCCACCCGCGGCGAGTCGGTCGCCTCGAACCGCATCCCGAACCCGGTGTCGTCGGTGGCCCGCAGCCGGGTGGCGTCCGCGAGGTCGGGCTCCCAGCCGAGCAGCTCCGCCCAGAAGCGGGCCAGCCGGTGCGGGTCGCTGGCGCGAATGCACAGGACGTCGAGCCTCACTGACACGAGCGCACCACCGTCCGGAGCATCACCCGGCCACGCTAGGCCGACGACGCCGGACGCGCGACCGGGATTCCGGCCCGACCGGCGCACAGCGTCGGCAGCTGGGACGGCGGGGACCGCGTCGCAGGCGTGCCTGCACGATCCCGCCCGCGAACTGCCGACGCTGTGCGCCGGCTCAGCGCGTCGACGTGTCGATCACGAACCGACCGCGCCCGTCAGGTGCCCGACGCCTCCTCGTCGACGCCGTCGGCGATCGCGGTGGCCGCGACGCTTCGGTCGACGTGGCTGCGCATCAGGGCGGCTGCACCCTCGGAGTCCCGCTCGACGACGAGGTCGACGAGCCGCCCGTGCTCCTCGAAGTCGCGGGCCCGGGCCTCGCCGTCCGGGGGCACCTGGAGGCCCGCGCGGCGGTAGCGGTCGGACTTGTCCCACAGGTCGTCGAGCAGGTGCACGAGCACCGAGCTGTGCGAGGCGGTGTAGATCGCCCGGTGCACCTCGCGGTGGGCCACCAGCGCGGGCTCGCCCCACTCGCGGGTGACCGGCAGCAGGTGGCGGAGCGCCTCGCGCATGCGCTCGACGTCCTCGTCCGTACGACGCGTGGCCGCCAGTCCGGCCGCCTCCGACTCCAGCGCCCGCCGGGCCTCGACGAGCTCGCGCGCCTCCACGGGGTCCATGGCCGCGACCCGTGCGTTGCGGTGCGCGTCCAGGACGACCAGGCCCTCGCCGCTGAGCCGGCGGATCGCCTCGCGCAGCGGGGTGATGCTGATCGAGAGCTCGTCGGCCAGCACGTACTGCTTCAGGGCCGACCCGGCCTCGATCCGGCCGTCGAGGATGCGGCCGCGGAGCTCGGCGTACGCGACGTCGCTCTTGCTGGAGTACCCGCTCGCAGTCATGCCCGGATCTTATAAGGCCCGGTTGCGGAATCCGCCGAAGGCGCCGTAAGGTCGGTCTCACATCTTATAAGATCGACCGAGAGGGCAGCCCGTGAAGATCGTCTCCGTCCATGAGGGAGTCATCCCGATCAGCTCCTCGATGAGCAACGCGTTCATCGACTTCAGCACGATGGACTGCTCCGTGGTGGCGCTGGTCTCCGACGTGGTGGTCGACGGTGAGCCGCTGGTCGGCTACGGGTTCAGCTCCAACGGGCGCTACAGCGCGGGCGAGATCCTGCGCCGGCGCATCCTGCCCCGGCTGACGGCCGCGCCCGCCGACGCGCTCCTCGACGAGCACGGGGAGCTCTCGCCCGCTCGCGCCTGGGACCTGATGATGCGCAACGAGAAGCCGGGCGGGCACGGGGAGCGGTCCGTCGCGGTCGGTGTCGTCGACATGGCCCTGCACGACCTCGCAGCCAAGGCGGCCGGGGTGCCGCTCTACCGCTGGATCTCCGACCGCTACGGCGACGGCGACCCGGACGAGTCGGTCTTCGTCTACGCCGCAGGCGGCTACTACGCGCCCGGCAAGACCGACCGCGACCTGCAGGACGAGATGCGCGGCTTCCTCGACGCCGGCTACGAGGTCGTGAAGACGAAGATCGGCGGCGCCGACCTGGCCGAGGACCTGCGCCGGGTCGAGGCGGTGCTGGAGGTCCTCGACGGCGACGGCTCGCGCCTCGCGGTCGACGTCAACGGTCGCTTCGACCTCGACACCGCGCTGGCCTACGGCCGCGCGCTCGAGCCCTACAGCCTGTTCTGGTACGAGGAGGTCGGCGACCCGCTCGACTACCGGCTCAACGCCGTGCTGTCCGAGCACTACCCCCACCCGATCGCGACCGGCGAGAACCTCTTCTCGCTCCAGGACGCGCGCAACCTGGTGCGCCACGGTGGGATGCGTCCCGACCGCGACTGGATCCAGGTCGACCCGGCGCTGAGCTACGGCCTCGTGGAGTACGTCCGCATCCAGGAGATGCTCGCCCGGCACGGTTGGTCCTCGCGACGCTGCATCCCGCACGGCGGCCACCAGTTCTCCCTCCACATCGCCGCGGCGCTCAAGCTCGGCGGCAACGAGTCCTACCCCGGCGAGTTCCAGCCGACCGGGGGCTTCGCCGACGACGCGGTCGTCGAGCGCGGTCGCGTCAGCCCGGGCGAGCGTCCGGGCATCGGCCTGGAGGGGAAGGCGGCGTTCCACGCGGTGCTGCGCGGGCTGCACGCCGAGGGGTGATCGGAGTCCTCAGGGCGTGCGGCGCGCCGCGGACTCCTCGAGCAACCGCCGCGCGACCTCACGCAGCTTGACGTTGTTGTCCTGGGAGAGCCGCGCCAGGAACCCGAACGCCCGGGCCTCGTCCAGCTCGAAGCGCTCCATCGCCACGCCGACCGCCTGGCCGATGAGCTGCCGGGTCGCGACCGCCTCGCGCAGCTGGGTGATCTCACGGGCGTAGGCGATGGCCATGGCCGACTGGTGGGCGAAGAGGTCGGCCAGGGGGTCGATGTCGGCGAAGACGCCCGCCCGCGGGGCGTACAGGTTGAGCGCACCCTGCGAGCCGTTGGCGTCGAAGAGCCTCAGCCCTGCCTGGGCCTCGATGCCCGCGGCAACGGCGACCGGGGCGTATCGCGGGAACCGCGGGTCCTCGGCGAGGTGCGGGGCGAACACGTGCACGGTGTCGACCGCCGCCTCGTAGCAGGGCCCCTCGTGGAGCTCGTACTGCGCCGCGTCCAGGCCGAGGAGCAGCGGTGCGGTGGGGGCGATCGTCTCCAGGCGGCCGTCCGCGTGCTTGACGGTGATGCTGGCGTGCTCGACCTCGGGGATGACCTCGACGGCGGCCCGGGTGATCTGCTCGAGCGTCCGGTCGAGGTCCCCGGGGGACAGGGCCTCGGACAGGCGACGGCTCGCGTTCGTCATCTCACGCGCGGCGTCCATGGCGCACCACCTTCTCGGTCGTGGGCTGGGGGCGGCTTCCAGGCCCTTGGTCTCAAGACCTGGAAGCCTAGGACAGCGGCACGTCCCGGGGTCGCGTGCCGTCCTGGGCGAGCGGTACCCCCGAGGTCGAGTCCTATTCACGCAGGGTCCTGCCCGTCTGCATCGTGGGACCCGTTCAGGAGCCGTTCAGGGTCGGTCCGTACGGTCGGGACGGATGACTACTGCGATCCGAACCCGCCACGCCCTCGGCCTCACCCTGGCCGCCGCCATGCTCTCGCTCGCCGCCTGCGGAGGCGGCGACGGTGACGCCGCCGACTCCGCCGCGGAGGCCTCGTCCGCCGAGCAGTCCGAGCAGTCGGACCAGACGGCGGGTGACGCCGCCGACCTCGAGGGGATCCCCGACGTCGTCGCCGAGGTCAACGGCGAGGAGGTCACCAAGGAGGAGTTCGCGCCGATCTACCAGGCCCAGCTCCAGCAGGCCACGATGCAGGCGCAGATGAGCGGGGAGAAGCCCGACGAGGAGGCGCTGAAGGAGCAGACCGCCGACGACCTCGTCGACACCGAGCTGCTCGCCCAGGAGGCCGAGTCCCGCGGGATCGAGGTCACCGACCAGGACGTCGACGACGAGCTCGCCTCGATCGCCGAGGACAACCAGATGGGCTCGGCCGACGAGCTCCTCGAGGCGCTGGAGCAGCAGGGCACGACCGAGGACCAGGCCCGGGCCCAGCTCGAGACGCAGGTCATGATCGAGCAGCTCGTCGCCGACGAGGCCGGGCCCGCGAAGGCCACCGAGAAGGAGCTGCGCGCGCTCTACCAGCAGGCCAAGGAGCAGCAGGCGCAGATGGGCCAGCAGGGCGGGCAGCAGCAGGAGATCCCGCCGTACGAGAAGGTCAAGCCCCAGCTCGAGGAGCAGGCCGAGTCCCAGCGAGTCGGGACGGTGGCGACCGAGCTCGTCGAGCAGCTCCGCGAGGACGCGGACATCACCATCAACCTCTGAGGTCGTGGCGATCGGCCCGACAAGCTCGACGCGCCTGGCGGAACCCCGGGGGATGGGTGCGTCGCCAGACGCGTCTTGATAGACGGTACGGCCATCGCCGACGGGGCGACATTCCCCCGATGGGGTAACCCGGTGCGGGGTGGCCGGAGCCGTCGAGAAGGGCCGAGGTCCGCGCCGGCGGATCGACGACGGGGGGTCGACGGTACGCCGGCGCGGTGGGCCCGGGACGCCGGGACATGGGGGGGTGGCGACACAGGCCCTGCGCTCAGGGCGGGCCCCGAGCAGCACCGCGATGGTAGAGCAGGTAGAACGTGTTCGCAGCCCTTTGGGTGGAACACCCACGCCGGGCGGTCCGGGCGGGTGCGTGGTCCCGGTCACCCACCGCTCCGGCATGCTGTCCGCGACCGCCGACGACGAAGGGTTCCTGATGGGTTCCGTGCTCGACTGGGTCGTGATGGTCATGCGGACCCTGGGAGCGCCCGGGGTCGGGGTGGCCACGGCCCTGGAGACGGTGTTCCCGCCCGTCCCCAGCGAGGTGGTGCTGCCGCTGGCCGGCTACACCGCCAGCCAGGGTCACTACGGCCTGGTGCCGGCGATCCTCTGGGCGACCGTCGGCTCGGTGGCGGGTGCGTTCGTGCTCTACCGCCTCGGCGCCCTGTGGGGGGCCGAGCGGCTGTGCGCGACCGCGGAGCGGATCCCGCTGCTGCACGCCCGCGACGTCGAGCGGGCCATCGCGTGGTTCGGCCGCAACGGCCGGTCCGCGATCTTCCTGGGCCGGCTCGTGCCGGGGGTGCGCAGCTTCATCTCGATCCCCGCCGGCATCGACCGCATGCCGCTGCTGCAGTTCACGCTCTACACGACCGCCGGCAGCCTGCTGTGGAACGCGGCCCTGATCGTGGCCGGCTACGAGCTCGGCGCGCAGTGGCACCGTGTGGAGGCGTACGTCGGCGAGGCGTCGGTCGTCATCTACGCGGCGCTCGCCGCCGCCGTGCTGTGGTTCGTCGTACGACGGGTGCGCGCCCACCTCGGCACCACCGGGGGTGCATGACCCGCGGGCCGACGGGGAACGACCTCCCCGTGCCCCGCCGGACGGTGGCGGCGCGTGGAGGGAGACAGAGCATGAGCGACAGCACCGACGGCCCCGGACCGTCCGAGCGTGGCCTGGCCGTGGTCACGGGGGCCTCGACCGGCATCGGTCGCGCCTTCGCCGAGATCCTCGCCCGGGAGGGCTTCGACCTGGTCATCGCGGCCGACGAGACCTACATCCTCGAGGTGGGGGCCGAGCTGGCGGCGTCGAGCGGGCGCCGGGTCGTGCCGCTGCACGTCGACCTCTCCGGGGGGCCGGGCGTCGAGCACCTGCACGACCAGGCGTCCGCTCAGGGCGTCCCCGTGACCGTCGCGGTGCTCAACGCCGGGATGGGCGTGCACGGCCGGTTCGACGAGGTGGACCTCGAGCGGCAGCTGCAGCTGATCGACCTCAACGTCCGTTCGACCGTGCACCTCGCCACCCTGCTGACCCGCGACATGGTGCTGCGCGAGGAGGGGCGGCTGCTGTTCGTGTCCTCGATCGCGGGCAAGGGGCCCGGCCCCGGCCACGCGGCGTACGCGGCGTCGAAGGCCTTCGTCCACTCCTTCGCCGAGGCGACCCGTCACGAGCTCGCCGGCACGGGGGTCAGCGTCACCTCGCTGCTGCCCGGGCCCACCGACACCGCCTTCTTCGAGCGGGCCGGGATGCAGGACACCGTGGTGGCGCGCGGCCCCAAGGACGACCCGTACGACGTCGCGCGGGAGGGGTACGACGCGATGATGGCGGGCCGCGACCAGGTCGTGGCCGGGTCCGCCCGCAAGGCCCTGGGGGCCACCACCGCCGCCGGGGAGTCGTCCGCACCCCTCGGGGTCTGACCCCGGTCACCGGGCACCGCCTACGTTCGAGGACATGGACTACCCCCTCACCAAGGCCCTCGCCGTCGCCACCCTGGGCTACAGCGCCTGGGCGGTCGCGCGGCCTGACGCCCTGCGGGCCCAGCTCGACGACCCCGCCGAGTGGCGGCAGCCGGTCTCTCGCCTGGCCTTCACCTACGCCGGGCGCGACGTGCCCGTCTCGACGCTCGCGCTGCTCGGGGGCGCCCAGGGTGCCCGCACGGCCGCCCTGCTGCGCATCGCGGGCGACCTGACCGACGCCCTCACCTTGGGCACGACCGCGTCGTCGGCGGCCTCGCGGAAGAAGGCCGCGGCGGTCGCTGCCGGCTACGGCGTCGTCAACGCCCTCGCCCTGGTCGTCGACGAGCGGCGCCGCCGGGCCTGACCCGGATCGTCCCGGCCCGCGACGCGCGTACCCAGCGGCGGCCGGGATGGGTAGGTTCGGCACCGAGCCCCGGGTCGGGGCGGACAAGGGGAGGCCCATGACCGCTGACGTCGCCCGGGGTCGCGCGCGGTCGTCCTCGCGCGCGGGCGCGCTGCTGGCCACCGCCCACGCGGGACCGACGGCGGCCGTCACGCTGCTGGCCGGCCTGCTGGCCCTCGCGCAGGAGCTGTCGCCGGGAGACGTCGCGCTGGTCGTCGGCGCGGTGCTGGCCGGGCAGCTCTCCATCGGGTGGAGCAACGACCTGGTCGACCTCGGCCGCGACCGGCGGACCGGTCGCGACGACAAGCCGCTGGCCACCGGCGCCGTGTCCGTCACCACGGTGCGCGTCGCCTGCGCCGTGGCCGTCGCGGCGTGCGTCGTCCTCTCCCTCGCCTGCGGGCTCGCGGCGGGACTGGTGCACCTCGGGTGCGTCGCCGCCGGCTGGGCCTACAACCTCGGCCTCAAGGGCACGGCCTGGTCGTGGCTGCCCTACGCCGTGGCGTTCGGCGGGCTGACCGTCTTCGTCTCGCTGACCGGTGGGGAGGCGCCGCCGTGGTGGTGGCCGGTGGGGGCGGCCCTGCTGGGCGTCGGCGCACACCTGCTCAACGTGCTCCCCGACCTCGACGACGACGCGGCCACCGGGGTCCGTGGCCTGCCGCACCGGCTCGGTGCCCGGTGGATCGCGCCGGTCGCCGCCCTCGTCCTGGGTGCCGCGAGCGCGGTCGCCCTGGCCGGCGCCGCGCCGCCACCGGCCCTCGCGGTCGGTGTGGGCGCGGTGGTGCTCGCCCTCGTGGTGCTGGTCGTGCGCGGTCGCGGCCGGACGCCCTTCCTGGCGGCCGTGGGCATCGCCCTGGTCGACGCCGCCCTCCTGGTGGCCGCCCGATGACCCGCCCGCGGCCACGTCCGTGCCTTCGTCCCCGTCCCCGCTCCTGCCCACGCCCCTGGAGGCTGTCATGAGGATCCTGTCCGCCCGCGGCGCGTTGCCGGCGTACTCCCACCCACAGGAGGAGATCACCGAGGCGTTCGGCGAGGTGATCTCCGAGCGCAGCGTGGACCGCGCGCTGCTGCGCCGCTTCCACCGCAACGCCGGCGTGGAGCGGCGGCACACCGTCCTGCCGCTGGAGGAGTACGCCGGGCTGCGCGACTTCGGGCAGGCCAACGACCTCTTCATCGAGCACGCCGTCCAGCTGGGCGCCCAGGCGCTGGTCGACGCGCTCAAGGCCGCCGACCTCACCCCCTCCGACGTCGACCTGGTCGTCACCGCCACCGTGACCGGCCTCGCGGTGCCCTCCCTCGACGCTCGCATCGCGGCCGTCGTGGGGCTGCGCGAGGACGTCCGCCGGATGCCGCTGGTCGGCCTCGGGTGCGTGGCCGGGGCGGCGGGGATCGCCCGGGTGCACGACTACCTCCTGGGCCACCCCGACCACACCGCGGTGCTGGTGGCCGTCGAGCTGTGCTCGCTGACCCTCCAGCGCGACGACGTGTCGGTCCCCAACCTGGTCGCCAGCGGGCTCTTCGGCGACGGCGCGTCGGCCGTCGTCGCGACCGGCGCGCGCGGGGCGGACGGTCCCGTCGAGGTGCTCGCCTCCCGCAGCCGGCTCTACCCCGACAGCGAGCGGACCATGGGCTTCGACGTCACCGGGGGTGGCCTGCGCATCGTCCTGGACGCCGAGGTCCCGACCCTCGTCGAGCGCCACCTGCGCGGCGACGTCGACGGCTTCCTCGCCGACCACGGGCTCACCCGCGCCGACATCGGCTGGTGGGTGTGCCACCCGGGCGGGCCCAAGGTGATCGAGGCGCTGCAGTCGGCGCTCGAGGTCCCGCGGGACGCGGTCGAGCTGACGTGGCAGTCGCTGGCGCGCGTCGGCAACCTGTCGTCGGCCTCGGTCCTGCACGTCCTCGAGGACACGCTGCGCGAGCGGCCGCCGGCACCGGGCAGCCACGGCGTGCTGCTGGCGATGGGGCCAGGCTTCTGCTCCGAGCTCGTGCTGCTGCGGGGCGCCGCGTGACCACCCTGGCCGCGTTCACCGTCCTCGTCGCCCTCGTGGGCCTCGAGCGGATCGCCGAGCTCGTCGTCTCGACCCGCAACGCCGCCTGGAGCAAGGAGCAGGGCGGGGTGGAGACCGGCCAGGGCCACTACCCGTTCATGGTGGTCCTGCACACCGGCCTGCTGGTCGGCGCGCTGGCCGAGGCGTGGCTGCGCCGGCCCGACGTGCCGTCCGCGCTGGCCTGGTCGATGCTCGCGCTCGTCGTGGCCTCCCAGGCGCTGCGCTGGTGGTGCATCACCACCCTGGGCCGCCGCTGGAACACCCGCGTCATCGTGGTCCCCGGCCTGCCCCCGGTCACCTCGGGCCCCTACCGGATCTTCCGCCACCCCAACTACGTCGCCGTGGTCGTCGAGGGGGTCGCCCTGCCGCTCGTGCACGCGGCGTGGATCACCGCGGTCGTCTTCACCGTGCTCAACGCCGGGCTGCTGGCGGTGCGGATCCGCGCCGAGGACGCCGCGCTGGCGACGCTGCCCGACGCGGGCACGGGGACGGACAGCGGGACGGGCGCGGAGGCGGGCCGTGCGTGACCTCGTCGTCGCCGGCGGCGGACCGGTCGGCCTGGCCGTCGCCCTGCACGCCGCCCGTGCCGGGCTCGACGTCGTCGTCCGGGAGCCCCGCACCGGCCCGGTCGACAAGGCGTGCGGCGAGGGGCTGATGCCCGGCGCCGTGGCCGAGCTGGCGGCGCTCGGGGTGCACCCGGACGGCCACCCGCTGGTGGGCATCCGCTACGTCGCGGCCTCCGGCCGGGGGGCCGCCGCCGAGGCGACCTTCGAGGCCGGGCCGGGCCTCGGCGTGCGTCGTACGACGCTCCACGCCGCGCTCTCCGACGCCCTCGCACGCGCCGATGTCCCGGTGGAGGCCGAGCCGGTGCGGTCGGTCCGCGACGCCGGCGGACACGTGCTCGTCGATGGCGAGGCCGCCCGCTACCTGGTGGCCGCGGACGGCCTCCACTCACCCGTACGACGCCTGCTCGGCCTCGACGTCACGGCTCGCGGTCGCCGCCGGTTCGGCCTGCGCTGCCACGTGGAGCAGGCGCCGTGGACGCCCTTCGTCGAGGTGCACTGGTCGGCGCGGGCCGAGGCCTACGTGACCCCGGTGGCCGACGACCTGGTCGGGGTCGCGGTGCTCACGGACTCCGGGGGGCCGTTCGACGACGTGCTGGCCTCCTTCCCGGCGCTGGCGGCCCGGCTGGACGGCCCGCGGACCCGGGTGATGGGCGCCGGTCCGCTGCGGCAGCGGGCCAGCCGCCGGGTCGCGGGCCGCACCCTGCTCGTCGGCGACGCCGGCGGCTACGTCGACGCGCTCACCGGCGAGGGGATCGCCCTCGGGCTGGCGCAGGCCCGGGCCGTCGTGGCCTGCGTCGTCGCCGACGACCCGCAGCGCTTCGAGGGGGTCGCGGCCCGCCTGGGCCGACGCCACGAGCTGCTCACCCACGCCCTGCTGCGTGCGACCGCGCACCGCCCGGTGCGCCGCCGCATCGTCCCGGCGGCCGCCCGCTCGCCCCGGCTCTTCTCCGCCGCCGTCAACCAGCTCGCCCGACCGATCGAGGTGCCCGCATGACGTCCGCCCCCCTCGAACAGGTCGTCCTTCTCGACGAGGAGGGCCGCGCCGTCGGCACCGCCGACAAGCGGGCCGTGCACCACGCCGACACCCCGCTGCACCTGGCGTTCTCGTGCTACCTCTTCGACGGCGAGGGCTCGGTCCTGGTGACCCGGCGGGCGCTGCACAAGCCGACCTGGCCGGGGGTGTGGACCAACGGCTGCTGCGGCCACCCCGCCCCGGGGGAGCCGCTCGAGGACGCCGTACGACGTCGGGTCGAGCAGGAGCTCGGCGTGCGGCTGGAGGGGCTGCGGCTGCTGCTGCCGCGGTTCCGCTACCGCGCCGTCATGGCGGACGGCACGGTCGAGCACGAGATGTGCCCCGTGTTCGCCGCGAGCACCACCGACACGGTCCGGCCCGACCCCGCCGAGGTGGACGAGGTGCGGTGGGAGCCATGGGACGCCTTCCGCGCCGGGGTGCTGGACGGCAGCCGCGACATCTCGCCGTGGTGCCGCGAGCAGGTGGCGGCGCTACCGGCCGACCCGCTCACCGCACCCCCTGCGTCGTACGACGAGGTGCCGCCCGCCGCGCGTTACTGACGTCCGGCCGGGGCGTGCGACCTGAGTCACCGGGTGACTCAACTCGTCGGACCTCGACCGATCGGGTCGGAGCTGCGACCTGAGTCACCGGGTGACTCAACTCGCAGCGCTCGGGCGGGGCTGGTCGCGCCGGCGACCTGAGTCACGGCGTGACTCAGCTCGTAGCGCCCGGATCGGGGCCCACGCGAGGCCCGACAGCCACTCAGCCTGCGGGCGTGCCTGCCTCGCGCCGCGTCGCCCGGCGCCAGGGCAGCGTCCCCTCGAGCTCGACCTCGAGGGAGAAGCTGAGGAACGTCCGGACCAGCACGATGAGGCCGAGCGCCAGGGCGCTCTCCAGCGTCGGGTCGACGGTGATGGTCAGCACGATGTCGGCGATGATGAGGAACTCCAGACCCAGCAGGATGGCGCGGCCGACGTTGCGCCGCGCGGCCTCGTAGGCCGACTGGGCGCCGGTCGTCCGGGCCGACCACAGCGCGTGCACGCAGGCCGTGAGCGAGCCGACGACGAGGATCGCGACGCCGCCGATCTCGAAGCCGTGGACGACCAGCTCCATGAGCTCGTCGAAGCTCATCGGCAGGTCACCCGACGACGTCCTCGTCCTCGACCTCGTCGCCGGGCGGGTGCGCCGGGGTCTCGGGGTCGGTGTCCAGCTCGTCGCTGAGCTGCTCCTCGTCGAGGTCGTCGTCGTGGGCGGGCGTCTCGCTCAGGGGCTCGGGGTTCTGGTCGGTCATGTCGCGCTCCTCAAGGGTCGTGGTGCCTCCGACACCGGCCGGCCTCCGGACTCCAGCAGCCTAGGACCGTCCCGCGGCGGCAGGGAAGTACCCCTGCGGGGGATCGCGATCGGGCGTCGGGGCGCGACCGTCGGTACGGTCTCGCGGTGGTCAAGGCAGTCGTCCCCGGGATCGTGCTCACCCTCGCCGTCGTGGCGGGCGGCGCGTGGCTCTGGCGCGAGCACACCCAGGGGGAGGCGTGCGAGGTCATCCGTGCCAGCGTGGAGCGCCGCGGGACCGCGCCGGTCGGGTCGGGGGAGCGGACGGTCGTGGTCATGGGCGACTCCTACGCCCAGGGCTGGGGGCTGCGGGACCAGCGCGCCTCGTGGCCGACCGCGTTCGCACGGGAGGCGCAGGCGACGGTGCGCGTGGACGGGTTCGCCGGCTCAGGGTTCACCGGGTCGGCCTACTGCGACGGCCAGGAGTTCGGCTCCCGGGCCCAGCGGCTGGCGCGCGGCGACGACGAGCTGCTCGTGATCCAGGGCGGTCTCAACGACGTCAACGCCGACGCGGGACTCATCGAGTCCGCGGCGGTCGCCGTCGTCGAGACCTCCGGGGCCGAGGTCGTCGTCGGGCCGCCACCCGCGCCCGACCGCGGGCTCGCGCTGACCGCCGACACCGACGCCGCCCTGGCCCGCGCGGCCGAGCAGGCGGGCGTGCCCTACGTGTCCACCCTCGCCTGGGACGACCTGTCCTACCTGCCCGACCGGCTGCACCTGACGCCGGAGAGCCACGACGTCTTCGGCACCCGGGTGGCCGAGGCGCTGGTCGAGGAGGGCGTGCTGCGCTGAGGAGCGCGCCCTCCAGCAGACTTGTCCCCGACCCCCGTCCCGAAGGAGAGACCCTTGATCTTCATCACCGCCAAGTTCCAGGTCCGCCCCGAGTCCGCCGAGAAGTGGCCGGAGATCAGCCGGGCCTTCACCGAGGCGACCCGGGCCGAGCCCGGCTGTCTCTGGTTCGACTGGTCGCGCAGCCTCGACGACCCGGACGAGTACGTCCTCGTGGAGGCCTTCGCCGACGGCGCCGCCGGCGCCGCCCACGTCGGGTCCCAGCACTTCGCGGACGCGCAGCGCGACCTGCCGCCGCACCTGGCCGCGACGCCGAAGATCATCAACACCACCATCGATGGCTCGGACTGGTCCGAGCTCGGCGAGATGGCCGTCGAGGGCTGAAGAGCCTCAGGAGTACGACGCCGCGGTCTCCACGAGCACGTCGTGCAGGGCGAGCTCGGCAGCAGCGCGCACGCGGCCCGGCCGGTGCGCCATCAGCACCCGACGTGACGGGGCGGTGTCGCCCAGCGAGACCACCCGCACGTCGGGGTGCTGGTTGACGGTGGCCGTGCGCGGCGCGAGGGCGATGCCCAGCCCGACGCTGACCATCGCCTGGGCCTCCTGGTAGTCGTTGGCGTGGAAGGCGATGGACGGGGTGAACCCCGCCGCGACCGCGCTGCGCTCGAGCACCTCGACGACGGGGTGCCCGCCGGCCCGGATGATCCACGGCTCGTCGGCGAGGTCGGCCATCCTGACCGTGCGCCGCCGGGCGAGCCGGTGGGTGGCGCCGACGAGCAGCACGGTGGGGTCGGTGAAGAGCTCGGTCAGCACCAGCTCCTCGTTGTCGACGCGCTGCCACTCGTAGTCCCACAGCAGGGACACCGCGACCTTGCCCTCCTCGAGCATCCGGACGAGGTGGTCCTCGCGGCCGCTGTGGATGGTGAGCTCGATGGCCGGGTAGAGCTCGCGGTAGCGGCGCACGGCCAGCGGGAGGAACGAGCTCCCCACGGTCGGGAACGTGCCCAGGGTGACGCTGCCGCGGCGTAGGCCCGCGATGTCCGCGAGGTCGGACTCCGCGGCCGCGAGCTGGCGCACCACCTTGCGCGCGTGCCGGGCGAGCACCAGCCCGGCCTCGGTCGGCGTCATCCCGCGGGCGTGCCGGTCCAGCAGCGGCTGGCCGGCCTCCCGCTCGAGGCGCAGCAGCTGCTGCGACACCGCCGAGGGCGTGTAGCCCAGCGCCGTGGCCGCGCCGGTGACGGAGCCCTCCTCCACGATGGCCAGCAGGACCTGGAGCCGTTTGACGTCGAGCACGGCTCGATTCTGCCTGAAGTCCTGCTTCATGGCCATGTAGCAGCCTCCAGCACCGCTGGACGCACGCGCCGGGCTCGTGACGAGCTGACGTGTCGGAATTGGATGAAGCATTCCTACACGCACGTGTTCGAAGTCGTGATTGTGCTTCACCTCACGGCGCCCCACGCTGAGGTGGTCCGGAACCCGTCCGGGCCTGCAGCCAGGAGGCGAGATGCACGAGATCCCCGCGACGTGGATGCGCGGCGGGACCAGCAAGTGCTGGGTCTTCCGCCGTGACGACCTCCGCGTCGGTGACCTCTCCGTGGACGAGGTGCTGCTCCGCGTCTACGGCAGCCCCGACCACCGGCAGGTCGACGGCGTGGGCGGCGGCACCTCGACCACCAGCAAGGCCGTGATCCTCGCGCCGTCCGCCGACGCGGGCGTCGACGTGGAGTACACCTTCGCGCAGGTCGGCATCGAGGAGGCCAAGGTCGACTGGGGCAGCAACTGCGGCAACTGCTCGGCCGTCGTCGCCTCCTTCGCGATCCGCGAGGGCTGGGTGCCCGCCGGCGAGGACGAGACGGCCGTCCGCGTGCTCAACACCAACACCGGCCAGCTCATCGTCCAGCGTGTCCCCACCCCGGGTGGGGTGCTCTCCGAGGCGGCCACCGACAGCATCCCCGGCGTGCCGTTCCCCGGCTCTCCGGTGCGGATGGGCTTCGTCGACCCGGCGGGGCGCAGCACCGGCCGGCTCTTCCCCACGGGCGACGTCAGGGACCACCTCCCCGGCGCCGGGGTGACCGTGACGCTCGTCGACGCCGGCGCGCCCGTGGTGGCCGTCGACGCGGCCGACTTCGGGGTGCGCGGCGACGAGGGCACCGACGTGCTCGACGCGGTGCCCGGCCTGCTGGCCCGTCTCGACGTCGTACGCCGCGAGGCCGGGGTCCTCATGGGCCTCGCCCCCGAGCCGGCCGCGGTCGCCCGTGCGGTGCCCAAGCTGGCGATGGTCTCCGCCGCCGGGGACGAGTCCGAGGACCTCACCGTGCGGATGCTCTCGATGGGCCGCTTCCACCCCGCGGTCCCGGTCACCGGCTCGGTCGCGCTGACCCTCGCGGCGGCCACGCCCGGCACCGTCGTGCAGCGCGTCGTCACCGGCGACGCGAGCGCGGGCCTGCGCATCGGCACCCCCGCCGGCCCGGTGACCACGTTCGTCGAGGACCACGACGGCGCGCCGGTCGTGGGCGTCGTCCGCACCTACCGCCGCCTGGCCCACGGCACCGTCCTGCTGCCCGACCCCCCGCTGCTGCCCTCCGCCTCGGCCTGAGCAGCCCCCACTTGACACCTGCCCCCGTCGCGGGGCTCGCTACACCTGGAGGAACTGATGACCCAGCACGTCCATGACGAGGACGTCGTGACGACCGGCGACGGGCCCGCGCCCCCCGCGGCCGAGCCCGACCGCCCCGCCCCGAGCCCGCGCGTCGCAGGAACGATCGTGGCGTGCTTCACCGCGCTCGCGGTGGGCGTCTCGGTGCTCGGGGGCGACCTGCTCAACCCCCCGGCCTCCACCGCCGACGGTGACTACGAGGGAGAGACCGTCGAGCTGATGATCCCGCTGGCGGAGGGTGGTGGCACCGACACCTGGGCGCGCTTCGTGTCCGCCGAGCTCACCGAGGCGGTGCCCGGCTCGCCCGGCCTCGCGCCGGAGAACGACGACGGCGGCGAGGGCATCCTCGGCACCAACCACTTCATGTCCTCGGCCCGCACCGACGGCACCGAGGTGCTGGTCAGCACCGCCTCGACCGTGGTGCCCTACCTCCTCGACGTGCCCGCGGTGCGCTACGACTTCAGCCAGCTGCGGCCCATCCTGGCCAACGGCACCGGGGCGGTCGTCTACGCCCGCACCGGCGCCGGCGTGAAGGGGGTCGAGGACCTCGTCGACCGCGACAAGCCGCTCGTCTTCGGCGGCATCGCCGCCACCGGGCTCGACCTGACCACGCTGCTGGCCTTCGACCTGCTCGACGCCGACATCGACTCCACCTTCGGCTTCGAGGGCCGCGGCCCGGTCAACCTGGCGCTCCAGCGCGGCGAGGTCGACATCGACTACCAGACGACGTCGTCGTACGGCCCCGCGGTCGACCCGCTCGTCGAGGACGGCACCGCCGTGCCGCTGTTCTCCCTCGGCCAGGTCGACGAGGGCGGCGAGATCGTCCGGGACCCCAACTTCCCCGAGATCCCGACCGTCGTCGAGGTCCACGAGAAGCTGTACGGCGAGCAACCCGACGCCGACGCGCTCGCGACGTACCGCTCGATCCTGGCCCTCACCTACACCTACCAGAAGGCGCTCTGGGTGCCCGAGGAGACGCCGGACGAGGCGGTCGAGCTGCTCCGCTCGACGGCCGAGGAGCTCGGCGCCGACCCGGCGTTCCAGAAGTCCGCCGCCGAGGTGCTCGGGGGCTACCCGATCGACGCCTCGCCCGACCTCGCCGAGCGCATCGGCGAGGCCTACCGGGTGGACGACGACGTCCGTGAGGACGTCCTCGAGCTGCTCGAGTCCGACTACGACATCACGATCGACTGAGGCTTCCCATGACTGACGCAGCCTTCTCCGCCCTGGCCTCGCTGGCCGATCCCTCCCTCCTGGTCATGCTGGCCGTCGGCGTGGTCGCCGGCCTCGTGATCGGGCTCATCCCCGGCCTCGGCGGCACCGGCGCCGTGGCGATCCTGCTCCCCGTCACCTTCGGCATGGAGCCCGAGCAGGCCCTGGCCATGCTCATCGGCGCGCTGGCGGTGGTGCACACCTCCGACACCGTCGCCGCGGTGCTCCTCGGCGCGCCGGGCTCTGCCTCGGCGAGCGTGACGATGCTCGACGGCTACTCGATGGCCCGGCAGGGGCAGGCCAAGCGCGCGCTGTCGCTGGCCTTCCTCTCCTCCATGGCCGGCGGCCTGATCGGCGCGGTCGGGCTGACCGTGGCGATCCCGCTGGCCCGGCCGCTGGTGCTGTCCTTCGGCAGCCCCGAGCTGTTCATGCTGACCATCCTCGGCGTCTCGCTGGCGGCGGTGCTCTCGCGCGGCAACGTCGTCAAGGGCCTGACCGCCGGCTTCCTCGGCCTGCTGCTCGGGCTCGTGGGCACCTCGCCCACGACCGCCGAGGAGCGGTTCTCCTTCGGCTCCCTGTTCCTCAGCGACGGCGTCTCGCTGGTCGCGGTCGCGCTGGGCATCTTCGGCCTCGCCGAGATCGCCAGCCGCGTCGGCCAGCGCCGCGTCACCGAGCGGCCGGTCGAGCTGACCGGCGGCTGGGGCTCGGGCATCCGTGAGTGGCTGACCCACTGGACGCAGGTCGTCCGGGGTGCCCTCATCGGCATCTGGGCCGGCGTGCTGCCCGGCGTCGGCGCGACGGCCGGGACCTGGCTGGCCTACGGCCAGGCGGTCGCCACCGCCAAGGACAAGCGCAAGTTCGGCAAGGGCGACCCGCGCGGCATCGTCGGCCCCGAGAGCGCCAACAACTCCGTCGAGGCGGGCGACCTGATCCCGACGTTCCTCTTCGGCATCCCCGGTGGCGTGCCGTCGGCGATGCTCCTCGGGATGCTGCTGACCTACGGCATCCAGCCCGGTCCGGCGATCGTCACCGAGCACCTCGACCTGATGTACCTCATCATCTGGGCCTTCGCCATCGCGAGCGTCGTCGGCGCGTTCCTGTGCTTCATGGCGACGCCGTCGCTGGCCAAGCTGACCAAGGTGCCGTTCGCGGTCCTCGGCCCCGGCCTGCTGGTGGTCATGCTCCTCGGCGCCTACCAGGAGGGCGGCCAGCTCGGCGACCTGTGGGTGATGGTCGTGCTCGGCGTCGTCGGGTTCTTCCTCAAGGCCACCGGCATGCCGCGCGCCCCGTTCCTCATCGGCTTCGTGCTGGCCATCCCGATGGAGCGCTACTACTACCTGACCACGAGCCTGTACGACGGCGCCGGCTGGATGGCGCGCCCCGGCGTGCTCGTCTTCGCCGCCCTGCTCGTCGGCCCGCTCCTGTGGGCGCTGGTCAAGAAGGTCCGCGGTGCCTACGGTGCCGTCGACGACGGGCACCGCAGCGAGCTCGAGGAGCTGCCCGGCGAGGACCTCGAGGGCTCGATGGCCGGCACCCGCTGGTCGTTCACGGTCGCGCTCGTCGCGGTCCTGCTCTTCGTCGGCGCCCTGTGGGTCAGCGGCTCCTTCTCCGAGGAGGCGCAGCTGATGCCCCGCCTGGTCTCGTTCTGCGGGCTGGTCGCCGCCGGCACCCTGCTCTGGCAGGAGCGCCGCAACGCCCGTCCCCGACCGCCGGCGGCGGCGGAGCCCGAGCCCCTGCCCTCGTCGGGGTCGACCGTGGTCGCCAGCCGGGTGGACACGGCCGCCGACCCCCGGGTCGAGGCCCGGCGCCGCGACCTGGTGATCGCCGGTCGCACCTTCGCGGCGATGGCGACCTTCCTGGTGCTGGTCGCCCTGGGCGGCTACCTGGCGGCCACGCTGGTGTTCGTCCCGGTGTTCCTGCTGTACGCCGCCCGCGCCCGGCCGCGCACCGCGGTGGTCTACACCCTGGTGCTCGGGCTCGTGCTGCTCTCGCTGCCGTCCCTGCTGCCGGTGGACCTCCCGATGGGCTGGCTCCAGTGAGCACGCGCCGTACGACGTCCCCGACCGACTCCCCGAGAGGATCCCGATGACCATCGTGGTGGCCTTCGCCGACACCGCCCCCGGGCACGCCGCCGTCACGGCCGCGCTCGCCGCCCCCGGCGAGCCCGGCGAGCCCGTCGTCCTCGTCCCCGCGGTCCGCGGGGAGCCGGTGCCGGACTCGGCCGAGCTCGAGGCCCGCTGGCCCGGGCTCGCCGGCCGGGTGCAGGTCGAGCGCGGCGACCTCGGGGACCCGAGCGACGCGGTCGTGCAGGTTGCGCAGCGCCGGGGCGCGCGGCTGCTGGTGCTCGGGCTGCGGCACCGGTCGCCGGTCGGCAAGATGGTCTTCGGCAGCACCGCGCAGCGGATCCTGCTCGACGCCACCTGCCCGGTGCTGGCGGTGAAGCCGCCGCCGGACGAGCGCGACTGAGGCCGGGACGGCGGCCCCTGCGATCCACCCGGTGGACCGCAGGGGCCGCTGTCGTGCCGGACCGGCCGCCCGCCCGCCCCACCACAGGGGTGCAGGTGCATTCCCGTTCCACCGGGGACGTGCAAGGGTGCCGGACATGAGAGTCGCGCTGCAGGTGACCTGCGTCAACGACGCGATGTTCCCGGACACCGGCAAGGCGGTGGTCACGCTGCTGCGCCGGCTGGGGGTCGACGTGGACTTCCCGGACACCCAGACCTGCTGCGGGCAGCCGATGGTCAACACCGGCTACCTCGACGAGGCCGTGCCCGTCGTCCGGACCTTCGTCGACGCCTTCGCCGGGTACGACGCGATCGTCACGCCGAGCGGCTCGTGCGCGGGGTCGGCCCGCCACCAGCACTCGATCGTGGCCCGCCGCTCCGGGGACGCGAGCCTCGAGGCGGCCGTCGCGGAGACGGGGCCGCGGACCTACGAGCTGACCGAGTTCCTCGTCGACGTGCTGGGCGTCACCGACGTCGGGGCCTACTTCCCGCACCGGGTGACCTACCACCCCACCTGCCACTCCCTGCGGATGCTCGGCGTCGGCGACCGGCCCCGACAGCTGCTCGAGAAGGTCCGCGGGCTCACCCTCGTCGACCTACCCGCCGCCGAGGAGTGCTGCGGCTTCGGCGGCACCTTCGCCGTCAAGAACGCCGACACCTCGGTCGCGATGGGCGCCGACAAGGCGCGCCACGTCCGGGACACCGGCGCCGAGGTGCTCGTCGCCGGCGACAACTCGTGCCTCATGCACGTCGGCGGGATGCTCTCGCGCCAGCGCAGCGGCGTACGCACCCTGCACCTCGCCGAGGTGCTCGCCGCGACCGAGGAGTCCCAGGGGCGGACGACCGGACCGGCCGTCGGCGCCCGGGCAGGAGACCGAGCATGAACACCCCACGACGTTCTCCGCTGCGCTCCGAACGCCGCGGGGACCCCGAAAAGCCGACCGGCACCTTCGTCGGGATGCCGGCGTTCCCCACGGCCGCCCGCGAGGCACTGGCCGACACCCAGCTGCGCCACAACCTCGCCCACGCCACCGGGACCATCCGGGCCAAGCGCGCCCGGGTCGTCGGGGAGGTCGAGGGCTGGGAGGACCTGCGGGTCAGCGGCGCCGCGGTCAAGGAGGCCGCGCTCCGCGACCTCGCCACCCACCTCGAGACGCTCGAGGCCTCGCTGACCAAGCAGGGCGCGACGGTGCACTGGGCCCGCGACGCGACCGAGGCGTGCGCGATCGTCGCCCGCATCACCCGCGACCACGGCGCCGACGAGGTCGTCAAGGTCAAGTCGATGGCCACCATGGAGATCGGCCTCAACGAGGCCCTCGAGGCCGAGGGGATCCTCGCCTGGGAGACCGACCTCGCGGAGCTCATCGTGCAGCTCGGCGACGACCTGCCTTCGCACATCCTGGTGCCGGCGATCCACCGCAACCGGGCGGAGATCCGCGAGATCTTCCTGCGCCGGATGGCCGACGTGGGCCGGCCCGCCCCCGACGACCTGACCGACGAGCCCGCCGTGCTGGCGGGCGCCGCCCGCGCCCACCTGCGGGAGAAGTTCCTGCGCGCCAAGGTCGCGGTCTCCGGCGCCAACTTCGCCGTCGCCGACACCGGCACGCTGGTCGTCGTCGAGTCCGAGGGCAACGGCCGGATGTGCCTGACCCTGCCCGAGGTGCTGGTCAGCGTCGTGGGCATCGAGAAGGTCGTGCCCTCCTGGCCCGACCTCGACCCGCTGCTGCGGCTGCTGCCGCGGTCGTCGACGGGCGAGCGGATGAACCCCTACACCTCCACCTGGAGCGGCGTCACGCCCGGCGACGGGCCCCAGGAGGTGCACGTCGTGCTGCTCGACAACGGCCGCACCCGCGCCCTCGCCGACGACGTCGGCCGGCAGGCGCTGCGCTGCATCCGCTGCTCGGCCTGCCTCAACGTCTGCCCCGTCTACGAGCGGGTGGGCGGCCACGCCTACGGGTCGGTCTACCCCGGCCCGATCGGCGCGATCCTCAACCCGCTGCTCAACGGCGTGTCCGACGAGCAGACCGCGTCGCTGCCCTACGCCTCGTCGCTGTGCGGCGCCTGCTTCGAGGTGTGCCCGGTGCGCATCGACATCCCCTCGGTCCTGGTCGACCAGCGCGCCGCCGTCGTCGACAGCCACCGGGGCGACACCGTGCCCAAGGCGGAGGCCCTCGCCATGAGGGCGGCCGCCTGGGCGTTCTCCGACGCCCGCCGGCTGGCGTGGGCGGAGAAGGCGTCCGGCCTCGGCGGCCGCGTGCTCGACCGCTTCGGTCGTACGACGCTCCCGGGCGGCCGGCGCGCCGCCGGACGCCTGCCCGGACCGGCCAGCGGCTGGACCTCGGCCCGCGACCTGCCCGCCCCGCCGCCGGAGTCCTTCCGGGCCTGGTGGAAGCGCACCGACGGAGGACGACGATGACCAGCGCCCGCGACGAGGTCCTGGCAAGGGTCCGCTCCGCCCTCGACGGCGTGGAGCCGGCCGGACCGCTGCCCGCCCCGCCGACCGTGACCCCGGTCGAGGACCTGGTGGGCCTCTTCGTCGAGCGCGTCGAGGACTACCGCGCGGTCGTCACCCGCTGCGGTCCCGACGACCTCGAGGCGACGGTGGCCGCCGCGCTGGCCGGCGGCAGCGCCGTCGTACCCCCCGACCTCGGCATCGACGTGGCCGGCGCGGTCGTCGATGACAACCTGTCCGCGGTCGAGCTGGACGGCATCGACGCGGTGGTCACCCGGGCCCGGGTCGGGATCGCCGAGACCGGCACGATCGTCCTGGACCACGCGCCCGACCAGGGCCGTCGGGCGATCAGCCTGGTCCCGGACCTGCACGTGTGCGTGGTGGGCGTCGACCAGGTCGTCGCCGACGTGCCCGACGCCGTGGCGCTGCTCGACCCGACGCGTCCGCTCACCTGGATCAGCGGGCCGTCCGCCACGAGCGACATCGAGCTCGACCGGGTCGAGGGCGTGCACGGACCCCGGACGCTGCACGTCGTCGTGGTGGGCTGAGCGGCCCGCGCGATGAGGGACTTCGCGAGGCAGGAGCGCCGGTGACCGCGGAGGCCTGGGACCTGGTGGTCGTCGGTGCCGGGCCCGCCGGCTCGGCAGCGGGCCTGGGCGCGCTGGCCGAGGACCCGTCGCTGCGGGTGCTGCTGCTCGACCGCAGCGACTTCCCGCGGGACAAGTCCTGCGGCGACGGCATCGCGCCCCACGTCCTCGACGCGCTGGCCACGGTCGGCGCCGGCGACGTGGTGGACGGCTGGGCGCCGCTGCGCCACCTCGAGCTCTCGCACGGCGACGTGCGCGTCGAGGGCCCGATGGCGCGCCCCGTGCACGTGGTGCCCCGCGAGGTGCTCGACGCCCGTCTCGTGGAGCGCGCCTGCGCCGCGGGCGCCACGCTGCGGCGGCACCGGGTGACCTCCGCGGCCGACCCGCTGCTCGCGGGGGCGGGGGTCGTGGTCGGCGCGGACGGCGCCTACTCGGTCCTGCGCCAGCACCTGCTGGGTCGCCGGGCGCACCCCCGCGCGATCGCGATCCGCGGCTACGCGCCCACCACGCCGGGCCTGCGGGGACGCCAGGTGATCCGGTACGGCGACCGGCACCAGCCGTCGTACGCCTGGGCCTTCGACCGCGGCGACGGGCTCGCCAACGTCGGCTACGGCGAGCTCCTGCCCGGCGACGGGGAGGGCCGCGAGCAGCCCAGCCGGCGGCTGCTGCTCGAGCAGCTCGAGGCGCTCGTCCCCGGCGCGGCCGCCACCGGCACCGGGTGGCGCGGCCACCACCTGCCGCTCAGCACGTGGCGCTGGGAGCAGCCCGACGGTCGCGTCCTGCTCGCCGGCGACGCGGCCGGGCTGGTCAACCCGATGACGGGGGAGGGGATCTACTACGCCGTGGCGACCGGGATCATCGCGGGCCGGACCGCCGCCCGGACCCTGGCCGCCGGGCGGCCGCACGACGCGGGCGCGGCGCACCGCCACGACGTGCGCCGGCTGCTGGCCCGGCACCTGCGCCACACGTGGCTGGCCTCGCGGCTGTCCCGGTCGCCGGCCGTGGTCGACGCGGGCATCCGGGCCGCCGGGCGCGACCGGCACGTGTTCGACACGCTCGTCGAGCTGGGGCTGGGCGACGGGCTGATCGGACCGCGCCTCGCCGGCAGGCTGCTGGACGGCCTCGTACGCCGCTGACCGGCGTCAGGGCAGCGACGCACAGGCGACGCACCGGCGCGCGGTGGGCCTCGCCTCGAGCCGCGCGGCCGGGATGGGCTCGCCGCACCGCTCACAGGTGCCGTACGTCCCGTCGTCGAGCCGCGCGACGGCCCGGTCGACCTCGGCGAGGTGCTCGCGCGCCTGGGCGACCAGCGCGCCGATCTGCGAGCGCTCGAAGGCGATGGTGGCGCCCTCCGGGTCGTGCTCGTCGTCGGCGTTGGTGTCCAGCGAGGCCGCCACCACGGCGTCGTAGTCGCCGGTGAGGGCCGCCAGCCGCTCGAGCACCCGCGCTCGTTCGGCGTCCAGCAGTGCCCGGGCCCCGTCCACCCCGGCATGCTGCCACGCAGGTCCGGCCCGCGACAGGACAGGATGGGGTCCATGAGCGCCTACTGGGTCACCACCTACAAGGAGATCACCGACGAGGCCAAGGTCGCGGCGTACGCCGAGCTGGCCGGGCCCGCCCTGCGGGCGGCGGGTGGCACGTTCGTCGCCCGCGGCCTGCCGGAGCAGACCTACGAGGCAGGCCAGGCCACCCGCACCGTGGTCATCGTCTTCGACTCCGTCGACGCCGCCCGGGCCGCGCACGACAGCCCGGACTACCGGGAGGCGCTGGCCGCGCTCGACGGCGGCGCGGTCCGCGACATGCGCATCATCCCCGGCGCGGAGTAGCCGGACCGCGCGTCGCCCGGTGACGGTCCCGGGATTCTCCGGCGCGATCCCACCGTCGACGGCTCGCGTCCGCCATGATCGGGTCCAGGGCGGTGCGTCCGGGCGGTGAAGGGTCTCGGGACGACCGGACGTCGCTGCCAGGTGTGAGCCCCCCGGACGTCCTGGAGACCCGATGACCAAGCACGACGTGACCCCGCCGCAGCAGCCCGCCCGCCGGTTCACCGTCGCGGCCGACGGCACCACGAAAGGCGACGACGGCGCCTCCGGCGGGCTCGCCGCCTCCCTGAGGTATGCCTGCCGGGTGGCCGGCCAGCTCGAGTTCCTCACCGGGGCCGGCGACCTCGAGTGGGTCAGCACGGTCAGCAGCACCACCGTGACCGCCCGGGTGGGCTGGACCCTGGCTCGCGAGGTGACGTTGTCGGCCGAGGTGGAGGCGGGGGAGCCCCGCGCTTCCAAGGAGTTCACCGTCGTCGGCGGCGCCGACGTGCACGCGGCGCTGGGGCACTGCATGCAGCGCGTGCGCCAGCTCCTCGGGACCCACTGGAGCGCGGTGATCACCGGCGACAAGCGGGTCGTCGGGGCGGCCGTGCCCCAGTCCGGCAGCGGCGTCCTGGACTCGATGGCCGCGCTCCCGGAGGTGGGGGTGCGGGCGCTGGCCGTCCTGGGCGCGCTCGAGGAGCGCTACCGCGAGACCTGCGTGCTGCTCGACTACCAGCGCGGCACGATGCTGGTCGCCGCCATCGGCGACCACGCCCTCTACGCCTTCGCCGACAAGCTGGACGCCCGGGTCGTCTCCGAGGTCGTCGACGAGGTGCGCGCGATCCTCGTCCCCGCCCAGGTCGCCGACGCGGACACCATCGCGACCGGCCAGGAGGCGATCGACCCGGTCGAGCCGGTCGAGACGCCGCCGGTCGCAGCCCCCGTCCCGGTCCAACCGGCGGGCATGCGGTTCCGCGCCGCCCAGCCACGTACATCGCGCTGGGGTCGGCGCCGCGACTGAGCGTCTTCTGGCTACCGTGACCACGACACCGGGACCACCCGGGCGACCGGCACCAACGGGAGGGCGACATGGGCGCAGGCCACTCCCACGGCCACGCCGGTGAGCGGCACCGGTGGCGGCTGGCCGTCGCCTTCGGCCTGGTCGCCGCCTTCTTCGGGGTCGAGCTCGTCGCCGGCCTCGTCTCGGGGTCGCTCGCGCTCCTCTCCGACGCCGGGCACATGGCCGCCGACGTGGTGGCCCTCGGCGCCGCCCTGGTCGCCACCCGGGTGGCGTCGCGGCCCGACACGACCGGGCGGCGCACCTACGGCTCCTACCGGGCGGAGGTCTTCGCCTCCGGCCTCGCGGTGCTCCTCATGCTCGGCGTCTCGGCGTACGTCGTCCTTGAGGCGCTCGGACGCCGGGGCACGGACGTGGGGATCGCCGCCACCCCGATGCTGGTGGTCGGCGTGCTCGGGCTTGTCGTCAACCTCGTCGCGCTGGTGCTCCTGCGCGGGGGTGCCGGGGAGTCGCTGAACGTCCGGGGCGCCTACCTCGAGGTGGTCGCCGACACCCTCGGCTCGGTGGGCGTGCTGGTCGCCGGCTGGCTGGTCGCCACCACCGGCGACGGCGTCTGGGACACCGTCGTGGCGCTGGCGATCGGCGTCTTCGTCGCCGTCCGGGCGGTGCTGCTCGGCCGCCAGGTCCTCGCCGTGCTCGGCCAGCACGTGCCGGCCGGCATGGAGGTCGACGACGTCGTCGCCGACCTCGCGGCGCTGGACGGCGTGGCCGACGTCCACGACGTGCACGTGTGGACGCTGACGTCGGGGATGCTCGTCGCCACCGCGCACCTCGTCGCCGAGGAGGGGCGGACGCAGCGGGTGCTCGACGAGGCACGCGAGCTGCTCCGGCGCGACCACGCCATCGCCCACGCGACCCTGCAGGTCGAGTCGCAGGCCTCGCGGGAGTGCCACGAGCTCGACTGGTGACGCGGGCCCGGCTGGTGAGGCGGACGCTGCGCCCGGGCGGCATGCTGGGGGCATGCGCTTCACCGAGCACGAGCTGACCGTCGCCCTCACCGCCGCGGCCAAGCCGGTCGCCGCCTCCCGCGGCCGCGGGCTGCGCAAGTCCCGCCAGGACCCCGACGAGGTGTGGAACGGCCTCAGCGGCTACGAGCGCTACCAGCTCCTCGACGCCCTCGGCGGGCAGCTGCTGCCCGCGCTGGTCGCCCTGCCCGACGTCGAGGTCGCCAGCGGCACGCGTCCCACCTTCACCGACGACCAGGTGCTCGCCGCGGTCGAGGAGACGCTGGGGGACGTCCCGGGCGGCCGGGTGCGCCGCAAGGTCGTCGTCGCCGCGCGCGTGGCCCTGGTGAAGGCGGCCCTCGCCGGGCTGCCGCCGCGCAGCGACCCGGACGCGCTGCAGGTGCCCGACTCGCTCTGACCCGGGTCAGTCCTCGTCCTCGTCGGGCAGGTGCGGGTCGGCCAGCAGGTACTGCGTGAACCGGCCGTCGTGGGACCGCTCGTGGTGGCGCAGCGGCTCGGGCACCATCCGTCCCTCGGCCGCGTCCCAGAAGCCGTCGATCCGCCTGGCCACCGTGCGCGCCACCCGGCCGGGGACGCCCTGGTGGGGGATGTAGGGGTGCGGTCGCGTCGGGGCCGCCAGCTCGGCGCGGTAGAGCTTCTCGCCCCAGTCGGGGTCGTCGTCGCGGCGCGCGGCCGCGAGGTCCGTCACCAGCTGGCGCTCGAGCTCGCAGGTCTCGGCGAGCTCGCGGCGTACGTCGCTCCAGATGGACGACCACGGCCGCCGCACGGCGTACGTCGACCCGTAGAGCTTGGCCTTGACCTGCGACAGCGCGACCTCGAGGCGCCGGCTCTGGACGACGTAGTCGTGGGCCCGCGCCGGGCCGTCGGACAGGTGCGAGCGCGCGGCCGGGACGACGACGGCGAGGGCCGCGGCGTTGTGCCGGCTGGCGCTGGCCAGGAACGTGTCGATGGCCGGGTACTGGTCGCGCGGGTGCTCCGGATCGGTCGTGGGGCGTGCCACGGCGGCGAGGTCGAGGCGCTCGACGAGCATCTGGTGGGTGACCCGGAGACCGGGGACGAGCGTGTCCATCGCTGACTCCCGACGGGCAGGGCCGGACGCACTGCCCACCTCCCAGTCTGCGCCTCGTCGGGGGTGCGGACAAGGGCGTCGGTCCATCGGGGCGGCGGCGGGGCGGGCATGATGTCCGCCGTGTCCCGCGCCCTCACCCTGCTCCTGACGCCGGTCCTCTCCCTCGTGCTCGCGCTGCCCCTCTCTGCCGCCGCTGCTGACGCGGACGCGGGCCGCGACTTCTCGGTGACCGCCCACCGCGGCGGGCCGACGCGCTCGCTGGGCGAGAACACGATGGCGGCGTTCAAGCACTCCCTCCGCTCGGGCGCGACGGCGCTGGAGACCGACGTGCGCCGCACCAAGGACGACGAGCTCGTCGTGCTGCACGACAGCGGCGTGGGGCGCACGACCACCTGCACCGGCCCGATCGGCGCCTGGACGCGTCGCCGGCTCGACCGCCGCTGCGTCGAGCGCACCACCCGCAAGCCCGTCCCGCACGTCGAGGAGCTCCTGGCCTTCGCGGCGGTCCGGGCCGAGCGGGGCAGCCCGTTCTCGCTGATGCTCGAGCTCAAGGGCAGCAACTGGTCCGTCATCCAGGTCCGGCGGGTGGTCAACCTGGTCAAGGACGCCGGGCTCGTCGAGCTGACCGCGATCTCGTCGCTGCGACCGACCGTGCTGGAGCGCGTACGACGCCTCTCCCCGCGGATGGGCAACCAGCTGATCGTGGGCGGCTGGCGCAAGGTGCGGCAGACCAGGGGGCTCGTCGGCGGCTACAACGTGCCCGCCCGGGTGCTGACCGAGCAGCGGGTGCGTCGGCTGCAGCGGCGCGGCGTCGTCGTCCTCGGCGGCTACGCGCAGACCCGGTCCGAGTGGCGCCGGCTCTCGCGCGTCGGGGCCGACGGGGTCGTCACCACGGACGTGGCCGGCTACCGCGCCTGGCTGGGCTGAGGCCGCGCGCCTGCTCGCGTGGCGCCCGGCTGTCCGGCTGTCCGGCCTTCCTGCTCACCGCCAGCGGCGCCTGCCACCGCCTCACCGCCGAGCCGACGACGCCGGCCGCCTAGAGTCCGTCCGGTGACCTCGACCGCGCAGGCGATCTCGCCCGACTCCGGCACCCACTGGACCGAGCCCGGGGCATGGCCGGTCGCCCCCGGGGTGCACCGCATCCCGCTGCCCCTGCCGATGGACGGGCTGCGCGCGGTCAACGTCTACGTCCTGGAGACCGACGACGGCCTGACCCTCATCGACGGCGGCTGGGCGATCGACGTCTCCCGCACCCAGCTCGAGCAGTCCCTCAAGGAGATCGACCGCGAGGTCGGTGACATCCGGCGCTTCCTGGTGACCCACGTGCACCGCGACCACTACACGCAGGCGGTCACCATCCGCCGCGAGGTCGGGTCGCACGTCAGCCTCGGCATCGGCGACCGCGCGACCCTGGACCTGATCCATGACCGGGACCCGGGCGGGACGGACCCCCACGTCGCGCTCCTCGCGCGCACCGGCGCCACGTCCCTCGCCCGCGCCTGGGGCGAGTTCACCCGCACGCACACCCTCGACCTCGCGCTGTGGGAGCACCCCGACACCTGGCTTGAGGGCGACGTCAGCCTCGAGGTGGGCGACCGCGCCCTCGACGCCGTGCACACGCCGGGCCACACCCGGGGGCACTACGTCTTCGCCGACCGGACCGCGTCCCTGCTCTTCGCCGGCGACCACGTCCTGCCGACCATCACGCCGTCCATCGGCTTCGAGCCGGCCCTCGCGGACGACCCGCTGGGGGACTTCATGGCGTCGCTGACCAAGGTGCGCGGCCTGCCCGACCTGGCCCTGCTCCCGGCCCACGGCCCGGTCGCGCCGTCCTCGCACGCCCGCGTGGACGAGCTGCTGGCGCACCACGAGCACCGGCTCGCGCTCTGCCTCGAGTCGGTCGGCGACGGTGCGGTGTCGTCGTACGACGTCGCGGGCGCGCTGCCCTGGACGCGGCACGAGCGGACCCTGGCGTCGCTCGACGTCTTCAACTCGGCGCTCGCCACCCTCGAGACGCGCGCCCACCTCGAGCTGCTGGTCGCGCGCGGCACGCTCGAGCGCGGCGAGGACGACGGGGTCGAGGTCTACCGCCGCACCATCGGCACGTGCGCGACGCCGTCCTCGACGAACTCCGGACCGGACACCGCGAAGCCGTAGGACTCGTAGAACGCCGTCAGCCCCGTCTGCGCGTCCAGCCGCACGTCCCGCTCGCCGATGCCGGCCAGGGCCACGTCCATCAGGTCGCGCGCCAGCCCGCGACCGCGGGCCGACGGGGTCACCGCCACCCGGCCGATGCGCGCGTGCGACCCGTCGTCCAGGACGCGCAGGCAGCCGACCAGCTCGCCGCCGTCGCGGGCCAGCACGTGCCGGGTCGCCGGATCCAGGTCGCGGCCGTCGAGGTCGGGGTAGGGCGAGGCCTGCTCGACGACGAAGACCTGCTGGCGCAGGCGCCACAGCGCGTACGCCGTCCGCGCGTCGAGGTCGTCGAAGGCCAGGGTGTCGATCGTCGCCACGGCGCGACCCTACGGCCGGCCTTCCGCGGGACGGCGGGCGAGGCGGGGAACGCGCCCGTGGTCGGCGTAGAGTCCTCAGCACACAGACAGGGGAGCACGCCAGCGTGCTGAGAGTGCGGGAGACCGCAGACCCTCCGAACCTGATCCGGCTAGCACCGGCGATAGGGAGTCCATGATGAAGACCGTGCGCGCACGCGCGCTCACCAGCACCGCCACCGCAGCACTGCTGCTCGCCGTCACCGGCTGCAGCACGATGGGCGGGGAGTCGGCCAGCGAGCCGTCGAGCCCCTCCACCAGCGCCGACGGCGAGCCCACCGGGAAGGTCGTGCTCGTCACGCACTCGTCCTTCTCGCTGCCCAAGGGACTCGTCCGCGACTTCGAGTCCGAGACCGGCCTCGACCTGGAGACCCGCTCCGCCGGGGACGGCGGCACGCTGACCGCCAAGCTGTCGCTGACCAAGGACGACCCGACCGGTGACGTGGCGTTCGGGGTCGACAACACCTTCGCCTCCCGGCCGCTCGACGAGGGCGTGTTCGCGTCGTACGCCGCGGAGCTGCCCGACGGTGCCGAGCAGTACGCCCTCGAGGGCGAGGACCGCCTCACCCCGGTCGACGTCGGGCACGTGTGCGTCAACGTCGACACCACGTGGTTCGAGAGGGAGGGGATCGAGCCGCCGCAGACGCTCGACGACCTCGCCGCCCCGACGTACGAGGGCCTCTTCGTCACCTCCGGCGCGTCGACCAGCAGCCCCGGCATGGCCTTCCTGCTGAGCACGATCGCGGAGTACGGCGAGGACGGCTGGCAGGACTACTGGGCCGACCTGCTCGCCAACGGCGCCAAGGTCGTCGACGGTTGGGAGGACGCCTACTACGGCGACTTCACCCAGGGCGGCGGCGGGGGCGAGCGCCCGATCGTCCTGTCGTACGACTCCTCCCCGGCCTTCACCGTCAAGGGCGGCCGCTCGACCACGGCCGCGCTGCTCGACACCTGCTTCCGGCAGGTGGAGTACGCCGGCGTGCTCGAGGGCGCCGCCAACCCGGCGGGCGCCGAGGCGGTCGTCGACTGGCTGCTCTCCGACGAGGTGCAGGCGGCGCTGCCGACGAGCATGTACGTCTTCCCGGTGAGCGACGCCGTCGAGGTTCCCGAGGACTGGGCTCGGCACGCCGAGCAGCCGGCCGACCCCTACGAGGTCGACCCCGGCGAGATCGCCGCCAACCGCGAGCAGTGGCTGACCGAGTGGACGGACGTCATCAGCAGGTGAGGCGGCTCGTCGCCCTGGCGGCACTGGCCCTCGGGCCGGTGCTGCTGCTCGGCGTCTTCTTCGTGCTGCCGGTGAGCGGCATGGTGTCGCGTGGCTTCTGGGTCGACGGGCGGCTCGACGTGGGCGGGGTGCTCGACGTGCTCACCCGGCCCCGGGTGCTGCGGGTCGCGTGGTTCACGGTGTGGTCCTCGACCGTCGCCACGGTGGTCGCGGTGCTGCTGGGGATGCCCGCCGCCCACGCGCTGCACCGGCTGGCGCTACCCGGCCGTCGCGTGGTGCGGGCGGCGCTGCTGGTGCCGTTCGTGCTGCCCACCGTCGTGGTGGGCGTGGCCTTCCGGCAGCTGCTGGGGGAGTCCGGGCCGCTCGGCTTCCTCGGCCTCGACGGCACCCCGGTCGCGATCGTCGCCGGCCTCGTGTTCTTCAACGTCGCCGTGGTGATCCGCGCCGTCGGCGCCGCCTGGGAGTCGCTGGACCCGCGTCCCGGCGAGGCGGCCGCCGCCCTCGGCGCCGCGCCCTGGCAGGTCTTCCTCACGGTCACCCTGCCCGCGCTGCGGCCGGCCATCGTGAGCGCGGCGAGCGTCGTCTTCCTCTTCTGCGCGACCGCCTTCGGCGTGGTGCTGACCCTGGGTGGAGTGCGGCACGCGACCGTGGAGACCGAGATCTACCTGCTCACCACGACGCTGTTCGACCTGCGGGCGGCGGCCGCGCTGTCGCTGGTCCAGCTCGTCGTGGTGGTCGTGCTGCTCGTCGTCGCCGCCCGGCTCCGGGCCACCCCCGACGCGTCGACCGCACGGACCGCGCCGCGTCCCCGCCGACCCCGGCGACGCGACGTACCGGTCCTGCTCGCGACCACCCTCCTGCTCGGCCTGGTCGCGCTGCCGATCGTCACCCTGGTCGCCGGCTCGCTGCACGTCGACGGGGCGTGGAGCCTCGAGAACTACCGCCGCCTCACCACCCCCGGTGAGGACCAGGCGCTGCTGGTGCCGGTGACCACCGCCCTGGTGACCTCGCTGCGGACCGCGGTCGACGCGACCTGGATGGCGCTCCTGATGGGGCTCGCGGTCGCGCTGCTGGTGACCCGGCGCTCGCGGACCCGGGCCGAGCGTCGCGTGCGCGGGGCGCTCGACCTGTTCTTCATGCTGCCGCTCGGGGTCAGCGCCGTGACGATCGGCTTCGGCTTCCTGATCAGCCTCGACCGCCCGCCGCTGGACCTGCGCGACTCCCCGATGCTCGTGCCGATCGCCCAGGCCCTGGTGGCCCTGCCCCTCGTCGTACGCACCATCGCCCCCGTCCTGGGCGGCATCGACGACAAGCAGCGCCAGGCGGCGGCGTCGCTGGGGGCGTCGCCGTGGCGGGCCTCGCTCACCGTGGACCTGCCGGTGGTGTGGAAGCCGCTGCTGGCCGCCAGTGGCTTTGCCTTCGCGGCGTCCCTGGGCGAGTTCGGGGCGACCGCCTTCCTGGCCCGCGACGAGCGCCCGACGGTGCCGGTGGTGATCTTCCGCCTCCTCGGGCACCCCGGCGAGCACAACTACGGCATGGCGCTGGCCGCCTCGGTCGTCCTCGCCGTCGCCACGGCGGTCGTCGTGCTGGCCGTCGAGCGCCTCCGCGTCCCCAGCCTGGGAGCCGTCTGATGCTGAGCCTCACCGACGTCTCGGTGTCGTACGACGGCGTCCCCGCCGTCCGCCACGTCGACCTCGACCTGCCCGACGGCCAGGTGCTCGCGGTGCTCGGACCGTCCGGGTGCGGCAAGTCGACGCTCCTGCGGTCGGTGGCCGGCCTCGAGCCGCTGGCGGGCGGGCGCATCGCGTTCGACGGCGAGCCCGTCGACCACCTGCCGACGCACAAGCGCGGGTTCGCGCTGATGTTCCAGGACGGCCAACTTTTCGGACACCTCACCGTGGCCCGCAACGTCGGCTACGCCCTGCGGCTGCGTCGGCGCCCGTCCGCCGACCGGGTCCGCGAGCTGCTGGCCCTCGTCGGCCTCGAGGGGTACGACGACCGCCTCCCCGCCACGCTCTCGGGCGGCGAGCGACAGCGGGTCGCCCTCGCCCGGGCGCTCGCCGTCGAACCGCGGCTGCTGCTGCTCGACGAGCCGCTCTCCGCCCTGGACGCCTCGCTGCGGGAGCGCCTCGCCCTGGACCTGCGCGAGATCCTCCGCGCCGCGGGCACCACCGCGCTGATGGTCACCCACGACCACGAGGAGGCGTTCACCGTCGCCGACCGGCTGGCCGTGATGCGGGCCGGGGAGGTGGTGCAGGCGGGCCCGATCGGTGAGGTGTGGGCGGCGCCGGTCGACGAGCCCACGGCCCTGTTCCTGGGCTACGCACGCGTGCTGGCCGGCGTGCCCGCCCAACGGCTCCTCGCCGCCGCCGGCCTGCCGCCCGCCAGCAGCGTCGCGTTGCGCCGGTCCGCCCTGGTGGCGGGCGACGGCCCCCTGGCCGGGACGGTCGTGTCGGCCCGGGCGACCCCCGAGACCCTGCGGCTCGTGGTGGCGGTGGAGGGGCTCGGCGAGCTGGACGCCGTGGCGCCCCTGGGCAGCCACGCGGCGCCGGGGGAGCCGGTGCGGCTGCACGTCGACCCGACCCGCGTGGCCACCATCACCTGACTGGCGATCGGGCCGCTTTGCCCGAGCGTCCCTAGACTGGCCTGCGTGTATCGCCCGGCCTACGCGCTCCTCGTCGGAGTCGCCGCTGTCATGGGTCTGCTCGCCGTGCTTGCCTCGGTGACGCTGGACCGTCCCCTCGTCGACCCCGAAGGCTTCCTCGGCCCCTCGTGGCTGCGGCTGCCGATGCTGGTGCTGGGGGCGTTCCTCCTCGACATGCTGCCCCGGACGCTGTGGCAGTCCCGCTTCAACCCGCGACTGATGCCGGACATCGCCAAGGACCGGGTCCGCAGCCACTGGACGCGCGAGCGGATGACGCTGGTGGTGCTGGGCCTGGTGTGCTTCTACATCACCTACGTCAGCTACCGGAACCTCAAGTCGTTCCTGCCCTTCGTCCTCGGCGACGGCAAGTACGACCGCGAGCTGCACCTCATCGACCGGGCGCTGTTCTTCGGCCACGAGCCCGCCAACGTGCTGCACGCCGTCTTCGGCACCGGGTGGAGCGCGCACGTGCTGTCCTCGATCTACCTGTGGTTCCTCCCGCTGGTGCCGCTCGCGCTCGCCGCCTGGCTGGTGTGGTCGCGCAACATCAGCTTCGGCTACTGGTTCGCCACCTCCCAGTGCCTGGCCTGGGCCCTGGGCACCGCGTCCTACTACGCCCTGCCGACCCTGGGCCCCGGCTTCGCCTACTCGTGGCTCTACAACGACCTGCCCGACACGGGGTCGGGGGCGCTGATGGACTCCTTGTTCTACGCCCGCAAGGGCGTGCTCAGGGACGGGGTCGAGGGGGCCGTGCAGTCCGTCGCGGGCTTCGCGAGCCTGCACGTCGCCATCACCCTGCTCGTGGCCCTCATGGTGCAGTACACGCTGCGCAACCGGGTCCTCCACTGGGTCTTCTGGGCCAACTTCGCGATCACGGTCGTCGCCACGCTCTACTTCGGCTGGCACTACGTCGCCGACGACATCGCCGGCGTGGCCATCGCGCTGGTCGCCTTCTGGCTCGGCGGGCTGGCCAGCGGCCAGAAGTTCGACCGCGGCGGGCTCGCCTCGCACCCGACGACCACCACCTCCAAGGTGCCCGTCGACGCCGACTGACCGTCGTACGCCCGCGACCGGTCGGGGACGGGCGTCGACCCCCGTCGGAGTCACCGCTTCAGCGGTGAATCTGGCGCTTGCTGGCCGCCGCAACGGCCAGCAACCGGACGAATCGGCCAGCATGTCGGCCGCGTCGCGACCGACGCGCGCGAATTACAACGGTGTAGCACGTCAAGGCGACACGCCGACACTTCGTGAAAAAGTTGGGATTCTTGTTCCCTTTGGGGCTCGTGAGCACTAACGTGCCGCGAGTGTCACGGGTGAAAGGGAAGTCACCCGAGGCCGGAGTGAGAGCCGAGGGGAACAAGCTGTGCGAGCCCTGCCTGCACCCACACGTACGTCGTGGCTGTCCCGGCGACTGCGCTGGTCCGGTGCCGCCGCCCTGAGCCTCGTGCTCGCCGGCGGCGTGATGACCGCGTCGGTCGCCGACGACGAGGTGCCGACCCGCGAGGACGTCGCCGTCGCCGAGCGCAACGCCAGCGACAAGGCCCGCGACGTGGCGGCCGTGCAGGCAGACCTGGTCATGGCCAACGAGCGCATGCGCGCGGCCGCCGTGGCCGCGGCCCAGGCCGCCGAGGCCTACAACGGTGCCCGGTGGCAGGCTGGCGAGGCGCGACGGGCGGCCCGCGAGGCGGCCGTCGCCGCGGAGTCGGCCGAGGCCGACGTGGTCCGCCAGCAGGAGGACTACAGCGACGCGCTGGTCCGCAGCTACGAGATCTCGCCCAGCCTGCAGGGCTTCGCCGCCGTCGTCGGCTCCGACGGCATCGAGACGATGATCGACCGCACGGCCACGATGCAGAACGCCGAGGACGCCCTCGACGGCCGGTACGACGCCTTCCGCGCCGCCGCCACCCTCGCCGAGGTGGCGAGCCGCCGCGCCGAGGACGCCCTCGCCGAGGCCGAGCGCCTCGAGGAGGAGGCCGAGCGGGCCCGGGCCGGTGCGGCCGCCGCGGAGGCGGAGGCGGGCGCGACCGCCGAGGCGATCGCAGCCTCCAAGACCATCCTGATCGCCGAGCTCGCCGAGCTCCAGGGGATCAGCGTGCGGCTGGCCGAGAAGCGCCAGTCGGCCCTCGAGCAGGCGGCAGCCGAGGCCGCGGCCAAGGCGGCCCAGGAGGCCGCCGCCCAAGAGGCCGCTGAGCAGGCGGCGGCCGAGCAGGCGGCCCAAGAAGCAGCGGAGCAGGCCGCCCAGGAGGCCGCGGACCAGGCTGCCGACGAGGCGGCCGAGGAGGCGGCGACCACCGAGCCGTCGCCCACGAAGTCCCCGAGCCCGACTCCATCGCCTGCCCCGACGAAGGTGCCCACGCAGGTCCCGGCGCCCTCTCCCACGACGCCCGAGCCCACGGCCCCGGCGGCCCCGGCGACCCCCGAGCCCACGACCCCGGCCCCGACGACGCCGCCGGCTCCCGCCCCGACGACGCCCGCGCCCACGGCTCCGGTCCCACCGGCACCCGCCCCCGTGCCCCCGCCACCGGCGAGCTCGGGCGCGGAGGCGGCGATCGCCTTCGCCGCCGCCCAGATCGGCGACCTCTACAAGTGGGGTGCCTCAGGCCCCGACGCGTGGGACTGCTCCGGCCTCACCGCGGGGGCGTGGGCCAGGGGCGGCAAGTCACTGCCGCACTACTCGGTCGCGCAGTTCACCGGCTCGACCCGGATCACGGCCGCCCAGCTCGCGCCGGGCGACCTGGTCTTCTGGGGGTCGAGCAGCAACCCGAGCTCGATCTACCACGTGGGCCTCTACGTCGGCGGCGGCCAGATGATCCACGCCCCGCGCACGGGCCGTCCCGTCGTGCGGGAGTCGATCTGGTCCTGGACCACACCCAACTTCTTCGCCCGCCCCTGACCCCGACCGAGGCGTGGTCCCGCGGATAGTTTGGGATCAACTCGTAGGTCGGAACGCCGAATCTCCACCGAGATCGTCCCAAACTACCCACCGGGGGAGGGTCAGGCCGGGAGCGGCGCCACCTTGGTCGTGAACCGAGCGGCCAGCTCCCCGGGGTCCAGGGTGCCTGCGAGGATCCGGGTCGTCGGCCACTCCGAGGTGTCCAGGCCCGAGAGCCGGTCGAAGACGGCGAGGTCGGCGGCGTACAGCTCGGCGAGCGACTGCAGGTCCTCGGCGGTCGGCGCGGTGCCCGTGACCAGCTCCGCGCCGGCGTACCGGTTGCGCAGCGGCGGGTGCTGCTCGAAGCGGGGCAGCCCGAGGTGGTCGGTCGCCCGGTCGACGGAGGCGTCGAAGGACGCGAGCATCGAGCGGAACTCCAGCAGCAGCCACTGCTCGCGGGGGAAGACCGCGAACCCGCGCTCGAGCTGGGCGCCGTAGTAGCCGCGCGCGATCCCCGACATGTGCTTGTAGCGCATCGGCTTGACGTCCGTCGGCACCGAGTCGGGCAGCGACGTCGGCCGGAACTCGGTGAGGAAGCCCGGCCAGTCGGGCCAGTCCGGGTGCCGCGTGCGCAGCATCGTCCAGTGCGAGAACAGCCGCTCGAGCGGGTCCCGGAACACCGCGATCAGCGGCATGTCGGGCATGTAGTCGCGCATCCGCTCCAGCGCGTTGGGCCAGAACAGGTAGACCGGCGTCGAGTCCCCGACCATCGTGTGCACCTTGGCGCGCCGCGGCGCGGTGTAGTCGCGCTCGTAGTCGGGGTGCGCCCAGTCGTAGGTCTCGTCGTTGAAGAAGTGCGCCTCTTTGCGGGGCGGCCGGCACACGAGACGGTGCTGGCTGATCGTCCCCGACAGCGTGGAGGTGCCGCTCTTCTGGACGCCGACGATCGAGAAGTTGTACGGCATCCGACCGAGATCGACGTCGGGCTCGGGGCGGTTCACGCGCGCGACGCTACCTTGTGCCCATGACCGCCGAGCAGGCCACCGAGCAGGCCACCGACGACACCACCGAGGGGACCCCGAGCGGCTACGCCCAGCCGGAGGTTGACGTGGCCGCGCTGACCGCGCTCCTCGACGGCCGGTACGCCGACGTGCGCGCCCTGGTCCGCACCAACCTGGTGGAGTATGCCGACATCCTCGAGGAGGCCGAGTCCCTCGACACCGCGGCCTTCCGCGACCGCGTCCGGGACGTCGTCCTCGAGATGGCCGCGACCGGCCAGACCGGCATGGGCTTCCCCGAGGAGCACGGCGGGGGCGGCGACATCGGCGCGTCCGTCGCGGCCTTCGAGACCCTCGCCCTCGGTGACCTGAGCGTGCTGGTCAAGGTCGGGGTGCAGTTCGGCCTCTTCGGCGGCGCGATCCTCCAGCTCGGCACCCGGCGCCACCACGACGCCTACCTCGCGCGGACCGTCAGCGGCGAGCTGATGGGCTGCTTCGCGATGACCGAGACCGGGCACGGCTCCAACGTGCAGGCTCTCGGCACCACGGCGACGTACGACGCGGGGACCGGCGAGTTCGTCATCACGACGCCCGACGACGCGAGCCGCAAGGACTACATCGGAAACGCGGCCGCGCACGCGGACGTCGCGGTGGTCTTCGCCCAGCTCGAGGTCGGCGGGGAGTCCCGCGGCGTGCACGCCTTCGTGGTGCCGCTCCGCGAGGACGGCGCGGTGCTGCCCGGCGTACGCATCGAGGACTGCGGCCCCAAGATGGGCCTCAACGGCGTCGACAACGGACGCATCTGGTTCGACGGCGTGCGCATCCCGCGCGACAACCTCCTCGACCAGTTCGCCACGGTGTCCGAGGACGGCACCTACTCCAGCCCGATCGACAACCCCAACCGGCGCTTCTTCACCATGCTCGGCACCCTCGTCCAGGGCCGCGTGTGCGTGGGCGGGGCGGCCATCAACGCGTCCAAGGTCGCGCTGGCGATCGCGATCCGCTACGCCGACCGGCGCCGGCAGTTCGAGGCCACCGAGCCGCCGCTGGAGGACCTGCTCCTCGACTACGGCATGCACCAGCGCCGGCTGCTGCCGCTGCTGGCGCACACCTACGCGCTGCACTTCGCCCAGGAGCAGGTCGCCGGCCAGCTGCACGACGTCTTCTCCGGCCTCACCGACGACGAGCAGGCCCGCCGCCGGCTCGAGGCGCTGGCCGCCGGCACCAAGGCGCTCGGCACCTGGCACGCCACCCGCACCATCCAGGAGTGCCGCGAGGCCTGCGGCGGCGCCGGCTACCTCAGCGCCAACCGCTTCGACGCCCTCAAGGCCGACACCGACGTCTTCACCACCTTCGAGGGCGACAACCACGTCCTGCTCCAGCTCGTCGCCAAGGGACTGCTGACCGACTACGCCAGCGAGTTCGAGGACATGGACCAGTTCGGCATGGTCCGGTTCGTGGCCGGCCTCGCGGTCGAGACGGTCCTCGAGCGGACCAGCGCCCGCAAGCTCTTCTCGGCCCTCAAGGACGCCCTGCCCGGCGGCGACGAGTGGGACCAGGAGGCCGGCCTGCTCGACCCGGCCTACCAGCAGGCGATGCTGCGCTTCCGCGAGGAGCACGTGCTCGGCGGCGCCGCCCGCCGGCTCAAGCGGGGCATCGACACCGGGCTCAACCCCGGCGAGGTGTTCTCGAGGGTCCAGCCCCACGTCATCGCCGCGGCGCGCGCGCACGTGGAGCGGCTCGTGCTGGACGCCTTCGTGGAGAAGACGCGCGCGCTGCCCGACGGCGACACCAAGGTCGCTCTCAACCTGCTGTGCGACCTGCACGCGCTGGCCACCATCGAGGCCGACCGCGCCTGGTTCATGGAGCACGGCCGGCTCACCGCCGCCCGTTCCAAGGCGATCAGCCGCGAGGTCGACGACCTGTGCCGCAAGCTCCGCCCGCTCGCCGTCGACCTCGTGGACGCGTTCGGCGTACCCCGCGAGATGCTGCGGTCCGAGGAGATCCTGGGCCGATGAGGATCCTCGGCGGGTGGCACGAGGACCCGCTGTGGGCCAGCGTCTACGGCTGGCTCGTCGAGCACCGGCGCGTCGGGGGAGTGGCGTGGCGGCTCGGCCTCGGCACCGACCTCGGCCTGCTGTACGACGCCGTGCGCGAGGTCGGCCGGCTGCCCGCCGGGTCGCGGGTGCTCGACGTCCCCACGGGCAACGGCGTCGCGATGCGAGGGATCGTGCCCGGCCAGGGGCTCGACTACCTCGCCGTCGACATCTCCGCGCCCATGCTGGGAAGGGCACTGTCCACCGCCCGACGACTCGGCGTCGACGACCAGGTGACCCCTGTGGTCGCGGACGCGGGCGACCTCCCGCTCGAGGACCGGACCGTCGACCTGGTGGCCAGCTTCACCGGGTTGCACTGCTTCCCCGACCCGCACCGCGCGGTGGCCGAGATGGTGCGCGTGCTGCGTCCCGGCGGGGTCCTCACGGGCAGCTCGATGTTCACCGACACCGGCCTCGCGCACGCGCCGGCGCGACGGATGGGCACGCTCGCCGGGGTGCTGGGCCCGATGTGCAGCACCCGCGAGCTCGTCGACCAGCTGGCCCGGGAGGGGTGCCGCGAGATCGACCTGCACCTCAGCGGCGGCCTCGGCTACTTCCGCGCCGTGGCGTCCTGACCTGTCACAGGACCGGCTCGGCCGGTGTCTCCATGTCAGCAAGGGTCAGCAGGCCCACCTGACGAAGGAGTGACCATGCCCAGCACGTTCCGCATCCCGAAGGCCCGCATCGACGGCGTCTACGGCCGCGTCATGACCAGGGTCGCCGAGCGCATGTGGGGCGAGGTGCCCGACAACGCCTACGTCCTGTTCCACCACAAGCCCGTGACCCGCGCCGTCTTCGGCTTCGAGCAGCGGGTCGCCCGCTGGAAGGCCCTCGACCCGCACCTCAAGACCTACGCCCAGCTGGCCGCCGCCGCCCGGATCGGGTGCTCGTGGTGCCTCGACTTCGGCTACTTCCTGGCGCACGAGGAGGGACTCACCCTCGACAAGGTCCGCGAGGTGCCCCGCTGGCGCGAGTCGGAGGTCTTCACCGACCTCGAGCGGGACGTGATGGCCTACGCCGAGGCGATGACGACGACCCCGCCGACGGTCACCGACGAGATGGTCGCCGGGCTCGACGCGGCGCTGGGCCACGAGGCGATGGTCGAGCTCACGATGATCATCGCCGTCGAGAACGAGCGCTCCCGCTTCAACGCCGCGCTGGGACTGGCCAGCCAGGGCTACGCCGACCGCTGCGACCTGGCGCCGCTCGCCGTACCCTCCACCCCATGAGCGCGCCGGCCACCGAGGCGTTCGTCGCCCACCGCAACCTGCTCTTCACGGTCGCCTACGAGATGCTCGGCTCGGCCGTCGACGCGGAGGACGTGCTGCAGGAGGTGTGGGTGCGCTGGTCGGGCGTCGCGCACGACGAGGTCCGCGACCGCAGGGCCTACCTCGTGCGCATCACTACGCGGCTCGCCCTCAACCACCTGCGCGGCGGAGCGCGCCGGCGCGAGGACTACGTGGGCGCGTGGCTGCCCGAGCCGCTGCTGACGGTCCCCGACGTCGCGGAGGACGTCGAGCTCGCCGACAGCGTCTCCACCGCCATGCTGCTGGTGCTGGAGACGCTGCCGCCGGTCGAGAGGGCGGTGTTCGTGCTCCGCGAGGTCTTCGACCTGCCGTACGACGAGATCGCGGCCGCCGTGGACAAGTCCGAGGCCGCGGTGCGCCAGGTTGCGCACCGTGCCCGTTCCCACGTCCAGGCGCGCCGGCCGCGCTCCTCGGTGACCGTCGCGGAGCGCGACGCGGTCATCGAGCGCTTCCGGCTGGCCGCCGAGACCGGCGACCTCCAGGTGCTGATGGACGTCCTGGCGCCCGACGTGGTGCTGATGACCGACGGGGGTGGCAAGGTCAAGGCGGCGCTCAACCCGATCCGCGGGCGCGACAAGGTGTTGCGGTTCCTCACCGCAGTCACCCCGGACGCCCTCGAGCTGGTCCCGGTGTGGCTCAACGGTGCCCCGGGGGTCCAGTTCGTCGTCGGCAGCCGCCGCGACGGCGTCGGCACCATGCTGGTCGAGGACGGGGTGGTGACCCGGCTCTACCTCGTGCGCAACCCCGACAAGCTCAGCCGGGTGGGGGAACCGGTCCCCCTGGCCCGCTGAGGGACGGGCTCAGTGGCCGTTGCTCTTGAAGCGGTCGAACGACGCGCGGACCTCGGCCTCGGCCTCGGCGCGGCCGACCCAGTTGGCACCCTCGACGGACTTGCCGGGCTCGAGGTCCTTGTAGACCTCGAAGAAGTGCTGGATCTCCAGGCGGTCGAACTTGGAGACGTCGCCGATGTCCTGGAGGTGCTGCAGGCGCGGGTCGTGCGAGGGGACGCACAGGACCTTGTCGTCGCCGCCGGCCTCGTCGGTCATGCGGAACATGCCGATCGCGCGGCACTCGATGAGGCAGCCGGGGAAGGTCGGTGCCTGGAGCAGCACGAGCGCGTCGAGCGGGTCGCCGTCCTGGCCGAGGGTGTTCTCGATGTAGCCGTAGTCCTCGGGGTAGGCCGTCGAGGTGAACAGCATCCGGTCCAGCCGCAGGCGGCCGGTGTCGTGGTCGACCTCGTACTTGTTGCGCGAGCCCTTGGGGATCTCGATCAGCACGTCGAAGAGCAGCTGGCCGTCCTCGGGAGGGTGGACGTCGCTCTCGGCGATCTCGTCGCGGACGTCGTCGGCTACCTGCTCGTCGGGCACGGTTCTCTCCTGGGGCGTTGGGTGATCGGCGGCCAGTGTCGCGCACAATGGCCCCCGACGACCAAAGCGAGGGGTGAAAACGGGTGGGACGTGACCGACGCCACTCCTCGGGGCCGAGCGGTCCCGGGCGGCTCGCGCATTGGCTGCCGACCCTCCTGGTGCTGGCCATCGTGGCCGCCGCGTTCGCGTCGTACCGCCTCGACCTCGGACCCCGCTACCTCCCGTGGCTCTCGGTCGACCCGCAGTCCGAGCCGGCGGCGATCGCACCCCCGCCCGGGGTGGAGCTCCCCGAGTGGGGGACCCCGGAGCCCGTCGCGTCCGTCGTGCCTCCGGCCCGGAGCGGCCACGTCGACCAGGCCGCCGTCGCCGCCGCGCTGGCGCCCGGGCTGCGCGACGAGGACCTGGGCCGGCACGTGGTCGCCGCCGTCGGCGACCTCGACGGCGACGGTCCGGTCTGGACGTACGGCGAGGGCCCGGTCATCCCCGCCTCCACCACCAAGCTCCTCACCGGCGCCGCCGCGCTGGAGGCGCTCGGGACGGACACCCGGTTCACGACGCGGGTCGTGGCCGGGGCGACCCCCCGCGACGTCGTGCTCGTCGGCGGCGGCGACCCCTACCTCGCCAGCAGGCCGCTGACGCCCGAGGAGGCCCGCACGACCTACCCGGAGCGCGCGGACGTCGTGACGCTCGCCCGCGAGACCGCAGACGCCCTCGGGGACCGTGCCCGGGTGCGGGTGCAGTACGACGACTCGCTCTTCACCGGCCCGAGCGACAACCCGAAGTGGCGCGCGGACTACGTGCCCGACGACATCGTCAGCCCGATCACCGCGCTGTGGGTCGACCGCGGCGCGTCGCCCACCGGCTACGGGTACGTCGACGACCCGAGCGCCGCGGCCGCCGACGCCTTCGCGGACGCGCTGCGGGAGGCCGGGGTGCGTGTGCGCGGCAACCCGGCGCCCACGACGGCCGCCCCGGACGCCGGTGAGCTCGCCAGCGTCACCAGCGCCCCGGTGGCCGACATCGTCGAGCGGGTCCTCGAGGTCAGCGACAACGAGGCGGCCGAGGTCCTCGCCCGCCACGTGGGGCTCGCCGTCGACGGCGTGGGGTCCTTCGAGGCGGGCTCGGCCGCCGTGCTGGCGACCCTGCGCAGCCTGGGTGTGGACACCGGCACCGACGTCATCCACGACGGCTCCGGGTTGTCCCGGCTCAACCGCGTCTCCGCCACCACCCTCCTCCAGGTGGTCCAGGTCGCCGCGGCACCCGAGAACCCCGCCCTGCGACCCGTGCTGTCCGGCCTGCCCGTCGCCGGGTTCACCGGTTCCCTGGCCTACCGCTTCGACACCGGCTCGGCGCAGGCGCCGGGGAGGGTGCGGGCCAAGACCGGCACCCTGAGCCGCGTCCACTCGCTGGCCGGGGTCACCACCGACCGTGAGGGGACGCCGATGGCCTTCGTCGTCGCCGTCGACAGGGCCGGCGAGGACGACAAGCTCGACGCCCAGCAGGCCGTCGACCGGCTCGCCGGCGACCTTGCCGCCTGCCGCTGCACCGCGGGCTGACGGTGGGCCGGCCGGTCGGCTGACCTGCCGGCTGCCCGGTCGCCTGGCCTCTCGCCCGGCCTGTCGGCTGGACGGGCGCCCGGGATGGGGTGCCGGGCTAGGGTCGCCCCATGACGTCAATGGTCGACTGGGACTTCGCGGTGAACCTCGGCGCCAAGGTCGCCGGGGACGGACCCGAGGTGACCGCGGCCGACGCGGCCGCCGCCGTGACCGAGCTGCGCGCCGACGCCGACCGGTCCACCGGCCTGGTCCGTGAGTTCACCGGGCTGGTGGCGCAGGACAACACGGCGCCGGTGCTCGTCGTCGACCGTCGTGGCTGGGTGCAGGCCAACGCCGACGGCTTCGCGCGGATCCTGGAGCCCGTCGTCGCGCGCCTGACCGAGAAGAAGGGCACGCCCAACGGGCTCTCCCTGGCCATCGGGTCCCGGGTCACCGGCGCCGAGGTCGGGCTCCTGCTCGGGTTCCTCGGCACCAAGGTGCTGGGCCAGTTCGACCCCTTCCACGGCCTGGCGGACGAGGCCGACGGCACCACGGGCAGCGGGTCCACGGACACCGGCCGCCTGCTCCTCGTCGCCCCCAACATCGTCCACGTCGAGCGCGAGCTCGGCGTCGACCCGACCGACTTCCGGCTCTGGGTGTGCCTCCACGAGGAGACCCACCGGGTGCAGTTCACCGCCGTGCCCTGGATGCGGGACCACCTCTACTCCGAGATGATCGCGCTCACCGGCACCGTCGAGCCGTCACGGATGATGGACGACCTCGTGCGCCGCGCCTCCGAGGCGCTGCGCGGGGGCGGCGGCAGCCTCATCGACGTCATGGGGACCCCGGAGCAGAAGGAGATCCTCGACCGGATCACCGGCGTCATGTCGCTGCTCGAGGGCCACGCCGACGTCGTGATGGACGGCGTCGGACCGAGCGTCATCCCCAGCGTCGACCGGATCCGCGCCCGCTTCAACGAGCGCCGCAAGGGCGTCGGCACCCTCGACCGCATCCTGCGCCGCCTGCTCGGGCTGGACGCCAAGATGGCGCAGTACCGCGACGGCGCCGCGTTCGTGCGCCACGTCGTCGACAAGGTCGGCATGGATGACTTCAACGCCGTGTGGGCCGAGCCCGCGCACCTGCCGAGCAAGTCCGAGATCGGTGACCCGGACGCCTGGATCACCCGCGTGCTGTGAGCCTCCACCCCGCCGTCGCGGCCGTGCGCCGGGGAGTGCGGGCGGTCCTCGCCGACCTGCCCGCCGGGTCGACCGTCGTCGTGGCCTGCAGCGGCGGCGCCGACTCCCTGGCCCTGCTCAGCGCCGCGGTCTTCGAGGGGCACAAGCGGGCCCAGCGGGTGGTCGGCGTGACCGTGGACCACGGCCTCCAGCACGGCTCGGCCGACACCGCGGCCCGCGTGGTCGAGCAGATGGCGGCCATCGGGGCCGACGAGACCATGACCGCGACCGTGGTCGTCGAGGCCGCCGGGCTGGGGCCGGAGGCCGCCGCCCGCGAGGCGCGTTACGCCGTGCTCGAGGAGGTCGCCGCCCGCACCGGGGCAGCGGTCGTGCTGCTCGGCCACACCCTCGACGACCAGGCCGAGACGGTGCTGCTGGGCCTGACCCGGGGCTCCGGCGGCCGGTCGCTGGCCGGGATGCGCCGGCGGTTCGACGTGTTCGCGCGCCCGCTGCTCGACGTACGCCGCGACGACACCGTCACCGCGTGCCAGGTCGAGGCGTTGCGGGCCTGGGAGGACCCCCACAACACCGACCCCTCGTTCACCCGGGTGCGGGTGCGCCGCCGGGTGATGCCCCTCCTCGAGGACGAGCTCGGTCCCGGGGTCGCGGCCACGCTGGCCCGCACGGCCGACCAGCTGCGCGACGACATGGGCCTGCTCGATGAGTTCGCCGCCGAGGTCGCAGCGGTGGTGACGACCGACGACGGCCTGGCCGTCGATGCCCTCGCCGGCCAGCACCCCTCCCTGCGGCGCCGGGTGCTGCGCAACGCGGTGCTGGCCGCCGGCGCGCCGGCCTCCGAGGTGCACCACGAGCACGTCCTGGCCGTGGACGCCCTGCTCACCGACTGGCGGGGCCAGAAGTGGATCGACCTGCCCGGCCACCTGCGCGCCGTACGCCGTGACGGCCTGCTCGTCCTCGAGCGCGCGCCGTCCGCGCCCGACCGCCCCGCCTGACCGCCCGGCGACGACGCGCCGGCGTAGGCACGCGGGCACAAGTCGCGCGGGCCGGTCGCGCCAGGCGGGGGACACCGTGCACGACCGGGGTTGTGTCCGCGCGTCTACGGCGCGGTGGCACTTGATCCGCGACCACCCCGACGCCGGAGCGGCCGGTGCACCTAGGCTGCTCGGCATGGACGCGTCCCACGTGGAGTCTGACCTGGTCAACGTGCTCTTCACCGAGGAGCAGATCCAGGCCCGGTTGAAGGAGATGGCCGAGCAGATCGAGGCCGACTACGAGGGCCACGACCTCCTGATGGTCGGCGTCCTGCGCGGCGCGGTCATGGTGATGGCCGACCTCGCCCGGTCGCTGGGCCGCCACGTGGAGATGGACTGGATGGCGATCAGCTCCTACGGCTCGGGCACCAAGTCCAGCGGCGTGGTGCGGATCCTCAAGGACCTCGACACCGACATCACGGGCCGGCACGTGCTGATCGTCGACGAGATCATCGACACCGGCCTCACCCTGAGCTGGCTGGTCAACAGCCTCGGCAGCCGCGGCCCGGCCAGCGTCGAGATCGCCACGCTGCTCCGCAAGCCGGAGGCGCTGAGCATGCCGGTGGAGCCCAAGTACGTCGGCTGGGACATCCCCAACGAGTTCGTCGTGGGCTACGGGCTGGACTACCAGGAGCGCTACCGCAACCTGCGCGACATCGGGACCCTCGCCCCCCACGTCTACTCCTGAGCGCCCCCGGGCTTCACCCCGCCTGAGAGGATGGGTCAGAACCACGGACGGTCGTGACGATGTACGGTCACAACCCCCGAACCCCTCGTCGCGAAAGATGCTTGTGAAGCGCATATTCAAGGGCCCATGGCTGGTGGCGCTCGTGGCGGGCGTCGCCGCCCTCTTCGCCATCCAGTTCCTCATCCCCAACGGCGGGTACGACGAGGTCAAGACCTCCGAGCTCAACGCCTGGATCGCGGACGGCGACGTCAAGGAGATCACCTTCATCGACGGTGACCAGGAGATCCGCGCGACCCTGGACGAGGGCGTGCGCGAGGGCAGCGACAAGGTCGTCACCTACTACATCCAGGGCCAGCAGGAGTCGATCCTCGCGGCCGTCGACGAGCAGGTCACCGAGGGCACCATCGAGGACTCCACCTCGGAGAACCCGCAGCCCAGCGTGATCGGGTCGCTGCTGGTGACGCTGCTCCCGTTCGCGCTGATCGTGCTGCTGTTCATCTTCTTGATGAACCAGGCGCAGGGCGGCGGCCGCGGCGTGATGCAGTTCGCCAAGAGCAAGGCCAAGCTGATCACCAAGGACATGCCCAAGACGACGTTCTCCGACGTCGCGGGGTCCGAGGAGGCCGTCGAGGAGCTCGGGGAGATCAAGGAGTTCCTCCAGGAGCCCGCCAAGTTCCAGGCCGTCGGCGCCAAGATCCCCAAGGGCGTCCTGCTCTACGGCCCGCCCGGCACCGGCAAGACGCTGCTGGCCCGCGCGGTCGCCGGCGAGGCCGGGGTTCCGTTCTTCTCCATCTCCGGCTCCGACTTCGTCGAGATGTTCGTCGGCGTCGGCGCCAGCCGGGTCCGCGACCTGTTCGAGCAGGCCAAGGAGAACGCTCCGGCGATCGTCTTCATCGACGAGATCGACGCCGTGGGCCGGCACCGTGGTGCCGGCATGGGCGGCGGCCACGACGAGCGCGAGCAGACCCTCAACCAGCTGCTCGTGGAGATGGACGGCTTCGACGTCCGCGGCGGCGTCATCCTCATCGCCGCGACCAACCGCCCCGACGTCCTCGACCCGGCGCTGCTGCGACCGGGCCGCTTCGACCGCCAGATCCAGGTCGACGCCCCCGACCTCAACGGTCGCCACCAGATCCTCAAGGTGCACTCGCGCGGCAAGCCGATGGCCCCCGAGATCGACCTGCTGAGCGTCGCCCGTCGTACGCCGGGCTTCACCGGCGCCGACCTGGCCAACGTCCTCAACGAGGCGGCCCTGCTGACCGCCCGCAGCAACGAGAAGCTGATCACCGACTCGTCGCTCGACGAGGCCATCGACCGGGTGATCGCCGGGCCCCAGCGGCGTACCCGCCTGATGAGCGAGAAGGAGAAGCTCATCACCGCCTACCACGAGGGCGGCCACGCCCTCGTCGCCGCCGCCGTGCCCGGCACCGACCCGGTGCACAAGGTCACGATCCTCCCGCGCGGCCGTGCGCTGGGCTACACGATGGTGCTGCCCGACGAGGACAAGTACAGCCAGACCCGCTCGGAGATGCTCGACAAGCTGGCCTACATGCTCGGCGGCATGGCCGCCGAGGCGCTGATCTTCCACGACGTCACCAGCGGCGCGGGCAACGACATCGAGAAGGCCACCAACCTCGCCCGCGCGATGGTCACCCAGTACGGCATGAGCGAGCGCCTCGGCGCGATCAAGCTCGGTGACAGCAACTCCGAGCCGTTCCTGGGCCGCGACATGGGCCACCAGCGCAACTACTCCGAGGAGGTCGCCGCCGTCGTCGACGCCGAGGTCAAGGCGCTGCTGGGCAACGCCCACCAGGAGGCCTTCGACATCCTCGAGGAGAACCGCGACGTCCTCGACGCGCTCGTGCTCGCGCTGCTCGACAAGGAGACGCTCGACAAGGCCGAGGTCGCCCGGATCTTCGAGCCCCTGCGCCTGCGCCCGTCCCGTCCGGCCTGGACCGGATCGCCCCAGCGCGTCCCCTCGACGATCCCGCCGGTGGACATCCCCCAGGAGATCCGTGAGCGCGCCAAGGCGTCCAACGGGACGTCGCCGGAGCGGCAGGAGGGCGGCATCGTGCTGACCCCGCCCGGCGCCGGTGGCGACACCCACGGCGACACGGTGGGCGGCGGCGACGAGCCCACGCCCCCGACCCCCTCGTCGACCTGAGCCGATGACCGACCCGATCAGCCTCGAGGAGCGCGACGACCTCGCGCCCTTCGACCACGCCCGCGCCGAGGCGGCCGTGCGCGAGCTGCTGCACGCCATCGGCGAGGACCCCGACCGCGAGGGGCTGGCCGACACCCCCGCACGGGTCGCGCGGGCCTACGCCGAGCTCACCGCCGGCCTGCGCCAGCGGCCGGAGGAGGTGCTGACCACCACGTTCGACATCGGCCACGACGAGATGGTGCTGGTGCGCGACATCGAGCTGTGGTCGATGTGCGAGCACCACCTCGTGCCCTTCACCGGCGTGGCGCACGTGGGCTACATCCCCGCCGAGAGCGGCAAGATCACCGGCCTGTCCAAGCTCGCCCGGCTCGTCGACGTCTACGCCAAGCGCCCGCAGGTGCAGGAGCGGCTGACCACGCAGGTGGCCGACGCGCTCATGGAGCTCCTCGAGGCCCGCGGCGTCATCGTCGTCATCGAGGCCGAGCACCTGTGCATGACCATGCGCGGGGTGCGCAAGGCCGGCGCCCGCACCATCACCTCGGCGGTCCGCGGCCAGATGCACAGCGCCGCCACCCGGGCCGAGGCGATGGCGTTGATCCACTCCCGGCGCGGATGAGCACCGTCGTGCGACCCCTGGTGATGGGGATCGTCAACGTCACGCCGGACTCCTTCAGCGACGGCGGGCTGTACGCCGACACGGAGTCGGCGCTCGCGCACGGCAGCGACCTGCTGACCCAGGGGGCGGACATCCTCGACGTCGGCGGCGAGTCGACGCGGCCCGGCGCCACCCGGCCGCTGGTCGCCGAGGAGCTCGACCGGGTCGTCCCGGTCATCACCGGGCTGGCGGCGCAGGGTGCGATCGTCTCCGTCGACACCATGCGCGCCGAGGTGGCGGCCGCGGCGATCGACGCCGGCGCCCGCATCGTCAACGACGTCTCGGGCGGGCTCGCCGACCCGGCCGTCCTCGACGTCGTCGCGGCCTCCGACGCGACGTACGTCGCCATGCACTGGCGGGCGCACAGCGACCGGATGGCCGACTTCGCGACCTACGACGAGCCCGGCGGCGTGGTAGCCGCGGTGGTGCGCGAGCTGTCCGAGCGGGTCGAGGCGGCGACGACGGCGGGCATCGACCGCGACCGGCTGGTGCTCGACCCCGGCCTGGGCTTCGCCAAGCGCGGCGAGCACAACTGGCAGCTGCTGGCCCACCTCGACGAGCTCACCGCGCTGGGGCTGCCGCTCCTCGTCGGCGCGAGCCGAAAGACGTTCCTGGGGGCCGTGCTGGCCGGTCCCGATGGCACCCCCCGGCCGCCGACGGGGCGCGAGCACGCCCACAGCGCCCTGGTGCCGCTCCTGGCCGACCTGGGCGTCTGGGGCCTGCGCGTGCACGACGTACGCGCCACCACCGACGCCCTCGCGGCCTGGCAGGCCTGGCGGACGGCCCCCCGAGAGGAAGGACGACGATGACCGACAGGCCCTTCGACACGGGCGCTGCACACCCTGCACGTCGAGACGGCGCTGGCGCGCCTCCTCAGCACGGCGCTCAGGACGAGCTCGTGGTCTCGGGGATCGAGTGCTTCGCGCACCACGGGGTGTTCGACTTCGAGCGGCGCGAGGGGCAGGTCTTCGTGATCGATCTCGCACTCGGCATCGACACGCGCCCCGCGGCGACCTCCGACGACTTGCAGCAGACGGTCGACTACGGGACTCTCGTGGACCGGGTCCGGGCGGCAGTCGAGTCCGATCCCGTGGACCTGATCGAGACCGTGGCCCAGCGGATCGCCGACGTGTGCCTGACCGAGCGTCGTGTTCAATGGGCGCGCGTCACGATCCACAAGCCAGATGCACCCATTGACGCGACATTTCGGGATGTCGCGCTGACGATCACCAGGACTGAGGCCAGCTGATGACCGAGACCCCCAACCCCAACATCGTGGACGCGGACTCCCTCACCGGGGAGATGCACCCCATCCGTCGGATCGTGGTGGCGCTCGGATCCAACCTGGGGGAGCGGTTCACCACGCTGCAGGGTGCCGTGGACGCCCTCGCCGACACCCCCGACCTGTTCCTCACCGGCGTCTCGCCGGTCTACGAGTCGGAGCCGGTCGACTCGCCGGTCGACGACGCGCCCATGTTCCTCAACGCCGTCGTGCTCGCCGACACCACGCTGCCGGCCGCGCGGCTCATGGAGCGGGCGCTGGCGATCGAGGACGCGTTCGCCCGCGAGCGCAGCGACCTCCGCAACGCGCCGCGCACCCTCGACGTCGACCTGATCGTGGTCGGCGACCGCCGGGCCGACGACGACTTCCTGCGGCTGCCCCACCCGCGCGCCCACCAGCGCGCCTTCGTGCTGAAGCCCTGGCACGACCTCGAGCCCGACGCGGAGCTCCCCGACCACGGCCCGATCGCCGACCTGCTCGGCGCCACCGACGGCTCGGGGATCTCCCGCCGCGACGACCTGGTGCTCGAGGTCCAGTGACCGCTGGCCCTCCCTCCGGGGACCCGTCCGAGCAGCCGCCCGACGAGGAACCGGAGGGTCGGCTGCACCCGATCTCGGCCACCGCCCTCGCGGTCGCGGCCGGGATCGGGATGGTCGGCGGGGGGCTGCTGCGCACCGTCGCGGTCCGCCTCGACGGCACCGCGCCGATCGTCACCTGGATCCAGGTGCTGGCGCTGGTCTTCGTCGCCGTCTTCGTGGGCGCGCTCGCCTGGGACACGTGGCGCACGCTGCACGTCCGCCGCCAGCGGCTGGAGCCGCACCGCGCCGTCAACCGCCTGGTGCTGGCCCGCGCCTGCGCCCTCGTGGGTGCCGTGGTGGCCGGCGGCTACGCGGCGTACGCCGTGACCTGGATCGGCGACGGCTCCGAGCTCGCCGATCAGCGGCTGCTGCGCTCGGGCGTCGCGGCGGGCGCCGGAGTGGCGATCGTCATCTCCTCGCTGCTGCTCGAGCGCGCGTGTCGGCTGCCCTCGCGCGGCGACGCCCCCTAACCTGCTGGCATGCCTTCCCTCCAGCCCCAGCAGTCACAGGCGTCGTCCCCGGCTGCGTCGGCGAGCTCCGCCACCCCCCGCAGCGCCGCGCGCCGCCGCCAGCGCAGCACGCGCCTGACCGTGGCGGTCGTCCTGCTCGTCGTGGCGACCCTGCTGGTCGGCTGGGCCCTGGTCGCCGGCATCGGCTGGCTGACCTCGCTGGTGGCCGTCGCGGCCCTGCTGCTCGGCGCCGCCGCCACCCGCATCACGCACACCGAGGTGATGCAGGCACGCCGGGACGCGGCCCGCGACCGGGCCGAGCAGGCCGCCGAGTACGCCGCCCTCACCGCCGAGCGCACGGCCGAGAACGCCGCCTTCGCCGCCGACATGCGCCGCAAGATCGCCGACCGTGAGGAGGCCATCGACGGCCTCGAGCTCGCGCTCAGCAAGGCCCAGCGCCACGCGGCCGAGCAGACCCGCAAGATGAACGCCGAGGCGCGCCGTGCCGACGTCGCCGAGCGCGACCGGGACGAGTCCGCCCGCATGCTGGACGCCTCGGAGCAGCAGGCCGCCGAGGCGATCGTCCTCGTCGCCGAGCTCGAGGCCGAGCTCGACGTGCTGCGCTCCGAGCTGGTCTCGTGGAAGGCCGCCGCGGCCGCCAAGCGCGCCGAGTCCGCCTGAGCCGCTGGGGACCACCCCGGGTGGGTCCGCTGCACGGCCCGCGGACGGCTGACCGGCCGGCCGTGGACGTCGTACGGCACAATCAACCGATGTGATCCCTGAAGACAACCGGTTCGAGAGCGACCCCACGAGCGTCATCCCCGGCGATCACCCCCTCCCCGAAGGCTGGGAGCCCGGGCCGGTGGACGGCTCGGACCCGGCCACGGTGGCCCGGCTGACCGAGCTGCTCCGCGCCCACGAGGCCGCCGGGCGGGGCTGGCCGAGCGCGTCGGAGGACGACGTCCTCGTCGAGGTCTCCGAGCGTGGGCTCGCGATGCGCGAGAACGTCGTCGTGCGTGACGACGCGGGCACCATCCACGCCTGGGGCAGCGTCCACGACCGTGCCGAGGGGCGGATGCTCTTCGTGCACGTCGTCGGGCGCGACCTCGACGACGACACCGCGCTGGCGTGCTCCGACGTGCTCTTCACGTGGGCGCAGGCGCAGGCCAGGTCCGTCGGGCAGCGGCGTGGGCTCGCGGTGCAGCAGATCGACACCGGCGCCTTCGCCGACGACGACCGGCAGCACACGTGGCTGCGCGACGCCGGCTTCGCCAAGGTCCGGACCTGGTGGCAGATGAGCCGGCCGGTCACGGCGGACGAGGCGACGCTCGTGCCCGACCCGGTCGGCTGGGAGCGCAAGGGCGTGCGCTTCCGCCTCGTCGGGCGCGAGGACGACGGCATGCCCGACGAGTCGTGCCTGAGGGCCGTGCACGACGTGCTCGAGGGCGCCTTCACCGACCACTTCAACTCGGCCGAGGAGACCTTCGACGAGTTCATCCACCGCCTGCGCGAGGACCCCGGCCACCGCTGGGACCACTGGTGGCTTGCCGAGCTGCTCGACGACCCCGAGTCCCCGGAGCCCGTCGGGGCGCTGGTGGGCACCGTGTCCGAGGGCGGCGACGGGCCGGACGGGTCCTACGTGTCCTACCTCGGCGTCCTGGAGTCGGCCCGGGGTCGCGGCGTCGCGACGGGACTGCTGCGCACGATCATCGCCGACGCGGCCGCCCGGGGCCGGGACCGCGTGGGCCTCGAGGTCGATGCCGACTCGCCGACGGGGGCCGAGGGCCTCTACACCTCGATGGGCTGGGCGACGCGCTACGTCACCGAGTCGTGGCACCTCGACGTGCCCGTCGACTGACCGCCTGACGGCACGGGGTGGGCGGGCTCAGCGCAGCGACTCGCGCAGCGCCCGGTGCACGCCGGCCGGGGTGAGCACGCCGACGAACGCGGCGCCGCGCTTGACCCCGATCATCGGCCGGTCGTCGCGCAGCAGCGCGGCCAGCGCCTCCTCCAGGGTGGAGTCGATGTCGATGGCCGCGCCGAGCTGACCGCCGCGGACGTCGTCGAGCGGCTCGAGGTGCTCCTCGCGCAGGGGTGTCACCGCCAGCCGGCGCAGACCGCGCGTCGAGCCCACGAAGTCGGCCACGAAGTCGTCGGCGGGGTGCGCCAGCAGCTCCATCGGCGTCGCGAGCTGGGCCAGCCGGCCGCCGGTCGCGAAGACGGCGACCCGGTCGCCCATGCGGACCGCCTCGTCGATGTCGTGCGTGACCAGCACGACGGTCTTGCCGAGCTCGCGCTGGAGGCGCAGGAACTCGTCCTGGAGACGGATGCGGACCACCGGGTCGACGGCGCCGAACGGCTCGTCCATCAGCAGCACCGGCGGGTTGGCCGCCAGCGCCCGGGCCACGCCGACGCGCTGGCGCTGGCCGCCGGAGAGCTGGTGGGGGTAGCGGTCGCCGTACTGGTCGGGGTCGAGCCCGACCGTGGCCATCAGCTCGCGGGCCCGCTCGCGCGCGGTCGACTTGGACTCGCCGTACAGCAGCGGGACGGTCATCACGTTGGTGATGACCTTCTGGTGCGGGAAGAGGCCGACCTGCTGGATGACGTAGCCGATGCCACGCCGTAGCTCGTGCGGATCGGCGTCCGTCACGTCGGTCCCGTCGAGCCAGATGCGGCCGGTGGTGGGCTCGATGAGGCGGTTGATCATCTTGAGCGTCGTGGACTTGCCGCAGCCGGACGGGCCGACGAGGCAGACCATCTCCCCGCGACGTACCTCCAGGTCGAGGTCGTGCACGGCGACCGTGCCGTCGGGATAGGTCTTGCCGACCCCCGCGAGGCGGATCATCACGTCCCGGTCCGAGGCCTCGTCGACGGCGGCGTCGACCACGGCGTCGGCTGGGCGGGATCCGCGGTCGGAGGCGGTAGCGTCCATGCGGTGACCCTACTGGTGCCGGCCTCGCAGGTGCGGCTGTCGAGCGCCGAGGAGCCCAGCTGCTACAGCCGGTTCGTCAACGAGTGGTTCTGCTGGCAGTACGTCGAGGACCGCCACGAGCAGATCACCGACGCGCTCGTCGAGCACGTCCTCATCACCACGGCTGCGCTCGTGCTCGGGCTCGCGATCGCCGTCCCGCTCGCGCTGCTCGCGCGGCGCCTGCCGCGCCTCGAGTCGGCGGTGCTCGGCTTCAGCACCGCCGTCTACACCGTGCCGTCGCTGGCGCTGCTGCCGCTCCTCGTCCCGTTCACCGGCCTGTCTGCCGCGACGGTGGTGATCGGGCTCGGCCTCTACGCCCTGACGATCCTCGTGCGCGCGTTGCTGGACGGCCTCCGCTCGGTGCCCGACGACGTGCGCGAGGCGGCCACGGGTCTGGGGTACGGGCGGGCACGGATGCTGACCCGCATCGAGATGCCCCTGGCGCTCCCGGTCGCGATGGCCGGCCTGCGGGTCGCCGCGGTGTCGACGGTCGCGCTCACGACGGTCGGCACCCTGGTGGCGTACGGCGGCCTCGGGGACCTGATCGCGCACGGCGTGCAGCGCGACTTCCGCGCCGAGCTGCTCACCGCCGCCGTCCTGTGCGTGGTGCTGGCCGTCGTGCTCGACGTGGTGCTGGTCGTTCTCCAGCGGGTGCTGACCCCGTGGACGGCGGGGACGCGCTGATGGACCTGTTCGCCGAGACCTGGCAGTACCTCCTCGACCCCGACAGCTGGACCGGTGGGGGCGGCCTCGTCGCGCGCCTGCTGGAGCAGCTCCTGCTCACCGCTACCGCGCTCGCCGCCGCCATGCTCCTCGGCCTGCCGCTCGCCCTCTGGCTCGGTCACCTCGGCCGCGGCGGCTTTCTCGCCGTCAACGTCTCCAACGTGGGACGCGCGGTCCCGACCTTCGCGCTCCTGGCCATCCTGGTCGCCGCGGACTGGCCCGGCTCGGCCGACTTCGGTCCGTACGGCCGCGCCGGCCTCGCCACGCTGATCGCCCTGGTGCTCTTCGCGCTCCCGCCGCTCATCACCAACGGCTACGTCGGGATGCGCGAGGTGCCCTCCGACGTCCAGGAGGCCGCCGACGGCATGGGGATGTCGTCCGGGCAGCGCTTCTGGCGCGTCGAGCTGCCACTGGCGCTTCCGGTGGTGGCCTCGGGTGTGCGCCTCGCGCTGGTGCAGGTGTGGGCGACCGCCACCATCGCCGCGCTCGTCGCCGGTCCCGGGCTGGGTCGCATCATCACCGAGGGCTTCGCGCGCAACGACTACGCCCAGGGCATGGCGGGGGCGGTGGTCGTCGCGCTGGTGGCGCTCGTGCTCGAGGTCGCAGCCGCCGCTGTCCAGCGCGCCGCCGACCCGATGCCCCGCGGTCCTGCACCGCGCCCCCCGTCACCCCAGGGAGTGGAGCCGGTGTCGGCGGGCTCGACTACGGTGGCAGAGGCACCCACCGGGGGCTGAGCATCACCGGACACGCGCGGCTTCTCGCCGCGGGACACAGAAGGTTGAAGACATTGCACGTACGACGTCCCTTGCTTGCGGTGACCGGGCTGGCCCTCACCGCCCTGCTGGCCGGCTGTGCCGGCGACGACCTCGCCTCCGAGAACGACGAATCCACCTCCACCTCCGGCACGGGCGAGGGCACCTCCGTCGTCATCGGCAGCCAGAGCTTCGACGAGGCCGCCCTCGTCACCGCGATGTACCAGCAGGTCCTCGAGGCCGAGGGCTACGAGGTCGAGACCCGCCTGGTCGACACCAGACCGGTCTACCTCAACGAGATGCCCGACGCGGTGCAGATCGCCCCGGAGTACGTGGCCGGCATCGTCGACCAGCTCAACACCGACGCCAACGGTCCCGACGCGGAGCCGCTGTCGACCAGCGACGCCCAGGAGACGATCGACGCCGGGGCCGACCTGCTGGAGGAGAAGGGCATCACCCTGCTGGAGCCGTCCGAGGCGTTCTCCGCCAACGGCTACTTCACCAGCCAGGAGTTCTCCGACGCCGAGGACGTCACCGCGCTGTCCGACCTCGAGGGCAAGGCCGTCACGCTGGCCGCGGCGCCCGACTGCAAGGGCCGCACCGACTGCGAGAAGGGCCTCGTCGACACCTACGGCATCGACATCACCCTCGAGCCGCTGGGCTACGCGTCGACCGAGACGTTCCAGGCGGTCCTCGACGGTGAGGCCGAGCTCGGCCAGACGAGCACCCTGGACGGCACGCTCGAGGAGCAGGGTCTGCTCCTGCTCGAGGACGACCGCGGCATCCAGCCTGCCCAGAACCTCATCCCGGCGGTGTCGAGCGAGTTCCTCGCCGACAACCCCGACATCGAGGGCCCGCTCAACGACCTGATGGCCGCGCTCGACAACGACACCCTCGGCCAGCTGCTCGTCAGCGTCCAGATCGACCGCGAGCAGCCCGACGACGTGGCCCAGGAGTTCCTGGAGTCCGAGGGCCTGCTCTGACCCGCTGTGGGCTTGTCGGAGTCACCGCTTCAGCGGGGATCTCTACGGTTGCTGGCCGAAACTTCGGGGCGTAGTCGATCGGTCGAAGCAACGCTGATTTTGAGGAGCGTTGCGGATGCCGAAGTGGATCTCGTTTGAGACCGAGGAGGAGTTCTTCAACCTGGTGTGTAGTGGTGCGCCGATCGCACACGC
>NZ_PZYZ01000013.1 GCF_003047295.1 Nocardioides sediminis
TCGGGAGACATGTACGGCGCCCGGCCTTCGCGCTCGGCCTGCGCGGGCGTCTCGACGAACGTGCAGTAGTGGCACCGGTCCCGGCACAGCCGGGTCACCGGGATGAACACCTTCGGCGAGTAGGTCACCACGCCCGGGCGACCCGCTGCCACCAGCCCGGCGTCGCGGACCCGCGCCGCGACGGCCGTCAGGCGGTCGAGGTCCTCCCCGGCCGCCGCGAGCAGCACGGTGGCCTCGTCGACGTCCAGCGCGGCGCCGCGCTCGGCGCGCGCCAAGGCGCGGCGCACCTGCTGCGGGGTAGGTGTCTCGCGGCTCATCTCACACGTCCGTGACCCGCACGCCCGCGTGGGCCTCGTAGCGGCGGTTGATGCTGATCAGGTTGGCGGTCAGGGCCTCGACCTGGTGGGCGTTGCGGATGCGCCCGGCGTAGATCCCGCGCATGCCGGGCACCGCATCGGCGAGCGCCTGGACGGCGTCCGTGGCCTCCCGGTCGTCACCGAGCACCAGCACGTCGGTGTCCACCGACTCCACCTCGGGATCCTCGAGCAGCACCGCCGACACGTTGTGGAAGGCCCCCACCACGCGCGACTCGGTGAGGATCGCGGCCGCCTGCTGAGTCGCCGACCCCTCGGGCACCGGCAGGGCATAGGCACCCTGCTTGTCGAAGCCCAACGGGTTGACGCAGTCGACGACGATCTTGCCGGCGAGCTCGCCCTTCAGCGACTCGAGCAGCTCGCCGTGGCCGTCCCACGGCACGACCACCAGCACGATGTCACCGGCCGCCGCCGCGCCCGCGTTGGACGCGCCCTCGACGTGGCCGCCGGTCACTTCCGACAGCTCGGCGGCCGCCTTCTCGGCGCGCTCGGCGGCCCGGCTGCCGAGGACCACGTGGAGGCCGGCCTGTGCGAAGCGGCGCGCCAGGCCGCGTCCCTGGGGGCCGGTGCCACCGAGCACGGCCACGGTGCGTCCGGGAGAATCCATGATGACTCCTTGCGTGTGAAGAATGCCGCACACGATAGCAAACCATGCATATCATTCGGCGCTTACTGGTTGTCGTCCCACATGTGGGGACCGCAGTGCCGACCGACTAACCGAGCACCTCAGATGATCTCGATGACCGTGGCGTTGGCAAGGCCGCCTCCCTCGCACATGGTCTGGAGCCCGTAGCGCCCGCCGGAGCGGCGCAACGCATGGACCATGGTCGTCATGAGCCGTGCGCCGGTCGCACCCAGGGGGTGACCGAGGGCGATCGCACCCCCAAGAGGGTTGGTCCGCTCGGGGTCGGCGCCGGTGGCCTTCAGCCAGGCGAGCACGATGGGGGCGAACGCCTCGTTCACCTCGAAGTGGTCGATCTGCTCGAGCTTGAGCCGGGACCGCTCCAGCACGCGGGCAGTCGCAGGGATCGGGCCGCTCAGCATCGTCACCGGGTCGCAGCCGACCACCGCGGTCGTGTGGACCCGAGCCAGCGGCTCGAGCCCGTGGCGCTCGACGGCCTCGCCGGAGGCGATGACCAGGGCCGCTGCCCCGTCGGAGATCTGGCTCGCGACGGCGGCGGTGAGCACGCCGCCCTCGGTGACGGGCGCCAGCCCAGCCATCTTCTCCAGGGTCGTGTCGGGCCGGGGACCCTCGTCCCGTTTCACGCCTTCCCACGGCTCGATCTCGTCGTCGAACGCGCCGGCCTCGACCGCGCGGGCCGCGCGCTGGTGGCTCTCGAGCGCAAACTCCTCCATCTGCCGGCGATCGACGCCGTACTCCGCGGCGATCATCTCGGCGCCACGGAACTGGCTGATCTCCTGGTCGCCGTAGCGTTCGGCCCAGCGGAGGCCCGAGCGCGGATGCCCCATGCCGGCCTCCTGACCGAGCACGGCCGGGCTGCCGATGGGCACCAGGCTCATCACCTCGACACCACCGGCGACCACCAGGTCCATGTCCCCGGACCTGATCGCCTGGGCGGCGAAGTGGACGGCCTGCTGGGAGGAGCCGCACTGCCGGTCCACCGTGGTCGCAGGCACCGTCTCCGGAAGGCCGGCGGCGAGGGTCGCGGTGCGCGCGACGTTGAAGGCCTGGGCCCCGACCTGCGAGACGCAGCCGAGGATGACGTCATCGACGAGCTCCGGAGCCACGCCGCTGCGCTCGACCGCGGCTCGGATCGCGTGGCCCGCGAGGTCGACGGGGTGGGCGCTGGAGAGTCCGCCCCGTCGACGGCCCACGGGGGTGCGGACGGCGGAGACGATGTAGGCGTCGGTCATGTCACTGCTCCGTGCTCGGGTCGGTCGGGATCCAGCTGGGGCGGCGCTTGCCGAAGAAGGCGTCGACGCCCTCGGCGAGGTCGGTCCCGAGGAAGAACGGCAGGTTGAGGAACTGCGCAGCGTCGAGCGCCTGCGAAGCGGGCATGTCGGCGAGCAGGGTGAAGGTCTTGCGGCCCAGCCGCAGCGCGACAGGGCTGACCTTCTCCAGCTTGGCGGCGTACTCGGCGAGCGCGTCGTCGAGCCCGGCTGCGGGCACGACCCGGTTTGCGAAACCGATGCGGTGGGCCTCGGCGGCGTCGATCGCGTCTCCCGTCATCATCATCTCGAGCAGGACCTTGCGCGGGATCGAGCGCGCGAGGTGAGCGACGATGATCATCGGGAAGAGACCGAGCTTGGCCTCGGGCATCGCGAAGCTCGCCCGGTCGCTGGCGATCACGATGTCGCACATCCCGGCGAGTCCCATGCCACCGGCGAATGCCGGACCGTTGACGGCCGCCACCACCGGCTTGGGGGCGTCGAGCATGTCCTTGTGGAGGTCGACGATGGCCTGGGGCCAGGCGTAGGCCTCCTCGACCGGGATCTCGCGGAAGCGGGCCATCTGGCGCAGGTCGCCGCCGGCGCAGAAGGCGTCGCCGGCGCCGGTGATGCCGACGGACCGCACCGCCGGGTCCTCGAATGCCGCGTGCAACGCCGCGCGCAAGGCGCTCGAGGACTCCCGGTCCAGCGGGTTGCGCTCGCCGGGGCGGTTGAGGACCAGCACCTCCATCGATCCGCGGCGCTCGATGCGGACGAGGTCGCTCATGCCGGGCCCTCCGCCCGCAGGACGAGGGCGTCGACCGCGACCGCACCACGTCCGTCGGGGCGGACCAGAACGGGGTTGAGGTCGAGCTCGCTGATGGCGGTGGGGTGGTCCGCGCCGAGGCGCGAGAGGTCGGCGACGACCTGCGCGAGCGCCTCGACGTCGGCCGGGGGCGCGCCGCGGAAGCCGTCGAGGAGCGCGAAACCCTTGAGCGAGCGCACCATCGCGACGGCCCGCTCCGGCGTGACGGGCGCCGGGTGCAGCACGGCGTCGTCGAGGAGCTCGGTCATGACCCCACCGGTGCCGACCACGACGAACGGGCCGAACTGCGGGTCGACCACGAGACCGACGAGGATCTCGACCCCGTCCACGACCTGCTGCTGCACGAGGATCCCGTCGGCGTCGTCACCGCCGAGCGCCTCGCGAGCCCGCTCGGAGAGGAGATCGAAGGCGGACCGGGCACCGGCCTCGTCCTCGACGCGCAGCACGACGCCCCCCATCTCGGTCCGGTGCAAGATCCGGTCGCTGACCACCTTCATCGCGACGGGGAACCCGATGTCGCTGGCGGTCTTCGCGGCGCCGTCCGCGTCGGTGACGACGGTCTCCGCGGGGAACGGGATGCCGTAGGCCGCCAGCAGCGCCTTGGCGTCCTCGTCGGCCAGCGCACCGGTGCGACCGGCGGGGATCGCTGCGACCGGCTCGCGCTGCACTTCGAGCTCGAGGGTCGTCGGGCGCGCTGCGAAGTCCGCAAGACCGCGAACCGCAGCGAAGAGCTCGCTCGCCGAGGCGAAGACGGGTACGCCGTGCGTGGCATAGGTGGCGCGCTCGTCGTCGTTGCAGCTGCCGTCCATCGCGTAGACCACGAGCGGGAGGGAGGTGCGCCCAGCGGCCTCGGCCAGATGGGTCGCACTGTCGCGACCCATCGCGCCGGTCAGCTCCTTGCGCGCGTAGACCAGGAGGTCGACGCCGTTGTCGGCGGCGAATGCCTCGTAGGCCAGGGCGGCCAGGTCAGCGCGCTTGGCGACGTCACCGGTCAGGTCGCACGGGTTGAGCGCGTTGCCGTGGGGGAACAGCGCGTCGAGCCGCTCGGCCGTAGCCGGCGACACGGCCGGCAGCCGGAGGCCGAAGTCGGCCGCGCGGTCGGCAAGCGCGCCGGCCTGGCCGCCGGACACCGACATCACGGCGATGTCGCGGCCCGCGACGTTCGCGCCCTTCGACTGCACCGCGAGGTGCAGCTTGGCGATCGCCACGACCTCGCTCAGCTCATCCACGCGGATCACGCCGAGGGAGTCGAAGAGCGCCTGGTAGATCCGGTCCTCACCGGCCAGGGCGCCGGTGTGGGCGGCGGCGCGTGCCGCCGCCTGGTCTGTACGCCCCACCTTGATGGCGACGATCGGCTTGCCGAGCTCGGCGGCGAGGCGGGCGACGGCGACGAAGTCGTCGGGGCGACGGATCGCCTCGACGAACGAGAGGACCATCTCGACCTCGGGGTCCTGCAGGGCGACGGAGAGGTAGTCGGCGTAGCCGAGGTCGATCTCGTTGCCGGCGCTGGCGTAGTACTTCACGCCGATGCCCTCGTCCGCGAGGCGGGACACCAAAGACCCGGCGGTCGCGCCGCTCTGCGTGATGACGGCGACCTTGCCGGGGGATACACCCTGGCCCAGGACGGGCTGGATGGAGAGCACCGTGCCGTTGGCGAAGTTGGCGATTCCGTCGGAGTTCGGGCCGTGGATCCGCATGCCCGCCGCACGGGCGACCTCGAGTATCTCGCGCTCGACGCGCTTTCCGTCCTCGCCACCCTCACCGAAACCCTGGGCGGGGAGCACGACCGCGCCGACACCGGCGGCGGCACACTCGGCGACAGCGCGGGCGGTCCCGATGGCGTCCATCGTCACGACCGCTACGTCCACGTGGCCCTCGACGTCGGCGATCGAGGGCGCGCAGCGCAGCCCGCCGATCTCGTCGCGGTTCGGGTTGACGGGGATCAGATCCCCGGCGAAGCCGTACTGCTGCAGGAGCCGCTGCGGCCACCAGGCCAGGCTGTGTTCGCGGCCGCTGGCGCCCACGATCGCGACCCGCTCGGGGTGCCACATACGGTGAATCGACTCCTCGGAGCCGGTGACGAGCCTCATCGGGGGTGGTCCTCCTGCAGGTCGGTGCTGGTCTGTGGCGTGGTGGTGCTTGGCGTGGTGACCCCCATCAGGCCCGCCAGGGTGTCCCCGAGGATCGCGTCCTCATCAGCGGTCGGGAGCCCGAGGGAACGAATGAAGGCGATCTCGTCGCTCGGGTCGGCCATGGGCCAGTCCGACCCGAAGACGACCCGCCGCGGTCCGTGCCGCTCGATCAGTGCGCGGACGCGGTCGGCGCCCAGGTCAGCCAAGCGCGGCGGCCACGACGTCTCGACGTAGATCCGCGGGTCGCCCAGCGTCTGCTCCTCGCTGCCTGACAGGTCGTGGTAGCCGCCGTAGTGGAAGGCGACGAAGACCAGGTCGGGGACGGCGTCCATGATCGCGGAGACGTGCTTGGTGGCACCGCGCTCGGTCGCGGCGTCGTCGTTGCCGTGGCCGACGTGCGCGAGGACGGGGATGCCCTCCTCGGCGAGCGCCGCGAAGATCTCGTGGACCGCAGGGTCACCGAGGGACAGGCCCTGGAAGTTGGGGTGGAACTTGACGCCCACGATCCCGTTGTCGCGGAGGTGACGCAGGTTCTCCTCGACGCTGATGCCGGTGTGGACGGTCCCGCACGGGATGAAGCGGCTCCGGTCGAGGCCGCCGACGAACTCATTGGTCCGCGCGACGTGGCGCGCCTCGTTGGCGATCGCGAGAGTGCAGCCGTAGTCGATCCCGGCGGCGTCCATCGCCCGGAGCAGGCCTGACACGGTCCCGTCGCCGACGGCGTCGAGCCCCGCCGGACGGGCGGCGACGAGTCGCGCGGCAAGGGCGTCGGGCCAGACGTGACAGTGTGCGTCGACGATCACCGCGGGCCTCGCTTCATCAGCTGACGTGCCAGCGAGTCGAGGATGACCTCGGTCGAGCCCTCGTAGATGCGCATCGGTCGCACCTCGCGATAGAGCCGCTCGACGGTGCCACCGGTGACGAGCCCGAAGCGCCCCATGACCTGGACGGCGCGGTCGACGACCCTGCCGGCGACCTCAGTGGCACCGACCTTCGCCATCGACGAGAGGTGCAGGTTGGCCTGCGGGTCGCGGGCTGCGGCCGCCGCGGCGCGGTAGGTCAGGGAGCGGGCCATCTCGATCTCGACCCATGACATGGCGAGGGTCGCGGGCACCCCGCCGAGGCGGGAGAGGGTGGTGCCGAACATCTCGCGGCCCTGCGCGTGCGCCATCGCCTCCTCCAGCGCCCGGTCCGCCACGCCGATCGCGGCGCCGGCGACCGATACCCGGAAAGTCGCCAGGGTTGCCAGCACGTGTGTGAAGCCCTCGCCCGGCTCGCCCACACGGTTGCCGACCGGGACGGTGACTTCGTCGAGCACGACGTCGCCGAGCACGTGCTCGTCCATCACGTCATGCGGGCGACTGATGGCCAGGCCCGCGCTGTCGGCGGGCACCAGGACGAGCGAGTACCCCTCGCCCTCGCGGGCCAGGATGCAGTAGAAGTCGGCTTCGCCGGCGTTGGTGATGAAGGACTTGTGCCCGTTCAGGTGGAGGACGCCGTCGCGTTCCTCGACCGTGGTCGACAGGGCCTTGAGGTCCGAGCCGATGTGCGGCTCGGTCAGGCCGAGCGCAGGAACGGCGTCGAGCCGGGCGACCCGCGGGAGCCACTCCTTCCGCAGCGCGTCGCTCCCGGCGCGGGTGAGGGCGAACGAGCCGATCCCCTGCATGGCGAACATCGAGTCGAGGTGCCCGCTCTCGGCCGCGAACGCCTCGCGGACGATGGTGACGGCGAGCGAGTCGACCTCGTCGAAACGACCTCCGTAGGCCCGGGGGACCGTGGTGCCGACCAGCCCGCTCGCGGCGAGCACACGGCGTACGTCGGGGTTGAAGCCCCGCTCGAGCGGCCCGTCGTCGCCGAGCTCGGCGATCGACGCGGCCACGGCCCGCGCCTCGGCCTGGAGCTCGAGATAACGCTCGGGCAGCGCATAGAGCGCGTCAGACATCTGCGATCCACCTTCGGTCGTGTTGGCCCTCGAAAGGCGACCATCCTGCACCGGAAGCGTGCCACTCCCAGACGAATCAGATCTACGGTCGACATTCATGATCACCATATCTACTATTATCCCGAAGTCAACGCAGCCCATCACCTGGACCAGGAGGTCCCCATGGCCCTATCGGCCCCCACCGGACTGGCCGACGCAGTGGTCGTCGGCGCGGTGCGCACCCCGATGGCACGAGGGAAGGAGTCCGGTGCCCTGGCGGCCCTCCACCCCGTGGAGCTCCTCGCCCAGACGTTCACCGAGCTCTTCGACCGCACCGGGGTGGACCCCGCGCTTGTCGACGACGTGCTGGTCGGGTGCGTGAGCCAGAGCGGCGAGCAGGCCTCGACGCCCGGCCGCCAGGCCTGGCTGTCGGCGGGCTTCCCCGTGCACGTGCCCGCGACGACCATCGAACGCAAGTGCGGCTCGGGGCAGCAGGCCGTGGACTTCGCCGTCCAGGCGATCACCTCCGGCGCCAGCGAGATCGTGGTCGCAGCCGGGCTGGAGGTGATGAGTCGGGTGCCGATGGGCTCGTCCACCCTGGGCAAGGACCCCTTCGGCCCGGGCGTCCGGGCCCGGTTCCCCGAGCTCACCTCGCAGGGCGTGGCCGCCGAGCTCGTCGCCGACAGGTGGGGCTTCACGCGGACCCAGCTCGACGAGTACGCCGCGCGCTCACACCAGCTCGCAGCCGCCACGCGCGACGCCGGTGGGTTCGACCGCGAGATCGCCTCGATCCTCACGCCCGCCGGCGCGGTATCCACGGACGAGACCATCCGACCCGGCACCACGTCCGAGGGCCTCGCCGGCCTGCGCACCGCGTTCGCTACCGAGGCCAACCTCGAGCGCCACCCGACGATCGACTGGAAGATCACCGCCGGCAACTCCTCACAGATCACCGACGGCGCAGCGGCACTCCTGCTGATGAGCGCCCGCAAGGCGGCCGAGCTCGGCCTGCGTCCGCGGGCACGGGTCCACATCGGGTCCGTCGCCGCCGACGACCCGGTCCTCATGCTCACCGCGCCCATCCCGGCGACGGAGAAGCTGCTCAAGCGCACGGGGCTCACGCTCGACGAGATCGACGCCTACGAGGTCAACGAGGCTTTCGCGCCGGTGCCGCTCGCGTGGGCGGCGACCCTCGGCGCCCCGCTGGACCGCCTCAACCCCCGCGGTGGCGCGATCGCCCTGGGCCACCCGCTCGGCGCCTCCGGCGCACGCCTGATGACCACCCTCCTCCATCACCTTGAGGACACCGGCGGCCACTTCGGCCTCCAGACCATGTGCGAGGCCGGCGGGATGGCGAACGCCACCCTCGTCGAAGTCCTCTCCTGAACCGAACGGACATCCAGATGGATCTCACCTCAGCATCGGCGATCGTGACCGGCGGCGCCTCCGGCCTGGGCCGGGCGACCGCTGCCCGCCTCGTCGAGGCCGGCGCACGGGTCGTCATCCTCGACCTCCCCTCGTCGGCTGGCGCCTCCGTCGCCGAGGAGCTGGGCGATCACGCGACCTTCGCCCCCGGCGACGTCACCGTGGCGGCCGACGTCGCCGCCGCGGTGGAGACCGCGGCCGCCCTCGGCCCGTTGCGCGCGCTGGTGCACTGCGCCGGGCGCGGCGCCACGGTTCGGGTGCTCGACCGCGAGGGACGCCCGGGGGACGCCGGGGCATTCGAGGAGGTGGTACGCCTCAACCTCGTCGGCACCTACACGGTGCTCTCGCACGCCGCGTCTGCGATGGTGCAGAACGAACCGGTCGACGGGGAGCGCGGTGCGTGCATCCTCACCGCCTCGGTCGCGGCGTGGGAGGGCCAGATCGGCCAGACCCCCTACGCCGCGTCGAAGGCGGGGATCGTCGGCATGACTCTCGTGGCGGCGCGTGACCTCGCGGCCAAGCAGGTGCGCGTGTGCTCGATCGCTCCGGGCATCTTCGACACCCCCATCCTCGACCGGCTCGGCGACGACCTGAAGGCCAAGCTGGCCGCGGGTGTTCCGCACCCCGCGCGTCTGGGCGAACCCGACGAGTTCGCCCGCCTCGCGCTGGCCATCATCGACAACTCGATGCTCAACGGCGAGACGATACGGCTCGACGGCGCGATCCGGATGGCTCCGCGATGAGCGCCGCTCCCGACGTCGCGCCGGTCTCCTCGGACCTGCTCCTCCTGGAGCAGCATGGCGCGACCCTGGTCATCACGATCAACCGGCCCGAGGTGAAGAACGCCGTGAACCTCGCCCTCGCAATCGAGATCGCCGCAGCCATGGACCACCTCGACTCGCGGCCCGACCTGACCGTCGGTGTGCTCACCGGCGCCGGGTCGACCTTCTGCGCGGGCATGGACCTCAAGGCTTTCCTCGCGGGCGAGCGCCCCTCGCTCCCTGGGCGCGGGTTCGCCGGCCTCGTGGAGCAGCCCCCGGCCAAGCCGCTGATCGCGGCCGTGGAGGGTTACGCCCTCGCGGGCGGGTTCGAGATCGCCCTCGCGTGCGACCTCGTCATCGCGTCGCGTACAGCGGTCTTCGGGCTGCCGGAGGTCAAGCGCAGCCTCGTGGCGGCCGGTGGCGGTCTGCTCCGCCTCCCGGCCCGGATCCCGTACCACCTCGCCATGGAGTGGGCGCTGACCGGACGTCTCGTGCCCGCGGAGGAGGCACACGATGCGCGCCTGGTCTCCCGGATCACCGAGCCCGGCGAGGCGCTCGCGCAGGCCCTCGAGCTCGCCGGGACCATCGCCGAGAACGGGCCGCTCGCGGTCCGCGCGACCAAGCAGATCCTGTCGAGCGCCCGCGACTGGCCCAGCAACGAGGCGTTTGACCGGCAGCGCGAGATCAGCGAGCCGGTGCGGTCGTCCGCGGACGCGCGTGAGGGCGCCACCGCATTCCGGGAGCGCCGCACGCCAGTGTGGCGCGGTCGCTGAGCAGCCCGTGAGGGTGGTCAACCCTGGATCGCCTGGTCCCACAGGATCAGGCGGTCCAACACGTCCGGGAACTTCTTCTCGGCGTAGGTGACGTAGGCATCGATGTGCTGACGGCTCAGGATCTCGGCCTGGTCGACGTCCTTGCTGCGCATCGCGTCGAAGATGCCCACGTGGGCGTCCAGGATCGCCTTGCGGCGGGGCGTCGGGTAGTCGATGCCGATCGCGGTGCCGTCCATGATCCCGAGGATCGACTCGTTGAAGAAGCCGAGCATGGCGTTGCCCGATCCCCAGGCGATGATGTCGTGGAAGTCCTTGTTGGCTTCGAGGAAGAGGTTCTGGTCGTCGAGCCCCTCGCGCATCTGCTTGATCGACAGCTCGAGCCGGTCCATCGTCTCGGGGTCGTTGCGCTCGGTCGCCATCCGGGCCGTGATCGGCTCCAGCGCGTGCCGCACCTCGACGACGGTCCGGTACGGCGCCCCGTGCAGCTGCATGAAGAGCAGCAGGCTGCTCGCCAAGTGAGACGCATCGGGGCTGAGCAGGACGGGTCCGCCGCCCGGTCCGGGCTTCAGGGCGATCGCGCCCTGGAACTCGAGAAGGCGCAGCGCCTCGCGCAACGTGCCGCGCCCGATCTCGTACTGCTCGAGCATCACCCGCTCGGGCGGCAGCAGATCGCCGGGCTTCGCATTCGACCGCGCGACGTCGCGCATGATGCGCTGCGCCACGAGCATCGCGACCTTGCGAGGTCGCTGGTTGGCACCGACGGCCATGATGTGTCCTTCCTAGACTTCCCGAGTTCATGGCTATGTTTCCCATGAATGCAGCCAGTGTAGAGGCAGCGTGCCGCGAATACGCCAGCACGAGCGCAAGAACCGTCGAGTTCGTGCGCTCGTGCTGACGTGGGCGACGGATCAGCCCCGGACGCGCATCGTGGTCTTGTGCCGGTCCATGTCCTTCCAACCCAGGGCGTCATCCGCGATGAGAACGGCCTGGATGTTCGCCGACCCTTCGCCGGTCTGCCACAGTTTCGCGTAGTTGAGGTAGACGCTGATCGGCAGCTCGTCGCTGAAGGCGAAGCCGCCGAAGATCTCAGCGGTGGCCTGCGCGGCGCGGTTGCCGACCTCGCCGGCGTAGTACTTGGCGATCGAGCTCTCGCGGGTGGCGATGTTGCCCTGGTCGTACTGCACGGCCGCCGCGTGGACCAGCGCACGAGCAGCCGCGACCTCGACGGTCATGTCGGCGATCTGCTTCTTGATCAGCTGGAATCCGCCGATCTTCTGCCCGAACGCCTCGCGCTGGTTGGCGTACTCGACGGAGGCGTCCAGGCACGCCTGCGCCAGGCCGACCGTCCGTGCCGCGACCGACAGCCGCCCGAAGTCCATCGCGTTCATGGCCACCTTGAAGCCCTCGCCCTCCGCGCCGAGCAGGTTGCTCGCCGGGACCCGCACGTCGGTGAACGAGATCGCGTTGGTCGGCATCAGCTTGCCGAGCACCCGGCAGGGCACCCGCGTCGCCTCGAAGCCCGGGGTGTCGGTCGGCACGAGGAACGCCGAGACACCCTTGTGGGCCGCCGACGGGTCGGTCTTGGCATAGACGACGGCGACGTCGGCCACGTTGGCGTTGGTGATCCACATCTTGGCGCCGTTGATGACGTAGTCGTCGCCGTCGCGCACCGCTCGGGTGCGCATCGCACCGAGGAAGTCGGAGCCGCCGTCCGGCTCGGTCATCGCGTTGCAGCCGAGGATCTCGGCACTCAGCAGGCCGGGCACGTAGCGCTCGACGAGCTCGTCGGAGCCCCAGTTGTGGATCGTCAGCGGGACGGTGCAGGCCTGCAGGTTCATCCCCGCCGACATCGGCGGGTAGGCGTAGGCCAGCTCCTCGGCGACCGCCGCGAGAGCCCGGAAGCCCGCGTTCGTGCCGCCCTCGGACTCCGGGAAGATGCACCCGAACGCGCCGAGGTCGCCGAGCTCACGGTAGAGCTCGAACGGGAACTCCGCCTTGTCCTCGAGCTCCTTGAAGTGGGGGCGGACGCGCTTCTGGCCCCACTCCCGGATGAGCCTCCGGAGGGACTGGATGTCGTCGTCGGTCATCTGGTCGGCCAGCTGGGTCACGGTGTTCCTCTTCTCTCGTTCAGGTGCAATTCAGGCATGTCAGGCGTCATGAGGGGCCAGCTCAGGCGGGCACGGCCAGGACGGATTCGGCCATCGACTCAAGCCAGGCGACCTGGTCGTCGGGGTCGGCGAGGTCACGCGGGATGTTGACGACCACCTCGTCGTAGCCGGCCTCGAGCATCCGGTGGACGTCGCCGGCAGCCGCCGGGTCGGGGGCGCGCCCGACGAGGCGGAACCCCGCGCGGTCGCGGCCGGACTCGCGCACCGCCGCCAGGACGCGATCCCGGATCTCCAGGCTTGCCTGGAGATCTCCGGGCGGCGCGTAGAGGCCATCGGCGAGGCCCACGGCACGCTCGATCGAGACCGCACTTGCCCCGCCCCACAGGACCGGGATGGGCGTGGAGACGGCGGGCGAGAGCTGCAGCTCGTCGAAGGCGTACGCCGCACCGTCGGCCGGCGGGCGCGCGACGGCCGTGCCGGTCCAGGCCGCACGCATGATCTCCAGCATCTCCACGGCACGCACCCCACGTTGGCGGAAGGTCTGGTCGAGGGCGGCGAACTCGGCCGCGTTCCAGCCGACGCCGATGCCGAGGTCGAGCCGGCCCCTGGAGAGCTGCTGGACAGTCATCAGCTGCCGGGCGGCGTGTAGCGGGTGCCGCAGCGGCAGCACGAAGACGCCAACGCCGAGCCGGATCCGCTCGGTGTGCGCAGCCAGGTGGGCCAGCATGACCAGCGGGTCGCCGAACGGCGTCTCGCCCTCGAAGCGCGGGCGTCCCGTGGTGCTGTAGGGGTACGTCGTCGCGTCGGCGGTCATCGCAACCACGTGGTCGGGCACCCACACGCCGCCGAAGCCCAGGCGCTCCACGGCCCGGGCGGTAGCGGCGTAGTCGGCCAAGTCGCCGCCGAAGATCCGTACTGAGACTGTCATTCCGCCTCCTCGTCGGCTATATATAATCATGATTAGTATTGTTCTGGGAAGCAAGGTCACAGGAGGCGAATCAGGTGTTGCCCGAACCCGACCGGCTGCGCGCCGAAGTGCGTGCATTCCTCCGATCCGAAGTGGCGGAGGGGAAATTCGAGCCCCACTGCAACTCCTGGATGACGCAGTTCTCCCCCGACTTCAGTCGCGCGCTGGCCGGTCAGGGCTGGCTGGGGCTCGCCTGGTCGACCCAGTACGGCGGCCGGGGCGGGACCCCGCGTCACCGGCTGGTGGTGACCGAGGAGCTGCTCGCCCACGGAGCGCCCGTGGGCGCGCACTGGATCGCCGACAGGCAGATGGGCCCGAACCTGCTGGCCTTCGGCAGCGAAGAGCTCAAGCAGGACCTGCTCCCCCGCATCGCAGACGGCGAGGCGTTCTTCTGCATCGGCATGAGCGAGCCGGACAGCGGCTCCGACCTGGCCTCGGTGCGCACCCGGGCGACCAAGACCGATGGTGGCTGGCTGCTGTCGGGGGCGAAGGTGTGGACGACCGGCGCGCACGTCGCGCAGTTCATGATGACCCTCGCCCGCACGAGCACGTCCGAGGGGAGCCGGCACGCGGGCCTGAGCCAGCTGGTGGTCCCGCTCGACAGCCCGGGCGTCACGGTCTCGCCGATCATCTCGATGAACGGCGCCCACCACTTCAACGAGGTCGTCCTCGAGGACGTCTTCGTGCCCGAGGGACACCTCGTCGGCACGGAGGGCAACGGCTGGCGCCAGGTCACCGCGGAGCTCGCCTTCGAGCGGAGCGGCCCCGAGCGCTACCTCAGCACCTACCCCCTGCTGAACGCCTGGGCGCGGACCCTCACTACCGACGGATCGACGCCGGGTGCGCGTGAGGACCTAGGCCTGCTGGCGGCGCGACTGTGGTCCCTGCGACAGATGTCCGCCTCGATCGCAGTGTCGCTCGAGGCAGGACATACGCCCGACGTCGACGCGGCCAAGGTCAAGGACCTCGGCGCCCGCTTCGAGACCGACGTCATCGCGGTCGTACGGCGACACCTCCGCAGTGCCGCCGACCCCGTCGTCGAGAGGCTCCTAGCCGAGTCCCTGGCCGACGCCCCGACCTTCACGCTGCGCGGCGGCACCCCGGAGATCCTCCGCGGCGTCGTCGCCCGAGACCTGGGAGTGCGATGAACAGCCAGATGGACACTGAGGTGGAGAAGGAGCTCGACGAGCTGCGCGGCCTCGTCGTCGACGTCCTCGGCGACGCCACGACGACCGAGGAGGCGTGGCAGCGGCTGGCAGCGTCCGACCTCACCCTCGTCTCCGTGCCCGACGAGCACGGCGGGAGCGGCGGCTCACTCGTCGAGGCCGCGGCGGTGCTCGGCGCCACGGCCGAGGCGGGCTTCTCGCTCCCGCTCGTGGAGACGGCCTGGCTCGCGGGCTGGCTTGCTGCCGCGGCCGGTCGCGCAGCCCCTGACGCCGCCACCACCTTCGAGGTCGTCGAGGACGTCGACGTCGCGAAGGGCGCCGACGGGCGACACCTGACGGGCACCGTCGACGGCGTCGCTTGGTGGGACCACGTCTCCGAGGTGCACCTCGTGCTGCCCGCCCACGGAGCGGTCGCGGTCCTGCGCACTGATCCGGGCTCTGCCGGTGCGGCGCCCGTCGCCCTGCCGCGCGGCACCGTCACCGTCGACCACGTCGTCCCCGACTCCGACTGGTACGCCCTGCCTGCACCGGCTGCCGAGGTCGTCGCCGAGCTGGAGCTGCGCGCCGCCCTCGGTCGCGCCGTACAGATCGCCGGTGCGTGCCGGTCCGCGCTCGAGCTCTCCGTGCGCTATTCGACCGAGCGCGTCCAGTTCGGCCGCCCGCTCAGCGCCAACCAGGTGATCCAGCACTACCTCGCACGGATGGCCAGCCAGGCCCACGGCATCGCGGTCGCGACCCGCGCCGCAGTGGAGGCGTACGCCGTCGCTGGACCCGCCGCCGCGGCAGAGGTCCACTCTGCCAAGGCCGTGGCGTCGGTCGGCGTCGAGGAGGTGACCAGCCTGGCCCACCAGGTCCACGGGGCGATCGGCACGACGCTGGAGCACCCGCTGCACCGGCGCACGATGAGCCTCTGGTCGTGGCGCGACGACGCCGGCGACGAGTTCGAGCACGCCATCGCCCTCGCCGGCACCGAGACCACGCAGGACCTCTGGAACCACCTCGTCCCGACTGGAGCCGTCCGATGACCGGGCCGACCACCGAGCACGTCCACCTCGAACGGCGTGGGGCCGTCGCCGTCCTCACCTTCGACCGACCAGCGGTGAAGAACGCCTTCACGCTCGAGATGATGGACGCATGCGCCCGCCTCGTGCGCGATGTCGACGCTGACCCGGAGATCGGTGCGCTCGTCGTCACCGGCGCCGGCGACAGCTTCTGCTCGGGGATCGAGCTCGGCGCCCTGGCCGCGGTGGAGAACCACCCGGTCGCCCACAAGAGGATGCTGATCGACCACGTCCACCAGGTGCTCCACGCCCTCGAGGCCTGCGAGACGCCCGTCATCGCGGCGATCAACGGGGCGGCAGTCGGCGCCGGGCTCGACATGGCGCTCGCCTGCGACCTCCGGATCGCCGCCCTGACCGCCCGCGCCTCGGAGGGCTACATCCGCGTCGGCCTGGTCCCCGGCGACGGGGGCTGCTACCTGCTACCCCCGCTCGTCGGTCTCGGTCGCGCCCTCGAACTCCTGATGACCGGCCGCTTCGTCGACGCCGAGGAGGCCGAGCGGATCGGGATGGTCAACCGCGTTGTCGACGCCGACGAGCTCATGCCCGTGGCCCTTGAACTCGCCGCGCGGCTCGCCGCCCTGCCGACCACGCAGCTCGGGATGATCAAGCGCGCCGCCCGATCGAGCGCGCGGATGGACCTGCGCACCCACCTCGACCTGATGTCGTCCCACCTGGGCGTGGCGATGGCGACCCCCGAGGTGCAGGACCTGCTCGGCCGCAGCCGGCCGGCCTGAGCCATCCTCTCGGGGACGCCCCCGAGAGGACGTCGCTCAGACGCGGAACTGGACGTGCTTGACGTCGAAGAACTCGCGGAAGCCCTCCATGCCTCGGTCGACACCGATGCCGCTCTCGCCCATGCCGGGCCACGGGGCATCGGGTCGGTCCGCACCGCCGCCGTTGACGGTGACGGTGCCCGCGCGCACCCGGCCCGCGATCTCGAGAGCCTCGGACGTGGTCCCCCAGATGTTGCCGTTCAGGCCGAACCGCGTCGCGTTGGCGATGGCGACCGCCTCGTCGACCGAGTCGTAGGGCAGCAGCACCCCCACGGGGCCGAAGAGCTCCTCCTGGGAGATCTCGGCGTCGTTCCGGACGCCGCCGACGAGCAGCGGGTTCATGAAGAAGCCGTCGCCGGGGACTGCGTCGAACGACCCGGCGAGGACCATCGCGCCGGACTCCACCGCGCGGTCGACGTAGCCCCGCACGCGCGCGCGGTGCGGTGCCGAGATCAGCGGACCGATCGCGGTCGCCTCGTCCCATGGGTCGCCTACCGGCAGCGCAGACATGACGTCGGCCGCGCGCGCGGCGTAGGCGTCGTACCACTCACGCGGGACCAGCGTCCGCGTGGTCGAGCCGCAGCCCTGGCCGGCGTTGCGGGTGAAGCGCAACACGCTCGGCTCGACGATCGCGTCGAGGTCGGCGCTCGGGAGCACGAGGTTCGGCGACTTGCCGCCGAGCTCGAGGACCACCTTCTTCAGGCCGTCCGCGGCCTGGCGCATCACGTTCTTGCCGACCGGCACCGAGCCGGTGAAGGTCACCAGGTCGACGCCGTCGCTCTCGGTCAGCGCACGACCGACGTCGGCGCCGCCGGTGACGAGGTTGACGACGCCGGGCGGGAAGCCGGCCTCCTCGATGCAGCGCATCAGCAGCAGCGAGGCCGTGAGCGTCTGCGGGGACGGCATGAGCACCGCGGTGCAACCCGCGGCGAGCGCACCGCCGATCTTGAAGGCGCTGATGAGGAGCGGGTAGTTGTAGGCCGAGATGGCCGCGACGACGCCGATCGGCACTCGGTAGAGGTTGCTCATCGACATGTTCGGCGGACCGTGGTGCAGCCCTAGGCCCTCCTCGTAGCCGCCCAGCGGTCCACGCTCGGCTGCGTCGGCGAAGAAGTCGAAGTACGCCGCCGGGGCGGCGGCGTGCAGCCCGCGGCTCAGCGAGATCGGTGTGCCGACGTCGATGACGCCGAGAGCGGCGAAGTCGTCGGCGTGGGCACGGATCACCGCAGCGAGGCTCCGCAGGAGGCGGGCGCGCTCGCGGGGGGACGACGTGGCCCACGAGCCCTCGTCGAAGGTCCTTCGGGCAGCCGCGACCGTCTGCCGCACCCCGGCGGTGCCGGAGGTGACGACTGTGGCGACCGTGGCACCGGTGCCCGGGCTGACGACATCGACGGTGTCGTCGGAGGTGGCCTTCCACTGCCCGTCGACGTAGGTGCCGGGTGCGGTCCGGACGAGGTCAGCGACGGCGGGCGAGAGCCGCGACAGCTCGTCGGCGGACTGCTGGGTCATGTGCGGTGTCATAGCGAGGTCTCCTTCCTGTTCAACGGGCGGTGATGCCGCCATCGACGGGCAGGGCCACGCCGGTGACGAAGCTGGAGTCGTCGGAGGCGAGGAAGAGCGCGACCGACGCGATCTCCTCGGGCTGTCCTGCGCGCCCCATCGGGACCGAGCTCGCGAGGAAGCCGCGCAGCTCGTCGTCCAGGCCGCTCTCGCCGGCGGTGCCCTCCCGACCGAAGAAGCGCGGCAGCATGGGTGTGTCGATCGGGCCCGGGCAGATCGCGTTGGCGCGTACGCCGTCCGCGGCGGTGTGGACGGCCAGCGCCTTGGCCAGCATCACCACACCTCCCTTGGCCATCGAGTACAGCGGGCTGTAGGGCGAGCCGACGAGGCCGGTCGCGGACGCGGTGAAGATGACGGAGCCGCGGCCCTCGGCCTGCCGCAGCAGCGGCAGTGCGCGGGACGCGACGAAGAAGGCCGCCTTCATGTTGGTGTCGACCGACGCCGACCAGTCCTCCTCGGTGAGGTCCATGCCGGCGGCACCGGGCATGCCGACGTGGCAGTAGAGGACGTCGAGCCGCCCGCGGTCCTGAGCGACCTGCGCGATCATGGCCTCGACCTGCTCGACGTCGGTGACGTCGGCGTACGCGGGTGAGGCTGCCCCACCTGCCTCGCGCACCAGCGCGACCGTCTCGTCCGCCGCCTCGGGGCGGATGTCGTCGACGACGACGTGCGCTCCCTCCGCGGCGAACAGCAGCGCGGTCGCGCGCCCCATCCCCGAACCGGCACCCGTGATGAGTGCCACCCGCCCCTCGAGCTTCATCGCGCTCCTTTTGTCGGGCGCCGTCGTTCGGACAGACACTGGCGCCTGGTGGTTAATATGCTTATCATGCATATGAACTTGCTTTCACGGCAAGCGCAGTGGCCGATGACTTGAGGTCACCCGCTGCGACACCCACATTCCACTCGTGACGACCGAGGAGCTTCCCATGGACGCCGGCGTGCTGCTGACCGCGATCTACGGAAAGGGCGATGACCCGACCCGCCAGTTCCGAGAGCACAAGGAGACCGCGCAGGTCGCCGAGCAGCTCGGCTTCACGCACTTGGCCTGCGGGCAGCACTTCATCGGCACGGAGCTGCGCTACTACCAACCGATCCCCTACCTGGCCGCCGTCGCGCAGGCTGCGCCGACGATGAAGGTCGTCACGCACATCATGCTGCTGTCGATGGCCAACCCGGTCGAGCTCGCCGAGCAGGCCGCCACCCTGGACGCCGTGACCGAGGGACGCGCGATCCTCGGCGTCGGCCTGGGCTACTCCGACCGCGAGTTCCTCGCCCTCGGCGTCGACCCGAAGACCAAGGTGCGGCGCTTCGAGCAGGGCCTCGATCTCATCAAGCGGCTGTGGAGCGGCGAGCCCGTCTCCGACACCACCGACTGGTGGCACCTGGAGAACGCCGAGCCGTCGGTGCTCCCGACCCAACAGCCGCGGATGCCGATCTGGGTCGGTGGGCAGTCGACACCCGCCATCAAGCGCGCCGCGCGGATGGGTGATGCCTGGTGCGTCCCGCCCTTCCCGGACCACGACGCCCTCCGCGAGCTCGTCGACGTCTTCCGCGCCGAGCGCGAGGCCGTCGGCCTGCCTGTCGAGACCGAGCTCCCCGTACGCCGCGAGCTCCTCATCGCCTCCAACCGCGCCGAGGCTCGTGACCTCGCAGCCAAGCGCGCCGAGCTGCGATACCGCTCGTACGCCAACTGGGGCCTTCGCGGCGAGAACACCATGGCGGAGGCGGCGGCGGCCGCCAAGGCCGAGATGCCCGACCCGGAGAAGCGCTTCCTCCTCGGCTCGGTCGACGAGATCGTCGACCAGCTCGGTGCGCTCCGCGAGGGCATCGGGATGACCAACTTCATGTTCAAGCCGCACTGGCCGGGACTCTCGCACGCCGAGGCGATGAAGCAGCTTGAGCTGTTCGGCACCGAGGTGCTGCCCAGGCTTCGCGGATGAGCGGGATCATCGCCCTCGACGTCTACGTCCCGCGCCACCGTCTCCACCGCTCCGCCATCGCCTCGGCCCTCGGCACCCGCGCCACTCGCGGGGCCAGGGCCGTGGCCTCTTACGACGAGGACACCACGACGCTCGCCGTCGAAGCCGCCCGCGACCTGCTCGCGGACAGGGCGCCGTCCGCTCTGCTCTTCGTCACCGGCGACCCCGTCTACCTCGACAAGTCCAACGCCACCGTCGTGCACGCCGGCCTCGGCCTGTCCTCGACCATCACCGCCCACGACATGCACGGCTCGGGTCGGGCGGTCGTCGGCGCGCTGCGCGCGGCCCTCGACGCCGGCTCCGCCGGACGCGACGTCGTGCTGGTGACTTCGGACATCCGGACCGGACGGCCCGGCAGCACCGACGAGACCGCGGGCGGCGACGCGGCGGCCGCCGTCTACGTGTCCGCCGACGAGGAGCCGGTCGCCCGGCTGCTCGGGGCGGGATCGGCCACCGAGGAGTTCCTCGACCGCTGGCGTGAGCCCGGCCAGCGGTGGTCGCAGGTCTGGGAGGAACGCTTCGGTGAGTCGATCTACGTACCACTCGGTCGTAGCGCCGTCGACCGGGCGCTCGCGGACGCTGGCCTAACCATCGACGACGTCGACCACCTCGTCGTCGCTGGGCCGCACGAGCGAGCCGTCCGGAGCCTGAAGCGACTCCACGGCCTGCGGTCGGATGCCGACGTCGCGGACCGGATGACCGGGACGGTCGGCAACGCCGGAGGCACCGGCCTGCTGCTCGAGCTCGCCGACGTCCTCGACCGCGCAGCCGCCGACGCCGTCGTCCTCGTGGTGGCCCTCGCCGACGGGGCGGACGCCCTCGTCCTCCGCACCACCGACCGCGTCGCCGCCGCCCGACCGGTGGCCCCGGTCGCCGAGCGGGTCGGGCGGGGCACCCTCGCGGTGGACTACCCGACGTTCCTCTCCTGGCGCGGGATGCTCGACCGCGAGCCGCCGCGCCGCCCCTCGCCGGTCAAACCGTCGGCGCCCTCGTCGGCACGGACGTCGGCGTGGAAGTTCAGCTTCACCGGCAGCCGCTGCCTCGAGTGCGAGGCCGTCCACTTGCCGCCGTCGCGCGTGTGTCAGCAGTGCCACGCGGTCGACCGGATGGATGAGCTTCGGCTCGCCGACCGCCGCGCCAGCGTCGCGACGTTCACCGTCGACCACCTCGCCTTCTCCCCCAGCCCGCCATTCCTCGCGGCCGTCCTGGACTTCGACGGCGGCGGCCGCTTCCCGGCCGAGCTCACCGACGTGGACGCCGACGCGATCACGATCGGTGCGAGGTTCGAGATGACGTTCCGCTGCCTCTACGAGGCCGACGGCGTCCGCAACTACTTCTGGAAGGGCCGCCCGGTCCTCGACGCCGAGGAGGTCGCATGACGTCACGTGGGATCCGCGACCAGGTCGCGGTCGTCGGGGTGGGCTGCACACCCTTCGGCGAGCACTGGGACAAGGGTGTCGACGACCTTGTGCTGGACGCCGCATCCGCAGCGATGCGCAGCGCGCGGACCGACGTCGACGCGATCGACGCCTACTGGTTCGGCACGCTGGCCTCGGGGCCGAGCGGGGTCACCCTGTCCCGGACGCTCAAGCTCGACTACAAGCCGGTGACCCGGGTCGAGAACCTGTGCGCCACCGGCTCCGAGGCGTTCCGCAACGCCTGCTACGCGGTGGCTTCTGGTGCCTACGACGTCGCCATGGCCGTCGGTGTGGAGAAGCTCAAGGACAGCGGCTTCGCCGGCCTCATCGTCGACCGTCCGGTCGGCGACGGGACAGCGACCGCCACGAGCGCGCCTGCCCTGTTCTCGCTGCTCGCGCCGGCGTACGCCCGCAAGTACGGCGTCTCGGACGAGGTCCTGAAGGACGTGATGACCCGGATCGCGTGGAAGAACCACCGCAACGGTGCCCTCAACCCGCTGGCGCAGTTCCGCAAGGAGATGTCGCTGGAGACGATCCGGTCGTCGCCGGCCGTCGCGGGAAGCCTGGGCGTGCTCGACTGCTCCGGCGTCGCCGACGGTGCGGCCGCGGCGGTGATCGTGCCGGCGGAGCGGGCCTACGACTACACCGACAAGCCGCTGTTCGTGAAGGCCCTGTCGATGGTCGCCGGGCCAGCGAAGGGTCCAACCGACCCCACCTACGACTACACCTCGTTCGAGGAGGTCGTCCGCTGCGCGGAGGACGCGTACCGCCAAGCGGGGATCACCGACCCGGCGTCGGAGCTCGCCATGGCGGAGGTGCACGACTGCTTCACCCCGACCGAGCTCGTGCTGATGGAGGACCTCGGCTTCAGCCCGCGGGGCCAGGGCTGGCAGGACGTGCTCGACGGCCGCTTCGACCTCGACGGCGACCTGCCGGTCAACCCCGACGGCGGCCTGAAGAGCTTCGGCCACCCCATCGGCGCCAGCGGGCTCCGGATGCTCTACGAGTGCTGGCTGCAGCTGCGCGGCGAGGCCGGAGAGCGGCAGATCGACACCCCACGTACTCGTGCCATGACCCACAACCTGGGTGGCTCGCCGGGCAACTGCGTGAGCTTCATCGGCATCGTCGGATCGGAGAAGGACGCATGACCACCGAAGAAACCACCGCCATCCCCGGAACCGGCGACAGCATGGCGGGACGCGTCATCGCCGTCACCGGCGCGGGTCGCGGCATCGGACGCGCGATCGCCGTCCTGGCAGCCCGGGAGGGCGCGCACGTCGTGGTCAACGACCTCGGCGGCTCGACCGACGGCGGTGGCGATGGGGCGAGCCAGCCGGCCGACGAGGTCGTCGACGAGATCACGGCCTTCGGCGGCAGCGCCGTCGCGAACCACAGCAGCGTGGCCGACCCGGAGGGCGCCCGGAGCATCGTGGTCACGGCGGTCGACACCTTCGGCCGCATCGACTCGGTGGTCAACAACGCCGGCATCCTGCGCGACCGGATCTTCCACAAGATGGAGCAGGAGGACTGGGAGAAGGTGCTGGCCGTCCACCTCCACGGAGCCTGGAACACCTCGCGCGCGGCGGCGCCCTTCTTCAAGGAGCAGGGCTCCGGCAGCTTCGTGCACTTCGTGTCGATGTCCGCGCTCGTCGGCAACTACGGCCAGGCCAACTACATGGCGGCGAAGATGGGCATCGTCGGGCTGTCGAAGGCGATCGCGCTCGACATGGAGCGCTACGGCGTACGGTCCAACGTGGTGGCGCCGTTCGCCTGGAGCCGTCTCGTGCAGATCCCCGAGGACGACCCCCGCGTGGCGCGCCAGAAGACCATGACGCCGGAGACCGTCGCGCCGCTCGTGGTGTTTCTCGCCTCCGACCTCGCCCGGGACGTGACCGGGCAGATCTTCGCGGTGCGCAAGAACGAGGTGCACCTCTTCAGCCAGCCCCGCCCGATCCGGTCGGTCCACCGGTCGGAGGGCTGGACCCCGGCGACCTTGGCTGACCACATGCTGCCGTCGGTCGCGGGCTCGCTCTACCCGCTCGACCGGTCCGGCGACCTGTTCGCCTACGACCCCGTCTGAGCCACGGTGACCGGGACCATCGTTGTCGTCGGTGCTGGCCTGGCGGGCCTGCGCACGGCTGAGAAGCTGCGCACCGCCGGCTGGACCGGCGCCGTCCGGGTGATCGGCGCCGAGGACCACCTCCCCTACAACCGACCGCCGCTGACCAAGGAGGCACTGCGCGACGGGCTCGGGCACGAGCACGTCGAGCTCCGCCGGCGCGGCTCGGTCGGCGACGTCGAATGGCTGCTCGGCCGGGAGGCCGTGCGCGTCGACCTCGCGGGGCGCACGGTGCACCTGCGCGACGGTTCCGAGATGACGTACGACGGGCTGGTGGTGGCGACCGGCGTCGAGGCGCGTCGTCTCGACCTTGGCCCCGCCCGGCGGCACGTGGTGCGCACGGTCGACGACGCCGTCGGCCTGCACGCGGCGCTGACGGCCGCCTCGCGCGTTGTCGTCGTCGGTGCCGGCTTCATCGGGTGCGAGGTCGCCTGCACCGCCCGGCTGCTCGGGTGCGAGGTCACCGTCGTCGACCCGATGTCCTCTCCCCTCGAGCTCCAGCTCGGTCCGCTCGCCGGCACCGAGGTGGGTCGGCGCCACCGCGCGGCCGGGATCCGCTTCCGGCTCGGCCGGGTGGTGGCGGGCATCGAGGAGAGCGCGGGCGGCTCCGCGGTCACGCTCGACGACGGCACGATCCTGGGCGCCGACGTCGTCGTCGAGGCGGTGGGGTCGGTGCCGCGTGTCGGCCTCCTCGAGGGCCACGGGCTCGACCTGTCCGACGGCATCCTCTGCGATGCCGACCTCCACCCGGTCGCAGACGGCATGCCGGTGCCCGAGGTGGTGGCGGTCGGCGACGTCGCGCGCGTCCCCCAGTGGCTCCTCGGAGGCGAGGCACGGCGCATCGAGCACTGGTCGACGGCGGTCGACACCGCCGGCCACGCCGCCCGCAGCCTCCTCGCCACGCTCACCGGCACCGAGGTCGGCGCGGCGTACGCACCCGTCCCGAGCTTCTGGTCCGACCAGGCGGACCTGAAGATCCAGTCCTTCGGCGTACCCTCGGCCGGCCTGGCCGACGTCCGCGTCCTCGACGGCGACCTGGCGGGCAGCGTGGCCCTGGGCTACCACCGCGACGGTCGTCTGGTCGGCGTCGTCCTGCTCGACCTCACGGCCGAGCAGATGCGCTTCCGGTCGTTGCTCGTCGATAGCGCGCAGGTGCCCGTGACGAGCGCATGACCGCGCCCTTGCCGTGCCAGTCGACCCCGGACCTCCCAGTCCGCGACGCGCTGCGGCGACGTGACCAGCTCGTGCTGGCCGGCCTGGTGCTCGCCATCGGACTGAATCTGCGGCTACACCTGGGCACCGTCCCCGCGCTGATGTCGCAGATGGAGTCCGACCTCGGCCTGAGCAAGGCCGGTTTTGGCCTCGTCAGCTCGACGTGCATCGTCGCCATGGGACTGGCCGCGCCGCTCGGGCCCCGGATGAGCGCCCGGTTCGGGGTGGACCGAGCAATGACCCTGATGCTCTTCGCCCTCACCGCCGGGGCGTTGCTGCGACTCGGTGCGGGGACGCTCCCGGTCCTGTTCGTTGCGGTGGCAATCACCGGCGCCGCGATGGGCAGCGCCTCGTCACTGATCCCGGGCATCGTCGCCCGCGCCGTGCCGCGCCACGGCGGGGTGGTGACCGGGATGTACTCCTCCTGCATGGCACTCGGCGTCGGGGTCGCCGCGGTCGTGTCCCGCCCGCTCGCGACCGAGCTCGGATCCTGGCAGCGCTCGCTCGCGTCCTGGGGCATCCTCAGCGGCGTCACCCTGCTCGCGTGGTGGCTGTTCGCGGGCGACCCGGCCAATCGCCTGGGCGTCGCCGAGCAACGGGTCGCAGCCCGGCCGGCGGCCGGGCTGCCGTGGCGCTCCGGCACAGCCTGGCTGGTCACCTTGATGGTCGCCACACCGATGACGGTCGGCCTCGCCGGGCTGGCGTGGATGGACCCGCTCTACCAGGAGCGCGGCGGGTCGCCCGCCGCCGCGGCCGCCCTCCTCTTCGTCTTCCAGGGCGTGCAGCTCTTCGCGCTGATCGGGATCCCGGCCCTCTGCCAGGTCGTGACCGACCGCCGGCCGGTTCAGGCCGGCTGCCTGGCGGCGATCCTGGTCGGGCTCGTCGCGCTGGCCGCGCCCGACCGCACCCTCGCCGTCCCCGCCGTCGTGCTGATCGGACTCGGCGTCGGCGGAGCGACCTCCCTCGGGATGGTGCTCATCGGCGACGCCGCGCCCACTCCCCTGGCGTCGGCACAGCTGGGCGGCCTCGCCTACCTTGTCGCCTTCGTCGGCGGCGCAGGCGGGCCGGCCGCGCTGGGCGCGCTGCGGCAGCTCACCGGTAGCTTCGTACCGGGGCTCGCCGCCCTCATGGCACTCTGCCTGCTCGCGCTCTGCTTCGTGCCCCGGCTGCCTTCAGGCCTCGACAGGGTGCCCAGCGCGCCCGGCGCGACCCGTCGGGGCCGAGACCGACCTTGAGGTCGGTGCTCGGCGCCCGGTCGAGCCGGTCAGTCCAGGAACTGTGCCGCGACCGCCACACGGGGTCCGTGCTCGTGGTTGTTGACCAGGAACCGCGACTGGTTCCGCTGCGGGTCGCCCGCAAGGACGATTCCGACCTGGTCCGGGTAGCTGAGCGTGGGCACCATCCGGTCCCGATCGGTGGACTCGCCGTACGCCGCAGGCGCGGTGCCGTCGGCGACCATCTCGTCGAGCTTGAAGCCGTCGGTGCCGACCTGCCAGGGGTACTCCTCCCACAGGCGCGCGCTGACCTTCGAGCGCTCGGCGAGCTCGCGCCGCACGTCGTCCTTGCTCAGGCCGTTCGCCGCGAGCACCTCGGCGATGGCGGGGCTCATGACGAGCAGCGGCCACCACTCGTGGAACATCACGCCGAGGTAGGACCAGTGCCCGGTGGTGCCGGCGATGTGCTCGCCGATGAGCTGGAGGTGGTTCTCCGGGGTGTGGCCGCCGGAGTAGATCGGCAACGTCGAACCCATCATGCTCTGCACCGCGACCACGGTCTCGTCCACGCCGTAGCCCATCTCCTCGCGCATCGTCTTCCACCCGATCGCGTGCGTAGCCTCGTCGTTCTCAGCAAGCGCCACGTTGAAGCCGGCGCCGATGCAGCCCTTGTCGGTCGCGCCAGCCGGGGGGATCCGCAGGCCGGCGAGGTTGATGAAGCACAGCTTCATGAAACGGCCGATGGTCGAGTTCGCCCGGTTGCCCATCTTCAGGGCGCCCTGGCCGTCGTTGAGACCGAGCTCGCGGACCTTAGGTCCGCTGACGATGACCTGCGGCTCCCAACCCGGCGTCGCACCGGCGTCCTCAAGCCGGAAGAAGGGATCAGCGACCGCGGCGACGGCAGCGATGAGCAGCGGCATGTACTCGGGGCGACACCCGGCCATCACGCCGTTCACGGCGACGCTCCACACCGTGACCTCGCGACCCTCGGGCAGGAGGACGCCGACCACGTGGTCGGCCGGCAGCGGCGTGTGCTCCAGCATCTGCTCGCACAGCTCCCGGGTCGGCGGGATGACCGGCAGGCCGTCCGTCCAGCCCTTGTCGTGGAAGTGCTCCTGGACCTCGGCGAGCGACCCGCTGAAGACCGGCGACCCCGCGGCGAACTCCTCCGGGAGGGCGGCGTCGTGCTGATCGCTGATGATGCCGGCGCCGATCAGCTGAGCCTCGACCAGCGGGCTGATGACCTCGCGCGACTTGGCGCGCAGGGTCTGCTCGTCGTCGGAGGTCGGGACGCCGGGGTAGTGGGCGACGCGGGGCTGTGCCAGGCCCTGGGCGCGGGCGACCGCCACCGCCTGACGACCGAAGCCCTCGGAGATCAGGCCGACGGCCGGGATGCCGACCCGCTCGGAGACCACGCAGGCGCGCAGCACGGCGGGCGTGCAGCTGCCGCACGCGCCAACCCCGATGATCGCGGCGTCGGCGCCGAGCTCGCGGAGCCGGTCCGGCAGCTCCTTGACGACCCGACGCTCGTCGGCGCCGTGGATGTTCTCGAAGTTCTCGTGTCCGATGAACTCGACGCCCGGGTACCTCGACGTCAGGTAGGCCTGGATCTCCTCCATCATCTTGTCGCCGCTGAAGAGCAGGTCCCACACGAGCGCGACCTTGCGCCCGTTGAGGTTCTCGAGACCGGCGTTCTCGTCGAGCGTCTCGGCCGTGAGGCGACCGAGCGGCGAGACCACGTCGTGGGTGACATCGAGCATCGTCATGAACATCTTCCTTCGTGAGGTGTCAATCCGCCGGGGCGGAGCTGGGGTCGGAGGTGGGAGTAGGGCTAGGGGCAGGAGGTCAGGAGCTGGAGGTCAGGAGATCGGCAACGGCCTCGGCGTCGCGGAACGCGCCCGCGACTCCGTCGGCGCGACCTGCCCGGACGTCGCCGATGGCGAACAGTCCGCCGCGGCTGGTCATCAGCCGGTCGTCGACGACGACACCGCCGTCGGGAGCGAGGTCGACCAGGCCAGCGACCAGCTCGGAGCGCGGCCGCGTCTCGGCGCTGACGAACACGCCGTCCACCGGCACGTCCCGCACGGCGCCGTCCGGCGCGGTGATCCGGAGACCGGCGACGGCATCGTCCTCGGTCAGCAGCTCCAGAGCGGGCGCCTGCTCCGGTCCGAGCAAGTGGACCGTGCTCGCGTACGCCGACAGGGTGCGCGCGTCGGACGCGGCGTACGGGCCGCCGCCGACCACCGCCACCGTGCGGCCGCCGAACATCGGGCCGTCGCAGCCTGCGCAGTAGGACACGCCGCGGCCGAGCTGGTCGGCGGCGCCGTCGAAGGGCGCGGCACCGTGCTCGCCACCGGTCGCCAGCACCACCTCGGCCGCCTCGAGGTCACCGGCCTCGCCCGTCACCGTCCAGCCGCGATCGGTCGGCACCAGCGCCGTCACCTCGTCGAACTCGACCGCCACGCCGAGGCCCATGGCCATCTCGAGGAGGTCGGTGCCGAGGTCGGGACCGGCGACGTCCGCGCCGTCGGGGCCGGTGACCAGACCGAGCGACAGCAGCTCGCCGCCGGGCGCGAAGCGGTCGTAGACGGTGACGTCCCGCTGCGGTGCGAGCAGGACCGCGAGCCGCAGGCCCGCCGGTCCTCCGCCGATGACCGCCGTACGGGGCCTGGTCGGGTCAGACACTGACATGCACGTGCTCCTTCGTCATCGCGGCAGCCCGGCCCGCGAGGCGGCCGAAGACCACCGCGGGGCCGAGCGTGCCTCCGGCGCCGCCGTACACCATGCCGGTGGGTCCGGCCATGGCATTGCCTGCGGCGTAGAGCCCCGGGATAGGGTCACCGTCGACGTCGACCACCTGGCCGGCGACCGTGGTGCGGGGCCCGCCCTTGGTCCCGAGGCACGAGCTGATGACCTCGACCGCGTAGAACGGTCCGTGCTCGATCGGCCCGAGGGTCGAGTCACGACCGGGCGGCACTGCGCGGTCGCCGCACCACCAGTCGTAGGCGCTCTCGCCGCGGCCGAAGTCGAGGTCACGACCCTCCGCGACGAGGTCGTTCCATCGCGCGACGGTCGACGCGAGCGCCTCGGACGGCAGACCGACAACGTCGGCCAGCCCGGCCAGCGAGTCGGCACGAGCAATCCAGTCGGGGATCGAGCCCGGACCCGACCCGAACCCGCCGTACCGCCTCACGAACTCGTCGTCGAACACCAGCCAGCAGGGCTGGTTCGCGTAGTCGAGCGACACCGGATGCAACTCGTGCAGGGCGCTGCCGAGGGCGTTGTAGTTGACGGCCTCGTTCGTGAAGCGCCGCCCGGCCGTGTTCACCATGACGCTGCGTGGCAGCGTCCGCTCCCTCAGCAAGAGCGCAACGTTGTTGCCTCCGTCAACGCGCTCACCGGGCAGCCGCACCACCGGTACCCACCACGCCTCGCGCATGTTGCCGAGCGCCGCGCCCACCCGCATCGCCATCCGCAGGCCGTCCCCCGTGTTGCTCGGCACGCCGGGCGGCATGGACATCGGTCCGCGCAGGAAGTCACGCGTCAGGTCCGGGTCGTGCTCGAAACCACCGGTCGCGATGACGACTGCATCCGCCCGGACGACCTCCCGTCCGAGCGGGCTGTCCACCTCGACGCCGCACACCGTGCCGTGGTCGACGACGAGACGGATCGCGCGGGCTTCGGTCCGCGGCTCGATGCCGCGTTCCAGACAGGCGGTCAGCAGGCCTGCCACGAGCGCCCGACCTCCGCCCTCGATCGAGCGTTCCTCCCGCTCTCGTTGCACATCGGGCTCAAGCACACCGGTTCCGCCGCCGAGCGGGCTCTCGCGGTTGCGCAGCCGGCGCGGGGGCCCCGCGATGCGCTCGCTCCACGGACCGACCCGCTCGAGCGAGAACAGCTCAGGCTCGCACGAGCGACCACCCCCGGGCTTCCCTCCGGGGTGCTCCGGGTGATAGTCCGGATAGCCGTCGACCAGGTGGACGTCGAGAGGCGTGTGGGCTGCGATCCAGTCGAGGGTCTCGTCGACGTGATCGACGAAGGCCTCGGCGATCTCGGGCAGGATCATGCCGTTGGAGAGGGACCTCAGGTACGAGAGCGCGTCGTCGCGCGAGTCGTCGACACCCCCGGCACGAGCCAAGGAGTTGTCCGGCAACCACATCACGCCCCCGGACAGTGCGGTCGTGCCGCCGACCTTCGCGCTCTTCTCGAGGACGATCACCTCCGCACCCTCGTCGTACGCCGACAGCGCGGCGACGAGCCCCGCCGCCCCGGTGCCGAGCACGACCACCCGCGCGTTCGTCACTTCGCCCACCAGTGGAGAAGGCGCGCCCGGATGAGATCGGCCGCCACCACGATGACCACACCGAGGACGGACAGCACGATGACCACGGCGTAGGTGAGCGTGGCATTGGCCGTCGTCGAGGCCGTCGAGAGCAGCTTGCCCATTCCCTGGACGCCGGTGAGGATCTCGGCCGTCACGACCGTGATCACCGCGAAGGTCACCGCGAGCGGCAGGCTCGCCAGGGTCCACGCAAGCACGTAGGGGAAGCGGATCGTGCGCACGATCTGGAGCTGGCTCGCGCCGAGGAGACGGGCGTTCTGCACCAGCTCGGGCTTCACGCTTCGACCGCCTTCGTAGGCGTTGAAGAAGGCCACGAAGAAGACCACGAGCACGGAGATCGTGATCGTCGCCGTCGCCGATGGTCCGACGAGGATGACGACGATGGGGATCAAGGCGACGCGCGGCGTGGCGTTCGCCGCGATCAGGAACGGTCGGAAGATGTCGCTCAGCATCTCGAAGTTGCTGAGCACCAGGGCACACAGTGCCCCGAGGGCCATGCCGATCACGGTGCCGACCAGGGATGCCCAGATCGTCGGCCAGGCGTAGTCCCAGATCTGGAACGTGCCGTCAGAGCCGGTGAACATGGCCTGCATCTGCTCGAAGACTCGCGACGGCGAGCTGACGAAGAACGGGTCGAAGACCTTGCTCGTCTCTTGCAGCGCCTCGATCTTGGGCAGGAACTCCCACGCCGCCAGTAGCACTGCGACGACGAGCAGCCTCATCAGGTTGATGACCAACCTGCGGTTGCGACGTCGCCTCGAACGCGTCGGCTCGACGACGCCGACGACCGGCCGAGCGTCAGTCGCGACGCTCATCGGACCGACCTCCCGCCGGCGCCGCGACGAATCTGTTCCGAGAGCCGCTCCCACGTGGTGCCGTAGAGCTCGAGGAAGTCGCTGTGCTCGCGCAGCTCCATCATGTTGCGTTCACGTCCGAACGGAATGTCGTACTCCGCCACGATCGTCGTCGGCCTGGCGCTCAGCACCAGCACCTTGTCCGAGAGCGAGATCGCCTCGCCGAGGTCGTGGGTGATGAGCACGACCGTCACCCCCGACTCCTTCACGATCCGGAAGATGTCTTGGTGGATCCCGATCCTGGTCGGCTCATCGAGCGCCGAGAACGGCTCGTCGAGCAACAGCATGCGCGGATTGGGTGCGACCGCGGTGAGGAAGGCTGCCCGACGCCTCATCCCGCCGGACAGCTGGTATGGATACTTGCGCTCCCACCCCTGCAGCCCGGCGAGCTCGATGAGGTGCTGGACCCGCTCCTTCCGCTCCGCCCTGTCGGCGCGGCTGCCCCGCCGATACCGGAAGTGGAGGCCGATGTTGTCCTGGACCGTGAGCCACGGCAGCAGCGTGTCCTTCTGGAACATCATCGTCAGCGGATGGCGCGGCGGAGAACCCCGATCCGGTTCCCAGGTGAGGGTGCCCTCCCCGGGCTCCTCCAGCCCGGAGATCAGGGACAGGAGCGTGGACTTGCCGCACCCGCTCGGCCCCACGACGCCCACGATGGAGCCCACTGGGACATCCGCGGTGAGGCCGTCGATGATGGGAGTCGTCGCCTCGTAGGCGAACCGGACCCCGTGCATGGACACCAGCGCGGGCGCGGCGCCCACGTTCACTGACTCCTGCAGTGCTGCGGACTCGAGCATGTCATCTCCGGATCGTGGAGCGGTCAGGACTGAGCGGCCTCGTCGAAGTACGACATGTCGACTCGACTGTCGTAGGACCACAGCTCGTCGCCGGGCTCGATGGCCGGGTTGCCGATCTGGTAGTAGACGAGCGTCTTCTCCCAGTCCTCGTCGAGGATGCGACCATCGTTGGGGAAGAAGAACGGCACCTCCGCCTCTACGTTGGCGGCGAGCGCGTCGACTTCGTTGGCGGCGAAATCCGAGTGCTTGACCAGCTCGGTGGCCACCTCCTCGGGCGTGGCCGTCTCGAGGTAGTCCTGGACCTTGGCCAGTGCCCGCATCAGCTTGACCGTCGCATCCTTCTTCTCCTCGAGACCGTCCTTCATGCCCCAGAGGCCGACACCGGTCGTTCCCTGCACACTGTCGGGCGGGATCTGGGCCTCATCTCGGGCGTCGACGATGAGGTGGAGACCCTCCGAGAGACCCGGAGTGAGGATGCCGAGGCTGCTGCTGGCACAGTCCGACTGGCCCGACAACACGGATGCCACGACATCGGTGGGCGTCGTGAACTCCACGATCTCGTAGTCGGCGCCGGTCGCCTTCTTGTAGGACGCGGCCGACGAGTAGGCGCTCGAGCCACGCGGGTGGGTCGACACGCGCTCGCACTGCGACAGGTCGTCGATGCCGTCGCCAGCGGCCACGAACCCGGTCGCCCACCCGGCCTGCACGCCGAAGACGAGCGCTGTGTCCTTCCCTTCGCTGACGGGGGCCAGCGCGGAGCCTGAGCCGAACTCGGCCATGTCCGCTCGCCCGGCCACGACCGCACTCACCACGTTCGCTTCCAAGGACTGGACCTTGAGGTCGAGTCCCTCCTCTTCGGCGTATCCGAGGACCTCAGCGAGGTAGGGCACCAGCTGGTTGGCGGAGGCACCGCCCGTGGCGATGAAGAGCGAGTCGCTCCCCTCCTCACCACCGTCGGCCGTCGCGCCGGAGTCGGCGCAGCCCGCGAGTAGGGCCGCACCGAGCGCCATGGTGGCGGTGACCGCGGCGACGCGGCGTCGGTGCGCTGCAACCGTGACAGACAACTTCATCAGAACTTCCTTCCAGCGACGGTCCGAGATGTGACCTATGCAACATAGTGATGATGATCATCATTGGCAAGCATGTGTTGGGGCACAATGGACCGATCGCCCGGCTCGATGGTCAGGAACGCAGCAGGATCGCCTGCGCGGGACACATGTCCTCCGCCTCGGCCACGTGCTCGAGCTGCTCGTCGGAGAGATCAGTGGCGACGACGCGCGCCGGGGGCCGTGCGCCTTCGAGCGCGAAGACCGTCGGCGCGACCTGCACGCAGAAGCCCATCGCCTCGCACCGACCGGCGTCGACCTCCGCCCGCGGCGACATCAGAGGCTCCGGAGCACGACGGGCAACGACGCGTAGGCGTCGTAGAACGTCGAGTCGTCCGGGATCGGGGGGTGATGCGGATCGAGCTCCATGCCGGCCGCGAGCAGCCGCCGGATGATGATGAGCATCGTTCCGTCGGTGACGTCTTCCCCGCTGGCAATTCCGGTCACGAGCGGTCGCCCGAGACACGCGTGCATCCCTCCGCCGAAGGCCAGGCCCCAGGGGCTCGCACCCTCCACCTCCCGGTGTGGATTGAACGACAAGGCGTCGTCGCCGAAGAGCGACCGGTCGACGTTCGCCGCTCGGTAGAGCAGGCCGACGCGCTCACCCTCCGCGATCTGCCGACCGCTGGCCAGGACCACGTCCTCGGTCGCGCGACGGATTCGAACGGGTGATGCGACGAACAGGCGGAGCGACTCGTACAACGCTCGACGGAGGAACTCGGGGTCTTGCTCGGCCCGCGCCCGGTCCTCGGGGTGGTCGGCGAACCAGGAGAAGAGGTTGAGGACGAAGAGCTGCGTCGCCTGCGACGTGGTCTGCATGGAGCCGACGAGCAGCGCCGTGGTCTCCCGCAGGGGCAGCTCGTCATCCCAGTCCTCCTGCCAGTGCAGGTACAGCAGCGTGATCAGGTCCTTCGGCAGCTCCTCGCGGGCGATGCCTCCCGCACGGAAGTCCTCCACGAGCGCGCGGCGACGCGCGGCCGGCTTCCGGAACAGATCACGTTCGAACTCCGCTCGGGCGGCCAGCCCTTCGTCGATGATCCGGTCCTGGTCAGCGGTGGCCCATTCCACCGTCATGCCGGCCCCGAACTTGTCGACGTAGCTCGCGAGGCGGTTCGCGGGCTCCCCGAGCTCGACGTCGTCGAGGCCCGCGATCTTCGCCACCATGCGGCACAGCATCTGGCGCAAGAGAGGGACCAGGTCTACGCGCACGACGCCGGCCCCGGCCTCGAGCCGCAGGTCGGCGATGGCCGCGTCGACCATGGGCTCGAGGTGGTCGGCCTTATAGGCCGCGAGCGCCGTCTTGCTGAAGAGGTGGGCCTCCATCCGCCGCCGCTCGAGGTGCTCGGGCCCATCGAGGATGAGCAGGCTGTTGGTCAGGAAGTGGGGGGCGCTCATGTCGAACGCCCCCTGCACGAAGCTGCGTGACCTCAGCACCTCGTTGATCTCGGCATAGTCGGTGAGCTGCTGCAAGCCCGCGACGTACGGGACATCGACACGCTCGATGGCGAACTGCACGGTTCTCTCCTTGTGTGTGTGGGACATCAGGCCACGGTGTAGCCACCGTCGACGGCGATGGTTGTTCCGGTGGTGAAGGAGGCCTCGTCCGAAGCCAGGTAGACGACGGCACCGACAAGCTCCTCGGCCTCGGCGTAACGCCCCAGTGGCGTCCGGGAGATGAGGGGGTGGTCGGCGGGCAGCGACGCGAGCACCTCAGCGTTGCCGGGGGTCCTCGTCGCGCCGGGCGCCACCGCGTTGACGCGAACACCGTGCGGCGCCAGCTCGACTGCCATCGAGCGCACCAGCTGTCGGACTGCTCCCTTGGCCGCGCTGTAGTGCGACAGGTTCGCGGTGCCGAGCTCGGCCGACATGGACGAGATGGCGACGATGCTGCCAGCGCCCTGACCGGCGAAGTGGCGCGCGAAGGTCGAGCACGTGACGAACGTCGTGGTCACGTTGCGCCTCTGCATCTCCTCCCACCGCGGCAGGGTGAGGTCCAGGAAGGCCGTCCGATCGCCCGCTGCGCCGCCTGCCGCCGTGACGAGCACATCCACCGGCCCGCGCTCGTCCGTGATCGCAGCGAGGACCCTCTCCACCTGTCCCGGCTCTGCTAGATCGACGCCGTATCCGCTCCCGGCGCACTCCGAAGCAGCCCGGATCAGTTCTGCGGTCCCGGCCGCCCCGGCCTCATCGACGTCCAGGCACTCGACCAGGGCGCCCTCGGCTGCGAGTCCGAGCGCCAGCGCTCGGCCGATGCCGCGTGCCGCACCCGTGACGACGGCATGCCTGCCGCCCATGCGTCCGGTGGATCGGGAGTGCTCCATCAACGCGCCCTTTCTGCAAGTGATATGTACCATAGTCACGATTACTATGATTTACTAGCGCAGCGTGACGACGAGCAGGAGGACGGCAGCGTGGGCTCTATGACGGTCAGCTCCCGGAGCGGCGATCGACAACCCTTGGTGCTCGCAGCTGGGACTCTCGGCACCTACGACCTGGCTGAGCGCATCGATGCAGCCTCTGCGGCCGGATTCTCCGGACTAGGCCTCAGGCCTGAGGACTACACGATCGCCCGCGACAACGGATGGTCCGATGCCGACATGAGGTCGCTTCTCGACGATGCGGGTCTCAGCGTTGTCGAGCTCCAGTCCGTGCACGGCTGGGCCGGCCACGAGGACGAGCGCGCCCGCGGCAGCGAGATCGAACAGGGTTGCTACGCCATCGCGGACGCCCTCGGGGCCGACTACATGATGGTGAGCAACACGACCCTCGCGTGCGAGTGGGACGAGGCGGTCTCCCGCTTCGGGGGCATCTGCGACCGAGCCGCCACCCACGGGCTCGGAGTGGCGATCGAGTTCCTCCCCTGGGGACCGGTGCCGGACGCCGCCACGGCGTGGCGCCTGGTTTCGGAGTCAGGGGCGCCGAACGCGGGTGTGCTGGTCGACTCGTGGCACCACTTCCGCGGCGCCAGCGACGACGACATGATCCGCAGCATCCCCGCTGACCGGATCATGGCCGTCCAGATCGACGACGCCCTGGCCGAGCCGATCGGCTCGCTCTACGACGACACTCGACACCGGCGACTGCCCGCGGGTCACGGCGACCTCGACCTGGTGGGTTTCGTCCAGCTCCTCGACCAGCATGGAGTCGATGCACCGTGGTCGGTCGAGATCCTCTCCGACGAGCAGCGGGCACTGCCCCCTCTCGAGGGGGCGCGGCTCGCGGCCGACACGACGTGGGAGCTCCTGGCAGAAGCCCGCTCCGGGATACGTCGATGACTGCCGCGGAGCCGTTCGCGATGCCGATCGAGCTGGGGAAGGTCCGCGAGTTCGTGGCCGGCACCTTGGGTGACGTGGCGCGGTGGGAGGAGGAGCCGCGGGTCGTGCCGCCGACGTTCCTGGCGGTTGCTCGCCTCTGGCAACGTGGCGAGCATCGAGCCGCGCCCCCGGGCGATCCTGCACGGCTCCTGCACGCCGGGCAGCGCTACGTCTTTCACGGTCCGCCACCCGCGCCCGGCGACGAGCTCACCGGGCGCCAGCGCGTGTCGGACCAGTACACGCGCAATGGCCGCAAGGGCGGCCTGCTGGAGTTCACCGAGCTCACCACGGATTTCCACGACCCGTCCGGTCGCCTCGTGGCAACGGCCGTGACCACCACTGTCATGACGCAGAACGCCCCGGAGGGCCGATGACGACCGCAGCCAATATCGACTGGAACCTGGTCGAGGTGGGACAGCAGCTCGAGCCGCTCGCCGACGGGCCGCTGACCATCAACGACTTCGTTCGCTACCAAGCGGCCTCGGGCGACATGAATCCCATCCATCATGACCCGGACTTCGCCACCGCGGCCGGCTTCTCCGGCCCCTTCGCCGTCGGCATGCGACAGGCTGGCGTGCTCGGGACCCACCTCGCCGAGACCTGGGGGCTGACGTCGGTACGGGAGCTCGACCTACGGTTCCGCAACCAGGCCTGGCCCGGCGACGTGCTCACCTACCGCACCCTTGTCGTGGGCAAGCGGGAGGACGACGGACAGCACCTGATCGACCTCGAGCTCGTCGTCGAGCGGCAGGACGGCACGCCGCACATCACCGGGACCGCCGTCATCGCCCTGACCCAGGAGGTCGGTCGATGAGCCGGGTCCGGCCGGTGTCACATGAGCAGGCCGCCGCCATCTTCGGTCCGGACGCCCCGGTGCGGCAGCGGGTCTACGCCCAAGCGCCGCTGATGGCGGCGGCCTATCGCGAATTCGCCCGAGCGCTCGAGGCATCGACGACCGTGGATGGCCGTGTCGTCGAGCTCGTCCGACTCCGCATCGCCTTCCACAACCAGTGCCGAAGCTGCATGTCGCTGCGCTACTGCGTGGACGGCGCCGAGGGTGGCCTGGACCAGGAGACCGTCTGCTCGCTGGAACAGCCCTATGAGGCACCCAACATCACCCGCGCCGAACGCGCGGCCCTGTCCTATGCCGACCGCATGGCGACCGACCACCTCTCGGTCGACGACGCACTGCTCGACGAGCTGCACCTCCACTTCACCGAGCAGGAGGTCGTGGAGCTGTGCTTCCGTGTCGCGGTCTTCATCGGTTTCGGCCGGACCATAGCCGCGCTCGACCTGGTCGACGACCTCCCCGACGAGTACCTGACCACCGGTTCGCTGGCTCCGTGGAGCGTGCCCCCCGCCCAGCTCATCTGATCTCGAGGAGCCCCGTACCCCATGACCGACGTCCGCAACGTGATCGTCATCGGATCGGGCCCGGCGGGCTACACGGCCGCGGTCTACGCCGCGCGTGCCGCCCTCGAGCCGCTGGTCTTCGAGGGTTCGGTCACCGCCGGCGGTGCCCTGATGAACACCACCGAGGTGGAGAACTTCCCCGGCTTCCGCGACGACATCATGGGCCCGGCGCTGATGGACGAGATGCGCGCCCAGGCCGAGCGCTTCGGCGCCGAGCTGGTCGCCGACGACGTGGTCGAGGTCGACCTCACCGGCGACGTCAAGGTCGTGAAGACCGCCACCGACACCTACACCGCGCGCTCGGTGGTCCTCGCGACCGGCTCGGGCTACCGCAAGCTCGGCCTCCCCCGCGAGGAGGAGCTCTCCGGCCGCGGCGTCTCCTGGTGCGCCACCTGCGACGGCTTCTTCTTCCGCGAGCAGGCCATCGCCGTCGTGGGCGGCGGCGACTCCGCGGTCGAGGAGGCCACCTTCCTGACCCGCTTCGCCTCGAAGGTCTACCTGATCCACCGTCGCGGCGAGCTGCGCGCCTCCAAGATCATGCAGGAGCGGGCGTTCGCCGACCCCAAGCTCGAGATCGTGTGGAACTCCGAGGTCGCCGCGATCAACGGCGCCGACAAGCTCGAGTCCATCACCCTGCGCGACACCACCAACGGCCAGGAGCGCGACCTCGAGGTCACCGGCCTGTTCATCGCCATCGGCCACGACCCCCGCTCCGAGCTCCTGACCGGCCAGGTCGACCTCGACGACGACGGCTACGTCCTCGTCCACCAGCCCTCCACCCGGACCAACCTCCCCGGCGTGTTCGCGGCCGGCGACCTCGTCGACCACCACTACCGCCAGGCGATCACCGCAGCCGGCACCGGCTGCGCCGCGGCCCTCGACGCCGAGCGCTACATCGCCCACCTCACGCCGCCGCCCGAGCAGTCCCAGCCCGTCGACGCGATCTTGACTGCGCCGTAGTTCGACTCCGTGTAGACGCGGTACGAGTCCAGGTGCGCAGCCATGCGGGCGCGCGCAGCCGGCCCGTCGCCGCGACGGACGGCTTCGAGGATGAGCTCGTGGTCGAGGAGCAGCTGGCCAGCGGCGTCGCGGGAGTACGAGATGCCCAGACCGCTGGCGCCGGTGAGCCCGTCGAACGTGCGGCCGATGGAGGCGAGCAGGAGATTGCCGCTCGCACGGCCGAGGAGGTCGTGGAAGTTGCGCGCACTCCACATCACCGCCTGCGGGTCGCTCACGCCCAGGCGCAGCTCGTCGACATTCGCCTCGAGCGCCGCGACCTCCGGTGCGGTCACCCGCGAGGCCGCACGACAGGCGAGGACCGGCTCGATCGCGACCCGGGCGGCAGCGATGTCCGCGAGCGTGGCTCCGCGCCCTTGGAGCAGAAGTTGTATCTGGCCCCCGAAGCCCTGCTCATCAGGGAGGCTGACCACCGGTCCCCCGTTGCGGCCCCGCCGCAGCTCGACCACACCCTGCGACTCAAGGATGCGCATCGCCTCCCGTACCGTTGCCCGCGCGACGCCGTGCTGGTCGCGCAGCTCCTGCTCGGTCGGGAGCGAGTGCCCCGGCCGCAGCCCCTCGGCGCCGATCAGCCGGACGACGGCACGGACGACGCGGAGCGCGGCCTTGTCCGGGAAGTCCGGTGTCGCCGAGCGGTCACCGCGCCACCCACCGCTCATCCGTCGCTCTGCGGGACCCAGCTGGGCGAGCGTCGCCCGAGAAAGGCATCGGCCCCCTCTTGCAGGTCCTCGCCGAGGTGGAACGGCAGGACGAGGAACTGCGCCGCGTCGAGCGCCTGGTCCGCGGTCAGCTCGGAGAGGAGACCGAAGGTACGGCGACCGAGCGCAATTGCCCCGGGGGCCGCGTTCTCGAACCACCCGGCATAGGTCCGGACAGCCTCGACGAGGTCCTCCCGGTCGTCGACGACCTTGTTGACAAAGCCCACCCTCTCCGCCGCCTCCGCGGAAAGGGGGCGACCGGTCATCATCAGGTCGAGGAGGACCTTGCGGGGCAGAGCCCGGCAGAGGTGCGCGACGATGATCATGGGAAAGATGCCGACACGGACCTCGGGCATCGCGAAAGTCGCCGAACGCTGGGCGATCAGCACGTCGCACATCCCGGCCAGGCCCATGCCACCGGCGAAGGCGGGCCCGTTGACGGCGGCGACCACGGGCTTCTCCGCCCGGAGCATCCGGCGGTGCAGATCGACGATGGACGCTGGCCACTCGAAAGCCTCGCGCGGCGGCAGTAAGCTAAATGCCCCCATCTGCCGGAGGTCGCCGCCCGCGCAGAACGCCTCACCCTCGCCGATCACGGCGAGCATGCGGACGCGGTCGTCGGCGAAGTGTTGCTCGAAGGCCGCCAGGAGTGCGTCGGCGGTCTCGCGGTCGAGGGGGTTGCGGCGGTCGGCCTGGGTGAGTCGCACCCAACCGATCACACCCTCGACGTTCGTCTCGACCGGGCGCGCGGCCTCCTCGCCGGCCACGTCAGTCGTCCGCGGGCACCGGCATGCGGAGCAGCCAGGCGTACATCGTCTTGCCCAGGTGGTCCGAGCGCAGCGACCGCGTGCCGCCACCGTCGAGCGCGCCCTGCATGACGAAGTTCAGCGCCCGGATGTGGGGCATCTCGTAGCGCCTGACCTCGCCCTGCACGAGGGAGCCGAAGTGCTCCTTCACGCGCTCCTCGGTGAGGTGGCGCCGCAGCCTGTCGAAGCCCTCGTCGTCCCAGGCGACGAGACCGACGTTGCACACGTCGCCCTTGTCGCCCGAACGACCGTGGGCCAGGTCGTGGACCTTCTGCTCACTCACCAGCGACCTCCATCAGCTCGACCTCCTGGGTGATCAGCTCGCGCGGGATGAGGCAGGGCCACAGCGCGTAGAGCTCTTTCAGCGGCGGGCGGGTCCCGATCCCGGCGACGCCGGCGGGCCCGTTGTTGTAGAGCGGGACGCTCTGCGTGAAGATCTTGGCCGCCTCGGACGCCGACTGGCAGCGTGCGGCGTACCGGACGACGATCTCGTCCAGGTCGGCGTCGACCGGCTCGGGGATCCGGTCACCGAACATCGAGTTGATGCCGATGTACTCGACCCTGTCGTCGTCGAACTGGAAGTCGGCACGCTTGAGGCGCTCGCGCAGGAACTCGAGCCCACGCTGCGCCTTGTCGTAGGCATCCGGCCAGGTGTAGGTGAACTGGACCTCGCCGACGAAGCCCGCGCGGTAGCCGATGTTGACCTTCAGCATCTCGGGCGCCTCTCGGCCGGTGACGCCGCCCAGCTCGACGCGGTCCTCGCCGACCTCGGTCAGCGTGATCTGCGTGAAGTCTCCAGTCACGTCGGCCGTCAGGTAGGTGCCGGGGTCGTGGATCTCGTAGACCATCTGCTCGCTGACGGTGGCGACGGTGACCGCGCCGCCGGTGCCGTCGGGCTTGGTGATCACGACGCTGCCGTCCTCGGAGACCTCGGCGATCGGGTAGCCCATCGCCTCCATCCCCTCGATGTCGCGCCAGCCCCCGTCGAGCAGTCCACCGGTCGCCTGGCCGCCGCACTCGGCGGCATGCGCCGCTGCAGCGGCGATGCCGATGCGGTGCCAGTCATCGGGAGCCCAGCCGAGCTCGTGCACCAACGGGCCGATGTAGAGCGCCACGTCAGTGACGCGACCGCAGATCACCACGTCCGCGCCGGCCTCCAGTGCTTCCACGATCCCCTCGGCGCCCGTGTAGACGTTGGCGTGGGTGAGGCGCTCGCGCACGTCGGCCAGCGGCCGGCCGGTCTCCATGTTCGCGAAGGGGACCCCCGCGTCCATGAGATCGTCGATGCGGTGCAGGATGTCATCGCCGGTGACGACGGCGATCTTCACCGTGACCCCCAGCTCACGGGCGATAGCGGCAACCGCCTCGCCGCACGAGCGCGGGTTCGCGCCGCCGGCGTTGGTGACGATCTTGATGCCCTTCTCGGTCGCGGTCGGGAGCACCGCGCGCATGAGGTCCAGGACGTCGCGGGTGTAGCCGCGCGACGGATCCTTGGCCCGCTGCTTGCCCAGGATGGACATCGTCAGCTCCGCGAGGTGGTCACAACAGAGGTAGTCGATCTGACCTCGCTCGACCAGCTCGACCGCTGCTCGGATGTTGTCACCCCAGAACGCCATGCCGGCGCCGAGTCGAACGGTTTTCACGATCACGTCCTATCTATGCATATCGTTCGTATGAACACTGTACGCGACCACCAGCCCTGGGAGGTACCTGGCACCTGACCGTCCCGGTGCGCGGACACGTCAGGGCTGACCGCCATCCACCTGGAGCACCGCTCCGGTGGTGTAGCTCGACAGATCGGAAGCGAGGTAGAGGGCTGCGCCCACGATCTCGTCTGGCTGCCCACCGCGACCCAGGGCGAAGGTCTCCGCACGGCGCGCGAACACCTCGGCGTCCCACGACTGACTGACGTCGGTGAGGAAGGTGCCGGCCATGATGGCGTTGACCCGCACGGCCGGCCCGTACGCGTGGGCAAATCCGACCGTCATCGCGTTGAGCCCGGCCTTGGCAGCGGAGTAAGGGATGATGTGGGGCCGCGGTCGTACGGCTCCCATGCTGGAGATGTTGATGATCGACCCGTGCCCGCGCTTCGCCATCGCCTCGCCGACCAGCGCGGTCAGCCGGAACGGGCCGCGAAGATTGACCGCGACGACCTTGTCGAAGAGCGCCTCAGAGACGTCGGTGACGGAGTCGTAGAGGGGCGACATCCCGGCGTTGTTCACCAGCACGTCGATCGGTCCCACGCGCGACTCGACGTCGAGCACGAGCGTCTCGCTCTCGCCCCACTCGCCGGCGTGGTACCTGGCGGCGTACGCCTCGCGCCCGGTTTCCTGCTCGAGCTCCACCGCCGCGACCTCGCACGACTCGACATCGCGGCTCGCCACAACCACCGTCGCGCCAGCCGCGGCGAACCCACTGGCCATCGCCCGACCGAGACCTCGACTCCCGCCCGTGATGACGACGACGCGCCCCTCGAGCCCAAAGCCTGGTGCCTGCTGCATCGACACGGTTCCCTCTCCGTATGTCAGTTAGAAAGCGCGGACTCGCCGAGGAACGCCCGCAGAATGGCGCGGTCCGCCCTCGCCGCCGCGACATCCCCGGTGAAGCCCACCTCGCCCTGCGAGATCGCGACGACCTCGTCGGCGACCTGCAGCCCGGCTTCGGCGTTCTGCTCGACCATGAGGACACCGATGCCGGAGTCCGCGATCTCGCGGGCGGTCATGAGCACGGTCTGCACGACGCTCGGCGCGAGGCCCATCGAGGGCTCGTCCATCAGCACGTACTTCGATCGCGACATCAGCGCGCGACCGAAGGCGAGCATCTGCTGCTCGCCACCGCTGAGCAGCCCGGCCGCGCCATCGCGGCGGTCGCTGAGAATCGGGAACATCCCGTAGACCTTCTGGAGGGTATCGGCCCGGTCGGTCGCGCTCGTGCTGTATCCGCCGAGAAGGAGGTTCTCCTCGACGGTGAGCGGGGCGAAGACGCGGCGCCCCTCTGGCACCAGCGACACACCAGCCCGCACGACCTTGTGGGTGTCCTTGCCGGTGATGTCCGTGCCGTCCACGCGAACGCGGCCCGAGTCGACGGACTGCAGCCCCATGACCGCGCGCAGCGTGGTTGTCTTCCCGGCACCGTTGGCGCCCAACACCAAGGTCACTCGGCCCGGCCGGGCCGCAAGACTGACCCCGCGCACGGCTCGCACCTTCCCGTAGGAGACGTGAAGTTCATCGATCTCAAGCATCCGCTCGCCATCCCTTGCCCATGTAGGCCTCCTGGACGGCGGGGGTCTTAACCACGTCAGCAGGGACACCCTCGCCGATCAGCTTTCCGAAGTTCATCGCATAGAGGTGGTCGCAGGTGTCCACCATCATCTGGACGTCGTGCTCGACGAGCAGCTGCGTCAGCCCCTGGGCGCGCAGGTCGGACAGCAGCGCGGCGATCTCCAGCTTCTCCGACTTCGTCATGCCTGCCACGGGCTCGTCGAGCAACAGCAGGCGTGGCTGCATGACGATGGCGCGCGCGATCTCGACCCGCCGCTGCACGCCGTAGGACAGCTCGGACGGCGTCCACTTCACGAACTTCGCGAGCCCGGTCCGATCGATGACGTCGGCGACGCACTCCTTCCGCTCGGTCGCGGCGGCGCGCCGCGACACACCGCTCGACCGGCCGACGTCGGCACCGAGCAGGATGTTCTGCTCGACCGTCAAGTCGCCGAGGAGTCGTACGGTCTGGAAGGTCCGTGCCATGCCCCAACGGGCGAGCTTGAACGTGGGTACGTCGTCGTAGGGGCGGCCGTCAAAGGTGAGCGACCCCGACTTGAGCGGGACGAGCCGCGTGATGCCGGCAAGGATGGTGCTCTTGCCCGACCCGTTGGGTCCCAGGAGCCCGAAGATCTTTCCCTCGGCGATCTCCATCGTCACGCCGTCCACCGCCTTGACGCCGCCGAAGTGGATGGCGACGTCGCGGGCGTCCAGGACGAGCGCAGACGCCGGCTCAGCGACTGTCGGTGGAACTGTGTGCTGCGTCATCGGGCCTCCTCCTTCCGGCTGGCGCCGACCGCGTCGACCACCGCCGCTCCGCCGGCGTCCTGCTCTGCGGCGGCCTCCTGGTCCTCGTGCTCGAGCTGGCGCCGGACGAGCCGCCGGCGTGCCTGGTCGGCGATCCCGAGCAGACCACCCGGCACGAATATGGCCGCGACGACGACGAAGAGGCCGTAGATGACCTGCTGGTAGCGCTCCATGGCCTGGAGGTAGAAGGGGAGCCAGGTCACGATCACGGCGCCGATCGCTGCACCAACCCAGGACCTGTAACCGCCGACGATGATGATCGTCAGCGCGGTGACGACGAGCGAGAACCCGACGTTGACCGGTGAGATCGTCGACCTGAGCAGGACCTCGAGCCCGCCTGCCAGCGAACCGAACACGCCGCTACCGACGAAGGCCACCAGGCGGTACCGGTTGACGTTGATACCCATGGAGACCGCGAGCTCAGGATCGTCACGGACAGCATCGATGCGACGACCGAGGGTGCCGCGCTCGGTCCAGGTGAGGATGCCGGCGGCGACCACGCAGACGACGATGACGCTGCCGATCGTCAAGTCCGAGATGACCCCGAACATGCCGGACGCGCCGCCGGTCAGCTCCCCACCGTTGAAGGCGATGACTTGCACGATCAGGCTGACCGAGATCGTCGCCATGGCCAGGTACAGACCGCGCAGTCGTCTGACGATCAGGGCGAGTATCAGACTGACCACGACTGCGACGAGCACGCCGGCTCCGACGGAGACGACCGGGCTGACGATCTCGTCACTGCGCACTACGACGATCGCTGCCGTGTACGCGCCGAGCGCGTAGTTGGCCACGCCGGCGAATGAGAACACTCCCATCCGCATGGGGAACTGGATGCTCAGTGCGACGAGGAAGCTGATGAAGGTCGCCTGCACCAGGATGAGGTGGGCGTCGTACCAGGCGCTCATGTGCGACGCACCTCCTGACGACCTAGGATGCCCTGGGGTCGTACGAGTAGGACGAGGAAGAGGAGTCCGAACGACACCGCGTCAACCCAGGTGCCCGACGTGTTCGCGATCAGCAAGGTCTCGGCACCGGCGAGGAAGAACGCTCCGATGATCGTGCCGAGCATCGAACCGACGCCGCCGAGGATGATGATGGCGAAGGCCTTGAGCAGGAGAACGTCACCACTCTCAGCGGTGAGCGCACCGAAGCTGACGCAGAGGAGCGCACCGCTCAGACCTGCCATGCCACCCGCCACGGCCATGGCTGCGACACCAAGGCGACCCTGATCTATGCCCATGAGAGATGCGACCTCCGAGTCCACGCCGATCGACCGGAGCGCGAGTCCACTGCGCGAGCGACGTAGCCAGAGCACGACCGCAGTGCCGAGCAGCACGCCGACGACCCAGATCACGATCTGAATGTTCGAGATCCGCGCGCCGAGGAAGTCGTAGCTGGCGACCTCGAACGAGCCTGCGCGGAAGCTGAACGGGTTGCTCAACGTCTGGATCTGGACGATCGCCACCGGGATGCCCGCCAGACCGATCCCGCCGATCAGGATCTGCCTCTCAGCCGAGTCCTTGTCTTTCGCTCGCCGGAGGATGGGCCGCAGCACCAGCTGATACGCCAGCACTGACATGAGCGCGCCGACCACGACCCCAACCAGCAGCAGTGCCGCCAGCGGAAGACTGTTCCCGGTTTCCTGCATGAGGTAGAAGCCACTGAAGGCCGAGAACATGAAGATCGAGCCATGGGCGAAGTTGAGGACGTCGAGGGTCCCCCACACCAGGCTCATACCCATGGCGAACAACATGTAGATGCAGCCGAGCGAGACCGCGTTGATGAGTTCTTGCACTGACGCTCCTTGGTCAGGCGGTGCGACCGAGGTCTATGACCGCTCGGTCGCACCGCCGGTTCGGGTGTCGTCGAACGAGCAGCTCACTGCTCGAGCACGACGATCTTCTCTCCGTCCCACTGGACGACGTACCCGTCGGAGCGGGCGTCGTGGCCGTTGGCCTCGAAGGTCAGCTCTCCCTGGGTGCCCGTGAAGCCTGCCTGTCCTACCTTCTCGAGACCCGTCTTGATCGCGTCACGGGTGGCGCAACCCTCTTCCTCGATCGCCTTGGCGACCCACATGAGCGAGTCGTAGCCCTCGGCGGCGTAGTTGGTGGCCGTGCCGTCGTATGCCTCGGTATAGGCCTCGTCGAAGGCCTTCACCTCCGGAGTGTCGATGGAGGAGTCGAAGTTGGTCGGCCATGTGACCCCCGCGGCCGCCTTGCCGATCTCCGCCACCGCCGGCGCGGCGTTGGGGTAGCTCACCACCTCGCCCTGGTATCCCGACTGGATGACTGCCTGCATGGCGGAGGAGATCTGCGCGCCGACCATGAGGAGCCCGAGCGCGTCGGGATCATCGGCGATGGCCTTGTTGACCGGTCCGGCGTAGTCCTGCGTGGTCGACTGCGTCGCGACCTGCTCTCCCACCTGGAAACCGGAGTCCTCACCCACGGACGGGAGGACGTCGTGGCTCAACTGCTCGAGCGTGGGGATGTCGGCGGCGAACACTGTGTTGACCGACGTCGCGCCCTGCTTCTCGAGGTACTGCCCGATCTTGGGGTAGTAGGTGACCAGGGGCGGAGTGGCCCGGAAGTTCCAGTCCTCGTCCACGATCCCCTCGCTGCCGGCCTGGGTGTAGACCACCGGGACCTCGGACTTGCCAGCGATGGGCGCGACCGCGAGGGCCTGGTCGCTGAGGACGGGTCCCAGGATCGCGGACACGCTGGAGTCCGCGGCGGCCTGCGTCACGTGGCTCGCGGCGGTCTGCACATCCCCAGCCGTGTCCTTGACCTCGACCTCGAGCTTTGAGCCGTCGAGCATGTCGCCGCTGTTGATCTCGTCGGCCGCGAGCTGGATGCCGCGCCAGGCTTCCGTACCCGTGTACGCCGCGACGCCCGTCTGGTCCTTGACCGTCACGATCTTGATCGTGTCGGGCAGACCCGACTCGCAGTCGCCGGTGGCAGCTGCCGACCCGCCTCCGGAGCCGCCACACGAGGCAAGGCCGCTGGCCGTCATGAGGGTGGCCCCAACGATGCCCGCTGAACGAAGCAGATTCTTGTTCACAACGAACTCCTGATGCGTATATATGGTGATTATGATTCGCACACCCAGTATGCGCGCTCCGAGGGGTGGTGTCCACCGTCACAACGAATTCTCTGCGCATGTTTTTACCCGACGGCGCCCACGGCACGCGACCAGGACCGCCACGAGAGACGCCAAGAGTCAGATCAGGCCAACGACCGGGCTACTGGCGACACCGAGGAGCGCAGCGAGCAGGCCGCCGAGTGCCGCCCCCTGCCCTTGTGGGGACCGTCCAAACTCGTTAATCTATGACAATCATTGTCTGGTTCTAGTGAAGGGGCCGGTGCTCAAGACCATGGTCGACCTCGATTCCCAGCTCGACGCGTTCTTCGCACAGGACCCCGCCGTCCTCGCGGATCCGTACCCGCTCTACGCGCAGCTGCGAGCCCAAGGGCCGACCTACCGGTACGAGAACGGCCCCGCCACCCTGGTGACCTCGCACGCCCATGTACGCGAGGCAATGAGCGGGTCCTTGCCGATCAGCAACAACGGGTGGCGTCACGGGGAGCACGCGGAGGGCGTCCTTGCCCGGCTGCCCCGACACCAGCTGACGCTCGCGATCGAGGTGCTCGACTTCGAGAGCACGTTCGTGAGCCGGCGCGACGGCGCCGACCACCTGCGGCTGCGTCGCATCGCCTCGCGCGCCTTCACGGCGCGGCGGATGGAGGCACTGCGGGACTCCGTGCAGTCCCGGACCGATGCGCTCCTCGACGACCTCGCCACGTCGGAGGCGCCCGACGTCAAGACACAGGTGGCGGACCGGCTCCCGCTCGCGGTCATCTGCGACACGATCGGGGTCCCCGAGACCGACCGTCACATGATCTGGCGATGGGCGATCGCGATCTCCGAGCACTTCAGTCTCACCGAGTCCAGCCTTCCGAACGCCGTCGACGCGATCGGCGAGTTCCGCGAGTATGTCGTGCGCATGATCGACCGGTTGCGCGACACCGGCGAGGGACCGGATCTCGCCATGCAGCTGCTCGCCGGCGGCGACCGCGAAGGCCTCACCGATGAGGAGCTCGTCGCGATGTACCTCTTGCTCATCTTCGGGGGCACGGAGACGACGACGAATCTGCTGGGCTCCGGATTCCTCAACCTCCACACCGGTCGTCGTCAGTGGCGCGAGGTGGTCGAGAGTCCCGAGCTGGTCCGTCCGGCCGTCGAGGAGATGCTGCGCTATGACCCGTCGGTCCACTTCCTTCCCCGCGTCGCGACCGACGACCTGGTGCTCGGCGGCCGTGCGGTGCGCGCGGGCGAGTCCCTGCTCACCATGATCGGAGCGGCCAACCGCGACGAGATGGTGTTCGAGGATCCCGAGACATTCGACATCCACCGCTCCAACGCCTCGGCCCACCTCTCCTTCGCGATGGGACCCCACTTCTGCTTGGGCGCCGCCCTTGCCCGCATCGAGGGTGAGATCGTCTTCTCGAGCCTGGCACGGCGGTTCCCCGACATCGAGCTCGCGTCGGCCGACGTCCACTACAAGGGCAGCAGCATGCAGCGGATGATCACGTCCCTGCCCGTCACCCTCTCCACCCGGAACCCGGCCGCCTGAGCATGACGACCATGGTTCCCGGCACTCTCGGTTTCGACCTGGCCGCCGTCGCCGCACGACGCGGCGATGCCACCGCGATCCGCTCGGGCGACCGCGAGGTGTCGTACGCCCAGCTCGACGGCCTGGCTGAGCAGGTTGCGGGCCGGCTCGCCGGGGAGGGACTCGGCAGGGGCGACCGGGTGCTCCTCCTCACCCGATCCGCGATCGACACGTTCGCACTGCTCGCCGGCGCGGCAAGACTGGGAGCGGTCACCGTGCCCGCGAACTGGCGACTCTCTGAGGCGGAGCTCTCAGGAGTCGTGGCCGACGCCCGCCCGGCGCTTGCCTTCGCCGACGCGTCGTACGCTGCCTCACTCCACGCCGCCGACGGATCCATGCCCGTGGTGGTGCTCGACGCCTCCGGTCTCGATGCCTGGCTGGACGGGCCCCGGGACGAGGTGACCGTCGATCCTGAGGGCAGACCAGTCCTGCAGATCTACACGTCCGGCACGAGCGGCCAGCCGAAGGGCGTGCTGCTCACGGACATCAACCTGTCCCAGAAGGTCGTACGGATGGGTGAGGAATGGGCCTTCAGCTCCGAGTCGGTGAGCCTGCTCGCCACTCCGCTCTTCCATATCGGCGGCCTCAGCTGGGGCCTCATCAGCCTGGCTGCGGGCAGCACCCTCGTCGTACCTCCGGTCGTCAGCACCGAGCGCCTACGGCACGACATCGAGAATGCCGGTGCCACGCACGCGTTCCTGGTCCCGAAGATGTTGACCGACCTCGTCGACGCGATGGCGTCCGCCGGCGCGAGCACGACCTCGCTCGAGGTGGTGGTCTGCGGCGCGGCCCCGGTCAGCGTCGCACTGCAGCAGAAGGCGTCTCGCACGCTCGGCTGCCGGCTCGTCCAGGTCTACGGCCTCACCGAGACGACGGGGGCCGTGACGCAGCTGGAGGCCTCTGCCGCACTCGCCGCGCCGGACCCCGAAGCGGTGCTGCGGTCGGCCGGCAGGCCGTACCCCTGGGTCGACATCGAGATCCGTGACCCCGAGACGTCGTCCCCCGTCGCGACCGGCAGCGCGGGCGAAATCTGGGTCCGCTCGCCCCAGAACTGCAGCGGCTACTGGGGTCGGCGCGATGACACGGAGGCGCTGCTCGTGGACGGGTGGCTGCGCACGGGCGACGGCGGTCTCATCGACGCGGACGGTCGTCTGCACATCACCGACCGCCTCAAGGACATGATCGTCTCCGGCGGGGAGAACATCTACTCCGTCGAGGTCGAGCGTGCTCTCCAGCAGCACCCCTCGGTACGGGACGTCGCGATCATCGGCCGACCCGATGACGCCTGGGGCGAGGTGGTGGTCGCGGTCGTCGAACTCGAGGACGGTCGGCAGATCACACTCGAGCAGGCCGCCGAGCACGTCGCCTCGCGCGTGGGCCGTTACAAGCGCCCACGCGACCTCGTGGTCGTGGACGCGCTCCCCCGCAACACCAACGGCAAGATCCTCAAGAACCAGATCCGGAGGCAGCTCGCCTCCGGCGACTCCGGGAAGGCACGACCATGACGTCTCCCATCAGCGATCCCGACGAGGTCCGCATCCTCTCCTTCGTCAACCACATCCCACCGGTGGCCGGGATCGAAGAACACATCGAGCGGGCGTTCTCGTGGGGGGTCGACGCAATCGTCGCCCAGGGCACGGGCAGCGACTGGGGGCCGTACTGGCTCGGCTCGGGCCTCCAGGTCGAGTCCGACGTCGCCCGCAACGTGCTGCCGTACGTCCGCGCCGCCAAGAAGCACGGAGTCCCCTTCGTCTTCTCCTTCGGCATCGCCGGCGGCAACGTGCACCTGGAGAAGTGCCTCGGCGACCTCCAGCGGGTGTGCGTCGCAGAGGGGCTGGACCTCGACGTCGCGGTGATCGAGTCCGAGCTCAGCAGCGAGTACCTCGCCGAGCGGATCCGCGTCGGCGCCCCCGTCCTCCCGGCCAGCGACGCCCCTCACCTCACGCCGCAGCTCACCGAGGAGGACGCTCACGCTGCCGAGCGCATCGTCGCCCTCATCGGCCCGGAGCCGGTGCAGGAAGCCCTGCACGCGGGAGTCGACGGCGTGATCACCGGACGCGCACTCGACATCGGGCTCTTCATGGCGGTCGCCATGAACCGCGGCATCTCGCGCGCGGTCGCTGGGCACGCGGCGAAGCTCCTCGAGTGCGGCGGCCTGGCCCTCGAGCCCGGTGACTCGGCCAACTGCATGTGGGCCCGCATCGACGCCGAGTCCGTCGAGGTGCGCAGCCCCAATCCGGCCTCGCGTCCCACGGTCGCCGGCCTGGTCTCACACGGCTTCTACGAGCGGTCCCACCCCTACGCCGAGGAGAACCCGGGCGGCACGCTCGATCTCAGCGGCGTCGTCTACACCGAACTCCCGGACGGCGGCATCCGCGGGACTGGCGCCCAGTGGATCGACGCCCCTTACACCCTTCTGCTGGAGGGCGCGACCCGCGTCGGCTATCGCTCCATCTGCCAGCTCGGCGTGCGCGACCCGGCCCTGCTGTCACAGGTCCGCACCTGGATCGGGACGGCGGAGGACCAGACCCGGGCGAGGTACGCCGACGAGTTCGGCGACGGACGCGTCCAGCTCAGCACCCGGGTCTTCGGCCTCGACGCCGTGCTCGGTGAGCTCGAGCCGGAGAAGACAGTCACGGGACACGAGGCCGCAGTCGTGGTCGACGTCGTCGCCGACGAGCAGGCGCTGGCCAACCAGGTCGGCTACTACGCCTTCATCCGGCTCTTCATCGGTCCCTACGAGGGCCGCAAGACCACCGCTGGCAATGCCGCCTCGCCGTACATGCCGGTCGTCATCCCCGTCGGGGAGGTCTTCACCTTCGGCATCTACCACCTGCTGCCGCTCGAGGACCCCGTGGCCCCGTTCCCGTTCACCGTTCGCCACTTCGGCGCATCCACCGCATCCCAGGAGGGCTGACCCATGCTGCTCGATGAAGCCGCCCGCGTGATCCGCAGCAAGAACGCCGGGCCATTCACCCTGACCCTGGACATCTTCTTCTCCTCCGAGGAGAACTTCCGTACGGCGCAGGCGAGCGCTCTAATGACGCCGGAAGGCGTGGCCGAGGCCTATGGCGTGCCGGTCTCGACGGTCAAGGGCGTCTACTGGGACGAACGCGTGATGGCGGCGAAGGTCTCGCTGGCCCGCTGGACCAGCAGCGCCGATCCCTTCTGCTCCGACATGTTCGGGGCTCACCTGCATCTCCCGCTCTCGCAGAGCTCACTGTGAGCGCCGGTCCGTCGACCTCCCTCGAGCGCGGCAGCATCGCCGCCATCACCGGCGCTGCGAGCGGGATCGGACGTGCGCTCGCGCTCGACCTCGCCGGACGGGGCGTCGATGTGGCGCTGCTCGACCTCGCTGGCTCAGCGCTGGCCGAGACCGCGGACCTCGTCTCGGCAATGGACGTACGCGCCCTACCGCTCGAGGTCGACGTCCGAAGCCAGGAGTCAGTCTCAGCCGCGGCCACGCGCGTGGCCGAGGACCTCGGCGACGTCGACCTGCTCTGCAACAACGCCGGGGTGCTCGGCCCCTTCCGTCCGGTCTGGGAGCAGAGCGCGTCGGACTGGCGCTGGGTCCACGAGGTGAACCTCCTCGGGGTCGTCCACGGCATCGTGGCGTTCGTGCCGGCCATGATCGCGCGCGGCTCAGGGCACGTGCTCAACACTGCCTCGATCAACTCACTGGTGCCACTGGAGGTGGGGGGCAACGGGCCCTACGCCGCGAGCAAGGCCGGCGCGCTCGCGGTCTCCGAGGTGCTGCGCACCGATCTGGGCCGGGCGGCTCCAGCCATCGGGGTCACGGTGGCCCTCCCAGGCCCGGTCCTGACCAACATCCGCCAGTCCGAGCGCTGGCGCCCCGACGAGCTCCCGGCGGTCGGTCCCAGCGAGGTGCTCCCGACGGTCGAGTTCGGCTACGAACGGATCACCCCCGAGACGGCCGCCGAGCGGATCCTCGCCGCCGTCGAGCGCGGCGACCGCTACGTCCTGCCCAACCACGGCAGCGAGGTCGACGTGCGGGCGGCGTTCGCCCACATCCTCGGCGACTGAGCCGAGTCCGCAACCGCGCCGTGACCACCCCGAAGGAGATGAACCCGAATATGCTGGAGAACCAGGTCGTCCTGATCACTGGCGCCGCGCGCGGGATGGGCGAGGCGGTGGCGACCAGGTGTCGCGAACGCGGCGCCCACCTCGTGCTCGTCGATCGTGACCCGCAGGTCAAGGAGCTTGCGGCACTCCTGGACGCGACCGCCGTGATCGGCGACGTCACCGACAGCACCCTGGCGCACACGACCGTCGAGGAAGCCGTCCGGTCGCACGGGCTGGTCACCGGTCTCGTCAACGTCGCAGGCATCCACGCGCACGGCGGCGTCGCCGACGTGACCGACGAGGACTGGGATCGTGTCCTGGCCGTCAACCTCACCGGCCCGATGGTCTGGATGCGCGCGGCTGTCCCCGCGATCGTGGCGGCCGGCGGCGGGTCGGTGGTCAACTTCGGGTCGATCGCAGGATCGCACGGCCGACCCGACTGCGCCGCGTACGTCGCGTCGAAGTCGGGACTGCTCGGCCTGACCCGCAGCGTGGCGCGCGACTACGGCCACGCGCACGTCCGCGTCAACACGCTGTCGCCCGGCACCATCGACACGCCGATGTTCCGCGAGCACGAGGCGAAAGGCGGGTCCAACCGCAACGACCACCTGCCGCGGATCCCGCTCGGGCGCCTCGGCACGACCGACGACGTCGCCAACGTGACCGCGTTCCTGCTGTCCGACGAATCCGCCTACGTGAGTGGCCTCGACGTGGTCGTCGATGGCGGCCGCGTGTCCTGGACCTGACCCCCGCCGCATCACCGAGAGGACGACCATGAACGACGACGACCTGACCCGACGGATCCGACGGCTCGAGGACCGAGTCGCGATCAACGAGCTGCTGGTGCGGTACTCCATCGCGTGCGACGTACGCGACTTCGAGGCGCTCGGCGACTGCTTCTCGGACGACGGCAGCTTCGAGGCGGTGGCAGGGAAAGTGGAGGGGCGCGAAGCGCTCGTGGACTACTACCGTGGCCGCTTCAAGCTCTACGGCCCGACCGTGCACATCCCCGAGGCCAACACCATCGACTTCGACGACGAGGACGACGACCGCGCGACGGGCACCGTCATCGCGCGATCGGAGATCATGATGGACGGCGCCTTCCTCGTCAGCGCCCACTACTACCGCGACGAGTACGCGAGGTGCGCGGACGGTGCGTGGCGGCTGCGCACCCGCGACAACGAGTTCATCTACGGGATGCCGCTCTCCGAGCTCCCGACCCACCCGTGGCGCGAGCCCCGTCGACGGTGGCCAGGGGTCGATCCGGTCGCTGCCGACGTACCGGAGGGCACCCAGACCTGGCAGGCCTTCGAAGCCGAGATCGACCGGCGCTGAGCCGATCCGAAGACGATGGCGGGGCCGGTGGACGTCCACCGGCCCCGCCGTCGTCGACGGATCAGAGGAGCAGCTGCCCGGAGTCGACGGCCAGAGCGGTGCCGGTCACGAAGCGCGCATCCTCGGAGAGCAGGAACGCCACGGCGTTCGTGATGTCCTCCGGCTCGACGAGCCCTTGCTGCATGGCGTTCGCCATCCACCCCGGAGGCGCGTCTGCGATCACACCTGCGAAGAAGTCGTTGACCACCATCTTGGTGTTCACGCCCATGGGCATCACGGTGTTGACACGGATGCGGTGCTGCCCCAAGGCCATGGCGAAGTTGCGCATGATGGCGAGCACGCCGTGCTTGGCAGCGCCGTACCCGACCTGACCGGGCGAGAGCATGTCCACCTTGTAGGCGACGCCGCGCATGCTGGACGTCGAGCCGGTGATGACGATCGACCCGCCCTCGCCGCGCTGGATCATCCCGGGGATGACGGCCTTGAGCGTGTAGAAGACCCCGCTGAGCATGGTGTCGACCGAGTCGTGCCACGCCGCGATCTCCTGGGCGGGCGGGCCGGTGGTCGCCATGATCCCCGCGTTCGCGCAGACCAGGTCGATCCGCCCGAACCGTTCCTCGACCGCCGCGACCGCCGCGTCGACCTCGTCCTTGTTCCGCACGTCGCCCTGGATCCCGATGAACTCCTGGCCGAGGTCGCGAACCAGCTTCTCGGTCTCGACAAGATCCTCCGGCGTCGCCATCGAGTGCTGGACCGAGGGGATCTGTCGGCAGATGTCGAGCACGGCCACGTCGGCGCCCTCTGCGGCGAGCGCCAGAGCATGCGACCGACCCTGACCTCGCGCACCTCCGGTGATGAACGCCGTCTTGCCTTCAAAGCGACCCATGGCTGCCACGTCTCTCTATGCGTATGGTTAGCACCAATGTAACCGTCGTCGCACCGCCTGCCAACACAGGGTGCGAGCGAGAACGAAGAGGTTCCACCGTGCGAGTCCCCGAACGCCGCCACGCACTGACACGCAAACCCAGCACGCCCGTCGCTCATGACTACGACATCATCGCTGTCGGGGCCGGGACCGGGGGGCTCGTCGCTGCCATCACCGCAGCCCACACGGGACGACGGGCCTTGGTCATCGAGAAGACTTCGCTGCTCGGCGGAGTGACGGCCTACTCCCAGGGACAGATGTGGGCCGCCGCCAGTGACCAGGCGATCGGCGCGGGAGTGACGGACTCGCCCGCTGCTGGATACCGCTACCTGCGCAGGCTCGGTCTCGGACACGGAGACGCTGACGTGACCGCCGCCTTCTGCCAGCTGGCTCCCGAGGTGCTCCGATTCCTCACCGACGAAGCAGGCGTCCCGTGGCGGCTCGTCGACCTGGCTGACTACTACTTCCCGGTCTTCGACGATGCGCTGGAGACCGGCCGCTACCTCGAGGTTGCCCCCTACATCGGCGCCGATCTCGGCCCGTGGCGGTCCTTGCTCAGGGTCTCCCCACACGTTCCCTACCGACTCACCCATGACGTCCTCTACGACCTTCCCTGCGGTGCTCGTTCACACACCTGGGACGCGCGCGTGACCGCGGAACGAGAGGCCGGCGACGAGCTCGCGATGGGAACCGGGCTGGCGGCGCACCTACTGCACGCTGCCGTCGAGCTGGGGGTCGACATCATCACGGACACGACCGTTCACTCGCTGGTGGCGCACGAGAACCGGGTGACCGGCGTAGAGCTTGAGACGGACGGCGGGCGACGCCCGGTTGCTGCGCGCGACGGGGTGGTGCTGGCCACTGGTGGCTACGACTGGCACCCAGAGCTCGCCCGCGAGTTCGAGGTCAACCTCGGCATGACCTCCGCCGCACCGCCGTCCATCGTCGGCGACCACCTGCGGCTGGCTGGTGCGGTCGGCGGTCGCCTGTCCCACCATCCGAAGGCGATCCGCCTGGGTGTCCGTGTTCCGGGGGACGACGACGGCAGACCGCTCAACCGGGTGCTCGGAGCCATGGCCATGCCGCACGCGCTCCTCGTGAACCGGGACGGCCGCCGGTTCGGCGACGAATCGTTCTACCCGTCGATCGGACACGCGATCAAGGAGATCGACGGACGCACGCAGACCACGCCCAACTGGCCCTGCTGGATGGTCTTCGACCAGCAGTTCCGTGATCGCTACCAGCTCGGACCAGTCCGCCCGGGGGAGGAGTTCCCGGTCGAGTGGGGCGTCGTCTCGGCTTCCGACCTCGATGAGCTGGCAGCCACGACTGGCATCGACGCAGCCGGGCTGGCAACACAGGTCGAGCGATTCAACACATTCTGCGACACCGGACACGACGCGGACTTCGGCCGGGGAAGCAGGCCATGGGCCCAACGCAACTACGGCGACCCCGAGATGAGCGGCAATCCCTGTCTCGGCACGGTCGCACAACCGCCGTTCTACGCACTCCGCCCCGGCCTCGTCGGGACCGGCATCCCGACGCTCGGACTCGCGACGGACCGCCACGGAAGCGTGCTCGACCATCGCGGCCTGCCGATCGCGGGGCTGTACGCCGTGGGCAACTCCTCGACGCTTCATGAGGTGGGAGCCGGATACCAGAGTGGCGTCGCCAACACACGTGCGGCGGTGTTCGCCTATGCCGCAGTGCGACACGCGTCCGGCGACGCGACACAGCTGCGCGAGCTCGAGGAGATCCAATGACCGGCGTTGCGTTCGACAAGCCTGTGAAGCAGCTGGATCGCGTGATCATCCGGTTCGCCGGCGACTCCGGCGACGGCATGCAGCTCACCGGTGACCGGTTCACCCAGGAGTCGGCCGTCTTCGGCAACGACCTGGTGACGCTGCCCAACTTCCCCGCCGAGATCCGCGCCCCTCAGGGCACCCTGCCCGGCGTGTCGTCGTTCCAGGTCCACTTCGCCGACCACGACATCCTCACCGCCGGCGACGCCCCCGACGTGCTGGTGGCGATGAACCCCGCCGCGCTGCGCGCCAACCTCGGCGACCTCCCGGTCGGCGCCACGATCATCGTCGACACCCACGACTTCACCGCCCGCAACCTCGCCAAGGCGGGGTACGACGCCAACCCGCTCGACGGCGACGACCTCGCCGAGTACGCCGTGCACCCCGTCGACCTGACCGGCATGACGGTCGCGGCGGTCAAGGAGTTCGGCCTGTCCCGCAAGGACGCCGCCCGCGCCAAGAACATGTTCGC
>NZ_PZYZ01000014.1 GCF_003047295.1 Nocardioides sediminis
CACCACCGCGAGGCATGCGACATGGGCTGAGCGCCGTCGCTGACCGGACTCTCAGGCGTGCGCGCACCTCGGCTGAGCGTGCACTCGTCGCGGCAGCTCCGGACGTTTGTCGTTACGCAGATCCGGGCACCCGGTCACGCTGTGACCGAAGCAGAGGTCCCGTGGATCGACGCAGGTCGTTCGCCTTGTCGCTACCAGCCGCCGCCGCGAGCACCTTTGTTGACCCGCCGCTGAGCGTCACGCTGTTCATGTGCGTCCAGGCTGCGCTGTCCGTCGGGGTCCAGAGGTTCACCGTTCCTACTGCGCACGTCACTGACCACCAGGAGGAGATAGGCGACGACGACGGCGGCCACGAACACCACGGCTACTACGGCCAAGATGATTTGCAGCACGGTGGGGCTCCCTCGATCGCGTGCGCACAGGCGGTGTTCTCATCGGTGTCCAGTCGACGGTGTGCCGAAGAGCCGACTTTTCGGGATGAGCGCGCACTCGTCGCGGCAGATCCGGACGTTCGAGCCGCTACGTTGGCGCCACCCGAGGGTACCCACACGGATGGCCCCGCCCCGCCCACGCAGGCGTCGATGAAGGAGAGTCTGTGGCCGGTCGCGATCGGGTCGAGGCGCTAGGACCAAAGGATGTCCCTCCACGTGCCTATCTGTTTCTGGCTGCTGTGATGGTGGCGTCGTACGTCGCGATGCCGTTTGTCGTCACTGAGGTTCGGACGCAGCCGCTGCTTCTCGTGGCGGTGCTGCTCGGAGGTGCGGGGCTTGGATTGGGAGTAGCGCTGATCCAGGCAGCGATGAGCCGGTCGTCCCGGGACCGGCTGTCAACCGTGCGCCTCATCGCGCGGTTCACTGTCATGGGCGCGGTCGGAGTGGGCCCTGTCCTGGCGCAAGCGCTCGACATAACGACGGTCCATGGATTGCTGCTGGTTCTTGCTGGAGTGTGTTCTGGAGCAATGGGTCATGCGTGGGCGAGGGCGCGCCGTGCGACGGGCTGAGCCGTCGGGCACGTCGACTGGCTCACTGACATCGGCAGGAGAGTGCGTTCCACTCTCACCAGGGACAGGCCCGGTCAGCGCTGTGTTCACTCGAGGCCGCCTCGATCCATAGCCGGCCGGATCCTGGTCGCCCTGCCCGTAGGTTCCGACCCCGTCCTCACCAAGCTTGCCTGCTCCTATCTGCGTCGGTGGAAGCGGAGGTCGCCGTTGGGAAGGCGGTCGTGGAGGTAGCGGTCGTCGTGCGCGCGATGGTGGTGGTGGGAGCAGAGCAGGACCCCGTCGGCGAGGTCGGTCTTCCCGCCCTTCGACCACGGCACCAGGTGGTGCGCCTCGCACCACGCGGCCGGGACGTCGCATCCCTCGGCGCGGCAGCCTCCGTCGCGCAGGCTCATCGCCCTGCGCGACACGGCGGGGTAGAGCCTCTTGCCGCGGCCGAGGTCGAGGACCTCGGACTTCCCGCCCAGGACTGCGGGCACGAGGTGGGCGGTGCACGCCAGCCGGCGCGCCTCGGCGGCGCTGATGCGGCCGCCGGTGTCGGTGGTCGCGACCCCGATCCCGGAGAGCAGGGTGTCGACGGGCATGGTCACCACGACTGTGGTCGCGGTCCCGCCGTGCACCGGGAGGTTCGCCGGGTCGAGGTGCTCGAGGAGGTCGCAGAACGCGTGCCCGAGCCGGACGGGGTAGGTCAGTTCCCGCCGCGCGTCGGTGTCGCCGGCGGATCCGTCCTGCTTGCGGGGGTTGGTCCACGCGTGCAGGTAGGTCAGGAGCCGGTCCGCGGTGGCGTCGGGGACCCGGATCCGGATCGTGGTGGTCCCGTCGCCGTGCGAATGCGTCGTCAGGCAGGTGGTCTTCCGGGCGGCGCGTGCCTCGGCCTCGAGGCGCTTGCGCTCCTGCTCCTCGCCGACCTCGGGGGCGACGACGTCGAGGATCCGGCGGCCCAGGATCCGCAGCTCCCGGGGCGCGAACGCCGCCGCGTGCTCGACCAGCACCCGCTCGGCGTCCCCCAGCACCTCCGCAGGTGTCTCGTCGGGCAGGTCGTCCAGCGCGCGGGCGATGACGTCGGCCTGGGGGGTCGACACCTCGCCGGCCGCGTGACCGGCAGCAAGGACTGTCCACCGCTCCAGCGACTGCGCGAGCGCGAGGTCCCGCCGAGCCGGACCCCGGTCGACCCTGATGGTGCGCCGGCACCAGGCGGCGATGTCCCGGTCCCCGGTCTCCTCGGCCACGTCCCCCGCGACCGCCATCACCCGCAACCTCGTCGAGGACACCCGGGACTCCAGCTTGGCCAGCGCGAGGAGCGCGTCGGCCTTCTCGGTCGCGGACAGGTAGAGCATCTCCACGGCCTGCACCTTGTCCAGCGCAGCAGCGATCGCCTCGCCGGCCTCCTGGACCAGGTGTCCACTCGTCATCTCAGCCCCCCGCTGATCGACAGCCAGGCCGTCCCCGTGGCGGTCCCGGCTGCGTGCAGCCGAGTCTACTCGAACATGTGTTCGAGTGCCAGCGCGGCAGGCATATTGGTGGAAACCAGATAACTCGACCTCACGCTGCCTCACTCAGCGAGGCAGACCGCGCCGAGATGGCGACGTACGGCAGCGCACGAAACCGCCCGCTCAGCACCTCCTGGCGGCACGGGATCGCCCGGTCGGCACGGTCCGGCGGCACGGAAGTGCCCGGTCGGCACGATCCAGCGCGACGAAAGGGGGAGGTCAGGGACCGTCGAACAGAGCCGGAACCGGCCACGAGGGATCCGGCCGGAACGTCTCCCACCCGTCGCAGAACGGTGCGCCCCAGGCCGTGATGACCTCCTCGGCCTCCGTCGCGGTCGCCCGGATCGCGTCGGCCTCGCGCTCGGTGTAGCGACCCTGCTCGACGGCGAGGAGCAGCTCGTCCTCGTCCTTGCGCTCCATCGTCCGGTCCGGCTCGACCCAGACGTCCAGGACGTGGTCACGGCTGCGGGTGGTGCGACCCGTACGGACGTGCGGGTCCTCGATGTTGACGTACCAGCCCTCGAAGACGCCGCTGGTGCCGTGGAAGAAGTGCCACACCGACCAGCTCTGGCCGGGTCGGTAGACGCGCAGCACCGAGTAGCCGGACCACACCGACTCGACCTGGCGACGTGGGGCGGTGAACGCGTCCTCGGGCTCCGAGCGCAGGTCCCGGCCGTCGTCACGGACGAGCTTGAGCACGGGAGTGCCCATGGCCAACCAGGCGACGAGCGCCTCGTCGTCGTCACGCACGACGGTCATCGGCGCCGCGAAGTCGAGTCCCGGCTGCCCGTAGCGCCACATGATCTGCGTGCCCGGTTCCCACGACGTCACGCGGCTCGTCAGGTCGCTCACCGCTCGGCGACCCTGATGTCGAGGCGCATGCCGATCCCCTCGTCGTCGGCGGACGAGGCCATGCCGCCGAGCGCCCCGACGAGCACGCCGATCGCGACCAGCTGCCGGATCGGGGCACCGAGGTGGGTGGGCGGCCTCGTGCGCTGCCAGGCGTACCAGTCGGTGCGGCGGAAGCGCGCCAACCCGGCCAGCGCCACCACGGTGGTGCCGAGCGCCAACGCCGCGAGTGCGGCCCCGCCCGGGCCGTCGGCCTGGAGGAGGCCGACGACCTCGGCGACCAGGCCGAGCACCAGCACGACCCAGGCGAGCACGAGCCGGACGGTGCGGGCCCGTACGACGCCCGCGGAGACCCAGCCGACGAGGAGGACTCCCAGGACGACGGACCCGACGAGCGAGACCCCGTCGTCGTGCCGGACTCCCTGCCGGAGGACCAGCACCACCTGGCCGGCCAACGAGGCCCAGGCGACCACCCAGATCGCGCGCGGCAGCGGCGGCGCGGCCACCCGCGACTCGACTCCCCCGTCGACGCTCACGGCGGCATCCTTGCACCCTCCTCCTCAGCGCACCCCGGACATCAGCGACCGGATCGGCTTCGTCAGCGCGAGCACCGAGACACCGGTGACCACCGAGGCCAGACCGATCCAGAGGAAGAACGGCCGTTCGTCGTCCACGACGTAGTACGACGCGAGCTGCCCGGCCATCGCGGTGCCCAGCGCGACGGAGAGGAAGAACAGCGCCACCATCTGGGTGAGGTACTTGCGCGGCGCCAGCTTGGTGGCCACCGAGAGCCCCACCGGGGAGATGAGCAGCTCGGCCAGCGTGAAGACCAGCAGGATCAGCGCGAGGCCGAGGAGCGGCACCGAGCCCGCGCCCGCCGGCATGGCGAGGAAGAGGAAGAACGCCGCGCCCATGAGGATCGTGGACAGGCCGAACTTCACCGGCGTCGACGGCGCGCGGTCGCCGAGCCGCGTCCACAGCGTCGCGAAGACGCCGGCCAGCACGATGATGAAGACCGGGTTGATCGACTGCACCCACGAGATCGGCATCTCCCAGCCGAGGAGGTCGCGGTCGAGCCGCTGGTCGGCGTAGATCGTCACCACGGTGAACTGCTGCTGGTAGAGCGACCAGAAGACCGCCGAGCAGGCGAAGAGCGGGATCATCGCCAGCACCCGGCGCCGCTCGGCGCCCTGCACCGCACGGTCGAGCAGCATCAGCGCGAAGAGGCCGACCGCGGCGACCACGCTGACGCCGATGACGATGTTGGCCAGCCGCTCGACGGTGATGACGCCGACCAGGCACAGCGCGACGACGAGCGCGACCACGGCGCCCAGCCCCGCGGCGTACCGGATGCGCTGGTCCGCCGGCAGCGGGTCGGGGACGTGGTGGGTCTCCTCCGGCAGCCTCGACCGGCCGCGGGAGTACTGGACCAGTCCCACCCCCATGCCGACCGCGGCGAGGCCGAAGCCGAGGTGGAAGCCCCACTCCTTCTGCAGCAGCCCGGTCAGCAGCGGGCCGAGCAGGGCGCCGATGTTGATGCCCATGTAGAACAGCGAGAACCCCGCGTCCCGGCGCTCGTCGTGCTCGTCGTAGAGCGAGCCGACGAGCGAGGTGGCGTTGGCCTTGACCCCGCCGCTGCCGAGCGCGATCAGCACGAGGCCGGCGCCCACGCCGGCCAGGCCCGGCACGAGCGCGAGCGCGACGTGGCCGGCCATCACGGTCACGGCGGAGTAGAAGAGCGTCCGCTCCGCGCCGACGAGCCGGTCGGCCAGCCAGGCGCCGAGGATCGTGGAGAGGTAGACGGCGCCGCCGTAGGCACCGACGATGCCGGTGGCGGTGCCCTGGTCGATGCCCAGGCCGCCGTCGGCCACGCTGAAGTAGAGGTAGATCAGCAGGATGCCCTGCATGCCGTAGAAGCTGAACCGCTCCCACAGCTCGACCCCGAACAGGTTGGCCAGCACGGAGGGCTGACCGAGGAAGCCGGTGTCGGAGGCGCCGCGCCGTGCCGTCTGCTGCGTAGTCACGTGTCTCGACGCTACGACGCGTGGTCGCCGGACGCACGCCGAGAAGGCCCGTCGTGACGGGAAATACAGCGCGGGGGACGCTGGCGACCGGGCGCGGCGCGGGCGCACAATCAGACGATGATCCTCGTCGAGCTGGCGCTCGTCGTCGTTCTCGTGTGGACGATCGTGCACCTCACCCTCCGGCTGTTCGACCGGACCGACACGGCCGAGCCGTCGACGCCGGCCCGCTGGCGCATCACGCACGTCGACGTGGACGGGGAGACCCGGGTGGTCCTGCAGCGGCACGACGCGCGACGCGACCGCGTGCTGGGCGAGCACGTGGTGGGCGCCGTGCCGCTGGACGACCCGGACTACGAGGACAGGTTCATGGCCCTCATGGACGCGGCCCGTGCCCGTCGGGCACTCTTCGAGGCCGAGGAGGACATCTAGCTCCCGTCAGCGGCGGCGACCTCGACGCTCACCGCGTCGCCCACGGTCAGCACGCCCGACTCCAGCACCCGGCACACCGAGCCGCCCCGGCGCCGCAGCGCCTCCTGGGCGCCGGCGCCGATGGTGTCGTCGAGGAGCTTGCAGGGGGCGGCCACGCGGACCACCTCGAGCAGCACGTCCCCGATCCGCAGCAGCGAGCCGGGCTCGCGCGGCACCACACCGTCGCTGAGGGTCAGGTTGCGCCGGGTGAGCTCCGGCGGGACCTCGCGCCCGAGGACCTGCGCGGCCTCGACGAGCGCGGTCAGGCTCTGCACCGTGACGTGCCGGTGCCGCGTGCCGTGGTAGCGGTCGCCGACGATCCCCCGCCCGGCCTCCGCCTCCACCGTCGCGACCGACCGCATGGGCAGCCGTGTCGCCTTGGCGACGTGGATCAGCGCGATGGTCGGCACGGGACGCCACGGTAGTCAGGTGCCGGTTACTGTCCCCGGCATGGGCGAGCGTGCGCTGGACGGGTCCCGGGTCGCGGTGGTCGGGGCCAGCGGCGCCCTCGGCTCGCTGATCGCCCACGAGCTGTCGGGCCGCGGAGCGCGGCTGCTCCTCGTGGGCCGCGACGCCGACCGCCTGGCCGCCCTCGGCATCGACGCCCCCCTGATCGTCGCCGACGTCGGGGACGCCGCGGCGGGCGACGCGATCGCGGAGGCCGCCAGAGCGGCGTACGGCGGGCTCGACGGGCTCGTCAACGCCGCCGGCGTGGTCGCCTTCGGGTCCCTGGAGGAGACCCCCGACGAGGTCGTCGAGGAGCTGTTCCTGACCAACGTGGTCGGGCCGCTGTTCCTCCTGCGACGGCTGCTCCCGCTGCTGCGCGAGTCGCAGGGCTTCGTCGTCCAGCTCAGCGCGGTCGTGGCCGAGCGGCCGCTGCCCCCGATGGCCGCCTACTCGGCCAGCAAGGCGGCGCTGAGCGCCGTGGCCACCTCCCTGCGCACCGAGCTGCGCCGGGCCCGGGTCACCGTCCACGACGTCCGCCCGCCCCACACCGAGACCGGCCTGGCGGACCGTCCGCTCGCCGGTGAGGCACCCCGGCTGCCCGAGGGCCTGGCTCCCGAGGCGGTCGCCCGGCGGGTCGTGGACGCCGTAGCGGCGGGCGAGCAGGACCTCGCGGCGGCCGACTTCGTGTGAGGCTCAGGCCCGGTCGCGCAAGCGCTCCAGGTGGGCGCGCTCCAGCGGTGTCGGGTCGAGCGCCAGCGCGGCGTCCAGCGCCTCCTGCGACTCCCGGTCGCGGCCCAGCAGGGCGAGGAGGTGGGCCCGCGCCACGTGCCACGGGTGGTACGACGCGAGGTCGAGGTCGTCGACGAGTCGCAGCGCGGTCTCCGGTCCCTCCACGTGCGCCACCGCGAGCGCCCGGTTGAGCCGCACGACGGGGCTCGGGGCCAGCGCGAGCAGCAGGTCGTAGAGGGCCACGACCTCCCCCCACGGCACCTCGTCGTCGGTGTGCGCGGCGCTGATCGCCGCCTGCACCTGGTAGGGCCCGGGCTGCCCCAGCGCGAGGAGCGCCCGGACGAGGCCGCGGCCCTCGGCGAGGAGCTCGGGGGACCACCGGTCGCGGTCCTGCTCGTCGAGCGGCACCAGCCGGCCGTCCACCACCCGGGCGTCGTCCCGGGCCCGGGTCAGCAGCATCAGCGCGAGCAGTCCCTGCGCCTCCGGCTCGGCGGGGAGCAGGTCGACCAGCTGCCGGGTCAGCCTGATCGCCTCGTCGGCGAGGTCGGGGCGGCTGCCGCTCTCGTCGCCCACCGAGAGGTAGCCCTCGTTGAACGCCAGGTAGAGCGCGGCCAGCACCCCGGATAGCCGTGAGGGCAGGTCGTCGCGCTGCGGGACCCGGAACGGGATGCGGGCGTCCCGGATCTTGCGCTTGGCCCGGGTGATCCGCTGCGCCATCGCCCGCTCCTCGGTGAGGAAGCCCGCGGCGATCTCGGCGACGCTCAGCCCAGCGACCAGCCGGAGGGTGAGCGCGACCCGGGTCTCGAGGGCGAGCGAGGGGTGGCAGCACATGAAGAACAGCCGCAGCCGGTCGTCGTCGACGACGCCGAGCGGCTCGGCGGGCACGTCCAGCATCGACGTCGCCTCCTTCTCGCGGCTGGCCCGGGTGGACTCGCGGCGCAGCCGGTCCAGCGCCCGGCGGTGCGCCGTGGTGGTGAGCCACGCGCCGGGGTTGGGCGGCACCCCGTCCACCGGCCACTTCTGCCAGGCGACCTCGAGGGCCTCGGCGACGGCGTCCTCCGCGAGGTCGACGTCGCCGTAGCGGCGTACGAGGGCGCCCACGATCCGGCCGTGCTCCTCGCGGACGACCCGGACCAGCGCCGCCTCGTGCCCCCCGGGGCCGGCGGTCACTCGGACTGGAAGGGACGGACCTCGACCGGGCCGTGGCACGCCGCGGATGCCTCGGTGCCCCAGCGCATCGCCTCGTCGAGGTCCTCGGCCTCGATGACCCAGAAGCCGCCGAGGTACTCCTTGGACTCGACGTAGGGGCCGTCGGTGATGACCGGCTCCGGGCCGGTGGCGTCGATGACGGTGGCCGACGACGCCGGCATCAGGCCGCCGCCGAAGACCCACCTGCCCTGCTCGCGGAGCCGGGCGTTGAAGGCGTCGACGTCGGCGAAGACCTGGTCCGCGGTCACGCCCTCGGGCCAGCTGATCTCGTCGCCGTGGTTGACGCCGAGCAGGTACTGGGTGGTGCTGGACATGGTGGTTCCTCTCGTCGGAGGCACCCTACTGATGGGGCGCCCGTCACCATCTCCACGAACGGCTCGGCCGGGATGCGACACCGGTCGAGGTCTTTTCTCGAGACAACCTCAGGCGAGGAGGTCCTTGGCCGGGGTCGCGACGGTGTGGACGTCCTGGGCCGGGGTGGCCGTGTCGTCGTCCCACGAGCCGTCGACCAGGGCGGCGAGGCCCTCGGCGAGGCCGGCCAGCTCGGTGGTGGCGATGCCCATCATCTCGGCGACGGCCCGCGCGTTGGCGGGACGGTCCTCGGGCTTCTTCTCCAGCAGGGAGGCCACCACCGCGCGCAGCTCGGGCGGCACGTCCTCGGCCAGCGGCGGGGGCGGCTCGTTGACGTGCGACAGCGCCGTCGCGATGGGGGTGCCGCGGTCGAAGGGCCGCTCGCCGGTGAGCATCTCGTGGGCCACCACGCCGAGCGCGTAGAGGTCGCTCGCGCCGGTCGCCGGCTGGCCCATGGCCTGCTCGGGGCTGATGTAGTTGGGGGTGCCGAGCATCTCCCCGACCCGGGTGTGGCCGCGGGCGTCGAGCGCCCGGGCGATGCCGAAGTCGGTCAGCATGACCACGCCGTCGTCGCGGACCAGGATGTTGGCCGGCTTGACGTCGCGGTGCACGACCCGCGACTCGTGGGCGACGCCGAGCGCGAGCGCGGCCTGGCTGATGATCGACCGCACGACGTCGGGGTCGAGCGCACCGGACTCGCGGATGATCGCGGACAGCGGCGCGCCCTGCACCAGCTCCATCACGAGGTAGGTGAGGTGGTCGTCCTCGCCGTAGTCGAAGACGGTGGTGATGTTGGTGTGCATCAGCGACGCCGAGTGGAGCGCCTCGTCACGGAAGCGCTTGGCGAAGATCTCCTCGTGCTCGGGGTCGGCACGCATGATCTTCACCGCGACGGCGCGCTCGAGGGTCTCGTCCATCGCCCGCCACACGTCGGCCATGCCACCGGAGGCGATGCGCTCCTCGAGGACGTAGCGATCCCCCAGCCGGAAGCCTTCGACAAGTCTGTCCACGGACAAGGGGTCCCATCTTGGTGCCGTCAGTGTCCGCACGGTCATCGCACAGACTCACGGGATGGTAGACCCCTCAACCGGATCGAGGCGCACGAACGTCCCCCAAAAGGGTGATGGAGTCCGTCACGGTCCCTGGCGCGAGCGGTGACCCAGCCACCTTCTGGCGCTGAGGAACTGTGGCCAGCGGAAGGTGGCACACTCACCGCTACCCGGGGGCGTCTGGCTCACCGCCACCCGCGAACGTCTCACCGGCACCCGGGCAGGCGCGGGTGTGGCGGACGCGCGCGTCAGATGCTGCGGATCACCTTGGCCGGCGACCCGACCGCGACGACGCCGGAGGGCAGGTCCTGCACGACCACCGACCCGGCGCCCACGACGGTGTCGGCGCCGATCGTCACGCCGGGGCAGACGATGACGCCGCCGCCGAGCCACACGTTGTCGCCGATGACGATGGGCTCGGCCGCCTCCCACTTGTCCCGCCGCGGGCCAGGATCGATCGGGTGGGTCGCGGTGAGCAGCTGCACGCCGGGACCGATCTGCACGTCGTCGCCGATCGTCACGGTGGCCACGTCGAGGCTGACCAGCCCCCAGTTGGCGAAGGTCCGCGCGCCGATCGTCGTCTGGTAGCCGTAGTCGCAGTGGAACGGCGGCCGCACCTCGCTGTCCTCGCCGAAGCCGCCGAGCAGCTCGGTGAGCAGCCGGCGCCGCAGGTCGTGGTCATTGGGGTCGGCGGTGTTGAGCTCGTGGGTCAACCGCTGCGCCCGCTGCGACTCCTGCGCCAGCACCGGGTCGTCCGCGATGTAGGGCTCGCCGGCCAGCATCCGGTCGCGCATCGTCCGCTCGTCGCTCATGGGCGCCACCGTACGACGCGTGGTCGAGGTCGCCAGCACGCCTGCCGCGGCACCGAGACCGGCCGGGAGGTCTGGGACTAGTGCATGCGCACCAGACGACTCCGTCCCTCGGACGCATCCCCGGGAAGCGGGCGGCCACCAGACTGGTGGACGCTGGCCCTCGATCCCCCTGCACGGGGCCGGCTTCGACCCCCGACCCGGTGGCGGCCGACGTCCCCCGTCTTCAGCGCCGCCGGGTCGGGGGTCCCGACACCGTGACCCCCGGCGCCGGGGTCCTCGGGAGCCAGATCGTGATCCTGCAGCCGGCCCCGGGGGCGGAGTCGATGTGGCAGCGGCCGCCGACGACCTCGGCCCGGTCCTGCATGGTCCGCACCCCCCGGTGCCCCGGTCTGGGCTCGAGGACGGTGTCGTCGAGCCCCACGCCGTCGTCGGCGACCTGGATCTCGACGCCGTCCGGGTCCGGCCGCACGACCACCTCGACGTGCTCGGCGTGCGCGTGCCGACGGACGTTGAGCAACGCCTCCTGGACGATGCGGAAGGCCTGCACGCTGACCTCCTCGGGGAGATGCACCTCGCCCTCCTCCGGGGGGACGGTGAGCCTCCACCTGGTCGACCCGCGCTCGAAGGTGCGGTCCAGCGCGTCGCGCAGCAGCTCCACCAGGTCGACGCCGCTGGCCACGGGCTCCAGGTCGAAGAGCAGGTCGCGCAGGCCGACGGTCGCAGCCGACACCATCTCCTGGATCTGGGCGACCGCCGGCTCGAGCTCGGGCGCGGTCTCCTTCACGCGCTTCATGAGCAGTCCGAGCCGCAGGTCGACGGCGGCCATCGTCTGCACGGAGTCGTCGTGCACGTCGGCGGCGATCCGGGCGCGCTCGTCCTCCTGGGCCACCACCAGGCGGCGCAGGAGGTCGGCGCGCTGGGCGGCCACCCGCTGGTACTGGTCGCGCGTGGCGAGGCTGTCGAGGGCGAACGAGACGTTCTCGGCGAGGGTGTCCAGCAGGCTGCGCATCTCGGCGTCGAAGGCGTCGGCGGTGCGGGACCACAGGGTCAGCGCCGCGATGGTCTGCCCGCGCCGGCGCAACGGCATGGTCGCGGAGGCCTCCACGCCGTGCTCGCGTGCCCGTGCGCGCCACGGGACGGTGCCGGCGTCGTTGTGGAAGTCGGTGGCGAAGTAGGGAAGCCCGGTGCTCAGGACCCGGGCACTGGGACCCCTGCGCCGCAAGGAGTCGGGGTCGGCGGACCTGGCCAGGGAGTCGATGTAGGCGTCGAGGTCGCCGGCGCGGCTCTCGGTCACGACCGAGCCGTCGGGCCCGCGGCGGCAGACCCACGCGCCGAGGTACTCCCCCTCCTCGACGGCCGCCCGGCAGGCCGCGTCGTAGACGTCGTGCTCCGTGGTGGCGCGGGCCACCGCCTGCGTGATGCGCACGAGCGTGAGGTAGGCACGGCTCGTCGTACGCCGCCGGCGCTCGGCCTCGTCGGCGGGCCCGAGGTCGTTGGCCGTGACGACCAGGAGGGTGCCGCGCTCGGTCACGAACCGGGTGAGCCGGGCGAGCACGGTGAGGGGGCGACCCCCGGCCGCCGTCAGCTCCACCCTCGCGCTCGGCTGCCCGTCCGGGTCCGGCAAGGACCGCACGAAGGCGGCCAGCGGGGGCAGGTGGGCGTCCAACGGGCTCCCGACGAGGTCGTCGGTGCCCCAGCCGTAGAGCTCGCCGGCGCGGTCGTTGGCGTAGACGACGTCCAGGTCCGGCCCGAGGGCCACGATGGCGCTGGGCGTGGCGTCGAGGACGCGGAAGACCGTCTCGCTGCTCAGGCCCGACAGCGACGGCGATGACCCCGGTCCGCTGTCCACCTCGACACCGTAGACGCCTCAGCGCTCGGGATCGAGGGATCCCTCCACCAGCCGCAGGGCCTGCTCGGCCCCCGGGACGTCGAGGACGCGCTCACCGGCCACCACGCGCGCGAGCGCGTCGGGGAGCGTGGTGCCCAGCCGGCCCTTGGCGAAGTAGCCCTGCACGCCCGCTTCCAGCATCGCGGCGACCGTGGTGACGCCGGTCTGCGCCGACACCGCCACGACCACCGGCCGGTGGCCCTCGAGCGTCCCCAGGGAGCGCGCCAGCGTCGGCCCGCCGCCAGCCATCCGCACGTCGAGGAGGACGAGGGCGGGGCGCAGCTCCGCGCACAAGGGGTGCACGTCCACCCCGGAGGGCGCCGAGCCGACGACCTCGAACCTCTCGTCGGCCGCCAACAGGTCGACCAGGGCCAGCCGGAAGGCGTCGTCGTCGTCGGCGACCAGCACGGTGACCGGCGGCGTCTGCGGCATCGGGCCTCCTCGTGACCTCGACTTTCGATGGTGTCCGAGCTCCGCCCTGTCCGGACCGCCTCCCGGTATGACACTGTCTGGTACCTATCTACTAGGCGCGGGGGGTCGCGGGCCCCTGCCCGTCGTGGGGGGGTCGGTGGACCAGGAGAGACAGCAGCAGCCGTTGTTCGCGCGCACCTGGCGGGCGCGCGTCGACGACGTGCCGGAGCGCGAGGCGATGCACGTCATCCTCGACGTGCTGCTGCCCGAGGTGGCGTCCCTGCCCGGCTACCGCGGCGCGACCCTGCTGATGGACCGCAGCTCCTCCGAGCTCACCGCCACGGTCTTCTGGGCCAGTCTCGAGGAGCTCGAGGCCAGCAAGGTCCGCGAGACCAACGCCGCGACCGGCGCCTTCGTCATCGCCTCGGGCAACCAGATGGTGACCGGCGTCCACGACGTGGTCTTCGTCGACCCCGCGCCGGCGATGCAGAACCGCGGACTGGGCAACGAGTGATGTCCGGCTCGCCGATACGGGTCATGATCGCCGACGACCACGAGGCGCTGGCCGCCAGCCTGCTGGCCGTCCTCGACCAGGAGGACGACATGGTCGGCGTGGGCGTGGCCGGCACCATCGCGCAGGCCCGGGCCATGGTCGGGTCCTCGGCGCCCGACGTGCTCCTGCTCGACCACCGGATGCCCGACGGCGACGGGGTGGCCGCCATCCCCGAGCTACTCCGGCAGCGACCGGGCCTGCGCATCGCCGTCCTGACCGCCAGCCCGGGCGACCACCTGCTCGTCGAGGCCATCGAGGCCGGCGCCTGCGGCTTCGTGTCCAAGACCCGCAGCCTCGGGGAGGTGACGGCCGCCGTCCGCGCCGCCGCGTCGGGCGAGGCGGTCATCTCACCCGAGCTGCTGGCGCGGCTCCTGCCGCGCCTGCACGGTGGCGGGCCCGCCCAGAAGCAGCTGACCGAGCGTGAGCGGGAGGTCCTCGACCTGGTGGCGGAGGGGCTGAGCAACGCCGCGATCGCCGAACGCCTCGTCGTCAGCGTGCACACGGTGCGCAACCACATCGCCAACCTGTCGGCGAAGCTCGGGGCCCACTCCAAGCTGGAGGCCCTGGCGATCGCCGTACGACAGGGCCTGCTGCCCGGTCGCTGAGCGTCGGACCTTCAGCGTCCGGCGACCGGCCTCAGCGGTGGGCCCGGAACATCTCCAGCAGGTCGTAGGTCGGGCTCGTCTGGGACCCGAGGCCCTGGGCGACCGGGCGGCGGGCGAAGTCGCCGTACCCGTCGATGTCGCGGACCTCGCGCTCGGTGACGTTGCGGAAGCCCATCGACCAGTCCTCGAAGGCGCGCGCGTCGGTGGGCTCGCGCCGGAGCACCGTGACCTCGGTGTGCCGGGAGTCGCCCTCGATCGTGGCGAAGATCGAGTCGACCGCGGCGTCGGGGCCCTCCAGCGCCTGGATGATGTTGCCGCCGCTGTAGAGCAGCATCCCGGTCAGCGCCAGGTGGTCGTTCTTGGGTCGGATGGTCTCCAGCATCTCCACGAGCTGCGGCACCGACAGCAGCTCGGTCGCGGAGCTGACGTAGGTCAGCGACAACACAGGACGGATACCCCCCGGCAGTAGTGGACGGTCGAGGCTACCCGTGGCCCGTCCGGGCGCGGACCACCCGTAGGAGGCGTCCTCACGCGTCGCGCTGGAGCGCGAGCCGGGTGATCCGGCTGCCCACCACCTCGGTGACCTCGAGGGTGCCGCCCTCCACGCCGACCCGCTCGCCGACCTCGGGGATGTGGCCGAGCATCGAGATGACGTAGCCGGCGACCGTCTCGTAGCCGCCGTCTCGGAGCGTGATGCCGGTGTCGTCCGCGAAGTCCTCGATGCTCGCGCCGCCGTCGATCTCGGCCGGGTCGCCGGAGCGCGGCCGCTCGTCCACGTCGTACTCGTCGCGGATGTCACCGATGAGCTCCTCGACGAGGTCCTCGAGGGTGACGATGCCGTCGGTGCCGCCGTACTCGTCGACGACGACCGCGAGGTGCATGCCCTCCTGGCGCATCGTCGACACCGCGGGCAGGACGAGCTTGGTCCCGGGCAGCATCAGCACCGGCCGGCAGACGTCGCGGACCAGGCGGCTGGGGTCGGCGTCGATGCTCAGCAGGTCCCGCACGTGCAGGAAGCCGAGGACGTCGTCGAAGCCCTCGCCGGTGACCGGGTAGCGCGAGTAGGGCATGTCCCGGACCTGCGCGGCGGCCTCGGCGAGCGTGAGGCGACCGGCGACGAAGGTGACGTCGATGCGCGGGCGCATGACCTCCTTGATGCTGGTCTCGGTGGCGGCGAAGACGTCGCTGAGGATCCGGCGCTCGTCCTCCTCGAGGTCCTCGTGGGTCGAGACCAGCTCGCGCAGCTCCTCCTCCGAGAGCTGCTCGCTGGTGGCGTGCGGGTCGCCGCCGAGCAGCCGGACCAGGGCGTTGGTGGACAGCGACAGCAGCCAGATCACCGGGCGCATCGCGGTCGCGAAGCGGTCGAGCACCGGGGCGACGGCCAGCGAGACGCCGGCGGACTTCTGCAGCGCGAGCCGCTTGGGCACCAGCTCGCCGAGGACCAGGGAGAGGTAGGCGATGAGCAGGGTGAGGACGACCAGCGCGGTGGTCTGGGCGGCGTCCTCGCCGAGCCCGAGGTCCTCGAGGTACGGCGCGAGGTCGGGCGCGAGGGTCGACCCGCCGTACGCCGCGGAGAAGAAGCCCGCGACGGTCACGCCGATCTGGACGGCTGCGAGGAAGCGGTTGGGGTCACGTGCGACCTGAGCGACGCGGGCGCCCCGGGCCCCCTTGCGCTCCATGGCGGTCAGCTGGCTCTCGCGCAGCGAGACCAGGGCGATCTCGGTGGCGGCGAAGACGCCGCCCACCATGACGAACAGCAGGACCAGGCCGAAGTTGATCAGGGTCTGGGTGTCCATCAGGACCGTCCACCCCCTGTCGCGATCGGGAGCGGACGGCCGGGACTTCGTGGTCGATCCATGTCCGCGAGCCTACGGACGACGCCAACCGGCGGCGAGCCCCCGCAAGGACTCGCCGCCGGTGGTGTCGTTCGGGACCGGCCGGTCAGGGCAGCGGGTAGTCCACCACGTAGCTCGGCACGCCCGGGGCGTCGCTGTCGACGCGGTCGCCGACGTCGTTGACCACGTGCTCGATCGCCCCCGCCTCGAGGTTGACCGTGAGCAGGTGGTGGAGCCGGACCCCGTCGCGGGTGGGCACCTCGAAGCCGCGCTCGGTCACGATCGAAGGGTCGTTGCGGTTGTAGACGTAGACCCCGCCGCCGTAGAGCTGGTGGCGCTGCACGTCGTCGGCGACCTTGTAGCCCGACCAGCCGAGCGTGCCGTCGGGCCGGGTCCAGTCGGCCTGCGTGGGCGGGTCGTAGGGCAGCTCGTTCTGGTAGAGCACGACCTCGCCGTCCTCGCCGTTCCAGATCGTGTTGTGCTCCTGGTAGTGCTCCACGAACAGGCCGGTCGCCCGCACGCGGTCGCCGTTGACGACGACGCCGACGCGGCCGGTGTTGGTGCGCCACCGGTCGGTGTCGCCGGCCACCCCGGCGGTGAAGCCCTCGACCCCGTGGTCGGCGCGCCAGACCCAGGCGTGGTCGATGAGGACGTCGTCGGCGTCGATGCGCAGCGACACGTCGGCCTTGCCGATGTGGGGCCCGCCGACGCGGAAGTAGACGTCGTTGAGCGTCGTGCTGGGGGTGGGTCCCGCGTCACGGCGCGCGGGCCGCTGCTCCTCGATCCGCATGAGCGCGGGAGAGGAGACCGTGCCGGCGTCGATGGTGACGCCCGCGACCACGACGCGGTCGGCCTGCTGGCCCACGACGAGCGGCACTGCCCCACCGACGGCGGTCAGGGTGGCGTGGCCCATGCCGAGCACGACCGCGTCGTCGCGACGTACGACGAGGCTGCGGTCCACGTCGTAGACGCCCGGGGTGAGGAGCAGGTGCTTGCCGCGGGCCAGCTGCGAGGCCAGCTCGCGGGCGGGGTCGGCCGGGCTCGCGACGTGGAAGTCCGACAGCGGCAGGCTGCGGCCCTCGGCCGTGCCCCCTGCCGTGCCCTCGGTCCAGTCGGTGCCGCGGGAGTCCGTGCGCGCGTCGGGCACGCGCACCCGCCACTCACCGTCGGCGTCCACGAAGAGGAACGGCTTCTCGCGGCTCACCGGCGTGGTGTCGAGGGTCGTGTACGGCGGGGTGGGGAAGCCCTCCTCCGACGGAGCGCCCACGGTGCCGGCGAAGACCTGGTTCCAGACGCCGTTGGACCAGTTGCCGACCTCGGAGTTGCGGGTGATCCACTGCTGCTGCGACCCGTTGATGATCTCGCCGGCCCTGGAGTTGGCCAGGTAGCCGCCGCTGGCGTACTGCGGACCCGCGGTGCAGTAGTCCATCAGCGAGAGGGTGCCGCCGCGGACGTCCACGCGACGCAGGGACGCGGCCTGGGAGACGGCCCAGAAGTTGGCCGTGGCGCGGCAGCCGTCCTGGCCGGCGCCGTTGACCTGGATGGTGAGGTTGGACATCGAGCGCCAGAAGTTGTTGAGCGCGACGCAGTAGGGCTGGGTCGGCGCGTCGGTCAGGCAGCGGTTGTAGACCTCGACCTTGCCGTTGATGACGGTGTCCGAGGGCGAGGCGCCGAGGCCGGCGACCTCGGTGTAGTAGCCGACCTTGATCTGCAGCGGCTCGGCGTCGGTGCCGTAGGTGCCCGGCTTGAAGAGCAGGCTCCAGCGCTCGGTGCCCATCTCGTCGTCGACCTGCGCGGCGTGGATCGCGTCGGCCTTGGCGCGGATCTCCGCGACCGGCATGGACGGGTCGAAGACCACGACGCGGCTGCCGAGGTCGGGGGCCTCGGTCGTGCTCGCCTCGGCAGTGGTGGGGGCGTTGGCCGGCGCGGGCTCCTGGGCGGCCAGGGCGGGCGCGGTGGCCGTCACCAGGCCGACGGCGAGCAGTGCCGCGGCGACCCGGAGGGTCCGGCCGGGGCGGGCGGTGAACCGCACGGACAGGGGTAGGGGCAGGCGTGGGACTCGTGGCACGGGACATCCTTCGGGGGGTGTGGAAGCGCTCTCACGGGGTGACGAGCATGCCACGGCCCGTGTGACTGGCGCCACACCTTGTCCACGGACCGGGCCCCGGACGTACGACGACCCGGGACGCGGCCGTCCCGGGTCGTCGCGGGTCGCGCGGCTCAGGCGTCGAGCCGCGCGAGCTCCTCGTCGGACAGCTCGAGGTCCGCCGCGGCGGCGGAGTCCTGGATCGACTGCGGCCGCTTGGCCCCCGGGATGGGGATGACGCAGGGCGACTGGGCGAGCTCCCACGCGAGCGCGACCTGCTGGGCGCTGACCCCGCGGGCCCGGGCGACCTCGGCGAAGGCCGGGTGCTTGTCGGAGAGCTCCTTGGCGTCGGCGAGGCCGCCGAGCGGGCTCCACGGCAGGAAGGCCAGCCCGAGCTCCTCGCAGACGTCGATCTCCGGACGGCTGCTCCGGAACTTGGGGCTGAACTGGTTCTGCACGCTCACCAGCGCGTCACCGAGCACCGCGTGGGCCGCCCGGATCTGGTGGGGGTCGGCGTTGGAGAGCCCGATGGCGGCGACCTTGCCGCTGCCCGCGATCTCCTTCAGCGTGCCGATGACGTCGTCGTACGGCACGGCGGGGTCGGGACGGTGGTGCTGCCACAGCGCGATCTGCTCGACTCCGAGGCGGCGGAGGCTGTCGTCGACGGCGGCGCGCAGGTGCTCGGGCGAGCTGTCGGTGGCCCACCCGCCGCCCTCGGTCCGGACGTGGCCGCCCTTGGTCGCCAGGACCACCCGGTCCCGGACGCCGAGCTCGTCGAGCAGCCCGGCGACGAGGCGCTCGTTCTGACCCTGCGCGTCGGCGCCCTTGTCGTCGCCGGGGCCGTAGGCGTCCGCGGTGTCGAAGAGGGTGACCCCGGCGTCGAGCGCCGCGGTCACGGTGTCGAGGAGCTGCTGGCGCGGCTGTGCGCCGGTCTGGTCGAAGGTCATCAGGCCCAGGCCGATCGCGCCGACCTGGTGGTGTCCGAGAGTGCGTGTCTGCATGGTCCCGACCCTACGGCGCGCGCGGTGGACCGCCCGGGGCCTGCTGCCTCCCGCCTCAGCCGCGGCGGGCGCGCAGGGCGGTGCCGTCGGTGTAGGCCACCATCCGGTTGAAGACGGCGGCCGTCGCCCCGGGCGACGTGCTCGGCAGCGCCGCGCGTCCCTCGAGGTCGGCCAGGACGCGGCGGGAGGCCTCCGATCCGGCGGCCGCCCCGACGCCGGCCGTGAGCAGGGCGGCGTCACGCACCACCCGGCCGTCGACCGACCAGAGCGCCTCGAAGGGACGCTCGTCCTGGGTGCCGCCGTGCCCGGGCAGCTCGAAGGCCACCAGCGCGACCCCGAAGTCGGGGGCGTCGTGCACCACGACCCACTCGCGCAGCATCGGCGAGTCGTCCGGCAGCGCGACCGTCGCCGGACGTCCCGCGTCGTCGTGCGCCTCGAAGTCGGCCATCGCCACCGCGGACTCGGCGGTGCGGGCCAGCTCCTCCCACCTCCGCTGCGAGTGCCCGTAGTAGCGGCCCCGCTGGAAGGTGCCCAGCAGCACCCCGCTGGCCGCCTGGGCGACGGCCTCGTCCTCGATGGCCCACGACAGCGCGAGCAGCGTGCGCTTGGTCAGGGTGTACGACGCCAGCCCCGGGTGCCGGCGCGCGAGCTCGGCGTACACCGAGCCGCTCTCCGACGAGCCGCCGGCGCGACGCGTCGTGGCGATCGCCTCCTCGAGGCGCAGGCCGCGGTCACGCTCCTCCACGACGCGGCGGACCGCGCGCGCGTCCGCGTCGGTGTAGCGGCGGTGGCCGCTGGGCAGCCTGACCGGCTCGGGGAACCCGAACCGCTTCTCCCAGGCGCGGATCAGCTCGGGCGTGACCCCGGCGTGGCGCGCCAGGTCGCCGATCGTCAGGCCGGGGAGGGTGTCGGCGGCGGACCCTTGCGATGTCGCGGTGAGCGTGCTCATACTCGAACCATACCTCAACAACCTGTTGAAGTCTGTGTCCAGGTTTTCTGGACACTCTGATACCCAGGAGGATCCCATGGTTCAGCAGCAGCAGCCCGACTTCCGCGCCGACGCCGTCGTCGACTGGAGCGACCTCGGCCGCGAGATGTGGTCGTTCCTGACCGGCCGCCGCGCCGCGATCAACTACCAGTTCGTCGACATGTCCGTCGAGGTCCCGCGCGACACCGGCCCCCGGGCGCCCCGGGCGACCTGGAAGATCGACGGCACCCTGCGCATCTCCAGCGAGGACGACACGACCCGTGGTCCCGGACCGGAGGCGGCGTGACCAGGCTGCGGACCCGGGTCGACGCGGACGTCTGCTTCCGCGTCGACACCGAGGGCCGCGCCCCGGTCACGGGATCGCTCACGGGGCAGGGCAGCGCGCTCACGCTCCGGGTGAGCGATCCCGCGGCCTTCGCCGGCGGCGCCGACGCGGCCGGCCTGCGCCTGATCGCCGCCGAGCTGGCCGACCTCGGCCTCTCGGTGCAGGTCCGGGACGCGGACGACGTGCCACTGCTCTCGCTGGGAGACGTCCGCTGCCCGTGGTGGCAGCGGCCCTTCACCCGGAGCCCGCACATGCGGGTGGCCGGCATCCGCGGCGTGGTCTCGGCCGGTCGCGGACGCCTGCGCAGCGACGGGTCGACGCTGCCCGGACCCGGCCTGCTGCCTCCCTCCACGCCCTACCCCGTGGCCCCCACCTTCCTGCGGCGCCCGGTGCGGCGGGTGACCACCACCCACGACCCGGCCCGCGGCGGCCTGCCGCGTCTCGTGGAGCGCCCCGGACCCGGCATCACCCGCACCAGCCACCCGGTCCACTGGCTGCAGGAGGACCTCACGACGATCGGCTCCGACCCCGCCTGCGACGTCGTGCTGCCCGGCCTGGCGGCTCTCCACGCCGAGGTGGTCCACGACGACGCGGACGAGTTCGTCGTGCACGCGGTCGGCGACGCCGTGGTGCGCGTGCACGGCCGGCGGGTCTCCAGCGCGATCCTGCGCTCCTCCACCCGCGTCGAGCTCGGGTCGAGCGCCCACGGCCCGACGCGGATCCTGGCGTTCCTGCGCGAGGAGTACGCCGACCACGGCCGCCCGCACTACGGCCGCATCGGTGGCGAGCTCGGGCGCCAGCGCCCCCAGCCGCCGCGCGAGCAGCTGCAGCGGGTCACGGATCCCCTCGAGGAGGCCCCCCACACCTGACGGCGACCCCCCGGGTGCCTCCATGATGGGACCCATGACGCACGGAGTCTCCTTCCCCGCCGACGCCGAGGGCCGCCGCAGCACCACCCGCGCCGGCCGCACGATCGTGGCCGAGGCCCTGCGCCCGGTCGACCCCGTGGGCGCCCTGGGCGCCGAGCAGGACACCGCCTGGCGCACCGGCTACGTGCTGCACTTCCGCCGACTGGTCGAGGCGGGCGTCGCCAGCCCCGAGGCATGGCTGTCGATCGCCGAGGCCGGCCTGGACGCCGTGCGCCGCACCCTCATCGTCACCGACGACGACGACCGCGACGAGCCCCTCGACTCCCTCACCTCGGCCCCGGCGACCAGGACGCTGCGCACCCACGAGGTCGTAGGCACCGCCGAGCCGCAGGTCGATCTGGTGATCCCCTACCGGGGTCGCGAGCTGCATGGCGCCGACCTCCGCGCCCAGCTCGACGAGTGGGTGGCGCGCGGCGTGATGGAGCCGTCAGCGGCCGCGGCCGTCCGGGAGGTCATCGGCCACCCCGAGTGGCTGGCGCTGCCCGGCCGCACCGTCGCCGTGCTCGGCGCGGGGGCCGAGATGGGCCCGCTGGCCGCCCTGCTGCGCTGGGGCGCGACCGTCGCCGCTGTGGACCTCCCGCGTGAGGCGCTGTGGCAGCGGGTGGCGCGCACCGCCCGCGCCGGCGCCGGCCGGCTGCTCGTCCCCGTCGACGCTGCCCCCTCGGGCGACGGTGCCGGCGAGGGCACCTGGGGTGCCGACCTGCTCGCCGAGGTGCCCGAGGTCGCCGACTGGCTGGGGAGCCTCGAGGGCCGGCTCGTGCTGGGCAACTACCTCTACGCCGACGGCGGCACGCACGTGCGGGTCGCCGCCGCGGCCGACGTCCTCGCGACCCGGGTGACGGGCGTGCGTCAGGACACCGCGCTGGCGTTCCTGGCCACGCCGACCGATGCCTTCGCGGTCCCCCACGAGGCCGTCGAGCACTCGACCCGCGCCTACCGGGAGCGCTCCGGCACGGCCAAGCTGGTGGGCCGCCCGCTGCGCTGGGCCACCCGGGGGCGGCTGCTGCACCGCGCCTACCCGCCGGCCGCCGACCCGGGCATCAGCGACGCGATCGTGCCGGTGCAGGGCCCCAACTACGCCCTGGCCAAGCGCATCCAGCGCTGGCGCGCCTCGGTCGCCCGGCGCGACGGGCAGCTGGTGTCCTTCCACGTCGCGCCGTCGACCCGGACCCTGTCGGTGGTCAAGAACCGTGCCCTCGCAGCCGCGTTCGCCGGCGCCCACCGCTTCGGCGTCGAGGTCTTCGAGCCGGACACCGCCAACACGCTGATGGCGGCGCTCCTCGTCCACGACCTCAGCACGGACGTGCCCCGGCACGAGCACCCGTGGCAGGACGAGGCGTACGCCGCCGTGCACGGCGGCCTGTGGCGTGCGGCGTACGAGCCCCGCAGCGCCCTCGGGCTCGCCGCCGCCCTCGGCTACGCCAGCGCCCGCACCTGACCGACCTCCCCCCTTCCTGACCGCTGGACCGCGCCGACCGGGCACTCCCTGACCGCTGGAATCCGCCGACCGGGCACTCCCTGACCGCTGGACCGCGCCGACCGGGCGCTTCCTGGCACCTGGCTGTACGACGAGCGCGCCCCGGCCGCCGGGAGATGGCGGCCCGTGTGATCCGCCCTGTGGACCCGTCAGGCCGCTGTCACGACCGGCGTGAGTGTCGGACGACCTCTCCGGCTCGTGGTGGGATCGGCACATGGACGAATGGGACGAGGGCTCGGTCAGCGGGGACGTCATTCGTTTCATGTGGGACTACACACTTCACGTCCCACTGTGGGACGAGGAGGGCAAGCTCCCCGAGGAGCCCGAGTGGCTGCGCCGCGAGCTGGGCCTCAGCGACGGGCTCATCGATGGCATGGCGATGTGGGGACACGACATGTGCGAGCTGGACGGCACCGAGGCCGCGTTCGACATGGAGACCGGCCGAGTCATGGACGAGCGCGCCCGGGGTCTGGTCGAGCGGCTGCGAGCCGAGCTCGGGTCCAAGTGGAAGGTCGTCTACAAGCCTTGGTGATCTCGGCTTGGGTGTGGCTTCGGTGCCACCAGGTGACACCGAAGCCACACCCAGACGTCAGGCCGGGCCCGGCGACCCCCAGCCGGTCTGCGATCGCCCGGTCGGCGCCTCCCAGCGCGACGGAAGTGCCCGGTCGGCGCCTCCCAGCGCGACGAAAGTGCCCGGTCGGTGTGTCCCAGCGGTACGGGACCGCCCGGTCAGCGCCCCCGGCCGAGGCTGACGAGCATCGCCGCGCACTCGGCCCCGATGGCCCGCGCCAGCCGCTGGGCGTCGTCGTCCTCGCGCTCGGGCACGATCCGGTGGACCGTCCCGTTGGCGGCGAGGTCGAGCGCCCGGACCTGCTGGCGGGTGGCCATCTCCTCCGCGCGCGAGGTGTCCCCGTGCACGATGACGCTCGCACCCTCGGGCGGGAGCGGCGAGAGCCAGGCGTGCTGGGCCGCGATCACCCGCTGCGCGGGCAGCAGCGCGAGCGCCCCGCCGCCACAGCCCTGCCCGAGCAGCACGGCCACGGTCGGCACCCGCATGCTGGTCATGGTGGCGATGCACCGGGCGATCTCCCCGGCCATCGCCCGCTCCTCGGCCGACACCGAGAGCTCCGCGCCCGGCGTGTCGATGACGGTGACGAGCGGGAGCCCGAGCTCCTCGGCGAGGTTCATCGCCCGCCGGGCCTCGCGCAGCGCGGCCGGCCCCATCGTCAGGCCCTCCTGCTGGCGGGTGCGGTCCTGGCCGACCAGCACGCAGGGCTGTCCGTCGAGCCGGGTCAGCGCCACGATGATCGTCTCGTCGCGCTCGCCCTCGTCGGTGCCGCGCAGCCGCAGGGTGTCGGCGGCGCCGTACCGCAGCAGGTCGCGCACGCCGGCCCGCTCGGGCAGGCGGGTGATCTCGACCGACTCCCACGCGGTCCGGGTGGTCAGCGCCGTGGGGTCACGCCGCGGCAGCGAGGGCGCCTCGGGCGGGTCGAGCAGGACGCGCAGCGAGCGGTCGACCAGCTCGGGAAGCTGCTCGGCGGCCACGACCGCGTCGATGACGCCCTTGGCGGCGAGGTTCTCGGCCTCCTGGACCCCGGCAGGGAAGGGCTCACCGTTGAGCGCCTCGTAGACCTTGGGGCCGAGGAAGCCGACCAGGGCCCCCGGCTCAGCGACGGTGACGTGCCCGAGCGAGCCCCACGAGGCGTACACGCCGCCGGTCGTGGGGTGGCGCAGGTGCACCAGGTAGGGCAGCCCGGCCGCCCGGTGCACGCCGATCGCCCGGGTGATCTCGACCATCTCCACGAAGGCCGGCGTGCCCTCCTGCATGCGGGTGCCGCCCGACGCGGTGGTGGCCAGCAGCGGGAGCCCCTCGGCGGTGGCGCGGCGGACCGCGGCGGTGATCCGGCCGGCGGCGTCACGTCCGATGGAGCCGGCCAGGAAGCGGAACTCGTTGGCCACGACTGCGACCGGGCGCCCCCGCACCAGGCCGCGCCCGGTGACCACGGACTCGTCGGTGCCGGCCTTCTCCCGGGCCGCCAGCAGCTCGCGCTGGTAGTCCTCGGAGTGGCCGCTGATGTCGATCGGCCGGTCCCAGGACTCCCACGAGCCCTCGTCGAGGACGAGGTCCAGCAGCTCCTCGGCGCCCCAGCGGCGCCGGGCGGCGGTCGACGGGTCCGTGCTCACGAGCCCTCCTCCAGCCACCGGCGCAGGGACTCACCGTGCTGGTCGAGCAGCGGCGGCGCGGCGTGGTCGCGGTGCGTGGTCTCGTCGCCGTCGGCGCCGAAGAACCGGAGCGGCGGACCGGGCAGGGTCACCGCGCCGAGCGACGGGTGGTCGACCTCCACGAGCAGCCCCTGGCTGCGCGTCTGGTCCCACTCGTAGACCTCGTCGAGGGTCCGCACCTTGCCGGCGGGCACCCCGACCTCGGCCAGCCGGGCCAGCAGCGCCTCGGCGTCCCAGTCGGCGAAGGCGGCCTCGATGACCTCGATGGTGCGCTCGCGGTTGCCGACGCGGTCGCCGTTGGTCTCCAGCCCGGGCGTGGCCGGGTCGATGCCGAACCCGTCGCACAGCCGGCGCCACAGGCCCTCGCTGCCGACGGCGATCTGCACCGCCCCGTCGCGGCAGTGGAAGAGCCCGTACGGCGCGATCGAGGGGTGGTGGTTGCCCTGCGCGCGCCCGACCTCGCCGGCCACCGTCCAGCGCGTGCCCTGGAAGGCGTGCACGCCCACGACCGCGGACAGCAGGGAGGTCCGCACGACCTGCCCGCGCCCGGTGGACTGCCGCTCGAGCAGCGCCGCCAGCACGCCGTACGCGCCGTACATCCCGGCGAGCAGGTCGCCGATCGGTACGCCGACCCGCTGCGGGTCGTCGGGCCCGGAACCGGTCAGCGACATCAGCCCCGCCTCGCCCTGCGCGATCTGGTCGTAGCCCGCGCGCCCGCCCTCGGGGCCGTCGTGGCCGAAGCCGGTGATGGAGAGCACCACGAGGCGCGGGTTGCGCTCCATCAGGGACTCGATGCCGAGCCCGAGCCGATCGAGGACGCCGGTGCGGAAGTTCTCCACGAGCACGTCGGCCCGGTCCACCAGCCCGAGCAGCACGTCCCGGTCGGCCTCGGCCTTGAGGTCGAGGGCGATGGACTCCTTGTTGCGGTTGGCCGAGAGGAAGTAGGTCGACTGGCGGTCGTCCTCGTCGCCCACGAAGGGCGGCCCCCACCCGCGGGTGTCGTCCCCGTGGCCGGGCGCCTCGACCTTGACGACGCGGGCGCCGAGGTCGCCCATCATCATCGTGGCGTGCGGACCGGCCAGCGCGCGGGTCAGGTCGACGACCAGGACCCCGGCGAGCGGGGCGCTCACGAGCCCCACCCCGGCAGGACCAGGGCCGCCCAGACGGCCAGCGGCCCGACCAGCGTGACGATGACGCCGTAGGTCAGGATCTGCTTGTAGTAGACGGGCTCGCTGATCGAGTCGGGCTTGTTGGCCAGCATCAGCGCGCCGTTGGTGGAGAACGGGCTCACGTCCACGATCGTCGACGACACGGCGAGGGCGGCGACGAACAGGGCTGCGTTGATGCCGCCGTCCGCGATGAGCGGCACCGCGATCGGGATGATGACCGGCAGCAGGGCCGTCGAGGACGCGAACGCCGAGACGACGCCGCCGACGTAGCAGAGCACCAGCGCGCCGATCGCGACCGCGCCGAGGCCGGCAGCCCAGTTGCCGACGAACTCCGGGGAGCCGGCGGTGGTCAGGATCGTGGCGTAGGTGCTGACACCGGCGACGAGCAGCACGGTCGGCCAGGCGATCTGCTTGACGGCGTCCTTGTGCTCCTGCGGGGCGAGCATCGCCAGGATGACGGCGGCGGTGATGGAGACGAAGCCGATGTTCTTGTCGAAGACCAGCGCCACCGTCGCCACGCCGACGAAGGCGATGAGGGTCAGGACCTGGTCGCGCTTGACGCCGAGCGACTGCGTCGTGGTCGCGGTCGAGGTGCCGAACCCACGAGCGGGCACGCTCGCACCACCCCCGTGCAGGTCGGCGTCGAGGGTGTCCTCCTGGTCGGGGTCGATGCGCAGCGCCATCAGCTTGCGGCCGCCCAGCACCACGAAGAGGATCGCGGCCATCACGGTGTTGACGACGAGGCTGGCGAGGAAGACGGTGATCTCGCTGGACGGCAGCCCGGCGTCGACCATGACGGAGTTGGTGATGACGCCGTAGATGGAGATCGGCGAGAAGCCGCCGGCCTGGGCGCCGTGGACGACGAACATGCCCATCATCAGCGGGCTGATGCCGTAGCGGCCGGCGAAGCCGAGCGCGATCGGGCCGATGATCGCGCAGGCGGCGGGGCTGACGGCGCCGATGCCGGTCAGGACCGCGGTCACCGCGAACATCACCCACGGGATCAGGGCGACCCGCCCGCCGACGGCCTTGACCGCCGTACGCACGATGAGGTCGACCGTCCCGTTGTTGCGGGCGATGGCGAAGAGGTAGGTGACACCGATCAAGGTCAGGATCAGGTCACCACTGACCCCGCCGAGAATCTCCTTCTCGTCCAGGTCCAAGGCGTACATGCCGACCAGCCAGGCGGCGACGTAGGCCAGTGCTCCCATGTTGATGGGCAGCAACGTGCCCACGACGAACAGGGCGACCAAGGCGAGGATCGCCACCCACTCCGGTCCCATAGGACCCTCCTTCTCATCGATCCCGGCCCGTACCGACGTCGTGACGGGGGTCACGTCTGGATCAGTGGCCTAGCCAATAGCCCTCTTGGCCGTCTGTCAATAGGCTGGGTGCATGTCCGACCGCTCCGTGCCGCCGCCACGCGACGCCTCGTTCCCCGCGCCGCTGGCCCGCGTGCGCCTCTACGAGCAGGTCGCCCAGCAGATCTCGTCGTGGATCGCCGAGCACGACCTCCAGCCGGGCGACAAGCTGCCAGCCGAGCGCGAGCTCGCGGCGCGCCTGGGTGTCAGCCGGGCCACGCTGAGCCAGGCCCTGGTCGCGCTCGAGGTGATCGGCGCCGTGGCCGTCCGCCACGGCGACGGCACCGTGGTCGCCAGCTCCCCGGGCCCGTCCCGCATCGTCGAGGCGGTGCGCGCGCACGCCAACCGGCTGCCCGAGATCATCGACACCCGCGACGCCCTGGAGACCAAGATCGCCAGCCTCGCCGCCGAGCGGCGTACCGAGGCCGACCTCCAGCGCATCGAGGACGCCCTCGCCTCCATGGAGGCCGACATCGAGGCCGGCGGCCGCGGCGTGCAGGGCGACGAGGACTTCCACGCCGCGGTCACCGCGGCGGCCCACAGCATGCTGCTGTCCCGCCTCATGGGCGAGATCGCCGACCTCATCAGGGAGACGCGCATCGAGTCGCTGTCCCAGCCGGACCGGCCCCGCAACTCCCTCGCCGGGCACCGGGCCATCGCCGACGCGATCCGCGCGGGCGACCCGGAGTCCGCCTACCGCGCCATGCACGCCCACGTCGAGATGGTCAGCGACGTCGCCGTGCTGCGGACCGAGTGACGCCCGCCTCGTGACAGGACTCGAGCAGCTCGTCGTGCTGCTGGCCGGGCTCGGCGCCGGTGTCCTCACCTCGACGGTCGGGATCGCCTCCCTGCTGAGCTTCCCGGTGCTGGTCGCCGTCGGCCTGCCGCCAGTGGTGGCCAACGCCTCCAACACCGTGGGCCTCACGCCGGGCGCGCTGAGCGGGTCGTGGGGCTACCGGTCCGAGCTGCGCGAGCACCCGCGCGTCACGACGATCGTGCTGGGCACCTGCGCGGCCGGGTCGGTCGTCGGCGCGGTCCTGCTGCTGGCCCTCCCCGCCGCCGTGTTCGAGGGGGTGGTGCCGTGGCTCATCCTGGGCACCTGCCTGCTCGTCGGCGCCCAGCCCCGGCTGTCGGCCCGCCTCCGCTCGCGTCGCGGCGAGGAGGCCGACGACCGGCTGCACGTGTCGCCGGCCACGGGGGTCTTCGCCACCATCACCGGGGTGTACGGCGGCTACTTCGGCGCCGGGTCCGGCGTGATGATGCTGGCCGTGCTCGGGCTCGGCACCGACCTGCCCTTCCGGGTCGCCAACGCCCTCAAGACCCTCGCGGTGCTGGCCGCCAACCTCGTCGCGAGCATCATCTTCGTCTTCGCCGCCGACCTCGACTGGCGGGCAGTCGTGCTGCTCGCCTCCGGGTCCGTCGTCGGCGGGTACGTCGGGGCGCGCATCGGCCGCCGCCTGCCGGCCGCGCTGCTGCGGGCGGGCATCGTGGTCGCCGGCCTCGTGGGCGCGTTCCTGCTCTGGCGGTGAGCGGGCCTACCCCGGCACCACCTCCGCACGGTCGCCGGTCGCGACCCGTCCCGGCACGGTGACCTCGGCATCGACGCCGAAGGGGATCTCGACCCCGAAGCGCCGCCTGCCGGCCAGCGTCCCGAGCAGGGAGCGGTCGCGGACACCGGTCGTGGGGTCGAGGTCGATCACGGCGCACCGCGGCACGAGGCCTCGGACCCGGACCTCGGCCGCGCCGACCCGGACCCGGCGGCCGACCCAGCCGTCCTCCGTGCCCGCGTCCGCATCGATCTCGAAGGTCGCGCGGAACCGTGCGGCGTCGACCGGCTCCCCGACCTCGTCGGCGAGCCGTCGCAGCGACCCGGTCGTGACCAGCGTGACCGCACCGCCGTAGACCACCTCGCCGGGATCGCTGCGGGCGAGCACGACCTCGCGGCCGAGGTGCTCGGTGTACGCCGCCGCCCACGGCCCGGCCACGACCTCCAGCGCCGCGGTCCGTCCCCAGTAGTCGACCTCGCGCACCTCACCGGTCGGCCGCGGCTCGCCCGTCACGCTGCCCGCGGGCAGCTCCACGGACAGCACCGTCCCGTCCCAGGCGGCGCTCGCCTGCAGCAGCGTCGGGTTCTCGACGGTGCGCAGGCAGCGGTCGACGGTGGCGTCGACGAGGCAGAAGACGCGGTCGCCCACCGGCCCGGCCGGGGTCAGCATCGCCGATCCGTGGGTCCGGTGCCGGCCTCCCTTGACCGGCGTGAAGCCGATCCGCGCGACGTACATGTCGGCACCCTGCCACCTGGGCACGGGCTGTGTCCGCATCCCCCATTTGTGTACTCCCTGCGGGGGAGCCGCAGGTCTAGCGTCAGCCATGGGTCCCCCCACGGCGCACGCACCCCAGGAGGTAGTCGTGGCAACCATCGAGGCACAGAACATCGGGACACCGCACGAGACGAGGCCGTTCAAGGCACACGGTCACATGGACGTCGTCACGCTGGGAGACTTCACGCTCGGCATGGGCACCTTCGAGCCCGGGTGGCGCTGGTCGGAGGACGTCAAGCCGATCGCGGGGACCGAGTCCTGCCAGGTCCGGCACACCGGGATCTGCGTCTCGGGACGCATGACGGTGCGCATGGAGGACGGCACGGAGGTCACGGTCGAACCGGGCGACGTGATGCTGATCGAACCGGGTCACGACGCCTGGGTCGTGGGCGACGAGGCCTGCGTGCTCTACGACACCGGGGTGTTGGCCTACGCCAAGCCTCAGTAGCGTCCTCTCCGGGAGGTCCCCCATGCTGATCCCGTCGGTCGACGAGGCTCGCACGGGACAGCACCTGTGCCAGGTCTACGACAGCGACGACGGGCTGCGACGTGCCGTGTCCGACCTGGTGGGCTCGGGCCTCGCAGCAGGGGACCTCATCATCCACGTCACCGGGTCCACACCCGCCGAGGTGAGGTCCTACCTCCGGGCGAGCGGCGTCGACTGCGGCCCGGCGCTCGAGCGGGGGCAGGTCCGCATCATCAGCCGCACCGAGGTGGACGGCTCGCGGGACGAGGTCCTCGCGGCGGTGCTCGACCGGTTGTCGGCCACCCTGGAGGCGTGTGGGCCCGAGGGGTACGCCGCCGCGCGCATCGCGTCGGAGGTCGACGTCCTGTACGGCGCGGAGACCGTGGAGAAGGTGGTGGCCCGCGAACGGCTCGGGGACGAGCTGGTCGCCAGGCACCCCGTCCTCGTGCTCTGCCTCTACGACCGCCGTCTGCACGACCCGGACCGCCTGCGCCGCGTCGAGGCCCTCCACGAGGGGCGGGTGGCGCCCGCCGTCGTGGTCCACCGCGACGACATCGTGGCCATCGCCCGGCTCGAGGACCGCACCGGCCTCCGGGTCTTCGGCGAGCTGGACCTGTCCAACCGGGACGCGTTCGCCGATGCCGTCGCGACGGTCGCGCGATCCTGCCCCGGGGACGTCGTGGTCGACATGACGGACGTCTCCTTCATCGACCTCGACGGGATCGCCGTGCTGGTGCGGGCGGCCGAGCGACATCCCGACCGCTCGGTCGTGCTCCTCTCCCCCAACCCGATGGTCCACCGGGTGCTGGTCCTCACCGGGTGGGACGCGCTCCCCAACCTGGTCCTCGACCATGCCGATACCGAGGACGGGCGACCGTGACCGTGCACCACGGCGCCCTGATCTTCGCCAGCGACGACGAGCTGGTGAACGGCACCCACCAGCTGGTCGCGGACGGGCTGCTGGCCGGGGACCGGGTGCTGGTGGTCGGGGGCCGTCACCTGCTGGACGTCCTGCGCTCGGCGTGGGACGACGACCCGCGGATCACCTTCCACGACCAGGACGTGTTCTACGACAGCCCCATGGTGACGGTCGCCGGGCTCCAGCGCCTGCTCGACCGCGAGGGTGCTGCCGGTCACCGGGTCCGCGTGACCGGTCCGGTGCCGTTCGGTGGCGACCCGGCGACCCGGCGCGCCTGGATGAGCTACGAGGCCCTGGTCGACCGCGCCTTCGCGCCGTACGGACTCACGTCGCTGTGCCAGTACGACACCCGCGTCACGGCCGACGACCTCCTGGCCCACGCCTGGGCCACCCACGACCGGGTCGTCACCTCGTCCGGGGTGGCCGCCGGTGGCCAGCGCCGCGCCGAGGTGCTGGCCGGGCTCACGGCGGCGGCGGTCGCGGACGCGCCCGACCTCGGCACGGTCCTGTACGACGACGTGCTCCTGGCCTCCGAGGACCTCGGGAGATTCCGTACGGGGCTGATTCCGGCACCGGGCGACCTCGTCCTCGCCGCCAACGAGGTGGCGACCAACGCGTTCGTGCACGCTCGCCCACCGGTCACGGTCCGGTTCGGGCACGGACCCGCCGGATGGACCTGCGTGGTCACCGACTGCGGACCCGGCCTCCCCGACCCGCACGCCGGCATCGACTCGCCGCTGCCGGGCAACCCGCAGGCGCCCGGGCACGGTCTGTGGCTGGTGCGGCAGCTGTGCGACCGCGTCGGAATCATCGCCAGCGGGTCGGGCACGACGGTGAGCATGACCCTGCGCGACCGGGGCGCCTGACGCGAGGCGGTGGCGTCATGGTGCTTGCCGTCGAGGTGGAGGGGCTGCGCAAGGAGTACGGCCGGACCGTCGCGGTCGCCGACGTCTCGTTCACGGTCGAGCCGGGTGAGATCTTCGGGCTGCTCGGGCCCAACGGCTCGGGCAAGACCACCACGGTCGAGTGCGTCCAGGGCCTGCGACGGGCGGACGCGGGGCGCATCCGGGTGCTCGGGCTCGACCCGGCCACCGACGCGACGCGGCTGCGCCGGCTGGTGGGCAGCCAGCTCCAGGACTCGGCCCTGCCCGACCGGCTCCGGGTCGGCGAGGCGCTCGAGCTGTTCGCGGCGATCAGCCCGCACGGCCCGCCGTGGCGCCACCTGCTCGAGGAGTGGGGGCTGGCCGACCAGCGCCGCACCGCGTTCGCCGACCTCTCCGGAGGTCAGCGCCAGCGCCTGTTCGTCGCCCTCGCCCTCGTGTCCGACCCCCGCCTGGTCGTGCTCGACGAGATGACCACCGGCCTGGATCCAGCTGCCCGGCGGGTGGCGTGGAACCTGGTGGAGGCGGTCCGCGACCGGGGCACCACCGTCGTGCTGGTCACGCACTTCATGGACGAGGCGCACCGGCTCTGCGACCGCGTCGCCGTGCTGTCCCGGGGCCGCGTGCTGGCCACCGGTACGCCGGCGGCTCTCATCGCCGCGCACCAGCCGGAGACCGTGGTGCGCTTCACCGCACCTCCCGACGCCGACGTGTCGTTCCTGCGCGGCGTGGGCGGCGTCCGCGACGTCGCGCGGGTGGACGGGACCGGCGTGCTCGTCCGGGGATCTGGGCCGCTGCTGGCCCGGGTGGGGCACGCACTCGTCGAGCGGGGCCTGGAGCCCGAGGACCTCGCGGGGTCGGTCCCGAGCCTCGAGGACGCCTACCTCGCGCTGACCGGCGGTGCCGCGGAGGACGGTGCTGCATGAGGGCCCTGCGCGCGATGACCTGGGTCGAGCTCAAGCTGTTCGTCCGGGAGCCGCTCACGGTCATGTTCGTGCTCGTGCTGCCGCTGGTCGTGCTCTACGTCCTCAACGGCGTCTTCGGCAGCCAGCCCGACCCCACGGTGTGGGAGGGACTGTCGCCCATCGACTTCTACACCTCGGCGTACGTCGCCCTGGTCGCCGCCACCGCCGGCGTCCTGTCGCTGCCGGTGCACCTGGCCGGCTACCGGGAGCAGGGCGTCCTGCGACGGTTCCGTGCCTCGGCGGTCCGGCCCGCGGCGCTGGTCGGCGCCCACATGACGGTGACGGTGGTCATCGCGACCGTGGGCGCCGTCCTGCTCTCGGTCCTCTCCGTCGTCGTCTACGACGCGGCGCTGCCCGAGGACTGGCTCGGCGTGGTCGCGGCCTACCTGGTGACCGCGGTGGCGTTCGCCGCGCTCGGCGCCCTGCTGGGGTTCCTGCTGCCCACGGCCAGGGCCGCGCAGGGGCTGGGCGTGCTCCTGTTCTTCGTCTTCATGATGCTCGGGGGCGCCGGCCCGCCGAAGGAGGTGCTGCCCACCGCCCTGTCGCGTGTTGCCGACGGGCTCCCGGTCACCTATGCGAGCGACCTGGTGCGGGGGCCCTGGATGGGACAGGGGTGGGACGGTACGGCGCTGCTCGTGCTAGTGGTGATGCTGGTCGCCTGCGTGGGCCTCACCGCCTGGCGCCTGCGTCGGGAGACGGAGGGCTGAGGTCCGGGCGTGGCCGTTCGCCGTCCACCGACCGCACGGGTCGGCGTACGCCTCCCGCGCCGACGTAACGCGGACGGACCTCGGCCGACACGGCAACGCAACAGACCACTGGTTGCGTGAGGTCTCCAGCCACCACGACGCAAGGAGACGCTGTGCCCCACACCCACGATGCTCGGATCGAGACGGTCGGCCACGCCCTGGGGCACGGCCTGGGGCGGCGAGGCTTCCTGCGGGCGGCCGGCGCCGCGACGGCGGCCGGAGGGCTCGGCGCGGCTGCCGCCGGGACGGCACAGGGCGCCGCAGGCGCTCCGGCCACCGGGCCCGGGTCCCCCGTCCTCCAGCCGGGCCGGGGTCGGATCCGCGGCACCTACGTGCGGGCGCGGCCCGACGAGGTCGCGTGGGGCTACCTGCCCAACCGGGACAGCGCACCCGTGGCCACGGTGGCTCGGGGGACGTCGTCACCCTCGACACCGTCTCGCACGAGGGCCTGATGGAGGACCAGGGCCAGGACCCCCGTGAGTTCTTCGGTTCGTACGACGTGGCCGAAAGCCGGGTGCTCCGCGACGCGGTCGCGATCGCGGCGCGGTCGGTGCACAAGGGACCGGGACCGCACGTGGTCACGGGGCCGATCGCCGTACGCGGTGCGGAGCCGGGCGACGTCCTCAAGATCGAGGTCCTCGACCTCCGGCTCCGGGTGCCCTACGGCGTGGTCTCCAACAGGGAGGGCAAGGGCGCCCTGCCCGGGGTCTACCCCGAGCAGTTCCGTGGTGTGCCCGAGCTCGCGCCCTACCTCAACCAGGGCGGCAACGTCAGCGTGTTCACGCGCGTGCAGAAGGCGCGCGGCCGGTACCGCGGGGTGATGCCCGGCGACGTACCGACCAGCTTCGACCTCAAGCCCTTCATGGGTCTCATGGGCGTCGCGCGCGACACCTCGGCGATGGTGGACTCGGTGCCTCCTACGGACGCCGGCGGGAACCTCGACATCAACGACCTGGGGATCGGCTCGACCCTCTACCTGCCGGTGCAGGTGCCGGGGGCGATGTTCTTCAGCGGCGACCCGCACATGGCGCAGGGCGACGGCGAGGTGGCGCTGACCGCGATGGAGGGGTCGCTGCGGCCGACCTTCCGCCTCACGGTCATCAAGCGGGGCGAGAAGGGGGCACCGAGGATCGCGTTCGACCACCCCTTCGCCGAGACACCCGACTTCTGGATCCCCGTCGGCCTCAGCGACCCCGACGGCCCCGAGGGCGGCGGCAACGCCACCAGCCTCGACCTGGCCATGAAGGCCGCCGTCCGCCACGCGATGGCGTTCCTCACCGAGGAGCTCGGGATGGCCGGGCCGGTCGCCTACGCCTACCTCAGCGCGGCCACCGACTTCGAGGTCTCGCAGGTGGTCGACCGGACCACCGGCATCCACGCGCTCATCCGCAAGGGCGACATCGGCTGAGGCACTCGCGCCGGACCGTGGAGGTGCTCACGCGTCCTCTCCCAGGAGGTACGGCGCGCCGTGGGCGTCGCAGATCTCGCGAAGCTGCCCCAACAGGGTCGCGGGTAGTCCGATGCCGGCACGCAGTCGTTCGCCTCGAGCTCGTTCTTCCGGTTCACCGGCCACCATGACGGCGGTCGAGGGGTCGAGAGGTGTGGCGGCGCGCATGAGGTCAGCGAGGTCGGCGACGTACCCAGGCGTGTCGACGGCCGTCCCGAACGCCGTCGGGTCGATGGCGAGCGTCATGTGTCCGACGTCGTCGGGCGAACGGCCTCCGGGCAGTCCGGCGCCGCTGAGTCCGCAGCTGAGGATCTGCACCATCATGGCCAACCCGTATCCCTTGTGCCCGGCGGTGAGGGTCGTCGGCCCTCCCAGAGGCACAAGGCCCCCGCTCGCGCTGTGACGGAGCAGGTTCAGCGCCTCTGCCGAGTCGTGCACAGGCTGGCCGGTGTCGTCGGCGACCCAGTCGGCCGGAAGGCGTGCGCCGGCCAGGGCGTAGGTCTTGACCTTGTTGACGGCGACGACCGTGGTGGACATGTCGAGCACGAACGGTGCCCCGGTGGCGCTCGGTGCGGCGAAGGCGAGGGGGTTGGTTCCCAGGCGCCGTTCGACGCCACCGGTGGGCGCCTGCGTCATGGTGGCGGCGCTCGTGGTGACGATGCCGATGAGCCCCTGCTCGGCGGCGCGTCGTGCGTAGTAGCCGGCGGCGCCGAAGTGGTGGGAGTTGCGTACGACGGCCATGCCGACGCCGAAGGCACGTGCTCGGTCGCTGGCGAGGTCCATGGCCTGCTCGGCGACGACGTGGCCGAGGCCCGCCCGGGCGTCCATGACGGCGACGGCTCGCCCGTCGTCGTGGACGACCTCGCTCGCGGCGTCGATGCGCAGTCCGCCGGCTGCCAGCTTGCTCGCGTAGCCGGGCAGCATCGAGATGCCGTGGGAGTCGATGCCGCGCAGGTCGGCGTCGACCATGATGGCCGCCGTCCGTACGGCGGTCGGCTCAGGCATCCCCCACGCACGCAGCACTGCTGCGGCCTGTCGGCGGATGAGCGTCACGGGGAAGCGCTCCACGCAGTTGCTCCTGATCAGTTGTCCCGAAGGGCCCGCAGATGGCTCGCTGCGGCTTTCGACATGGTCGAGTCGACGCCGAGGTCCTCGAGGTAGGCACCGGCGGCGTCCATCTCCTCGCTGCGTCGGGCAGCGTGGACGACGCTGCCGGTGAGCCACCGGTCGATGGTGCGTTGCCCGTCGCCGGCCAGCTCGCGGGCGATCTGGTCGCGGATCCAGTCCTCGAACCCGACGGCCTTGCCGGCGGTGACCGCTTCGACGGTGGCCGCTGCGAAGGACTTCATGAAGACGCTGCGGAGCAGCTTGTGTGCCATGGCGTCGCCGAGCGCACCGTCGACGACGTCGACGTCGGCCCCGATCCCCGCCATGAGGTCGGCCAGCAGACCGGCTGCCGGACCGGCGGCCATCAGCGGGGTCGCGGTACGGAGCTGGATCACCGGTCCGAGGATGGCGACGTCGGCGAGCTGGACGTCGGGGCGGTCGGCGAACAGCTCGAGGAGCGCCTTCTTCGCCCCCGGTGCCGAGGACGTGCAGTCCACGTACGCCGCCTCCTGCCGCAGGTGGCGCACCGCATCCACCGCGACGGTCCTGCTGGCGCCGGCGGCGGTGAGGACCAGGACGATGTCCGCGTCCTCGACGGCTTCGGCCAGCGTGTCGGTCACGTGGACGCCGTTGACGGGTCCCTGGACGTAGGGGTCGTAGCCGCTGACCTTGTGGCCGGCCCCGTTCAGGGCTTCGCCGTAGATGCGGCCGACCTCGCCGAGGCCGACGATGCCGACCGAGAGATTCCCGACGGCGCGCTCGGTGCGGGCGTTGGTGTCGCCGGATGCGGGCTCCGGCTGGATGGAGGACATGCTGGACCTTTCAACGGGTCGGTTCGGATGCTGCGTGACGCGCAGCCGGCGGAAGGGCGGCGATGCTCAGCTGCCGGTGTCGCGAACGGCCAACACGTTGCACGGTGCGCCCAAGAGGACTGTCTGTGCCGTGCTGCCCATGAGGAACTTCCCGGTGCGCGAGCGGCTGCGAAGTCCGATGACGATGAGCTCCGCGCTCACTCTGGTGGCCTCGTCGAGAAGGGTCTGAGCGGGGGCGAGTGCGTCGGTGACCTGCTGGACCTGGGCCTTCACCCCCCTCGCCTGCGCGTCGGCGACCGTCTGGTCGAGCTCGACCTGCGGCGCCAGGCCCTTGTCGGCGTAGGAGGCGCCGGTGGCGGAGTTGACCACGACGAGCTCGACATCACGGCGGGCGGCCTCGTCGATGGCGGCAGCGAGCACTCGACGCCCGAGCGGGGTGGGGGTGTACCCGACGACGACGGTCATGGGTCAGCCCGCCTTCGACTCGGCGGCGCCGGACGATGCACCGGCGAGGGCGTCGAGGTCAGCGTCGATGTTCGCCCGGATGGCGAGCTCGCTCGCGTGCTTGGCCTCGGACAGCTCGGCCACGAGGTCGGCCTGCTCCAGCGGGACGACGACGACGCCGTCCTCGTCCGCGACGACGATGTCGCCCGGGTTGACCACGACGCCGCCGACGGCGACCGGGGTGGCCAGGGCGAACGGACCGTCCTTGTACGGGCCGGCGGGGGTCAGGGCGCGGGCATAGACGGGCATCGCGTACTCCGCCAGGCCGGTGGCGTCGCGAACGGCTCCGTCGATGACGAACCCGACGACGCCCTTGACCTTCGCCTTGCCTGCGACGAGCTCGCCGAGCAGGGCCCGGGACTCGTCGCCGCCACCGTTGACGACGATGACGTCGCCGGGTCGCACCTGCTTGAGTGCCTCGTGCAGGCCCATGTTGTCGCCGGGACGGGTCCACACGGTGTAGGCGGACCCTACGATCGTGGCACCGGTCCACACGGGCTTGATGGCGGCGTCCATCATGCCGAGGCGGTGCATGGCGTCGCCGATGTTGGCCGACGGCAGGGCCCGGTAGCGGTCGAGCTGCTCGGCGGTCGGCCGCTCCCACGAGGTGTGGGAGACCGCTGCGCCAGGCTGCACCGCAGGCGTGCTCGCGGGCTGGGCATTGGCTGCGTCGCTCACTGCTGCTCCTCCTGGACCAGCGGGAGCAGCTCGGAGAACTGGGCCTCGGTCTCGTCCCAGTAGGCGGCGTACTCCTCGGCGTCCTTGTAGGACGGGGCGAGGCCGACCTGGGTCATCTTCTCCTCGAAGGCGGGGTCCTCCATGATCTCGCCGATGGCGTCGGAGACCTCCTCGACGACCTCCTCGGGGGTGTCGGCCGGGAACGCGAACCCGCGGCTGGAGGAGATCTCCACGTCGTGGCCGGCCTCGGTGAAGGTCTCGACGTCGGGGAGGAAGGGGCTGCGCTCGGCGTCCATGACGCCGATGACCTTCACGTCGCCGGCGTCGATGAGCGGCTGCATGTCGCTGACGTTGGCCAGCAGGATGTCGACGTTGCCGCCCAGGAACGCGGTGGTGGCCTTCGTGCTGCCGTCGGCGAAGTGCACCGGGGCGATGTCGGCGTCCGCGGCCTCCTTGAGCTGGGCCAGGGCGAAGTGCTCGTTGCTGCCCACGCCGGTCGTGGTGGCCTGCAGCTCGCCGGGGTTCTCCTGGGCGTACTTCACGAGGTCCTCGGGGGTGTCGAACTCGCTGTCGGGCGCGACGGCGACGGCGGTCGGGTCGACGACCTGCAGGGCGACCGGCGCGAAGCTGTCGCGGTCGTAGTCGGCGCCGCGGGACTCGTCGAGGACCGTGACGATGGCCGAGGGGAAGGTGATGGCGCTCATCGTGTAGCCGTCCGGCTCGGCCTGGGCGAGCTCGGTGTAGGCGACCTGGGAGTTGGCCGACGGCTTGTTGGTGACGGTCACGGAGGTGTCGAGCTTCTTCTCCAACTCCTCGGCGATGAGGCGCGAGCCGGTATCGGTCGGCCCGCCGGCGTCGTAGCCGACGAGCAGCTCGATGCCCTTGGAGGGGTAGTCGGCGGCGGACTCACTGCCGCTGGCTCCGCCGTCGGTCTGGGCGCAGCCGGCGAGGGTGAGGGTGAGCGCGGCGCCGGCAACGGCGGCGATGCGGAGCGGGGTGCTCTTCATGGTGACGTCCTTCATCGTGGAGGTTTGGTCGTTCTGGTCGGTGGTGCTGGTCGTGCGTCGGGGTGTCTGAAGGGATCGATGGACGGGGTCGTGCGGTCAGACCTCGGCATCCGTGGGCAGGCCGGCCCTGCGTTTGAGACTGGCGCTGAACACGGAGGCGAGGAGGATCACGGCGGCGACGACCAGGAAGGCCAGGGACAGCGGCCGGTCGACGAAGATGGAGAAGCTGCCGCGGGACAGCTGGAGCGACTGGCGCAGGGCGCTCTCGAGGAACGGGCCGAGGATCAGGGTGAGCACCAAGGGGGCGAGCGGGAGCCCGACCTGGCGGAACACGAACCCGATGACGCCGAAGGCGACCATGATGTAGATGTCGATGACGCTGTTCGACACGGCGTAGGACCCGATGACGATGAACGCGAAGATCACTGCGCGGAGCACCGAGTACGGGATGGCCAGGATGCGGGTCCAGAGGCTGACCAGCGGCACGTTGAGCAACAGCAGCAGCAGGTTGCCGACGAACAGGCTGGCGATGACCGTCCAGATCAGCTCGGGCTCCTCGGTGAACAGCGTGGGGCCCGGGGTGATGCCGTTCTGCAGGAACGCACCCATCAGGACGGCGATGGCCGGAGAGGCCGGGATGCCGAGGGTGAAGAGCGGGATGAACGCAGCATTGGAGTGGGAGTTGTTCGCTGTCTCCGGGGCAGCGACGCCCTCGATGGCACCCGTGCCGAGCTCGTCGCGGTGTCGGGCGACCTTCTTCTCGGTGCTGTAGGCCAGCAGCGAGGAGATGGCGGAGCTGACGCCGGGGATGAGCCCGACGAGGCCGCCGATGACCGTGCCGCGAGCGATGGACGGGGCGCTGCGCCTCGCGTCCATGCGCGACGGGATGAGCTCGCGCAGGGTGGGGGCCGTGGGTCGTGGTGCGGCCTGTCCGCTGGTGGCGAGCAGCTCCCCGAGTCCGAAGAGGCCGACGAGGACGGGGACGTAGCTGATGCCGTCGAAGAAGTGGGGGTCGCCGAAGGTGAAGCGGGGCATGCCCATGACCGGGTCGATGCCGACCATGGCAATGAGCAGGCCCAGCGTGGCGGAGATGATGCCGAGGAGGACCGAGCGTCCCACGAGGCCGACGAGCAGCGCGAGACCGATGAGGACGAGGGAGAAGAACTCCGGCGGGCCGATCTTCAGGCCGAGGCGGGACAGCGGTTCGGCGGCGATGACCAGGGCGAGGGTGGCGACGGTGCCGCCGATGAACGAGCCGATCCCGGCGGTGGTGAGGGCGACGCCGGCCCGGCCCTTCAGCGTCATCTGGTAGCCGTCGATGCAGGTGATGGCGGACTCGCCCTCGCCCGGGATGTTGAGCAGGACCGAGGTGATGGTGCCGCCGTACGCGCCGCCGTAGAAGATCGCGGCCAGCATGATGATGGCGCCTGCGGGGTCCAAGGCCAGGGTGAGCGGGATGAGGATGGCCATGCCGGCCGTGGAACCGATGCCGGGCAGCAGGCCGAGGATGGTGCCGAGCAGGCAGCCGATGAGCGCGAACGCGAGGTTCTGCGGGCTCAGAGCGGCGCCGAAGCCGTCGAGAAGCATGCCGAAGGTGTCCATGTCAGAACCCCATGTCGCGCAGGAACGGGATGGACGAGGCCGGGAGCGGCACGGTCAGGAACCGGGTGAACACCACGAACACGCCCACGCTGCACACCAGTGCCAGGACCAGCGACAGCAGGAGCCGCCGGCGTCCCAGGACGAGCAGGTGGAAGAGCACGAAGAGGAACATCGCGATCTGGTAGCCCAGCACCTCGAGGGTGGCGGCGAGCACGCACAGGCTGACGACGATGGCCAGCACCGTCGGGAGTGAGTACTCCGGTGCCTCGTCCTCGGGAACCAGGATCGCCTGCGCGACGGCCTCCTGGGTGCCGTCGGCGTGCCTGGCAGGGGTGGTCCGGGTGGCGCGCAGGACCTGCACCAGCCACAGGAGGCCGCACACGACGAGGATGCCACCGAGCCAGCGGGGGAAGAACCCGGGGCCCGGACCGAGAGGCGTCCAGTACGGGTAGGTGCGCGATCCGATGACAGCGGCCGCTCCGACGAGGGTCACGACGACCGCTGACGCGATCGAGAGCCATCGCCGGCGGCGTTCACGCTCGACGGCTGCCTGGCTGTCACCCACGAGGGTGTCTGCTTCGGCGTTCATCTGTTTCTCACTGTCTGATAGAGTTTCTCACGCAACGAGGCAACCATGCGTGACCACCGTCACGACTGTCAACCCCCTCATCCCGTTCCGATCCGCACGCCACGGTCGATCCACACGGCACGGCTGCGAGGATCGGGGCGGGAAGGGCACGACAGGCGCGGCGGACGACCACTCGGCTCGACCGGCAGCCGGCAACACCGAGGCAGCGACCCGACGACACGGAACGAGGGGGACCCCATGGCAGAGGCGAAGGCGGACCAGAAGGCCAGCACCATGCGCTCGCTCGAGCGCGCCATCGACGTCCTCGAGGTCCTGGAGGCCGCGCGCACACCGCTGCGGCTCAGCGAGGTCGCCCGGCGCGCCGGCCTGCACGTGGCCACGACACAACGCATCCTCAACGTGCTCGAGGCTCGCCGCCGCGTTGAGCAGGGACCCACCGGCTTCCGAACTGGTGTCGCAATGCTGTTCGGCGCTCACGCCTACCTCGCCTCGAATCCCATCGCCGTCGCGGCGCCCCTCGTCCTCCAGGAGCTCGCGTCCGCCACCGGCCTCACCGCGTCGGTGTTCGTACGCGCCGGCGACTCGCGCGCAGTGGTCGCACGGGTCGAGGGGAAGAATCCGTTGCGCTATCTGCTGCCCATCGGGCAGCGGCTCCCCCTGCACCTCGGCGCCGGCAAGGCCTTGGCGGCGTACATGGACCCGACCGAGCTCGACGAGACACTCGATCGCGTCGGCGTCCTGAGCCGCGCCAGTGGCGACGTCGTCGACCGTCAGGCCCTTCGCGCCGAGCTCGATGACATCCGGCGCCATGGCGTCGCGTTCTCCACCGACGAGCGAGTCGTCGGGGCGTCCTCGGTGGCCGCACCGGTCATGAACGCGTCCGGGGAGTGTGTCGCCGCCATTCAGGTCGCAGGGCCGACCGGCACGGAGATCTTCAGCGACATGAGCGGGCTCGGGGTTGAAGTGCGACAGGCGGCAGCGGCGCTCGCCGCCCGTTTGGCCTGAGGCCGCCGCCCCGGCCGGCAGTGCGGCTCAGTGCGCCATGTCCACGAACCGCGAGTAGTGGCCCTGGAAGGCCACGGTCAGGTCACGTGTGGGGCCGTTGCGGTGCTTGACCACGAGCAGGTCGGCCTCGCCGGGGCGGGTCGACTCCTTCTCGTAGACGTCGTCGCGGTGGAGCAGGATCACCATGTCGGCGTCCTGCTCGAGCGAGCCTGACTCACGCAGGTCGCTCATCATCGGGCGCTTGTCGCCACGCTGCTCGGGACCACGGTTGAGCTGGGAGAGCGCGATGATCGGCAGCTCGAGCTCCTTGGCGAGCAGCTTGATCTGGCGGGAGAACTCCGAGACCTCGAGCTGGCGGGACTCGACCTTCTTGCCCGAGCTCATCAGCTGCATGTAGTCGATGACGATGAGCTTGAGGTCGTGCTTCTGCTTGAGCCGTCGCGCCTTGGCCCGGATCTCCATCATCGTCATGTTGGGCGAGTCGTCGATGAACATCGGCGCCCCCGAGACCTGGCCCATCTTGCGGGCCAGCGCGTCCCAGTCCTGGTCGCCCATCTGGCCGTTGCGGATGTGGTTGAGCGGCACCTTCGCCTCGGCCGAGAGCAGTCGCATCATGATCTCCGACCGCGTCATCTCGAGGCTGAAGAAGCAGCTGGTCAGGTTGTTGTGGATCGACGCCGCCCGGCAGAAGTCGAGGGCGAGGGTGCTCTTGCCCATGGCCGGACGCGCCGCGACGATGATCATCTGGCCGGAGTGGAGGCCGTTGGTCAGGTCGTCGAGGTCGGCGAAGCCGGTGGGCACGCCGTAGAGCCCGGCCTCCCGGTTGCCGATCGCCTCGATCTCGTCGAGGACGGGGTTCATGATGTCCGACAGCGGCGCGTAGTCCTCCGCCGTACGCCGGTCGGTGATCTTGTAGACCTCGGCCTGCGCCTGGTCGACGACGTCGTCGATCATGCCCTCGCCGGCGTAGCCGATCTGCACGATCTTGGTGCCCGCCTCGACGAGGCGGCGCAGGATCGCCTTCTCCCGGACGATCTCGGCGTAGTAGGCCGCGTTGGCGGCGATCGGCACGTTGGCCGACAGCGTGTGGAGGTAGGGCGCGCCGCCGACGTTGGACAGCTCACCGCGTCGCTGGAGCTCGGCGGCGACGGTGACCGGGTCCGCGGGCTCGCCGCGACCGTAGAGGTCGATGATCGCGTCGTGGATCTTCTCGTGCGCCGGCCGGTAGAAGTCGATGCCGCGCAGCGTCTCGGTGACGTTGGCGATCTCGTCCTTGGAGATGAGCATCGAGCCGAGCACCGACTGCTCGGCCGCGTTGTCCTGCGGCGGCGTGCGGTCACCGGGATGCCGCGGGGAGCTGCCCGGCTCGAAGGCCGCGGGGCCGTCACCCCAGTCGTACTCCGGGTCGCGCGGTCCGCTCTCGTGCCCCAGGTCCTGGCCCGCGATGCTCACCCGTCCCACTCCTCACTCTGGCCACCGCAGCCGCTGGCCGCTCCCGGATTCGACCCCGATGTCGTGCCGGGGCAGACCCTAGGGACGGCCACCGACAGCGCCGCGACGAGGCCTCTCGTCGTCTCGCGTCACCCGGCCGTCCCGGGTCCCGCACCGCGTGACGGTACGTCGACCGCGCACCGCCCGGCCAGTCCCGGACGTCGAGTTATCCACAACCCTTGGGGATAACTGGTCCAAGCCCGTGGACGACACGCCGCAAGCTGTGCAGCCACTGGGGAGCAACCTGTGGACCCGACCGGTGGACAACGCGTCCGCACCGCGCTGACCTGCGAAAACAGCGTCCTCCCACTGTGGAGGAAAAACTCATTCACCCTCCCGCGGTCGTCGTACTCGACATGTGGGAATCGTCCGTCGGTTTGTCGACATGAGCACGGTCCGGGTCATTTCCCACAGGTCCGGTCGGGTTGTTCACAGGTAGTCCCAACGGGCCACCCGAACTTTCACATGCGTCACACGTCACGACCAGAAGCGCCCTCTGGTCGTTACGCTGGACGGCGTGAACACGACCGACCGCGACATCCTCCGGCTCGCGGTCCCGGCCTTCCTGGCCCTGGTCGCCGAACCCCTCTTCCTGCTCTCCGACGCCATCGTCGTGGGGCACCTGGGCACCGCGCCGCTGGCCGGGCTCGGCATCGCCGGCGCCGTCCTCCAGACCGTCGTGGGCCTCTGTGTCTTCCTGGCCTACGGCACCACCGCCAGCGTGGCTCGCCACCTCGGCGCCGGCGACCTCCGGGGCGCGCTGGCACAGGGCATCGACGGGTGCTGGCTCGCCGTGCTCATCGGCGGGGTCGCGACGGCCGGCGGCTTCGTCCTCGCCGAGCCGCTGGTCGGGCTGTTCGGGGCGGGGGACGCGGTGAGCGAGCAGGCGACGACGTACCTGCGCATCGCGATCCTCGGCACCACCCCGCTGCTGCTCATGCTGGCCGCGACCGGGGTGCTGCGCGGGCTGCAGGACACGCGCACCCCGCTGTGGGTCGCCGTCGGCGGCAACGTCGCCAACATCGTCCTCAACGTTTTCCTCGTCTACGGCCTGGACCTCGGCATCGCCGGCTCGGCGATCGGCTCGGTCGTCGCGCAGGTCGCCAGCGCCGCCGTCCTCGTCGCCGTCGTGGTCCGCGGTGCCCGCCGCGAGGGCGCACCCCTGTCCCCGGACCTGCCGGGCATCCGCACCGCCGCCCACGCCAGCACGCCGCTGGTGATGCGCACCCTCACCCTGCGCGCCTGCCTGCTGGTCGGCACCTACGCCGTCACCTTCGCGGGGTCCGACACCGAGGTCGACCTGGCCGCCCACCAGGTCGCGCTGACCCTGTGGACCTTCCTCGCCTTCGCGCTCGACGCACTGGCCATCGCGGCGCAGGCGATCACCGGACGGGCGCTCGGGTCGGGCGACGCCGAGGGGACGCGGCGGCTGACGGCCCGGCTCGTCCGCTGGGGCTGGGGCAGCGGCATCGCCACGGGCCTCCTCCTCGCCGCGTGCGCCCCGTGGATCGGACGCCTCTTCTCCCCCGACCCGGCCGTGCAGCAGCTCCTGGTGCCCGTGCTGCTCGTCGCCGCGCTGGGACAGCCGATCGCCGGGGTCGTCTTCGTGCTGGACGGCGTCCTCATCGGCGCCGGGGACGGGCGCTACCTCGCGTGGGGCGGCCTGCTCGTGCTCGCGGCGTACGCACCCGCGGCGCTCCTGGCCGCCGCCGGGCCGGGCGGTCTGGTGGCCGTCTGGGTCGCGATGGTCGTCGTCTTCATGGGGGCGCGCTACGTCGTCCTCGCCCGCCGCGCCCGGAGCGACGCCTGGCTGCTCACCGGGGCGGTAGCGTCCCGCGCATGAGGCCGCTCCAGTCCGTCGCCATGGGACTCGTGGTCGTGGCCCTCACCGCCCGCCTCCACGGGTACGACGCCCTTCCGGACGCCGTCGGCTGGGTGCTGGTGCTGCTGGGGATCCGCCGGCTCGGGCTCTCGCGGCTCCTGGCCGGTCTCGTCCTGGCCGCCCTCGTGGTGTCGGTCGTGGTGTGGTGGCCGCCCGTGCAGGCCTGGCTCGAGGACCAGCACCCCTCGCTGTGGTGGGCCGCGACCCTGCCGCAGCTGGCGGCCTGCGCCGTGCTCTGCCGGGACCTCGCCGCCCGGGCGACGTCGGTCGGAGACGGGCGTGCCGCCACCTGGCTGCGCACCGCGCTCGTGCTGGTCGTCCTCGCTGCCGCCGCCCCGGTGCCCGCCCTGTCGGCCGATGCCTCCGCCGACGTCCTCGCCGCGGTCTACGCCACTGCGGCCGGCGTGCTCCTCCTGCTGATCGTGCTGCTCTTCTCGTTCGCGTCGCTCCCGTGGGCGGGGGCTCGCGAGCCGGAACCCCGTGCGTCCTCGGCCACCGGCTCGTAGCCTGTGCCGCGAGCCGTCCTCCTCGGGTCCGGCCACGACGACTCGGAGCGCCCATGACCCACCCTCGCCGGACCGCCGTCATCGCCTCGCTGGCCACCGCGCTCGCGACCGTGCTGCTGCCCGTCGGGCTCGCCGCCCCGTCGTACGCCGTCGAGCCCTGCCTGGCCGACCGCTCGGCCACCCTGCTCGACCCGGGTTGCGATGACACCGTCCCGCCCGCGACGACCCTCACCGGCACCTCGACACCGCCCAACGCTGCCGGCTGGGTCGCCACGTCATCGATGACCTTCACCTTCGCGGGCGCCCACACCGACGCCGACACCGATCCGGTGACGCTGCAGTGCCGGCTGGACGGACCCGCCCAGGCCCACGACTGGGCGACCTGCACGAGCCCGCGCACCTACTCGGGGCTCGCCGACGCCGAGGCGGCGTACTCCTTCTCGGTCCGCGCGGTCGACGAGCACGACCAGCCCATCACGTACAGCACGTCTCCGCTCGGCCTGACCGACGACGAGCCGGGCGAGGACCTCGACGCCACCCCGGCCACCGTGACGTGGCGCCAGGACACGACCGCGCCGGTCGTCTTCGCGGTCCCCGACGTGTACGACGAGCAGACGCCGCAGCGCCCTGTGCTCGCCTCGAGGTCACTGCCGCTGCGCCTCAACAGCAACGAGCGGGACGCCGGCATCGAGTGCCGGCTCGACGGCGGGGCGGTGCCGTGCTCGCGCGGCAACGGCGCGCTCTCCGGCATCGCGTCGGGCGACCACGTGCTGGTCGCCCGGGCGGTCGACCGGGCCGGGACGCCGAGCGCCTGGTCGGAGCCCTTCGCGTTCTCGGTGCCGGCCGACCTGACGAAGCGCCGGGGCTGGAAGAAGCGGAAGGCCGCGGGATCGCTGGACGGCACCGTGCTGGTCAGCCGCACCCAGGGCGCCCGGCTGGTGGTGCGAGCCAGGAAGGTCGGTGAGCTGCGGCTCTACGCCCCGACTGCGCCGTCGTACGGGAAGGTGCGCCTCCGCGTCGGGAGGACGGCCTGGCGCACCGTCGACCTCGGCAGGGCGCGCGCGGCGCAGCGGGAGATCGTGGTGATCGACCAGTTCTCCGGCACCCGCAAGGGCAGGGTCACCATCGAGGTCCTCAGCCGCGGCAGGACGGTCAAGCTCGACGCCGTGCTGGCCCGGGCCAACGTCCGCACGGGCGACTGAGCACCGACGTGCTGGCCGACCTCGACGGTTGCTGGCCGATGCTTCGGGGCAAGGTCGTTCGGTCTAAGCAACGGTTCATGCTGCTGCCGGGTTGGCGAGCAGTCTGGCCAGTCTGTCGGCTGGGGTGTCCATGTCCAAGGT
>NZ_PZYZ01000015.1 GCF_003047295.1 Nocardioides sediminis
CCTGCACGCCTCCATCGACACCGAGGGCCGGTCGGCCGACCGGCGTGGAGACTTCGACGACGTGTACGGCGACTGGGACGCGCTGCGCGAGGCCGCCGCGACGGGTGGGTCGACGACAGCGAGTGCTCTGACTGGGGACGGGTGGGCTGCCCTGCGCGCCGCCGAGGCCGACCCCGCGGGCCTGACCGACGAGCAGGCTCTGGCCCTGATGACCGCCGACGGCGACCTCCTCGACCAGGTGTGCCGACTGGCCGACGACCTGCGTCGCGACACGGTGGGCGACGAGGTGACCTACGTGGTCAACCGCAACATCAACTTCACCAACGTCTGCTACGTCGGGTGCCGGTTCTGCGCGTTCGCCCAGCGCCGCACGGACGCCGACGCCTACTCCCTGTCGCTGGACCAGGTGGCAGACCGCGCGGCCGAGGCGTGGGAGCTCGGCGCGACCGAGGTGTGCATGCAGGGGGGCATCGACCCCGAGCTGCCCGGGACGGCGTACTTCGACCTCGTCGCCGCCGTGAAGGCGCGGGTGCCGGGCATGCACGTGCACGCCTTCTCCCCGATGGAGATCGTCAACGGCGCCACCCGCACCGGCCTGTCGGTCGAGGACTTCCTCACCAGGGCCAAGGAGGCCGGGCTCGGCAGCATCCCGGGCACCGCCGCGGAGATCCTCGACGACGACGTCCGCTGGATCCTGACCAAGGGCAAGCTCCCCACCCGCACCTGGGTCGACGTCGTGACCACGGCGCACCGCGTCGGGCTGCCGTCGAGCTCGACGATGATGTACGGCCACGTCGACAACCCACGCCACTGGGTGCAGCACCTGCGGGTGCTGCGCCGCATCCAGGACGCAGCGCTGGAATCTGGGGTGGTCGGCTTCACCGAGTTCGTGCCGCTGCCGTTCGTCCACACGAGCTCCCCGATCTACCTCGCCGGCGTCGCCCGCCCGGGGCCGACGATGCGCGACAACCTCGCTGTCCACGCGATGGGCCGGATCATGCTCCACGGCTCGATCCGCCACGTCCAGACGAGCTGGGTCAAGCTCGGCGTCGACGGCACCCGGGCCATGCTCCGTGCCGGTGCCGACGACGTCGGCGGCACGCTGATGGAGGAGACCATCTCCCGGATGGCCGGCTCCGACCACGGCTCGGCCAAGACCGTCGCCGACCTCACCGAGATCGCCGCCGGCATCGGGCGCCCCGTGCGCGAGCGGACCACGACGTACGACGATCGCATCGCCGTCCAGGGGGTCGCGCGATGACGACGGGGACCGCAGGGGCATCGCTGGTCGTCCTGGCCAAGGACGCGCACGCCGCCAAGACCCGGCTGCAGCTGCCGCGCGAGGAGGCCCGCCAGCTGGCGCTGCGCCTCGCGGCCTCCACGGTGCGGGCCGGCCTCGCCGCGGAGACCGTGGGTGCCGTGCTCGTCGTGACCAGCGACCCCGACATCGCCCGCGACGCACGGGGGGTCGGCGCCGAGGTCGTGGCCGAGCCCCACCCGCTCGGCATGAACCGCGCCGCCGCCCTGGGGCGACGCCGAGCGCTGGAGGCCCGGCCGGACGCGCCGGTCGCGGTGGTCGTCGCCGACCTCCCCGAGCTGCAGCCGACGGACCTCGACGCCGTGGTGCGCGAGTTCGCCACCAGCGGCAGCCCCCTCTACGTCACCGACCGCCAGGGGACAGGCACGACCTTCCTGGTCCACGGTCCGGAGAGATGTCCGGGCTTCGGCTTCGGGCGGCACTCCGCCGCGATGCACCACAGGCTCGGCTACCAGCGAGCGGCCAGCGGCCCGCCGTCCCTGCGCCGCGACCTGGACACCGCCGAGGACCTCGCGGCCCTGTCGGTGCCGGGCGTCCTGGTGCCGTCGTGACCACCGCCGTGTCGTCGTGGATGGTCTCGGCGCGCCACCGGTCGACCGCCGCCGTCACGCCGCCCGAGCCGTTCGGGGAGTGGCACGCCAAGAGGCCCGGAGATCCGTTCACGGCGTGCGGTATCCCTGCCGCGGCGTGGCCCATCTTCTGGCAGCTCACCCTCGCCCAGGGGCGGGAGAGGAACTGCCCCGACTGCCAGCAGGTCCTATACGAGGCGCGGAGCCGCTGAAGCCGTCGATGTGGGCTCGGCGTGCAGGCGAATGACAAGGCCCGAACCCACATCAGTGAGTTCGGGCCTTGCCGATGTTCTGAGACATCACAAGGCCGCTCTGTGCTCCTGTGACCCTGTGCTCCGTAGACAGAAGGTTGGCCGTCATTCACGCACGCAGCAGGAGCGGGGACGTAGGTTCCTGTCCCACTCGTGTAACCGCCCTGCCGACCCGACCCGCCTTTCGTGGATTCCGTGGATGTTCCGGTGAAACACCGGAATCTCGTCGGATCCGGCCGGAAGCGGGCGGACGGAGCGGGAGGTCGCGTGACGGCATCCGCGCAGGTCAGAGGCAGTTTGGGCCCGTTCCACGCGCGGTCCCGCGGTCCGCGCCCGCAGTGATTAGGTCGTCGGTTCGATTCCGACAGGCGGCTCCGATCGAGGCCCCTGACCTGCAGAGATGCAGATCGGGGGCCTTCGTTGTTCCCGCCCAGAGCGCCCACGTCAACCAAACTCAACCAGCTTCTGCTGCCCTGATTCGAGTGGGCTGCGAGTGACCTCGCTAGAACGGTCATTGCAGGACATGATGATGAGGTGACTGACGGAACCCTTGCCGACCTTGTCGCCACGCGAACCGAGCTGCTGGTGCGAGCGCTTGGGAACGTCACGCGGGTGGCTGAATGCCTGGGTGTCAGCAGGACTGTCGTCTCCAGGTGGCGCGCCGGGACGCTCCTGCCCACTCTGGCTCAGGCCCGGTTGCTCGTCGACCTCGACCACGTCGTCGCGCGCGCCTCGATCATCTTCGAGCCCCCCGCCATATGGAACTGGTTGTCTGGTTCAAACTCCCACCTCGAGGGCGCGCGCCCGATCGACGTGCTCCAGATACGTGGGGCCAGCGCTGTCGTCGAGGCGCTGGACGCCGCGGAGCAGCTGGAGTTCGGGTAGTCCGCCGGCAGTGGATCGAGCTCTTGGGCGTCGGCAAGCCGTCAGACGACTGGGAGCGGTGGCTACCTCGCTTCGCCCAGAAAGACTCATCGGTGGAGCAACTCACCGTACTGGTCAAGGACGCCCAGCAGTGGTCCGGATCCAGTGCCCAGCCACGACGACTATGGCCGCACTCTGCACGCGGACGGCGCCGACATCGCAGACGGCTCTTGACCGGGTGTCGAGACAATGCGCTTGCTACGCAACTCATTGACAGACACAGTTCTCAGCCACTTTCGTTGCTGCGTCGATGACTTCAGCGAGTTCCTTCGGCGTCAAAGTGTCGATCGAGAACTCCTTCGCCTTCGCCCTCACTTCCTTGTCTTCTGTGACGATCAGCCATGTGTCGGAGAAGAGGTCCTGCGTACTGAGCACAACGGCCATGGCAACTAGGATGGGATCGGCAGTGCCCTTGTATCTGTAGAGATTGACCAAGCCCATGTGCCCGGCTGGGACGGTCTTCATCACGTCTGCCAACTGAGCCAACACCCCGGGTGTCATTTCGATGGTGACTGGCTCCAGAAGCTTGGCGTGCTTTGCTCGCCGAGACTCGTACGCGACCTCGGCCGGGACTCGGCAGTGCTCCTTAAAGAAGGTGGACGTTTTCCTGTCCCCGAGGGGACCAAGCGCGTTGTTGTCGATCAGGTACATGGTCATGGCCATCGCAGCCCTGCCCTGTAGTCGCTGATCGCGCGATCATTGCGGTAGGCATTGGAAAACATGACCCGGCAGAAGTCGCTAGTCCTGATGGTCCCAGCGTCGTAGAGAGCGAGCATGCGCCGGGAGCACTCGTGCCCGTTGTACTTCCGCAGGGCGTTCATCGGCAGCATCCTGTTGCGCGGAGTCGTCTCTATCCTGTCCAAGGCGTCCTTGAGGTCGTTGAGGTGGACCTCAGCTTCATGGCGGGTCAGAAGCTTCAGGCGCTGAGCTCGCATAACCACCGCGCTCGGCGTCACCTTGAAGACATCAGACGCCGCTCGGATGGCGTCAAGGTCGCTCAGGTCTGTGCGACGGAAGTCAGCCTCGGGCATCAGGATCTCTGCTGTCAGCCAGTACTCGCGGTTTGACTTGTCCTCGGTGGTGTGTCCGTTGTAGGTGACGGTGGCGAACCGTCCGCGCGCAACGAGCACCGCCATGAGGGTCAGAGTGAAGATTCGTCGCCCAGTGGGCTCGAACGCCTCTCCCTCGTCTCCACTGGCGAGGAAGATGAAGGGCAACTTGGTGTCCTTAACCGTCATGCCGCTGAAGATCTTGCCCGCCGGCAGCCGCTGCGGCATCAGGTCCTGGACGCTCTGTGCTACGAGGATGTTCTTGGCTTCCAGCTTCTCGACGAGAAGATTGAGGGCGTCGCCCTTCTTCTTCGTTCCCCTGAGTTCTATGGGGTCGAGGTCGAGCGCTGCCATCAGCTTCGCGGCGTCCTCGGCGATGGGCGCCTTTGACTTCTTAAGAATCCCGACGATGGGGTTTCGGTCGAGGGCCTTGTCCTTCTTCATCCAGTCCTGCTTGAACTGGAGGATCTTGACGATGAGCTCTACCTGCGCGATGTCCACGTGGTGCCGCGAGTTCATGGAGAACTCGCGCTTGGCGCTGAAGCCCTGAAGGAGCCGCTCCTGCTTGATGCGGAGTTGCTCTTCCACCACATCGCGGGGAGCGAAGAACAGCGGGTACGGGATTTCAGCCTTGCGGGCGTGGTCGACCAAATCCTTGAAGGAGATGGAGCCTGTCTCTAGCGCACTCGTCACCTTGGCGTAGCTGCGGACGACCGACTGCTCAAAGAGTGACGCGAAGACTTCGCGGTCGATAGGTGTGGCGACGCGATCGAGTGTCACCTTTATGGACATTCACGGCACCGCCTCCCCTCGTCTCATTGCAGCGGTCCAGAGTGCGCCTCCGCGTGCTGCGTTCATGGACGACACACCAATGATCCCCGGTCCCTCTCGCGGCCGCTGGTCAATCGCGATTTTCCACGCGGCGCGCTTCGCCGTTGAAAAAGTAGATGAGGCTGCAGACGATCATCAGGCTCTGGACCGCGTTGCGGCGGGTGTACTGCTTCGTGCTGACGGTGTGGGCAGTCGCGTTGCGGCTAAAGGTGTGCGGCACCGGCAGTCCCTCGTTGGGGAAGAACTTCTGCCACGCCTGCCAGGTGGGGGCAAGCGCGATGTACTCATGTGCGGTGAACTCGTCATAGGCAGCGTTGGTGCGCTTGCCCCGCTTGTCGGGGGTGTAGAGGTAGCGGTCGGCACCGAAGTAGGTGTTCACCATGGAGTCGAGCCGCGACCCCGTAAGCGCCTGAGCCGCCTCCGTGTGGCCTGCCTCCAGAGCATCGAGAGCCCTGAGCGCCATCGGGACGTACGCGGTGACAACGGCGGTCTCGCACCCCTCGACTACAGCGCGACAGTCGGCGGAGATCGCCTTCCATCGCCGTCCAAGGATGTCCCGCCGCCTCGCGGCACTGTCAGCGCGGATAAGCGCCTCCGCGATGGCAGTGCGGGGCACGCCGTACATCGCGATGCCGTCCACCATCACGACGGACTCGACCTCCTCCCACCGCAGCCCCTCGATCGGCTGCAGGTTCGGAGGGTAGAAGGACAGCTTGAGTCGCTCCAGGGAGGGACCAAGCGTCTTCATCCATGCCGACTGCTGGGCGGCCACCTGCGAGGCGAGCTTGGCGAAGGAGTCGCTCAGACCGAAGTCGACGTTCTTGTAAAGCTGCCCGCTGATCCTGTTGAGACTCGACTGAGCAAGCGCCGCGGACTTGAAGATGTCGCTGTTGATGCTCGTGGCGATCTGCTTCTGCCGCAGCGCCTGAGCGTCGAGGAGGGGCTTCATGGCGTTCTGCAGGATCGCTTGCTGCCGCTGTGCGATGCCGGAGATGGCCACCAGGTTCGTGAAAGTCGACTGGGGCAGAACGAACTTGGGCAGGTCGACCTCCGGTAGCACCATCTTGCGCAGCAAGTCCATGGACTTCTCCAGCGCCTCCCGCTGTCCAGGAGCCAGCTCGATGTCGTCGCCGTCCTCGGGCTCGTCGGCGTCAGTCATTACAGGCACAGGAGAAGTGTGTCCTTCGCCGGTAGATCCAACCTTGCGGACGGCAGAGAACAGTTGCATCACGCCTGCGTTCGCGGGCGCGCTACCCATGCCGCTGGGAAGGCTAGTCGCCTAGCGTCATTCCGCCGCGTGCCGCTCAGGCGCGGAGCTGGTCGCAAGTGTCAGTGAGCCCGCGATCTCGCGATCATTCGTACCTAGGCGAGAACCCGATCGGCCCTAGCGTCGGGCAAGCGCCTCGACCTCGCGCGGCGGACCTGGGCGAGGCTCGGCCGATTCCGCCAGGTGACACCGATGAACACGCTGCTGCCCTTCCAGCCCGATGCGATGACGCCCGCCCAACTCGCTGCCGTGTCATACCTCGCTCGATATTCCGGGCACACCCACACGCTGTACGCCTCCCAGTTGCGGCGCTGGTTTGCCTGGTGCGAGACCAACGCTCTCGACCCGCTCGCCGGGATCCAGCGAGCGCATATCGAGCTCTACATCCGACACCTTGGACAAGCCGGCCTGATGGCGTCCTCGGTCGTCACCTCGATGCACGCCGTGCGTGGCTACTTCCGCTACGCCCACATTGACGGACTCATCGTGTCCGATCCGGCCGTCTACGCGCGCCTGCCAAAGGTGCACCGCGACGAGTCCCGGACCCAGGGGTTGGACCGCCTCGAGCTCATCCGCTTCCTCCAGGTCGCCCAGACACTCACCGTCCACCACGGAGCGTTGGCGTTCCTGCTCGGCATCAACGCCCTGCGGGCGTCCGAGGCCGCTGCGGTCCGGATCGAGGACTACGCCGAAACACTGCGTGGGCACCGAGTGCTGCACCTCGTAGGCAAGGGCAACAAACCCGCCACTATGCCGATCACCGTGCCGGTACTACGCGTCCTCGAGGCCTGCCGCGGCAACCGAACCGAAGGACGACTGGTCTTACGACCCAAGTCCGGCAACCCCATCGACCGCCGAGACGCTTACCGAATGGTCTGCCGAATTGCGAAGGCGGCCGACATTCCTCGGCACATCAGCCCACACTCGCTGCGCCACGCTGCGATCACCAACGCCCTCGATGCGGGCGTCCCGCTGCGCGACGCCCAGATCCTGGCCAGACACTCTGACCCGCGCACCACCGAGCACTATGACCGTGCCCGCGGAAACCTCGATCGTCACGGCGTCCACTTCCTCACGGCGTACGTCGCTGGCGTCTAGCCGAGCGCGGGGACGCCGCGAGGGCACCTGTGCGCCGCTACAGGGTCTTGGCCTCAGCGCTGCTGACGGATCGGCCGGCCTTGCGGTTGGCGAAGGGGCGGACGCCCCAGTCGGCGACGAACTGAGCGATGAGCTCAGACTCCACCTCTTCCGGATCGACGTCCGGTGTCTCGAGCCAAGCGACCCGCAGTTCCGAGCTGTCCGTGAGTTGCCAGAGGTACCTACCGCCCCAATGGCCCACGGGTTGTCCCGCACCGTGTCGACGAAACTCGTCAAGTCGCTTGGCGATGCCCCGGCGGCCGGTCGCGCCTGCGGCGGCCTTCCCGATGTAGATGACGCAAGGACCTTCAACCCACGCTTCCTGGAGGGCTGTCCGATCTACAGACGGATCCTTTCCCTTGAACCATCCGGCCGGGCTCACCTTCTGGAAGCTTGGCGGCTGAGCACGGTCGCGGAGGACGACGTAGACGCCCTGCCCCTGAGGCACAGGCGAGGTCGGGAGGTCCGCGAACCGGACAAAGCCCTCGAAGCCTGCAGCGGCTAGCCCCTGCCTCGTCCACTCCACAGCATCAGTCCGCATCTGTCTTCGCAACCGCACCGGGGTGGGCGCTGGAGGCTGCTGCCACTCGATCCGACGCGCGATACCCCACGCCCGCTTCGTCGGCACCCTCTCGGGCGCCGTCCTGCGAGGAGTAGTCGGTCGAAACCAACGCCGGCCGCACGGACTCGTCGATATCAACGGGCTCGGGACTGGCGGGGCGCAACTTCGGCGGTGCTGCGGACCAGGCTCGCAGGTTGCCCAGCACGTCAAGGTAGAAGGCGTCGACCGTGGTCAGCACGGAGTCGATAAACGACCCTCGCCCTCGTCCGCGCTTCGAGCCCAGGCTGCCGGACACGGCAAGGCGAAACGACCGCAGCTCCTTGGCCGGGTCAAGGACAAGGCTGCTGGGGTTCTCTCGCACGGTGGAAAGCAGCTCGGCGGCTTGCGATCCGCGGGCGTGCGCGACGAATGCCTCGACCCTCGTTCCGTCCGGCGCGTTCTTCAGCTGCCGCACCAGCCAGTTCACCCGAGTCGTGGCTCGTCCTTCACGTGGGGACTCGACGTCGACATGGCAGGTAACCCTCCCTGCGCGAAGGTCTGCGGTCACCACGAGCTGCCCGACGGTGTCCGGGATTCGTATGGCCCCGGACATCTGTCCCGTCGTGCACAACGACGTCGCTAAAGCCTGGGCGCGCAGGAGTGGGTCGGCGGCCTCCTTGCGCGACAAGACGGGGACAACTTCGGTGCCGAGCTGGCGCCCGAGCTGGAGGCTGGCGAACCGCAGTAGTGCGTCGAACCGGGCGACGACCTCAGCGATGCCCTTGTCGTTGGAGCGCAGAGTGCCGGCGGTGACCTGGTCACGGACGCCGACCCAGGCCTCGCCCATGTCGTCGAACTCCAGTGCGCCGGACTTGCTGTGTTCGAGGTAGCGGATCAGTTCGCCCAGGATCCAGGCCTGATCGGGGTCGGCGACACCGCGGAACTCCTTCTGCATCACCGCCTCGGCGAGCACTTGCGACCAGGACACGTGGTGCAGGGCGACCTTCTTGAGCTTTCGCTTGTCGACCTTGGTGGGGTGCTGGCCAGCGACCGCGGGAATTTCGTTGGAGATGGTGATGACTGCCTGGAATCCGTTGTCACGTGCGATGTCGAGATAGTTCTCGAGCTGTTCGGTTGCGAGCTGGTTGGGGCCGGTCTTCACCTCGACGAGCGCCGTCCACGTGGTCGAGCCGCGCGTCACACGGATCAGACCGTCGGGGTAGAGCCGCTTCTCCCCGAGGATGAAGGGCACCTCGATGAAGCACTCCAGGGTGCCCGCTGGGGCACCAAAGGGCTTGACGAAGCCGCGACCGAACTCCTTGACCGCCGACAACACCGCAAGGAGCGCCGACGTGGCACGGCGCTCCTGCTCTTCGGCCCCGTTGATCCCCGAGGTGGGAATGAGACGTGCTTCGTGCCAAGACTCTTCGGCCATTGCTGGTCCCCCTGCTGACAGTTGGTGAAGTGCGACTTGCAGGGCCGGGTGCGGCCCGAGACTCATGGAACGCTAGCGAAATTGGGCGCCACCACACGGCGATTTCAGCAACCAGGTCTCGATCGGCATGGCCAAAACTCGCCGTCGTCGTGTTTGAAGGAATGGCTACGGCCAGAGCGTCACTCGGCTTGGATCGGTGCATCAACAACCCTCTCGTGGAGCCGTCATGTCCAAGCACCATCCCTTTTCACGCCGCGAGTTCCGGCGACGGCTGATCATCTGGCTCAGGCGCAACCTCCGGCTTATTGCAGTGCTCAGCATCGGACTGGTCGTCCTCATCGCATTCACCACGGGGCTTGTACTCGCTACGTGGCCCAATACCGCCTTTGGATGGTGGTTGCTGGGAGCACTGCAGACTGGCATGGTCGCGGCGTACCTCCACCTGCTTCACACGGCATTTCTTGCACATGACGCAGACGCCATCCGACACGTCCGTGGCGCCTGGGGCGAGGACAACACTCGCAGCGAACTGCAGCGCGCCAAGCGTATGAAGCTCGTATGGGGCTGGGTCGACAGCCTCGGGTTGCAGCATGGCGACATCGACCACCTTGTTGTCACCCGGAAAGCCGGCTTGGTGGCGGTCGACTCGAAGTGACGAAGTCAGATCAGCGACACTGCGGACATGGCACGAGCCGCCATGAAGGCCCGCCTACGCGCTGAGGGGTTGACGCGCGACCTGCTGAAGGGGACGGCGCGCGGAAGCCGACGAGCGAGGGTAAACCCCCTCAGCGTCACCTCGGTCGTGGTCCTTTGGGGACCTGCCCAGCACGGCGTTCCGGACGGGGCCTCCGTCGACGGCATCGAGTTCATCGCGGGGCGGAAGTTCGTGGACTGGCTCGGGCGACTGGACAATGAACCCGTCGACCGTGCCGCGGCGGCGCACATCATCCGCAGCCTCGAAGATCGTCGCGCAGCGACAGACCGAGCGAACGCCGCAGCTACTACTGGCCCGCTGCAGCCCAAGCGTTGACCCGACGGCCGGGGTCTGTGCCACCGATTGTGCTCAGTCCGCAAGCCGACTCGACCGAGGCGAGCCCAGCAGGAAGGTCATGTGGGAATCGAAGCTGAAGACACTCGACCCGTCGGTGGATCCGCGCGCCGGTCCAGCAATGCTGTCGGCGGCGTCCGCCACGATGCCAGCGTGCTCACCTCATCAGGACTCCTTGCGGCCTTCGACGCGTACCGCCAGCCGTCTCCGACAGTCGGCAGTGGCCTCGCAGACTTGGACTCGCTGACCGGCGGGATGCAGCCCGGGCGACTGTGGGTGGTGACGGGCGCACCGGGGCAGGGCAGGACGGCACTCGTGACGCAGTGGGCGGCAGCGGTTGCAGGTCAGCCGGGGCAGACGGTCCACCTGGTCACGCCACGGGAGTCGCCGGCGAGGGTCGGGGCCCGCCTGCTGGCGCTCCACGGAAGGCTGCCGCTGCATCGTGTCGCCTCGAACACCCTTGTCCCGGCGGAGGCTGAGCGTCTGGATGAGGCGAGGACGCAGGTCCAGCGACTGGGGCTGAGCCTGTACGCGGAGGGGGAGGACACCTACGTCCCGGAGGTTCACCCAGAACGCGGGGAGCCGAAGCCAACGGTGATCGTCGTCGATGACGCGGACCTGGTGTCAGGTGTTTCGCCAAGCACCGTCGCGTCGTGGGCCGAGGCTGGGCTCTACGTTCTGCTGTCGCTGCCGCGCGACGTCGTGATGACGAGTCCTGACGACGAGTCCGACCTGGACCCCGCGTGGGCTCGAGCAGCGGACGTCGTCCTCGAGGTGCGCCATCGCGGGCTTCGAGACGGGCGCCTTCGTCCCGGTGAAGCCGATTTCTGTATTCACCGCAACAGGTGGGGACCGCTCCGTACCTTGTCCACCCAGTACCAAGGCCACTTCGCACGCTTCGTGGAGGCGACGTCATGACATCAGCCCACAACGCTGCTTTCCGAAGGAAGGCCCCGGACGGGTTCCTGCCCCCTGGCTGGGTTCTGGAGAGGGTACGAGTAGGAGCGCAGGAAGGACCCACGGAAGCTGTCGATGGATTCTCAGCCAAGACGCTCGGCCCGCAGTGGTGGAAGGAGCGTGCCTCGCAGGTGGAGGAGGCGTACAGCACGCTGATCAAGCGGGGTGGCGGGATGATCCCGTGGCTCGGGCCTGCGTTCTTCAGCAAGTTCCTCTACTTCGCCAACGGCCACCGCGAAACGGGCGATGAGAACGCGCGTTGCCTCATCCTCGACGCGCGTGTCGCTCGCAGCCTCTACCTGGCGGGTTGGAGCATGGCTCCGACGTACAGGAGCGAGACAGGCACCTTCAGCTACAACTGGTACACGGAGACGTACGTGTCCTACTGCCAGGTGTTGGAGGGTTGGACCGCGGAGGTCGGCAGATCCACCGCAGACATGTTCGAGCGGGCTCTCTTCCAAGGGTCGGAGCCGGTTACGGAGGGTGCGAAGCCCAGCTGACTCAGGCGCTCGACCCGAATGAGATCGCACAGCGCAGCCAGTCTTCCGGCCGCGGCGGACCACTCGGGAGTGCGTCACTTCGTCACTTCGCCGCAAGTCGTCGCCCTCTTGATCGGATTGTCCTGCGGAGGGTGCCGGTTGCTGTCACCATCCTCGCGTGTCACTCGCTCCCCATCACGCCGCGGACACGGCAACCGCGTCCAATGCCACTGGCAGTCCTTCGACCGAGCCATTCGTGGCCATCGCCGTCGAAGTGTTCCACCTCCCAGATGGGCAAACCGCGAACCCGGCGAAGGTGGGGCGACTTGCCGCCCTTGACTCGGCGACTGGCTTTCGTTCCGCACCGCTGCTAATGGTGGTTGGCGAAGGAACGCACCGAAAGGTGCTGCTCGGCCGGTGGCACATGTGGTTGGACGGAGAGCGAGTTCTTGTCGATGCCGCGATAGAGCGGATCGCTGACGAGAGCAGTGGCTGGGAGCGAGCGGACGCAACAACGTCGACGCTGACAGAACTGCTGCGCGTCCCGTTCGAGCCGCGGCTCAAGGCCGATCTGACGGCCAGGCACGAACTCCTTGCGTCCCTCGCAAAGGAGGCAGCAGAGCAGTCACGGAACGGCGTTGCGCAAGTCCGCTCCTTGAGGCTTGAACTCGAGGAAAGGGTTGCGGCGTCGCTGGGCTCGGCCCAGGGCGAGTCGCCCTCGAGAACTGTGCCGTTGTTAATCAACCTGGGTATCGCGATGACACAAGCTCGCCATGCGGCGCGCGAGGCTGTCCGAGAGGGACTCTGGCTGTGGAGCGACGACGCCACGGCGTATCACGACTACCGTCGTGGCCGCGACATCACACTCGCCAATTGGCATCCCCCGGTGGATGCGATCACCAGGCCATGGATGGGGACGCACGACGCAGCGATTCGGCACTGCGAGTCGATGGCAGAACTCCTCGGCGAGGAGGTCCATGCGCTCACCCAGATGGTTCAGGCGGCAGGTGCAATGGCGCAGATCCATGACGCCGAATCCGCCGACACTCTCAACAAGGTCGCTAGCGCTGCAGCCGTGGGCATTGGATTGCCTTCACTTGGCCTCGCCTACTACGGCGCCGACCGGCTGTTTGTGCTTAATCCATCTGGCATCGTCGTTGTGCTTGGCGTGATCCTGATTCCCACGGTCTTCGCCATCGTGGCAAGCATGGTGGTAGGCAGGGGTAGTAAGAGGTACACCGCCGTCGGCATGGGCGTCCTTGTATCTTGTTTGCTGCTGTGCCTCATTCTTCCAACGATCGTTTCGAAGGCCCTCGATCTCGCGGGTTGACCGGCCGTAGTGCCGCGATCTGGGTCGCCAGCAGGCCCCAATGGGGAGGCGAATGCATGTCCCCGTCACTGGATGAACCATGGGGGTCCACCCACCGCGTCATTTCGCCGCGAGCCGTGCGGATGACAGCGTCGCTAGATCAGCCGTGCCGAACCCGACCGGGAAGAGCGCCGGCACCCACACGGGCGGCGTCTAGGTTGCCGTTCTTGGCGACTATGTTGGCGCCCCGACCAACAGCCCAGTGAAACCTCGGACCGAAGTTCAGCGTGGCCGCGCCATTCCACTCGGCCTGCTGGCCTGGACCGCGGAACGTAATGATGTTGATGCGCCTGCCTTTTAGCCAGCACACACCGGAGCCAAGGTTCAGCTCGCCGGCGCCGTGGCCAGTGAAATCCTTGCAACCTAGGTGTTCGGCGACAGTCATCGCGCTCATGCGGTAGTAGGGCTGGTGGTGAGCCTGAGCCGTGGGCGCCCCCGCGAGCAGCGAGAGGACAGCCAAGACGGTCGTGAGGCAAGCGTTCAATCCGAGCGACATGGCGGTAACCGTAGGGCGAATCGCTGGAGCGGCGTGACGCCATTGGATGAACTGGGCGCGGGTCATGACCGGCGCGGGGTGCTTCATTCCGCCGCCTTACCCCGTGCCAACCTGGGCTACCGAACTCGCGCACGTTGACCGCGGTGAACCCACCGGCCATGCGGGTGCTGACGGGATGCAAGTCGCGGCGTCCGTTCCTGCTCGCCCTTGAGATGGCCGGCCGTGGCGTCCCCACAAGCGTTCGAGCGCTTGCTAGTACTTCTGAAGCTGCGGTGCGTGCTGCTGAACATCTCCGTGAAGGCCTCCCAGCGGCGAAGCATCGCTGGAGCGTCTTGCAACGCGGGCGCAAGTAGCCCGATCTCCATTAGCCTCTCCTTGTGCGAAGTAGCTGGCAGCAAGAACTGGTGGAAGCTAGCACCTGGCCAAACCGTGTCGTTGGCCTGCGGTGGGCCTCCGCTGTGACAGTGCTGTTATGTACTGCTTCGGTCGGTGCATCGCTTCCGCTGTTCTGGGACGAGCACCAGGCGACGGTCGTCGTTTGGGCAAGAACGGTCGCCCTCGTCGTCGGTGTGGCCGGACTGGTGAGCGGCCTCCTGGCGTGGATATTCGTGAGACGGCTGCTCGGGTTGAACCGCTTCCTGACGAGGGACGAAGGCATCTTGGAAGAGGCTCGGGAAGCCGCCTTCCGCGACTACGAGAACTGGCGCACCGAACAGGAGAACTGGCACGCCGCGAATCGTCTCTGGAATGTCGAGCGCCGGCTCATCGAGCAGTGGCATGACCAGCACGACTAGCGGGGAGCGCGAGCATGGTTAGCGACGCAGGCGGCGATGACACCTCCCAAGAAGAAGCAACAGTGCCCCCAGCGTGGCCGTTTGGCACGAAGGCTGGCGAGTCGTCGGGACTCGCGACAACCGAGTCGCTGAAGCACGTGGCAGGGACGACGGATACGCCGTCACGTCCACCGCTACTGCCGCCGCCACCATCCCCGCCCCGAATGCCGACGCAGATGCCCCCGCACCCGGAGTTGACGGCAGCACTGGCCACCGGACGATTCTCGCTCAAAGCGGCGTGGATCACGGCGAGCCTCGGCCTCGTGGGCACAGTCATTACAGCGATCTGCAGCGTGTCCGCAGCAATAGTCGATCAGCAAGACCCCGAGCCAGCGAACGCTTCGACGTGCGTGGTGGCGTATCGGAACGTTAAGGACGCTGTGGACATGGGCATCTCGAGCCCAGCACTCCTCGACAACCTCAACCGCCCAGGGGTTGACGCCGAATGTGGTCGGGAAGTCGACATCGCAAGGGAGATTGCGCCTTAGAAGCCCAAGCGGATGTGACCCTGTATCGGGTGCGGCATTCCGCCGCGTACCCGCGGGGTACGGCCAGCTGACTAGAACCGGAACGCCCCTTCGACCAACCACTGCCGGTGACGCTCCTGCCAAACAGCGGGCGTGGCTGGATGCACCAGTGCGATCCAGATGACATCCGTGCCGGATATCGAGACGGGCCGAGGCCGGCCGTAATCGTCTGGCTCGAGTTTTCCCGACTTATCAGACTCGCTCAGAGCGGCGACTACACGCGATGCAGCGTTCCCAAGCGACACAAGTAGCTGTGGACGTGCTGCGGCGATCTGCCCACGGATCCTTTCCGACTGCTGATCGAGTGCTTCTCGTACGATCTGAGATTCGCTTGGGTGCGCACGCAAACTGGCGGCGGGGAGTCCGCTCGTAACTTTCACCATGGGGTCGTAGGTGTCGCGCAGTCTCGCCGCCGCGCCACCGCTGAGCCTGTACGTCGTCAAACAATCGGTGATGAAGGTGCTGCCTGCTCCTGCGTCGCGAAGCGGGTCCAGGATGTTCGAAGTGAGCCATGAACCAGACGGCCCGTTGAGCGTTGCGGTACTGACCTCGCCCCAGTTCGGGTCCAAGTACTTGGCCCTCCAACGCTCGACGCGCTGATCGGCATCGGATCCGTCCCAGAACACTGTGGGCTCGTTGTCGACTGCCAAGGCCGAGATCGGCCGCAACCCCGACGAGCGGGGCGGCACCCACCGGACGTGCACAGCCGATGGGTACGCGCCGAGCACAACCGCATCACAGGGGCCAGGCAGCGCGTCGCCGCAAGGCTGGACAGGAGCACCGAATGGGAAACGGCCCAGACCAGTCATTGTCCGGTCATACAGGGTGGTCCCGAATTCGTCTACGAAGGCTCACCGGTGAGCGGCCAGGTTTGCGATCTCGAACTGGGACTATCTGCCGTGATCGGACCGGCCAACGAGGCTAAAGTCGTGGCAGTTGGACACTAGGTCGCCAGTCGAAGCGGTAGTCGGAATGGTCCGCGTAGCGGGCTGTCATCACCTTCAAGACTTCTGACCCAAGTCGAGTCACCGGCCCGCTCTCGAAGGACGAGGCGCCGGCCGCCGGGGTTCCTTGCTCGTCCTGCATCGCCTCAATGTTTAGAGCGACCAAGGCCCGGTCTGTTTGCACGCGTTGCAGGAGAGCCGCGCGATCGAGGAACCGCCGCTCAACCTCGGCGTCGTTCACTTCAAGGCCAACATCGGGGTGTCCGAAAGGACCGAGTCGATGTCTTGAGTCAGGCGATCTTGAAGGAAGCGAAGAAGACTCGGATCGGTGGCCACTCGGCCAAGGTAGCCAAGTGATCACCGTCGGCGCCCTCGATTCGATGACCGGCAGGCCGCGACGCGGCGGCACGGTCATACCGCCGCGTATCGGTGACGCACACCGAGGGCGACGTCAATGACACATGGCGTCGAGCATGTGGTCGAGTTCTTCGATGGGGCGGCCCGGTGGAAGCACGACCGTGGGCATCTGCGCGCCCGCGGCGTACCAGCAGTCAAGGGCCTCACGTGCCTGTTCGGTATCGCCCCACAGGGTCAACTCGTCGAGCAGCACCCGCGCCGACTCGGGGACGTCGAACGTGCGTCTGGTGGGGTTGGCCGCGAGGACCTCCTCGACCGCGTGACCGTGTCCGAGGCGGAGCAGGGACTGGCGGTAGAGGGGGCCCATGTTCATGAGGTAGAACGACACCCACCACGAGGCCATCTCGAGGGCCTTGGCGGGGTCGTTCGAGACCGCCGCCGGGACGCAGGGGGCGATGAGTGGAAGCGTCCGGTGGGGTTCCCCGCGCGCCGCGCCGTCCCGGAGCAATCGCTGGCTTGGGTCGAGCCCGGAGATTGGGAGGAGGAATGGTGCCCACCCGTCGGCGAGCTCACCCGCGAGGCGAACGGACTCCGGGCCAAGTGCTGCGAGGTGGATCGGGATCGGTCTCTGCGGCGTGAGGGCCAGCTTCAGGGGCCGGTTGTCGCGGTCGACGGTCGGTTCTAGTCGTTGGCCGTCAAGGAGTCGGCGTACCTGTCGTGTCACAGCGCCGAGACGTTGGACTGGCTTGGTGAACTCGATGTCGTGCAATCCCTCGGCAAGAGGCGGGCTCCCCGCGCCAAGACCCAGCACGAACCGGTCGGCCGAGGCTTCCGCAAGGCTGGCGGCGAGCATGGCGATGGTCGCTGGCGTGCGTCCCCAGACGTTGAGAATCCCCGTGCCGAGTGTGATCCGGCGCGTCCGCGTTGCAACCTCCGCGAGGAGCACGCCCGCGTGGTGGCCCCAGCCCTCTGCCACGAAGAACGCGTCGTACCCGAGGGCTTCCGCGCGATCAGCCAGGTGCAGCACGACCGGACGCCGTGTCTCCATGGGCGTCAAACCGACCGCAAGCTGTCGAGTGGGCACTACTCGATGATTCTCGACTGTCGGCCTGATGTACAGGAGAACACCTGGATCACAACGGGATGGAACCCGTGCAATCAGTCGCGCCATATTTCGCCACGACATCGGCTTGGGGCATACCGCCGCCAGCGCGCTCGCAGAGCCCTGATGGCACTGCGCCCTTTGTGGTCGGTTCTCTGCGTAGTCCTGACGTCAGCTCTCCACGTAGACGACGACGGTTTCCGGATGCACACCGTCGTACTTCATTGCCGCCGCGCCGGCCTCGCTCTCCATCACCGCCTGGAACGCAGCCATGTCGGCCACGTCCATGCTGAGGCCGACGTGGTTGGCTCGGCTGGGATCAACGAAAGTGCGGATGTTGCTCGCGACCGACGCGAAGACTTCCTCGCGTTTGGGCGAGGAGAGCCAATGGGCGACGTCGTCAACTTCGTGGGTAGCGATCAAGCTGGGCATCTGAAGTCCTCCGCTGGTGAAGTGATCCACCGTGCGCGGATCGATTTCACGCTACGCGCGCGCGAACGCCAGGGCCATAGCCCGCCTGCACAGCCACGGGTGGTGCAGAACCAAGCCCGAGCGCGCGGAAGCGTGCTTGCCAATACCCACACCCGCCCCACAGTGCGTCTTGCCGCCGCGAGCGCCACGAGCGGGAGCGACGTCGGTTCTCTGGACTCGATCGGTCACGCTTGCATCAAACCGTCGCCCTGCGCGGGTCGGTGCGTGCGGTGAGGCGCCCGTCTACGGTCATGCGCTCGCGCGGAGCCGGTTTCACTGGGTTGCGGGCAAGAACTCGACGACATCGCCGGGGCCGTTCGGCTCGATGCGGGCCAGCCCGGCGTCGGTCCGCGCCTCCCAATGGCCAAGGTCCTGGGTGGGGTCGCACCACAGCGTCGTAGCGCCGGCCGCGTCGGCGAGCACCCACTCCTCGCCGTCCATCGAGGTCCAGACGACCCGTCGGCCTTCGAGCGACCTCGGCGGTGCCACCACCCCGGTGGCCTGCAGTCCACTTTCGACATCCCGGACGGCGCAGATGGCCTCCTTCTGGGGGAGGTCGAACGCAGTCTCGTCGGCCACCGGCGCCCACGCCATGCCGTCGGCGGAGCGCCAGAGGTGCGCGCCGCCTCCGTAAGATCCCCACGCGTAGTAGCCCAGGCGCGTGCTGGTGATGCCCCACAAGGCCACCCAGGCTCCGTCCTTCGGCGTGGCGACGGGTGACTCGATCCACTTCCGGCCGTCGGCGGAGCGCCATGCTGCGGGGCCACCCATGCCGACCCCGACGGCGAGGAAGCCCTCGTCGACGGCGATGACGTCGGTGACGTTGACGGAGTCGGGCTCGCTTCCGAGCGGTGGTGCCTGCCAGTCAACGCCGTTGTCGGACCAGTAGACAGCTGGGCCCTCGTTCTCGAAGTCACTGCTGTCGCCGACGACCACGAACCGTCCGTCGTGAGCGGCGATCGCTTGGGCGCTGAACCGGTGGGTACCGGTGTCGATCGGGTACCACGGCGGTTGCACGTCGCGACGTTCGGCCTCCGGGGTGCTGGTCGGGCTGGGCGCCGGGTCGGCCGGCTGCGTGACCCGCTCGGAGCTGCCCAGCGAGGCCAGCACCAGGACGAGCGCGGAGCAGACGAGCAGCACGCCGGCTGAGATGCTCCTGGTGACGCGACGTCGACGTCGCTTCCCGCGATTGCGTACGGCGTCGGGCGCGGGCAACAGCCGGGGATCCGAAGCGTCCCCCAGGTCCCGCAGCGCGGCGCCGAGCGGGCTGATCATCGCCCCTCCTCCTCGCGCACCAGCACGTCCGCACCGGCAGGAGCCGGACCGGCCAGATACTCAGGGCCCAAGGCGACGCCCAACCGTTCACGAGCGCGGGACAGTCGGCTCTTGACCGTGCCTTCGGCCACGCCGGTCTCAGCGGCTACCTCACGCACCGACAGGCCGACCAGCTCGTGGAGCACCAGAACCCGACGGTGCTCCGCACTCAGGGCGCGCAGCGCGGTGACCACGTCGATGGCAACGTCCGCCGACGCCTCCACCTCCATCGGGTCGCGCTCCAGCTGCAGCCGGCGCAGCATCCTTCTGGCCACAGCACGCCGCCGGAACTGACTGATGGCCAGCCGCCACGCGACGGTTCGAACCCAAGCCGAGGGCTCGGCCAGTCGTGACACCCGGGGCCAGCGTTGCCACGCCCGGGCATAGGCCTCCTGCACAGCGTCAGCAGCAAGTTCACGATCGAGGGTCATGGCTGTGAGCTGGCGCAGGACGGCCTCGCGCGTCGAGAGATAGAACTCATCGAAGGACGCCTCGTCCGCCATCACTCACCTCCTCCTCGAGGTGAACACGCGCAGGACTGCGAGTCGGTTCCCACCAGTGTGATCCTGGAAGGTCAAGACTGCATCAAGTGCTGCTGCACACCTCGGACGGGCCGGCCCGCGCCCCCGCTTCTCCCGCACACGTCCGGCTCGTAGCGATGAGACGTCGCGCAGGTGCGTCTCTCCGCCGCCTTCGGACGCAGCGACACCGCCAGCAACACGGGACTCGCTGTTGCCATGGGGGACGTTGAAGGGTTCTTCACGGCAGCAGCTACTGGGGACGTAGACGGTCTTCAGATGATCTACGCAGCGGGCTTCCTGCTGCTTCGCCATACCGGTCAGATCAATGAGTCCGACCTCGAGTCCTTCGTGAGTGACCGGTCCTGACGCTGTCGGAAGTGCCCCACCACTCCGGCACTGATGAGGCGGGTCCATCGTGAAGCGGGCACACCCGAGCTCAGCGTTCCGCTGTGTCGGGTCTGGCCGAGGCGCATGATGGGGGCATGACGTCGGGTCCCTTCGCCGTACATGCCGCCAGCCGTCCCGCGCCGCTCGCAGCCGTGGGATCCGGGGAGCATGCCTCGTGAGCGAGACGTCCTTCGCCGTCATCGGCGGCGGCATCCTGGGCGCTGCCGTGGCGCACCGGCTCCTCGAGACCGGCACGGCGGATCGCGTCACCGTCCTGGAGAAGGAGGACGCGCTGGCGCAGCACCAGACCGGCCGCAACAGCGGCGTCGTCCACGCCGGCCTCTACTACCCCCCGGGATCGCTCAAGGCACGGCTGTGCCGCTCCGGGGTCGGACTGCTGCGGGACTTCTGCGTCGAGCACGACATCGCCTACCGCGAGATCGGCAAGGTGCTGGTCGCGCTCGACGACCACGAGGCATCCCGGCTCGCCGACATCGAGTCGCGCGCCCGCGCCAACGGTGTGCCGGGTGTGCGCGCCATCGGCCAGGAGGAGCTGCACGAGCTGGAGCCACACGTGCGGGGGGTCGCCGGGCTGCACTCGCCCACCACCGCGATCGTCGACTACCCCGCCGTGACCCGTCGGCTGGCGCAGCTGGTCGAGGAGGCCGGCGGGATCGTCCGCACCGGGACCGAGGTCGTCGGGATCGACGACCGCCCAACCGGCGTACACGTCACGTCGAGGAGCAGTGCGGGCACGCAGGTGGAGACGTTCGGACGGGTCGTCGCCTGCGCTGGGCTGCAGGCCGACCGCCTCGCCCGCATGGCGGGGGGAGGGCGCGAGCCACGCATCGTGCCCTTCCGCGGCGAGTACCTCACGCTGCGCCCGGAGCGCCGGGACCTGGTCCGGGGGCTGGTCTACCCGGTCCCGGACCCGAGGTACCCGTTCCTCGGCGTGCACCTCACGCCGCGGGTCGACGGTGAGGTCCTGATCGGCCCCAACGCCGTCCTCGCCCTGGCTCGCGAGGGCTACGGCTGGACCGACGTGTCGCTGAAGGACCTGTCGGAGACGCTCGGCTACCGCGGCTTCGCGTCCTTCGCCCGGCGCCACTGGCGCACGGGGGTGGCGGAGATGCGGGGGTCCCTCGTGCGCGCCAGGTTCGTCGCCGCCGCGCAGCGATACGTGCCCGAGCTGGCGTACGACGACGTGCAGCCGGGCCCTGCCGGTGTCAGGGCCCAGGCCATGGACCGCACGGGTGCGCTGGTGGACGACTTCTGCGTCGAGACGAGCGGGCGCATCACCGCGCTGCGCAACGCCCCCTCGCCGGCCGCCACGTCGAGCCTGGCCATCGCCGACCACCTCGTCGCAGGCATCCGCGATGACATCGGCGGCCGACGGACGTCGTGAGCGCGCCCGGGCCCCGGCTCGGCGCGGACGTGGCCACGCGTGCGTGCACCCCGTGCGGGACCATGGGGCAGGAGTCGTGCCGTCCCGGCACGCACCGCCTGACGAGAGGTGCCGTCGATGACGGGTCCCGCGCCCACCCCGCAGCAGGTACGCCGCGCCTTGGCGCGCGCCGAGCGCGGCGCCGCCCTGGACGTCGACGAGGCCACCGTGCTGCTGGCCGCGACGGGTGAGGACCTCGACCGCCTCACCGCGGTCGCCGCGCGGGTCCGCGACGCCGGGCTCGTCGCGGCGGGTCGTCCGGGGGTGGTGACCTACTCGCCGAAGGTGTTCGTCCCGGTCACCCGGCTGTGCCGGGACCGGTGCCACTACTGCACGTTCGTCGAGACGCCCGCGCAGGCCGAGCGCGAAGGCCGGGCGCCGTACATGTCTCCCGA
>NZ_PZYZ01000016.1 GCF_003047295.1 Nocardioides sediminis
TGCGTCTGATGTTTGAGAACTCAACAGTGTGTCATAGTCGACGAATTAGTTTGTTATGCCCCGTTGACACTGGATTTTGGTTTGGTGTCGCGGTTTCTTTGACAATGATTCTGACAATTTTTGTCAGTGATTGTTCTGTCAGGGGATGTGGCTCTCTTTTTCTCGCGGCTGGCCTGTTGGTTGGTTGTGGGGTTTGTTTTTCGATGGAGAGTTTGATCCTGGCTCAGGACGAACGCTGGCGGCGTGCTTAACACATGCAAGTCGAGCGGAAAGGCCACTTCGGTGGTACTCGAGCGGCGAACGGGTGAGTAACACGTGAGTAATCTGCCCTGGACTTTGGGATAGCCACCGGAAACGGTGATTAATACCGGATACGACGACTCCACGCATGTGGTGGTTGTGGAAAGTTTTTTCGGTTCAGGATGTGCTCGCGGCCTATCAGCTTGATGGTGGGGTAATGGCCTACCATGGCTTCGACGGGTAGCCGGCCTGAGAGGGTGACCGGCCACACTGGGACTGAGACACGGCCCAGACTCCTACGGGAGGCAGCAGTGGGGAATATTGGACAATGGGCGGAAGCCTGATCCAGCAACGCCGCGTGAGGGATGACGGCCTTCGGGTTGTAAACCTCTTTCAGTACCGACGAAGCGAAAGTGACGGTAGGTACAGAAGAAGCACCGGCCAACTACGTGCCAGCAGCCGCGGTAATACGTAGGGTGCGAGCGTTGTCCGGAATTATTGGGCGTAAAGGGCTCGTAGGCGGTTTGTCGCGTCGGGAGTGAAAACACTGGGCTTAACTCAGTGCTTGCTTCCGATACGGGCAGACTAGAGGTATGCAGGGGAGAACGGAATTCCTGGTGTAGCGGTGAAATGCGCAGATATCAGGAGGAACACCGGTGGCGAAGGCGGTTCTCTGGGCATTACCTGACGCTGAGGAGCGAAAGTGTGGGGAGCGAACAGGATTAGATACCCTGGTAGTCCACACCGTAAACGTTGGGCGCTAGGTGTGGGATCCATTCCACGGGTTCCGTGCCGCAGCTAACGCATTAAGCGCCCCGCCTGGGGAGTACGGCCGCAAGGCTAAAACTCAAAGGAATTGACGGGGGCCCGCACAAGCGGCGGAGCATGCGGATTAATTCGATGCAACGCGAAGAACCTTACCTGGGTTTGACATACACCGGAAAGCGCCAGAGATGGTGCCCCTTTTGTCGGTGTACAGGTGGTGCATGGCTGTCGTCAGCTCGTGTCGTGAGATGTTGGGTTAAGTCCCGCAACGAGCGCAACCCTCGTCCTATGTTGCCAGCACGTCATGGTGGGGACTCATAGGAGACTGCCGGGGTCAACTCGGAGGAAGGTGGGGATGACGTCAAGTCATCATGCCCCTTATGTCCAGGGCTTCACGCATGCTACAATGGCCGGTACAAAGGGCTGCGATGCCGTAAGGCGGAGCGAATCCCAAAAAGCCGGTCTCAGTTCGGATTGGGGTCTGCAACTCGACCCCATGAAGTCGGAGTCGCTAGTAATCGCAGATCAGCAACGCTGCGGTGAATACGTTCCCGGGCCTTGTACACACCGCCCGTCACGTCATGAAAGTCGGCAACACCCGAAGCCGGTGGCCCAACCCCTTGTGGGAGGGAGCCGTCGAAGGTGGGGCTGGCGATTAGGACGAAGTCGTAACAAGGTAGCCGTACCGGAAGGTGCGGCTGGATCACCTCCTTTCTAAGGAGCACACGCCCCGACTCCCACCGGATGTGTGGGAGCGCATGGTGGTGTTCACTAGTGGAATCGTCGATGATGCTTGGCCGCTGCTGGTGGCCGGCGCCTAGTACTACCGTCTCCTGGCCTTCGGGCTGGGTGGGGGTGTGGAACGGGGCTGGTGGTTGGTGGTGGTCGGGTTGGCACACTGTTGGGTCCTGAAGCATCAGGCTTCTGGTTCCCCCCTTTGCCCGCGCATCACCCGGTGCCCTGTTCGTGGAATGGTCTTGGACTGTTCTGGGTTCTGGGGTGGTGGTGTGTGGGGGTTGGTGGGGTTGTTGTTTGAGATCTGCATAGTGGACGCGAGCATAATTAATCTTTTGTAGTGATTTGTTTTGACGTTGTTGAGACAAGCTATGAAGGGCACATGGTGGATGCCTTGGCATCAAGAGCCGATGAAGGACGTAGGAGCCTGCGATAAGCCCCGGGGAGTTGGCAACCGAGCTGTGATCCGGGGGTGTCCGAATGGGGAAACCCAGCTGGAGTCATGTCCAGTTACCCGCATCTGAACACATAGGGTGTGTGGAGGGAACGTCGGGAAGTGAAACATCTCAGTACCGACAGGAAGAGAAAACAACAGTGATTCCGAGAGTAGTGGCGAGCGAAATCGGATGAGGCCAAACCTCGTGCGTGTGATACCCGGCAGGGGTTGCGCATGGGGGGTTGTGGGGCCGCTTGGCAGGTGCTGCCGCGCCTGCACGGAGTAAGAAACTTGTGTGGAAGTCGAATTCGGTTGGAAAGCCGGGCCGTAGAGGGTGATAGCCCCGTAGATGTAAGACGCAAGCTCCGTAGCGTTACCCCAAGTAACACGGAACCCCTGAAATTCCGTGTGAATCTGGCGGGACCACCCGTTAAGCCTAAATACTCCTTGATGACCGATAGCGGACAAGTACCGTGAGGGAAAGGTGAAAAGTACCCCTGGCGGGGAGTGAAATAGTACCTGAAACCGTGTGCCTACAATCCGTCGGAGCGAGTCCTTGTGGCTTGTGACGGCGTGCCTTTTGAAGAATGAGCCTGCGAGTTTGCGGTGTGTTGCGAGGTTAACCCGTGTGGGGAAGCCGTAGCGAAAGCGAGTCCGAATAGGGCGTTTCAGTAGCGCGCTCAAGACCCGAAGCGAAGTGATCTATCCATGGGCAGGTTGAAGCGTCGGTAAGACGACGTGGAGGACCGAACCCACTTAGGTTGAAAACTGAGGGGATGACCTGTGGATAGGGGTGAAAGGCCAATCAAACTTCGTGATAGCTGGTTCTCCCCGAAATGCATTTAGGTGCAGCGTTGCGTGTTTCTTGCCGGAGGTAGAGCACTGGATAGCCGATGGGCCCGACCAGGTTACTGACGTTAGCCAAACTCCGAATGCCGGTAAGTGAGAGCGCAGCAGTGAGACTGCGGGGGATAAGCTCCGTAGTCGAGAGGGAAACAGCCCAGACCATCAGCTAAGGCCCCTAAGCGGTGACTAAGTGGAAAAGGATGTGGAGTCGCAGTGACAACCAGGAGGTTGGCTTGGAAGCAGCCACCCTTGAAAGAGTGCGTAATAGCTCACTGGTCAAGTGATTCCGCGCCGACAATGTAGCGGGGCTCAAGTCATCCGCCGAAGCTATGGCATTCACGCGTGTATCTAGCATCGACTTGATCGGTGTTCAGGTGTGTGGATGGGTAGGGGAGCGTCGTGTGGGCAGTGAAGCGCCGGAGTGATCCAGGTGTGGAGGCCACACGAGTGAGAATGCAGGCATGAGTAGCGAATGACGTGTGAGAAACACGTCCGCCGAATGATCAAGGGTTCCAGGGTCAAGCTAATCTGCCCTGGGTAAGTCGGGACCTAAGGCGAGGCCGACAGGCGTAGTCGATGGACAACGGGTTGATATTCCCGTACCGGCAAAGTAGCGCCCATGACGAACCCGGTGATGCTAACCACCCAAAGCTTCTGTGACCGACCCTTCGGGGAAGGCGCGGGAGTCGAGCGTGGGACCCGATCTGGTAGTAGTCAAGCGATGGGGTGACGCAGGAAGGTAGCCCAGCCGTGGCGATGGTAGTCCACGGGTAAGCATGTAGGACGGGATCTAGGCAAATCCGGATCCCTGGCAGCGATGCCGAGTCTGAGATGTGACACGGAGCCGAATGGTGAAGTGGGTGATCCTATGCTGTCGAGAAAAACCTCTAGCGAGCTATGCGCCGCCCGTACCCCAAACCGACTCAGGTGATCAGGTAGAGAATACCAAGGCGATCGAGACAACCATGGTTAAGGAACTCGGCAAAATGCCCCCGTAACTTCGGGAGAAGGGGGGCCGGATCCGTGAACCACCTTGCGTGGGGAAGCGGTGATGGCCGCAGAGACCAGGCCCAAGCGACTGTTTACTAAAAACACAGGTCCGTGCGAAGTTGTAAGACGATGTATACGGACTGACTCCTGCCCGGTGCTGGAAGGTTAAGAGGACCTGTTAGACGCAAGTCGAAGCGGAGAATTTAAGCCCCAGTAAACGGCGGTGGTAACTATAACCATCCTAAGGTAGCGAAATTCCTTGTCGGGTAAGTTCCGACCTGCACGAATGGAGTAACGACTTGGGCGCTGTCTCAACCATGGACTCGGCGAAATTGCACTACGAGTAAAGATGCTCGTTACGCGCGGCAGGACGGAAAGACCCCGGGACCTTTACTATAGTTTGGTATTGGTGTTTGGTTCGGCTTGTGTAGGATAGGTGGGAGACTGTGAAGGCCAGACGCCAGTTTGGTTGGAGTCAACGTTGAAATACCACTCTGGTCGTACTAGATGTCTAACCTAGGTCCGTAATCCGGATCAGGGACAGTGCCTGATGGGTAGTTTAACTGGGGCGGTTGCCTCCTAAAATGTAACGGAGGCGCTCAAAGGTTCCCTCAGCCTGGTTGGCAATCAGGTGTTGAGTGTAAGTGCACAAGGGAGCTTGACTGTGAGACAGACATGTCGAGCAGGGACGAAAGTCGGAACTAGTGATCCGGCCACGGCATGTGGAAGCGTGGTCGCTCAACGGATAAAAGGTACCCCGGGGATAACAGGCTGATCTTCCCCAAGAGTCCATATCGACGGGATGGTTTGGCACCTCGATGTCGGCTCGTCGCATCCTGGGGCTGGAGTAGGTCCCAAGGGTTGGGCTGTTCGCCCATTAAAGCGGCACGCGAGCTGGGTTTAGAACGTCGTGAGACAGTTCGGTCCCTATCCGCCGCGCGCGCAGGAAACTTGAGAAAGGCTGTCCCTAGTACGAGAGGACCGGGATGGACGAACCTCTGGTGTGCCAGTTGTCCCGCCAGGGGCACGGCTGGTTGGCTACGTTCGGAAGTGATAACCGCTGAATGCATCTAAGCGGGAAGCACGTTTCAAGATGAGGTTTCCCACCCGTTATGGGGTAAGGCCCCCCACAGAACATGGGGTTGATAGGCCGGAGGTGTACAGCAGCAATGCCCAGCCGACCGGTACTAATAGGCCGAGGGCTTGTCCCAACACCGTACAAAACACATCACCACCGAGTTTGATGTGCCACGCGTCCACTAGGCAGTTCCCAGACCACAACCCACCCCCGCACCCGCGGGGGCTCGGGGAACGGCATGAGAACTGAACACGCAACACCAAGAGCTTGGAACACCCCCACCAGCACCACCGCGTGGGTGCGTGTGTTCCGCCAGAGTTACGGCGGCCATGGCGAAAGGGAAACACCCGGTCCCATACCGAACCCGGAAGTTAAGCCTTTCAGCGCCGATGGTACTGCAACCGAGAGGCTGTGGGAGAGTAGGACGCCGCCGGACATACATTGGGAGAGGGGCCGCCACCAGGCGGCCCCTCTTTCCCATTTCCCCACCTG
>NZ_PZYZ01000017.1 GCF_003047295.1 Nocardioides sediminis
GTGCACCCCGTCGACCTGACCGGCATGACGGTCGCGGCGGTCAAGGAGTTCGGCCTGTCCCGCAAGGACGCCGCCCGCGCCAAGAACATGTTCGCCCTCGGCCTGCTGTCGTGGATGTACGGCCGCCCCACCGAGTCGACGATCTCGTTCCTGGAGCGCCGCTTCGCCAAGGTGCCCGACATCCGCGACGCCAACATCACGGCGTTCAAGGCCGGCTGGAACTTCGGGGAGACCACCGAGACGTTCATCGTCCGCTACGAGATCAAGCCGGCGCCGATGTCGGCGGGCACCTACCGCAACATCACCGGCAATCTCGCGCTGGCCTATGGCCTGGTCGCCGGGGGCGTCCAGTCGGGGCTCCAGGTGTTCCTGGGCTCCTACCCGATCACCCCGGCCTCCGACATCCTCCACGAGCTCAGCAAGCACAAGTCCTTCGGCGTCACGACCTTCCAGGCCGAGGACGAGATCGCCGGCGTCGGTGCCGCGATCGGCGCCTCGTTCGCCGGCCACCTCGGCGTGACGACCACGTCGGGTCCCGGCATCGCCCTAAAGTCCGAGGCCATCGGCCTCGCGGTGATGACCGAGCTGCCGCTGCTCGTCGTCGACGTGCAGCGCGGGGGTCCCTCGACCGGCCTGCCGACCAAGACCGAGCAGGCCGACCTGCTGCAGGCGATGTTCGGACGCAACGGCGAGGCGCCGGTGCCGATCGTGGCTCCGCGCTCCCCCGGGGACTGCTTCGACGCCGCCCTGGAGGCCGCCCGGATCGCCGTCACCTACCGCACCCCGGTGATGCTGCTCTCCGACGGCTACCTGGCCAACGGCTCCGAGCCCTGGCGCATCCCCGAGGTCTCCGAGCTGCCGGTCATCGACCCCTCGTTCGCCACCTCGACCAACCACGGCGAGGGGGATGACGCCGAGTTCTGGCCCTACGAGCGCGACGCCGAGACCCTGGCCCGGCCGTGGGCGATCCCCGGAACGCCGGGCCTCGAGCACCGCATCGGCGGTCTCGAGAAGGGCGACGGCCACGGCAACATCTCCTACGACCCGGCCAACCACGACTTCATGGTCCGCACCCGCCAGGCCAAGGTCGACCGGATCGCCGACTCGCTGCCCCCGCTCGAGGTCGACGACCCCGACGGCGAGGCCAAGGTGCTCGTCCTCGGCTGGGGCTCGACGTACGGACCGATCGGCGCCGGCGTACGCCGCGTGCGCAAGGCCGGCTACCAGGTCGCCCAGGCGCACCTGCGCCACCTCAACCCCTTCCCCGCCGACCTCGGCGAGGTCCTGCGCCGCTACGACAAGGTGCTGGTCCCCGAGATGAACCTCGGCCAGCTCTCCCTGCTGCTGCGCGCGAAGTACCTCGTCGACGTGGTCGGCTACAACGAGGTCCGCGGCCTCCCGCTCAAGGCCGCGGTGCTCGCGGACGTGATCGGCGGGCTCGTGGCCGAGGCCGAGGGCATCGAGGTCAACCTCGTGCCCGCGGGCAACATCGACGGAGAGGACGACATCCGATGAGCTCGACCGACCTGGGACTTCCCGGACTCCGGTCCGGCACCGAGGGCGTCCCGACCCTCGCCGAGGGCCAGACGCAGACCGGCAAGGACTTCACCTCCGACCAGGAGGTCCGCTGGTGCCCCGGCTGCGGCGACTACGCCGTCCTCAAGGCCGTCCAGTCCTTCCTGCCCGACCTCGGCCTCCGCCGCGAGAACATCGTCTTCGTCTCCGGCATCGGCTGCTCGTCGAGGTTCCCCTACTACCTCGACACCTACGGCATGCACTCCATCCACGGACGCGCCCCCTCCATCGCCACCGGCATCGCCACCGCCCGCGAAGACCTCTCCGTCTGGGTCGTCACCGGCGACGGCGACGCGCTGTCCATCGGCGGCAACCACCTCATCCACGCCCTGCGCCGCAACGTCAACATGACGATCCTGCTGTTCAACAACCGCATCTACGGCCTCACCAAGGGCCAGTACTCCCCCACCAGCGAGGCCGGCAAGGTCACCAAGTCCACCCCCATGGGCTCGGTCGACCACCCGTTCAACCCCGTCTCCCTGGCGCTGGGCGCCGAGGCGTCCTTCGTGGCCCGCACCATCGACTCCGACCGCAAGCACCTCACCGGCGTGCTCGCCGCCGCCGCCGCGCACCGCGGCACCAGCCTGGTCGAGATCTACCAGAACTGCCCGATCTTCAACGACGGCGCCTTCGACGCGATCAAGAACCCGAACACCAAGGCCGACGCCATCATCCCGCTCGTCCACGGCGAACCCATCCGGTTCGGCACCCCGACCGAGTCGGGGCTGGGCTCCAAGGCCCTGGTCCGCGACCCCGCCGGCAGCGGCGTCCTGGTCGTCGAGGCCGCCGACGTCGACGAGGCCGACATCCTCGTCCACGACGCCCACCACCCCGACCCCTCGACCGCGTTCGCGATCAGCCGGCTCACCGACGCCGGCTACCTCAACCAGTCCCCCATCGGCATCTTCCGCCAGGTCGAGCGACCGAC
>NZ_PZYZ01000018.1 GCF_003047295.1 Nocardioides sediminis
TGAACCGCCCCGGGTTTGATGCTCACCGGGTGGTTGTCACGCCCTGTGGGGCGTGGGGCTGATCGTAGTAGTCGTTCTCGGCCTCGAGTGGTGGTCGGCGGTCGAGTCGGTGCATGAGGCGGCTGGTGTTGAACCAGTAGACCCAGGCGGCGGTGGCGAGCTCGACCTCGACGACGCTGGTCAGGCCGTCGTGGAACGGGGTCGATAGACGGCCGGTCCCGATGCATTCGGTCTTGTACAGCCCGATGGTGGTCTCGGCCAGGGCGTTGTCGTAGGCGTCGCCGACGCTGCCGATCGAGGGCGCCAGCCCGGTCTCGGCGAGCCGGTCGGTCAGGCTCAGCGAGGTGTACTCGGCACCGGCATCGGAGTGATGGATGCCGTCCACGATGGGGTGCCCCTGCCTGCGGCGGGTCTCGAGTGCGTCGTCCAAGGCGGCCTGGACCAGGTCCGCGGTATGTCGGGGGCCGACCTGCCAGCCCACGATGGTGCCGGCATAGGCGTCGATGACGAGCGCGGTGTAGGCGAACCGGCCCCCGATCGGGACGTAGGTGAAGTCCGCGACCAGCAGCCGGTTGGGGGCCTCGATCTTGAAGCGTCGATCGACCAGGTCCGGTGCCCGGCCGGCGGCCGGGTCCGCGATGGTGGTGCGGATCCGGCGGGTACGCCTGACGCCCTGCCAGCCGTGGCGGCGCATCAGTCGTTCCACGGTGCATCGGGCCACGATGATGCCTTGGCGATTCAGGTGGGCCCACATCTTCACCGCCCCGTACAGCGACTCCGGGCGACGTCGACCGTGTTCGTCGGGTTCGTAGAACCCGGACAGGATCTCGGTCAGGGCCTCCTCCCACAGCGTGCGTCGTGACGGGCCGCGTGAGAGCCAGGCGTAGTAGGTGCGTGGAGCGATCTTGAGTCCGAGGTGAGTTCTCAGGACTCGACAGATCGGTGCGACTCCGAAGTCGGCTCGGTGTTCGATGATGAACCGGCAGACATCGGTGGTAGCGGGTCGCACTCCCGCGCGAAGAAAGTCGTGGCCCTCTTGAGGATCTCCACCGTCTGGGCCAGCTCGGCGTTCTCCCGTTTCAGCTCCGCAATCTCCAGGTCCCGGGTGTCCGGGCTGGCTGGCAGCTCACCGGCCTCGACGCGGGCCATGCGGACCCACGACTTCAACGTGTTGGGGTGCATCCCGAACTGACCCGCGATCGCCCGGATCGCCTGGAACTCATGCCGGTAGTTCTCACCCTGCTCCAGCACCAGACGCACCGCACGCTCACGCGTGGCGGGGCTGTACTTCGAAGCCTGCGGCTTCCTCAGGTTGGGCATGTTCCATCCTCCATTCACATCGGAGGTGTGCACCAGACCCGGGGAGGTTCACC
>NZ_PZYZ01000019.1 GCF_003047295.1 Nocardioides sediminis
GGGCAAGGTCGTTCGGTCTAAGCAACGGTTCATGCTGCTGCCGGGTTGGCGAGCAGTCTGGCCAGTCTGTCGGCTGGGGTGTCCATGTCCAAGGTCGGGCGTGGGCGCTTGTTGAGCTTGTCGGCGACGGTGCGTAGATCGGCTGCGGTGTGGACCGACAAGTCGGTGCCCTTCTCGAACCAGAACCGCAGTAGTCGGTTGGTGTTCTCGTTCGTGCCGCGCTGCCACGGCGAGTGCGGATCGCAGAAGTAGACGCTGGTGCCGAGCTCGAGCTGGATCCGTTCGTAGTGGGCCATCTCGCTGCCACGGTCCCAGGTCACCGACCGGCGCAAGTGGTCGGGTAGCTGGCCCATCTCGCGGATCATTGCCTCGGCGACCGACTCGGCGTCGTGGCGGCCGGGCAGGTGCAGCAGGACCACGAACCGGGTCGTTCGCTCGACCAAGGTCCCGATCGCCGAACCGTTGCCGGTGCCGACGATCAGGTCGCCCTCCCAGTGACCCGGCACGGCCCGGTCGGCCGCCTGAGCAGGCCGCTCCCGGATGGTGAACGCCTCGTCGTACCTCACGCCTCGGCCGTCGTTGACGCCCTTGGTCTTGCGTCGTCGCCGCTTCAGGCTGAGCTTTTGGTTCAGGTCTGCGCGCAGTTGGCCACGGGTCTGCACGTACAGCGCGCGGTAGATGGTCTCGTGGTGCACGGTGCCCATCATCGACGCCCGCCCCGCCGCCACCGCGGTGGCGTGATCACGCCGCAGGACCTCGGCGATCAGCTTGGGGGACCAGCCGTCGTCCATCCAGGTCTCGATCGCCCCGCACAGCACCGGATCGTGCAGCCTGAACGCCTTGGGTCTCTTCCGCCGCTCGTGCGCAGCCCGGTGTGCCACCGGACCGTGATAGCTCCCGTCCGGGCCCCGGTTCCGGGCAACCTCCCGGCTGATGACCGACACGTGCCGACCGATGGTCCGGCCGATCTCTCGCAGCGACACCTTCCGATGATGCAGCGCCGCGATCACCGCCCGGTCCTCACTGGTCAAGGGCCGGCGCTGCCGCCCAACCCGGTCATCGCCCGGGCGGCGCAGCGGCGCCGTCCCGGGCAGCCCGCCACGCGCACCGATGGCCATCGCGAGTCCCATGACGCCACGGTCCTGCCACCACCGCGTCGCGAGGTCGTGCGACACGCCCGACCACACGGCAGCGTGTGCGATCGGCGCACCACTACACACCAGGTTGAAGAACTCCTCCTCGGTCTCAAACGAGATCCACTTCGGCATCCGCAACGCTCCTCAAAA
>NZ_PZYZ01000002.1 GCF_003047295.1 Nocardioides sediminis
ACCTTGGACATGGACACCCCAGCCGACAGACTGGCCAGACTGCTCGCCAACCCGGCAGCAGCATGAACCGTTGCTTAGACCGAACGACCTTGCCCCGGTGCAACGGCCAGCAAGCGGACGAATCGGCCAGCAAGACCCTGCCTCGACGGCTCAACCCCGCGCCGTACGCCGCGCGAGGAGCACGCCGGCGATGCACAGCGCCCCACCCACGAAGGACAGCAGCGGGGGCACCTCGTCGAGCAGCAGCCAGGCCATCAGCGCGGTGATGAACGGCACCAGGAAGGTCGACTGGGCGAACTTGCCCGCGTCCGCGTGCGAGAGCGCGTAGGCCCAGGTGGTGAACGCGATCGCACTCGGGAAGACGCCGAGGTAGACGATCCACCACAGGGTGTCGGCGCTGGCGTCGGACACGACCCCGACCAGCTCGCCGCTCCACGGCAGGCAGACCGCCGCGCCCACGACGGCGTACCAGAACGTCAGGTCGAGCGGCCGGATCGTGGGGAGGAGCTTCTTCTGCGTGAGCACGCCCACCGCGAACGTGACCGCCGCGACCAGCGCCAGCAGGACGCCGACCAGGTCACCGCTGCCACCGCTCGAGGTCGAGTACCCGATCAGCACCACGCCGCCGAAGCCGACCGCCATGCCCGTCACCAGCCAGCGTGTCAGTCGCTCGCCGAGGACGACGGTGGCGAGCAGGGCCACCAGGATCGGCCCGATCTGGATGAGCAGCGCCGCTGTGGCGGCGTCGATGCGACGCTCGGACTCGTTGAGGGCGACGTTGTAGATCCCGAACCACGTCGCCCCGCCCGCCACGATCAGCGGCCACTCCCGGCGCGTGGGCAGGCGGGGGAGGCGACCCTTCATCAGCGCCACCAGGGCCAGCACCATCACCAGCAGCCGGGCCAGGCTCAGGCTGCCCGGCGGCACGGTCTCGCCGAGGTGGCGGATGCCGACGAACGCGCTCGCCCAGAGCACCAGCGTGGTCGCGACCGCGGCCAGCGGGAGCCAGGTGCGGGTGGGTGCCGGAGCAGGGGTCACGCGGGTCATCGTCACGGGTCAAGCCTAGGGACGCCCATGACTGAGCACACGCGGATTTCGGACGTCGTACGACGAGATCCCGCCGAGCCGACACCTCACAGGTCGAGCTTGTAGCCCAGCCCGCGAACGGTGACGAGGTACTTGGGCTCGCTCGGGTCGGGCTCGAGCTTGGCGCGCAGCCGCTTGACGTGGACGTCGAGGGTCTTGGTGTCGCCGACGTAGTCCGAGCCCCACACGCGGTCGATGAGCTGGCCGCGGGTCAGCACCCGGCCGGGGTTGCGCAGGAACATCTCGAGCAGCTCGAACTCCTTGAGCGGCAGCCGCTGCTCCTCGCCCTCGACGGTCACGACGTGGCGCTCGACGTCCATCCGGACGGGACCCGCCTCGAGGGTGTCGGGGGCGAGCTCGGGCTCGTGGCCGCGGCGCAGGACGGCGCGGATCCGGGCGACGAGCTCCCGGGGGGAGTAGGGCTTGGTGACGTAGTCGTCGGCCCCGAGCTCGAGCCCCACGACCTTGTCGACCTCGTCGTCCTTGGCGCTCACCATGATCACCGGCACGCTCGAGGTCTGGCGGATCGCCCGGCAGACCTCGGTGCCGGGCAGGCCCGGGAGCATCAGGTCGAGGAGCACGATGTCGGCCCCGTTGCGCTCGAACTCGGTGAGGGCGGTGTTGCCGTCCGCGGCGATGGCCACCTCGTAGCCCTCCTTGCGGAGCATGTAGGCGAGCGCGTCGCTGTAGCTCTCTTCGTCCTCGACGACGAGTACCCGGGTCACGGACGTACCTCCTGGCTGGGTTCCCCGGCGGGGCCGGGACGGTGGGGGGACTGGTTCGTGGAGCGGCGACCGGAGGTGCCGCGCGGTGCGACGACGGTGACCGGCGCGGTCGGTCCGGCGAGCCGGGTGCTCGACTGCGAGCTGAGGGGGAGGGTGAGGGTGAACGTCGAGCCCTGGCCCTCGACGGACCACACGCTCACGTCGCCGCCGTGCGTGGCCGCGACGTGCTTGACGATGGAGAGCCCGAGGCCGGTGCCGCCAGTGGAGCGGTGGCGGGCGGGGTCGACGCGGTAGAACCGCTCGAAGATCCGGTCGATCTCGCGGGCGGGGATGCCGATGCCCTGGTCGACCACCGAGATCTGGGCGGTGTCGCCCACCGACTTGGTGGTCACGAGCACCCGCGAGCCGCCGCCCGAGTAGTGCACCGCATTGGCGACCAGGTTGCTCACGGCGGCGCTGATCTGCTCCTCGGAGCCGAAGACCTCGAGGTCGTGGTCACCCCGGGTGACCAGGGTGATGTCCTTGGCGGCGGCGTCGATGGCGCTCGCGTCGACGGCGGCGGCCACCACGTCGTCGATCTTCACCTGCACGGGCATCTCGAGCGGGTCGTTGCCCTGCAGCCGCGACAGCTCGATGATCTGCTGGACCAGGGTCGAGAGCCGGTCGCTCTCGTGCTGCATGCGGCGGGCGAACCGCTGCACCGCCTCGGGGTCGTCGGCGGCCTCGTCGACGGCCTCGGCGAGCAGCCGGATGGCGCCGACGGGGGTCTTGAGCTCGTGGCTGACGTTGGCCACGAAGTCGCGGCGCACCGCCTCGACGCGCCGCTCCCGGGTGCGGTCCTCGACCAGCGCCAGCACCAGGCGGGAGCCCAGCGGCGCCACCCGCGCGATCACCGTGCGGGCGGAGGGGCCCTCGCCCAGCTGCATCTCCGACTCACGGATCTGGCCGTCGCGGCGTACGACGTGGATGAGCTGCCGCAGGTCCTCGACGAGGATCTCGTTGCCGCGCACCAGCCCGAAGGCGTACGCCGGCGCGGACGCCTTGAGGACGTGGTCCTCGGCGTCCACGACCACGGCCGAGGAGCGCAGCACCGACAGGACGGCGGCCACGCCGGGCGGCACGAGCGGCTCGTCGACCTGGGGCAGGCGCGACTGCTGGCGGTCGCTGACGTGCCAGGCGAGTACGGCGCCGCCGGCGACGATCGCCCCGATGACGGCAGCGAGCGCTGCCTGGGTCGTCGGGTCCACGTGGTGATCGTACGCATCCGGCACACCCACGATCCGCCGCTGGACACCCGTCCGCCAGTCCTGTGCCCAGAGTTCACCACGCGTTCACCGCAGGCGGCCGGGAGGACACCTCGGGCCACCTAGGCTGCGCCCCATGCGTGAGGCCTTCCATGACCAGCTCGATGCCGTCTTCACCGATCTCGCCGACATGTGCGGCCAGGTGGAGGTGGCTGTCCGACAGGCGACCCGGGCCCTGCTGACCGGTGACGCGGCGATCGCCGAGCAGGTGATCAGTGCCGACGACGCGGTCGACGCCAACCGGGAGCGGATCGAGGACAACGCGTTCGCGCTGCTGTCCCTCCAGCAGCCGGTGGCCGGCGACCTGCGGATCATCGTCTCCGCGCTGCGGATGGTCAGCGAGCTCGAGCGGATGGGCGACCTGTCCGTCCACGTCGCCAAGATCGCGCGCCTGCGCGTGCCCAACGTCGCCGTCCCCGACGAGGTGCGCCCGACCCTGGAGCAGATGGCCGCCGTCGCCGAGGACATGGTCCGCCGGGTGCACGCGATCATCACCGAGCGCGACGTCGACGCGGCCATCGAGCTCGGCCGCGACGACGAGATCATGGACCAGCTCCGCCGCCGCTCCTTCGCCGAGCTGCTCAGCGACGACTGGAACCACGGGGTCGAGGCGGCCGTGGACATCGCCCTGCTCGGCCGCTACTACGAGCGCATCGCCGACCACGCGGTGTCGGTGGCCAACCGGGTGGTCTTCGTCGTCACCGGCCAGCAGGTCCAGCGCGTCGACGCCTGAGCGTCGTACGGCGGGCGGTCGTCGCCGGATCACCGGCTGCCCGGTGATCCGGAGGGTTCGGCCACGCTGCAGCGCGCGCCAACCCACGGAACCACCGGGCGCCCGGTGATTCCGGGCGGGCTCAGCGACCCTGGTTGGCGACGGCCGCGGCGGCCTCGGCAGCGGCCTCGGGGTCGAGGTACTCACCGCCGCAGACGGTGGGCGCCAGCGACTCGTCGAGGCGGTAGACCAGGGGCATCCCGGTGGGGATGTTGAGCCCGGCGATGTCCTCGTCGGAGATGCCGTCGAGGTGCTTGACCAGCGCACGGAGGCTGTTGCCGTGGGCCGCGACGAGCACGACCTTCCCGGCCCGCAGGTCGGGGACGATCTCGGCCTCCCAGTAGGGCAGGAAGCGCGCGATGACGTCCTTGAGGCACTCGGTGCGCGGCATCTCGTCGCCGAGGTCGGCGTAGCGCGGGTCACCCGCCTGCGAGAACTCGTCGTCGTCCTCGATCGGCGGGGGCGGGGTGTCGAAGGACCGGCGCCAGAGCATGAACTGCTCCTCGCCGTACTGCTCGAGGGTCTGCTTCTTGTCCTTGCCCTGGAGGGCGCCGTAGTGGCGCTCGTTGAGGCGCCACGACCGCTTGACCGGGATCCAGTGCCGGTCGGCGACGTCGAGGGAGAGGTGCGCCGTCGTGATGGCGCGGCGCTGCAGCGACGTGTGGACGATGTCGGGGAGGAGGCCGGCCTCGACCATCAGCTCGCCGCCGCGCACGGCCTCGGCGCGGCCCTTCTCGGTCAGGTCGACGTCGACCCAGCCGGTGAACAGGTTCTTGGCGTTCCAGTCGCTCTCGCCGTGGCGGAGCAGGACCAGGGTGTACGTCATGGGTGGGTCTCCTCCGGCGGGGTCGGGGTCAGTGCGAGGACTCGGACTCGGAGCCTTCGGTCTCCTCGACCGGCAGCGGCTCCCCGTCGAGGCCCTCGAAGTAGCCGTGGTTGTCCACGACGGGCACCTCGACCACGGTGTCCTCGCCGTTGTCGAAGCCGAGCGAGACCTCGACGAAGTCGCCGGCCTCGAAGTCGCCGGTGACCTCGATCTCGGCGGGCGGCTCGGCGAGGTTGACCAGGCTGCCCGGTGCGATCTCGACGGGCTCGAAGCCGGTCGCGGTCACGTCGCTGCCCTCGGTGCCGGTGAGCTCGGAGAACGTCGCGGGCTCGGTCGTCGAGTTGTTGGAGAGCGACGCGATGAAGGTGCCCGAGCCGGGCTCGGTGGAGACCACGACCGCGCCCAGCACGTCGACGGCGCCGTCACGGTTGTTGGCACCGTTGGCGGGCGTGTAGTAGCGGTCGGTGGCGTAGTCGAACCCGCACGCGGTCAGGGCCGGCGCGGTCAGGGCCAGCGCGGCGGCGGTGAGCGCGAAGGAGCGTCGGAGCTGCATGGCGCACAGCCTAGCGTCGACTCAGGTCAGCCCGACGGCCTGCCCGGCAACGAGGAGCCCGACCACCACGAGACCGGTGAGCACGCTCGCGAGGAGCAGCAGCCGGGGGGCGCCGGTGCGCAGCGCGATCCGCAGCGGGAGGTGCCGGAGCCCGTCCTGGTTGTCGGCGACCAGTCCCGGCAGCGCCCGCAGCACGTGCACCAGCACGCCGAGGACGGCCGCCAGGACCGTGACCACGACCGTCGGTGGAGTGTCGGCGCCCTGCCCGTTCCACCCGCCGTACGCGAGATAGGCCGGGTAGAGGGCGAACTGCACGGCCCAGGGCAGCCACGACAGCACGCTGCCGCGCAGCACCCGGTTGCCGACGAGGCCGACCGCGACGGCGGCCAGGTAGGAGCAGCCGGCGAGGGTGCCGGCGGAGACCGCGAGGGGTACGACGAGCAGCACGGCGCAGCCCAGCGTGAACCACACGGTGCCCGGGTCGAGCAGGCCCTGGGCGACCGGCTTGCCCGGCGTCCCGTGCCGCGCGTCGCGCTCGCGGTCGACGAGGTCGTTGTCCCAGCCCTGGATCGCCTGGCCGACCAGCACGGTGGCCGCCACCAGTCCGACCTCCCGCACCGGGCGGCCCGCGAGACCGGCCGCGACGGCCATCCCGAGCGCCGTCAGCACCGCCTGGCGGGGGTGGGCGGCGCGCACCAGCAGCACGGGGAGGCTGTGGGTGAGGGAGGTGGTCCGGCGGGTGGGGTCGGCCTGGGTCGACATGTGCGGAGTATCGGTCATGGGGCGGTCCCGGTGGGGGACCCGGCGCGGCGACGGGCGGGCGCCGGGCGGGCACGCGGCCGGCGGCGTCGACGCCTCCAGGGGTGGTCCCGGCGCCCCGGCGCACCACACGATCGAACGTCTGTCAAGCCCACACTGTGCCCCTGACCTGCACAAACGATGTCGGGCGCGCTCGGGACGCGTGTTAGACTGGTCACCTAGAAAGAGGGGTACAAGTACATGACTTTCACCGTCGGCGAAACGGTTGTCTACCCGAACCACGGGGCCGCTGTCATCGAGGACATCGAGATGCGGAAGATCAAGGGTGAGGACCGTCAGTACCTCGTCCTGCGCATCGTGGCCCAGCAGGACCTGGTCGTGCGCGTCCCGGCCTGCAACCTCGACCTGGTCGGGGTCCGCGACGTCGTGGACAAGGAGGGCCTCGACCGCGTGTTCGACGTCCTCCGGGCCGCGCACGTGGAGGAGCCCACCAACTGGTCCCGTCGTTACAAGGCCAACCTGGAGAAGCTGCACTCCGGCGACGTCATGAAGGTCGCCGAGGTCGTGCGCGACCTGTGGCGCCGCGAGCGGGACCGTGGCCTGTCGGCCGGCGAGAAGCGGATGCTCGCCAAGGCCCGCCAGATCCTGGTCTCCGAGCTCGCGCTCGCCGAGAAGACCAACGAGGACAAGGCCGAGGCGATGCTCGACGAGGTCCTCGCCTCCTGACCAGTCGCCCCAGCAGCCACGACGAGGCCCCCGGCACCGAGTGCCGGGGGCCTCGTCGCGTCCGGGGGCCGGGACGTCATACGATCGCAAGCGCCATGGCTGCCCCCACGTACGACGTCCCGGACGAGCCTGCCCCGGCCCTGGGACTGGTGCTCGACGAGGGGCGCGGCGCGCTGCCCTACTCCCTGATCCACGGCGAGGCCCTGGTGGCCTGTGCCGCCTGGGCCCTCGGTGACGCCGGCATCACCCCCGTGGACGTCGGGGTGGCCTGGTCGAGCGTGCAGGGTGCCGACGAGCCCCTGGTCCTCCACGACTCGCTGTGCCCCATGACGCCCGCCGGCTTCCTCGCCCACTGCGTGCAGCTGGCGCTCGACCACGACGCGGTCGTGGTGGCGGTGCGGCCCGTCACCGACACGGTCAAGCGCGTCGACGACGGCCTGGTCGGGGACACGGTGGACCGCGACGGCCTGCTGGCCCCGTCATCGCCGGTCGTGCTGCCGCCGTCGGTGGTGCGCGCGCTGGACGACTTCCCCGGGCACGACCTGGCCGCCCTCGTCGCCCGCCTCCGCGGCGACCACGCGGTCGAGCTCGTCGAGGCCCCGCCCGAGGCCCGCCGGGTCGCCTCCGCGGAGGACGTCCGGCTCCTCGAGGCACTCACCGGCGAGGCACCGCACCAGCCCTAGGGTCGGATCGCTGCCAGCCGCGCGGCGAGGGTCACGTCCTCGGGGAAGGTGATCTTGAGGTTGAGCGAGGTGCTCGGCACGGCGGCGACCTCGCCGCCGTCGTAGCGGGAGTAGCAGGCAGCGGTGTCCGTGCCCTCGAAGCCCTCCCGGGCCGCCGCGTCGTAGGCCGCGAGCAGGGGAGCCGCGCGGAAGGCCTGCGGGGTCTGCACGGCACCGAGCCGCCCGGCGACCGGGTCGAGGGCGGTGGAGAGGAGGCCCTCGACGGGCACGACGGGGATGGCGCCGCCGTGCTCCCGCGCGGCCGCGAGGGTCGCGTCGAACAGGGCGCCGCCCGCCAGCGGCCGGGCGCCGTCGTGGATGGCGACCACGTCGATCTCGCCGCTACCGATCTCGGTGGCCAGCACCCGCAGGGCCGCCTGCTCGGAGCGGTGGCGGGTCGCGCCGCCGGCGACGACGGCCACCTCCTGGTCGGCGTCGAGGTGGGGGGTCAGGGCCTCGCCCACCGCCTCCTGCTCGCCGTCCCGCACGACCACGACCACGCGTCGTACGTCGTCGAGGGCCAGCGCGTCGCGCACCGACCAGGCCAGCACCGGGACGCCGGCGAGGGGGAGCAGGACCTTGTTGAGCTCGGCCCCGACGCGCGAGCCGGAGCCCGCGGCGAGGATCACGACAGCGGCAGGCACAGGGGAGATCGTGCGGTCCGTGAGGTCGTGAGGACAAGTTGACACGTCGGTGAAACAAACCGGCGAGGACGCGAAACGTGGGCTGCCTAGCGTCGCGGCATCCGCTCGACACCCCCCCGAGGAGCACCCGTGTCCACATCCACCGAGACCGCGCCCAGCACGGCGCCCGCCGCCATCCCGCGGGGTGGCACGACCATCGACGACTGGCGTCCCGAGGACGAGGAGTTCTGGGAGAGCGTCGGCCGGCCCGTCGCCCGCCGCAACCTGGTCTGGTCGATCTTCTCCGAGCACCTCGGCTTCTCGGTGTGGCTCCTGTGGTCGGTCAGCGCGGCGATGCTGCCCAAGGTCGGCTTCGACTTCACCGTCTCGCAGCTCTTCGTCCTGGTGGCGATCCCCAACCTGGTCGGCTCGCTGATCCGGCTGCCCTACACCTTCGCGGTGCCGAGGTTCGGCGGCCGCACGTGGACGGTCATCAGCGCGTCGTTGCTGCTGGTGCCGACGCTGCTGTTCGCCTGGGCGGTGCAGTCGCCGGGCACGCCGTACTGGGTCTTCTGCCTGATCGCGGCGACCGCCGGCCTGGGCGGCGGCAACTTCGCCAGCTCGATGGCCAACATCAACTTCTTCTACCCGATCCGCAAGAAGGGCACGGCGCTCGGCCTCAACGCGGCCGGCGGCAACGTCGGTGTCGCGGTCATCCAGTTCTTCCTGCCGATCATCGTGGGCGGAGCCGGCGCCTTCGGGCTGGTCGCCGCCGGCGACGCGCTGCACCTGGAGCGGGCCGGCTACCTGTACGCGGGGCTCGCGGTCGTCGGCGCCCTCGCGGCGTGGTTGTTCATGAACAACCTGACCGGCGCCAAGTCGTCCCCGCGCGAGCAGCTGGCCGTGGTGCGCTACCAGCACACGTGGGTGATGTCGTTCCTCTACATCGGCACCTTCGGGTCGTTCATCGGCTACTCCGCGGCGATGCCGCTGCTCATCCGGATCAACTTCTGGAACCAGCCCGTGCCCGACGTCGCCGGGATCGGCATCAACTTCGCCTACTACGCCTTCCTCGGCGCCCTGGTCGGCTCGGTGGCGCGGCCCTTCGGCGGCTGGCTGGCCGACACGTACGGCGGCGCCCGGGTGACGCTGTGGACCTTCGTCGCCATGATCGCCGGCACCCTCGCGGTGGTCTACACGCTCACCCTGCTCACGCCCGTCCCGGCCTCGCCGGTGCCGGCCGACCCGTCCGCCTTCGTGTACTCCGAGGCGACCCGCGCCGCGGTCGAGGCCAACACGGCGATCTTCCCGTGGTTCCTGCTGGCGTTCCTCTTCGTCTTCGCCGCCTCCGGGATCGGCAACGGGTCGACGTACCGGATGATCCCGCTCATCCTGCAGAAGCAGGCCGAGCAGGCCACCACCGACGAGACGCGCGAGGCCGACATGGCGCGCGCGACCAAGGAGTCCTCGGCCGTCATCGGCATCGCCGGTGCCGTGGGCGCCGTGGGCGGCTTCCTGATCCCGCTGACCTTCGGGTCGCCGTGGGTGACCGACCCGGTCGAGGCGGTCAAGGTGGCGTTCATGGTCTTCGCCGGCTTCTACGTCGTCTGCCTGGCGACGACGTGGTTCTTCTACACCCGCCGGGTGACCGTCGCCGGCCGCGCACCGGCGCTGGCGACCGCCAACGTCTGACCCCCGCCGCTCGCACCCCCTCGCCGACCCCCCGCAGCCACTCGCAGACCTCGTGGAGACACCGTGACCGACACCCACTGCCCCTACTGCTCGCTGCAGTGCGGCATGCGGCTGACCGGTCGACGCGCGCCCGAGGTCGGCGAGTGGCCGGAGTTCCCCGTCAACCGCGGCGCGCTGTGCCGCAAGGGGTGGAGCGCTGCCGGGCTGTACGGCGGCCGCGAGCGGCTCACCACGCCGCTCGTCCGCGACCGGGCCACCGGCGAGCTGAGCCCGGTCACCTGGGACGAGGCCCTCGACCTGGTCGCCGGCCGGCTGGCGGCGCTGCGGGCCGAGCGGGGCCCCGACTCCGTCGCGGTCTTCGGCGGGGGCGGGCTCACCAACGAGAAGGCCTACCAGCTCGGCAAGCTGGCCCGGGTCGCGCTCGGCACCTCGCAGATCGACTACAACGGGCGCTGGTGCATGTCCTCGGCGGCGTCGGCCGGCACCCGGGCCTTCGGGATCGACCGGGGGCTGCCGTTCCCCCTGGCCGACGTGGAGCAGGCGGACGTGGTCGTCCTGGTCGGCTCCAACCTCGCCGAGACGATGCCGCCCGCGGCGCGGCACCTCGACGCCCTGCGCGCCCGCGGCGGCAAGGTCGTGGTCGTCGACCCGCGTCGTACGCCGACCGCGAACCGCGCCGACGTCGTCGTGCAGCCGGTGCCGGGGTCCGACCTAGCGCTCGCGCTGGGCGTCCTGCACCTGCTGGTGGCCGGCGGCAAGGTCGACGAGGAGTACGTCGCCGCCCGCACCACCGGCTGGGACGAGGTGCGCGAGTCGGTGGCCGGCTGGTGGCCCGAGCGGGTCGAGCGGGTCACCGGCGTCCCGGCCGACGAGGTGCGGTCGCTGGCCGACCTGCTCGGCGGGGCGGCCACGGTGATGGTGCTGACCGCCCGTGGAGCCGAGCAGCACAGCACCGGCTCCGACACCGTGCTGGCCTGGATCAACGTCGCCCTCGCGCTGGGGATGCCGGGCACCCCGGGTGCCGGCTACGGCTGCCTGACCGGCCAGGGCAACGGCCAGGGCGGGCGCGAGCACGGCCAGAAGGCCGACCAGCTGCCCGGCTACCGGATGATCGACGACCCGGCCGCGCGGGCCCACGTGGCGGGCGTGTGGGGCGTGGACCCGGACTCGCTGCCCGGCAAGGGGCGCTCGGCGTACGAGCTCCTCGACGCGCTCGGGCAGCCGGACGGCCCCTCCGCCCTGCTCGTCCTCGGCTCCAACATCGTCGTCTCGGCCCCGCGGGCCACGCACGTCAGGCAGCGCCTGGAGTCGCTCGACCTGCTCGTGGTCGCCGACATGGTGCTCTCGGAGACGGCGGCGCTGGCCGACGTGGTGCTCCCCGTCACCCAGTGGGCCGAGGAGACCGGCACCATGACCAACCTCGAGGGGCGCGTCATCCTGCGCCAACGGGCGATCACCCCGCCGGCGGGCGTCCGTTCGGACCTCGACGTCATCGCCGGCCTGGCCTCGCGACTGGGGTCGCCGGTGGAGTTCGCGACCGACCCGGAGACCGTCTTCGAGGAGCTCGGACGGGCGTCGGCGGGCGGGAAGGCGGACTACGCCGGCATCACCTACGACCGGATCCGTGCCGAGCACGGCGTCTTCTGGCCGTGCCCCGGCCCCGAGCACCCGGGCACCCCGCGGATGTTCCTCGACTCCTTCGCCCACCCGGACGGCCGGGCGCGCTTCCACGTCGTCGACCACCGGGGCCCGGCCGAGGTGCCGTGCGACGACTACCCGGTGCACCTCACGACGGGGCGGGTGCTCGCGCAGTACCAGTCCGGCGCCCAGACCCGTCGCGTCCGCGACCTGCCCGACACCGGGCCCTTCGTCGAGCTGCACCCGATGCTCGCCGGCCGCATCGGCGCCACCGACGGCGAGCCGGTCACGGTGGCCACCCGCCGCGGCACGATGACCGCCCCGGCGCGCGTCGTGGCCACCATCCGTCCCGACACCGTGTTCGTGCCCTTCCACTGGGTCGGCGCCAACCGGCTCACCAACGACGCGCTGGACCCGGCGTCGCGGATGCCGGAGTTCAAGGTCTGCGCTGCGGCGGTGAGCGCATGAGCGAGCGGCTCGTGGTGGTCGGCGGCGGCATGGCGGCGGTGCGGCTGGTCGAGGTGCTGGGCGCTCGCGGGTACGACGGCGCGGTGACGGTCCTCGCCGACGAGGACCACGCGCCGTACAACCGGATCCTGCTGTCGGCCGTGCTCGAGGGGACGCACGGCCCGGACGCGCTCACGTTGCGCTCGGAGCAGTGGTTCGCCGACCGTGGCGTCGGCCTGCGCCTGGGTGCCCGGGTGCTGGAGGTCGACCGCGAGGCCGGCGAGGTCATGCTGGTCGACGGCGAGCGGATCGGCTGGGACCGGCTGGTGCTCGCGACCGGCTCGATCCCCACGCTGCCGCCGGTCCGGGGGCTGGTGCGCCTCGACGGCTCGCTGCACCCCAAGGTCCACGCGTTCCGCTCGCTCGCCGACTGCCGGCGGCTCGACGACGCCGTGACCCCCGGTCAGCGGGCGGTCGTCGTGGGCGGTGGCCTGCTCGGGCTGCAGGTCGCCCGCGCGCTCACCGTGCGCGGAGTGGCGACCGAGGTGGTCGAGGGCGCACCCCACCTGCTGGCCTCGCAGCTGGGCCCCGCCGGGGGACGGGTGCTGGCCCGCGACCTGCGCCGGCTCGGGACCGAGGTCTACACCGGCGCCCGAGCGGTCCGGATGACCGACGCGGGGCTGCGGCTCGACACCGGCTACGAGCTGAGCGCCGACCTCGTCGTGCTCACGGCCGGTGGGCGACCGTCGACCGCGCTGGCCCGCCGGGCCGGCCTGATGGTGCGCCGCGGCGTGGTCGTCGACGGTTCCCTCCGTTCGGTCACCGACGATCGGGTGCACGCGATCGGCGACTGCGCCGAGCACCGCAACCGCACCACCGGGTTCGTGCCGCCGGCCTGGGAGCAGGCCGGGGTGCTCGCCGGCGTGCTGACCGGTGAGGACGCGGCCTACGACGGCTCCCGCAGCGTCGCCCGGCTGCGCGCGACCGGCCTCGACGTCGCCGTCCTCGGCGACCCCGAGCACGCGGTGGGGGAGGTGGTCGAGATGACCAACCCGATCGCGGGGTCGCACCGGACGCTCGTCGTCCACGGCGGCCGGATCGTCGCGGCCGCCCTGGTGGGCGACCTGTCGCGCGTCGGGTTAATCACCCAGCTCTACGACCGCGGCACCGTGCTCGGACCCGACGAGCCGGGGCAGCTGCTGCTCGGCGAGCCGGCGGAGGCACCGGTCAGGCTGCCCGACGACGCGGAGGTCTGCGCGTGCGCCGGGGTCAGCGCCGGGGCGGTCCGCGCGTGCTCGTCGTTCGCCTCGTGCCGGGAGGACACGCGGGCGACCACCGGGTGCGGCGGGTGCGAGTCCGTCGTACGACGGCTGCTCGGCGAGGACCTCGCGGTCCCGGTCGGCTGAGATGCAGCACGCTTCGGGCAGTTGGCCGGTCGGGCGGCCACGCTGAGCGTGGGGCGAGGGCGAGGTGACGCCAACTGCCCGCGGCGTGCGCCGTCCCGCGCCCTAGCGCCGGGTCGGGTGCGGCCGGCGGAGCGTGTCCGGCAGCAGCCCGGCGCCGGGGCCGCGCTCGTCGAGGACGTCGCCGGGGTTGGAGAACGCGCAGCTGCGCAGGCTCAGGCACCCGCAGCCGATGCACCCGTCCAGGCCGGTCTTGAGCCGCTCCAGCGCGGCGATCTGGTCGTCGAGCCGCTGCCGCCAGTGACGGGAGATGCGGTGCCAGTCGGCCTTGGTGGGCGTCCGGCCGTCCGGGAGCCGGGACAGCTCGTCGCGGATCTCGCCGATCGTCAGGCCCACGTTGGAGGCCGCCCGGATGAAGGCGAGCCGGCGCAGCACGCTGCGCTCGAACCGTCGCTGTCCGCCGGAGGAGCGGTCGGCCTCGATCAGCCCCTCCGCCTCGTAGAAGCGGATCGCGGACGCGGCGAAGCCGCTGCGCCGCGTGATCTCACCCATCGGCAACAGGTCGCGAGCGTCCATCTCGTCAGGTCCCCTTGAACTCAAGTTCACTTCAACTTGAACCATCGTGCCATGGACATCAACGAACAGGCATCGGTGGCGCTCGTCACCGGGGGAACGGCAGGGCTCGGCCTCGCCCTGACCAGGGCGCTGGCCGTGGAGGGCTGGCACGTGATCACCGACGGGAGGAGCGCGGAGCGGATCGCCGCGGCCGCGCTCCCGGAGTCGGTCGAGGTCGTCGCGGGCGACGTCACCGACGCGGACCACCGCGCCGCGCTCGTCGCCGCCGTGGCGGCGGCCGGCCGGCTCGACCTCCTCGTGCACAACGCCAGCACGCTCGGCCCGCTGCCGATGCGGCCGCTGGCCGAGGCGTCGATCGCCGACCTCCAGCAGGTGTGGCGCACCAACATCGGCGCGCCCCTCGTGCTCACCGGCGAGCTGCTGCCCTGGCTGCGCGAGGCCGACGGCGTGGTCCTCTCCCTCAGCTCGGACGCCGCGGTGAACCACTACGAGACGTGGGGCCTCTACGGCGCCAGCAAGGCCGCCCTCGACCACGTGACCCTGACCTACGGCGCCGAGACCGGCCTGACGGCCTACGCCGTGGACCCCGGGGACATGCGCACCGGGATGCACCAGGACGCCTTCCCCGGCGAGGACATCTCGGACCGGCCGCTGCCCGAGACGGTGGTGCCGAGCCTGCTCCGGCTGCTGGAGAAGCGTCCCGCGCCCGGCCGCTACCGGGCGGGTGACTTCTCGTGACGCTGCTCTCCGAGACCCCGACCGTCAGCTTCGCCGCGGCAGACTTCGCACCTCGCCCGGCCGAGGCGCGCGGGCTCGTCCGCGACGAGGTGCGCCTCCTGGTCGGGACCGCCGAGGGCGTCCGGCACGCCAGGTTCCGCGACCTGCCCGACCACCTGCGGGCGGGCGACCTGCTGGTCGTCAACGACTCGGCCACGGTGGCGGGCGAGGTGGACGCGACGCACCGCGGCCGGGCGGTCGTCCTGCACGTGGCCGCCCGGCTCGAGGACGGTGACCGCGTCGTCGAGCTCCGCTCCGCCCCCGACGCCGCCCGGGCGGTGCTCGACGCCAGGTCCGGCGAGGTGGTGCAGGTCGACGGCGTCCGGCTCGAGCTGGACGCCCCGTGGCCGACGGGGGAGTCCTCCTCGCCGACGGGGACCGGCAACCGCCTGTGGCGGGCCCGCGTGCGCGGCGACCTGGACGCGGTCCTGGCCCGGCGGGGGCGGCCCATCGCCTACGGCTACCTCGACCGCCGCTACCCGCTGGCGGCCTACCAGACCGTCTTCGGCATCCGGCCGGGCAGCGCCGAGATGGCGTCGGCCGGCCGTCCGTTCACCGAGGCGCTGGTCACCCGGCTGGTCTCGTCCGGCGTGCTCCTCGCCCCGGTCACCCTCCACACCGGCGTCTCCTCCCAGGAGGCCGGGGAGGCGCCCGGACCCGAGTGGTTCGAGGTGCCCGCGTCGACGGCGCGGCTGGTGGAGTCCGTCCGGGCCGGTGGTGGTCGCGTCGTCGCGGTCGGCACCACCGCCACCCGGGCGCTCGAGTCGGCAGTCGTGGACGGGTCGGTCGTCGCCGCACACGGCTGGACCTCCCGGGTGGTGACGCCCGCGGACCCACCGCGCGTGGTCGACGGGCTCGTCACCGGCTGGCACGACCCGCACGCCTCTCACTTGCTGCTCGTCGAGGCGGTGGCCGGGCGCGCGCTCACCCAGGCGGCGTACGACGCGGCGGTCGCGCACGGCTACCTGTGGCACGAGTTCGGGGACGCGGCGCTCCTGCTCCCTCGCTGACCACGGTCGAGCGCCTCACTCGATCGGAGCCGGCGACGGCGCTGTCGCGAGGTGCCGCCAGGTGCGCAGGCGCCACCGGCGGTAGGTCTCGGTGTCCCAGCCCAGGGTGCGGGTCATGTGCACGTAGGTCTCCGCGTTGCCGAGCAGTGCCGCGGTGGGGACCACCCAGTCGAGGTCGGCCCGGGCGTGCATCAGGCCGTCGGCGAACAGCCTCTCCCAGAAGGTGCGCACCTGGCGCAGCGTGCTCTCGCGGGCATCCTGGGCCGCGCGCGCGATCACGGGCTCCTCGCCCTCGGCCTGCATGGCGACGGCGAGGACCGGCGCGGTCCGGGCCAGCAGGTCGGCGGCGTGCGTCGCCTCGGTGGTCAGGCGTTCGTCCAGGGTCGGGGCCTCCAGGGTGGCCGACACCCAGTCGCGGTCGGCGAGGCGCTCGGGCTCGAGGTCACCCACCACGGCGACGTCCACGACCCGCCTGAGCAGGTCGGCCTTGGTGGCGAACCGGACGTAGATCGTGCGGTCGGCGACCCCGGCCGCCTTCGCGACGTCGGTGAGCGTCGTGCCGCGCCAGCCGCGCTCGACGAAGAGGTCTCGGGCGGCGTCGACGATGCGCTGCTCGGTCCTGGCGGCCCGAGTGCTGGGGGCATTGACATCCGGAGGCATGAGTTGCAGTCTAACTGCATCAGCCATTGTGCAGTCACACTGCAACAACTCTCCGGAGGTCCTCATGACACGAGCGCCGGTCCTCGCGGGCGTGCACCACCTCAAGCTGCCGGTGTCCGACCTGCGCCGGTCCCAGCACTGGTACGAGTCGCGGCTCGGTTACTGCCTGACCGAGGAGTTCCACGGCGACGGCCGGCTCGCCGGCATCGGGATGGAGCACCCCGACGGTGGCCCGGCGATCGCCTTCGTCCTCGACCCGGCACGGGCAGAGGCGGCAGCCGGCTTCGACTACTTCGCCATCGGCGTCCCGGACAAGGAGTCGATCAAGACCCTGGCCGCACGTCTCGACGAGCTGGGCGAGTCCCACGCCGGCGTGCACGTCGCGACGCTCGGCTGGATCCTGCCTCTGCTCCACGACCCCGACGGTCACGAGGTGCGCTTCTACACCCACCAGCACCACACCGATCCGCCTCCGGACGAGGTCCTCGTGGTCCACGACGCGATCGCCACCGCCCGCCGCCGGGCCGCGGAGCTGGGAGAGGACCGAGCGGGGCTGTGAGGGGAGTGAGTGAGGGTTTTCCTCCCCGAAACATGACGTGACCGTGCCTTTGACATGCCGCTCCTAGCGTCGCGGCATGACGCACCAGCGATCCACCCTCGTCGTCGTCGGCCACGGCATGGTCGGCCACCGCTTCGTCCAGGCGGCCATCGAGCGCGGACTCACCGAGACCCACGACATCGTGGTCATCGGCGCCGAACGCCGCCCGGCGTACGACCGCGTCGCGCTCACCAGCTTCTTCGCCGCCGAGAGCGCCGACGAGCTGTCGCTGCTGCCCGAGGGGGAGTACGACGACCCGCGGGTGACGCTGGTCCTCGACGCCGAGGTGACCGAGGTCGACCGCGCCGGCCGCGTCGTCACCTACGTCTCGCCCGCTCCCGGCGACGTCGCCGAGCCGCTGAGCAACCCCGGCCGCGTCGAGACCATCGCGTACGACGCCCTCGTGCTCGCCACGGGCGCCGCACCGTTCGTCCCGCTCGTCGAGGGCCGGGACAAGGACGGATGCTTCGTCTACCGCACGATCGAGGACCTCGAGGCGATCCGGGTGGCCAGCGCGACGGCCACCAGCGGCATCGTCATCGGCGGCGGCCTGCTGGGTCTCGAGGCGGCCAACGCACTCGTGCAGCTGGGGCTCGAGACGCACGTCGTGGAGATGGCGCCGAGGCTGATGCCGGTCCAGCTCGACGGCTCGGGCGGCGCCACCCTGGTGCGGCACATCGAGAAGCTCGGGGTCACCGTCCACGCCGGCGTGCTGACCGAGGCGATCACGGGCGAGGACTCCGTCGCCGGCCTGCGGATGCGTCCCGCCGGCACGGAGGAGGGCGCCGAGACCTCGACCGTGGAGGCCCAGGTCGTCGTGTTCTCCGCCGGCATCCGGCCGCGCGACGCCCTCGCCCGCGAGTGCGGCCTCGACCTCGCCGAGCGCGGCGGCGTGCTCGTCGACGAGCAGTGCCGCACCTCGGACCCGCACGTCTTCGCGATCGGCGAGTGCGCCGCCCCGGCGGGGCGGATGTACGGCCTGGTGGCTCCGGGCTACGCGATGGCCGAGGTCGTCGTCGACGCGCTGCGCGAGGGGCCGGGCACCTTCACCGGTGCGGACATGTCGACCAAGCTCAAGCTGCTCGGCGTCGACGTGGCGAGCTTCGGCGACGCCTTCGCGACCACTCCCGACTCGCTCGAGCTCGTCTACTCCGACGCCGTCGCGGGCGTCTACAAGAAGTTGGTGGTGGCCGAGTCGGAGGACGGGTCGTTCCGGCTGCTCGGCGGCATCCTGGTCGGCGACGCGTCGGCGTACGGCACCCTGCGTCCGCTCGTCGCCAGCGGCATCGCGCTGCCGGCCAACCCCGAGGAGCTGATCCTCCCCGCGAGCCGCGGGAGCATCGAGCTCGGCATGCCCGACGAGGCGCAGGTCTGCTCCTGCAACGACGTCACCAAGGCGCAGGTCGTGCACGCGGTCGCGGAGGAGGGGTGCGAGGACGTCGCCGCGGTCAAGACGTGCACCCGCGCCGGCAGCACCTGCGGCAGCTGTGTGCCGCTGGTCAAGAACATCATCGAGGAGCACTTCGCCTCGGTTGGCAAGGTCGTCGACAAGGGCCTGTGCGAGCACTTCCGGCTCACCCGCCAGGAGCTCTTCGACGTCGTGGCGGTGCACGGCTACCGCCGCTTCGACGACATCGTCGAGGCCCACGGCACCGGCCGCGGCTGCGACGTCTGCAAGCCCGCGATCGCCAGCATCCTGGCCAGCCAGTTCAACGGCCACGTGCTCGACTCCGACACCCGCAGGCTCCAGGACACCAACGACGCCTACCTCGCCAACATCCAGCGCAACGGCACCTATTCGGTCGTCCCGCGGATCCCCGGCGGGGAGATCACCCCCGAGAAGCTGATCGTGATCGGCGAGGTCGCCCGCGACTTCAACCTCTACACCAAGATCACCGGCGGTCAGCGGATCGACCTGTTCGGCGCCCGGATGGAGGAGCTGCCCGCGATCTGGCGCCGGCTCGTCGACGCCGGCTTCGAGTCCGGGCACGCCTACGGCAAGTCGCTGCGCACGGTGAAGTCCTGCGTGGGGTCGACGTGGTGCCGCTTCGGCGTGCAGGACAGCGTCGGGCTCGCGATCGCGCTCGAGCTGAGGTACCGCGGCCTGCGCAGCCCGCACAAGCTCAAGGGCGGCGTGAGCGGCTGCGCCCGCGAGTGTGCCGAGGCGCGCAGCAAGGACTTCGGGATCATCGCGACCGAGAAGGGCTGGAACCTGTACGTCGGCGGCAACGGCGGCGCCGTACCGGCCCATGCCCGGCTCCTGGCCGGCGACCTCGACACCGAGACCCTCATCTCCTACCTCGACCGCTACCTCATGTACTACATCCGCACCGCCGACCGGCTGCAGCGGACCGCGGGCTGGATCGACTCGCTCGAGGGCGGGCTCGACCGGGTCCGCGAGGTGGTCGTCGACGACGCGCTCGGCCTCGGCGCCGAGCTCGAGGCGGAGATGGCCCGGCACGTCGGGTCCTACTTCGACGAGTGGCAGGCGACCCTGGAGGACCCCGACAAGCTGTCCCGGTTCGTGTCCTTCGTCAACGCGCCGGACACCCCCGACCCCGCGATCTCCTTCACCGAGGAGCGCGGGCAGATCAGGCCGGCCGACAGCGAGGGACCCGTCGAGCTCGGCGCCCTGATCCCCGTCGGCGCCCCCGCAGAGGGCGCGGTCCGATGAGCGCCGAGTGGGAGCGGGTCTGCCTCCTCGACGACCTCGAGGTCGAGCGTGGCGTGACGGCGCTCGTGCACGGGCAGGCGATCGCGATCTTCCGCACCCACGACGGCGAGGTCCACGCGCTGGGCAACTACGACCCGTTCGCCCGCGCGTCGGTGCTCGCCCGCGGCATCGTCGGCACGCGGGGCGGCGTGCCGTTCGTCGCCAGCCCGATGCACAAGCACGCCTTCGACCTGCGGACCGGGCGCTGCCTCGACGACGAGACGCACAGCGTCCCCGTGTACGACGTCGCGGTCGAGGACGGCGTCGTCCTCGTGGGGCGCCGCAAGCAGGCCGTGGCGTGAGGCTCGCCACCGGCGTGGCCGAGGATGCTGTGGAGGGTGCCGGCCGCCCGCTCGAGGGCTACCGGATCGGGGTGACCGCCGCCCGCAAGGTCGAGGAGCAGGTCGCGCTGCTCGAGCGCCGGGGCGCGAGCGTCGAGTGGGCGCCGTCGCTGTCCCAGGACCCCAACCGGGTCGACGACGCCGAGCTGAGGGCGGCCACCGAGCGGCTGCTGGCGGAGCCGATCGACATCTTCGTCGCCACCACCGGGATCGGCATGAGGACGTGGTTCGACGCCGCCGAGGCGTGGGGGCTGCACGACGCCCTCGTCGAGGCGATCGGGGCCGCCGAGGTGCTGGCCCGCGGGCCCAAGAGCGTCGGCGCGCTGCGCCGGCGCGGCATCCGGGAGCTGTGGTCACCGGACTCGGAGTGCTTCGAGGACGTGCTCGCGCACCTGCGCGGGCGTGACCTCGCCGGCCGGCGCATCGTCGTGCAGGAGCACGGCCAGTCGCTGTCGATGGTGGCCCACGCGCTGCAGCGCCACGGCGCCCGCGTCGAGGTGGTCACGGTCTACCGCGTGCAGAGCGCCGAGGATCCCGAGCCGATGTTCCGGATGGTCGACCTGATCGCCGACCGCGAGCTCGACGCGGTGACCTTCACCTCCGCGCCTGCGGTCGCCGCGCTGATGGAGGCCGCCGGCGTGACCGGCCGTCGCGACGAGGTCATCGCCGCCTGCCAGGCCGACGTCGTCGCCGCGTGCGTGGGACCGGTGACCGCCGCGGCGTTCGAGATGTGGGGCGTCCCCTCCATCACCCCCGACCGCTCCCGGCTGGCGGCCATGGTCAAGCTCCTCGAGACCGAGCTGCCCTCCCGCAAGGACGGGCTGTCGATCGAGGTCGCCGGCCACACCCTGCTGATGCACGGCGACCTGGTGCTGCTCGACAGCGTGGAGGTCAGGCTCTCGCCCGCCCCGCTCGCGGTCCTGCAGGCCCTGGTGGTCAACCCCGGCCACGTGGTCTCCCGTGCCGACCTGCTCGCGGCGCTGCCGAGCGGCACGGCCGGGTCGGAGCACGCCGTCGAGATGGCCGTCGCCCGGCTGCGGGCGGCGCTGGGCACGCGGGTCGTGCAGACGGTGGTCAAGCGGGGCTACCGCCTGGCCGTTGCCTGAGCCGGTCGCGCGGCGGGTGGGGAACCGGATCGGCGTACGACGGCCGCTCGCGCCCGGTCTCGTTCCCCGGGCCGTCAGCCCCGCGCGACGACGAGCGCGGTGGCGATCGCGGCCACGCCCTCGCCCCGTCCGGTGAGCCCCAGCCCGTCGGTGGTGGTCGCCGACACGGAGACCGGCGCGCCGGCGGCCGCGGCGAGGGCGGCCTCGGCCTCCGCGCGCCGCGGCCCGAGACGCGGTGCGTTGCCGATGACCTGGATCGCGACGTTGCCGATCTCGTAACCGGCCTCGCGCACCCGACGGGCCGCCTCCGCGAGCAGCGTGGCCCCCGATGCCCCGGCCCACTCGGGCTGGGAGGTGCCGAAGTGCGAGCCGAGGTCACCGATCCCGGCCGCGGAGAAGAGCGCGTCGCACGCCGCGTGGGCGGCGACGTCGGCGTCGGAGTGGCCCTCGAGGCCGCGCGGCTCGTCGGGCCACGCGAGCCCGGCCAGGTGCAGGGGCGCCCCCTCGACGAGGCGGTGGACGTCGGTGCCGATGCCGGTGCGCGGGAGGGTCACGGTCGGGGTCTCGGGGCTGGTCACCGGCCCATCATGCCGCGGCGACCGGCGCGCTGACGGCTCGTCCCGTCGGTCACAATGGACCCATGCATCCCTCGTCGCGCCTGCCCTGGGCGCTCGCGGGCATCGTCACCGGTGCCGCAGGCGTGGCGACGAGCTACGCGGTGGCGATGGTGCTGACCATCCGGGAGTCGCCGGTCGTGGCCGTGGCCGAGCTGGTCATCCGGCTCACGCCGGGCGCGCTGGCCGAGCAGGCCATCGACCTCGTCGGCCAGCTCGACAAGCCGCTGCTCGTCCTGGGCACCCTGCTCGTGCTGCTCGCGCTGTCGGCCTGGGCCGGGATCATGGCGCGCACGTCGTGGGTGCGTCCCCAGCTCGTGTGGCTCGGGCTCGCGGCGGTCGGCACCGTGGCGGTGCTGGTGCAGCGGGGGGCCGGAGCGGTCGACGTGATCCCCGTCCTGGTCGGCCTCGCCACCTGGGTGGCGCTGCTCCCGGCGCTGACGGCGCCGTTGCGGATGGCGGAGGCGCACCCCGAGCTGGAGTCGCGCGAGCGCCGGGTGTTCCTGATGGTGGCGGGCGTCCTGGGGCTGGCCGCGATCGGCGTCGGGGTCGCCGGCCGCGTCGTGGGGGCGGGCCGCCGCCACGTCGTCGAGAGCCGGCGGCTGCTGCGCCTGGACGACGTGACGCTCCCGAACCCGCCGCGCGGCGTCTCGACCGGCGTCGAGGGGGTCAGCCCGTGGCAGACGCCCAACGACGACTTCTACCTGATCCACACCGCCATCTCGGTGCCCGCCATCGAGCCCAAGGACTGGCGGCTGCGCATCCACGGGATGGTGGACCGCGAGCTCGTGCTGACCTACGACGACCTCATCGCGCGCGGTCTGACCGAGTCGTGGATCACCCTCGGCTGCGTCAGCAACGAGGTGGGCGGCGGCCTCATCGGCAACGCCTGGTGGAGCGGCGTGCGCATCGCGGACCTGCTCGCCGAGGCCGGTGTCCGGGGCGACGCCGACTGCGTCCTCCAGACCTCCGAGGACGGCTGGGACTGCGCCACCCCGCTCAGCGCCATGACCGACGACCGCGGCGCCCTGCTCGCGGTCGCCATGAACGGGCGGCCGCTGCCCATCGAGCACGGCTTCCCGGTCCGCTCGATCGTCCCGGGGCTCTACGGCTACGTGTCGGCGACCAAGTGGGTCGTGGACTACGAGGTGACCCGGTTCGCGGACGTGTCGGCCTTCTGGACCCAGCGCGGCTGGTCCGAGCTCGGCCCGGTCAAGATCGCCTCACGCATCGACGTGCCCCGCTCCGGCGCCGACGTCGACCCCGGGTCGCTCCGGATCGGCGGCCTGGCGTGGAAGCAGCACACCGGCATCGAGGCCGTCGAGGTCGCGCTCGACGGCGGTGCCTGGCAGCGGGTCGAGCTCGCCGAGGTCCCCAGCGAGGACACGTGGGTGCAGTGGACGGGCACGATCGACGTCGAGCCCGGCGACCACACGCTGCGGGTGCGGGCGATCGGCCGCGACGGCGACGTGCAGACGGGCGCGATCGCGGACGTCGTACCGGACGGGGCCACGGGGTGGCACTCCGTCGACTTCAGGGTGCGCGACGCGTGAGGCTCAGCGGTTGATGACGTAGGCCGTGCCGCCGCTGGCGTTGATCCAGACGTCCTCGAGCTCGTCGCGGTCGTAGACGCGGCGCACGGCGCCGTTGGACGCTCCGGCCGGGTCGTTGACGACCACGTCGCCGTCGGCCTCGAAGCCGACCACCACGAGCAGGTGGCCGTTGCTGGCCGAGATCGGGGCGCCGGTGAGCTGCCGGGTGCCGAAGGCCACCGAGATCACCAGCGGCACGCCGGCGACGATGTAGTCCTCGGCCTCGCGCAGGTTGCGCAGCCGGGTGACGTAGGCGTCGCCGGTGGTCAGCGTCGAGGCGTACGCCGTGTTGAAGGCCCAGTTGCCCGTCCCGCGGTAGGCGTGGTCGTAGACCAGCCGCGCGGTGTGGTCGACCTGCGGGTCGGCGTGCCCGGCCGCGACGGCGGGGAACGGTCCGGGCTGCAGCCCGTAGTGGCCGAGCACCATCGCCACCGACGTGGGGGAGCACCAGGCCTCGCCGCCGTTGCCCCACTGGGGGTAGTGGCCGCGGTGGGTCATCTGGGAGTACGCCGGGACGTCGAGGACCGTGCCGGCCGCCGGGCCGGGCGTCGAGGTCGGGGTGCTGCCCCGCGGGGCGATCGCGCTGGCGACCGCACCGACGCGGTCCACGCGCACCAGCGGACGGGCGGTCGGGCTGCGGTAGAGCTTCACGCGCACCTGCCACTGGGTGACGGGCGCGGCGGCGACCCACGTGTCGACGTTGACCCGGCCGAGGTCGTCGGCCTGGGAGGCCAGCGACCGGCGCTGGACCGCCGGGTTGTCCAGCGTCCACTCGGCCATCGAGTCCCAGCTCGAGGTGCGGCCGTCGGCGGTGCGGGCGCGGACGGCGACCTTGACGACGCTGTCGCCGGTCGTCACCGCCTCCCACGAGGGGATGAGCTCGGTGGCGCCGAACCCGGGGGCCGCCCACGGGGACGTCCAGCTGCCCGTCTGGTAGCTGCGTCCCCGCAGCTTGCCGGGACGCGGCTTCTTGAGCAGCAGGGAGCCCTTGGCCGTGCGGACCCCGCGCATCGTCCCCGCACGCCAGTCGCGCCCCTTGCTCCACGACGTGTGCTGGATGCTCGAGGCCGCCCGGCGCTCGGCCGCCGCGGACGTGCCCGGGTCGGCGCCGGCGGCGGGCGCCAGCGCACCGGGGGCGAGGGCCCCCGCCACGAGGGCGAGGACGGGCAGGGCGAGGAGCGGGCGTCGTACGCGCGAGGGGGCCACGGGGCCACGCTAACCCGCACACGACCCACCTGTCCCACGAGTCACACGGCCCGGACGAATCGGTGCGTGGGCCCTGCGCCCCTAGACTTGCCGGGTGAATCTGCGCCTCCACGACACCGCGACCCGCGAGGTCCGAGACTTCGTCCCCCTCGAGGAGGGGAAGGCGGGGATCTACGTCTGTGGGCTCACCGTGCAGTCCGAGCCGCACGTCGGCCACGTCCGCTCGGCCGTCAACTTCGACGTGCTGCGGCGCTGGCTGACCGCGAGCGGCTACGACGTGCACTTCATCCGCAACGTCACCGACATCGACGACAAGATCCTCGCCAAGGCCGCCGAGCAGGGCCGGCCCTGGTACAACCTCGCCTACGCGATGCACGCCGAGCTCACCAAGGCGCTGGCCAGCATCAACGTGCTGCCGCCGACCTACGAGCCCGGCGCCACCGGCACCGTCCCGGAGATGGTCGAGCTCATCGAGACGCTCATCGCCCGCGGGCACGCCTACGCGGCCGAGGACGGGTCCGGCGACGTCTACTTCGACGTGCGCTCGTGGCCGTCGTACGGCGAGCTGACCCGGCAGCGGGTCGACGACATGGAGCCCGCCGGCGACGCCGACCCGCGCGGCAAGCGCGACCCGCGCGACTTCGCCCTGTGGAAGGGGTGGAAGAAGGGGGCCGAGCCCGAGTCGGCCTCCTGGCCCTCCCCGTGGGGACCCGGCCGCCCGGGGTGGCACATCGAGTGCTCGGCGATGGCGAGCAAGTACCTCGGCCCCGCCTTCGACATCCACGGCGGCGGCGTCGACCTGCGCTTCCCCCACCACGAGAACGAGCTCGCCCAGTCACGCGCGGCGGGCAAGCCGTTCGCGTCGTACTGGCTGCACAACGCCTGGATCACCACCGCCGGCGAGAAGATGAGCAAGTCGCTCGGCAACTCGCTGCTCGTCCCCTCGGTGCTCGAGCGCGTCCGGGGCATCGAGCTGCGGTTCTACATGGTCAGCGCCCACTACCGCTCGCACGTGGAGTTCAGCTTCGAGGCGCTCGACGAGGCGGCGACGTCCTTCCAGCGCATCGAGTCGTTCCTCGACCGCGTGCCGGGCACCGCCGGGGTAGTTGGGGACGAACTCGTAGGCGGATCCGCCGATTCACCCACGAGATCGTCCCAAACTACGCGGCTGCCGGAGGCGTTCGTCGCCGCGATGGACGACGACCTCGGTACCCCGGCGGCGGTCGCGGTCATCCACGACACGGTCCGCGAGGGCAACCGCGCGCTGGCCGAGGGCGCGGACGCCACCCGCCACGCCGCCGCGGTACGTGCCATGCTCGACGTGCTCGGGCTGGACCCCGCCGACCCCGGCTGGGGCGACGGCGGCGGCGCGGAGGCCGAGCAGCTGCGCGAGGCCGTCGACGTGCTCATCACGGCACTGCTCGAGGAGCGCGCGCAGGCGCGGGCCGACAAGGACTGGGGCCGGGCGGACGCGATCCGGGACCGCATCAAGGCCGCCGGCATCGAGATCGAAGACACGCCCTCCGGGCCGAAGTGGAGCATCTGACATGGCAGGCAACAGCCAGCGCAAGGGCGCGATCCGCAAGTCGGGCAAGGGCCCGACGGCCGGGTCGGGCGGTCGCGTCAAGCGCGGCCTGGAGGGCAAGGGCCCGACGCCCAAGGCGAAGGACCGGCCCTACCACAAGGCCCACAAGGACGCGAAGCGCGCCGAGCGCTCCGAGTCGACCCGGCCCAAGCGGCGTACGACCAAGTCGACCGAGGCCGAGTGGGTGGCCGGGCGCAACTCGGTCGTCGAGGCGCTGCGCGCCGGCATCCCGATCACCGGCGTCTACGTCGCCGAGGGCGCCGAGCGCGACGGCCGGCTGCGCGAGGCCTTCAAGATCGCTGCCGAGGAGGGCTACTCCCTGCTCGAGGTGACCCGGGGCGAGCTCGACCGGATGACCGGCGGTGCCGTGCACCAGGGCCTGGCGGCCCGGCTGCCGTCCTACGAGTACGCGCACCCCGACGACCTGCTCGACCTCGCCGCCGAGAAGGGTGAGAAGCCGCTCATCGTGGCCCTCGACTCGGTCACCGACCCCCGCAACCTCGGTGCCGTCGTCCGCTCGGCCGCCGGCTTCGGGGCGCACGGGGTGCTCATCCCCGAGCGCCGCGCCGCCGGCATGACCGCGGCCGCGTGGAAGACCAGCGCCGGCGCCGCCGCGCGCATCCCCGTCGCCCAGACGGTCAACCTGGTCCGCCAGCTCCGGGCCTACCAGGACGCCGGCTGCATGGTGGTCGGGCTGGCGGCGGACGGCGACGTGTCGCTGCCCGACCTCGGCCTCGCCGACGGTCCGCTGGTCGTCGTCGTCGGCTCGGAGGGCAAGGGCCTGGGCCGGCTGGTCGCCGAGACCTGCGACCAGCTCGTCTCCATCCCGATGGCCAACCAGCTCGAGTCGCTCAACGCCGGAGTCGCGGCCTCGGTGACCCTCTACTCGGTCGCCCAGGCACGCGCCACCGCGTGAGTCGCACCCGCCTCGCGTCCACCGCCCTCGTGGCGGTGGGGTCGCTCGTGGTCGCCGTGGTCGCGGGCGTCACGCTGTTCCTCTCCGGGAGCCGGACGGTGGTGGTGGCCAGCCACGACGCCACCGTGCGGCCGACCCTGGACGGGGACGTCGTGGTGCGCACCGGGCCGCTGCTCCCCGACGTACGACGCCAGGGTGACGGTCCGGTGGGCGTCGACATGGTGCTCGGCAAGACCGAGGCGTCCTCCGCGGACGAGCTGATCGCCCGTTACGCGTTCATCGCCAGCCAGCCCGAGTCCCAGGTGGACAAGGTGCAGGCGGCGGTCGAGGACATCGCGATCTCGGCGGCGGTCCGCGGCCTCGGGCTCGGTCTCGTGCCGCTCGCCGTGTGGCTGCTCCTCGGACCCCACCGGCGCGGCGAGCTGTTCCGCGGCCTGCGCACCCGACGCGGGGCGGTCGGAGCCGTGCTGCTGGTCGCGCTGCCCCTGGCGCTGTGGCAGCCGTGGGACGCCGACGCGGACAGGCAGGAGGACGAGCAGGACTGGATCACGCTGGGTGAGTTCCTGGGCTCCGCGGTGCCGCTGCCCGTGGAGGCCGACGGGATCGAGGTCCGCACCGGCCCGACCACGACCCAGACGAGGCGACTGATCGCCAGCGCGGTGAGCACCTACGACAAGAGCAAGGCGTTCTACGCCGAGGCGGCCGAGACGGCGGCGGACCTCGACGTGCGCGTGCCCGAGGAGGGCGAGACGGTGGCGCTGCTGGTCAGCGACCGGCACGACAACATCGGGATGGACCCGGTCGCGCGGGCCGTCGGGGACGCCGCCGGGGCCACCGTGGTCCTCGACGCGGGCGACGACACCTCCACCGGCCAGCCCTGGGAGGCGTTCAGCCTGGACTCCCTGGACCGCGCGTTCGGCGACCTCGACCGCTTCGTCGTCGCGGGCAACCACGACCACGGCGAGTTCGTGATCGGCTACCTCGCCGACCTGGGCTGGACGACGCTGGACGGTGAGGCTGTCGAGGGACCCGGCGGAGGTCTCATCCTCGGCGTCGACGACCCGCGGTCGAGCGGCCTCGGCGACTGGCGCGACGAGTCGGGCCTGAGCTTCGGCGAGGTCGAGGGACGCCTCGCCGAGGTGGCGTGCGAGTCCGAGGACCGCATCTCCACGATGCTCGTCCACGACGCCAACCTGGGCCGGGAGGCGCTCGCCCGCGGCTGCGTCGACCTGGTGGTCGGCGGCCACACCCACGTGCAGCGCGGGCCGGAGGCGGTCGTCGGGGAGGAGGGCCGGATCGGCTGGACCTACACCAACGGCACGACCGGCGGCGCGGCGTACGCGATCGCCGTCGGCAGCAAGCCGCGGCGCGACGCCGGCATGAGCCTGGTGACGTACGACGAGGAGGGGCGCCCCGTCGGCGTCCAGGGGATCCGCCTGCAGACCGACGGCACCTTCGTCGTCGGGGAGTACGCGCCGCTGACCTACGAGTGACCCGCGGGTGACCTGCAGCGGCGGTGAGTGGCGACCCCCGTGCGCCACCCACCTCCGTGCGTCCCCGCGCGGTCCCGGTCGACGGCCCCCATGCGCGTCGCCGGCACGACTCGCGCGGTCACACCATCGTCGTCGGGGACGGGCGCGGGCGCAGCCTTGTTTCACTGTCGGCAAAGCCTGCAACACGCCGCGGAGCCACCACGGCGAGGAGGGGCGCGGACACCGACCGATACTGGGGCGGTGGCCGGCAGCCGGATGATCACCGTGGACGACGCGACGGCGCTCGACGGCGCCGCCGTGGACGTGGCGGCCCGGATCGCGTGGGTGCTCCGGATGGCGCGCACCACCGCCGACCTCCCCGACACCGGGCTGCGGCAGCTCGCCCGACGGCTGGGGACCAGCACCGCCCGGCTCTCCCGGATGGAGACCGGTCAGCTGCGCGACGGCCGGCTGGTCGACGCCTACGAGGAGGCCCTCGGCCTGCCGGAGGGGTCCCTGCGCGCGCCCGTCGACATCCTGTGCCGGACGTTCCCCGAGGCCAGTCCGCGGGACTCGGACCCCGGGCGGGCCGTCGACTCGGTCGCGGACCTCTCGCGGCTCACCGAGCGGCTGGAGCGGCCCGAGCCCGCCCCGGGCGGGGCCTGGCTGCGGTGGGCCCGGACGATGTCGGCGCCCGGCAACATCGGCCTGCCGGAGCGTCACGCCCTGCCGCTGCTCGAGCGGCTCGTGTCGGAGCTGGCGAGGTCGGTGGCCCACGCGTACCACACGCGCTACGAGGCCCTGGCGCTGATGAGGTGCAGCGCCTACGGCCACCTCGTCCTCCAGATCGCCCGGACCGAGCTGGCTCGCCCGCACGCGCACGGGCTCGGTGACCTGATGAGTGCGGTCGGGGAGTCGACGACCCCCGACGGGCTCGACTGGTGCCTGGACCTGCTCCGCGGTGGGACCGACCGGGAGGCGACCCTGGGTGCGCTGGCGATCGAGAACATGGGCCAGGTCGGGGGCGACCGGTTCTGGAGGGACGTCCTCCCGAGCGTGGTCGCGGCCTTCGACGCCACGGAGCCGGGGACCGTCTCCGAGGAGCTAGCGGCCCACCTCGTCCGGCTCGTCCCGCCGAGCACCTGGAAGGACAGCGGCCTCGTCCCCGCGCGGCCGCTGCCGCCGGCCACCGTGGCGGCCAAGGTGTCCAAGGACCAGGCCGACCACCGGTGGCGCGAGTGCCTCGACGCGGCCCGCGCCATCGGCACCGAGGCCGGCGTCGGCGACCAGCCGCTGCTCGCCCGGCTGGTCCACGACATCGCCTTCGGGCCGTGGGCGACCCGGGCCGCCACGTCCTTCATGCTCCTCGCCGCGGTGCCGGCGCTCGCCGGACGGGCGGCAGCCCACGTGGCCCGGATCGCGGAGGACACGTCCGACCCGCACGTCCGCGAGCGGGCGGTCCAGCGGCTGCCCGGGCTGGTCAACGGCAGGGACCTGCCTTCCCTGGACCGGTGGCTGTCCCACGACGACCCCGCCCTGCGTCGTACGGCGATCGCAGTGGCCGGCTCGGCCGGGCGCCGCCTCCCCGAGGACGTCCTGCGCCGCGCGCTGATGGACCCCGCCACGCGGCGTCGGGCGATCGGCGCCGCGGGCCTGAGCGGGCACCCGCTGCTGGCGGAGGTCGCCGTCTCCCCGGAGCTGCCCGTCGACGTGAGGGAGGCCGCCCGGTGGTGGCTCGAGCAGGGCGGCCGGGTCGCCGGGTGACGCCTCAGAAGTAGTCGCGGACGTGCACCTGCCGGCCGCCGAGGAGCGCGTCCAGCACGGCGTCGGAGCCGTCGTCGCCGTGCATCAGCCCGGCGAACCGGACGGCGGCGCAGGACTGTGCTCCCGACAGCAGCAGCGCCAGCCCGCGCGGGGCCAGGACCGGTCCACCGTCCGCCGCGTCCCCGGGCACGCAGGTCGAGGTGTCGTCGGCTCCCGTGGTGAGCAGCCAGTGCCCGTCCGTGGTGCCGAGCAGGTCACCCTCCACGGAGAACGGGACGCGGGCGTCGAACGGCCCCAGGCGCAGCCCGGTGAGGGCGCCGGCGACGTCGTGGACGCGCACCATGTAGGGCACCTGTCGAGTGGTCCGCCACTCCGCGAAGGGCAGGGCGAGGCGGACCGGGTCCTCGCCCGAGGTGCTCAGCCGCACCCGGCCGGTGACCGACGCGTGGCTGCCGAGCATCGCCCACAGCGAGCGGGTCGCGCCGGCGTGGAGCGAGACCAGGTCGTCGACGACGATGGTGGAGGTCTCGTCGTACCCGGTGCCGCGGTGCCAGGAGGCGAAGCCGACCACCTCGCCAGGGCGGTGGCCCACGACCGGCTCGTCGACGACGGCGAGCGTCACGGCGGTGAAGGACCCGAGCAGCTCGTCCGCGGCGGCGGGGAACGACGGGCCCGTGCGGGTGAGCGGACCGTTGTGGGCGGCGGCCCACGAGGCGTAGACGCGTCGCAGGTCGTCCACGTCGTCGACGGTGGCCCGGCGCAGCCGCACCGCGGGGTCGGGGGTCACGCGGGAGAGCTGCGCGGTGGCGAGCTCGACCTCGAGCAGGCTGGTCACGACCTCGTAGCCGTAGCGCCGGTAGATGCCGGGCGCGGTGGGGTAGAGCGTCGAGAGCACCTCGCCGCGCTCCCGCCGCCCCTCGTCGAGCACGGTGCGCATGAGGTCGTCCAGCAGGCCCGCACCGCGGCTCTCGGCCGCGACGGCGACGCCTGCGATGCCGCAGGTCGGCACCTCACGGCCGTGCCACCACGAGTGGTACTCGCGGCCCATGACCCGGGCCACGAGGCGGTCGCCCTCCCACGTGCCCCACGAGTGGCGACCCGGCAGCGGCCAGGCGTCGGGGCTCGGGGGAGTGAAGCCGGCGGGGAGGTCGCCGAAGGCCTCCGCGCTCAGCGTCACCGACGCGGCGATGTCGGCCGGGCCGATCGGTCGGGTGGCGCTCATGCGACCGGGGAGCCGGGGGCGCCGGAGGACCGGGGGCCGCTGGGCGCGTCGGAGGGCTCCGCGTCGCCGGGGGCGCTGGAGCCGTCCTGGGCGTCGGACCCGGCGGCGATGAGCTCGTCGGGCTTCTCGGTGAGCACGTTGTCGATGTAGTCGCGCGCGGTGTCGAAGATGCCGACCTCGTGCCCGGCCCGCTCCGAGAGGTACCAGCGGTGGACCAGGATCTCGTGGTAGATCTCGGCGGGCTCCAGCTTGCCGCGAGCCTCCCGGGGGACCATCTCCATGATCGGCTCGTAGATCTGGGTCATCCACCGACCCGCGACCAGCTGGCGGTCCTCGCGTCCGAGGTCGTAGTGGGCGGTGAACGACGCGAGGTCGTTGAGCAGGCGCCGGGCCTGGTTGTCCTCGACGTTCATGCCGGTCAGTGCCTGCAGCTCGCGGCGGTGGTGGCCGAGCTCGACCACCTTGGGCTGGATGCGCACCCGGTCGCCGTCGAAGTCGGTGACGATGTCGAGCTCGTCGACGTCGAAGCCCATGTCGTTGAGCCGCTCGATGCGGCTCTCGATCCGCCACATCTCGTCGGCGGTGAACTCCTCCTCGCTGGTGAGCTCGGCCCACAGGCGCTCGTACTGGTCGCGCAGCCGGGTGATGATCGCGAAGCCGTCGAGCTCCTCGCGGACCGTGCCGCTGGCCTGGAGGTCCATGAGCTCGGCGAAGATGTTCTCCGTGCCGATGGTGAGGTCGTGGTCGCGCATCCGGTCGCTGACGTCGTGGTGCAGCTCGCCGGTCTCGGCGTCCACGAGGTACGCCGCGAAGTCGCCGGCCGCGCGCCGGAACAGCACGTTGGAGAGCGACACGTCGCCCCAGTAGAAGCCGGAGAGGTGCAGCCGGACCAGCAGCACGACGATCGCGTCGACCAGGCTGGGGATGCTCTCGGCGGACATCCCGTGCGAGAAGAGGCTGCGGTAGGGGAGGGAGAACCGCAGGTGCTCGGTCATCAGCGCCGCGGGCAGCTCCTCGCCGTCGTGGTCGAGCCGGCCGGTGACGACTCCCTGCGGAGCGACTGCGGGCAGCCCCTCCCGCTGGAGGTCGCGCAGGAGGCGGTACTCGCGGAACGCGATGGCCTCCTGCGTCTCCTTGACGGCGTAGGTGCGGGTGCCGAGCCGGACGATCCGTACGACGTGGCGGCTCAGGCCGCGAGGCAGCGGGACGACGTACTCGTCGGTCCACTCCTCCAGGGGGGTGGACCACGGCAGCTTCACGATCGCCGGGTCGGGGCGACTCGCCACGATGCGCAGGGCCATGGACGCACAACCTACTCCTGCCGGGACGGGTTGCCGCAGGCGTCGTGGCGGGTCCGGCGGGTCAGGGGAAGCGGACGTCGAGGTCGGCCCGCAGGCGGACCGTGAACCCCTCGTCGTCGCGGCGGAAGGTGAGGTCGTCGCAGGTCTGCCGGGCCAGCCACAGCCCGAGCTCCCGACGGGTCCGGCCGTCGGGGCCGGTGACGGACCGGGTGGTCCAGCCGCGGTAGGGGTCGTCGAAGCCGGCACCGGCGTCGGTGACCGTGGTGACCACGCTGTCGTGGTCGGCCCAGAACCGCAGCGTCGCCGTCCCGGCTCCGTGGGTGAGGGCGTTGACGACGACCTCGTCGATCCCCACGAGGTAGTCCGCGACCTCGACCAGGGTCGGGTCGGCCGGCGGCAGGTGCTCGGCGTGCGGCTCCAGGGCGGTGTCGTGGCCGTTGAGCAGGGCACCGACGCGGCTGCGGGCCCGACGCGCGCCGGCGAGGTCGCGGATCCCCGTGACCTCGAGGAGGGGCGGGGACTCCTCGACGGGCAGGACCGGGGGGTCGGACCAGCGCGCCAGGCAGGTCTCGGGGTCGAGGTAGTCGGGGTTGTCCTGCGGCGCACCGGCCCGCCACATGCGCGCGTGCGTCGACCGGACGGCGGCGAGCAGGCCGTGGTCGGTCTGCAGCGAGTCGTAGGCGCACAGGGCGTGGAAGGGGACGGTGGTGAGGACGTGGTTGACGACGGCCTCGTAGCGCGACCAGCCCGGCCAGGTGTGGGGGTGGTGACGCGTCCCGGGCGGCAGCTCGCCGACGACCCGGAGGCCGGTGGCGCCGGAGGCGACGGCCCGGCGGGTGGCGGCGAGGTAGGAGTCCATCGCCCCACAGGGCGTGAGGTAGGTGTCGTCGTTGCCGAGCCGGGTGACGGCGGGGAGGCCGTCCACCGAGTCCAGGAGGAGGTCGGCACGCTCCCCGGTGCAGGCGAGCACCAGCTTCTCGCCACGCTCGGCCCCCTCGCGCAGGTGGCGGCCGGCCGCGACGACGAACTCGCCGTCGTCGGCGTAGAGGACCGCGTCGTGAGCCCCCGTCGCGCGGGCCGGTTGCCGGCGTCCGGCAACCGTGGGGCCCTCGGCGTGCATCAGGTCAGTCCTGGATGGGTGTGGGAGCTCGGGTGGTCAAGTCCTCCACCATACGCACCTTCGGCCCGGTCCGGGCCGGATCGGTCGCACCGCCCCACCCCCAAGGGGCTCACTGCAGGAGCCACACGTCGAGGCGAGCGCCGCTCGCGGCGGGTACGACGACCCGGTCACCGCCCGCTCCGCTGTCGACGGGCAGGTCGGCGCCTCCGGGCTCGGTACCGAGCAGGTGCCGAGCGCCCGACGTGGCGGGGATCGCGACGGCGGCGCCCGGCGCCCGGCGCGCCATGACCAGGATCCGCTCGTCGGCCAGCTCGCGGACGTAGGCGATGGTGTCGTCGTCGACGTGGGCCCACCGCAGCGCCCCGTGGCGCAGGGCGGCGTGCGAGCGGCGTACGCGGGCGAGGTCGCCGTAGGTCGCCAGGGTCGCGGTGTCCCACTCGTCGCGGCGGTGCCAGGGCATGGTGCGGCGGGCGTCCTCGCCATTGACCCCCTCGAGCCCGATCTCGTCGCCGGCGAACACCATCGGCACGCCGGGCATCGTGAACTGGAGCCCGGCGGCGACGCGGTGGACCTCCGGGGAGCCCACCACGGTGCGGATCCGGGCGGAGTCGTGCGACCCGAGGATGTTCCACGACTGGCACGTGGCCCGCCAGCCGAAGGCCGCGTGCCAGGCTCGGAACGTGTCCACCACCTGGCCGCCGGGTCGCCGCGGGACGGGCACCGGCCGGCCGAAGGGACGCGCGGGCGAGGACGGGTCGCGCAGCCACGACCACACCGGCCAGGAGAAGCCGGAGTAGTTCATGGTGCCGTGCCAGCCGTCGCCGTCGACGTCACCGGTGGCGTCGTGGTTGTGCTCACCGATGACGAGCGGGTCGTCGCGCAGCTCCGCGGCGGTGTGCCGGACGGCGCGGGCCACCTCGCGGGCGACGTCCAGGGCCCCGAGGCGGCCGGTCATGTTGGCCACGTCGATGCGCCAGCCGTCGACGTCGTACGGCGGCCGCAGCCAGCGCCCCACGACGGAGTCGGGCCCCTCGACCATCGCCGCGCGGAGGTCGGGGTCGCCGTGGTTGATCTTGGGGAGCGTGGTGTGGCCCATCCAGCACGCGTAGGTGCCGTCGGGCTCGAAGTAGTAGTAGGAGCGGGTGGACGAGGTCGGGTCGGCGGCCGCCTTGGTGAACCACTCGTGGGTGTCACCGGTGTGGTTGGTGGTGAGGTCGCCGAGGATCCGCCACCCCCGGGCGTGCACGGCGGTCGAGAGCCGCTCGTATGCTTCGTCGCCGCCGAGGAGTGGGTCGACCCTGTCGAAGGTGGTCGCGTTGTAGCGGTGGTTGCTCTCGCCGGGGAAGACCGGGGTCGTGTAGACGATGTCGGCGCCGACCTGCTCGACGTGGTCGAGGTGCTCGGTGACCCCGTCGAGGTCGCCGCCGAAGAGCTGGAGCGGGGTGCGCGGGTCGTGCCCCTCGAAGACCACCTCGTCGTCCCACCCGGCCGGGACGGCCCAGTCGGGGGTCGGTCGTCCGTCGGCCGCCGCCGAGCGCGCGAAGCGGTCGGGGAAGACCTGGTAGACGACGCCGTCGCGTCCCCAGTCCGGAGCGGCGGCGTAGGCGCTGACGACGTGGTCGGTCGCGTCCGGCACGTCGATGGCGACCGGCCCGGCGGCGGTGAGCCACTCCTGCTGCTCGCCGCGCACGAGCAGGAACCGGTAGTGCGTCACCGGGTTGTGCACGGGGAGCTCGCCCGACCACCACGTGGTGTCGGCCTCGGTCGTGGCGGTCATCGGGTGAAAGACGGGCTCGGCGTCGTACGTCGTCCGCAGCCACACCTCGTCCACCGGGTCGGAGGCGGCGGTCCGGACCCGGACGGTCACCACGTCGCCCAGCTGCGGGGACTCGTCGGACAGGTGGAGCGGGGAGCCGTCGTGGTGCGGCAGGTCGAGCAGCGACATGCGCACATCGTCCCATCAGCGGGCGTCTAGGATGGCCCGCGCTGCCTCGGCAGCACTGCCGGTGTAGCTCAGTTGGTAGAGCGCCTCTCTTGTAAAGAGGATGTCGCGGGTTCGACTCCTGTCACCGGCTCTGTCGGTGGCCCGTCGTTCCTTGTCGAGGGAGGCCGTGGGCGATCGCGGTCCACTGGTGACTGCGACCGCACACGACTGCCGGCGTACGACGCTCAGCGGACCTGGGTGACCTCGAACTGCATCCGCGGGTGCGCGAAGGCGTCCTGGGACTGGATGAGCCGGAGCTCGCGCTCGCCGGAGTCGAGCGTGGTCTGGAGCAGGTCGAAGACCGAGCTGGTCGTCGCGGCCAGCGCCTCGGCGGGGGAGCCGGTGGTGTGCAGGTGCGCGGTGAAGAGCGCGGCGGTCACGTCGCCGGAGCCGTTGGCCTTCATCGGCAGCCGCGGGGTCTGCACGATCCAGGCGCCCTCCCGGGTCACGGCCATCATCTCGATGGTGTCGGCGGGGGCGTCGGGCCGTTCGACGCTGGTGACGAGCACCGTGGACGGCCCCATGGCCATCGCCCGGTCGGCGGAGGCGAGGGTCGACTCGAGGTCGGCGGGCGCGGTGTCGGTGAGGAAGCCGAGCTCGAACTGGTTCGGCGTGATCACGTCGGCCATCGGCACCACCCGCTCCCGGATGATCGGGGGGATGGCGGGGTCGACGAAGCAGCCCGAGCGCGCGTTGCCCATGACCGGGTCGCAGGTGTACGTCGCCGCGGGGTTGGCCGCCTTGACCTTCGCGACCGCGTCGAGCACGACGTCGGCGATGCCGGCCCCGCCCTGGTAGCCGGAGAGCACCGCGTCGACCTGGCCCAGGACGCCCCGGTCCTCGATGCCGCTGACGACGTCGGCGACGTCGCCGGGCGGCAGCAGCGGCCCGCGCCACTCGCCGTACCCCGTGTGGTTGGAGAACACCACCGTGAAGACCGGCCAGACCTCGTGCCCGAGCCGCTGCAGCGGGAAGACCGCGGCGGAGTTGCCGACGTGGCCGTAGGCGACCGAGGACTGGATCGAGAGGACCTTCATCCCACGCAGACTAGTGAGCAGGAGCCCGCGGTCGGCAATCGCAGGCGGTCAGGCGACCTGGAGCGACCGCTTGGACAGCCCGAGCCAGTAGCCGTCGATCACCTGGACGCCGGGCTCGTCGGGCGTGGTCGCGGCCCCCAGCGTGACGAACAGCGGCGTGTAGTGCTCGACGGTGGGGTGGGCGTAGGGCATGCCGGGCGCCCTCGAGGCGTACGCCGCGAGCTCGTCGACGTCGCCACGGGCGAGCGCGTCCGCCGCCCAGAGGTCGAAGTCCACCGACCAGCCGGGTGCGGTGGCGTCGAGCCGCCAGTCGGTCAGGAACGGCAGGCCGTGGGTCAGGAAGCCCGAGCCGATGACCAGCACGCCCTCGTCACGCAGCGGCCGGAGCCGCTCGCCGAGCCGCATCAGCCGCACGGGGTCGTGGGTGGGCAGCGACATCTGCAGGACGGGGATGTCGGCCTCGGGGTACATGATCTTGAGCGGCACCCACGCGCCGTGGTCGAGGCCCCGCTCGGCGTGCTGGTGCACGGGCTCGTTGGCGGGCATGAGCGCAGCCACGCGCCGGGCCAGCGCCGAGGCGTCGGGGGTCTCGTAGGTCATCCGGTAGTACTTCGCGTCGAAGCCACCGAAGTCGTAGACCAGCGGCGCCCTGCTGGCGCTGAGGCTCACCGGCGCCGACTCCCAGTGCGCGCTGACGATGAGGATCGCCTTCGGCAGCGGCAGGTCGGCCGCCCAGGCGGCGAGCTGGCCCGACCACGTCGGGTCGTCGAGGAGCGGGGGAGCTCCGTGGCCGATGTAGAGCGCGGGCATCCGGGTGGTCATGTCAGCCATAGTAGTTCAACTTTCAAATACTTGGAAGTCGCCAGTCGACGGGGGACCCACCCTGTTCCACGAGCTGCCGGTCGACCCGGGAGAACGGCCGCGACCCGAAGAAGCCGCGGGAGGCCGAGAGCGGTGAGGGGTGGGGAGACTCGACCCACGGGACCGACCCCAGCATCGGCTTGAGCGACTGGGCGTCGCGTCCCCACAGGATCGCGGCCAGCGGTCCGCCGCGCGCGGCGAGCACGTGGATCGCCCGCTCGGTGACCTCCTCCCAGCCGCGGCCGCGGTGCGACGCGGCCTGTCCGGGCGCCACCGTGAGCACGCGGTTGAGCAGCATCACGCCCTGGTCGGCCCACGCCGTCAGGTCGCCGTGCGACGCGGGGGCGATGCCCAGGTCGGCCTGCAGCTCGGTGAAGATGTTGGCCAGCGAGCGCGGCACCGGCCGGACCTCGGGCGCCACGGCGAAGGAGAGCCCGATCGGGTGGCCGGGCGTCGGGTAGGGGTCCTGGCCGACGACCAGCACACGCACGTCGGCCAGCGGGCGCTGGAACGCGCGGAGCACGTGGTCGCCGTGCGGCAGGTAGCTGCGCCCCGCGGCGATCTCCTCGCGCAGGAAGCGGCCCATCGCCTCGATCCGGGCCTCCACCGGGGCCAGGGCCTGGGCCCAGTCGTCGGCCACGAGGCCCCGGTCCACCAGTCCCTGCAGGGTGCTCATGCCTCGACGCTAGCGGGCCGGTGATTCCGGACGGTCCCTCAGCCGCCGAGGGCGCGGGACCCTCCCGACCCGTAGCGGCGGGTCGGGTTCGAGCCGATGGTGTCGGCGGAGGGGGACGCCTCCTTCGGAGCCGGCCTCCGCGTCGTGGTCTTGCGTACGGCGGGCGGCTTCTTCGCCGCCTTCGTGGCCGTCGCCTTCGTGGCCGTCGCCTTCTTCGCCGACGCCTTCTTCGCCGACGCCTTCTTCCGGGCGGCGCGTGCCGGGGGAGCGTCGGGGCTGGACCACTGCTCGATCCACTCGTCCATGACGCGCCAGGTGCTGCCGCGCGCGGCGCGACCCGTGAGCATGCCGAGGTGGCCGCCGGGGACGATCTCGAAGCGCGCCTCGCGCGCGTGGGTGAGGAGGTCGATCACCGGACGGACGGCACCGACCGGAGCGATGCCGTCGGTGGCGCCAGCGAAGACCAGCACCGGCGCGGTGATGGCCGACAGCTCGATGGTCCGGTCGCCGATCTCCATCGCCCCGGCGGCCAGCGAGTTGCCCTTGACGAAGCGGTGGTAGAGCTGCCCGAACGTCCGGCCGGGGTAGGCGATCATGTTGTCCATGAAGCGGTCGACCGCCTCGAGCTGGGCGAGGTAGTCGGTGTCGTCGAGGTGGGTGAGCACGGCCACCGGCTTGGTGACCACCTTCTGGACCGACGCGGCGGTGAACGCCCAGTTGACCAGCGGCTGCGGGATCCCGCCCAGCGCCCGGTAGCCGCGGGTGAGCAGGCCCCGCCCGGCACTGAGGTTGAGGAGCGGCCGCACCGGCGCCACCAGCGGCACCTTCTTGACGTCGACCGGCGAACCCACGACCGTCAGCGACGCGATCGGCAGGTCGGGCCGGTCGGCCGCCGTGAGCATGGTGAAGATCCCGCCCAGGCTCCAGCCCACCACGTGCACGGGCCGGCCGCCCGCGTGCGCCGACACCTCTCGGATGGCGGTGGGGAGGACCTCGTCGACCCAGTGCTCCATCCCGAGGTTGCGGTTGCGGAACGACACCTGGCCGTACTCGACCAGGTAGGTCCGCCGGCCCAGGGCGACGAAGTGCTCCACCAGCGAGCAGCCGCGACGCAGGTCGTAGCAGATCGCGGGCGCGGCGAGCGGGGTCACGAGGAGCACCGGGTCGCCGGACTCGTGGACGGTCCCGGCGGGTCGGTAGTGGTAGACCTCGCGCAGCTCTCCGTCGTCGATGAGGGTCCGGGGCATCGGACGCAGGTCGGCCAGGCCGCCGTACAGCACCTTGTGCGCGACGTTGCCCGCCGCCGCGACCAGCTGGTCCGGCTTCGGAGGGAGGAGGTCCATGGGCGAAAGATACGCGGGTACGCCGCCCCGGGGGAGGTTGTGGGCGGACGGCCGCGACGCTAGACACGAGCCATGAAGTGGAACCTCGCCGCCCTGGGTGCGGCCGCCCTCGCCGGGACGGTGGCCCACGACGTCACGCAGCGTCAGCACGCGATCATCCGCAACTTCCCGGTGGCCGGGCACCTGCGCTTCTTCCTGGAGCGCTTCGGCCCGGAGCTGCGGCAGTACATCGTCACCAGCAACGACGAGGAGAGACCCTTCAGTCGCGACCAACGGCGGTGGATCTACGCCAGCTCCAAGCTGGAGAACAACTACTTCGGGTTCGGCACCGACAACGACATGGAGCGGGTGGAGGGCTACCCGGTCATCAAGCACCGCACGTTCATGGGCCCGGGTGCGGCGACGCCGCCCCACGCCGACGACGCCATCACGCTGCCCAGCGCCAAGGTGATGGGGGCGGCCCGCGGTCGCCGGCACGCCTTCCGGCCGGGCTCGGTCGTCAACATCTCCGGGATGAGCTTCGGCTCCCTGTCGGGCAAGGCCATCGAGGCGCTCAACACCGGCGCGGCGATGGCGGGGTGCCTGCAGAACACGGGGGAGGGCGCGCTGTCGCCCTACCACCGCAACGGCGGCGACCTCGTCTTCCAGATCGGCACCGCCTACTTCGGCTGCCGCGACGAGCACGGCCGGTTCGACCTGCAGCGCCTCGTCGACCTGGTGCAGTCCGCACCGGTGCGTGCCGTGGAGATCAAGCTCTCCCAGGGGGCCAAGCCGGGACTCGGCGGGATGCTGCCTGGGGAGAAGGTCAACGCCGAGATCGCGGCGATCCGCGGCATCCCCGAGGGCAAGGACTGCGCGTCGCCCAGCAGGCACCAGGTCTTCCACGACGTGGACTCGATGCTGGACTTCGTGGAGACGGTGGCCGACGCCACCGGGCTGCCGGTCGGCATCAAGTCCGCCGTCGGCAACATGACGCTGTGGGACCAGCTGGTCGAGGAGATGGCCGGCGGTGGCCGGGGCGTCGACTTCGTCAACATCGACGGCGGGGAGGGTGGTACCGGCGCGGCGCCGATGCTCTTCGCGGACTCGGTCGCCTACCCGTTCCGCATCGGCTTCTCGGAGGTCTACAAGCGCTTCGCCGCCGCGGGGCTGACCGACGACGTGACCTTCATCGGCGCCGGCAAGCTCGGCATCCCGGAGAACGCGGTGGTGGCCTTCGCCCTCGGTGTCGACATGATCAACGTCGGGCGCGAGGCGATGCTGTCCATCGGGTGCATCCAGGCCCAGAAGTGCCACACCGACCACTGCCCGGTGGGGATCGCGACCCAGAACCCGCGCTACACGTTCGGCCTCGACGTCGAGCTCAAGAGCGTCCGCGCCGCCAACTACATCCGCTCCGTGCGGCGGGACCTGATCAAGGTCTCCGAGGCCGTCGGCGTCGTGCACCCCGGTCTCATCACGCCGTGGGACGTCGACATCCTCACTGGCCACCGCTCGACCGAGCCGCTCCACGACGTCTACGGCTACGAGGACGACTGGGGCGACCTCGGGCCCGACCTGCGGGCCGCGATCGAGGAGGTCATGACCGCGCAGGGCGAGTCGCCGGAGCCGCGTCCGACCACCCGATGACCGGCCCGCACGGCCGGTGCGGACGGCGTACGACGCTCAGCTCTTGCGGGCGGGACGCACCGTCTTGTCGTGCTCGTGCTGCCCGGTGGCGAGCTCGTCGAGGAACTTCCCGGCCCAGGCGGAGACGTTCCGCTCGACCACGGTCTTGCGCATGGCCCGCATCCGACGGGTCGTCTCGCGCGGCTCAGCCCGGGAGGCGTCGAGGAGCGCCTGCTTGATGCCGTTGATGTCGTAGGGGTTGACCAGCCACGCCTGGCGCAGCTCGTCGGCGGCCCCGGCGAACTCCGAGAGCACCAGGGCGCCGTCGTCCTCGTAGCGGCACGCGACGTACTCCTTGGCGACGAGGTTCATGCCGTCGCGGAAGGGGGTGACGACCATGACGTCGGCGGCCCGGTAGAGCGCCGCCATCTCCTCGCGGGGGTAGGAGGAGTGCATGTAGTGGATGGCCGGGCGCCCGATCTCGCCCAGGTCGCCGTTGATGCGGCCCACGAGCCGGTCGATCTCGTCACGAAGGATGCGGTACTGCTCCACCCGCTCGCGCGAGGGGGTGGCGACCTGCACGAAGACGGCGTCCTCGACGTCGAGCTCGCCCTCGTCGATGAGCTCGCCGAAGGCGCGCAGCCGCGCGAAGATCCCCTTGGTGTAGTCGAGGCGGTCCACGCCCAGGAACACGGTGCGGGGGCTGCCGAGGGCCTCGCGGATCTCCTTGGCGCGCTCCTGGACACCCTCGGAGCGGGCGAGCTCCTCGAAGCCGGCGGAGTCGATAGAGATCGGGAAGGCCGCGGCCTTCACCGTGCGGCCGTCGGGAAGGTAGACGAGGTCGCGGTGCGTCTTGTGGCCCACACGGTGACGGACGAGCCGCACGAAGTTGCCGGCGCCGCCGGCGAGCTGGAAGCCGATCAGGTCGGCGCCGAGCAGGCCCTCCAGGATCTGGCGCCGCCAGGGCAGCTGGCTGAACAGCTCGGCCGGGGGGAAGGGGATGTGGAGGTAGAACCCGATGCGCAGGTCGGGACGCAGGTCGCGCAGCATCTGCGGCACCAGCTGGAGCTGGTAGTCCTGCACCCACACGGTGGCGCCCTCCGCGGCGAACTCGGCGCTCTTCTCGGCGAACCGGCGGTTGACCGTGACGTAGGAGTCCCACCACTCGCGGTGGAACTCCGGCTTGGCCACGACGTCGTGGTAGAGCGGCCACAGGGTCCCGTTGGAGAAGCCCTCGTAGAACTCCTCGACCTCCTGCGCGCTCAGGTGCACCGGCACGAGCTGGAGCCCGTCCTCGACGAACGGCTCGAGGTCGTCGTCGGGGGCGCCGGGCCACCCGATCCACGCGCCGTCGTTGGCCCGCATCACCGGCTCGAGGGCCGACACCAGTCCGCCGGGGGAGCGTCGCCAGTCGTTGCTGCCGTCGGGGTTGGTGACGCGGTCGACGGGGAGCCTGTTGGCGACGATCACGAGGTCGGCGCGGCCGGGAGAAGTCACGTGGATCACCCTAGCGAGCCGCGCAGCACCCCTGCGGGGGGTCGTTACTGCACCCTCTCGCGAGAAGCCTCCGCGACTCGCCGAGGGCGAATGACATCGTTGTGGTTCCTCGCCTACAGTGGTGCCACACCAGTTCTTCGAAGGGGAGACCGACATGGCCGACGCCGTCCAGCACTCCGGTGCGCACGAGCCGGGTCACGAGGCCGACGCGCCGGGCCTGTCCCGCCGCGACAGCGAGATCCTCGAGTTCGAGCGCCACTGGTGGAAGTACGCCGGGGCCAAGGAGCAGGCGGTGCGGGAGAAGTTCGACATGTCCTCGACCCGCTACTACCAGGTGCTCAACGCCCTCATCGACCGTCCCGAGGCGCTGGAGGCCGACCCGCTGCTGGTCCGCCGGCTGCGCCGCCTCCGGGCCTCGCGCCAGCGCCAGCGCTCGGCCCGTCGCCTCGGCTTCGAGGTCTGAGGAGACCCATGACCGCCTCTTCCCCGTTCCGGTCCCTCCGTTCCCGGCGCCGTGACCCCCTGCTGCGCCCGCACCGCGACGAGCGTGGCGTGGCGTTCCCCTCGCCGGTGGTGATGCTCAGCATCATCGCCGTGGCCATGGCCGGATTCGCGTTCGTCGCCACCGCCGACGACGAGCCGACCGAGCGGCGCATCACCACCGCGTCCGCCCCCGCGGTCACCGAGACGCCGACCCCCGAGCCCGTGGTGCCGACGACCCCGGCCCCGACCAAGAAGCCGAAGCCGCAGGTCAAGCGCGGTGAGGTCTACGTCGAGGTCTTCAACAACTCCGGCATCCCCGGTTTGGCCGCCGGCACCGCCGCCAAGGCCACGCAGGTGGGCTGGCAGGTCGTGGGCGAGGACAACTGGATGGGCTCCATCCCGGCCTCCACCGTCTACTACCCGCCCCGGCTCCGGGCCGCGGCCAAGCTGCTGGCCCTCGACCTGGGCATCCAGCGGACCATGCCGGCCGTCGACCCGATGAAGATGGACCGGCTGACGATCGTCCTGACCGCCGACGCGGCCTGAGGCGCTGAACGGGATCCGCAGCCACCCGGAGGGACCGGGCTGGTTGTCCACCGTTCAACCGGTCGTGGTTGGCTGACCGACATGGAGTTCACCTCTCCCGAGGCGCGCGAGCGCTACGACGCCCTGGTCGCCGCCGCCGACCAGGTGGTGGTCGGGCTCGACTTCGACGGCGTGCTCTCACCCATCGTGGACGAGCCGAGCGAGGCCCACATCCACGAGGACGCCGCCGAGGTGCTCGTGGCGCTCGGCGACGTCGTCCGTGCCATCGCGGTCGTCACCGGCCGGCCGGCCCGCCAGGCGCTGGCGCTCGGCGGCCTCGACGAGATCGGCGACGCGATCGGCGACCACGGCAAGCAGCTGTTCATCTTCGGCCAGTACGGCAACGAGCGCTGGTCGTCCACGAGCCGGCGGGTGATCTCGCCGCGTCCCCCGCAGGGACTCTCCACCTTCGAGCGCGAGCTCCCCGCCCTGTTGCGACGTGCCGACGCCGCGGAGGCCCACGTGGAGGAGAAGGGGCTGGCCGTCGCCGTGCACACGCGCCGCCTCGCCGACGCTACCGGCGCCTTCGAGCGGCTGCTCCCCGCGATGCGCGAGCTCGCCGCCCAGCACGGTCTCATCGTCGAGCCGGGCCGCAACGTGATCGAGGTCCGCTCGGACGGGATGCACAAGGGGGACGCCGTGCGCACGTTGGTGGAGGAGCAGTCCGCCGGCGGTGTCCTCTTCGCCGGTGACGACCTGGGCGACGTCGAGGCCTTCGAGGCCGTCGCCGCGCTCCGCGAGACCGGCATGCCGACGCTGCTCGTCGCCGCCGCCTCCGAGGAGCAGACGGCCCTGGTCCCGCTGGCCGACGTCGTCGTACCGGGTCCGGACGGCGTCCTGGAGCTGCTGCGCGGGCTGACCGCCGACGCCACCGCCTCCTGAGCGGCCTTCCAGACTTCCCTGAGCAGGCTCCCCGGGCACACCAAGGGGCGCTCCGGTGTCCCGGCGTGCCCGCGTCGCCAGCATGTGGACTCGATGTGCACATGCTGAGACGACCTGCCTAGGCTTGAGCCCTCATCACGAGGGACTGAGGGAACGGCCCGACGACGTCCCGGCAACCGCCACGAACCTCCTTCTCGCCTGCGAGAAGTCGTGGAAACGGTGCCAATTCCGTCCCGCAGCGAAAGTCGCCCGGGGTAGATGAGAAGGAGGAGTAGTCATGACTGCTGTTGCAGAGAACACCGCCACGACCGGCACCGCCCTTCGCGACGGAGCCTTCGGCAACGCCCGGGCCCTGGCCTGCCGCGAGTGCGGCCACGAGGTCGACCTCGGTCCCTTCTACGCCTGTCCGGAGTGCTTCGGACCCCTCGAGGTCTCCTACGACTTCCCGGCCGTCACCCGCGAGGAGATCGCCGCCGGGCCCCGCAACATCTGGCGCTACAAGGCGCTGCTGCCCGTGCCCGCCGACATCGAGCAGAGCCCCAACACCGAGCCCGGCTTCACCCGGCTGCTCAAGGCCCACAACCTCGGTCGCGAGCTCGGCATCGACAACCTGTGGGTCAAGGACGACTCGACCAACCCCACCAACTCCTTCAAGGACCGCGTCGTCGCCTGCGCCCTGAGCGCGGCCCGCGAGCTCGACGCCAAGGTCTTCGCCTGCCCCTCGACCGGCAACCTGGCCAACGCCGTCGCCGCTGCCGGCGCCCGGGCCGGCATCAAGACCGTCGTCTTCATCCCGAGCAACCTCGAGAAGCCCAAGCAGGTCAACTCGGCGGTCTACACCGAGAACCTCGTCGCGGTGAACGGCAACTACGACGACGTCAACAAGCTCGCCTCGGAGATCGCCGGCGAGGAGGAGGGCTGGGCGTTCGTCAACGTCAACGTGCGGCCGTTCTACGCCGAGGGCTCCAAGACCCTGGGGTACGAGATCGCCGAGCAGCTCGGCTGGCGGCTCCCGGACCAGATCGTCATCCCGGTCGCGTCCGGCTCCCAGCTCACCAAGGTGCACAAGGCGTTCGGCGAGCTGATCCGCCTCGGCCTCGTCGAGGACAAGCCCTACAAGGTGTACGGCGCGCAGGCCACCGGCTGCTCGCCCGTCTCGGTCGCCTACAAGGCCGGTGTCGACGCGATCCGCCCGGTCAAGCCCGACACCATCGCCAAGAGCCTGGCGATCGGCAACCCGGCCGACGGCATCTATGTGCTCGACATCTGCCGCGAGACCGGCGGGGCCGTGGAGGACATCAGCGACGACGAGGTGCGCGAGGGCATCCTGCTGCTTGCCCGCACGGAGGGCATCTTCACCGAGACCGCCGGCGGCACCACGGTCGGCGTGCTCAAGAAGCTCGTCGAGAGCGGCGAGCTCGACCCGACCCTGGAGACCGTCGTCATCAACACCGGGATGGGGCTCAAGACCCTCGACGCCGTCTCCGACCACGTCGGCCCGCGCGCGACCATCGCCCCGTCGTACGGTGCCTTCACCGCCGCCGGCATCGTCTGACCCCTCCGTCTGACTCGTCCAGGAGAGACATCCGTGAGCGTTTCCGTCCGCATCCCCACCATCCTGCGCACCTACACCGGCGGTGAGTCCGAGGTGAGCGCCTCCGGCGCGACGCTCGCCGAGGTCCTCGACGACCTCGACAGCAACTACGCCGGGATCAAGGGCCGCATCCTCGACGAGGCCGGCAGCCTGCGCCGCTTCGTCAACGTCTACGTCGACAACGACGACGTGCGCTTCCTCGACCACCTCGACACCGCGACGCCCGACGGCACCCAGGTCTCGGTGATCCCGGCGGTCGCCGGCGGCTGAGCCGGGCCGGAGGCGTACGGCGGGTCCCCGTGCGATGAGCCGCGCTACTCGGCGCGGACGTCCATGAGCGCGGCGTTGCCGCGGGAGTCGATCTTCACCTCGGCGACCGCGCCGTCCCGGAGCACCCGCTCCATCTCGGCGGCCTCGTCCTGGGGGAGGAACCAGCTCTCGATGCCGCAGCGGATCTCCCAGCCGGAGTCGTCACAGGCGAGGTAGGTCCCGGAGTCGGGGCGCTCGCGGAGGTAGTCCCGGGCCACGCTGTGCCCGCCCTCCTCGGCGAGCGTGATGTAGACGGCGCCGCTCTCCCCGTCGTCCATGGCCCCCTGCCCGGGCTGCCCGAACGACGAGCCGTCGTGGCGCAGGTCGGGGTAGCCCAGGGTGACGTAGGCGCCGCGGAACGGGTCGATGGGGTCCACCAGCTCGACCCGGAAGGTGTGGGTCTCGCCGGTGAGGCGCGCGGAGACCTGCGGGGCGACGCCGACGACGACCAGGGCCGCCTGCACGGCGACGACGATGCCCACGGTGAGCACGCGGTTCATGACGAGCTCCCTTCGAGGTTGGCCGAGATCTCGCGGCGGGCCCGGTCGAAGAGCACGCCCGTGCCGATGAACACCAGGCCCAGGACGACGAAGAGCCAGGCGCCCTGGATGATCGCGGCGAAGACCGCGAAGCTCTGGAAGGTCGTGAACACGACGAGCGCGACCATCGCGATCGCGGTCAGGGCGGGGTTGTCGCGCAGGGTGCCGAGGGCGGCGAGGCCGACGGCGACCACGACGTACGCCGCGACGCCGATGGCCGCGTGCGCCCAGTCGGCGGCGTCGACCGAGGACGTGTCGGTCCCGGTGTCCCACAGGACCATCAGCACGGAGAAGCCCAGCACGGCGAGGGCGCCGAGGGGCTCCCAGCGGGCGGTGCCCCGGGCAACGGCGAGGGCGACCGCGGCGGCGACGCCGGCCGCGACCAGGTCGAGGACGAGCCACAGGTTCCACTCGAAGCCGTCGGTGGTGGTGTAGGGGATCGCCGCCGCGAACAGCGCGACCAGCGCCAGGGCACACCCGATGGTGCGCCAGGCGAAGGCGAACGCCTCCATGCCGCCGCGGTCCTGGACGACGGCGAGGGAGACCGCCAGGACCGCCGCGGTGCCCAGCGCCAGCACGGCACCGGCCCCGCTGGCCGAGCCCGCGAGTGGCTGCCAGATCCACCACACCAGTCCGGTGCCGATGCCCACGAGCAGCGGCATCGCGGATCGGGTCAGGTAGGCGTGGACCAGCGTGCCGGCCGACCAGAGCCCGAGCAGCACCGGCTCGTAGGCCGGCACCTGCATCGACTGGGCAGCCTGGAAGATCGTGGCCCCGAAGGTCAGGGCGGCCAGCAGCCGCAGAGCCCCCAGCACCCCCGGGGTGAGCCGCGGCTCGGCGAGCTCGCCGCCGACGAGGAAGGCCAGCCAGAACGCGGCCACCACGGCGAAGCGGAGCAGCGGGGGCAGCTGGTCGAGGTTGGCGGCCACCAGCCAGATCAGGCCGACGCCGACGAAGAGGGCGCCCAAGGCCAGGAGCAGGCGCCCCAGCGAGAAGCGGCGGGTCTGCGCGACGGTCCGGTAGCGACCGGCGATGGCGGCGGCCTGGTCGGCGTCGAGGATGCCGGCCGACTGCCAGTCGGCGAGCTCGCGGTGCAGCCAGGCGAGCTGGGGAGCGGTCGCGTCCCGCAGCCCCTCGTGCGGGTCCCTGCGCGGGGTCGAGGTGGTCATGGGCCCAGCATGGCCGCCGGGACGGTGTTGCCGCATGAGTACGAAGTCCCGGTCCAGTCGTCCGACCGGACCAGTACCCGATGCCCGTACGACGGTTCCTCCTCGATGCGTGTTGTCCGGCCGTTCGGGATCGTCTGGTTAAAAGCGGCCATGACGTCGACGAGAGCGCCGAGGGGGCAGGCGAGCAGCTGGGCACGGCTGGGAGTGGGCGCCGGCGCGCTGGGTGCGATCGCCGGCGCAGCGTCGTACGGCGCCCGGGGGCTGCTGGCCCGGCAGGCGGCGCTCGCACGGTCCCGGATCAACCACCACCCGCTCGGCGAGGTCCCGCCGGACGCCGACAAGGTGTGGAAGAAGCGGTACGGCGACCCGGTCGATCTGCTCGTCCTCGGCGACTCGATCGCCGCCGGGCTGGGGGCGGACGCGGCCAAGCACACGCTGGGCGGCGGACTTGCCCGCCGGGTGGCCAAGCGCACCGGCCGCGCGGTCCGTCTACGCACCGCCGCCCGGGTGGGGTCCGAGAGCTCGGAACTGGCCGGCCAGGTGGCGGACCTGCCCGCGGACTACCGGGCGGACGTCGCGGTCGTCGTGGTGGGCGGGAACGACGTGACGCACCGGGTCCCGACCGCCGACTCCGTGCGGCACCTCACCGAGGCGATCACCGCTCTGGGGGAGCGGGGGACTCCGGTGGTGGTCGGCACCTGTCCCGACCTCGGTGCCCTGCGGCCGGTGCCGCAGCCGTTGCGCTCGCTCGGGTCCCGCGCCTCACGCCAGCTGGCGGCGGCCCAGCGCGAGGCCGCCCTGGCCGCCGGGGCCCGGGTGGTGTCGCTGGCCCACGTCGTGGGGCCCTTCTTCATCACCAACCCCGACGAGATGTTCAGCCTGGACCGGTTCCACCCCAGCACGCACGGCTACAAGCGGACCGCGGCGGCGATGCTGCCCTCGGTGCTCGCCGCGCTCGGCCACGCGGACGCGGTGCCGTTCGGGCACCACGCACCGGACCGGGTGCAGGGATAGCGCCGCTCACCCGGGTCGCGGCACGCTGGCGGGGTCGGCGCCCCATCCGGCACCCCCGTCAATGCGCCAGTGGCCGCTCGGGTCGACGTCGTCGGCATCGGTGACGGCGTCCAGCAGGTCGCCGGCCGAGTGCGCGTTGCCGGGGGTGGAGGCGGCGAGGAGCGCCTCCTCGCCGTCGGCGTCGCCGAAGGTCGGAGGCACGACGAGAAGGCGCACCGTGGTGCCGTCGGCGGTCCGGAGGTCGACGCGGTGCGAGTCGGCGTGGGGGAGGAGACCGGTCTCGACCCGACGGCCGGTCGCCTGGACGTGGTGGACGACTCGGTCCCAGTCCGGCGGGGAGCACAGGACTGAGGTGACCCGGCCGAGGTGCGCCGGGAAGTGGTCGAGGAGGTCGGCGACCTCGACGGCGAGGTCACGGCTGCGTGGCCACCAGCCCCCGTCGAGCCGGTCGTCCCCGGCAGGGGTCACGAGCCGGAGCCGGGGCGGAGGTCGCCCCGAGCCGCCGTTGGCAGCGGGAGCGGAGGGAGTGGGCGTCGTCATGGCGACCGCCTTCTCGACCGGTGGCCGGGCTCCGGCGGAGTCGGTGGACAGGTCGTCCCTGCCACCGTACGTCGTGCGTGATCAGGCCGCCGGTCGTCCGGCGACCGTGGCGAGGCCGGTCGAGGCGATCTGCTCCCAGTCGTCGGTGACCAGTACGACGTCGCGACCGCGGCGGGCCAGCAGGCTGGCCGCGATGGCGGCGCGGAAGCCGCTGCGGCAGTGCACCCAGACCTGACCGGCGGGCAGGCGCGGGATGGCGGCCTCCAGGTCGTGCAGCGGGACGTGCAGCGAGTCGGGCAGGTGGGACGCGTGGTACTCCGCGTCCAGCCGGACGTCCAGCGTCACGCTGCGGGGATGTGGCTGCCGGGCGACCCGGGAGTACGTCGCCCAGTCGGCGACGCGGTAGTCCGTGCTGTCCGCCCACGTGCCCACCGGGCCCAGCAGGTGGGTGGCCCGCACCGCAATGCCGATCTGCGCGAGGTCGTGGACGCCGGCCGCCAGGTCGTCGGGGGAGACGCTGACCAGGACGACGTCGGCGCCCCACGGCACCAGCCACCCGGCGTACGTCGCGAGCTGCGGGCAGTCCTCGATGTTCACCGAGCCGGTGAGGTGGGCTCGGGCGAACGCGTGCCGGCGGCGGAGGTCGAGCACCCAGGAGCCGGCCCGCACGGCGGCGTGCACCTCGTCCTCGTCGATCTCCGCCGGCGCGAGGACGGGCGTCGCCCCGGCGCCCGCCCGGTTGAGGGCGGACATGTGGCGGTAGTAGCGCGGGACGGGGCCGAACCCGGCGACCAGCGCCTCGACCCAGGCGTCGCGGGGCGTCCACAGGACGGGGTTGACCGCGCGCTCGTCGCCGACGGTGCCGTGGACGGCGTCGGTGGCGGACGTCGCTGCGCAGAGGCTGCCGAAGCCGTGCGTGGGGTGCAGGGCGACCTCGTCGTCGAGGGCGCCGAGCTGGCGGGCACTCTCCCACTGGGCGCGGCCCATCATCCGGCTCAGGAGCGGGTCGACGAGGTCGGTGCGGCCGACGGTGCCGTGCAGGAGGCTGCCTCCCGAGAGCACGGAGCGGGCGCCCGACTCGGGGTCGGTCACGAGGAAGGACTGGTGGTGGAGGGTGTGGCCCGGCGTGGACAGGACCTGCACGACGAGGTCGCCGACGCCGAGGATGTCGCCCCCGCGGACCCCGGTGCGGTCCACCGTGACGCGCTCGTCGGCGGAGAGCCAGTAGTCCGCGCCGTGCCGCCGCGCCAGCCCCGGGGCGCCGGAGACGTAGTCGTTGTGCACGTGGGTGTCGGCCACGGCGACGATCCGGACGCCCGCCTCCTCGGCGGCGAGCTCGAGCGGGCGCCAGTCCCGCGGCGGGTCGACGACCAGGGCGCTCGCCCCGTCGTGGACCAGGTGTGCACGGTTGCCCCGCTCGGGCACCTCGACGACGACGACCTGCATGGCCCCTCCCGGGTCTCGTTCGTGCCGGCCCGACGGCGGCGGATCACTAAAGTCGAGCAAGTTACTACAATTAAACCAGACCGACCCGGGGTCGTGGTCCGGAACGCCGGCGTGGCGTCAGCGCCGTCGCTGACGCACCAGGTGGGTGCGCGCGGTGGCCACGACGGCCTCGGTCAGGGTCGTGAGGGGAGCGGAGGCGATCCGCCAGTGCTGCCAGTGCAGCGGCACGTCGAGGTGCCGTCCCCCGGCGACCTCCACCAGCGCGCCGCTGGCCAGGTGCTCGGCGGCGAGCAGCTCGGGGATCGCGCCCCAGCCCAGTCCGGCCCGGATGGCGGCCAGGTAGCCGTCCCCGGCGCTCACCGTGTGGACGGCGCCGGTCAGGGCGCGGGTCGTCGCCTTCGCCACGAGCCGGGCCGGGATCTCGTCGGAGGCGTGGAACCGTGCCCGGGGCGCGGCGGCCAGGCTGCGGGTGTCGGTGATGCCGAGCCCCGGCGCCGCGACCGCGCGGTAGCGCAGCGCGCCGATCGGCACCGACCGGCAGCCCTGCACCGCCTCCCCGGCCGTGGTGACCGCTGCCATCACGGCGCCGGCCCGCAGCAGCGCGGCGGTGTGGTTCTCGTCGTCGACCCGGACGTCGAACGCCGTGCCGGCCTCGGCGCCCGCGACCCGCAGCGCCTCGACGAACCAGGTCGAGACCGAGTCGGCGTTGGCGGCGAGGGGGAGGGTCGCGTGCGTGCCGCGCTGGTGCAGCACTGCCTCGGTGTCGGCCTCGAGCTCGGCGACCTGGCGGGCCAGCCGCACGAGGTGCTCCCCGGCGCTGGTGGCGACGCACGGGCGCGTACGACGTACGAGCACGGCGCCCGTGACGTTCTCCAGCGACCGCACGCGTTGGGAGACCGCCGACGGCGTCAGGTGCAGCTCGCGGGCGGCGGACTCGAACGACCCCGTGTCGACGACGGCGGAGAGGGCGGCCAGCTGGGCTCGGTCGTACATGAAGCGATGCTAAGCAGTACGCAATTACTTTCGCTGGATTGCATCTCGTGGGACACCTAGCCTCGACGCGTGATCGCCACCGCCCTGGCCGGCCTCGGCACCGGCCTCTCCCTGATCGTCGCCATCGGCGCGCAGAACGCCTTCGTGCTGCGTCAGGGGATCCGGCGCGAGCACGTCATGGCGGTGGCGCTGCTGTGCTCGGTCGCCGACGCCGCGCTGATCCTGGCGGGGGTGACGGGCATCGGCACGCTCGTGGAGCGGGCGCCCGTCGTGCTCGACCTCGTGCGCTGGGCGGGCGCGGCGTTCCTCCTGGGGTACGCCGTGCTGGCGCTGCGCCGTGCCGCGCGTCCGGGTGAGCTCCACGCCGCGACCGGCGGAGCGCCGGTGGGCCTGCGGCCCGTGGTCCTCACCGCGGCGGCGCTGACCTTCCTCAACCCGCACGTCTACCTCGACACCGTCCTGCTGCTCGGCTCCATCGCCAACCAGCACGGCCCCGACGGCCGCTGGGTCTTCGCCCTCGGGGCGACCGCGGGCAGCGTGGTGTGGTTCTTCGGCCTCGGGTACGGCGCGCGCCGGCTCGCGCCGCTGTTCGCCCGGCCCTCCGCGTGGCGGGTGCTCGACGGGGTGATCGCGGTGGTGATGGCGACCATCGCGCTGTCCCTCGTCCTGGGCGGCTGATCCGGTCGTTAGGGTGCCGGGGTGGTCTCCCTCTCCCCGCGCCGGGTCGTCTCGGCGGTGCGCCGCCGCCGCGCCACCACCGAGGTCGTCGTACCCGCTCCGGAGCAGACGCCGGAGCAGCGGCGTCGGGAGCGGCGTCGGGAGCGGCGGCGCCGGCTGCGGACGATGAGCCTCACCGAGCTCGCCGAGGAGTTCGGCACCGACAAGTGGGGCGTGCACCACTACACCCCGCACTACGAGCGGCACCTCGAGCACCTGCGGCGCCGGGAGTTCACCCTGCTCGAGATCGGCGTCGGCGGCTACACCCGGCGCAAGCGCAGCGGGGCGTCGCTGAAGATGTGGCGCTGGTTCTTCCCCCGCGCGCGGATCGTGGGCCTGGACATCGAGGACAAGTCGTTCATCGACCAGGGCCCGATCGTGACCTACCAGGGGGACCAGACCGACCCGGAGGTATTCCACCGGATCTTCGCCGAGCAGGGCGTCCCGATGGTCGTCGTCGACGACGGCAGCCACGTTCCGGCGCACGTCCGCGCGACCTTCGGCATCGTCTTCCCGCTGCTGCCCGACGGTGCGATCTACTGCATCGAGGACACCCAGACGTCCTACTGGCCCGCGTGGGGCGGCCAGCTCGACCCGCGGGCCCGCGGGACGTCGATGGACATGGTCAAGGACCTCGTCGACGGCCTCAACCACGAGGAGCTGCTCGTCGAGGGCTACGAGCCGACCTACACCGACACCCACGTCCGGGCGGTGCACTGCTACCACAACCTCGTCGTCATCGAGAAGGGTGACAACCGCGAGGGCACCAACAAGGACACGAGCTCCGGGCACTTCCACGGGTCCTCGCCCGACCCCGCCCTGGCCGCGGCGTCGAACCCCGCGGCGAGCCCCGAGGCAAGCCTCGAGGAGACCGCCGAGGAGGCGCCGTGACCGTGCTCCTCGCCACGAGCTCCGACTGGCCTGTGGGGGAGCCGGGAGCCCCGGCGCTCGACGCCGCCCTCGCCGAGCGGGGGATCGATGCGCGGTGGGCCGTGTGGGACGACGGCACCGTCGACTGGGACTCCGCCGACCTCGTCGCCGTGCGGTCCACGTGGGACTACATGGCACGGCCGACCGCGTTCCTCGACTGGGCCCGGTCGCTTGAGCCGTCCCGGCTCCTCAACGGCGCCGACGTCTTCGCCTGGAACGTCGACAAGGACTACCTGACCCGCCTGTCCGGGGTGCCCGTCGTGCCCACCCTCACCGCGGACGACCGGGCCGGTCTCGCGGACGCCGTACGCCGCTTCGGCCGCACCGTCGTCAAGCCGCGGGTGGGCGCGGGCGGGGCCGGCGTGATCGTCGTCGACGACCCGGACGACGAGCGCCTCGGGCAGGACGTCGTGGACCACCCCGCGCTGCCGACGGCCCGCGGCCCCTGGATCGCGCAACCTCTCGTCGAGTCGGTGCGCACCGTCGGCGAGACCTCGGTCTTCGTCCTCGACGGGGTGGCGGTCTCCCAGGTCGACAAGGTCCCCGGGAAGGACGAGATCCGCGTGCACGAGCACTACGGCGGCGAGTCCGCCCCGGTGGCGCTGAGCCCGGAGCTGGCCGAGCTGGCGTCCGCGGCGATCGTCGCGGCCGGCGGGTTCACCGGTCGCCCGCTCGACTACGGACGGGTCGACCTGCTGCACCACGAGGGTCGGTGGTGCGTGAGCGAGCTCGAGGTCACCGAGCCCGGGCTCTACCTCGACGTGCTGCCCGCCAACGCCGGCGCCTTCGCCGACCTCGTGGCCGCGCGGCTCGACACGCCGGACGGTCGCTGATGGACCACACCTACGCGCTCGACCTGGAGTGGCGCGGCAACCGCGGCACCGGCACCAGCGGCTACCGCGACTACGCCCGCGACGTGGTGCTGCACGCGTCCGGGAAGCCCGCGCTCGAGGGATCGGCCGACCCGACCTTCCGCGGCGACGCCTCGCGGTGGAACCCCGAGGAGCTGCTGGTCGCCGCGCTGGCCCAGTGCCACCTGCTGTCCTACCTGCACATGGCGGTGACGCACGGCGTCGTCGTGACGGCGTACACCGACTCGCCCGTCGGCACCATGGCACAGGTCGGGGTGGGCGGGCGCTTCACCCGCGTGCTCCTGCGCCCGGTCGTGACCGTCGCCGACCGGTCCCAGGTCGAGGTGGCCACGCGCATCCACGCGGAGGCGAGCGAGGCGTGCTTCATCGCCGCGTCGGTGAACTTCCCGGTGGACCACCAACCGACCGTCCTCGTCGCCCCTTGAGTCGTTTGCACTCTCCGGGGGCGAGTGCTAAACATGAGGCTGGCACTCTCATCAGGAGAGTGACAACTCGGTTTCGGTGACGCTGAGGCTCGTGCGCCGACGGGAATGGTCCGTCGGTCCGTGCGGGTCGTCCGTCGCGGGCAGCCCGCCGACGCCCCACCCACAGACTCATCACGAAGGAAATCGCTGAGTTATGGCCAAGCTGATTGCTTTCAACGAGGAAGCCCGCCGCGGGCTCGAGCGGGGCATGAACACCCTCGCCGACGCGGTCAAGGTGACCCTCGGCCCGAAGGGCCGCAACGTCGTCCTGGAGAAGAAGTGGGGCGCCCCCACGATCACCAACGACGGTGTCTCGATCGCCAAGGAGATCGAGCTGGAGGACCCCTACGAGAAGATCGGCGCCGAGCTGGTCAAGGAGGTCGCCAAGAAGACCGACGACGTCGCCGGTGACGGCACGACGACGGCCACCGTGCTGGCCCAGGCCATGGTCCGCGAGGGCCTGCGCAACGTCGCGGCCGGCGCCAACCCGATGGGCCTCAAGCGCGGCATCGAGAGCGCGGTCTCCGCGGTCTCCGAGCAGCTGCTCTCGATGGCCAAGGAGGTCGAGACCCGCGAGCAGATCGCGGCCACGGCCACCATCTCCGCCGGTGGCGACACCACCGTCGGCGACGCCATCGCCGAGGCGATGGACAAGGTCGGCAAGGAAGGCGTCATCACCGTCGAGGAGTCGAACACGTTCGGCATCGACCTCGAGCTGACCGAGGGCATGCGGTTCGACAAGGGCTACATCTCGGCCTACTTCGCCACCGACCTCGAGCGCATGGAGGCGGTGCTGGAGGACCCCTACATCCTCATCGCCAACTCCAAGGTCTCCACGGTCAAGGACCTCCTCCCGCTGCTGGAGAAGGTCATGCAGTCCGGCAAGCCGCTGCTGATCATCGCCGAGGACGTCGACGGCGAGGCGCTGTCGACCCTGGTGGTCAACAAGATCAAGGGCACCTTCAAGTCGGTCGCCGTCAAGGCCCCCGGCTTCGGTGACCGCCGCAAGGCCATGCTCCAGGACATCGCCATCCTCACCGGTGGCCAGGTCATCTCCGAGGAGGTCGGCCTCAAGCTCGAGTCGGCCGGCATCGAGCTCCTCGGCCAGGCCCGCAAGGTCGTCATCACCAAGGACGAGACCACCATCGTCGAGGGTGCCGGCGACCAGGGCCAGATCGAGGGCCGGGTCAACCAGATCCGTGCCGAGATCGAGAAGTCGGACTCCGACTACGACCGCGAGAAGCTGCAGGAGCGCCTGGCCAAGCTGGCCGGCGGTGTCGCGGTGATCAAGGTCGGCGCGGCCACCGAGGTCGAGCTCAAGGAGCGCAAGCACCGCATCGAGGACGCCGTGCGCAACGCCAAGGCCGCGGTCGAGGAGGGCATCGTCGCCGGCGGTGGCGTCGCCCTCGTCCAGGCCGGCCTGCAGGCCTTCGAGAAGCTCGACGTCACCGGCGACGAGGCCACCGGCGCCAACATCGTCAAGGTCGCCATCGAGGCCCCGCTCAAGCAGATCGCGATCAACGCCGGTCTCGAGGGTGGCGTCATCTCGGAGAAGGTCCGCAACCTCACCCCGGGCCACGGCCTCAACGCGGCCACCGGCGAGTACGTCGACATGATCGCCGAGGGCATCATCGACCCCGCCAAGGTGACCCGCTCCGCCCTGCAGAACGCCGCCTCCATCGCGGCGCTCTTCCTCACCACCGAGGCCGTCGTGGCCGACAAGCCGGAGAAGGCTCCGGCCATGCCCGGCGGTGGCGACATGGGCGGCATGGGCGGCATGGACTTCTGAGTCCAGCACCCCCGCTCCACCAGCAGTTCCCAGCAGGGCCTCCACCTCCGGGTGGGGGCCCTGCTGCCGTCTCTGGGCACGGGCGGCTCGGCACTCGGGCAGCTTGAGTGTGGCTTCGGTGTCGGCTGGTGACACCGGAGCCACACACAAGCTCCGCGCCGCGCAACGGGTGACCCCGACCCGTGGCCCCGTCCCGTGACCCCGACCCGTGACGCAGTGATCCGGCTGCCTCGCCCGGCGACTCCCGGCCGTGGCTCAGTCGGTGACCCGGAGGATGCCGTGGGCGCCGCGCTCGGCGTCCACCATCACGTGCGAGACGAACGGGTAGTCGCCGGGCTCGTCCAGCGACAGCTCGACGAACCCGCCCTGCGACGGTCCGAGGGCCAGGCTCTGGGCTCCACCGGAGCCGCCCCGCAGCAGCCACGCCCCCTCGGCGTACGTGGCGTCGAGCTGTGCGCCCACCACGTGGAAGGACGTCGCCCGGTTGGGACCCGCGTCCAGCACCCAGATCCGCACCCGGTCGCCGCGGTGGACCCGGAGCGGCCGGCGGTCGTACTGACCGGCGTGTCCGTTGAAGACCACGAGGTCCGGCTGCTCGGCCGCGACCTTGTCGGCGTCGACCTCGCCGCCCTCGGGACCGAGGTACACCTCGGACTGCACGAGCAGGAAGGACCGGTCGACGGGCGCGAGGTCCCGAGGCTCGATGACCACGGCGCCGAACAGGCCGTTGGCGATGTGGGCCGACATCGGCATCGTCGAGCAGTGGTACATCCAGATCCCGGCCCGGCGTGCGGTGAAGCGGTAGACGAGCCGCTCACCCGGCGGGATCGTGCGCATCACCTCGTCGGGAGCCCGCTCCCCGGCGTGGAAGTCGATCGAGTGCGCCACCGTGCCGTCGTTGACGAGCGTGATCACGAACCGGTCGCCCACGCGTCCGCGCAGGGTGGGTCCGGGTGCGGTGCCGTCGAACGTCCACAGCGTCTGGGTCACGCCCGGGGCGACCTCGCGCACCACGTCGCGCACGCGGAACGTGCGTCGGTGCACGCGGCCGCGAGGAGCCGGTGGCAGCGCGGGACCGTGGTAGCGGAACGCGTCCCCGGGGACGCCCGTCAGGTCGGCGCCGGTGCCGTCGTGGTGGGAGTGGTCCGCGGCAGGGACGGGGGCCGCCTCCGCCGGGGCGCCGACCGCCCGGACCTCGAAGGCCATCCCCATCTGGTGGTGGCCGACGACCGAGCACCAGCCGGAGACGTCCCGGCCGACGACGCCGGCGTCCAGCCGCGCGGACTCGCCGGGGGAGAGCCGGCCGGTCTCGCTGCCGTCGTCGAGGACCAGGTCGTGGACGTCCTCGTCGTCGGTGTTGGTGACCTCGATGACGAGGCGGTCGCCCGCGGGGACGTCGACCGCGGCGGGGTGGAAGCTCATGTCACGCGCCTCCACCGCCACCACCGTGGTGCGGCCGGACGGCGTCACCCCGGCGGCGACCGGGTCGCTGCGGAACGACGCCGGGCCGACGTGGTCGACGACCGCGCCGCCGGCGGTCGCGAGCACCACGAGCACGAGCGCCGCAGCCCCCTGCCCGACCCGCGGGACCGTGGCCGGGGTGGCCGGGAGGGCCTCGCGTCGCCCCGCCCTCACCGCCCGCGAGGCGCGCAGCGCCAGCGCGAGGAGCGGCAGGAACGAGGCCAACCCCCCGAGGGCGACGACGGACGCGGCGACGCGCACGACCGGCGGGACGGGCAGGAGGCACACCAGCAGCGCACCGTTCGTGGCGACCACCCGGAACGGGGCGCCGCGGTCGAGGACGGCCGTGGCCGTCCGCACCGGGCCGGGACCTCCGCCGAGCGCCACCGGCACGAGGTAGGACAGGGCGCCGAGCAGCAGCTGTGCGCCGAAGCCGGCGGCGAGGAAGGGGGTGAACCAGGCGAACCGGTCGGCGGCGACCTCCCAGGACGGCGCCGAGGCGAGGCCGGCCGCCAGCGACGCCAGGCACCCGGTCAGCCAGGCGAGGGCGGCGCCGACCGAGAGGGCCGGGAAGGAGCGGGGCGGGCGGGCCCGCGCCGCCGAGAGCAGCGCCGGCGCCAGCACGGCCATCCCTGCCAGGTAGAGCAGGTACCCCAGTGCCACCACGGCGAGCCGGCCGGCGAGGCTCCCGCCGGCCGCCAGCGCGACCGCACCGACGAGCACCGGCAGGGCGCGGGCGGCGGCCCGCTCGGCTCCGGGGCCGATGCGGGTGCGGAGCATCGTCGGCCAGAGGGTGACCAGCGTCCCGAGCGCGGTCAACCCGATCCAGCCCAGGAGGTTGACCGAGGCGTGCGCCACCTCGAGGCGCAGGTGCCACGGGTCGGCCTGCACCCGGGCCAGCGCGGCGCCGAGGCCCACCCCCGCGAGCAGGAGCGCCGCCGCGACGACGTAGTAGCGGACGGTGAGGCCGAACCGGGACGGCAGGGAGGAACGCAGCCGCCGGGCCAGCGCGGCGCCGTGCCACCCGACCGCGCCGGCCACGGCCACCGCTCCGGCGAGCGTCGCCGGCCACCACGCGGCAAGGACGCCCGTGACGACGACCAGGACGCCCGTGTTGAGGAGGACCAGGCGGCGGTCCTGCCGGGCACGGTCGGACGGGTCGGGCGCGGCGTGGAGGAGCGCGTCGGTGAAGTACCGGCTCCACACCAGGATCGCGTGGGTGGCCGCGCCGAGCAGCACGAGGTGGATGAGCAACCAGCGCGGGGCCGGCAGGAACGGGTGGACGAGGGTGACGAGGACCGCCGCCGCCAGCCAGCCCACGACCGGGAGGTCGCGCATGGGCCAGAAGCCGCGGGCGCCGGAGGTCGCCATCACGGGGCCTCGCCGAGGGCTTCGTCGAGGGCCGGCACGACGAGCAGGCAGGCGCCCGGCTCCGCGAAGGGCACGAGCTCGGTGCCGGCGGGGTCGGCGCCGTGCTCCTGCAGCGCTCCCCGGACGAGCCCGAGGTGCACCCCGCACACGACCTCGGGGTGGCGGTGGGCCGCAGCGAGGAGCGGACAGCGCGTCAGGCGGACCCGGGACGGCGTCCCGGGGTCCTCGCGCGGCTCGAAGCCGAGGTCGTCCAGCAGTGCGAGGACGGCCCGGCCCGCCCCTACGGCGGTGTCGCCGGCTTCCGCCGCACGGTCGCGGGCGAGCTCGTGTCCCCAGGCCTCGCCGGCCGCGGCGGCGTCCTGCCCGGGAGCCCGACTCGTGCGGGCGATGGAGGCGGCCAGGGCGGCTGCGAGGCCGGCGTACTCGCTCGCGGACTCCTCCGTGGTGGCGTCGTAGAGCCAGGCCGGCCTGCCCCGACCGCTCGGCTCGGCGCGTCGGCGACGGGCGAGGCCCGCGCGGACCAGGGCGTCGAGGTGCTCGCGCACGGTGTTGGTGTGGAGGCCCGTGATCCCCACCAGGGCCGCCTGGGTCACGGGCTCCGGCTGGGCGCGCAGGTGCTCGAGGATGGCCGACCGCGAGGGCGACAGCGGCCGACGAGGCGTCGTGGGGCGCGGTCCGAGGGAGCTCGGCGAGGGCCAATTATTTTCCACGGAGTAAATTGTAGTAAAAAGGCGAAGCGGGTCGTACCCCGACCCCCGCGACCGAGGAGAGGGACGATGACCGAGCACCTGACGATCGCCACCAGCGAGGCCGACGCACGAGCCGCCGAGGCGGTGGAGCGGCACCACGCGCAGATGGCCGGTGAGCTGGCACTCCGGGCGGAGTCGCTGGCCGCCGCGGCACGGGCCGCCCGGCCCGACGACGTCGAGGAGGCGCGCCTCGGCCTGGTCCGGTGGTGCCGTGACGAGCTCGTGCCGCACGCGCTGGCCGAGGAGTCGACGATGTACCGGGCGGCCGGCGAGATGCGTGAGGCCCGGCTGCTGGTCGAGGCGATGCTGGTCGAGCACCAGCGGATCGTCGGGCTGGTGGACGGATTGGGGTCGACCTCCGAACCGGTGGCGGCGGCCGCGCTCGCACGCGCCCTGCGCGAGCTGTTCGAGTCGCACCTTGCCAAGGAGAACGACCAGGTCCTCCCGCTCCTCGTCGCCAGCCCTGACGTGTCGGTCGCGGAGCTGCTGGGAGGCATGCACGAGCTGCTCGGCGGCGAGGGCCACGAGGGCCACGAGGGCCACGAGGGCGAGGCGGCGGCGACCGGCGTGCGGGAGGAGGCGGGCTGCGGCAGCGACGGCCACGCGTGCGGCTGCCACGAGGCCGACGCCGCGGGGCACCCCGAGCTCGACGCCAGGACGGTGCCGCACGCGATCCGGCACGCGACGATCTTCGGCGCCCTCGACGCGGTGCGACCCGGCACGGGCCTGGTCCTGGTGGCGCCGCACGACCCGCTGCCCCTGCTGGCACAGCTCGAGCAACGGGATCCCGGCGCCTTCGACGTCGACTACCTGGACCGCGGGCCGGACGCCTGGCGGCTGCTGCTGGTGCGCCGTGGGTGACGTGCCTTCCGGCGAGGGGGGCGGGACGTTGGGCCCTGTGTCCGCCACACACCGCCCGCGATGGTGGACAAGCCGCGCACCGGGCGATAGGCATGGAGCCCGAGGGGGACGTCGATGAGCCAACGATCTGCACGAGAAGGGATGACCGGCGAGAGCAGGTCGGGTGCCGAGGAGCGTGGCGGCTCGCCCGTGCTCATGCTGACGCTCGCCACCATCGGCTTCGCCGTGAACTTCTGGGCCTGGGCGCTGATCAGCCCGCTCGGTCCGATGTTCCGCAAGACCGGCGCCCTGGGCGAGCTGAGCGAGTCCGACGTGGCCCTGCTGGTCGCGGTCCCGGTCATCGTGGGGTCGCTGGGACGGATCGTCGTCGGTGCCCTCACCGACAAGTACGGCGGGCGGCTGATGTTCCCGCTCGTCTCGGCCGCCACGGTGGTGCCGGTGCTCTTCATCGGCTTCGTGGCCATCGACTCCTACGCCCTGCTCCTCGTCGGCGGCTTCTTCCTCGGGATCGGCGGCACGGCGTTCGCCGTCGGGGTGCCGTTCGTCAACGCGTGGTTCCCGCCGGAGCGCCGGGGCTTCGCGGTCGGCGTCTTCGGGGCGGGCATGGGCGGCACGGCGATCAGCGCGCTGACGACCGTCACGCTCTTCGAGCGCAACGAGACGCTGCCGTTCGTGCTCACGGCCGTCGCGCTGACGGCGTACGCGGTCATCTCCTGGCTGCTGCTGCGCGACGCGCCCGGCCGGGTGGTCCCCACCACGAGCCTGCTCTCGCGGCTCAACGCCAACAGCCGGCTGCCGATCACCTGGCAGGCCTGCATCCTCTACGCCGTCGCGTTCGGCGGCTACGTCGCGTTCTCGGTCTACCTGCCCGCCTACCTCATCAACGCCCACGGGCTGACCCCGGCGGACGCCGCCAACCGGATGGCCGGCTTCGTCGTCGTCGCCGTCATCTGCCGCCCGGTCGGTGGGGCGCTGTCCGACCGGCTCGGGCCCATCCCCGTGCTGGCCGGCGTCTACGCGCTCGTCGCCGTGTGCGCCGCTGTCGCCGCCACCACCCCGCCCCTCATGGGCATCGGGACGGTGGTCTTCCTGGCGATGGCCGCGGCCCTCGGTGCCGGCAGCGGGGCGGTCTTCGCGCTCATCGCCCGGGTGACCGAGCCGGCGCGGGTCGGCGGCGTGACCGGCCTGGTCGGCGCCGCCGGCGGGCTGGGCGGCTTCGTGCCGCCACTCCTCATGGGCTACGTCTACGGCCAGACCGAGTCCTACGGCATCGGCCTGGGCCTGCTCGCCGTCACCGCGGCGCTGACCCTCGCGCTCACCCTCACCGTCGTACGACGCACTGCCCAGGCGCACGAAGGAGCCACTGCATGAGCCGCACCGGCACGGACGGTCCCCTCAGCGACGCCCTGGTGGGCAGTCGCCGCTTCTTCACCAAGGCGGAGGTCAGTGACGACCTCCGCTCGATGGTCCGGAGCGGGGGCCGGGAGGGGGACGTGTTCTACCGGGACCGCTGGAGCCACGACAAGGTCGTGCGCAGCACGCACGGGGTCAACTGCACCGGGTCGTGCTCGTGGAAGGTCTACGTCAAGGACGGGATCATCACCTGGGAGGCCCAGCAGACCGACTACCCCAGCGCCGGCGCCGACCGACCCGAGTACGAGCCCCGCGGGTGCCCCCGTGGCGCCGCGTTCTCCTGGTACACCTACAGCCCCACGCGGGTCCGCTACCCCTACGTGCGGGGCGTGCTGCTGGACATGTTCCGCGAGGCGCGGCAGCGCTACGGCGACCCGGTGGTGGCGTGGGGCTCGATCGTGCAGGACGAGGAGAAGGCGCGGGCCTACAAGAGGGCGCGCGGCAAGGGAGGCCTCGTCCGCGCCACGTGGGAGGAGGTGGCCGAGATCGTGGCGGCGGCCCACGTCTACACCGTCAAGCGCTGGGGCCCCGACCGCATCGCGGGCTTCTCGCCCATCCCGGCGATGTCCCCGGTCTCCTACGCGTCGGGGGCGCGGTTCCTCGAGCTCATCGGCGCGCCGATGCTGTCCTTCTACGACTGGTACGCCGACCTGCCCAACGCGTCGCCGCAGATGTTCGGCGACCAGACCGACGTGCCGGAGTCCGGCGACTGGTGGGACGCCGGCTACCTGTTCATGTGGGGCTCCAACGTCCCGATGACGCGGACGCCGGACGCGCACTGGATGACCGAGGCGCGCTACCGCGGCCAGAAGGTCGTCGCGGTGGCCCCCGACTACGCCGAGAACGTGAAGTTCGCCGACGAGTGGGTCAGCCCCGCTCCGGGCACCGACGGCGCGCTGGCCATGGCGATGGGCCACGTCGTGCTCAAGGAGTACTTCGCCGACCGGCAGGTGCCCTTCTTCACCGACTACAACAAGCGCTACACCGACCTGCCCCACCTGGTCTGCCTCGAGCCGACCGCCGACGGCTCCTACCGTCCCGGCAAGTTCCTGGTCGCCGGCGACATCGACCACGCCGAGGGCGGCACGGAGAACACCATGTGGAAGCCGGCGGTCATCGACGCCGGCACCGGCGAGGTCCGCATCCCGCAGGGCTCGATCGGCCACCGCTTCGGCGACGAGGGCCTCGGGCGGTGGAACCTCGAGCTCGGCGACATCGACCCGGCGCTCTCGATGTACCGCGACCACGAGGGCGGCACCCACGAGGCGGTCGAGGTCGAGCTGCCTCGCTTCGACGACCCGGGCGGCAAGGTGCGCCACGAGCGCCGGGGCGTGCCGGTGGCCCGCGTCGGGGACCGGGTCGTCACCACCGTGCTCGACCTGCTCCTCGCCCAGTACGGCGTCGCCCGCGTGGGCCTGCCCGGCACGTGGCCCGAGGGGTACGACGACCCGACCGTGCCGGCGACCCCGGCCTGGCAGGAGCAGCACACCGGCGTGCCCGCCTCGCAGGTGACGCGGCTCGCCCGCGAGTGGGCGCAGAACGCCATCGACACCGAGGGCCGCGGGATGATCCTGCTCGGTGCAGGTGTCAACCACTGGTACCACTCCGACCAGATCTACCGCGCCATCCTGCTGCTCACCACGATCACCGGCACCCAGGGCCGCAACGGCGGCGGCTGGGCGCACTACGTCGGACAGGAGAAGATCCGGCCCATCATGGGCTTCCAGCACCTGGCGTTCGCCCTGGACTGGCACCGGCCCCCGCGACACATGAACCAGACGGCGTACTGGTACGTGAACACCTCGCAGTACCGCTACGACACCTTCACCGCCGACGACCTCGACGCGGGCACCGGCGCGTTTGCGGGCAAGGGCGTCATGGACCTGCTGGCCCAGTCGGTCCGCCTGGGCTGGACCCCGTCGTACCCGACCTTCGACCGCAGCAGCCTGCAGCTCGCCGACGACGCCGAGGCGGCCGGCATGGAGGCCCCGGCGTACGTCGCCCAGCAGCTCAAGGAGGGCACCCTGCGGTTCGCCGTCGAGGACCCCGAGCACGAGGACAACCACCCGCGGGTGCTGTCGCTGTGGCGCTCCAACCTGCTGGGCAGCTCGGCCAAGGGCAACGAGTACTTCCTGCGCCACCTGCTCGGCACCGACAGCGCGGCGACCGCGCAGGAGGCCGCGCCCGACCAACGGCCCAGCACCATCACGTGGGCCGACGAGGCGCCCGAGGGCAAGCTCGACCTGCTGATGACCATCGACTTCCGGATGACGAGCAGCACGATCTTCAGCGACGTCGTGCTCCCCGCCGCCACCTGGTATGAGAAGCACGACCTGTCCACCACCGACATGCACCCGTTCGTGCACTCGTTCAACCCCGCGATCGCGCCGCCGTGGCAGACGAAGTCCGACTGGGACGCCTGGAAGACCATCGCCAAGCGCTTCAGCGAGCTGGCCGTCGACCACCTCGGCACGCGCAGGGACGTCGTGGCCAAGCCGCTGTGGCACGACACCCCCGAGGCGATGGCGACCGAGCACGGGGTGGTGAAGGACTGGCGGCTCGGCGAGTGCGAGCCGGTGCCGGGACGGACGATGCCGGTGATCGCGGTCGCCGAGCGCGACTACACGCAGGTCTTCGAGAAGATGACGTCGATTGGACCGCTGCTGGAGAAGGTCGGAATGCTCACCAAGGGAGTGGCCTACGACGTGAAGCGCGAGGTCGACATCCTCCGCAACCGCAACGGTGTCGCCCGCGGGGGAGCAGGTGACGGCCAGCCCCGGGTCGAGACCGACGTGCAGATGGCCGACGCGATCCTGCACCTCGCCGGCGTCTCCAACGGGCACCTCGCCACCCAGGGGTTCAAGTTCCTGGAGAAGCGCACCGGCACGCTGCTGCACGACCTCGCCGCCGAGCACGAGGGCAAGCAGATCACCTTCGCCGACACGCAGGTCGCGCCGGTCCCGGTGATCACCTCGCCGGAGTGGTCGGGCTCGGAGTCCGGCGGTCGCCGCTACTCGCCGTTCACGATCAACATCGAGCGGCACAAGCCCTTCCACACCCTCACCGGGCGGCAGCAGTTCTACGTCGACCACGACTGGTTCCTCGGCGCCGGCGAGATGCTGCCGGTCTACCGGCCGCCGCTGGACATGACGGGCCTCTTCGGGGAGACGCCGATCGGCGAGCAGACCGAGCTCGGCGTCTCGGTGCGCTACCTGACCCCGCACAACAAGTGGTCGATCCACTCGGAGTACCAGGACAACCTCTTCATGCTCTCGCTCTCGCGGGGCGGCCAGTCGGTGTGGATGTCGGACCGGGACGCCGCCAAGATCGGCGTCGCGGACAACGACTGGATCGAGATGGTCAACCGCAACGGGGTGGTCGCGGCGCGCGCCATCGTCAGCCACCGGATGCCCGAGGGCACGGTCTACATGCACCACGCGCAGGACCGGCTGATCGACGTTCCCCTCACCGAGCGGGACGGCAAGCGCGGCGGCATCCACAACAGCCTCACGCGGATCCTGCTCAAGCCCAACCACATCGTCGGCGGCTACGCGCAGCTGGCCTACTTCTTCAACTACATCGGACCGATCGGCAACAACCGCGACGAGGTCACGATGATCCGCAAGCGGACCGCGAAGGTGGAGTACTGACATGCAGGAGCGGCGACCGCAGGGAGCGCGACCATGAAGGTGATGGCGCAGATGGCGATGGTGATGAACCTCGACAAGTGCATCGGGTGCCACACCTGCTCGGTGACGTGCAAGCAGGCGTGGACCAACCGCACGGGCACCGAGTACGTCTGGTTCAACAACGTCGAGACGCGACCCGGGCTCGGCTACCCGCGCACCTACGAGGACCAGGAGACCTGGCAGGGCGGCTGGGTCCGCAAGGACAACGGACGGCTGGCGCTCCGGTCCGGCGGGCGCCTCAAGAAGCTCTTCACGATCTTCTCCAACCCCAAGCTGCCCTCGATCCAGGACTACTACGAGCCCTGGACCTACGACTACGAGACGCTGACGAGCTCGCCGCAGACCGACACCTTCCCGGTCGCGCGGCCCAAGTCGCTGATCTCGGGCAAGGACATGAACGTCGAGTGGTCGGCCAACTGGGACGACGACCTCGGCGGGTCGCAGGAGCACGCGGCGCGCGACGTGATGCTCAAGGGCATCGAGGACAAGGTCCGCCTCGAGTTCGAGGAGACCTTCATGTTCTACCTCCCGCGCATCTGCGAGCACTGCCTCAACCCGTCGTGCGCCGCGTCGTGCCCGTCCGGGGCGATCTACAAGCGCGCCGAGGACGGCATCGTGCTGGTCGACCAGGACCGGTGCCGCGGCTGGCGGATGTGCGTGTCCGGGTGCCCCTACAAGAAGGTCTACTTCAACCACAAGACCGGCAAGGCCGAGAAGTGCACCTTCTGCTACCCGCGCGTCGAGGTCGGCATCCCCACCGTCTGCTCCGAGACGTGCGTGGGCCGGCTGCGCTACATCGGGCTGGTGCTCTACGACGCGGACAAGGTCCTCGAGGCCGCCTCGGTCGAGGACGACCACGACCTGTACGCCGCGCAGCGCTCGGTCTTCCTCGACCCGGACGACCCCGAGGTGCAGCGGGCCGCGGAGCGGGCCGGCATCCCCGGTGACTGGATGGAGGCGGCCCGCCGGTCGCCGGTGTGGGCGCTGATCAACAAGTACCAAGTGGCCCTGCCGCTGCACCCGGAGTACCGCACCATGCCGATGGTCTGGTACATCCCGCCGCTCTCGCCGGTCGTCGACGTCGTCCGGGACACCGGGGTCGACGCCGAGGACCGCGGCAACCTGTTCGCGGCGATCGACGCCCTCCGGATCCCGGTGGAGTACCTCGCCAACCTGTTCACCGCCGGTGACACCGAGCCCGTCGACGGGGTGCTCAAGAAGCTCGCCGCGATGCGGTCCTACATGCGCGACATCAACCTCGGCCGCGACCCCGACGACTCCATCCCCGAAGCGGTCGGGATGAGCGGCGAGGAGATGTACGAGATGTTCCGGCTGCTCGCCATCGCCAAGTACGACGAGCGCTACGTCATCCCGACCGCGCACGCCGAGCAGGCGCACGCCCTCGAGGAGCTGGCCACCGAGTGCCCGGTGAGCGAGTACGGCGGAGGCCAGCAGGACGCGTTCGGCGAGGGGTCGGGCTACCCGACGCCGGTGGCGGTCGAGAACTTCCGGATGCTCCAGGACCGGCAGACCGCCGACGAGCTGGTCGGCGGCGGCACCAAGGAGGGCCGGGTCAACCTGCTCAACTGGGACGGCAAGGGCAGCCCCGAGGGCCTCTTCCCGCCGCGGGGGGACTCGTGATCACCCGGCGCCGCTCCCGCGCGCGGCGGGCCGGGGACGCACGCCCCGTGTGGGCCGCCTGCGCGGCGCTGCTCGACTACCCGACGGCGGACCTGGTCGCCTCGCTCGACCGGATCGAGGCGCTCGTGCCCGACCACGAGCACCTCGCCCCGCTCGTCGACCATCTGCGCCGCGGCGACCTGCGCCGCCTGCAGGAGGACTACGTCGCGACCTTCGACCACACCCGCAAGTGCGCGCTCCACCTGACCTACTTCGCCTACGGCGACACCCGACGCCGGGGGACCGCGCTGCTGGCCTTCAAGGAGGCCTACCGCGCCGCCGGTGTGGAGTGGGACGAGGAGACCGGCGAGCTGCCCGACCACCTGTGCGCGGTGCTCCAGCTCGGCGCCACCGTCGACGCCGACTGCGCCCGCCGGCTCCTCGAGGACCACCGCGCGGGGATCGAGATGCTGCGGCTCGCGCTCAGCGGCTGGCGCAACGACGACGGCAGCACCGGCTCGCCGTGGCTGGGAGCGCTGCTCGCGCTCCGGGACACCCTGCGGCCGCTCCGGGGCGAGGAGGCGGACGCCGTACGACGCCTCGTCGAGCAGGGTCCGCCGGCCGAGGAGGTCGGCCTCGACGGCTACGGCGCCGACCCCGCGCTCTCCGGCGCGCCGCCCCTGATCGCCCCCGCCACCATCCCCGTAGGAGCTCCTCGATGATCCACCCCACGAAACTGCTCGCTGCGCTCGCACGTCCGCGGGGACCCCGGAGATGAACGTCTTCCTGTGGGTCATCGTCCCCTACCTGTGCCTGGCGGTCTTCGTCGTCGGGCACCTGTGGCGCTACCGCTACGACAAGTTCGGCTGGACCACCCGCTCCTCCCAGCTCTACGAGGACCGGCTGCTCCGGCTGGGGTCGCCGCTGTTCCACTTCGGCATGCTCGGCGTGGTCGGCGGCCACGTCATCGGGCTGCTCGTCCCGCGGTCGTGGACCGAGGCGGTCGGCATCGACGACCACCTCTACCACTACGTGGCGGTCATCGGCGGGCTGATCGCCGGGGTGATGGCCCTGGTCGGCATGACGATCCTGATCTACCGGCGGCGCACCGTCGGCCCGGTGTTCTCCGCGACCACCGTCATGGACAAGGTCATGTACGCCTTCCTCGGCGCCGCGATCGTGCTGGGCATGTGGAACACCATCGCCGGCTCGATCTTCAGCCTGGGCGGTGAGTACAACTACCGGGAGGGCGTCTCGGTCTGGTACCGCTCCTTCCTGGCCTTCCAGCCCGACGCCGACCTGATGGCCGACGCGCCGATCGGCTTCCAGCTGCACGCGCTGGTGGCCTTCGGGCTCTTCGCGCTGTGGCCCTTCACCCGGCTGGTGCACGTGTTCTCGGCGCCGGTGGGCTACCTCACCCGGCCCTACATCGTCTACCGCACGCGCGACGAGCGGCCGCTGGGCAACGCTGCCCCGCGGCGTGGCTGGGACCGCGTGGGCTGAGCGGCACCCGATCACCCAGGAGGCACATTCATGCACGGACATTCCCTGACCCACCTGGCGCAGGAGCACCTCGACCTGGCGCGCGCCTCCAGCAGCGGCCGCTCCGCGCTCACCGTCTACGGCGGTCGTGAGCACGACATGCGGCAGACGCTCATGGCCCTGGCCGGCGGGCGCTCGACGGGTGAGCACGAGCCCCCGGGGGAGGCGAGCCTGCAGGTGATCGCCGGGCGGGTGCGCGTCACGGCGGGCGACGAGGCGTGGGAGGGGAGCGCCGGTGACTACCTCGTGCTGCCGCAGCACCGCCACGACCTGCACGCCGACACCGACGCGGTCGTGCTGCTGACCGTGGCCACCCGCGCCTGACTCGGCGTCGGTCTACGGTGGCGCCATGACGACCACCGGCCTCCTCCTCGCGGCCGGCGCGGGTCGTCGCATGGGGACGCCCAAGGCCGTGGTGCACGACGCCGACGGCACCTCCTGGCTGCGGCGGTCGGTGCGGGCGCTGGTCGACGGCGGGTGCGACCGCGTCCTCGTCGTCCTCGGCGCCGGGGCCGAGGACGCGCGACCCCTGCTGGGGGACCAGCCTGTCGAGGTCGTCGTCGCCCAGGACTGGGCCGACGGGATGGGAGCCAGCCTGCGGGCCGGGCTGCTCGCGCTCGGCGACGTCGACGCGGTGCTGGTCTCGCTCGTCGACCTGCCCGACGTCGGCGCGCCGGTCGTGGCTCGCGTGATGGCCGCCGGGACCGGGCGTGCGGCGCTCGTGCGGGCGTCGTACGACGGGGAGCCGGGGCACCCGGTCCTGATCGGCGGCGACCACCTCGTCCCCCTGGTGGCGACGCTGCGCGGCGACGTGGGCGCCAAGCCCTACCTCGCCGCCCACGAGGTGACGACGGTCGAGTGCGGGGACCTCGCCACCGGCGCCGACCGGGACACCCCGGACCACCCGGACGGCCGGTGACCGGGCCGCGGCTCCAGCCGCTCACGCGGGCCAAGGTCGCCGGCCAGGGCGAGGAGGGCGCCGCCTGGCACCGACGGCTCCCCGGCGTGCTCGCCGAGCTGGAGGAGCGGTGGGGGGTGCGGACGGGACGGCCCCTGCCGGGCGGCAGCGCGTCGTACGTCTGCCGCGCGACCACCCACGACGGCGAGCCCCGGGTGGTCAAGGTCGGCGTGCCGGGGCACGACCTGGTGGCCGAGGCGCGGGTCCTGGCCGCCGCGCGGGGACGCGGCTACGCGCTGCTGCACGGCCACGACACCCAGCACGACGCCGTGCTCGTCGAGGCGCTCGGTCCCGCGCTCGCGCAGGCACCGGTGCCTCCGGAGCGCGCGATCACCCTGCTGGCCGACACGCTGCGTGAGGCCTGGAGCCTGCCGCTGGAGTCGGTGCCGGCGGGCGAGGACAAGGCGGTGTCGCTGCGCGCCCTGGTGGTGGACCTCGACGAGCGGCTCGGCCGGCCCACCGACCGCCGCGTGCTGCGGGCCGCGCTCGACCACGCCGACGCGCTCGCCGGCCACGACCCGGCCGCGGCCGTGGTCCTCCACGGGGACGCCCACCCGGGCAACGCGCTGCCCGTCGCGGAGCCCCGGGAGGGGGCGCCGGTGGGCCACGTGTTCGTGGACCCGGACGGCTTCCGGGGCGACCCGGCGTACGACGTGGGCGTCGTGCTGCGCGACTGGTGCTCCCACCTCACCGGTCCCGACGCGCGACGGCGTCTCGAGGGCTGGTGCGACCTGGCCGCCGAGCGCACCGGCACCGACCGGGACCGCGTGTGGCGCTGGGCGTTCCTGGAGCGCGTCTCCACCGGGCTGTACGTGACGTCCTTCGGTGCCGAGCGGGTCGGGCGGCCGTTCCTGGAGAGCGCCGCCCACCTCCTCGACCTCGGTGGGCGGCCCGGCGCGCAGGCCAACGTCGGACCAACGTCGGGGTCGTAGCCTGACGGCATGGACACCGGACTCGGCTCCGCCGCGGACGTCGCCGCGCGTCTGCGCGCCACCGGCTACCTCGCCGACGACGAGCTCGCCACGATCGTCTTCCTCGCCGACCGGATGCAGCGCCCGCTGCTCCTCGAGGGTGAGCCCGGCACCGGCAAGACCGCGCTGGCCGAGGCGCTGGCGGCGACCCTCGACCTGCCGCTCGTCCGGCTCCAGTGCTACGAGGGGATCGACGCCACCCAGGCGCTCTACGACTGGGACTTCCCGCGCCAGATCCTGCACCTGCGCGCGCTCGAGGCGGCCGGTGCCGGCAGCAGCGCGGAGGAGGCCGAGAAGAGCCTGTACGACGAGCGGTTCCTGCTCGCCCGCCCCGTGCTCGCCGCGCTGCAGCGGGCTCCCGCCGTGCTGCTCGTCGACGAGGTGGACCGGGCCGACGACGAGTTCGAGGCGTTCCTGCTGGAGGTGCTCTCGACCTGGCAGGTGACCATCCCCGAGCTCGGCACGGTGAGCGCGGCGACGCCGCCCTTCGTGGTGCTGACCTCCAACCGCACCCGCGAGCTGCACGACGCGCTCAAGCGACGCTGCCTCTACCACTGGATCGACCACCCCGGACTCGAGCGGGAGGTGGAGATCGTGCGGTCCCGCGCCCCGGAGGTGTCGGAGACCCTCGCCCGGCAGGTGGTCGGTGTCGTCCAGCAGCTGCGCCACCGCGACGACCTGCTCAAGCCCCCGGGCGTCGCGGAGACCCTGGACTGGGCGCGGGCGCTGCACCACCTCGGCACCTCCGACCTCGACCTGGCGACGGCCGCGGCGACGCTCGGCGCCCTCGTGAAGTACCGCGAGGACGCCGACCGCGTGCGGCAGGCGCTGGACCGGATGCTGACGCCGTGACCGTCACGGCTGCGTCCTCCGCGAGCGGCTCGGCGGCTGTCGACGACGCGGTCCCCGCGCTGCTCGGCTTCACCCGGGCCCTCCGGGCGGCCGGCGTGCCGGTGACGCAGGACCGGTCCCACGCCTTCCTCGAGGCCGCCGCGCTGGTCGGGCTCGACGACCGTCGCGCCACCTACTGGGCGGGGCGCGCCACCCTGTGCGCGAGCCCCGACGACCTGGCCCGCTACGACCAGGTCTTCGAGGCGTGGTTCGACCCGCGCGGCGAGCTGCCGCGCCGCCGGGACAGCGGACCTCCGACGCCGGCGGTCGCCGGCCTGCCCAGCATCGACGCCCCCGGTGACGGCGAGGGCGACGAGGACGAGGTGCTGCGTGCCGCCGCCACGACCACCGACGTCCTGCGCCACCGCGACGTCGCCACCCTGGACGCGGCCGAACGGCAGCGGCTCGCCGCGATGTTCGCGACCCTGCGGCCCACCGCGCCCCCGCGTCGTACGGCCCGGCACGAGCGCTGGCACCGCGGGCGGCTCGACGCGTCGCGGACGCTGCGCGACTCGCTGCGCCGGATGGGGGAGCCCGGCGACCTGGCCTGGCGGCGGCGACGGGTGCGACCCCGCCGCGTCGTGCTGCTGGTCGACGTGAGCGGCTCGATGAGCGCCTACGCCGACGCCCTGCTGCGGCTTGCGCACCGCTACGTGGCGACGCAGCCCCGGGTCGAGGTCTTCACCCTGGGGACCCGGCTCACCCACGTCACCCGCGCGCTCCACCACCGCGACGCCGACCGCGCGATCGTGGCCGCCGGCGAGGCGGTGCCCGACTGGTCCGGCGGCACCCGGCTCGGCGAGACGCTGCGTGTCTTCCTCGACCGGTGGGGGCAGCGCGGGATGGCCCGTGGCTCCGTGGTGGTCGTCTTCAGCGACGGGTGGGAGCGCGGCGACGCGGCCCTGCTCGGGGAGCAGATGGCGCGGCTGCACCGGATCGCGCACCGCGTCGTGTGGGTCAACCCGCACCGCGGCAAGGCCGGCTACGAGCCCGTGCAGGGCGGCATCGCCGCCGCGCTCCCGCACTGCGACGACCTGGTGGCCGGACACTCGCTGGCTGCCTTCGCCGAGCTCGTGGAGGTGGTCGGTCGTGCGTGACGTGCTCGACGAGCTGATGGCCTGGTGGGACGCCGGCGAGACGGTCGGCGTCGGCACGGTGGTCGCGACGTTCAGCTCCGCCCCGCGTCCCGCCGGTGCATCGATGCTCGTCGGTCCCGACGGGACCGCCGTCGGATCGGTGTCCGGCGGCTGCGTCGAGGGCGCGGTCTACGAGCTCGGGCAGTCCGTGGTCGAGTCCGGCGAGCCGGTGCTGGAGCGGTACGGAGTCTCCGACGACGACGCGTTCGCCGTCGGGCTCACCTGTGGCGGCATCCTGGACGTGTACGTCGAGAAGGTGTCGCGCGAGACGTTCCCCGGCCTCGGCGACCTCGCCGCCGACGTCGAGGCGGGCCGCCCGGTCGCGCTGGCCACGGTCATCGAGCATCCCGACCCGGAACGGCTGGGCCGGCGGATGGTGGTGCGCCCCGACCGGGACGCCGAGGGGTCGCTGGGGTCGTCGCGCGCCGACGACGCCGTGCACGACGACGCCCTCGGCCTGCTCGCCGCCGGCCACAACGCCACGCTGACCTACGGCCCCGACGGGGAGCGCCGCGGCGAGGGGATGCGCGTCTTCGTGTGGGCCTTCGCCCCCAAGCCGCGGATGCTCGTCTTCGGCGCCATCGACTTCGCGGCCGCCGTCGCCCGGGTCGGCTCGTTCCTCGGCTACCACGTGACCGTCTGCGACGCCCGCCCCGTCTTCGCCACCCGGACCCGCTTCCCCGACGCCGACGAGGTCGTCGTCGACTGGCCCCACCGCTACCTCACCGCCCAGGTCGAGGCCGGCGCGATCGACCGGCGCACCGTCATGTGCGTCCTGACCCACGACCCCAAGTTCGACGTGCCGCTCCTCGAGGTCGCCCTGCGCCTGCCGGAGGTGGCGTACGTCGGGGCGATGGGCTCGCGGCGTACCCACGAGGACCGAATGCAGCGCCTGCGCGAAGCGGGCCTGACCGACGACGAGCTGGACCGGCTGAGCAGTCCCATCGGCCTCGACCTCGGCGCCCGGACGCCGGAGGAGACGGCCGTCTCCATCGCCGCCGAGATCGTCGCGCGGCAGTGGGGCGGCTCGGGCCACCGCCTCGCCACGTCCAGCGGACGCATCCACCAGGACCCGTCCGTCCCGCGGTGATGCCCCCATCGTGGTGATTGCCCCCGTCCACTGAGCGCCGTGCTCAGGCCCCTCGCGCTACCGTGACCACCGTCACAGCCACTGTCACACTCACGGACCAGTGCGGGGGGCCATGAGCACGCACCGCGACCTGCGCGACCGGCGCATCGAGGCCGTTCAGGCCTGGACCGCGTTCGTCGAGCTCGGCGACGAGGCCGGCGACCGGGTGCGGCCGGAGATCCGGGACAGCTGGCAGCTCTCCACCGGGTCGGTCACGCCCGACCTCACCGAGGCGCCGCTGGCCGACGAGTCCGACACGGCGGACTACTGGCGGCAGTCCCCGCTGCAGACCGCGGTCGGGCGGGTCGAGGCCGAGCTGCGTCGTACGGCGGAGGACGGCGACCTCGTCATCGCGGTCACCGACGCCCAGACCCGGATCCTGTGGACGTACGGCGGCCGGGTCATGCGCCGCAAGGCCGAGACGGTCAACTTCGTGCCGGGCGGCAGGTGGGACGAGCGCAGCGTGGGCACCAACGCACTCGCCATCGCCAGCCGCACCGGTGACCCGTCGATGGTGTTCAGCGCCGAGCACTACGCCTCCATCGTGCACAACTGGGTGTGCTGGGCGGCGCCCGTGCACGACCCGGTCAGCGGCGAGCAGCTGGGCGTCATCGACCTGTCGACGACGTGGGACCGCACGCACCCGATCGGCCTGGCCACGGCCCGGGTGATGGCGCGGCTCATCGAGACCGCGATGCCCACCGGCCGGCGGACGGGGCTGCCCGACGTGCCGCCGCCCGAGCCCGGGTTGACGCTGTCGGTGCTCGGCACGGCGGAGGCGTGGCTCGACGGACGACGGCTGCTGCTCAACCGCCGGCAGACCGAGATCCTCGCCCTGCTCGCCATGCACCCGCAGGGGCTCTCCCTCGAGCAGCTGCACTCCCTGGTGTACGGCGACTCGGCGGTCACCACCTCGACCCTCAAGGCCGAGGTCTCGCACCTGAGGCACGCTCTCGGGGGCCAGCTCGCCTCGCGGCCCTACCGGCTCACGCTGCCGGTGGTGACCGACATCGACGAGGTCCAGCTGCTCCTGCGTCGCGGGGACGTGCGCGGTGCCGTGGCGGCGTACGGCGGCGACCTGCTGCCGGGCACCAACGCGCCGGGGTTGGTGGAGACGGGTGACTTCCTGGCCGTGAGCATGCGCGAGGCGCTGCTCGCGCACCCGGACCCCGAGGCCGTGCTGCGCTACAGCGAGCTGGCGCCGTACGACACCCACGTCGTCGAGGTCTGCCTGGCCCGGCTCGGCCACAGCGACCACCCCGCGAAGCCCCTGCTCCGCGCGCGGCTCGCCGTCGCGGAGCGCTGACCGGGCAGTTCCTGGCCGATGGATCGTGCCGACCGGGCGCTTCCTGGCCGCTGGATCGTGCCGACCGGGCGGTTGTCCCTGATAGGAAGTGCCCATGCGCCTGCCCGTCCCCGGACCCCGTGACCTCCTCGCCGTGCTCGAGAAGGGCGCGGACCAGGTCGAAGCCCTGCTCGGCGCCGTGCCCCGGGTGCTGACCCTGCTGGACCAGGCCGAGGTGCTGCTCGTGCGCGCCTCGGCCGCGATCGACCAGGTGGAGGCGGTGACCCGGGACGCCGCCGCCGTCGTGGTCCACAGCAACGCAGTCGTCGACCGCGCCGAGGCGCTCGTGGGTCGCTCGGGCGGTGCGGTCGACGGAGCCGAGGCGCTCGTGGGTCGCACCGACGGCGTCGTCGACCGCGCCGAGGTGCTCGTCGGGGACACGGACGGGCTGGTCAGGCGGCTGGCCACGCTCCTCGAGCTCGTGGAGGGTCCGATGACGACACTGGAGCCGACCCTGCGGACCCTCGCCGACACCACGCACCCGGAGGAGGTCGCCGCGCTGGTGCAGCTCATCGACCACCTCCCCGAGCTGACCACGCGCGTCGAGACCGACGTCCTCCCGGTGCTGTCGACGCTGGGAACGGTCGCCCCCGACCTGCACGACCTCCTGGACGTGTCGCGGGAGCTGAACGAGATGCTCGGCAAGCTGCCCGGACTGGGCCGCATCAAGCGGCGCGTCGAGGAGGAGCAGGAAGCGGAGGCCGACTGACCGCCGGCCCGACGTCAGGCGGGTGGCGGTGAGGAGCGCGCCATCGCCGCGGCGAGCTCCGTGCGGGAGCGGAAACCCCGCTTGCGGTAGACGCTGGTCAGGTGCCGTTCGACCGTCTTCGGGCTGAGGAACAGCGACGCCCCGATCTCCCGGTTGGACAGGCCTCGCGCGGCGAGGAGGGCCACCCGCGTCTCCTGGGAGGTGAGCGGCGCCTCGCCGGCCGCAGGCCTCCGTCGGGCGGTGGCGCCGGTCGCGGCCAGCTCGCGGGCGGCGACCGCGGACCAGTGGTCGAGGTCCATGGAGTCGAACGCGCGACCGGCCGCACCCAGCTGGGCCCGGGCCGCGACCCGTTGTCCATCGCGCCGCAGCCGGCCGCCGTACTGCAGCCGGGTCCGGGCCTCCTCGAACGGGTCGTCGGCCGCGGCGTGCGAGTCGAGCGCGGCCTCGAAGGCCCGCCGCGCCTCCTCGCCGTCAGCGGCGCCCAGTGCCTCGCAGCGGTGGAGCAGCGCCACGGTGAGGGCAGGCGCAGGGGTGGGCGTGACCTCGGCGAGGCGCGACGTCAGGGCCCGGGCATCGTCGTCGCGCCCGAGTCCCGCGTAGGCCTCGACCAGCAGCGGCGCGACGCCGAGCGGCTCGCCGGACGCCCCCACGCCGCCGTCGAGGGCCAGGCGCTGCTCGAGCAGCGTGACCACGGCGTCGAGGTCACCCCGGCAGAGCGCGCAGAACGCCGCGGTGAGCGCCTGGTGGGCCGCGGCAGCGGTGGTCCCGGCCCGGTCGGTGAGCCGTCCGGCCCGGACCAGGGAGGCGCGGGCGTCCTCGTGCATACCCCGCGCGGCCTGCTGCCAGGCGAGCATCTCCTCGGCCACGGCCGCGTCGGCCGCGTACCCCAGGTGGACGGCCAGCTCGGCCGCCTCGCCGGCGTCCGCGAAGGCGCCCGCGTGATCGCCCAGCCACGCCCGCCCGGCGGCCCGGACGGCGAGCAGGGGAACCATGACCCCGACCGCGCCACGACGGCGGAGCTCCTCGACGCGTGGGGAGCCGACGGCCAGGACCTCGCCCACCTGTCCGGTGAACGCGGCTGAGAGCGCCATCAGCAGCAGGGCCCGGGCGTCATGGCGCAGCGACGGCAGGCCCGCCAGTCGCCGCACCTCGGACAGACGGGCGGCACCGGCCACCGGGTCACCGGTCAGCACGAGGCCGACCCCTCCCGTGAACGCGGCGAGGAGCTGCTGCTCGGGATCCGTGGCGTCGGCGGCAACCTCGATCCGGCGGGCGCAGTCCAGCATCCCCGCGACGTCGTTGAGGCGGAAATGAGCCAGGGCCAGCTCCGTGAGCGCCCGGGCGAGCGGCAGGCCGTCGAGCAGCAGCGACGCGTCGGCGAGGTGGTCGATCGCCCGCGGCACCGACCCGGCGTACTGCTCGAGCATCCCCAGGGTGAAGAACGCCTCGCCGCGGACCTGTCCGGGGGCGTCCCCGGCAAGCACGCGGGCGATGAGGGACCTGACCCGGGCGACGTCGCCGGCCAGGAAGGCGTCGTCGGCGGCGGTGGCCAGACGCTGGGCCGCCAGGACTGGGGCGTTGGTCAGCGTGGCGGCCCGTTCGAGGGCAGCGGACGCCGCGGCGTACCCGAGCCTGAGGCGGTCCGAGTCGGCCAACCGGGCCAGGCCCTCCGCGACGTGGTCGTCGGTGCCGACCGTGCACTCGGCGAGGTGCCACGTGCGCGCACGGTCCTCGGAGGGCAGCGCCTCGGCCAGCGCGGCGTGCGCGGCACGTTGCTCCTGCGGCGCGGCCAGCTCGAGGACGGTGCTGCGCAGCAACGGGTGCCGGAACGAAGGCTGGCCGCCCTCGAGGACCAGGACCCCGTGCGCGCGCGCCTCGTCGAGGACCGCCGCTGCCTGCTCCTCGGACGCCCCCAGGGCCGCGACGGCGGCCGCGACCGCCGAGGACGACGTGCCCGACAGGGCGAGGAGCAGGACCGCACGCCGGGCCGCGGGTGACAGGCGCAGGACCGCCGCCTCGTGCCGGCTGCGCAGCAGCTCGCCCGCCGGCAGCGCGTCCGGGAGCGGCGAGGTGCCGAGCAGCTGCGCAGCGTCCAGCCGCCGCGACACCTCCAGCAGGGCCAGCGGGTTGCCCGCGGTGTCGGTCACGAGACGTTCCAGCACGGCCGGGGCGGTGGCGCGGGGGAGCAACCCGGCGGCGGCAGGGACGTCGAGCCCACCGAGGCGCAGCACGGGCAGGTCGTCGGCGGTCGCTCCCGCGCCGTCCGGACGACGGGCCATCAGGAACGCCACGGCGTCGGGACCCAGCCGCCGCGCGGCGAACAGGACCGCGGCCGAGCTCTCCGCGTCCAGCCACTGCAGGTCGTCGACGAGCACCAGGACCGGGGCTCTCTCGGCGGCCGCCGCGAGCAGGGAGAGGGTCGCCGCGCCGACGAGGAAGCGGTCGGCGAGGTCGGCGCTGGTCGACCAGCCGAGGGCAGCGCGCAGCGCGCCGGCCTGCGCTGAGGGGAGCTCGGGGAGCAGGTCACGGACGGGGTGGAGCAACCCCAGCAGCCCGGCGTACGCGAGGTGCGACTCGGACGCGGTCCCCCTCGCGGACAGGCAGGTGAAGCCGGCCGCCCTGATCCGTGCCGCGTCGAGCAAGGTCGTCTTCCCGACCCCGGGATCCCCCTCGAGGACCAGCGCGGTGCTCGCCCGATCCGCGGCCTCCCGCAGGACGGCGTCGATGCGGGCGAGCTCCCGCTCGCGCCCGACCAACCCGGTGCCAGGGGTGAGGGGTTCGCCGGACGCGACGCGACCGCTCCCGGTGCGACCTTCGACCGGAGAGCCGTCGAACGGAGGAGGCCCTGGTGCTGACATCTACCGCGATCCTAGAGACGATCGACCGCGCGCTCAGGCATCCCGGCTGGGCCTACGTCTACTGCTGGCACCACCCGCCGCTGTTCGCCCCGCCTCGACGTCCACCCGCCGACGTCGTACCTGCTCCCTCGGCCGGCGCGGAGAGGAGCGACCACCGTGCCTGACGTCGCCGGGCCGGCATCCACCTGCGTCGTCCCCCGTCCCGTGAGACGCGAGGTCACCTGACAACAAGCGGGGGCAGGGCCATCATGGCGCGATGGACGACGAGCAGGGGGCGGAGGGCGGACCGGGCCGAGGCGTGGTCCGGGGGCCGGACGACGGGCCGTTCTTCCACGGCACCAAGGCCGTCGTGCGGCCGGGGGACCTCCTGTCGCCGGGGCGGGGATCGAACTACGGGGCCGGCGCCACGGCACGGTTCATCTACCTGACGGCCACCCTGGACGCGGCCACGTGGGGTGCCGAGCTGGCCCGGGGTGACGGACCCGGACGCATCTACCGGGTGGAGCCGACGGGCCCCTTCGAGGACGACCCGAACCTGACCGACCAGCGGTTCCCGGGCAACCCGACCAGGTCGTACCGGACCCGTGAGCCCCTGCGGGTGCTCGGTGAGGTCGAGGACTGGGAGCCGCACCCGCCTGAGGTGCTCCAGGCCATGCGGGACCACCTCGCCGAGCTGGAGAAGCAGGGGATCGAGGCCATCAACGAGTAGGCCGGTCGGCGCTTTCCAGCGCGGCGATACCGCCCGGTCGAGACCGCCAACCATTCGCCAACCCGCCCGACCTAGCGTGACGGGCATCACAGCCCGTCTCCCACGAGAAGGCAGGACCTCGATGACCAGGATCGAACTCACCGTCGACGGAGCGAGGGTCTCCGACGACGTCGAGCCCCGGATGCTGCTGGTGCAGTACCTCCGCGAGAAGCTCGGCAAGACCGGCACCGTGATCGGGTGCGACACCAGCAACTGCGGCGCGTGCACGGTCCATCTCGACGGCCGCAGCGTGAAGAGCTGCAACGTGCTCGCCGTCCAGGCCAACGGCCGCGAGGTGACCACGATCGAGGGCCTGGCCGACACCTACGAGGGTGGCGAGCTGCACCCGGTCCAGGAGGCCTTCCGCGAGTGCCACGGCCTCCAGTGCGGCTTCTGCACGCCGGGCATGGTCATGCAGGCCGTCGACCTGCTCAACGAGAACCCCAGCCCCACCGAGGCGGAGGTCCGTGAGGGCATGGAGGGCAACCTCTGCCGCTGCACCGGCTACCACAACATCGTCAAGAGCGTCCTGCACGCGTCGTCCACGACCACGACGGGAGGTGCCCGGTGACCGCCGTCGAGGACCGGCCCGACACCGAGTCGGCCAAGGAGATCGGCCGCGACCGCCGCCGCAAGGAGGACCAGCGCCTCATCACCGGCCGCACCCGCTGGACCGACAACATCGCGCTGCCCGGCATGCTGCACCTCGCGATGGTCCGCAGTCCCTTCGCACACGCCAGGATCGTGTCGATCGACACCGAGGCCGCCAAGACGGCCGACAACGTCGTGGCGGTGCTGACCGGAGCGGACCTCGGCGATGCCCAGGGTGTCTGCATCAACGCCTGGGCCATCACCACAGAGCAGCTGGCCCCGACACACGTGCCCATGCCGACCGACCGGGTCGCCTTCGCCGGCGAGACAGTCGCGGTGGTCGTGGCCCGCAGCGCGGCCGCCGCCCGCGACGCCGCCGAGCTGGTCGACGTGGAGTACGACGAGCTGCCGGCGGCGCTCGACCTCAAGAAGTCGGCCGCCGACGAGGTGCTCGCGCACCCCGACCTCGGCACCAACAAGTCCGCCTTCTGGAAGTTCGACTCCGAGGAGGCCGGCACCGGCGGCAACGTCGACCAGGCCATCGAGAAGGCCCGCGGCGACGGCATCGTCATCGAGCGCGAGTACCGCCAGCAGCGCCTCATCCCGGCGTTCATGGAACCGCGCTCGACGGTCGTCGACCCGACCGGCGAGCAGATCACCATGTGGACGGCCACCCAGATCCCGCACGTCCTCCGCTTCGCCCTCGCCGCCGGGAGCGGCGTGCCCGAGTCGAAGATCCGCGTCATCGCGCCCGACGTGGGCGGCGGCTTCGGCGGCAAGCTCCAGCAGACGCCGGAGGAGATGATCACGTTCGCGGTCGCCCGCCGTCTCGGCAAGCCGGTGCGGTACACCGAGACGCGCTCGGAGTCCCTGATGGCCGGCCACCACGGGCGCGACCAGTGGCAGAAGCTCACCCTGAGTGCGGAGAAGGACGGCACGGTGACCGGGCTCAAGGTCGAGCTGACCGCCGACCTGGGCGCCTACGTGGCCATCCTCGGCGGCGGTGTGCCGGTACTGGGTGCGTTCATGTTCAACGCGATCTACAAGTTCCCGGCGTACCAGTTCAACTGCCAGACCGTCCTCACCAACAAGACCTGGACCGACGCGTACCGCGGCGCCGGGCGACCGGAGGCGACCTACGCCATCGAGCGGCTCATGGACGAGCTCGCTGCCGAGGTCGGGGTCGACCCGCTGGTGATCCGGGAGAAGAACTGGATCACCCACGAGGAGTTCCCGTTCACCACGGTCGCCGGCCTGGAGTACGACTCTGGCAACTACGAGGCGGCGACCGAGAAGGCCAAGGCCAGCTTCGGGTACGACGAGCTGCGCGCCGAGCAGCGGCGGCGCCGGGAGGCCGGTGACCGGATCCAGCTGGGCATCGGCGTCTCCACCTTCACCGAGATGTGCGGCCTCGCCCCCAGCCGGGTGCTCGGCAGCCTCAACTACGGCGCCGGCGGCTGGGAGCACGCGGGCGTGCGGATGCTCGCGACCGGCAAGGTGGAGATCACCACCGGCACCTCGGCGCACGGCCAGGGCCACGAGACGGCGTTCAGCCAGATCGTCGCAGACCGGCTCGGCGTCGCGTTCGAGGACGTCGAGATCCTGCACGGCGACACCCAGATCGCCCACAAGGGCATGGACACCTACGGGTCGCGCTCGCTGGTCGTGGGGGGCGAGGCGCTCGTCCGGGCGGCGGACAAGGTGATAGAGAAGGCCAAGCCCATCGCGGCGCACCTGCTCGAGGCGTCGGTCGACGACATCGAGTTCTCCGCGGGTCGCTTCGGGGTCCGGGGCACCGACCAGGGCCTGGCCATGGCCGAGATCGCCATGGCGGCGTTCACAGCCCACAACCTCCCCGATGGGGTCGAGGCGACCCTGGACAGCGAGGCGACGTACGACCCTGTCAACTTCAACTACCCGCACGGCACCCACCTGTGCGCGATGGAGGTCGACACCGAGACCGGCGGCGTGCTGATGCGCAAGTACACCTGCGTCGACGACATCGGCACGATCATCAATCCGATGATCGTCGAGGGGCAGGTGCACGGCGGGCTGGCGCAGGGCATCTCCCAGGCGCTCTGGGAGGAGGCGGTGTACGACGACTCGGGCACCCTGGTGTCCGGCTCCTTCGTCGACTACCTGTTGCCCACCACCGCCGACACCATCAGCTTCGACGTGCACCACAACACGACGGCCTCGACCACCAACACGCTCGGCACCAAGGGCGTCGGCGAGGCGGGCACCATCGCCTCGACCCCGGCCGTGGTCAACGCGGTCGTCGACGCCGTCCGGCACCTCGGCATCCACGACATCCAGATGCCGTGCACGCCCGAGCGCGTGTGGCGGGCGATCCACGACGCCGGAGCCGGGGGCAGGGCCGAGACCGAGGGGGCCGCGGCACCCCACTTCGACGAGTCGACGGGCATGCAGGGCACGGTCGACCGCACGGACGGAGCGCAGTCATGATCCCCACCCAGTTCGAGTACGTCGCCCCGGCGACGGTGCAGGAGGCACTCACGGCGCTCGCCGAGCACGGCGACGAAGCCAAGGTCATCGCGGGGGGCCAGAGCCTCCTGCCGGTGCTGCGGATGCGGCTCAACGCCCCCGAGGTCGTCATCGACCTCGGCGGCATCCCCGAGCTGCGCGGTGTCCGTGACGACGGCGACGCCATCGTCATCGGCGCGATGACCACCCACCACACGGTGCTGAACGACCCGCTGGTCGCCGAGCACGCCGCGCTGCTGGCCCGGGCAGGGCACGAGCTCGCGGACGCCCAGATCCGGCACCGCGGCACGATCGGCGGCGCCCTGGCGCACGCCGACCCCGCGGGCGACCTGGGCGCCCCGGCGCTGGCCCTCAGCGCGCAGTTCGTGATCACGGGCTCGGCGGGCTCGCGCACCGTCCCGGCCGACGAGTTCTTCGTCGACCTCTTCGAGACCGCGATCGGCGAGGACGAGCTGCTCACCGAGATCCGGGTGCCCAAGCACACCGGCTGGGGGGCGCACTACGAGAAGTTCGTGCGGGTCGCCCACCAGTGGCCGATCGTCGCGGTCGCCGCGGCGGTCCGGGTGGCCGGCGGCACCATCGCGGAGGCCCGGGTCGGGCTCACCAACATGGGGTCGACGCCGCTGCGCGCCCGGTCCGTCGAGGAGGCGCTCGTCGGCCAGCCGGCGACGGAGGACGCCGTGGCGCAGGCCGCGGCCCGGGCCGCCGAGGGCACCAACCCGCCCTCGGACCTCAACGGTGCCGCCGACTACCGCACCCACCTGGCGCAGGTGCTGACCCGGCGGGCCGTGCTGGCCGCCGCGGGGGCGTGAGCCGATGGAGCTGACGCACCGCTTCACCGTGCCGACCGGCGTCGAGGAGACCTGGGCCCACTTCGAGGACATCGCCTCCGTGGCGGAGTGCTTCCCGGGCGCCCAGGTGACCTCGGCCGACTCCGACTCCTTCGCCGGGTCGGTCAAGGTCAAGCTCGGCCCGATCGCGCTCGTCTACAACGGCTCCGGCACCTTCGTGGAGAAGGACGAGGCGGCCAAGCGCTTCGTCGTCGACGCCAAGGGCAAGGACAAGCGCGGCAACGGCACCGCCGGCGCCCACGTCACCGTCCAGATGGCCGACACCGGCACCGGCTCGACCGACGTGTCGGTGGAGACCGACCTGGCCATCACCGGCAAGCCGGCGCAGTTCGGCCGGGGCGTGATGCAGGACGTGTCGGACAAGCTGCTCGGGCAGTTCGTCGCCTGCCTCGAGCAGCGGCTCGCCGGGCCTGCGGAGGAAGCGCCCGCGGAGGTCGTGCCGCCGCCCGTGACGCCGGCAGCACCGCAGGCGGCGGTGGGACCGGCGGGCGCGGAGGCGCCGCCACCGCCGCCGCCCGCCACCCAGCCGCCGCCGTCGCCACGCCACGCCGCGCCGCCGCCACCCACGGAGGCGCTCGACCTCGGCAGCGCCGTGCTGCCCGTGCTGGCGCGGACCTACTGGAAGCAGGCCCTGGGGACGCTCCTCGTCCTCGTCGTCCTGTGGAGGCTGCTGCGGCGCCGGGGCGGGGGCTGACCGCCGGGCGTCCTTGCCGGGTGTGGGAATCTTCGGGTATGAGGACGATCGGGCGCACCGCAGGACTGGCCACCACCACCCTCGGCGTGGTGCTGCTGCTCGGCGGCTGCGGCCAGGACGTCGACGGCCCCGACCCGTCCACGGAGGTCACCCCGGTCGCCCCGGCCGACGGCGGCGGCAGCGTGACGGCGCTCGAGGCGACGCCCTCGGACGCCCGGTGCGCCGTGCCGAGCGTGGAGCTGCTGCGCACCCAGGACACCGCCTTCGAGGGCACCGTGACCGAGGTCGGGGAGGGGACGGCCACCCTCGACGTCGAGCGGTGGTACGCCGGTGAGGAGACCGAGCAGGTGCGCGTCTCGACCCCGAGCCGCGAGATCGTCGACCTGCTGCTCGCCGTCGACTTCCAGGAGGGCGGCACCTACCTGGTCAGCGCGACCGACGGCCAGGTCAGCCTGTGCGGGCTCAGCGCCGAGAAGGACGAGCTGATCTCTCGCCTGTACGACGAGGCCTGGCCTTCCTAGACCGACCCTGCCCTAGAACACGTTGAGCGGCCGGAACTGCACCGAGATCCGCGGGCCGGCGGCCGCCACCTTGGGCACCGCGTGCTCCCACGTGCGCTGGCACGAGCCGCCCATCACCACGAGGTCGCCGTGTCCCATGGTCACCGAGAGCGACTCGCCGCCCCCGCGCGGTCGCAGTGCGAGCCGGCGCGGGTCGCCGAAGGACACGATCGCGACCATGGTGTCCCGTGAGCGGCCGCGACCGATGCGGTCGCCGTGCCAGGCCACCGAGTCCCCGCCGTCGCGGTAGTAGCAGCAGCCCGCCGTCACGAAGGGCTCGCCCAGCTCGGGCCGGTAGTACGCGCTGAGCGCCTCGCGCGCCTCGGTGAGCACGGGGTGCGGCAGGACCTCGCCGATGCCGTAGGTGTGCAGCAGCCGCGGGACGTCGACCACCCGCTCGTACATCTCCCGGCGCTCGGCTCGCCACGGCACGTCGGCGACCAGGGTGGCGAAGACCTCGTCGGAGGCGGTGAGCCAGTTGCGCTGCACGTCGAGCCAGGCACCATGGCTCAGCGCGCGGCGCTCGGGAGCGAGTCGCGTGACCGAGGGCGCCTCGGCCACGGTGTCGAAGAGCGTCGACTGGAAGTCCACGTCCCGCACGATACACCCTCCTTCGAACACGCGTTCGGACCTGCGTCGGCGTGGCCCGGCGGTCCCGGGGTCGCCGTCGGGGACGCCTCAGGGGGAATCCCGGTGGCGGCGACTTGGAGTCGTGCGGGATCGTTTTCCCATGACGACCACCGGGGACCGACCCGTCGCGGCGCGGGTGCGCCACCTCACCAAGACCTACGGATCCGGCGACGCCATGGTGCGGGCGCTCGACGACGTGAGCCTCGACCTCGTCGAGGGCGAGTTCACCGCCATCATGGGCCCGAGCGGGTCCGGCAAGTCGACGCTGATGCACTGCTGCGCGGCGCTCGACACCGCCACCTCGGGGGAGGTGTGGATCGGGGACCGGGAGCTCTCCGGGCTCAAGGACAAGGAGCTCACGCGGCTGCGCCGCGACGAGGTGGGCTTCGTGTTCCAGAGCTTCAACCTGGTGCCCACCCTGACCGCGGAGGAGAACATCCTGCTCCCGCAGTCCATCGCGCGCCGCAAGCCCGACCGCGAGTGGTACGACTCGGTGATCGCCACCGTCGGCATCGGTGACCGGCTCGGGCACCGGCCCAACCAGCTCTCCGGCGGCCAGCAGCAGCGCGTCGCCGTCGCCAGGGCCCTCGCCGGCCGGCCGCGCATCGTCTTCGCCGACGAGCCCACCGGCAACCTGGACTCCCAGTCCGGCGCCGAGGTCCTCGACCTGCTGCGTCGCAGCGCGGCGGACCACGGCCAGACCATCGTGATGGTCACCCACGACCCGGTGGCGGCGTCGTACACCGACCGCGTCGTCTTCCTCGCCGACGGGCGCATCGTCGACGAGCTGCGGCATCCCGACCGCGACAAGGTGCTCGAGGTGATGGCCCGGATGAGCGCCCCGGCGGAGGTCTGATGTTCCGCACGGCCCTCAAGAGCCTGCTGGGCCGCAAGGTCCGGCTCCTGATGAGCACCTTCGCCATCGTGCTCGGCGTCGCCTTCGTGGTCGGCACCCTGGTCTTCAGCGACACCCTGAGCCGCAGCTTCACCGCCCTGATGGCCTCCACGGTCGGCGACGTCGTCGTCCGCCCGGCCGGTTCGTCGGGGGACACCGAGCCGACGGCGCGCACCGTCGACGCCTCGCTCGTCGACCGGCTCGAGGGCGTCGAGGGCGCCGCGCGGGTCGACGGCAACGTGACCGCCTTCGGCGTCTTCGTCATCGACGAGGACAACAAGGTGGTCGGCGGCCAGGGACCGCCCGCGATCGGCGGCAACTGGAACGACGCCCCGGCCGGCCACGACCTCGAGGGCCTCGCGATCATCGGCGGCCGCGCGCCCGAGAAGGCCGGCGAGGTGCTGCTCGACTCCAGCACCGCCGGCGAGGCGGGCTACACCATCGGCGAGGAGGTGCACCTCGTCAGCAGCGGCGACCAGGCCGTGCTGCGGCCGACCCTGGTGGGCATCGCCGGCTTCCCCGAGGGCGGGTCGCTCAACGGCGCCACCTTCGCGGCCTTCGACACCCGCACCGCCCAGCGGCTGCTGCTCGACGGCAAGGACGCCTTCACCGACATCTGGGTGACCGCCGAGCCCGGCACCAGCCAGGGCGAGCTGGCCGACGCGGTGGCCCAGCGGCTGCCCGACGGCGTCGAGGCGGTGACCGGCGACGAGGCGGCCGACGAGGCGGCCAGCGCCATCCAGGAGGCCGTCGGCTTCCTCACCACCTTCCTGCTGATCTTCGCCGGCATCTCCCTGGTCGTCGGCGGCTTCCTCATCGTCAACACCTTCTCGATCCTGGTCGCCCAGCGCAGCCGCGAGCTGGCCCTGCTCCGGGCGCTGGGGGCGAGCAAGCGGCAGGTGACCCGCTCGGTGCTGGTCGAGGCCTTCGTGCTCGGCGCCATCGGGTCCACGATCGGCCTCGGGCTCGGGATCCTGCTCGCGATGGGCATCCGCACCCTGTTCGGCCAGTTCGGCCTGGACCTGTCGGGACAGTCGCTCATCATCGGGCCGCGCACGGTCCTGGCGGCGTACGCCGTCGGCATCATCGTGACCATGGCCGCCGCCTGGCTGCCCGCCCACCGGACCGGGCGGATCGCGCCGATCCAGGCGATGCGCGACGACGTCGCGATGCCCGAGGCCTCCCTGCACCGCCGTCTGGTGATCGGCGTGGCGATGATCCTGGCGGGCGGGGGTGCGCTGGCTGCCGGCCTGATGGACGCCGTGCCGCGGCCCGGGTGGTTCGTCGGGGGCGGCATCCTCTTCATCCTGCTCGGCGTCGCGGCCGCGAGCCCGGTGATCAGCCACCCCTTCCTGGCCGGGGCGGCGTGGGTCTACGCCCGCATGTTCGGCACCGTGGGACGGCTGGCGGGACAGAACAGCCTGCGCAACCCCCGTCGTACGACGGCCACGTCCTCGGCGCTGATGATCGGCCTCTCGCTGGCCTGCACGATGGCCATCGTCGGCGCCTCGGCCAAGGCCAGCGTCGACGAGACGATCGAGAAGAACTTCGTCGGCGACTACGTCGTCAGCTCGCTCTTCGGCCAGCCCTTCTCGCCCCAGATCGCTCGCGACATGGCGAAGGTCGACGGCGTCGACCACGTGTGGGCGCAGCGCTTCGCCATCACCGGCTCGGGCCCGGACGGCCAGGGCGTGGCCGCCCTGGACCCGGCGGCGTTCGAGCAGGGGCTCGACCTCGACATGGTCGCCGGCGACTCCGCCGACCTGCGCGACGGGACGGTCATCCTCGACGAGGAGTACGCCGACGAGGAGGGGCTGTCGGTCGGGGACACCTACGACGTGGACCTGGCCGACGGGCCGCGCGGGCTCGAGGTGGTCGGTGTCTACGCCGAGAACCCGATCCTGATCTTCCCGGCGGTGACCACCCCGCAGACGCTCATCGACGCGGGCTACCGCGACGCCGACAACTTCCTCATCGTCGACACCACCGGGTCCAGCGCCGTGCAGGCCGACCTGGAGGCGCTGGTCGCCGAGCTGCCGATCGTCACGGTCAAGGACCAGCAGGAGTTCGCCGAGGAGCAGCGGGGGCCGATCGACCAGCTCGTGCTGATGATCTTCGCCCTGCTCGGGCTCGCGCTGCTGATCGCCGTCCTCGGCATCGTCAACACCCTGGCGCTCTCGATCATCGAGCGCACCCGCGAGGTGGGCCTGCTGCGCGCCATCGGCGTGAGCCGTCCCCAGCTGCGCCGGATGGTCACCCTGGAGTCGGTGGTCATCGCCGTGCTGGGGGCCGTGCTGGGCGTCGTGATGGGCATCGGGTTCGGCGTCGCGCTCATGCACTCGCTGCGCGACGAGGGGCTGGAGGTCATCGACGTGCCCGTCGGGCAGCTGGTGATGTTCCTGGTCGTCTCGCTGGTGATCGGGGTCCTCGCGGCCCTGCTCCCGGCCCGTCGGGCCGCCCGTCTCGACGTGCTGGGGGCCATCAGCACCGAGTGAGCCTTTACCATTCCCTTCCCGAAAACCTCCTCACGACCCTCCGGACGGACTTACCCTCCTGTCGTGGACACCGTGGACGTGAGGCGAGCCGAGCGCAGCCTCAAGCACGTGCAAGTGCGCGAGTACGTCCGGGACCTCCTCGCCGCTGCCGAGCCGGGTACGGCCGCGCCGTCGGAGCGCGAGCTGGTCGCCCAGTTCGGTGTCGCCCGGATGACCGTGCGCCAGGCGCTCGACGCGCTGGTGGGTGAGGGGCTGCTCGAGCGGGTCCCCGGTCGCGGCACGTTCGTCGCCCAGCCCCGGCACCGCACCGGCCAGCTGACCTCCTTCACCGAGGACGTCCGGCGCCGCGGCATGCTGCCGGAGTCGCAGACCCTGCTCGCGCGTCGCGAGCAGGCCGGCCCGGGCGTCGCGCGCGCCCTCTCCATCACGCCCGGCGACGCCGTCATCCACTGGAAGCGGCTGCGTCGCGCCGACCAGCAGGTGGTCTGCATCGAGGACGCCTACCTCAACGAGGTGCTGCTGCCCGGCTTCCTGCAGAGCGGGATGCCGACGAGCCTGTACGACGCCCTCTCGGCGCGCGGGCTGCGACCCAACTGGGCCGAGGACTCCATCTGCGCCGACGCCGCCGAGGCGGAGGAGGCCCAGCTGCTCGAGGTGCCGGTGGGCTCGCCCGTGCTGCGGCACTCCCGCCGCGGACTGCTCGACGACAAGCCCGTCGAGGTGTCGCGCACCGTCTACCGGCACGACCGGCACACCGTCTACGTCCAGCTCGGCGGGGACTCCTAGGCCCTCACGCCTCGAGCCGGGCGATCTCGGCGGCCACGTTGGCACGTGCCGCCTCCTCCCACAGCCGCGCCCCCGCAGCGGTCGCGAAGAGTCGCGGGCCGTCGAGCAGGTCCCGGAGCACGGCCGCCCGTCCCGCGGCGAAGTCGGCGTCCGCGACGCTCGCGTACTCCCGGCGGACGCCGGCGGTGTAGTCGGCGTAGCGGTCGTGGTCGGCCGCGAGGATCGCCAGGTCGGCGTCGCTGAGCACGCACGCGTTGCGGTCGTCGGGGAAGGGCCGGTGGTGCTCGGTCATCCGCACCAGGCGCGCCACCTCGGTGGCCGGCGGGTCGGGGAGGGCCTGCTCGGCCCACATCGCCGAGCGCTCCTCGGCGTCCGGGAGGGCGTCGTACACCGCGTCGTGGAACCACGCCGCGAGCACCACCGGCACCCGGTCGAACTGCTGGCCGGCCCGGTCGAGCTCGTCGATGCGGTCCAGCACCTCCTCGAGGTGCCGCAGGTCGTGGTACCCGTCGCGGTCCCACGCCGCCAGCAGCGCGTCCCGTACGTCGTGCAGCGCCGGGACCGGCCACCGCTGCGCCAACGAGCTCACGCCTCCGACCCTAATGGGACTGGATCGGTGGGTCGTTGAGGAGCGAGCGCTGCGTGCCTCGAAACCTCTCGGAAAGTCGTGTCCACAGTGTGGTCGGTAGGCCGGTTTCCAGGGCTCCGTTGTCGGTGGTCCCTGCTGGGATGGGTGCATGCCCGACACCACCGCTCCCGCTCTGCCGGACACCCCGGCCGAGCTGCTGCGCGCGGTGCGTGAGCGCAAGCAGGCGGCCGATCGCAACGACGTGGAGATGATGCGGCTCGGGGTGCACTGGGCCGACCTGCACCTGGCCGACCCTGAGCACGCGGAGGCGTGCTTCACCTCCCCGAAGACCTTCGCAGGCGAGGGGTCCCCGTCGATCGATGAGTTCTGCGTCCCGGAGTTCGCGACCATGCTGGGTCGCACGTGCGACAGCGCGGGGCGGTTCCTGACCGAGTGCGTGGAGGTGGCCTACCGGCTCCCGCAGCTGTGGGGTGCCGTCCAGGCCGGCCTGGTGGCGGGGTGGCGGGCCCGGGTGATCGCGCAGACCACCCTCGACCTCACTCTCGAGGCCGCGACGTACGTCGACTCGCAGGTGTTCTGGTGCGCCAACCGGCTCACCCCCTCCGCGCTGGGCCGGGTGGTGGACGAGGCGCGGGTGCGGCACATGCCCGACGCGCTCGAGAAGGCGTTGGAGAAGTCGGCGGACAAGCGGAACGTCACCTTCGACACCCAACAGGTCTCGTTCGACGGGACCATGCACCTCGAGGCTGACCTGGAGATCCCCGACGCCCTCGCCCTGCGTGAGGCCGTCGCGTCGGGCGCGGAGCACTTGGCGAAGTTGGGGTCGACCGACACCGTCGACGGGCGTCGCGCCACGGCGCTGGGTGACCTCGCCCGCCGGCAGCTGACCATCGGCTTCGACACCGACGAAGATCACCGCGATCCATCGGCGGTCGAGGAGCTCGCGCAGCGAGCCTCGAAACCAGCCGCTCCCGTGACGCAGATCGTCATCTACGCCCACTTGTCCGCCGACGCGATCACCAGCCCGCTCGGGAACGGGTCCGGCACCGGCGAGGCGCTGTGTGCTCGGGTCGAGCAGGCCGGCCAGCGCCTGCTGTCGGTGGAGCAGATCCGCGCGTGGTGCGGCCGCCCCGACGCCGCGGTCGTGGTCAAGCCGGTCATCGACCTCCGCGAACGGCTGGAGACGAAGGGCTACGCCCCGACCGCGGCGATGCGCGAGTTCGTGGTCGTCCGCGATGGGACGTGCGTGTTCCCGTGGTGCGGACGCAACGCCCGGCACGGCGACATCGACCACATCGTTCCCTACGACCACGACCATCCCGACCGCGGCGGACCCACGTCCACGGACAACCTCGCCGCCCTCTGCAGGCGGCACCATCGACTCAAGACCAAGGGCCGCTGGCGCTACCGGATGACCGAGCCGGGTGTGTTCGACTGGACCAGCCCGCTGGGCTGGACATACCGACGCGACCACACCGGCAGCCGGTGCACCGGACGCGCCTGGCCCGACCCCGGCCACGCTCTCGGGGACGATCAGCCCGGCGTGCCGGACCTGCACCCGCCCGACCAGTAGCCCCCACGCCCCACACCCCGCCACCAGCACCCACCGGCGGGGCAACCGCCACGTCCGGACCAGCCACGTCGACGCAAGGCAACGGAGCCGGCCATCGACCTCCGAGCTGCTCGGGTACCGCGGTGAGAACTTGGCGGGCACGGCCCGGAGGTCTCGTCTGCGACGAGACCGGTCGTCTGATGGAGTCGGGGCGACCGGCTGGGCCGGGTCGTGGCTCCTCGTTCAGGTGGCGGGGAGGACGTCGGCGCAGCGCCGGATCCTCTTGGGCGCCGAGTTCTTCGCCCGGGCGCGCCCAACGCGCGAGGCGTAGCATTTCTTCGACCACCCGACCCCGCCGCACCACCCGGCGCCGTGCCGTGTCGAGGAGGACCGAGGCGATGACATGGGCCCCGTCGCGACGAGGACCGCTGTCCTGGCGAACGGGCTGAGGCTGCCCTACGCCGAGACCGGCGATCCAGCGGGTGAGCCCGTCGTCCTCGTGCACGCCTACGTCGAGTCCTGGCGGTACTTCGCCGAGGTGCTCGCCCACCTGCCCCAGCACCTCCACGGCATCGCGCCCACCCAGCGCGGCCACGGTGGCGCCGGTCGACCCGAGCACGGCTACCTCCCGGGCGACTTCGCCGACGACCTCGTCGCATTCCTGGACGCGCTGGCCATCGACCGCGCCGTCCTCGTCGGTACGTCGAGCGGTGGGCTCGTCTCCCAGCTGGTGGCGAGCACCCACCCCGAGCGGGTGTCGGCCCTCGTCCTGGTCAGCAGCCCCGCCCACCTCGGCGACAAGGAGGCAGTCCGTGCGATGTTGGCCGACGTCTCGACGCTCGAGGACCCGATCGACCGCGGGTTCGTGGAGGAGTTCGTCCGGAGCACCTCGCCCGCGACCGTGCCTGATGAGCTCGTCGCCGCTTGGGTCGACGAGAGCCTCCAGGTGCCGGCGCGGGTGTGGCGGGATGTGCTGCGCGGCCTGGTCGACACCGACGTCCGCCCCCACCTGGCCGACATCGCGGCCCCGACCCTCCTCGTCGTCGGCGACGAGGACCCGTTCGTCCGCGCCGACCAGCGCGTCCTGCTCGACGCCATCCCCGACGCCCGCCTCGTCGTCCACGAGGGCGTCGGCCACGGGGTGCACATGGCGCAGCCGGGAGGCGTCGTCACCGACATCACCGACTTCCTGGCGGCCCTGTGAGGTGTCAGCTCGCCGGGTCGGCCTCGAGGTCGTCGCTGTCGATGATCCGGTAGGCGTAGCCCTGCTCGGCGAGGAACCGCTGCCGGTTCTGCGCGAAGTCGGCGTCCACCGTGTCCCGGGAGACGATCGTGTAGAAGTGCGCGGTCTTGCCCTCGGCCTTGGGCCGCAGCAGCCGGCCGAGGCGCTGCGCCTCCTCCTGACGCGACCCGAACGACCCGCTCACCTGGATCGCCACCTCCGCCGACGGCAGGTCGATGGAGAAGTTGGCGACCTTGCTGACCACCAGCAGCGAGATCTCTCCCGACCGGAACGCGTCGAAGAGACGCTGCCGCTCCTTGACCGGCGTCTCGCCCTTGATCACCGGCGCGTCCAGCATCTCGCCGAGCTCGTCGAGCTGGTCGATGTACTGCCCGATCACCAGCGTCGGCTGCGAGGAGTGCTGGTCGACCAGCTGCCGCACGACGTCGACCTTCTTGTGCGTGCAGGACGCCAGCCGGTAGCGCTCCTCGGGGTCCGCGGTCGCGTACGCCAGCCGCTGCCCCTCGGGCAGGGTGACGCGCACCTCCACGCAGTCCGCGGGCGCGATCCAGCCCTGCGCCTCGATGTCCTTCCACGGGGCGTCGTACCGCTTCGGGCCGATCAGCGAGAACACCTCGCCCTCGCGCCCGTCCTCGCGGACCAGGGTGGCGGTCAGGCCGATCCGGCGGCGCGCCTGGAGGTCGGCGGTCATCCGGAAGATCGGCGCCGGCAGCAGGTGCACCTCGTCGTAGACGATGAGCCCCCAGTCGCGGGCGTCGAGCAGCTCGAGGTGGGTGTAGACGCCCTTCCGGCGGGTGGTGAGGACCTGGTACGTCGCGATGGTGACCGGCCGCACCTCCTTGACCGACCCGCTGTACTCGCCGATCTCGTCGGCGGTCAGGGACGTGCGCCTGACGAGCTCGTCCTTCCACTGCCGGGCGCTGACCGTGTTGGTCACCAGGATCAGCGTGGTCGCCTGCGCCTGGGCCATCGCGGCGGCACCGACGATCGTCTTGCCGGCGCCGCAGGGCAGCACCACGACGCCCGACCCGCCGTGCCAGAACGACTCGGCCGCCTCGCGCTGGTAGGCGCGCAGCTCCCAGCCGTCCTCGTCGAGGTCGATCGCGTGGGCCTCGCCGTCGACGTACCCGGCGAAGTCCTCGGCCGGCCAGCCCAGCTTGAGCAGCGCCTGCTTGAGGTTGCCGCGCTCGCTGGGGTGCACGGCGACCGAGTCGTCGTCGAGTCGTGTGCCGAGCATCCCGGATACCTTCTTGGCGCGCAGCACCTCCTCGAGCACGGGGCGGTCGGTGCTGCTGAGCACGAGCCCGTGCACCGGGTGCTTCTCCAGGCGCAGCCGGCCGTAGCGCGCCATCGTCTCGGCGACGTCGACGAGCAGCGCGTGCGGGACGGCGTACCGGCTGTAGGACAGCAGCGCGTCGACGACCTGCTCGGCGTCGTGGCCGGCCGCGCGGGCGTTCCACAGCCCGAGCGGCGTGAGCCGGTAGGTGTGCACATGCTCGGGGGACCGCTCGAGCTCGGCGAACGGGGCGATCGCCTTGCGGCAGTCGGCGGCTCGTTCGTGGTCGATCTCGAGCAGCAGGGTCTTGTCGCTCTGCACGATGAGGGGGCCGTCGTTCACCGGCCCAGCCTACGGAGCGCCCGCAACGGGGCCCGGACGGCGTACGACGTCAGCTCGCCGCGGCCCGCTGGCGGGCCCGGTAGGCCTTGACGTTGGCGCGCGAGGAGCACCGGTCCGAGCAGTAGCGTCGCGACTGGTTGGGCGAGGTGTCGACGAAGACGTGGGTGCAGGGGCTGGCGTGGCACACCCCGAGGCGCGTGGCCCCGAGGTCGCAGACCAGCGTGGCCAGGCCCATCAGGGACTCGCCGATGAGCAGCTCCGCCACGGTGGCCGCCCGGTTGGCCACGTGCATGTGCAGGTGGGCCGGGTCGTGCTCGCTGATCATCGGGGTGATCGGGTGCCGGGCCAGCAGGTCGTTGAGCCGCGAGACGACCGCGGACACCTCGCCCGCCTCCGAGGCCTCGAAGACCGGGCGCAGCGCGACCTGGAACTCCCGCAGCTCGGCCGCGTCGCCCGGCGTCACGGAGGCGTGCAACCAGCTGCGGTCGGCGAGGTGGTCGACCAGGCCGGCCCGGTCGGCGAGGTCCGCGTTGAGCAGCGCGGCCGACGCCTCGGCGTACCTGATGAAGTCCACGTCGCCAGCCTACGGACGGGCCGGGAGCGGAGCGACGGACGTGATGCGGTGCACGGCGAAGGCCCGGAGGTCGTCGGCCCGGTGGTCGTGCGCGGTGAGGCTCCCGCCCTCGAGGCGGACCGGGTCCACGACGCGGTCCGAGCGGGTGCCGTGGTTGTCCACGTAGCCGATGACCACGGTGCTGCCGGCCTCGATGGCCTCGCGCAGCGCGGCGAGGGCGCTCGACGGCGTCGTGCCGGCGGTCGGAGTCGCGGGACGGGAGGCGGTGGCGCGGTCGCCGCTGCGGATCGCGGACACGACCGCGGCGACGCCGGCCTGCGCGCGGGCCATCGCGGCGCCGCGGCTGCGGCCCGCTCGCGGCCGGCGGGCCCGCAGCAGGTCGCGCCGGGCGACGCGCACCGTGCCGTCGGGGGCCTCCACGACGGGCGCGGCCCCCAGGTCGCGGAGGCGGGGGAGGAGCACGTCGACCGGCGTCGTGCTGACCAGCACGGTCGGCGCGATCCTGCGCAGCCCCAGGGAGGCGGCCTGCGGGTGGTGCAGCAGCTCGGTCAGCGCGCCCTCGTCGTCCGCCCGCAGGAAAGACTCGGCCTGCCCGACGCGCACCGTGCCGAAGGTCCGCGACACGTCGTCGACCAGGTAGGTGAGCGGCTGGGGGACCGGGGTGCGCGACACCGACGCGACGAACTCGTGCACCTCGACGGCCGTCCAGCCCGCGTCGAAGGCACGACGCACCGAGCCGGGGGTGAAGCGGTAGACCGTGGCACCGCCGCGGGACTCCACGTCGGCGACGAGGTGCAGGGTGCGGGCCAGGTCGGCCTCGAGCGGCCCGGGGGCCACGGCGGTGAGGTCGGCCTGGACGAGCACGTGGTCGACGGGGTGCGGCAGGTGTGGGGTGATCGCGGCGACGGCCGCGTCGTGGTCGCCGGTCAGCACCGCCCGTCCCGCCTCCGACAGCGCCCCGGCGCCGGTGAGGCCGAGGGCCGCCGCCTCGTCGACCGCCGCGGCCACCAGCTCGCGGTGCACCGGCGGGCGCCGCGGTCGCCGCCACGCCACGCGCTGCACCACGGACGGCACCCCGGTGCCGGTGGCGAGCGCGGCCCCGGCCGGCAGCGCCGCCAGCTCCTCCAGCGCCAGCCGGCGTGCCTCGGGGGCCAGGACGCTGGCCAGGTCGGGGGCCAGGGCGTTCCACGTGCGGCCGCCGGAGTCGCGCGTGCCGATCAGCGACGCGATGCGGGTCGTCTCCAGCCAGGCCGAGACCAGTGCGGTCCACCGCTCGGCGACGGAGCCGGCCGACCAGGCGTCGAAGGCGTCCGTCGGCAGCCACACGGCGTCGCCGTCCTCGTCGGTGCCCTCGGTCAGCAGGCCGGCGATCGCGGCCAGCTCGACGAGCAGCCCGGCCTCGGGCTCGGTGACCTGCAGGTCGCGGGCGGTGGCCTTGAGGTCGCGCACGGCGAGCCCGCCGCCGCGCAGGACGCCCGGCGGCTCGAGCCCCCAGTGGTCCAGCACCAGCTCCACGCGTCGTACGGCCTCGAAGGCGGCGCCGGCCGCACTGCGCTCGACCAGCGCGACGTCGCGCTCGGTGGTGGCGACCTCGGGCACCTCGTCGCGGGGCGTGCGCGTCGTGCGACCGCCGCGGAGCGCCAGGCCGACCTCGCCGGGCAGCACCACGGTCGTGCCGTCGCGGGGGAGCAGCAGGCGGTGGGCGATGAGCTCCTCGGCCGGGGTGGCGGCGTCCGCCGCCGAGACCGTACGACGCGCGCTCCCGGTGGTGCCCTCGCCGCCGTGGTCGTCCACGTGGGCCAGCAGCGCGCGCGCCGCCGGCGACAGGGCCTCGATCCGTTCGGCCAGGGTGGCCGGGTCGGCCGGCTCGGGCGACATCGGGCGCAGGCCGCTGACCCCGGCGCTCTCGCCACCGCGCAGCGCGTCGGCCACGCCGCTCAGGGGCCGCAGCCCGCCCGGGGACTCCCAGACGAGCGCGAGGTCGAGGAGGCGGTCGAGCGCCGCGCCGGCCGCGGCCTCCTCGGCGTTGACCATCGAGACAAGTCGGTCCGAGGTGGTTTGACCTGCAACCACGAGGGCATCAAGGACCGAGAGCTCGAGGCGGGTGAGGCTGTCGAGCGCCCGGATGACAGAGCTGCGAGTGGCTGCCCGCGAGGCCAGCTGTGCGGAATCGTGAGGTGCAGGAGTGGCAAGGTCGGGACGTTCCGCGAGCAGCCGGGCGAGCCGCTCGTCCGGCCAGCCACGCAGCTGGTCGGCGAGCGTGCGTGGGGGCGCCGCCTGCTCTGTGCTCGACATCCCTTCTACGCTACTCGCCGAGCCCACCCCGGGGCTCATCGTCCACGAGCGCGAGGACAGGGCATGAAGCCGGTCGACCTGCACCACGGAGCCGCCACCGACGTCGGGCACGTCCGGACCGTCAACGAGGACTCGTTCCTGGTCGCGCCGCCGGTCTTCGTCGTCGCCGACGGGATGGGCGGCCACGCCGGCGGCGACGTCGCCAGCCGCATCGTCGTCGAGGAGTTCGCCCGGCTCGTCGAGCGCGGCTACGACCCGCGGCGCGGCGCCGAGCACGTCTCGGACACCATCGCCCGCGCGCAGGCCCGGATCGTCGAGTACGGCGAGGGCCAGCGCGCCGAGCACCCGCGCTGGCACGCAGGCACCACCGCGGTGGTGGCCGTCCTCGTCGACGACGCGGGCACCACCAAGTGGCTGCTGGCCAACCTCGGCGACTCCCGCATCTACCGCTTCGACGACGGCCGCCTCGACCAGGTGAGCGTCGACCACTCGGTGGTCCAGGAGCTCGTCGACGCGGGCAGCATCACCGCCGAGGAGGCCGCGGTCCACCCCGAGCGGCACGTGATCACCCGGGCCCTCGGCAGCCCCGAGGGCGTCCGGCCCGACTTCTTCCTGCTGCCGCTGTCCGCGGCCGAGCGGCTGCTGCTGTGCAGCGACGGCATCTCCGGGATGATCCCCGACTCCGAGATCGCCGCGATCCTCGACGCGGTCCACGACCCGCGCGACGCGGCGGACGCACTCGTGCGCGCGGCCCTCGACGCCGGCGGCCGCGACAACGCCACCGCCGTCGTCATCGATGTGGTGGGATTGGTGCACGACGACTCGTACGACTCCGAGCGCCAGCTCGCGAGTCTCGAAGACAAGTTGGGGGCCCGTCCGTGAGTGAGTCCACTGGTCATCCTCGGCAGCTGTCGACCGGGAGCTGGTACGCCGTCCTCGGCCACCGGGTCACCCTGCTGCTCCCCGGCGAGGAGCGGGCGCGCGTGGCCGGCCTCTGGGAGCTCGTCGACGGCGGCGCCGACTTCGACGAGGTGCTCGACGGACTGCTCGCCGGCGGGATCCGCGCGCTCGGCGGGTTCGTGCTCGTCGGCCACGGCGAGGGCACCCGCGCACTCGTCCGGGGAGGCGTGACGCTCACCCTGGCCACCGCCGACGGCGACGCGGTCGTCTCCGGCGACGGCGAGGGCATGTGGGCCGACCGGACCCTCCACGGCGTCACCGGCGGCGCGGTCGTCCTCGAGGGCGGCGGTCCCGCCGACCAGGTGCTGGTCTCCGGCATCGCGCGGGTCGGCTCCCTGTCCTTCGGGGACTCGGCCGGCGTCGACGGTGCCGGCGCGGTGACCCCGCCTGCCGATTCCCACGCTCCTCAGGAGGAGCCGGACCGGGCGGAGGAGTCCCGGCCCGTCGCCGAGCCGGTGGCACAGGCGCCCGAGCCCGAGCAGGCCGAGCCGAGCGAGCCGGTCGCGCCGTACGAGCCGGTCGCGGACGTCGTACCCATCGAGGCGGCGACCTCGGAGCCCACGACGGGAGCGCCCGAGACGGGCGAGCCCCTCACCTTCGGCGCCCCCACCGACGAGGACCCGACCCCGACCGGCGAGCAGCCGGCGATCGCGGAACCGCTCGCCGACGGCCACGCCGTCCTCGACGTCCATGACGGCAGGGACGACCACGACGGCCACACCACGGTCGGCCCGCCCGCGGACTCGTTCGTCCGCCCGGGCATCCCCGGCCAGGAGCTGGCCCCGCCGGTGGTCTCCCGGCCGGTCGCCAAGCTCGTGCTGTCCACCGGCGAGGTCGTGGAGGTCGACCGCACGATCGTCGTGGGCCGGGCTCCCGAGGCCCGCCGCTTCGCGTCGAGCGACCAGCCGCGCCTGGTCACCGTCGCGAGCCCCCAGCACGAGATCTCCTCGACCCACCTGGAGATCCGCCCGGGGGCCGGGGCCGACCACGGCAGCGCCGTCGTCACCGACCTGGGGTCGACCAACGGCACGGTGCTCGTCCAGCCGGGGCTCCCGCCCGAGGACCTCCAGGCCGGCATCGCCGTGTCGCTGATCCCCGGCGCGATCCTCGACCTCGGCGACGGCGTCACCATCCAGACCACCAACCCCTGACGCAGGACCGCACGTGACGCAGCAGCAGACCGAGGCCCCGGCCACCACCTACCCGATCGCCGGGCTGGAGCGACGGTTCTACGCCTTCGCGACAGACCGCCTCCTCACCTGGGGTGTCTACGTCCTGGTGGGCGTCGGCTCCTGGCTGGTGCTGGGTGACCGACCCTGGGCCGTCGTCGGCATCGTCGCGGGCGCGATGGTCCTGGGCTGGCTGGTCCTGGCCGTGATGACCGGGGTGTCGGGCAGCACGCCGGGCAAGTCCGCCGTCGGCCTGCGGGTCGTGCACCACGGCACCGGTACGCCGATCGGCGTAGGACCCGCGCTGGTCCGCTCCCTGGTGGTCGCGGCCGCCTCACTGCCCACGTTCGGGATCGGCCTGGCGACGCTCGCGTGGACCGCCGTGGAGGACCGCGGCCGGCAGCGCCGCGGCTGGCACGACCACCTTGCCTCGTCGGTCGTCGTGGACGTCCGGCCGGTCGAGGTGGTCGCCGAGTCCGTCGACGAGAGCCCGCGGCACGTCGTCAACCTGACCGCCATGCGGCTGGTCCCCGCTCCCGCTGTCGAGACCCCGGTCTTCCAGGCGCCGCCGCCCATGACGCGGCCGGCACCCGAGTCCCGCCCCGCCCCGACCCACGCGCCGGCTCCGACACCCGCCCCGGCACCCGCCCCGGCGGCCCGCCGGGCGCACCCGGCGCCGGGCGGCACGGCCGAGGCCCCCGCGACGCCCCGGCCCGCGACCCCACAGCTCCCGGCCACCCCGGCAGTGGCGCACCACCAGCAGCAGCCCCCCTCGGCCCCCGCACCCCAGCAGCCGGTCATCCACCGCCCGCCGGTCGACGACCCGGGGCGGACCGTCGTCCGTCCCCGGCCCGGAGCGGCGGCCGGACCGGGACCGAGCACGCACACCGGGCCGCGATGGCGGGTGCGGTTCGACGACGGCCAGACCTTCGTCGTCGAGGGCATGGTGCTCGTCGGTCGGCGACCCGAGCCGCGCGCCGGCGAGGCGGTGTGGCACCTGGTCCCGCTCACCTCGGCCGACATGTCGGTGTCCAAGACGCACGCCCAGTTCGCCCCGGCCCCCGACGGGGCGCTCGTGGTGATGGACCGCGGCTCGACCAACGGCTCCACGCTCACCCGTCAGGGCGTCGCCCGGCAGCTCTCGCCGGGGAAGCCCGCCACGCTGGTCGACGGCGACACGGTCACCTTCGGGGACCGGTCGATGGAGGTGCGCCGGGAGGCGTGACCCGGCTTAGCCCGGGGTCGGGCTCAGCGGGTGATGGCCACCGGCACCCGGGTCACCGACCCGCGTGCGCCCCGCCACCGGATCCAGCCGTCGTCCACGTGGCCCGGGGTGGAGGGACCGGTGACGGTGATGCGGAACGTCGCCGTCTCGCCCGGGCTCAGGCGCGCCGCCAGCGGGGTGACCCGCACCCGGTGGCGGGTGAAGCCGATCGCCTGCGCGGAGAAGTACTCCGCTCGCGAGCCGAGGTTGGTCACGCGGCGGGTGACCGACCCGGTGGCGCGCACCAGGACCGAGGACTGGTTGAGGTCGCCCCAGGAGCCGGACTCGAGGACCTCGCGGTAGCGCGGCGTACGCACCACCAGCGCGAGCCGCGCACCGCGCACGTCGGCGCCGGCGCGGCCGCCGCCCTGGCGCAGCACCGACTCCGTGCCGAGGGGGACCGCGGTGGTCGCGAGCACCGAGCGCACCACGGGCGCCCGCCAGTCGTGGCGCGAGCGCAGCAGCGCGGCGGCACCGGCCACCCGGGCCGCGGCCGCCGAGGTGCCACCGAACATCGCCCAGCCCCGCTGGTCGGGGACGGCCCCGAGGACGCCGTCGCCCACCGCGACGACGTCGGGCTTGATCACGCTGGACCGCGGGTCGCCCGAGGGGGACCAGGCCGCGGTGCGCCCGGCGACGGGTGAGGGGGCGACGCCCGACATCCGGATCGAGGTGCGGTCGTGGCTGCGCACCCACCGCGTGAGGCGCTGCGCGTCCGGCGCGCTGAGCTGGACCGTGGGGACGGCGTGGAAGTCGTCGACGACCGGGCCCGGTCGCACGTTGCCGAGCACCATGGCCACGCCGTCGGCCAGGGCCACGGCCTCGGACTTGTCGATGCGGCCGATGCCGCCGCGCTCGCAGTAGACGGCGCGGCCCGCGGTGGCGGCGGCGTCCAAGGACCCGGGACGGCACTGCGCGGCGTGGCGGCGGGTGGCGCCAGGGGCGGCCGCGTCGGCGCCCAGGACCAGGCGCGTGGGCGGTGACGTGCGGCGCGAGCGGCTCGCGCCGGTCAGTGTCGGGCCGCCGACCACGGAGACCCGGCCCTGCCAGACGCTGCCCAGCGAGGCGCCGACGGTGGTGACCCACGGGCTGCCGTGGGCGGCGTACTCCTCGCGACCGTCGTTGCCGGCGGCCGCCACGACCACGATGTCGGCCTCCGCGGCGCCCAGCAGGGCGCGCTCGACGGTGTCGGTGCCGGGCGGACCGGCGACGGCGAGGTCGAGCACGTCGACGCCGTCGGCGGTCGCCCGGTCGATGGCGCTGACCAGGTCGGCGGTGGCGCAGCCGTCGTCGCGGGGGTCGGGGGCGCCCCAGCAGGCCTTGTAGGGGGCGATCCGGGCCTGCGGTGCGATGCCACCGAACTCGCCGATGGTGCGGCCCCGCATGCGCACGCTCACCCCGGCGTTGCCGGCGGCGACGGAGGCCACCTGCGTGCCGTGGCCGACCGCGTCGCGGGGGGAGAGGTGCTCCGAGGAGCGGATCCGCTCGGGACCGAAACCGGCGACCCACCAGCCGGAGGCGACGACCTTGCGGTTGCAGGTCGTGGCCGGCCAGTCCTCCCCGACCTCGCACGACCCGGCGAAGTCCTTCGGGCCGCGACCGAGACCGGGGACACCGGCGAAGAGGGGCGACTCGGGCGCGAGCCCGGAGTCGACGAGCCCGATCACCACCCCGGCACCTCCGGTGGCCCGAGGCTGCCGGACCTGCGCGGACGACGGCACCGGCGTGCGCCGGGCGGACATGGGCCGCACCGAGTTGGCCTCGACCGACGCCACCTCGGGGTCGGACTCCACGACCGCCACCTGCTCGGGCGTGAGCTCGACGGCGAAGCCGTTGAGGGCGGTGGTCCAGCGGTAGGTCGTCGTCGGGTTGCCCACCTTGGCCAGCACGGCGTCCTGGCGGGCGAGGAGCTCGCCCGGACCGGTGTCACCGCCCGACGTGCCCGGACCGGTCAGCGTGATGAGCTGCAGGGCCGGGACGCCCCCACCCTCCGCGCTCGCGGCGCCGCCGAGGGCGGTCGAGGCGAGGCCGGCGGCCACGCTCGCGAGCACGGCGAGGACCGCGGTGCGGCGCGGGCGTCCGCGGGGCGCTCGGGTGCGAGGCGCTCGGGTGCGAGGGTGGAGGAGCACGGCGGGGTCCGGATCATGGTCGTGGTCGGTGGAGCAGCAGTGCCCCATGGTGACGCGAGCGGCCCATCGTGTCAGGCAGTTCGGGACGTTTCAATGCGGAGACCGTCGCGCTGTGGACGGGGAACGGCGCCGTACGCTGGCGACATGACGTCCTCGCCCCCCGAGCTCGTGGTGGGCTTCGACCTCGACATGACCCTCATCGACACCGTCCCGGGCTTCGCGGCGACCCTGTCGGCCCTGGCGGGCGAGCTCGGCGTCGACCTGCCGATCGAGGAGATGACCGAGCGCCTAGGTCCTCCGCTCGACCACCTGCTGTCCCCCCACCTGGCGGAGGAGGCGGTCGCCCCGGCGATCGCCCGCTTCCGCGAGCTGTACGTCGACCACTCGATCCTGCCCGTCCCCGCGTTCGCCGGCGCGCACGAGTCCCTCGCCGCCGTACGCCGCCACCGCGGCCGGACCCTGCTGGTCACCGGCAAGTTCACCGCCAACGCCCACCGCCACGTCGACCACCTCGCGCTCGACGTCGACCTCGTCGCCGGCGAGGTGTGGGGCGTGGGCAAGGCCGCCGTGCTGCGCGAACAGGGTGCCTCGGTCTACGTCGGCGACCACGTGCACGACGTCGAGGGCGCACTGGCGGCGGGCGCGACGAGCGTCTCGGTGCTCACCGGTGGCTGCACGCGCGAGGAGCTCGTCGAGGCCGGCACCCACGTGGTGCTGGACTCGCTCGAGGACTTCCCGGCGTGGCTCGACGACCACGTGCTCGACCTGCGGCTGGCGGCGCTCGAGGCGAGGCTGCGCGAGCTCGGCTCCGTGGTCGTCGCCTTCAGCGGCGGCGCCGACAGCGCGCTGCTCCTCGCCGCGGCGGTGCGGACGCTGGGGACCGAGCGGGTCCTGGCCGCCACGGGCTACTCCGACTCGCTGCCGGCGGTCGAGCGCGACCCCGGCCGGGCCTTCGTCGAGTCGCTGGGCGTCCGGCTGCTCACCCCGCGGACCCACGAGATGGAGCGCGAGGGCTACCGCGCCAACTCCGGCGAGCGCTGCTACTTCTGCAAGGCGGAGCTGGTCGAGACGCTCCGCCCCCTGGCCGACGAGCACGGCATCGCGCACGTCGCCACCGGCACCAACGCCGACGACGCGGTGGCGGGCTTCCGGCCCGGCATCCGGGCCGCCGCCGAGCGGGGCGCGGTGACGCCGCTGCTCGACGCCGGCCTCAGCAAGGACGACGTACGCCGTGCCTCGCGTCGTTGGGGCCTGCCCACGTGGGACAAGCCGGCCGCCGCCTGCCTCTCCTCCCGCGTGGCCTACGGCGTCGAGGTGACCCCCCACCGGCTGGCGCGGGTGGAGCGAGCGGAGGCCGCGGTGCGCTCGGCGCTGGCCACCGCCGGCCTGGAGAGCCGTGACCTGCGGGTGCGCGACCTGGGGGAGCGGGCGAGCATCGAGCTCGATGCCGCGCTCGTCCGGGACCACCTGTCCGACGACTCGCCGGCGCGGGCCGCGGTGGTGGACGCGGTGCGGGGCGCCGGCTTCGCCCACGTGGACGTGGACCCGCGGGGGTTCCGGTCCGGGTCGCTCAACGAGGCGCTGGCCGCGGAATAGGGGTATCCGTTGGCGGGTTGTCCGTGCGCACACATAGTCTTTGCGCGCTCGGGCCCCCTGCCCCTGCGGCAGGTCGACGGCCTGCTCCCACGAAGACACCGCACGAATGAAGAGGTCGAGACCGTGCCCAGTGGCAAGGTGAAGTGGTTCGACGCCGACAAGGGCTTCGGGTTCCTCTCCCAGGACGGGGGACCGGACGTCTACGTGCACGCCGACGCGCTGCCGCAGGGCGTCTCGACCCTCAAGGCCGGCACGCGCGTCGAGTTCGGCATCGCCCAGGGGCGCCGCGGCGAGCAGGCCCTCCAGGTCCGCGTGCTCGACGCGCCGGCCTCGGTCAGCCGCAACCAGCGCAGCGCCCAGCGCAAGGACCCCGAGGTCATGGTCGGCATCGTCGAGGACCTGATCCGGCTGCTCGACGGCGTCGGCGAGACCTACCGCCACGGCCGCCACCCCGAGGCCAAGACCGCGCGTCCCACCGCCAAGCTGCTGCGGGCGCTGGCCGACGAGCTCGAGCTCTAGTCCGGCGCCCGGTCAGCGCGCCCCCGTGCCATGGTCGCCGGGGCCTCCCGGGCCGGGCGGGTGACGAGCACGTAGACGCCCCACGCCACCAGGACGCCGCAGGCGATCCCGAGGCCGAGGTGCGGCATCAGCGGCATCGCGATCCCGACGAAGCCGCCGATCACCCACGCCAGCTGCAGGGTGGTGTCGGAGCGCGCGAAGGCGCTGGCCTGGATCCGCTCGGGGACGTCGCGCTGGATGGTGGAGTCCAGCGACAGCTTGGCCAGCGACTGGGCCAGCCCCGCGGTGAGGCCGAGGACCGCCAGGGGGAGCAGGCCGTAGAACAGCGCGGCCACCAGGACGGCGACGACGTCGGCCACCAGGGCCAGCACCACGGTGAGGGCCGGGTCGAGGCGTCGCAGCAGGGAGCCGAGCGCGATCCCGAGCGTGTTGCCGAGGCCGGCCGCCCCGATGACCAGGCCCAGCAGCGCCTCGGGCCGCCAGTCGCTGATCGGGTTGTCGCGGAGCAGGAACGCCATGAACATGATGAGGAACCCACTCAGCCAGCGCGGCCCGCAGTTGGCCTTGAGGGCGAACGCCACGGCGGCAGGCACCCGGCGTCGGGCCGGCGTCGTCCGGGGGCCGGCGCTCGGCCCCGGCATGAGCGCGAGCTGTTCCTCGCCGATGCTGGAGTCGACCCGTTCGGGGAGCCGGATCGCCAGGACCGTGGCGACCACGAAGAGCACGAACGCGTAGCGCAGCGACCACTCCGACCCGGCCGTGGAGGCCAGCACCGCGACCGGCGCCGAGACGGTCGCGCCGACCACCCCCGCGAGCGAGACGCGGGCGTTGGCCTTGACCAGGGTGAGGGCGGGCGGCAGCAGGCGGGGGACCGCGGCGGCCCGCGTCACGCCGTACGCCTTGGACGCGATCAGCACGCCGAGCGCGGCGGGGAACAGCCACTGGGAGTCCGTGACGACCGCCGTCGCCAGCACCCAGCACAAGAACGCGCGGGTCGCCATCGTCGAGCCGATGGCCCAGCGGCGCCCGTGGCTGAACCGGTCGAGGAACGGGCCGATCAGGGGCGCGACGATGGCGAAGGGCAGCATCGTGAGGCCGAGGAAGAGCGCGACCTGGCTGCGCGCCTCGCCCGTTGGGACCTGGAAGAACAGCGTGCCGGCCAGCGAGATCGCGACGGCGGCGTCGCCCGCGGCGTTGAAGGCGTGGAGCCCGATGAGGCGGGAGAGGCCGGAGTCGCCCGCGCCCTCCGCGCGCGCCGCGCGCCGCGCCTGCTCCACCGTCCAGCGGCTCGCCCGGCCCGTGGCCCGGCCCGCGCCGGCCATCCCTCGGCCCACGCCGCCGCCCGCCGCGCGCACCCCGCGACCGGCGCTGCCCAGGCGCGCCCGACCGGTCCTGTCGCTGCGCTGGTCGTGGTCGGCGGTCATGTCCCCATCCTGCCGTGTGGCATGGGCCAATCCTGCCCTGCAGGTGCTCCACGGGTGCGCAGCAGGACCCCGACGGACCCCGATGGGCCGGTCGACCTGACAGGAGCCACGGGGGTTTGTCATGATGCGCCGGTGATCGCCCTCGCCGAGTCCTCGCCCGACGCCACCCTGGCCGCGGCCAGCGACCTCGCGCGCACCGTGGTCCTCGACCTCGCCGACCCGGGCGACGTCGGCCAGCACCTGGGCGCCGAGAGCGAGGGAGAGCCCGTCCTCACCCACCTCTTCGAGTGCACGCGGGCCGGGTACGTCGGCTGGCGCTGGTCGGTCACCCTGTCCCGCGCCGAGGGCAGCAGCGAGCCCACCGTCAACGAGGTCGTCCTGATCCCCGGCGCCGAGGCGATCGTCGCGCCGCCCTGGGTCCCCTACAAGGAGCGGCTGCAGCCGGGCGACCTGTCTCCGGGCGACCTGCTCCCCGTCGAGGACGAGGACCCCCGGCTGGTGCCGACCTACTCCTTCGGCGACGACCCGCTCGACGCCGACGCCAAGGCGCAGGTGCGCCAGGTCGCCCAGGACCTCGGGCTCGGCCGGGTCCGCACCCTCTCGCCCGAGGGCATCGACATGGCCGCCGAGCGCTGGTACGCCGGTGACGGTGGCCCCGAGGCGCCCCTCGCGAAGAGCGCGCCGGAGTCGTGCTGGTCGTGCGGGTTCCTGGTGCGCCTGTCGGGACACCTCGCCGGCACCTTCGGCGTCTGCGCCAACGGCAACGCCAATGACGACGGCCGCGTGGTGTCCGTCGACCACGGGTGCGGCGCGCACTCGGAGGTCAAGCTGGCCCGCAAGCAGCAGCCGATCCCGGTCCCCGACCACGTCTTCGACACGCTGACCGACGACGAGCTCGAGACCCTCTGAGGGCGCTCGCTCAGCCCGGCCCCATCGGGTGGCCGGACGACGTCCCAGCGGTCGAGACGTCGTCCCGGGCGAGCAGCCACACGGCGTACGCCGGCGACGGCGGGTGCAGCTCGTAGGAGCCGAAGCGGGCGTCCACGCGCAGTCCGCTCGCGACGACGTCGGCGACGAACTCCTCGGGCGGGTAGTCGCGGGCCGCGGCAGGCCCGTCGAGCGGGTGGAAGCCGACCAGCACCCGTCCTCCCGCTGCCAGCATCGACCGCACCCGCGCCAGCACCGCGCGCTCGGTGTCCTCGGCCAGGAAGACCATCACGTTGCCGACCAGCACGACCAGGTCGAACTCGCCCTCCAGCGTGGCGTCGAGGACATCGGCGTGCTGGACCTCGAGGTCGGGGTAGGTGGCGCGAGCCTGTGCCACGAGCGCGGCATCGGGCTCCACCGCGACGACGTCGTGGCCCCGGGCCACGAGGGCGGCGGCCACGCGGCCCATGCCGGACCCGACGTCCAGGACCCGCGCGCCGCGGCCCAGCAGGCTGTCGGCCAGCCGCGCCTCGCCGTCGACGTCCTCGCCGTCGGCGACCAGCCGGCCGAACTTCTCGCCGTAGCCGCGGTTGCCGGGCCCAGCGAGCTCCCATCGGGTCGGTCGGGTCACGCCTCGTCCTGCATGGCGCGGGCCTTGCGGCGCCGGCGTACGTACTCCAGTCCGCACAGGCCCAGGCCGAAGCCGGCCAGGCAGGTCCAGAGCCACCACGTGCGGCCCGTGTCGGCCAGGGTGCCGTAGAAGGGCAGCAGCCCGAGGAAGGCCAGGAGCCAGAGCCCGACGCCGACCTCGACGGTCCGCACGCCGTCCACGTCGAGGGGTTCGACGTCGGCCACGATGTAGGTGCGGTTGCCGATCTCGTGCTGCGTCGGCTGCTCGTCCCTGAACTCCACGTCGCCACGCTAGCCGCTCGTCCCCGGGCGTCGGAACACCGCCGGGGCGCACTTCTGCCACACTGCCGCCGTGAGTGAGAAGACCCAGGCCGCGCAGCGGTCCCCCAAGTCGGGCCTCGACGGCTACTTCCAGATCAGCCAGCGCGGCTCGACGGTCGGCCGGGAGGTGCGCGGCGGCATCGTCACGTTCCTGACCATGGCCTACATCATCGTGCTCAACCCGCTGATCCTCGGTTTCGTCCCCGACTCGACCGGCGCGTTCCTCGGTGGCGGCACCGAGCCGGGCAGCGGGATCCCTGCCATCGCCGCGGGCACGGCGCTCATCGCGGGCCTGCTGACGATCCTGATGGGCGGGGTGGCCAACTTCCCGCTGGCGCTGGCGACCGGGCTCGGCCTCAACGCCTTCGTCGCCAACTCCATCGCCCGGCAGTCCACGTGGGGCGACGCGATGGGCCTGGTGGTCCTCGAGGGCATCGTGATCCTCGTCCTGGTGCTGACCGGCTTCCGCAAGGCGGTCTTCCACGCGGTGCCGCAGCAGCTGAAGGTCGCGATCTCGGTCGGGATCGGGTTGTTCATCGCCCTCATCGGCTTCGTCGACGCCCGGTTCATCACCCGCATCCCCGACGCCTTCCAGACCACCGTGCCCGTGCAGCTCGGCGCGGACGGCCACCTCGTGGGCTGGCCGGTGCTGGTCTTCTGCCTGGGCCTCGCGCTGATGGTCGCGCTGTGGGTGCGCAGGGTCCGCGGCGCGATCCTGATCTCCATCGTGGTCACCACGATCGTCGCGGTCATCGTGGAGGCGGTCGGCAACCTCGGCCCCGCATCCGCCGACAACCCGGGCGGCTGGTCGCTGAGCGTGCCCACCCTGAGCGGCGACGTCGTGGGACTGCCGACCTTCGACACGCTCGGCGAGTTCGACCTCTTCGGCGCCTTCACCACGATCGAGGGCGGCGTGCTCGCCGCCCTGCTGCTCGTCTTCTCGCTGCTGCTGGCGGACTTCTTCGACACCATGGGCACGATGACGGCCATCGGCGCCGAGGCCCGGCTCAACGACGAGGAGGGCACGCCGCCGCACGCGCAGCGCATCCTGGTCGTCGACTCGGTCGCCGCGATCGCCGGCGGCGCCGGCGGCGTCTCCTCCAACACGTCCTACATCGAGTCCGCCTCCGGGGTGGGGGAGGGCGCCCGCACGGGCCTGGCCTCCGTCGTCACCGGCGTGCTGTTCCTGCTCGCCACGTTCTTCACCCCGCTCGTCGCGGCGATCCCGTCCGAGGCGGCGGTGCCCGCCCTGGTCCTCGTCGGCTTCCTGATGATGCAGCAGGTCACCGAGATCGACTGGCGCGACACCGAGCTGGCCATCCCGGCCTTCCTCACCGTCGTGCTCATGCCGTTCACCTACTCGATCAGCGTCGGCATCGGCGCGGGCTTCGTGACCTTCGTCCTCATCAAGCTGGTCATGGGCAAGGTCCGTGACGTGCACCCGCTGATGTGGGTCGTGGCCGCCCTGTTCGTCGTCTACTTCGCCTACACGCCCATCAACGGCTGGCTCTCCTGATCCCTGGCGCCCCTCCCTGCCTCGAGCGGGGAGGGGCTTGCCTTGCCGGAATAGTTAGCACGGGTAATGAGTTAGGCTAACGACATGCCTACGACCGCAGCCGTTGCCCGCACGGACGCGGGGCTCGCCGCCGAGCTCCGTGTCGGAGTGATGCGCCTGCGGCGACGGCTCGCCAGCGAGCGACACCCCGACAACGACCTGAGCCTCGGCCAGATGGCGGTGCTCGGCCTGCTGTTCCGGCACGGCGACCAGACGGTCGGCGAGCTCGCCCGCCTCGAGCACGTGCAGCCGCCGTCCATGACGCGCACGGTGACCTGCCTGGAGGGCGAGGGCCTCGTCGTACGCCGCCCGCACGAGACCGACGGCCGCGTCGTCATCGTCTCCCTGACCGAGCAGGGCCGCCGCGTCGTCCTCGCCGACCGCAGGCGTCGCGACGCCTGGCTGGCCGTCCGGCTCACCCACCTGACCCCCGACGAGCGTGACGTCCTGCGCCGCGCCGCCCCCCTCCTCGACCGCCTCTCGCAGGCCGACTGACACCCAGGAGTCACCACGAGTCCCCGATTCCGCTCCCTCGCCAACCCCAACTACCGCCTGTACGCCGCCGGCGGTGTCGTGTCCAACACCGGCACCTGGATGCAGCGCGTCGCGCAGGACTGGCTGGTCCTCCAGCTCACCGCCAACAGCGGCGCCGCGCTCGGCATCACCACCGGGCTGCAGTTCCTGCCGTTCCTGCTCATCGCGCCCTTCGCCGGGCTCGTCGCCGACCGGATGCCCAAGCAGCGGCTGCTCCAGCTGACCAACCTCGGCATGGCCCTGCCCGCCGCCGTCCTCGGCCTGCTCGCCGTCACCGGCACCGCGCAGATCTGGCACGTCTACGTGCTGGCCTTCGTGCTCGGCACCGCGTCGGCCTTCGACGCGCCCGCACGCCAGTCCTTCGTCTCCGAGATCGTCGACCCCGACGACCTCACCAACGCCGTCGGCCTCAACTCCGCGAGCTTCAACGCCGCCCGCCTCGTGGGCCCGGCCGTCGCCGGCGTGCTCATCGCGGCCTTCGGCGGGGGAGCGGTGGCCACCGGCTGGGTCATCCTCATCAACGCCGTGTCGTACGTCGCCCCGGTCCTGGCCCTGCGCGGCATGGACGCCAGTGCCCTCGACTCGCCGGTGCCGACCAACCGCGGCCCCGGAGCGATCCGCGAGGGCGTCGCCTACGTCCGGGCCCGGCCCGACCTGCTGCTGATCCTGGCCATCGTGTTCAGCGCCGGGACGTTCGGCCTCAACTTCCAGATGACGTCGGCGCTGATGGCCACCGAGGTCTTCGGCAAGGGGCCGACCGAGTACGGGCTGCTCGGCACCTTCCTGGCGGTCGGCTCGCTGACCGGGGCGCTGGTCGCCGCCGGGCGCACCCGCGTGCGGCACCGGCTCGTGATCGGGGCGGGCCTGGTCTTCGGCACCGTGGTGACCATCGCCGGCCTCATGCCGTCCTACCTCACCTACGCCCTGGTGACGCCCCTGATCGGACTGAGTGCGCTCACCCTCATCACCAGTGCCAACGCCTACATGCAGCTGCACACCGAGCCGGGCATGCGGGGCCGGGTGATGGCGCTCTACATGATGATCTTCATGGGGGGCACGCCCGCCGGCGCGCCGGTGATCGGCTGGATCGGCGAGACGTTCGGCGCCCGCTGGACGCTGGTCCTCGGGGGGCTGCTGACCATCGCCGGGGTGGCGCTCGCGACCCTCCTCTTCGCCCGGGCCCGGGGCATCTCCGTGGTGCCGCAGCGTGCTCCCGCGACGGCCGGTCGCGCGGCCGACTGAGGTGGCCTGCTGGCGTTTTGACCCGCCTCGGGGCGGCCGGTAGATTGACTCCTCGTGTTTGTCCTGCCCTCATGCGCCTCCATCTCCGGACGCGCGGGGTAGCCATCCACGACAGCGCACAGCACGTCGTGCGCCCGGGCACCACCGCATCACGCGGCAGTTCCCGACCTTCACCGCTCCGGCAGGTTGCCGTTGCGAGAGAGAGACCAAGAAAGGGAACCACTCGGTGCCCACCATTCAGCAGCTGGTCCGCAAGGGCCGCCAGGACAAGGTGTCCAAGAACAAGACGCCTGCCCTGAAGGGATCCCCGCAGCGCCGCGGCGTCTGCACCCGCGTCTACACGACCACCCCCAAGAAGCCGAACTCCGCCCTCCGCAAGGTCGCCCGCGTGCGCCTGAGCAGCGGCGTCGAGGTCACGGCGTACATCCCGGGTGTCGGCCACAACCTGCAGGAGCACTCGATCGTGCTCGTCCGCGGCGGCCGTGTGAAGGACCTCCCCGGTGTCCGCTACAAGATCATCCGCGGCTCGCTCGACACCCAGGGTGTCAAGAACCGCAAGCAGGCCCGCAGCCGCTACGGCGCGAAGAAGGAGAAGTAATGCCTCGCAAGGGTCCCGCTCCCAAGCGCCCCCTCGTCGTCGACCCGGTCTACGGCTCGCAGATCGTCACGCAGCTCGTCAGCAAGGTCCTCCAGGACGGCAAGAAGCAGGTCGCCCAGCGCATCGTCTACACCGCGCTCGAGGGCTGCCGCGAGAAGACCGGCACCGACCCGGTCGTCACGCTCAAGCGCGCGCTCGACAACGTCAAGCCGGCCATCGAGGTCAAGTCCCGCCGAGTCGGCGGTGCGACCTACCAGGTCCCGATCGAGGTCAAGGCCAACCGTGGTACGACGCTGGCGCTGCGCTGGCTCGTCGGCTACGCCGCCGACCGTCGTGAGAAGACCATGGCCGAGCGCCTCATGAACGAGATCCTCGACGCCTCCAACGGCCTCGGTGCCGCGGTGAAGAAGCGCGAGGACACCCACAAGATGGCCGAGTCCAACAAGGCCTTCGCCCACTACCGCTGGTGACCACGGTGGAGCGCGCCGCCCCGGTGGTGCGCTCCACCCCCCACCGCCCCACCAACTCTTCGAGGGACTGAGACCCAACAGTGGCTGTCGACATCACCACCGACCTCAACAAGGTCCGCAACATCGGCATCATGGCGCACATCGACGCCGGCAAGACCACCACGACCGAGCGCATCCTCTTCTACACCGGTATCTCCTACAAGATCGGTGAGGTCCACGACGGCGCAGCCACGATGGACTGGATGGAGCAGGAGCAGGAGCGTGGCATCACGATCACCTCCGCCGCGACGACCTGCTGGTGGAAGAACCACCAGATCAACATCATCGACACCCCCGGTCACGTGGACTTCACCGCCGAGGTCGAGCGCTCGCTGCGCGTCCTCGACGGCGCCGTCGCGGTGTTCGACGGTGTCGCGGGCGTCGAGCCGCAGACGATGACCGTCTGGCGCCAGGCCAACAAGTACTCGGTCCCCCGCATGTGCTTCGTCAACAAGCTGGACCGCACCGGCGCGGACTTCTTCCGCTGCGTCGACATGATGGTCGAGCGCCTCAACTCCACCCCGCTGGTCCTCCAGCTCCCGATCGGTGCCGAGTCCGACTTCCTCGGCGTCGTCGACCTGGTCGGCATGCGCGCCCTGACCTGGCGCGGCGAGACCAAGATGGGCGAGGACTACGACGTCGAGGAGATCCCGGCGGAGCTCGCCGAGCAGGCCGCGGAGTACCGCGAGAAGCTCATCGAGACCCTGGCCGAGGCCGACGACGAGGTCATGGAGAAGTACCTCGAGGAGGGTGACGAGAACTTCACCGTCGAGGAGCTCGAGGCCGCGATCCGTCGCGCCACCCTGGCCGACCGCCTCAACCCGGTCCTGTGCGGCACCGCGTTCAAGAACAAGGGCGTGCAGCCCCTGCTCGACGCCGTCGTGAAGTTCCTCCCCTCGCCGCTGGACATCGACGCGATCGTCGGCCACGCGGTCAACAACGAGGAGGAGGAGATCAAGCGCAAGCCGTCCGACGACGAGCCGTTCTCCGGCCTCGCCTACAAGATCGCCTCCGACCCGCACCTCGGCAAGCTGATCTACGTCCGCGTCTACTCCGGCAAGCTCGAGGCCGGCGCGTCCGTGGTCAACTCGGTCAACGGTCGCAAGGAGCGGATCGGCAAGGTCTACCAGATGCACGCCAACAAGCGTGAGGAGATCGCGTCGGTCGGCGCCGGCCAGATCGTGGCCGTCATGGGCCTCAAGGACACCAAGACCGGTCACACCCTGTGCGACGCGGCCAACCCGGTGGTCCTCGAGTCGATGACCTTCCCGGCCCCCGTGATCGAGGTCGCCATCGAGCCCAAGACCAAGGGTGACCAGGAGAAGCTCTCCACGGCCATCCAGCGTCTCTCCGACGAGGACCCGACCTTCACGGTCAAGGCCGACGAGGAGACGGGCCAGACGATCATCGCCGGCATGGGCGAGCTCCACCTGGAGATCCTCGTCGACCGGATGAAGCGCGAGTTCCGCGTCGAGGCCACCGTCGGCAAGCCGCAGGTCGCCTACCGCGAGACCATCCGCAACAAGGTGGAGAAGCACTCCTACACCCACAAGAAGCAGACGGGTGGCTCGGGCCAGTTCGCCAAGGTCGTCATCGACCTCGAGCCGAACATCGACCCCGAGACCGGCACCGGCGCGGGCTACGAGTTCGTCAACCAGGTCACCGGCGGTCGCGTCCCCAAGGAGTACATCCCCTCGGTGGACCAGGGCGGCCAGGAGGCCATGGAGTTCGGCGTGCTCGCCGGCTACCCGATGGTGGACGTGAAGTTCACGCTCACCGACGGTGCCTACCACGACGTCGACTCCTCCGAGCTCGCGTTCAAGATCGCCGGAAACCAGGCGTTCAAGGAGGCCGCGCGCAAGGCCAAGCCGGTCCTGCTCGAGCCCATGTTCGCCGTCGAGGTCACGACCCCCGAGAGCTTCCTCGGCACCGTGATCGGCGACATCAACTCCCGCCGCGGCCAGATCCAGGCCCAGGAGGAGCGTCACGGGGACATGGTGGTCAACGCCCTTGTGCCCCTGTCCGAGATGTTCGGGTACGTTGGCGACCTGAGGTCCAAGACCTCCGGCCAGGCGTCGTACTCGATGGAGTTCGACTCGTACGCCGAGGTTCCCACGAACATCGCCGACGAGATCATCAAGAAGGTCCGCGGCGAGTAGTCCTCGTCCGGATCCTCGGCTGCACCAACCAACCACGAGTCAAGTAACAACCACACCCAGGAGGAGCCCACAGTGGCTAAGGCGAAGTTCGAGCGGACCAAGCCGCACGTCAACATCGGAACCATTGGTCACATCGACCACGGCAAGACGACGCTGACCGCTGCGATCACCAAGGTCCTGCACGACAAGCACCCGGACCTGAACGAGGCCTCGGCCTTCGACCAGATCGACAAGGCCCCCGAGGAGCGCCAGCGCGGTATCACCATCTCCATCGCGCACGTCGAGTACCAGACCGAGTCGCGGCACTACGCCCACGTCGACTGCCCCGGTCACGCGGACTACATCAAGAACATGATCACCGGTGCCGCGCAGATGGACGGCGCGATCCTCGTGGTCGCCGCGACCGACGGTCCGATGCCGCAGACCCGTGAGCACGTGCTGCTCGCCCGCCAGGTCGGCGTGCCCGCCCTGGTCGTCGCCCTCAACAAGTGCGACATGGTCGACGACGACGAGCTCATCGAGCTCGTCGAGATGGAGGTGCGCGAGCTCCTCTCCGAGTACGAGTTCCCGGGCGACGACATCCCCGTGGTCCGCGTTGCCGCCTTCCCGGCGCTGCAGGGCGACGCCAAGTGGGGCGAGTCGATCGCCGAGCTCATGCAGGCCGTGGACGACTACATCCCGACCCCCGAGCGTGACACCGACAAGCCGTTCCTCATGCCCGTCGAGGACGTCTTCACGATCACCGGTCGCGGCACCGTCATCACCGGTCGCATCGAGCGCGGCATCGTCAAGGTCAACGAGGAGGTCGAGATCATCGGCATCCGCGAGGGCTCGCAGAAGTCGACCGTCACCGGTGTCGAGATGTTCCGCAAGCTGCTCGACGAGGGCCAGGCCGGTGAGAACGTCGGTCTCCTGCTCCGTGGCACCAAGCGCGAGGACGTCGAGCGCGGCATGGTCGTCATCAAGCCGGGCACCACGACGCCTCACACCAACTTCGAGGCCTCGGTCTACATCCTCTCGAAGGACGAGGGCGGCCGTCACACGCCGTTCTTCAACAACTACCGCCCGCAGTTCTACTTCCGTACCACGGACGTGACCGGCGTCGTGACCCTCCCCGAGGGCACCGAGATGGTCATGCCGGGCGACAACACCGAGATGTCGGTGGAGCTCATCCAGCCCATCGCCATGGACGAGGGCCTGCGCTTCGCCATCCGCGAGGGTGGCCGCACCGTCGGCGCCGGCCGGGTCACCAAGATCACCAAGTGATCTGACCTCTTCTCCACCAGCGAGGCCCCACTCCTTCGGGAGTGGGGCCTCGTTGCGTCTGCGGGGCGTCGCCGCGCGGTGAATCAGGGAATACGCCGCGGGGAGGGTCTCCTTCTGCCTACGCTCACGGCATGTCGATCGGGGGACTGACCGAGGCGCGCGTCGCGGAGCTGAGCAGGGCGTGGCACGCACGGGACGTGCGACCTCTGCGGGCGCTGGTGGAGGAGGCGCTGGGCGATCCTCGACAACCGCACGCGACGCTGTCGGTCTGGCGGCGCTTTTCGCAGGCCGTCTACACCGGCCAACGTGCCCCTCTTCTCGCGCACCCCGACGTCGTCGGTCGGGTTGCGGACCCGGACGACTGGACCGAGCTGTCGGAGGTGGCTTGGAGGTCGTTGATCGGCCTGCTGCCGGACCAGGCTCCCGACAGCGCAGAAACCGCGTTGCTCTCGCTGTTCTGCTACTTCGAGGCCCTGGCGTTCTGGGAGTACTCCTACGACCACGAGCCCGTCGTGGCCCTGGTCGACGTGTTCAGTGGATGGGTGGCGGGCCTCGGGGCTCCCGGCGAGGACGACCTCCACTGGCGCACGGTCGACGCGACGCGGATGCTCGCCGAAAGCCTTCCCTGTCAGTTCGAGGTCGAGGACGCCCTGGGTGCAACTTCACCGCGCCGCTTGTCCGACCGCGCGCGGGTCGTCGTCGTCCGGCTTGAACAAGTCGAGGGCAAGCTGGCTCCCGACTCACGAGGCCCCGATGACGTGGCCCGCACACTGGTCGGTCTGCTGCGATCGGACGTCGGCCACACCCTCCCGTTCTTCCGCCTTCTCGCGGAAGCCGTAGGTCCCGCAGCCCGAGCATTCGAGGACAACCTGGGCGAACGAGACCAGGACAAGGAGGTCCTGGGATGCCTCGACGACGCCATCGCCGCATGTGTCGAGTTCGAGCGGAGCCCGGCCGGGCGGCGAGGTGTGTTCGCCTCGGAGTCCCGGGCCCACCGGCTGACCCTGGAGTCGTCGCGCGATCTCCTGCTCCAGCAGAGGGCGTCCCTGACGATGACGGGCGGCGAGGTCGCGTTCGTCTATCCGTTCGGGCTTCCGGTCTCGCCGACCGGCAGTGATGTCGTGCGGCAACGACTGCGAGCGCACTTCGAGGGCGGAGAAGGTGTCCCCGAGGACCTGCCCGTGCTGTGCGGGATGCCCACGGTGCTGATGGACACGCCCCAGACCGACGCGTGGGCGCCCAACCTGGGCGAGGACCACCTGATCCACGTCGGCGTGCGTCTGCTCTGGGAGTCGCACGAGCTGGTACTCCGCACTGCGGACGGCGTGGTCTTCAGGGACCTGAACCTCGAGGTGCGACTCGGTGGCCTCGGTAACTACTACGTGCGCGCGGGTGTCGGGACAAACACCCCCGTGTCGCACGACGGTGGGGAGACCTGGGAGCGCGGCGGCACGGCCTGGACGCCGCACCAGGTCGACCAGTTCGTACGTCGCATCGGCGACGAGTGCGGCGACAACACCCTATGGTTCGTGCCACGGGGGGCAGCGGGGACACAAACCGACGGGACGACCTGGTCCGGCTTCGTCGACCTGGTCGCCCACATCATCCACGATCTCGCCAACTATGCCGCGGCCCTGGACAGCGCAGAACAGCACCGGGTCGATGCGACCGACGCCCTCGCCGCCGAGGAGTCCTGGGACGACGCCTTGGTTGAGTACTCGGAGGACCTGGTCTCGATCCGGGCCTTCCTCAAGCGCCACGCCCACGCGGTCCTGGTGGTCACGGAGGCGGTCGCCGTCGATGCCGATGGTCGACGGTTCGTCGAGGAGGCGCCCGACCTCCAGGAGCTCGCGGGGTACAGCGCATGGGTCGCCCCACAGCGCAGCTTCGCAACGGGCATCCTCGAGTGGGTTCGGTCAGATGGGTCGGACCGCGGGTCGACGGGTCCACCGGCAGCTGACCAGCGGGAGCGTGCCTCGGTCCGCTGTCACGGCGACACGACACTGGTCTTCGCCGGGAACTGTCCTCACTGGCAGGTGCTCGAGACCCGCGAGCTCGTCGAGTTCTCGGCCAGCCTCATCGGTGTGTACGCGCGGCGCCGAGAGTGGCTGACACGAAGCGCCGCGCGCGACGAGGCAGAGGTCCGGACACTCCTCCAGCCGGGTCGTATCGAGGGGCTCGACCTCTCGGAGCTCCGCTCCACGCTCGCCGAGGTGCGTCGTCTCGACATCCAGCTCCAGGAGCGCATCAGCCGAGTACGCACCCTGCTGGACCAGGCCCGTACGTTCATGCTGTCGCGCAGCTACCACAGTCGGGGGACTCTGGCCTACCTCTGCTCGGTCAACGGAGTGGAGGCGCTCGGCGGCGCTCTGGAGGCCAGCGTCGGGGCGACGTCGTCGCTGCAGGAACTCGTACGCAGTCGGATCGATCGACTGGCCAACACGACGGCGCAGCGCAGCGAGGCGGCAGTCGAGGAGCGCCGGGCCAGACGAGAGCGTCCAGTCACCCTGCTGCTGACGGTGCTTGCCGTGCTGAGCCTCATCGACCTCTTCTCCTGGTCGAACACCTACCTCGGCCTGGAGTCCAGGAGAAGCGTGTGGCTGGTGGAGGTGAGCATCCTCCTCGGGCTCGTCGTCGGCGTGCTGGCCTGGTCGTGGGAGCGCCGCGCGCGTGGCGGGGACGACGACCCTTCTACCGACGAAGCGGCTCCACCTCCGCGAACGCCATGACCGGTCCCGGCGTCCAGCTCTGGCGCCCGCCGAACCTGGTCACGAGGGCTCTGAGGTCCCCATCGGTCGCTGGTGCCCCTTCTGCCTCCAGGTAGTAGTCGGTTGCCCAGGCGATCAGGTCGCCGGCAGGGATCGCCTTGGGGACCGGCGGCAACACGATCAGGAGCATGCCGCGGGATCGCCTTGTGTCCGGCGAGAGGGCGGGCTGGATCCAAGGGACTCCGACCAGCCGCGCCCCGTGCCGGTCGTAGAAGCGCAACCGGTCCATGGGGCGTTCATCAGCCGTCTCAGGGTGCAGCCGCGGGTCGTGTACTTCCCCGAGGACGGTGCCCAGGCCCAAGGTCGGCCAGTGGTGCGCATGCTCCGCGACCAGCGTGCCGCCCAGGCCCGTTCCCCGGTGGGCCGGGGCGGTTGCCAGATAGCTCAACGTGCCGATGTGTCGGCCATCGCGCCAGTTGGTGACCCCAACGGCCCTGACCGATCGCACCCCGACCGGATCTTCGTCGTAGAGGATCCCGACGCACTGGCGGGCGGGTGACCTGAAGCCTGCGAGCAGGAAGTCCCAGCTCGGTAGCTCGTCCGGCAGGAAGCTCGGCCGGAGCACCTCGTCGTACGCCTGACGTAGAAGGGCGAGGTCCTGCGACGGAGCTCGCAACCACGTGGTGAGCAGCACGTCAGGGAGTCTCCCACGGCCGCGGAGTCCCTCCGCGCAGCGTGCCACACGGCTCCGGCCGGGTGAGCGTCACCAGGATCTCGGGCCAGTGGCCGACCAGCGTCGCGAGGTGGGTGGCGCCGGGTCGCACCACGAGCGAGGCGTGCGGAATGCGCGCCCGGAACCACGCGGCGCCCGGGAGGGCGCGCTCGTCGGCCTCGCCGTACCAGAGGTGCGTGCGGCAGCGGACGGCGGAGACGTCGACGTCCCACGGGCGGAAGGCCAGCGCAGCGTCGCGCAGGAACCCGTGGTGGTCGGCCAGCGCCTCGCGGGCGGAGGCGGCGACGTCCGCGGCGGGCCACCGGCGCACGAGCGCCCCGTCCTGCTCCGGCAGGGCCGCGGCCCAGCGCCCAGCGAGCGCCGTGTCGTCCGGGTCGGTGACGTCGATGTCGCGCGCCCACCCCTCGAGCTCGGGCCGGGCACCGTCCATCGCCTCCTCGACCGTCCCGGTGCCGCTGTAGGGCATCGGCAGGGTGGCGACGACACCCAGCGCCCCCGCCCGGTCGGGGTGCCGCGCGGCGAACGCGGCGGCGTACCCACCGCCCACGGACATGCCGAGCGCGGCGACGCGCCCGATGCCCAGGAGGTCGAGCACTGCCACCGCGTCGTCGACGACGGACGAGTACGTCGAGGCGGCGGGGGACGACAGGCCGTAGCCCGGTCGGTTGACGCAGAGCAGGCGCACGTCGGCGTCGAGGGCGGCGGCCTCGGCGAACCGGACGGCCCATCGCGTGTCCGGGGTGCCGTGGAAGAACAGCACGACAGGTCCGTCGTCGGCACCGCCGAGCCACAGCTGCGCGCAGCGGCCGTCGGGGAGGCGGAGGGTCTCCACGGCACCAACCTAGGGGCCCGGGAAGGCGACTGGGAGAATGCCGCCGTGTCCGACTCGTCCCAGGGCCCCGTGCGCCCCGCCCGCCCGCACCACAAGCTGACCGAGGACGGTCGCCGGATGCGGGAGGTGCTCACCTACTCCCGCCGCGGCAGCCGCTTCACGCCCCGGCAGGCCGAGGGCTGGGCCGCGCACCAGGCCGACTGGGTGATCCCCGACGAGGCGGTCGACCGCCCGGGCTTCGACCTGCTCTCGTGGTGGCCGGACCGGGACGCGCCCCTCGTGGTCGAGGTCGGCTCGGGCATCGGCGAGGCGACGGCCGCGCTGGCGGCCACCCGCCCCGAGGTCAACATCCTGGCGTTCGAGGTGTGGCGCCCCGGCGTCGCCGACTCGCTGTGGCGGGTGGCCGAGGCCGGCGCCTCCAACGTGCGCTTCTGCGGGGTCGACGCCGTCTGGTCGCTCGAGCACCTGCTGGGACCCGAGAGCATCAGCGAGGTGTGGACGTTCTTCCCCGACCCGTGGCACAAGAAGAAGCACCACAAGCGACGTCTCGTCACCCCTCCCAACGTCGCGCTCGTCGCGAGCCGGCTCCGGCCGGGCGCCCGGTGGCGCCTGGCCACCGACTGGGCCGACTACGCCGAGCAGATGGTCGAGGTGCTCGACGCGGAGCCGCTGCTCACGGGAGGCCGCGTGGACCGCTGGGCCGACCGCCCGGTGACCCGCTTCGAGCGCAAGGGCCTGGAGAAGGGTCGGGACATCACCGACCTCACCTACACCCGCACCTGACCGGCCGGGATCCCGCATGCCGCGGGGGTCACCGCCGGGAGGTGACCCGGACGCCCGCCTGCTCGAGGAGCCACTCGACGCGGAGCCGCTCGGCGTCGCGCTCGGTCCCCGGCGGCAGCGTGTCGAGGACGTCCGGCACGTCGAGCGCGCGGCAGGCCTCGGCGAGCACGTCGTCGTACGCCGCCAGCGTCGCGTCGCGTCGTACCTTGCTGGCACCGGGGGCCGGGGAGAGGACCTCGGCGCGGATCCGGTGCAGGTCGGCGACGACCTGCTCCAGCGGCCGTCCCACCGGGGCGGGCGGGAAGCGGCGGTGCCGGTGCACGAGCCGGCCCAGGGAGCCGGCGTTCAGCGCCACTCCCACCACCAGGCCGAGCATCGCGGTGCACGCGACGACGGCCAGCAGGCCGGTCAGCATGCGTCCACGGTACGCCCGGCCCCCCACGGTGTCACCGGCCGCCGGTGAGTCTCTCCCGCAGGGCGGCCTCGCGCCGCAGCCTGGCCAGGTCGCGCTCGCGGCGCGAGGCGACGACCGCGGCCAGGTAGGCCTGGGGCGGTGTCCCCGGGGGCGGGGGCGGGGCGACGTACGACGCCACCTGGTCGGCCAGCCGCACCCCGAGCTCGTGCCGGTGGCGGGGGTCCAGGGTGGCCTCGCGTCCGAGGTACTGGCGCACGGCGAGGGCCAGGCCCGTGGGGAGCGCGGCCATGTCGGCGGTGCGCGCCCACGCCGTGAGCCCCGGCGGCATCACGGCGGGCGGCGCGAGCTGGAGGCGGACCCGGCTGCGGACGACGTAGGTGCCGGCGGCGTAGTCCCCGAGCCGCTTGCCCTTGCTCGAGAGCATGGCGGAGAAGAACGCCGGGACCCCGCTGAACGCGTAGATCTCCACGAACCCGATGAGCGCCCGCACGAAGGCGTGCTGCGCGGTGATCGGGCCCGCGTCGTCGCGCACGGTCCGCAGCCCCATCGCGAGCTTGCCCAGGGACCGGCCGCCGGTCAGCGTCTCGACGGTGGTCGGCAGCACGAGGAAGACGGCGATCAGGGTGCCGATGAACGCCACGTGGGCCAGCGCGCCGTCGGACTGCAGGGCCGCGATGCCGAACAGGAAGATGGTCGCGACGAGCACCACCAGCGTGACGAGGACGTCGACGAGACCGGAGACGATCCGCGGGCCGAGGCTGGCCGGTGGGAGGTCGAGCGCGACGGCCTCGCCGGTGACGTGGTCGTCACTGGTGAGGCTGGCGAAGGTGGGAGCGGTGCCGGACATCGCCGCCAGCATAGGCTGGCGCGGTGGACCTCGACGCCTACGTGCTGACGCACTCGGCCGACTGGCGGCGGCTCGACGAGCTGGCCGGCCGGCGGCGCCTCAGCGGCGCGGAGAGCGACGAGCTCGTCGAGCTCTACCAGCGGGTCGCCACCCACCTGTCGGTCGTGCGCACCTCGGCGCCGGACGCCGGCCTCATCGCCCACCTGTCCTCCTTGCTGGCCCGCGCCCGCCAGGGCACCGTGGGGACCCGGGCGACCACCTGGCACGGCGTCCGCACCTTCTTCACCGAGCGGTTCCCGGCCGCGCTCTACCGGCTGCGGTGGTGGTGGCTGGCCACGCTGGCGGCCAACGCCCTGGTCGTCGCGGTGATGATGTGGTGGCTGCTCGACAACCCCGCCGTCGAGCAGTCGTTGCTGACCCCGGCCGAGGTGGACCAGCTCGTCCGCAACGACTTCGAGGGCTACTACAGCGAGTACGCCGCCTCGCACTTCGCCGCGCAGGTGTGGATCAACAACGCCTGGGTCGCCGCCCTGTGCATCGCGCTGGGCATCCTGGGGGCGCCGGTGGTCTGGCTGCTCTTCCAGAACGTCGCCAACCTCGCGATCATCGGGTCGATCATGACCCGGCATGACCACGCCGGTCACTTCTGGGGACTGATCCTGCCGCACGGCCTGCTCGAGCTGACCGCCGTCTTCGTGGCGGGGGGAGTGGGGCTGCGGCTGTTCTGGTCGTGGATCGAGCCCGGGGACCTCTCGCGTGCCCAGTCCCTCGCGCGGGAGGGGCGGACCGCGGGGACGGTCGCGCTGGGCCTGGTCGCCGTGCTCGCGGTGAGCGGCGTGATCGAGGGCTTCGTGACCCCCTCGTCGCTGCCGACCTGGGCCCGCGTGGGCATCGGCGTCGCCGCCGAGCTCGTCTTCTTCGCCTACGTGTTCGTGCTGGGCCGCAACGCCGCGCTGCGCGGCCACACCGGCGACCTCGACGCCGGCCTGCTCGAGGACCGGGTCGCGACGCAGGCCTGAGGCCCTGCGACGGCGTCAGAGCAGGCCGCGGGCCTTGAGGTCGAGGTAGTGGTCGGCGAGCGCGGGCGGCAGCCGCTCGGCGTCCGTGTCGAGCACGTCGACCCCCAGGGTCCGCAGGACGCGGGCGGCGCGCTCGCGCTCGTGGACGACCTCGGCCGCCGCCGCGGCGGCGTACGTCTCGGCGAGGGACCCGCGTGCGTCCACGAGGGCGCCGAGGGCGGGGTCCTTGACGGAGGCGACGACGACCCGGTGGTGGCGCACCAGCGTGGGGAGGACCGGCAGCAGGCCCTCGCGGACCGCCGCCGGCTCGAGCGGGGTCAGCAGCACGACCAGTGCGCGCTGACGACCGAGGCGGGTGATCTCCCCGGCGAGCCCCGACCAGTCGGCCTCGGCGATCACCGGCTCGAGGTCGGCCATCGCCTCCTGCAGGCGTGCCGCGACGTCCCGGGCCCCGGCTGCCCGCAGGCGGGAGCGCACGGTGCGGTCACCGGCGAGGAAGTCGACCCGGTCGCCGGCGCGCGCCGCCAGCGCCGCGAGCAGCAGCGCGGCGTCCATCGCCGAGTCGAGCCGGGGCACGTCGCCGACGCGGCCGGCGGCGACGCGTGAGGTGTCGAGCACCAGCACCACCCGGCGGTCCCGCTCGGGCTGCCAGGTCCGGACGACCACCGAGCGGCTGCGGGCGCTGGCCCGCCAGTCGATCGATCGGACGTCGTCCCCGCGGACGTACTCACGCAGGGAGTCGAACTCGGTGCCCTGGCCGCGGATGCGCACCGCCGCCCGTCCGTCGAGGTCCCGCAGCCGCGCCAGCCGGGACGGCAGGTGCTTGCGCGACTCGAACGCGGGCAGGGAGCGCACGGTGCCGGGGACGTCGAGGGTGGCCTGCCGGCAGGCCAGCCCGAGGGGCCCGGGCAGGCGCACGGTGACGCCGAGGGCGAGGAGGTCACCCCGGCGCCGGGGGAGGAGTGGCGTGGTCAGCACCGTGCGCGCGCCGGGGCGCAGCACGACCCGGTGCCGGTTGCCGGTGGCGCCGGCCGTGGGCTGCCATGCGTCGCGCACGACGGCGCGGACCGTACGACGAACGGTCGAGGTGACGGTGAGCCGGGACGTGGCGGGCGTCCCGGTCCGCACGGTCCCCGGCGGCCGGCGCACCACCTCGAGCGCCGAGGGTCGCGGGGCGAGCAGCCAGTCGAGCGCGGTCACCAGGCCGACCAGCAGGACCCACGTCCACACCGTGCCCATGGAGGGGCGCAGCACGACGGGCACGAGCCCGACGAGGAGCAGGAGGGGGACGCGGCCGGTGAGGGTCATGGCTGGGTCACCACGGTCAGCGCGGCACCGGGACGGAGCCGAGCGCGGAGGCGAGCACGGCGCCGACGTCGACGCCCTCCAGCTCGGCCTCGGCCCGCAACCCGAGGCGGTGGACGAGGGTGGCGTGGGCCAGGGCCTTGACGTCGTCGGGGGTGACGAAGTCCCGGCCGGTGAGCCAGGCCCAGGCACGGGCGGCCCGGAGCAGGGCGGTGGCGCCGCGCGGCGAGACCCCCAGCGAGAGGGAGGGCGACTCCCGGGTGGCGCGGGCGATGTCGACGACGTAGCCGGTCACCTCGGGGGAGACCTGCACCTGCTGGACGGCGGCCTGCCCCGCGGCGATGTCTGCCGGCCCGGCGACCGCGGTGACGCCGGAGGCGGCGACGTCGCGCGGGTCGAAGCCCGCCGCGTGCCGGCGCAGGATCTCCAGCTCGGCCTCGCGGTCCGGGACCGGCAGCACCAGCTTGAGCAGGAAGCGGTCCAGCTGTGCCTCGGGGAGCGGGTAGGTGCCCTCGTACTCGACCGGGTTCTGGGTGGCCGCGACGAGGAAGGGCGACGGCAGCCGGCGCGACACCCCGTCGACCGAGACCTGGCCCTCCTCCATCGCCTCGAGCAGCGCCGACTGCGTCTTGGGTGGGGTGCGGTTGATCTCGTCGGCCAGCAGGAGGTGGGTGAACAAGGGGCCCTCGCGGAACGCGAGCTCGCCCGCCCGCCCCTCGATGACCATCGACCCGGTGATGTCGCCCGGCATCAGGTCGGGAGTGAACTGGACCCGCTTCGACCCGACGTCCAGGGCCTGGGCGAGCGTGCGGACCAGCAGGGTCTTGGCCACCCCGGGCACTCCCTCGAGCAGCACGTGGCCCCCGCACAGCAGGGCGACGAGCAGCCCGGACACGGCCGCGTCCTGGCCGACGACGGCCTTGGCGACCTCGCCGCGCACGGCGGCGAGCCGGGTCCGGGCCTCCTCGGCCTGGATGGGTGCTGCGGTCATGTGGCACGTACCTCTCTGTCGAGCTCGGCCAGCGACCTGGCCAGGTGGATGAGTTCGTCGTCGGTGCGGGGCGGGGGAGCGCTGTCGGCGAGGAGGGCGGCCACCTCGTCGGCCGGCCTCCCCACGGCGCGCGCCACGTCCCGCAGGAGCGCGTCGGTGTCCTGCTCCGGCAGCCGCAGGTGGGCGGCCGCCGTCACCCGGGTGTGCCGGCGCAGCGCGCGTACGGCGTGCGCGCGGTCGGCCGCGTCCCGGTAGAGGCGCCCCCGCGCGTGGGTGGTCTCCAGCGCGCGGACGGTCACCGGCAGGGGCTCGACGGCCAGGGGCCCGAGGCGCCGGCCCCGCCACCAGGCGACGGCGACCATGACGATCCCGCCGAGCCACACGGCCGGCAGCAGCCACGGGGGCAGCAGGCTCCGGAGGCTGACGCCGTCGTCGGCGCCCAGGTCGGCCAGGTCCGGGACGTACCAGACCAGTCGCCGGTCCTGGCCGAGCAGGCGCAGCGCCGCCGTGGCGTTGTCGGCGCGCAGGACCTGGTCGTTCTCCAGGATGCCGGCCGCCCCGAGGAGCAGCAGGCCCTCGTCGGCGGAGGCGAGCCACCACCCGTCGGGACCGCCGAAGCAGCCCGCGGTCGTCGGCCACGCCGTGGCCCGGTCCACGTCGACCGCCAGGCCGCGCAGCGCGTCCAGTCCGCCGTCGGTGCAGGCCGCGCCGCGGGGGGCGTCCGGGACGCTGCCGATGCCCTCCGCCTCCACGCCGAGGGCGGCGACGGCGCCCGGGCCCGGGTCGGCCACCACCACGGTCGCGGCGTCCGCGTGCGCGAGGAGCCGGCGCGCCGTGCTGCGCCCCAGGTCGTCGGGCGAGGTGACGAGCACGGTCGTGTCCGCACCGACCTCGGTGTCCTCCAGCTCTGCGGCGGAGCGCACCACCTCGACGTCCACCCCCTGGTCGGCGAGCACGCGGGCCACCGCCCGAGCGCCGGTGCCGTCGGGGTTGTCGGGGTCGTGCGCCGCCGAGGTGCGGGCGCCGGTGCCGAGGAGCACCGCCACCAGCAGGGCGGCCACCGTGCCGCCACCGATGAGCGTCATCGTCCGGTGCCGCTCCCACCAGCCCCTCACCGGACACCCGCCAGCTCGTCGTCCAGGTCGAGCACGGACCGGGCCTGCTCGGCGGTGGCCGCGCGATCGCCGTACAGGACGAGGTCGAAGAGCCGCGCGCCCGCCTCGAGCCGGTCCGACCGGGCGGGGTGCAGCCTGCCCAGCGCGGCCGCGAGCTCGTGCGCCGTGGCGCCGGGGGCGTCGTCGAGCTGTCCGCGCTCGACCTGCCGCACGGCCAGCGCCCGGAAACCGTCCACGAGCGCCGTGCCGTGGTCGCCCGAGGAGTACGCCGCCTCGGCCCGCGCGCGCCACTCGTCGCCACTCACCGTCGCGTCGGGGACCGCCGCGTCGCCCGCTCGGCGCACGGCGTGGTCGGCGCGGGTCCGGGTGACCAGCCAGATCAGCGCCAGGACCAGCAGCAGGCCGACGAGCATGGCGAAGAAGGTCGTGAGCGGCGGGGCCGACGAGGCGGCGTCGAGGGTGCGGACGATCGCCCGGCGGACCCAGTCGAGCAGGCGGCCCAGCAGGTCGTCCTCGCGGTAGGCCGGGTCGAGCAGCTCGCGGCGCAGCAGCGAGCGCCCCTCGCCCGGGGTCGGGACGAGGGGCGGCTCGGCGGGCACCGTCCGGGTCACGCCCCGAGGATCCCGGCCTGCTGCATGAGGGTGATGTCGTGGCCCTCGGTGCGCATCCGCAGGTCGAGGTACTGCAGCGCGGTGACCGCCGTGGTGAAGGGGGCGACGAAGGCCGCGGTCACCACCGACGCCAGCGCCTGGCTGACCACGATCACCAGCACGCCCGCCTCGCCGGGCAGGCCGCCGAGCAGGGCCGCCTGGGACAGGAAGCTGATCGGCATGGCCAGCATCGCCCCCGCGGCCTGCGCGATCACGACGGTGAGCAGGCCGATGCCGAAGGTGCGCCAGAACGCCCCCCTCGTCAGGCGGAAGCCGCGCCGGACCGCGCCGAGGACGCCGACCGGCTCCAGCATCAGCGCCGGGACGGGCAGGTAGTAGACCCGCACCCAGAACCAGACCAGGAAGGCCAGGAAGAGCGGGATGCTGACGAGGCCGTAGACGGTCGGCTCCTGCCAGCTCTCGGAGACGAGCACGACCGGGATCCAGCTCGCGGCGTAGAGCGCGAGGAGGAGCGTCAGCGACAACCCCAGCAGGAGCGTCAGGCCGACCAGCCGCCAGCGCTTCCCGCGCGTCGCGGCCCAGGCCTGCTCCAGCCCCAGGCGGCGTCCGATAGCGGCGGCCGCGACGACGTGGGCGATCATGCCGCCGACGAGGATGAGCCCGACGGTCTGGAGCAGCGTCCCGAGCCCGAGCGAGCCCATGGAGCCGACGAGGCCGGCGACGTCCCCGCTGAGCTCGCCCGAGTCGTCCACCTGCAGCGACAGGTCCAGCGCCAGGCTCAGGAAGGTCGTGACCGCCACCGGGATGGCCATCGCCACGGCCGCGACGAGCACGGCCGAGCCGACCGTGGCCCTGGGGTTGAAGCGGATGATCCGGAACGCCGCGTCGTACATGTCCGAGAGCGCGAGCGGGCGCAGCGGCACCGCCCCGGGCTTGTGGGCGGCCCCCAGCATCCCCCGCGGCGGGGGAGGGGGCGTGGTCGCGTACGGCGTCGCCTGCGGGGGTCCCTGCTGCGGGTGCGCCGCGGGCCACGGGGCCGTCGGCTGGGCGCCGGGCGGCGGTGGTGGTGGCGCGGACCCGGTGGGCCCGGGCGGCGGGAACTGCTCGGTCATCGGACCCCCGTCTCGTGAGTGCAGCCAATCCTGTCAGGTGAGGCCCAGTTCGATTTGGCGCACCCCGCGATCTCTGCCAAGATATCCAGGTTGCTCCGGCGGGTCCCTCGGACCGTCCGTGCGGATGCGGCACCACATTGATCACTGAATCGCTTCTCCCGGAACGACCTCAGTGCTCTGCGTGCGCCGCACCGGCCCGGTCGTCCGACGGAGATCCGATCAGCCCGACGAACCGGTCGGGTGCCACTGCACACACCATCGAGATCCGCGTCTCGTGTCGTTCAAGACAGGCGACACGCCCGACCGCGGGGGTCGGCGGAGTGGTGGAGAGACAGGCGGTGCGGCTTCACCCGACGAAGCCGTGTCGTGAATCAAGGACCAGAACGCGGTACCTCCCTGGCGGGGTACGAGATCGATAAGGACGAGAGAGACCTATGGCGGGACAGAAGATCCGCATCAGGCTCAAGGCCTATGACCACGAGGTGATCGACACCTCGGCGCGCAAGATCGTGGACACCGTCACCCGCACGGGTGCGAAGGTCGCCGGCCCGGTGCCGCTGCCGACCGAGAAGAACGTGTTCTGCGTCATCCGCTCGCCCCACAAGTACAAGGACTCCCGCGAGCACTTCGAGATGCGCACCCACAAGCGCCTCATCGACATCATCGACCCCACGCCGAAGACGGTCGACTCGCTCATGCGCCTCGACCTGCCTGCCGGTGTCGACATCGAGATCAAGCTCTGAGGTATCTGCGATGACCGGAACTTTTGAACGCAACGTCAAGGGACTGCTGGGCACCAAGCTCGGCATGACCCAGCTCTGGGACGAGAACAACGTCGTCGTCCCCGTGACCGTGATCGCTGCCGCGACCAACGTCGTGACCCAGGTCCGCTCGCCCGAGACCGACGGCTACAACGCCATCCAGGTCTCCTACGGCGAGATCGAGGCCCGCAAGGTCAACAAGCCCGAGGCCGGCCACTTCGGCAAGGCCGGGGTGACCCCGCGCCGTCACGTCGTCGAGATCCGCACCAGCGACGCCGCGTCGTACTCCGTCGGCCAGGAGCTCACCCCCGAGCTCTTCGCGGCCGGCGACGAGATCGACGTCACCGGCACCAGCAAGGGCAAGGGCTTCGCCGGAACCATGAAGCGTCACGGCTTCTCCGGTGTGTCCGCCTCGCACGGTGCCCACCGCAACCACCGCAAGCCGGGCTCGATCGGTGCCTGCGCCACGCCGGGCCGTGTCTTCAAGGGCACGCGCATGTCGGGTCGCATGGGTAACGACACCGTCACGACCCAGAACGTCACGGTCCACGCCGTCGACGCCGACAAGGGCCTGATCCTGCTCAAGGGCGCCGTTCCCGGCCCCAAGGGCGGCCTCGTGGTCATCCGCTCGGCTGCCAAGAAGACGCAGGAGGCCTGAGCATGGCTGTCAAGACCGTGAAGGTTGACTTCCCCGCCGAGATCTTCGACGTCGAGGTCAACGTCCCGCTGATCCACCAGGTCGTGGTCGCGCAGCAGGCTGCTGCCCGCCAGGGCACGCACGCCACCAAGACCCGCGGCGAGGTCCGCGGCGGTGGCCGCAAGCCCTACAAGCAGAAGGGCACCGGCCGCGCCCGCCAGGGCTCGACCCGCGCTCCGCAGTTCGCCGGCGGTGGCACCGTCCACGGCCCGCAGCCGCGCAGCTACGACCAGCGCACCCCCAAGAAGATGAAGGCCGCCGCCCTGCGCGGTGCCCTCTCGGACCGGGCCCGCAACGGTCGCATCCACGTCGTCGACGGCCTGGTCTCCGGCGACAAGCCGTCGACCAAGCTGGCGCTCGCCTCGCTCGCGACGCTGAGCGACCGGGTCCGCTTCCTCGTGGTGCTCGAGCGTTCCGACGCGCTGACCTGGCTCTCGCTGCGCAACGCGCCGCAGGTGCACATCGTCGCCGTCGACCAGCTCAACACCTACGACGTGCTGGCCTCCGACGACGTGGTCTTCACCCAGGGCGCGTACGACGCGTTCGTGGGTGGCACCGCCGCGAGCAGCACCCAGGCCAAGGAGGACGACAAGTGAGCACCCTGCACAAGGACCACCGCGACATCCTGATCGCGCCGGTCGTCTCCGAGAAGAGCTACGGGCTCCTCGACGCCAACAAGTACACCTTCATCGTCCGCCCGGACGCCAACAAGACCGAGATCAAGATCGCGGTCGAGAAGGTCTTCAACGTCAAGGTGACCGCGGTCAACACGATCAACCGCCAGGGCAAGACCCGCCGCACCCGCACCGGGCTCGGCAAGCGCGCCAACACCAAGCGCGCCATCGTCAGCCTGGCTGAGGGTCACCGCATCGACATCTTCGGCCAGGTCGGCTGACCGCCGGAATAGGACTGATCACACATGGCAATCCGCAAGTACAAGCCGACCACCCCGGGCCGTCGTGGCTCCTCGGTGGCCGACTTCGTCGAGATCACCCGGACCACGCCGGAGAAGTCGCTGACGCGTCCGCTGCCCAAGAAGGGCGGCCGCAACAACCAGGGCCGGATCACCACCCGGCACCAGGGTGGCGGTCACAAGCGGGCCTACCGCATCATCGACTTCCGTCGCTACGACAAGGACGGCGTGCCGGCCAAGGTCGCCCACATCGAGTACGACCCCAACCGCACGGCGCGCATCGCACTCCTGCACTACGCCGACGGCGAGAAGCGCTACATCATCGCGCCGAAGGACCTGTCACAGGGCACCGCGGTCGAGTCGGGCCCCAACGCCGACATCAAGCCGGGCAACAACCTCCCGCTGCGCAACATCCCCGTCGGCACGACGATCCACTGCGTGGAGCTGCGTCCCGGCGGCGGCGCGAAGATCGCCCGCTCGGCCGGCAACTCCGCCCAGCTCGTCGCCCGTGAGGGCAGCCGCGCCACGCTCCGCATGCCCTCGGGCGAGATGCGGTTCGTCGACGTGCGCTGCCGCGCCACGGTGGGCGAGGTCGGCAACGCCGAGCAGTCCAACATCAACTGGGGCAAGGCCGGCCGCATGCGCTGGAAGGGCAAGCGCCCGACCGTCCGTGGTGTCGTCATGAACCCGGTCGACCACCCGCACGGTGGTGGTGAGGGCAAGACGTCCGGTGGTCGCCACCCGGTGTCGCCCTGGGGCCAGCCGGAGGGTCGCACGCGCAAGCGCAAGGCCTCCGACTCCCAGATCATTCGTCGTCGCAAGTCCGGCAAGGGTAGGAAGTAACCGACATGCCTCGCAGCCTGAAGAAGGGCCCCTTCATCGACGACCACCTTCAGAAGAAGGTGGACGCCGAGAACGCGAAGGGCAGCCACAACGTCATCAAGACCTGGTCGCGCCGGTCGATGATCGTGCCCGACATGATCGGCCACACCATCGCCGTGCACGACGGGCGCAAGCACGTCCCCGTGTTCGTGACCGACTCCATGGTCGGCCACAAGCTCGGTGAGTTCGCCCCGACCCGCACCTACAAGGGTCACGTCAAGGAAGACCGGAAGGGACGCCGTCGATGAGTGTCACCGAGCGCCGGCGCACCAGCGCCCGCCGCGAGACCGTGCTGGGTGACCAGCCCGGTGCCTTCGCGGCCGCCCGCTACGTGCGCATCACGCCCATGAAGGCCCGCCGTGTCGTCGACATGGTCCGCGGCCTCCCCGTCGACGAGGCCCTGGCCCTGCTGCAGTTCGCGCCGCAGGCCGCCTCGGAGACCGTCTACAAGGTGCTGGAGAGCGCCGTCGCCAACGCCGAGACCACCGAGGGCCTCGCCACCGACGACCTGGTCGTCTCGGTCGCGATGGTCGACGAGGGTCCGACGATGAAGCGCTGGCGTCCGCGTGCGCAGGGTCGTGCGACCCGCATCAACAAGCGCACCAGCCACATCACCCTCGCGGTGCAGCCGGCCGAGGTCGTCGCCGCGAAGAAGAACGCCAGTGCCACCAAGAACGGAAGGGGTGCCTGATGGGCCAGAAGATCAACCCGAACGGGTTCCGCCTGGGCATCTCGACCGACCACAAGAGCCGTTGGTACGCCGACAAGCTCTACAAGTCGTACGTCGGCGAGGACGTCGCCATCCGCAAGCTGCTCTCCAAGGGCATGGAGCGGGCCGGCATCGCGAAGGTCGAGATCGAGCGCACCCGTGACCGCGTGCGCGTCGACATCCACACCGCGCGTCCCGGCATCGTCATCGGTCGCCGCGGCGCCGAGGCCGACCGCATCCGCGGCGAGCTCGAGAAGCTCACCGGCAAGCAGGTGCAGCTCAACATCCTCGAGGTCAAGCAGCCCGAGGTCGACGCGCAGCTGGTCGCCCAGGGCGTCGCCGAGCAGCTCGCCGGCCGCGTGCAGTTCCGCCGTGCCATGCGCAAGGCCATGCAGACCTCGATGCGCTCGGGTGCCAAGGGCATCCGGATCCAGTGCTCGGGCCGCCTCAACGGCGCCGAGATGTCGCGCACCGAGTTCTACCGCGAGGGTCGCGTCCCGCTGCACACGCTGCGTGCCGACATCGACTACGGCTTCTACGAGGCCAAGACCACCTTCGGCCGCATCGGCGTGAAGGTCTGGATCTACAAGGGCGAGGTCGCCGGCACCCGTGCCGAGCGCCAGGCGCAGGCCGCTGCCCGCGCCGGTGCCCCGGGCCGTGGTGGCGCCGGTGGTGGCCGTCCGTCCCGTGGCGGTGACCGTCCGAGCCGTGGCTCGCGCGGCGACCGTCCCACCCGCAGCGACCGCACCGACGCTCCGGCGACCGAGGCTCCGGCCGAGGCCACCGCCGGCGCCGGCGAGGCCGCCTCCGCTACTACCTCTGGGGAGGGCTGATCACATGCTGATGCCCCGTCGTGTCAAGCACCGCAAGCAGCACCACCCCAAGCGGACCGGTGCTGCCAAGGGTGGCACGAAGCTCGCCTTCGGCGACTTCGGCATCCAGGCGGTCGAGGGTCACTACGTCACGAACCGGCAGATCGAGTCGGCTCGTATCGCGATGACCCGTCACATCAAGCGTGGCGGCAAGGTGTGGATCAACATCTACCCCGACCGCCCGCTGACCAAGAAGCCTGCCGAGACCCGCATGGGTTCGGGTAAGGGCTCCCCCGAGTGGTGGGTTGCCAACGTCAAGCCCGGCCGCGTCATGTTCGAACTCTCCGGTGTCGACGAGGGCACTGCTCGTGAAGCCATGCGCCGCGCGATGCACAAGCTCCCGATGAAGTGCCGGTTCGTCTCCCGCGAGGCAGGTGAATTCTGATGGCAACCAAGCTGAACGCCCACGAGCTCGACGAGCTCACGCCCGTCGACCTCGAGGCCAAGCTCCGCGAGGCCAAGGAGGAGCTGTTCAACCTCCGTTTCCAGGCGGCCACCGGCCAGCTGGAGAGCCACGGCCGGCTCCGCACGGTCAAGAAGGACATCGCCCGGATCTACACCGTGCTGCGCGAGCGTGAGCTCGGCATCCGCGAGACCCCGGGCTCGGACAACGAGACCAGCACTGAAGAGGCAAGCGCATGAGCGACAGCACCGAGACCCCCCAGCGCAACGCGCGCAAGGTCCGCGAGGGCCTGGTCGTGAGCGACAAGATGGACAAGACCATCGTCGTCTCCGTCGAGGACCGCGTGAAGCACGCCCTCTACGGCAAGGTCATGCGCAAGACCTCGCGCCTCAAGGCGCACGACGAGCAGAACCAGTGCGGCGTCGGCGACCGGGTCCTGATCATGGAGACCCGCCCGCTGTCGGCCACCAAGCGCTGGCGCCTCGTCGAGGTCCTCGAGAAGGCCAAGTGACCTGAGGCCTCCGGGCCTCGAGCTTCATCTTCCACACATCAGTTCGGCCAGGCTCGCTCCCCGCTGAGGGTCCGAGAACCAGCTCGACAACCAGGAGAAATCAATGATCCAGCAGGAGTCGCGACTCAAGGTCGCCGACAACACCGGTGCGAAGGAGATCCTGTGCATCCGTGTTCTCGGTGGCTCCGGCCGTCGCTACGCCGGCATCGGTGACGTCATCGTCGCCACCGTCAAGGACGCGATCCCCGGTGGCAACGTCAAGAAGGGCGACGTCGTCAAGGCCGTGGTCGTGCGCACCGTCAAGGAGCGTCGCCGCGCCGACGGTTCCTACATCCGCTTCGACGAGAACGCCGCCGTCATCCTCAAGAACGACGGCGAGCCCCGTGGTACGCGCATCTTCGGCCCCGTCGGTCGCGAGCTGCGCGAGAAGCGCTTCATGAAGATCATCTCGCTCGCCCCGGAGGTGTTGTGAGAGATGGGTAAGAACAGCATGAACATCAAGAAGGGCGACACCGTCAAGGTCATCGCCGGCAAGGACAAGGGTGCCCAGGGCAAGGTCATCTCGGTGCTCCGCGAGGAGCAGCGGGTGATCGTCGAGGGTGTCAACCGCGTCAAGCGCCACACCAAGGCGGTCCAGGGCGGCAGCACGGGCGGCATCATCACCGCCGAGGCGCCGATCCACGTCAGCAACGTGATGCTGGTCGAGGGTGACGGCGTCACCCGCGTCGGCTTCCGCCGCGACGAGGTCACCAAGCGTCGCCCGGACGGCTCGACGTACTCCGCGGAGCGCTCCGTGCGCATCTCGCGCAAGACCGGGAAGGAGATCTGACATGACCGAGACCCAGATCGAGACGGGCTCGGCCGAGAAGGTCACCCCGCGTCTCAAGACCCGCTACCGCGAGGAGATCCTCCCGGCGCTGCAGTCCGAGTTCGACATCAAGAACGTCATGCAGGTCCCCGGCCTCACCAAGGTCGTGGTCAACATGGGTGTCGGCGAGGCAGCCCGCGACTCCAAGCTGATCGAGGGCGCCATCCGCGACCTCACCGCGATCACCGGCCAGAAGCCGTCGGTCACCAAGGCCCGCAAGTCCATCGCGCAGTTCAAGCTGCGCGAGGGCATGCCGATCGGTGCGCACGTCACGCTGCGCGGCGACCGCATGTGGGAGTTCCTGGACCGCCTGCTCTCGCTGGCCCTGCCCCGCATCCGTGACTTCCGTGGCCTCTCGGCCAAGCAGTTCGACGGCCGTGGCAACTACACCTTCGGTCTCACCGAGCAGGTCATGTTCCACGAGATCGACCAGGACAAGATCGACCGGTCGCGCGGCATGGACATCACTGTCGTGACCACCGCGACCAACGACGACGAGGGTCGTGCGCTGCTCAAGCAGCTGGGCTTCCCCTTCAAGGAAGGCAACTGACATGGCAAAGACTGCGCTCAAGGTCAAGGCCGCCCGCAAGCCGAAGTTCGCGGTGCGCGGCTACACCCGCTGCCAGCGCTGCGGTCGTCCGAAGGCGGTCTACCGCAAGTTCGGGCTGTGCCGCATCTGCCTGCGGGAGATGGCGCACCGGGGCGAGCTGCCCGGCGTGACCAAGTCCTCCTGGTGACCTCCTCTCCTTCCTCACCCCTCACACAACGATCGCTGCAGGTCGCGCCTGAGATGCAGGCGCGAAACCACGGTGGAGAAAGGGCCTCACGGCCATGACGATGACTGACCCGATCGCAGACATGCTCACGCGTCTGCGCAACGCCAACCAGGCGTTCCACGACCAGGTGTCGATGCCTTACAGCAAGATGAAGGCCGGCCTGGCGGACATCCTCCAGCAGGAGGGCTACATCACGTCGTACGACGTCAAGGAGCCCTCCGAGGGCGAGGTCGGCAAGACGCTGACCGTCACCCTGAAGTACGGCCGCAACCGCGAGCGTTCCATCGCCGGCGTGCGCCGCATCAGCAAGCCCGGCCTGCGGGTCTACGCCAAGCACACCGGCCTGCCCAAGGTGCTCGGCGGCCTGGGTGTCGCGATCATCTCGACCAGCCAGGGCCTGCTCACCGACCGTCAGGCGAACCAGAAGGGCGTGGGCGGCGAAGTCCTCGCCTACGTCTGGTGACCCCGGACCTCTGAGACCAAGAAGGAGATAGAGAAGCATGTCGCGCATTGGCAAGCTCCCCATCACGGTCCCGTCCGGTGTCGACGTCGCGATCGACGACGCGCTGGTGACCGTCAAGGGCCCCAAGGGCACGCTCAGCCACACCGTGGCCCGGCCCATCACCGTGGCCAAGGGTGAGGACGGCGTCCTCGAGGTGACCCGCCCCAACGACGAGCGCGAGAGCCGCTCGCTCCACGGCCTGACGCGTACCCTGATCAACAACATGGTCGTCGGTGTCACCGAGGGCTACGAGAAGAAGCTCGAGATCGTGGGCGTCGGCTACCGCGTGCTGCCCAAGGGCCCCACGCAGCTGGAGTTCCAGCTCGGCTACAGCCACCCGATCGTGTTCGACGCCCCCGAGGGCATCACGTTCACCACCGAGGGCCCGACCAAGCTCGGCGTCGTCGGTATCGACAAGCAGCTCGTCGGCGAGGTCGCGGCCAAGATCCGCAAGCTGCGCAAGCCCGAGCCCTACAAGGGCAAGGGCGTCCGTTACGCCGGCGAGCACATCCGCCGCAAGGTCGGAAAGGCTGGTAAGTGACCATGGCGATCTCGCTGTCCAACAACAAGCACACCGCCGCACGCGTCAAGTCGCGCCTGCGTCGTCAGGTCCGTGGTCGCAAGCGCGTCTCCGGTACCGCCGAGCGCCCGCGCCTGGTCGTCACCAAGTCGGCCAAGCACCTCACGGTGCAGGTCGTCGACGACCTGCGGGGTGCCACGCTCGCCTACGCCTCCACCATGGAGGCCGACGTGCGTGCCACCGACGGTGACAAGACCGCCAAGGCCAAGAAGGTCGGCGAGCTGGTGGCCGAGCGTGCCAAGGCCCAGGGTGTCGGTTCGGTCGTCTTCGACCGCGCCGGCAACAAGTACCACGGTCGCATCGCGGCCCTCGCCGACGCCGCCCGTGAGGGCGGACTGTCGTTCTGATCGCAGTCGAACAAGTTTTTCGAAAGAGGAGAATCTCATGAGCGGAGCCCAGCGCGGACAGCGTGGTGGCGAGCGCCAGGGCAACGACCGTCGCAATCGTGACGACCGTCGTGGCCAGGGTGCTGAGAAGACCGCCTACATCGAGCGAGTCGTTGCGATCAACCGTGTCGCCAAGGTCGTGAAGGGTGGTCGTCGCTTCAGCTTCACCGCCCTCGTGATCGTCGGTGACGGCGACGGTCTGGTCGGCGTCGGCTACGGCAAGGCGAAGGAAGTTCCCGCGGCGATCGCCAAGGGTGTCGAGGAGGCCAAGAAGCACTTCTTCAAGGTCCCCCGCATCCAGGGCACCATCCCGCACCCGGTCCAGGGCGAGAAGGCCGCGGGCGTCGTCCTGCTGCGCCCGGCGTCCCCCGGTACCGGTGTCATCGCCGGTGGCCCGGTGCGCGCCGTGCTCGAGTGCGCCGGCATCCACGACGTGCTGAGCAAGTCGCTCGGCTCGTCCAACCAGATCAATATCGTGCACGCGACCGTCGAGGCGCTGCGGATGCTGGAGGAGCCGGAGGCCGTGGCGGCTCGCCGTGGCCTGCGGGTCGAGGACGTCACCCCGGCCGCGATCCTCAAGGCTCGCGAGACCGGCAAGGAAGAGGCCGCTGCTGCGGCCGCCGCGGGGGTGTCCTCCTGATGGCGCAGCTGAAGGTCCAGCAGAAGAAGTCGACGATCGGCTGCAAGGCCAACCAGCGCGAGACCCTGCGGTCGCTCGGTCTCAAGCGCATCGGTGACGTCGTCGTCAAGGAGGACCGCCCGGAGATCCGCGGCATGGTCCAGACCGTCCGTCACCTCGTGACGGTCGAGGAGGTTGACTGACATGACGCTCAAGCTGCACCACCTGCGGCCTGCTCCCGGCTCCAAGACCGCCAAGACCCGCGTGGGTCGCGGTGAGGGCTCGAAGGGCAAGACGGCCGGTCGCGGTACCAAGGGAACCAAGGCCCGCTACCAGGTCCCGGTCGCCTTCGAGGGTGGCCAGATGCCGATCCACATGCGGCTCCCCAAGCTGAAGGGCTTCAAGAACCCCTTCAAGGTGGAGTTCCAGGTCGTCAACCTCGACAAGCTCGGCGAGCTCTTCCCGCAGGGTGGGGCCGTCTCGGTCGAGGACCTGGTCGCCAAGGGCGCGGTCCGCAAGGGCCAGCCCGTCAAGGTGCTCGGCCAGGGCGACATCTCGGTGGCCGTCCAGGTCGCCGCCAACGCGTTCTCGGGCTCCGCCAAGGAGAAGATCGAGGCCGCCGGCGGCACCACGACGGTGCTCTGAGGTCCGTCCTCACGTACGACGAACGAAGGCCCGGCCTGGCAGTGGGAGCTGTCCGGTCGGGCCTCATCGTTCACCGGGGTCGGAGTCTGGCAGGCGACTGTTAGGCTTCCCCGGGCCTCCACGCAGGTGTGTGGGGGCGTAGTCAGCCGTGACGGGGGACCAGACCCTCGCGCGGCACCAGTAACCGAAAGGCCGATCCTGTGCTAGGCGCGTTCGCCAACGCTTTCCGCACGCCGGACCTGCGGCGCAAGCTGCTGTTCGTCCTGCTGATCGTCACGATCTTCCGGCTCGGCTCCCAGGTGCCGACCCCGGGCGTCAACGTCGCCAACGTGCAGGCGTGCCTCAGTGACGTCGAGTCCGACGGCCTCTACCAGCTCGTCAACCTGTTCTCCGGTGGCGCGCTGCTCCAGCTGACGATCTTCGCGCTGGGGATCATGCCCTACATCACCGCCAGCATCATCCTGCAGCTGCTCGTCGTGGTCATCCCGCGGCTCGAGGCGCTGAAGAAGGAGGGCCAGGCGGGCCAGACCAAGATCACCCAGTACACGCGCTACCTGACGCTGGGCCTCGCGCTCCTGCAGGCCACCGGCATCGTGGCGCTCGCGCGCTCGGGCAACCTGCTCCAGGGCTGCACGCGCGACCTGCTGCACAGCGACAGCACCGCGACGTTCCTGACGATGGTGCTCACCATGACCGCCGGCACGGCCGTCATCATGTGGCTCGGCGAGCTCATCACCGACCGCGGCATCGGCAACGGCATGTCGATCCTCATCTTCACCCAGGTGATCGCGACCTTCCCGGGCTCGCTGTGGCAGGTCCAGCAGACCCAGGGCTGGTGGGTGTTCGGCATCGTCATGGTCGTCGGCCTGATCCTCGTGGCCGCGGTCATCTTCATCGAGCAGGCACAGCGCCGCATCCCGGTGCAGTACGCCCGACGCATGGTGGGCCGCAAGATGTTCGGCGGCTCCTCGACGTACATCCCGCTGAAGGTCAACCAGGCCGGCATCATCCCGGTGATCTTCGCGTCCTCGCTGCTCTACCTGCCGGCGATGGCCGTGCAGTTCAACCAGACCAGCTCCTCGCCGGTCATCTCGTTCATCAACAAGTACTTCGTCAGCGGCGACCACCCCCTCTACATGGCGGTGTACTTCGGCCTGATCATCTTCTTCACGTACTTCTACGTCTCGATCACCTTCAACCCCACGGAGGTCGCGGACAACATGAAGAAGTACGGCGGCTTCATCCCCGGGATCCGGGCGGGCAAGCCGACCGAGGACTACCTGTCCTACGTCCTGTCCCGCATCACGTTCCCCGGAGCGCTCTACCTCGGCCTCATCTCCCTGGTGCCGCTGATCGCCTTCGCGCTGATCAACGCCAACCAGAACTTCCCCTTCGGCGGCACCTCGATCCTGATCATGGTCGGTGTCGCGCTGGACACGGTGAAGCAGATCGAGAGCCAGCTCCAGCAGCGCAACTACGAAGGGTTCCTGCGTTAAATGAGGCTGATCATCATGGGCCCGCCCGGTGCCGGCAAGGGCACCCAGGCGAAGTTCATCGCCGAGCACTTCGGCATCCCCGCCATCTCCACCGGCGACATCTTCCGGGCCAACGTGTCTGAGGGCACGCCGCTCGGCATCGAGGCCAAGCGCTTCATGGACGCGGGGGAGTACGTCCCCGACGAGGTCACCAACCTCATGGTGCGCAACCGGATCGACGAGCCCGACGCCGAGCCCGGCTTCCTGCTGGACGGCTACCCGCGCACCCTGGCGCAGGTGGAGGAGCTCGACGGGATGATCCGCCACACCGGTCACGCCCTCGACGCGGTCGTCGTGCTGACGGTCGACCAGGAGGAGGTCGTCGGGCGTCTCCTGCAGCGCGCCCAGACCGAGGGCCGGGCCGACGACACCGCCGAGGTGATCCGCCGCCGCCAGGAGATCTACGGCGAGGAGACGGCGCCCCTCATCGACGTCTACCGCGACCGGGGCCTCCTCATCGAGGTCGACGGCCTCGGCGAGGTCGCCGAGGTCACCCAGCGCATCTTCGACGCGCTCGACGCCGTACCCCAGAGCTGACCGGAGGTCCCTGACGTGTTCGGCAACAGGGGCCTGGAGATCAAGACCCCGGACCAGATCGCCCTGATGAGGGTGAGCGGGCTGCTGGTGGGCCGCACGCTGGAGCTGCTGCGCGACGCCGCGCGCCCGGGGGTGACCACGGGCGAGCTCGACCGGCTGGCCGAGTCGCACATCCGGGACAACGGCGGCATCCCGTCGTTCAAGGGCTACAGCCACCCGCCGTTCCCGGCGACGATCTGCGCCTCGGTCAACGACGAGGTCGTGCACGGCATCCCGGGGGACCGGGTGCTCCGCGACGGGGACGTCATCTCCATCGACTGCGGAGCGATCGTCGAGGGGTGGCACGGTGATGCGGCGATCACGGTGCCCGTGGGCGAGGTGGCTGCGGAGACCCTCGAGCTGCTGCGGGTCACCGAGGAGGCGCTGTGGCGCGGCCTGGCCGCCGCGCACCTCGGCGGGCGGGTGGGGGACATCGGCCACGCGATCGAGGGCTACGTCCGGTCGCAGGGCCGCTACGGCATCCTCGAGGACTACACCGGGCACGGCATCGGCACCGAGATGCACATGCCGCCCAACGTCCCCAACTACGGCAAGCGGGGCAAGGGGCCCACCCTCGTCGAGGGCCTGGCCCTGGCGGTGGAACCGATGGTGACCCTGGGCAGCAAGGACACCGACCTGCTCGAGGACGAGTGGACCGTCGCCACCGTGGACGGCAGCATGGCCGCCCACTTCGAGCACACCTTCACCCTCACCCCGGCGGGTGCCTGGGTGCTCACCGCCCTCGACGGCGGCCGGGCGCGGCTCGCCGAGCTCGGCGCCCGGTACGGCGGTTCCTGACCGCACGTCGCAGGGCGGACGGTTCGACCGGGGCGCTCGGTCCGTGCCAGACTGACGGCACCAGGAGGGGAGTATTCCCCCACGATGGTGTCGTCAGTACGGCGTGGGTACCTACTCGCTCCCGGTGCCATCGGCTCGTGCGGCCATGCGTCGCGGAGTGGAAGAGACCTCCGGCACGACCGCCCGCGGGCGGCTCGGAGCTCACCATCCCCCTATCCCTCCCGGAGGAGCACACCCGTGGACGTCCCCACCTGGGTCTGGATCGCCACTGCCGTGGTGACCGTCGTCATCTTCACCTTCGACCTGGCCATCGTCGGCCGCCGACCGCACGAGCCCTCGATGCGCGAGTGCACGGCGTACCTGTCGATCTACGTCGGCCTGGCGGTGATCTTCGGCCTGGGGGTCTGGTACACCTCCGGCGGCACCTACGCCCTGGAGTTCTACTCCGGCTGGCTGGTCGAGTACTCGCTGTCGATCGACAACCTCTTCATCTTCATCATCATCATGAGCAAGTTCGCGGTGCCGCGTGAGCTCCAGCAGTACGCCCTGATGATCGGCATCGTGATGGCCCTGGTCATGCGGGCGATCTTCATCGCGGTGGGCGCGGCGGCGATCAACAACTTCAGCTGGGTCTTCTACCTCTTCGGCCTCTTCCTGATCTACACGGCGGTCAAGCTGGCCCGCGAGGGCGGCGAGGACGAGGACGAGTACGAGGAGAACAAGCTCGTCCTCTGGGTGGAGAAGCGCTTCCCGGCCACCAAGGAGTGGCACGGCCGCAGCATCTTCATCAAGGAGAACGGCAAGCGGATGATCACGCCGCTGTTCATCGTGATCCTCACCCTGGGCACCACCGACCTGCTCTTCGCCCTGGACTCCATCCCCGCGATCTTCGGCATCACCAAGGAGCCCTATCTGGTGCTCACGGCCAACATCTTCGCGCTGATGGGCCTGCGCCAGCTCTACTTCCTCATCGGTGGCCTGCTGCAGCGCCTGATCTACCTCTCCTACGGGCTCGCGTTCCTGCTGGCCTTCATCGGCGTCAAGCTGATCCTGCACGCGATGCACGAGAACGAGCTGCCGTTCATCAACGGCGGCGAGCACATCACCTGGGCGCCGGAGATCCCGATCTGGCTCTCCCTGGTGGTCATCATCGCCACGCTCGCGGTCACGGCCGTCGTGTCGCTGTGGGCGTCGCGCCGGATGACGCCCGTCGAGCAGGACGCGGCGACCGGTCCGCGCCGCGACTGGGACGACGACTGACCCCAGCCCCGCTCCACCGAGGACGTCCCCGTCGGCTCAGCCGGCGGGGACGCACTCGTTGGTGGCCGGGGACTCGTCGCTGCCGCGGACGAGTCGCACCTCGAGGCAGATCTCGTCCCGGGTCCGGATGAGGACCCGGTCGCGGCCGGTGCGCTCGAAGTCGCCCGAGTCCAGCCGCTGCCAGATCCACCGGTCGCCCGGCTCGAGCTCGTCGCGTGTGCGCCAGCGGAACACGACGCCGTCCGCGGTCCGGGTGCCGGTCAGGGAGGGCGTCGCCGTGAGGTTCTGGGGGATGAGGTCGGAGGGGGTGGTCTCGGCCGGCGTGGTGGGACCGTCGGTCCCCGGCTCGTCGGGGCGGTCGCTGCCGCCGAGCAGAAGCCCGCCGACCGCCGCGGCGACGGCGACCACGCCGGCGACGGCCCACACGACGCTCGTGACACCGTTGCGGCCCGTCGCATCCTCGGCCTCCTGCTCCTCCTGGGCAGAGGCGATCCGCCGCGGGCCGGAGGCGGAGATGACCGTGACGGCCTTCATGACCGTCCGGTCCTCCTCGGGCTCGGGCGGTGCGGCCCGGACCGAGGTGTCCGGTCGGTCGCCCTCCACGGCCACGGCGGTGCGCGACCAGCCGGCGGCCGCCTCGATCTGCTGGAGGCTCCGCGCCAGCTCCAGGGCGCTCTGCGGCCGGTGCGCGGGCTGCTTGGCCAGGCACTGCTGCAGGAGGCGGTCGAGCGCCGGCGGCACGTCGGGACGTTGGGTGGCCGGGGGAGCGGCGTGCAGGATGCGGGCGCTCAGGGCACGGGTCGAGTTGTCCCCCGACGGGATGGAGAACGGCGACCGGCCCACCAGCAGGTGCCAGATCGTCGCCCCGAGGGAGTAGACGTCGGAGGCGACCGAGCCGTTGGACCGACCGTCGAGCAGCTCCGGCGGAGACCACGGGTAGGAGATCCGGACGTCGCTCTCGCCCTCGATGTCGGCCATGTGGCCGGCGATGCCGAAGTCGGTGAGCGCCGGCTCGTGGTAGGTCGTGACCAGCACGTTGCTCGGCTTGATGTCGCGGTGCAGGATCCCGGACCGGTGCGCCGTCTCGATGGCGCTGGCCAGCTTGATGCCCGTCGCGACCGCGTCCACCACCGGCATCGGGTTGGAGCGGACGCGCACCCCGAGGTCCGGCGGCGGGCAGTAGCGCATGACGAGGTAGGGCCGCCCGCCGTCCTGGGTCACCCCGGCCGTGATCACCGAGACGATGTAGGGGTGGTCGGCCAGCCGGGCCATGGCGTTGGCCTCGGCGGTGAACAGCTGCTTCTCGCGGTCGTTGAGGGGTACGTCGGGGCGCACCACCTTGACGGCGACGCGCTGTCGCGGCCACTGCTGCTCGTAGAGGAAGACGTCGGCGAACCCGCCGCTGCCGAGGTGCTCGACGAACTGGAACCCCGGGATGACCGGGGCGCTCACAGCCCGCCCACCGAGCCGGCCGCGGACCCGACCTCGTAGCGCACCTCGTAGACCTCGGCCAGGTCGAGGGTGGTGCCGGGCTCGAGCACGTAGGCCTCGCCCGCGCGCATGCGTACGGGATCACGTCCGGGCATGGTGAGCATGGTGCCACCCCGGGAGTCCAGGTCGTGCGCGAGCACCTGCCAGCCGTCCAGCTCGATGTGCAGGTGCATGCGGGACACGAACGTGTGGTCGGGGGGGAGGTGCACCAGGTGCGGCCAGTCGGTCGTGCCCTCGAGGGGGGCCGGCTTGCGGCCGAGCACCACGCCCCGGTCCAGGGGCACGACCTCACCGGTCGGGAGGCGCAGGCCGCCCAGCGGCGGACGGGGAACGCGCCGGGGCTCCTGCGGTGCGACCTTCTGGTGGCACACCCGGCAGGTCGGCCGGGCCGGCGAGGTCAGGTGGCCCTGGGGGCAGCTGATCGCCAGGACGGTCTCGTGGGTGCCGTGACGCAGGTGGGCGGCCGGCTCGGGCCGGTGCACCGTCGCGCCGTCGTGGTCGTCGTGGTCCTCGACGTCCGCGTCGGGCTGCTCCGGTGCGGAGCGGATCGTGGTGTGCCCGCCCTCGCGGATGCGCTCCATGAAGCCGGGGTCGGGCTCGGTGGTGTCGTGGAGGGACCCGGTGTCCTCGCTCGCCGGTCGCTCCTCGAACCGGGCGCGGGGGCGGGGAGGCGGCGGGCCGTCGGGGCCACGGGCCGCCAGGATCGCGTCCGGGATGCCGTCGATCATGCCCGCGACCGGCGCGGGGGCGGGAGCGGCCACCACGGGGGCCGGGGCGACCTTGTGGGCGAGCGGCCGCACCTCCGCCCGGCTCGCGGCCACCACCCCGGCGACCAGCCGGCGGGTGGGGGTCGCGTGCGCGGGGTCGGCGCCGCCGTCGAGGGCCAGGAAGCGGTCGGCGCCCAGCACGCGGACGTGCCCGGCACCCCGCGAGATGCTCGTCGAGCCGCCGGAGGACAGGTCGACCACGGCCAGCGCGGGCGGATCGCCGTCGAAGGTCTTGTCGAGCACCGCGAGGACCTCCTCGGTGACCGAGGCGGTCGCGGGGCGGGCCAGCGAGACCAGCGCCCAGAGCTCCTCCAGCACGTCGTCGTCGTGCGGGTCGGTCACCAGGACCCAGTGATCACCGGCCCCCAGCAGGACGCCGTCCCCTGCGGCGTACCTGGTCTCCACGACCACGCTGCGTCTCCTCGTTCCGTGCGAGTGCACCCGTCGGGGACGATAGTGTCACCACTCCGGGCCGTGGTGGGCCACTCCGTCCCAACTTGTCCGCCGCCCGGTACGAACCTAGGCTCCATCCTGCGCCGTCGGGGGACGGGAGCACATTCTCGCGGTAGGGGGCTGTCCAGTGGCTCGGGTTGGATTCCTGCGACGGCACCGTGCGGCCATCGCCTCCAACACCGCTCTCGTGATCGCCGCGGGAGCCGTGCTGGCCTACGCCGTCTCCGCCGACGGCTACCAGGCCCACGAGGCCGAGCTCAACGACGGCGGCATCTGGGTCGTCAACGGCAAGGAAGGCCTGCACGGCCGCATCAACAAGCCGATCAACCAGCTCGACAGCGTGGTCTTCGCCGACCGCGGGGACCTGCCGCTCGACGTCGTGCAGGACGGCGCCGCCGTGCTGGCCGTCGACGAGCGGGCCAGCACGGCCCAGGTCATCAAGCCCAGCACCTCCGAGCTCGACTCCACCGGCAGGATCTCCGTGCCCACCACGGGCGACCTCCAGCTGGCCGGCGGCACGCTGGCCTCGGTCGACGCCGAGACCGGGGGCCTGTGGGCCGCCCGCGTCGACACGGTCTCCGGCGCCTCGCTCGTCTCCGAGGTCGACCGCCAGTCGGACCCGGTCGAGGAGGTCGGCGAGGGCGCCGCGCTCGCGGTGAGCCAGGCCGGCACCGCCGTCGTCACCTCCGCCGAGGAACGCACGGTCACCTACCTCGTCGCCCGCGAGGGCGACTTCGCCGACCCGAGGACCGAGGACCTCCCCGACGCCTCCGGCGAGCCGACCGCCGTCACGACCGTCGGCGAGACGGTCGTGACCCTCGACGCCGGGACCGGCACCCTCGCCGTCCTCGGCGGGCCCACCGCCACGGTTCCCGAGGACAGCGTCCTCCAGCAGGCCGGGCCCAGCGCAGACGCGGTGCTGGTCGCCAGCCGGGGCAGCCTGATGAGCGTCGACCTCGGCAGCGGCCGGGTCACGGTCGTGACCGAGGGGGTCAACGGTCAGGCCACCGAGCCGGTCCGCCTCGGTGCGTGCGAGTACGCCGCGTGGTCGGGCGGGCTGGGCACCGTCGCGGTGCGGTGCGGTGACGACGAGCCGACGGTCTCCACGCTCGGCGGCAAGGGGCGCGACCTCGCCTTCCGGGTCAACCGCGGCGAGATCGTGCTCAACGACGGCACGACCGGGTCGGTGTGGGACGTCGAGGACCTCGAGCCCCAGAAGATCGACAACTGGAACGCCTTCACCGCGTCCAAGAAGGTCGAGGACCAGGACAAGAAGAACGAGGAGCAGAGCACCGGCGACCGTCGACCGCCGAAGGCCAAGCCCGACCAGTACGGCGCCCGCCCGGGGCGGACGACCGTGCTGCACCCGCTCGACAACGACTCGGCCCCCGACGGCCGGCTGCTCAGCATCGTGGAGGTGGACGAGCCCACGGGCGGGGCGCAGGCCGAGATCAGCCCCGACGGCCAGACCATCGTGCTGTCGCTGCCGGAGGACGCCCGCGACACCAGCTTCGCCTACTTCATCGACGACGGGCGCGACAGCTCCGACAACGCGGTGATCTCGGTCGACGTCCGCGGACCCGGCGAGAACCGTCCCCCGGGCGTGCGCGACGGCTACGAGGCGCCGGTGTTCCGGGTCCCGGCCGCCGGGGCGCTGTCCGTGCCCGTGCTGGCCGACTGGCGCGACGACGACGACGGCGACACCGTGGTCCTCGACTCCGCGGTGGCCCTCGGCGGCCAGCAGACGGGCGCGGTGGCGCGCACCACCTCCGACGGCCGGATCCGCTTCACCGCCCCGCGCGACGGCGGCGAGCCGGTCCGGGTCCAGTACGCCGTCACCGACGGGCGGTCCGCGCCGGTCGAGCGTGCGATCACGTTCCAGGTGCAGGACAAGCTCGACCAGGACGCCTTCGAGGCCGACGCCCAGCCCGACGTCGTCCGTGGCGAGGTGGGCCAGCCCATCAAGATCCGGCCGCTGCTCAACGACCTGCCCGGCTCGGACCCGTCGACCCCCGAGACCGAGCTGGCCCTCGGTGGCAAGCTCCCGGGCCAGTCCGGCGCGACGATCAGGACCGACCTCGAGAACGGCATCATCACCTTCACCGGCTCCAAGGCCGGCACCTTCTTCCTCGACTACGACGCGGCCTACGGCAACGCGCCCCTCGACGGCAGCACCATCCGGGTCGACGTGCAGCCCGCCCGCGGCGACCGCGACCCGGTCGCCATGCCCGACAGCCTCACGGTCTACGGCCAGTCGGCGGCGATCGTGGACGTGCTGGCCAACGACCTCGACCCGGCGGGCGGCCTGCTGGCGGTCCAGCGGGCCGAGGCGAACGACCCCGACCAGCTCGACGTCGCGATCATCGACGGCAGGTGGCTGCGCATCTCGGCGCGGCAGGGCGCGCTCTCGCCCAACCCGCAGCTCGTCTCCTACACGATCAGCAACGGCCCTTCGTCGAGCGTCGAGGGCGAGGTGTCGGTCAGCCTGCGTCCGGCCCCCAAGGACAACTCGCCGGTCACCGCGTCCGACCGGGTGCACGTGCGCGCCGGCACCTCGGTGACCGCGCCCGTCCTGGACAACGACCTCTCGCCGTCCGGCGACCGGCTCTCCCTGCTCGGCGACGTCGTGGAGGGCGCGCCCGGGGAGCTCGAGGTGATCGCCCCCCTCGACGTCAAGGGGGACGTCGGCCGGGCGTTCGTGTCGGGTCGCACGGTGCGCTACGTGGCGCCGCCCGACATCAAGCAGCGCGACTCATTCCAGATCCCCTACGTGGCCGCGAACACCACCGGGCAGACCTCGCCCGGACGGCTGACCGTGATCATCACGCCGGCCGACGCGCCCAACACGGCACCCGAGCCGCCGACCCTGGAGTCGCGGGTCGTGTCCGGCGACACCGTCAAGGTCCGCCTCCCCGGCAGCGGCGTCGACCCGGACGGCGACCCGGTGACCATCGCGGGCATCACCTCCGCCCCGCGCAAGGGACGCCTGGTGGCCTTCGGCGGCAACTACCTGGAGTACCAGGCCTACCCGCGCACCGTGGGCACCGACGAGTTCGAGTACTCCGTCGTGGACACGCAGGGGGCCGCGGCGTCCGGGACGGTGCGCGTCGTCGTCGTACCGCCGGAGGAGCCGCAGAGCCCGCTCGCCGTCGACGACCAGCTGACCGTGGAGCCGCGGCGCACCGCCACGTTCGACCCGTTCGCCAACGACTTCGTCGCGCCCGGCGACGACGTGCAGATCGAGCTCGTTGACCCGCCGGCCGGGGTGTCGCTGGACGACGAGACCAGCCTGGTCACCGTGCCCGCGCCCGAGCGCCTCGACGCCGCCGCCGTCACGGTCGTCTACGAGATCACCAACGGCATCGACCGGTCGCGAGCCGTGATGAGGCTGGAGACGGCCGAGAACTTCAACAACCCGCCGGTCCTCTACGACGCGTTCGGCCGCGCCGACGACAGCGAGAGCGTCACCGTCGACGTGCTCGACGGCGCCTACGACCCTGACGGGCGCGCCGACGACCTCCGGGTGGCGGAGGTGCTCGGAGACCCGGAGGTGGCCCGCATCGACGGTGACCGGGTCAAGGCCAACCGTGCCGCGTCGCCGCTCGTGGTGCCGTTCCGCGTCGAGGACGCCGACGGCGCCTCGGCCACCGCGTCCCTCTACGTGCCGCCGACCGGCACCGGCATTCCCTACGTCAAGCCGGACGCTCTCATCGAGCTCGAGCGAGGGGGGCGTGCGTCGGGCAAGCTCGAGGACTACGTCGTCAACCCGTCCGGCGGGACCTTGCGGCTGACCGGCAAGCGCGCCGTCAACGCCTCGCCGGCCGCCCTGCAGCCCGCCCCCGACGGCGAGCGTGGCTTCACCATCGAGTCCGACGCCGAGTACCGCGGCCCCGGCGCCCTGCTGCTCGAGGTCACCACCGCCACCGACCCCAGCGGCAACGAGGATCCCCAGGACCCGGCCGACGGCTACACGGCACTGCTGTCGGTCCCCGTCCAGGTCGGTGACGACACCCCCGAGCTCACCTGTCCCGAGACGACCATCCCGATCGCGGCCGGCCAGGTGTACGACCTCGACATCGGGTCGCTGTGCAACGTGTGGACGCTCGACCCCGGCGACGTCGACGACCTCGTCTACGACGGGACGTTCACCCAGTCGGTCCAGGGCGTGTCCGTCGCGGGCACCGGCAGCCCGGTGCTGCGCGTGAGTGCCGACGAGGGCGCCACCGAGGGCGGCACCGCCGTCCTCTCGGTCACCGCCGGCAACAGCAACGCCGAGCAGATCCGGTTCCGCCTCGACGACGCGCCGCCGCCGTCGCTGCTGCCGATCCGCGTCGACGACCTCGAGGCCGGGCAGTCGCGCACCTACGACCTCGCGCCCTACCTCGAGCCGGGGGTCTCCCGGCCCGACCCGACCGTCGTGTCGGTCGACCCCCTCGGTGGCTCCGGAGTGACCGCCTCGGCCAGCGGGTCGTCGGTCACGCTGAAGGCCGGCCCCGACGCCCAGGGGACGTCGGCGTTCCGGATCGTGATGAGTGACGTCTCCGACTCGAGGAGCCGCGAGCGCACCGCGGAGGGACGGATCCAGTTCGAGGTCCGGGGCACGCCCGGAGCGCCAGGACCGCCCCGCCCCTACCCGTCACAGCAGTCGCAGAAGATCTCGATGGGCTGGGAGCCGCCCAGCGACGACGGCGGCTCGCCGATCACCCACTACGTGGTGCAAGAGCAGCGCTACGGCAAGGAGATCACCTGTCGCACCAACGAGTGCGACTTCGGCGGTCTCGACAACGGCAAGCGCTACACGTTCAAGGTCGCGGCGGTCAACAAGGTCGGCCGGGGGGAGTGGAGCAGCGTCTCCAAGTCCGCCTTCGCGGACACGGCCCCGGGCCGGGTCGACGACATCCGCATGAAGACCCGCGGCGACCACACGATCACGATCGCCTGGAAGCCGCCCACGACGGTGACCTCCAAGGTGCTCAGCTACCACGTCACCTGGCTGGGCGGGGAGCAGACCGTGCCGGGTGACCAGACGTCCCTGCTCGTGGGTGGCCTGGACAACAACACGCAGTACTCCTTCACCATCAAGGCGCTCAACAAGGTCGGGTACGCCCCGCCGCGCACCTCCGACCCGTTCCAGCCGCTGGGCACGCCGGCGCCGCCGGGGACGCCGACCGTGGCGGACCTCGAGTCCGGTCTCGACCGCACCTCCGTGCGAGTGACGTGGCCGTCCACGTTGCCCGAGGGGCCCGGCGACACGCTCTACACGGTCAGCTACAGCACCGGCCAGGGCGCCGCCAACGTGCCCGGATGCGTCAAGGTGCAGGCCCTCACCTGCGTGCACTCAGGTGTGGAGTACGACGGGTCGACCTACGCCTACACCGTGCGAGCGCACAACGTGGCCAACACCTCCGGCCCCAGCCAGCCGGCGACCTTCCAGGCGGTCGGCAGGCCGGCCGCGTGGGGGGCGTGGGCCGTCGCCCCGACCGGCGCGGACCAGCAGCTCCGGGTGACCGCCACGGCCCCCGACTCGCGCGGCGCCCAGTCGATCGCCAGCATCCTCGTCGGCGGCCAGGTCGTCTGGACCAACTCGGTCAAGGCGGGCGCGGGCATCAGCGAAGTGGTCCCGACCTCCACGAACGAGGCTCCCGCGCAGGTCCAGCTGCGGATGTGCAACGAGTTCGCCAGCCAGGGCGGCTGCTCCTACTCCGACGCCAAGACCGCACAGAGCTACGGGCCGCTGCGCAGCAACCACCTCAACCAGCCCACGGCCTCGGTCAACGGCCTCAACGTCGTCTGGACCATCAGCGGCACCTCCAACGGCGACGCCGCGATCGCCGGTGTCAGCATCGACGGCGGTCCGGAGGAGGCGGTGCGTCTCGGCGGCCCGGGCCAGTTCAGCTTCACCCGCAGCATGACCGTGGCGGACTTCAACAGACGAACCGACGTCCGCGTCCGGTTGTACGACGATGCGCCCAGCGGGCGGGGAGAGGCGTACGCCTCCGCCGGGACCGAGTCGGGCGACCCGCCTCCTCCGACGGTCAACATCTACAAGCAGCGCTCGTGCAACGACGGCGACGACAACCCGGACAACGACTGCAGCAACCTCGGGCAGTTCGGCTGCACCAACGACCGGTGCGGGTTCCTCGGCATCCGTGTCGAGGGTGCGCGCGAGAACTTCGGCTGCCAGGTGACCACCTCGACCGCCAACCAGAACCTCTACAAGTACCAGCCCAACATGTCCAACGGTGAGACCGTCACCGACTGGGTGTTCGACGCGGGCTACATCGAGGTCACGTGCGAGGCGGGCAAGGGCGGCCCCAACTACTTCAGGGTGAAGGCCGGACTCAGCTGGTGACCCCGACGCACATCCACTCACGACAGGAAGCCCCATGACGATCTCGCACGAGCAGGCCGACTGGTTCAAGCAGACCTTCGACCAGCTGACCGACAACATGGAGAAGGCCGTGCTGGGCAAGCGGCACGTCGTACGCCTGGCGCTGACCTGCCTGCTCTCCGAGGGCCACATCCTCCTCGAGGACTTCCCCGGCACCGGCAAGACGATGCTGGCCCGGGCGCTGGCCAACACCGTGCAGGGCAGCCACGCCCGCATCCAGTTCACCCCCGACCTGCTGCCCTCGGACGTCACCGGTGTGACGGTCTACGACCAGCACAAGGGCACCTTCGACTTCCACCCCGGCCCGATCTTCCACTCGATCGTGCTGGCCGACGAGATCAACCGGGCCTCGCCCAAGACGCAGTCCGCGCTGCTGGAGGTCATGGAGGAGGGGCGGGTCACCGTCGACGGGGTGGCGCACCCGGTGGGCCAGCCGTTCCTCGTGATCGCCACCCAGAACCCCATCGAGCAGGCCGGCACCTACCGCCTGCCCGAGGCCCAGCTCGACCGCTTCCTGATGAAGACGTCCATGGGCTACCCCGACCGGGCCGCCACCATCGAGCTGCTCGTCAACGCGGCGGTGCGCGACCGCGCCTCGCTCGTCACGCCGGTCATCACCGCCGCGACGATCACCCAGATGAGCAAGCTGGCCGACGACGTCTACGTCGACCCGGCCGTCGTGGGGTACGTCGCGGAGCTGGCCGAGGAGTCGCGTCGCCAGCCGCACGTCAAGCTCGGTCTCTCCGCGCGCGGCTGCCTGGCGTTCATCCGGGTCGCCAAGACCTGGGCCGCCGCCGACGGCCGAGACCACGTCGTGCCCGACGACATCAAGGAGCTCGCCGAGCCGGTGCTGTCGCACCGCCTGCTCCTCGACGCCGAGGCGCAGTTCAGCGGCGTCAGCGTCCAGACCGTCATCGGTCGCCTCCTCGACGGCGTCGCACCGCCCACCGACCGGGTGGCCTGACCCGACGATGGATCGAGTGACGGAGACGCTGGGCATCGTCCGGCCCACGGGCTGGCTGGTCCTCGGCATCGGACTGGGCGCGGCGTACGTCGCGACCCTGGCGGGCTGGCGGGAGATGGGCGTCCTGGCCGCAGCCTGCCTGCTGCTGCTGGCGCTCGCGGCGCCGTTCCTGCTCGGGCGCACCTCCGTGGACGTCGACCTGCGCCTCGAGCCCGAGCGGGTCGCCGCCGGCGACTCGGTCGCGGCGGGCGTGGTCGTGCGCAACATCGCCTCCGGGCGGCTGCTGCCCACGACCCTCGAGGTGCCCGTGGGGTCGTCCACCCACCGCTACGGCATCGGCTCGCTGCCGGCCGGGGGAGTGCACGAGGAGTCCTTCACCATCCGCACGGAGCGTCGCGGCGTCATCCGGGTGGGCCCGGCCACCACCCGGCGCGGCGACCCGGTCGGCATCTTCTCCCGCGACATGGTGTGGACGCCGGTGCGCGAGGTGCTCGTCCGCCCGCCCATGGTGCCGCTGGACTCCCTGGGTGCCGGCCTGCTCCGCGACCTCGAGGGTGTCTCCACCGACGCGGTCTCGCAGAGCGACCTGGCCTTCCACGCGCTGCGCGAGTACGTCCCGGGTGACGACCTGCGTCACATCCACTGGCGCTCGTCGGCCAAGGTGATGGCCTCCACCGGCGAGTCCGCGCTCCTCGTCCGGCAGTACCTCGACACCCGGCGCAGCCATGCGGCGATCGTCGTGGACGACCAGCGCTCGTCCTGGAGGAGCGACGACGAGTTCGAGGACGCCATGTCGGTGGCCGCGTCGGTCGCGGTCCGCGCCGTCCTCGACGAGTTCGACGTCTCCTTCGTGTGCGGCGAGACCGCATCGACCGGTGCGGACGGCCACCTCGCGCTCGACGCGGTGTGCCGGGCCGACTTCGGCGAGACCGGGATCGTGGCGGCCGGACGGCGCGCGACGCTCGTGGCTCCCGACTGCAGCCTGCTCTTCCTCGTGGGCGGCGCCGACACCTCCTTCACCGACCTGCTCCGCGCCTCGGCCGCCTTCCCGCCCGAGGTGCGCCGGTTCGCCGTCGTGCTCGACCCCGAGGGCAGCAGCCGGGTGACCGAGACCGGCGGGCTCCCGGTCCTGCACCTCGCCGCCAAGGAGGACCTCGGCGGCCTGCTCCTGTGGAGCCTGCGATGAACCTCACCCCACGACGTTCTCCGTCTCCTCCGCTCCGCTCCTCCGCCGGACAACGCCGCGGGGGCCCCGAGTGAGCCACGTCGACACCCAGACCCGCACCCGGCCGAGCCACCTCGTCCCCGACGGCCGAGCCGTCGTCGACCTGGCGTTCGTCCTCCTGCTCACCGGCGTGGCCCTGGCCGGACTGGCCACCTCGTTCACCGGCTGGTCGTTCCTGGTCGTCGGCATGACCGGCGCCGTCCTCGCGGTCGTCGTCACCCACCTGTCCCGCGCCCTGGGCTGGCCGTTGGTCGCGCCGGTCCTGGTCCTCGGCCTGGTCTTCTTCCTGCTCGGAGGACCGCTGACCCTGCGCTCGGTGGGGGACACGGCCTTCGTCCCCGGCGGCGAGACGCTCTCCAGGCTCGTCGACCAGGCCATCCACGGGTGGAAGGACCTGCTCACCACCCTGCCGCCCGTCGACGGGGACGGCCCGTTGCTGGTCCTGCCCTGGCTGCTCGGGCTCGTCGCGGGCGTGCTGGGCACCACGCTGGCGCACCTGCGCCTGCGGCGGGCCTGGTTGACCGCCCTGCTGCCGGTGCTCGGGCTCACCGCGGTGCTGGCGACCGTGATCCTGCTCGGCGTCCGGCACCCGCAGTCGCTGGTCCTGCAGGGGTCTGTCTTCGCCGGCCTCGCGCTCGGCTGGCTCGCGCTGCGCTCCCGCCGGGCCTCGGCCAGCGTCCACGGCGGCACGTCGGGCTGGGGCCGCCTGGTCGTCGGCGCCGGAATGGTCGCGCTGGCCTCGGCGCTCGCCGTACCGGCCTCGGGACTCGTCATGGACGAGGACGCCGACCGCAGCGTGGTGCGCAACTGGGTCGAGCCGCCGTTCGACATCGGCCGCTACCCCTCGCCGCTGGCCGGCTTCCGCAAGTACGTCGACCTCCTCGGCAAGAAGGACGCGGCCAACGTCCACGACCGCACCCTGTTCACCATCGAGGGCGCCCCGGCGGGCACGCGCGTGAGGTTCGCGGCGATGGACCACTACGACGGGATGGTGTGGGGCGCCTCCGACAACGCGCTGCCCGAGCCGGCCGCCGACTCCTTCCAGCGGGTCTCGTCGACCATCGACAACCCGGTCGAGGGGGAGGAGTTCGAGGCCACCGTCACGATCGGGGAGGCGTACGACGGGGTGTGGCTGCCCACGATCGGCGCGCTCCAGTCGCTGGACTTCCGCATCGGGGACCCCGCCGGCAAGGCCGAGGCGTTCCGCTACAACCTGGCCACGTCCACGGCCGTGGTGCCCACCGGGCTCCACGAGGGCGACACCTACACCTTCACGGCGGTCGCCCCCGACGACGCCCTGGACGAGACCACGGTGGCCTCGGACGCGGCGGTGCCGCCGCCCGAGGGCACGACGTTCCTCAAGGCGCCGGCCGCCCAGTGGTCGGCCAAGGCGACCACCCCGATCGAGCGGGTCCGGGCCATCGCCGAGCACCTGCGCCGGGAGGGCAAGTACTCCGACGGCGTCCGCAAGTCCGAGCAGGTCCACCACCCCGGCCACAGCATCCGGCGGCTCGGCGAGCAGTTCCTCGCGGCGCAGCAGATCGTCGGCAACGACGAGCAGTACGCCGCCGCGATGGCCCTGCTCGCCGGCGAGGTGGGGGTGCCGGCGCGGGTCGTGCTGGGTGCCGAGGTGCCCGAGGACGGCGTCGTCACCGGCAAGGACGTCTCGGCGTGGGTCGAGCTGCGTGCGGCCGACGGGTCCTGGCGGACGCTGCCCACCGAGGCCTTCATGTCCGACGAGCCGCCGGCCGACGAGCTGCCGGAGACCAACACCCCGATGACCGGCACCATCGTCCCGCCGCCGGCGCCGATCCCGCCGCCGTCCGACGCCGGCGACCAGAGCGATGCCGACCTCAAGGAGCGCAAGGCGGACAAGAAGGACGCCGACGAGGAGGACGAGGAGTCGGTCGTCGACCGGCTGCCCGGCTGGGTCCGGGTCGTCGTGACCTACGTCGGCGGGCCGCTCCTGGCGGTGCTGCTCCTCGTCGGCGCGATCGTGGGCCTCAAGCTGCTCCGCCGCCACCGTCGCCGCAACGCCGCCAGCGTCTCGGCCCGCTTCGTCGGGGCCTGGCGCGAGCTCGTGGACCAGGCCCGCGACCTCGGGCAGCCCGTGCCGCTGGGACCGACCGTCACCCGGCGCGAGCAGTCCGGGTCGATCGGCTCCGAGCAGGCCGGCCCCCTCGCCCGGCGGGCCGACAGCTTCGTCTTCGGGCCGAGCGTGCCCGAGGCCGGCGCCGCGGCGTCGTACTGGGAGAGCGTGGACGCGGAGCGTCGCCGGATGAGGCGCGCGCTGGGTCGCCGGCAGCGGTTCCTGGCGGCGGTCAACCTGCGGTCCCTGCGTCCCACGACCCCGAGGGTGCGCCGCCGGTCACGATGATTGGTCTTTTGGGAGAGCGCCTGACTAAACTGGCGTGTCGGCCCAACGTGGGTTGCGTTTCGTGGTGCCTCGCGGCTGCCTGATCACGCTCGACCGTCCTGGACGGCGGTCGGTGTCGTGCCTGGGATGAGGCACCCGGGACCACTGCACGAGGTCCACCGGTCCCCACGGACCGGAGGTTCCCGGGCCACCCGCGCCACCCACGTGGCGCGGTGCACCAACGGTAGACACACGACCAACAGATTGTGGAGGACATGCCGAAGAAAGAAGGCGTGATCGAACTCGAGGGCTCCGTCGTGGAGGCCCTTCCGAATGCCATGTTCCGGGTCGAGCTGACCAACGGACACAAGGTCCTCGCCCACATCAGCGGCAAGATGCGTCAGCACTACATCCGGATCCTCCCCGAGGACCGCGTGGTGGTGGAGCTGTCCCCCTACGACCTGACCCGCGGTCGGATCGTCTACCGCTACAAGTGACCAGCCGATCCGAAAGGTCCTTCTGATGAAGGTCAAGCCCAGCGTCAAGCCGATGTGCGACAAGTGCAAGGTCATCCGTCGTCACGGCCGCGTCATGGTCATCTGCGAGAACCCGCGCCACAAGCAGCGGCAAGGCTGAGCTGACGCTCCGCCCGCAGCACCCGACGTACCCAAACTGAATAACCACACAACGTGATCGCTAGCCCGGCCCCGCCGGCGCGAAGACACCTCCGGAGCAGTGGCCGGAGCCCGCAGGAGCGGGACGCGACACGACCGAAACCACTGTGAGCAACAGACAAGGAAAGCCACATGGCACGCCTCGTTGGTGTCGACCTCCCGCGCGACAAGCGCATCGAGATCGCTCTCACCTACATCTACGGCATCGGCCGTACCCGCGCCCAGCAGCTGCTCGCCGCGACCGGGGTCGACCCGAACGCGCGAGTCCACACGCTCGGCGACGAGGAGCTGGTCAAGCTCCGCGACGAGATCGAAGCCAACTTCAAGATCGAGGGTGACCTCCGTCGCGAGGTCCAGGCGGACATCCGTCGCAAGATCGAGATCGGCAGCTACCAGGGTCGCCGCCACCGCATGGGCCTCCCGGTCCGCGGTCAGCGCACCAAGACCAACGCGCGCACCCGCAAGGGTCCTAAGCGCACTGTCGCCGGCAAGAAGAAGGCGAAGTGACCCTGCGCTGACGCGCTGAGTCCCGCCCCTTCACTCGAAGCTTCCAGACCAGAACCTCACAGGAGATACCTGAATGCCTCCCAAGAGCCGCGCGACCAAGGTCCGCCGCAAGGAGAAGAAGAACGTCGCTCAGGGCGAAGCCCACATCAAGAGCACGTTCAACAACACCATCGTCACGATCACCGACCCCACTGGTGCGGTGATCTCGTGGGCCTCTGCCGGCACCGTCGGCTTCAAGGGCTCGCGCAAGTCCACGCCGTTCGCCGCGCAGATGGCAGCCGAGGCTGCGGGTCGTCGGGCGATGGAGCACGGGATGAAGAAGATCGACGTCTTCGTGAAGGGCCCGGGCTCGGGCCGCGAGACGGCGATCCGTTCGCTGGGTGCGATCGGCCTCGAGGTCGGCACCATCCAGGACGTCACCCCCACGCCCCACAACGGATGCCGGCCGCCCAAGCGCCGCCGCGTCTGACCCGACACCCGAGAAAGAGAGACTTCCAGCCATGGCCCGTTACACCGGCCCGATCACCCGCAAGTCGCGCCGCCTCGGTGTCGACCTCGTCGGCGGCGACGCTGCCTTCGAGAAGCGTCCCTACCCGCCCGGCCAGCACGGCCGTCGCCGCATCAAGGAGAGCGAGTACCTCCTCCAGCTGCAGGAGAAGCAGAAGGCCCGCTTCACCTACGGCGTGATGGAGAAGCAGTTCCTCCGCTACTACAAGGAAGCCAACCGTCGCCAGGGCAAGACCGGTGACAACCTGCTCCAGCTCCTCGAGTGCCGCCTCGACAACGTGGTCTACCGCGCCGGCTTCGCCCGCACGCGTCGCCACGCCCGTCAGCTCGTCGTGCACGGCCACTTCCTCGTCAACGGCCACAAGGTCGACATCCCGTCGTTCCAGGTGTCGGCCCACGACATCATCGACGTCCGCGAGAAGTCGCTGGAGATGACCCCGTTCATCGTCGCCCGGGAGACCCACGGCGAGCGTCACGTGCCTGCGTGGATGGAGGCGATCCCCAGCCGGATGCGCATCCTCATCCACCAGGTGCCGGTCCGTGCACAGATCGACGTGCCGGTCCAGGAGCAGCTGATCGTCGAGTACTACTCGAAGAAGTAACCCCTTGCCGGTGGCCACCTCCGGGTGGCCACCGGTCCCTCCCTTTCACAACAATCCTGTGAGTTCGGGCCCGTCAAATGGTGGGTGGGTCCGGAAAGGAAAGAATCAGTGCTTATCGCTCAGCGCCCGACCCTGTCGGAAGAGACCGTCGACGAGTTCCGTTCGCGGTTCGTCATCGAGCCGCTGGAGCCCGGCTTCGGCTACACGCTCGGCAACTCGCTGCGCCGTACCCTCCTGTCCTCCATCCCCGGCGCCTCGGTCACCAGCATCAAGATCGACTCGGTGCTGCACGAGTTCTCGACCATCGAGGGCGTGACCGAGGACGTCACCGAGGTCATCCTCAACCTCAAGGGCCTCGTCGTCTCCTCCGAGCACGACGAGCCGGTCGTGATGTACCTGCGCAAGTCCGGCGCCGGTGACGTCACCGCCGCCGACATCACCCCGCCCGCGGGCGTCGAGGTCCACAACCCCGACCTCAAGATCGCCACCCTGTCCGACAAGGGCAAGCTCGACGTCGAGCTGGTCGTCGAGCGTGGCCGTGGCTACGTCTCGGCCGTGCAGAACAAGGGCGCCGACAACGAGATCGGCCGCATCCCGGTCGACTCGATCTACAGCCCGGTCCTCAAGGTGACCTACAAGGTCGAGGCCACCCGTGTCGAGCAGCGCACGGACTTCGACAAGCTGGTCATCGACGTCGAGACCAAGCCGTCGATGCGTCCCCGCGACGCCATCGCCTCGGCCGGCAAGACGCTGGTGGAGCTCTTCGGGCTCGCCCGCGAGCTCAACGTCGAGGCCGAGGGCATCGACATCGGCCCGTCGCCCGTCGACGAGCAGCTCGCCGCCGACCTGGCCCTCCCCGTCGAGGACCTGCAGCTGACGGTCCGGTCCTACAACTGCCTCAAGCGCGAGGGCATCCACACCGTGGGTGAGCTCATCAGCCGCTCGGAGCAGGACCTGCTCGACATCCGCAACTTCGGCGCCAAGTCGATCGACGAGGTCAAGGCCAAGCTGGTCGAGATGGGCCTGTCCCTCAAGGACAGCGCGCCCGGCTTCGACCCGCACGCTGCCCTGGCGGCGTACGGCGACGACGACGACGACGCCTTCGTCGAGGACGAGCAGTACTGAACTGAATTGCGCGAGCGTGTCGCCTTCGGCGCCACGCTGCCGCACCGCGGTTGACCTTCACGGGACTTGCGGTTGCCTGGCGTCGTACGGCGTCGGGCAGCCGCATCCAGGTCGAGGTTCGCCACCCACCCAAACCGTCCGCCGGTCCCGGCGGGCGTCTACCCGGTACCTGACACGGCCGGAGAGAAGCGAGAACTGAGATGCCCAAGCCCAAGAAGGGTGCCCGCCTCGGCGGCAGCCCGGCCCACCAGCGCCTGATCCTGTCGAACCTGGCCACCAGCCTGTTCGAGCACGGCCGGATCACCACCACCGAGACCAAGGCCCGCATGCTGCGCCCGGTCGCGGAGAAGCTGATCACCAAGGCCAAGCGTGGAGACCTGCACAACCGTCGCGAGGTCCTCAAGACCATCCGCGACAAGTCGGTCGTGCACACCCTCTTCACCGAGATCGCGCCGACGTTCGCCGAGCGTCCGGGCGGCTACACCCGCATCACCAAGGTGGGTCCGCGCAAGGGCGACAACGCCCCCATGGCGGTCATCGAGCTCGTGACCGAGGCCTACAGCCCCAAGGCGGCCTCGACCAAGAAGACCCGCGCCGCTGCCCCGGCTCCGGCCGCTGCGGAGGAGGAGGCTCCTGCCGAGGAGACCACCGAGACCGAGGCGACCGAGGCCGAGGCCACCGAGGCTCCGGCCGAGGAGACCGCCGCGGAGTCGACCGACGAGGCGACCGAGACCGAGGCCCCGGCCGCGGACGAGGCCACCGAGGCGCCCGCCGAGGACGACAGCTCCAAGTGAGATGACACCGCTCCACCGAAGGCCCGTCACCCCGTCCGGGGTGGCGGGCCTTCGTCGTTCACGACCGCCCCTGGGGGAGCCGGCGGCGGGCTCCGCCCAGCCGCCCGTCGCCGAGGTCGGCGCGCTGGCCGGCGCTCCAGCCGTCGCGCGCCCCGGTGCCGGAGAGCCGACGGGCGCTCGCCCTGCCCAGGTGGGGGTAGGCGTCGTCCCGGGCCGCCTCGACCGCCTGCGAGCGGTCGGCGAGCACCAGCGCGCTGGACGTGCCGTGTCCGGTGAACCTGTCCTGGGCGTGCTCGGCAGCGGCCCGCTCGACCCGGTCGAGCCGGCGGCCGATCGCGCCGGAGAAGCCGGCCAGCCAGCTGCGCCGGAAGGCGGCGGGATGGTCCCAGGAGGGCACGGGGGTGCGGGCCAGCGCGTGGAGCGCCTGGACGAGCAGGCTGGTGAAGAGGATCTCGGTCCGCTGCAGGTCCGAGCGGTGGCCGAAGAGGTGGAGGGACAGCTCCTTGGTGCCGTCGGGGTAGCGGGTGCGGCGCACGGCCCGGCACCCCAGCGCACCCGCGATGGCCGACAACAGGTCGGCCTTGTCGGCGGCGTAGGGGCGGTCGAGGACCACGACGAGGTCACCGACGACGTCGAGCGAGGGGTCGGACAGGGCGAGGAGCGCCCGGTCGATGCCGTAGGCGGCCATCAGGGCGGCGGCCTTGGCGGTGTAGGTCTCTGCCTCGGCCGTCGTCGCCGCAGGATCCTCGGCCTTGGCCAGGAGCTTGCGCACCTTGGCCAGCATCGGGCCCGAGTCGTCGGTCTCGTCCATGTCGTCTCCCTGGGCCGGTGGTGGTGGCTGCCGAGGCTGGCACGCCGCACCGACACCGCGCGGACGTCGTCCACAGGCGTCAGCGCAGGCGGGTGAGCAGCGCCCCGGCGCCGATGCTGCGGGGCACCCCGCCACCGATGGTGAGACGACGGGTCGCCGCCACCACGGCCTCGCAGGCCGGGGTCGGGATGCCGTGGAGTCGCCCGAGCAGCACCACCTCGCCGGCCAGGTAGTCGACCTCGGTGTCCCCGGTGCCGCGACGCAGGGACTGCCAGGTCGAGCCGCCGGCGGGAGCCAGCTCGGGACGCCGCCGCAGCACGTCGCCGCGCCGTCGCCGGTCGTCGTCCGCGCTGACGAGGGTCAGGCCGGCGACCTCCAGCACGCGTTCGCCCTCGGCACGGGCGACCTCGGCCAGCTCGTCGGCGTCCGGGCCGGGGGCGAAGGACGCGTCCACGCCGTTCGCGACGTTCATGAGCAGCTTGCGCCGCTTCCAGGCCATCACGTCGTCCCGCTCGACCGACTCGAAGCCCGCCGCACGGAGGTCGGCGGCGATGGCCGAGGTGCGGTCGTCGGTGCCGTGGGGGATCCGGCCCACGTCCAGGATCCCCGGCACCGGGTGGCACCGCGCGACGACGAGCCCCGGCTCGAGGTGCGTGGCGGGGAGCATGACGCACACGGCGTACGTCGCGGCGAAGCGGCGCAGGGCCGCCGACTCGGTCGCGACGCCGTTGGTCGCGCAGACCACGGTGGTGGTCGGGGGCGCGTGCGCGGCGAGGTCGTCGAGGGCGGCGGCGGCCTGGTGGGACTTCACCGCGAGGAGGACGGCCGTGTCGTCGGTCCAGCCGACGTCGGCGGCGGTGTCGGTGGCCGGTGCCACGATCCGGTGCGTGCCCCCACCCGTGTCCAGCCGCAGCCCGCCCTCGCGGATCGCGGCCAGGTGCGCGCCGCGGGCCACCAGCGTGGTGGGCCGTCCCGCGAGGTGCAGGTGGCCGCCCACCACTCCGCCGACGGCGCCAGCGCCGTAGACGACCCACCTCATCGCGACCAGCCCTCCTCGAGCAGGCGGGTGGCCTCCGGGAGGGTGAGCCCGGCGCGGCGGGCCTGGAGCGCCAGCTCCGCCGCCGCGTCGCGCACGGCGGCGGGTGTGGAGACCCGGCCGGTGACGCGGGTGCCCCGACGGCCCTCCGTGACGACCAGTCCGTCCGCCTCGAGCTCCTTGTAGGCGCGCGCCACCGTGTTGACCGCGAGTCCGAGGTCGGCCGCCAGCGCCCGCACGGTGGGCAGGCGGGCGCCGGCCGGCAGCCGGCCGTCACCGATGCGGGCCGCCAGCTGGACGCGGACCTGCTCGTACGGCGCGGTGCCCGACTCCGCGTCCAGCGGATCGAGGTCGACGCGGGCCAGCTCCATGGGCACAGCCTAGGGGCGCCGCGGGCGCCCGGATGGTGGTAGAACCTCGTCATGGAGCAGGTTGCCCTGGTGGTCGGCGAGGCGCTGGTCGACGTCGTGCGCGGCCGGGACGGCGTCGAGCGCGACCACGCCGGCGGGAGCTCGGCCAACGCCGCGGTGGCGATGAGCCGGCTGGGCCGCGAGGTGTATTTCGCCAGCGCGTGGGCGGACGACGAGCACGGGGGCCTACTGGCCGCACATGTGGCCGACAACGGCGTACGCCTGGCGGTCGACCCGGTGGTGCTGGAGCGGACGGCCACGGCCGTGGCGACGCTGGCGGACGACGGGTCCGCGAGCTACGAGTTCGACATCGAGTGGCGGGTCCCGGACGTGGTCCTGCCCGGGCACGTGACGCCGGCGGTGGTGGTCTACGGCTCGATCGGTGCGGCCCTGGCGCCCGGCGCCGACGACGTGGCCGCTCTGGTGGAGGCAACCCGCGCGGGTGCGCTGACCGTCTTCGATGTCAACGCCCGACCGGCCATCACGGGGACCGGGGGAGCCGTGGTCGCGCGGGCCGAGCAGATGGCCCGGCTGGCCGACGTGGTCAAGGCCAGCGACGAGGACCTCGAGGCGCTCTGGCCGGGACGCACCCACCGCGAGGTGGCGAGCCGCCTGATCGACGCGGGCGTCGGAGCCGTCGTGGTGACGATGGGCGGGGCCGGGGTGAGCTGGTACGCCGCCGAGGACGAGGTCACGGTGCCGGCGCCGGCGGTCGACGTGGTCGACACGATCGGTGCCGGCGACACGGTCACCGCGGCCGTCGTCCACGCGCTGTGGGAGCGGGACGTCGTCGGCGCCGGCGCGGGGGAGAGGCTCCGGGCGCTGGCGCCGGCCGACCGGACCGCCGTGCTCGCCTTCGCCGCCCGAGCCGCGGCGGTGACGGTGAGCCGCCCGGGCGGGGACCCTCCGCACCGCCACGAGGTGGAGTGACCTGCCTCAGCGGGCCGGAGGGATCCATCCCGGGTCGCGCCCGATGAAGCCCAGCAGCTGGTCGACCACCGGTGCGTCGTCGGGGACCGGCACCGGCGCGCCGTACTGACCCGACGACCGCATCACGGCCTCGATGGGCCGCATGCCCTCCAGCAGCGTCCCGGCGAAGACGGGGTCCAGCCGCACCTCCTGCCCGGTCGCACGGCCCAGGTCCCAGGTGTGCATGAACACGTCGGCGGTGTAGAAGCGGTCGATCGCGTCCGCGAGCCGGTGGTCGCCCGCCATCGGGTGGCTGAACGGCTCGTCACCGCGCTGGTCGAGCAGCGCCTGGACCGCGTCGGCGTGGTGCCGCCAGGCGGCCGGCGGGTCCTCCTCGACCGACGGACCGGCCGGCAGGTCGACCCCTCCGCCGGCCAGGAAGCCGGGGAACCAGGTGACCAGGTGGTCGATGACGTCGCGGGCCGACCACCCGTCGACCGGAGCGGGCGCTTGCCAGTCGCGGGTGCCGGCCACGAGGTCGCCGAAGGCCGCGGCGACCTCGCGGTGGCGGGCCGCCGGTGCGTCGGGGAGCGTCGTCGCTGACCGGTCCATGTCAGACCGCGCCCTCGGCGAGCAGGGCGTCGAGCTTGGCGTAGCCCTCGTGGATCCCCACGTCCATGCCGCTGGACAGCATGCCGTCGCGGCCCTCGAAGGAGTCGCACAGCGAGAAGGCGTGGAGCCGGGTCCGTCCGTCCCCGAGGTCCTCGAAGGTCACGGTCTCCAGGGCGATGGCCTCGGGCATGCCCTCCCACACGAAGGTCTGGACGATGCGGTTCTCGCCGACCTCGGGGAACGTGCCGCGGAAGGCGTACTCCTCGCCGTCGCGCTCGGCGACGTAGCGGTAGGAGCCCAGGGTGCGGCAGTCCCAGTGGTCGATGCGGGTGGTCAGCGAGGACGGGCCGATCCACCGGGCGAACAGCTCGGGGTCGGTGTGGGCACGCATGAGCTGCTCGGGGGTGGCGGAGAAGTCGCGCCAGATGTGGACGGCCGGGACGGTGGGGTCGGCCTCGATGGCGGCCTCGGCGTAGCGGCGGTCGTGGGTGGTGGTCATGATGCGGTTCCTTCCTCAGCGGTGGGCGAGTCGGCCTCCTGCAGGGAGGCCAGGACGGCGTCGAGGCGCGAGTAGCGCTCCTCCGCCTGCCGCCGGTAGCGCTCGATCCACTTCGACATCAGGTCGAACACCTCGGCTTCCAGGTGCACCGGTCGGCGCTGGGCCTCCCGGCTGCGGGACACCAGGCCGGCCTCCTCGAGCACCTTGAGGTGCTTGGAGACGGCCTGGAGGCTCACGTCGTACGGCTCGGCGAGGTCACCCACGGTCGCGTCGGCGACGGTGAGGCGGGCGACCATGTCGCGCCGGGTCGGGTCGGCCAGGGCGGCAAAGACCTTGGAGAGCTGGTCGGTCATCGTGGCGCCCTTCCTCAACTGATCGGTTGAACATGACGCTACGACTACCCTCGGGCTTTGTCAACCAGTTGATTGAGTACGTCGCTGGGGCAGCCAGTCGTGCACCTGCGACACCACCAGGCCCCTCACTCGAGGCCGAGGCGGGAAGGGTGCGAGGTCGACACCTAGGATCGACGGGTGCGCATCCGGCTCGACCTGTCCTACGACGGGACCGACTTCAAGGGCTGGGCGACACAGCCCGCGCTGAGGACGGTGCAGGGCACGCTCGAGGACGCGCTGTCCACGGTCGTGCGGGTGCCGGAGGTCCGGGTCGTCTGCGCCGGCCGCACCGACACGGGCGTCCACGCCCGAGGACAGGTGGTCCACGTCGACCTCGACCCCGAGCACGTCGTCCGCTCCGCGGGTCGCTCCGGACGTACGCCGCTCGACGCGCTGGTCCTACGGCTCAACGGCATCCTGCCGCCGGACGTGCGGGTACGCCGGGCCACGGAGGCGCCGGAGGGGTTCGACGCGCGCTTCTCGGCGGTGTGGCGCCGGTACGCCTACCGGGTGGCCGACGACCCCGCGATCGTCGACCCGCTGGTCCGCTCGCACGTGCTGGCCTGGCCCCGGCCGCTGGACCTCGACGCGATGAACGCCGCAGCCGCGCCGCTGGTCGGGCTGCGGGACTTCGCCTCGTTCTGCAAGCGGCGCGAGGGGGCCACCACGGTCCGCACCCTCACGGAGCTCTCGTGGTCGCGCGACGAGACGGGCGTGGCCGTCGCGCGGGTCGTCGCGGACGCCTTCTGTCACAGCATGGTGCGCTCCCTGGTCGGTTGCCTGCTGGCCGTCGGGGAGGGCCGTCGGCCGCCGGAGTGGGCGGCCGAGATGATGGCGGCGCGTCGTCGCGACGCCGCCGTGACCGTCGTACACGCCCACGGGCTGACGCTGGAGGAGGTCGGCTACCCGGAGGGCGCCGAGCTCGCCGCGCAGGCCGAGCGGGCCCGCAACCCCAGGGAGGCCGTCCATGACTGAGGACCACTACTTCGCCGCGGACCCGACCGCGCCCTTCGAGCGCGAGACGTTCACCGCGTCGGTGTGGGGGCACGAGCTCGAGCTGGTCAGCGGCGCCGGCGTCTTCAGCCGCGGCCACCTCGACCACGCGACCGCCGTGCTCTTCCGCGAGGTGGAGCCGCCGGTCGCGGGACGCTTCCTGGACCTCGGGTGCGGGTACGGCGTCATCGGCCTGGCCATCGCGAAGGCCGTCCCGCTGTCCTCGGTCATCGGCCTCGAGGTCAACGAGCGCGCGATCATGCTCGCCAACGAGAACGCCGCGTCGCTGGGCGTCGGCGGTCAGTTCGTCGCCTGTCGCGCGGCCGACGTGCCCTCGGACATGGTGTTCGACGAGATCTGGTCCAACCCGCCGATCCGCATCGGCAAGGAGGCGCTGCACGAGCTGCTGCTCACCTGGTTGCCGCGGCTCGCGCCCGGCGGGCGCGCAGTGATGGTCGTTGGCAAGAACCTCGGCGCCGACTCGCTCCAGCGCTGGCTCGGCGAGCAGGGCTACCCGACGACCAGGCTGGCGTCGGCCAAGGGTTTCCGGGTGCTGGAGAGCCGGCGCGCCTGAGCGCACTCCCCGCCGCGGGTCAGGACTCGATCTGCTCGATGATCGAGTCGACGTCGGTGTCGGAGAACAGCGGCAGGATCACCATCGTCCACTCCGAGCGCTTCTCGTCCAGCGCGTTGGCCAGGTCCCAGGCCGCCTGGGCGTCCATCGGCCCGAGGCGCACGACGTCGCCGGCCTCCGCGTCCTCGAAGTCGGTGTCGACCTCCACCATCCAGGTGTCCGACCAGTCGGCCGCGAAGTCTTCGAAGGCGGCGTCCTTGTCGTCCGGGGTGTCCTCGGCGACGGGGAAGATGAGGCCCATGTGAGTTCCGTTCGTGGTCGGTGGAGCGGACGGGGTCATCGTGGCACGGGTGGCAAGGGGGCGCCTGCGCGGATCAGGTCGACGGCCTCGGCGGTGGACCGGACGTCACCGAAGGAGCGGTGCACGACGTGCAGGGTGGCGTTGTGGTCCCGGTCGCGCATCGCGGCGCAGGCGTCGGCGACCAGGATGACGCGGTGGTCGAGGGTCGCTGCGTCGCGGACGGTGGCCTCGACGCAGACGTTGGTGACCGTGCCGGCCACGACGACGGTGTCGATCCCGCGCCCGACCAGCAGGTAGGGCAGCTCGCTGCGGCCGGGGAAGAAGGCGCTGTGGGCGGTCTTCTCCGCCACCAGGTCTCCGTCGGCGACGTCGAGGCCGGACCACAGGCGGTCGCGCGGCGCCCCGGGACCGCCGGAGGCGGCGTACGTCTCGGCGACCTCGTCGCCCAGCAGCTCGCGGTCGCGCGCCGTCGGCTCGCGGCGGCCCGGGACGACCCAGGCCACGACGCCGCCGGCGTCGCGCAGCTCGCGCGCGAGGAGGTTGACGTGCGGGACGATGCCCCGGCAGTACGCCGACTCCTCGACGAAGAAGGGCACGAGGTCGACGACGACGAGGGCCGTGCGCGCCGGGTCGAGCGACTCGTAGGCGTGCCGGCGGCCGCGGCGCTGCTCGTGGCGGAGGTACTCGCGCTCCTCGACGTGCCAGTCGTGGAGGGCGACGTCGGGGTCGGGCACGTGACGAGGCTAGGTGCTCAGGCGGGCCGCGAGGCGACCAGCACGCCGATCTTGTCGATGCGGTGCTCGGGGTTGTCGAACTCGTCGGACCAGTAGTTGCCGGCGGCGTGGTCCTCGAGGGTCGCGCAGGTGGACAGGGTGATCATCGGCCGCGTGGCCTCGACCCCGGGCCGGCCGGGCACCGGCGCGCGCTGCGCCGCCAGCGATGCCGGCTCGCGGAAGGACGTCCAGCGGGTGCGGGTGATCTCGTAGACGTGGACCGTGTCGCCGACCCGCACCTGCACGCGGCTCCCGTTCGGCAGTGAGGGGAGGTAGCGGAACGGCTCGGTCGAGGACAGTCGGTGCCCGGTGACGATGTGGTTGCCGACCTCGCCGGCCGCGACCCCGCCGCCGGGCCCGCGCGGCGACGCGAGGTCGCCGTCGTTCTGGATCGCGGTCCCGGGCGCGTCGTCGGGGGATCCGCGGTAGCGCACGACCGGGAAGTCGCGCAGCCCCAGGCGGGGGACCGTGAGGTAGGCCCGGCGCGGCTCGGGCGCCCGCGCGGCCTCCGGGGTCGGGGTGGGGGAGGACGGGGACGAGGTCCGCGGCGAGACCCAGGGCGGCGGGGACGTCGGACGCGACTCCGAGCGCGCGTCCGGCCCGGGGGAGGTGGGGGCCTCCGACTCGTAGGAGGAGGGCGGCGGCGTGGCCCACGGCGACGAGCACCCGGCCGTGACGAGCGCGCAGCCGAGCGCCAGCGCGGCCACCCGTCGTACGCGACTCATCCCTCCACGCTAGGACGCGCGCACAAGCGCACCTGCAAGAGTGGGCCCATGACCTACGAGGCAGCCGAGGGCCGCTACGACTCGATGGACTACCGCCACACCGGCAGGAGCGGGCTCAAGCTGCCCGCCCTGAGCCTGGGGCTGTGGCAGAACTTCGGGATCGACCGCCCCGAGGAGACGCAGCGCGCGATCCTGCGCCGCGCCTTCGACCGGGGGGTGACGCACTTCGACCTGGCCAACAACTACGGCCCGCCCTACGGCCGGGCGGAGGAGAACTTCGGCCGCTACCTGCGAGACGACTTCGCGCCCTACCGCGACGAGCTGGTCATCTCCACCAAGGCCGGCTACGACATGTGGCCGGGGCCCTACGGGCAGGGCGGCGGCAGCCGCAAGTACGTGCTGGCCAGCCTCGACCAGTCGCTCGCCCGCCTCGGCCTGGACTACGTCGACATCTTCTACAGCCACCGCTTCGACGCGGAGACGCCGGTCGAGGAGACGATGATGGCGCTCGACACGGCGGTCCGCAGCGGTCGGGCGCTGTACGCCGGGATCTCGTCGTACTCGGCCGAGAAGACGCACGAGGCCGCGTCGATCGCCCGCGACCTCGGCACCCCGCTGCTCATCCACCAGCCGTCGTACTCGATGCTCAACCGCTGGATCGAGGGCGACCTGCTCGACGAGCTCGAGGAGCAGGGCATGGGCTGCATCGTCTTCACCGCGCTCGCCCAGGGGCTGCTCACCGACCGCTACCTCGACGGCGTGCCGGACGACAGCCGGGCGGCCCGCGAGGACAGCACGCTCGCCGGCCTCGAGGACGACGTCCTCGACCGGGTCCGGGCGCTCAACGGGATCGCGCAGGCGCGGGGGCAGAAGCTCGCCCAGCTCGCCCTCCAGTGGGCGCTGCGGGACCAGCGCGTCACCAGCGCGGTCATCGGGGCCAGCAGCGTGGAGCAGCTCGACACCAACCTCGACGCGCTCGACGGCCCGCCGCTGACCGACGAGGAGCTCGCCGAGATCGACCGGCACGCAGTCGACTCCGGGATCAACCTCTGGGCGAAGCAGACCGAGGAGTGAGCGAGCGCAGCGAGGTCATCGTCAAGCCCCGTGCGACTCGCGCCTCGTGCGCGCACGGAACGAAGCGAGTACGCGCATGAGTGTCACTCGCGTGGTCGTGGTGGGCGCCGACGCCGCCGGCATGTCGGCCGCGCACCAGGCGCTGCGCACCGCGCGCCGCACCGGCCGCGAGCTGGCGATCACGGTGCTCGACCGCGGCAGGCACACGTCGTACTCCGCCTGCGGCATCCCCTACTGGATGGCCGGTGACGTCGACGGTGGCGACGACCTCGTGGCGCGCACGGCCGCGCAGCACCGCGAGGCCGGCATCGACCTGCGGCTGGGCACCGAGGTGGTCGCGGCGGACCTCGAGGGCCGCACCGTCACCACTGCGGGCGGTGAGTCCCTCCCGTACGACGAGCTGGTGGTCGCCACCGGGGCCCCCGCGATCGTGCCGGACTGGGCGCTGCGGCCCGACGGGACGCCCCACCCGATGGTCGGACCGGTCAAGACCCTCGACGACGGGGCGGCCTGGCTGCAACGGCTCGAGGAGGCGGGCGACGGCGCGCACGTGGTGGTCGTGGGGGCCGGCTACATCGGGGTGGAGGTCACCGAGGCGGCGCTGCGGCGCGGGCTCGGCGTGACCCTGCTGACCCGCGGCCGCGGCCTGGCGCTCCTCGAGGAGGACATGTCCGAGCGGGTCGCGATCGGGCTGTGCGACGCCGGCGCGGAGGTCGTGCTCGGTGTCGAGGTCACGGGTCTCCAGCTCGACGGCGACCGCGTCTGCGGCGTGACCTGGGAGGGCGGCAGCCGGGAGGCCGACCTCGTGGTGCTGGCCATCGGGGTGCGCCCCGCGACCGGCTTCCTGGCCGGGTCCGGCATCGAGCTCACCGAGGACGGGGCCCTGCGCCCGGACGCGCACGGCCGGGTGGCCGACCACGTCTGGGCGGCCGGCGACTGCTGCGAGGTACGACGACGCCTCGACGACCGCTGGGTCTTCCGGCCCCTCGGCACGCACGCCAACAAGCACGGGCGGGCGCTGGGCGACAGCCTGGCCGGGGGCGACCTGGCCTTCCCGGGGGTGGTGGACACCTCGATCACCCGCTTCGCCGCCGAGGGCGTGCACCTCGAGATCGCGCGCACCGGCCTCGGCCACGACGAGGCGGTGGCGGCCGGCCACGACCCGGTCACCCTGGTGACCGAGGGGTCGACGGCGAGCGGCTACATGCCCGAGGCCGACCCCATCGCCCTGTGGGTGATGGCCGACCGCCGCACCCGGCGGCTGCTGGGGGTGCAGGTGGTCGGCGGACGCGGGGCCGGCAAGCGCATCGACGCCGCCGCCGCGGTCCTGTGGCACGACGGCACCGTCGACGACCTGGCCTGGATGGACCTGGCCTACGCGCCACCCTTCGCGACCGCGTGGGACGTGCTGCAGGTGGCCGCCCGGCGCGTGGCCGAGCGTCTCTGAGCTCCCGTGAAATCGGTTGCGCGCCGGGTGAGGATGGAGGCGTGGACCTCGAGATCGTGACCCTCGCCGAGCGGCCTGCCCTGATGGACGTCTTCTGGGACATGGAGACGTCGTGGCCCGAGTTCATGAAGCACGACCCGATCGGCAACGGCTACTACGCGTCGCTGGAGGAGTTCGCCGAGTTCGTGCTCGTCTGCCTCGACGCCGACGGCGAGATGGTGGCCAAGGCGCACTCGGTGCCCTTCCGGCTCGACGGCGACGAGCTGCCGGACGCGGGCTGGGACGCCGCGATCCGCAGCGGCCTGCTCACCCGGCTGTGGCGGGAGGAGCCGAACGCCGTCTCCGCGGTCGAGATCGCCATCCGGCCGGACCTCCAGGGGACGGGCCTGTCGGGGCGCATCGTCGCCGCACTGCGCGACAACGCCGGTCGCCTCGGCTTCCCCGAGCTGCTCGCGCCCGTGCGGCCCAACGGCAAGACCGACCTGCACGAGCCCATGGAGGCGTACGCCGCGCGCACCCGCGACGACGGCCTGCCCGTCGACCCCTGGCTGCGCGTGCACGTGCGGGCGGGCGGGCGCATCGACCGGGTCGCCCCGCGCTCGATGGTCATCCCGGGCACGGTCGCGGAGTGGCGGGAGTGGACCGGCCTGCCGTTCGACCGCACCGGCCCGGTGGAGGTGCCCGAGGCCCTCGTGCCGGTGCTCTGCGACACCGAGCACGGCACGGCCGTCTACGTCGAGCCCAACGTGTGGGTCAGGCACCCCACCGGGGCGTGAGCCTCAGCCGAAGAGGTACGGGCCGACCACCTTGCGCACCTCGTTGACGCACAGCGCCACGAAGGCGACCGCGATGATCGCCATCAGCACGTTGGAGTGCAGCTTGTTGCGCCACTGCGCCGGCGTGCGGTCGGTGTTGAGCAGCCACAGCAGCGTCACCGCGAGGAACGGCATGAAGAACGCGCCCAGCACGCCGTAGGCCAGGATCAGCCAGACCGGCTTGCCGAGGAACATCATGACCATCGGCGGGAAGGTCAGCCACAGGATGTAGGCGCGGTACCACTTGCCACCGGCGCGAGCGTCCGCGTCCTCGCTGGTGCCGCCGCGCAGGTTGGTCATGAAGTCGGCGAACATCAGCGAGACGCCGTTCCAGACGCCGACCAGCGAGGACATCGCCGCCGCCCAGAAGCCGACGAGGAAGATCTTGCCGGCCCACTCGCCGTACCGGTCCTGCAGCACGACCGAGAGGTCGAGCAGGCCCTGGTCGCCGCTCTCGATGGCGACGCTGCCGGAGTAGAGCAGCTCGGCGCCGACGATGAGGGTGGCCAGCACGAAGATGCCGGTGACGACGTAGGCGACGGTGTTGTCGATGCGCATGACCCGCATGTACGACGGCGTGGACCAGCCCTTCTCGCGCAGCCAGTAGCCGTAGGCCGCCAGGGTGATGGTGCCGCCGACGCCGCCGGCGAGCGCGAGGGTGTTGACGAGGCCGCCGTCGGGGATGCGGGGGGCGAGGCCGGTCAGCAGCTCGGGGACGTTGGGCAGCGTGAGCAGCGCGGCGCCGACCATGGTGACGAACATCAGCCCGACGAGGGCGGCCAGCACCTTCTCGAAGGTGCTGTAGCGGCCCGTCCACACCAGGGCCAGGCCGATCAGGCCGGAGAGGATGCCCCACCAGGTGACCGACAGGGCCCCGGTGAGCCCCGCCAGCGCGAGCCCGGTGCCGGCCATCGCGGCGGCGCCGTACACGAAGCCCCAGACCACGATGTAGGGGCCGAAGTACCAGGTCGTCCAGCGGCCCAGCGAGCGCCAGCCCTCGAAGATGGTGCGGCCCGTGGCGAGCGAGTAGCGGCCCGCGCCCTCGACCAGCACGATCTTCATCAGGCAGCCGACCACCACGCACCAGAGCAGGGTGTAGCCGAACTTCTGGCCGGCGATGAGGGTGGCGACGAGGTCGGCGGCACCGACGCCGGTGGCGGCCACGACGAGCCCCGGGCCGATGATGCGCCACTTGGGGACGGTGGACGTGGCTGCGTGGTTCTGGACGGACATGACCGACACCCTAGGGTGGTCCAGACCACCTCCGACACTCCGGGCGCGGGATTTAACGCGTGGCCCCGGCGCCGCCGGTCGCGGACAATGGCCCGCGTGGGACATGTGGACGTGTCGGGAGTGCGCTACGAGCTGCCCGACGGACGAGTACTGCTGGACGACGTCAGCTTCCGGGTCGGCGACGGCGCCAAGGTCGCCCTCGTGGGCGCCAACGGGGCCGGCAAGACGACGCTGCTGCGGATCGTGACCGGTGACCTGGTCCCGCACTTCGGCGCCGTGACGCGCTCGGGCGGGCTGGGCGTGATGCGGCAGTTCGTCGGCCACGGAGGCATGGACGAGACCGTCGCCGACCTGCTGCTCAGCGTCGCCCCGCCGCGGGTGCGGGCCGCCGCGGAGGCGGTCGACGCGTGCGAGCTCGCGCTGATGGAGACCGACGACGAGGCGACGCAGATGCGCTACGCCGGGGCGCTGGCGGAGTACGCCGACGCCGGCGGCTACGACCTCGAGGTCACCTGGGACACCTGCACCGTCGCCGCGATGGGGCTGCCCTACGACCGCGCCCGGCACCGCTCCCTGTCCACCCTCTCCGGGGGCGAGCAGAAGCGGCTGGTCCTCGAGTACCTCCTGCGCGGCCCCGACGAGGTGCTGCTGCTCGACGAGCCGGACAACTACCTCGACGTGCCGGGCAAGATGTGGCTGGAGCAGCGGATCCGCGAGTCGCCCAAGACGATCCTGTTCATCAGCCACGACCGGGAGCTGCTCGCCAACACCGCGACCCGCATCGTCACCGTCGAGCTCGGCGCGGCCGGCAACCTGGTGTGGACGCACCCCGGCGGCTTCGCGAGCTACCACGAGGCGCGCGAGGACCGGTTCCTCCGCTTCGAGGAGCAGCGCCGCCGGTGGGACGAGGAGCACGCCAAGATCAAGGCGCTCGTGCTGCGGCTCAAGATCAAGTCCGAGTACAACGACGGCATGTCCTCGCAGTACCGCGCCGCCCAGACGCGGCTGCGCAAGTTCGAGGAGGCGGGCCCGCCGACCGAGCAGCCGCGCGAGCAGCAGGTGACGATGCGCCTCAAGGGCGGTCGCACCGGCAAGCGCGCCGTGGTGTGCACGGACCTCGAGCTCACGGGGCTGATGAAGCCCTTCGACCTCGAGGTCTGGTACGGCGAGCGGGTCGCCGTCCTGGGGTCCAACGGCTCCGGCAAGTCGCACTTCCTCCGCCTGCTGGCGGCCGGCGGCAGCGACCCGGACGTCGAGCACCGCCCCGTCGGCGACCCGCCCGCGCCGGTGCCGCACACCGGCAAGGCCAAGCTCGGCGCCCGGGTGCGACCCGGTTGGTTCGTGCAGACCCACGACCACCCCGAGCTGCGGGGGCGGACGCTGCTGGACATCCTGCACCGGGGCGACGGCCTGCCCGCCGGTCAGGGCCGGGCCGGCATGGGGCGCGAGCAGGCCAGCCGGGTGCTGGACCGCTACGAGCTCGCGCACGCGGGGGAGCAGACCTTCGACTCGCTCTCGGGCGGCCAGCAGGCGCGCTTCCAGATCCTGCTGCTCGAGCTGAGCGGAGCGACCCTCCTGCTGCTCGACGAGCCCACCGACAACCTGGACGTGCAGAGCGCCGAGGCGCTCGAGGCGGGCCTCGAGGCGTTCGAGGGCACGGTGCTCGCGGTGACCCACGACCGCTGGTTCGCGCGCGGCTTCGACCGGTTCCTGGTCTACGGCGCCGACGGCGAGGTCTACGAGTCCGACGGTCCCGTCTGGGACGAGGGCCGGGTGGCCCGCGCCCGATGAGCGAGCTGGAGATCCGCGAGCTCGACGCCTCCGACGACGCCGCCATGGCCGCCTGGCACCGCGCCTACGCCGCCGCCGAGCGTCACGAGCTCGGCGACGCCGCGGGCGTGTGGCAGCGGGAGGAGGTGCGCGCCCTGATGCTCGACCGCGGCTCGCACTCGTGGAGCGGCGGTTGGTCGGGCCTGGTCGACGGCGAGACCGTGGCCACCGGCTGGATGCGCACGCCGCTGCTCGACAACCTCGAGCTGGCCGACCTCACGGTGCACGTCCTGCCCGGTCACCGGCGGCGCGGCCACGCCTCGGCGATGCTCGCCCACCTCGAGGACGAGGCACGCGCCCGTGGCCGCCGGGTCCTGACCGCGCTCGCCTCCTGGCCGTACGACGCGGGGTCCGACGGGACGGGAGCGTCCGGGCCCGGCCTCGCGGCGGCCCGTGGCTGGTCGCTCGCGCTCTCGGAGGTGCAGCGCGAGCTGCGGCTGCCCGTGGCCGAGGAGGTGCTCGACCGCTTGGCGCGGGAGGCGGCGCGCGCCCACGCGGCGTACACGCTCCGGTCGTGGGCGGGACCGGTCCCCGACGAGCTGCTCCAGGGCTGGGCCGAGGTGACGTCCAGCCTGGCGACCCAGGCGCCGACCGGCGACTTGGAGCTGGAGCCGGAGGCGGTCAGCGCCGCGGCGGTCCGGGAGCGGGAGGCGGTGCTGGAGCGGCAGGGCCGGACGAAGTACAACACCGTGGCCCTGGACGCCGACGGCGTCGTGGTGGCCTACTCCGACCTGGCCACCACGGTGCACGAGCCGGGGCGGGCCTACCAGTGGGGCACGCTGGTCCGGGGCGAGCACCGGGGCCACCGGCTCGGGATCGCGGTCAAGGTGGCCAACCTGCGGCTCCTCCAGCGCGAGCGGCCGGACGTCACCCGGCTGACCACCTACAACGCCGAGGTCAACGCCCACATGATCGGCGTCAACGAGGCCATGGGCTTCGTCCCGGTGGCCCGGCTCGGGGACTTCCAGAAGCGCCTGGACTGACCGGGCTCGGCCCGACCGGACCGGCGTGCGACCGGCCCGGAGAGGTCCATCGGCCCCACGGGGCGAGGTCGAAGGGCGCTGTTGCCGGGCCTCGGGTCCGCCGAGACTGGGAAGGACGCCGGCACGGGAGGAGACCCGCGATGGAACGCCTGACCCCCTTGGCGACCGCCTTCCTCGACGCGGAGGACGTGGACCCGCGGGCGTCGCTGGCCATCGGGTCGATGGCCGTCTTCGAGGGGCCGGCGCCCTCGTTCGAGGACTTCGTGGCGCACATCGCCGGACGCCTCCCCCTGATCCCGCGCTACCGGCAGAAGCTGGCGACCGTCCCGTTCGGCCTCTCGGCGCCGGGCTGGGTCGACGACCCCGGCTTCGACATCCGGTGGCACGTGCGCAACACCGCCCTGCCCGCACCCGGGGGGCCGGAGGAGATCGGCCGCCTGATGAGCCGGGTGATGTCACGACGCATGGACCGGGACCGCCCGCTGTGGGAGTACTGGTTCTGCGAAGGGCTCGCCGACGGGCGCTGGGGCCTGCTGTCCAAGCTGCACCACAGCCTCGCCGACGGTGTCTCCGGCACGGACATCTACCAGCTGGTGCTCGACCCGACCCCGACGCCGCGTCCCCCCGTCCCGGACGACTGGACGCCTGCCGCGCCCCCGTCGAGGACGGCCGCGGCGGCGGGCGCGGCATGGCAGCTCGCGACGTCGCCGGTCACGGTCGCCCGCGCCGTGGTCACCTCCCTCACGGACCCGCGACGGCTCGCGCGCACCGCCCGCGAGACCGCACGTGGCCTGGTGACGATGGTCCCGGCACTGCGTCCGGTCGAGCACACCTCACTGACCGGCCCCCTCGAGGGGAGCCGGCGCTACACCTGGACGGACGTCTCGCTCGAGGACGTGCGCGTGGTGCGGAGGCGCCACGGCGTCACGGTGAACGACGTCGCCCTGGCCGCGGTGAGCGGCGGGTTCCGGGTGCTGCTGATGTCGCGGGGGGAGGAGCCCGGAGCCCACGCCCTGCGCTCGCTGGTCCCCGTCTCGACGCGCGAGCCCGGCGCCGAGTCGATCCCCGACAACCGGGTCTCCCTGATGCTGCCCTACCTCCCGGTGGAGCTCGCCGACCCGGTCGAGCGGCTGACGGCCGTCCGGGACCGGGTCCGCGACCTGCGCGAGGGGCGCGAGCCCGAGGCGGGCGGCAGCGTCACCGCGGCTGCGGAGATCGCCCCGTTCCCGCCGGTCGCGTGGGGGATCCGCCTGGGACTGCGACTGCCGCAGCGGCACATCGCCACGGTGACGACCAACGTCCCGGGTCCGCGCACGACGCTGTACGCGCTCGGTCGCGAGGCCCAGGCGATGCTGCCCTACGTCCCCATCGCGGACCGGGTGCGGATCGGCGTGGCGATGTTCTCCTACCGCGACACGCTCACCTTCGGGCTCACCGGCGACTACGACACGGCGCCCGACCTCCAGGTGCTCGCCGACGGGATCGCCGCCTCCCTCGCCGAGCTCGTCGCGGTGTCGCGGCAGGCGCCCGGGACAGGACGCGGCAGCGAGGACGCCAGCCGGACGCGCTGACGGCCCCGACCCTTCTCGCACGTGCGGGGGTCGGGGCCGTCCTGGCTCGCTCAGCTGGTCGGGACGCCGCTCTCCGGCGGTGCGTCGTCGGCCTGGCCGGAGTCGTCGGTGGTGATCTCGGCGTCCTCGCCGATGTCGGTCACCAGGACGTCGGTGAGGTCCTCGCCCTTGCCTCCCTTGAGTTCGACGACGCGGACGCCGGCGATGCCCATGTGGCTGTCGGCGCTGTAGCGGAACGGCGCGAGCTGCGGGCCCTCCCAGTCGGCGCCCTGCTCCTCGATGGCCTCGACCAGGCCCTCGCGGGTGAGGTCCTCGCCGGCTGCCTCGAGCGCCTGGACGAACGCATAGGCCTGGGACATGCCGTAGATCCGGTAGTTGGTGAGCTCGCCACCCTCACCGTGCTCGTCCCACACCTTCTGCCACAGCTGCACCCACGGGTCCTCGGGGCTGTCGATGCCGGGGATGTACTCGGTGGTCAGCACGCCGTCGAGCGCCGAGGAGCTGCCCGCGACGGCGCCCTCGGAGAATCGCTCCAGCAGCGAGCCGACCAGCGCCGGGTCGGAGCCGATGTTGGCGTAGAACCACTTCGGCTTGTAGCCCGTCTTGAGCGCCACCAGCTGGCTCAGCGCGGTGTAGGAGGGAGTGTTGAACGCCAGCACCAGGTCGGCCTTGGCGGCCTGCAGCCCCGAGATCTGCGGGGCGACGTCGGTGTTGCCGGAGGTGTAGCGCTCGACCGCGACGATCTGGTCGTCGACGAACTGCCGCACACCCTTCTCGGCGTCCTCGCCCAGGTCGTCGTCCTGGAGGAACAGGCCGACCTTGGCGTCGGGCATGTTCTCCGCCACCCATTGGCCGATGATCTTGCCCTCGATCTCGTAGTCGGGCTGCCAGCCGAAGGTCATCGGGCGGTTCTCGACGTCGTCGCCCCACTGGAGCGACCCCGACGACACCATCAGCTGCGGGACGCCCTCGTCGTTGAGGTAGTCGGCGACCGAGGCCTGCGTGGGCGTGCCCAGCGACCCGACGGTGGCGAAGACCTCCTCCTTGAGCACCAGCTCGTTGGTGACCGTGCTGGTGTTGGTCGGGTTGTAGCCGTCGTCCTTGACGATGTAGTCGATCTGGCGCCCGTGCACGCCGCCCTGCTCGTTGACGAAGTCGAAGTAGGCCTGCGCGCCCGTCGGGATCTCGGAGTATCCGGGAGCGGCGACGCCGGTCAGCGGGAAGGTGCCGCCGATGGTGACGGTGTCCTCGGTGACGCCCGGGTCGGCGGCGGCCGCCTCGCCGTCGGAGGAGTCGCGTCCGCCGGCGCCGCACGCCGTGAGCGCGAGGGCCGCGGCGAGCGTGGCGACCAGTGGGCCGGTGCCCCGGATGTGTCTCGTCATGATGCTGTTCCCTTCGATGTGGTGGCAGGGGTGGTGCCGGCGGTCTCGGTGGTGTCCGCGTGGGGGTCGGTGGTCGTGCCGGTGCCGGACGTGGTGCCGGTGGCAGGGGGCTCGGCGCTCGCGGGCGTACGACGACGCGCACGGGCGCGCAGCAGCGCGCCGCGCAGCGACCCGACGATGCCGGCGGGGGCGAGCAGGATCACGGCGACCATCACCAGCCCGTAGACGAGCGGCGCCAGCTCCGCGGCCTGGATGTCGCTGAGCCCGGCGTCGGTGCCGATGTCGGTCACGACGCTGGGCAGGAAGGTCAGCAGCGCGGCGCCGATCAGCGCCCCGGCGAGGCTGCCGAGGCCGCCGAGCACGATCGCGGCGAGCAGCGTGAGGCTGAGGGTCAGCGTGAAGGCGCTCGGTGCGGCCAGCTTGACGGTGAAGGCGAGGATGGCGCCGGCGGCACCCGCAGCGGCCGCGCTGACCATGAAGGCGGAGACCCGGGCGCGGCCCAGGTCGATCCCGGCCAGCTCGGCGGCGACCTCGTCGTCGCGCACCGCCCGCCAGCGGCGTCCCGTCCGGCCGGCGCCGAGGTTGGCGAGCAGGACGAAGACGACGATGAGCGTCAGCCACGCGACGTACGCGGTGAAGCGGGAGCGGGTGAGGTCCTGGCCGGTCACGAAGAAGACCGCGTCCAGCACCCACACCGGGATGTCGGGCATCACCACCCGCAGGCCCTGCTCGCCCCCGAGGGTCTCCTTGAAGTAGAGGGCGATGCCGGGGACCGCGACGGCCAGCGCCAGCGTCGCGCCGGCGAGGTAGGGGCCGTGGAGGCGGGCGGCGGCGAGGCCGACGGCGGCGCCCACCGCCAGGGTGACCACCACCGCGACGAGGACGACCACCGACAGGGGGAGGGACGACTCGTTGTCGGGGAGCAGCAGCGCCGAGGTGTAGGCGCCGATGGCCATCAGGGCGCCGTGGCCGAGGGAGAGCTGCCCGTTGAGGCCGGTCAGGACGGTCAGGCCGCCGGCGGCGATGCCGAGGTAGGCCATCGAGGCCAGCTGGGTGTTGCGGTAGTCCGAGACGCTCTCGAGCACCATCACGACGACCACGAGGCCGAGCAGGGCGGCGGCGAGGTGGCGGGCCAGGACGTGGTCCCGCAGCGAGGAGATCCGCGCGCGCATCAGACCCTCCGCTCCGCGGCCTGGGCGAAGAGCCCGCCGGGCTTGAGGGTGAGGACCAGCATCAGGATCACCAGCGCCGCGAGGGCGACGAGCTGGCTGCCGACGTACCCGCTCACGAAGCTCAGCGAGACGCCGAGGATGAGCCCGCCGACCACCGCCCCCAGCGGGCTGTCCAGCCCGCCGAGGACGGCCGCGACGAAGCCGAAGACGACCACCGAGTCCATGTACGACGGGTGGACCAGGCCGCCGCCGGCGATCAGCAGGCCGGCCAGCGAGCCGACCAGCGACGCCAGCGCCCAGCCGAGGGTGAGCATCGCGCCGACCTTGACGCCGAGCAGCCGTGCGACCTCCTGGTTGAACGCCGACGCGCGCATCCGCAGGCCGACGTCGGTGAAGCGGAAGAGGGCCACGAGGAGGCCCATCACGACCAGCACCGAGACGATGGTGAAGATGCCGAAGCCGTTGAGCGCGATGGTGGTGCCGCCGACCGTGATCCCCTCGAGCCCGAACGGCGCCGGGAAGGAGCGGTAGCGGTTGCCGAAGACCACGGCGGCCAGCGCGTGCAGGACGATGAAGAGGCCCAGGGTGAGGATCACCGCGTTGATCTCGGCCTTGCCCTCCACCGGCCGGATCACCACCCGCTCGAGGAAGGCGCCGAGCACCAGGCCGGAGAGGAGGGCGGCGACGAAGCCGAGCCAGTAGCTGTGGCCGGCGTCGATCACGACCAGCGCGACGAACGTGGTCACCATCGCCATGGGCGCCTGGGCGAAGTTGACGATGCGGGTCGAGCGCCAGATCAGCACCAGCGCGAGGGCGAAGGCCGCGTAGACCATGCCGAGCGTCAGGCCGGTGAGGGCGGTGTTGAGGAACTGCTGCACGGGGGCTCCTGGTCCGGGGTCAGAATCCGAGGTAGGCGTGGCGGAGCTGGTCGTCCCCGGCCAGCTCGTCGGCGGGGGCGTCGGCGACCACGCGGCCGAGGTTGAGGACGACGCCGTGGTCGGCGACCGAGAGGGCGCTGCGGGCGTTCTGCTCGACGAGGAGCACGCTCAGGCCCTCCTCGCGCACGAGGGTGCGCACGAGCCCGAAGATCTGGGCCACGATCCGGGGAGCCAGCCCGAGGGAGGGCTCGTCGAGCAGGAGCATGGTCGGCCGCGCCATCAGCGCGCGGCCGATCACCAACATCTGCCGCTCGCCGCCCGAGAGCGTGCTGGCCAGTGCGGCGCTGCGGTCGCCGAGCACCGGGAAGAGGTCGGTGATCCGCGCCAGGTCGGAGGTCGAGACCCGGCCGCCGCGGCCCAGGCCGCCGAGGCGGAGGTTCTCCTCGACGGTGAGCTCGGTGATCACCCCGCGGCCCTCGGGGACGTGGGCGAGGCCGAGGCGGGGCATCCGCTCGGCGGCCACCGTGTCCAGCCGGGTGCCGGCCAGGTCGATGTCGCCGCTGCGCGCGCGGTGCAGGCCCGAGACGGTCCGCAGCAGCGTGGTCTTGCCGGCGCCGTTGGCGCCCAGGACGGCGGTGATCTCCCCCTCCCGGGCGGTGAGCGAGACGTCCTCGAGGGCGGTGACGGGGCCGTAGCCCGCGCAGAGTCCGGTGAGGGTCAGCATCAGTGGACGTCCTCCCCGAGGTAGGCCGCGAGCACCGCCGGGTCGTTGCGGACCTCGTCGGGGGTGCCGTGCGCGATCGCCCGGCCGAAGTCCAGGACGGTGATCTCGTCGCAGACGCGCATCACCAGGTCCATGTGGTGCTCGACCAGCAGCACCGACATCTGCTCGGTGAGGGCGCGCACCAGGTCGCCGAGCTCCTCCATCTCCGCCGACGAGAGCCCGCTGGCGGGCTCGTCGAGGAGCAGCAGGTCGGGCTCGGAGACGAGCGCGCGGGCAAGCGCCACCCGCTTGCGGATCGGGTAGGGCAGGCTCGGCGGGTAGCGATCGGCGTACGACGCCACGCCCAGGTCGTCGAGCGCGTGCAGCGCCCGGTCCCGCAGGGCCCGCTCGTCGGCGCCGGCCCGGGGGAGGGCCAGCAGCGAGCCGAGGAAGCCCGACCGGGCGTGACGGTCGGCCCCCACCATCACGTTGTCGAGCACGGTCATCCGGTCGAAGAGGCCGAGCCCCTGGAGGGTGCGGGCCATCCCCAGTCGGGGCAGGTCGGTGGGGCGCAGGCGTTCGATCCGCTCCCCGCGGCGCACGACGTCGCCACGGTCGGGCTGGACGAAGCCGCACGCGACGTTGAACAGGGTGGTCTTGCCGGCACCGTTGGGACCGATCACCCCGTGCACCTGGCGGGGGCCGACGGTGAGTCCGACGTCCTGCAGCGCGGTGAGCCCCCCGAAGGTGACGGTGATGCCGCTGAGCTCGAGTTCGGTCACGAGTGCGTCTGACCTCCGGGTCCGAGATGTGATGCGCACCACTCTGGTCACCATGGGCGCGGAGCACATTGGGCGGACCGCACAAGATCTGGCTCCGATTTCTCCACCGTGCTGGCGTTGTGTGTGCGGGGAGTGCGACGGTGGTCCCGTGACTCGGGTCGATGACGGTGTGCGCTCAGCGGTCGACCCCGATCCCGTGGCCCGTGCCTGGCGGCTCGTGCTACACCGTTCCGACGAGATCGCGGACGTGATCTCCTCGCGCCTCCTGGCCAAGGACCTCGACGCCTACCGCACCATCAGCCCGCACCTGCCCGAGGACGTGCGCCACAGCTGCCGCGAGCACATCCGACGCGGCCTCCTCACCCTCTCCGGGGTCGGCAGCGACACCGCCCCCGCGGTGGAGCTCTGGCGGGAGACCGGCCGTCGCCGGGCCCGACAGGGCGTCCCGCTGGAGCTGGTCCTCAACGCCTACACGATGGGCGCCCGGGTCCTGTGGGAGGCGCTGACCGAGACCGCGACGACCCACGAGCACGTCCCGGACGCCGACCTCCTGGGTGCGGCCCGGGGCGTCTGGGCCAACCTCGACGTGCAGAACGCCGTGCTCATCGAGGCCTACCACCGCGAGCGCGACCGCGTGCAGCGTCGCGACCAGCAGCGCCAGCAGACCGTCCTCGACGGGCTGGTCGACGGTCGGGGCGGCGACCCCACCTTCGCCGCGAACGCCCGGACGGCCCTCGGCGTGGCCGCGGGCGACGCGGTCGCGTGCGTCGTCGTGCTCCCCGGCGGTCCCGGCGGTCCCGGCGGCTCCGACGGCTCGGGGGGTGAGGGTGCGGACCTGGTCGGACCCGTCGAGGACCGGCTCGACCGCCGGGCCCTCGTCTCGCACTGGCACGTGCGGTCGGGCGCGGCCTACGGGCTGGTCTCCGGCGCCCTCCCGGACGAGGCGCTGCTCGTGGAGCTGCTCGCCCCGGTGGCGGCCGGCCGGGTCGCGGTCGCGGGGAGCGCCGGCGGGATCGCCGGGTTCGGCACCGCCTTCCAGCTCGCGCTCCGCGCCGCCGAGACGCTGTCCCCCGGCGAGCGCGGCGTGGTCGGGGTCACCGACCGCCTGCCGGAGGTGCTGCTCGCCGGCGACTCGCACGTGACGCCCTTGCTGGTCGCGGAGGCGTTCGGCGAGCTGCTGGAGCACCCGCAGGCCGAGACGCTGGTGACCACGCTGCGCGCCCTGCTGGCGCACGACGGCTCACCGACGCACGCCGCCGCGGAGCTCTACTGCCACCGCAACACGGTCATCTACCGCATGAAGCAGATCGAGCGCCTGACCGGGCGCAACCTGACCGACCCGCGCGACAAGATGCTGCTCTGGCTGGCCGTCACCGCCCGCGCTGCCGCAGGGGCGGTCAGACGAACGCGTTGATGCCGGTCTCGGCCCGCCCGATCAGCAGCTTCTGGATCTGCGACGTGCCCTCGTAGAGGGTCATGACGCGCGCGTCGCGCAGGTACTTCGCGGCGGGGTAGTCGTCGACGTACCCGGCCCCGCCGTGCACCTGGATGGCGTTGTTGGCCGCCCGCACGGCGGCCTCGGACGCGAAGAGCTTGGCCTTGGAGGCCGCGGTGCCGAACGGCTCGCCGCGGTCGACGAGGTCGGCGCAGCGCCACACCAGCAGCCGCGCGGCATCGGCGTCCACGGAGATGTCGGCCAGCATGTCCTGCACGAGCTGGAAGGACGCGATCGGCCTGCCGAACTGGGTGCGGGAGGTGGCGTACTCCACCGACGTCTCCAGGCAGCCCTGGACGATGCCGACGCAGCCCGCGGCGACGGCGAGGCGGCCCTTGTCCAGGGTGCTCATCGCGATCTTGAAGCCCTGGCCGACCTCGCCCAGCACCGCCGAGGACGGGACGCGGACGTCGGACAGGAAGAGCTCGGCGGTGGCCTGGCCGCGCAGGCCGAGCTTGCCCTTGATCTCGCGGGCCTCGAAGCCGGGGGAGTCGGTCGGCACGAGGAACGCCGTGACGCCGCGCGGTCCGTCGTCGCTGGTGCGCGCGAACACCAGGGCCACGTCGGCCCAGGTGCCGTTGGTGATGAAGAGCTTCTGGCCGTTGAGCACCCAGTCGTCCCCGTCGCGGGTCGCCCGCGAGGTCAGGTTGCCGGCGTCGGACCCGGTGTCGGGCTCGGTGAGCCCGAAGCAGCCGAGCCGGCTCGCGGAGGCCAGCTGGGGGAGCCACTCCTGCTTCTGCTCCTCGGAGCCGAAGAAGAGGATCGACTTGCCGACCAGCCCGCTGCTGACCGACACGATGCCGCGCAGCGCGGAGTCGGCCCGGCCGAGCTCCTCCATGGCCAGCGCGTAGGTGACGTAGTCGCCGCCGAGGCCGCCGTACTCCTCGGGGATGGTGAGGCCGAAGAAGCCGATCTCGGCCATTCTCGGCACGATCGCCAGGTCGACGGCCTCCTCGCGGTCCCACCGCGTGCGGTGCGGGACGGCCTCCTTGTCCAGGAAGCTGCGCGCGAGGTCGCGGAACGCCTGCTGCTCGTCGGAGAGGGAGAGGTCCATCAGCCCAGCGCCTCCAGCGTGTCGTGGTCGGTGACGCCCTCGGCGAGGGCGCGCAGGTGGTGGTCGCCGTCGCCGAAGAGGTGGTCGAGCACCGTGAGGTGCGCGGTGGCGGTGCCCACGGAGTACTCCGCCGTCATGGCGATGCCGCCGTGCAGCTGGATGGCCTCCTGGCCGATGTGCCGCGACGCGCGGCTGGTCTGCAGCGCGCACCGGGCCGCGGCGTCGGCGAGCGCGTCGCGGTCGCCGGTGGCGATGGTCATCGTCGCCCAGTCCACGATGCTGTGCGTCAGCTCGAGGGAGACGTACATGTCCGCCGCGCGGAAGGTCAGCGCCTGGAAGTGGTTGAGCGTGACGCCGAACTGCTTGCGGCTGGTGAGGTAGGACGTCGTGGCCGCCAGCTGGGCCTGCATGACGCCCAGCGCCTGGTTGGCCGCCATCACCCGGGTCAGGTCGAGCATCGTGGCCAGGGTCCCGGAACGGTCGGTCGTGGGGTCGCCGAGGGGCACGGCGGGGGTGCCGTCGAGGACGATCCGCGCGGCCCGCCCCCCGTCGTACGTCGCGTAGCCGGTGCGGTCGGGCGCGTCACCGTCGGAGTTGGCGCCGACCAGGAAGAGCCCCGTGCCGCCGTCGGGCAGGGTCGCGGTGACGACGACCTGGTCGGCGCGGGCGCCGTGCAGGACCGGGTCCTTGGTGCCGGTCAGGAGCCACCGGTCACCCTCCTGCGTCGCGGTCGTTCCCGGGGCTGCGGTGGTCCACCGTGGGCCCTCGGGCTCGTCGTGGGCGACGGCCAGGACCCGCTCGCCGGCCGCGACCGCGCCGAGCACCTCGGCGCGCTGCTCGGGACTGCCCGCGGCCGAGACCAGCCCGCCGGCCAGCACGACGCCGGTGAGGTAGGGCTCGGGGGCGAGCACCCGGCCGAGCTCGCGGCACACGATGCCGATCTCGACCGGGCCGGCCCCGACCCCGCCGTCGCTCTCGGCGAAGGGCAGCCCGAGGACGCCCATCTCGGCCAGGCGGCGCCACAGGTCCTCGTCGAAGCCGGGCTCGGTGGCCGTGGTGCGGCGGCGCACCTCGTAGTCGCCGTACTGCTTGGTGAGCAGGCCCCGCACTGCTTCGCGCAGGGCCTGCTGCTCGTCGTCGTAGGTGAAGTCCATGTCAGAGTCCCAGGATCGAGCGGGCGATGATCTGGCGCTGGATCTCGTTGGACCCGCCGTAGATCGACGCCTTGCGGAGGTTGAGGTAGGTGGGGGCGCTGCGTCGCGCCCAGCCCGGCAGCGGGGAGTCCTCGTCGGCGCCGGAGGCGATCGACGCGGGACCGGCGAGGTCGACCGCGAGCTCGCTCACGGCCTGCTGGAGCTCGGTGCCCGTGAGCTTGAGCACCGACGACGCCGGGTGCGGCTCGCCGCCGGCCGAGTGCGCCACGACCCGCAGCGCGGTGAGCTCGAGGGCGAGCAGCTGGTTCTCGAGCTCCACGACCCGGGCGCGCACGAGCGGGTCGTCGAGTCGGTCGCCGGCGTTGTCCTTGAGCGTCGCCAGCGCCCGCTTGGTGATTCCCACCGGGGCGACGCCGACGCGCTCGTTGCCGAGGAGGAACTTGGCGATCGTCCACCCGCCGTTGACCTCGCCGACCAGCAGGTCCCCGGGCACCCGGACGTCGGTGAACCAGACCTCGTTGACCTCGTGGCCGCCGTCGATCAGCTCGATGGGACGCACCTCGACCCCGGGCAGGGTCATGTCGATGAGCAGCATCGAGATGCCGGCCTGCTTCTTCACCTCCGGGTCGGTGCGGACGAGGGTGAAGATCCAGTCGCCGTGCTGGCCCAGGGTCGTCCACGTCTTCTGCCCGTTGACGACCCAGTCGTCACCGTCGCGGACGGCGGTGGTGCGCAGGCTGGCGAGGTCGGAGCCCGCGTCGGGCTCGGAGAAGCCCTGCGACCACCAGATGTCCAGGTTGGCCGTGGCGGGGAGGAACCGCTCCTTCTGCTCCTGGGTGCCGAACTGCGCGAGCACCGGCCCGATCATGGAGGCGTTGAAGGCCAGCGGCACCGGGACGCCGGCCCGCTGCATCTCCTCGTGCCACAGGTGCCGCTGCAGGTCGGTCCACCCGCGGCCGCCCCACTCCTGCGGCCAGTGCGGGACGGCGAGGCCCGCCTTGTTGAGGACCCGCTGGCTCTCCACGATCTGGTCGCGCGTCAGGTGCCGACCCTCCAGCACCGTGTCGCGGATCTCCTGGGGGAACTCGGTGGTGAAGAACGTGCGCATCTCCTCGCGGAACGCGGCGTCCTCGGGGGACAGCTCGAGCTGCACGGGACCTCCTGGGGTCGTCGCCGGGTGGGCGGTCCCATCATGTCTCGCCGTGCCCCGCGGGGCGATGTGCGCAGCGCCCAGTCGCCGCCTCAGCCCTCGGTGGCGTCCGAGTCGAGTGCGAGCGTCGCGGACTGCTCCTCGCCGTCGCGCTGCCAGGTCACCTCGACCTCGTCGCCGGGACGGTAGGAGCGGATCGTGGCCACGAGGGAGTCCGCGTCGGTGATGGCCCGGTCGTCGACACGGGTGATGACGTCGCCCTGCTGCAGGCCCGCGTCGGCCGCGGTCGACCCCGGGCTGACCTCCCGCACCAGGGCGCCGGCGGCGCCCTCGGCAGCGGTGCCCGCGTCCCCGACCTGGATGCCGAGGCGCGCGTGGGTCGGCGTCTCGCCGGCGATCATCTGGTCGACGATCGGCATCACCTCGTCGATCGGGATGGCGAAGCCGAGGCCGATCGAGCCGCCCTGCGTGCCGACCCCCTGGGAGGCCGTGCGGATGGAGGAGTTGATGCCCACGACGGCGCCGCTCATGTCCACCAGCGGCCCGCCGGAGTTGCCGGGGTTGATGGCGGCGTCGGTCTGGATGGCCGGGTACGTCGTGGAGTTGCCCTCGCTGTCCGACCCGACGTTGACCGGCCGGTCCAGCGCGCTGACGATGCCGCTGGTGACCGTGGAGTCGAGGCCGAACGGGGCGCCGAAGGCCACGACGTCCTGGCCGACGTCGAGGTTGGCCGACTGCCCGATCGTGGCGGCGGTGAGGTCGGTGACGCCCTCGGCCCGGATGACGGCGGTGTCGGTCAGCGGGTCCGTGCCGAGGATCTCGGCGGGGGCACTCGTCCCGTCGTCGAAGTAGACGCGGACGTCACCGCCGCCCTCGGCGACCTCCACCACGTGGTTGTTGGTCAGGATCGTGCCGTCGGAGCTGAGGATGATGCCCGAGCCGGACCCCTCGCCCTGCTGGCCGGCGACCCGGATGGTGACCACGGACGGCAGGACGGCGGAGGCCACGGCCTCCACCGAGCCCTCCGCGGCGGGGGTGTCGCCCTGGTCGATGACGGGCGTGGTGGCCGTGGGCGTCGAGGAGGAGGAGGTCCCGTCCTGGGTGCCGTCCCAGAGCGCGGCGCCCCCGAAGCCGGCGCCCGCGCCCGCCACCAGCGACGTGACCAGCACCGCGGCGGCGAGGCCGGCGCGTCCCCTGGACCGCGCCCGCGGGGCGTACGGCGGGGCTGGCGGCGGTGCGGTCGGCTGGGTCGTCGGCTGCGCGGCGGCGTAGGGGTTGCCCATCGGGCCGGGCTCGTAGGGAGGAGGCGTGGTGCTCATGGATCCCAGTGTCCGCAACGGACCTGTGCATGCGCTGAGAGCGTGCTGGGAAGGCACCCAGATCAGGCACGAGGCGGCTCGGGGGCGGTCAGGTCCGGCAGGGCCAGCCACTCGTCCCACGTCAGGTCGCGACCGACGTACCGCGGGCGCGTCAGCGGCCACGCCTCCGCGATCCAGCGGGGGACCAGGGCGTCGAGGGCGGCCTCGAGCTCGGTGCCGACGCACTCGTCGACGACCCACCAGGAGATCTCCGCGTCCGCTCCGGCCACCTGTCCCCAATCCTTCTGGGGAGGATCGATGTAGACGCAGCCGAGCAGGGCCGTCTCGTCGGTGTCCAGCAGGGCGTAGTTGAAGGACTCGTGGGTCTCCATCTCCGCGGCGTGGCGCGCCAGGTCCTCGCGGTCCTGCTCGCGGGTCATCGAGGCCGGCGGCCAGCCCCACGCGGCGCCGTAGGTGCGCCAGAGGCGCTCGCGCGAGCCCATCACCGCCACCATGTCGAGGTCCACGTCCTGGGCGCGGACGGGTCGCAGGTGGTGGCCCAGCCCGACCTCGACGCGAGTGGGGTGGACGAAGGTGTCGGGCAGCCAGCCGGCGCGCGCGGCTGCAGGCGGGGGTGGTGGCGGGGGTGGTGGCGGGGTGGGCATCGGAGGACCTCTCCCGACGGCAGGGGGCCGTCGACTCAGCCGGCGACCGGGAGGTCGTCGCGCTCGACCACGGCCCGCAGGCGGGCCAGGGCGTGGTGGGTGTTGGACTTGACGGTGCCGGGTGAGCAGCCCAGCGCGGTGGCGGTCTCCGCGACCGAGAGTCCCTCGTAGAACCGCAGCGCCACGGTGCTGCGCTGGCGAGGCGGGAGGGCGGCCACGTGCCGCCACAGGTCGCTGTGACGTCCGCGGGGCTGCGCCTGGTCCCAGGCCTGGTCCCCGAGCCCGCCCCCCGCGGGCTCGGGGACCTCGCTGCGGACCGTCTCGTGGCGGTGGGCCGCCCGGCGGCACCAGCTGATGTGCTGGTGGAGGACGGCGCGCCGGACGTAGGCCTCCGCCGCGGCAGCGTCCCGGATCTCCGACCAGTGGGGGAGCACCCGCAGCAGGGCGGCCTGCAGGACGTCCTCCGCACGGTGCTCGTCGCCGGTGATCGCCACGGCGGCGCGCAGCAGGGCCGGCCGCCGCAGCGCCACGAAGTCGGCGAGCTCCAGGCGCATCCCCACGTCGGGCTCCATGGTCGTGCTCCTCAGCGGCGCCGGCGCGAGACCAGCAGGCCGACCGCGGTGACCGTCAGCCACACGGGACCGACCATGCCGGCCATGTACTGCAGCGGGCTCACCGCGATCAGCAGCATCAGGCCGCCGAGGACGTAGCCGAGCACGCCGATCCAGCGGGGGTACCCGCCCGGACGGGACGCCATCCCCAGGGCGACCGCGGCGAGTCCCGCCGTGCCCCACAGCCACGGCACGGTGCCGATCCAGTGCCCGAAGAACACGGCCGCCTCCGGCACGACCTGCTCGGGGTCCTGGACGCCGAAGACGAACTCGGTCGTGAGCCCCGAGCCGAGCAGCTGCGTCACGGCGACCAGCAGCAGCCCGAACGCCGCGACCGCGGGGAGCACGCTCCCCGCCGGCAGGCGCCGGGCCAGGTCACCGTGCAGGCCGGCGGCGAAGACGACCAGGAGCAGCGCCGACACCATCGTCGCCACGTGGAAGACCAGGATCGGTGCGACCATCTCGGCCAGGCGGTCGACGATGGCCGGCGCGTCGCCGGCGATGTCCGGCTCGTACACGGCCCCGGTGCCCATGCTGGCGGCGACCGACACGACGCCGGCCAGGCCGGCCGCGAGTCCGGCGGCGATCCAGCGCCCCCCGGTCGAGGCACTGGTGGTGCCCGGTGCGGTCCCGGGCTCGAGGGTGGTGGTCACGGCGTCTCCTTGACGGGTCGGGTAGCGGCCGGTCGGCCGCGCCACCACTGTCGGCGGGGCGCACGGCGACGCACCACGCACAGCCCCGGGTGTACGGGTGGTGTGCGGGTGGCCGGAGACCGTCAGCGTCGGCGGTCGCCGAGACCCAGGTGCGCCGCGTCGTACGACGACATCGCCCGGCCGGCGTCGAGGGCGTCGTCGTAGCGGTCGGGTCCGAGCCGTTGCCGGGCCGCGTCCTCCGCGGCGGCCACGGCGTCCGGGTCGGGGCGGTAGTAGCCGTAGCCCCGGGACCCCATGGCTTCCCGGATCGCCTGTGCGGCGCCGAGCAGCAGCGGCACCCGGGACACGGTGCCCTCCGCGGCCTCGATCACGGCCAGGGCGTCGAGGAGGTAGGCGAGGTTGGCCTGGTCGCCCGTCTCCAGCGAGAGGCGCAGGCCCTCCTCGAGGTGCTGGCGGGCGCGGGCGCGGTCGCCGCGTGCCAGCTCGACCTGGAACAGGTTGTAGAGCGCGATGTACGACGCGAGCCGGTCGTTGCGACGGCGCGCGGACGCCAGCCCCGACTCGACGCGACGTGCGGCCTCGTCGGCGTCGCCCAGGAGCAGCGCCACCGTCCCCAGCCAGATGTGGGCCAGGGCCCACGTCCACTCCGACTCCTCCCCGGCCTCGGCGGCGAGCGCGAGGGCGTCGGTGAACCGCTCCCGCGCCGACTCCAGGTCGCCACGGGCCAGGAAGGCCAGGCCGATCCCGGCGACGGCGTTGCAGTCGATGACCGGGTCGCCGACGGAGTGACGGAAGGCCTCCTCCCACCACTGCAGTGCCGCGTCGACGTCGTCCATGGCGAACGAGGTCGTCGCGGCCGCGAGGGCGGCCCGGGCGTGCACGTCGTCGGGCAGCCCGCCCCGGGCGAGGACGGTCTCGGCCAGCCGCCGGCCGTGGGCGTGGTGGCCACGCAGCCACCAGTAGAGCCACAGCGCCCACGCCATGCGGGCCGCGCCCTCCACGTCGCCGGCGGCCAGCATCCGCTCCGCGGCCGCGGTGAGGTTGGGGTGCTCGGGGTCGATCCGCGCCAGCGCGGCGATCTGGCCGCCGTCGCGGTAGCGGGGACCGGTGGTCTCGGCCAGGACGAGGTAGTGGGCACCGTGGGCCGCGGTGGCCTGCTCCCACTCGCCGGCCTCGACGAGCAGGGACCGGGCGTACTGCGCGACCGGCTCGAGCATCCGGAAGCGTGCCCCGCCGGCCGTGGTCACCAGCGAGTGCTCGACCAGCGCCTCCAGCAGCGGCGCGACCGGCTGCGTGGCGTCGTCGAGGCGTCCGGCGACGCCCTCGAGGTCCTCGAGGGTGAAGCCGCCGACGAAGACCCCGAGCAGCCGCAGCAGGCGGCGCTCGTCCGCATCGAGGAGGCCGTGGCTCCAGTCCAGGGTGGCGCGCATGGTGCGCTGCCGGGCGGGCAGGTCGCGCGGTCCGTCCTGGAGGGCGGTGTCGAGGCGGTCGAGCAGCGCGGCCGGGTCGAGCAGCCGGGCGCGCGCGGCGGCCAGCTCGAGGGCGAGGGGGAGGCCGGCGAGGCGCGCGCAGGTCGCGGCGACGGCCTGCTCGTCGTCCGCGTCCGCACCCCAGCCCGGGCTGACCGCGCCGGCGCGGTCCAGCAGCAGCCGGGCCGCGGGCGACTCCGAGACGGGCGTCGAGGCCGAGGGCAACCCGAGCGGCTCGACGCCCACCTCGGTCTCGCCCCGCACCCGCAGCGGCGCCCGGCTGGTGGCCAGCACGGTGAGGTCGGGCGCCGCCTCGATGAGGGCGGCGACGTCGGGCGCGGCCTCGAGCAGGTGCTCGACGTTGTCGAGGACGAGGAGCAGGTGCTGGCCGCGGATCCGCTCGACGACGTCCTCGACGACCGTGCGCTCGCTGGCCCCCGTCGCGTCGAGCGCGTCGGCGACGGCGGGGAGCACGGCCGCGGGCTCGAGCAACGGGGCCAGCTCGACCAGCGTCACCCCGTCGGCGTACCGGTCCCGGACCGCGGCCGCGACCGCCAGCGCGAGGCGTGTCTTGCCCACCCCGCCGGGACCGCTGAGGGTCACCAGCCGCTGCTCCCGGAGGAGTCGTCCGACGCGCCTCACCTCCTCGTCGCGGCCGAGCAGGGGAGTGGTGGGGACCGGGAGGTCACGAGGTCACGAGGTCGCGCGGTGGCGGCGTCCGGGGCGGCGCGGGTCGGCCTCGCCCGGGCGGGCACGGCCGCGATGAGCCGCGACCGGTCGGCCTCGGAGAGGTCCAGGGCACCGGCCAGGGCGCGCAGGGTGTGGGGGTAGGGACGGGTCCGCGTGCCCCGCTCGAGCGCGCTGATCGCGTGGGTGCTCAGGCCTGCGCGCCGGGCCAGCTCCTCCTGCGACAGTCCGCCGGCCTCGCGCAGGGAGCGCAGCACGGTGGCGAGCGTCCCCGCGTCGTCTCCCGCCACAGTCCCTCCCCCGGCCGTGGGTCCGGAGTGTAGTGACGCCGCGGCCGTCCGTACGCCCTTCCGGGTGAAACTTCACCCGAGACCCGCGTAGCCGCGCGCTGCCCGTCATGAAAGATCTTGCAGGGCTTGCAAGACCGATGCTCGACTCCCTAGCGTGACGACCGCCACATCCATCAGCTCCACCCTCTCGGGAGTCCTCGTGCGCCATCACCTCGCGGCCGTCCTCGGCCTGCTCGTCTCCGGCTCGGCCCTCGCGGTGGTGCCGTCCCCGGCGCTCGCCGACCACACCGCCCCTCCCGACCGCGTGACCCTGGTCGGCAGCCTCCAGTCCGAGCTCGGCTGTGCCGAGGACTGGGCGCCGGCGTGCGAGGCCACGCGCCTCGAGGCGGTGCCCGGCACCACGTCGTACGAGCTCGACGTCGAGGTGCCCGCCGGCAGCCACGCCTTCAAGGTCGCGCTCGACGGTGGCTGGGACGAGGCGTACGGCGCCGACGGCGGCGCCGCGGACGTCCCGCTCGAGCTCCGGCACGACGCCACGCTCACGTTCTCCTACGACCACGCCAGCCACCGGGTCGCGGTGGCACCGGCCGAGCAGCCCGCGGCGGAGGTGACCGACGCCGACGAGGCGATCGTCGGTACGTCGCTGCGCACCCCGCTCACCCGCGAGCGCTTCTACTTCGTGATGGCCGACCGCTTCGCCAACGGCGACCCGACCAACGACACCGGCGGCTTCGACGGCACGCGGACGGACCACGGCCACGACCCCGCCGACAAGGGCTTCTTCCACGGCGGCGACGTCGCCGGGCTCACCGAGCGCCTCGACTACATCGAGGGCCTCGGCACCTCGGCGATCTGGCTGACCCCCAGCTTCGCCAACCGTCCCGTGCAGGGTGCCGGCGACAACGCCAGCGCCGGCTACCACGGCTACTGGGTCACCGACTTCACGCGCATCGACCCGCACTTCGGCACCAACGCCGAGCTCGAGGCCTTCATCGACGCCGCCCACGAGCGGGGCATCAAGGTCTTCTTCGACATCATCACCAACCACACCGCCGACGTCATCGACTACGAGGAGAAGCAGTACGGCTACGTCTCCAAGGACGCCGAGCCCTATCGCGACGCCGACGGCAACGTCTTCGACGACCGTGACCACGCCGGCACCGAGGACTTCCCCGAGCTCGACCCGGCGACGTCGTTCCCCTACACCCCGACCTTCCGGTCGGAGGCCGACAAGACGGTCAAGGTCCCGGCGTGGCTGAACGACCCGACCAACTACCACAACCGCGGTGACTCGACCTTCGCCGGCGAGTCGTCGACGTACGGCGACTTCGTCGGCCTCGACGACCTGTTCACCGAGCAGCCCGACGTCGTCGACGGCATGACCGAGATCTACGAGGCCTGGGTCGACTTCGGCATCGACGGCTTCCGTATCGACACCACCAAGCACGTCAACATGGAGTTCTGGCAGGAGTTCGCCCCCGCGATCCGCGAGCACGCGTCCCGGGCCGGCAACCCCGACTTCTTCGCCTTCGGCGAGGTCTACGACGCCAGCGCCGCGTTCATGTCGCAGTACACGACCGAGGGCGAGATGGACGCGACCCTCGACTTCGGCTTCCAGTCCGTCGGCACGGGCTTCGCGAAGGGCGGGGCGACCACCCGGCTGCGCGACTTCTACGCCGACGACGACTGGTACACCGACACCGACTCCAACGCCTACTCGCTGCCGACGTTCCTGGGCAACCACGACATGGGTCGCATCGGCGGCTTCCTCGACGACGAGTACGCCGGCGAGGAGCTGCTGGCGCGCGACCGGCTCGCCCACGAGCTGATGTTCCTCACCCGCGGCCAGCCGGTCGTCTACTACGGCGACGAGCAGGGATTCACCGGCGACGGCGGGGACAAGGACGCGCGCCAGGACATGTTCCCCAGCGAGGTCGCGAGCTACAACGACGACGACCTCATCGGCACGGACGCCACCACCGCCGACGCCAACTTCGACCGGAGCCACCCCCTCTACCGGTCGATCCGGGCGCTGTCCGCGCTGCGTGAGCGCTACCCGGCGCTCGCCGACGGCGCGCAGCTCCACCGCTCCGCCGGCAACGCCGCCGGCGTCTACGCCTTCAGCCGGATACGGCGTGGGGAGGACCGCGAGCTCCTCGTCGCCCTCAACAACGCCGCCGAGGCGAGGACCGTCTCGCTGCGCACCCTGACCCCGCGCGGCTCGCTGCGCCGGGTCTGGGGCACGGGCGCACCCCGCCTGACCGCCGACGGCGAGGGCCGGGTCGACGTCACGGTCCCGCCGCTGTCGGCCGTCGTCTACCGCGCCGACAAGGTGCTGGCGGAGCGCGAGTCGGCTCCGGCGGTGCACCTGCAGAGCCCGTCGGCCGGCGGCGCCGTCGGCGGCCGCGCCTTCATCGAGGCGGGCGTCCCCGACGGCGGCTTCAACGAGGTCAGCTTCGGGTGGCGGCACGCCGGTGCCCGGGAGTGGACCCCGCTGGGGACCGACGACAACGCGCCCTACCGCGTGGTCCACGACGTCCGGGACCTGCCCGACGGGACCCTGCTGGAGTACCGCGCGGTCCTGACCGACTCCTCCGGCAACCAGTCGGTCGCCTCGTCGTACGGCGTGGTGGGCGAGCCCGTCCCGGAGCCCGGCGACCCCGGCACGGGCGGTGGCGGTCCGGTCACCCAGCCGGTCGCCGTCTCGGTGCCCGGCAGCCAGAACTCCGAGATGGGCTGCCCCGAGGACTGGCAGCCCGCCTGCGCCGAGGCGCAGATGGCCCTCGACGCCGAGGACCAGGTCTGGAAGAGGACCACGACCCTGCCCGCCGGCCAGTACGAGTACAAGGCCGCCATCGACGGCTCGTGGACCGAGAACTACGGCGCCGGCGGGGCGCCCAACGGCCCCAACGTGCCGCTGGCGCTCGACGGCGAGCGGGAGGTCACCTTCTACTACGACCACGGCACCCACTGGGTCACCAGCGACGCCTCCGGCCCGATCGTGACGGCGGCCGGGGACTTCCAGTCCGAGCTGGGCTGCCCCGCCGACTGGTCACCCGACTGCCTGCGCAGCTGGCTGCAGGACCCCGACGGCGACGGCACCTACACCTTCACGACCGACGCCCTGCCCGCCGGCAGCTACGCCACCAAGGTGACCCACGGCCAGACCTGGGACGAGAACTACGGCGCCGGCGGCGCGCCCGGGGGTGGGGACATCGGCTTCGAGGTGCCCGCCGAGGCGCAGGTCCGCTTCTCCTACGACGTCGAGACCCACGTCCTGACCGTCAGCGCCGGTGCCGCCGGGGCGGCGCCCGACCTCACGACGTCGCGGGCGCAGTGGCTGGGTGACGACCTCATGGCCTGGGACGTCCCCGACGCCGACACCCGCTCCTACCGGCTCCACTGGTCGCGCGACGGCGGGCTCGCCCCCGACGCCGAGGACGTGACCGGCGGCCGCTCGCTGCCGCTGCGCCACGACGCCGCGGGCCTGCCCGCGGACGTGCTCGCCGACTTCCCGCACCTCGAGGGCCACGAGGCATTCCGGCTGCCCGAGGACCGGCTCGACGAGGTCCCCGAGATCCTGCAGGGCCAGCTGGCCGTCGCCTCCTACGACGCCGACGGACGGCTCCACGACGCGACCGGGGTCCAGGTGCCCGGAGTGCTCGACGACGTGTACGCCGCGGCGTACGACCGCGAGCTGGGGCCGACCTGGTCCAAGGGCCGGCCGCAGCTCGCGCTGTGGGCGCCGACCGCTCAGGACGTCGACCTGCTGATCGGCGACCGCCGCGTCGCGATGCGCCGCCAGGACGACGGCACCTGGACCGTCGCCGGGCCGCCGTCCTGGGCGGGCCGGCCGTACCGGTTCGCCGTCCGGGTGTGGGCGCCGTCGGCCCAGGAGGTCGTCGTCAACGAGGTGACCGACCCCTACTCGGTGGCGCTGACCGCCGACTCGCCCCGGTCGCTCCTCGTCGACCTCGACGACCCCGCCCTCGCACCGCGCGGCTGGGCCGGCACCACGCCGCCGGCGGTCGCGCAGCCCGAGGACCGCAACGTCTACGAGCTGCACGTGCGCGACTTCTCCATCGGCGACGAGACCGTCCCGGCAGGGGAGCGCGGCACGTTCGCCGCGTTCGCCGAGCGCGACAGCGCCGGCATGACGCACCTGCGCGAGCTGGCCGACGCGGGGCTGAACACCGTGCACCTGCTGCCGGCCTTCGACATCGCGACGATCCGCGAGCGTCGCTCCGAGCAGCAGGCGCCGGCGTGCGACCTGGCGTCGTACGGTCCGGCCTCGCAGGAGCAGCAGGCGTGCGTCGACGCCGTGCGCGGTGCCGACGGCTTCAACTGGGGCTACGACCCCTACCACTACACGACGCCCGAGGGCTCCTACGCGACCGACCCGGACGGCACCCGGCGCACGGTGGAGTTCCGGCAGATGGTGCAGTCGCTCAACCGCTCCGGGATGCAGGTGGTGATGGACGTGGTCTACAACCACACCGCCGCCAGCGGGCAGGCCGAGCGCTCGGTCCTCGACAAGGTCGTGCCGGGCTACTACCACCGCCTCGACGCGAGGGGCGCGGTCGAGAAGTCCACGTGCTGCGAGAACACCGCCACCGAGCACGCGATGATGGAGAAGCTGATGATCGACTCCGTGCTCACGTGGGCGCGGGACTACAAGGTCAACGGCTTCCGCTTCGACCTGATGGGCCACCACTCGCTGGAGAACATGCAGCGGCTGCGCGAGGCGCTCGACGGGCTGACGATCACCGAGGACGGCGTCGACGGCTCGCAGGTCTACGTCTACGGCGAGGGCTGGAACTTCGGTGAGGTCGCCGACGACGCCCGCTTCGAGCAGGCGACCCAGCTCAACCTCGCCGGGACCGGCATCGGCTCGTTCAGCGACCGCCTCCGCGACGCGGTCCGCGGCGGCGGCCCGTTCGACGAGGACCCGCGGGTCCAGGGCTTCGGGTCCGGGCTGTCCACCGACCCCAACGGCGCCGAGGTCAACGGCGGCGTCGAGCGGCAGCAGGCCTCGCTCGCCCACGCCGAGGACCTGGTGAAGCTGGGGATGGCCGGCAACCTGGCCGACTTCTCCTTCACCTCCTCCGAGACCGGGGAGACCGTGGTCGGGTCGGAGGTCGACTACAACGGCCAGCCCGCCGGGTACGCCGCCGACCCGAGCGAGACCGTGACCTACGTCGACGCCCACGACAACGAGACGCTGTTCGACTCGCTGCAGCTCAAGCTGCCGCGGGCCACCTCGATGACCGACCGGGTGCGGATGAACACCGTCTCGCTGTCGACCGTGGCGCTCGGCCAGGGCGTGGCCTTCTGGCACGCGGGCACCGACCTGCTCCGCTCCAAGAGCCTGGACCGCAACTCCTACGACTCCGGTGACTGGTTCAACCGGGTCGACTGGACCGGTCAGGAGAACACCTTCGGGTCCGGGCTCCCGCCGCGCGCGGACAACGAGGACAAGTGGCGCTTCATGGAGCCGTTGCTCGAGGACCCCGCGCTCGACCCGACGCCGGCGGCGATGGCGGCGGCGCAGGAGCAGGCGCTCGACCTGCTGCGGATCCGCACCTCCTCACCGTTGTTCCGGCTCGGCTCGCTCGAGCAGGTCCAGGACAAGGTGTCCTTCCTCGACGCCGACCCCGGTGTCGTCGCCATGCTCGTCGACGACACCGCCGGCACCGACGTCGACGCCGACCGGGACGGCGTGCTGGTCGTCGTCAACGCGACGCCGGGGGCTGCCACCGTCGCGGGCGCCGGCGCCGGCTGGACCCTGCACGACGTGCAGGCCTCCGGTGGGGACGAGGTGGTCAAGGGCTCCACGGTCGCCCAGGACGCGGTGAGGGTGCCGGCGCGCACCACGGCGGTCTTCGACCGCTGACGAGGCCCACGACGTACGACGCCCCCGACAGGAGACCTGTCGGGGGCGTCGTACGTGTGTGACGAGGGTTCAGCCGTGGCTCACGCCCAGCGCTCCGAGGCGGGGGTGAACGTCAGCTGGCGGTCGCCGGTGTAGATCTGCTTGGGGCGCGCGATCTTCTGGTCCTTGTCCTGGACGAGCTCGAGCCACTGCGCGAGCCAGCCGGGGGTGCGGCCGATCGCGAAGAGGACCGTGAACATCTCCGGCGGGAACTGGAACGCCTCGTAGATCAGGCCCGAGTAGAAGTCGACGTTGGGGTAGAGCTTGCGCTTGACGAAGTACTCGTCCTCCAGCGCGATCTTCTCCAGCTCGAGCGCGATGTCGAGCAGCGGGTTGGTGCCGGTGACCTCGAAGACGTCCTCGGCGGACTTCTTGATGATCTTGGCGCGCGGGTCGTAGTTCTTGTAGACCCGGTGGCCGAAGCCCATGAGCCGCTCGTTGCCGTTCTTGACGCCCTCCATGAAGGCGGGGATCTCCGACTTGGAGCCGATCCGGCGCAGCATCCGCAGCACCGCCTCGTTGGCGCCGCCGTGCAGCGGGCCGTAGAGAGCAGCGACGCCGGCCGCGACGGCCGAGTAGGGGTCGACCTCGCTGGAGCCGACGGAGCGGACCGCGTTGGTCGAGCAGTTCTGCTCGTGGTCGGCGTGCAGGATGAAGAGCGTGTCCAGGGCCTTGACGAGGCGCTCGTCGGCCTCGAACTTCTTCTCGCTCATCTTGAAGAGCATGGAGAGGAAGTTGGCGGTGTAGCCGAGGTCGTTGTCGGGGTAGACGAACGGCTTGCCCTGCGCGTGCCGGAAGGACCAGGCGCCGAGGGTGGGCATCTTGGCGATCATGCGGACGATCTGCATGTGCCGGTTGTCGGCGTCGGTGATGTTGCGGGCGTCGGGGTAGAACGTCGACAGCGCGCCGACCGAGGCCATCAGCATGCCCATCGGGTGGGCGTCGTAGCGGAAGCCCTCCATGAAGGACTTCACGTTCTCGTGCACGAACGTGTGGTAGGTGATCTCGTGCACCCACGCGTCCATCTCGTCCTTGGTGGGGAGCGAGCCGTGGATCAGGAGGTAGGCGACCTCGAGGAAGCTGGACTTCTCCGCCAGCTGCTCGATCGGGTAGCCGCGGTACTCCAGGACGCCCTTGTCGCCGTCGATGTAGGTGACCGCGCTGCGGCAGGACGCCGTGTTGACGAAGCCGGGGTCGTAGGTGGCCAGACCGGGCTGGTCGTCGCCGATCTTGATCTGGCCGAGGTCCTTGGCGGCGATGGTCCCGTCGGTGATCGGGATCTCGTAGTCCTGGCCGGTGCGGTTGTCGCGGACGGTCAGGGTCTCTTTGCCGGATGTGGAGGCTTCGTTGCTCACGTCGGCTCCTTGCTAGGTTCGTGGGATTCGCCGACCAACCTAGCCGCGGCCCGCGAGGGGCGCGAACCCGCCCCTGCCGTCCGTGGACACCGCGCGAGCGCCATTTTGACCCTCCTCGCGCGGGCGCCGTAGTCTTGGCGGTCGCGACTCCTGCCGCGCTCTGCGTCCCGCACGGGACGACAGGGTGCAGACCCGGACGCTCATGAGCCGGGCAGTGTTCGTCAGAAGCCGCCGCAGCACCACCGGGTGGGACACCTCCCCTCCGGACCTACGAACGAGAACGGGATACAGCCGTGCGCACGTACAGCCCCAAGCCCGCTGACATCCAGCGTGAGTGGCTCGTCATCGACGCCACCGACGTGGTCCTGGGACGCCTCGCCGTCCAGACCGCCAACCTCCTCCGCGGCAAGCACAAGCCGACCTTCGCCCCGCACATGGACATGGGTGACTTCGTCATCATCGTCAACGCGGACAAGGTCGCCCTCTCCGGCAACAAGAAGGTCACCAAGCTGGCCTACCGCCACTCCGGCTACCCGGGCGGCCTCTCCGCCACGCCGTTCGGCGAGCTGCTCGAGAAGGACGCCCGCAAGGCCATCGAGAAGGCTGTCTGGGGCATGCTCCCCAAGAACAAGCTCGGCCGCCAGATGCTGAAGAAGCTCAAGGTGTACGCCGGCCCCAACCACCCCCACGCGGCCCAGCAGGCCATCCCGTTCGAGATCTCCCAGGTCTCCCAGTAATCGCCGAGGACTGACTCCATGACTGACAACATCGAGAGCACCGAGGTCGAGGAGACCTACGAGACCAACGCCGAGGGCGTTGCCTACAGCTCTGAGAGTGCCCCGTCCGCCGACACCCCGGCCCGCCCGGCGACCATCGCGCCCGCCGGCGCCACCGGTCGCCGCAAGGAGGCCGTCGCCCGCGTCCGCATCGTCCCGGGCACCGGCGAGTACACCGTCAACGGTCGCACGCTCGACAGCTACTTCCCCAACAAGCTGCACCAGCAGATCGTGAACGAGCCGTTCACCGAGCTGCAGCTCGAGGGCCGCTTCGACGTGATCGCCCGCATCCACGGCGGCGGCATCGCCGGCCAGGCCGGTGCGCTGCGCCTCGGCATCGCCCGCGCGCTCAACGCGGTGGACGTGGACGCCAACCGTCCCGCCCTCAAGAAGGCCGGGCTGCTCACGCGTGACGCCCGCGCCGTCGAGCGCAAGAAGGCCGGTCTCAAGAAGGCCCGCAAGGCCTCGCAGTTCAGCAAGCGCTGATTCGCGCGGCGTGCCGGGCACCTGGCTGCGTTGTCGTCGGTCGACGACCCGCTTCGCTTGGAGGTCGCCTTCCCTCCTCCGCCTTGCCAGGCGCTCCGGCACGCCACGCGACTGATCCGGAGGAAGCTCCTTGACGCGACTCTTCGGCACGGACGGGGTCCGGGGCCTGGCCAACGTCTCGCTCACCGCCGAGCTGGCCCTCGACCTCTCCGTGGCAGCCGCCCACGTGCTCGCCGACCGCGGCGAGTTCGCGGGGCACCGCCCTCGCGCCGTGGTGGGCCGGGACACGCGCATCTCCGGACAGTTCCTCGAGGCGGCCGTCGTGGCCGGCCTCGCGTCCGCCGGTGTGGACGTCCTGCTGCTCGGCGTGCTGCCGACCCCGGGCGTCGCCTACCTGACCGACAAGCTCGGCGTCGACCTCGGCGTCATGCTGTCGGCCTCGCACAACCCGATGCCCGACAACGGCATCAAGTTCCTGGCCCGCGGCGGCCACAAGCTCGACGACGCGATCGAGGTCGCCATCGAGCAGCGGATGCGCGAGGAGTGGCAGCGCCCCACCGGCGGCGACGTCGGTCGCGTCACGACGTACGACGCCGCCGTCGCCGACTACGCCGCCCACCTGGTGGGCGCGACGACCAAGCCCCTCGCCGGGCTCAAGGTCGTGCTGGACTGCGCCGAGGGCGCGGCCTTCGAGGCGGGCCCGCTGGCCCTGCGCGAGGCCGGCGCGGAGGTCATCGCCATCCACGCGTCGCCCGACGGCCTCAACATCAACGACAACTGCGGGTCCACCCACCTGGGCTCGCTGCAGCAGGCCGTGGTCGAGCACGGCGCCGACGCGGGCTTCGGGCTCGACGGTGACTCCGACCGCTGCCTGGCCGTCGACCACGAGGGCAACATCGTCGACGGCGACCAGATCCTCGCGGTCCTCGCGCTGGCGCTGCGCGACCAGGGGCTGCTCGCCAAGGACACCGTGGTGGCGACCGTGATGAGCAACCTCGGCTTCGTCCAGGCCCTGCGCGGCGCCGGCATCGGGGTGCGCCAGACCAAGGTCGGCGACCGCTACGTGCTCGAGGCCATGAAGGTCTCCGGCTACTCCCTCGGCGGTGAGCAGTCCGGGCACGTGATCCTCTCCGACCACGCCACGACCGGCGACGGCATCCTGACCGCTCTCAAGGTGCTCGAGCGGATGGCCGCCACCGGGCGCTCGCTCCAGGACCTCGCCGGGGTGATGACCCGGCTCCCGCAGGTCCTCGTCAACGTCCCGGGCGTCGACAAGGCGCGCACCGACGAGGACGCCGTGCTCGCCGCCGCCGTGGCCGAGGAGGAGGCCGCCCTCGGCGACGACGGTCGGATCCTGCTCCGCCCGTCGGGCACCGAGGCGCTCGTCCGCGTCATGGTCGAGGCGCCGTCGCTGGAGACCGCGACGTCGGTGGCGCACCGGCTCGCCGACGTGGTCGCGCGCCAGCTCGCGCTCGATTGAGGCCGCCGGCGGACATTCGGGTGCCCCTGGAGACGGCGGCGTCTACGGTCGTCGCCGTGCCGACGACGAACGACATCGAGATCCGCGCCATCGACCTGGGGGACGAGGCCGACCTGCGCGCGTGGTGGGAGGTCGGCCACGCCGCCACGGCCGAGCGCCCGGGGAAGCCCTGGCCGCTGTGGGAGCAGAGCCGACGCGCGCTCCCGGCCCCCAACCCCGAGCGCGGGATCGTGCTGCTCGGTGCGGTCGACGGCGGGCAGATGGTGGGCTCCGGCATGCTGACCCGCCCGTTGCGGGACAACCTCCACACCGCCATGACCTTCGCCTTCGTCGCGCCCGGCCGCACCCGACAGGGGATCGGCTCGGCAGTGATGGCCGGGCTCGAGGCGCTGGCGGCGGCGGAGGGCCGGACCACCCTGCAGTCGGAGGCCTACGTCCCGTCCGGGGGCACGGCCGCCGTCGAGGGATTCGCGGAGTCCCTGGGCTACACGGTCGCGAGCCGCGAGTCCATCAAGGAGCTCTCGATGGACGACTACGCCCGGCGCCGCTCCGACCTGCCGTCCGGCGCCGACGGCTACCGCATCGTCACCTTCGACACCGTCTGCCCCGACGAGCACGTGGAGTCCTTCGGCCGGCTGCTCGGCATGCTGATGGACGAGATCCCGCTCGGCGAGCTCGACCTGGAGTCCTCCGAGTGGACCCCTGAGCGGGTCCGGGCCGCCGAGCAGCGCCAGGTCGACACCGGCCGCCACGTCCACACCGCTGTCGCGATCGCTCCCGACGGCGAGGTCGCGGGCATCTCGGACGTGCGGGTCGACGACACGGACCACGAGCACGCCCAGGTCGGCATCACGCTCGTGCACCCGACCCACCGCGGCCACCGGCTCGGCCTGGCGCTCAAGGTGGCGACCCACGACCTGGTGGGCGCGACGTACCCCTCCCTGCGCACCGTGGACACCTCCAACGCCCTGGTCAACACGCACATGAACGCCGTCAACGACGCGCTCGGCTACCGGTCGATCGAGACGATGCTGGAGCTCCAGAAGGTCCTCTGACCCGAGGTTGGCGCGCGTTCCGGCGGGTTTGCTCACGCTGCAGCGTGGCCGAACCCGCGGGATCACCGGGCGCCCGGTGATCCCGCGCCGGGCCTCAGAGCTTGCGCAGCCGCACGTAACGCACCGAGTGGTCGGAGTCCTTGCGCAGCACGAGAGTGGCGCGGGCCCGGGTGGGGGCGACGTTCTCGATGAGGTTGGGGCCGTTGATCGTGTCCCAGATGCGGCCGGCCTCGGCGACGGCCTCGGACTCGGTCAGCACGGCGTACCTGCGGAAGTAGGAGAGCGGGTCCTGGAAGGCGGTCTCGCGCAGCCGCAGGAACCGCTCGACGTACCAGCGCTTGATGTCGCCCACGGCGGCGTCGACGTAGACGGAGAAGTCGAAGAAGTCGCTGACCGCGAGCCCCGCCTTGCCGTCGTCGCGGACCCGGGCGGGCTGGAGGACGTTGAGGCCCTCGACGATCACGACGTCGGGGCGCTTGACGACGACCTTGTCGTCGGGGACCACGTCGTAGACGAGGTGGGAGTAGATCGGTGCCTCGACCTCGTCCTTGCCGGACTTGATGTCGATGACGAACTTCAGCAGGGCCTTGCGGTCGTAGGACTCCGGGAAGCCCTTGCGGTGCAGGATCCCGCGCCGCTCGAGCTCGGCGTTGGGGAGCAGGAAGCCGTCGGTGGTCACCAGGGCGACGTTGGGGTGCTCGGGCCAGTGCGCCAGCACCTGCTGGAGCACGCGGGCGGTCGTCGACTTGCCGACCGCCACCGACCCGGCCAGGCCGATCACGAACGGCGTACGAGGCGGCTGCTGGCGGCCCAGGAACTCCTCCTGCTCGCGGTGCAGCCGCCCCGCGGAGGCGACGTACAGCGAGAGCAGGCGGGAGAGCGGCAGGTAGACCTGCTCGACCTCGCTGAGGTCCAGGGAGTCACCGAGGCCGCGCAGTCGACCGATCTCCTCGGGGGTGAGGGGGTTCTCGGTCTCGCGGGCCAGCGCGGCCCAAGCGGCCCGCTCGAGCTCGACGTAGGGAGAGGACTCACTCGCACCGAGGAGGCCGTCCCGCTCAGCTGCACCGGCGGCGGACATGCGCAGGATTGTTGCACCGGCGGCGCCGAGCGGTGCGGGCGGCACGCTTGCGTAGACTCCGGCCCATGTGTGGAATCGTGGGTTACGTCGGTGACAAGCAGGCGCAGGGCGTCGTGATCGAGGGCCTGCGGCGGCTGGAGTACCGGGGCTACGACTCCGCCGGCATCGCCCTGGTGGACACCGCCGACGGCGACGGCCGGATCGCCTCGGACAAGCGTGCCGGCAAGCTGGCCAACCTCGAGAAGGCCATCGGCGAGGCCCCGCTCCCGTCCTCCACGACCGGCATCGGCCACACCCGCTGGGCGACCCACGGCGCGCCCAACGACGAGAACGCGCACCCGCACCTCGGCCGCGTGAGCCGGGTGGCCGTCGTCCACAACGGCATCATCGAGAACTTCGCCCTGCTGCGCACCGAGCTCGAGCGGGCCGGCCACGAGATGCTCTCCGAGACCGACACCGAGATCGCGGCGCACCTGCTCGAGCTCGAGGTGCAGGCCGGCGCCGACCTCACCACGGCGATGCAGAACGTCTGCCGTCGGCTCGAGGGCGCCTTCACGCTCGTCGCCGTCGACGCCGAGGACCCGTCCCGGGTCGTGGCCGCGCGCCGCAACTCCCCGCTCGTGGTCGGCGTGGGGGAGGGGGAGAACTTCATCGGCTCCGACGTCGCGGCCTTCATCGAGCACACCCGCGAGGCCATGGAGCTCGGCCAGGACCAGGTCGTGACCATCACCCGCGACCGCGTCGAGGTCACCGGCTTCGACGGCTCGCCCGCCGAGGGCCAGCGCTACCACGTCGACTGGGACCTCTCGGCCGCCGAGAAGGACGGCTACGACTGGTTCATGCGCAAGGAGATCTTCGAGCAGCCGCGTGCCGTGGCCGACGCGATGCTCGGCCGCCACGACGGCAGCGGCAAGCTGCAGCTCGACGAGGTCCGGCTCTCCGAGGACGAGCTGCGCACCGTCGACAAGATCATCATCGTGGGCTGCGGCACCGCCAACTACGCCGGCCTCGTGGCGAAGTACGCCATCGAGCACTGGACCCGCATCCCGTGCGAGGTCGAGCTCGCCCACGAGTTCCGCTACCGCGACCCGATCCTGACGCGCGACACGCTGGTCGTCGCGATGAGCCAGTCCGGCGAGACCGCCGACACCCTGATGGCCATCCGGCACGCCCGCGCGCAGGGCTCCCGCGTGCTCGCCATCTGCAACACCAACGGCTCCACCATCCCGCGCGAGTCCGACGCGGTGATCTACACCCACGCCGGACCGGAGATCGGCGTCGCCTCGACCAAGGGCTTCCTCACCCAGCTGATCGCGTGCTACCTGCTGGGCCTCTACCTGGCGCAGGTGCGGGGCACCAAGTTCGGCGACGAGATCTCCCAGGTCCTCGACGAGCTCTCCCGGATGCCCGAGCACGTGCAGGAGGTGCTGGACCAGGCCGAGGACGTCTACGCCCTGGCCGCGCAGCACGCGCAGACCCGCTCGGTGCTCTTCCTGGGTCGCCACGCCGGCTTCCCCATCGCCCTCGAGGGCGCGCTCAAGCTCAAGGAGCTCGCCTACATCCACGCCGAGGGCTTCGCGGCCGGCGAGCTCAAGCACGGCCCCATCGCGCTGATCGAGGACGGCCTGCCCGTCTTCTGCATCGTCCCGCCGCGCGGTCGCGACGAGCTGCACCAGAAGATGGTGTCCGCCATCCAGGAGATCCGCGCCCGCGGCGCCCGCACGATCGTGCTGGCCGAGGAGGGCGACGAGTCCATCACGCCGTACGCCGACGAGCTGATCCGACTGCCCCGGGTGCCGACGCTGCTCCAGCCGGTCGTCTCGGTGGTGCCGCTGCAGCTCTTCGCGTGCGAGCTGGCTACCCAGATGGGCCACGACGTCGACCAGCCGCGCAACCTCGCCAAGTCCGTCACGGTGGAATGACCTCCAGGTGATCATCGGCGTCGGCATCGACGTGGTCGACCTCGACCGCTTCGAGGAGTCGTTGCAGCGCACGCCCGCGCTGCGCGAGCGGCTCTTCACCCCGTCGGAGGCCTCCCGGCCGCACGCGTCCCTGGCGGCGCGGTTCGCGGCCAAGGAGGCGATCGCCAAGGCCCTCGGCGCTCCCGTCGGGATGGCCTGGCACGACGCCGAGATCGTCTCGGAGGAGACCGGGCGCCCCCGCTTCGAGCTGCGGGGGACCGTGCTCGCGCAGGCCGACGCGCTCGGGGTGCGCCACGTGCACGTCTCGCTCTCCCACGACGCCGGCATCGCCTCGGCCGTGGTCGTCCTCGAGGGCTGAACCGGCCGGTCGCACCGCTGGACTACGGTGTGCCCATGGGCTTCCTGGACTCCGTCAAGAAGGCGTTCAAGGGCGTGGTGGCCGCCCCCGAGGCGCCGGCGTCCCCGGTGGAGCCATCGTCCCCGGAGCCGGCGGAGGCGCTCCCGGTGCAGGTCCAGGAGCCCCGCACCACGACGTACACCGTCCGGACCGGCGACACACTCGGTGACATCGGCCGCAGCCACGGCGTGACCCGCGAGGAGCTCGCCCGCCTCAACGGCATCGCGGAGCCGGACCTCATCTTCCCCGGCCAGGAGCTGCGCATCCCCCTGACGTAGGTCGCGGCCACCGGTGGTCCCGCGGCCAGCCGCTAGCGTGGCGGTCATGCGCCGTGCCCACACCGTCGCCCAGGTGCGAGACGCCGAGGCCGTCCTGATGCGCTCGCTGCCCGAGGGCGCGCTGATGCAGCGGGCCGCCAGCGGACTCGCCCACGCCGTCCTCGACCTGCTGGACGGCGGGTACGGACGCCGGGTGCTGCTGCTGGTCGGGTCCGGGGACAACGGCGGTGACGCCCTGTACGCCGGGTGCGCCCTGCTGCGCCGCGGCTCGCAGGTCGCGGCGGTGCTGCTCGGCGGCAGCCACCACGAGGAGGGGCTGGCGGCCTTCCGCGCCGCCGGCGGCCGGGTGGTGGTGGACGTCGCCGGCGAGCCCCGGCCCGACGTCGTGGTCGACGGCATCGTGGGCATCGGCGGCCACCCGGGCCTGCGCCCGCCGGCCGTCGCGGCCCTGGCGGCCGTGGCCGGCGTGCCGGTCGTGGCGGTCGACGTCCCCTCGGGGGTCGACGTCGACACCGGGGAGCTCGACGGACCGCACGTGGTCGCCGACGTCACGGTCACCTTCGGCACCCACAAGGTGGCCCACCTGGTGGGGCCGGCGGCCGGGGCCTGCGGCGCGGTGCACCTCGTCGACCTCGGGCTGGACCTGCCCGAGGCGCCGGTCGAGGCGCTCCAGGCCGCGGACGTCGCCGCGCTCGTGCCCCGACCGCGGCCCGAGGACCACAAGTACTCCCGCGGCGTGGTCGGCGTGCGCGCCGGCTCCGAGACCTACCCGGGTGCGGCGCTGCTCAGCGTGGCCGGGGCGGCGAGCGGCCTGGTCGGCATGGTCCGCTACGTCGGCAGCGCCGCCGACCAGGTGCGTGCGGCGCACCCTGAGGTGGTCGGCGACGGCCGTGTCCAGGCGTGGGTCGTGGGCCCCGGTGGCGGGGACGAGGCCGCCGACCAGCTCGCGGCCGCCCTCGCGACCGGCGTACCCGTCCTGGTCGACGCCGACGGGCTGGCCCACGTCCGCCCCGGACAGGCCGCCGTCCTCACGCCGCACGCCGGCGAGCTCGCCCGGATGCTCGGCACCGAGCGGGACGCTGTGGAGGCCCGCCGGCTCGAGCACGCCCGCCGCGCCGCGGAGGAGTACGACGCCGTGCTCCTGCTCAAGGGCCGGCACACCCTGGTCGTCGCCCCCGGCGGCCGGACCCGCGTGACCACCACCGGCCTGCCGTGGCTGGCCACGGCTGGAGCGGGCGACGTCCTGTCCGGCGTGATCGGCGCGCTGCTCGCCGCCGGTCTCGACCCGTGGGACGCGGCGTCGGTCGGCTCGTGGCTCCACGGCGCCGCAGCCACGCTCGCGGCGGGCGACGGGCCCCTCGTCGCGAGCGACGTCGCGGCCACGCTGCCGGCGGTGGTGCGGTCGCTGCGGTGACGGGTGGGACAATCGACGCATGCCACCCCGCGCCGAGATCGTCGTCGACCTCGCCGCGATCCGCCACAACGTGCGTCTGCTGCGTGAGATCGTCGGCCCCGGGGTCGCGATGATGACCGTCGTCAAGGCCGACGGCTACGGCCACGGCATGGTGCCGGTCGCGCGTGCCGCCCGGGAGGCAGGCGCCGACTGGCTGGGCGTGGCGACCATCGACGAGGCGTTGGCCCTGCGGGCCGCCGGCGACACGGGACGGGTCCTGTGCTGGCTGACGGTGCCGGGCGAGGACTACGCCGCCGCAGCCGCCGCGGACCTCGACGTGACGGCGTACTCCGTGGCGGAGCTCGACGAGATGGCCGCGGCCGGCGTGACCCGGGTGCAGCTCAAGGTCGACACCGGCCTCTCGCGCGGCGGCGTGGCGCGGGCGGACTGGGGGACCGTCTTCGAGCACGCCCGGGCCCTGGAGCTGCGCGGCAGCCTGCGGGTGACCGGCGTCTGGTCGCACTTCGCGGCCAGCGACGACCCCGACCACCCGGCCAACACCGCCCAGGAGGCCGCCTTCGCCGACGCCCTCGAGCTGGCGGGCGCCGCCGGCCTCGAGCCGGAGGTGCGACACCTGGCCAACTCGGCGGGCGCGGTCCTGCGACCGGCCTCCCGCCACGACCTGGTGCGCTGCGGCATCGCCTCCTACGGCCTGGACCCGGCGCCCGGCGTCACCGGCGACCTGGGGCTGCGGCCGGCGATGACCGTCCGCGCCGACCTGGCCATGGTCAAGAGGATCCACGCCGGTGCCGGCGTCTCCTACGGCCACACGTGGACCGCGCCGGACGACACCACCGTCGGGCTGGTGCCCGTCGGGTACGGCGAGGGCATCCCTCGGGCCGCGGGCAACCGGGTCGAGGCGTGGGCGGGAGGGGCGCGCCGGCCGGTGCGGGGCCGGGTGTGCATGGACCAGGTCGTCATCGACCTCGGCGACGACGTGCTCGCGCCGGGGGACGACGTCGTGCTCTTCGGACCGGGCGACGACGGCGAGCCCACGGCACAGGACTGGGCCGAGGCGCTCGACACCATCAACTACGAGATCGTGACGCGCATGGGTGGCCGCCTGGCCCGGCGCCACGTGGACGGAGGAGGCGCATGAGCGGCGCACGAGGAACCATCGGTCGCCGAGTGATCGGAGCGGCGGCTGGAGCCGCCGGGCTCGCCGCGGCCGGCGCCGCCGTGGGTGTCGTCGCGCACCGCAGCCGCGAGATCGCCCGCCGTGGCGCCGGCGACCACCCGCCCTTCGGCTCGCTGCACTCACCGCCCCTGCACGTGATCGCCGACGACGCCGTCGACCTCTACACCGAGGTCGACGAGGTCGACCCCGCCCAGCACCCCCGGCTGGCGACCGGCGACCTGACCGTCGTCTTCGTGCACGGCTACTCGATGAACCTCGACTGCTGGCACTTCCAGCGCGCGGGCTACCGCGGCCAGGTGCGCACGGTCTTCTACGACCAGCGCTCCCACGGACGGTCGGCGCGCTCCTCGGAGGAGAACGCGACCATCGAGCAGCTCGGCAAGGACCTCCTCCGGGTCATCGAGCAGACCGCGCCCGGCCCCGTCGTCCTCGTGGGCCACTCGATGGGTGGCATGAGCATCATCAGCCTGGCCCAGCAGCACCCTGAGCTCTTCGGCGACCGGGTCATCGGCGTGTCACTCATCTCCACGACGGCGGGCGGCCTCGACCCCGGCCGCATCCTCTTCCCGATGCTCCCGCTGGGGATCGGCGGCAACGTCGTGGGCCGCACCGTCCGCACCCTGGACCGCGGCCACCGGCTCGTCGACCTGGCCCGCAAGTGGGGGCACGCGATCGCCGACGTGGTCACCGAGCGCTACGCCTTCGGCGGCGAGGTGCCGAGCGACTACGTGGAGTTCGTCTACGACATGCTCAACACGACGCCGTTCGCGGTCGTCGCCGACTTCTACCCGGCGTTCGCCTCGCTCGACCACTTCGACCACGTCGAGGTGCTCGGTCGGGTGCCGACCGCGGTGATCTGCGGCACCGACGACCGGATCACCGGCGTCGGGCACAGCCGCAAGCTGCACTCCCGGATCCCCGGCTCCAGCCTCCTCGAGTGCGAGGGCGCGGGCCACATGGTGATCCTCGAGCGGCACGAGGACGTCAACGCCGAGCTGGACGACCTGATCTCGCTCGCCCTGGCCCGCCTGGAGGCCTCGTGAACGTCGTCGTGCGACGCGTCGGCCCCGAGGCCGCCGACGACGTCCTGGCCGTGGTGCGCCAGGCCTTCGGTGCCCGCCCGGACCTCGACCCGCCTGCGGACGCGGAGGGGGACACCCCGGAGACCATCGCGGCCGACCTCGCGGCGTACGGCGGCCTGCTCGCCACCCTCGACGGCCGCCCGGTGGGCACCGTGCTCTTCAAGCCGCTGCCGGAGGCGTTCTACCTGCGCCGCTTCGGGGTGGTGCCCGACGTCCAGGGCTACGGCGTGGCCGGCGCCCTGGTCGAGGGCGCGGTCGACGCCGCGATCGGGCACACGTGCATGGGGGTGCTCGCCCGGGAGGAGTTGCCCGAGACCGTCGCGTTCTGGGAGCGGCACGGGTTCGAGGAGGCCGAGCGGCGCTCACCGTACGTCGAGCTGCGCCGCCCGCTCCCCACGACGTACGACGCCCCCGACGCCGAGTCGATGCGCGCGGTCGGGGCCCGCGTCGCCGCCGGCCTGCGTGCCGGCGACCTGGTCGTGCTCACCGGCGAGCTCGGGGCCGGCAAGACGACCTTCACCCAGGGCCTCGGGGAGGGACTCGGCGTGCGCGGCGGGGTCACGTCGCCGACCTTCGTGATCGCCCGCGTGCACCCGTCGCTGGTCGAGGGACCGGACCTGGTGCACGTCGACGCCTACCGCCTGGGAGGCATCGAGGAGCTCGACGACCTCGACCTGGACACCTCCCTGGACACCGCGGTCACCGTGGTCGAGTGGGGCGCCGGCCTGGCCGAGGGGCTGTCCGAGCAACGGCTCGACGTCGTCATCACCCGAGCGCTGGCCGACGAGGTCGGGACCGACGACGCGGACCCGCGCCGCGTCGAGCTGCGCCGGGTCGTCTGAGTAACCTCGCACCGTGCTCCTCGCCTTCGACACCGCAACGCCGCTCGTCACCGTCGCCCTGCACGACGGGGAGGACGTGGTGGTCGAGCGCTCCTCGGCCGCACCGATGAAGCACGGCGAGCAGCTCGCCCCGCTCATCGAGGCCGTGCTGCTCGACCGGGGCCTGGTCCGCCAGGACCTCACCGCGATCGCGGTCGGCGTCGGGCCGGGCCCGTTCACCGGGCTGCGGGTCGGCCTCGTCACCGCCCGCACCCTGGCGCTGGCCCTCGAGCTGCCGGTCTACGGCGTGTGCACCCTCGACGTCCTCGCCGTCGAGGCCGTGGACACCGGCGCGGTCCGGGAGGACTTCGTGGTCGCGACCGACGCCCGGCGCAAGGAGGTCTACCTCGCGTCGTACGACGCCGACGGTGCGCGCACCGACGGTCCGCAGGTCCTCAGGCCGGCCGACGCGGTCACGGAGCGGCCCGTGGTCGGCGAGGGGGCCGTGCTCTACCCGGAGGCGTTCCCGCGGACGGTCGGCCCCGCGCGGCCGAGCGCGGGCTGGCTGGCGCGCGTCGTGGCGGAGGAGCGCGCCGAGCTGCTCGACCCCGAGCCGCTCTACCTGCGCCGGCCCGACGCGGTCGTCAACGCGACCCGCAAGCCCGTCCTGTGACCGCCGTCCGGGTGGCCACGCGCGCCGACGTGCCCGCCGTCGTCGCCCTGGAGGCCGAGGTGTTCGGCGCCGACGCGTGGGACGAGCGTGCGGTGGTCGCCGAGCTCGACGGACCGGGACGGCGGTTCGTCGTGGCCGAGGACCTCTCCGGCTACGCGGTGTCGATGACGCTGGGCGACATCGTCGACCTCCAACGGATCGCCGTGCTCCCCGGGCGGCGTCGTACGGGCCTGGCCACCGCGCTCCTCGAGGACCTCCTCGCGCACACCGGGGCGGCGGACCGGATGCTGCTGGAGGTGAGCGAGCGCAACGAGGCAGCGGTGGCGTTCTACACCGCGCACGGCTTCACCCGCATCGACGTCCGACCCCGCTACTACCGCGACGGGTCGGACGCGCTGGTCCTGCACCGGCCCCTCACCACGGCGTCGGGGACAATGGCGCCATGACTGACGCACCCCTCGTGCTGGGCATCGAGACCTCCTGCGACGAGACCGGCGTCGGCATCGTCCGCGGACACACGCTGCTCGCCGACGCGATCGCGAGCAGCGTGGACGAGCACGCGCGCTTCGGGGGCGTCGTGCCCGAGGTGGCCAGCCGGGCCCACCTCGAGGCGATGGTGCCGACCATCGAGCGCGCCTGCGACACCGCCGGCATCGCGCTGCGTGACGTGGACGCCATCGCGGTGACCAGCGGCCCCGGGCTCGCCGGCGCGCTGCTGGTGGGCGTCGCCAGTGCCAAGGCGCTGGCGCTGGGCCTCGGCAAGCCGCTGTACGGCGTCAACCACCTCGCCGCCCACGTGGCCGTGGACCAGCTCGAGCACGGGCCGCTGCCCGAGCCCTGCCTGGCGATGCTCGTCTCGGGCGGGCACTCCAGCCTGCTCAAGGTCGAGGACGTGACGACCGGGGTCGACCCCCTCGGGGCGACCATCGACGACGCGGCCGGGGAGGCGTTCGACAAGGTGGCGCGCCTGCTGGGGCTGCCCTTCCCGGGCGGCCCGCACATCGACCGCGCCGCCGCCAGCGGCAACAGCGTGGCCATCGACTTCCCGCGCGGCCTCACCAGCCGCCGCGACCTCGAGCGGCACCGCTTCGACTTCTCCTTCAGCGGCCTCAAGACCGCCGTCGCCCGGTGGGTCGAGACCCAGCAGCGGGCGGGCGCGACGATCGACGTCCACGACGTCGCCGCCTCGTTCCAGGAGGCGGTCTGCGACGTATTGACCCGCAAGGCGCTCGACGCGGCCCGGACCCACGGCATCGAGGACATCCTCATCGGAGGCGGTGTCGCGGCCAACAGCCGCCTGCGGGCCATGGCCGAGGAGCGCGCCGCCGCCCAGGGGATCCGGGTGCGGGTCCCGCGCCCCGGCCTGTGCACCGACAACGGCGCCATGGTGGCCGCGCTGGGGGCCGAGCTCGTGCAGCGAGGTCGAGCGCCGTCGGCGCTCGACCTCCCTGCAGACTCATCGCAGCCCATCACCACCGTGGTGGCCTGAGCCGCACTCGATCAGTCGAGCACGCCCGTGCCGGCGGACTCGTCGCCGAGCCAGTCCTGCTCGTAGACCAGCGCGTCGCGCTGCTCGGTGCGCCCGTCGGACTTCTTGCCGCCCGCGCGGGTCCCCGCGGCTGAGCCGTTGGCACCGCGACGGAAGAAGCCCTTGACCTTGCCCGAGCCCTTGCCCGAGCCCTTGCCCTGGCCCTTGCCGCTGCCCTTGCCGGTCGCGGTGGCCGCGCTCTTCCCGGCAGCCGTGGCCCCGGACCGGCCGGCGGCACCGCGCGCCGCAGCGCCCTTCGCCCCGGTGCCGGCCGAGCGGCTCCCCGCACCGGTGGCGGCGGCTCCGCGGGCCCCGGCCGAGGCACCCTTGGCGCCCGAGACGCCCCGGGACCCGCCCACGGCGGCACCGCGGGAGGCGCTGCTCGTGCCTCGTGCGCCGCTCGCCCCGGGGGCCGAGCCCCGGCCCAGCGAGCCCGGACCGGCGGGACGCGTCGTCGCGCCGATGCCCTTCACGCCGGCGCTGCGCAACGGGGTCGCCGGAGCGCCTCCCCGCATGCCGGCCGCGCCCGCGGCCCCTCCCGCGAGACCACCCGCGGCCATCCCGGCGCCGTTCACGCCGCCGACGGTGGCACCGCCGCCCGACGGACCGCTGCCGCCGGGGGCGTAGCCCGTGCCGCCCGGCGAGTAGTCGAAGCCGCCGTCGGTGCTGCCGGTGACGTTGACGCCCGGGTGGTGGGGCTGCACGTGCGGCGGGTTGTAGGGCGGGTGCTCGATCGGGGGCTGGTTGATCGGAGGCTCGATCGGGGGCGGGGTCGTCGGGGGCTGCGTCGTCGGGGGCTGGGTGATCGGTGTGGGGGTCTGGTTCCCGGGGTTCCCGGGGTTGCCGGGGTTGCCGGGGTTCCCGGGGTTGCCGGGGTTGCCGGGGTTGCCGGGAACACCCGGGGCCCCGGGAACCCCGGGAGGAGTGCTTCCGCCCGGGCCGGCCGGCGTGCCGGGCGGGACCTCGCCCATGGGGTCGGGCTCCCCGTGGATCTCCTTCATGACCTGCGTCTGGGCGGCGTACTCCTGGTCCATGGCCTCGAGGGCGAGGCGCGCCTGGTCCTCGTACCGCTGCTCGTTCTCCAGGTAGGTCGCCATGCCGGCGTTGTAGTCGCCCATCGCCTTGGTCTGCTCGGGGGTGGGCTGCTGCCCCGGCAGAGGACCCTCCGGCTTGGTGGGGGGCTGGTTCATCGGGCCGGACAGCCGGATGCCGTTGTGCGTCTTGATGGCCTCGACCGCGGCGGCCTGGGCGAGACCGAGGGCGGTGGAGCCCTTCCTCATGTCCGCGGCCTCGGCGTCCAGCTTGTCGGCGATGACCTGGAACTTGGCGACCATCGCGTCCCCGGCCTGTCCCTCGATCTCGCTGGCGAGGTTCTTGCCGTTGTCACGGATGCCCTGCGACACCGTGTCGATCCAGTCGGCGTAGAAGAGCCAGCTGTTGGCCGCGGTGGCGAGCGAGTCGTCCCGGGCGCTGGCGAGCACGGCCTGCAGCCGGTCGCGGTAGAAGCGGCTCACCATCATCGATCACTTCCCGGCGTGCTCGTACGGGTCGGCGGGGTGTTGCGGTCACCGTCCATCTGGTCGACCGCGAGCTGGGTGCGGTGCAGCAACGCCTGGGCTGCGGCCTCGGAGTCGGCGTCGGCGCGCGAGATCTCGCGGTCGAACGTCTCGATGGCGGAGGTGGTGTCCTGGATGCCCATGACGGCCTCGAGGAGCGCGTTGTTGATCTTGGCGTGCGCCTTCCCGGTGTGCAGGCCGAGGGTGGCGGCGCTGCCGCTGCCGCCGAACCAGGTGCCCGCGACCGGGGTGAACCCGTCAGGGTCGAACTCGCCGGAGGTCGTCTCGAGGAACTTGACGATCTGTTCGATGACGTCCGGCGGGACCTTGACGGAGCTGAGCGTGCTGCGGACTCCGCTCACGCCGCCGACATCGGACAGCATGATGACCATGGTGTGCCTCCCCTTTGGCTCCATGAGGTTGAACAAGTCTGAGTGAGGACGACTCGCGTCGCGCTCACGCTCGTTCCCCGGGACAGCGCGCCCCAAACGTGGCGCGCGGAAATTCACGACATAGTCTGCCGCACACGTTCCCCTCGTCGTCTCGGAAGGCGAAACTCGTGATCCCTCGTGTGGGCGTGGCCACGGCCACGGTCGTCCTGGCCCTCGTCCTGACCGCGTGCTCGGACGCCGAGGAGCCGGCCGCCGGAGGCAGTGCGGACGCCGGGACGTCCGAGTCCCCGGCGCCCTCGGAGGGCACGGAGGAGTCCTCCCCGGTCTCGCCGAGCGAGTCGCCGGAGACCCCCGAGGTCGCCCCGGCCACGGGCCCGGTGCTCCAGGTGAAGGGGATGAAGGTGAACGCGCCCGAGGGCTGGGAGACCACGATGCGGGCAGCGGTCGGCCACGGGTCCTTCCCCCCGGGGCAGGTCGGCACGGGGGCCGGGCTCACGCGGTTCCCCAACACGGGGCTCTTCACGGTCGACGAGCTCGGCAACGAGCAGGTCGACGAGATGGGCAAGGGGGGCAAGCGCCTCGGCGACCTCGAGATCGACGGCGCGCAGGTCTACCACCTCGTCGGATCGCCGGAGAAGGGCGTGCAGCTCGAGCGCTTCGGCACCATCGCCGAGGACCAGCGGGTCGCCCTCGAGTTCCGCTTCGCCAATGGCGAGAGCCGGACCGCGAGGGACGAGATCATCCAGAGCATGCTCGCCACGCTGGAGATCGGCTGAGACGATCCACCGGTGACCCGTCAGCCGAAGGTGTGGGCGGGGAACCGGAACTCGACGCTCATCTCCGAGGGTCGGGGGCCCGCGACCACCTCGACCCGGCCGTCGATGGTGGCCCGTACGACGTACTGGTCCACGCCCTGCGTCACCGTCGCGAGCAGCGTGGTGGGGTCCTCCCAGACGACGTCGCCGACCGCAGCGGCCGAGCGGGCGCTGCGACCGCTGACGAACTCGACCACGGGCCTCCCGGTGGCGGCGTCCAGGATCGCCAGGGTAGGGGAGCCCAGGCCGTCGAAGTAGGGCGCGAGCCCGACGACGTACCTGCCGTCGGGGCTGAACGCGCCGAGCTGGTGGTCGCAGGTCTCCCAGACGAGCTCGCGGCTGGCCGACAGCGGGTCCTTGACTCCTGAGCAGGAGCCGTCGCCGGAGTACTCGGTCTGGCCGGCCACCAGGCCGTTGACCGGTGACGAGCTGACGACGTGGTTGAAGCCGCCGAAGGTCGCGGTGGTCGTCCGGTCCGGGCCGACGACCCGGTAGGAGGACCGGGAGGTCCGCGCGTCGGTGGACTCGACGACGACGTGGTCGCCGGGCAGGAAGCCGACGGCGGCGCTGGGGGCGTCCGGGCCCGCCGTCGTCACGTCGGACGTGACCGCCTCCCCGCCGGTGGTGGGCGCGTTGACCAGCCGCCACCCGGTGCCGGTGTACTCGACCCAGGCGACCCGCTCGCCGTCGTCGCGCACGGCGATCCCGGTGGTCATCCCAGTGCCCTCCAGCTCGCGGAAGCCGCCGTCCAGGATCGCCACCCGGGTGCCGGTCTGGCTGGGGGTGTCCGTGGTCAGCGCGATCCAGCCGTCCCGGTAGGGCACCACCTGGGGGAAGGCCTCGGGCAGGTCGTAGGCGCCGGCCGGGGTGAGGAGCCGCTTCGCGTCGATCTCGACGTAGGGCACGCGGGGCGCCGGGCCCGCGGGTGCCGAGCGCGGGTCGAGGGGCACGGGCTCCTCGATCGGGGTGGGGGTGTCGACCGGCTGCGGGTCGTCGACCCGGTCGCCCCCGCCCGTCGGCAGCAGGGACAGCGGCAGCACGACGGCGGCGACCGCCGCCGCGGCGACCAGCCCGACGGCGGTGTGGCGACGGCGGCGTATCGTGGTGGCGCGGCCGCGCACGGCGAGCAGGTCGAGCGGGGTGTCGTGGAGCGCGTCGGCGTGGCGATGCATGGTCTCGCCGAGGCGGCGGGCCAGGTCCTGGTCCTGGGTCATCGCTCCTCCTCCGGGGGATCGGTGTGGCGAGGGTCGAGGCTGCGGGGGGCGCGCTCGCGCAGGCCGGCGAGCGCGCGGCTGGCCTGGGACTTCACGGTCCCCGTCGAGATCCCCATGACGTCGGCGATCTCCGCCTCCGACAGGTCCTCGTAGTAGCGGAGCACCAGCACGGTGCGCTGCTTGGGCGGCAGGGTCTGCAGGTAGGACCACAGCGCGGCGCCCAGCCCGTCGTCGTACTCGTCGTGGACGGGCTGGTCGGGCAGGTCGTCGGTCGCGTGCTCGCGGCGCTTCCACGCACGGCGCCACAGCGAGTTGTGCTCGTTGACCATGATCCGGCGTACGTAGCCGTCGAGGGCGCCCCGGTCGCGGACCTTGTCCCACGACAGGTAGAGCTTGGCCAGCGCGGTCTGCAGCAGGTCCTCGGCCGCGCCACGCTCGCCGGTGAGGAGGTAGGCGGTGCGCAGCAGGGCGGCCTGGCGTGCGGCCATGTACGACGAGAACTCGTCGTCCCTGCTGCTCTGCCTTCCGTGGGGCAACGCCTCTCCCGTGACGACGTCCGGTGTGCTGGTCACCGACTCACCTCCCATCCAACCCTGTGGAGCCCTTCGGGTGGAGGACGCCGCGGCGGGGGTGTCGGTTGCATCTGGTTGCATGCTGTCCAGGGACGGACTGCCGGCTCGACCGCGTTCGTCCCGGGTTCGTCCCCACCGAACGCAGGCCACACGAAGGAGTGCACATGCAGCAGGTCAAGGCCGTCGTCGCCAAGGCGAAGGGAGCACCCGTCGAGGTGGTCACCATCAACGTGCCCGACCCGGGCCCGGGGGAGGCGGTGGTCGCGGTCCAGGCGTGCGGGGTGTGCCACACCGACCTGCACTACCGGGAGGGCGGCATCAACGACGAGTTCCCCTTCCTGCTGGGCCACGAGGCGGCCGGTGTCGTGGAGTCCGTGGGCGAGGGCGTCACCGACGTGGCCCCGGGCGACTTCGTGGTCCTCAACTGGCGCGCCGTGTGCGGCGGCTGCCGGGCGTGCGAGCGCGGTGAGCCGTGGTACTGCTTCGCGACCCACAACGCGACGCAGAAGATGACGCTGGAGGACGGGACCGAGCTCACCCCCGCGCTGGGCATCGGGTCGTTCGCGGAGAAGACGCTGGTCGCCGCCGGACAGTGCACCAAGGTCGACCCCTCGGCCCGTCCGGCCGCGGTGGGCCTGCTCGGCTGCGGGGTGATGGCCGGCCTCGGCGCCGCCATCAACACCGGCGGGGTGACCCGCGGGAAGTCCGTGGCGGTCATCGGCTGCGGCGGGGTCGGCATGGCCGCGGTCGCCGGTTCGGTGCTCGCGGGCGCGTCGACCGTCATCGCGGTCGACATCGACGACACCAAGCTCGGCTGGGCCCGCGACATGGGCGCCACGCACACCGTCAACTCCGCCGAGACCGACCCGGTGGAGGCCATCCAGTCCCTCACCGGCGGCCACGGCGCCGACGTCGTCATCGACGCCGTCGGCCGGCCCGAGACGTGGAAGCAGGCCTTCTACGCCCGCGACCTCGCCGGCACGGTCGTGCTGGTCGGCGTGCCCACCCCGGACATGAAGGTCCCCGACATCCCGCTGATCGACGTCTTCGGTCGCGGTGGGTCGCTCAAGTCGAGCTGGTACGGCGACTGCCTGCCCTCGCGCGACTTCCCGATGCTCGTGGACCTCTACCAGCAGGGCCGGCTCGACCTGGACGCGTTCGTCACCGAGGAGATCTCCATCGACGACGTCGAGGCGGCCTTCGACAAGATGCACGGCGGCCAGGTCCTGCGCTCGGTGGTGGCCCTCTGATGGCCCTCCGGGTGGACCACGCGGTCGTGTCCGGCACCTTCTCCCTCGACGGGGAGGTGCACGAGGTCGACAACAACATCTGGGTGGTGGGCGACGACGAGGAGTGCGTGGTCATCGACGCCCCGCACGACGTCGACGCGATCCTCGACGTGGTGGCCGGGCGACGGGTCAAGGCGATCCTGCTGACCCACGCCCACGACGACCACTGCCGGGTCGCCCCGGCCCTGCGGGAGCGGGTGAGCGCGCCGATCCTGCTGCACCCCGCCGACCGGCCGCTGTGGGAGCTGACCCACGGCGGTGACGAGGAAGGGGCCGAGCTGTGGGACGTCGACCTCGAGGACGGGCAGTCCGTCAAGGTCGCCGGCGCCTCGCTCAAGGTCCTGCACACGCCCGGACACGCGCCGGGAGCCGTGTGCGTCTACGTCCACGACCTCGGGTGCGTGTTCACCGGCGACACCCTCTTCCAGGGTGGGCCGGGAGCCACGGGGCGCTCCTTCAGCGACGCCGACGTCATCGTCGACTCGATCCGCGGCCAGCTCTTCCGGCTCCCCGACGAGACGGTCGTGCACACCGGCCACGGCGACGACACGACGATCGCCGCCGAGCGGGAGGCCTTGGCCTGAGGTTGGGGGCGCGGCGTCCCGGCTGCGAGACTGCCGGGATGCTGCGCCGCGCCGTACCCCTCCTGCTCGCGCTGGGGCTGACCGCCTCCGCGTGCAGCGGCGACCCCGCGGCCGACAAGCCCGCGGCCCCGGCCGAGGAGCCGGCGGCGGAGCCCACGACCCCGCCCACGCCGGCCGAGCGCCTCGGGCTGGTGGAGGGATGGGGGCCGACCCGGGCCGAGCTCGAGCGGGCGGCGCGGCTGGTGGGCAGGATGCCGCTGCCCGACCTCGCCGGCCAGGTGATCGTCGCCGAGTGGAGCGGTACGGCGGCCCCCGTGCAGATGGTGCGCCGGCTGCACCTCGGCGGGGTGATCGCCTTCAGCGGCAACGTCGCCTCGACCGGCCAGGTCCGCGCGGTCAACGCCGCCCTGGAGCGCGCCGTACGACGCCCGTGGCCGCTGTTCCTCTCCGTCGACCAGGAGGGCGGCATCGTCGAGCGGGTCAAGGGGGACGCCACCCGGTTCCCGACCTTCATGTCCGCCGGCGCGGCGGGCGACCCGCAGGTGACCACGGCGGCCTACCGGGCCAGCGCGGCGGAGCTGCGCGGCCTGGGCTTCGACGTGGTGTTCGCGCCGGACGCCGACGTCACCTCCGGTCCCGGCGACCCGACCATCGGCTCGCGCTCGGCCGGCTCGGAGGTCGAGACGGTGAGCACCCACGTCGCGGCCGCCGTCGAGGGGATCGAGCGGGCGGGCGTGGTCCCCGTGCTCAAGCACTTCCCCGGCCACGGCTCGGTGCCGCAGGACAGCCACCTCACCCTCCCGGTGCAGACACGCAGCCGCAAGCAGCTCGCCGCCGTCGACCTCGCCCCCTTCGCCTCCGCCGTGGAGGACGGGGTGCCGGCGGTCATGGTGGGCCACATCGACGTGCGGTCGGTCGACCCGCGGGTGCCTTCGTCGATGTCGCGCGAGGTGGTGACCGGCCTGCTGCGCGAACGGCTCGGCTTCGAGGGGCTCGTGGTCACCGACTCGCTGTCGATGGCGGGCGTCCAGCGGCGGTACGACGCCGCGCGCTCCGCGGTGCAGGGTCTCCGGGCCGGCAACGACGTGCTCCTCATGCCGCCGTCCCCGGACGCCGCCCGGGCCGGCATCGTCCGCGCCGTCCGCGCCGGCACGCTCCCACGGCGTCGGCTCGAGCAGGCCGCGGCGCGCATGGTCGCGCTGCTCCTGCACTCGCAGGCGACCCCCGGTCGGCGCCGCGGTCGTCCGCCGGGGTCCGGGCGGGCCGCCTCCCGTGCGCTCAGCGCCGCGGCGATCACCAACGTGGCCGGTGCGTGCGAGGGCCGGCTCGTCGGCTCCTCGGTCACGCCCGTCGGTGACCCCGTCGCCGTCGCCAACTTCTCCGGCGCCGCCCGCGCGGCCGGCCTCGAGGTCCTCATCCGCCGGGCCGCCCCGGCGGACCTGACCAGGGCCGAGCCCGCGCCGAAGCGCGCGAAGAAGGAGCGCGCGAAGGCCTACGAGCGGCGTCGCGCGGTCTGGAAGGCACGCGAGCGTCGTCGGACCGCGGCCCTCGCCCGGTGGACCGCTGCCGAGGACGCCCGCCTGGCGGCGGGCACCAGCATCGGGTTCACCGGCTTCCAGGACGCGACGTACGACGGGGAGGTGGCGGTGGCGACCAACACGCCGTACGTGCTGGGGAGCGTGTCGGCACCGGTGCGGCTGGCGACCTACGGCGACACCCCGGGGGCCATGTCCGCGCTCGTCGACGTGCTGCTCGGCCGCGCCCGCGCGCCGGGCCGCCTGCCCGTCGAGGTGGCGGGCGTCGAGCGGCGCGGCTGCTAGACCGGCTCCACCAGCAGGGCGGTCCCGGTGCCGGCGACCCGGGTCAGCACCAGGGTGCCCTCGCGGTCGCCGGACAGCGACAGCCGCTTGCGCAGCTGCTCGGGCACGACGTCGACACCGCGCTTCTTGATGGCCAGCCGCCCGATCCGACGCTCGCGCAGGGCAGCCCGCAGCTGCTTCTCCCGGTAGGGCAGCTCCTCCAGGACCCGGTAGGAGCGCGCGAAGGGGGAGTGGAACGCGTCGTCGGCGGTGACGTAGGCGATGTGCTCGTCCACGAGGCCCCCGCCGACACCCGCGGCCACCGCGGTGACCAGGCCGGCCCGGATGACCGCCCCGTCGGGCTCGTAGAGGTAGGCGCCGACGGGACGCACCGGGCGCGGCTGTCCGGCGTACGGGTCGTCCTCGTCGGTCAGGGTGGCCAGCCCACCGGCGCCGATCACGGTGGCGCGGCGCCGCGTCGTGGCCAGCCGCGGGGACCACAGCGCGGCCTCCTTGACCTCCCCGGCGTCGCTGACCCACTCGGCCTCGACGTCCCCGGGCAGCATGTCGTGCGGGATGCCCGGCGCCACCTTGACCACGGCCGTCCCGGTGAGCAGGTCGAGCACGAAGGGCCAGGGCGGGGTCCACCCCTCGGCGTCGAAGACCCGGCCACGCGCCCCACGACGGGCGGGATCGGCGTACGCCGCCCCGAAGGCGCGCGCGTCGACGGTGGTGGCATCGGCGACCTGGACGGCACCCGGCAGCCCGAGGGCGTCGAGGTTGGCCCGGGCCACGGCCACCCGCACCGGGTCGAGGTCCACGCCGGCAGCGGTGAGGCCGGCGCGTGCGAATGCGAGGAGGTCGCCGCCGATCCCGCAGCCGAGGTCGATGACGCTCTCCGGGCGGGCGGCGGCCAGCCGGGCGGCACGGTGCTCGGCCACGCGGAACCGGGTCGCCTGCTCGAGCGCGTCGGGGGTGAAGAACATGGACGGCGCGAGGTCGCCGAACTTGGCCACCGCCCGCGCCCGCAGCTGCACCTGGGTCGTGGCGGCGGCGGCACGGTCGGGGTCCGGCTCCATCCGGCGGACCGCGGTCGCGCTGCGGACCGGGTCACCGCCATGATCCACCCATGCGTGCGTCGCCTCCTCCAGCAGCCGCCGGCCGGCATCGGTCTGCAGCCAGGCCAGGGTCTCGAGGTCCACGGCGCCATCCTCTCAGGCGGGTCGGTGTCGCTGGAGCGCCCCGACGTGGCAGGTTCGTCCCCGTGCGCAAGCTTGTGGTCGTCCTCCTGCCCGTGCTGCTGATCGGTGTGCTGGCCGGCACCGGCATCTGGCTCTCCCGCTCCGAGCCCGACGCCTCCACCGCACCGGTGGGGACCCTCGTCGCGCCACCGGTCGACGGCGTGCTGGTCGGGCGGAGCACGGACGTGCGGGTCCCGTGGGGTCGCCTGCAGGTGACGCTGACCGAGCCGGTCGACAGCGTGGAGGACGGGGAGCGCACGGTGGAGGGACGGTTCCTCGGGATCCAGGTCGAGCTGCGCGACACCGAGGACGTCGTGCCGGTGGACCGGCTGCCCGACGCCTCGCTGGTGGACCCGGAGTTCACCCTGTTGGCCGACGACGAGAGCTGGGAGCTGCCCGCCCTCGCCGGCTGGGCTGACGGGTCGCAGGTCGATCCGGGTGCCCGCCGCCAGTACGTCGCCGTCCCGGAGGACGCCGAGGAGGTCACCCTCGAGATGACCTACGACGGCGTCACGCAGACCGTCGACGCCGCCACCGCGGACGTCACCACGGGGGACGCGGCGCCGCTCTACGACGCGCCCTTCCCGGCCCCCGGGGCGCCGTGCGGCGACCAGCTGTGGAGCACGGGCGCCTCCGCCGTGGAGGGTGCGACGTCGGGCTGCTTCGTGCGGTCCTCCGTGACGCGCTCCTACGTCGCCGGCCTGGGCTGGGCGCCGGACGGCTCGCGGTGGCTGGTGGTGACCGTCGTGCCCGGTGCGCCGACGGCCTTCGAGGGGCGGCGCGGGACCTACGAGGCCACGGCGCCCGGGAGGACCTGGACGACGTATGCGCTCGGCTTCGCGGAACCCACCAGGGTGTTCGCGGCCAACGACCTCCTCCCGGACGGCGCCCAGCCCGACCCGCTCGACCCGCAGGTCGTGGTCTTCGAGGTGCCCGAGGACCGGGAGACCGGCCAGCTGGACATCCGCACCCGCCTCGAGGGGAGGCTCCAGGGAGGGGCGAAGGGCCGACCCGGCGCCCGCACGGCGCGCGCCCTGGTGGTGCAGGGCGCATTCGTCTGACGGACCGGCTAGCACTCGATTGGGGGGAGTGCTAGCGTCTGACTTGGCACTCTCGCCCTGAGGGTGCCAGTGCTTGCGACGACGTACGACCCCCGCGACGGCGTGCGGCAGAGCAAGCCCCAACGTGCGAGAGCAATCGCTCTCGAGTCCGTCTCGACAAACGTGGAAAGTGGAGGTTGATCCGAAGTGTCGGTCAACATCAAGCCCCTCGAGGACCGCATCGTCGTCCAGCCGCTCGACGCCGAGCAGACCACCGCCTCCGGCCTGGTCATCCCGGACACCGCCAAGGAGAAGCCCCAGGAGGGCGAGGTCCTGGCCATCGGCCCCGGCCGCATCGACGACAACGGCAACCGCGTCCCCCTCGACGTCGCGGTCGGCGACAAGGTCATCTACAGCAAGTACGGCGGCACCGAGGTCAAGTACGCCGGCGCCGAGTACCTCATCCTCTCCGCCCGCGACGTCCTCGCCGTCGTTTCCTGATCTCTCGCTCGGACGTCATACGTGAGTCGACCCTCGGGTCGCTCGACGTATGACGTCCGGGCGGTTTTCGTTCCACCACCTTCCTAGGAGCACCTGAATGCCCAAGATCCTGGAGTTCGACGAGAACGCCCGCCGCGCCCTCGAGCGCGGTGTCGACGCCCTCGCCAACGCCGTCAAGGTGACGCTCGGCCCCAAGGGCCGCTACGTCGTGCTGGACAAGAAGTGGGGCGCCCCGACCATCACCAACGACGGTGTGACCGTCGCGCGTGAGATCGAGCTGGACGACCCCTTCGAGAACCTCGGTGCGCAGCTCACCAAGGAGGTCGCGACCAAGACCAACGACGTCGCCGGCGACGGCACCACCACCGCGACCGTGCTCGCCCAGGCGATGGTCCACGAGGGCCTGCGTGCCGTGGCCGCCGGCGCCAACCCGATGGGCCTCAAGCGCGGCATGGACGCCGCGGCCGAGGCCGTCGGCGACGCGCTGCGCGAGGCCGCCCGCGAGGTGGAGTCCAAGGAGGACATGGCGTCGGTCGCGACGATCTCCAGCCGCGACAGCCACATCGGCGACCTGCTCGCCGAGGCCTTCGACAAGGTCGGCAAGGACGGCGTGATCACCGTCGAGGAGTCCAACACCATGGGCACCGAGCTGGAGTTCACCGAGGGCATGCAGTTCGACAAGGGCTACCTGTCGGCCTACTTCGTCACCGACCCCGAGCGCATGGAGGCCGTCCTCGACGACGCCTACATCCTCCTGCACCAGGGCAAGATCTCCTCGATTCAGGAGCTCCTGCCGCTGCTGGAGAAGGTCATCGCCGCCGGCAAGCCGCTCTTCATCCTCGCCGAGGACGTCGAGGGCGAGGCGCTCTCGACGCTGGTCGTCAACAAGATCCGCGGCACGTTCAACGCCGTCGCGGTCAAGAGCCCCGCCTTCGGCGATCGCCGCAAGGCGATGATGCAGGACATCGCGGTGCTCACCGGTGGCCAGGTCGTCGCCCCCGAGGTCGGCCTCAAGCTCGACCAGGTCGGTCTCGAGGTGCTGGGCCAGGCCCGCCGCGTCGTGGTCACCAAGGACGACACCACGATCATCGAGGGTGCCGGCGACGCCGGCGCCGTCGAGGGCCGCGTCAACCAGATCAAGGCCGAGATCGAGAACAGCGACTCCGACTGGGACCGCGAGAAGCTCCAGGAGCGCCTGGCCAAGCTGGCCGGGGGCGTGTGCGTGATCAAGGTCGGCGCCGCCACCGAGGTCGAGCTCAAGGAGAAGAAGCACCGCATCGAGGACGCCGTGTCCGCGACCCGCGCCGCGATCGAGGAGGGCATCGTCCCCGGTGGTGGCTCCGCGCTGATCCACGCCGTCACGGTCCTCTCCGACGACCTCGGCCTCACCGGTGACGAGGCCGTGGGCGTGCGCATCGTGCGCAAGTCCGCCGACGAGCCGCTGCGCTGGATCGCCGAGAACGGCGGCGACAACGGCTACGTCGTGACCACCAAGGTCCGCGAGCTGGGCGTCGGCAACGGCTTCAACGCCGCCACCGGCGAGTACGGCGACCTGGTCGCCCAGGGCGTCCTGGACCCGGTCAAGGTCACCCGCTCCGCGCTGGTCAACGCCACCTCGATCGCGGGCATGCTGCTCACGACCGAGACGCTGGTCGTCGACAAGCCCGAGGAGGAGGAGCCCGCCGCGGCCGGTCACGGCCACGGCCACGGCCACTGAGCCCTCGCCCTCCGGGGCACCGCAGCACCGCGAAGGCCGCCGTCTCCCCTCGGGAGGCGGCGGCCTTCGGCCTGTCGCGGGCGGGTGCGCCGCCCGCGTCAGTCGCGCAGGGAGGCGAGCCCGCCGCGCCAGGGCTCGCCGCAGCGGCTCTCGATCACCGGGTCCTCGAGCGTCCTGAGGTGGTAGACGCGGTACTCCCCACACAGGGTCGCGACGTACTCGTAGCGCTCGAGGAGCTCCTCGCCGATCCGCTCGGTCCCGCTCTCGCTCCAGGTGTCCAGGACGGTGAACTCCACGAACCACGTCGGGGCCCGCGGCCCGGTCAGGAGCTCCCGCAGGTCGGTCAGCCCCGGGTCCAGCGTGCGCATCGGCAGTGACCAGAGGTGCTCATACGGCGACCGCAGCCCGCTCGCCCACTGGATGTCGGGCCGACCGCCGTACACGACGAGGGTGTCGCCCGGGCGCGCGGCGCGGCCGATGGCCTCGCCCGTGTAGTACCCGACCGGACGGTGGTCCTCGCCGGTGATGTGCCACCAGACGTACAGCGAGACCGTGCTGGTGACCACGCTGAGCACGACCAGTGCCCGCGTCACCGACGCCACCGCGCGACGCCAGGAGACCTGGGAGGAGGGTCGCTCGACCGTGAGGAGCAGGCACGTCGCCAGCGCCACCGAGGGCACGAGGGCGACCAGGTAGGTCTTCCACCAGCTGCCGCTCTGCACGAGGGCCAGCAGGTCGACCAGCAGCATGGCGGCGACCGCGCTGGTGGCGACCGGCATCCGGCGCAGCAGCGGCGGCAGGTGCAGCACGAACCACGCGACCAGGAACGTGACCCCGCCCTCGGTCGCCAGCAGCCACATCTCGAACGCCCGGCGCTCCAGGGCCTCGCTCGGCTGGGCGGCCAGCACCGCGGCCGCGTCGGACCGGAAGCCCACGACGGTGTACCAGAGGGTGCCGAGGTCGACCCCGGCGACGACGGCCCAGACGACGGTCGCCACCACGGGCACCGCGGCGCCCGCCGCGGCGCCGGCGGCCAGGCGCAGGTGGGTGGTGCGCTGCTGTCCGCGGTCGGCGAGCGCGGCCGCGCCCAGCAGCACGGCGCCGAAGACCAGGCCGCCGACCAGGCTCTGCTTGAGCCCCACGGCGAGCATCGCGACGAGCCCGGCGGCCAGGGCGAGGCGGACCGAGGTGCGCTCGAGGGCCGCCAGGGCCAGCCAGCAGGACCCCATCACGAGCGGGATGCCGAGGTGCTCGCCCTTCGCGGTCACCGCGTCGAAGCCCGTGTTGCTGACCAGCGCCGCCGTCGCGACGGCGGTCCACGCGGCCACCCGGTCGGTCCGGTCGGGGGAGAGCCCCGCGGCGTACGACGCGAGACGCCGTGCGGTCGCCGCCGACAGCAGGACGAGGGTGAAGATGCCCACGGTGGCCAGCACCCGCAGGGCGTAGGGGCCGCCGAGCCAGTCGGTCAGCCGGACCAGCGCGATGACCTCCGGGGGACGGTCGACGAAGTAGGTGCCGTACACGCTGTCCGGCGCCGGTCGCCAGGTCCGGGCCACCAGCAGGAAGCCCGCCTCGTCGGGGCGCAGCGGCCACATCGCCGACGGGTAGCGCGCGACCACGGCCGCGACCGCAGCCACCCAGACGGTCAGGCGCGCGGGCGACACGGGTCCGGTGAACACAGTGCGGCCATTGTGCGGGAGCGGGTGCGTCGCAGGGACCCCCGAGCGGACGCCGCACGCCGGCGACGCAGGGTTTTCGTCACCGAAACACGCTTGCCCCCGACCCGCAACACGGGCGCCGCACGATGGTCGCGGCAACGACGACACGAGGGGGAGGCGCCAGATGCTGTGGAGAGTGCGGACGACGCTGCCGGACCGGCCCGGCGCGCTCGCGACGCTGGCGAGCGAGTGCGGCGCCGCGGGCGTCAACATCCTGGGCCTGCAGGTGTTCCCGGGGATCGAGTCGGTGACCGACGAGCTGGTGCTCGAGGTGCCCGAGGGCTGGACCGTCGACGACATCGCGGGCCTGGTCGAGCGCTCCGGGGCCCAGGCCGTGGTGTCGCACCCGTGCACCGAGGCCGCGCTGGTCGACCAGCCGGCGCGCTACGTCGCGGCGGCGCGGGCCGTGCTGGGTCAGCCGGCGCGCTTCCCCGAGGTGGTGGCGCAGCTCTTCGACGCCGAGGCCGAGCTGCTGGCGTCCGGTGACCCGCACGACTCGATGGAGATGACCGTCGGCGACGTGTCGGTGCTGGTGCACCGGCGCGCGCCGTTCACCGCCAGCGAGCACGCCCGGGGGACGGCGCTGGCCGACCTGGTCAGCGACGTGCTGGCCTGCAGCCGGTCGGGGATGTCCGTGCCGGAGCCAGGACGGCGCCTCGGCGCCGGGGCCACGCCCCAGTTCGTCGCGTCGAGCCATGGGGTCTCGGCGATGGTGGACGGTACGACGGTGGGTCGCGCGGTGCTGGCCGAGATGGTGTCGCCCGGGTGCCGCCACCTGCACCTGGAGGTGGACCCGGCGTGGCGGCGCCGCGGCATCGGCTCGCGCCTGCTCCTGGAGGCCGCCCGGGCCGCGGCCGGGCTCGGCGACGACGAGCTGGTGCTCGTCACCGACGCCGACAACCAGGCCGTGCTGCCGATGGTGCTCGGCTCGGGCCTGCGGGGGCGGATCAGGATGTCCGGGGACAGGCTCACGGTGCGCGTCCCGCTGCGAGACCTGGAGGGGGCGCGTCGCTGACGGCCCGTAGGATGGGTGGGGTGGAGATCCCGGAGAAGTTCGCGGCCCTCGGCCTCACCTACGACGACGTGCTCCTGCTGCCGGGCGAGTCGGACCTGGCGCCCGACGACATCGACACCACGAGCCGCCTGACCCGGGAGATCTCGCTCCGGGTCCCGCTGGTCAGTGCGGCGATGGACACCGTGACCGAGTCGCGGATGGCCATCGCGATGGCCCGCGAGGGCGGCCTCGGCGTCCTCCACCGCAACCTCTCGATCGCCGACCAGGCCTACCAGGTCGACCTCGTCAAGCGGACCCAGACCGGCATCATCTCCAACCCGGTCACCATCGGTCCCGAGGCGACGCTGGAGGAGCTCGACCGGATCTGCGGCGAGTACCGCGTCTCGGGCCTCCCCGTGGTCGACCTGGACAACCGGCTCCTCGGCATCATCACCAACCGCGACCTGCGCTTCACCCCGGTCGCGGAGTGGGCGACCACCAAGGTCGACGAGGTGATGACCGCGGAGGGGCTCATCACCGGCGCGGTCGGCATCTCCCGCGACGAGGCGACCGCGCTGCTGCGCGCGCACAAGCGCGAGCGCCTGCCGCTCGTGGACGCCGACGGTCGTCTCGGCGGTCTCATCACCGTCAAGGACTTCGTCAAGGGCGAGCAGTTCCCGCACGCGTCGTACGACGCCGACGGGCGCCTGCTCGTGGGTGCCGCGATCGGCTACTTCGGCGACGCGTGGGAGCGGGCGACGACGCTGGTCGAGGCCGGCGTCGACGTCCTCGTCGCGGACACCGCGCACGGCCACGTCCACCTGCTGCTCGACATGGTCCGCCGCCTCAAGACCGACCCCGCCACCCGGCACGTCCAGGTGATCGGCGGCAACGTCGCGACCCGCGAGGGCGCCCAGGCATTCGTCGACGCCGGCGCCGACGCGGTCAAGGTCGGCGTGGGCCCCGGGTCCATCTGCACCACCCGCGTCGTCACCGGCGTGGGCGTCCCGCAGGTCACCGCCGTCTACGAGGCCTCCCTGGCCTGCAAGCCGGCGGGTGTCCCGGTGATCGCCGACGGCGGCATGAAGCACTCGGGCGAGATCGCCAAGGCCCTCGTCGCCGGCGCCGACGCGGTGATGCTCGGCTCGCTGCTCGCCGGCTGCGAGGAGTCGCCCGGCGAGCTGGTCTTCGTCAACGGCAAGCAGTTCAAGTCCTACCGCGGGATGGGCTCGCTCGGCGCGATGTCCAGCCGGGGGAAGAAGTCCTACTCCAAGGACCGCTACTTCCAGGCCGAGGTCGCCAGCGACGACAAGATCGTCCCGGAGGGCATCGAGGGCCAAGTCGCCTACCGGGGGCCGCTGGGCGCGGTCGCCCACCAGCTCATCGGCGGCCTCAACCAGTCGATGTTCTACGTCGGCGCCCGCACCGTGCCCGAGCTGCAGGACAAGGGCCGGTTCGTGAGGATCACCTCGGCCTCGCTCAAGGAGAGCCACCCGCACGGCGTGCAGATGACGGTCGAGGCGCCCAACTACACCGGCGCCTGACCGGTCCGCCGGCGCTCAGCCCCGGTCGAGGTAGGCCACGGCCCGGTTGAAGAACGCGGCCGCGAGCGCCGGGTCGGCCGGCACGCCGGGCGGCTCGGCGGCCAGCTCGGCGACGAGGCGGGATCCGTCGGGGGTCCCCGCGGCGGCGCCGGCGCACACCCGGGCCGCGTCCCGGACCAGCCCGGGGTCCATGCTCCACGTCGTCTCGAAGACCCGGTGCGGCTGGGGGGTCCCGACCTGTCCGGGGACCTCCCACGCCGTCAGCACGATCGGCGCCTCGGTGGAGTCGCAGACCACGGCCCACTCGCGCAGGAGGGGGGACCGCGCCTCCAGCCTCACCAGGTGGATGCCGTCCCCGCCGTCCGACGGGACGTCCTCGGGGAAGTCGGCGAAGACGTAGGTCGAGCGCGCGAGCAGGGCGAGCTCGCGCCAGCGCGCCCGGGACGGGGCGAAGTGCTCGGGGCGCTGGAAGAGGCCGAAGAGGCGGGCGTCACGCGCCCGCGCGCAGAACTCGTCCTCGATGGCGTGCGACAGCGCGACCAGGGTGCGCTTGCGCAACCGGTGGACCGGCAGCGAGGGGTCGCGGCGGAGCAGCTCGGCGTGGACCGAGCGGGGGCGGGGACCGCCGGCCACCTGGGCCTGGTGCTCGGCCTCGCGGCGAGCGGCGGTGATCGCGGCCTCGAGCCGCATCCCGGAGTCGCGCAGGCGGGCCACCTCGGCGACCACGGCGGCGTCCGCCTCGGCGTACCGGCGGTGGCCCGACCCGAGGCGGGACGGCACGGGGAAGCCGTGGCGCTCCTCCCAGATGCGCAGGGTGGAGGGAGCGACGCCGGTGCGCGCCGCGAGCTCGCCGATGGAGAGGGAGGCCGTCATCTCGTCCTTGTTCGTGCGGTCCTGTTCGTGCGGTCCTGTTCGTGCGACGGGCCGTGCCCGGGGGAGGGACCCGGGCACGGCCGTCTGGTCAGGTGGGGCTCAGAGGTCGATCGGGCGCAGGACCCGGTCGATGCCGTGGGCGACCTGGCGGTTGCCCTTGTTGAGGTCGAGGAACTTCGGGATGGCCCGGGCGTCACGGGCGTCCTTGTCCTTGTCGACGAGGACGACCTTGCCCTTCTTGAGCTTGACCTTGACCGTCCCGCCGGAGGCCATGGTGAGCTTGGTGCCCTTCTTGGCGGCCGGGACCACCTTCTTGGAGGTGAGCGTCTTGCCGGCGACGACGTGGTAGAGCAGCACGGTCTCGATCGTGTCGACGTCGTACGTCGCGAGGATGGCGTCCACGGTCGCCTTCTCGCTCTTGGGGGCCGTGCCGGTGAGGTCCTCGACCAGCGTGCGGAAGGCCTTGTCCGTGGGCACGAAGGCGGTGAGCCGCCTCTTGCCGTCGGTGAGGGCGAGCAGCGGGGTGTCGGACTTGGCGCCGGCGACGGTCAGGACGGCGGCCTCGACGATGTCGAAGTCGTTCCAGTTCTTGTCCAGCTTCTGGCCGTCCGCAGCGAGCAGCGCGGCCAGGCTATCGGTGCCTGCCTGCTGGGCCTGGGCGGGGGCGAGGGGGGCCGTCGCGAGGGCGGTGGCAACGAGAGCTCCGGCCAGGGGGCCGGCGAGGTGGCGCTTGAGCATCGGAGGAACCTTTCGTCGGGTGGAGACTCCGACCATATCTCCACAACCTGTGGAAGTCCATGTGGAAAAGCGTGGAGATTTCTTGACCATGCGTGTGGAGGTCAGACCCGCAGGCCGGGCAGGTCCTTGCGCAGGTGCACGTCGGCCTCGCCGGCCCGCGGCACGTCCTGCCACCGGGCGAACTCGACGTACCCGTGGCGCTCGTAGAACGCCGGTGCCTGGAAGGTGAACGAGGTGACGAAGACGTGGGTGCACCCGCGGCGCAGCGCCTCGGCCTCGAAGTCGGTCAGCAGCCGCGCGCCGAGGCGCGTCCCGCGGCCGTCGGCGCGCACCCAGGTCATCGCGATCCCGGCCGCGACTCCCCAGGTCCACCCGCTGATCCCGGCGACGAGGTCGCCGGCCTCGTCGGTGATCCGGACGGTGAGCTCCTCGGCGGCCGCGATGCCGGGGGTCGCGGCGGCGTTGACGACGTCGAGCTCGCGGGAGAGGCGCTCGTCGAGCTCGCCGTCGGCGCCGCCGACGGCGCTCGTGTGCTCGCTCCCGGGCTTGTCGTCGGGCCGGCTGCTGGGGTCGCTGGGCATGGCGGCGATCGTGCCACGAGGCGGGGGAGGCGGGGGCGGCGCGGCCGATAGGCTGCGGGCGTGACTGAGATCGAGATCGGCCGAGCCAAGCGCGCCCGCCGCGCCTACTCCTTCGACGACATCGCGATCGTGCCCTCTCGGCGCACGCGCGACCCCGAGGAGATCAGCACCGCCTGGCAGATCGACGCCTACCGCTTCGACCTGCCCGTCATGGCGGCCCCGATGGACTCGGTGATGTCGCCCGCGACGGCGATCGCGTTCGGTCGGCTGGGCGGCCTCGGCGTGCTCAACCTCGAGGGACTGTGGACGAGGTACGACGACCCCTCCGACCTGCTCGAGGAGGTCGCCGGCCTGCAGGGCAGCGACGCCACCCGGCGCATGCAGGAGATCTACACCGAGCCGATCAAGGCCGAGCTGGTCACCGCGCGCCTGCAGGAGGTCCGCGAGGCGGGCGTCACCGTCGCCGGCTCCCTCTCCCCGCAGCGCACCAAGGAGCTCGCCAAGGCCGTGGTCGACGCCGGCGTCGACATGTTCGTCATCCGCGGCACCACGGTGAGCGCCGAGCACGTCTCCTCGCAGAGCGAGCCGCTCAACCTCAAGGAGTTCATCTACGAGCTCGACGTGCCGGTCATCGTCGGCGGCTGCGCCACCCACCAGGCGGCCCTGCACCTCATGCGCACCGGCGCGGCCGGCGTGCTCGTGGGCTTCGGCGGCGGTGCCGCCCACACCACGCGCACCGTGCTCGGCATCGCGGTCCCGATGGCCTCGGCCGTGGCCGACGTCGCGGCCGCGCGCCGCGACTACCTCGACGAGTCCGGTGGCCGCTACGTCCACGTGATCGCCGACGGCTCCATCGGCCGGTCCGGCGACGTCGCGAAGGCCATCGCCTGCGGGGCCGACGCGGTCATGGTCGGGTCCCCGCTGGCCAGGGCCACCGACGCCCCCGGACGCGGCTTCCACTGGGGCGGCGAGGCGCACCACCCCGACCTGCCGCGCGGCCAGCGCGTGGAGTTCGGCCCGGTCGGCTCGATGGAGGAGATCCTCTTCGGTCCCTCCCGGGTCGCCGACGGCACGATGAACCTGATCGGGGCGCTGCGTCGCTCGATGGCCACCACGGGCTACACCGACCTCAAGGAGTTCCAGCGCGTCGAGGTCGTCGTCGACGGCTGATCCCTCCGAGGGCTCAGGCGGTCACCGCGGCGTTGAGGCGGTCCACCACCGCGCGGGCGTCGCCCACCGTCAGGTACAGGCGGGCGAAGGGCGCGCCCTCGCCGAGCTCGACGACGATCGTCTGGCCGCCGGCGCGCACGTTCCAGTAGCACTTGTCGCCGTCCTTGTGGAACGTGCCGACCCACTTGACGCCGGGCAGCGCCAGACCGGGAGCGCGCAGGCCCTTGCCCGCGTGGACCGCCCCCGGGTCGTAGGTCGCGCCGCGGACCTGGTGCAGCGGCACCTCGATCCGCCGGTGCAGGCCCCACAGCTTGTCGAGGCCCACGGGCTCGACGACCAGGGTGTCGTGGTCGATGGTGAGGGTGTTGCGCATCAGTCCTCCTGGGGGGAGATCAGGGCGCGGGCCAGCAGCCGGGCGCCGAGGTGGTCGGGGGTGATCGCCTCGCGTGCGAGGTGGTCGCGGAGCAGGCCACGGACCTCGTCGTCGCGCGGGGCGAGCTCGAGCAGGGACACCAGGACCAGGTCGGTGGTCGTCTCGTCGCCGGGCCGGGTGTCGAGCGCGCCGCGCAGGCACGCGACGTACAGGCCGCGCTTGCTGCCGAAGGCCTGGTAGAGGCTTCCGCGGTGCAGGCCGGTGGCCTCCACCAGCTCCTCCACCGAGGTCCCTTCGTAGCCGGCGCGCAGGAAGGCGGCCGACGCACGCGAGATCACGTCGGCCTCGTCGAAGCTGCGGTTGCGTCCCATGGGTCCATTCTAGAGATTGATGACTGGTCGTTCAAGAACATTCGGTCAAGAAAATTTCGAGCCATGCCTGCGGCTTGACAAACCGATGGCACATGTCAAATGCCGGGACGATGTGACCAACGGGTAGCAAGACCCGGAACCGCGACCTACCCTCGGCCCATGAGCGAGCACACCCCTGCCTCCGACCCGCTGGTGGACGGCCCGCACGACCCCGAGCACGACCCGCGGGCGTCGTACGCCCTCGAGCCGGAGTACGTCGCGGGCCTGACCCGACGCCTGGTCAGCACGACCGGTCGGACGGTGCCGCACACGTCGCCCCTCGGTGGCCAGCCGCTGGCCCACGTGCCGCAGTCGAGCCCGGCCGACGTGGCGGAGGCGTTCGAGCGGGCCCGGCGCGCGCAGGCCGTGTGGGCGCGGACCCCGGTCGAGGAGCGCGCAGCGACGATGCTGCGCCTGCACGACCTCGTGCTGGACCGCCAGGCCGAGATCATGGACCTCGTCGTCCTGGAGTCGGGCAAGGCCCGCAAGGACGCCTACCTCGAGGTCGCGCACATCGCCCTCACCGCGCGCTACTACGGCCGGACCGGGCCGGACCACCTGGCGACGCGTCGGGTGCCGGGCATCTTCCCGGGCCTCACCCGGGTCGAGGTCAACCGGCTGCCCAAGGGCGTCGTCGGCATCATCTCGCCGTGGAACTACCCCTTCACGATGGCGCTCTGCGACGGCCTGCCGGCCCTGGTGGCGGGCAACGCGGTCGTCTCCAAGCCCGACCAGCAGACCGTCCTCACGGCCCTGCTCGCGGCCGGGCTGCTCGACGAGGCCGGCTTCCCCGCCGACCTGTGGCAGGTGGTCACCGGAGGCGGCCCCGAGATCGGGGGGCCGGTCGTCGAGCACGCCGACTACATCTGCTTCACCGGCTCCACCACCACCGGCCGCACGATCGCGCGGCAGTGCGCCGACCGGCTCATCGGCTGCTCGCTGGAGCTCGGCGGCAAGAACCCGATGCTGGTGCTGCACGACGCGGCGGTCGAGCGGGCGACCGAGGGCGCGGTGCGGGGCGCCTTCCCCAACTCCGGTCAGCTCTGCGTGTCCATGGAGCGGCTGTACGTCGCCGACCAGGTCTACGACCGCTTCGTCGAGCGGTTCGTGGCCCGCACCCAGGCGCTGACCCTGGGCGCCTCCCTGGACTGGGAGGTCGACATGGGGACGCTCATCAACCAGCGTCAGCTCGAGACCGTCCAGGCGCACGTCGACGACGCCGTGGCGAAGGGTGCCCGGGTGCTCGCCGGGGGACGGGCCCGCCCGGACCTCGCGCCGTACTACTTCGAGCCCACCATCCTGGAGGGTGTCTCGCCCGACATGGAGTGCTTCGGCCAGGAGACCTTCGGGCCGGTCATCTCGCTCTACCGGTTCCACGACGAGGCGGACGCGGTCGCCCGCGCCAACGAGGGCAGCTACGGCCTCAACGCCTCGATCTACAGCCGCGACGGCGCCCGCGCCCGCGAGCTCGCCCGCGGGATCCGGTGCGGCACGGTCAACATCAACGAGCCGTACGGCGCGGCGTTCGGCTCGATGGCGGCCCCGATGGGCGGCATGCGGGAGTCGGGGCTCGGACGTCGCCAGGGGGCCGAGGGCATCCTGCGCTACACCGAGACCCAGTCGGTGGGCACCCAGCGCGGCCTCTCGCTCGGGCCGGCGTACGGCCTCTCCGAGGAGCGGCATGCCGCGGTGATGACCGCCAGCCTGCGGCTCCTCAAGAAGCTCGGACGTGCCTGATGACCCACTACGACGTCCTGGTCATCGGCTCCGGTTTCGGCGGCTCGGTCACGGCGCTGCGGCTGACCGAGAAGGGGTACTCCGTCGGCGTGCTCGAGGCGGGCGCCCGCTTCGAGGACGCCGACCTGCCCGAGCACGGCGGCCAGATCAGCAGGTTTCTCTTCCGGCCCGAGCTCGGCATGTACGGCGTCCAGCGCATCGACCTGCTCAACGACTGCTTCATCCTGGCCGGCGCCGGCGTGGGCGGAGGCTCGCTGGTCTACGCCAACACCCTCTACGAGCCCCTCGAGCCCTTCTACCGCGACCCGCAGTGGGCGCACATCACCGACTGGAAGGCCGAGCTGGCGCCCTACTACGACCAGGCCAAGCGCATGCTCGGCGTGACGGAGTACGCCCGGACCACGCCGGCAGACAGGGCCATGAAGCAGGTCGCCGAGGAGATGGGCGTCGGCGACACCTTCCACCCGACACCGGTGGGCGTCTTCTTCGGCGGCCTGGAGAGCACGCCGGGGGAGAGGGTCGCCGACCCGTTCTTCGGCGGCGCAGGTCCGGAGCGGAACACGTGCATCGACTGCGGATCGTGCATGACCGGTTGCCGCCACAACGCCAAGAACACGCTGGTGAAGAACTACCTCCACCTGGCGGAGAGCGCGGGTGCCGTGGTCCATCCGCTCACCACCGTCACCGACGTCCGGCCCCTGCCCGACGGTGGCTACGAGGTCACGGCACGCTGGACCAAGGCGAAGGCCTCGCGCCGCACCGCCGTGAAGACCTTCACCGCGGACCAGGTGGTGTTCTCGGCCGCGGCGATCGGCACGCAGCGCCTGCTCCACCGGCTCAAGGCGGAGGGGTCCCTGCCGGGGGTCTCGGACCGGCTGGGCGTGCTGACCCGGACCAACTCCGAGGCGATCCTGTTCGCCACGGCCCCCGACGACTCCGTCGCCTGGTCCGAGGGTGTGGCCATCACCTCCTCCTTCCACCCCGACGACCACACGCACATCGAGCCCGTCAGGTACGGCCCCGGTCGCAACGTCATGCCGTTGCTGGCCACCGTCCTGGTCGACGAGGTCGAGGGCGAGCCTCGCTGGAGGACCTGGGGCAAGGAGCTGTGGAAGCAGCGACGCGGCCTCAAGGAGCTGTACTCCCTGAACACCTGGTCGCGGAGGACCGTGGTCGCCCTGGTCATGCAGACCTTGGACAACTCGATCACGACCGTGTGGCGTCGGCGTGGCCCGATCGGCTACATGTCGTCGGTGCAGGGTCACGGCGCCCCCAACCCGACCTACATCCCTGCTGCCTACGAGGCAGTGCGCCGGCTGGCCCGGGTCATGAAGGCCAGGAGCGCCTACGGAAGCGTCGGCGAGCCGCTCGGCATGCCGCTGACGGCGCACTTCATCGGCGGCTGCACGATCGGTGACTCCCCGCAGACCGGCGTCGTCGACGCCTACCAGCGGATGTACGGGCACGAGGGGCTGCACGTGGTCGACGGCTCCGCGATCTCCGCCAACCTGGGGGTCAACCCGTCGCTGACCATCACCGCGCAGGCCGAGCGGGCGATGGCCTTCTGGCCCAACAAGGGCGAGGCCGACGAGCGGCCCGCGCTGGGCTCGGCGTACGTCCGCATCCAGCCCGTCGCCCCCAAGAACCCGGTCGTCCCCGAGGCCGCCCCGGGGGCCCTGCGGCTGCCGATCGTGGGCGTCAGCTGACCTCGGTCGGGCCCTCCGGACAGGCGCCCGGAAGTTTCCGACGGATTCCCGTCACGGGGCGTAACCCCCTCGGGCAGGCCTCGTTGGCAGGGGGACGGACTCGGCAGTCATGCTCCCTCCCAGTGGCCGGGTCCGTGCCGTCCGGACGCTGTCCCGCACAGCGTGGACCGTCAGGGCCCGGCCAACCTCCCTCCCAGGCCGGGCCCTGATCCACGTCCGGAGCGGGCCGCGGCGCGAGGCGGGCAACTCGGTACCCTTCGGGGGTGACCGCCACCCCTGACCACGACCTCGTCCTCGTCGTCGACTTCGGCGCCCAGTACGCCCAGCTCATCGCCCGACGCGTGCGTGAGGCGCGGGTCTACTCCGAGATCGTCCCCCACTCGATGCCCGTGGCGGAGATGCTGGCGCGCGAGCCCAAGGCGATCATCCTGAGCGGTGGGCCGTCGTCGGTCTACGCCGAGGGCGCGCCGGGCATCGACGACGGCATCTTCACGGCCGGCGTACCGGTCTTCGGCATGTGCTACGGCTTCCAGCTGATGGCCAAGGGCGTCGGCGGCGAGGTCGCCCACACCGGCGCCCGGGAGTACGGCCGCACGCCGGTCACGGTCGCCGAGGAGGGCACCCTGCTGGCCGGCCTGCCGGTCACCCACAACGTGTGGATGTCGCACGGCGACTCGGTCAAGGCGGCGCCCGACGGGTTCACCGTCCTGGCCTCCACCACGGTCACCCCGGTGGCGGCGTTCGAGGACACGGCGCGCGGCCTCGCGGGCGTCCAGTGGCACCCGGAGGTGCTGCACTCCGAGCACGGCCAGCAGGTCCTCGAGCACTTCCTCCACGAGATCGCCGGCTGCCGCCAGACCTGGACGATGGTCAACATCGTCGAGGAGCAGGTCGAGCGGATCCGCGAGCAGGTCGGCGAGCGGGGCCGCGCGATCTGTGCCCTCTCCGGCGGCGTCGACTCCGCCGTGGCGGCGGCGATCGTGCAGCGGGCGATCGGCGACCGGCTCACCTGCGTCTACGTCGACCACGGGATGATGCGCAAGGGCGAGACCGAGCAGGTGCGCCGCGACTTCGAGGAGGTCTTCGACGCCCTCGACGTCGTGGACGCCGCCGACCAGTTCCTCGGCGCGCTGGCCGGGGTCCACGACCCCGAGGAGAAGCGCAAGATCATCGGCCGTGAGTTCATCCGCACCTTCGAGGCGGCCGAGGTGCGCGTGTTCGGGTCGCTCTCGGAGGAGGAGCGCGGCGACACGGCGTACCTCGTGCAGGGCACGCTCTACCCCGACGTCGTGGAGTCCGGCGGCGGCGCGGGGGCGTCGACCATCAAGTCGCACCACAACGTCGGCGGACTGCCCGAGGACCTCCAGTTCGAGCTGATCGAGCCGCTGCGCACGCTGTTCAAGGACGAGGTCCGCGCCGTGGGCGAGCAGCTCGGCCTGCCGTCCACGATGGTCTGGCGCCAGCCCTTCCCCGGCCCGGGCCTGGGCATCCGGATCATCGGCGAGGTGACCAGGGCCCGGCTCGACCTGCTCCGCGAGGCCGACGCGATCGCGCGCGAGGAGCTCACCCGCGCCGGCCTCGACCGCGACATCTGGCAGATGCCCGTCGTCCTCCTCGCCGAGGTGCGGTCGGTGGGCGTGCAGGGCGACGGCCGCACCTACGGCCACCCCGTGGTGCTGCGCCCGGTCACGTCCGAGGACGCGATGACCGCCGACTGGGCGCGCCTGCCCTACGACGTCATGGAGCGCATCTCCACCCGGATCACCAACGAGGTGGCCGAGATCAACCGGGTCACCATCGACATCACCTCCAAGCCGCCGGGCACCATCGAGTGGGAGTGAGCCCCGGTGGACCGGGCCACAGCACGACGGACCCCCGACGCCGATGGCGTCGGGGGTCCGCTGCGTGAGAGGCCGTCAGGTCAGAGGTCGACCGGACGCAGCACACGGTTGATGCCGTGCGCGATCTGCCGGTTGCCCTCGTTGACGTCCGGGGTCTTCACCGCGGGGTTCCAGTCGTCGTGGTCCTGGTCGACGAGCACGACCTGGGCGCGCTTGCCGTTGCCCTTGACCTTCACCTCGATCGTGCCGCCCTGCGCCGTGGTCAGCTCGGCGCCGTCGGCCTCGACCGCCTGGGCGGCGGTGATGGGCGCCCCGGGGACGACGTGGTAGAGCAGCACGGTCTCGATCGTCTCCGCGCCGACGTTGTCGACCAGCCACGTCGCGACGCGCGCCTCGGACTTGTACGTCTTGCCGCTGAGGTCCTTGACCAGCATGCGGAAGGCCTTGTCCGTGGGGGCGAACGCCGTCAGCTTCTTCTTCCCGTCCGCCAGCACGGCGACGGCGGAGTCTCCGTCCTCGGCCAGGACCGTGGTCACGGCCGCCTCGAGGATGTCGAAGTCCTTCCAGTTCTTGTCCAGCTTGCTGCCGTCTGCGGCGAGCACCTCGGCGATGCTGGTGGTGCCGAGCGCCTTCGCGCGCGGGCTGTCGGCCGCGGCTGGGGCGGCCAGGGCGGTAGCGGACAGGGCCACGACCGCCGCGCTGCTGATGAGGGTCTTCATGGTCTTCATGGGGATTCCTTTCCGGGGTGCCGCTCGCACCGGACGGGCGGACGTGTGCTGGCTGTCACCCCGCGTCCGGAGCCGGACCATGGACCGGATTGGTCCAACTTCAAACTTCTTTGCCCTCATGCACCTGCCCCGGAGGGGTGGTCGCGCCGCCCCCCGTGCAGGCTAGGTTGGCGGGCGGCCCACATCCTCTCGGGAGGCATCCTTGACATCCGACACGCTGATCGACGCGTCCTGGCTCGACTACCTGCTCGTCGCCATCTACTTCGCCTTCGTCCTGGGCATCGGTGTCATGGCGCGTCGCTCGGTCTCGGACTCGATCGACTTCTTCCTCTCCGGCCGCTCGTTGCCGGCCTGGGTCACCGGCCTCGCGTTCATCTCCGCCAACCTCGGCGCGGTCGAGATCATGGGCATGTCGGCCAACGGGGCCGAGCTCGGGCTCCCGACCGTCCACTACTTCTGGGTGGGCGCGGTCCCGGCGATGCTGTTCCTCGGCGTCGTGATGATGCCGTTCTACTACGGCTCCAAGGTCCGCTCGGTCCCTGAGTTCATGTTCCGCCGGTTCGGCACCGGGGCCCACCTGGTCAACGCGATCAGCTTCGCCGTCGCGCAGCTGCTCATCGCCGGCGTCAACCTCGCGCTGCTGGCCGGCATCGTGCACGCCCTGCTCGGCTGGCCCATCTGGATCGCCCTCGTGGTGGCCGGCGCGATCGTGCTGTCCTACATCACCCTGGGCGGCCTGAGCGCGGCGATCTACAACGAGGTGCTCCAGTTCTTCGTCATCGTGGCCTCCCTGCTCCCGCTCACCCTGATCGGCCTGCACCGGGTGGGCGGCTGGGACGGCCTCACCGACAAGGTCACCGCGGCCGCCGACGGGGCCCCGGCCGACGCCGGCGTGGCGCCCGCCGCCCAGCAGCTGGAGTCCTGGCCGGGCCAAGCGCTCTCGGGCTTCGACTCGCCGCTCTTCTCGGTGATCGGCATCGTCTTCGGGCTCGGGTTCGTGCTGTCCTTCGGCTACTGGACGACCAACTTCGTCGAGGTGCAGCGGGCGATGGCGTCCAACTCCATCTCCGCCGCCCGCAAGACGCCGATCATCGGCGCCTTCCCCAAGATGTTCATCCCCTTCATCGTGATCGTCCCCGGCATGATCTCGGCCGTCCTGGTGAGCGAGATGATCGAGCTCAAGAACGGCGGCAGCCCCGAGGGCGGGGCCTCGGGGGAGGGCGTGGCGTACAACGACGCCCTGCTGCTGCTGATGCGCGACGTGCTGCCCAACGGCCTGCTCGGGCTGGCGATCGCCGGCCTGCTGGCGGCGTTCATGGCCGGCATGGCCGCCAACATCTCGGCGTTCAACACGGTCTTCTCCTACGACCTGTGGCAGCGCTACATCCGCAAGGACCACTCCGACGACTACTACCTGCGGATCGGCCGGATCGCCACGGTCGCCGCGACGGTGATCGCGATCTTCACCGCCCGGATCGCGATGGGCTACGACAACGTCATGGACTACCTCCAGACGTTGTTCGGGTTCTTCAACGCGCCGTTGTTCGCCACGTTCATCCTCGGCATGTTCTGGAAGCGGATGACCCCGACGGCCGGCTGGGTGGGCCTCGTGTTCGGCACGCTCTCCGCCGTCGCGGTGGACCGGGTGGCCGCGGCCGGGCTGATCGAGCTCCCCGGGCAGGGCGTCGCCTTCCTGGCCGCGTCGACGGCCTTCGTGGTCGACATCGTCCTGAGCGTGGTGGTCTCCTTGGTCACCGAGCCCAAGCCGGCCGCCGAGCTCAAGGGGCTCGTCTACTCCGAGACGCCCCGCGAGGACCTCGTCGACCCGAACGAGGCGTCCATGCCGTGGTACCAGCGGACCCTCCCGCTCGCGGGGATAGCGCTCGCGATGGTCATCGTCCTCAACATCACCTTCTGAGAGGGGCACCATGTCCGACTCCACGTCCGACGGCACGAGCGGCTCCCGCAAGGCCGGTGCCTTCGACATCCGCAACATCATCGGCGCCCTGATGGGCCTGTACGGCGTGATCCTGGTCCTCGCCGGCCTGCTCGGGGAGCACGAGCCCGACAAGACCGGCGGGGTGAACGCCAACCTCTGGACCGGCATCGGGCTCCTCGTGGTCGCGGTCGTGTTCTTCGGCTGGGCGCGGCTGCGGCCCATCGTCGTGCCGCAGGACGTCGACGAGCCCGACGACGACCCGACCCGCCCCGGCCCGCGCCGCAAGCGCCCCCCGGTCACCTGATGGCGCGCGCGATCCACCACTGGGACCTGTGGGTCAGCGACCCGGAGGTCGCGGCCGACGAGTGGGGGTGGCTCCTCGGCGAGCTCGGCTGGGCCGCCGACGGCACGTCGTGGGTGGCCGACGACGGGACCTACGTGTTCCTCGAGCGCTCGCCGGACCAGGTCGACGCGCCGTACGACCGGATGCGGCCCGGGGTCAACCACCTCGCCCTGACCGTCGAGGACCGCGCGCTGCTCGACCGGGTACGCGCCGAGTCCAGCGCCCACGGTTGGCACGAGATGTTCGCCGACCGCTACCCGCACGCCGGCGGGGACGACCACACGGCGCTCTACCTGGAGAACTCCGAGGGGTTCGAGGTCGAGCTGGTGGTGGGGGACTGAAGTCGCAGCGACCGTCGGTCGCCCGCACTAGGGTGCGGGCATGAGTGGCGGACGGCCGGACACCGGGGTCGACCTCGACCGGCTCGCCGACGAGCTCGACGAGCGGCTCGAGGCGGCGGACGCTGCCCTGGCCCGGCTCTACCCGGGTGCCCGTCCGGGCCGCCAGCCCGTGCACACGGTCTACGTCCCGGCCGACCGGTTCCACGCAGGCCTCGTCCCGGCGTACGGCGCGGAGGCGCTGCGCGTGGTCGACGAGCACGCCGACCTGTTCCTCGAGGTGCTCGACGGCGACGGGGCCCTCGTGGACCGGGTCCGCGACAAGCTCGCCCGCGAGCCCGTCGAGGACCTGCGCATCGACTTCGAGGACGGCTACGGCACCCGCCCCGACGAGGAGGAGGACGACGCCGTCCGGACCAGCGCGATCGCGCTGCGGGAGGCGATCGGTCACGGGACGGCCCCGGCGGGCCACGGCATCCGGTTCAAGAGCTTCGAGGCGCCCAGCCGGCGGCGCGGCCTGCGCACCCTCGGGCTGTTCCTCGCCAACCTGGCCCACCGGGGGCAGCTCCCCGACGGCTTCGTGGTCACCCTGCCCAAGGTCACCTCCGTCGACCAGGTGGAGGCGCTGGTGCACGCGTCGCGACGGCTGGAGGACGGGCTGGGCCTGGCGCCGCAGTCGCTGCGGTTCGAGATCCAGGTCGAGACGTCCCAGTCGGTGCTGGGTCCCGACGGCACCGCGCTCGTCGCCCGGATGGTCCACGCCGCCGACGGCCGCTGCACCGGCCTGCACTACGGCACCTACGACTACTCCGCCTCCCTCGGCGTCGCGGCCGCCCACCAGAGCCTCGAGCACCCGGTCGCCGACCACGCCAAGGCGGTCATGCAGGCGGCCGCGGCCGGCACCGGCGTACGCCTCTCCGACGGGTCGACCAACGTCCTGCCCGTCGGCACCCCGGAGCAGGTGGGGGCCGCGTGGCGCAACCACCTGCGCCTGGTGCGCCGCTCGCTCGAGCGGGGCTACTACCAGGGCTGGGACCTCCACCCCGCCCAGCTGCCCACCCGCTACGCCGCCACCTTCGCGTTCTACCGCGGTGGGCTCGACGCCGCCGCCGGCCGGCTGCGCAGCTACGTCGCCCGGCGGGAGTCCGGCGTCCTCGACGAGCCGGCCACCGCCCGCGCCCTGGCCGACTACCTGCTCCGCGGGCTCGACTGCGGCGCCCTCTCGAGCACCGAGGTCGGCGACGCCTGCGGCCTCGACACCGGGACGCTCGCCTCGCTCGCCCACCGCACCCCGACCACGAAGGAGGGCTGAGCCCATGGGCATCGTCCTGGGACCCAACCGCTACGGCAAGGCCGAGTGCCGGGTCGTCCGCATCGTGCGCGACACCCCGCGCCACGAGATCCGCGACCTGACGGTCTCCACCGCGCTCCGCGGCGACTTCGCGGCGGCGCACGTCGACGGCGACCAGTCGCAGGTGCTGCCCACCGACACCCAGAAGAACACCGCGTTCGCCTACGCCAAGCAGCACGGCGTCAGCTCGCCGGAGGACTACGCGCTGGCCCTGGCGCGTCGGCTCCTGGACGCGACGCCCGTCGCCACCGGCGCCACGATCCGCGTCGACGAGCACGCGTGGGACCGGATCCCCGTCGACGGAGCGGGCCACGACCACGCGTTCGTGCGCCGCGGGGGCGAGGTCCGCACCACCGAGGTCGACCTGACCGCCGAGCGGGCGCGGGTCGTGTCGGGGCTCACCGACCTGGTCGTGCTGAAGTCCACCGGCTCGGAGTTCGCGGGCTTCCTCGTCGACGACTACACCACGCTGCCGGAGGCCGACGACCGCATCCTGGCCACGTCGCTCACCGCGACCTGGCGCTATGCCGACGAGGTGCGGGCCGACGGGGCCGAGGTCGACTGGAACGCGACGTACGACGCGGTGCGGGCGCTGCTGCTCGCGACCTTCGCGACGACCTACAGCCGGGCGCTCCAGGAGACGCTCTACGCGATGGGCCGTGCGGTGCTGGAGGCGCACCCCGAGATCGCGGAGATCTCGTTCGTCGCCCCCAACAAGCACCACTTCCTCGTCGACCTCGAGCCGTTCGGGCTGGACAACCGCGGCGAGGTCTTCATCGCCGCGGACCGGCCCTACGGGCTGATCGAGGCGACCGTGCTCCGGGAGGAGGACCGATGAGCGTGACCAGGCCCGGCCTGCCGGCGTTCAACGCGATGGAGCGTGACGAGGCCTACCGCCTGGCCCGGACCTGGCTGGACGTGCCGCGCTGGGCCGACTTCCTCGCCGTCACACGCCCCTTCGACGACGTCGGTGAGCTCGAGGCCACGATGGTGTCCGCCTCGGCCACGATCTCCGACCGCGAGCTCGAGCAGGCCCTGGCCCGGCACCCGCGGATCGGTGAGCGTGCCGACGCGGCCAAGCACGACGCCGAGCACTCCACCCGCGAGCAGTCCGGCGTGGACGCCACCGACGCCGATCTCTCGCGCGCGCTCATGGAGGGCAACCGCGCCTACGAGGAGCGCTTCGGGCGCGTCTTCATCGTGCGCGCTGCCGGGCGCAGCGGGAGCGACATCCTCGAGCACCTGCGGCGCCGGCTCGACAACACCGACGAGCTCGAGCGCGCCGCGACGATCGACCAGCTGACCCAGATCGCGGTCCTGCGCATGAGAGAGGCATTGTCCTGATGGCCACCCTCAGCACCCACGTCCTCGACACCAGCCGCGGCCGTCCTGCCGTGGCCCTGCGCGTCACCCTCGAGTCCGCCGGCGGGGCGACGCTGGCCGAGGCGGCGACGGACGCCGACGGCCGCGTCGGCGATCTCGCGCCCGGGGACCTCGGCGCCGGCACCTACCGCCTGCGGTTCGACACCGCCGCGTGGTTCGCGGCGCACGACGTGGAGGCCTTCTACCCCGAGGTGGTCGTCGCCTTCGACCTCACCGGCGACGACCACTTCCACGTGCCGCTCCTGCTCAGCCCCTTCGGCTACTCGACCTACCGTGGCAGCTGAGCCGGACACCGTCGTCCGCGCCCTCCGGGCAGTCGTCGGTGGCCTCGAGCAGCCGGCCGCGGTCGGCATCCGCGACGGGCGCATCGTCGCGGTCGCGGCGTACGACGAGCTCGAGGCGGCCGAGGTCGTGGAGCTCGCCGACGACGAGGTGCTCCTGCCCGGCCTCGTGGACACCCACGTGCACGTCAACGAGCCCGGCCGCACCGAGTGGGAGGGCTTCGCCAGCGCCACGCGCGCGGCGGCCGCCGGCGGGGTGACCACGATCGTGGACATGCCGCTCAACAGCATCCCGCCGACCACCACGCTCGCGGGGCTCGAGGCCAAGCGGGCCGTGGCGCAGGGGCAGGTGTTCGTCGACGTCGGCTTCTGGGGCGGGGCGGTCCCCGGCAACGTGCCCGACCTCGAGCCGCTGCACGCGGCCGGGGTGTTCGGCTTCAAGTGCTTCCTGCTCGACTCGGGGGTCGCGGAGTTCCCGCACCTGGACGCAGACCAGCTCGCGGCCGCGATGGCCGAGACGGCGAGGCTCGGGTCGCTGCTGCTCGTGCACGCCGAGGACGCCGACGTGATCGCGCCCTGCGAGCACGGACGGTCCTACGCCGGCTTCCTGGCGAGCCGCCCGGACGCGGCCGAGGAGCGGGCGATCGACCTGGTGCTCCGGACGGCGTGGAGCGCCGGTGGGCGGGCCCACGTCGTCCACCTCAGCGCGGCGGGCGCCCTCCCGGCGTTGCGGGAGGCGCGCCGCGCCGGCGTCGACGTCTCGGTGGAGACCTGCCCCCACTACCTGCACTTCGAGGCCGACGCGGTCCCCGACGGCGCCACCGAGCTCAAGTGCTGCCCGCCGATCCGCGACGCCGGCAACCGGGAGGCGCTGTGGGAGGGGCTCGAGTCGGGCGACATCGACCTCGTGGTCACCGACCACTCGCCCAGCACCCCCGACCTCAAGGCCAGCGGGGACTTCGCCGACGACTGGGGCGGCATCGCGTCGCTCCAGGTCGGTCTGCCGGCGGTGTGGACGACCGCGCGTGAGCGCGGCGTCCCGCTGGCCGACGTGGTCGGCTGGATGTCGGCCGCACCGGCCGCCCGCGTGGGCCTCACCGGCAAGGGGGAGATCGCCGTCGGCGTCGACGCCGACCTGTGCGTCTTCGCGCCCGACGAGCCGTTCGTCGTCGACGTGGCCCGGCTGCACCACAAGAACCCCGTGACGGCCTACGCCGGGCGTACGCTCACCGGCACCGTGCGCCGGACCTGGCTGCGCGGCACCCCGATCGACCTGTCCGCCGCGCCGCGCGGGCGGCTGCTGAGGAGGACCGACGTGACAGAGGTGGCCCGATGACCTACTGGGTCCCGCGTGGCGGCCTGCCGCCGCAGACCGCGCTGACCACCGACCGCGCGGTGTTCACCGAGGCCTACGCGGTGCTGCCGCGCGGCACGATGCGCGACATCGTCACCAGCCGGCTGCCGTTCTGGGACGACACGCGGCTGTGGGTGCTGGCCCGCCCGCTGTCCGGCTTCGCCGAGACCTTCTCCTGGTACGTCGTCGAGGTGGCGCCCGGCGGCGGCAGCGAGCGGCCCGACGACGACGCCGACGCGGAGTCCGTGCTCATGGTCGTCGACGGGACGGTCGTGCTCAGCGTGGACGGCATCGCGCACCGGGTGCCCGCGGGCGGCTACGCCTACCTCGCGCCGGGCGCCCGCTGGACGCTGCGCAACGACGCGGGGGGCACCGCCACGTTCCACTGGATCCGCAAGGCCTACGAGCGCGTCGACGGCATCGAGCCGCCCTCGTCCTTCGTGACCCACGAGCAGGACGTCGCCGTCCAGCCGATGCCCGACACCCGGGGCGCCTGGGGGACTCAGCGGTTCGTGGACCCCGACGACGTCCGCCACGACATGCACGTCAACATCGTCGGCTTCGAGCCCGGCGGCGCCATCCCGTTCCCGGAGACGCACGTGATGGAGCACGGGCTCTACGTCCTGGAGGGCAAGGCGGTCTACCTCCTCAACAACGACTGGGTCGAGGTCCAGGCCGGCGACTTCATGTGGCTGCGCGCCTTCTGCCCGCAGGCCTGCTACGCCGGCGGGCCCGGCAGGTTCCGCTACCTGCTCTACAAGGACGTCAACCGGCACCCGCGGCTGCACCCGCCCCGGTGACATCGCACCCGGGACATCCCCCGGACGTGACCGCGGTCACGTAGCATGGACGTCGGCAGGTCGTCGTTCGGCATGGACAACCGGCGGCCCGCGACTCCCTGAACCATGCATCCCAGGGGAGGTTGCGTGCCCGATCCACAGGTCACCGTCAACGGGCGTCCACGCCCGCTCACCGGCGTGCCCGCCCACACCAACGCCCTCGACTTCGTGCGGGGCCTCGGGCTGACCGGCGCCAAGGAGGGCTGTGCCGAGGGGGAGTGCGGTGCGTGCGCGGTGCTCGTCCTGCGCCCCGCGCCCGACGCCGGCAGCCGGTGGACGGCGGTCAACGCGTGCCTCGTCCCCGCGGTCGCGCTCGACGGCCAGGAGGTCGTCACCGCCGAGGGGCTGGGCAGCCCCGAGCACCTGCACCCGGTCCAGGAGGAGCTCGCCGTCCGCGGCGGGTCCCAGTGCGGCTACTGCACCCCCGGCTTCGTCTGCTCGATGGCCGCCGACTACTACCGCCCGGGCCGGGGTGACGGCCTCGACGTCCACGCGGTGAGCGGCAACCTGTGCCGCTGCACGGGCTACCGGCCGATCCGCGACGCCGCCGAGGCGCTGGCCGCCCCCTCGGCCGACGACGCCCTCGCGAGGCGGCAGGACCGGCCGGCACCGCCGCCGGCGACCACCCGCGCCGACGCCTTCGCCCGTCCCGCGGACCTGGCCGAGGCGCTCGACCTGCTGCGCCAGCACCCGGACGCGACCGTGGTGGCCGGGGCGACCGACCTCGGCGTCGAGGCCAACCTCCGCGGTCGCCGTCCGGCGTACGTCGTGGCGGTCGACCGGCTCCCCGAGCTCCGGGAGGTCTCCACGGGCGAGCCGATCACGATCGGCGCGGGGCTCACGCTCACTGAGGTGGAGGCCGCGCTCGGCGGGGCGGTGCCGCTGCTCGACGAGGTGTGGCCGCAGTTCGCGTCGCCCCTGATCCGCAACGGCGCGACCATCGGCGGCAACCTCGCCACCGCGTCGCCCATCGGCGACCTGCCGCCGGCCCTGCTCGCGCTGGACGCCGGCGTCGTGCTCGCCTCCCTCGACGGCGACCGGGAGGTGCCGCTCGCCGAGTTCTTCACCGGCTACCGGCAGACCGTGATGGAGCCCGGGGAGCTGGTCCGGGCGGTCCGCGTGCCGCGGCCGCTCGCCGGCCTCACCGCGTTCCAGAAGATCGCCAAGCGTCGGTACGACGACATCTCCAGCGTGGCTGTCGGCATCGCGCTCGACGTGGTCGACGGCACGGTGGTTCGCGCCAGGATCGGCCTCGGCGGCGTGGCCGCGACGCCGGTCCGGGCGCTGGCGACCGAGGCGGTCCTCGAGGGGCGCCCGTGGACGAGCGGGACCGTCGAGGCCGCGGCGGAGGTGATGCGCGGCGAGGGCACGCCGATCGACGACCAGCGCGCCAGCGCGGCGTACCGATCGGCCATGCTCGGCAACGCGCTGCGCCGGCTGTGGGCCGAGACCGCCTCGCCGGAGGGGGTGGCCGGATGAGCGTCGGCGCCGCCCTGCCCCACGAGAGCGCAGCCCTCCACGTCACCGGGCACGCGCTCTACACCGACGACCTCGTGCACCGCACCCGCGACGTCCTGCACGCCCACCCGGTGTGCTCGCCGCACCCGCACGCCCGGGTGACCCGCCTCGACGCGTCCCCGGCGCTCGCGGTGGACGGGGTGGTGCGGGTGCTCACCGCGGCCGACGTCCCCGGCGTCAACGACGCGGGGGTCAAGCACGACGAGCCGCTCTTCCCCGACGAGGTGATGTTCGTCGGGCACGCGGTGTGCTGGGTGCTGGCGGAGTCCCTCGAGGCCGCGCGCCTCGGCGCCGCCGCCGTCGAGGTCGACTACGAGCCGTTGCCCGCGATCGTCACGCTCGCCGAGGCGATCGAGGCGGAGAGCTTCCAGGGCGGCCGCCCCGTCGTCAGGCGCGGCGACACCGGCCCCGCCCTCGCGGGCGCGACCCACGTCTTCAGCGGGACCACCGAGATGGCGGGGCAGGAGCACTTCTACCTCGAGACTCAGGCCTCCCTGGCGCTCGTGGACGAGGGCGGCCAGGTGTTCGTGCAGAGCAGCACCCAGCACCCGTCGGAGACGCAGGAGATCGTGGCCCACGTCCTGGGCCTGGCCAACCACGAGGTGACCGTGCAGTGCCTGCGGATGGGCGGCGGCTTCGGCGGCAAGGAGATGCAGCCGCACGGCTTCGCAGCCGTGGCCGCCCTGGGGGCCACGCTGACCGGGCGACCGGTCCGGCTCCGGCTCAGCCGCGCCCAGGACATGACCATGACCGGCAAGCGGCACGGGTTCCACGCGCAGTGGCGGGCCGGCTTCGACGGCGACGGCCGGCTCGTGGCGCTCGAGGCGACCCTGACCTCCGACGGCGGCTGGAGCCTGGACCTGAGCGAGCCGGTGCTCGCGCGGGCGCTGTGCCACGTCGACAACGCCTACTGGATCCCGCACGTGCTCCTGCACGGCCGGGTCGCCCGCACCCACAAGACCTCGCAGACCGCGTTCCGCGGCTTCGGCGGTCCGCAGGGGATGATGGTGGTGGAGGACGTGCTGGGCCGGTGCGCGCCGTTGCTCGGGCTCGACCCCGTGGAGCTGCGGCGCCGCAACTTCTACGTCGACGGGCAGTCGACGCCCTACGGCCAGCCGGTGCGGCACGCCTCGCGCATCGTCGCCGCGTGGGACCAGGTGCTCGCGACCGGCGACGTGGCCACCCGCCAGGCGGAGATCGCCGCGTTCAACGCCGCGCACCCGCACGTGAAGCGGGCCCTGGCCCTGACCCCCGTGAAGTTCGGGATCTCCTTCAACTTCACCGCCTACAACCAGGCCGGCGCGCTCGTGCACGTCTACAAGGACGGCTCGGTGCTGGTCAACCACGGCGGGACCGAGATGGGCCAGGGACTGCACACCAAGATGCTCCAGGTCGCGGCGACGGCGCTCGGCGTACCCCTCGAGCGGGTCCGGCTCGCGCCCACCCGTACCGACAAGGTGCCCAACACCTCGGCCACCGCCGCCAGCTCGGGCGCCGACCTCAACGGCGCGGCGGTCAAGGACGCCTGCGAGCAGGTGATGGCCCGGCTCTCGGCGGTCGACGCCGGCCGGGGCCTGCCCTGGGACGAGCTGGTCCGCGAGGCCTACTTCAGCCGGGTCCAGCTCTGGGCGGCCGGGTTCTACCGGACCGAGGGCATCCACTGGGACTCCACGGTCATGCGCGGCCACCCGTTCAAGTACTTCGCCTACGGGGTGGCGGCCAGCGAGGTCGAGGTCGACGGCTTCACCGGCGCCCACCGCACCCGCCGGGTTGACATCGTGCACGACGTCGGGGACAGCCTCTCCCCGCTGGTCGACCTCGGCCAGGTGGAGGGCGGCTTCGTGCAGGGGGCGGGCTGGCTGACGCTCGAGGACCTGCGCTGGGACGAGTCCGACGGACCGGCCCGCGGCCGGCTGACCACGCAGTCCGCCAGCACCTACAAGCTGCCCAGCCTCGGCGAGCTGCCGGGGGAGCTGCACGTCGCCTTCCTCGAGCACGCCCACGAGGACGGCGTCGTCCACGGCGCCAAGGCCGTCGGCGAGCCGCCCCTGATGCTCGCGCTCTCCGTCCGCGAGGCGCTGCGCCAGGCGGCCGCGGCCTTCGGACCGTCCGGCACGAGCGTCGACCTCGCCTCGCCGGCCACTCCCGAGGCGGTCTTCTGGGCGCTCGAGCGCGCGCGCCGGGGCGGTTCCGACCACGTCGTGCGCGGGACCCCGGGCGTCGTCCCCGACCGGCCCGACCCGGCGGCGCCACCGCTGCACCCGCGGTCCGAGCAGGCCGCCCACACCACGGCCGAGGCCTGAGATGCAGTGGGTGAGGGCCGTCGAGCTGCTCCGGGACGAGCGCCGTCCCGGCGTGCTGGTCACGGTCGCGCTGGTGCGCGGGCACGCGCCCCGCGGGGCCGGGGCCAAGATGGTGGTGGCGACCGACGCGACGTGGGGGAGCGTCGGCGGCGGCAACCTCGAGGAGACCGCGGTCACCCGCGCCCGCGCCCTGCTCGGGAGCCCGGCGTCCGCGCCGGAGCAGCTCACGGTGGGGCTCACCGACAAGGCCCGCACCGACCACGGCCGCCAGTGCTGCGGCGGGGAGGTCACCCTCCTGCTGGAGCCGCTGCCCGTCGTGCCGGCGGTCGCCGTCTTCGGCGTGGGGCACGTCGGCCTCGAGCTGGCCAGGATCCTGGCCCGCCACGACCTGGACCTGCACCTCGTCGACTCGCGGGCCGACCAGCTCTCTCCGGAGCGGCTCGCGTGCCTGGACGACGCCGAGGCGCGCGTCGTGGTCCACCACTCGCCGGTGCCCGAGCTCGCCCTGGGCTCGGTGCCGACGGGCACCCACGTGCTCGTGATGACCCACGACCACGCCGAGGACTTCGCGGTCTGCGACGCCGCGCTGCGCTGCGGGCACCTCGGCAGCATCGGGCTCATCGGGTCGGCGGCGAAGTGGACCCGCTTCCGCACCGGGCTCCTCGTGGAGGGTCACGACGAGGCGACGGTGGCGCGCATCGAGTGCCCCATCGGTGACCCCGCCGATGGCGACAAGACGCCGCCCTCGATCGCGCTCGGAGCGGCGACGGCGCTCGTACGGCGCTTCGTCGCCGACCGCGACCGGGTCGACGGATGACGTCGGTCGCGGTCCTCTACCGCGCCCGCGCCTACGACACCCCCCAGGATCCCTTCGCCGACGGGACGCCGGCCCCGGGCTTCCGGTACGACGACGACCTGGGGCTGGCCGTCTCGTCCGAGGGCGTGATCACGGCCCGCGGCCCGTTCGCGACCGTGGCGGCCGCGCACCCGGACGCCGCCGTCATCGACCTGCGAGCCGGGATCCTGCTGCCCGGCCTGGTGGACACGCACGTGCACTTCCCCCAGGTGCGGGTGATCGGAGCGCTCGGAATGCCGCTGCTGGAGTGGCTCGAGCGCTGCGCCCTGCCCGAGGAGCAGCACCTGGCCGACCCGGCATACGCCGCGACCATCGCGGGCGAGTTCGTCGCCGGGCTGGTGGCGGCCGGCACCACGACCTCGCTGGTCTTCGGCTCGCACTTCGCCCCGGCCGTCGACGCGCTGTTCACGGAGGCGGCCCGCTTCGGGCTGCGCGTGACCAGCGGCCTGGTGGTGAGCGACCGGATGCTGCCGGATCCGCTGCTGACCACGCCCGAGCGCGCGCACGCCGAGGCGGTGGCGCTGGCGTCACGCTGGCACGGGCGCGGCCGGGCGCGGTACGCCGTCACGCCGCGCTTCTCGCTGTCGGCCTCCGACGCGGTGCTGGCCGCGTGCGCGGCCGTGGTGGCGGACGTGGAGGGGGCCTTCTTCACCTCGCACGTCAACGAGAACCTCACCGAGGTGGCCACGGTGCACGGCCAGTTCCCGCACCGCACCGACTACGTCGACACCTACGACCAGCACGGGCTGCTGGGCCCGCGGTCGGTGCTGGCCCACAACGTGCACCCGCTGGACGGTGAGCTCGCCGTGCTCGCGGCCCGCGGCACATCGGTGGCGCACTGCCCGAGCAGCAACTCGGCGCTCGGCTCCGGGCTCTTCCGGCTACGCCGGCACGTGGATGCCGGGGTGCGGGTGGCCCTGGGGTGCGACGTCGGGGCGGGGACCGGCTTCTCGCTGTTCAAGGAGGGGCTGCAGGCCTACTTCGTCCAGCGGCTGCTCGGCGACGCCGGGCTCCCGCTGGCCCCCGGCCACCTGCTCCACCTGAGCACGTCGGCGGGGGCCGCGGCGCTGGGCCTCGCGGACGTCGTCGGCGACCTGTCGGTGGGCAAGGAGATGGACGCGATCTGCCTGCGCCCGCCTGCCGGCACCGCGCTGGACATCGGCCTGCGCCACGCCGGGTCGCCCGAGGAGGCACTGGGCAAGATCTTCGCCCTGGCCGGCGACGCCGACGTGGCCGACGTGTGGGTGGCGGGCGAGCAGATCGCCTCCGGCGGCTTCCTGCGGCCGGTCGGCGCCGGCCCGGTGGTCAGGCGGAGCCGCGCCGCCCGGCGTACCAGCTCCACGCGAGGGTGAGGATCAGCGCGCCCACGAAGGAGCCGATGAGGCCGCTGGCGCGCAGCTCGAGGCCGTCGCCGGCGAGGAGGCTCGCCAGCAGTCCGCCGACGAGCGAGCCGAGCAGGCCCGTGACGATCGCGACGGTCCAGTTCACGTCGCGCATGGATCGGCCGAGCACGAGCTGGGCGAGACCGCCGACCAGCAGGCCGAAGACGATGATGGCAAGGATCAACATGACCGGAGACTAGTGCGTCGCGGCCTGCCGTGGCGCCCGTCGGCGAGGGGTCTGGTCCGCTCGGTAACAAACCCGCAACACCCCAATCCGGGCTATGGACGTGACGGCCGTCACTGCATATGTTGTGTCGAACAACATATATGCGGAAGCTTGGCGGCGACGGCAGGCTGACGCGCGATCGAATTCGCTTAGGAGGCGGTTCGCGTGAAGCGGAAGCACAGTCTGTTCCTCGTACCTGTTCTCGGCCTGACCATGACCCTCGCCGCGTGCGGCGACGACTCCGACTCCGGCTCCGCCGAGGAGAACGGCGGCGGGGGAGGGGAGTCGGCCGGCCGGATCGGCGTCATCCTCCCCGACACCGAGTCGTCGGTGCGCTGGGAGAGCGCGGACCGGCCCGCACTCGAGGCCGCCTTCGAGGAGGCCGGCGTGGAGTACGACATCCAGAACGCGGAGGGCGACGCAGAGCGGATGACCCAGATCGCCGACACCATGATCGGCAACGGCGCCACCGTCCTGGCCATCGTCAGCCTCGACTCCGAGTCGGGCGCCGCGATCCAGGAGAAGGCGGCTTCGCAGGGCGTGGCGACGATCGACTACGACCGCCTCACGCTGGGCGGGTCCGCGGAGTACTACGTCTCCTTCGACAACACCGTGGTCGGCGAGCTGCAGGGCCAGGGCCTCGCGGACTGCCTCGGTGACAAGAAGGCCAACATCGTCTACCTCAACGGCTCGCCCACCGACAACAACGCCACCCTGTTCTCCGAGGGCGCCCACAGCGTCCTGGACGAGATGGACAACTACACGGTCGTCGGCGAGCAGGCCGTCCCCGACTGGGACAACGAGGAGGCGGCGACGATCTTCCAGCAGCTCTACACCGCCGCGAACGGCAAGGTCGACGGCGTGCTGGCCGCCAACGACGGGCTCGCGGGCGCCGCCATCAGCATCCTCGAGGGTGCCGGCCAGGCCGGCAAGGTCCCGGTCACCGGCCAGGACGCGACGGCCGAGGGGCTGCAGAACATCCTCGCCGGCACCCAGTGCATGACGGTCTACAAGTCCGCCACGCAGGAGGCCGGCGCGCTCGCCGAGGCGGCCATCGCGCTCGTCAACGGCGAGGAGGCCGAGACCACCGGCACGACGGAGGACACCGAGGGCGGCCGTGACGTCCCCTCGATCCTGCTGGAGCCGCAGTCCATCACCAAGGACAACGTCGGTGACGTGATCGAGGACGGCGGCGCGAACGTCGAGGACGTGTGCACCGGCGAGTTCGCCGACCTGTGCGCGGAGGCCGGCATCTCCTGATCGTCAGATGTACAGCGGTACGGCGCCCGGGCCGCACTCCGGTCCGGGCGCCGTACCGATCACTCGCACAACAATTCTCGTCCGATCGGAAGTGGATCCATGGTCAAGCCGCTGCTCGAGCTGCGCGGAGTCAACAAGAGCTTCGGCGTGGTGCACGTCCTGCACGACGTCGACTTCGCCGTCTACCCCGGCCAGGTGACCGCCCTCGTCGGTGACAACGGGGCCGGCAAGTCGACGCTGGTCAAGATCATCGCCGGCATCTACGGCCGCGACAGCGGCGACTACTACTTCGAGGGCGAGAAGGTCGAGGTGCACGGGCCCCGCGACGTCTCCGCCCTCGGCGTCGAGGTCGTCTACCAGGACCTCGCGCTGTGCGACAACCTCGACATCGTCGAGAACATGTTCCTCGGCCGCGAGGAGACCAGCCGGTTCGGCCTCGACGAGATCACCATGGAGTCCCGGGCCCGCGAGACCCTGGCGTCCCTGTCGGTGCGCACGGTCAAGTCGGTGCGCCAGAGCGTGGCCAGCCTCTCGGGCGGCCAGCGCCAGACCGTGGCGATCGCCAAGGCCGTGCTGTGGAACTCCAAGGTGGTGCTCCTCGACGAGCCCACGGCGGCCCTCGGTGTCGCCCAGACCCGGCAGGTCCTCGACCTGGTCCGCCGGCTCGCCGACCGCGGCCTCGGCGTCGTCCTCATCTCCCACAACATGGGCGACGTCTTCGAGGTCGCCGACCGGATCACCGCCCTCTACCTCGGCCGCGTGGCCGCTGACGTGCCGGCCAAGGACGTCACGCACAGCCAGGTCGTGGAGCTCATCACCGCCGGACGCTCCGGGGACCTCGGCATCGCCGAGAACCCGTCGACGGCCACCGTCTGAGAAGGACCGGAGAACACATCATGACCGTCGGCTCCGACACCCAGCCCGCCGCCGCCCCGAGCGGCTTCGACAGCGACAACCGGCAGGCCGCCTCCATCCGCGACTCGGCCCGTGACTACGTCGACCGCCTGCGCGGCGGCGACATGGGCTCCCTGCCCGCCATCCTCGGCCTGGTCTTCCTGTTCATCGTCTTCAGCTCGCTGCACGACCGGTTCCTGACGACGTACAACATGGCCAACCTGGTGATCCAGGCCGGCTCGATCATCGTGCTCGCCATGGGCATCGTCTTCGTGCTGCTGCTCGGCGAGATCGACCTGTCGGCCGGCGTGGCCGGCGGCGCCTCGGCGACGATCATCGCGCTGATGCTCATCGACTACGACTGGACGTGGTGGGCGGCGACCCTGGCCGGCATCGCCACCGGCGCGGTGATCGGGCTCGCCATCGGCTCCCTGGTCGCCTTCCTGGGCATCCCGTCGTTCGTGGTGACCCTGGCGTTCTTCCTCGCGCTCCAGGCGATCCCCCTCAAGCTCATCGGCTCCGGCGGGTCGCTGCGGTTCAACGACACGGTGCTGCGCGGCCTGTCGATCAAGAACGTGCCGCTGACCGCGGGCTGGATCGCGGCGGTGCTCATCGTGCTGGCGTTCGCCGCGCTGTCCCTGTGGCGCTACCGGTCGCTCTCGGCCCGGGGCCTGGTCCACCAGCCGCTGGGCCTCGTGGTCATCAAGATCGCCGTGCTCGCGGTGGTCGTCCTGGGGGTCACCGCGCTGCTCAGCGCCAACCGCGCGCCCAACCCCGACCTGTTCGAGATCAGCGGGATCCCGTGGGTGCTGCCCGTCGTGGTCGCCCTGCTGCTCTTCTGGACCTTCATCCTCGGCAAGACCCGGTTCGGCCGGCACCTCTACGCGGTCGGCGGCAACGCCGAGGCCGCACGCCGGGCCGGCATCAGCGTGACGCGCATCAAGATCGCCGCGTTCATCATCTGCTCCTCGATGGCGGCGATCAGCGGACTGCTCGCGGCGTCGTACACCGGCAAGGTCTCGCCGGGCTCCGGTGGCGGCAACGAGCTGCTGTACGCCGTGGGCGCCGCGGTGATCGGCGGCACCAGCCTCTTCGGTGGTCGCGGCCGGGCGATCGACGCCGTCATCGGCGGGCTGGTGATCGCCACCATCCCCAACGGCCTCGGCCTGCTCAACCAGGCGAGCTACATCAACTTCCTGGTCACCGGTGGTGTCCTCCTGCTCGCCGCGAGCGTCGACGCGATCTCGCGCCGCCGTCGCTCTGCGGCCGGTGTCTAGGTCGCTCCCGTGACCTCCCCACGGCGCTCGGGCCTCGGGACCAACCAGGAGGCCGTACGGCGTCACAACCTCGGGACCCTGCTGCGGCACCTGCACGGCGCGGGCCACATGTCGCGGGCCGAGCTGACCAGCCTGATGGGGCTCAACCGGAGCACCATCGCCGGGCTGGTGGCCGAGCTGGAGTCGCTCGGGGTCTCCGAGCGGGCGGTGCCCGTCGGCAACGTCCGCCAGGGGGCCGGTCGACCCTCCGCCGGGGTCCGGATCGCCGCGGACGGGCCGTACGTCGTCGCGGTCGACCTGGGAGTCGACCGCGCCGTCGTCGCCCGGGTCGGTCTCGGTGGCCGGGTGCTGCAGCGTGCGCAGGCCCCGGTGCACGGCGAGGGCGAGGCCTGGCAGGTGGGCTCGTCCGTGGCCGCACTGATCCGGAGCGTCGTCGCCGACGTGCCGCCGGTCGCGCCGCTCGTCGGCATCGGCATCAGCGTGCCGGGCATGGTGCGCCGCAGCGACGGCCTGATCCGGCTGGCGCCCAACCTGGAGTGGCACGACGTGTCGTTCGGCGGCATCGTGCTCGCGGCCCTGGGGCTGGACATCCCGGTCTCGTTGGCCAACGACGCGGACCTCGGCGCCCTGGCCGAGCACCGTCGCGGGGCGGGCGTCGGCATCGACGACCTCATCTACGTCTCGGGCAACGTGGGCGTCGGCGCGGGCATCATCACCGGAGGGCGCCGCTTCGAGGGGGCGGCCGGCTACGCCGGCGAGGTCGGCCACCTCCGGTTCAACCCGCAAGGACGTCCGTGCCACTGCGGCAACCGGGGGTGCTGGGAGACCGAGGTGGGGGCGCACGCCATCGCCGAGGCGATCAGCTGCCCGGCCGACAAGGTGGCGCAGCTCGACGAGGTCCTCGAGGGCTTCCGCGAGCCGACCCCCGGGCTCCGCGACACCGGCACAGCCCTCGGGCAGGGGCTGGCGAGCATCGTCAACGTCTTCAACCCGCAGGTGGTCGTGCTGGGCGGCTACTTCCGCACCCTCTTCCCGCTGGTGCGTGCCGAGGTGGTCGCGGGGCTCGCCGAGCGGACGCTCCCGGCGCCCCTGGAGTCGGTGACGCTCGCGCTCCCGGGGCTCGGCTCGGACTCGACGCTCCTCGGTGCCGCGGAGATCGCCCTGGAGCCGCTGTTCGTCGACCCGGTGGCCGCGCTCGGGTCAGCCCTGCTGGACGTGCGCACCGCCCTCGCCGGCTGAGCCGCGTCAGGCGGTCAGGTCGCGGTGGCCGGCCAGGACCGGCTCGAAGGACTGCTCGGCGGCGCCGAGGGCCGCCGCCTCGATGCCGAGCGTGCTCAGCCGCAGCTCGGGCCGGACCTGCTCGGGCGAGGGGAGCCGCTCGTCGACCGTGCGTCGGGCCGACTCGAGCACGAGGTCGCCGAGGGGCACGAAGTACCCGCCGAGCACCACGACCTCCGGGTCGAGGACCGTGCTGAGCGTCGCGATGCCGAGGCCGACGTCGTGGCCGACCCGTTCGAGCGCGGCCCGGACCGCCGGGTCGGTCCGGGCTCGCTCCGCGACGGCCTCCCCGGTGCGCAGCGGGGTCTCGAGCTCCTGCACCCCCACCGCCCGCACCATCGCCTGGAGCCCGATCGAGGCCTCCCAGCAGCCACGGCGACCGCACCCGCAGACGGCGTCGGAGCTGCCGACCGGCATGTGCCCGACCTCGCCGGCGAAGCCTGCGCCGCCGCGCACGAGCTCTCCGTCCTGGAGGATGCCGGCGCCGATGCCGACGGTGCCCGTCAGGTAGAGGGCGTGCGCGGCGCCCACCGCCGCGCCGTGGTGGGACTCCGCGTACGCCGCGCAGTCGGCGTCGTTGCTGACCCGCACCGGCCGGCCGGGCGCGATCGCCGCGAGGTCGTCGGCCAGCCCCGGACCCTCGAGGTCGAGGTTGGGCGCCCAGGCCACCGTGCGGTCGTCCCTGCGCACCAGGGCCGGCACGGCGACCGTGATCCCCACCAGCGTGCGTCCCGGGTCGGCGAGCTCCCGCTGGGCGGTGCGCGCCAGGGCGAGGAGGTCGGCGGCTCCGCCGCCCGCTCGGCTCTCGCTGAAGCGCACCTCGCCGGCGAGGTCGACCGCGACCGCGGAGACGTAGTCGACGTTGAGCTCGAGGCCGAGGGCGACGAAGTGCTCGCCGCGCAGCGCCACCGGCCGACCGGGCCGGCCGCGGACGCCCGGCCGGGACCCCTCCTCGGCCACCGCGCCGACGGCCTCGAGCTCGGCCACGATCGCGCCGACGGTCGCCTTGGCCAGCCCGGTCTGCTGGGACAGCTCGGCGCGGGTCGAGGACCCCGAGCGGCGCAGGGCCCGGAGGACGGCGGCGGTGTTGGCCCGCCGCAGCCCCTCGGTGCCAGCGCCGGAGCGCTGCGTGGTCAGCGGACGCCGTACAGGTGCTCGAGGGCCAGCTGGTCGAGCCGCTCGAACCCCGCGCCGCGGACCGCGAGGGCCTCGGGGTCGGGCAGGTCGGCCTCCAGCAGCTCCTTCCAGCCCTCGCCCCCGCCCAGGGTGGGCACGGCCAGCTCGGACACCCGGGCGACCTCCAGCGCCTCCTGCACCTCGGGGTCCGCGCGGAAGGCCCTGACCTTCTCGCGCAGCACGAGGTAGTTGCGCATGCAGGCCTCGGCCGAGACCCACACGCCCTCCTCGTCCTCCGTGCGCGCCGGCTTGTAGTCGAAGTGGACCGGTCCGTCGTAGCCGCCCGCGAGGAGGGTGTCGACCACCCAGAACGCGCCCCGGACGTTGCCCGCGCCGAAACGCAGGTCCTGGTCGTACTTGGGGCCGTTCTGTCCGTTGAGGTCGATGTGGAAGAGCTTTCCGTGCCACAGCGCCTGCGCGTAGCCCGCGGCGGCGTTCAGGCCGGCCATCTCCTCGTGCCCGATCTCGGGGTTCACCCCGACGAGCTCGGGACGCTCGAGCCTCTCGATGAACGCCAGCGCGTGGCCGACGGTCGGCAGGAGGATGTCGCCGCGCGGCTCGTTGGGCTTGGGCTCGATCGCGAACCGCAGGTCGTGGCCCTGCTCGGTCACGTACTCGCCGAGGAGGTCGAAGGCCTCCTTCATCCGGTCCAGGGCGACCCGGGTGTCCTGCGAGGCGCCGTACTCGGCCCCCTCGCGGCCACCCCACGCGACGTACACCTGAGCGCCGAGCTCGGCGGCGAGGTCGATGTTGCGCATCACCTTGCGGAGCGCGAAACGCCGGATGTCACGGTCGTTGTTGGTGAAGGCACCGGCCTTGAAGACCGGGTGCGTGAACAGGTTGGTCGTGGCGGTGGTGACGGCCAGTCCCGTGTCGGCCAGCCCCTGCTTGAAGCGTCGGATGATCGCGTCCCGGGTGGCCTCGTCGCTGCCGAAGGGGATGACGTCGTCGTCGTGGAAGTTGACGCCGTAGGCCCCGAGGGCGGCGAGCTTCTCCAGGGCGTGGACGGTGTCCATCGCCGGTCGGGTGGCGTCGCCGAAGGGGTCGCGCGCCTGCCAGCCGACGGTCCAGAGGCCGAAGGAGAACTTGTCCTCGGGGGTGGGTGCGGGGATGTCGATGTGGTGGCTCATGCCGTGCCTTCCGTGCGGTGTGCGGGTGGGGTCCAGTGGGCGGTGCGCTCGCGCAGGTCGGCGTAGACCTCGCGGACGTGGGGGTTGGTCTCGGCCTCGAGGACGGTGGTCTCGGGCCCCGGCCAGACGGGTGGCTCGGCCGCGCCGGAGAGCGCCCAGGCCGCCTGCCGCGCGGCCCCCAGCGCGACGTACTCGGCCGAGGGTGGGAGCGTGACGGGACGGCCCAGGACGGCGGGCGCGAGGGCGCGCAGGGCGGCGCTGCGGGTCGCCCCGCCGACCAGGAGCAGTCGCCGGGGCTGCTCGCCCGTGGCGTCGACCAGGCGGTCGAGCGCGTCGGCCAGGGAGCACAGCAGGGCCTCGTACGCCGCTCGCGCGAGGTCGGCGCGGGTGGTGGCGGGCGTGAGGCCGGTCCAGGTGCCGACGGCGCCGGGGCGGTTGGGGGTGCGCTCGCCGCCGTAGTAGGGCAGCACGGCGACCCCGCCGGCCCCGGGCGAGGACTCGAGCGCGAGGGCGGCCAGCCCCTCGTGGTCGACGCCGAGCCAGCGGGCCTGGAGGTCGAGGATGCCCGCCGCGTTGATGGTGGTGACCATCGGCAGGAAGCCGCCGCTGGCGTCCGCGAACCCCGTGACCACCCCGGTGCCGTCGGCGACCGCGGTCGCGCTCACCGTCGAGGCGACCCCGGAGGTGCCCACCGACAGGAGCACGTCGCCGGGGGCGAGGGCCATGCCGAGGGCAGCCCCCATGTTGTCGCCGGTGCCCCCGGCCATCACGGCGCCGCGGGCGGTCTCGGCGGCCACGGTGCCGGGGGCCACGACCCGGGGGAGGGCGACGGCACGCCCCAGCGCCCGCTCGGCGAGGTCGGGACGCCACTCGCCCGAGCGGGTGGCGAAGTAGCCGGTGCCGGACGCGTCGCCGCGGTCGGTGAACGCCGAGGTGCCCGGGGCGCTCAGGTGCCGCGACACGTAGTCGTGCGGGAGCAGCACCGACGCCACGCGACGTGCCCGCTCCGGCTCGTGGTCCCGGAGCCAGCGCAGCTTGGCGGCGGTGAAGGAGGCGACGAGCACGCTGCCGACGGCGTCGGCGCACTCCTGGGGTCCGCCCATCTCCGCGACGAGGTCGCCTGCGGCGCCGGCCGAGCGGGTGTCGTTCCACAGCAGCGCGTCGCGGACCGGCTCGCCGTCGTCGTCGAGCGCCACCATGCCGTGCTGCTGGCCCGCGACCGAGACCGCGTCCGCGCGCTCGAGCAGGCCGTCGGTCGCCTGGTCGACCGCCTGCAGCCAGGCCCGCGGGTCGACCTCGGTGCCGGGCGGGTGGGGCGCCGTGCCGGAGTCGACGACGGTGCCGTCGTCGGCGTCGACGAGCAGCGCCTTGGTCGACTGCGTGGAGGAGTCGATGCCGAGCACGAGGGTCACCCGACTATTAAGTACGCGACTCGAACTAATGTCAACGGCCGCGGCGGAGAAGTTCCGCCCGCTGCCGCATACGATGTGCCGCGATGCGCGCCCTCACGATGATCCTCGCCGCCCTGCTGGGGTGCACCGTGCTCACGGGCTGCGTCCGGGAGAACCCCACCGTCGTCGCGCTGCTGGCCTCCGACGCCACCCAGCGCCTCGAGCCCCGAGTCGACGCCGAGGCCTTCGAGGCCCGCGTCGAGGCGACCTGCGAGGAGTGCACGGTCCGGGTGTACGACGCCGAGGGTGACGCCGCCGCCCAGGCCGCCCAGGCAGACGAGGCCCTCGACGACAGCGCCGACGTGATCGTCCTCGACCCGGTCGAGGTCGAGGAGGCCGAGGCGCTCGTCGGCGGTGGTGAGGACGAGGTGCCCGTCGTCGCCCACACGACCCTGGTCCCCGGTGCCGACTGGTTCGTCGGCACCGCCGAGCCCGTCGTGCCCGACGACTCGGGCCCCGAGGCGGGCTCCGACCTGGAGGCGGCCCGCCAGGTCGTGACCGGCAAGCGCCGCTCGATGCTGCACGTCCCCGCCACCGCGATGAGCGAGCAGGCCGCCGACGTGGCCGTCGCCGTCCTCGCGGGCGCCGAGGTCGAGGGCGCCGAGGACCTCGAGGGGGTGCCGTCCTTCCTGCACGCCGTCACCGAGGTGCGGCTGGCCGACCTCACCACCGTGCTCGTCGGGCAGGGCGCCGTCACGCTCGAGGAGCTCTGCTCGGGGTCCACCGCACGCAGGTGCGAGCGGATCGGCTTCGTCTAGGTCGCGCGACCGGGCGTTCATCCGGAGGCCACCCGCAGAGGGGAGTGCCCGGGCGCGGGATCGTCCTATCGTGGGCGGGTCCCCAACTCGGAGGTCCCCCATGCGACGTACCACCCTGCTCGCCGCCGGACTCGCGGCGGTCCTCGCCGTGCTGCCCGCCACCACCACGGCCGCGGCCCACGACGACCGCGACCGAGACCACCGCCACGGCCACGGCGAGCGGGAGACCGTGCGGTTCTCCACCTTCAACGCCTCGCTCAACCGGTCCACCCCCGGCGGGCTGGCCGCCGACCTGGCCGCGCCCGACTCCGGGACCCTCCCGGTCCAGCAGGCGCACCGCGTCGCCGAGACGATCCAGCGCGTGCGGCCCGACGTGCTGCTGGTCAACGAGTTCGACTTCGACCCCGCCGCGGTCGATCTCTTCCGCGACAACTTCCTCGAGGTCGCCCACGGGGACGCCGGCCCGATCGACTACCCCCACGCCTACGTCGCGCCGTCCAACACCGGCGTACCGAGCGGGCACGACCTCAACAACGACGGCAGGGTCGGAGGGGGCGACGACGCCTTCGGGTTCGGGCTGTTCCCGGGCCAGTACGGCATGGTCGTCTACTCCCAGCACCCCATCGACACCGACGCCGTGCGGACGTTCCGGACCTTCCGCTGGGCCGACATGCCGGGCGCGCTGCTGCCCGACGACCCGGCGACCGACGCTCCAGCCGACTGGTACTCCGCCGAGGAGCTCCAGGACGTCCGCCTCTCCTCCAAGTCGCACTGGGACGTGCCGATCGAGGTCGGCGACGAGACCGTGCACTTCCTGGTGTCCCACCCGACGCCCCCCACCTTCGACGGACCCGAGGACCGCAACGGCCTGCGCAACCACGACGAGATCCGCTTCTGGGCCGACTACGTCTCGCCCGTCCGCAAGCGCGCGGCGTACATCTACGACGACGAGGGGCGGTACGGCGGGCTGCCACGCGGTGCGTCGTTCGTGATCGCCGGCGACCAGAACGCCGACCCCGAGGACGGCGACTCCGTCGACGCCGCGATCGACCAGCTGCTCCGGCACCCGCGGGTGGTCGACCCCGAGCCGACCTCGGCGGGCGGCGCCGAGGCCGTCGACCAGGGCGGGGCCAACCTCCTCCACGACGGCGACCCGGCGCTGGACACAGCGGACTTCGCGGACGGGGCGCCCGGCAACCTGCGCGTCGACTACGTGCTGCCGTCGAAGGGGACGAAGGTCGTCGGTTCGGGGATCTTCTGGCCGGTCGACGCCGACCCGCTCTACTACCTGACCGGGGACTACGACCCGGCCCGCTGGCCGTTCACCGGAGTGCCGACCTCCGACCACCGCCAGGTCTGGGTGGACGTGCGCCACTGAGCCCGGCCGGTCGAGGCCGCCTCAGTGCACGGTCTCGATCGGCTCCTGGACCTCCTCGAGCGTGAGGTGGTGGTCCTCCCGGTCGAGCCTGCTGGGCCACCAGATCCGACCGCCGAGGTCCATGTTGATCGCGGTCACCAGCACCGAGCGGACGATCATCGTGTCCAGGATGACGCCGAGGGCGACCGCGACGCCGAGCTGGGCCAGGAAGACGACCGGGATGGTGCCGAGCACCAGGAAGGTCGCCGCGAGCACCAGGCCCGCGCTGGTGATCACCCCGCCAGTCGAGGTGAGCGCCACGAGGGCGCCCTTGCGGGTGCCGGAGTGCATGGTCTCCTCGCGCACGCGGGTCATCAGGAAGATGTTGTAGTCGATGCCCAGCGCGACGAGGAACACGAACGCGAACAGCGGGAAGCCTGGGTCGGAGCCGGCGAAGCCGAAGACGTACTCGAAGAGCATCGCGGAGATCCCCATGGCCGCCCCGAAGGAGAGCACGACGGTGGCGATCAGGATCAGCGGCGCCAGGACGGAGCGCAGCAGGGCCATCAGGATCAGGAAGACCACGAGCAGGATCACCGGGATGATCACGAGGTTGTCCCGGTTGGCGGCGTCGCGGGTGTCGAGGAAGAAGGCCGAGTTGCCGCCCACGAGGGCGTCGGCGCCCTCGACGGAGTGGACGGCGCCGCGGACCCGCTCGACGGTCTCGAACGCCTCGGGCGAGGCTGGGTCGAAGGAGATCGCGGCCTCGACCATGGTGACGTCCCCGGCCGTGACGGCGGGCTTGGGCGGCTCGACGTCCTGCAGCCCGGTGAGGGCCTCGGTGATCGCGTCCTCGCTGCCGGCCTTCGCCACCACCATCACGGTGTTGGACTGGTCGACCAGCCCGGCGTCCACGAGGACCTGCTGGCCGGTGACCGACTGGAACTCCTGGGTGTAGGAGTCCTCGGTCGCCAGGCCGTTGGTGTCGAGGCGGAGCAGGCCCAGGCAGGCGACGGCGAGGATCGCCGAGGTGACCACCCAGACCTTGCGCGGTCGCGGGGCGATCCAACGGCCGACGTGGGCCCAGAAGCCGGTCCGGGTCGGCTCGGGGGAGCCGTACGCCGGCCGCCGCGGCCAGAAGACCCACCGTCCGGCGATCACCAGCAGGGCGGGCAGCAGCGTCACCATCACCACGAACGTCACGCCGATGCCGATGGCCGCCACGGGGCCGAGGCCGGCCGTGGAGTTCATCTCGGCGAGCATCAGGCACAGCATGCCCAGCGCCACGGTCGCCGCGCTCGCCATCAGCGCCGGAGCCGCCCGGTGCAGCGCGAAGGCCATCGCCTCGTGCCGGTCCTGGTGGCGGCGCAGCTCCTCGCGGTAGCGGGCCACCAGGAGCAGCGCGTAGTCCGTTCCGGCGCCGATCACCAGGATGGTGAGGATGGCGTAGGACTGGCCGTTGACGGTCAGGTCGGCGTACCGCGCCAGGAAGTAGATCAGGGCCTGCGAGACGAAGAGGGCCACCACCGCGCTGAAGATCGGCAGCATCCACAGCACCGGGCTGCGGTAGGTGAAGAGCAGGATCACGATGACGACGCTGAGCGTGGCCGTCAGCAGGGTCGTGTCGATGCCGCCGAACGCCTCGGCGGAGTCGGCGGCCTGGCCGCCGGCGCCGGCCACGTAGACCTCCACGCCCTCGATGTCCGCGATGTCTCGCAGGTCGTCGGCCACGCCGGGCATCTCGTTCCAGCCCTCGGAGCCCAGGTCGAAGGTGACCGACGTCTGGGCGACGTCACCGCTCTCCGACACGGCGGGGAAGCCGAGCTGCTCGGCCGTGGCCGGGCTGACCACCGAGGGCGGACGTCCCTCCATGGCCTGCGCCAGGCCGTCCATCGAGGCGAACTCGGTGGCGTGCTCCTCGATGGCGGCGAGGTCGGCCTCGGTCAGGCCGCCCTCCCGCTCGTAGACGACCACGGTCGGGATGGCGTTGGGGTCCTGGAACGGCTCCAGCTTCTCGAAGGCCCGGGTCGACTCGGCCGACTCGGGCAGCCACGAGGAGGCCTCGTTGTTCTGGACGTCCGCCAGCTTGGAGGCGAACATGGCCGCGCCCGCGGCGATCAGCAGCCACGCGACGAGCACGACCCACTTGGTGACCGGCCCGGTGAGGGCCCCGGCAAGTCGACGGTTCATGGCTCCCAGTGCAACAGGTCCGACCGGTCTCCCGCATCAGGCTTTTCACCTAGTCGCGGCAGGGGTCTAGACCGGGTTCAGGAGCGCACCTGGAGGTGGAACGGGGACTCCATGTCGCCGTTGTCGGCGCGCGGCGGGACGGCGTACTCCATCGACCCGTCGGTCCCGAGCCGCACGACGGCCCACTCGCCGGCCTGGTAGGTCACCACGAGCAGGTGCTCGGGGTCCTCCCAGACCTGGTCGAAGTACGTCGCGGAGCGACCGCGCCGGTCGGGCGTCCAGGAGCGCACCCGGTCGCCCGAGCGCAGCTCGAGCAGGTCGAGCCGGGTGGGGCCGAAGCCGTCGGCGTACGCCGGGGTGCCGACCACGTGCCGGGTGTCGGGGGCGATGACCGAGAGCTGGTTGCGGCAGGTCGTCCAGCGGGTCCGGATGCCGCGACGCACCGCGCTGCAGCTGCCGGTGTCGGAGACGCTGGTGATGCCCGCGGTCCAGCGGCCGCGGCCCGTGGACCAGGTGCGGAACCCGGTGGCGTCGACGATGCCGTGCGAGGTGGTGTACCAGCTGACCGGCCGCCGCGTGGAGTTCACCGCGACCGAGCACCCGTTGCTGTCCTCGTCCTCGCGGCAGTCGTCGGCCGAGACGCCGGCGGGGGAGTTGAACCCCCGGACCCCGGGCACCGAGGGCATCCGCAGCACCCGGTCGCCCTCGGAGTCGATCACCCGGACGCCGCCCCTGCGGACGGTGAAGGCCACCGCGCCACCCCCGGGCGACACGGCCAGGCCGTAGCCGGTGCGCCACTCCCGCCGGCCCGGGCTGCCGTCGGCGGCGATCCAGCGGACCCGGGGCGGGCGGGCGCCGCCGGTCTGGACCACGTACCCCGACCCCATCGGGGCGAGCTCGCGGAGCTCGCCGGTGACGGGAGTCGTGCTCCCGCCGGCGGCGTGGACGGTGAAGCGGCCGGCGCCGGTGCGCTCGGCCCACGCCAGCCGCGGGGCGTCGCCGGTGTCGAGGTCGGAGACGTCGAAGACCTGACGGGGTTCGGCGGCACCAGGGGCCGACCCGCCGGCGGGTGCGGAGTGGAGGGTGAGGGCCAGTGGGGCGACGGCCAGCGCGACGAGGAGACGGTTCATGCCTCAAGGACTCCGTCGGGGTCGCGGAGGTTGCATCCGGGCGTCGGTGGCGGTCACGCCCCGTCTTCGTGGGCCGCGTAGAGGCGCTCCACGACGTCGGCGTACTTGCGGTTGACGACCCGTCGCTTGAGCTTGAGCGTCGGGGTGAGCTCCTCGGACTCGGCCGTCCACTCCGCCGGCAGCAGTTCCCACGCCTTGACCTGCTCGGGCCGGGAGAGGCGCGCGTTGGCCTTGTCGACCGCGTCCTGGGCCATCGCGCGGATCTCGGGGTGGGCGGACAGGTCCGCGAGGTCGGTGAACTCGATGCCGCGAGCCTGCGCGATCGCCGGGGCGACCTCGCCGTCGAGGGTCAGGATCGCCACCACGTAGGGACGGTTGTCGCCGACGGCCATCGCGTGCCCGACGACCGGCGACTCCTTGAGGTAGTTCTCGATGTTGGAGGGGGCGATGTTCTTGCCGGCCGAGGTGATGATCAGCTCCTTCTTGCGGTCCACGATCGCGAAGAAGCCGTCCTCGTCGAGGGTGCCGATGTCGCCGGTGTGGACCCAGCCGTCGGCGTCGATCAGGTTGCGCGTGGCCTGCTCCTGGCGGTGGTAGCCGGGGGTGACCACCGGGCCGCGGACCAGGACCTCGTTGTCCTCCCCGAGGCGGACCTCCATGCCCGGGGTGGCCCGGCCGACCGTCCCGAGGCGGAAGCCGCCCGGCCCGTTGGCGGTCACCGCGCCGCACGTCTCGGTCATGCCGTAGACGTCGTAGACCTTGAGGCCCAGGCCGGCCATGAACTTGGCGACCTCCAACGGCATCGGCGCGGCCGCCGAGCCGGCCCACGTCACCTGGTCGAGACCGAGGAGCAGCTTGAGGAACCCGAGGATCGACTCCTCCGCCTGCTGGTAGGCGGCCTCGATCTCCGGGGTCATCTCACCGCCGACCTCCTGGGCCTGCACCCAGGCGAGCCCGGCGGCCATCGAGTCCTGCACGAGCTTGACGTTGTCCGGGTTGGGGTCCGCCGCGAGCTTGGCGGAGAGGCCGGTCTTGATCTTCTCCCAGACGCGGGGGACGCCGAAGAACGCCGTGGGGTGGACCTCGCCGAGGGTCGCCAGCAGCTGCGCCGGGTCGCCGACGAGGTGCACGTGCCCGCTCGTCACCTGCGGCCCGTAGAGGCCCAGGATGCGCTCGGCGATGTGGGCCAGCGGGAGGTAGCTGACCTGTCGCTGCGGCTCGCCGAGCCCCGCGGCCTCCAGGGTGCTGAGCGCCTCGTAGAGCACGTTGTGGTGGGTCAGCACGACGCCCTTGGGGTTGCCGGTCGTGCCGGAGGTGTAGAGGATCGTCGCCGGCGCGTCGGGGTCCAGCGCCCGGTGGCGCTCCTCGAGCACGTCGGGGTGCTCGCGCCGGTACGCCGCCCCGCGGGCCAGGAAGTCGGCCCAGGAGACGTGGCGCTCGTCGTCGGGGGTGCTCGCCGCGTCCAGCACCACGACCGTCCCGACGGCGTCGAGGGCGTCGCGCCACCGCTCGAGCTGGTCGGGTCCCTCCAGGATCACCGCGCTCGGGGTGGACTCGCCCGCGATGAAGGCGACCTGCTCGGGGGAGAGGGTGTTGTAGATCGACATCGGGGTGGCCGCCGCGTGCACCGCGCCCATGTCGCCGACCATGTGCTCGATCCGGTTGGTGGCCATGATCGCCACGGTGTCGCCGACCCCGACGCCCGCCCCGACGAGCGCGGCCGCGATGTCGAGGGCCGCCTCCCGGGTCTGCGCCCAGGTCAGGGTGCGCCACGACTCGCCCTCCGCGACGTCGTGCTTGTCGCTGTACGCCGGCTCGTCGGCGTGCGCCGTCGCGGTGTCGGCCAGCGCGTCGATGAGGGTGCGGCCGGCGACCGCCTCCTGGATCCGCGCGCGGTCGGCCGCGACCGTGGGGTGGACGGAATCGGTCAGCACGTCGGTCATCGTCTCGGCTCCTCGGGGGTGTGACGGGAGTCACGATCCTCACGCACCCGAGGTGCCCGTGGCTAGGGCCCTTCGGGCCACGACCGCGGTGGGGCGACACTGTGGACGCACGAACCCGCAATCCGACCCCGGAGGACGACATGGTGGCGACCCGCTCCGCCCGCGAGAGGAAGGCCGCCGCGCAGGGCGGCCCGCTGGCCCGGGTGTCGATCGACGTCGACGCCGACCAGCAGTTCGTCTACACGGTCGCGTGCGCGACCTGCCGGGCCAAGGGCCACCGCGCCTGGTCGACCTACCGGGCCGGGCAGGACAACGGCTACATGGCGGCGATGGACCGGTGGACCTTCCACCTCGTCGAGAAGCACCCCGGCACCGAGGCGCCCTGCCTCGCCTTCCTGCCCGAGGCCCAGCAGCGGCTCCACGAGCGGCGCGAGGGGACGCCGTGAGCGACCTCGAGGCGGTGGAGTCGCGCCTGACCGCGCTCCTCGACCGCCACCGCGACGAGCTGGTCGACGGCACGATCTACGGGATCCCGTCGCTCGTCTGGCCGGGATCCTCGGGGCACGACTACTTCGCCGCGCTCAAGCGGGGGAAGACCAAGGTCAGCCTCTACCTCGTCATCGCCGACCGCTACCCCGACGAGCTCGCGCCGTGCTCGCCCGCGCTGCTCGCGCGGCGTACGGGTCGGGCGACGTTCTCCTTCACCACGCTCGACGACGAGCTCGCCGCCGACCTCGGCGCGCTGCTGGACCGGTTGCTCGCGCGCTACCGCGAGGAGCACGCGTAGCCCGAGGGTGTCAGCGGACGACCTCGCGCAGCGCCACGTCACGGAGCCGACCCGAGTCCGTGGTGGCCGTCATGTACGTACAGGCGGGCTGGCGTCGCCGGTCCGTCGGCGACCCGGGGTTGAGCAGCCTCAGGCCGGTGTCGGTCGTGGTGTCCCACGGGACGTGGCTGTGGCCGAACACCAGCACGTCGACGTCGGGGTAGAGCCCGCTGCAGCGCGCCTCGCGTCCCCGGGAGGGGCCGGTCTCGTGGACGACCGCGAGGCGGACGCCGTCGACCTCGACGCGGGCCACCTCCGGGAGGCGCTCGCGCAGCACGCCGTGGTCGTTGTTGCCCCACACCCCCACGAGCCGCCGGGAGCGCTCGTCGAGACGGTCGAGCAGCGCCGCGTCGACCCAGTCGCCTGCATGGACCACGAGCTCCGCCTCGTCCACCGCCGCCCACACCTGGTCGGGCAGGTCCCGCGCCCGCTTGGGCAGGTGGGTGTCGGCCAGCAGGAGGAGACGCGTCACCAGGTGAGCTCGATCTCCAGCTCGTTGTCGTCGCCGAGCTCGACCTCGACCTTGAGGTTCACCTCGTCGGGCACGCGGACGGTGATGCGGTTGCCCCCACGCTGGAACTCCACGGAGTTGTTGCGGGCGAGCGCGTCGGCGAGGGCTCGCAGGCGGGCCGCGGCGTCCTCGCGGCTCATGCGCTGGGTGTCGTCGATCTCGAACAGGTCCATGGGGTCTCCTCGTCTCGGGCTTGTCCCGAACCTAGCGGCGGGAGCCGAACCGCGTCAGCGCCTCGACCCACCGACTAGGTTCACCGCATGGATGCCGACGTGCTGGTCGTGGGGGCCGGACTGGCCGGGCTGCGCTGCGCGCTGGCGTTGCAAGACGCGGGTCGCGAGGTGCTCGTGCTCGAGGCGGCGGACGCGGTCGGCGGCCGCATCCGCACCGACCGGGTCGACGGGTTCCTCGTCGACCGCGGCTTCCAGCTGCTCAACCCCGCCTACCCGGCCGTACGCCGCTGGGTCGACGTCGGCGCCCTCGGCCTGCAGGGCTTCGGGGCCGGCCTCGCGGCCGTGACCGAGTCCGGCACGTCGGTCCTCGGGCACCCGCTGCGCGCCCCCCGGCTGCTGCCGGGCACGGCGGGCACGGCCCTCGCCCACCCGCGTGAGGCGGCAGCGGTGGTCCGGTGGGCCGCGCCCCTGCTGCGCCCGCGCGGACGCACCTCCCTCTCGGAGGTCCTCGCCGCGCGTGACGACCTCGACCGTGCCGCCGCCCTCGACCGGGCCGGGGTCGACGGCCTGCTGCGTCGGGTGGTCGACCGGTTCTTCGCCGGTGTGCTGCTCGAGGACGACGGCAGCACGGCCGACCGCTTCGCCCTGCTGCTCGCGTGGATGTTCGTCCGTGGTGTGCCGTCGCTGCCGACCGCCGGCATGCAGGCGCTGCCCGAGCAGCTCGCCGCACCCCTCCGTGCGCGGGTCCGCCTCGGTCACCGCGTCGAGCGGGTGGGGGCGACCTCGGTCGACGCGGCCGACCGGACCTGGACGGCGCGGCGGGTCGTGGTGGCGACCGACGGGCCGCGGGCGCGGGAGCTCACCGGCGTGGCCGCTCCGCCGACGAAGGGGGTGGTCACCACCTGGTGGTCCGCCCCGGAGGCGCCCGACTCCGACCTGCTGCACGTCGACGCGCGTCGGGACCCGCACGGTCCGCTGGTCAACGCAGCCGTCGTCTCCCGCGCCGCCCCGTCGTACGCCCCCGCCGGACGCCACCTGGTGCAGGGCTCTGCCCTCCTCGCCCCCGGCCGGGACGCGGGCCGTGCGCCTGACGACACGGCGATGCGCCGGCACGCGGGGGACCTGCTCGGCGTGGACCCGACGGGGTGGGAGGTGGTCGCCCGGCACGAGGTGCCCGACGCGCTGCCCGCCCAGCCCGTGCCCTACTCCGCGACCCGCCCGGTCCGCGTCGGCGACCTCGTCGTCTGCGGCGACCACCGCGACACCGGCTCCATCCAGGGCGCCCTGGTCAGCGGCCAGCGTGCGGCGGACGCCGTGCTCGCGGCGCCGCGGTGAGCGCCGTGGTCGCCTTCGCGGTCGCGTCGGCGTTGCACGCCGGTTTCCAGCTGACGGTCACCGTGCTCGTCTACCCGGTCCTGGGTGCCCGGTCCGCCGCGGAGTGGCGGCCCGCCCACGACCGGCACTCGCGGTCGATCGCGCCGCTCGTCGGCGTCGTCTACCTCGCGGTGCTCGTGACGGGCGGGCTCCTCGTGGCCGCCGGTCCGGACCTCCTCGGCTGGCTCGGGCTGGCGCTGACGGCCGCCGCTCTGGCCACCACCGCCGCGGTGGCTGCGCCGCTCCACGGCCGCCTCGACGCCCGTGACGACGCGCTCGTCGCCCGGCTCCTGGTGGCCGACCGGTGGCGCTGCGCCTTCGCCGTCCTCGGGGCGGCCGCCGCCGCCGGCTCCGCGCTGGCCGGGGCATGATGGCGCCGTGAGTGCGAGCGAGAGCGCCCCGCAGGTCGTGGTCGTCGGCGCGGGCCTGGCCGGGGTGGCGTGCGCCCGCGAGGTGCGGGCGGCCGGGCTGGCGGTGCGGGTGCTCGACCGCGGGCACCGGCCCGGGGGACGGATGGCCTCGCGGCGCCTGTGGGACCGCCACGTCGACCTCGGGGCGTCGTACCTCACGACGTCGGACGAGGACTTCCTCGCCGTCGTGGAGCACTGGCGCGAGCGCGGCCTGGCCCACCCGTGGACCGACACCTTCTGCGCGCTCGGCGACCGCGGCGCGCGGGCCACGAGCGGACCGGTGCGCTGGGGGGCGCCGGGGGGCCTGCGCTCCCTCGTCGAGGACCTCGCGGCCGACCTCGAGGTCGAGCGGTACGACGTCGTGGACGTCGACGAGCTCGAGGGCGCGGCCGTCGTGCTGGCCATGCCCGACCCCCAGGCCCGGCGTCTCGTCACCGACGGGCACCCCCTCGCGGAGCACCTCGACCGCGACTTCGAGGCCGTGCTGGCGCTGGCCGCCACCTGGCCCGGGAGGACCTGGGACGACGTCAGCCCGACCGGGCGCTTCGACGGCGCCTTCGTCGACGACGACCCGGTCGTGGCGTGGATCGCCGACGACGGGCGGCGCCGCGGCGACGACGCCCCGGTGCTCGTCGCCCACTCCACGCCGGGCTTCGCCGCACGGCACCTCGACGACCCTGTCGCCGCGGCCCCGGAGATGGTCGCGACGCTCCGCTCCCTGATGTCGCTGCCGGAGCCGGCGGACGTGCACGTCCACCGGTGGACCTTCGCCAGGCCCGTGGGGGAGCGGAGCGCCACCCACGCCCTCGTCGACGGGCCGGCCGGGCTCGTCGGCGCGTGCGGGGACGGGTGGGGAGCCTCGCCGAAGGTCGAGACCGCGTGGCTGTCGGGTCGCGACCTCGGGCGGGCGATCGCGCACCGGCTGTCGTGAGCGAGGGCGTGGTGCGATCCCTACCTCGCCGACGACCGACGGGCTAGCGTGGAGGCGTGCGTCGCGGCCGACGAGTCGATTCCCTCACGGACGTCCCGTGGCCGGCGAGCGAGCAGCTCCGCCGGCGGGAGCGCCGCTACTTCCTGCTCATGGGCGTGTGCCTCGCCCTGATCCTGCTCGCCTGGACCTGGGTGCGCCTCTGGTCCACCCCTCTGGCCGTGGCGATGTCGGCCGTGGCCGCCCTCATCCCGCCGATCGCCTCGTTCGTCGGGAGCAACGGCTTCCGGGGCGGCTGATGGATCCTGGCCCTTGCCCGCCGGGACGCCCCGCCCGACGATGGGGACGGACAGGAGACAGCGCATGAGCATCGGCATCGGCCCCCCCGACCCGGACCACAAGGACCCCGATCGCTACAACAGCGCCGGGAAGCTGAGGTCGGCCGTCTACGAGGCCGAGATGGCGCGCCTGCAGGAGCAGCTGGTGCTGCTCCAGTACTGGATCCAGACCCAGGGCCTCAAGGTGCTGGTGATCTTCGAGGGGAGGGGGTCGGCCGGCAAGGGCGGGGTGATCCAGCGGATCACCGAGCGGACCAGCCCCCGCACCGTGCGGATCGTGGCGCTGCCGAAGCCGACGGACCGCGAGCGCACGCAGTGGTACTTCCAGCGCTACGTCAAGCACCTGCCGGCGGCCGGGGAGATGGTGCTGTTCGACCGCAGCTGGTACAACCGCTCGAACGTCGAGTGGGTGATGGGCTTCTGCACCGAGGCCGAGCACGAGGAGTTCCTCCGCAGCTGTCCCGAGTTCGAGCGGATGCTCGTCCGGTCGGGGATCGTGCTGCTGAAGTACTGGTTCTCCGTCGGCGCCGAGGAGCAGAAGCGGCGCTTCGAGGCCCGCAACGCCGAGCCCCTCAAGCGGTGGAAGCTCTCGGAGATGGACCTCGCGGAGCGCGAGCTCTACCACCAGTACTCGGTGGCGAAGGACACGACCTTCCGCTACACCGACATCAAGCAGGCTCCCTGGTACGTCGTCCCGTCGGACGACAAGCGGGCGGCTCGGCTCAACTGCATCACCCACCTGCTCTCCCAGTTCGACTACGAGGACGTCGCGCCGCCCGTGGTCGAGCTCCCCGAGGTGGCCGAGCACCACTACCTCCGTCCGCCGATGCACGAGCAGACGTTCGTGCCGCAGGTCTGGTAGCGGGTGGCGACCGGCGTCGTGCCGCCGTTCCGCCCGGGTGGCGACTTCACGGTGGGCGTGGAGGAGGAGCTGATGCTCGTCGACGGCGCCGGCGAGCTGCTCGGGCACCACGGCGTCAAGGTGGTCGCGTCCCTCGGTCGCTCCACCCCGTCCGGCGCCCGCGTGACCGGCGAGGTCTACGCCGACCAGGTCGAGCTCAACACCCCCGCCTGCGCCGGGGCGGAGGCCGTCGTGGCCTCCCTGCGCGGGCTGCGCGACGGGGTGGTGGCACAGGGCGCCCGCCCGATGGCCGTCGCGGTCCACCCGTCGGCACCGTTGGGGGGCGCGTGCTTCGTGCCGTCCCCGCGCTACGACGCGATCATCGCCGAGTACGCCGGCCTCCTGAGGACGCCCACAGCGGCCCTGCAGGTGCACGTGGGCCTGCCCGACACCGAGACGTTGGTGCGCGCCTACCGGGGCCTGCGCCACCGACTCCCGCTGCTGCGCGCCCTGGCGGCCGGCTCGCCGTACTGGCACGGCGTCGACTCCGGCCTCGCCTCGGCGCGCGCGGCGATCCTGCGGTCCTACCCCCGGACGACGGTCGCGCCGCTGCTGCGCTCCTGGGAGGAGTACGTCGAGCGCACCGAGTCGCTGGTGGCCGCGGCCGAGCTGGCGGACCACACCTACGTCTGGTGGGACCTGCGACCCCGGCCCGAGCTGGGCACCCTGGAGGTGCGGGTGATGGACGCGCAGCCCTCGCTCGCGCGGGTCGCCGGGCTGACCGCGCTGGTGCAGGGCATGGCGCGACGCGCCGTGGAGGATCCTGACCCCGAGGACCTGAGCGACGACGTCGTCGGCGTCAACGACCACCGGGCGGCCCGCGAGGGCCTCGACCCGCGGGTCGTGGACGTGGACGGGTCGGTCCGGCCGCTGCGGGTGGTCGCCGGGCAGGCGCTCGCCGAGGCACGGGAGGTGCTGGCCGGCGACGGGCTCGACGCGCCCCTCGAGGTCGTCGAGGAGATGCTCCGGCAGCCGGGGGAGCCCGCCCGGCAGCGGGCGGTCCTCGCAACGGGCGGCATGCCGGCGCTGCTGGCCGACCTGGTGGCGCGGACCGTCGACCTGGACGGCTGACCGACAACCAACCGCCGCTCCGGGCTGTCACACCCGCGTGAGACACACCCACCGCCTCGGGCTGCCGGCCCTCGTGATCCTGCTCGTGACGACCGGGTTGGCCGCGACCTGGGCGGCGTCTCGCCACGACGACCCGCGGCCCAACGTCGTGCTCATCACGGCCGACGACATGACCGCCGTCGAGCTGCGCTGGATGCCCCGGACCCGCCGGCTGCTGGGGCGGGAGGGCGTCACGTTCGGGAACATGGTCGCGCCGCACCCCAACTGCTGCCCGTCCCGGGCGCAGGTCCTGACGGGCCAGTACGCCCACAACAACGGCGTCCGCACCAACTCCCCGCCGTGGGGCGGCCACCAGGGCCTCAACCGGGCCAACACCCTGCCGGTGTGGCTGCAGCGGGCCGGCTACACCACCGGTTTCATCGGCAAGTACCTGCACGGCTACGACGAGCGCGACGGCACGGAGCCCGGCTGGGACCGCTGGCGCCCGATCATCGGCACCCTGTCGGACTACCGGGCCTTCCTGCAGTACGACGACGGCGAGCTGCGCCGCTTCGGCCCGGAGGCCTACCACACCGACGTGGTCGCGCAGCAGTCCCGTGAGCTCGTCCGCTCCTTCGCCGCCGACGACGAGCCGTTCTTCCTCTGGTCGAGCTTCCTGGCCCCGCACGGCACCTGCCAGGGCAACCCCGAGCCCGACTGCTCCGGCCCGCCACCTGCCGCCGACCGGCACGCGGGCGTCCTGGGCGGCGTCCGGCTGCCGGTCCTGGACTCGCCGTCGTTCAACGCTCCCGGCGTCGGAGCGCGCCGGGCCGGGAAGCGGGTCTCCCCGTCAGCGGCCCAGGGGCTCTTCACCCAGCGCATCCGTGCCCTGGCCGCCCTGGACGAGGCCGTCGCCGGGATCGTCACGGAGCTGCGCCGCGCGGGCGAGCTCGACGACACGGTGCTGATGTTCACCTCCGACAACGGATACCTCTTCGGCGAGCACCGGCTGGTCGGCAAGAACGTGCCCTACGAGGAGGCGGTGCGGGTGCCGCTGCTCGTGCGCGGTCCGGGCATCCCGGCGGGGGATCGCCGGTCGCAGACGGTCGCGATGATCGACCTCGCCCCGACCGTCGCCCGCCTCGCCCACGCTCGGCCGCTGCGTCGTACCGACGGGATCGACTTCCTGCCGTACGCCGTCGCCGACCGGCCGCAGGCCGACCGGGCCCTCCTCCTCCAGGCCGGCTCGAAGGGCAGGGTGAAGGCGCGGGCGTGGAAGTTCCGGGCCGTGCGGACCGACCGCTACACCCTGGTCCGGTGGAAGGTGCCCAAGCGGCGGGAGCTCTTCGACCGTCGCCGGGACCCCTTCCAGCTCACGAACGTGCACGGTGACCCGCGCTACCGCCACGTCCGCAAGCGGCTGACGCGGCACCTGCGGAAGCTGGAGGACTGCCGCTCGCAGGGGTGCCGGCGACCGGTGTCCGAGCTGCCGAGACCGCTGCACTGAGGCGCCGCGCGTGCTGACGGCGCTGCTACGGTCCCCGGCATGTCGGTGAGCGCTCGGGCAGCATCGTTCGGGCTGGTCGCCGAGGACTACCACCGGTGGCGTCCGTCGTACCCTCCGGCGGCCGTCGACTGGCTGGCGCCGTCGCCGCCCGCGCACGTCGCGGACCTCGGGGCGGGCACGGGCAAGCTCACCGAGCTGCTGGCGGCCCGCGGGCTGCGTGTCGACGCCGTGGAGCACGACCCGCGGATGCTCGAGGTCCTGGGCCGGCACGTCCCCGGCGCGCGGCTGCACGTCTCGGACGCCTCGTCCATCCCGCTCGAGGACGGGTCGCTGGACGCCGTGCTGGTGGCGGACGCGTGGCACTGGTTCGACCCCGAGCCCACCGTCGCGGAGGTACGCCGCGTGCTGCGGCCGGGCGGGTGGCTGGGCCTGGTGTGGAACGTCGTGGCGACACCCGTCGAGCCGTGGGAGCTCGCGCTCGCCGACGACTCGCAGGAGTACGACCGGGCCAGGAAGGCCGGCACCGAGGGGCTCAGCCGGCGGCTGTCCTACCTCCCCTCGGACGAGCTCGCCTTCACGCAGGTCGAGTGGGAGTGGGAGGTCACGCCGGACCAGTGGGCGTCGTTCTCCGCCACCACGTCCATGGCGATCGCGATGTCGCCGCGGGAGCGGGCCGACGCGCTCTCTCGCACGCGCGCGCAGCTCCAGCAGGTCTGCGACGACCTCGGCAGGGACGCTGTGCCGATCCGGCACGTCGCCAGCTGCGTGCGCTGGACGCCGGCCCGCTGAGCTAGCGGCGCCGGAACTCCGAGCGCAGGCCGCGCTCGAGCTGCCACAGCCCGGCCAGGAAGAACACCAGCCCCACGACACCCGCCGCCGGGTCGGCGGTCAGGGAGACCGAGGCGAGCCCGATCCCGAGGAGGACCAGCGCGACGCCGGTGAGGATCGAGTAGCACCCGGGACTGATCACGCCCTTCGACAGCAGGGCGGCGGCAAGGGCGCGGACGGTGTTCATGGTGGATGGGGACGCTAGCGCCCGCCGCCGACCCGCGCAGTGGATCAGCCGGTGCCGGCCATGAACCCCGGGAGCCAGCACGCCTCCCAGGCCGGGATCTCCTGCAGCTCGTGCGGAGCCCTGGTGGGCGCCTGCCCGCAGACCCGGTAGCGGCCGTCGCCGCGCTCGAGGTAGAGGTAGTTCACCAGCTCGCGGCGCAGGTAGGCGAAGTCCTCGTGCACCCCGAGGAGCACCTCGTTGACCTCGCGCTCGGTGTAGACCCGGCCGGGCCCGAAGCGGGTGAGCACCTCGAGCAGTGCGCCCGCCCTGGTCCGGCGCTTCGCCGGGACGTGCGCCAGCCGGCCGTCGGTGAAGAGCCTGGCGACGAGCCGTTCCTGCTCACGTCGCGCGGCCTCGTACGCCGGGTCCTCGAGCGCCGCCCGGGCGGCGGTGTAGGTCTCACCGGTCCGGGCCATCCGCGCGCGGACGACCTGCTTGAAGTCACGGTCCCTGGTCACTGTCATCACCTCGCCTGCGTCGCGCCCCCAGTCCGCCGCCGCAGTGCGTGTAGCGACGAGTGCCATGTCAGTGATCGCCCGAGGATCTGCTCCCCTCCGCCGTGTCGCTCGGACTGGGGCCGATGCGTGGGCTGGGCGCTGGGTGGCGCCGCTTGCTGTCGATCCTTCCACAGGCCGTGCAGGTGGCTCCACCGGATTCAGGGTCGGTGTCGGTGCCGGGTGCTTGGGTGGAGGCATGGACCTGACCACCGACCTCACGGGGCTGACCGAGGGCGCCCTCCTCGATCACGCCGAGGCCGTGGCGCGCACCCAGCGCGAGTGCGAGGTCCAGACGCTGCGGATCGCCGTGCAGCACGCGGTGACCAACAACCCCGACCGGCTCGACCCTGCCTTGACGAAGCTCCCCGGCCGCGAGCGGGCGAAGCGGTTCGGCGGCGTGGGGACACCGGACGTCGCGGAGTTCTGCTGCGCCGAGCTGGGGGCGCGGCTGGGCATCACCTCGTGGTCGGCCTTCTCCCTGATGGCCGACGCCCTCGACCTGGTGATCCGGCTGCCCCGGCTGTGGCGCCGTGTCGAGGCGCTCGAGGTCCGGGCTTCCTACGCCCGCTTCGTCGCGCGGCGCACCCGCGACCTGACGGTCGAGCAGGCGGCGTACGTCGACGCGCGCGTCGCCGAGTCCGCCGACGGCCGCATTCCGTGGTCCCGCTTCGAAGCGCTCGTGCTCGGCGCCGTCGCTGCGAGCGACCCGGAGGCCGCCGCCGCCCGGGAGGAGGAGCAGGCCCGCCGCCAGCTCGCCAACCCCACCCGTTCGACCGAGGACGGGGTGCGCGGGTTCTACGTCCGTGCGCCCTTCCACGTCGTCGCTCGGCTGGACGCGATCGTCACCCACCTCGCCCGCATCCTGGCCGACCTCGGCGACACCGACCCCGAGGACCACCGCCGCGTCAAGGCCGTCCTCGTGCTCACCGACCCGCGACGCGCGGCCGAGCTGATGACGACGTACGCCGCGTGGCGCGACCGCCCGGAGGATCCCGCAGGCCCGACCGATGAGCCGACCGAGGCACCGGCCGACGAGCCCGACCGCACGGGTGAGCGGCCCGAGATCGACTGGGACGTTCTGATGCCGACCGTGGTGGTGATGCTCCACCTCTACGCAGGCGAGGACGAGACCGGCGTCGCCCGGGTGGAGGGCTACGGCCCCGTCACCGAGGTCTGGCTGATGCAGCACCTCGGACCGCACGCCAGGTTCACCGTCCGGCCGGTCCTCGACATCGCCGGCCAGGCGCCGGTTGACGCCTACGAGATCCCCGACCGACATAGGCGGGCCGTGCATCTCATGACGCCGGCCGACACCTTCCCCTGGGGGTCCAGCACCTCCCGCACCCAGCAGATCGACCACACCGAGCCCTTCGGGCACGGTGCGGACCCACCCGCCGGGCAGTCGGGGATGGGCAACTACGGCCCGATGAGCCAGTTCCACCACCGGGTCAAGACCCACGGGGCGTGGGAGGTCCGGCAACCCTTCGCGGGCGTCTACGTCTGGCGTGACCCGCACGGCGCCCTCTACCTCGTCGACCACACCGGCACCCGCCGGCTCGGTGCGAACGCCGCGCCGTCCAGCCCGGCAGAGCTCGTGGTCAGCCGCGCACTGCTGGGGCTCGCGGCCTGAGGGCCGGCGCCAGCAACGTCGTCATGAAGACGCTGTTCGGGGCCGTAGGTGCCGAACGGCGAGCACGGCACGAAGCCTGCTCGGGCGTAGAGCGACCGCGCCGGGGCAAAGAAGTCCATGCTGCCCGTCTCCAGCGAGACCCGGGAGACTCCGCGCGACGAGGCGTCCGTCTGCGGGTGGTCGAGAATCGCCGAGCGGATGCTCAAGTCCGCCGGCCTAGTCGACCCCAGTCGAGCACCGATCGTGCTTGAGGACATCGGTCGCGGCTTCACGGCCGCCAACTCGGGAAGTTCGCGGCGCCCACCCGCCGGAGAGACGACCCCGTCGAGCTGGGCAGCCTTTCCCGCAGGCCGTGGTCTTCTCGGACGCCATTCGGGCGGGACGCAACCTCCTAGTTGCCAGTGGCACCCAACTCGTAGCAAAAGGGCACGTGGCGAGATTGATCCTGTCCCCGACGGGGTCGTGACCTCCAGTAAGCGCGTGTTCGGACAGACGACGGTTCCGCTAGCGGATGCGAACTGCAACTAACGGCTTCGCGAGCTCCCACTGCGGCACATGCCGGTGCCCTGAACGCGACATCGCGCTCGCGCTATGAGACCTACCGGGCTTCGGCATCAATCACGTTGTAGTTCCTTCGCTCCTGAGTCGCGACGAGTCAAGTCCAGCGCGACGCCGGCGTCGGCACCCCGCGGGGTAATCCACGAAAAGTTGCCCTGCGCCGCAGCGACCCCGTGCCACCGCAGGTTGAGAGGTGTCGCGTAGTGGAACCAGAAGGCAGGGCAGCGAGAACTGCGTACTACCAACCTGGCGATGGTTTCGTCTTCCGGGAGGCCACAGCGCGTCTACTGCTGCTCACGAGGTAGTTCTAGGCGCCGCGCTCCCGTGCAGTTCGTCGGTCTACGGGACACGTGAAGCGGCAGGGTGGCTGCGACGTGAACTCCGGTGGCCTTTCACGCGGCAGCTGCCGCACGTGGCAACGGTCCGGCACGCGGGTCGCGCTCGACGAGTGGCGCAGCAAGTGTCAGTCCCAACCATGTGCTCCCACAACGCAGGACCTACTGCAGGGGTGTTTCGCCGGGGTGCACTCCGACGTCGGCGGGACCTACCCAAAAGGTGTGCCGCTGTCAGGCATCCCGCTCAAGTGGATAGTTGACGAAGCCCGAGCCCACGGCTTGGGAGTCCGGTCCAACCGCTACAGGGACCTGTGCACGCTCAACCGCTCCATCGCTCTGGGGGATCCGCACCCGAACTCTGGGTGGTGGCGAGTGCTCGGCAGACGCAGGCGGCGCCCCCTGAGGGGGCGAAGGTGCACGGCAGTGTCGCCGACCGGTTGGCCGCCCCAATGCGTCGTACCGCGCCCGGCTGCCCGAGAGCTACGAGGTTGTTGATGAGGATAGGCCGACCCTTCGCAACCCATCTACGCCTCACTGAGTCGCCGGCCAACCTTGCGTCCGGGCTGGGACCGCTGCCGGGATCGTGCGTGCGCTGCCCCCGGAGCCCGACGTCCCTACCCCAACCTGACGAGGTGACGCGCCCCCAGCGCCGAGCGCGCCTGCTGGACGACGCTGCTTGGCATTGATGGAGCCATTGCCCGACCGTTTGAGGCTGAGACTCAATTACGCCGGACACGGCGCTTGGCGCCAACCCGCCCGGGCGTCTTCGATGAACCGGGCTCAGCAGAGCAGCCCAGACGCCGCGCCGCCGAAGCAGAGTTCCCGTTCCGCTGCGGTCTCCCTGCGCTTGAGCCATAGTGCTCGACGTCACTTGACTGGCGGCGCATAGGGCCGCGTGTTGCGTGACAAGCACGAAGGCCTCCGCCGCTCACACGATGACTGAGCAGCGGCAGGCCGATGGCGCTACGAGGGTGGGACACTTGCTGAACGACGTTGTGACGACGGCTCTGGGTCTGGTAGTCGGAGTGCTCACCGGGTACTACTTCGAGTGGCGGAGCTCGCGGTCCACTCGCGCACAGAACATCGAGCTCGAGAACAAGCTCCGTGTGCTGCGAGAAAGCATCTACTCCGTCAATGCGCGGGATCCGGCCGATTCCATCGACTCCTCCGTCAGCGTCCCCAAGGACTTGGAGCAGCAGTTGTGGCAGTGGCTCCAGGACTTCCAGGGCCCGGACGGCACAATCCAGCGCACGCGGGTGTTCGACCGGTTCTCGGGCCTCGGCTATAACGCAAACGAAGTGATGGCGGCACTTACTCGATTGGATGAGCAGGGGTACGTGGATATGGGTGAGGAGATCCGGGTGCAATGACGCCGGTGTTTATGGGAGTCGACTCAGGAGGAACCCGCACCAACGTCCGTATACGTGTAGGGGAAGAGATCAAGAGCTTCGAGCTCGCGGAGTCGCTGGGCGGCTCGCTGTCTCCGTCTGAGTACGCCAAGACGTTGCGAGCGATCCTCCTCCCGGCGGAGAGCCGCTTGCTTGATAGCCACGACGCGAGCGAGATCGCCATCTTCATCAGTGCTGCGGGATTCACCCAAGCGTTTCGCGAGGACTTCCTGGACGCAATCAACGAGGTTGCGCCGACGGTCCTCTCCGGACGTATTGCCAGCATCAGCATCGCCAACGATGCTCCGACATTGCTCCTGGGCCACCAGGCAGACGCAATCGTGATCGCGGGCACCGGGTCGAACGTGCTGGTCCAGGCTCGCGACGGGGCGCTGTTCCAGGTCGGTGGTCACGAGTGGGTGGCGTCGGACTACGGTGCGGGCTTCTGGATCGGACTCCGCGGGATCCGTCGCGCCTATCGCGACCACGAATCGGGCATGAACACCGTGCTGCTGCAGCGGCTGGTGCAGGAGTACGGACTGCGAGCACACGACGAGCGACGGCTCATAGCCAAGTTCCGGGACCTGGCGATCGCGGACGCGAACATGAAGCCGGAGATCGCACGGTTCGCAGCAGAGGTGTGCTCCGCGGCGGAGCGCGGTGACGAAGCGGCGCAGGACATCGTGAAGGTCGAGGCGGAGGACTTGGCGGACGTGCTCGCTGGGTCTTTGCGCCGGAGGTTCTCGATCGACGAGCTCGCGGACGGTTTGACGATCGTCGAGTGCGGCGGGCTCCTGAGCAACGACTTCTATCAACAAGCGTTCCGTTCGCAGGTGGAGATGCGCTTGAGGACGGGTGGGCGCCCAGCGACGATCGCGTGGCGCCATGTCACGACGGGCTTGGACGCGGCTCTCAACCTCGCTGCTGACGTTCACGAGTTGAAGAGGGACATGGCGACGATCGCGGCGCAGTTCCGCCCTCTGGTAGTTCGGCTCAACTGAGCGCTCGCCGGGTTGATTCACGGTCCCGGTGCACGTCGTCCTGAGGACGCCGGGCCAGACGGGCGACTGATGGCGGTTCTCCACAGGACGGGTCACCTTGGCTCTCGACGGGTCCTAGGCCGATAATCCCTCGTTCGAGGCCGATAGAAATCAAGCGCTCGACCTTGTCATCGCCGACCTGTCAACGGGAAGCACTATTCGGGGGCAAGGAGGGCAGCCCCGGCAGGCGGGAGTGGTCCGCATCGACTTCAGCTTCCTCGTGCCGGGCGCGACCACGGCGAGCGCTCCCGTCCCCACCTGGGCCGGCCCGTCGTGCACCACCCACATCCGCACGTCCGGCGCCATCAGCCCGGAGAGGTCGAGCGCGTGCCGACTCTCGGGCGGCGCGGCGGGCTCCATGTCGTCGAGGTGCTCCTGGAGGAACGCGGCGAGACGGGGGTCGACGAAGTCCGCGCGCTGGATCGTGGGAGGCACGCGAGACGTCGTGCCTCAGCGACGTGGCGGCCAGGTTTCCGGTCCGCCCTGACCACTAGTGGGAATCAGGTCAGGCTGTCCCAGACCTCGGTGGTCACCACGCCGGTGGCTGGCAGCCCCTTCTTGCGCTGGTACGCCGCGACGGCCCGGGCGGTCTTCTTGTCCACGACGCCGTCGATGCGGACGGGCCGACCGAGGGCGGCCGTAACAGCGCGCTGGAGCCGGAGCACGGCGGCCCCGGTGTCGCCCACCTTGAGCAGCGGCCGGCCGCCGCGGGCGAGCAGCGCGGTCCAGGTGTCACGGGTGAGGCGACCGGTCTCGGGGAGGTCGAGCCGGCGCTGGGCCTTGCTGACCGCGGCGGCCGTGCGGGCGTCGTACCGGCCCGTGATCGGAGCCCTGGTCAGCTTCTGTCGGCGTAGCAGGCACTGCGCGACCCGGACCGCGTCGCCGTTGCGGCCCGTGCGGAGCGTGGGGTAACGGCGGAGGTCCGCGTCGACGCCCCGGCACAGCGGCCGGCTGCGGGGCGCGACCGAGCCGCGGCCGACGTCGACCCAGTTGGCGTCCACGGTCATCGCGTGGCCGCCGAACGACTCCACGACGTCGATGGCGTACTGGTGGACGCGGGCGTGGTCGTCCCACTCGCTGCTCAGCACCCGTCGGTCGGTGCGCGTGTCGGCGCGGCCGTTGGCCCAGGCGAACCAGATGTCGTCGGGCATCGCGTAGGAGCCGCGGGAGACCCGGTGCGCGTAGTCCAGGGAGGTGATCGCGGCGCCGATGCTGGAGTAGACCCCCGAGCGGAAGCCCGCGCCGTGCAGCGCCCTGGTCCACCCGGACAGGAACGACAGCGCCGACCGGCGGCAGTCGTCCGGGCCGATGTCGTAGTCCTCGAGGTCGTAGTAGAGCGTGCTGCCCTTCCCGAGGCCGAGGTCCCGCGCGGTGCCGACCGCGGCGCGGGCCTGGGCGCGTCCCTGCTTCTCGGCGGCGGGCAGGTCGGACGTCATGCGGTCGGCGTACCCCGAGCAGCTGGCCTGCGGCCCGACCCACAGCGGCAGCAGGTGCCAGCCGCGCCGCTGCTGGGTGCGCACCCAGTCGGCGTCGAGCTCGGGCTGGTCGCAGAGGCGGTTGCTGCCGCCGATGTAGATGCCGATGCCGGAGTAAGGCGACGCGAGCCGCCACGCGTCCATCACCTCCTGTGCCGGGGCCGCGCAGGTGTCGAACGCGTAGCCGGTCAGCGAGCCGGGCTCGGCGCCCTTCCCGCCCGCGGCGTGGCCCGGCGACGGCGTCACCACCGCCACTGCGGCGGTGGCAGCCACGGCCAGCACGGCCAGGCCGCGTCGAGCACGACGAGTGATCCCCGAGAGTCGCATGGGGAGGAGGGTACCGACGCGGAGTAACGTCGAGGAGATGCGACGCGACAGCACCACCGACGACATGGTCCACGAGTCCGCCCTCCAGCTGTGGGCGGCCGCCCAGACGGACTTCGACCCGTTCGAGGTCCCGCCCGAGCAGTGGGGTCCCGACCCCGTCCCGGTGCGGGACGCCGACATCGCGCACGACACCAGGCTGGACCTCGACGTCGTACGCGACTCGCTGCGCCGCCTGGACGGCACGCGGGTCGTCGTCCGGCAGGACGCCGGCGACCTCGCGGTGACCCGGGTGACCCCGGACGACGTCCCGCTCTGAGGGCGGGTCAGAGGCCGAGCATCCGGCCGATGATCTCCTTCTGGATCTCGGTCGTCCCGCCGTAGATCGTCTGGATCCGCGAGTCGGTGTAGGCCTTGGAGATCGGGTACTCGTTCATGTAGCCGTAGCCGCCGTGCAGCTGCACCCCGGCGTCGACGACGCGCTTCTGCAGCTCGGTGGTCCACCACTTGGCCATCGAGGCGAGCGAGGTGTCGACCGTGCCGGCGTTGAGCCGCAGCACGCAGTCGTTGACGAACACCCGCGCGATGTGGGCCTCGGTCGCCATCTCCGCGAGCACGAAGCGGTTGTGCTGGAACTTCCCGATCGGCTTGCCGAACGCCTCCCGCTCGCGGGCGTACGCCAGGCACAGCTCCAGCACGTGCTCGATCGCCGCGACCGCGATGCAGGCGATGGAGATCCGCTCCTGCGGCAGGTTCTCCATCAGCGAGACGAACCCCGTCCCCGGTGCGCCCAGCAGGTTGGCCTTGGGCACCCGGACGTCGGTGAAGGAGAGCTCGGCGGTGTCCTGCGCGTGCAGCCCCATCTTGTCCAGGTTGCGGCCCCGCTCGAAGCCCTCCATCCCGCGCTCGACCACCAGCAGGCTGATGCCCTGGTGCCCGGCGTCCGGGTCGGTGCGGCACACGACGATGACGAGGTCGGCCAGGATGCCGTTGCTGATGAACGTCTTGGACCCGTTGAGCACGTAGTGGTCGCCGGCGTCGACCGCCGTCGTGCGGATGCCCTGGAGGTCCGACCCGGCGCCGGGCTCGGTCATCGCGATGGCCGAGACGATCTCGCCGGACACCAGGCCGGGCAGCCAGCGCTGCTTCTGCTCCTCGGTCCCCAGCGAGGAGATGTAGGGGACGATGATGTCGGTGTGCACGGCGAAGCCGGGCCCGGACGCCCCCACGCGGGCGGCCTCCTCGGCCAGCACCATGTTGTAGCGGAAGTCCTTGATCCCCGGTCCGCCGTAGGCCTCCTCGACGTCGAAGCACAACAGCCCCGCCTCGCCCGCCTTGCGCCAGACCTCGCGGTCGACGATGCCGTCGGCCTCCCACTTCTCGTGGTAGGGCGCGACCTCGCGCTCGAAGAACGTGCGAGCGGTCGCGCGGAAGTCCTCGTGCTCCTGCTCGAGGATCGACGGGCGCTCAGGCATGGCTGCTCCTTGCTGGTGGGTGGCTGTGGGCGTTGAGGGTGTCGAGCATCGACAGGGGCCCGAGGTCGGAGAGCCGGTGCCCGCCGGGGTAGGTGGCCGCGCGGTGCCGGAACTCCTCACGCCGGGGCGGCGCGAGGCGCAGCAGGAGGCGTCGTGCCTGCAGGCCGCGGCGCACGAGCGCCCCGAGCCAGGCCGGCTGCTCGGGCATCCCGAGGGCGATGCGCAGCGGCTCGTCCATGATCGCGATCGACACCCGCCGGACCAGCGGGCGCAGCGGCGCCGGCACGACCGTGCTGCCGACCGCGATGGTGGCCTCGGCGACCGCGTGGCCCGCCGCGCTGGGCGCGAAGCGGGTGCGCTCGAAGTCGACGAGCAGCGCGAGGTAGCCGTCGTACGTCGTGGGGAGGCCCTTGATGCCCATCAGCTCGCCGAACCGGGTCGTCACGCGGGTCATGGCCACCAGCTCGTGCGGGTCCAGCGGTCGCCAGCCGTAGGCGGAGATCCAGCGCACCGGCCCGACGAGGGTGGTGGCCAGCACGTAGGCGTACTCGTCGTCGGGGATGTCGTAGTGGCCGTGGATCCGGTTGAGCCGACGCACCGCGGCGTGGCCGCGCTCGCTGTCGATCCCGTCGACGGTCGCCTCCTGCCCGATCAGGATCGTGTCGTCGTAGCGCTTGAGCCCGTGGTGCTCGAACTCGCCCGTGCGGTGCAGCAGCTCCGCGATCGAGGGCACGCCGAAGTCACGCATGAACGCGATCCCGGTGCCCTGGGAGTAGTCCCACGGGAACTCGCGTCGCGCGGTGAGGCCGAGGATCTCGTCGGCGTCGCGCTCGGGGTCCAGCGCCCGGATGCGGCGCAGGTTGTCGTAGCGCCGGGGGTGCGCCAGCCGGAGGCCCAACCGGGTCAGGACACCCATTCCTTCACCTGCGCGATGGTGGCGGCCGGGTCGTCGGAGGCCGGGGTGAGCGAGAGGTTGGTGACGCCGGCCTCGCGGAAGGCAGCGATCCGCTCCTTGACGTACGACGCGGGGCCGACGAGGTTGGCCGCCTCCAGCCACTCGGTGGGGACGAGGGCCTCGGCCTCCTTCTTCTTCCCCGAGAGGTAGAGGTCCTGGATCTCCTCGGCCTCCTTCTCGTAGCCGTAGGCGCGGGCGACGTCGTTGTAGAAGTTCTTGCCCTTCGCGCCCATGCCGCCGACGTACAGGGCGAAGATCGGACGGGCGAAGTCGAGCAGGGCCTTGGTCTCCGGACCCTCGCCGATGGCGACCATGCCGCCGGCGTTGACCTCGAGCGGGCCCAGGTCGGGGGACCGCCTGGCCTTGCCGGCCGCGAGCGGCTCGTCCCAGACGAGGTGCGCCTTCTCGGGGTGGAAGAGGTGGGGGATCCAGCCGTCGGCGATCTCGGCGGCCTGCTCGACGTTCTTGGGGCCGAGGGCCGCGACGTAGATCGGGATGGTGTCCCGCTCGGGGCGGGTGAGGAGCTTGAGCGGCTTGCCGAGGCCGGTGACCGCGCCGTGCTCCTTGGTCAGCGGCAGCTTGATGATGCCGTCGTTGGTGAGCGGCTCGCGCTTGAGGCCCCGGCGCACGATGTCGATCACCTCGGCGGTCCGGCCCAGCGGCTTGGAGTAGGGGACGCCGTGGAAGCCCTCGATGACCTGCGGGCCGCTGGCGCCGAGGCCGAGGATCGCCCGGCCGCCCGAGACGTTGTCGAGGCCGGCCGCGGTCTGGAGGAGCGCGCCGGGGGTGCGCGAGTAGATGTTGAGGATCGCCGAGCCGATCTCGATCGTCTCGGTCTTGGCCGCGAGGTAGCCCATCAGCGTGGGGGAGTCGAAGCCGTAGGCCTCCGCCACCCAGACGGTGTCGAGCCCCGCCTTCTCGAGCGCTCCGACCTGGTCGGCGGCCTCGCGCGGGTTCCCGGCGTACATGAGCGGCATCGAGAGCTTCATGGGGCAAACTGTGACACCGTTACTGTCACGATCGCAAGGTTGTCGCTCAGGCGCGCAGCCGGGGACCGAAGACGACGTCGACCCCGGGCGAGAACATCGCATGGTCGGGCGACCGGTCGGCCAGGTCGCCGAAGCCCGCCGCCGCGAGCAGCTCGTCGTCGAGCACGTCGACGGCGGCGCGGTGCAGGGGCCAGGTCGGGTGCTCGTTGGGCCAGTAGCGCGTGCGTCCGGCGCGGTCGGACAGGTGCAGGCCCCACCGTGCGGTCAGGAAGTGCTCCAGCGGGCCGGCCTCGAAGCGCTCGCCGACGACCACCGACACCCGCGACCGGGCGCCCCGCGGCCCCGGCCACCGCCGACGGCAGGTGTAGGTGACGTGCGTGCCCGACCGCCGACGGTCCATCCGCGACCAGAGGTAGGGCAGCCGCGGTCCCCAGCGCGCGGCCAGCACGGGCGCGAGCCGCGACGCGTCGAGGCTGACGAAGACCACACCCCGGCGCCCCTGCCCGTCGACCGAGTAGAGCCGCACGTTGGTCTCGTGGAACGACCCGACGTACGGCAGCCCGGGGCCGCCGAGGAGGCCGATGCCCTGCATCCAGAACGGGATCAGCCCGACGTACGTCGCCCCGTCGAACGTGTCCGGGCGCGTCCCGGCGGGCAGGTGCGGCTGCACGCGCTCCGGCGGGACCGCCCAGTGCAGGAAGGCCAGCTCCGACCAGCGCTGGGTGAAGACCGTGCGACCGGCGGGACGGGGCGCGAGCGGGGTGATCGGTTCGGGCTGCATCTCGCCTCGAGCCTAGGCACGCGCTCCTCAGCCCTCGACGAGGAACGTTCCCGAGAGCACGGCCGCGACGGCCGGGGACCGGGGCTCGGTGCCGAGCAGGGTGGCGGTGACGAACTCGGCGGCGTACCGCTCGAACGTCGCCCCGTGGCGGAGCATCGCGTGCCGCCCGCCCGGTACGGCGACGTACCCGACGCGGGCGGTCGAGGAGAGCCGCCGGGCGACGGCGGCCGCCCGCTCGGGGGAGGCGATGCGGTCCTCGGTGCCGTGGACCACGAGGACCTGGCGACCCGACAGGTCGGCGCCGTCGCTCGGGTAGACCCAGGGGTTGAGCGCCACGGCACTGCGCACCTCGGGGCTCCGCGCCGCCAGCAGCGCCGCCCGCCCGCCGAGCGAGTGCCCGACGAGCGCGGCCGGCAGCGGACCGTGCGAGGCGGCGACCTGCTCCAGCGCCCACGCGACGTCCATCACCGGGGTGGTCGTGGAGTCCCACCCCCGGTGGGAGTTGAGCAGCCGGTAGACCGCGAGCCGGCGCCGGCCGGCGCGCGCGACGCGCGCGGCGACCGGCACCATCCGCAGCACCGACAGCTGCGCGGGGCTGACCATCGCCTTGTCGGCCCGGCTGGCGCCGCCGTGGAGCACCAGCACGACGCCCTCGGGGTCCCGGGGCACGTGGGTCGCGACGAGGCGGGCCCGGCTCATCGTCGCCGGGCGCGAGCAGCCAGGCCGTCCACGATGCCGGAGGGCCGCTGCTGCTCCCCGGCGAACGAGCTCACCACGACCAGCGCGCCGGTGAGGGCAGGGACCGCCCACTGCAGCCCCCGGAGCTGGCGCTGCGCCCGCGCGACGTGCGGCGGCGTGTTGGTCTCGGGCCGGGTGCCGGACTCCACGGGCACCTCGGTGTGCTCGGACACCCGACGACCGAGCGCGCGGCTGTAGGCCGTGACCGCGAGGGCGGCGACGGTGAGCCCGGTCTTGGCCGTGGCCATCGAGGCGACGCCGGGCTGGCCCAGGAGCCGGGACCTGTTGCCGGCCAGCTGGCCGACGCTGCCGGCCAGGTGCAGCCCGATCGCGGCCGCGTTGACCGGGGTCCACCGGTCCCAGCCCACGTTGGCGACGGCACCGGTCCCGCGGGACGAGTCGGCCTTCGCGGCGGCGGTGTTGAGCGAGACGGCGTTGGCCAGCGTGCCGCCGAACCAGGCGGAGAGGCCGACGTCGTGGAGGGACCGGGACAGGGTGTTGCGGGTCATGGTGTTCCTTCGTTCGCGGTCTGGGACTGGTCGCCCGTACCCGGACGACCCACCACCATGCGTGCTCACACCCCCAGCGCGGGGACCACCTCGGCCCGCGGCAGGTCGCCGAGGGTGCTGCCGGGCAGCAGCAGCTTGGAGCGCCGTACGCCGGACCCCAGGACCACGACGGGCTCGTCCAGCAACCGCTCGTCGACCAGCACCCGCCACGTCGCAGGGAGCCCGACGGGCGTGATCCCGCCGTGCTCCATGCCGGACTCCTCCACGGCCCGCTCCATCGGCAGGAACGTCGCCTTGCGGACGTCCAGCAGCCTGCGGACCAGCGTGTTGACGTCGGCGCGCGTGTCCGCCCGGACGACGCAGGCGGCGGTCCGCTCCTCGCCCGCCCGGCGCCCGGCGACGACCACGCAGTTGCCCGACGCGGCCAGCGGCAGCTCGTACTCCGCGGTCAGCGCCGCGGTGTCCGCGAGGTCGGGGTCGATGGCGACGACCGCCGCCCGGTCGGCCGCGGGCCACGAGGCCAGGGCGTCGGCGACGGGCGGTGCGACCAGGTCGAGGTGCTCGAGCACGGGCAGGGACTCCAGGCGCGGGAAGCTCGGCAGCGTCACCGGACCATCATGTGCCATTCACCCTGACGTGGTGCTCCCGTCCCGTCCGCCCCGGACGGTGGCGACATGACGGTGCTGGCCGCGACCACGCGGATGCCGAGCGTGACCCCCAGCCTGGTGCTCACTCCCGCCGTCGTGGCCCACCGGGGAGCCAGCGGGCACCGCCCCGAGCACACGCTGGACGCCTACCGCACCGCAATCCGGATGGGCGTCGACGACATCGAGCTCGACCTGGTCATCACCCGGGACGGGGTGCTGGTGGCCCGGCACGACGCCGAGCTCAGCCGCACCACCGACGTGGCCGACCACCCCGAGCTGGCCCACCTGCGCACCACCCGGACGATCGACGGCGCCGAGTCGACCGGCTGGTTCGTGGAGGACCTCACGCTCGCCGAGGTCAAGAGGCTGGCCGCGCGCGAGCGGATGCCCGGGATGCGTCCGGCCAACACGGCGTTCGACGGCGCCGAGGGCGTGCCGACCTTCACCGAGGTCCTGGCCATGGTGGGTGCCGAGTCCGTACGACGCGGGCGCACCGTCGGCGTCATGGTCGAGCTGAAGCACGCCGCCCACTTCGAGTCGGTCGGGCTGCCCCTGGACCGGCCGCTGCTGGCCGACCTGGGCCGGCACGGCCTCGACCACCCGTGGGCCCGGGTCACGCTGATGTCCTTCGAGACCACCGTGCTGCGCCGGCTGGCGGGACGCACCCGGCTCCCGGTCGTGCAGCTCCTCGGGGCGGCGGACAAGCGTCCCGCCGACCTGGCCTCGGCGGGCGACCCCACGACGTACGGCGAGCTGGCGACCGGCGACGGCCTGGCGTGGATCGACGACTACGCCGACGGCATCGGTCCGCACAAGGGTCTGGTCCTCCCGCGCGACGCCGCCGGCGCGATCGGCGAGCCGTCGTCACTGGTCCGCGACGCCCACCGCGCGTGGCTCACCGTGCACGTGTGGACGCTGCGCGCGGAGAACCGGTACCTGCCCGCAAACCTGCGCGTCGGGGACGACCCGGCGGCGCACGGCGACCTGGCCGGCGAGGTGCGGGCGCTGCTGGACGCCGGCGTGGACGGCGTCATCACCGACCACCCCGCGGTCGCCCTCCGGGCGGCCCGCTCTCCGGGTGTCGTCGCAGGCGTCACCTGACGTTCACCGCGCGCTCGCGGCCCGGCCTCCCGCGCCCGTTTGGCTCACCGCCATGACCTCTCGGAAGACCGGCCTGGCCGCCGTCGCCCTGACCGCCGCCGCCGGCACGTTCCTCGTGCCCACCCTCCTCAGCCCCACCGCCGCCCACGCGGGACCGCGCGCCGACCTGTCGGCCGACCCGGTGGTGATCGGCCACCGCGGGGCGTCCGGCTACCGCCCCGAGCACACCATCGCGGCCTACCGGCTCGCGATCCGGCAGGGTGCCGACTACATCGAGCCGGACCTCGTCCCCACCCAGGACGGCGTGCTGGTCGCACGCCACGAGAACGAGATCAGCGGCACCACCGACGTCGCCGAGCACCCCGAGTTCGCCGACCGGCGCACCACCAAGGTCATCGACGGACGCCCGGTGACCGGCTGGTTCACCGAGGACTTCACCTACAAGGAGCTCCGCACCCTGCGCGCGGTGGAGCGGCTCCCCGACGTGCGGCCCGACAACACGGCGTACGACGGCGAGTACCGCGTCCCGACCCTCGACGAGGTGCTCAAGCTGGCCCGCCGCGAGGGCGTCGGGGTCTACCCGGAGACCAAGCACCCGAGCTACTTCGACTCCATCGGGCTCTCCATGGAGGAGCCGCTGGTGGCCGCGCTGGAGAAGCGCAGGATGGCCGACGCGGACGACGAGGTCATCATCCAGTCCTTCGAGGTCTCCAACCTGCGCGACCTCGACACGATGGTCGACGTCGACCTGGCCCAGCTCGTCGACGGGTCCGGCGGCCCCGCCGACCTCCCCGGCACGACGTACGCCTCGATGGTCACCGCGGCGGGCCTGCGGACGATCGCGACGTACGCCGACGGCGTCGGTGCCGCCAAGAGCTGGGTCCTGCCGCGCGACGCCTCCGGCAGCACCGGCGCCCCGTCGGCCGTGGTGGACGACGCACACGCCGCCGGCCTGGTGGTGCACGTGTGGACGCTGCGCCGGGAGAACCAGTTCATGGCCACGAACTTCCGGGTCGGCACCGACCCGGACGCCCCCGGAGACATGTACGCCGAGACGCTGGCGTTCCTCGACGCCGGGGTCGACGGGATCTTCTCCGACAACCCCGACGTCGCGGCGCGGGCGCTGGACGACTGGCTGGCCGCCCGGGACTGACGCCTAGGCGGACCCTCCCCGCCGGCGGCCGGTCAGCACCACGGCCAGCAGGCCGGCCACGCCGGCCACCAGCCAGGGGAGGGGCATCAGCCAGCGCAGGTCGTCCGAGCCGATGTTGTGGGTCTCGAACAGGGCCCAGATGACGGTCAGGCCCAGGAAGGCCACGCCCATGACCAGGTGCCCCACGTTGACGGGGTGCCGACCGGAGTGGTCGGCGGCCGGCTCGGGGACGAGCGACCAGGACCGGGCACGCTCGTGCTCCCTCAGGTCGTCCTCGAGGCCCTGGCTGGTGTTCTGGTGGATGTCGCTGCGGTCGCGGGGACCGTCGTAGCTCTCGTCGCTCATCGTCTCGTCCTCACTGCTCGCGCACGGTGACCTGGCCGATGCCCAGGTCCACCTCGATGGTCATCTGCGGCGCGCCGGCGCCGCCGTCGACGAAGCCGTCCTCCTGGACGCCGAAGCCTCCGGTCTCGCGGCCGAGGAGGTCCACGGCGCCGACACCGGTGGAGGCGTCGACGGACACGTCCACCCCGTCCGGCACGACGACCTCCAGCGTGCCGACGCCGCCGTCGATGCTGACGTCGCGACCGTCGAGGTCGTCCACGTCCTCGATCCGCGACAGGTCGAGCGTCAGGTCGCCCGTGGCGACGTCGTAGCTGTCGCGCACCTCGCTCGCCTGGAGCGGGGCGTAGGAGAGCCGGCTGCCCTCGATGTCCTCCGAGGCGGTGGTGGCCGCGGTGGCGACGGCGGCCACCAGCCCCACGAGGATCAGGCCGCCGGCCCGGCCCCAGAAGGCGCCGACCACGAGCATGACGCCGGTGATCGCCATGGCCGTCGCCGGGTAGGCGGAGTCGGGCACGTCGGTCCCGGCTCCGTCGATGACGCCCAGGGTGCCGATGCCGATCGCGATGAGGGCGAGCGTGGCCCACAACAGCACCGGTCCGCGCTTGCGGGGCTTGCGGGTCCGTGCGTACGCCGCAGGGTCGTAGGCGTAGCGGGTGGCCGGGTCCTCGGGTGACCCGTACCCGGTGGCCGGGTAGGCCCCGGGCACCGCGGACGCCGAGGGCGGCACCGGGCCGGGAGGGCGCTGCTGGTTGCGGTTGACGAACCACAGCACCACGAGCGCGACCACGACGACGGGCCACGGGAACCAGAACGCGCCGGCCCAGTCACCGAGGGCCGCGAGGGCCGCCAGCACGCCGGCGCCGATCAGCGCGACGCGACGGCTGCGCTCGTCGAGGCCGAGCGGCTGGTCGTCGGTGCCCTCCTCGGGCACCAGCAGCCACCCCGCGGCGTACAGGAGGAGGCCGGAGCCGCCGAAGAAGACCAGCACCACCAGGGCGACCCGAACGATGATCGGGTCGATGTCGAGGTGGCGGGCGAGGCCGCCCGCGACGCCGGCGACGTGCCGGTCGTGGACCGAGCGGCGCAGCCGGCCGAGGTCACGCATCTGCTCGCTGGTGACGCGCGGGCCGTCCGGGGGCCGCGGCGGCTCGCCCGCCGGCTGCGCCGGCTGGTCGGGAGGGGGTGTGGTCGTGTCCATGGCTCCAGCGTGGGTCCTGCGTCGTCGTCGGGCCATCGGTGACGACCCTGAATCCCACCGGTGGCCCCGGACCACCACCTCAGGGTCGAGTCGGGGTCGTGCCTCATGGGAAGGGCCGTCCTGGCCTGCGACGATGGTGGCACGATGACAAGCCAGGAGCCCGTACGCCGTGCCTACCGCGACACCTCCGCCCCCGTGGCCGGCGGCGTCGCGGCCGGTCTCGCGCGCCACCTCGGCACCCACGTGCTGTGGGTGCGGGTCGCGTTCGTGGCGCTCGCCCTCGTCGACGGCCTCGGCATCCTGCTGTACGCCGCGCTCTGGGTCTTCCTGCCCGCCGACAGCCGCTTCGACGACGAGGCGCCGGGCCTTGCCAGCGCCCGCCGCGGCGGCCGGCGTCCGCGCCGCGTCGGCCGGCTGGCCAGCGCCGGGCCGGCGATCGCCATCGGCGCGCTCCTCTTCGGTGGCGTGCTCGGCTTCGAGGCGGTCTTCGGCCAGGGCGTCCTGTTCTGGCCGGTGGTCCTCGGCATCGCCGGCATCGCGCTGCTCTGGCGGCAGGCCGACGAGGCCCAGCGTGAGCGGTGGCTCGACTCCTCGGGCCGCATCGACCCCTTCCGCGCGGTCTTCGGCAACGGCGGCTGGGCGGCGTACGCCCGGGTCGCGACCGGTCTCGGGCTGGTCGTCGTCGCGCTCGTCGTCTTCGGCGTGACCACCGGCTCGGTGCAGTTCGCCGGCCCGGTCGTGATCGCCGGCCTCCTCGGCATCCTGGGCCTCGCCCTGGTCGTCGGCCCCTGGGCGCTGCGGCTGGTCAACGACCTCGGGGCCGAGCGCGCCGAGCGCATCCGCACCCAGGAGCGCGCCGACATGGCCGCCCACCTGCACGACTCCGTCCTCCAGACGCTGGCCCTGATCCAGAAGAACTCGGGCGACGCCACCACGGTCGCCCGCCTGGCCCGGGCGCAGGAGCGCGACCTGCGCACCTGGCTCTTCGAGGGCCAGGCGGCCGACGACGCGGTCCTGTCCGCGGCCCTGCGGGACCTGGCCGCGTCGGTCGAGGAGACCCACCCGGTGGTGGTCGACGTCGTGACCGTGGGGGAGTGCGCGGACCCCGAGGCCGTGCGCACCGTCGTCAACGCCACCCGCGAGGCCGTCGTCAACGCCGCCAAGCACGCCGGCGTGCCGCGCGTGGACGTCTACGCCGAGGCGACCGCCGACGCGGTCGAGGTGTTCGTCCGGGACCGCGGGGCCGGCTTCGACCTCGACGCCGTGGCGGCGGACCGGCACGGGGTCCGCGGCAGCATCATCGACCGGATGGACCGCCACGGCGGCCGGGCCGAGATCCGCACCGCGCCCGGCTCCGGCACCGAGGTCCGCCTCCACATGCCCCTGCACGACAACCCGCGCCCCGACCCCGCAGCTCGAGGAGAGTCATGACCGACACCGTCCAGCCCGTCCGCCCCGTGCGCGTCGTCATCGTCGACGACCACGCGATGTTCCGGGCCGGTGTCCGCGCCGAGCTCGCCGGGGCCGGCGCCGGCGAGGTCGACGTGGTCGCCGAGGCGGCCGACGTCCCGGAGGCGGTGGCGGCGATCCGCGAGCACCAGCCGCACGTCGTGCTGCTCGACGTGCACCTGCCCGGCGGCGGCGGCGTCGAGGTGATGCGCCAGGCCCCGTCGCCCCAGGCGCGCTACCTCGCGCTGTCGGTGAGCGACGCGGCCGAGGACGTCATCGGGACCATCCGCGGCGGCGCCCGCGGCTACGTCACCAAGACCATCACGGGGCCCGAGCTGGTCGACGCGATCGCCCGGGTGGCCGACGGGGACGCGGTGTTCTCGCCGCGCCTGGCGGGTTTCGTGCTCGACGCCTTCGCCGGCTCGATCGACGTCGCGGCGGTCGACGAGGACCTCGACCGGCTCACCGAGCGCGAGCGCGAGGTGATGCGCCTGATCGCCCGCGGCTACGCCTACAAGGAGGTGGCCCGCGAGCTCTTCATCTCGGTCAAGACCGTGGAGACCCACATGTCCTCCACGCTGCGCAAGCTGCAGCTCTCGAGCCGCCACGAGCTCACCCGCTGGGCGTCGGACCGACGCCTGCTCTGAGCGCGCCACGATTGACATCTCCCTCCGAGTCGGGTGGGGTCATGGGACTCCACAACTCCACCTCGGAAGTGAGGGCCCCCGGTGGCCGACTCCACAACGATCGACGCAGACGACGACCAGGACAGTGGGCTCAAGAGGTCCATCACTGGGGCCCAGCTCTTCTTCTACACCCTGGGGGACGTCCTCGGATCGGGCATCTACGTCCTGATCGGCCTGGTGGCCGCGGCCGTCGGAGGAGCGTTCTGGATCGCCTTCGCCGTCGGCGTCGCCGTGGCCGCCATCACCGGCGCGGCCTACGCCGAGCTGGTCACCAAGTACCCGCAGGCCGCCGGCTCCTCGCTGTACGTGCAGAAGGCCTTCAACAACAAGGCACTGACGTTCCTGGTCACCGTCTCTTTCCTCTCCGCGAGCTTCGCCGCCACCGGGTCCCTGGCGACCGGCTTCGCGTCGTACTTCGCCGAGCTGTGGGCCGGTCCTCCCGCCCTGCTGGTGTCGCTGGTGTTCGTGGCGGCCCTCGTGCTGGTCAACTACATCGGCATCACCGAGTCGGTGGTGATGAACATGCTGATGACGTTCATCGAGCTGAGCGGCCTGATCATCGTCATCGGCATCGCCATCTACTACGTGGCCCAGGGCGACGCGGACTTCGGGATCCTCGGCGACATCAGCGTCTCGGGCAACCCGGCCCTGGCGGTGCTCGCCGGTGTCGCGTTCTCGTTCTTCGCCATGACCGGCTTCGAGAACACCGCCAACGTCGCCGAGGAGACGATCGACCCCTACAAGTCCTTCCCGCGCTCCCTGGTCGGCGGCATGGTCGTCGCGGGCATCGTCTACGTGCTGGTGTCGATGGCCGCGGCGCTGACGGTCCCCGTCGACACGCTCGCCGAGTCGCCGGCCGCGCTGCTCGAGGTGGTCAAGCAGGGCATCCTGCCGTTCTCCACCGAGGCCATGACGAAGATCTTCACGATCATCGCCCTGGTCGCGATCACCAACACCACCTTGGTCACGCTGGTCACGCAGCCGCGCATCCTCTACGGCATGGCGCGCGAGGACGTCGTCCCCGGCGTCTTCGCCAGGATCCACCCGGTCCGCCGCAGCCCCTGGGTGGGCCTGCTGTTCAGCGGCCTCGTGGTGGGCACCCTGCTGGTCACGGGGTACGCCGTCACCGCCGCCGGTGGTGGCATCGACCTGGTCAACCGACTGGCGCTCGTGACCGTGGTCTTCCTCCTCGCGATCTACGCGCTCGTCATCGTGACCTGCCTCAAGCTGCGCGGCCAGGACGAGGACGAGCGCGCGTTCCGGGCCAACACGCCCCTGCTCGTCGTGGGGCTGGTGGGCAACCTCGCCATCCTCTACTACGCGATCTACGACGACCCGACGTCGTTGTACTGGTGCGCCGGCCTGCTCGCCGTGGGCGTCGTCCTCTACGTCGTCGAGAGGCTGTTCGGCAGCAAGGGCACCGCGGCCACGGCTCCACCCCTCGAGACTGACCGGGAGGTCTGACATGCACGTCATCGTCGCCACGGACGGGTCCAAGCAGTCGCTGGACGCGGCCCGCAAGCTCAAGTCGTTCGCCGACCCGGCGAAGATCGACGACATCTCGGTGGTGGCGGTGATCCGTCCGCTGGCCGCCGTGGCCTTCGCCGACGACCTGTCCGCGGGCAGCCGCAAGCAGGCCGTCGGCGAGGCGCAGGGCTTCCGCGCCGCCGCCGAGAGCGCCGTCGCGACGGTGGCCGCGGAGTTCGACGGCTGGGGACCCAAGGTGCACAAGAGGGTGCGCAGCGGGTCGCCGGCCAACGAGATCATCAAGGCGGCCACGCAGTACGAGGCCGGTCTCGTCGTCGTCGCGGCGGGTGGCCGCGGGCTCAGCGACAGCGTGCTGGTCGGCAGCACCGCCCAGCGCGTGCAGCACTACGCGCCGTGCCCCGTGCTCGTCGTACGCCCCAAGCCCCGGAAGCCGCGCAAGGCGCGCGCGTAGCGACCGCCCACCAGGGCGAGCCCGAGCACCAGCCACGCGAGTCCGAGCACGACGGTCGACACCTCGATGAGCGGCTCGGCGACCAGCGCCAGCAGCCCGCCCACGAGCAGGACGGGGACGGTGAGCAGTCCCAGGGCCCGCGCCGCGCGCCGCTCGGGGTCCTCGCCCCCGAGCAGCGCCAGGCCGAGCACCAGCGCGAGGGACGAGACGAGGATCGTCGGTCCCTGGGCCCTCCCGGCGACCTCGGTGGCCAGCGCCAGCCATCCCGCGACGAGCGAGACGACGCCGAGGACGAGGGACGCCCGGCGGTGCGCGGACGCCGCGAGGCAGACGAGGGTGACGGGGAAGGCGGCCACGCCGACGTCGAGCAGCAGCGGCGGCTGGTCGAGCCCCACCAGGATCGCGCCGCCCTTCACCACCCACGCCACCCCGCCGACCACGGCGGCGACGGCTGCGCAGGAACGGAGCAGGTGGGCACGCCCCATCCGCCCATGGTGCGCCCCCGCTGCGGGGACGACCAGAGGGGCAGCCGGAGCGACCGGCGTACGTCGCTAGGGTTGCCGCCATGGAGATCCTGCGGCTGGTCCTGCTCTTCCTGCACGTGCTCGGCTTCGCCGCGCTGCTCGGCGGTCTCGTGGTGCAGGCCAGGGACGCGGACAAGCGGGTCAACCCGGCCATGCGCGACGGTGTCGGCACCGCGTTCGTGACCGGCCTGCTCCTCGTCGGCGTCCTCGAGGCGGGCGACGAGGCGGTCGACCACGCCAAGATCGCGGTGAAGTTCACCATCGCCCTGGTGCTGCTGGTGCTGGTCATGGCCAACATCCGCAAGCCCCAGATCCCACAGGGGCTCTGGCTGGGCCTGCTGCTGCTGACCGTTCTCAACATCGGCGTGGCCATCTTCTGGTCGCCCGCGCACGCCGCCTGACGCAGCGCACCCGAGCGGTCTCCACAGGCCGCCTCCGGGCCCCGGCCTGTCCGTGCGGCCACGTAGGGTTGGGGACGAGATGAGCATCCCCTTCCCGCTGCCCGGCTTCGAGTCCGCCCCGCCCGCCGAGGAGCCGCGCAGCACCCGGCGCGGGCCCACCCGCGACGAGCTGCTGGCGGGCCTCAACGAGCCCCAGGCGGCCGCGGTCGTGCACGCCGGGGCGCCGCTGCTCGTGGTCGCCGGGGCCGGCTCGGGCAAGACCCGCGTGCTGACCCGGCGCATCGCCTGGCTCATCTCCGAGCGCAAGGCCCACCCGGGGTCGATCCTGGCGATCACCTTCACCAACAAGGCCGCCGCGGAGATGAAGGAACGTGTCGAGGAGCTGGTGGGCCGGCGAGCCCGCATCATGTGGGTCAGCACCTTCCACTCCGCGTGCGTGCGGATCCTGCGCAAGGAGATCGACCGCCTGGGCTTCAAGTCCAACTTCTCGATCTACGACGCAGCCGACTCCAAGCGGCTGATGACGCTGGTGCTCAAGGACCTCGACCTCGACCCCAAGCGCCACCAGCCGGGCGCGGTGCTGCACTGGGTCAGCAACCACAAGAACGAGCTGCGCGACCCGGAGGAGGCCGCCAAGGACGCCCGCAACGGCTTCGAGGAGGCCTACGCCGCGGCCTACACCGCCTACCAGCGGCGGCTGCGCGAGGCCAACGCGCTCGACTTCGACGACCTCATCATGTTCACCGTCCACCTCTTCCAGGCGTTCCCCGACGTGCGGGAGAACTACCGCCGCCGGTTCCGCCACGTGCTGGTCGACGAGTACCAGGACACCAACCACGCGCAGTACGCCCTGATCCACCAGCTCTGCGGCCACGACCTCGAGCGTGGCGACGCTCCCGACGAGCAGCCCAGCGAGCTGATGGTCGTCGGCGACGCCGACCAGTCGATCTACGCGTTCCGCGGAGCCAACATCCGCAACATCATGGACTTCGAGCAGGACTTCCCCGACGCGGTCTCGATCATGCTCGAGCAGAACTACCGCTCCACCCAGACGATCCTGACCGCGGCCAACTCCGTCATCGCCAACAACGCGAGCCGCAAGGAGAAGCGGCTGTGGTCCGACGCGGGCGACGGAGAGCGGATCGTCGGCTACGTCTCGGACGACGAGCACGACGAGGCCCGCTTCGTCAGCGAGGAGATCGACAAGCTCGTCGACCAGGGCCTCAAGCCGTCCGACGTGGCCGTCTTCTACCGCACCAACGCCCAGTCACGGGTCTTCGAGGAGGTGTTCATCCGCACCGGCCAGCCCTACAAGGTCGTCGGCGGGGTGCGCTTCTACGAGCGCCGCGAGGTCCGCGACGCGCTCGCCTACCTCCGGATGCTGGTCAACACCGCCGACCAGATCTCGGTGCGCCGGGTGCTCAACACCCCCAAGCGTGGCATCGGCGACCGGGCCGAGGCCTGCGTGCAGGCGCTGGCCGAGCGGGAGCGCATCACCTTCTGGGAGGCCCTCGTCCGCGCCGACGAGGCGCCCGGGCTGGCGACCCGCAGCCTCAAGAACATCCAGGGCTTCGTCGCCATGGTCCAGGAGCTCCAGTCGATGGTCGACGCGGGGGAGCGCCCCGACGTGGTGCTCGAGTCCGTGCTCGAGCGCTCCGGCTACCTCGCCGAGCTCGAGGCCAGCGACGACCCGCAGGACGCGACCCGCGTGGAGAACCTGGCCGAGCTCGTCGCCGTCGCGCGGGAGTTCTCCGACGACCCGCAGGCCGGCCCGAGCGCCGACCCGGCCGACGTCGAGGCCGGCACCGTCGCGGTGGGCCTCGGCGACTTCCTCGAGCGGGTGGCCCTGGTCGCCGACGCCGACCAGATCCCCGACGCTCCCGACGGCGAGGACGTCGGCGTGGTCACGCTGATGACCCTGCACACCGCCAAGGGACTGGAGTTCCCCGTCGTGTTCCTCACCGGGCTCGAGGACGGCGTCTTCCCCCACCAGCGCTCGCTGGGGGACCAGCCGGAGCTGGAGGAGGAGCGCCGGCTGGCCTACGTCGGGCTCACCCGGGCACGGGAGCGCCTCTACGTCTCCCGGGCACTGGTGCGGTCCGCCTGGGGTGCCCCGTCGCACAACCCGGCCAGCCGCTTCCTCGACGAGCTGCCCGTCGACCTCGTCGACTGGCGGCGGACCGCCCAGGCGCAGACGCGCTGGGGACGCCCCGACCTCGCGGCCAACTCGGCCGCGCGGCTGGGTTCCCCGACCGCGGCCGGCCGTCGCAACTTCTCCTCCGCGGCCGCGCGGGCCGATGCCATCTCCAAGGCCAAGCCGGCGCGCGAGATCCCCTCGCTGGAGCCGGGGGACCGGGTGCTCCACGACTCCTTCGGCATGGGCACGGTGGTGACCCTCGAGGGCGCCGGCGACAAGTCGGTCGCGTCGATCGATTTCGGCTCCGAGGGCGTCAAGCGGCTGCTGCTGCGCTACGCGCCGGTCGAGAAGCTCTAGCAATCTCCCGACCTGGTCGGGACTACAGCCCCATGACACGGGCAGCGCCCCCCGCGCACGCTTGGTTCACGAGCAGGCAGCCTGCACCGGCGACGGGGGCAGAAGATGCACAGGGTGACCGAGCGGCTCCACGGCCCACCGAGCCGAGTGCCGGCACTGGACGGCATCCGGGCCCTGGCCGTCGTGGGGGTCCTCGCCTTCCACGGCGGGCTGTCGTGGGTGACCGGCGGCTTCCTCGGGGTGGACGCGTTCTTCGTGCTCTCGGGCTACCTGATCACGACGCTGCTGCTCACGGAGTGGACCCGCAGCGGTGGACGGATCGACCTGGCCGCGTTCTGGGGCCGACGGGCCCGCCGGCTGCTCCCGGCGTTGCTCCTCGTGGTCACGGCCGTCGTGGTCGGGGCGCGGGCGCTGCTGCCACCCGAGGAGGTCCGCCTGCTGCGCGGTGACGGGCTGGCCGCGCTGTTCTACGTCGCCAACTGGCGGATGATGTTCCGTGACGGCGACTACTTCGCGCAGACGGCCTCGCCGTCGCCGCTGGAGCACACCTGGTCGCTGGGCATCGAGGAGCAGTTCTACCTGCTGTGGCCACTGGTGCTCCTCGCGGTGCTGCACGGCCATCGGCCGCGCGTGCGGTCCCGCCTCCGGGTGCTCGTCCTCGTGTGCGTCGTGGGCTCGGCGGCCTCGACGGCGGCACTCGCGTCGACGTGGTCCGCGGAGGACCCGGGCCGGGCCTACTACGGGACCGACACCCGCGGGGCCGCCATCCTGGTCGGGGCTGGGCTGGCGGCCCTGCTGGCGCTCCGGACGGCGGGGCAGGCCGAGCGGGAGGGCGCGCACGCCACGGCACGGTCGGACATCACGTCCCGGTGGATCCGCGCGGGGCTGGGCGTCCTTGCGGCGGCGGCGGCCGTCGCCACGGCCTGGACGTGGACCCGGCTGTCGGGGACGGACGCGGTGCTCTACCGCGGCGGGATGGCGCTCGCCGCCCTCGCGGTCGCGGCGGTGATCGCGCACGTCGTCGTGGTCCCGTCCGGGTGGTCCGCCCGACTGCTCGCGCTGCCTCCGCTCCCGGCGCTGGGTCGGATCTCCTACGGCGTCTACCTGTGGCACTGGCCGGTGTTCATCGCCGCCAACGCCGATCGGACCGGACTCGACGGGCTGACGCTCTTCGCGGTGCGGTGCTCCCTGACGGTGGTGATCGCCACGCTCTCCTACGCGCTCGTGGAACGGCCGATACAGGAGCACGTGCGGCCCAGACGCGCCGTGCTCGCCGCGGCGGGGGTCGCCGTGGCGACCGGGACCGCGCTGGTGGTGACGGCCACGGCCGTGCCCCCGCTGCCCGCGGGGCCGCCGGAGGGGACGGTCGTCGCGACGGTGGACCGCATGCTGGAGGACGAGGCGGTGGCCGAGGACGAGACGGCCGACGCCCGCGGCCGGGAGCGCGGCAAGCCAGTGGGGGAACGATCTCCGTCGCGTCCGGGGCCGCGACTGCACGTCCGGCGGCCCGGCGAGCCCGTCACGGTCTCCGTGTTCGGGGACTCGGTTGCGTGGACGCTGGTCACCTACCTGCCCGGCCATCACGACCTCGACGTGCGCGACCGCACGCTCATGGGCTGCGGGGTGAGCAGGACGGCACCCTTCCGCTACTTCGGCCGCCTCTACCAGGGGCTGATGCAGACGTGCAGGGACTGGCCCCGGATCTGGCGGGCCGCCGTCGCCGCGGACGACCCGGACGTCTCACTCATCCTGGTCGGACGGTGGGAGACCATGGACCGGGTCCTGGGCGGCCGGTGGACGCACGTCGGCGAACCCGACTTCGACCTGCACCTGCGTTCCGAGCTCGACCTGGCCATCCGCATCGCGGGCGCGCGCGGCGCGCACGTGCTCCTCGCGACCGAGCCCTACAACCGGCGCGGCGAACGGCTGGACGGGAGCCTGTTCCCGGAGGACGAGCCGCAACGCGTGACGCTCTGGAACCGCCTGCTGCGCGACGTCGCGAGCCACCATCCGAACGTCAGGGTGGTCGAGCTCGGCGAACGGATCTCGCCGGGAGGTCGCTTCTCCTGGACGGCCGGCGGCTACCAGGTCAGGTCGGACGGGCTGCACCTCACGCCGTCCGGCGTGCAGGGCTGGATAGCCCCCTGGCTCCTGCCGCAGCTGGTCGACGCCGTGCCGACGGTGCCGGTCAGGAAGTGACCTCGGGTCAGGGCGTGACGCCGTGCTCGAGGAGCGAGGTGAAGGGGTCCACCGGGTCGCCGCCGCCGGGACGGACCTCGAGGTGCAGGTGCGGGCCGGTGGAGTTGCCGGTCGAGCCCACGGTGCCGATGGTCTCGCCGCCGCGGACCGACTCGCCGACGCTGACGTCGATGGACGTCTGGTGGCAGAACCACAGCTCGGTGCCGTCCTCGAGGGTCAGCACGGTCTTGTTGCCGTAGGAGCCGTCGTAGCCGGTCTCGGTGATCACGCCGTTGGCGATGGCCCGGATCGGCGTGCCCGAGGGGGCGGACATGTCCAGGCCGGTGTGCACGCTGGACCACAGGTAGCTCGAGGCGCCGAAGGTCGCGGAGATCCGGTAGCTCTCCAGCGGGAGGACCCACTGGTTCTCCTTGATCTTGGCCGCCTGCTTCTCCGCCTGCTGGGCGAAGGCCTGGAGGGCCTCGTGCTGCTCCTTGGCCTGCGCCTCCGCGGCCTCGATGAGCTCCTGGTTGGCCGCGTCGGCCTGCGCGTCGCGGCGCGAGTCACGCGAGACGACGGCGTCGCGGCCGGTGATGGGGGAGGCCTGGGCGATGCCCATGGTGCCCGCGGCGGCGACCGAGCCGTTGCCGCCGGTGACCTGGCCGGCCAGGTCGGTGTCCGAGGCGGTCACCGCGCCGCCGGCCGAGACGGCCAGGGCGGTGACGCCCAGCAGGATGGGCGCCGAGGGGAGGACCCGGAGGAGGGGGCTCCGTCGGGCGGGGGCGGTGGCCCTGCGCTTGCCGACGACGGGTGCTGCCGAGGTGCTGCGGCGGTCGCCGCGCTGCGCTCGGTGGTTGCCCATGAAAAACGTCCTCATCTGCCGTCGGGGGGGAGCAGGTGTCGGCCGCTCGGAGGCGAACCGACCCCAGACTGTAACGGAAAGGTCACGACCGCCGAAATTCCTGGCCGGGTCGATTGTGGACGAGCCCGACGGCGATCGCAGCGGTTCACGATAGATGGCCCGTTCGGACTAGCCGGGTGTGGGGTGGGTCACGTCGCGGGTTAGCCTCTGGCCCATGAGTACGCCGACCCCGCCCCGTCGCCTCCGCATCGTCGTCGGCAAGCCCGGGCTCGACGGCCACGACCGCGGCGCCAAGATCGTCGCCCGCGCGCTGCGCGACGCCGGCCACGAGGTCATCTACACCGGCCTGCACCAGACGCCCGAGCAGATCGTGGAGACCGCCATCCAGGAGGACGCGGACCTCATCGGCCTCTCGGTGCTCTCCGGCGCGCACATGACCCTCTTCACCCGCCTCGGCGAGCTGCTGCGCGAGCGCGACGCCGAGGACATCGTCGTCTTCGGCGGCGGCATCATCCCCGATGAGGACATCCCGCTCCTGCGCGAGGCCGGCGTCGCCAAGGTGTTCACCCCGGGGGCGCCCACGACCGACATCACCGGCTGGGTGGCCGAGCACTTCGCCGAGACCGAGCAGGACCCCGCGCCGGCCTGAGCCCCGTCAGCCGCGGTTGCGCACGGCGTCGTACCGCTCGAGGGCCTCGCGCCGTTCCTCGGCGTGGTCGACGATCCGCACCGGGTAGTCCAGCTCGTAGCCGACCTCGGACTTCCACGGCTCGTGCGCGAGCTTGCCGGGCAGGTGCTCGAGCTCGGGCACCCAGCGCCGGACGTAGTCGCCGTCGGGGTCGAACTTGAGGCCCTGCGTCACCGGGTTGAAGACCCGGAAGTACGGCGAGGCGTCCGTGCCGGTCCCGGCGACCCACTGCCAGCCGTGGTTGTTGGAGGCGACGTCGCCGTCGACGAGCCGGTCGAGGAAGTGGCGGGCGCCGACGGGCCACCAGGCGTGCAGGTCCTTGGTGAGGAAGCTGGCGGTGATCATCCGGACGCGGTTGTGCATCCAGCCCTCGTGCAGCAGCTGGCGCATGCCGGCGTCGACGATGGGGTAGCCGGTCGTCCCGGTGCGCCAGGCCTCGATCGCGTCCTCGTGCTCGTCGTACCGCATGGCCGACAGCGCCGGCTTGAGGTCGGCCCACGCCGACTCGGGGTGGTGCCAGAGCACGTCGGCGTAGAACTCGCGCCACGCCAGCTCGGTCACGAAGGTGTGCGCGCCCTTGCCGCGCACCCCGTCGAGGTCGGCCAGCAGCGACCGGGGGTGCACGACCCCGAGGTGCAGGTAGGGGGAGAGGCGCGAGGTGCCGTCGACCGCCGGGCGGTCGCGGTCCGCGTCGTAGCCGGCGAGCAGCTCGTCGCGGAAGTGCCGCCACCGCCGCCAGGCCGCGTCCTCGCCCGGGGCGGGCATGCCCGCCGGTCCGGTGCCCGCCGCGTCGTCGAGCAGCCTCGTGGCCCGGTCGTCGCTGTCGAGGGCGACCAGGTCGGGGTCGCGGGGGGTGGGGGCCGGCTCGTGCCATCCGTGGTCCCGCCAGGCCTTCGCGAACGGCGTGAACACCTGGTAGGGGCCGCCCGAGCCGTTGACCACGCGCCCCGGCCCCACGGCGTACGGCGAGCCGGTGGCGGTGAGGGGGACCTCGGCCCCCCTGAGCCGGCCCAGCGCGTCCTCGACGGCGGCGTCGCGCCGTCGTCCGTACGGCGTGGTCTCGGCCGAGACGTGCACGCTCGTCGCCTCCGCCTCGCGGGCGACCCGCGGGACGACCTCGGCCGGGTCGCCGTACCGCACCGTCAGGCGACCGCCCAGGCGCTCGTCGAGCGCCTCGAGCGTCCCGGCCAACCAGGCGCGCCGGTGGTCGCCGGCCCGGTCCCAGAGGGCGGGATCGACGACGAAGAGGGCGACGGCGGGGCCCTCGGAGAGGGCGGCCCGGAGGGCGGGCTGGTCGCGGACCCGGAGGTCGCGTCGGAACCACATCACGGAGGCCACGCCCCTCACGCTAGGCCAGCGGCCAAGACCCGACCTGTCTGTGACCCACGACACGGGTCTAGTGTGCGAGAGGATTTCCCGCCACTGATACGCAGACGAGAAGGAACGGGTACGTCGTGGACTTGATGGAGTACCAGGCGAAGGAGCTCTTCGCCAAGCACGGAGTGACGACCACGCTCGGCAAGGTCGTGGAGACGGCCGAGGCGGCCCGGGAGGCGGCCGAGGAGCTCGGCGGCGTCACCGTCGTCAAGGCCCAGGTCAAGGCCGGCGGCCGTGGCAAGGCCGGCGGCGTCAAGCTCGCCAAGACCCCGGACGAGGCCTACGAGCACGCGTCCAACATCCTGGGCATGGAGATCAAGGGACTGACGGTCAACCGCGTCCTGGTCACCCCGGCCACCCCGCCGGTGGAGGAGTACTACTTCTCCTTCCTGCTCGACCGTGCCAACCGCTCGCACCTGTGCATCGCCTCGGTCGAGGGCGGCGTGGAGATCGAGGAGGTCGCCAAGACCAACCCCGAGGCCGTCCGCCAGATCCGGGTCGACGCCCTCGAGGGCGTCACGCCCGAGAAGGCCGCCGCGATCGTCGACGATGCCAAGTTCCCCGCCGAGCTGCGCGACCAAGCCATCGAGATGGTCCAGCGCCTCTGGCAGGTCTACGTCGAGGAGGACGCCACCCTCGTCGAGGTCAACCCGCTCGCCCGCCTCGAGGGCGACAAGCTCGAGGCCCTCGACGGCAAGGTGTCCCTGGACGAGAACGCCGAGTTCCGCCACGAGGACCACCAGGCCTTCGAGATCCGCGAGGAGGCCGACCCGCTCGAGTCCAAGGCCAAGGACAAGGGCCTCAACTACGTCAAGCTCGACGGCGAGGTCGGCATCATCGGCAACGGCGCGGGCCTGGTCATGTCGACCCTCGACGTGGTCGCCTACGCCGGCGAGGCGCACGGCGGGGTCAAGCCGGCCAACTTCCTGGACATCGGTGGCGGCGCCAACGCCCAGGTGATGGCCGACGGCCTCGACGTGATCATCCACGACGCCCAGGTCAAGAGCGTGTTCGTCAACGTCTTCGGCGGCATCACCGCCTGCGACGAGGTCGCCAACGGCATCAAGGGTGCCCTGGAGATCCTCGGCGACGAGGCCACCAAGCCGCTGGTCGTCCGCCTCGACGGCAACAACGTCGAGGAGGGCCGCCGCATCCTCAACGAGATGGACCACCCCCTGGTCACCCAGGTCGACACCATGGACGGCGCGGCCGACAAGGCCGCCGAGCTCGCCCACGGCGCCTGATCAGTCGCACCTGAGAGACGGAGAAAGAGAACATGTCGATCTACCTCAACAAGGACAGCAAGATCATCGTCCAGGGCATGACGGGTGGGATGGGCTCCAAGCACACCACTCTGATGCTCGACGCCGGCAGCAACATCGTGGGCGGCGTCAACGCCCGCAAGGCCGGCACCACCGTCGAGCTCGGCGGCCAGGAGCTCCCGGTCTACGGCAACGTCAAGGAGGCGATGGCCGAGACCGGCGCCGACGTCAGCGTGGTCTTCGTGCCGCCGGCGTTCACCAAGGACGCCTGCATCGAGGCCATCGACGCGGGCATCGGCCTGCTCGTGGTCATCACCGAGGGCGTGCCGGTCCAGGACACCGCGGAGGTCTTCGCCTACCTCGAGGGCAAGTCCACCCGGATGATCGGTCCCAACTGCCCGGGCATCATCACGCCCGAGGAGTCGCTGGCCGGCATCACCCCGCACACCATCGCGGGCAAGGGCCCGGTCGGCCTGGTGTCCAAGTCGGGCACCCTGACCTACCAGATGATGTACGAGCTGAAGGACTTCGGCTTCTCCACCGCCATCGGCATCGGCGGCGACCCGATCGTGGGCACCACCCACATCGACGCGCTCGAGGCGTTCGAGAACGACCCGGAGACCAAGGCGATCGTGATGATCGGCGAGATCGGTGGCGACGCCGAGGAGCGGGCCGCGGCCTACATCAAGGAGCACGTCACCAAGCCGGTCGTCGGCTACGTCGCGGGCTTCACCGCCCCCGAGGGCAAGACGATGGGCCACGCCGGCGCGATCGTGTCCGGCTCGTCGGGCACCGCGCAGGCCAAGAAGGAGGCCCTCGAGGCCGCCGGGGTCAAGGTCGGCAAGACGCCGTCGGAGACCGCCGCGCTCATGCGGGAGATCCTCCAGGGCCTCTGAGCCACCAGCAACGTCCGACGACCCGGCAGCGATCGCTGCCGGGTCGTCGTACGTCCGGGCCTGTACGCCGCTCAGCAGGCCCCGGGCGTGAGGGCGCACATCGCCGGCGCGATCTCCCGGGTGAGCGCGGTGCGCTCCCGCACCGTCGGGTCGATGGTCTCCAGCATCCCCTCGCCGTACCGGTGGGTCATCAGGAGCGCGTCGCCGACCCGGGTGACCTGGAAGACCGACGCGCCGAGCCCGACGCTCCACGTGAGGCTGAACGTCACCGATTCGTGGCCGGTGTCCGCCTCGTGCAGCGTCCACACCTGGTGGTCCGGCGCGTCGGTGCACCCGGCGACGACCTCACGGACCCGCGGTACGACGGTCGCGGCGACGGCTGCGTCGGGCACCACGAGCTCGCGCGCGTCCACGTGCTCGGGGCCGGAGGCGCTGGTCGCGAGCCGGGCCTCCGCCCTTCCGGGTGGCCAGACGACGGAGCCGCACACCTCGAGGTCACCGATGCCGTCGGCCTCGGCCGAGGGTGCCGTCACCTCGTAGTCGCCGCCGTCGGCGGGCAGGTCCAGGTCGAGCGGGAGGTCCGCAGGCACGGTGGCGGCGACCTCGGTGGGGGAGGTCTCGGTCGGGGCGGCCTCGCTGGGCGTGGCCTGGGTCGGCGTGTCCTCGCTCGGTGTGGTCTCGCTCGGTACCTCGGTGGTGCGGGGGTCCGAGGCGATGACGTCCTGCGACCCGCAGCCGCCGGTCGCGAGCACGAGCAGCAGCAGGAGCGTGACCGTCTTCCCCCTCATGCAGGGGTAGACGCGGCGGAGGCCCCCGGGGTTGCGCCCCGTCGCTCAGCGGGCGCTGGGCAGGTCGCTGAGCCGGTCCAGCGCACGCTCGGCGACGGCGGTGAAGTCGGCGCGCGCGATCGTCATCCCCTGGTCCGGGGTGAAGCCGAGCTGGGAGACCGCCTTGCCGTCACGCATGATCGCCATCAGGAACTCCACCGAGCGGGAGTCGGAGATCTCGATGTCGAGGTCCCAGATGGTGATCTCCTGCTGTCCCCTGGAGCGCTGGACGAGCGTGTCCACCGAGGTGCCGAGGTTGGCCTGGCCGCAGCGGCGGATCCGGTCGCGGACCTCGGCGACGAACGCCACGGCACGCTTGTCCGGCATCGTGGCGACCGTCTGGGTGAGGCCGAAGGTGTCGACCTGCGTGTTGGCCGGGAACAGGAACGTGCGGGTCAGGTTGTGCTTGAGGCCCTTGCCGTCGAAGCGGGTGTTGTCGCAGCGGGTGGAGGCGAAGTTGGTGCGGGCACGCTCGGGGTCGGTCCCGACCCACGGGCCGCGGGCCCCGGACACCGGCGGGAGGTCGACGGCGGCGAGCATGCCGGCCGGCCGGCCGACGGGGTACGGCGAGACGCGCGCGGTCCCGGGCGGTCCGGCGCAGGTGCCGACCCCGGGGCTGCCGCACAGCCGGTTGACCGACGCCGCCAGCCCGCCCGCGGCCGTCCGGGCGTCGGGCGCGCCGCCCTGCGTGCGGACCACGGTGGTGACCAGTGCCTGGCCGCTGCGGGCCAGGGCCACGCTGATCCCGCCGGGCCGGCCGGCCCAGCTGCGCAGCGAGAGGATCACGGCGTCGTCGCCGACGCGGCGTACGCGGTGGGTGGAGATGAGCTGGGTGCGGGGGTCCTGGCACTCGGCGTACCACCGCAGGGCGGTGTCGTACGCCGCGCCCGCCCGTTGGGCGTCGGCCGAGAGCTCGACGAACTCGGTGACGGTCGACCGGACCTCGCGCACCCGCCGCTGCTGGGTGCGCGTCCTGCCCTGCCGCTTGACCTTGACGGTGCGGGTGACGCGCTGCGACCCCTCCGAGGTGCGCACCAGTGCGCCGACCCCCGCCGGGTCGGCGAAGCGCTCGAGCTGGCAGGGCACCACGCGGCCGTCGCCCCCGAGGTTGGCGGAGGTGGACCGCTCGGTCCAGGTGAGCCCGCGGCCGTAGCGCCGCAGCTGCTCCTCCTCGAGCAGGGTGGCCTCGTCGAGCGCGAGGTCGGTGGTCTCCTCGGACTGCTCGGGGGCCTTCACCGTGATGCCGGTGGTGGCCGCCTCCCGCTCCAGGGTGCTGGGCTCGGCCCCGCCGGAGGCGACCACGGTGCCCGAGACCAGCAGCGCGGCGACGGCCACGCCGACGGCGGCCACGGTGTGGGTGCGGCGTCGGGCCGTGCCCTGGCGGCGGACGATGGTGGAGCGCGGCCAGCGCTCGGCGGCCAGCGGGACGCGCAGCTCCTCGAGGAGTCGTCGTACGTGGGTGCTCGGCACCTCCCGGGCCAGCGCGAACTGCGACGTGCCGCTCTGCAGGGCCCGCTCGGCCTCCCGGCGGGGGACGCCGATCGTCCGGGCGATCTCGTCCATCGGCAGCGGGGAGAGCGTGGTGAGCACCACGGCCTTGCGCTCCAGGGTGCTCAGCCGCGACAGCGCCTCGAGGGTGGCCCGGACGCTGTCGTCGAGGCCCTTCTCGCGGTGCCACGGCCGGGCGGTGTGCCGCCGCTGCGCGCGACCGTGGGCGAGCGGGCGGACCCAGGCCTCCGGGTCCTCGAGTCGGCTGACCTTGCCCCAGTGCTGCCACGCGACGGCGAAGGCGTCGCGGACCGCGGTCCGCGCGGCCGGGACGTCGCCGGTCAGCGCGTAGGTCTCGAGCAGGAGACGGTCGCGCGACCCGGCGTAGAAGGCGTCGAACGCATCTGGGCTCCTCATGGCCGCTCCACGGTACGGGAGGGGCGGGCATCGACGCACACCCGGCGTGGCCTCCGCGGCCGTCGTCCGGCTCCGGGTGATGATGGCCGGGCCATGACCTCCCTGCTCCCGCCCCGCGCCCCGGGACCGCGCGCGTCCGACCGCACGCAGGCCCGTCCGAGCGACCGTCGTCGGCGGCCCCTTGCGCTCGTCGCGTCGCTGGGTGGGGTGGCCGCCGCGCTGGCCCCGCTCCTGGTGCTGGCCGCGGTCGGCATCGTCGGCTGGTTCGCCGCCGACGCCGGCGCCCACGGTGTCCCGCGGGACGGGATGCGGATCGGTGCGCTGGCCTGGCTGATGGGGCACGGGTCCGGGGTGACCGTCCAGGGCGCGCCCGTGGGGATCGTGCCCCTCGGCGTGACCGCGATGGCGGCCTGGGCCATGTGGCGCCTCGGGCACCGGGTCGGGGACGCGGTCTCCGGTCACGGCCCCGACGCCGACCGGATCGCCGACGGCGAGCGCGACTTCACCGTCCCGGCCGCGGTCTCCCTCTTCTTCGTCGGGTACGCCGTCGTCGCCGTCGTGGTCAGCTCGCTCGCGGCCGGCGCCGACACCTCCTTCTCCACCGCAGCGGTCCTGCGCTGGAGCCTGGTCATGACCCTCGTCGTCGCGGCCCCGGCGATCGCCATCGGGTCGGGGCGGGCTGCCATCTGGGCCGCGGTGGCCCCGCCGGTCGTCCGCGACGGGGTGGGCGCGGCGCTCTCGGTGCTGGGCTGGTTCCTCGCCGTCTCGGGCGCCGCCTTCGTCGTCGCGCTCCTGGTCGGCGCCGGCGAGGCGGCCACGATGATGTCGCAGCTGCACCTCTCGGCGGGTGAGGCGATCGTCTACTCGCTGGTCAACGCCGGCCTGGCGCCCAACGCGGTGCTCTTCTCCGGTTCCTTCCTGCTCGGCCCCGGCTTCGCGGTCGGCGGCGGCACGATGGTCTCGCCCGGAGTCGTGGTCCTCGGACCGCTGCCGCTCCTGCCGCTCCTGGCGGCCCTCCCGAGCGCCGGACCGACGGCCGCCTGGGTGGCCTCCCTGGTCGGCATCCCCGCGCTCGTCGCGGCGCTCGCCACCGCGTGGTGGCAGCGCCGGCGCCCGACGGTGCGGTGGGACCACGGCGCGCTCCGCGGCTGCGGCGGCGGCATCGTGGCCGGCGTCGCCTTCGCGGTCCTGGCCTCGGTGGCCGGGGGAGTGGCCGGCCCGGGACGCATGCAGCACGTCGGCCCGTTCGTCGCCGACGTGCTCGTGCACGCGATCGCCGCCTTCGGCCTCGGCGGCCTCGTCGGCGGCCTGTTCATGACCTGGCGGCAGCGCCGCCGGGCCGCCGGGGGAGCCCTAGACTCCGCCGGGTGACCGCCCGCCTCGTCGTCCTCGTCTCCGGCTCCGGCACCAACCTCCAGGCCCTCCTCGACGCCTGCGCCGACCCGTCGTACGGCGCCCGGGTCGTGGCCGTGGGCGCCGACCGCGACGACATCGAGGGCCTGGCCCGCGCCGACCGTGCGGGCGTGCCGACCTTCGTCGAGCGGCTCGGCCACTTCTCGTCGCGGGAGGACTGGGACCGGGCCCTCGCGGACGCCGTCGCGGCCTTCGAGCCCGACCTCGTCGTCCTGGCCGGCTTCATGAAGCTGGTGGGACCCGACTTCCTCGCCCGCTTCCCGGGGCGGGTCGTCAACACCCACCCCGCCCTGTGCCCGGCGTTCCCCGGCACGACCGGCCCCGCGGACGCCCTGGCCTACGGCGTGAAGGTCACCGGCGCGACGCTCTTCGTCGTCGACGGCGGCGTCGACACCGGCCCGATCATCGCCCAGACGGTGGTGCCGGTCCTCGACGACGACACCACGGAGACCCTGCACGAGCGGATCAAGGGGGCCGAGCGGAGCATGCTGGTGGACACCGTCGGGCTGATGGCGCGCGACGGCTGGGAGGTCGACGGGCGCCGGGTGCGGGTCGGCTGAGGCGGCCGGGTTCCACTACTCTGGCCCCACACGACTGGCGCAGGTGGGCGACCACCGGGGAGTGAACCGCCGAGCATCGACCGCCTGGGTGCTCGCCTCCACCGCTCGACCTCAGGAGTCCTCGTGCCCGAACCCACCTCCCTGACCTCCACCGGCGCCGTGGCGGACCAGGTGCCCGTGCGCCGGGCGCTGGTCTCGGTCTACGACAAGACCGGCCTTGACGACCTGGTCCGCGGCCTGCACGAGGCCGGCGTGGAGCTCGTGTCGACCGGAGGCTCGGCCGCGCTGATCGAGTCGCTCGGCCTGCCGGTCACCAAGGTCGAGGACCTCACCGGCTTCCCCGAGTGCCTCGACGGCCGCGTCAAGACCCTGCACCCGCGCGTCCACGCCGGCATCCTGGCCGACCGTCGCCTCGACTCCCACGTGCAGCAGCTCGCCGACCTCGGGGTGGAGCCGTTCGACCTCGTCGTGTCCAACCTCTACCCGTTCACCCAGACCGTCGCCTCCGGCGCATCGGCCGACGAGTGCGTCGAGCAGATCGACATCGGCGGTCCCTCGATGGTCCGCGCGGCGGCCAAGAACCACCCCAGCGTGGCCATCGTGACCTCGCCCGAGCGGTACGCCGACGTGCTGCGCGCCGTCGCCGCCGGCGGCTTCACGCTGGCCGAGCGGCAGCGCCTCGCCGCCGAGGCGTTCGTCCACACCGCGACGTACGACGTCCACGTGGCGTCCTGGATGGGCAACGTGCTCACCGACACCTCCGAGGGGAGCGGCTTCCCGGCCTGGATGGGCGCGACCTGGGACAAGCAGGCGGTGCTGCGCTACGGGGAGAACCCGCACCAGTCGGCGGCGCTCTACGCCAACGGCTTCCTGCCCGAGGGGCCCGGCCTCGCCCAGGCGACCCAGCACCACGGCAAGGAGATGTCCTACAACAACTACGTCGACGCGGACGCCGCGCGCCGTGCGGCGTACGACTTCGACCGGCCCGCCGTGGCCATCATCAAGCACGCCAACCCGTGCGGCATCGCGGTGGGCGACGACGTCGCCACGGCGCACCGCAAGGCGCACGAGTGCGACCCGGTGTCGGCCTTCGGCGGCGTGATCGCCACCAACGTGCCGGTGAGCGTCGAGATGGCCCGCCAGGTCGCCGAGGTCTTCACCGAGGTGGTCGTCGCCCCCGGCTACGAGGACGGTGCGATCGAGGTGCTGGCCGCCAAGAAGAACATCCGGATCCTCGAGGCGGCTCCGCTGCGTCGCGGCGGCGGTGACCTGCGGGCGATCTCGGGCGGCCTGCTGCTCCAGCAGCGCGACGTCATCGACGCCGACGTCGACGGCGGCGGCGACGACCCGTCCTCCTGGACGCTGGCCACCGGCGAGGCCGCCTCCGACGAGGTGCTCGCCGACCTCGCGTTCGCGTGGCGCGCCTGCCGGGCGGTGAAGTCCAACGCCATCCTGCTCGCCGCCGACGGCGCCTCGGTCGGTGTCGGCATGGGCCAGGTCAACCGGGTCGACTCCTGCCGGCTCGCGGTCGAGCGGGCCGGGGACCGGGCCGCCGGGTCGGTCGCGGCCTCCGACGCGTTCTTCCCGTTCGCCGACGGCGCCCAGGTGCTCATCGACGCCGGCGTGACGGCCATCGTGCAGCCCGGCGGGTCGGTGCGCGACAGCGAGGTCGTCGAGGCGGCGGAGAAGGCCGGCGTGACGATGTACCTCACCGGCGCCCGGCACTTCTTCCACTGAGCCCCGCTCGACCCGCTGGCTCCTCACCAGCTCCGCCGCTCCCGGTGTATCTTGACGTCGAGATAAAGGGGGAGCGGTGCTGGTGAGGTGGCTGCGGGGGATCCTCCCGCCGACGAAGCTCGAGCGGGACCTGGCGATCCAGTGCGTGCTGTCGGCCTTCGCGACGGGCGCGTTCCTGACGGGTACGGCCGTCTTCTTCACCCAGCTCGTCGGGCTGAGCGGGGCCGAGGTCGGGCTGGGCATGTCGATCGCCGCCGGGGTCGCGCTGCTGCTGCAGCTGCCGCTGGGGCGCCTCGCCGACCGCGTCGGCGCGAAGCCGCTGTGGGTCACGGCCTCCGCCGTGGAGGCGGCCCTCTACTTCGCATGGCCGGGACCAACACCGTCCTCGCGGTCCTCCTGCAGGTCCGGGCCTCCCGGGTCGCCGACTCGGTGGACGGGTCGTTGCGGGCCGTGCGCTGGTCGGGCTGGGCGTTCGTCGTGTCCTGCGCGCTGATGGCCGTCACCCACGACACGGTCGGTTGGGTCTCGATCGTCCTCATCTGGGCCGGACACGTGACCATCACCGGCGCCGAGCTGTGGCAGTCGGCCGCCGACTGGGGCCTGACCTCCGACCTCTCCGACCACCGGCGCCTCGGCGACTACCAGGGTGTGTGGGGGCTCGGGTACCAGGTCGAGCCGATCGTCTTCCCGGCGCTCTTCACCTTCCTCGCCCTCGAGTGGGGGACCCCCGGCTGGGTCGTCATCGCGGCCATCGGGGTCGCGGCCGCCGTGGCCGCGCACCCCGCCGCGAGGGCGGCCGAGCGACACCTGGCCCGCGTGGGGGCACCGGTGGGCGCCTGACGCCCCTTCCTTCCTAGACTGGCCGCTGTGACGGCACAGAAGCTCGACGGCAGCGCGACCCTGAAGACGATCATGGCCGAGCTGGCCGAGCGGGTGACCGCGCTGAAGGAGCGCGGCGTCACCCCCGGGCTGGCGACGGTGATGGTCGGCGACGACCCCGGCAACCAGTGGTACGTCGGCGCGAAGCACAAGGACTGCGCCAAGATCGGCATCGCGTCGTTCCGCCACGACCTGCCCGCCACCGCGTCGCAGGAGGAGGTCGAGGGGCTGATCGACCGGCTCAACGCCGACCCCGCCGTGACCGGCTTCATCGTCCAGCAGCCGACCGGGCTCGACGAGTTCCGGCTGCTGTCGCGCGTCGACCCCGCCAAGGACGTCGACGGCCTGCACCCCTACAACCTCGGCAAGCTCGTGCTCGGCGAGGACGGACCGCTGCCCTGCACCCCCGTGGGCTGCCTGGAGCTGCTGCGGCGCCACGGCGTCGAGATCGCCGGTGCGGAGGTGGTCGTCGTCGGTCGCGGCCTCACCGTCGGGCGCCCCCTGGGGCTGCTGCTCACCCGCCGCTCGGAGAACGCGACCGCGACCCTGTGCCACACCGGCACCCGCGACCTGGCCGCCCACGTGCGCAACGCCGACATCGTGGTCGCCGCCGCGGGCGTCTCGGGCATCATCACCGGCGACATGGTCAAGCCGGGCGCGGCGGTGCTCGACGTCGGTGTCTCGCGCGTCGACGGCACGATCGCCGGCGACGTCGCCGACGACGTGTGGGAGACCGCGGGCTGGGTGTCGCCCAACCCCGGCGGCGTGGGTCCGATGACCCGGGCGATGCTGCTCTCCAACATCGTCACGATGGCCGAGAAGTCGCTCGAGGCCTGAGGTGACCGACCCCCGCGACGAGGAGCCGGAGCCGGAGCCGCGCATCGCGCCGCCCCAGAACGTCCCCGCGGTGTCCGCGGAGGAGCTGGTCGACGGCGTCCAGCACGATCCCGAGCTCGAGGAGGTGGAGCGGCGCTACCCCTCCACGATCGGGGGAGCGTTCTACCTGCTCGTGCTGACGACCTGCGTCGTCGGCGTCGGCATCGTGGTGACGGGGGAGTGGCGCGCCGGGATCCGCGTCTTCGGCGGGGCGCTCCTCCTCGGAGCCGTGGTCCGGCTGCTGCTGTCGAGCCGCGACGCGGGGATGCTCGCCGTGCGCTTCAAGGCCCTCGACGTGCTGATGCTGATCGGTCTCGGGTCGGCGCTGCTCTTCCTGGCCGGGTCGATCCCGGACCAGCCCGGTCCCTAGCGGCGCGGTCCCTGAACACGACGGAGCCCCGGCCCGCTCGGACGTGTCGTCCAGCGGACCGGGGCTCCGGCAGGTCGTCGGGGTCAGATGAGCCCGAGCTCCTTGACCGCGTCGCGCTCCTCGGCCAGCTCGGCCGTCGAGGCGTCGATGCGCCCGCGCGAGAAGTCGTCGATCTCCAGGCCCTGGACGATCTCCCAGTCGCCGTCCTTGGTGGTGACGGGGAAGGAGGAGATCAGGCCCTCCGGGACGCCGTAGGAGCCGTCGGAGACGACCGCCATGGACACCCAGTCGTCCTGGGCCGAGCCGAGCAGCCAGTCGCGCGCGGCGTCGACCGTGGCGGAGGCGGCGGAGGCGGCCGAGGAGGAGCCGCGGGCCTCGATGATCGCGGCGCCGCGCTTGGCGACCGTCGGGATGAAGTCGTTCTCGATCCAGGCCTGGTCGCCCACGACCTCGGCGGCGTTGCGGCCGCCGACCTCGGCGTGGAAGAGGTCGGGGTACTGGGTGGCCGAGTGGTTGCCCCAGATCGTCATCTTCTTGATGTCGGTCACGGCCGCGCCGGTCTTGGCCGCGAGCTGCGAGATCGCGCGGTTGTGGTCGAGGCGGGTCAGCGCCGAGAAGCGCTCCTGCGGGATGTCCGGGGCGTTGGTCATCGCGATGAGGGCGTTGGTGTTGGCCGGGTTGCCGGTGACGCCGATGCGTACGTCGTCCGCGGCGACGGAGTTGAGCGCCTTGCCCTGGGCGGTGAAGATCGCGCCGTTGGCCTCCAGCAGGTCGCCGCGCTCCATGCCGGGACCGCGCGGGCGGGCGCCGACGAGCAGGGCGAGGTTGACGCCGTCGAAGATCTTCTCCGGGTCGTGGCCGATCTCCACGCCGGCGAGCTGCGGGAAGGCGCAGTCGTCGAGCTCCATCACGACGCCCTCGAGGGCCTTGAGCGCGGGCTCGATCTCGAGCAGCCGCAGCTCGATCGGCCGGTCGCCGAGCAGGGAGCCGCTGGCGAGGCGGAAGAGCAGGCTGTAGCCGATCTGGCCGGCCGCGCCGGTGACGGCGACCTTGAGGGGTGTGGTGCTCACGACGTCTCCTGGGATGTGCGAAGAAGGCTGGTTCCGGCGCTGACGCTAGCAGCGCGGCCGGGCCCCACGGCCAGAGGGCCGACCCCCGGTCGGGCATGCTGGCGCCATGTCCCACGGCCCCTCCCGAGCGCACCGACGCCGTGCCGACCGACGGGCCCACCGGCGTGCCCACCGGCGTGCCGCCCTCGCACTGGTGCTGCCGCTCGTGCTGGGTCTGGGGGCCTGCGGGATGGGGGCGCCGCGGAGCGCACCCCCCTCCGGGGTGGACGGCCTGGTGGTCCCGACCCCGAGCATCGAGCCCGCCGACTACGTGACCGTCGTCGACAACCCGTGGCTGCCGCTGGCGGTCGGGTCGCGGTGGCGGTACGCCGCCTCCGACGGCGCCGCGGTCGAGGTCACCGTCTCCGGCACCCGTCCGGTGGCCGGGGTGGAGGCCACGGTGGTGGACACGGTCGAGCGCGGTCCGGGCGGCCGGGTCGTGGAGCGGTCCAGCGCCTGGTACGCCCAGGACCGCGAGGGCAACGTCTGGCACGTCGGCGACGACGGGGTGTGGGAGGCCGGCGAGGGCGGCGCCCAGGCCGGCCTGGCGATGCCCGCGACGCCCCGGGTCGGCGACGGCTTCGTCGAGGAGCGCGCCCCCGGGGTGGCCGAGGGCCAGTCGCGCGTGCTGGCCGTCGACGCCCGGCGCACCACGTCGTACGACGCGTTCGACGGGCTGGTCCTGGTCGAGCGGTCGTCGCCGCTCGAGCCCGGGCGCACCACGGAGGCGTTCTACGCGCGCGACGTCGGGCTGGTGCTCGTGGAGGGTGCGCGGGACCTGGAGCTCGTGGACCTCAGCCGCGGCTGAGGTCGGAGGACGAGGCGGCCGGGGTCAGTCGGGCCGGCGCACCTGGGTGCGGCCGTCCTCGCCGTCGTCGTCCGGGTGCGGCTGGCCCCAGTGCTGGGGCTGGCCCTGCGGGGGAGCGGCGGGCGGCTGCTGCTGACCCCACTGCCCCGGCTGCTGCTGGGGCGCGGGCGGCCCCCACTGCTGCGGGGGAGCGGCCTGGCCCGGCTGCGCCTGCGGCTGCGCCTGCGGCTGTCCCTGCGGCGGGGTCGCCGGGGGCGGCGCGTAGGGGTCGTGGCCACCCCAGTGCTGGGCCGGGGGAGCGGGCTGCCAGTGCTGCGGCTGGCCCTGGTTCCACTGCTGCTCGTAGCCGCTGGGCGGTGCGTACATCGCCTGCTGCTTGCGACCTCCGCCGAAGGAGAGGCCCGAGCCCGGCACGGGCTCGGAGCCGTGGCCGAACAGCAGCGGGTAGGTGAGGCCGGCGACCGCGGCGCCGATGGTCGGGGCCAGGATGAACAGCCACAGCTGGAGGATCGCGTCGGTGCCGCCGAAGACGCCGACGCCGATCGAGCGGGCCGGGTTGACCGACGTGCCGGTGGCGGCCATCGAGGCGAGGTGGATCATCGCCAGCGCGAAGCCGATGGCCAGCGGACCCATGAACGCCTGGAACTCGTTGCGGGCGTCGGTCACCGCGAGGATCACCCAGATGAACACGGCCGTGAGGAGCATCTCGAGCAGGAACGCGGCCCACACGGCGTAGCCGCTGCCCTGGTCGCCGTACGAGTTGGCGCCGATGTTGCCCTCGGCGGTGTAGCCCTCGAAGCCGTGCAGCAGGCCGAAGAGCAGCGCGCCCGCGACGAGGGCGCCGAGGAGCTGGGCTCCCACGTAGACCGGGGTGGCGCTCCAGGGCAGCCGGCCGCCGAGGGCGGCGCCCACGGTGACGGCGGGGTTGAAGTGTCCGCCCGAGACGCGGCCCACGGCGTAGGCCATCACCACGACGGTCAGGCCGAACGCGAACCCGGTGCTGAGGTAGTCGCCACCGCTCATGACGGCCGTCCCGACCCCGAAGAAGACGAGCACGAAGGTGCCCAGCACCTCGGCGGCGAACTTCTGCCCCGTCGTGGGCGTGTCCTCTGCGATGTCGGTCATCAACGCCTCCTGGCAAGTGATGTGCCCACCCCCGTGGGAACTCTGGGCACTCTAGCGATGCGGGCAGGTCGGGTGCGAAGGTTGGGCGGACCGGCCGGTCAGGTATCTTGACGTCAAGTTAGTTTGCCCGATCGTCGTACCGACCTGTCGATCAACCGACCACCGCTGTCGAGTCCTTCCAGGAGCCGTCGTACCCATGGCCAAGATCATCTACACCCACACCGACGAAGCGCCGATGCTGGCGACCTACTCCCTGCTGCCCATCGTGTCGGCCTACGCACGGACGGCCGGTGTCGAGGTCGAGACGCGCGACATCTCCCTCGCCGGGCGGATCATCGCCCAGTTCCCCGACCGGCTGACCGACGAGCAGCGCCTCGACGACGCCCTCGCCGAGCTCGGCGAGCTGGCGACGAAGCCCGAGGCCAACATCATCAAGCTGCCCAACATCTCCGCCTCGATCCCGCAGCTCAAGGCCGCGGTCAAGGAGCTGCAGGACAAGGGCTACGACCTGCCCGACTACCCGGAGAACCCGCAGACCGACGAGGAGCGCGACGCCCGCGCCCGCTACGACAAGGTCAAGGGCTCCGCGGTCAACCCGGTGCTGCGCGAGGGCAACTCCGACCGCCGTGCGCCCGCGAGCGTCAAGAACTACGCCAAGGCCCACCCGCACTCGATGGGCGCCTGGAGCAGCGAGAGCAGGACCAACGTCGCCACCATGGGCAAGGACGACTTCCGCTCCAACGAGAAGTCGGTCGTCGTCGACGCCGACGACACCCTCTCGATCGTCCACGTGGCCACCGACGGCACCGAGACCGTGCTCAAGGAGTCGGTGCCGGTGCTGGCCGGTGAGGTCGTCGACGCCACCTTCATGAGCGTCGCCGCGCTGCGCCGCTTCCTCACCGAGCAGGTTGCCCGCGCCAAGGCCGAGGGCGTGCTCTTCTCGGTCCACCTCAAGGCCACGATGATGAAGGTCTCCGACCCGATCCTCTTCGGCCACGCGGTGCAGGCGTTCTTCCCCACCCTCTTCGAGCAGTACGGCGAGCAGCTGGCCGCCGCGGGCATCTCGCCCAACGACGGCCTCGGTGCCCTGCTGGCCTCGGTCGAGAAGCTGCCCGAGGGGGCCGCGATCAAGTCCGCCGTCGAGCAGGGACTGGCCGACGGCCCGGACCTGGCGATGGTCGACTCCGACCGCGGCATCACCAACCTGCACGTCCCCTCCGACGTCATCATCGACGCGTCGATGCCGGCGATGATCCGCACGTCGGGCCAGATGTGGAACGCCGACGGCGAGCAGCAGGACACCCTCGCGGTGATCCCCGACTCGTCCTACGCCGGCGTCTACCAGACGGTGATCGACGACTGCCGCGCCCACGGCGCCTTCGACCCCTCGACGATGGGCTCGGTGCCCAACGTCGGCCTGATGGCCAAGGCTGCCGAGGAGTACGGATCCCACGACAAGACGTTCGAGGTCGCCTCCGCGGGTCGCGTCGAGGTCCGCAGCTCGGGTGGCGACGTCCTCATCTCCCACGACGTGGAGCCCGGCGACGTGTGGCGCGCCTGCCAGACCAAGGACGCCTCCATCCGCGACTGGGTCAAGCTGGCCGTCAACCGCGCCCGCGCCACCGGCGTCCCGGCCGTCTTCTGGCTCGACGAGGACCGTGCCCACGACGCCAACCTGATCGCCAAGGTCAGGGAGTACCTCCCCGAGCACGACACCGAGGGGCTCACCCTGGAGATCATGGCCCCGGCCGCGGCGACGGCGTACAGCCTCGAGCGGATCCGCAGGGGCGAGGACACCATCTCGGTGACCGGCAACGTGCTGCGTGACTACAACACCGACCTGTTCCCGATCCTCGAGCTCGGCACCAGCGCCAAGATGCTCTCGGTCGTGCCGCTGATGAACGGTGGCGGTCTCTTCGAGACCGGTGCCGGCGGCTCGGCGCCCAAGCACGTGCAGCAGCTCGTCAAGGAGAACTACCTGCGCTGGGACAGCCTCGGCGAGTTCTTCGCGCTGGCCGCGAGCTTCGAGCACCTCGCGTCGTACGACGACAACGCCCGCGCCAAGATCCTCTCCGACACGCTGGACCGGGCCACCGAGACGTTCCTCAACGAGGACCGCTCGCCGGGCCGCAAGCTGGGCACGATCGACAACCGCGGGTCGCACTTCTACCTCGCGCTCTACTGGGCCGAGGAGCTCGCGAAGCAGACCGAGGACGCCGACCTCGCCGCGGCCTTCGGCGCGCTCGCGACCACGCTGCGCGACAACGAGGAGAAGATCGTCGGCGAGCTCAACGCCGTCCAGGGCCAGCCGGCCGACATCGGCGGCTACTACGAGCCCGACGACGCCAAGGCCGAGGAGGTCATGCGTCCCTCGGCGACGCTCAACGAGGCGCTCGCCTCTCTCTGACACGTCGAGGGTCCTCGAGGACGGGCGGTGCCGGCTCCGGCGCCGCCCGTCGCTGCGTCCGAGGGCTGGTGAGTCCGCGATCACGGAATAGGCGGTCACCGTCGGCTCTTGGAGAATGTGAGGGTCGGTCCGCCCCGCGACCACCCGAGCTGCGTACGCCGTCAGCACGCCACCTGCCACCTCGTCCGGAAGCACGCATGACGACCACTGCTGACACGCCCGTCGACCACACGCCCGCCGTCCGCGCCCCGCACTTCGCCCTCGCCGTCCTGGCCCTCGCCATGGGTGGGTTCGCGATCGGCACCACCGAGTTCGTCACGATGGGCCTGCTGCCCCAGATCTCCGACGGCGTGGGCGTCTCCATCCCCACCGGTGGCCACGTGATCTCGGCCTACGCCCTCGGCGTCGTGGTCGGCGCCCCGGTGCTGGCCTTCCTCGGCGCGCGGCTGCCGCGGCGTGGGCTGCTGATCGGCCTGATGGCCGCCTTCGCCCTCGGCAACGCGATGAGCGCGCTCGCGACGTCGTACGGCGCGCTGGTGCTCGCGCGGTTCGCCGCCGGGCTCCCGCACGGCGCCTACTTCGGCGTGGCGTCGCTGGTGGCCGCGAGCCTGGCCAGCCCCGCCCGCAAGGGGCGCGCGGTCGCATCGGTGATGCTCGGCCTCAGCGTCGCCAACGTGGTCGGCGTGCCGGCCGCGACCTGGATGGGCCAGCACCTCGGCTGGCGCTCGGCGTTCTGGGCGGTGACCGCGCTGGGCGTGCTCACCCTGGCCCTGGTGGCGGCCTACGTGCCGTCGGTCGTCGGCGACAAGGAGGCCTCGGGCCGACGCGAGCTGCGGGCGTTCGCCCTGCCGCAGGTGTGGCTGACGCTGCTGGCCGGCGCCATCGGCTTCGGCGGCATGTTCGCCGTCTACACCTACATCGCGCCGACGGTCACCGACGTGGGCGGGCTGGGTGAGTCGGCGGTGCCGGTGTTCCTGCTGTCCTTCGGCCTCGGCATGGTGGCGGGCACCTGGCTGGCCGGGGTGATGGCCGACTGGTCGATCTTCCGCTCGCTGCTGATCGGGTCGGTCGGCATGGCCGCCTCGCTGCTGCTGTTCTGGCTGCTGGCGCCGTACGCCTGGGCCTCGCTGCCGGTCGTCTTCCTCATCACCGCCCTCGGGTCGGTGCTCGTGGTCAACCTCCAGCTCCGGCTGATGGACGTGGCCGGTGACGCGCAGACGCTCGGTGCCGCGATGAACCACGCCTCGCTCAACATCGCCAACGCGCTGGGGGCCTGGCTGGGCGGGCTGGTCATCGCCGCCGGGGCCGGCTACCGCGCGCCCGCGCTGGTGGGTGTCGCGCTCTCGCTGGCCGGGCTGCTCGTGCTGCTCGTCTCCGCCGCACTTCACCGCCGCACCCGTCCCTGACTCCCCGGTGAACCCCCGGTGACCGCAGGTGGCGGCCGGCGGTGAAACCGGAACCTGGGCGTAACACGCACTCAACGGTGCGTTAGCAGAGCACGCGTTGGATGGTCCCGACGGCGACCGGGACCCGGCCGCCGCACCGGATGATCGGGGAGCCGCCATGACCGTGGAGCAGGACAGCGCCAGCCGCTACGAGACCGAGCTGGAGCGCCGCCGCCAGCTGCGCGACCGTCGTACCCACGACGTCGTCGAGCTGATCTCACGCCGCAGCGAGCTCGTGGGGATCAACCCCTGGGCCGACCACGTCATCGAGAGCGTCGCCTGGACCGCCTGACGGTCCCGCTCGGGGTCACAGCAGCCAGCAGCCGCTGACCTGGGGGATCCCGGCGAACCGGGCCTCCCAGAAGAGCTGGGCCTCCGTGGCGTGCGGCACGATGCCGCCGACGTGCAGCGGTGCGACGTTGGGGGAGAAGCGCACGTTGGCGCCCTTGCCGCACCACGACCTCGCCATCGCCCTGCCCACGGCGAAGGGGATGGTGTCGTCGAGCGTCGAGTGGCTGACCAGCACCGGGACCGCCGGCCTGGTCGTGCCGATCCGCTGGTCGGCGATCACCGACCGGAACGGCTCCTCGTCCATCAGCTCCGACAGGGGGCGGCCGTCCGCGCTCAGCGTCTCGGAGCGGACGAAGGCGTTGTCGAGCAGGTCGAAGACGCAGTCCTGCTCGACGGCGTCCATCGTCGCGCGACCCGTCGCGTTGAGGTACGGCGCGAGGTCGATGTCGTAGGACGCGGCGAGGCCGCGGAGGGCGAAGAACGCGAAGGCGGAGAAGGGTCCGCCGTCCAGATGACTGGCGACCGCACCCAGGTCGGCGGGCACAGCCCCCACGACGGCACCCCGGAGCCGGAGCTCGGGGGCGTAGGTCGACGCGAGCTCGACGGCGGAGGCGGCAGCGCCGCCGCCCTGGGAGTAGCCCTGCAGGCCCACCGGGCTGCTCGCGGAGAGGCCGGTGCCCTCCAGCCGCTGGGCGGCGCGGACGACGTCGAGCGTGGCGCGGCCCTGGGAGACGCGGTCCATGTAGGTGTGGACGCCCTCCGTGCCGAGGCCTTCGTAGTCCGGCATCGCGATGGCGTAGCCGCGCTGGAGGAGACCCTCCATCACCACGCCCTCGTACTCGATGCCTTGCGAGAACTGCCGCGACGGGGCGCAGCGGTCGGCCATGCCCTGGGTGCCGGGCGCGTAGCCGATCACCGGCCGGCTGCCGACGCCCACCCAGGGCGCGTTCGGCACCAGCACGGTGCCGCTGGCGGCGATCGGCGTACCGGTGCGGTCGGTGGTGCGGTACAGCACCCGGGTGGCGTCGCGGACCAGGCTGGTGGCGTCGAGGGGGTCGAGGAGGAAGGTCAGCCGCTCCGAGCGGATCAGGTCGCCGGCGGCCGGGGGCAGGGTGGCCGGGGCCTCGTAGAACGGCGGTCGGGGAGGCTCGTCGACCGCGGCGGTGGCGGGGGCGGCACCGAGCGCGGTGACGAGCGCGGTGGCGAGGAACGAGGCGGACAGGGACGCGACGAGCGCGCCGGCGGCGCGAGTGACTGGCATGGATCGGTGCCCTCCCGAGCGGTGGCTCCGGGACGGGACGTCCCGGCGTGGGCATGTTACCCACGATTAACATCTCGTGACCAGCGTCACCTGACGGGCGCGGCTGCCTCGCCGGTCGGCGCCGATGAGAGGATGACGCCATGTCCACCGCGCCTCCAGCACGCCCGCGGGTCCTCTCCGGCATCCAGCCGACAGCGGACTCGTTCCACCTCGGCAACTACCTCGGTGCGCTGCGCCAGTGGGTGACGCTGCAGGAGGACTTCGAGCCCTTCTACTTCATCGCCGACCTGCATGCGATCACGGTCGAGCAGGACCCCAAGGTGCTCCGCGAGCGCACGCTCGTCTCGGCGGCGCAGCTGGTCGCCGCCGGCGTCGACCCGGCGCGCGCCACGATCTTCGTGCAGAGCCAGGTGCCGGCGCACACCCAGGCCGGTTGGGTGCTCCAGTGCCTGACCGGCTTCGGCGAGGCCCGGAGGATGACCCAGTTCAAGGACAAGTCCGCCAAGGGCGGCGAGGGCGCCGCCAGCGTCGGGCTGTTCACCTACCCCATCCTCCAGGCGGCTGACATCCTGCTCTACCGCCCGCAGTACGTCCCGGTGGGGGAGGACCAGCGCCAGCACCTCGAGCTCACCCGAGACCTGGCCAACCGCTTCAACCACCGCTACAAGAAGACCTTCCGGCCGCCCGAGCCCTACATCCTCGAGTCCACCGCGAAGATCTACGACCTGCAGGTCCCGGAAAAGCAGATGTCGAAGTCCATCGGCGGGCAGGGCTGCGTGTGGGTCCTCGACGACCCCGCGGTGGTGACCAAGAAGTTCCGCTCGGCCGTCACCGACTCCGAGACCGAGATCCGCTTCGACCGCGCGGCCAAGCCCGGGGTCAGCAACCTCTTGACCATCCACTCCGCGCTGTCGGGCGAGAAGGTCGAAGCCTTGGAAGCGGCCTTCGAGGGCCGCGGCTACGGCGACCTCAAGTCCGAGGTGGCCGACGTCGTCCTGCAGACGCTGACGCCGCTGCGGGACCGCACCCTGGAGCTGATGGACGACCGCGCCGAGCTCGAGCGGATCCTCGCCTCGGGCGCCGAGCGCGCCGGGGCCGTGGCCGAGGCGACCCTGCGCGACGTCTACGACCGCGTCGGCTTCCTGCCAGCCGGCCGCTAGGGTCGACGGGTGGTGACCATCGGCGTGGCAGTGGCGATCCCGGAGCCGTGGGCGACGCAGCTGCAGGACTACCGCACCTCGGTGGGTGACACCACCGCCACGCAGATCCCGACGCACATCACGCTGATCCCGCCCGTGGAGGTCCCCGCCGAGGACCTCCCGCAGGTCGAGGCGCACCTCGAGTCGGCGGCGTACAAGGTGGACGCGTTCCGCATCCACCTGCGCGGCACGGGCACCTTCCGGCCGGTCTCGCCGGTGGTCTTCGTGACCCTCGCGGAGGGCATCTCCCAGTGCGAGCAGCTCGCGAGCGTCGTACGCCGGGGGCCGCTCGCGGTCGACCTGCACTTCCCCTACCACCCGCACGTCACCATCGCCCACCACCTCCCGGACCGCGCGCTTGACCGGGCCTTCACCGAGCTCGCGGACTTCGAGTGCGAGTTCGTCGCCGACGCGTTCTCCCTCTACGTCCACGACGAGGGCGCCGGGTGGCGGCCGACGCGGGAGTTCGCGCTCCGCCCCACCGCCTGACCAACTCTCGGGAGACCTGATGGCAATCGTCGCCACCGTCAAGCAGCGCGTCGAGGAGGCGCGGGAGCGCTGGCCGCTGCTCGACCACCTCGTGCGGACCTTCGAGCACTACGGCAACGTCAACGGCAGCGCGCTCGCCGCGGCGGTGACCTACTTCGCGTTCCTGTCCTTCTTCCCCATCGTGGCGCTGGCGTTCGCGGTGATCGGGTTCATCTCCGGCGCCTACCCCGACGCCGAGCGCGACCTCGTGACCGCGATCGACGGTGTGCTGCCCGGCATCATCGGCAACGGGAAGAACGAGCTGAGCCTGGACGCCATCCGCGGGTCCGCCCCCGGGATCCTGAGCGTCGGCCTGCTGGTGGCTCTCTACTCCGGGCTCGGCTGGCTCTCCGGCATGCGCACGGCCCTCATCGCGATCTTCGAGGAGCCCGAGAAGGAGCAGCCCAGCTTCCTCCTCGGCAAGGCCCGCGACATCCTGGCCCTGCTGACCCTCGGCACCGTGCTGCTGCTGAGCGTGGCGGTCTCGGGTGTCGCGACCAAGCTGGCGGTCCCGATCCTCGAGCTGCTCGGCCTCGGCGAGGGAGTGGAGCCGGTCGTGTGGGTCCTCGGGCTGGCGCTGGGACTGGCCGCCAGCACGGTGCTGTTCTTCGCCTTCTTCCGGGTCCTGGCAGCGCCCAACGTGCCGACGCGCGCGTTGTGGTCGGGCGCGCTGCTCGGGGCGCTGGCCTTCGAGGCGCTCAAGCAGCTCTCGACCTTCCTGCTCGCCGGCACCAAGGAACAGCCCGCCGCCCAGGCGTTCGGGATCGCGCTGATCCTGGTCGTGTGGATGAACTACTTCTCGCGGGTCGTGGTGCTCGCCGCCGCGTGGGCGCACACGTCCCCGGCCGCGCGGGAGCAGCGGGAGCGGGAGGCGTGGCGCGAGGACGACGTGGAGGGCCCGCAGATCGACCTGCGGCAGGCCGTCGAGCACAGTCCCGTCCTCGCCGCCCGCACGCCGTCCACGGGGCGGGCAGGACCCTTCGCGGCCGGTGCCGCGACCATGCTGGCGCTCGTCGCCGTGACCAGGAGGAGCAAGTGAGCATGCAGACCACTCGGAAGCACGGGGTGTTCCTCGTCGGCGTCGCCGTCTGGAACCTCATCACCTGGGGGATGTTCACCAAGAACCTGTACGCCGCCCAGGCGGCCGGGGAGGACCGCCCCACCGGCTACTGGGTCGCGCACTCGGTGCTGATCGTCGCCAACCTCGTCCTCGCCGGGGTCTTCGGGTCCTGGGGTGCCAAGGTCCTGCGCTCGCGCTCCTGAAATGCCGCTGGCCCGCCGGGACTCGAGTCCGGGCGGGCCAGGGGAGGGACCGGCAGGCTCAGTGGCCGTGCTTGAGCGCGGTGCGCAGGTCCTTGTTGAGCTGGCTGATCACGTCGAGCGGGATCTCCTTGGGGCAGGCGGCCGTGCACTCACCGATGTTGGTGCAGCCGCCGAAGCCCTCGTGGTCGTGCTGGGCGACCATGTTGACCACGCGGGTGTCGCGCTCGGGCTGGCCCTGGGGGAGCTCGCCGAGGTGGGTGATCTTGGCACCCATGAAGAGCGACGCGGAGCCGTTGGGGCAGGCCGCGACGCACGCGCCGCACCCGATGCAGGTCGCCATGTTGAACGACCGCAGGGCCTTGTCCCGGGGGACGGGCACCGAGTTGGCCTCGGGGGCCGAGCCGGTGTTGGCAGAGATGAAGCCGCCCTGCTGGATGATCCGGTCGAAGGCGCCGCGGTCGACGATGAGGTCCTTGACGACCGGGAACGCGTCGGCGCGCCACGGCTCGATGGTGATCTCGTCGCCGTCGGAGAACGTCCGCATGTGGAGCTGGCAGGTCGTGGTGACCTCCGGACCGTGCGCCTGGCCGTTGATCATCAGGCCGCACGTGCCGCAGATGCCCTCGCGACAGTCGGAGTCGAACGCGACCGGCTCCTCACCCGAGGCGTTGAGCTGCTCGTTGAGCACGTCGAGCATCTCGAGGAAGGACATGTCCTCGGAGACCCCGTCGAGCTGGTAGGTGCGCATCTCGCCCCGGGCCTGGGCATCGGCCTGGCGCCAGATCTTGAGCGTGAGCTTCACTTGTAGGACCTCTGCTTCATCTCGATCGCGGTGTAGAGCAGGTCCTCCTTGTGCAGGACCGGGGTGCCCATCGAGCCCTGCGGCTCGTTGGGGTCGTTCTCGACGGCCGGGGTGAACTCCCACGCGGCGACGTAGGCGAACTCCTCGTCGATGCGCAGCGCCTCGCCGTCCTCGGTCTGCGACTCGGCCCGGAAGTGCCCGCCGCAGGACTCGCGCCGGTTGAGGGCGTCGATGCACATCAGCTCGCCGAGCTCGAGGAAGTCGGCCACCCGGCCGGCCTTCTCCAGGCTCTGGTTGAGGGAGTCGGCGGTGCCGAGCACCTTGAGGTTGGACCAGAAGTCCCGCTTGAGCTCACGGATGCCGTCGATGGCCTTGCGCAGGCCCTCCGCGGTGCGCTCCATGCCGCAGTACTCCCACATCAGGTTGCCGAGCTCCTTGTGGTAGCTGTCGGCAGACCGCTCGCCGTTGATCGCCAGGAAGCGGTCGATGCGGCCCTGGACGGACTCGCGCGCGGCGACCACGTCGGGGTGGTCGTCGCCGATCGCCTCGAAGGGGCCGTCGGCGAGGTACTCGCGGATGGTGTTGGGCAGCACGAAGTAGCCGTCGGCCAGGCCCTGCATCAGCGCCGAGGCGCCGAGGCGGTTGGCACCGTGGTCGGAGAAGTTGGCCTCGCCGGACACGAACAGGCCCGGGACGTTGGACTGCAGGTCGTAGTCGACCCACAGGCCACCCATCACGTAGTGCACGGCGGGGTAGATCCGCATCGGGACCTCGTAGGGGTTCTCGCCCGTGATCCGCTCGTACATGTCGAACAGGTTGTCGTACTTGGCCTCGATGCCCTTCTTGCCCAGGCGGGCGATGGCGTCGCTGAAGTCCAGGTAGACGCCGCGGCGGAAGTCGCCGACCATCGGGCCGACGCCGCGACCCTCGTCGCACACGTTCTTGGCCTGGCGGGAGGCGATGTCGCGGGGGACCAGGTTGCCGAAGGACGGGTAGATCCGCTCCAGGTAGTAGTCGCGGTCCTCCTCGGGGATGTCCCGCGGGTCCTTGTCGCAGTCCTCCTTGTTCTTCGGCACCCAGATGCGGCCGTCGTTGCGCAGCGACTCGCTCATCAGGGTCAGCTTGGACTGGTGGTCGCCGGAGACCGGGATGCACGTGGGGTGGATCTGCGTGTAGCAGGGGTTGGCCATCAGGGCGCCCTTGCGGTGCGCACGCCACGCGGCGGTGACGTTGGACCCCATCGCGTTGGTCGAGAGGTAGAAGACGTTGCCGTAGCCACCCGAGGCGATCACCACGACGTCGGCCGTGTGGGTCTCGACGGCGCCGGTGACCATGTCGCGGGCGATGATGCCGCGGGCCTTGCCGTCGACCGTGATCAGGTCGAGCATCTCGTGGCGCGTGTACATCGACACCGTGCCGGCGGCGACCTGGCGCTCGAGCGCCTGGTAGGCGCCGATGAGGAGCTGCTGGCCGGTCTGGCCGCGGGCGTAGAAGGTGCGGGACACCTGCACGCCGCCGAAGGAGCGGTTGTCGAGCAGGCCGCCGTACTCACGGGCGAACGGGACGCCCTGGGCGACGCACTGGTCGATGATGTTGGCGCTGACCTCGGCCAGGCGGTAGACGTTGGACTCCCGCGACCGGTAGTCGCCGCCCTTGACCGTGTCGTAGAAGAGACGGTGGACGGAGTCGCCGTCCTCCTTGTAGTTCTTGGCCGCGTTGATGCCGCCCTGGGCGGCGATCGAGTGGGCGCGGCGCGGCGAGTCCTGGTAGCAGAAGGACTTGACGTTGTAGCCGGCCTCGCCGAGCGTCGCGGCCGCGGCGCCGCCGGCCAGGCCGGTGCCGACGATGATGACCGTCAGCTTGCGGCGGTTGGCCGGGTTGACGAGCCGGTTCTCGAACTTGCGGTTGGTCCACCGCGTGGCGATCGGACCCGTCGGCGTCCTCGGGTCGACCAGCGGCTCGCCGGGCGTGTAGTAGCCGGCGGCGTCGTCGGAGACCTGCACGGACGGCTTGTTGGTGGGCACGGTCCCGGAGGGATCAGTCATGGCCATGTCTGGGCTCCCTTACTTGGAGATGACGCCGAGGAGGACGAACAGGGGGACCAGCGAGAAGCCGCCGGCGATCACGATCGCCAGCACCCAGCCGGCGGTCTTGGCGCGCTTGCGGGCCGCAGCGGTGCCGGTCCAGCCGAGCGTCTGCAGCGCGCTCCACGTGCCGTGGTGCAGGTGGAGGCCCAGGGCCACCATCGCCAGCAGGTAGATCAGCGTCATCCACCACAGGTCGAAGGTGTCGACCAACAGGTTGTAGGGGTCGTTGGTCGCGCCGCCCGCGGGGTTGATCTTGACGATGGTGAAGTTGAGCAGGTGCCAGACGAGGAACACCAGGATCGTCACGCCGCCCCAGCGCATCGTGCGCGAGGAGATCGAGGACGAGGCGTTCTTCTTCACCGCGTACTTCTGCGTGCGCGCGGTCGACGCGCGACGAGCGAGGGCGTACGCCGCCCCGACGTGCACGACCAGGGCCGCGATGAGGCCGACGCGGATCACCCACAGGAGACCCTCGTAGGGGAGCATCGGCTCCCCGAAGGTGCGTAGGTGGTGGGCGTACTCGTTGAACGCGTCATGCCCGGCAAAGGCCTTGAGGTTGCCGTACATGTGGGTGAGCACGAAGCCGACGAAGACGATGCCGCTGACGGCCATCAGGATCTTGAGCGTGATGGTCGTGCGGGCCGCCCGAGAACCCTTCACCAGGGCCGGGGTTTGAGTTTGGGTTGCCACGGAGGTCACGGTACCGCCCGGTTCCCCACGAGTGGGGGCCGGGGAGTGTGACATAGGACCGGTTAGGTGAGCCTCACCCACCCCTGTGGAGGCGGTCCGCCAGCGCCGTCCCGGGGCGTCCCGCGAGCTCCTCGGAGCCGAGCAGCGGGGCGTGCACCTCGGCCAGCAGCTCACCGCAGGCGTGCTGCCAGGTGCGGGTGCTGAGCTCGCGCCCGCGGGTCCCGAGCAGGGCGCGGTGGCGGTCCCCGGCGACCGACTCGACGGCCCGGCGCAGGCCCGTGGCCGTGGCCGGGTCGTAGAGCAGCCCCGTCTCGAGGTCCCGCACCACCCGTGGGGCCCCGCCGCTGCGCGGGGCGACGACGGGCACGCCGCTGGCGGCGGCCTCGCGCAGGGTGTGGCAGCACGACTCCGCCTCCCCGGGGTGGACCAGCACGTCCATCGAGGCCAGGGCGATGGCGAGGTCCCCGGTCCCCAGCGCGCCGGTGAATCGCGCCCGCGGCAGGTGGCGCCGCAGCCACGCCTCCTGCGGACCGCTGCCGACGACCACGAGCTGGACGCCACGCAGGTCCGCGAGCTCCGCGAGGCGTCGTACGCCGTGCCGCTCGTGCAGGCTTCCCGCGTAGCCGACCACGACCCGGCGGCCCTCCCGCGAGCGGGACCGGGCCCACTTGTCGTGCAGCCACCGGTCGCGCAGGGCGGGGGTGAAGGCGCGGGTGTCGACGCCGGGCTCCCACACGGCCGGGTCGAGCCCGAGCTCGTGCAGCCGGCCCGCGAGGAAGTCGGAGGTCACCACGAGCCGGTCCGCCCGTGCGACGACCTTCGCCAGCCACAGCTCCCGGGTCAGCTCGGCGGGCGGCGCGTGCTGCACGACCACGGTGGGCACGCCCGCGCGACGGGCGTGCTTGAGGGCCTTGCGGCCCAGGGTGCCGGGGGAGACGGCGTGCACGAGGTCGGGCTCGAAGCGGGCGAGCGCGTCGCGGACCTGGCTGCCCGGGCGGTCGAGAGGGCGGATGCGCGCGACCTGGCTGCGACGGTACGTCGACAGGCCCGGACCGGGGGCCACGACGAGCACCTCGTGGCCGGCGTCGATGAGGTGGTCGGTCAGCTGCTTGAGCGTGGTCGTGGTGCCGTCGACGGCGGGGTAGAACGTCTCGGTCACCAGCGCGATCCGTCGCGTCTCCATGCACCGACACTGGCGTGCGCCGGTCGACGACGGTCGTCGACCGGGCCAACCCCCGGGCAACGACGGGTGAAGCCTCGGCACCGCGGATGACCCACGGTGTGAGAGGTATGCCACAGGTCCGACCCCTCGCCCGAGGGCGCGTCGGGCCTATCCTGCGCTGCATGACCGACGTTGAAGGCGGCCTCGACGAGCCGGCCGAGCTGGAGCCCGAGCAGGGCTCGCTGCGGCTGGCCTCACCCGACGACCGGCACGACGCCGCGGCCTGGGAGGCGGCCGCGGCCGCGGTCCTCCGCAAGGCCCGCCGGCTCGGCGAGGACGACCCCGACTCGGCCGTCTGGGACGCGCTCGCGCGGACCACGCTCGACGGCATCGCGGTCGCCCCGATCGGCACGCCCGACAGCGTGGCCGACCTCGCCACCAGCGGCCGCCCCACCCGGGCGGGCGACTGGGACGTCCGCGCCTGGGTCTTCGGGCCCGACGCGGAGGCCGCCAACGAGGCCGTGCTGGTCGACCTGGACAACGGCGCCACGTCGCTGTGGGTCGAGCTCGGCCGCGGGCTCACGTCGACCGACCTGCCGACCGTGCTCCGGCGTGTGCTGGCCGACCTGGCGCCCGTGGTGCTCGAGGCCCCGCACGAGCCCGTGGCTGCGGCGCGGGCGCTGCTCGCCGTGCTCGACGAGCAGGGCGTCGACGGCCACCCGGGGACCAACCTCGGCGCCGACCCGGTCGCGGCCCACCTGCGTCACGACCTTCCCCTCGACGACGCGCTCGGCGACCTCGTCCCCGTGGCGCAGCTCGCCCGCGAGCACGGGATCCTCGGCGTCACCGTCGATGCCTCCGCGCTGCACGACCGGGGCGCCACCGACGCCCAGGAGCTCGGGTACGCGGTCGCCACCGGCGCGGCGTACCTGCGGGCCCTGACCGCCGCCGGGCTGTCGCTCGAGGACGCGCTGGGACTGGTCGAGTTCCGCTTCGCCGCGACCGACGAGCAGTTCCCCACGATCGCCAAGCTGCGCGCCGCCCGCCGCCTGTGGGCCCGCGTCGTCGAGCTGTCGGGCGGTGCCACCGAGACGGCCGCCATGCGCCAGCACGTCGTCACCAGCCGGGCGATGCTGAGCAAGTACGACCCCTGGGTCAACATGCTGCGCGGCACCGTCGCCGCCTTCGCCGCCGGCGTCGGCGGGGCCGAGTCCGTCACGGTCGTGCCCTTCGACGTCACCCTCGGCGTCCCGGACGCCCTCGGCCGCCGGGTCGCCCGCAACACGTCCTCGCTGCTCGTCTCGGAGTCCCACGTCGCGCGGGTCGCCGACCCCGCGGGAGGCTCCTACGCCGTCGAGCGGCTCACCGACGACCTCGCGCACGTCGCGTGGGAGGAGCTCGGCCGGATCGAGGCCGCCGGCGGCGTCGTCGCCGCGCTCGCCGACGGCTCCCTCCTCGCCCGCGTCGAGGAGGCCGCGGCCGTGCGGGCCGGCGAGGTGGCCACCCGGCGCCGGCCGCTCACCGGGGTGACGGAGTTCCCCCACCTCGACGAGCTGCTCCCCGAGCGGACCGGCGAGCCCGACCCCGTCCGCCGCTACGGCGCCGCCTTCGAGGCCCTGCGCGACGAGCCGGCCGCCGCACCCGTTTTCCTGGCGACGCTGGGACCGGTCGCAGCCCACACCGCCCGCGCGACCTTCGCCAGCAACCTGCTCGCCGCGGGCGGCATCGCCGTCGACGTGGCCGGCCCGACGGACGGCGTCGAGTCCGTGCTGGCGGCGTACGCCGCGCAGCCGGTCGTCTGCCTCGCGGGCACCGACGCGACGTACGCCGAGTGGGGGAGCGACGTCGTCGCCGCCCTGCGCGACGCGGGGGCGCGTCACGTCATCGTCGCCGGCAAGCCGATCGACGGTGTCGACGACAGCGCAGCCATGGGGGTGGACGCGCTCGCGTTCCTCACCCGGACGAGAGAGGCCCTGGCATGAGCATCCCGGACAGCTTCGCGGGACTCCCGCTGGGCGGAGGCCGCCCGGTCCCCCCGTCGACCGCCGAGGGCGCGGAGCCGTGGCACAGCCCGGAGGGCATCGACGTCCTGCCGGTCTACGGTCCCGAGCACGTCGAGGGCCTCGACGCGCTCGACACGTGGCCGGGGCTGAGCCCGTTCCTGCGCGGGCCCTACCCGACCATGTACACGACCCAGCCGTGGACCATCCGGCAGTACGCCGGCTTCTCGACCGCGGAGGAGTCCAACGCGTTCTACCGGCGCAACCTCGCGGCCGGGCAGAAGGGCCTCTCGGTCGCCTTCGACCTCGCCACCCACCGCGGCTACGACTCCGACCACCCGCGGGTGCGCGGCGACGTCGGCATGGCGGGCGTGGCGATCGACTCGATCTACGACGCGCGGACCCTCTTCGACGGGATCCCGCTCGACGAGATGTCGGTGTCGATGACCATGAACGGCGCCGTGCTGCCGGTGATGGCGCTCTACATCGCGGCGGCCGAGGAGCAGGGGGTGAAGCCGGAGCAGCTCGCGGGGACCATCCAGAACGACATCCTCAAGGAGTTCATGGTCCGCAACACCTACATCTACCCGCCCGCGCCGAGCATGCGGATCATCAGCGACATCTTCCAGTACACCTCCCAGCGGATGCCGCGCTTCAACTCGATCTCGATCTCCGGCTACCACATCCAGGAGGCCGGGGCGACGGCCGACCTCGAGCTGGCCTACACGCTGGCCGACGGCGTGGAGTACATCCGCGCCGGCCTCGACGCGGGCCTGACGATCGACCGGTTCGCCCCGCGGCTCTCCTTCTTCTGGGCGATCGGGATGAACTTCTTCATGGAGGTCGCCAAGATGCGCGCGGCCCGGGCCCTGTGGGCGCGGCTGGTGCGCGACTTCGACCCGGCGGACCCCAAGTCGCTCTCCCTGCGCACCCATTCCCAGACCTCGGGCTGGTCGCTGACCGCCCAGGACGTGTTCAACAACGTGGGCCGCACCTGCATCGAGGCGATGGCCGCGACCCAGGGCCACACCCAGTCGTTGCACACCAACGCCCTCGACGAGGCGATCGCGCTGCCGACCGACTTCTCGGCGCGCATCGCCCGCAACACCCAGCTGCTCCTCCAGCAGGAGTCGCGCACCACTGAGGTCATCGACCCGTGGGCCGGCTCCTGGTACGTCGAGCGGCTCACCCACGACCTCGCCGAGCGCGCCTGGGCGCACATCCTCGAGGCGGAGCGGGCCGGGGGCATGGCCAAGGCCATCGAGCAGGGCATCCCCAAGATGCGCATCGAGGAGGCGGCCGCCCGCACCCAGGCGCGGATCGACTCCGGGCAGCAGAAGGTCATCGGCGTCAACACCTTCCGGCTCGCCGACGAGGACAAGCTGGACGTGCTGCGGGTCGACAACGACGACGTCTACCGCCAGCAGGTCGCCAAGCTCGAGCGGCTGCGCGCCGAGCGCGACGACGACGACGTACGACGCTCGCTCGAGGCCCTGACCCGCAGCGCCGAGCAGGGTGCCTCCGGCGACGGGTCGCTCGACGGCAACCTGCTCGCGCTGGCCGTCGACGCGGCCCGCGCCAAGGCCACCGTCGGGGAGATCTCCGACGCGCTGGAGAAGGTCTACGGCCGTCACCAGGCGGTGATTCGTACGATCAGCGGCGTGTACCGCGACGAGGCAGGGTCCGCAGCCGACGGCAAGGTCGCCCAGGTGCTGGCCGCGACCGAGGAGTTCGAGGAGGCCGAGGGCCGGCGTCCCCGCATCCTGGTCGCCAAGATGGGCCAGGACGGCCACGACCGCGGCCAGAAGGTCGTGGTCACCGCGTTCGCCGACCTCGGCTTCGACGTCGACGTGGGGCCGCTGTTCTCCACGCCCGAGGAGGTCGCCCAGCAGGCCGTCGACGCCGACGTGCACATCGTGGGCGTCTCCTCGCTGGCCGCCGGCCACCTGGCGCTGCTGCCCGCGCTCAAGCAGGCGCTGGCCGACCAGGGGCGTCCCGACATCATGGTCGTCATCGGCGGGGTCATCCCGCCCGACGACGTGCCCACGCTCAAGGAGATGGGCGCCGCCGCGGTGTTCCTGCCCGGCACGGTGATCGCCGACTCGGCCCTGGACCTGCTGGCGAAGCTGCGCGCCTGATGCCGGCCCCCGACGTCGGTGCCCTCGTGCAGGGCATCCGGGACGGGCAGCGGGCCGCGGTCTCCCGCGCGATCACGCTGGTCGAGTCCTCGCGGGCCGACCACCGCGCGGCCGCGCGCGAGCTGCTGACCGAGCTGGGCAGCACCGCGGGGGCGACGCGGGTGGGCATCTCCGGCGTCCCGGGGGTCGGCAAGTCGACCTTCATCGAGGCACTCGGCACGATGCTCACCGCGGCCGGCCACCGGGTCGGCGTGCTCGCCGTGGACCCCTCGTCGGTGCGCACCGGCGGGTCGGTGCTGGGCGACAAGACCCGCATGGCGACCCTCGCCGTCGACCCACGCGCCTACATCCGTCCGTCGCCGTCGGCCGGCACCCTCGGTGGGGTCGCCCGCGCCACCACGCAGGCGATGCTGGTCCTCGAGGCGGCGGCGTACGACGTGGTGCTCGTCGAGACGGTCGGCGTCGGGCAGTCCGAGGTCACCGTCGCCGGGATGGTCGACACCTTCCTGTTCCTCACCCTCGCCCGCACCGGCGACCAGCTGCAGGGCATCAAGAAGGGCATCCTGGAGATCGCCGACGTGATCGCGGTCAACAAGGCCGACGCCGTCGGCGGCGACGACCGCTCGGGCGAGGCCCGGGCCGCGGCCCGCGAGCTCGCCGGTGCCCTGCGCCTCGTGCACGGCAAGGGGGAGTGGGCACCGCCGGTCGTCACCTGCTCCGCGCTCACCGGCGTCGGGGTCGACGAGGTCTGGAAGCGCGTGCAGGCCCACCGCGAGCACCTCGGGACCGACGGGCTGCTGCGCAAGCGGGCCGGCCAGCAGCTCGACTTCACCTGGGCGCTGGTGCGCGACGAGCTCGACCAGCGGTTGCGCCGCTCCGCCTCGGTCGCCGCCATCCGCGACGAGGTGCGCGACGCCGTCCTCTCCGGCGAGCTGCCCGCACCCATGGCCGCCGACCGCATCCTCGCGGCGTACGACGCGGGCTGAGGGTCCGCGGCGCGTCCCGCATCGCGCAGAGCCGACCGGGCGCGGCCCCTGCTCGCCTAGACTGGGGGGTCTGATGCCAGACCACTCCGAGACCGACGCTGCGTCGCTGGTCGATGCGGTCGTCGAGAAGTACTCCGACGAGCTGATCGACCTGCGGCGTGACCTGCACGCCCACCCCGAGCTCAGCTGGACCGAGTCCCGCACCACCGACCGCATCGTCGAGCACCTCGACGGCACCGGCTGGTCGCTGGCCCGGCTCGACGGCGGCGGCCTGATCGCCGACATCGGCGCGGGCAAGCCGCTGGTGGCGCTTCGCGCGGACCTCGACGCCCTGCCGATCGACGACCTCACCAACGACCCGTGGAGCAGCACCGTCCCCGGCGTCGCCCACGCCTGCGGCCACGACGTGCACGTCAGCGGCCTGGTCGGCGCGGGCCTCGCGCTGGCGGCGGTCGAGGAGCACGGGCTGCTGCCCGGCCGGGTCCGGCTACTCTTCCAGCCGGCGGAGGAGGTCATGCCGGGCGGCGCGCTCCACCTGATCCGCGCCGGCGCCCTCGACGGCGCCCAACACGTCTTCGGCCTGCACTGCGACCCCAGCCTCGACGTGGGCCGGGTGGGCATGCGCGAGGGCCCGATCACCGGGGCCGCCGACTCCCTCAGCGTCCGGCTGGCCGGTAAGGGCGGCCACACCAGCCGCCCGCACCTGACCGAGGACCTCACCTTCGCCATCGGCAAGCTGATCACCGAGCTGCCCGCGATCCTGAGCCGGCGCCTCGACCCGCGCGCCGGCGTGAGCGTGGTGTGGGGGATGGTCAGGGCGGGCTCGGCGCCCAACGTGATCCCGCACGCCGGGCTCGTGGCCGGCACCGTGCGGATGCTCGACGCGGTCGCATGGGCCGACGCCGAGCACCTCGTGCGCCAGCTGGTGACGCAGATCGTGTCGCCGTACGGCGTGACCGCCGAGGTGACCTACCAGCGCGGGGTGCCGCCGGTCGTCAACGGCCCTGCCAGCAGCCGGGTCCTCGGCGAGGCCGTCGAGCGGGTCCTGGGTCCGCACGGCCACGTGTCCACCCAGCAGAGCCTGGGCGGCGAGGACTTCGGGTGGTATCTCGACAAGGTCCCCGGCGCCATGGGTCGTCTCGGGACGCGTGCGCCGGGCGGCCCGACGTACGACCTGCACCAGGGCAACCTGCGTGTCGACGAGCGCGCCACGATGATCGGCGCGCGGGTGCTCGCCGAGGCGGCCGTCACCGCGCTGCGCGGCTGACGGCCGGCCCCGGCGGCCGGTCCAGGGCTATTCCTTGCGGTAGGGGACGCCGTCCGCGGCCGGGGGCCGCGAGCGGCCGACGAGCCCGGCCACCGCGAAGATCGTGACCACGTAGGGCAGCATCAGCATGAACTGGCTCGGCACCGGCGAGCCGAGCACCGCCAGCACGCCCTGCAGGTTGGAGGCGAAGCCGAAGAGCAGCGCCGCCAGCGTCGCGCGGATCGGGTCCCACTTGCCGAAGATCACCGCGGCGAGGGCGATGTAGCCCGCACCGCCGGTCATCTCGCGGTTGAACTGCGGGACCGAGACCAGGGTGTAGAACGCTCCACCCATCCCCGCGACCGCGCCGGCGACGAGGATCGTCCGGTAGCGGGTGCGGTTGACCTTGATGCCCACGGTGTCGGCGGCCTTGGGGTGCTCGCCGACCGCGCGGACCCGCAGGCCCCACCGGGTGCGGTAGAGCGCGAAGGCCACCAGGGCGACCGCGATGTAGAGCAGGTAGACCACGGCGGTCTGGCGGAAGAAGACCGGGCCGATGAGCGGGATGTCGCCCAGCACCGGGATCGGCACCCGCGGGAACCGCGGCGGGGTGTTGAGGGACTCGGAGTTGGGGGCCAGCACCTGGCTGAACAGGAAGCTCGTCAGGCCGATCACCAGGACGTTGAGGACGACGCCGACGATGACCTGGTCGACGAAGTAGGTGATGGCGAAGAGCCCCAGCACCAGCGCCACCAGAGCGCCGGCGACCATCGCGGCGACGAGGCCCACCCAGGGGGACCCGGTCACCGAGCCGATCATCGCGGCGGCGAAGGCGCCGAACAGCAGCTGGCCGTCGATGGCGATGTTGACCACGCCGGACCGCTCGCCGAGGACGCCGCCGAGGGCGCCGAAGACCAGCGGGACGGCCAGCGCGATGGAGCCCGCCAGCAGGCCGACCACCGGCACGGACTCGCCCGCGGCCGCCCAGGTCAGGAAGGCCGCCATCCAGGCCACCGCGTAGACCGCGAGCAGCCAGAGAGGCGTACGACGGCGCGCGAGGTAGCGGCGTACGGACTCGGCGGTCAGCAGGGCGCAGACCACCGTGAGCGTCCAGGCGCCGGCCATGGTCGGCACCGTGAGCTCGGGAAGCTGGACGAAGTCGGTCCGGGCGGCGAGGCGGAAGGTCGTCTCGCCGGACTGGCCCTCGAACAGGAGGATCAGGGCCATGCCCACGGTCAGCACGCCGAAGATGATCGGCGTCTTCTTGCTGACGACCGGGACGGTGTCGACGACGGGCCCGGCGGTGGGGGCGGGGGCGGGGGTCAGGCCGGCGGTGGTCACTTCGCCTCCTTGGCGGGGAGCCGGAAGATCGCGCGGACCAGGGGCGGTGCGGCGATGAAGAGGACGATGAGGGACTGGACGACCAGCACGATGTCGACCGGGATGCCCTCGGAGGCCTGCATGGCGAAGCCACCGGCCTTGAACGCGCCGAACAGCAGTCCGGCGAGCAGGATCCCGAGCGGTCGCGAGCGGCCGAGCAGGGCCACGGTGATGGCGTCGAAGCCGATGCCGGCGTCGAGGTCGACGGTCACGCCGCTGGTGACCGTGCCCAGCACCTGGTTGGTGCCGGCCAGGCCCACGAGGGCGCCGGCGATCAGCATCACCACGACGTAGGTGCGACCCACGTCGATGCCGGCCGCACGAGCGGCGTGGGGGTTCTCACCCACGGCGCGGATGCGGTAGCCGAGCGTGGCCCGGTTGAGGAGCCACCACACGATGGCGACGGCGACCAGGGCGAGCAGGAAGCCCAGGTGCAGGTTGAAGCGGTCGCCCAGGATCTTGGGCATGACCGCCGTCTCCGCGGCCGGGGCCGACTTGGGGTTGCCGGACCCGGGCGCCTGGAGCAGCGACTGGCGCGAGAGCGCGAAGAACACCAGGTAGAAGCCGACGTAGTTGAGCATGATCGTGACGATCACCTCGTGGGCGCCGGTGCGGGCCTTGAGCACGCCCGCGATGCCGGCCCACAGGGCGCCGGCGACCATGCCGGCGATGATGGCCAGCGGCAGGTGCACGACGGTCGGGAGGTCGACGTTGGCGGCCACCCAGCCGGCGGCGGCACCGGCCAGCAGCATCTGGCCGCGGCCGCCGATGTTGAACATGCCGGCCCGGAACGCCAGTCCGACGCCGAGGCCGGCGGCGATCAGGGGCGCCGCGAACTTCAGGGTCTCGGTCAGGGGACGGATCTGGGTGGCGAAGTCGTCGACGCGGTCGTTGTAGACCGCGCCGCGGAAGAGCGCCGTGTAGGCCCCCCAGATGGCGTCCCACAGGGCGTTGAAGAAGTCGGCCGGTCGCGCGAAGACGTACGACGCGGTCTCGCGCACCTCCTCGTCGGTCAGCGCGATCATCAGCGAGCCGACCGCGACCGCCAGGACGACGGCGAGAACACCGGCCAGCGCGTTGCCCGAGGCGATCTCGCGCAGCAGGGAGTGCGACCGGCTCGGGGCCTCGGGGGCCTCCGGCGCCCTGTCCTCGGTCGCCTTGTCCTCGGTCTCGGTCGGTGGGGTCTTGTCGGTGCCGCTCACGCGACCACGTCCTTCGGTCGCTCGCCGGTCATCATCAGTCCGAGGGTCTCGCGGGGGGTGTCGCCGGGCACGATGCCGACCACCTGCCCGCGGTAGAGCACCATGATCCGGTCGGCGAGCGCGACGACCTCGTCGAGCTCGGTGGACACGACCAGCACGGGCACGCCGCTGTCGCGGGTGGCGATCACCTGCTTGTGGATGAACTCGATGGAGCCGACGTCGACGCCGCGCGTCGGCTGCGCGGCCACCAGGAGCCGCAGGTCGCGCGAGAGCTCGCGGGCGACGACGACCTTCTGCTGGTTGCCGCCGGAGAGCTTGCCCGCATGGGTGTAGATGTCGGGTGCCCGGACGTCGTACTCCTCGAGCTTGGTCTTGGCGAACTCGTCGAGCTCGGCTATCCGCAGGGAGCCGCGTCGCGCGAAGGGGGAGCGGAAGCTGCGGTTGAGCATGAGGTTCTCGGCGATCGTGAAGCCGCCGACGAGACCGTCGGCCTGGCGGTCCTCGGGGATGAACCCGACGCCCGCGTCGAGGACCTGCCGGACGGACCGGCCGACGAGCTCCTTGCCGTCGAGGGTGACCGAGCCCTCGACGTGCTCCTGGAGGCCGAGGATGGCCTCGGTCAGCTCGGTCTGGCCGTTGCCCTGCACGCCGGCGACGCAGAGGACCTCGCCGGCCTTGATGGTGAAGCTGATGCCGTCGAGGTGGACGTGGCCGAGGGCGTCGCGGACGCGGAGGTCCTTGACGACGAACGCGTCCTCGCCGAGCTGGGGGGCGTCCTTGTGGACGACGAGCTCGACCGGTCGGCCGACCATCATCGAGGCGAGCTCGGCGTTGCTGGCCTTGGGGTCGGCCTCGCCGACGACCTTGCCGAGGCGGATGACGGTGATCCGGTCCGCGACCTCGCGGACCTCGCGGAGCTTGTGGGTGATGAAGACGATCGCCTTGCCGGCCTCCTTGAGCTGGCGCATGATCTCCATCAGCTCGTCGGTCTCCTGGGGCGTGAGGACCGCGGTGGGCTCGTCGAAGACCAGCACCTCGGCGTCGCGGGAGAGGGCCTTGATGATCTCGACGCGCTGCTGGACGCCGACGGGGAGCTCCTCGACGAGCGCATCGGGGTCGACGTGGAAGCCGAACCGCTCGGAGATCTCGCGGACGCGCTCGCGGGCGGCGTCGATGTCGAGGGTCCCGGCGAAGCCGGTGGACTCGTTGCCGAGCATCACGTTCTCGGCGACGGTGAAGACGGGGATCAGCATGAAGTGCTGGTGCACCATGCCGATGCCGGCCGCCATGGCGTCGCCGGGGCCGGTGAAGTGCTGCACCTTGCCGTCGAGCTCGATCTCGCCCTCGTCGGCCTTGTAGAGGCCGTAGAGGACGTTCATCAGCGTCGACTTGCCGGCGCCGTTCTCGCCCAGGAGGCAGTGGACCTCACCGGGGGCCACCTCGAGCGAGATCCGGTCGTTGGCGACCAACGAGCCGAAGCGCTTGGTGATGTTGCGAAGGACAAGCTTCATGGATCGCATCCTATTCACGCGGAGACCTTGTGGATCCGCCAAGGGGACGTGCCGAGGGGAGGCCGACCTCGCAGTCGACCTCCCCTCGTGGAACCGGGCGGCAGCGTGGCGGCGTAGCCGACACCCTCGCCCCGTCAACGGGTCGTGCTACCTCACTGGTCGAGGTAGGACGTCACCTCGATCGAGCCGTCGATGATGCCCGCCTTGACCTCGTCGAGCTCGCCCTGGAGCGAGTCGGAGACCTTGTCCTCGAAGTTGTGGAACGGCGCCAGGCCGACGCCGCCGTTCTCGAGGGTGCCGACGTAGGTCTCGGTGTCGAACTCGCCCTCACCGGCGGACATGATCGCCTCGTAGGTCGAGACCTTCATGTCCTTGAGGATCGAGGTCATGACCACGTCCTGCGTGTTGGGGTCGGTCTCGTAGAAGTCCGCGTCCACGCCGACCAGGGCGACGTCCTGGCCGGAGTCGGCGATGGCCGTCAGCGCACCCTGGTAGATCGGACCGCCCACGGGCAGGATCACGTCAGCGCCCTGGTCGAGGATGCGACGCGCGGTGCTGGTGGCCGCCTCGTTGGCCTCGAAGCCGCCGGTGAAGGAGCCCTTCTCGCCGCCCTCGAAGCCGATGACCTCGACGTCCTTGCCCTTCTCCTCGGCGTAGTACTCGGCGCCCTGCTTGAAGCCGTCCATGAAGATGGTGACGGTCGGGAACGGCTGGCCGCCGTAGGTGCCGACGGTGCCGGTCTTGGTGTAGTCGGCGGCCGCGTAGCCGGCCAGGAACGCCGCCTCGGCGGTGTTGTAGAGCAGGGGCTTGATGTTCTCCGCGTCCTTCTCGCCGTCGAAGTCGTTGTCGGCCGCGTCGTCGATGAGGATGTACTCGATGTCGGGGTTGGCGTTGGCCGACTCGACGGTGGCCGCGGAGAGCGCGAACCCGACGGTCACGATGGCGTTGCAGCCCTGCGAGACGAGGGCCTCCAGGTTGGGGCCGTAGTCGTTCTCGCTGTTGGACTCGACGTCGATGAGCTCGACGCCCAGCTCGTCGGCGGCCTGCTTGGCGCCCTCGTAGCCGAGCTGGTTGAAGGACTTGTCGTCGAAGCCGCCGGCGTCGGAGACGATGCAGGGCTGGAAGTCGCTGGCCGCAGCCTCGCTCCCGCTGTCGCTGCCGCCGTTCTCCTCCTCGGGCGCCTCGCCACACGCTGCCAGGGTCGCGGTCGCCAGCAGCGCCACGAGGCCGCTCGTGACGACCTTCCTCGTGTTCCTCACAAAAGCCTCCAAAATCACGTCGTCCCCGGGGTTGGGGGCGCATATCGGGAGAATGATGCCCCCGACTCGCCCTTCGTGGGAGCCAAAGCGCCGATCGTCATCCGTCTGTGACCTGATTGCCGCCTCCGTACGCCGGAGCGTCATACGTCATAGTGGGGCCACCATGAACTGGACACAGCTGCGCGCCGAGGCCGTCACCGCCATGGGTCACGCCTACGCGCCCTACTCCCACTACCCGGTCGGGGCGGCCGCGATCGTCGACGACGGCCGGCTCGTCGTGGGCTGCAACGTCGAGAACGCGGCGTACGGCGTGACGCTCTGCGCCGAGTGCGGCCTGGTGTCCTCGCTGCACGCCACCGGCGGGGGCAAGCTGACCCACTTCGTCTGCGTCAACGGCGGCGGCGACGTGATCATGCCCTGCGGCCGGTGTCGCCAGCTGCTGTGGGAGCACGGCGGCGCGGAGCTGCTCATCGAGACGCCCGAGGGCGTCCGCACCATGGCCGAGGTGCTGCCCATGGCCTTCGGCCCCGACGACCTGGAGAAGATCACGTGACGCACGACGCCGTCGAGGTCATCAGCGCCAAGCGCGACCGCCACGCCCTCACCGACAGCCAGATCGACTGGGTGATCGACGCCTACACCCGCGGCGACGTCGCCGACGAGCAGATGTCGGCGCTGGCCATGGCCATCCTGCTCAACGGCATGGAGCCCCGCGAGATCGCGCGCTGGACCGACGCGATGATCGCGTCGGGGGAGCGGATGGACTTCTCCTCGCTGTCGCGGCCCACGGCCGACAAGCACTCCACCGGCGGGGTCGGCGACAAGATCACGCTGCCGCTCGCGCCCCTCGTGGCGGCCTGCGGCGTCGCGGTGCCGCAGCTCTCCGGCCGCGGCCTCGGGCACACCGGCGGCACCCTGGACAAGCTCGAGGCCATCCCCGGGTGGCGGGCCACGCTGTCCAACGCCGAGATGATGGCCCAGCTCGAGGACGTGGGCGCCGTGGTCTGCGCCGCCGGCGACGGGCTCGCTCCTGCCGACAAGAAGCTCTACGCGCTGCGCGACGTCACGGGGACCGTCGAGGCGATCCCGCTGATCGCCAGCTCGATCATGTCCAAGAAGATCGCGGAGGGCACCGGGGCGCTGGTCCTCGACGTCAAGGTGGGCTCCGGCGCCTTCATGAAGGACCTCGAGCGGGCCCGCGAGCTCGCCGAGACCATGGTCGGGCTCGGCAAGGCCGCCGGCGTGCACACCGTCGCGCTGCTCACCGACATGGCCACGCCGCTCGGCCTCAGCGCGGGCAACGCCGTCGAGGTCGCCGAGTCGGTGGAGGTGCTCGCGGGCGGTGGTCCCGCCGACGTCGTCGAGCTCACCCTGGCCCTGGCCCGCGAGATGCTCGCCGGGGCCGGCGTCACCGACGTCGACCCCGCCGACCGCCTCGCCGACGGCAGCGCAATGGACGCCTGGAAGGCGATGATCCGCGCCCAGGGCGGCGACCCGGACGCCCCCCTGCCCACCGCCCGGGAGTCCCACGTGGTCACCGCCCCGGCGAGCGGCACCCTGACGCGCCTCGACGCCATGGCGGTCGGCCTGGCGGCCTGGCGGCTCGGCGCCGGACGGGCCCGCAAGGAGGACCCGGTGCAGGCCGGCGCCGGCGTGGTCTGGCACGCGCGCCCCGGCGACGCGGTCACCGAGGGGCAGCCGCTGCTGACCCTGCTCACCGACGAGCCCGAGCGGTTCGAGCGGGCCCTGGAGTCGCTCGAGGGCGGGTACGAGGTCGGTGACGAGGCGTCGTACACGCCGACGGACCTGGTGCTCGACCGCATCGGGTGAGTCGGCCCGCCGGGCCCGGCGCATCCCCAACACTGACGATCCTCGAGGACAACCCGCCGAGTGGCTGACTAGTCCACCTAGCGTCGCCCACAGGTAGTGGGACTCGTGGGGAGGTGGCGTGCATGCGCAGCCTGGGTGAACGATGGGACGAGCGGACGGTCGGGATCGTCGGCGTGGTGGTGCTGATGGTGCTCGCCCTGCTGGCGGGCGGCGGCGTGGCCTCCCTGCTGTGGGCGGGGCGGGACGCACCGTCGGTCGCGGACGACGGCTGCACCGACTACCGCACGGTCGACATGGCGGTCTCGCCCGCCTTGTCCGGGGTGCTGATGCCGGCGATGTCCGAGATATCCCCGGCCTGCACGACGGTCAACGTCACCTACCGCACCGGCGGTGAGGTCGCGCTGGGCGTCGCCTCCGGGGGCAGGGCCCCGGACGTGTGGATCCCCGACGCGCGCTTCTGGATGACGCCGCTCTACCTCGGGGAGACCACCGAGGTCCGCACCGTGGCCCGCAGCGTGGCCCGGACGCCCGTCCTCCTCGTCGGCGGACCGGCCGCGCAGCGCTTCGGCTCGTGGGGGGAGGCCGAGGTGTCCGGGCTCGTCACCATGCCGGACCCGTCCACGACGACAGCCGGCTCGCTGGCGGTGGTCGCGCCGCAGTCCGAGGCGGCCTCGGTGGGTCGCAGCCTGGCCGCCGCCCGGCAGATGGTCGTGCCGTTCGCGCAGAAGTACAGCGAGCGGCGGGCCGACGGGCTGGACGAGGACGTCAACATCGCCACGATCGGACCCGAGTCACCGCGCCTGCTCGTCACGACCGAGCAGCAGCTCGCCGGCGCCCAGCAGGACGCCACGCACCTGCGCGACCTGACCCCCGCGGTCGGCGCCCCCACCTTGGACTTCCCGATGGTGGTGCGCAAGCGGGCCGCCGAGGGCTCGGCCAAGACGGCTCGCGCCGTGCGGGAGTACCTCGCCTCCGACGAGGGACTGGCGGCCCTGCACAAGGAGGGACTCCGGGGGCCCGACGGACTCCCGGGACCGGACTCCCCGGCCGAGGTCTCGACCCTGATGCGGTCTCCCTCGCCCCGCGCGATCGCCGCGACCGTCCAGTCGTGGCGGACCCTCAGCGTGCCCTCCTCGATCCTCGCCGTGGTCGACGCCTCGGGTTCCATGGACGAGGAGAGCGGCGGGCGCACCCGGATGGAGGTGCTGGCCGAGGCGGCGGGCATCGGTCTCACGTTCCTGCCCGACCACGCCCGGGTCGGCCTCTGGACCTTCTCGACCGACCAGGGCGGTCCCGGGCAGGACTGGCGGGTGCTCGAGCCGATGGAGCGCCTCGACGAGCTGCGCTTCGGGCGGACCCAGCGCTACGCGCTCCGCGAGCGGGCTCGACAGCTGCCCGACATGACCGAGGGCGGCACCGCGCTCTACGCCACCGCCCTGGCCGCCTACCGGCAGGCGGTCGTCGACTACCGCCCGGAGTACTCCAACGCGGTCGTCCTGATGACCGACGGCGCGGACGACGGCGCCGGTTCCCTCGAACGCCTGCTGGAGCGCCTGGAGGCGGCCAAGGACCCCGAGCGCCCCGTCCGGATCGTCGGCATCGCGATCGGGGCCGACGGCGACCTCGGCTCCCTGGAGCGGATGGCCGAGGTGACTGGCGGGCACGCCTACCTCGCGGAGCAGCCCGAGGACATCCTCGAGGTCTTCGCGCAGGCGGTGCTGTCCCGCTAGGTCAGGGGAGGAGCAGGACCACGGTCTCGGCCACGCACGCGGGCTTGTCCCCGCCCTCGACCTCGATCGTGTAGCGCAGCAGCATCTGCTTGCCGGCCGGCAGGTCGGTCACCTCGCCCATCGCGACGTGTGCGCGTACCCGCGACCCCACACGCACCGGTGCGGGGAAGCGGACCTTGTTGACGCCGTAGTTGAGCTTGGCCCCCGGCGTCTCGAGCGAGAAGACCTGGCTGCCGAGGAACGGGACCAGCGACAGGGTGAGGTAGCCGTGGGCGATGGTGGCGCCGAACGGTCCGGTCGCGGCCCGCTCGGGGTCGACGTGGATCCACTGGTGGTCGCCGGTGGCCTCGGCGAACCTGTCGATGCGGTCCTGGTCGATCTCGAGCCAGTCGGAGGTGCCGAGGTCGGTGCCGGTCGCGGCCGCGACCTCGTCGAGGCTGGTGAAGGTGCGCATGGCGGCCAAGGATAGGCCTGCGAGGATGGGCCCGTGACGACTCCCACCCGCGACCAGGTACGCCGCGCCCCCAAGATCCTCCTTCACGACCACCTCGACGGCGGCCTGCGCCCGCAGACCATCATCGACCTCGCCGCCGACTGCGGCCACGAGCTGCCGGCCACCGAGGCCGGGGCCCTGGGCCGCTGGTTCACCGAGGCGGCCGACTCCGGTTCCCTGGTGCGCTACCTCGAGACCTTCGACCACACCGTGGCCGTCATGCAGTCGGGGCCGGCCCTCACCCGGGTGGCCCGTGAGTGTGTCGAGGACCTGGTGGCGGACGGCGTGGTCTACGCCGAGGTCCGCTACGCCCCCGAGCAGCACGTGGGCGGCGGCCTGACGCTCGACGAGGTCGTCGCCGCGGTCCAGGAGGGCTTCGACGCCGCGGTCGAGGCGGCGGAGGGGAGGATCGTCGTACGTCAGCTGCTCACGGCGATGCGCCACCAGGCACGCTCGATGGAGATCGCCGAGCTCGCGGTCGCGTGGCGCGATCGCGGCGTGGCCGGCTTCGACATCGCGGGGGCCGAGGCGGGCTTCCCGCCCACCCGCCACCTGGACGCCTTCGAGTACCTCCAGCGCGAGAACGCGCACTTCACCATCCACGCCGGCGAGGCCTTCGGGCTGCCGTCGATCTGGCAGGCGATCCAGTGGTGCGGCGCCGACCGGCTCGGCCACGGCGTGCGCATCATCGACGACATCACCGTCCACGACGACGGGGAGGTCGAGCTCGGCCGGCTCGCGGCGTACGTCCGGGACAAGCGCATCCCGCTGGAGATGTGCCCTGCCTCCAACGTGCAGACCGGCGCGGCCACCTCGATCGCCGAGCACCCGATCGGGCTGCTCACCCGCCTGCGCTTCCGGGTCACGGTCAACACCGACAACCGACTGATGAGCGGCACGTCGATGACCGACGAGATGTACTCGCTGGTCGAGGCGTTCGGCTACGGCCTGCCCGACCTGCGGTGGTTCACGATCAACGCCATGAAGTCGGCGTTCCTGCCCTTCGACGAGCGGCTCGACATCATCGACCGCATCATCAAGCCGGAGTACGCCGCGCTCATCGGGTGACGGCGCGGCCGGGGCGGGTGACCACGGCCCAGGGCACCCGCCACCCGCCGCAGCCCGCCAGCCGGGCGTCGAGCCACTGCTCGCGGGTGAAGGTGGTGCGTCGCCCGCTGGCCGGCTCGTAGCAGGTCACCGAGCCGCCCTCCGCGGCCACGGCCAGCACGACGTGCCGCGGGGTCCACCGGTTGCCGACGTAGACCGGCGTCGGTCCGGTCCGCAGCGACGACACGAGCCAGTCGTACGCCGCCGCGCGGCGCCGCCGCAGCACGACGTAGCGGGCCCGGCCCCCGACGTGCCGGGCCAGGGCCCACGGGGCGGTGCCCAGCGCCCGCGCCCACGGGAGCTGCGCCCGTCCCCGCCAGTCCAGCGCACGGTTGGTCGAGCGGTGCGCCGCCCACACCTCGGCCGCGAAGCGTCCGCTCGCCGCGCCCGGGCCACCGCGGAGCACCTGGTCGCGGTAGCCCGGCGACTCCAGCATCCGCAGCGCGACCAGCACGGAGGGTCCGCAGGTGCGGCCGTCCGGCTGCGCGAGGCGCACGGGCCAGAACGAGGTCACGGTGCCAGTGTGACCAGCCGCGCGTAGGCCTCGTCCGGCGTCACCGGCTCGCACCCCCGGTGGACGGCGTGCGCGACGACCCGCCGCTGGTCGCGCAGCAGGGCGACCCCGCGTCGTACCAGGACGAGCGGCGGCTTGCGCCGCTCGCGCAGGTCCCGGGTGAGCCGCCGCCAGAAGGTGAGGACGGGGTGCTGGCGCACGCAGAAGGCCGCAGTGAGCAGGCCCGCCGTCGTGCAGCCCGGGACCACCTCCGGGGCGAAGATCCCCTCGGCCACGAACAGCCGGGCGTCGCCCAGGTCGAGGGTGCGTGACCCGGACCGGCCGTTGCTGGCGATCTCGTAGACCGGCACCTGCGCCCGTCCGTGGCGGCACAGGGCGTCGAGGGCCTCCAGCGCGTCCTCGAGCAGCCAGGAGTCGGGGTGGTCCCAGTCGACCAGGCCCGCGTTGGCGCCGTCGCCGATGCGGGGGAGCGTGGGGTCGTCGCCGTCCTTGTAGAAGTCGTCCAGCCGGAGCACCGGCAGGCCGAGGCGCTCGGCGAGGCGGGACTTGCCGGCGCCACTGGGACCGGCGAGGACGACGACCCGGGCGGGCACGCGAGACTCCTGCACGGGGGACCATTGTGCCGTGCCCGCGCGCCCCGGGCATGTCGGGAGAGGTGCCCCGCGGTGTCGTGCGCGTCACGGACTCCGCCATTCCCCCGCGGGAAGGGCACCTGTCGGCCTATCGTCAGCGCCGTCGGACACCCGATCCCCCCGAAAGGCCTCCCGATGGGAACCAACAGTCATGCCCGCGCGACGTCGCGCACGGGCGCCGGTCTGCGCAACACGGCGATCGCCGTGACCACCGCCGTGGTGGCGGGCGTCGGCTGGCTCGGGTGGCAGGTCGTCTCGAACGAGCAGGTGCCGGTCGCCGGCGCCGCCAGCTGCGAGGCCGACCCGATCACGGTCACCGTCGCCCCCGTGCTCGAGGAGCTCATGGAGCAGGCGGCCGACCACCTCGCCGCCCGGGCCGGCTGCATCAACCTCGAGGTCACCGACGCGACCGTCGCCCAGGTCCAGGACGGGCTCGACGAGCTCGAGGAGCAGGACCGCGACGCCGCGCTGCCGGACCTCTGGGTCCCCAGCTCGCCCGCCTGGCGCACGGTGCTGCAGCGGCTCGACTACACCGGTCGGGTCGAGGTCCCGGCGCTGGCCACCAGCCCGGTGGGCCTGGCCAGCGGTCGCGACGGGGCCGCCCCCGCGAGCTGGCTCGAGACCCTGGCCTCCGACCAGCTCGTGATGAGCGACCCGTCGGCCGACGGTGCCTCGGCGCACGCCCTGACCGCCGCCCTCTCCGAAGGAGTCGCGCTGGGTGAGGTGCAGAACAAGGTCGTCCCGATGGCGCAGACGTTCGGCGAGCGGGTGACCTCGGGCGTCGAGGTCACCACCAACGCCGACGAGCTGCTGGCCGGCGAGTCGTGGCTGGTCCCGATCACCGAGCGGGACTTCGTCATCGCGCGCCGCGGCAACGAGGCCCTGCGGTGGAGCGCCCCGGCGACCGGCTCCCCGATGCTGAGCTACCCGCTGGTGGCCTCCCGGGCCCAGACCGGCATGACGATGGGGACCGGGTCGCTCGACCCGGTCCGCGCGGCGGCCGACGAGATCGCGGAGTTCTTCGCCACCGACGCGGTGCTCGACGAGATCACCGACACCTACCTGCGTGGTCCCGACGGCGCCCCGCTGCCCGACGAGGCGGGGCCGCCCGCGGTGGAGCTCCTCGACGAGGCGAGCGCCCCCGAGGCGGACGCGGTGCTGCGGAACTTCCAGGTGCTCACCGTGCCGTCGAGCCTGCTGGCCGTCATCGACGCCTCGGAGTCGATGAACCTCGTGGCCGCGGGTGGCCAGACCCGGATGGACTTCGCCGTCAACGCGGCCCTCACCGCCCTCGACGCCTTCCCCGGCCACGCCCGGATCGGCATGTGGGCCTTCTCCACCGACCAGGGCAGGGCCGGCAAGGACTGGGTCGAGCTCGCTCCGCTGCGTCGCCTCGACGCCCCGGCCGACGGCGGCGGGAAGCACCTGAAGTTCCTGCGGGAGCAGTCAAACGTGCTGCCGACCCTCATCCGGGGCGGGACCGGTCTCTACGACACGGTGCTGGCCGGCTACAGCCAGGCGATGCGCGACTACAACGAGAACTACTACAACACCCTGGTGATCCTCACCGACGGCGCCAACGACGACCCCAGCTCGATCAGCCTCCAGACGCTGCTCAAGGAGCTCAGGTCGATGCACGACCCGGCCAGCCCGGTGCGCATCGTCGCGGTCGGCATCAGCCAGGAGGCCGACATGGCCGCGCTCGGCAAGATGGCCGAGGCCACCAGCGGCGGCGCGTTCCTCGCCGAGCAGCCGCAGGACATCCTCACGGTGCTCGCCACCTCGCTGCTCACCCGGGGCTGACCGCCCACTCCGTACGACGACACCGGCCCGGCGCGAGATCGCGCCGGGCCGGTGTCGTCGTCAGCGGGGTCGCCCCCGGCGACCTCAGATGCCGATCGGGTGCCAGACGGTCTTGGTCTCGAGCCAGTCGGTCATCCGGTCCGTGCCGGGCACGGCCAGCCAGTCGGGCTCGGCGGCCGGCGCGCGGCGCACGCGCTTGAGGTTGTCCGCCGCGGCCACCTCGAGGGAGGTGGCGAGGTCGGCGTCCTCGACACCGGTCAGGTCGAGGCCGTTGACGTCCATGTGCGAGGCGAGCCACGGCGCGATCTCCGCGACCGAGCCGGTGAGCACGTTGACGACGCCGCCGGGCAGGTCGGAGGTGGCCATGACCTCGCCCAGGGTGATCGCGGTCAGCGGGTGCGGCTCGCTGGCGATCACCACGCAGGTGTTGCCGGTGGTGATCACCGGAGCCACGACGCTGACCAGGCCGAGCAGCGGGCTGCGCGGGGCCACGACGGCCACGACACCGGTCGGCTCGGGGGAGGAGATGTTGAAGTAGGGCCCGGCGACCGGGTTGGCGGTGCCGACGACCTGGGTGATCTTGTCGGCCCAGCCGGCGTACCAGACAAGGCGGTCGATGGCGGCGTCGACGGCGGCGTTGGCCTTGGCGCCCGCGACGCCCTCGGAGGCGCGCAGCTCGGCGACGAACTGGTCGCGCCGGCCCTCGAGGACCTCGGCGATGCGGTAGACCACCTGGCCGCGGTTGTAGGCCGTGCGGCCCGACCAGCCGCCGAACGCCTTGCGCGCCGCGACGACGGCGTCCCGGGCGTCCTTGCGAGATGCCTGGGAGGCGTTGGCCTGGAGGGCGCCCTTGGCGTCGTTGACGACGTAGGAGCGGCCCGACTCAGAGCGGGGGAACTGACCGCCGATGTAGAGCTTGTAGGTCTTCTTCACGTCGATGCGCGCCATCAGGCGTCCGCTCCCTTCAGGTAGGCGGCGAGGCCGGGCAGGCCACCCTCGCGGCCGTAGCCCGACTCCTTGTAGCCGCCGAACGGCGACGTCGGGTCGAACTTGTTGAACGTGTTGGCCCACACCACGCCGGCGCGCAGGTGGTTGGCCATCCACAGGATGCGCGACCCCTTGTCGCTCCAGACGCCCGCGGAGAGGCCGTACGGCGTGTTGTTGGCCTTCTCGACCGCCTCGTGGGGCGTGCGGAAGGTGAGCACCGAGAGCACGGGGCCGAAGATCTCCTCGCGCGCGATGCGGTGGGCCTGGGAGACGCCGGTGAAGATCGTCGGCGGGAACCAGAAGCCCTTGGTGGGCAGGTCGCAGGCGACCTCCCAGCGCTCGGCGCCCTCGGCGTCGCCGACCTCGGAGAGCTCGCGGATGCGCTTGAGCTGCTCGCCGGAGTTGATGGCGCCGATGTCGGTGTTCTTGTCGAGCGGGTCGCCCATGCGCAGGGTGGACATGCGGCGCTTGAGGCGCTCGAGCACCTCGTCGGCGACGTTCTCCTGCACGAGCAGGCGGGAACCGGCGCAGCAGACGTGGCCCTGGTTGAAGAAGATGCCGTTGACGATGCCCTCGACGGCCTGGTCGACCGGCGCGTCGTCGAAGACGATGTTGGCCGCCTTGCCGCCGAGCTCGAGGGTGACCTTCTTGCGGGTGCCGGCGACGGTGCGGGCGATCGCCTTGCCCACCTCGGTGGAGCCGGTGAAGGCCACCTTGTCGACGTCGGGGTGCGCCACGATCGCCTGGCCGGTCGCGCCGGCGCCGGTGACGATGTTGACGACGCCGGGCGGCAGGTCGGCCTGCTGGCAGATCTCCGCGAAGAGGAGCGCGGTCAGCGGGGTCGTCTCGGCCGGCTTGAGGACCACCGTGTTGCCGGCGGCCAGGGCCGGGGCGACCTTCCAGGCGAGCATCAGCAGCGGGAAGTTCCACGGGATGACCTGGCCGGCCACGCCGTGGGGGCGCGGGTCGGCGCCGAGGCCGGCGTGGTCGAGCTTGTCGGCCCAACCGGCGTAGTAGAAGAAGTGCGCTGCGACGGTCGGGACGTCGACGTCGCGCGACTCCTTGATGGGCTTGCCGTTGTCGATCGACTCCAGCACGGCGAGCTCGCGGCCGCGCTCCTGGATGATGCGCGCGATACGGAAGAGGTACTTCGCACGCTCGCTGCCGGGCATCCGCGACCAGACGCGGGTGTAGGCACGCCGGGCGGCCTTGACGGCCAGGTCGACGTCGGCCTCGTCGGCCTCGGCGACCTCGGCGAGGACCTCCTCGGTCGACGGGCTGATGGTCTTGAAGCTCCTGCCGTGGCCGTCGACGAACTCGCCGTCGACGAACAGGCCGTAGGAGGGCTTGATGTCGACGATCGAGCGCGACTCGGGGGCCGGGGCGTACTCGAAGAACGGGGTGGCGGTGTCGGGCACCTTGACCATGATCTGCCTCAGTCCAGGGTGAAGTAGTCGGGACCGGAGTAGCGGCCGGTCTGCATCTTGGTGCGCTGCATCAGCAGGTCGTTGAGCAGCGTGGAGGCTCCGAAGCGGAACCAGTCGGGGTCGAGCCAGTCGGCGCCCGCGACCTCGTTGACCATGACGAGGTACTTGATGGCGTCCTTGGACGCGCGGATGCCGCCGGCGGGCTTCACGCCGACCATCTGGCCGGTCATCTCGCGGAAGTCGCGGACCGCCTCGAGCATGATCATCGTGACCGGCAGCGTGGCCGCCGGCTGCACCTTGCCCGTCGAGGTCTTGATGAAGTGGCCGCCGGCCATCATCGCGAGCCACGAGGCGCGGCGGACGTTGTCGTAGGTCTGCAGCTCGCCGGTCTCGAAGATGACCTTCAGGTGCGCCGACCCGCAGGCCTCGCGCACGGCGACGATCTCGTCGTACACCTGCTGGTAGCGGCCGGCCAGGAAGGCGCCGCGGTCGATGACCATGTCGATCTCGTCGGCCCCGGCCTCGACGGCGTCGCGGGTGTCCGCGAGCTTGATGTCCAGGGCGGCGCGGCCGCTCGGGAAGGCCGTGGCGACGGCGGCGACGTTGACGCCGGAGTCGCCGAGGGTCTGCTTGGCGGTCGCCACCATGTCGGGGTAGACGCAGACCGCCGCGGCGGCCGGGCAGGTCGGGTCGGCGGGGTCGGGGCGCATGGCCTTGGACGCCAGCGCGCGGACCTTGCCGGGGGTGTCCTGGCCCTCGAGCGTCGTCAGGTCGACCATCCGGATGGCGAGGTCGATCGCGAACGCCTTGGCGGTGGTCTTGATGGAGCGGGTCCCCAGGGCGGCGGCGCGGGCGTCCGCGCCGACCTGGTCGACCCCGGGGAGGCCGTGGAGGAAGCGGCGCAGCGAGGACTCGGACGAGGTGATGTCGTCGAAGACCCCTGCGCTCGCCGTTGAGGCAGAAGTGGTCGTCACCGACCCAGCATAGGGTTGGTGCGGGCCTCGTGGACAAACCGCGTGGGCCGTGACGAGGAGCGTGGATGGAGCAGCAGCCGGTGGAGCAGTTCCACCCCACCAGCGGACGGGTGTCGGCCGTGCTCGTGCTCCTCCTGGCGGGGGTCGTGGTGGTCGTCGGGGTGGCCGATCCGGGCTCCGTGGCGGCGCCCGTGATGGCCGGCGCGGTGCTCGCGGCGGTGCTCGCGTGGGCGACCATGCTCCGGCCCGCGCTGTGGGCCACCCGCGAGGAGCTGGTCATGCGCAACATGCTCGAGACCGTGCACGTGCCGCTGGCCGCGGTCGAGCAGCTCGCGGTGCGACAGGTGCTCGCGGTGCGGGCCGGGGAGAAGCGCTACGTCTCCACCGTCGTGGGCCGCCCGTGGCGCAAGGTGGCGCGCACCCCGCGGTCGGGGAGCGACACCGCCGGCCGGGGTGACGGCGAGAAGCCCTATGCGGACTACGTCGAGGAACGCCTCCAGCACCTGATGGAGGAGGCCCGCGGGGCGGCCGGGGTGCGCTCGCTCTCGGACGAGCAGCTGGCCCTCGCGGACGGCGTACGACGCGAGCCGGCGTGGCTGCCGATCATCCTGGCCGCGACGGCGGCCGCGGTGTTCGTGGTGACGCTGTTCCTCTGACGTGTCTCCGACCTGTCGCTAGATGCCCGCGGCGGCCTTGACGTCGGCCGCGATGGCGTCGAGCCGGCCGGCCGCGGCGATGCGGGCGGCGTCGACGCCGTCCTCGGGGTCGACCGGGACCACGACCTCGAGGTAGCACTTGACCTTGGGCTCGGTGCCGCTGGGCCGGACGATGACCCGCGCACCGTCGGCCAGCGCGTAGCGAAGCCCGTCGGTGGGCGGTAGTGCGTCGCTGCCCAGCGAGAGGTCGTCGACGCGCTCGACCGCGAGGCCGCCGAGCGACGTCGGCGGGGTGGCGCGCAGCCGCTCCATGGTCGCGGCGATGGCCGAGAGGTCCTCGAAGCGCACCGAGACCTGGTCGGTGGCGTGCAGCCCGTGCTCGAGGGCGATGTCGTCGAGCAGGTCGTCGAGGGTGCGGCCCTCGGCCTTGGCGGCCGCGGCGAGCTCGCAGACCAGCACCAGCGCCGAGACGCCGTCCTTGTCCTTCACGTGCGCCGGGTCGACGCAGTAGCCCAGGGCCTCCTCGTAGCCGAACGCGAGGCCGTCCACGCGGCCGATCCACTTGAAGCCGGTGAGCGTCTCCTCGTGCGGCTGCCCGGCGGCCGCGGCCATCTTGGCGAGCAGCGAGGAGGAGACGATCGAGCACGCGTAGGTGCCTCGCACCCCGCGCGAGAGCAGGTGGTGGCCGAGCAGCGCGCCGACCTCGTCGCCGCGCAGCATCCGCCAGCCGTGGGGGCCGGGGACGGCGACGGCGCAGCGGTCGGCGTCGGGGTCGTTGGCGACCACGATGTCGGCGCCCTTCTCCGCCGCGAGCGCCATGGCGAGGTCCATCGCCCCGGGCTCCTCGGGGTTGGGGAAGACCACGGTGGGGAAGTCGGGGTCCGGCTGCTCCTGCTGCTCCACGACGTGGGGCGCGGAGAAGCCCGCGGTCTCCAGCGCCTGGGCGACGGCGGTGCCTCCGACCCCGTGCAGCGGGGTGTAGACGGTCACGAGGTCCCGCGGCCCGTCCTCGGCCAGACCGGCGACCGTGTCGAGGTAGCGGTCCACGATCTCCTCGTCGACCACGCGGCCGGCGTCGCCGCGGGGGACGTCGGCCAGCGCGCCGACGGCGGCGATCCGCTCGGCGATGCCGGTGTCGGCCGGGGGGACGATCTGGCTGCCGTCGCCGAGGTAGACCTTGTAACCGTTGTCCTGGGGCGGGTTGTGGCTGGCGGTCACCATCACGCCCGCCACGCAGCCGAGCTCGCGGATCGCGTAGGCGAGCAGGGGAGTGGGCAGCGGCCGCGGCATGGTCAGCGCCTTGAACCCGGCGCCCGTCATCACCTCGGCGGTGTCGCGCGCGAAGACGTCGCTGTTGTGCCGGGCGTCGTACCCGATGACCACGGTGCCCCCGGCGGCGCCGGTGTCACGGAGGTACGCCGCCAGGCCGGCCGCGGCGCGGATGACGACGACGCGATTCATCCGGTTGGGGCCGGCGCCCAGCGCGCCGCGCAGTCCCGCGGTGCCGAACTCCAGCGTCCCGCGGAACCGGTCGGCCAGGTCGGCGTCGTCGCCGCCCGCCTCGACCTCGGCCACCACGGCCTCGAGCTCGGCACGCGTCACCGGGTCCGGGTCCTCGGCGGCCCAGGCGCGGGCACGGTCGATCAGGCTGCTGCGGTCCTCGGTGGCGGTGCTCATGGGGGCACGGTATCGGCGGCGGATCCGGCGTGGCTCGTCACGCCCTAGGTTGGGGGCCGTGGACGTCCTCGTGCTCGGGAGTGACCAGCTGGACGGCGTGACCCGTGCGGAGCTGCGGACGCTCTGGGGGCGTGCCTTCGGTGACCGGTTCAGCGACCTGGACGCCGAGCACGCGTTCGGTGGCGTCCACGTCGTGGTGCGTGCCGGCGACACGATCGTGGGTCACGCGAGCGCGGTTCCCCGTCGGATCCGGTTCGGGGACCGGCAGTGGCGCATCGTCGGGTACGTCGAGGCGGTGGCGACCGACCCGGAGCGCCAGGGGGAGGGCCTCGGGCGGCGGACGATGGAGGCGCTCCACCGCGAGATCGCGGCGCGGTGGCCGGTGGCGATGCTGTCCACGGGGCGTGCGACCGGCTTCTACGAGTCGCTCGGGTGGGAGAGGTGGTTCGGGGACTCCTACACCCGGACGTCGTCGGGCGTCGTCCGGGACGGCGAGCACGGCGGGCTCATGGTCCTGCGGCTCGACCCGGCCGTCGTCCCGGACCTGTCGGTCGACGTCACCTGTGAGGACCGGCCCGGCGACGCCTGGTGAGGGCTGTCAGCACGTCTTCCCCAGATCGGCTCAGGTCTCTTCCCACGATCGGTGGACGCAGGTACAATCGAACACATGTTCGACATTGTCTCGGCTCCCTCCCCGGACGCCCCCGCCCCGGGGCGCCAGGAAGTGCTGTGCGCGTCGAACGTCGAGGCGTGGGCTGCTGCCCTGTCGTCCGAGCTCGAGGGCCGCAGCGGCCTCGCTGACGGTGAGCGCGTCGACACGCTCCGCGCGCTGGAGAGGCTCGCGTGCGTCGTCACGGCCGCGCAGGCCCACCTCGCCCGCGACCTCGACGAGTCGCAGCGCGCCGCCCAGGCCGAGGCCGGCCTCCCGGCAGCGAAGCAGGGAGTGGGCATCGCTGACCAGGTGGCACGCGCGCGGCGGGAGTCGCCGCACCGCGGACGGCAGCACCTGGGGCTGGCCAAGGTCGTCGCCCGCGAGCTGCCGCACACGTGGGCGGCCTGGCGCGCCGGCCGCATCACGGAGTGGAAGGCGACGATCGTCGCCCGCGAGACCGCCTGCCTCTCCCTCGCCGACCGGATGGTCGTGGACGAGGTCGTCGCCGGCGACCCCTCGGCCATCGAAGTGATGGGGGACCGGGAGCTGGCGGGTGCGTGCCTCGAGGAGGTCGCCCGGCTCGATGCCGCCGCCCTCGTCGCCCGGCGCCGGAGGGCGGAGTCCGAGCGGGGGGTCACCCTACGACCGGCGCCGGACACGATGACCTACCTGACGGCCCTGTTGCCGGTGAAGGACGGCGTCGCCGTCTTCGCCGCGCTGACGCGGGCCGCCGATGCCGCCCGGGCATCGGGGGACGAGCGGTCGCGCGGCCAGGTGATGGCCGATGCGCTCGTGGAGCGCGTACGAGGCGGTGCCGGCGGCGGGGCCGGATCGACGGGGCTGTCACTCGGGCTGGTGATGACCGACTCGGCACTCTTCGGGAGTGCCGACGATCCCGCTCATCTCGACGGCTTCGGGCCGATACCCGCCGAGCTCGCCAGGGAGATCGTCATCGGGGCCTGCGACCAGGACGAGCGGGTCTGGCTCCGTCGGCTGTACGCCAGCCCCGCGACCGGTGAGCTGGTGGCCATGGATGCCCGGGGGCGGCGCTTCCGCGGCAGCCTGGCGCGCTTCGTCCGGCTGCGTGACCGGGTCTGCCGGACACCGTGGTGCGACGCACCCATCCGGCACGTCGACCACGCTCGGCGCCACGCCGACGACGGACCGACCGCCGAGGACAACGCCCAGGGCCTGTGCGAGGCCTGCAACTACGCCAAGGACGCCCCGGGCTGGCGAGCGAGACCGGGGCCGGACGGGACGGTCGAGACCAGCACCCCGACCGGCCACACCATCTCCACCCGACCACCGACGGTGGCACACGTCCGCGACCGACATCTCCCTGCGTTGACGATCGACTACGTCCTCGCGGGCTGACGGATCAGGCAGTCCGGGACGTGCCGGATGCCTCTAGTCGGCTCGGACCGTCCGCAGCACGCTGGTGGCAGGCGGACGGGCGGAGGGAGGACACATGGAGATCATGGTCCGCATCGTCCTGGGCCTTGTCCTCGTCGCGCACGGGTTGGTCCACCTGCTGTGGTTCGCCCCGAACGACGACCCCGCGTGGCCGTTCCGGGTGGACCGGTCATGGGTCGTGCCCGAAGCGATCCGTCGACCTGTCGCCGTCGTGCTCATCGCAGCTGTGGTCGCAGGGTTCGCGCTGCTCGGCCTCGCCGTCTGGGGAGTCCCGGGACTGGCGTCGACCTGGCCGGCCCTGGCTGTTGGAGCCGCCCTGGTGTCGCTGGCGACCCTGGTCCTGTTCTTCGATCGTCAGCTCTTGGTGGGCGTCGCGATCGACGTCTTACTCATCGTCATCGCCCTCTGGCGTCCCGGTTGGACGGATCGCCTCGGATGAGGCGTGGAAGCATGTGCGGGTGGAGGTTTCAGAGTCTGAGGGCGCCGCAGCAGAGCAAGCCCTCGAAGCATGGCGACGGCACCATCGCCCGGCCAACGAAATCCCAGCCTCGGTGCGCGTCGATGCTGCGATCGGATCCAGTGCGGGCCTCGTGGTCTTCATCTCCTCGCTCAGCGTCTACAGCAACGGCATCTCCTTCACCACCGAGGCGCGAGGCCGCGGAGGGCCAGGGAGCGAAGACCGCCCGGTCACACTCTCCGACGGGTTGTCCGGCAACGTCCCGCCTCGCGATCGCATGCTGCTCGGTGTAGAGCTCGCCGACGGACGCCGGTGCGTCAGCACGCCTCGCGGGCACCAGGCGGACCCGGCGGACGAGCCGCTCCTCCTGCCCACCGGAGGGGGCGGAAGCAACGGCGAAGCCACGGCAGAGTGGTACCTCTCTCCGTTACCACCGCCCGGTGATCTGCGCCTGCACTGCGCTTGGCCGTCGGCAGGCATTCCGGAGACGACGACCATCATCTCCGCAGACGTTCTCTCCGAGGCCGCTCGTCGAGTGCGGCAGCTGTGGCCGACGCCGCGAGTCTTCGACCAGCAGCCGGACTGCGCGCCGGTGGTCCTGCCCCCGGACGGATGGTTCATGAGAACCGAGCTGTGAGCCGGCATGCCCAGAGGCTGCCTCGCTCATGTGGCTGGCGCCGGCCGCAAGATCGCGGCGAGACCAAGAAGTGACACTGCTTGGACCACGAGCAGCGCACCCAGCACGGGAAGCGGTGCGGCCACCACCACTCCGCCCCACGCACTGACGACGGACCCGGAACCCGTGACGATGACCAGCGTGCGCCAGCGGCACATCCCAGCGTCGATCCGCCGGATCGCCCTGACTCCGGCCACCAACCCGCAGGACGCCGTCAACACGAGGCAGGCCCCTGCGACCGCGAGGAGCAGGAGAAATCCGCCCGTGCCATCCATCCCCACGGGCGTTGCGTAGGCCGTGACGATGCCGGCCACACCCAGTGCTGCCCACGCCAGGCAGAGGAAGGACACGACTGCGTACGCGACGCGGCGTTGATCGTCCCTGAGCACCCGGCCCCCCTCCGCCGAACAGCCCTCACCCTCGTCGACAGCAAGCTCCATGATGCAGTCGCGCGGAGCCGCTCGATCGCAGAACGCGTGGATCCGCCGACGAGCTCGAGTCACGCGCGAGCACGCTCCGAGCCGACGGGGACACACCCGGTGAGGGCTACATTGCGCGCATGGCACCGTCGAGCACGACCCGGACCGACACGATCATCGAGGTCATCCGCGAGGCGTTCGCGCCCCTGATGCGGGCCGACCCGGTCGCCTTCCGCGCCAAGTACCGCAAGATGGCCCTCGACCCGCACGCGTTCTACCGCGGGTCGGCCTGCCTGTTCTACAGCGACGTGACGCAGGAGCCCGACGAGTGGTCGCGGCACGGCGCCGAGCGGATCTGGATCCACGGCGACCTGCACGTCGAGAACTTCGGCACCTACCTCAACTCCGACGGCCTGTTGATCTTCGACGTCAACGACTTCGACGAGGCCTACCTCGGCCGCTTCGTCTGGGACCTCCAGCGCTTCGCCGCCAGCCTCGCGCTGCTGGGCTGGCAGAAGGCGCTGCCCGAGGACGCGGTCCGCAAGCTGATCGGCCGCTACCTGCGTTCCTACCTCTCGCAGGTCGACCACTACGCCGGCACCGACGAGGACCACGACTTCGCGCTCCGGCTCGACAACGTCGAGGGTCCGGTGCTGGTCGCGCTCGAGCGGGCGCGTGAGCTGCGCCGCGCCGACCTGCTCGACAAGGTGACGGTGCTGACCAAGGGGACGCGCCGCTTCGTCGAGGACGGCACCGCGCGGCGCCTGGGCCGCGACGAACGCACCGAGGTGGTCCGCGCCTTCCGGTCCTACCTCGACACGATCCCGGTGTCCAAGCGCTTCGACCGGGCGCTGTTCTACGAGTTGCGCGACGTCGTCGGCAAGTCCGGTTTCGGCATCGGCAGCGCCGGCCTCCCGGCGTACAACATCCTCGTCGAGGGCTACAGCCAGGCGCTGGACAACGACGTCGTGCTGTCGATGAAGCAGGCCAACGTCCCGGCGGTGTCGCGCTTCGTCGACACCGCCGACGTGGACGCCTACTTCGAGCACGAGGGGCACCGCACCGTCGTCAGCCAGCGGGCCCTGCAGGTGCACACCGACCCCCTGCTCGGCCACACCCAGATCGACGGCACGGGGTACGTCGTGAGCGAGGTGTCGCCGTACGAGGTCGACCTCGACTGGAGCGACATCAACGAGCCCGAGGACATGCGCAAGGTGGTGGACCTGCTGGGTCGGGCCACCGCCAAGATCCACTGCGCCTCCGACGAGGACAGCGACCAGGACCTCGTCGACATCCAGGTCGAGGAGGCGATCGTGGACTCGCTGAAGGGCCGACGACGCGAGTTCGGTGAGTGGCTCACCCAGTGGGGGATCGACTACGCCATGCGGGTCCGCGAGGACCACTCTATGTTCGTCGACGCTTTCCGCGAGGGCCGGATGGGGATGGCCTCGACCTGATCAGGCGTCGATGCTGCTCATGTCGCCGTACCGCTCGCCGACCACGGCCTCCCGCGGCACCGCGGCGTCGAGGGCCGCGAGGTCGTCGGCGGTGAGCCGCACGTCGGCTGCCCCGACGTTCTCCTCGAGGTAGGCCACCCGCTTGGTGCCCGGGATCGGGACGACGTCGTCGCCCTGCGCGAGCACCCACGCCAGCGCGAGCTGGCCGGGCGTCACGCCCTTGTCCTCGGCGATGCGGCGCACCTTGTCGACCAGCACCAGGTTGGCGTCGAGCGCCTCGCCGTTGAGGCGGGGGAAGTACGCCGTGGTGCGCCGGTCGTCCTCGGACAGCGTGCCCTGACGGATCGCGCCGGTGAGGACGCCGCGTCCGAGGGGGGAGTAGGGGACCAGGCCGATGCCCAGCTCGCGGATCGTCGGGATGATCTCGTCCTCGAGGTCGCGGGTGAACAGCGAGTACTCGCTCTGCAGTGCCGTGATCGGGTGGGTGGCGTGAGCCCTGCGGATGGTGTTCGCGGAGGCCTCCGAGAGGCCGAGGTGCCGGACCTTGCCCGCCTCGACGAGCCCCGCCATCGCGCCGACGGTGTCCTCGATCGGCACGGAAGGGTCGACGCGGTGCTGGTAGTAGAGGTCGATGTGGTCGACCCCGAGGCGCTGGAGGCTGGCGTCGCACGCCGCCCGGACGTACTCCGGGCGCCCGTTGATGCCGACGCGGCTGCCGTCGGGCCGGCGCTCGTTGCCGAACTTGGTGGCGAGCTGGACCTCGTCGCGGCGTCCCGCGATGGCCTTGCCGACGAGCTGCTCGTTGGTGAACGGGCCGTACATGTCGGCGGTGTCGAGGAAGGTCACGCCCAGGTCGAGGGCGCGGTGGATGGTGTCGATGCCCTGCTGCTCGTCCGTGGAGCCGTAGAACTCGCTCATGCCCATGCAGCCGAGGCCCATGGTCGAGACGGTCAGGTCACCGAGCTGTCGCGTCTGGATCGTCATGTGCCCGAGTCAACGGGGTGGAGCGCCGGCTCACAACCCCAGCAGCCGGGACGACTCCTTGCGCATCTCGACCTTGCGCACCTTGCCGGTCACAGTCATCGGGAACTCGTCGACCACCATGACGTAGCGCGGGATCTTGTAGTGCGCGAGCTTCCCGGTCGCGAACTCGCGGACCGCGGCCGCGTCGAGCGGCGCGGCACCGGGCCGCATGCGGACCCAGGCGCACAGCTCCTCGCCGTACTTGTCGTCGGGGACGCCGATCACCTGGACGTCCTCGACGTCGGGGTGGGTGTAGAGGAACTCCTCGATCTCGCGCGGGTAGATGTTCTCGCCGCCACGGATCACCATGTCCTTGATGCGGCCGGTGATCGAGAGGTTGCCCGCCTCGTCCATGACCGCCAGGTCGCCGGTGTGCATCCAGCCGTCGCGCAGCACCTCCGCGGTCTTGTCGGGCTCGTCCCAGTAGCCGAGCATCACGGAGTAGCCCTTGGTCGCCAGCTCGCCCGACTCCCCGCGCGGGACCGTGTCCCCGGTGACCGGGTCGACGACCTTGACCTCGAGGTGCGCCCCGACGCGACCGACGGTGCCGACCTTGACGTCGAAGGCGTCGTCGGTGCGGGTCTGCGTGGAGACCGGTGACGTCTCGGTCATGCCGTAGCAGATCGTCATCTCGGTGATCCCGGCGTCGATGAGCTTGCGCATCATTTCCGCGGGGCACGGCGAGCCGGCCATGATCCCGGTGCGCACGCTGGAGAGGTCGTACGACGCGAAGTCCGGCAACGCCCACTCGGCGATGAACATCGTGGGGACGCCGTACAGGCTCGTGCAGCGCTCCTGGGAGACCGCCGCGAGCGTCAGGGCTGGGTCGAACCCCGGCGCCGGGATGACCATGGTGGAGCCGTGGGTGAGGGCCGCGAGGTTGCCCATCACCATCCCGAAGCAGTGGTAGAAGGGCACCGGGATGCAGATCCGGTCCTCGTGGGTGTAGCGGCAGATCTCCCCGACGAAGAATCCGTTGTTGAGGATGTTGCGGTGGCTCAGGGTCGCGCCCTTGGGGAAGCCGGTGGTGCCCGACGTGTACTGGATGTTGATCGGGTCGTCGGGCGCGAGGGACTGCTCGCGGACCTCGAGGTCGGCGGCGTCGATGGTGTCACCGCTCGCGAGGAGCTCGTCCCACAGCGGGCTGCCCAGCACGGTGCTCGCAGTCAGGGCCGTGCACTGCTCGCGCACCTCGTCGAGCATCGCGACGTAGTCGCTGGTCTTGAAGCTCTCCGCCAGGAACAGGTGGCTGATGCCGGCCTGGTTGAGCACGAAGGCCAGCTCGTGGGTCCGGTACGCCGGGTTGATGGTCACCAGGATCGCGCCGATGCGCGCCGTGGCGAGCTGCACGATCGTCCACTCGGCGCAGTTGGGCGCCCAGATCCCGACCCGGTCACCGGACGCCGTGCCGCCGGCGAGCAGCGCCCCGGCCAGGCGGCGTACGTCGGCGTCGAGCTCGGCCCACGTCCAGCGTCGACCAGTGCTCACCTCCACGAGCGCCTCGTGGTCGGCGTGCTGCGCGACCGTGCGGGTCAGGCAGGCGCCGATGGTCTCCTCGAGCAGGGCGGGCGTGGTCTCTCCGACGGCGTGCGAGTCCATGGCCGCCACCCTAGTGACGACGGTCACCGTGGGGACAGGTCGGCCTCAGAGCTGGAGGACCGAGGCGCTGACGAGGAACGCCGCGGCGACCGCGTCCGGGTCGTGCAGGTCGCCGGCGTCCCGCCGGGCGGCCTCGGCTCGGGCACGCACCGCCGCCCCCGGGTCCTCGGCGACGAGGTCGACGCACAGGCCGGCCACGACCGCCGCGAGATCGTGGTCGTCCAGGCCCTCGAGGGCAAGGCCGTCGTGCAGCCGCCTCGCTGCCTCGTCGAAGACCTCGCGAGCCGTGTCGAGGTCCACCTCGGGGCGTTGCCTCGCCACCGCGTCGGCGGCGGCCCTGAACTCGGCGAAGGGCGTCCCCGCGACGTGGGCCGCCGTCGCCATGTCGACCCACTCCTCGCGGAGGAGCGCGTACTCCACCTCGTCCACCCACCCCAGGTCCCGGTGCCACAGCGCCTGGACGGAGTGCCGCTCGCGCCGCATGCCCGCGCGCTCGAGCACTCTCACGGAGGCGTTGTTGTCCGCGTAGGCGGCGGCCGTGACCCGGCGCAGTCCGAGGTCCTCGAAGGCCGCGCCGAGGAGGGCCCGGGCGGTCGTGGTGCCGATGCCCTGTCCCGCGAAGCGCGGGTCCACGAAATAGCCGATGAGGCCGTCCGTGCCGGGCGGGGACCCGGGTTGACCGGGGCCGTCGACGACCTCGAGGAAGCCCATCGCGACCACCTCGCCGTCCCGATCCACGACGCAGGAGTAGTCCGTGGGACTGCTGGCGACGGCCAGCCAGTCACGACGCAGGTCGTCGGGGTCGACCTGGTTGTGCACCATGAAGTGGTTGGCGACCGGGTCGTTGCGGAAGTCCTGCAGGGCCGGAATGTCCTTCTCGACGGCGTCGCGGAACAGGAGCCCGTCGCGGTGGACGGGCCAGGGGCTCGCATGCATGGCCCCGAGCGTCACAGCCTCACCCGGTGGCGGCAACGGGATTTCCGGCGAGGTCAGTCGCCGAGGGCGGGGCGGAAGAACTGCTCCAGCGCGAACGGCCCACCGACGTACGCCGCCTCGGCCTGGTCCTCGGGACGGTCCGGGATGCGCACGGCGAACGCCTCGGCGTCGTCGAGCGGCTCGTAGCCCAGCCGACGACCCGGCTCGAGGTCCCACCAGGCGCGGGTGTTGGCGCTGATCCCGTAGACGACCGCGAAGCCGGGCGCGGGCGCGGTGAGCGCCGCCTCGACCATCCGCACGCAGTCGTCGGGGGAGAGCCAGGTCGACAGCGCCCGCACGGTGGCCGGCTCCTCGAGGAAGGAGCCGATCCGGCAGGCGACGGCGTCGACGGCGTAGCGGTCGGCGTACAGCGCCAGCAGCGCCTCGGCGGCGACCTTGCTGACCCCGTAGAACGTGTCGGGGCGCGGGAGGGCGTCGTCGGAGACGAGGTCGCGGCGCGGCGTGCGACCGACCGCGTGGTTGGAGGACGCGTAGACGATCCGGGTGACCCGGTGGGCCACCATCGCGTCGAGCAGCGCGGCCGTGGTGACCACGTGCGAGGTCAGCGACGCGGGCAGCGAGGCCTCGTCGGGGTGCCCGGCGAGGTGGACGACGGCGTCCAGCCGCTCCGCCGCGAAGACGGCCTCCACCGCGTCCGGGTCGGAGCAGTCGACGGTGTGCCAGGTCCCGGTGAAGCCCTCGGGCTCCGGCACCAGGTCGAGACCGACCACCTCGTGGTCGCGGTCGCAGAGGCCGAGCGTGACGGTCCGTCCGATGGACCCGGCCGCGCCGGTGACCAGGACGCGCATCAGATGCGCGGGACGATCTGGCCGAGCAGGTCACCCATCCGCGAGGCGGCGGCCTTGCCCGCCTCGAGGACCTCCTCGTGGTTGAGCGGCTCGCCGCTGATGCCGGCGGCGGCGTTGGTGACCAGGCTGATGCCGAGCACCTCCATCCCGGCCTCGCGGGCGGCGATCGCCTCCAGCGTGGTGCTCATGCCGATCAGCTGTCCGCCGATGGCGCGCACCATGTTGATCTCGGCCGGGGTCTCGTAGTGCGGACCGGGGAACTGCACGTAGACGCCCTCGGCGAGCGTCGGGTCGATCTCGCGGCACAGGCCCCGCAGGCGCGGGCTGTAGAGGTCGGTGAGGTCCACGAAGTTGGCGCCCTCGATGGGGCTGGTCGCGGTCAGGTTGATGTGGTCGGAGATCAGCACGGGCTGACCCGGCGTGAAGGTCTCGAGGCCGCCGCAGCCGTTGGTCAGCACGATCGCGCGGCAGCCGGCGGCCGCGGCCGTGCGCACGGGGTGGACGACGGCGGCGACGCCCTTGCCCTCGTAGAAGTGGGTGCGGCTGAGGAACACCAGGACCCGGCGCCCGGCCACCTCGAGGCTGCGGATCCGGCCACTGTGCCCGACGACCCCGGCGGCGTGGAAGCCGGGCAGGTCGGTGGTCGCGATCTCCGCGGTCGCCTCGCCGAGCGCGTCGACGGCGGGGAGCCAGCCGGAGCCGAGGACGAGGGCGACGTCGTGCCGCTCGACCCCCGTGAGGTCGGCGAGGGTGTCGGCGGCCTGCTGGGCCAGGGCTGAGGGGCTGGGAGTGCCGGGCGCGGTGTCGTTCACGCCGAGGATCCTAGGGTCAGAGCCCCGTCGAGCGGCAGGCGCGGCGCCGCAGCGCCCGGACGTAGTCCGAGGGGGCGTCGGCCGCCTCGGCGGCGTCGGCCAGCACGCCGAGGTACGACGCGCTCGGCAGGCCGCCCTCGTAGGCGTCCAGGACGTAGGCCCAGACCACCAGCTCGCCGGCCATCGTCGACACCCGCACCCGTGTCTTGCGGTAGAGACCGGTGTCGGCGGACTCCCACCGGTCCAGCCCGGTCTCGTCCTCGGGGGTGACGTCGTAGACCGCGACGAAGACCTGCTCGATGGGGTCCTCGACGATGGTCGCGAGGGCGCCGTCCCAGCCGTGCTCCTCGCCGCCGAAGGTCAGTCGCCAGCCCGTCAGCCAGCCCGTGGAGCGCAGCGGCGAGTGGGGGCACCGCTCGCTCATGCGGGCGGGGTCCAGGTTGGTGCCGTAGGCGGCGTACAGCGTCACCCGGCCAAGGCTAGCGACGACGGTGCCGGGCGTTAGTCTGTGGCCCGTGACCGACACCCACTTCGACACCCTCGTCCTCGGCGCCGGCCCCGGTGGCTACGTCGCCGCCATCCGCGCCTCCCAGCTCGGCCAGAAGGTCGCCGTGGTGGAGAAGAAGTACTGGGGCGGTGTCTGCCTCAACGTCGGGTGCATCCCGTCCAAGGCGCTGCTCAAGAACGCCGAGCTGGCGCACACGCTCCAGCACGAGAAGGCCAAGTTCGGCATCGAGGGCGACGCGACGATGGCCTTCGGCCCGACGCACAAGCGCTCCCGCGACGTGAGCGCCGGCATCGTCAAGGGCGTCCACTTCCTGATGAAGAAGAACAAGATCACCGAGGTCGACGGCTGGGGCACCCTGACCGGCCCCAAGTCCCTCGATGTCAAGGACGACGACGGCAACGTCACGTCCTACACGTGCGACAACCTCATCATCGCGACGGGCGCCACCGTCCGCCTCGTACCGGGCGTCGAGCTGAGCGACAACGTGGTGACCTACGAGGAGCAGATCCTCACCGACCAGCTCCCGAAGTCGATCGTGATCGGCGGCTCCGGCGCGATCGGCGTCGAGTTCGCCTACGTCATGGCCAACTTCGGCGTCGAGGTCACCATCGTGGAGTTCCTCGACCGGATGGTCCCGACCGAGGACGCCGACATCTCCAAGGAGCTCGCCAAGCACTACAAGAAGCTCGGCGTGAAGGTCATGACCGGCACGGCCGTCAAGGGCGTCGAGGACACCGGCTCGGGCGTCAAGGTCACCGTCGCGCCGGCCGCCGGCGGCGACACCCAGGTGCTGGAGGCCGACAAGTTCCTGGCCGCCTTCGGGTTCGCGCCGCGCGTCGAGGGCTTCGGCCTCGAGGCCACCGGCGTCGAGCTCACCGAGCGCGGTGCCATCGCGATCGACGACTACATGCGCACCAACGTCGAGGGCGTCTACGCCATCGGCGACTGCACCGGCAAGATGATGCTCGCCCACGTCGCCGAGGCGATGGGCGTGGTCGCCGCCGAGACGATCAACGGCGCCGAGACCATGCCGATCAACTACGACATGGTCCCGCGCGCCACCTACTGCATGCCGCAGATCGGCTCGTTCGGCTACTCCGAGGCGCAGGCCAAGGAGAAGGGGTACGACGTGAAGACGTCGTCCTTCCCGTTCACCGCCAACGGCAAGGCGATGGGACTCGGCGAGGCGTTCGGCTTCGTCAAGGTCGTGGCCGACGCCGAGCACAACGAGATCCTCGGCGCCCACATGATCGGCCCCGGCGTCACCGAGCTGATGCCGGTGCTGACGCTGGCCCAGCAGTGGGACCTCACCGCAGACGAGGTGTCGCGCAACGTCTTCGCGCACCCGACGCTGAGCGAAGCGGTGAAGGAAGCCGTCGAAGGCATCGCCGGCCACATGATCAACCTCTGATGGCCGCTGCAGCCCACGGCGGTCGCGCCGACCACGTCGTCATCATCGGCGGCGGGCCCGGCGGCTACGAGGCGGCCCACGTGGCCGCCCAGCTGGGCGCCGAGGTCACCGTCGTCGACACCGACGGCGTGGGAGGGTCCGCGGTGCTCACCGACTGCGTGCCCTCCAAGACCCTGATCGCCACCGCCGAGCTGATGACCGAGGTCGCCGAGTCCTCGGAGCTCGGCATCGACTTCGCCGACCACGAGGGCGACGCGGCAACGACGATCCGGGTCGACCTGGCGCGGGTCAACGCCCGGGTCAAGCAGCTCGCCGCCGACCAGTCGGCCGACATCGCGGCCCGCCTCGACCGCGACGGCGTCCGCGTCCTGCGCGGGCGCGGGCGGTTGGCCGGGGACATGACGGTCGTCGCGACCCTGCCCGACGGCACCGAGGAGACGCTGGCGGCTGACGCGATCCTCGTGGCGACCGGTGCCGCCCCGCGCACCCTCCCCTCGGCCCAGCCCGACGGGGAGCGGATCCTCACGTGGGAGCAGGTCTACGACCTCGACGAGGTGCCCGAGAAGCTGATCGTGGTCGGCTCGGGCGTCACCGGCGCCGAGTTCGCCAGCGCCTACCTCGCGCTCGGCATCCCGGTCACGCTCGTCAGCTCCCGCGACCGGGTGCTCCCGGGCGAGGACGCCGACGCGTCGGCGGTGCTCGAGGAGGTCGCCACCAGGCGTGGCATGGAGGTGCTCAGCCAGTCCCGCATGCAGTCGGTGACCCGCGAGGGCGACACCGTCACCGTGACCCTCACCGACGGTCGCACCGTCACCGGGTCGCACTGCATCCTGGCGCTCGGCTCGGTCCCCAACACCGCCGACCTCGGGCTCGAGGAGGCCGGCGTCGCCACCGACGACGGCGGCTTCATCGCCGTGGACCGGGTCTCGCGCACGTCCGCCCGGGGGGTGTACGCCGCGGGCGACTGCACCGGCGTCCTGATGCTCGCCTCGGTGGCGGCGATGCAGGGCCGGATCGCGATGTGGCACTTCCTCGGTGACGCGGTCTCGCCGCTGGACCTCAAGAAGGTCTCCTCCAACGTCTTCACCGCCCCCGAGATCGCCACCGTGGGCTGGTCCCAGAAGGCGGTCGACGCGGGCGAGATCCCGGCGGAGGTGGTCACCCTGCCGCTGGCCGGCAACGCGCGGGCCAAGATGCAGGGTGTGCGGGACGGCTTCGTCAAGCTCTTCATCCGCCCCGGCACCGGGATCATCGTCGGGGGAGTGGTCGTCGGACCGCGGGCCTCCGAGCTCATCCACCCGGTCTCCATCGCGGTGGCCGAGTCGCTGACGGCCGACCAGCTCGCGCAGGCGTTCACCGTCTACCCGTCGATGAGCGGCTCGGTCGCCGAGGCCGCCCGCAGGCTGCACAAGGTCTGAGGGCGGGCGGCGGTCACTCCCCGCCGCTGCTCCTCGGGGGGACGGCGGTCAACCCAGCCCCCCGGTCGCGCTGCCGGGGACCATCGCGACGGTGTCGCCCGTGATCACGACACGGATGGAGGCGGTGTTGTTCGTCTCGTTGGTCTCGCGGATGTGGTTGTTGGCGTCCGCGGTCAGCTCCACGACGTACTCGCCGTCGGGCACGCCGCTGATGTCCAGCGCCTGGTCGGGCAGCGCCGAGGAGTAGGTGTCACCCCAGCCCCTGCTCATGCCGTGGATCACCGCCAAGGCGTCTGGCAGGCCCTTGCCGCACTGCGTCGCATCCGGGTAGACGGGCTCGTCCGGCACGCCGGGCTCGCCGCGCATCGGCGCGTACCGCGTGTTGTCCTGCAGGCAGTACCCGTGCTTCTCGGCGGTCCGGACCGTCTCACCGTCGGCGTCCAGCAGTGAGTAGTCGTCGAAGTCGCGGACGTGCCAGTGCCTGTGCCCGTCACCGGCGTAGTAGAACTCCGCGCCGGGAAGGACCACTGACTCGCGGTCCCCGTTGGGACGCAGGAAGGTCTGGTACGCCCGCCAGGTGGAGGACGTCGGGGAGGACCTGTCGGCCACCAGCTCTGACGGGCCCATCCCCACGTTGAGCGTGATCACGGGGAACTTCAGCAGCTTCTTCCCGGTGAGGTGGGGGAAGCTGGAGTTCGCCGGCGCTGGGTTGACGATGCGGAAGCACGAGCCGCCCGACAGCTCCCGCTCACTCGCTCCGCACGCGTCGAGGTTCTTCATCCGGATGTCGGGCAGCAGCACGTCCGCGCTCGTCCGCTCGACCACGTTGACGCAGTCGGCGGCCGCGGCCTCACGGCTCGTGGTCGACACGGTGTCCCAAGGCGTCCACGAGAGCACCCAGCGCCCTGCAGTCGGGTCCCAGGTCCACACGCTCGTCCGCTCCTGGTGGAGCACAGCGACGCGGAGGTGCTCACACGTGATCGCGCCGTCGATCGTCCGCTTCTCGGTGATGCGCTCCGGCTCGGGCGTTGGGGTGGGCGTCGGGGTGGGCGTGGGCGTCGGGGTGGGCGTCGGGGTGGGCGTGGGCGTCGGGGTGGGCGTCGGGGTGGGCGTCGGGGTGGGCGTGGGCGTCGGGGTGGGCGTGGTGTCAGCCGTCGGGGTGGGTGTGGTGGTGGGTGTCGGCGAAGGCGTCAGCGTGGGCGGGGGCGTCTGCGTCGGCAGCGCCACGCCACGCACCGACATCACGTTGGAGACGTCCAACACCTCGCCACGGGCCCAGACGACCGTGCGGAACCGCATCCTCCCTGGTCGGGTGACCTCCTGCGCCGGCAGCCGGTACACCCCGAGCCGACGCTGGAACCTCCGCGCCCGGTCGCGCCATCCGCCGTCACTCTTGCTCTGCACGACGATGCGCTTGCGGACTCCCTCCGTGTTGCCGCGGAGGTAACCCTTGATCGGGACGCTCGTCCCGACGTAACGAGAACCCGCGGCGTTCAGGGTGATCCTCGCCTCGAGGCCGTTCGCCCTCGTGCTCGTGGCGGTGTGGACCGGCGTCGAGTGGTCGTGCCCGCCTCGCCCCGCCACCAGCAGGTGCGGGGGCGATGCCGACCCTGACGCGTCCGTCGCGAGTGTCGTGCCGACCGTGCCCGCGGTGAACGCGAGCACGATGGCGATGGACATGGTCCCCCGTGAATTGATCATGTGCTTTCCCGCTTCGGCTGCACTCGTCCCCGGACGCCTCCCAGTCTGGCGACGGGGCGCCAGCCAGAGACGCCCACGTCCAGGACGTTGAGCAAAATGGGGTACGACGGATCTCGGCGTGCGACGCGCGGCTTCCCACCAGCCGTAGGGCGGTGCCGGCGTCGGGTCGGTCCAGGCCTCGGCCGAGGGCTCAGAGCCGGCCGTGCCCCCCGGGCAGGTTGTCACCGTTGACGGTCTGGCGGACGTAGGCCTCGGCGAGGTGCTTGTCGGTGCGGCGGGTGTCCCTCCCCGGTGCCACGTGACCCCGCTGCGGGTCCGCGAGGTCCCGGACCGTGGCAAAGGGATCCGCTTCGTGCACGTTGACGTAGCGGTCACCGACGCGCACCTGCCGGACGGCCGGCGCCTGCCCGCCCTCGAGGCGGCGCGCGTCGGCCGCGCAGACGGCGACGGTCCGCTCGACGCCCGAGGGCGGCGCCCAGCCGACGTCGCGGACCGAGGGGCCGTGGCGCGGGTCGAAGAAGCAGGGCTCTCGACGGTCCGGGAGGGGCTCGCCGGCCTGCATCGCCAGCACGGCGGCCCGGTGGTAGCGCGCGTCGGCGACGACCTGCTCGACGCCGAGCAGGTCGGCGGCGGTGGTGGACGCGGCCACGAGGGCCTTGGCCTGCTCGTAGTGCTCGAGGGCGCGGCCGTAGTGGTGCTGCGCCTCGTCGGACAGCTCGTCGGCGAGGGTGTCACCGTGCAGCTCGGCGAGGTCCTCGCCGAGCGCCGTGACCTCGTCGTCGAGCATCCGCCGGGCCACCCGCCAGCGGTCCAGGGCCACCAGCTCGGCCTCGCGCTCGCGCCTGCGTCGCCCCGGGGTCCACACCATGCGCGGAGGGTAGTCCACGCGTGGCCGAGAACTACAGATCTGTAGTTCTCGCGGTCGTGTTGTGGGCTGGTGTGACGCGTGGTGTCATCGACCGTCACGTCTGTCCCACCAGACCCAGGAGACGCACCTGATGCGCCGTTCCCCCCGCTCGCTCGTCCTGCTCGGCGCGTCCGTGCTGGTCGCCTCCGTCATCACGGCGGCGCCGTCGACCGCGAGCCGGAAGGCCGAGGTGTACGCCGTCTCCGGGCCCTCGACCATCACCCTGACCGGCCACGGCTACGGCCACGGCCGAGGCATGTCGCAGTACGGCGCCGAGGGTGCCGCCCGGCAGGGCATCCCCTGGCAGCAGATCATCGAGTTCTACTACCCGGGCACCTCATGGGGGGAGCAGCGGGGACGGATCTCGGTCTGGCTGACCGGGGACACCACCGACGACGTGGTCGTGGCCGCCCAGAAGGGCCTGACCGTGACCCGGCTGGCCCGCCGGAAGTCCTGGACCCTGCCGACCAACGGCGCGCGGCAGTGGCGCGTCAACGGTCTCGCCGGGGGGCGATCCCAGGTGCAGCACCTCAAGGGCACGGGCTGGCGGACGTGGAAGGTCTTCCGCGGGGACGCCCAGTTCTCCGCGGCCAGGAAGCGCCTGACCCTGGTGACGCCGGCCGGCAGCAGGACCTACCGCGGCGTGCTGCGGTCCGCGTCCCCGACCCCCGGCAGCGCGGCGCGCGACACCGTCAACGTGCTGAGCATGGAGTCCTACCTGCGCGGCGTCGTACCCCTCGAGATCCCCGCCTCGTGGAGCCCGGACGCCGTGCGTGCCCAGGCGGTCGCGGCCCGGACGTACGCCGCCGCGGAGCGCTCGCACCCCAACGCCCGGCACTACCAGATCTGCGACACCACCCAGTGCCAGGTCTACGGAGGAGTCGGTGCCGAGCACCCGGCGGCCACCCAGGCGGTCAAGGACACCGCCCGCCAGGGCCTGACCTACGAGGGCCGGCCGGCGTTCACGCAGTTCTCCGCGAGCAGCGGCGGCTGGACGTCGGCGGGCTCGACGCCCTACCTGGTCGCCCAGGAGGACCCCTACGACGGGTGGGAGGGCAACCGCGTGCACACCTGGACCAGGACGGCCGGTGACGCGGCCCTGGAGCGGCACTACCCGGGGATCGGGGACCTCACCTCCATCGAGATCGCGGGCCGGGACGGCAACGGCGAGTGGGGTGGCCGGGTGCAGGACATCACGCTGGTGGGCACCCGGGGTCGCGCCGCCGTCACCGGCGACACCCTCCGCACGGTCCTGGGGCTGCGCTCCTCGTGGTTCACCGTGAGCGTCGCCCCGCTCCAGGCCCGCACGAGGGACTGAGCAGGCTCAGGTGCCCAGCACGACCACCAGGTCGCCGCCCTCGACGGCCTGGGTGCCGGGGACCGCGACCCGCTCGACCTGACCGGCACGGGGCGCGGTGATCGAGGCCTCCATCTTCATGGCCTCGATGGTCGCGACGGTCTGGCCGGCCTCGACCGTGTCGCCCTCGGCGACGCCCACGGTCACCACGCCGTCGAAGGGCGCCGCGACGTGGCCGCCGTGCGAGGGGTCGGCCTTCTCGGCGGCAGCGACCTCGGAGGCCACGTTGCGGTCGCGGACCGCGATCGGCCGCATCTGGCCGTTGAGCGTGCACATGACCGTGCGGAAGCCGCGCTCGTCGGGCTCGCCGATGGCCTCGAGGCCGATCAGCAGGCGCACGCCCTCGTCGAGGTCCACGACGTGCTCCTGGCCGCGGCGCAGGCCGTAGAGGTAGTCGACGGTCGGCAGCACCGAGACGTCGCCGTAGGTCTCGCGCGACTCCTTGAACTCCGCCGTCGGCCCCGCGAAGAGCAGCCGGTTGAGGGTGTCGCGACGCTCGCGCGCGGACTCCGAGGCCAGCCCGGCGGTCTGCTCGGCGGTGAGCTCGGCGACCGGTCGCTTCCACGACCGGCCCTCGAGCGCCTTGGTGCGGAACGGCTCCGGCCAGCCGCCGGGCGGGTCGCCCAGCTCGCCGTTGAGGAAGCCGATGACCGAGTCGGGGATGTCGAAGGAGCCCGGGTCGTCCTCGAAGTCCTGCGGGTCGGCGCCGACGGCGACCAGGTGCAGGGCGAGGTCGCCGACCACCTTGGAGGACGGCGTCACCTTGACGACGTTGCCGAGGATGTCGTTGGCCGCGGCGTACATGTCCTCGACCTGCTCGAACTTCTCGCCCAGCCCCAGCGCGATCGCCTGCTGGCGCAGGTTGGAGAGCTGGCCGCCGGGGATCTCGTGGCGGTAGACGCGGCCCGTCGGGGCCGGCAGCCCCGACTCGAAGGGCGCGTAGACGCGCCGGGTCGCCTCCCAGTAGGGCTCGAGCGCGTTGACGCTGGCCAGCGACAGGCCGGTCTCCCGCGGTCCGTGGTCGGTCGCCGAGACGAGCGCCGACAGCGGCGGCTGCGAGGTCGTGCCGGCCATGGACGCACAGGCGGCGTCGACCGCGTCGACCCCGGCGTCGATCGCCGCGAGCAGCGTGGCGAGCTGGCCGCCGGGGGTGTCGTGGGTGTGCAGGTGCACCGGCAGGTCGAACTCCTCGCGCAGCGCCGTCACCAGCGTGCGCGCGGCCGGCACCCGCAGCAGGCCGGCCATGTCCTTGATGGCCAGCACGTGCGCGCCCGCGTCGACGATCCGGCGGGCCAGGTCGAGGTAGTAGTCGAGGGTGTAGAGCCGCTCGTCGGGGTCGGAGAGGTCGCCGGTGTAGCAGAGCGCGACCTCGGCGACGGTCGTCCCGGTGGCGCGCACCGCCTCGATGGCCGGGCGCATCTGCTCGACGTCGTTGAGCGCGTCGAAGATGCGGAAGACGTCGATGCCGGTGTCGGCCGCCTCCTGGACGAAGGCCCGGGTGACCTCGGTCGGGTACGGCGTGTAGCCGACGGTGTTGCGGCCGCGCAGCAGCATCTGCAGGCAGATGTTGGGCACCGCCTGGCGAAGCCGCGCGAGCCGCTCCCACGGGTCCTCGGACAGGAAGCGGAGCGCCACGTCGTACGTCGCGCCGCCCCACGCCTCGAGCGACCACAGCTGGGGCGTCGTGCGCGCCACGTGGCCGGCCACGGAGAGCAGGTCGCGGGTCCGCACCCGGGTCGCGAGCAGCGACTGGTGCGCGTCGCGGAAGGTCGTGTCGGTGACCGCGACCCGGTCCTGCTCGCGCAGCGCGCGGGCGAACTCCTCGGGACCGACGCGGAGCAGGTGCTGCCGGCTGCCGTCGGGGGCGGGCACGTCGAGGCTGACGGCGGGGAGCTTGGACACCGGGTCGACGGTCACCGGCGCCGCGCCGTGCGGCTGGTTGACGGTGACGTCCGCGAGGTAGGAGAGCAGCTTGGAGCCGCGGTCGCCGGACGCGCGTGCCGACAGCAGGTGCGGGTGGTCCTCGATGAAGCCGGTGGTGAGGCGGCCGGCGGCGAAGTCGGGGTCGTCGAGCACCGCCTGGAGGAACGCGATGTTGGTGGAGACGCCCCGGATGCGGAACTCCGCGACGGCGCGGCGGGCGCGCTCGACGGCCTTGTCGAAGGTCCGGCCGCGGCAGGTCAGCTTGGCCAGCATCGAGTCGAAGTGGGCGCTGACCTCGGCGCCCGTGTAGGTGGTGCCGCCGTCGATGCGGACCCCGGCACCGCCGGGGGAGCGGTAGGTGGTGATCTTGCCGGTGTCGGGTCGGAAGCCGTTGGCGGGGTCCTCGGTGGTGATGCGGCACTGCAGGGCGGCCCCGCGGATGACGATGCCGTCCTGGGTGAGGCCGAGGTCGGCGAGCGTCTCGCCCGAGGCGATCCGCATCTGCGACTGCACGAGGTCGACGTCGGTGATCTCCTCGGTGACCGTGTGCTCGACCTGGATGCGGGGGTTCATCTCGATGAAGACGTAGTTGCCGTCGGGGTCGAGCAGGAACTCCACGGTGCCGGCGTTGCGGTAGCCGATCTCGCGGGCGAACCGGACGGCGTCGGCGCACATCCGGTCGCGGAGCCCGGCCGGGAGGTTGGGGGCCGGGGCGATCTCCACGACCTTCTGGTGGCGGCGCTGCACCGAGCAGTCGCGCTCGAAGAGGTGGATCGTGCCGTCCTCGCCGCCCGTCCCGTCGGCGAGGACCTGCACCTCGATGTGCCGTGGGTCGACGACCGCCTGCTCGATGAAGACCGTCGGGTCGCCGAAGGCGCCCTCGGCCTCGCGCATGCAGGTCTCGATGGCCTCGCGCAGGTCGGCGCGGTCGTCCACGCGACGCATGCCGCGGCCGCCACCCCCCGCGACGGCCTTGACGAAGAGCGGGGCGGGGATGGCATCGGCGGCCTCGAGCAGGGCCTCGACGTCGGTGGAGGGGGCGACCGACTGGAGGGTGGGGACGCCGGCCGCCTTGGCGGCGGCGATCGCGCGGGCCTTGTTGCCGGTCAGCGTCAGCACGTCGGCGCTCGGGCCGATGAAGGTGATGCCGGCGTTGGCGCAGGCCTCGGCCAGTGCGGGGTTCTCCGACAGGAACCCGTAGCCCGGGTAGACCGCGTCGGCGCCGGCCCTGACCGCCACCGCGACGATCGCGTCGGGGTCGAGGTAGGCCCGGACGGGGTGGCCGCGCTCGCCGATCTCGTAGGCCTCGTCGGCCTTGAGCCGGTGCTCGGACCAGCGGTCCTCGTGGGGGAAGACCGCGGCGGTGCGCGCACCGATCTCGTACGCCGCACGGAACGCCCGGATCGCGATCTCGCCGCGGTTGGCCACCAGCACCTTGGAGAACATGGGCGGCACGCTATCGAGTGTCCCGGGCCACCCTTCGTTACCGGTCCGTAGGACGGTCACCGCCCCGGTGGGATGATCGTCGGGTGCCCGTCACCCCCCGCCGCCGCGCCCTCACGGCCCTCCTCGCCGCCGTCGCCGTCGGGACGTCCGCGTGCTCCCTCGTCGACGACTCCGCCGGTGGTTCGCCCGGCCCGGCCGAGGTGCTGGAGCCGACCTTCGGGGACCTGCCGGCGGAGATCGACTACGTGGCGCTGGGCGACTCCTACAGCGCCGGCCCGCTGGTCACGACCGTCCGGTCCGACCCGTCGGGGTGCGTGCGGTCGACCGACAACTACCCGGCCTTCCTCGCCGGGTGGCTCTCGGTCGCGTCCTACCGCGACGTCACCTGCTCGGCGGCCGACACCGCCGACCTGGTCGGCCGGCAGCGGCTCATCGGGGGCGGCACCGTCGCCCCCCAGCTCGCCGCGCTCTCGGAGGACACCGACCTGGTGACGCTGGGCATCGGCGGCAACGACTTCGGCATCTTCTCCTCCTTGGTCGGGTGTGCCCCCGGGGACGCGCAGGCGTGCCCGCCCGGCCTCGAGCAGCGCCTCCTCCGCGACGCCCGGCGGGTGGAGTCGCGGGTCGAGCGGGCGGTGCTCCGGATCGCCGAGCGCGCGCCGGCGGCCGCGGTCTACGTCGTGGGCTACCCGCAGGTGCTGCCCACCGAGGACGGCTGCGGCGCGGTGTCGCTCCCGCCAAGCCGGCTGGAGACCGCGGCGCGGGTGGCCGACCGGCTCAACGAGTCGCTGCGCGGGGGTGCCGAGGCCGCCGGCGCGACGTACGTCGACCTCGACGAGGTGTCGGAGGGTCACGACGTGTGCGCGGGCCCGGACGCCTGGATCAACGGACCCGAGATGCGCCTGGGCGTCGCTGCCCCCTTCCACCCGGTGCTCGCCGGGATGAGGGGCGTCGCGCAGGAGGTCTTCCGGACGCTGACCGGCGACGAGGCACCCTCCACCGAGACCGCCTCGCCGCCCCGGGACGCCGTGGTGCGCAACGAGGGCGCGCGGGGCTGAGCCGGCCCTCGGCCGCCCGCCTCACCCGGCCGTGCGCCACCAGTCCACGGTCTCCTCCAGCCCGGTCGCCCACGGCGTGGGCGCCAGCCCGAGCAGCTCCTGGCTCCGCGTCGAGTCGAGCACGAAGGGTCGGGTGAACATGTACGCCGTCTCCGCGAGCTCCCGGCTGTCGCGGGACACGACGCCCGCGGCCGACAGGACCCACGACGGGATCGTGGACATCCGAGGCACCTCGACGCCGGCCGCTGCGGCGACCTGCTCGACGAGCTCGCGCTGGGTGACGGGCGGTGCCGTCGGCGCGTGCAGCACCGTGTCCCACAGGGCGGGCGTGGCCGCCGCCCTGACCATGGCCGCGGCCAGGTCCGGCACGTAGGTGAAGGAGTGTGGCTGGTCGAGGCTGCCCAGCACCCGCATGGTCCGTCCCGCCAGCACGGTCGGCACCAGGCGCTCGCCGGCGTGGGCGTTGCGGACCAGCGGGCCGTAGAAGTCCGAGGCCGCCACGCTCACGGTGGGCGTGGGGGAGGCCGCGCGCTGCGCGAGCAGCTCGGTCCGGACGCCCAGCTTGCCGGCGGTGGCCGTGCGCGGGGTGTCCTCGGTGATGGGGCCGTCGACCCGACCGTAGGAGTAGAGGCTCTCGGGAAAGACCACCACGGCGCCGACCCGCCCGGCGGCGGCCAGGACGTGCCGCTCCGCGACGGGCAGCTCCGCCCGCCAGGTGCGGGCGTCGTACCGCGACCCGTGGATGCAGTGGTGGACCGCGACGGCCCCCGCGAAGGCCGCGTCGAGCTGCTCGGGGTGCGAGACGTCGACGCGACGGCGCTCGATGCGGGGGTGCTCGGGGCCGCTGCCCGACCGGGTCAGCAGCCGGACCTGCTGGCCGGACTCCGCCAGCTGCAGGGCGACGGTCGAGCCGACGGGACCGGCTCCGGTGACGACGTGGACGGCGTTCATGGTGCTCCTCGATTCGGGAGAGCAGTGCTCTCGTTTCGACCAGCATGACGCGTGTCGATCGAAAAAGCAAGAGCACTGCTCTCTTGTGCGGCTGGCGCTCGCGTTCGTGGCACACTCGTCGCATGAGCGATGCCACGACGTCAAGTGCGACGACATCAGGTGCGATGACACCGAGGGCCAGGGCGCGCGAGCAGACGATGCGTGACATCGTCCGCATCGGCCGCGCCCACCTGGCCACCGACGGCGCCGCGGCGCTCTCCCTGCGCGCGGTCGCCCGCGACCTCGGGGTGGTGTCGTCGGCGGTCTACCGCTATGTCGGCAGCCGGGACGAGCTCCTCACCCTCCTCGTCGTCGACGGGTACGACGAGCTCGGCGACGCCGTCGACGCGGCGCTGGAGCGCGTGGAGCGCGCCGACCACGTCGGTCGGCTGGTCGCCATCGCCCGCGCCACGCGGACGTGGGCCCTGGCCGAGCCGGCGACGTACGCCCTGCTCTTCGGCAGCCCGGTGCCCGGCTACGAGGCGCCGGCCGAGCAGACGACCGGGCCGGGCACCCGCGTCGTCGGGCGCCTGGTCGAGGTGTGGGAGGACGCCTGGCAGGCGGGGGCGATCTCGCTGGACGACACGCCGCTCACGCCGCGCCGGTTGTCGCGCGACCTCGCCCGCATCCGTCGCGAGATGGGCCTCACAGCACCCGACCGCCTGGTCACGCGCGGGCTGTTCGCCTGGGCAGCGCTGTTCGGCTGCGTGTCCTTCGAGGTGTTCGGCCAGTACGGCGCCGACACGTTCGCCGACCCGGGCGACCTCTTCGAGCACCACGTCGCGGCGCTCGTGGAGGCCGTCGGCCTCGGGTGAACGGCGTGCGCCGTCAGCGCCTGGTCAGTCCTTGAGCTCGCAGATGACGGCGCCGTTGGTGACGGTGGCGCCGACCTCGGCGGTGAGGCTGGTGACGGTGCCGTTCTTGTGGGCCTTGAGGGGCTGTTCCATCTTCATGGCCTCGAGGACCACGACGGTGTCGCCCTCGGCGATGTCCTGGCCCTCCTCGACGACGACCTTGACGATGGTGCCCTGCATCGGGGAGGTGACGGCGTCGCCGGAGGCGGCGGCGCCGGCCTTCTTGGCCGACCGCTTGGGCTTCTTGGCGCCGGCCGCCCCGCCGTTGCCGCCGGCGGCTGCGAGTCCTCCGAGGCCGGCGGGGATGACGACCTCGAGGCGGCGGCCGCCGACCTCGACGGTGACCTTCTGCCGCTCGCCGGGCTCGTCGGCCTCGCCCGCGTCGCCGGCGTAGGGCTCGATCTTGTTGTCGAACTCGGTCTCGATCCACTGGGTGTAGACGTCGAAGGAACCCTCCCCGGTGGGGGTGGAGGCACCGACGTAGGCGGGGTCGGAGACGACCGCGCGGTGGAAGGGGATGACGGTGGGCATGCCGTCGACGACGAACTCGTCGAGCGCGCGGCGGGAGCGCTCGAGGGCCTGGGTGCGGTCGCGGCCGGTGACGATGAGCTTGGCGATGAGGGAGTCGAAGGAGCCGGGGATGGTCTCGCCCTGGTCGTAGCCGCCGTCGAGGCGCACGCCGGGGCCCGAGGGCTGGTGCCAGCGGGTCAGGGTGCCGGGGGCGGGCATGAAGTTGCGGCCGCCGTCCTCGGCGTTGATGCGGTACTCGATGGAGTGGCCGCGGATCTCCGGGTCGTCGTAGCCGAGCTCCTCGCCGGCCGCGATGCGGAACATCTCGCGGACCAGGTCGATGCCGGTGACCTCCTCGGAGACGCAGTGCTCGACCTGGAGGCGGGTGTTGACCTCGAGGAAGGAGATGGTGCCGTCCTGGGCGACGAGGAACTCGCACGTCCCGGCGCCGTGGTAGCCGGCCTCCTTGAGGATGCGCTTGGAGGACTCGTAGAGCTCGGTGACCTGCTCGTCGGTCAGGAACGGCGCGGGGGCCTCCTCGACGAGCTTCTGGTTGCGGCGCTGCAGCGAGCAGTCGCGGGTGGAGACGACCACGACGTTGCCGTGCTGGTCGGCCAGGCACTGGGTCTCGACGTGGCGGGGCTTGTCGAGGAACTTCTCCACCAGGCACTCACCGCGCCCGAACGCGGTGACGGCCTCGCGGACCGCGGACTCGTAGGCGTCGGGGATCTCCTCGAGGGTGCGGGCGACCTTGAGGCCGCGACCGCCGCCGCCGAAGACGGCCTTGATCGCGACCGGGAGGCCGTTGGCCTCGGCGAACGCGACGACCTCGTCGGCGTCCTTGACCGGGTCCTTGGTGCCCGGCGCGAGCGGCGCCTTGGCCTTGTCGGCGATGTGCTTGGCGCGTGCCTTGTCGCCCAGGGCCTCGATCGCGGCCGGCGGGGGACCGATCCAGGTCAGCCCGGCGTCGATGACGGCCTGGGCGAACTCGGCGTTCTCGGCGAGGAACCCGTAGCCGGGGTGCACGGAGTCGGCACCCGCCTTCTCGGCGACCGCGATGATCTTGGCGATGTCGAGGTAGGACTCGGCCGGGGTCGCGCCACCCAGGGAGTGGGCCTCGTCGGCCAGCCGCACGAACAGGGCGTCGCGGTCGGGGTCGGCGTACACCGCCACGGACCCGATGCCCGCGTCCTTGCAGGCACGGATGACCCGCACCGCGATCTCGCCACGATTGGCGATGAGGACCTTCTGCAATCCCTGCTTGTCGGCCACGATCACTCCTGGTCTGCTGCTGGCTCCGATACCGCTGGGCACACTATCGCCCCCCTCTGACGGCGCCGACCGAGGTCTCAGTCGCGGACCGGGGCGGGGTAGGCGTGCACCGCCCCGCGCACCCCGACGCGCACCGTCTGGCCGGCCGCAGGGGCGGACGGCCCGGTCACGCGCGCGACCAGCGCCGCACCGCCGACGGTGAGCCGGATGGCCGCGTCGTGGCCGTAGAAGCTCACCTCGTCGACGTGTGCCTCCACGCCCGCCTCGTCCAGGACGACCTGGTCGGGACGGATGACCAGGAGCAGGTCATCGGCGGAGGCGGGGTGGGTCAGGGTGACCGCGCCGAGGGCGCAGGTGGCGGCACGGCCCTCCCCGGCGCGGCCCGGGAGGGAGGTCGCGCCGCCCACGAAGCGTGCGAGCTCGGGGTCGTGGGGAGCGAGGTAGACGTCCGCCGGGGACCCGGCCTGGATGAGGCGCCCCTCGCGCAGCACAGCGACCTGGTCGGAGAGCGAGAGCGCCTCGGACTGGTCGTGGGTGACGAGCAGGCCGGTGGCGCGCGCGGCGCGCAGGGCGCGGGCCACGGCGCGGCCGGTGGACTCTCGCAGCGAGGCGTCGAGGGAGGAGAACGGCTCGTCGAGCAGCACCACGGTGGGCCGCGGGGCCAGCGCCCGCGCCAGTGCCACCCGCTGCTGCTGACCGCCCGAGAGCTCGTGCGGGGCGCGACCCCGGAAGCCGCGGGGGAGCTCGACGAGGTCGAGCATCTCGTCGATGCGGGCACCCGAGCGCTCGCCCCGGGGCAGCCCGAAGCCGATGTTGGCGGCGACGTCGAGGTGCGGGAAGAGCGCACCCTCCTGCGGGACGTAGCCGACGCGGCGCTCCTGGGGCGGCACGGGGCGGCCGGCGCCGGCGACCACCCGGTCGTCGAAGGCGATGGTGCCGGAGTCGGGGACCAGGAAGCCGGCGATGAGCCGCAGCAGGGTGGTCTTGCCGCAGCCGCTCGGTCCCAGCACGGCGGTGAGCGACCCGTGCGGGACGTGCAGGGTGACGTCGTCGACGGCGCGGGTGGCCGCCTGTCCTGAGCCGGTCGGTGGGAACGACCTGCTGACCCCCGTCATGGTCAGAGCACTCATGGCTGCAGTCTCTCCTGACGCATCAACAGGACGGTGGCGGGCACCGAGATGAGGACGAGGAGCAGGGCGTACGGCGCCGCCGCGCCGTACCGCAGCTCCGAGGACGCCGACCAGAACTCGGTGGCCAGGGTGCTGGTGCCGATCGGGCTCAGCATCAGGGTGGCGGTCAGCTCGGTGGCCACGGCGAGGAAGACCAGGGCGGCGCCGGCGCCGAGGCTCGGGGCGATGAGCGGCAGGGTCACCCGGCGCGCCGTGGCGAGCGACCCGGTCCCGAGGCTGTGCGCCACGTGGTCGAGCACCACCGGCGCCTGCTCGAGCCCGGAGCGCACCGACACCACGGCACGGGGGAGGAACAGGATCACGTAGGCCACGACGAGCAGCAGCGCCGTCTGGTAGACGACCGGCACGAGACGCAGGCTGGCGACCACGAGGGCCAGGCCGACGACGATGCCGGGCAGCGCGTTGGCGACGTACGTGCTGCGCTCGACCAGCGTCGTGAGGCGGCCGCGGTGGCGCACGGCCAGCCAGGCGACGGGGAGCGCCGCGAGGGTCGTGGCGAGCGCGCCGAGCCCCGCGAGCACGACCGTCGAGCCGGTGGCGGAGAGCAGCTCGCCCAGCGGGAGCTCGGCGGAGGTGCCCACGGCGAGCCAGTGGAGCAGCGCGTAGGTCGGCACGCCGAGCGCGAGCACGACCAGGGTGGTCACGACGAGCGCCAGCGGCCAGCGCCAGCCGCGCAGCGCCAACCGCTCGGAGACACGGGCGGCACCGTGGCCGACCCGCGCGTAGCGGCGGCTGCCGCGCAGCCGCAGCTCGCCCAGCAGCAGGAGGAGGCACAGCAGGACCAGCACGCCGGCCATGGCGGTGGCCGCCGAGCCGTTGAAGGTGGAGCCGTACTGGTCGTAGATCGCGGTGGTGAAGGTCGGGAACCGCAGCAGGGACAACGCGCCGAACTCCGCGAGCAGGTGCAGCCCCACCAGCAGGGCACCACCGAGCAGGGCGGGTCGCAGCTGGGGGAGGACCACCCGGGAGAACGTCTGGCGCCGGGTGTGCCCCAGCGACCAGGAGGCCTCCTCGAGGGCGGGGTCGAGGCCGCGCAGCGCGGCCACGACGGGCAGGTAGACCAGCGGGTAGTAGGACAGCGTCACCACCAGCCACGCGCCGCCGAAGCCGTTGATCGACCGGTCCAGCGAGACCCACGCGTAGCCGTTGACGAACGCCGGCACCGCCAGCGGCGCCACCAGGAGCCCGTGCCACAGGCGGGGCGCCGGCAGGTCGGTGCGCTCGACGAGGAAGGCTAGCGCGACGCCCAGCACGGTCGAGGCGGCCATGCAGGCGACGGCCAGGGTCACGGTGTTGCGGAGCAGCTCGAGCACCCGGGGGCGGACGACCAGGTCCCAGATCTCGGCCGGACCGATGATGACCGTGTACGTCGCGACGTACACGAGCGGGATGAGCGCCAGCAGCGCGACGAACACCCCTGCCGCGAGCAGCAGGGGTGGAGTCGTGGAGCGGGCGCCGGTGCTCAGAGCAGGCCGGCCTCGGTCATCAGCTCGGTCACCTGGGGACCGTTGAGGCTGGCGATGTCGACGGTCGGCGGCTCGAGCTCGTCGAAGGGCTTGACCTCGGGGTTGAGCTCGGCCTCGGGGTTGAGGGGGTACTCCAGGGCGTAGGACTCGGCCATCGCCTGCTGGGCGGGCGTCGAGGTGAGCCACTCGACGAACTGCTCGGCCCCCGCCGCGTTCTCGGAGCTCTTCAGGATGCCGGCGCCCGAGACGGACAGGAAGGCGCCGGGGTCCTGGTCGCCGAAGAAGTAGAGCTGCGAGTTGTCCGAGTCAGTGCCGTTCTCCTCCTGGTCGCGGTACCAGTAGTAGTGGTACGCGATGCCGGCGTCGATCTCGCCCGAGTCGGCGGCCTGCATCACGACGAGGTTGTTCTGCAGCACGACGCCGTTGGCCGCCAGCCCCTCCAGCCAGGTGCGGGTGGCCTCCTCGCCCTCGAGCTCGAGCACGGCCGAGACGATCGCCTGGAAGTCGGCGCCGGTCGGCGAGAACCCGACGCGGCCCTCCCACTCGGGGTCGGCGAAGTCGAGGATGCTCGTCGGCAGGTCGGCCTCGGTGACGCTGTCGGTGTTGTACATGACGGCCGTCGAGCGGGCCAGGAAGCCGGTCCACGTGCCCGAGCTGGGGACGTACTCCGCGGGGATGTTGTCGAGGGCGGCCTGCGGGACCGGGGCGAAGAGGCCCTCGTTGTCGACGATGCTCATGGCCGGGGAGTTCTCGGTGAGGAACACGTCGGCGGGGGAGTCCTCGCCCTCCTCGACGATCTGGTTGGCCATCTCGAGGTCCTTGCCGCTGCGCAGCTCGACGTCGAGGCCGGACTCCTCCTCGAAGAGCGGGACGATCTCCTCGAGCAGCTCCTCGTGCTGGGCGTTGTAGATCACCAGGTCCGGCGGGTTGAGGATGCTGCAGGCCGAGAGGGCCGGCAGGGCGACGACGGTGGCGGCCGCCAGGGCCAGCGGACGGGCGAGGGGGCGCGCTGCGAGGCGGCGTACGGGGGAGGTCACGGGGCGAGTCCTTCGGTGCTGCGCTTAGGGTCGCCTTACCTTAGCGTCTGGGGTCTCGCCCTCCTCATCGGCGTCCACCAGCGGGAGCACCTCCCCGACCAGTCGGCGGAGCTGGGCCACCTCGTCGTCGAGCGGCCAGACGTAGACCCGCCGGCAGCCGGCCGCGGCGTACGCCGAGAGGATCGCCGCGCAGTGCGCCGGCGTGCCGACGCAGACCCGGCTCCGCAGCTCGTCCGGGTCCCTGCGCACCAGCGGGGCGAGCACGTCGCGCAGGACCCGCTCCGCGCGACCCGGGTCGTCGTCGACCCAGGTCCACATCGTGGCCAGGGCGGTCGGCAGCGAAGGACGGCCCAGCCGGTCGCGCTCGGCGGCGAGGGTGCGGCGGCCGTCGGCGAAGGCCTCCGGGGTGGTGTTGTAGGCCGAGGCGAGCCAGCCGTCGCCCAGCCGCGCGACCCGGCGCAGGCCTGCCGGCGACCCCCAGCTGGCCACCCAGAGCGGCACGGGCTCGGTCGCGATCCGGGCGCCGGCGAGCACCTCGGTCCACGTGGCGGGTGGCTCCTCGCCGTGCAGCAGGGCCCGCAGCACCCACAGCGACTCCTCGAAGCGGGGCCACCGCTGGTCGAAGGGCACGCCCGCCAGGGCGTGGTCCTGGGCGGACGACCCCGGTCCCACCCCGGCGACGACCCGGCCGGGAGCGATCGTGGCCAGGGTGCTCAGCGCCGTGGCGAGCTGGACCGGTCCGCGCAGGGAGGGCAGCGCGACGGTGGTGGCCAGCTCGAGCCCGGCCGCCCGGTCGGCGACCGCCGCGAGCAGCGTCGGGCCGTCCAGCCACGGCCGGTGGAAGGAGAGGTGGTCGTTGGCCGAGACCGCCGCCAGCCCGAGGTCGCGCGCGGCGTCGACGACCGCGCGCACGCGTCGTACGTCGGGGGTCGCCGAGGTCGTGGCGACCTGCGGCAGGTGGACTCCCACCTCCATCCCGTGACTGTCCCACAATCGCGCGGGTGTGGGCTGCGCCACGGTGTGGGTTAGCGATCGTTAACCTCCGGCGCTACCCTGTGGCCATGACCTTCGAGCTGTCCCCCGAGCACGAGCAGTTCCGCCGCAGCGTCCGCGACTTCGCCGAGAAGGAGATCGCCCCGCACGCCGCGCAGTGGGACCGCGACCACCACTTCCCGACCGACGTCGTGCAGAAGATGGGCGCGCTGGGGCTGATGGGCCTGACCGCGCCGGAGGAGTACGGCGGCGCGGGGATGGCCGGGGAGGACGGCGGCTTCACCTCGCTGTGCCTGGCGATCGAGGAGATCGGCCGGGTCGACCAGTCGATGGGCATCACGCTCGAGGCCGCGGTCGGGCTGGGCATCAACCCGGTCCTGACCTACGGCACCGAGGAGCAGAAGCAGACCTGGCTCCCCGACCTCGTCTCCGGCCAGCGGCTCGCGGGGTTCGGGCTCACCGAGCCGGGCGCCGGCTCGGACGCCGGTGCGACCCGCACCAAGGCCGTCCTGGACGACGGCGAGTGGGTCGTGGACGGCGCCAAGCAGTTCATCACCAACTCGGGCTCCGACATCACCTCGCTGGTGACCGTCACCGCCCGGACCGGGGAGCGCGAGGACGGCCGTCCCGAGATCTCCACGATCATGGTCCCGGCCGGGACGCCGGGCTTCACCGCCGAGAAGGCCTACGACAAGCTCGGCTGGCACGCCTCCGACACCCACCCGCTGTCCTTCGAGGGGGTCCGGGTGCCGGAGGGCAACCTGCTGGGCGAGCGGGGTCGCGGCTACGCGCAGTTCCTGGCCACGCTCGACGACGGCCGGGTCGCGATCGCCGCGCTGGCCGTCGGGTGCATCCAGGCGTGCCTGGACATGTCGCTGGAGTACGCCGGGGAGCGGCAGACCTTCGGCGGTCCGATCGGGCGCAAGCAGGGCGTGGCGTTCCAGGTCTCGGACCTCCAGGTGATGCTGGACGCGGCGCGCCTGCTGACCTACAAGGCGGCAGCGATGAAGGACGCGATGGACGCGGGTCGGACGGTGTCCACGAAGGACTTCAAGCAGGCGGCCGCGGTGGCCAAGCTCTACGCCACCGAGTCGGCAGTGACGGCGACCCGGATCGCCACGCAGGTCTTCGGCGGCTACGGATTCATGGAGGAGTACCCCGTGGCGCGGTTCTACCGCGACGCCAAGGTGCTCGAGATCGGCGAGGGCACCTCGGAGGTCCAGCGGATGCTCATCGCGCGGGGGCTCGGCCTGCCGGTCGAGTGACGCACCGGCCCGGCCGGCCTCGCCCGATCAGGGGGTCTTGACGCGGCGGGCGGGCCACCGGGCGAGCGACCGGACTAGCCTGTGTCCGTGACACCACGGGGCCGCCGGCTGGCGGGGGAGATCTGGCGCTACCTGGCCGTCGGGCTGGGCGCGACCATCGTCGCCGTGCTGCTCTTCAACCTGCTGGTCCACGGCTTCAACACCGGCGGCTGGGCGCCGCTCAACGACCAGCCGGTGCTGGGTTACGTCATCGCCAACCTCGTCGGCACGGCGATCGCCTACCGGGGCACCCGGTCGTGGGCCTTCCGGCACCGCGACACCCGGCACCCCGACGGCGGCCGGACGGCCTTCCTCCTCATCAGCCTCGGCACGATGCTGATCCCGATGGCCTGCCTGTGGATCAGCCGCAACGGCCTGGGGCTCGACGACCCGGTCTCGGACAACCTGTCGGCCAACGTCATCGGGCTCGCGCTGGCCAACGCCGCGCGCTTCGTGCTGACCCGCCAGCTCGTGTTCGGGATCCGCGAGGACGCAGCGGAGGACGGCGCGACGGCCACGCCGTGAGACCCGCGCAGGGTCCCTCGACAGGGTGCGCCCGCCGGGTGCACGATGTGGCGCATGCGACGGCTGGGACGACGTACGACGGCTCGGGCCGCGATCCTCGCGCTCACCCTGGCCCTGGCCGGCTGCGGCGTGACCCGCGGTGACGACAGCCGGGACCTGCTGTTGATCATCCCCAACAGCCCGGGCGGCGGCTACGACCAGACCGGCCGCGCGGCCGTGGCGGTCATGGAGGACAACGACGTCACCGGCGGCACCTTCACCGTGGAGAACGTCATCGGCGCGGGCGGCGCCGCCGCGATGACCCAGGTCGTCGGCGAGGCCGGCGACGAGCACACGATGATGACGGTCGGGCTGGGCGTCGTCGGCTCGACGTACTCCTTCGCCAGCGGCTACGGACCGCTCGACGCCACTCCGCTGGCCCAGCTGATGAGCGAGCCCGAGGGCATCCTCGTACCGGCGGACTCGCCCTTCGAGACCGTCGACGACTTCATCGAGGCGTGGAAGGCGGACCCGGGTTCCCTGGCGATCGGCGGCGGCTCCTCGCCCGGCGGGCCCGACCACCTCTTCCCGATGCAGCTCGCCGACGAGGTCGGCATCGACCCCCGCGAGGTCAACTACGTCTCCTACGACGGCGGCGGCCCGCTCACCAGCGCCCTGCTCGGCGCCAAGATCGACGCGGGGTTCTCCGGTCCCGCGGAGTTCGCCGGCAGCATCGAGGACGGCGAGCTGCGGATGCTGGCCGTCTCGGGCGAGGAGCGCTCCCCGCAGGAGGCGTTCGCCGACGTGCCGACCCTGACCGAGTCCGGCATCGACCTGGTCTTCCTCAACTGGCGCGGCCTGCTGGCGCCCCCCGACATCCCCGACGAGCGCCGCGACGAGCTCATCGGCTACCTCGAGACCATGCACGAGACCGAGGAGTGGCAGCAGACCTTGACCGACAACGGCTGGACCGACGACTTCAAGACCGGCGACGACTTCGAGACCTTCCTGCAGGAGCAGGACGAGCGGGTCTCCACCACCCTCGACGACCTGGGACTCCTCTGATGGCCGCCACCGAGGCCCCCGGCGGTCCCGGGACGCCCGACGGCTCCGGGCCTCCTCGCACGGAGCCGGTCGAGGTCGACCGCGCGCAGTACGTCCTCGCCGCGGTCCTGGCCCTCGTCGGGCTCTGGACCCTGATCGACGCGCGCGGGCTGACCGTCGGCTTCGGCGACCCGGTCGGTCCGCGGGTGTTCCCCTACGTCATCGGCACCACGATGATCGTGCTCGCGGTCATCCTGGCCGTCGCGACCTCCCGCGGGGACGTGGCCCAGGGCGAGGAGGGCGAGGACATCGACCTCACCACGCCGCCGGACTGGATGACGGTCGGCAAGCTGGTCGGGATCCTGGTGCTCAACATGGCGCTGGTCAACGTGCTCGGCTGGGCCGTCACCGGCGCGCTGCTCTTCGCCGGCTGTGCCTGGGCGCTCGGCTCGCGCACGCTGCTCCGCGACCTGCTCGTCGGCGTCGCGCTCTCGGTCGGCTCCTGGTACTTCTTCTACGTCGGCCTCGACGTGCCGATCCCGCCCGGGATCCTGGACGGGGTGCTCTGAGATGGACACCCTGAACCTGCTGCTGGACGGCATGGCCAACGCGCTGACGCCGCAGAACCTCGCCTTCGCCGCCGTCGGCGTGCTGCTCGGCACCTTCGTCGGCGTGCTCCCGGGCATCGGCCCCGCGATGGCGGTGGCGCTGCTGCTGCCCATCACGTTCGGGCTGGAGCCGACCCAGTCCTTCATCCTCTTCGCCGGCATCTACTACGGCGGGATGTACGGCGGGTCGACCACCTCGATCCTGCTCAACACCCCCGGCGAGTCCGCGTCGGTGATGACGGCCATCGAGGGCAACAAGATGGCCAAGAAGGGGCGCGCCGCCCAGGCGCTGGCCACCGCCGCCATCGGCTCCTTCATCGCGGGCACGATCGGCACCCTGCTGGTCGCGTTCTTCACGCCCTCGCTGGCCGACCTGGCCGTCGAGATCGGTGCCGCGTCGTTCTTCGCGATCATGCTGCTGTCGCTGGTGCTGGTCACCGCGGTGCTCGGCTCCTCCAAGCTCCGCGGCTTCATCGGGCTGTTCATCGGCCTCACCATCGGCCTGGTCGGCCTCGACCTCTCGACCGGCCAGGCGCGGCTCACCGGCGGTGTGCTCCAGCTCGCCGACGGCATCGACATCGTGGTGGTCGCGGTGGGCATCTTCGCGATCGGCGAGGCGCTGTGGATCGCGGCGCACCTGCGCCGGACGCCGCTCGACGTCATCCCGGTGGGCCGGCCGTTCATGAGCCGTGACGACTGGTCCCGCTCGTGGAAGCCGTGGCTGCGCGGGACGGCCCTCGGCTTCCCCTTCGGTGCCCTGCCCGCCGGCGGCGCCGAGACCCCGACGTTCCTCTCCTACGTCATGGAGCGGCGCCTCTCGCGCAAGTCCGACGAGTTCGGCCACGGCGCCATCGAGGGCGTCGCCGGCCCGGAGGCGGCCAACAACGCCAGCGCCGCCGGCATGTTCGTGCCGCTGCTGGCCCTGGGCCTCCCGGTGACCGCCACGGCGGCGGTCCTGCTGGCCGCGATGCGCACCTACGGCATCGTGCCCGGCCCCACGCTGATGGCCGACCAGGCCGACCTCGTGTGGACCTTGCTGGCCAGCCTGCTGATCGGCAACACCCTGCTGCTGGTCATCAACCTCCCGCTCGCGCCGCTGTGGGCCAAGCTGCTGCGCATCCCGCGACCGCAGCTGTACGCCGGCATCCTCTTCTTCGCGTCCCTGGGCGCCTACGCGGTCAACCAGAGCGCCTTCGACGTGGCGCTGCTGCTCGTCTTCGGGGCCATCGGGTTCGCCGTACGCCGCTTCGGCATCCCGATCCTGCCGCTCATCCTCGGTGTCATCATCGGCCCGCTGATGGAGACCAAGATGCGCGAGGCGCTGGACCTGTCCAACGGCGAGATCAGCGGGCTGTTCAACGAGCCGCTGGCGATCTTCGTCTACGTCCTGATCCTGCTCGCCCTGGTCGTGCCCACGATCGTGTCCCGGGTCCGAGGCCCGGTGCCCACCCCCGCAACATCCGAGTCGGAGGTCTCCTGAATGGCTGTCGTGATCGGCTTCATCCCGGACGAGTACGGCGAGGCCGCCCTCGCCCACGGCATCGCCGAGGCGCAGCGCCGCCAGACCGGCGTCGTGGTCGTCAACAGCACCAAGGGCGACGCCCTGGTGGACCGGCGCTACCTCGGTGAGGAGGGCAAGGTGACCCTCGAGCAGCGGCTGGCCGAGAGCGGCGTCGAGCACGAGCTGCGGCAGACCATGGGGCGCGACATCGCAGACGAGATCCTGGCGGTGGCCAAGGAGGTCTCCGCCGACGCCGTCGTCATCGGCATCCGGCACCGCACCCCGGTCGGCAAGCTGATCATGGGCAGCGTGGCCCAGCGCGTCATCATCGACGCCACCTGCCCGGTCATCGCGGTCAAGCCCGGCTGACGGCGTTCCAGAGCCCGGTCCAGGAGTGGCCGAGCTCGACCACCAGCCCACGCAGCAGCGGGAGGCTGACCCCGACCACGTTGTGGTGGTCGCCCTCGATGGACTCCACGAAGGCGCCGCCCAACCCGTCGATGGTGAAGGCGCCGGCGACCCACAGGGGCTCGCCGGTGGCGACGTACGCCGCGATCTCCTCGTCGCTCACGTCGGCGAAGTGCACGGTGGTGCTCGCCGTCGCCGCCGCGACCCGTCCCGTGGACGCCTCGCGCAGGCAGTGACCGGTGTGCAGCACGCCGCTCTGGCCACGCATCCGGCGCCAGCGCTCGATCGCGACCTCGGCGGACTCCGGCTTGCCCAGTGCCTCGCCGCCGAGCTCGAGCACCGAGTCGCAGCCGAGCACCAGCGCCTGCGCGGGCACGTCCTCGCGCACGGCCACCGCGCCGCACTTGAGCTCGGCGAGCTGCAGCGCCAGCTCGGCCGGCGGCAGCTTGTCGAGCTGGGTCTCGTCGACGCCGCTGACGATCACCACCGGGTCGATCCCGGCCGAGCGGAGGGTGGCCAGGCGGGCGGGGGAGGCGGAGGCGAGCACGAGCTGCATGTCGCCGACCCTAGGCGGTGGGCCTGAGGGCTCGGGTGTGGGCAGTCACAGCCCACTGATGGCTGTGACCGTCCGCAACCTCGGCTGTCCACAGCTCCGGACGTTCAGGTGTGGGACGCGCCCGCGACGTGCACCCTCTCTCCGTGCCCCGACGCCGCGACTCCCGCCTCGACAGCACCGCGCTGCGGCGGCTCATGGACCGACAGTCCGGTGTCGTCTCACGACGTCAGGTGAAGGCGGCCGGCGGCGACGACGTCGACATCCGGAACAAGGTCCGGCGCCGCGAGTGGGCCCGGGTCCACGACGGCGTGTACGTCGACCACACCGGGCCGCTGACCCGGTCGCAGCGGGTGTGGGCCGCCGTGCTCCTCCACTGGCCCGCCGCAGTGCACCGGCAGACCGCGATGGAGCTGTACGGCCTCCGGCGGGACCGCCGACAGCCGGGCCCGGACGATCCCGTGTGGGTGATGATCGACGCTGGCAGACGTTCTCCCGCGCCCGTCCCTGGCGTCCGGGTGGAACGCATCCGTGACGCCTCCACCTGGCTGACCTCGCACCGGTGGCCGCCCCGGGTCACGGTGGAGCTCGCGCTGCTCAAGGTCGCCTCGCAACGCGACCTCGCGGGTGCCGTGGCCGTGTTGGCCGACGCCTGCCAGCAGAGCCGCACGGACGTCACCAGGCTGCTGACCGCGCTCGATCGGCTGGGCAACCTGCCCGGTCGCGCGGCGCTGGTCGAGGTGCCGCGGGACGTGGCCGACGGTGCGTACTCGGTGCTCGAGCGCCGCTACATGCGGGACGTCGAACGAGCCCACGGGCTGCCGGTCGGGCGTCGCCGGTTTCGTGAGTCGTCCGACGGTCGCACGGTGGCCAGGGACGTGAAGTACCCGGCGCAGGGTGTCGTTGTCGAGCTCGACGGACGGTTCGGTCACCGCGACCTCGAGGACAGGTGGACCGACCTCGACCGGGACCTCGCTTCCGCCGTGGACGCCCTCCTGACAGTGCGACTCGGGTGGGCCCAGGTGCTCTCCCCGTGCCGCGTGGCCACCGCGATGGGGACGATCCTCAGGGCCCGCGGGTGGACGGGCACCCCGGCGGCGTGCCGCACCGGGTGCCCGGTCCCCACGTCGTGGGCGGTGGCAGCCCACTGATGGCCGCTACCGCCCGCAGCCTCAGAGCCGGGCGAGCGCCGCGCGGAGCGGGTCGAGCCCCAGCGAGCCGAGGTCCAGCGCGGCGCGGTGGAAGGCCTTGAGGTCGAAGTCGTCGCCCTGGCGCTCCCGCACGTCGTCGCGGGCCTGGAGCCAGATCCGCTCGCCGACCTTGTACGACGGCGCCTGCCCCGGCCAGCCGAGATAGCGGTTGATCTCGAAGTCGAGGACGTCCGGCTCGATCTGGCTGTGCTCGCCGAGGAACTCGCGGCCCAGCTCGGGGGTCCACGTCTCGCCCGGGTGGAACCCGAACGGGTTGTCCGCCGGGATCTCGAGCTCGAGGTGCATGCCGATGTCGACGATCACGCGCGCGGCCCGGAAGGACTGCCCGTCGAGCATGCCGAGCCGGTCGGCGGGGTCGGCCAGGTAGCCGAGGTCGTCCATCAGCCGCTCGGCGTACAGGGCCCAGCCCTCGCCGTGGCCGCTGACCCAGCACATGAGGCGCTGCCAGCGGTTGAGGCTCTCGCTGCGGTACGCCGTCTGGGCGACCTGCAGGTGGTGTCCCGGCACCCCCTCGTGGAAGACGGTGGTGACCTCGCGCCAGGGGTAGAAGTCCTCGATACCGTCGGGCACCGACCACCACATGCGACCCGGGCGGACGAAGTCCTCGGACGGGCCGGTGTAGTAGATGCCGCCGTCGTTGGTCGGGGCCAGCATGCACTCGATCCGCCGGACCGGCTCGGGGATGTCGAAGTGGACGTCGGCCATGTCGGCCAGCGTGCGGTCGGCCAGCTCCTGCATCCAGTCGCGGAACGCCTCGCGGCCGTGCACCACCCGGGCCGGGTCGGCGTCGAGGTGGGCGACGGCCTCGGCGACCGTCGCGCCGGGCTTGATGCGGTCGGCGGTGGCGGCCATGTCGTCGGCCAGCCGCTTGAGCTCCTGCCAGCCCCAGGCGTAGGTCTCCTCGAGGTCGACGGTGGCGCCGAGGAAGTAGCGGCTGGTCAGCGCGTAGTGCTCGCGCCCGACGGCCTCCTTGTCGCGACCCTGGGGCTCGAGCTCGTCGGACAGGAACAGCCCGAAGTCCGCGAAGGCGCGGGTCGCCGCCCGCGCGTGCTCGCGCATCCGGTCGGCGAGCTCCCCGGTCGGGGCGCAGCGGTCCACGAGGCCGGCGAAGAAGTCACCGCTCTCGCCCGTCTCGCCGGTCCAGCCGCGGACCTGCTCGACGACCTTGGCGTACTGCGCGGCCGCCGACACCCGCCCGCGGGCGGCCTCGTCGGCCAGGGTCACGCGGTAGCCCTGCACGGCCGCGGGGATGGCGGCGAGGCGGGCGTCGATCGCCTCGAGCGCGACCTCGCCCTCGGTGGGCATGAGGTCGAAGACCTGGCGCATCCCGTGGATGGCGCTGTCGATGACCGAGACCATGCACCGGGAGATGCCCGCGTCCTCCATCTCCAGCTCGAGGCGGTGGCGCTCGAGGAAGGAGTCGCGGGCCGCGGCCTCGCGGTCGTCGACGGGGGTCGCGGCCTCCACGGCGGCGACGGCCCGGCGGACCAGGTCGACGCGGGCGTCGTAGCCGGCGGGGGAGTAGTCGGGCAGCCGGTCGTCGTGGCCGGCCACGCCGTAGTAGGTCGCGGCGATCGGGTCGAGGGCGCAGTAGTCCTCGACGAACTGGTCGCAGATGGCGTCGACGGTGCGGACGGCGGAGGTGGTCGTGTCGGTCACGGGGGTGACCCTACGACCCCGGGCCGGTGGTCTGTCAGCCGCTTTCCGTGCCCGGTCCGCGTCGTCTCAGCGAGGGCTCCCGCTGGACCGCCAGCCGCCCGGGCCGTGGGGGTGGGTGGTGCGGACCTTGCGGTGGTGGGCCGACCACTCGGGGGTACGACGGCGCGGGGGCTCGCCGGAGGCCGCCGAGCCGAGGGCGGCGAAGACCGCCACCAGGGCGGCGACCTCCTCCGGGGTGGCGTCGGGGTTGACCACGCGCAGCAGCGGCGGCGGCGCCGCCGGGGTCTCCTCCTCGCTCACAGCGGGATGTTCCCGTGCTTCTTGGGCGGGAGGGTCTCGCGCTTGGAGCGGAGCAGGCGCAGGGAGCGGACGATCTCGGAGCGGGTCTCGTGGGGGGAGATCACGGCGTCGATGTAGCCGCGCTCGGCCGCGATGTAGGGGTTGGCCAGCGTGTCGTCGTACTCCTGGACGAGCTGGGCGCGGCGCTCCTCGACGTTGCCGGCCTTCTCGGCCTCGGCGATCTCCTTGCGGTAGAGGATGTTGACCGCGCCCTGGGCGCCCATGACCGCGATCTGGCCGGTGGGCCAGGAGACGTTCATGTCGGCGCCGAGGTGCTTGGAGCCCATCACGTCGTAGGCGCCGCCGTAGGCCTTGCGGGTGATGACGGTGATCAGCGGGACGGTGGCCTCGGCGTAGGCGTAGATCAGCTTGGCACCGCGGCGGATGATGCCGTTGTACTCCTGGTCGGTGCCCGGCAGGAACCCGGGCACGTCGACGAAGGTGAGCACGGGGATGTTGAAGGCGTCGCAGGTGCGGACGAACCGGGCGGCCTTCTCGCTGGCGTCGATGTCCAGGGTGCCGGCGAACTGCATGGGCTGGTTGGCGACCACGCCGACGGGGCGGCCCTCGACGCGGCCGTAGCCGACGACGATGTTGGGGGCGAAGAGCGGCTGGACCTCGAGGAACTCCTGGTCGTCGAGGACGGCCTCGATGACGGTGTGCATGTCGTAGGGCTGGTTGGCGCCGTCCGGGATCAGGGTGTCCAGGGACCGGTCGAGGTCGGTGACCTCGAGGTCGGCGACCTCGTCGTAGGCGGGGGGCTCGTCGAGGTTGTTCTGGGGCAGGTAGGACAGCAGCGCCTTGACGTACTCGATGGCGTCGTCCTCGTCGGAGGCCATGTAGTGGGCGTTGCCGGACCTGGTGTTGTGGGTGCGGGCGCCGCCGAGCTCCTCGATGGTGACGTCCTCGCCGGTGACGGTCTTGATGACGTCGGGTCCGGTGATGAACATCGCGGAGGTCTGGTCGACCATGATCGTGAAGTCGGTGACCGCGGGGGAGTAGACGTGCCCGCCGGCGCAGTTGCCCATGATCATCGAGATCTGCGGGATGACGCCGGAGGCGTGCACGTTGCGGCGGAAGATCTCGCCGTACAGCCCCAGGGAGACGACGCCCTCCTGGATACGGGCGCCGGCGCCCTCGTTGATGCCGATGATGGGGCAGCCGGTCTTGATGGCCAGGTCCATGACCTTGGTGATCTTCTCGCCGTAGACCTCGCCCAGGGAGCCGCCGAAGACGGTGAAGTCCTGGGAGAACACGCAGACCTGGCGGCCGTCGACGGTGCCGTAGCCGGTGACCACGCCGTCGCCGTAGGGACGCTTGTCCTGGAGGCCGAACGCCGTGGAGCGGTGCCGGGCGAGCTCGTCGAGCTCGACGAAGGAGCCCTCGTCGAAGAGCAGCTCGATCCGCTCGCGGGCAGTCTTGCGGCCCTTGGCGTGCTGCTTCTCCACCGCCTTGGCCGACCCGGCGTGGACGGCCTCGTCCAGACGCCGCTCGAGGTCGGCGAGCTTGCCCGCCGTGGTGTGGATGTCGATCCCGGACCCCTCGGTGGGGACCTCGGTGCCCTCACCGGGCTGCGTCTGTGCACTCACGTCGTGTGGCCTCCTGTCGTCTGCGTCCGCCAATGTAGTGCCCATGACCTCCGCCCCGGCACCGCGCCCAGCACTCGACCCCGACCGCATCGTCGCGCCCGCCGGCTGGCGCGTCGAGGTCACCGAGACCACGCCGTCGACCAACGCCGCGGTCGCCGAGCGGGCCCGGGCCGGTGAGGAGGAGGGGCTCGTGGTGGTCACCGAGCACCAGACGGCCGGCCGGGGACGGCTGGACCGGGTGTGGGAGACCCCGGCGCGGACGTCGCTCACCTTCTCGGTGCTGCTGCGTCCCGACGTGCCGGCGCAGGACTGGACGTGGCTGCCGCTGCTGACCGGGTACGCCGTCCAGGCCGCCCTCGCCGACCGCATCCCGGAGATCGCCCTGAAGTGGCCCAACGACGTGCTGGTCGAGGAGCGCAAGCTCGCCGGCATCCTCGTCGAGCGCATCGAGACCCCGACCGGCCCGGCGGCCGTCGTCGGCGTCGGCATCAACGTCTCCCAGACGCTCGACGAGCTGCCCGTCGCCCTCGCGACGTCCCTCGAGCTCGAGACCTCCGAGGGCGTCGACCGCACCGCCCTGCTCAGCCAGGTGCTGGGCTCCCTGCACGGCCTCCAGGGCCTGATCGAGGACACCGCGTCGCTGCGGGCGGCGTACTCCGACGTGTGCTCCACCCTGGGGCGTGAGGTGGAGGTCCACCTGCCCGGCGGTGCGGGCGGGGTGGAGGTACGACGCGGCGAGGCGCTGGACGTCGACGGTCGTGGCGCGCTCGTGGTCAGCACCCCCGAGGGGACGTTCACCGTCGGGGCCGGCGATGTCGTTCACGTGCGCCCGCGCCAGTGACATGATCGGGGCGTGTCCTACCCCGCCAAGCGCCTCGACGAGGGCGAGCACGTCGTGGTCTTCGGCGTCGTCGCCCCGATCTTCGGCTGCGGCACCCGGGCGAGCGAGCGCGTCGACGATGGCACCTGAGCGCCGGCGACGGGGACAGGGGGCCGAGGGCGTGGCCCCGGCTCCCGAGCGCTTCGACATGGCGATCCTGGGCGAGCCGCCGACGCTGACGGCGCTGGAGGTCGCCGAGGAGACCGGGGTGACGGTCGACCAGACCCGCCGGCTCTGGCGGGCGCTGGGCTTCCCCGACCAGCTGGGCGAGCGCGCCTTCACCCGTGCCGACGCCGACGCCGTGCGGGACGTGGTGGGGATCGTGGACAGCGGGGCCGTCGACTTCGACATGGCCGTCAACATGACCCGTGGCGTCGGCCAGACGATGGCCCGGCTCGCGGACTGGGAGGTCGCCACCCTGGCCAACCGGGTCGAGGAGCTCGAGGCCGGTCCGGACGCGACCGGGTCGCGGGTGGGCTCGGCGCTGCGCCTCATCGCCGACGTGGGCCCGCACTTCGAGCAGACCCTCATCTACGCCTGGCGCCGCCACCTCGCGGCGGCAGTGGCGCGGATGGAGGCGATGGGCGCCAACGACGAGGACCTGCACACCGTCGACGTGACCGTCGGCTTCGCGGACCTCGTGTCCTTCACGGCGCTCTCCAACGAGATGGACCGCGACAAGATCGGTGACCTGGTCGAGAAGTTCGAGGGCCGGTGCCACGACGTGGTGACCAACCACGGCGGCCGGATCATCAAGAGCCTGGGCGACTCGGTGCTGTTCGTCATCGCCGACGCCGAGGCCGCGATCGAGGTGGCCGAGGGGATCATCAACGTGATCGGTCGCGACCCCAAGCTGCCCGACGTGCGCGTCGGCCTGGCGTCGGGACCCGTGGTGCCGCGCCTGGGCGACGTCTTCGGCCCGCCGGTCAACATGGCCGCGCGGCTCACCGCGGTGGCCCGGCGCAACCGGCTGATCATCGACCAGCGCACCGCCGACCTGCTCCCCACCGAGGAGTTCGAGAGCCGCCGGCTGCCCGCGCGCCCGGTGCACGGGTTCGGGCTCGTCGAGCCGGTCGCCGTACGCCGCCGCTGACGCCGGGTCCGTCCCTCCGGGCCACAGCACGCCAACAACCTGGTCCGTGCGCAGCGCTGGACCAGACCATTCGTCCACGTTTGGGTAAAAGGCCTCGCGGCGTCATCTGAGTCCGACCAACCTTGGCCCGTGCTCAAGGTCCAGGACGTCAGCCTCGACCCGCACGAGCGGAAGGTGTGGAGGGGGGACCGGGAGATCCGGCTGTCCCGCAAGGAGTTCGACCTCCTCCACGCGCTGATGGCTCGGGCGGGCCTGGTGGTGACGCGCGCCGAGCTCATGGAGGACGTCTGGCAGACGACCTTCTGGACCTCGTCGAAGACCATCGACGTCCACCTCGGGTGGCTGCGCCGCAAGCTCGGCGACGACCCGCGGCACCCCCGGCTCATCACGACCCTCCGCGGTCGCGGCCTGCGCTTCGAGACGAGTGCCGAGACGGGCTGAGGAGTCCTGGGGGTCCACCCCCTAGGGTTTCCTGCGTGACGGAGCGCGCACCCACCCTCGCCGTGATCGGTGGCGGGCAGCTGGCCCGGATGATGGCGCAGCCCGCGATCGCCCTGGGCCTTCCCCTGCGACTGCTCGCCGAGACCGAGGGCGTCTCGGCCGCCCAGGTGATCCCAGACCACGAGGTCGGTGACTACACCGACCTCGAGACGCTGCGCCGCGTCACCTCCGGTTGCCCGGTCGTCACCTTCGACCACGAGCACGTCCCCACCGACCACCTGCGGGAGCTGGAGGACTCGGGCATCGCCGTGCGCCCCGGGCCGGAGGCCCTCGTGCACGCCCAGGACAAGGGCGTCATGCGGGCCCGGCTCGGGGAGCTGGGCATCCCGTGCCCACGCAACGCGCTGGTGAGCACCATCGGCGACGTGGTCGACTTCGGGCTGCCGTGCGTCCTCAAGACGACCCGGGGCGGCTACGACGGCAAGGGCGTGTGGGTCGTCCGCGACCTCGCCGACGCCGAGGCGGCCTTCGCGGCTGCCCGTGACGCCGGCGTGCACGTGCTCGCCGAGGAGCTGGTCGACTTCCGCCGCGAGCTCTCCGCGCTGGTCGCCCGGTCGCCCAGCGGGCAGGCCGCCTGCTACCCCGTCGTGGCCTCGACGCAGCTCGACGGCATCTGCTTCGAGGTCGTCGCCCCCGCACCGGACCTGTCGCCAGCCCTGGCCGGCCAGGCGCAGGAGATCGCCCTGCGCGTCGCCGGTGCGCTCGACGTCACGGGCGTCCTCGCCGTCGAGCTCTTCGAGACCACCGACGGTCGCATCCTCGTCAACGAGCTGGCGATGCGACCGCACAACACCGGCCACTGGACGCAGGACGGCGCGGTGACGTCCCAGTTCGAGAACCACCTGCGCGCCGTCATGGACCTCCCGCTCGGGTCGCCCGCCCCGCGGGCTCGCTGGACGGTGATGGTCAACATCCTGGGCGGGCCCACCGACAGCGGCCGGCTCTACGACGGGTTCCCGCACGCCATGGCGCGCGACCCGCACCTGCGGGTGCACCTCTACGGCAAGGACCTGCGCCCGGGGCGCAAGGTCGGTCACGTCAACGCCTACGGCGACGACCTCGAGGACTGCCTCGAGCGCGCCCGGCACGCCGCTGCCTGGTTCCGCGGCGACCTCGGCAACGAGAGCGAGTGAGGGTGAGTGGGATGGCTGCACGCGTCGGGATCGTGATGGGGTCGGACTCGGACTGGCCGGTGATGCAGGCCGCGGCCGAGGCGGTCGCGGAGTTCGACGTCGAGCTCGAGGCCGACGTCGTCAGCGCCCACCGGATGCCCGACGAGATGCTCGCCTACGGCCGCGAGGCCGCCGGGCGCGGCATCGAGGTCATCATCGCCGGCGCCGGCGGTGCGGCCCACCTGCCCGGCATGCTCGCCGCGGTCACCCCGCTGCCGGTGATCGGCGTGCCGGTGCCGCTCAAGACCCTCGACGGCATGGACTCCCTGCTCTCCATCGTGCAGATGCCGGCCGGGGTGCCGGTCGCGACGGTGGCCATCGGCGGTGCCCGCAACGCCGGACTGCTCGCCGTACGCATCCTCGCCAGCGGCGACCCCGCGCTCCAGCAGCGGATGGTGGACTTCCAGGACGGGCTCAGGCAGGCCGCGACCGACAAGGGGGCCGTCGTCCGCGGTGCCGCCGGCGGCGCCCGGAAGCTCGGCTTCTGACCGAGGGACCCGGCCCCGGGCGCCTCGTCGCGATCGACGTGGCGCGCTGCCTGGCGCTGCTCGGGATGGTCGCCACCCACGTCCTCGAGGCGCGCGACCCGGACGGGTCCCTGTCCCTGGGCCAGGCCCTGGCCGGCGGACGCGCCTCGGCGCTCTTCGCCGTCCTGGCGGGCCTGAGCATCGCCCTCGTGACCGGGCGCGGGCGACCGCTGCGGGGGAGCGCCCGCGCCAGGGCGTCGGCCGGCCTGGCCGTGCGGGCCGTGCTCGTGGCGGCGATCGGGCTGCTCCTCGGCGAGGTCGACTCGGGGATCGCGGTGATCCTCACCTACTACGGGGTGCTCTTCGTGCTGGCGCTGCCCTTCCTCGGCCTCTCCGCCCGCTGGCTGGGGGTGCTGGCGGTCGCGTCGCTGGTGGCCGCCCCCGTCGTCTCGCACCGCGTGCGTCCGTCGCTGCCGGAGCGGCAGTACTCCAGCCCCACCTGGGGCCAGCTCGTCGACGACCCCGGCGGGCTCCTCGCCGAGCTGACGTTCACCGGCTACTACCCGGCCGTGCCCTGGCTGGCCTATGTGCTCGTCGGGCTCGCCCTGGGTCGCCTCGACCTGTCGTCGCGGCGTACGGCGGCGTGGCTGGCCGCCGGCGGGCTCGTGGCCGCCGTCGCCGCGACCGCGGTGTCGCGGACCCTGACCGCGCGTCCCGACGTCCAGCACGCGCTGCTCACCGAGCCGCCCGCCCAGGACGCCGACGCGGCCGCCCTGCTCGACCGGATCGCGGGCGGCCTCCCCGGGACCACGCCGACCGGCGGAGCGTGGGAGTGGTTACTCGTGGTCGCGCCGCACACGGCGACGCCCTTCGACCTCGCCCAGACCATCGGCTCCGCGCTGCTGGTCCTCGGGCTGGCGCTGCTGGTGCTCGGCGCGGCGCGACCGACGTGGCGCCGCGCGGCGGCGGTGTTCTTCGGTGCCGGCACGATGACGCTGACCCTCTACTCGCTGCACGTGGTGGCCCGATCGCGTGACCTCCTGCCCTCGGTGCTGCGCGACAGCTACCTCTTCCACGTGCTGCTCCTGCTCGGCATCGGGTCGGTGTTCGCCGCCGCCCGCCTGCGCGGTCCCCTCGAGGGACTCGTCGGCGCCGCGTCCCGTGCGGTCGCCGGACGCCCTCGCCCCTAGGCTGACCGCCATGACGACTCGGTGGGGCATCGCAGGGACCGGTGCCATGGCGGAGGTCTTCGTGGCCGACTTCGAGCACGTGCCGGACGCGGAGGTCGTGGCCATCGGGTCGCGCACCCGGGAGCGGGCCGAGGCGTTCGCGTCGTCGTACGGCATCCCCGGGGCGTTCACCTACGGCGAGCTGCTGCGTGCCGACATCGACGTCCTCTACGTCGCCACCCCGCACCCCCAGCACCACGCCCTGGCGCTCGCCGCCGTCGAGGCCGGCCTGCCCGTGCTGGTGGAGAAGGCCTTCACGGCCACCCTGGCCGGCGCCCACGAGGTCGTGGCCGTCGCCCGGGAGCGCGGCGTCTTCTGCATGGAGGCGATGTGGACGCGCCTCCAGCCCGCGGTGGTCGAGGCCAAGCGCCTCGTCGACTCCGGTGAGATCGGCGAGCTGGTCGCTGTCCAGGCCGACCTGGGCGCGCACCGCACCTACGACCCGGTCTCCCGCCTCTTCGACCCCGTCCTGGGCGGCGGCGCCACCCTCGACCTGGGCGTCTACGTCATCTCCCTCGCCCAGCACTTCCTCGGCACGCCCGACCGGGTGATGGCCTCCGGCACGCTCTACCCCAACGGCACCGACGCCCAGACGACCATGCACCTGGCGTACGACGACGGGCGCGGCGCCTCCCTGGCCTGCGGGCTGACCACCGAGAGCCCGGGACGGGCCGTGATCTGGGGCACCGGCGGCTCCATCGAGCTTCCCCCACGCTTCCACCACCCCACGTCGCTGGTCGTGCGCCGCAACGGCGACGACGCCGAGACCCTCGACCTCGCCCCGCGCGGACGCGGCTACAGCCACGAGATCGACGAGGTCGGACGCTGCCTGGAGGCGGGCCTGACCGAGTCCCCGGTGGTCCCGCTGCAGGACACGCTGGGAGTGCAGTGGGTGATGGAGGAGACCCTGGCCCAGCTCGGGATCACCCCGGTCGAGGGTCTCGTCGACCTCTCCTAGTCGGTGACCCGGCCGCGGAGCGCCTTGGTCTGGCCGCGCTCCTTCTTGGCCTGCAGCCGGCGCTCCTTCGACCCGCGGGTCGGCCGCGTCGCCCGGCGCGGGGGAGGCGGCGGCGCCAGCGCCTCGCGCAGCAGCGCGGCGAGCCTCTCGCGGGCCGCGACCCGGTTGCGGTGCTGCGAGCGGTGCTCGGAGGCGGCGATCACGACCACGCCGTCCGGCCATCGGCGCAGGGCGAGGGCCCGCTGGGTCTCGGTGAGGGTGGAGGCCGAGCGGACGTCGTACTCGAGCTCGACGCGGCTGTCGGAGGTGTTGACCGACTGTCCGCCCGGGCCGGGGGAGCGGGAGAACCGCTCGACGAGCTCAATGTCCGGCACCACGAGGCCCGACGGGAGGCCGGGTCCGGGCGGGACGCGCAGGTCCTTCACCGTCGCTGCTTGCGCCACTCGATGGCCGGGCAGGTGTCCATGACCATCGCGACGCCCGCGGCCGTCGTCCGCTCGAAGGCGGCCTCGTCGACGACCCCGAGCTGGAACCAGACGCCCCGGGCGCCGATGGCGACGGCCTGGTCGGCGAACTCGCCCGCCGCCTCCGAGCGCCGGAAGACGTCCACGACGTCCACCGGGAACGGGATGTCGGCCAGCGTCGCGTAGCCCTGCTCGCCCAGCACCGTCGGCGCGTCAGGGTGGACGGGGACGATCCTCTTGCCGCGCTGCTGGAGCAGGCTGGCGATGGAGTACGCCGTGCGTCCGGGGTTGCCCGAGAGGCCCACCACGGCCCACGTCTCGAGCTCCTCGAGCATCAGGTCGACAGCGGCCGGGTCCTGCCAGTCCGAGATCATGGACCCACGCTAGCGCTGTCGTCCGAGGACCCCAGGGTCTCGAGCACGTTCTCGACCACGACCTCCATGCCGGTCTTGAGGGTGTAGGTGTCGACCGACTCGAGGTCCGGGAACCCTCCTCTGCCCTGGCCCGCGCCCTTCGCGACCTGCCGCGCCTCGAGCTCGAGGAGGTAACGGTCCATCAGGGCGTAGTAGTAGGTCTCGCGCCGCTGGGTGACGAGCACGTACGACGCGTCCACGTCGTACAGCCCTCCTGCCTGCAGACCAGCGCGGATGGTGCGCACGCGTCCCGGCCGGATGGTCGGATCGTCGAAGAAGAGGTTGGAGAGGTGGGAGTCGAGCACCTCCTCGGCGTCGTCGCCCGGCGCGACGTACTGCACGCGGAGCTCCGTCGAGTGGTCGTCGTCGACGTCCGAGCGACGGCACGAGTTGTCGTGCGACCGGCCCGCCGGGCTGTCCGAGGCGGTGTTGACGTCGGGTGCGGCATCGACAGACCTCAGGGCGACCTCCTCCAGCGGGACCCCGGGGAACAGCAGCCCGACCGCCTCGTCGTCGAGGAGCGAGCAGGGGGCGAGGAACGCCGGCCAGTCCGCGTCCTGGACGAACCAGGGATCGGTCGGCGTCCCCAGGTCCGGGTCGCCGACGCGGTCGAGCGCCCGGGTCAGCACCGTCTCGGCGAGCCGCGCGTCCCGCTTGGTGAGGTCGTCGGTGATCCCGGAGTCCCGCTTGCGGGTGAAGGTCAGGAACACGCTGCCCGTCGTGGCGACGAACTCGTTGGTGCCGACGCGCCACAGGATGCGGTCGTCGAGTCCCGGGAGGCGCACGCCGCCGACGGACTTCTTGCCGTCCTTGATCATTGCCCTCAAGGCCTGCTCGGCCTCGAAGAACGGGCTTCCGGGGTCGGAGCGCGGGGGGAGCTTGCCGTCGCCGAACTTCTTGATCGTGTGCCACTGCGCCGCCGCCTGCTCCTCGGTGCGGTACTGGTCGATCTTCAGGGCGGCCTGGGTGCGCGCCGGGTCACCGAAGTCGTAGGCGCACGACGAGTAGACGCGCTGGCCGGAGACCGTGCCCTTCATCTCCGCCATCTCGGCCTCGCCCGGCGACACCGCCCGGCCGATCTCGCTGAAGTCGGCCTCCTCGGTGAGCGGGAACAGGTCGACGGCGTCGGTGGGGGTGAGGAGCCGGCACGGCCAGACGTAGGGGTGCTCGCCGACGGTGACCGGTGCGGCCGTCGTGGCCTCGGCCCCGCCGTCGCCGGACGCGTCCACGCCCGCGCCGCCGGTCGAGGTGCCCGGGGCCGCGCGGTCCTCGGCGGGACCGGCGGCGGAGCACCCCACGAGGGCCGTGACGGCGAGCAGGGCGGTGGCGGTGATCGTCGTACGGCGCATGGCAGGGGAGTGCCCGCAGGACGCGCGGGTCAAACCCGGCGGTTACCTACGGGTACGACTTGTGGCGCAACCGCTGACGCCGGGCGTGTCGTGTGGTTGGCTGTGTCGCGTCACACACAACCACGGAGGGGACTTCCACCACATGCTTCACTCTGCTTCCCGGCGCCTCGGCGCCGCCGTCGCCGCCACCGCGCTCAGCGCGGGCGCCCTCGTCACCATCGCGGCTCCCGCCGCCAACGCCGCCACGGCGGCCTCGACCTACACGTGCACGTTCCCGAGCCTCGGTGCGCGGGACATCCCGGTGTCCATCACCGCGACCCTCCCGACCGCTGCCAACGCGGGCCTCGACGCCCCGGCCATCCCGGTGCTGCTGAGCGTGACCCTGCCGGCCGACGTCGTCAACGCGGCCAAGGGTCTCTTCGGTGCCACGACCATCGGCGGGTTCTCCAACGACATGGTGGCCAGCCTGGACGACCTGTCGTCCTCGGACGCCGCCCAGCTGCCCCTGCAGAACGTCCGGTTCCCGCAGACCGCGGTGCCCGCCGCCCCCAACCAGCCGCTGACCCTCAACACGCCCAACCCGCTGGCCACGCCCGGCGTGGTGCCCGCGTCGACCGTCCCGGTCAACCTCCCCGGTGCCGGCACCTACGACGTCGTGATCCCGTCGGCGTTCAAGTTCACCGCCACCAAGCAGGGCGAGCAGGTCATGCTGGCCGACGTGCCGTGCACCTACAAGCCCGGCTCCCCGTTCAGCCTCGGATCGGTCATCCTGGCCGAGAACGAGTCGACGACCAAGGCGAAGCCGGCCAAGCAGCCCACCAAGTTCGGCAAGAAGACCAAGGTCAAGGTCGTCGTGGACGCCGACAACGAGGTGCCCAGCGGCAAGGTCAAGGTCATGAAGGGCCAGAAGAAGCTCGGCAAGGGCACGCTGAACAGCAAGGGCAAGGTCACCATCACGCTCAAGAAGAAGCTGCCCAAGGGCAAGACCGTCGTGAAGGTGCTCTACATGGGCGACGACTACACCAAGAAGTCGCGCGACAAGAAGGTCGTCCTCAAGGTCAAGTGACCTCGGGCCACCCCGTCTGACCGCCCGGTCGGTGCCTCGCGCACCGGCCGGGCGTCGTCGTTCCGACCCGATTCCGTCCGCTCCGGTTACCGGTTAGTAGGATCGGGCCATGAGCGACTTCTACGCCCTTTCCGAGGAGCACCGGGCCATCCGGGAGGCCGTGCGGGACCTGTGCGAGGCCAAGGTCGCGCCGTACGCCGCCGCGGTGGACGAGGAGGCGCGCTACCCGCGGGAGGCGGCGGAGGCGCTGCTGGCGGCGGACTTCCACGCCCCGCACGTGCCGGAGGAGTACGGCGGCGCCGGCGCGGACGCGCTGGCCACGGTGCTGGTCATCGAGGAGGTCGCGCGGGCGTGCGTCTCCTCGAGCCTGATCCCCGCGGTCAACAAGCTGGGTTCGCTGCCGGTGCAGATCGCGGGCTCGGAGGAGCTGAAGCGCACGTACCTCACCAAGCTGGCTGCGGGGGAGGGCGGGTTCTCCTACTGCCTCTCCGAGCCCGACGCGGGCTCGGACGCGGGCGGGATGAAGACCCGCGCGGTCCGTGACGGGGACGAGTGGGTCCTCGACGGGGTGAAGCGGTGGATCACCAACGCCGGCGAGTCGGAGTTCTACACCGTCATGGCGGTGACCGACCCGGAGAAGAAGACCCGCGGCGGCATCTCGGCGTTCGTGGTGGAGAAGTCGGACGAGGGCGTGTCGTTCGGTGCCCCGGAGAAGAAGCTGGGCATCAAGGGCTCCCCGACCCGCGAGGTCTACCTCGACAAGGTCCGGATCCCCGCGGACCGGATGATCGGCGCGGAGGGCAGCGGGTTCGCGACCGCGATGGCGACCCTGGACCACACCCGCGTCACGATCGCCGCGCAGGCGGTCGGGGTCGCGCAGGGGGCGCTGGACTACGCGCTGGACTACGCCAAGGAGCGCCAGCAGTTCGGGAAGTCGATCGCGGACTTCCAGGGCCTGCAGTTCATGCTCGCCGACATGGGCATGAAGGTGGAGGCCGCCCGGCAGATGACGTACGCCGCGGCGGGTCGCTCGGAGCGGGGGGATGCGGACCTGACGTTCTTCGGTGCCGCGGCCAAGTGCTTCGCCTCGGACGTGGCGATGGAGGTCACCGTCAACGCCGTGCAGGTCCTCGGCGGCTACGGGTTCACCCGCGACTACCCGGTGGAGCGGATGATGCGCGACGCCAAGATCACCCAGATCTACGAGGGCACCAACCAGGTCCAGCGCATCGTGATGGCCCGGCAGCTCCTCGCAGGGGTCCAGTCCAGCCTCTGACGGAGGCGCTCCTCCCCAGATATCCCCAAGGTGCCCTCCCCAGAATCGTGGGCGACGGTCTCGGACTCAGAGGACTGCCGGGGGAGGCTCGATGGCTGACATCGATCGCCGCGACTTCTTCAAGCTTGCGGGCCTGGGTGCCTGCGTGACGGCCGTGGGACTGACGGTCCCCCTGGGTGAGTCGGCCAGCACCGCCGACTGGATCAGCACGTCGCTGAAGCCGGGTCGCTTCTGGCGACGGATGCCCGTCCCGCAGGCGGTGAGCCCGGTGGTCATGACCGACGAGCACGGCGACTACCTGTTCTACGAGGTGACCGAGCGTGCCGGGAAGCTCCAGATCCTCGATCCGGGTGCTCCGGCTACGCCCGTCCTCGGCTATGCCTGGGGCGCAGAGGCGCCCACCGTGCCCGGCCCCCTGATCAAGGTCGACCAGAACACCCGCGTCCGCCTGCGGGTCCACAACGCGCTGCCGACGACGCACCCCACGTTCGGGTACGGAGGTGTCGCGACCTCGGTGCACCTCCACGGCTCGGCCTCGCTGCCGCAGTACGACGGGTTCGCGGACGACCTGACCCTGCCCGGCCACTACAAGGACTACTGGTACCCGAACCACCAGGGACCCAGGACGATCTGGTACCACGACCACAGCGTGCACCGCACGGCGATGAACATCTACAGCGGGCTGCTCGCGCAGTACCACATCCAGAACCCGTGGGAGAAGGAGAACCTCCCCCAGGGCAAGTACGACGTCCCCCTGGTGATCAGCGACGCGATGTTCGCCAGGGACGGGAAGCTCGCCTACATGGACCGGGACCACTCCGGGCTCTGGGGCGACGTCATCACGGTCAACGGTGTCCCGTGGCCCTTCCACGACGTGGAGCGACGGTTCTACCGGTTCCGCATCCTCATGGCGACCCTGTCCAGGTCGATGGCCCTGCGCTTCGTCAACACGCGCACCGGGGGGACGCTGCCGACCTACGTCGTCGCCACCGACGGAGGGGTCACGCCTCCCCAGCAGGTCACCAGCTGGCGTCATTCCAGCGCCGAGCGCTACGAGGTGATGGTCGACTTCTCGAGCTGCCGCATCGGCGACAAGATCGAGCTGCGCAACGCCAGCCCCAACAAGAACCGCGACTTCCTGCACACCGGCAAGGTGATGCAGCTGCGGGTCACGTCGTCGTCGACGGAGTCCCGGTGGAACGCGGTCCCGACCCCGCCGGCCAGCGAGCTGCACCCGGTGATGAGCACACCTGTCACGGCCGCGCGTCGTACGCGGGACATCGACCTCGAGCACGACGACGACACCAACGAGTTCCTCATCAACGGGATGGCCTGGAGGGACGTCCAGGCTGGCGGGTGGAACATCTTCGCCGACGACGGCGGGTCGCCACCCCGGCCGGGGGAGTACGAGATCTGGCGGATCGAGAACGACTCGGGAGGGTGGTTCCACCCCCTCCACTTCCACCTCGTGGACTTCCGGATCCTCAGCCGCAGGGGCGGGTCGGGCCGCGTCGAGGCCTGGGAGAAGGGGCCCAAGGACGTCGTGTACGTCGGCGAGGGGGAGCGGGTGGAGCTCCTGGTGCACTACGGCATGCCGCCGGCGCGCTACCCGGACGGGCGGAGCACCGGGCTCGCCGGCGCCACCGGCCACCTCGGAGGGCGCTTCATGCTCCACTGCCACAACGCCCCGCACGAGGACCACGACATGATGGCCCAGTTCCTGGTGGCGCCCGCGAGCGGCGAGGTCGACCTGTCGCCGTACAGCGTGAACCACCCCGTCCACGGGGCGCCGCCCGTGTGACCGCTCGTGCACGTCGTCGCGTCGCGGTCCTCGCGGTCCTGGCCGGCGTGGTCGTGCTCGTGCGCACCACGCTCGTGGTACCGGTCCGCATCGAGTCGGTGAGCATGCTGCCGACCCTGGCGGCGGAGGACGTCGTGCTCACCACCCGGACCCCGCCCCGGGTGACGGACCTGGACCGGGGGGACCTGGTGGTGTTCCGGAGCCCGGAGGACGGTCGGCGCACCATCAAGCGGGTGGTGGGGGTGCCGCTGGACGTCGTGGTGATCCTGGACGGCCTCCTCCACGTCAACGGTCGTCCGGTGGTCGAGCCGTACGCCGACGCGAGCCTGCTGCCCGGCTACTACAGCAGGACCGTCACCGTGCCCGACGAGCACGTGTTCGTGCTGGGGGACAACCGTGGCAACTCGGTCGACTCCCGCGACTACGGACCGGTGGGGGTCGACGACCTGACGGGTCGTGTCCTGCTGCGCGTGTGGCCGCCGGGGACCAGGACACCACCGGACGGCCCGGATCGCGACGGCCCGGGGTGAACGAGGGCCGCAGCCAGGACGGACGCGGCCGCCACGCCCATGACCAGCGCGGCGACCTCCTGGTCCGCGCCGGGGTCCACCCACGACCACCCGAGCTCACCGAACCAGGTCGCGGCCAGCAGCCGGTCCCCGCCACCGAGCTGCGCCGCGAGCACGGCCAGGCACGAGGCGACCGCGGCCAGTGACCAGGTCGTCCGACTGACGAGGCGCCGGACGGCCGAGCAGTGCCGGACGGCCGTCCACAGGACCAGGCCGCTCGCGGTGGCCGCGGCCAGGATCGGGAGGCTCACCCAGTGCGACCGCAACGACGCCTCGGACAGGGGCGTCCTGTAGACGGCGACGAGCACGAGGCACACGAGCGTGGCCCCGGTGACCGGGGACGGGACGTGAAGCTGGTCGGCGGGGTCCGGCCCCGTCGGGGGTGCTGCAGGCTCGCGCACGGTCCGCCAGAGGACGTGGGGGTCGCCGTGCGCCAGGAGGAGGGGCGCCAGGAGGAGGGCGGCGAGCAGCTGGCCGACCTGCACGCTCACCATGGCCGGGGCGAAGGTCGCGACGCCGGAGCACAGGTCGAGGAGCAGCAGCGCGAGCCCTGCGGCGAACGCGGCCGTCCGGGTCCCGGGCCAGACCAGGCCCCGACGCGCGAGACGCGCGACCCCGACGAGGTAGGCGGCGAGGGCGGCACCCAGGAGGACCAGCACCGCGGCGTCGAGCCGCCATGCCGTCGCGAGGGCCCACCAGCTGAAGGGAGGCACGGGGTGGCCCGGCTCCCCGCCGGTCGTGTGGCCGGCGGGGGCGGAGGTGGACGGGGGAGCGATGTCGGCGAGCGCCACGGCGAGCCCCATCGCCGCGGCCATGACCACGACCTCGCCGGCCGCCAGGCGCGAGAAGGCGAGGGTGCGGCCCTGGAGGGCCGCGACGACCGTGACGGCGCGGTGCCGGTGGCCGAGCACGCCCAGGGCGACGAGGAGCGCGACCTTCGCCGCGACCACGGCGCCGTACCCGGTCGCCCACGAGGCGGGCGCCGTGCCCATCTGCGCCGTCGCGGCCAGCAGTCCCGAGAGTCCCACGGCGCCGAAGCAGCCGAGGGCGACGGTGCTGAAGCGGGGCAGCACGGTCGTGAGGTCCGCGGACGACCTCCGCAGGTGCAGCAGCAACGCAGCCAGGCCACCGGTCCACAGCGAGGCGGCGAGCACGTGCACCACGACCGCGGACGAGGCCATGTCCGGGTCCGTCGTCGTGCTCGCGTGCCCGTCGAGCGCAGCGGGGAGCAGGCCGAGGAGGCTCGCCACGAGCAGGACGCGGCCGGCGGCGAGCGTCCTCGCGCGCGTGGAGGCGACGGCCACCCCGAGCGCGACGAGGGTCGTCACCTCGAGGCCCACCGCACGGCTGGTCCCCGCCAGGGCCTCCAGCTGGGTGAGGCCCAGCTCCGTGAGCGGTGTCCCCAGCGCGTGCGCGGCGGACAGGACGACGAGGGTCGCGGAGGAGAGTGCCCACGACAGGGCCCAGGGCAGGGCCGGGAGGAGCGCCGCCGGGGGGAGGGTCGCACGGCCGCGCGTGCCGTGCCCGGGGGCCTGCCGCAGCACGGCGACGAGGAGCGACCCGACGGTCATCACCGCCGAGACCTGCGCGAGGAGCCGGACGACGCGCAGGCCCCAGCCCGTGGCGGCGCCGGCGTCGGGCAGTCCTGCCGGCGGCGCGGCGGGCAGTCCGTCCCCCACGGCCAGGGCGACGAGGAGCGCGGCCGAAGCCGCCGTACCAGCGGCGAGCGCGACGCGGAGGCACGGTCCTCGACCGATGGCGCCCATGGCTCGGTCCATGAGGGGAGGATGCCCGGCCGGGCTTGGGGAAGTCTGGGGCCACCGCCCATCGCAGAGGGGGGCCCTTTCTCCCCAAATCGTGGGTGTCGCCGGCCCGGTGCCGACCCTAGTCTCGGGGAACGCCTCGGGAGTGAAGGCCCACGATGATCCCGGGGGTGATCATGCTCAAGATCCAGCTGTTCGGACCCACGACCGTCATCACGCCGGTCGGAGCGGTCGGGGGCGACGCGCTGGGTGGCGCGAAGCCGCGCCAGATCCTGGAGATCCTGGCCCTCTCGCTCGGCACGCCGGTCGCCAAGGACCACCTGGCCGAGCTGCTGTGGGACGGTGCTCCTCCCGCGTCCTACCTCGGGACCCTGGAGAGCTACGTGTGCCTGCTGCGCCGCAGGCTCGGGCTCGGGCGGGGCCGGGACTCGGCCATCTCGACGGTCCTGCACGGCTACGTCCTCGATCGCGAGGTCGCCGAGGTCGATCTCTGGGAGTTCCGGAGGGCGGCGCGGGCCGGACTGGGGACCCCGTGCCCGACCGCGTCCTGGACCCACCTCGAGGAGGCCCTGGGCCGGGTGTCGGGGGAGCTGCTGGCGAGCGAGGCGTACGCCGCGTGGGCGGCCCGGGAGCGGGAGCTGTTCCGCACGGAGCTGGTGGCGGCCTGCTGCCGGGCCGCGTCGAACGCGCTCCTCGTCGGTCAGGCCGACAGCGCCATCGCGGCGGCGCGGGCGGCGGTCTCCGCCGACGCGATCGCGGAGGAGGCGTGGCGACTGCTGATGCGCGCCCTGTGGAGTGCCGGGCGACGTGCCGAGGCCCTCCGGGCCTATGCGGAGCTGCGCGAGCACCTGGTGGTCGAGCTCGGGACCGAGCCCTCGGCCGCGACGGTCGGGTTGTTCCTCGAGATCCTCTCGGCGCACGACGCCGCCACCTCCTCCCTGCGCCCGGACCCGCGGGAGGAGGTGCGGCTGCTGCTGGGGTTGCTGCGCGAGGCGGTGGCCGCCGTCCCGGGAGTCCAGGAGCCCGGGAGCGACCACGCGCTCGCGCGCGTGGCCGCCGAGCTGTCGACGGCGAGCTGAGGTCCGTGGTCGCGGAGGCGGGGGCCTCGCGTCGCTCCCGCGGCTCCCGGGTCTCGCGGCTGGTCGCGTCGATGGTGCTGGCCCTCCTCACGATCGGCACGGGACCGGGTGCCCAGGCCCACTCCGAGCTCGTGAGCAGCTCGCCCGCCGCCGGGAGCGTGGTGACCCGGGCCACGGACCGGGTCGTGCTGGTCTTCGCCTCCGACCTGCTGCCGGGCGCGAGCGCCGTGGTCGTCCGCGACCCTCGAGGGCGTGACGTGACGACGAGTGCCGCGGGCAGCAGGGCGGCGGTGGTCGAGGCGACGGTGCGGCTCGGTGTCGGCGGACGCCACGACGTGTCCTACCGCGTGGTCGGCGAGGACGGGCACGTCATCTCGGGAAGTCTCTGGTTCACCGTCGCCGGCGGGGCTGCCCCCGTCGGGGCCGCGGTCGCGGTGCCGCCGGACCCGGAGGTGTCACCCGGGTCGACGCCCGGGTCCGGGTCGATCACGTGGATCGTGCTCGCGAGCCTGGTCTGCGTCGCTCTGGGCGTCCACGTCCTCGGAGCACCCTCCCGGCGTCGGGCACGCGACTCCCGGGGGCGGGTCGACTCCGCCCCGTGACTCAGACGGCAGGCGAGAGCCCGCCGGCGGCCTCGTCGGTCCCGCCGGCGAGCTCCGTGCGCAGCTGCCGGTGGATGCCGGTCATCAGCCGCGACACCTGCGCCTGCGTCACCCCGATCGACGTGCCGATCTCGTCCTGGGTGAGGTCGTGGACGTAGCGCATCTCCAGGATGTGCTGCTCCCGCGCGTCGAGCCGGCGCACCGGCGGGGCCACCACCGCACGGGCCTCGGCCCGGGCGAAGCCCGTGTCGTGGTGCACCAGGGACTCCGCGAGCCGTCGTTCCGGCGCCTGCGAGTCGTCGTCCAGCGAGTCGCCGTTCCAGCCGCCGTGGGCGGCGATCGCCTCCTCGACCCTCGCCGCCGGCACCCCCAGTCGTTCGGCGAGGTCGCTGGGACGCGGCGAGCGCCCGAGCTCCTGGGACAGCTCCTCGGTCAGCCGGGTGATGGTGGCCTGCAGCTCCTGCACGGAGCGCGGAGGGCGGACCAGCCAGCCGTTGTCCCGGAACCAGCGGCGCAGCTCGCCACGGATGCACGGCACCACGTAGCCGAGGAAGTCAGCCGACCGGGCGCCGTCGTACCGCCGGACGGCCTTGACCAGGGCGAGGCACGCGACCTGGCGCAGGTCCTCGGCGTCGACCCCGCGGCGTTCGTAGCGGCGAGCCACCTGGGTGGCGACGACGAGGTTGAGGCGGATGACCTCGTCCTCGATCGCCCGGCGGTCCTCCTCGGGGTCGTCGAGGCGGACCAGGAGCTCGGCGGTCAGCGCCACGCGTCGTGCCCGCGGCACGCCGTGGTGCCCCTGGCGTGGGGAGGTGAGCGTCACGTCGTTCCTTCTGCAGGTCCAGCGTGGCACGAGGCTCGACCACGATCCACCAGCCAACCAGCGGCCCGTGGAACGGACTACCTCCCTTTGGGCATGCGATCCGCTGTCGTGGGTACGGCACCCGCATGACCGTGATGACACGACGACGCCGCCCCGTGCGCGTCACCCTGGCCCACGAGTGCGACCTCGTGACCGTCGGTTTCGCCGGGATGCTCGCGCCCTACGCCCACCGCGTCCAGGTGCTGCCCTCCCCGGGGGGCGTCCCCGCCCGCGACGTCGACCTGACCCTGCACGACACCCTCGCGGGGGTGAAGGACCTGCCGCTGGCGGCGGTCCATCCGATCGCGCACGACGGGCGCCTGGTCGCCTGGACCTGGAACGCCCGCCCCCAGCTCGTCGAGCTCGCGCTGGGTCACGGCGTCAGCGGCGTGCTGTCCAAGGCGCTGCCGGCCGGTCGGCTGGTCGCCGCGCTCGAGTCGATCCACCGCGGCCGTCCGGTCGTCGACCTCGGCAACGACCAGCCCCCGGCGAGCGAGGGGGTGGCCACCGAGGCACTCACGCCCCGGGAGGCCCAGGTGATCGCCATGATCACCCAGGGGCTCGACAACCAGTCGATCGCCGACAGCGCCTCGATCAGCATCAACTCGCTCAAGTCCTACATCCGCTCGGCCTACCGCAAGATGGGGGTCACGTCCCGGTCGCAGGCTGTCCTGTGGGGAGTCCGTCACGGCTACCTCGGCTCGATCGGCCGCGAGCAGGACCCCGAGCTCACCGCCTGAGCGGTGCTGCCCACGGGCAGCCGAACGAGAGAGCGGCCGGTCGGTCCCGGGTCTGCGTGAGCCCCGGAGCCGACCGGCCGCCCCGTTCGTGGCCGCGCCTGGCCGTCAGGGCGGCGGGTACGGCGCGTCGCGCAGCAGCGTCGCGAGGTGCGCCGCACCGGCCGCGGCGGTCGTGATCGTGGAGTGCGTGGTCTCCGGTGTCTCGTCGAGGTCGCGGTAGTCGGTGGACTGCATCGCCTCACCCACCCAGTAGGCGCCGGCCTGCGCCGGAACGCTGAAGCCCACGTCGTTGAGGGCCTGGAGGCACTCGGCGACGACGTGGTGGGCGCCGTCCTCGTTGCCGACCACGGCCACCAGGGCGACCTTGCCGCTCATCGAGGGGCGGCCGTCCTCGTCGGTCTCCGAGAGCTCCGCGTCGAGCCGCTCCATCACCATCTTGGCCACCGACGCGGGCTGTCCCATCCAGATCGGCGTCGAGATCACCACGATGTCCGCCGCGAGCACCTGGTCGCGGATGTGGGGCCACTCGTCTCCGTCACCCTCGTCGGTCGACACCCCGAAGCGCACGTCGTGGTCGGCGACGCGGACCAGGCGGCCCTGCACCCCGTGGGGCTCGAGGGCCCCGAGGACCTGGCGGGCGATCAGCTCGGAGCTGGACGCGGCCGGAGAGGGCTTGAGCGTGCAGACCAGCGCCAGTGCGTTGAGGCCGGGCATCGAGGTCCTCTCGTGGTGGGGCGACGTGCAGGGGCCGTACCCAGCGCGGCGCGACGCATGCGCGGGCGCGTGTCGGGTACGACCGCGTCATGACTGCTCCACCCCTCGAACCCGACACGGGGCGACCGCCCATCACCGCCGGCGAGGACCTGGCCCATCTCCTCGCCGCCCAGCACGCCGAGCTCGGCGAGGCGTGGCACCGGATCCCGGAGCTGCACGCGGGCGCCCGGGAGGACGTCTTCCTCCACGCGCGGCGTCGCCTGGCGGTGCACCTCGCCCTCGAGCAGGTCCTGCTCGCCCCGCACCTCGACCGCGGGGACGCCGAGCGCGACGCGTTGGCCAGGGAGGTGGTCTCCGCCGAGCTCGCGGAGCCCGGGACGCCGGGCTTCGACGCCGCCTGCACCCGCGTGGCGGCCACCGTGCGACGCCACGGCGTGGCGCACGACGCGGTGGTCATGACCGGCACGCTCCCGGAGCGCGAGCAGGGGGTGGTCGTCACCGCCACCGGCCTGTGGGACGGAGTCGGGGACGCCTACCTCGGCAACACGTGGGACGAGATGCGGGCGACCGCGCTCGAGCAGCTGTCGCCGGACCGGGCCTGACAGGTCTCAGCGGTAAGGGGGGCGGCTCCCGTGGTTGCCGTGGCAACCGTGGTGCGCACGCGCGTGGCGCCGGCCCCGGGTCTTGAGGAAGACGACCAGGCCGATCAGCCACACCCACCACGGCACCTCGAGGGCGACGGCGAGGACGAGCGCCGCCACGAGGAACATCAGCAGCGGCGTGCGCCACGACGTCGTACGCCGGGTCGGGGGAGGCGGGGGCGGGGCCACCGGGGTGCGGGGGAGGTCCCAGAAGACGAGGTCCAGGTCGGCGAGGGTGCGCGCCGTCCAGATGGCGTCCAGGCGCTCGGCGTGCTCCTCGGTGTCGATGCGGCCGGCGGCGTAGTGCTCGTTGAGGATCGAGGTGGCGGACTCGCGCTCCCGGTCGCCGATCCGCGCCTCCCGCGGGAGCCGGCGCTGCTCGGCCATCACGGCTCCTCGTCGGGCTCGGGGTCGGCGCCGTCGGCGAGGATGCCGTACAGCGCCCGCCGGGTGTCGACGAGGACGCCGATCGCGGCCTTGCGCTGGGTGTCGGAGCCCTGGGTGACGATCTGCCACACGGCGCTCATCACCTGGCCGATCTCGGACTTGAGGTCGCCCGACGTCCCGGTCGCGGCGCGCTGCCGGGCCCGCTCGAACGGCGCCCAGACGGCGTCGAGCTCCTCGGACCGCTCGCCGACGTAGGACGCTCCCTCGGCGGTCAGCCGCAGGGTCTTGCGTCCGCGCTCGTCGTCGGTCTCCACCAGGCCCTCGTCGGCGAGCTGCTGGATCGTGGGGTAGACCGAGCCGGGGCTGGGCCGCCACGAGCCGTTGCTGCGATCGGCGATCTGCTGGATGACCTGGTAGCCGTTGACGGGCTCACCGCGCTCCGCGGCGTCGGCGAGCGCCGACAGGATGGCCAGGCGGACGTCCCCGCGCCGGGCGCGCGGTCCTCCGGACGGGGGCTGGGCGGTCCCCGCCTGGCCCCAGCCGAGCAGTCCCTGCACCCACGGCGGTGGGCCGCTCGGGCCGCGGGGCGTGCCGCCCCAGCCGTGCTGGTCGAAACGGTGCTCCCAGGGGTTGTTCCGGTGTCCCATGTCCGTGTCCCTCCCGACGTACGGCGCCGACTGACGGTGGCATGTCGCCGACGTATTGCGATATATCGCGAGCGTACGACGCGTCGTGCCGGGGCACAAGGCGTTTCCGGGCGCTGCGGGGGAGCGGTCAGAAGATCTCGGGGAGCTCCGACGCCCGGCCCGCGAAGCGGGGAGCGCGCTTCTCCCGGAAGGCCGCCACCCCTTCCTTGCCGTCGCCGACCGAGGTGTGCCACATGGCCAGGGAGTCGGCGCGGTGCATCTCCAGCGGCGAGGCCGCCGACGTGCCGGCGTGCAGCAGCTGCTTGGCCAGCGCCAGCGCCACGGGGGAGCGCCCGACCACGAACGAGCGGGCCAGCTCGCGTGCCGCGGGAAGCAGCTCGTCGGGCTCGTGGACCGAGCGCACCAGCCGCCCCGCGTGCGCGGCCTCGGCGGTGAGGACCTCGGCGGAGTAGACCCACTCGAGTGCCTGCTGGAGGCCGACGATGCGGGGGAGGAAGTACGACGAGCAGGCCTCCGGCACGATGCCGAGCCGCCCGAAGACGAACCCGATGCGGGCCGTCGTCGAGGCGAGGCGCAGGTCCATGGCCAGCGTCATGGTGGCGCCGATGCCCACCGCCGCACCGTTGATCGCGGCGACGACCGGCTTGGGGCAGGCGTGGATCGCCAGCGCCACCTTGCCGCCGGTGTCGCGCACGCCGTCCTGCCACGGCTCCTCGGTGAGGTGGTCGCGGAGGTCCGCAGGGGTGGGGTGCAGCGTCTCGTCGAGGCCGAAGACGTTGCCCTCGGCGGACAGGTCCATGCCGGCGCAGAAGGCGCGTCCGGCGCCGGTGACGACCACGGCCCGGACGGCGTCGTCGGTGGCGGCGGCGCGGAAGAAGGCCTCGAGCTCGCGCGCCATCGTGACGGTGAACGAGTTGAGGGCCTCGGTCCGGTCGAGCGTGAGCGTGCAGACGCCGTCCTCGTCGAGCTCGACCGACAGCGTCTCGTACGACGTGCTCGACGCGGTCATCCGCGCGGCATTCCGCTGGGGGTGCACAGGTTCTGCGGGATGCTCGAGGTGTCGTCCTCGCGGATGTAGGAGAAGAGCTCCTCGGAGCGCTGCTCGTCCCACGTGACCGCGAGGTCCTGGATCGGGACGCCGCAGGTCAGGCCGGACTCGCCGTCCACCCGGGTCATGGCGAACGCGAACCGGCCCAGCGAGATCGGGCTGGTCCCGTCGCTGACCGAGAAGGAGTCCGAGGAGGCCATCGCCAGCTGGTAGTAGCGCAGCGGGTTGACGAACGTCCACGGCGACAGTGCCTCGTCGCCGATCGAGGAGACGACCTCGCGCTGAGCCCGGGCGCGGTCGATGTCGCCGAGCTCGGAGTAGGTCTTGCGCGAGCGGGCGTAGCCCAGGGCGGTCTTGCCGTCGGCCTCCTGGCAGCCCTTCGGGATGTCGAGGTTGGCGTCGGGGTCCTTCATCGCCGTCTGGGGGCAGATCTCGACGCCGCCGACCGCGTCCACCATGCCGACGAACCCACCGAACCCGATCTCGATGTAGTCGTCGATGCGGATGCCGGTCTCGTTCTCCAGCGTGCGGATGAGCAGCTGCGGGCCGCCGTAGGCGAAGGCGGCGTTGACCTTGGTGGTGCCGCGGCCGGGGATGTCCACGATCGAGTCGCGCGGGATGGACATCAGCAGGTTGGGTCCGTCGCCGGTGTGCAGCAGCATGATCGTGTCGGTGCGCTGGCCGACCTCGCCGCCGGTGCCGAGCTCGCGGCGCTCCTCCTCGGTGAGGTCGTCGCGGGAGTCCGAGCCCACGATCAGGTAGGTGTTGCCGCCCTGGTCGTCGGGCCGGCCGTCGTCGCCGGGCATGGCCTCGATCTTGTCGACCTTGCTCCACGCCCACAGGGGCACGGCGACCATGAAGACCAGCCACACCAGCACGAGCAGCTTGACGATGCCGAACCGGAAGCGGGGACGCCGGCGCTCGCGCTTCGGGCGCGGCGGGGGCGCGGTGGCGCCGCCGCGGGCGGGCCCGCCGGGCGGACGGCCATCACCGGACGACGTACGGGGCTGGGCGGGCATGACCCGCGTCTCGTCGGGGCGCTCACGACCGCTCGGGCGGCCCTGGGTGGGCACCATGCGCGTGGCGTCGGACGAGCCGGGAGGCGGGGAACCCTTGCCGCCCTTGCCGTAGAGCCAGTCGTACTCGGGCGTCCCTTCCTCGGGACCGCCCTTCCCGGGGGGACGTTCAGACATGCCCGAGACGCTACCGTGCCCGCATGAGTGCAGCCCCCACCGCGCGTCCGGTGTCCTTCTCGCGGGTCTCGCTCGCGATGGCCGCCACCTCGGTCCACGCCAACATCCTGGGCAACGTCCACGGCGGGGAGATCATGAAGCTCGCGGACTCGACCGCCGGTGCCGTCGCCTTCCGGCACAGCGACGGTCCGGCCGTGACCGCCGCGATGGACGAGATGACCTTCCTGCGCCCCGTGCACGTCGGCGACATCGTCCAGACCCGGTCCCAGGTCAACTGGGCCGGCCGCTCCTCGATGGAGATCGGCGTGCGGGTCGAGACCCAGCCGTGGGGCAACGCCGCCGACGACCCGGTGCACGTGGCCAGCGCCTACTTCGTGTTCGTCGCGATCGACGAGGACGGTGCCCCGCGTGCCGTCCCGGGGCTGGTCACCGAGACGGAGAGCGAGGTGCGTCGCGAGCGCGAGGCCCGCATCCGCCGGGCGCACCGGCTCGCCCGCAAGGCGGAGATCGACCAGGGGCGCGAGGCGTGACGACCCCGTGGGTGCCCGGTGAGGTGATCAGCCGCCGAGAGGTGCTGCACGGCCACCTGTGGCTCGAGCACCCCGTCACCGTCGTGGACGACGACGGCACGACCTTCGCGGTGCTGCTCGAGCCCGGCTCGCCGTTCACCTTCCACGATCACCCGTTCGGCCCGCACCCCTGGCGCGCCCACACGGCGTGGGGCGGCACGACCGTGCTCCAGGTCCACCGCGAGGGGGAGCGGTACGGCGCGTGGAAGTTCTTCGACGCGACGCCGACCGGCCCGGTGTTCCGCTACTGGTACCTCAACTTCGAGGCGCCGGTCGTGCGTGACGACGACGGCTACGACACCGACGACCACGGCCTCGACCTGATCGTGCACCCGGACGGCCGTCGGGAGTGGAAGGACGTCGAGCACCTGCACGTGCAGCGGGCGCAGGGCCGCATCGACCTCGACACGGTGGGCGCCGTGCTGGCGGCGGCCGACGCCGCGGTGGACCTGCTCGACGCCGACGACCGCTGGTGGTCGGCGTACGACGACTGGGTGCCCGCCTGACCCATCGCGTGCTCACGGCGCGTCGTACCCGGCTGTGACGGTTGGGACTGGTGATACTGGCCGGGCTGACTTCCCCCAGCAGAGAGGCACCCCATGCCGCCCGACAGCTCCAGCGGGTCGCACCCCGACGCTCCGCGCCTCAGCACCGAAGACCGGGCGCAGCGCGTCCGGTTCCGTCGCGCCGTGACCCTGATGGTGATGACCCTCGTCGTCCCCGGCTCGGCCCAGCTCATGGCGGGCAACCGTCGTATCGGCCGGATCGCCACACGCGTGTGGTTCGCCGTCGTCACGGTCACGCTGCTCAGCGCGCTCGTGGCCGTCTTCGCCCACTCCTTCGCGTTCTGGGTCGCCTCCAACACCCTGCTGCTCGGCCTGCTCCGCCTGGGCCTGATGGGCCTGGCCGTCGGCTGGGCCCTGCTCTTCATGGACGCCTGGCGGCTGGGGCAGCCGCTCGGTCTGCAGCGCCAGCAGCGCCTGGCCGTGGTCGGCGTCAACGGGCTGCTCTCGCTGGCCGTCGCCGGGTCGCTGCTGTTCGGCGCCCACATGGTCGGCGTGCAGCGCCAGTTCATGCTCACGATGTTCGGCGACGGAGCTGTCGTCGGCGCGCACGACGGGCGCTTCAACATCCTCCTGCTCGGCGGCGACTCCGGTGCCGGCCGCTGGGGCCTGCGGCCGGACTCGCTGACGGTCGCCAGCATCGACGCCCGCACCGGCAAGACGGTCCTGGTCGGGCTGCCGCGCAACATGGCCAACTTCCCCTTCGCCGAGGGCTCGCCGATGGCCGAGGAGTTCCCCCGGGGCTTCGACTGCGACGGCTGCTACCTCAACGGCGTGAGCACCTGGGCCCAGGACCACCCCGAGCTCTTCAAGGGCTCGGACGACCCGGGCGTCAACGCGACCGTCTCGGCCGTCGAGGGCATCACCGACCTCGACATCAACTACTACGCCATGGTCAACCTCGCCGGCTTCCGCAACCTCGTGGACGCCGTGGGCGGCGTCGAGCTGACCGTGCGCGACCGGATCCCGGTCGGCCTGCCGCACGACTCCTTCTTCCGCTGGATCGAGCCCGGCACCCGCACCCTCGACGGGATGGACACGCTGTGGTTCGCCCGGGCCCGGGAGGGGTCGGACGACTACTCCCGGATGGCGCGCCAGAAGTGCGTGATGAACGCGATGCTGCAGCAGGTGAGCCCGGAGACGGCGCTGCGCAACTTCGAGAAGATCGCCAAGGCATCCTCGGAGATGATCTCCACCAGCGTGCCGCGCGGCGAGGTGGGCCGGTTCGTCGACCTGGCGCTCAAGGCCCGCAGCCAGAAGATCGCCACGGTGTCCCTGGTGCCGCCCCGGATCAACACCGCCGACCCGGACGTCGAGCTGATCCACAGCCTCGTCGCCGACGCCATCGACCGGGCCGAGGGCGAGTCGCCCGCGCCCGCTCCCGCGCCGGCCGAGACCGAGGACACAGGGGAGCCCGCGACGAGCGAGGCGCCCGCCGAGGAAGCTCCCGCCCCCGCCGAGGCACCGGCCACCACCCCGGCGGCCCCGCCGGCCGCGCCGCCGTCGATGACCGGCGGGTCGTTGGGGACGCTCAAGGACGGGTACGTCGCCAACGACTCCGAGGACCTCGGGGCGGCCTGCTGACCGGGCCGTCCCCGGGGCGGGGTCCCACCGACCGCGCTCTAGGGTGTACGCCGTGACTGCCCCCCGTGATGGACGTGTCGTCGCGGTGGTCGTCACCTTCAACCGGCTGCCGCTGCTCCAGCGCCTCGTACGCCGCCTGGGCGAGGTGCCCGGCCTCGCCGAGGTCCTCGTGCTCGACAACGCGTCGGTCGACGGCACCGGTGCGTGGCTGGCCGGCCAGCAGACGACGGGGGAGACCCCGCTGCTGGCCCGGACCCTCGAGCACAACCGCGGCGGCGCCGGCGGCTTTCACGACGGGCTCGCCTGGGCGATCGACCGCGGCGCCGACCTGGTCTGGCTGATGGACGACGACGGCCTCCCCGAGCCCGACTGCCTCGCCACCCTCCTGGCCCACGGGGACGACTACGACTTCTGGGGACCGGTCGTCGTCGACGAGGACGACCCCGACCGCCTCGTGTTCCCGATCCGGCTGCCGGGCGGCGCCCGCGTGGTGGGCGACGTCGCCCAGGTGCGGGCGGCAGCCGGCGACGGAGTGCTGGCCGACGTGGTGATCCCCTTCAACGGCGTGCTGGTCACCAAGGAGCTGGTGGACCGCATCGGCCTGCCCCGCGAGGAATTCTTCATCTGGGGGGACGACGTGGAGTACCTGTGGCGGGCCCGCGAGGCCGGCGCCCGGGTGGCCACGGTCGCCGAGGCCCGGGTGCTGCACCCCAGCGTCGGCGAGCTCGGGACGCCGATGATGTGGGGGCGCACGACCTACAACCACAGCCCGAGCGACCTCAAGCACTACTGCATGGCGCGCAACAACCTGGTCAACCTCCGCGACTACCGCGGACCGCTGCACGCGCTGGCCTTCGTGGTCAAGACGGTGTGGTTCTACACGATCACCCGCCCCAGCCTCGCCCGGCTACGGCTCAGCGCGGGAGCGATGCGCGCCGGCCTGGCGGGGGAGTACGAGGGCCACGAGAGGTTCCTGCGATGACCGAGACCGTCGCCGTCGTGGTGGTCACCTACAACCGCGCCGACCTGCTGGTCGGGATGCTGGCCGGCCTGGCCGCCCAGACCCGGCGTCCGGACGTCGTCGTGGTCGTCGACAACGCCTCGACCGACCACACCCGCGACGTCCTCGAGGCCCACGCCGCCCGCCCCGACGCGCTCGTCCTCGACGTCGTCCACCAGGAGTCCAACACGGGCGGCGCCGGCGGCTTCCACACCGGCGTCCGCAGGGCGTACGAGGGCGGCTGGGACCGCATCTGGCTGATGGACGACGACGTCGTCCCGGCCCCCGACTGCCTGGCCACGCTGATGGCCACCGACGGGGACTGCCTGATGGCGGTGCGCGAGGACCTGTCCGGTGCGCTGTGCGAGAAGGCGGCGGTCCGCTTCGACATGGCCAACCCGCTGGCCGTCCGCCCCAAGACCGCCAGCGTCGACTCGACGTACGCGTCCCGGGAGGAGATGCCGGCGCTGGTCGAGGTGGAGAACGTCGCCTTCGAGGGCTACATGGTGCGCCGCCGCGTCGTCGACGCGATCGGCCTGCCCGACCCGACGTTCTTCATCTTCTACGACGACGTCGACTGGGCGCTGCGTGCCCGGCGCGCGGGCTTCACGATCTCGGCCGTCCGCGACGCGGTCCTGGTGCGCCAGCTCGACTTCAACCAGCAGCACGACCTGGCGGGCTGGAAGGGGTTCTACATGTACCGCAACCTGTTCGTCGTGCACTTCCGGTACGGCGAGAACGTGCTCGTCCGCCTCAAGCCGTGGATGATCGTCCTGGTCGTCGTCCTGGCCAGCCCGCTCCGCGGCGGCCGGGGCGAGGCCGCCAACGTGACCCGCGCCATCCGGGCCGCGCGAGGCATGCGACGCCTGCCCGAGGTGGCCGCCCCCGCTCGCTAGACTCAACTGGCCCTTCACGGGCGTCTGTCCACACTCAGGAGTTCTCCCTTGTCCCAGGGATCAATCGACCAGCCCGACCTCGTCGTCGTCGGCTCCGGCTTCTTCGGCCTCACCATCGCCGAGCGCTGCGCGTCCGAGCTCGACCTCAAGGTGCTCGTCCTCGAGCGTCGCTACCACCTCGGCGGCAACGCCTACAGCGAGATCGACGAGGAGACGGGGATCGAGGTGCACAAGTACGGCACCCACCTCTTCCACACGTCCAACAAGCGGGTCTGGGAGTACGTCAACCGGTTCACCGACTTCACGAGCTACCAGCACCGGGTCTTCGGCAAGTACCAGGGCCAGGTCTACTCGCTGCCGATGAACCTCGGGCTCATCAACCAGTTCTTCGGGAAGGCGCACACCCCCGACGAGGCGCGCGAGCTCATCAAGGAGCAGTCCAGCGAGATCGCCACCGAGGACGCCACCAACCTCGAGGAGAAGGCGATCAGCCTGATCGGGCGCCCCCTCTACGAGGCGTTCATCAAGGGCTACACCGCCAAGCAGTGGCAGACCGACCCCACCGAGCTGAGCGCGGACATCATCACCCGCCTCCCGGTGCGCTACACCTACGACAACCGCTACTTCAACGACACCTACGAGGGCCTCCCGGTCGACGGCTACGCCGCCTGGCTGACCCGGATGGCCGACCACCCCAACATCGAGGTGCGGGTCGACACCGACTGGTTCGACGTGCAGGACGACTACAAGGGCAAGGTCCCGGTCGTCTACACGGGCCCGGTGGACGAGTACTTCGACAACTGCGAGGGCCGGCTCTCGTGGCGGACCGTCGACCTCGAGCAGGAGACCGTCGACGTCGACGACTACCAGGGCACGGGCGTCGTCAACGCCAACGACCAGGACGTCCCGTGGACCCGGGTGCTGGAGTTCAAGCACCTCCACCCCGAGCGCACCTACCTGCCGGGCAAGTCGATCGTGGTCCACGAGTACAGCCGGTTCGCCGAGGACGACGACGAGCCCTACTACCCCATCAACACCGCCGAGGACCGCGCCAAGCTCCTCAAGTACCGCGACCTCGCCAAGAAGGAGCCGATGGTGCTCTTCGGCGGCCGCCTCGGCACCTACAAGTACCTCGACATGCACATGGCCATCGGGTCGGCGCTGTCGATGTTCGACAACAAGCTCAAGCCGCACTTCGCCGACGGAGAGCCGCTCACGAGCGGAGGAGTGGACGCATGACCAGCTCGACGACAGCCGCCACCATGACGGAGACCGCCAGCAGGGCCGCCACCGTGCGCCGCGTCCTGCAGCGCCAGATCCTGCCCATCGACGGTGACACCGACGTCTACCGCCTGTACGTCGACCCCGAGGCAGCCGTCCTCGACGCCGACAAGTACGAGGTCGGGTCCAACCGGTCTGCCCAGCAGCTCAACGCCGCGCAGATGCGCCAGTCCACCTCGACCGGCGTCTCGATCCACCCCGACCAGATCCTCGACCGCGAGGCGCTGCGCCTGCCGGCCGAGGACCGCATCTCGTTCGGCTCCTACTTCAACGCCTTCCCGGCCAGCTACTGGCGGCGGTGGACGATCGTCTCCGAGGTCACCTTGACCCTCACCCTCGAGGGACGCGGCGCCACGGTCACCGTCTACCGGTCGATGGCCAACGGTCGCTCGCAGCGTGTCGAGACGGTCACCACCGGCGACGAGTCGTCCTCGACGTTCGAGTTCGAGCTCTCGCTCAAGCCCTTCGTCGACGGCGGGTGGTACTGGTACGACGTCGTCGCCGGCGAGGAGGACGTCATCGTCCGCTCGGGCGAGTGGGCCGCCCAGGTGCCCGCCGACCGCGCCGAGCACGGCACCGTCGACATCTGCATCACCACGATGAACCGGCCGGACTTCGTGGCCAAGCTCGTCGGCCAGCTCGGCACCCCCGAGCTGCGGCCCTACCTCGACGAGGTCCTCGTCATGGAGCAGGGCACCCAGAAGATGGTCGACTCGGAGTTCTTCCCCGAGGCCGCCGCCACCCTGGGCGACACCCTGCGCGTCATCGAGCAGGGCAACCTCGGCGGCTCCGGCGGCTACGCCCGCGGGCAGCTCGAGTCGGTCCGCAAGGGCACGGCGACGTACGCGATGATGATGGACGACGACGTCATCTGCGAGCCCGAGGGCATCATCCGCTCGGTCACCTTCGGCGACCTCGCGCGCCGGCCCACCATCGTGGGCGGCCACATGTTCAGCATCTACGCCCGCACCCGGCTGCACAGCTTCGGCGAGATCATCACGCCGTGGCGGTTCTGGTGGCTCTCGGCTCCCGGCGTCTTCGGCGACTGGGACTTCGGCGCCCGCAACCTGCGCTCGACCCGCTGGCTGCACAAGCGCGTCGACGTGGACTTCAACGGGTGGTTCATGTGCCTCATCCCGCGCCGGGTGCTCGAGGAGATCGGGCTCAGCCTCCCGCTCTTCCTCAAGTGGGACGACTCCGAGTTCGGGCTGCGGGCCAAGGAGGCGGGCTACCCGACCGTGTCGCTCCCGGGTGCCGCGGTGTGGCACATCCCGTGGACCGACAAGAACGACGCGCTGGACTGGCAGGCCTACTTCCACCAGCGCAACCGCTTCGTGGCGGCACTGCTGCACTCGGTCTACGAGCGGGGCGGCCGGATGGTGCGCGAGAGCCTCAACCACCAGGTCGCGCACCTGGTGTCTATGCGCTACTCCACCGTCGAGCTGCGTCTCCAGGCCCTCGAGGACGTCCTGGAGGGCCCCTACGCCCTGCACGACAAGCTGCCGACGCGGCTCGCCGAGGTCAACGCGTTCCGCAAGCAGTTCAGCGACGCGCAGCTGCAGGCCGACCCGGACGCGTTCCCGTCCGTGCGGCGCCACAAGCCGCCGCGCAAGGGCAAGGACGACTCGGGGGTCCCCGGGCGCACGTCCCTGCTCGTGCGGGCGGCGACGATGCCGCTGCGCCAGCTCAAGTCGGTGCGTCCCACCTCGCGCAGCCACCCCGAGGCCGAGATCCCGGCCATGGACGCGCAGTGGTACCGCGTCGCCCGTTACGACTCGGCCGTCGTCTCGATGCCGGACGGCAGCTCCGCGGTGATGCTCCAGCGTGACCCGGAGAAGTTCCGGGACCTGATGAAGCGCACGATCGAGATCCACGCGCGGTTCCAGCGCGAGTGGCCCCGGCTGGCCGCGGAGTACCGCGCCGCCCTGGGCGACATCACCTCGCCGGAGGCGTGGGAGAAGACCTTCGCGCCCTGGACGACCGACCAGGACGACACCGAGCGCCCCGCGGGGTCGACGTCTGCATGAGTAGCACCGTGACGTCGGACACCTCGGGCTCGCGGCGACCCACCCGCGAGGAGCTCGAGGCGATGCCGCTCGCCCCACCCGCGGCCACCGGGCTCGCGGAGGTCGTGCGGCGCCGCTACCTGCTGCGGATGCTGGTGCGCAACACCATCCAGTCCCGCTACCAGGGGACGGTGCTCGGCTGGACGTGGAGCTACCTGCAGCCGGCGATCCGGTTCTGCCTGTTCTACTTCCTCTTCCAGGTGATGGTCGGCCGCGGCGGCAACATGGAGAACTTCGCCGTCCACCTCTTCGCCGGCATGGTGATCGTCCACTTCTTCACCGAGACGTTCAACGGCGGCACCCAGTCGCTGATCCAGAGCCGCGGGCTGATCACCAAGCTCCCCGTGCCCCGCGAGATGTTCCCCGTCTCGCGGATGCTCGTGGCGGCGTGGCACACCGTGCCGATGCTGGTGATCCTGGTCTTCGTCTGTCTCCTGCTGGGCTGGCTGCCCGACCCCGTCGGCATGGCCGCGGCGCTGCTGGGCTTCACCCTGACCGCCCTCCTCGGACTGGCGCTGGGGCTGGTGTTCAGCGTGGCCAACGTCTTCATGCGCGACTTCGGCAAGGTGGCGCAGACGCTCACCCAGTTCGTCACCTTCAGCGTGCCGATGATGTACCCCTACACGCTGGTGCAGGAGCGCTTCGGTGAGCCGATCGCGTCCTACTACCTCTACAACCCGATGGCCGAGGCCGTCCTGCTCATCCAGCGCGGCTTCTGGACGGGCACGACCAGCGACCCGACGTACACCGAGGCGCTGCACCTGCCCGACGCCCTCTTCACGCGCGGGGTCGTGATGACGCTCATCGCGCTGGTCCTCGTCGTGCTGGCGCAGCGGCTCTTCTCGCGCCTCGAGTCGCGGGTCCCGGAGCGCCTCTGATGACGACGATGATCAAGACCGAGAACGCCACCAAGTCGTTCACGATGTCCTACCACCGGTCCCTCAAGCAGATCGCCCTCGCCAAGGCGCGCGGCCGCAAGACCCACGAGACCTTCAACGCCGTCGACGACGTGAGCTTCACCGTGCAGGAGGGCGAGTCGGTGGGGCTGATGGGCCTCAACGGCTCCGGCAAGTCCACGCTGCTCAAGCTGGTCAGCGGCGTGATGCGTCCCGACTCCGGGTCGGTGCTGACCCGGGGTCGCATCGCCGGCCTGATCGCGACCGGAGCCGGATTCGACCCGCAGCTCACCGGGCGCGACAACCTCTACCTCAACGCGGCCATCCTGGGGATGTCGCGGGCCGAGACCGACCGCAAGTTCGACGAGATCGTCGACTTCGCCGACCTCGGCAAGTTCCTCGAGACCGAGGTCGCCTACTACAGCTCGGGCATGAAGGCCCGGCTCGGCTTCGCGGTCGCGATCAACGTCGACGCCGACATCTTCATCGCCGACGAGGCGCTGGCGGTGGGGGACCGGCCCTTCAAGCGCAAGTGCAAGAAGCGCATGGACGAGATCGTGAAGTCCGGCGTCACGATGTTCTACGTCTCGCACGCACCCGGCTCGGTGCGCAACCTCTGCAACCGCGTCCTGGTCCTCGACCACGGCAAGCTCGCCTTCGACGGCGACGTCGACGAGGGCATCGCGTTCCTGCACTACGACGACGACGAGGACGAGAAGGGCCGGCGCTCCGACGACGGCCTCGGCGCGGACATCTAGCCGCGCCACGCACTTACGCGCCGCCCGCCCGCTGCCCCGGCCGGCGGTCAGCCAGCCACAGATCGTCGCCCCCGGGAGGTGGCTGACCCACCGCCCGCGGGCGTGTCGCGGTGCGCGCCGCCTGGTGTGCGCCGCCGTACGCCGCCGGCGGCGCGCATGCCCGGATCGGGCGAAACCGGCCCGAGGAGCGCGCGAAAACTTGACAATCAGTGAAGTCGTCGGCGTGTCGACTGGAAATTACACGATTGTAGTTACTCACGAAACCTAGCGCACTCGTGTGACTGGTGTGAAAGTTGCTACCCGTGTGACCTTCCCCGCGCACTGGAGCAGCCACTTATGCGTCTCGTACAAGCCCGATTCATCACCGCCTGCCAGCAGCTGCTGGCGCTCGGTGTCGTCCTCGCGTTCCTCACCCCGGCCTCGGGGGTGATCTCCCTCGACATCGTCGGCCAGCAGCCCGGCACCGGCGGCCCGGCCACCATCTCCGGCGCGTTGCGCTCGGCCACGGTCCCGACCGCGGCCGTCGAGCCGGTGGTCACCGAGGTCCCTCTCACCACCCCGACCGGCAGCGCCCGGGCGCTGGCGGGCCGGACCGTGGTCGGCGGCTCGGTGACGAGCAGCCGTGTCACCAGCAAGCCGCAGGACGTGACGGGCTACGGCACCGTCGGCGTCACGTGGGCCCACGGCGAGGAGCTCGAGGAGGACCAGATCACCCTCCAGGTGCGCACCCGCGAGGGCGACACGTGGAGCGGCTGGTCGGACCTGGAGTACCACGACGACCACGCGCCCGACGCCGGCAGCCCCGACGCCGCGTCGAACCGTCCGGGCACCGACCCGCTCATCATCGGCGAGGTCGACGCGGTCCAGGTCAAGGCCAGCGCCGACGACGCGCTGCCCGAGGACCTCTCGGTCGCCCTCGTGGAGCCGGGTCGGGCCGAGGCCACCGAGACCGAGACGCCCTCGACCGGCGACACGTCGTACGACGAGGAGTTCGAGGAGCGCGGCGACGCGGCCGGTGACCAGGGCGACGACGGCACCGGGGAGATCGCGCTCCAGGCCGCCCGCAAGGCCGCCCAGCCGACCATCTTCAGCCGCGCCCAGTGGGGCGCCGACGAGTCCATCCGCAACAAGGGCTCACTGCGTTACGGCTCGATCAGCGCGGGCTTCGTCCACCACACGGTCAACGCCAACAACTACACCGAGGCACAGGTGCCGGGCATCATCCGCAGCATCTACGCCTACCACGTGAAGTCCCGCGGCTGGAGCGACATCGGCTACAACTTCCTCGTCGACCGGTTCGGCCGGATCTGGGAGGGCCGGTACGGCGGCATCGACAAGCCCGTCGTCGGCGCTCACACCCTGGGATACAACGACTATGCCTTCGCGATGTCGGCCATCGGCAACTTCGACACCGTCCAGCCGCCCGAGGTGATGCTGCAGGCCTACGGCGCGCTCTTCGCCTGGAAGCTCGGCCTGCACGGGGTCAACCCGGCCTCGATGTCCCAGCAGGTCGGCAAGAGCAAGTTCCCCGCCATCAACGGGCACCGGGACGCGGGCTCCACCGCCTGCCCCGGGCGCTACCTCTACGCCAAGCTCGCCAACATCCGGGCGTACGCCGCCGCCGGCTCCACGGCGCCCCCGCCGCCGCCTCCGGCCCCGACCACCGTGGAGATCAACGACCCGGCCCCGCAGTCCAACCTCGTGGGCGCGGCGTACCCCGACCTCGTGGTGCGCAGGGCCGGCGACGGGCGCGGCTTCATCGTGCCGACGGGTGGGCTCACCGCCTTCGCGAAGGCCGCCACGGTCTCGGCCAAGGGGTGGAGGTCCAAGCAGGACGTCCTCGTCACGCCCGACGTCACCGGCGACGGCGTGGTCGACCTGGTCTCCACCAGCAAGAAGGGCGTCCTCAAGGTCCGACCCGGCAAGGGCGGCGGCAAGTTCAAGGCGACCTCCAAGGTCGTCAGGTCCACTCAGGGCCACTCGCTGCTGACGGCGGTCGGGGACATCAACCAGGACGGCCGCAACGACCTCGTCGCCCGTCACAAGGGCAGGCTGGTGTCGCTGCTGGGCGCCCCCAAGGGCGGCTTCAAGCGCGTCGTGCTGGGAAAGGGCATGGGCAGCTACTCCCAGTTCGTCGGTGCCGGCGACCAGAACGGCGACGGCAAGGTCGACCTGCTGGCCCGCAACGGCAAGGGGCTGACCCTCCTCAAGGGCAAGGGCAACGGACGCTTCGGAGCCCGCAGCGCGGTGCCCGGCGCGTGGGGGGTCTACAACCGGCTCGCCAGCGGTGCCGACTTCAACGGCGACGGTCGCCTCGACCTGGTCGCGCGCCGCAGCAAGGGGGCGGTCTTCATCCTCCACTCACGCGGTGACGGCAGCTTCGGCACGCCGTTCGGCCCGGCCACCAACGTGCGCTCGCTGCGCTCGATGACCGGCGCGGGCAACCTCGTCGGCGACGCCGCGCCCGACCTCGTCGGGGTCAAGGACAACGCGCTGGTCGTCGTCCCCCACCGGGGCACGTTCGACCTCGGCGCGCCGATCGACACCGGGGTCTCCTTCGCCGGGGCCGACGGCCTGCTCAACGTCGGCGACTGGAACCGCGACGGGGCGGGGGACGTGGTCGCCCGCTACCCCGACGGCACGCTCGCCCTCCACACCGGCAACGGCGCCGGCCAGCTCAGCGGCCCCACCCCGCTCGGGTCGGGCTTCGCCGGGGTCAGCCTGACCCCCGCCGGGGACGTCACCGGAGACGGCTTCCCCGACCTGCTCGGCACCACGTCCAACGGCACGCTCTACGTCTACGCGGGCACCGGCAGCGGCATCGCCGCGGGTCAGCAGGTCGCGGGCCGGAAGGTCAGCCGCGCCGGTCTGCCGAGCGACCTGTCGCGCTTCGACTGGGTGGTCGCCGTGAGCGACATCCGGGCCAAGGGCAAGGGCGACTACATCGTCCGCCAGCGGGGGACCGGGGACGTCTACCTCTACACCGGCACGAGCGGCAAGGTCGCGGCGCCGCGCTACCTCGGCAACGGGATGGAGGGGTTCGACCTGATCGGTTGACCGCCCTCAGGCATCCGGGTGCCCGACCCGGTGGGTGGCTCGCTCCGCGGCGTACGTCGCGTCGAGACGCCCGGGGTCGGGGTGCCGGACGAGGACCAGCGAGCCGCCGCGCGCGAGCGGCTCGGTGAAGGTGGCGACTCCCGGTGGGGAAGCCGGATTCGCCATCGAGAAGAGACGGCCGCCGTCGGTGAGAAGACTCCCGGCGGCGGCCGCCTCCATGAGCCCGTCCTGGGTGACCGTGCCGTAGGCACCGTCACTCGCCGCGTCCTCGCCGGTCGGCGGGTCGTAGGGCGCGAACGCGTCGGGCTGGGACCAGATCTCCACCCCGACGTCGTGCACGCCCGCGGGGACGGGGGACGCGAAGCGGACTCCGAGCGGCAGCAGGCTGCACGCCAGGACGACGAGGTCGTCCGCCCGCGCGGCCCAGGCGTCGAGGGTGTCCGGGCCGCACACGACCGCGTCCGGGTCGTCGTCGGAGGTGACGACCAGACCGACCGTCCACGCGGCCCCGAGGAACACCGGCCCCAGCCAGTGCGCAGGCAGGTCGATGCGCAACCGCATGCCGCGCTCGAGGTCGCCCTCCTCCACGAGCAGGCTCGCGGCCTTGGCCACCCAGTTGGCGTACGTCGTGACCGAGAGCTCGACGCGCTCGCCGCTCGCGTGGTCGTACCAGGTCACGAGCGGGCGGCCCGGGTCGCGGGCCAGCTGGGCGCGCAGGACGGAGTCGAAGGTGGTCACCCCGCCCAGCCTAGGCAGTGCGCGGCACGCGACGGCCCGTGGCATAACCTCCGGCCATGACCCCGCTCCGCTCGCCGCTCGACAACTTCTGGGCCGTCGTCCCCGCCGGCGGCGCGGGGACCCGCCTGTGGCCCCTGTCGCGGGCCTCGTCGCCCAAGTTCCTCCACGACCTCACCGGCTCCGGGCGCACCCTCCTCCAGGCCACGCACGACCGGCTCGCACCGCTCGTGGAGGACCGGCTGCTGGTCGTGACCGGCCTGGCGCACCGCGACGCGGTGCTCGACCAGCTCGGTGTGCCGGAGGAGGCCGTGCTGGCCGAGCCCTCGGCGCGCGACTCGATGGCCGCCATCGGGCTGGCCGCCGCACTCCTCGAGCGCCGCGACCCCGATGCGGTGATGGGCTCCTTCGCCGCCGACCACGTCATCAGCGACCCGGCCGGCTTCCACGCGGTGGTCGCCACGGCCGTCGAGGCGGCCCGCGCCGACTGGCTCGTGACCATCGGCATCGAGCCCACGCACCCGGCCACCGGCTTCGGCTACATCAGCCACGGCGACGAGGTCGCCGGCCTGCCGGGCGTGCGGATGGTGCGCGAGTTCGTCGAGAAGCCGGACGCGGAGGTCGCCGGGTCGTACGTCGCGCAGGGCTACCGCTGGAACGCCGGCATGTTCATCGTGCGCCCCACCGTCCTGCTGGACCTGCTGGCCGAGGGCGACCCCGGCTTCGCCGCCGCGCTCCGGGCGATCGCTGCCGACCCCGCGACGCTCGGCGACGCGTGGGGGGCCCTGCCCCGCATCGCGGTGGACCACGCCGTCGCCGAGCCGGCGGCGGCCGCCGGCCGCGTGGCGGTGGTGCCCGGCGCCTTCGGCTGGGACGACGTGGGCGACTTCGCGTCGCTGCGGTCGCTCCTGCCCGCCGGCGACGAAGGCCTCGTCGTGCTGGGGGACCGCACGCGGGTCCGGGCCGTCGACAGCACCGGCCTGGTCGTCCCCGCAGGAGACCGGGTCGTCGCCGTCGTGGGCCTCGAGGACATCGTCGTCGTGGACACCGGAGACGCGCTGCTGGTCACCACCCGGGCCCGCGCGCAGGACGTGAAATCGATCGTGGCCGCCCTCACCGAGGACGGCCACGTCGGTCTGACCTGAGGGGATCGTCCCCGTCAGAGGACGGTCGGCTCCGGGGAGTCCATGTAGGGGTACTGCTTCATGAACTCCTCGAGCGCCTCGCCGCTCGGGGCCGAGCAGTACTGGAAGACGCCCACCTGCTCGCCGCCCTGGGCGGCCTCGGTGCCACCGACCGACCAGTGGGTCATCGCCACGTGCTGGCCCGAGGGGAACGGGTCGCCGTCCTCCGAGGTCCACGGCACGGCCTTGAACTTGTCGCGCAGGTTGGTGGTGCTCGACTTCTTGGAGGCGATGCCGCGCAGGTCGTCCATCATGTCCTCGTCGCCGGCGACCGTCTCGTCGTACCAGAGGATCGTGTAGCCGTGCTCGAGGTTGTGCACGAGCTCGCCCACGTCGGGCCGGTCGGAGGCGCTGTAGAGCTTGCGGTCGATGCCGTCCCAGACGTTGTAGTGCTGGCCGAATGCCGGCGGCGAGTCCTCGTACTGGATCGGCGTGCCGGGCTCGACGTGGTCCTGGCTGCCGGTGGCCTTCTTGGTGGTGATCTCGCCGCAGTCCGAGGCGGGCGCGCCGATGGCGTCGATGGCCTCGGACTCGTAGGAGCGCAGGTCCCACCAGTTCTTGATCGGCTGGAAGGCAGCCGCGCCGATGATCACCAGAGCCACCAGGACGCACGCCCCGAGGAGGGCGAAGCCGCGGCGCCTCTCGGCGCCTGCCTGCTTCTTGCGGATCGAGTCGATGACCGCCTGACGGTCGGTCCTGTCCTTCTTGCTCACGGCGCTGGTGTCTCCCGGGTCGGGGGGTCCGGAGCACTGCGGGCCAGTGCTCCGGCGAGGGTCGGGGGCAGAGTCTACGGAGTGACGGGTGAGGTGGTGGCCACCACATGGGTCGGACCGTCCCGCCAGCCGTCCAGGACCCACCCGTGGGCGAAGCACACGGCCGCGACGGCCTGCCGGTCGGCGTGGGCGGGCAGCCGGAACGCGGCCCCCGCCCCGCCGTCCGCGGCCCCGACGGTCGCGACCTCGCCCCGCAGGGCGCGGGACAGGGCGCCGGCCAGCTCGTGCTCGGGGACGGGGTCGCCGAAGGGTCGACGGTCCTCGTCGTGGCCCGCGAGCGCTCGGACGACCGCCTCGCGGGCGCCGTACCCGAAGAGGTCGCCGCCGTCGGCGCGGACCAGGCTGACGGCTCCGGTCCCGTGGTCCCCGGCGTCGAGCACCAGGTCCGCGCGACCCCGCACCACGGCCACGGGACGCCCGGAGAGCTTGCCCTGGGCCAGCTCGGCCGCCCCGGCGATCTCGTCGGCCACCGCCGGCAGCGTCACGGCGAGCGGGTTGCCGTAGGGGTCCTCGCGACCGCTGAAGTCCTCGGCGACCAGCAGTCCGGCCGCGCCGATGGCGATGTCGGTCTGCCCCTCGCGCCAGGCCCGCCCGGCGGTGTCGGTGACGACCACGCCGACGTTGGCGCCGGTCAGCTCGAGGAGCGCCTCGCGCAGGCGCCGGGCGCTGGCGTCGGGGTCGAGGGGGAGCAGGGCCACCTGGCCCAGGCCGACGTTGGACGCGTCGACGCCGGCGGCCGCCATGGTCAGGCCGAGCCGGTTGCGGACGATGAGGGTGGCCCCGCGGCTCGCCACCACCCGCACGGTCTCCTCGGCCAGCGCCTCGTCACGGTCCCCGGCGCGCACGCGACCCTCGGCCTTGCTGACCACCTTGCTGGTGACGACCACGACGTCGCCGTCGGCGAGCTCGGTGACGGCGGTGATGACGCGGGCCAGGTCGGTGTCGACCGTGATCTCCGGCAGTCCGTCGGGGGCCGTCACCTCCAGGCGGCTCATGCCACCAGCCCGACGGCCGCGGCGGCCATCGCAGCGGTGGCGTCGACGTCGCTCATCATCAGCGGCACCGCCGCGCAGGCGATGCCGGCGTCCCGGACCGCGGCGACGTGGTGCTCGTCGCGGGTGTCCACCAGCCAGCCGTCGAGCACGCCGCCGTCGCGGCGGCTGCCGTAGTGGCGCGCGACCGCGCCGGCGGTGACCTCGACACCGATCGCGGTGAGCACCTGGTGGGCCATGCCGCGCACGTGGGTGTCCCCGACGATGGGGGAGAGGCCGACCACCGGCGCCGCCGTGGTGGTCACCGCCTCCCGGATGCCGGGCACGCCGAGGATGGTGCCCACGCTGACCACGGGGTTGGAGGGCGGCAGCACGACCAGGTCGGCGTCGCGGATCGCCTCCAGCACGCCGGGACCGGGGGTGGAGGCCTCCTGGCCGACCACGACCACGGCCTCGGCGGGCACCTGCGCCCGGAGCCGCACCCAGTACTCCTGGAAGTGCACGACCCGCCGGCCGCTCGGCTCGTCGGGGTCCGCGATCGCGATGTGGGTCTCCACCCGGTCGTCGGTCATCGGCAGCAGCCGCACCCCCGGCTGCCAGCGCCGGCACAGCGCGGTGGTGACCTCGGACAGCGGGTAGCCCGCCTCGAGCATCTGGGTGCGCACGAGGTGGGTGGCGATGTCGCGGTCTCCGAGGCCGAACCACGTCGGCTCCACGCCGTAGGCCGCGAGCTCCTCCTTGGTGCTCCACGTCTCGTCGCGTCGCCCCCACCCGCGCTCGGGGTCGATGCCGTCCCCCAGGGTGTACATCACGGTGTCGAGGTCGGGACACACCTTGAGGCCGTGGACCCACAGGTCGTCGGCGGTGTTGGCGACCACCGTCACCTCGGCGTCGCGGGCCACGCGGGGTACCGCCCCGGAGCGGATCCCGTGGAGCAGTCCCCGCACGAACGTCGCTCCGCCCATCCCGCCGGAGAGCACCGAAATCTTCTGCATGCGCCCTACCTTGCCCTACCGCGCATCACCCGACCGGGGGCCCTCATGGCCCGTTCGGGCCATATCAGATCTGGGCTTGACTTCGGGTGTACGACAGGCATGTAATTCCCACAGTGTCACTCACTGCCAGAGGGGCACCATCACGAGGGTCGAAAGGGCGAACGCCATGAGAGCAGAACTGTTTCTCCTGGAGCCGGATGCCGAGGAGCAGGGTTGGCAGGATCGCGCCCTGTGCGCGCAGACCGACCCGGAGGCCTTCTTTCCGGAGAAGGGTGGATCCACCAGGGAGGCCAAGAAGGTCTGCCTGACGTGCGAGGTGCGGACCGAGTGTCTCGAGTCCGCCTTGATGAACGACGAGCGCTTCGGGATCTGGGGTGGTCTCTCCGAGAGGGAGCGCCGCAAGCTGAAGAAGCGCGCAGTCTGATGCACGACGCGCGACGGGCCCGCTGATCCAGCGGGCCCTGTCGCGCATTTCGGGGTCGTACGACGCCCTCCCGGCGACGTTTTCGGGCCTCACCGAGCCGTCGCTAGGGTGCTCCGGTGACCGTCACCGTGCTCCTCGTCAGCCATGACGGGGCCCGGTGGCTGCCGGCCGTCCTCGACGGCCTCGAGAGCCAGACGCGCCCCGTCGACCGCGCCATCGCCGTCGACACCGGCAGCCGGGACGGCAGCGTCGACCTGCTGCGCGGACTGTTCGAGGACGAGTCGGTCCTCGAGCTCCCCGGGTCGACCGGCTACCCCGCCGCGGTGGCCCACGCCCTCGAGCACCTGCCGCCGACCGAGGGGACTGCCGGGGGCGCAGCCGAGGACGAGTGGATCTGGCTCCTCCACGACGACAGCCTCCCCGCCCCCGACGCCCTCGAGCAGCTGCTGCGGGCCGCCGACGAGCACCCCGAGGCCGACGTCCTCGGGCCCAAGCTGCGCGAGTGGCCGTCGCTCAAGCGCCTCCTCGAGGTGGGGCTCACCATCACCGGCACGGGTCACCGCGAGACGGGTCTCGAGCGCGGCGAGTACGACCAGGGACAGCACGACGAGGTCCGGCGGGTGCTCGCGGTCAACACCGCCGGCATGCTGGTCCGCCGCAGCGTCCTCGCCGAGCTCGGCGGCCTCGACCCCGAGCTGCCGATCTTCGGAAACGACATCGACTTCGGCTGGCGGGCGGCGCAGGCCGGCCACACCACGCTGGTCGTCCCCGCGGCGGTCGCGTTCCACGCCGAGGCGGCGCACCGCGGCGTGCGCCGTACCCCGCTGACCGGGCGCCACACGCACTACCAGGAGCGGCGCGCCGCGCTGGTCACGATGCTCGCCAACGCGTCCCCGCGGTCCCTGCCCTGGCAGGTAGTGCGTCTCTTCCTCGGCTCGCTGCTGCGGGTTCTCGGGTTCCTGTGCGTCCGTTCCGTGGGCGAGGCGCTCGACGAGCTGGCGGCCGTGCTGTCGGTCTACTCCCGCCCGCGGCAGGTGCTGGCCGCACGTCGGACCCGTGCCGAGCGGCGGACCGGGGAGCCGCACGACGTCCGCCACCTGCTGGCCCCGCGGTGGCTGCCCTACCGCCACGGCCTCGACTTCGTGACCGACCTCGCGGCGGCGGCCACCAACCAGGCGCAGGACGTGGCCGAGCGACGCCGCGCGGCCCGCGCGAGGCAGCCGGGCACGGCGTCGTACGCCCGCGAGCGCGACCGGCGCGACGAGGACGACGAGGAGGCCTACCTCCAGGACACCGGCCTGGTCGCCCGGTTCTTCACCAGCCCCGTCGCCGTCGTGCTGGCGCTGTTCGCCGTGCTGGCGGTCGTGGGGGCGCGCGAGGCCCTGGGGTCGATCACCGGCGGCGCGTTGTCCCCGGTGCCGACGGACGTGGGGCAGTGGTGGCAACTGCACGTGCAGAGCCGCCACCCGCTCGGGTCGGGCACCGACGTCCCGGCCCCGGCCTACGTGCTGCCCTTCGCGTTCGTCGGCAGCCTGCTCGGCGGTCCCGGCGTCGTCGTGTCGGCGCTGATGCTGCTGGCCGTGCCGTTCGCCGCCTGGGGGATGTGGCGGCTGCTGACCGTGCTCGGCCACCTCGTCGACACCCGCGACATGCCGCGCTGGCTGCACGTGTGGGGTGCGGTGACCTACGGGCTGGTCCCGGCCACCTCGGGCGCCTGGGGCGAGGGCCGCTTCGGGACCGTCGCCGTGGCCGCGCTGCTGCCCTGGACGGCCCACGCGGCCCTCGGCTTCGCCGACCCCGACCGTGACCGCCGCTGGCGAGCAGCCTGGCGGACCGCCCTGCTGGTGGCGCTCGGTGCCGCCTTCGTGCCCGGTGTCTGGCTCTTCGCCGTGCTGGCCACGGCCGTCGTGCTCGGCGTCGCTGCCTTCATCTCGCCCCGGCTGCTCAAGGACCGGCACAGCTGGGGACCCCCGGTCGTCGCGCTGGCGGCCGTGCCGGTGCTCCTCGCGCCGTGGATCCTCCCGCTGGTCACCACCGGCTCCGCGGAGGGGCTGCTCCTCGAGGCCGGTCGCCTGCCGGGGGACGACGTCGACGTCGTCGGGCTGCTCACCGGCCGGCTCGGCGACCTCGGCGCGCCGTGGTGGATCGGCGCCCTGCTCGGTGTCCTCGCGCTGCTCGCCCTGGTCCCGCGCTCGACGCGCGTCCCGGTGCTGGCCTGCTGGCTGGTCGCACTGGCCGCCGCCGTCGTGGTCGCGGGCCTGGGCTTCGTCACCCTCGACCTGCCGGCCACGCGGACCCGTCCGAGCCTGGGCCTGTTCGTCGTGGTCCTCCAGGGGCTGGCCGTCATCGCCACGGCGCTGGGCGCCGAGGCCTACCTGCGACGGCTCCGGGACGGTCAGCGGCACGCGGCCTGGCAGCGGGTGCTCGCCGGCGTCCTGGCGGTCGCGGCGGCGCTCGTGCCCCTCGGCGGCCTCGCCTGGTGGCTCGCCGACCCGGGCGAGGACGCCCTGGGCCGCGAGGAGGCGTCGGTCGTCCCGGCCTACATGGAGCAGAGCTCCCTCCTCGGTGACGAGCACGGCGTGCTGGTCCTGCGCGGCTCGGTGGCCGAGGGCATCGACTACCGCATCCTGCGCGGCGACGGCGTGACGCTGGGCGAGGACGAGGTGCTCGCCCTGGCCGAGGAGGACGTCGAGCTGACCGAGCAGGTGACGCAGCTCGTGTCCGCACCGACCGGCGAGCTCGTGGAGTCCCTGGGTCGGGCGGGGATCGAGTACGTCGTCCTGCCGTCGCCCGCCGACGGCACCGTCGCCGCGGGGCTCGACGCCACGGCCGGGCTCGACCAGGCCAGCGCCCAGGACCGCTCGACGCGGGCCTGGCGGGTCGACCGCCCGCTGTCGGCCGAGGGCGTCGAGGGGCGCACGACCTGGCCGCGCCTGGTCCTGCTCGTCCTGCAGGTCGCCGCGATCGTGCTCGTGCTGGTCCTGGCCGCGCCCACCGTGAGGAGGGGTCGTGATGAGTGAGCCCACGCCGCGGCCGGGCCGCCGGGCGGCGCAGCCGGACCGCACCCGCCGCTTCGGTCCCCTCGACCTCCTCGCGGTCGTCATCCCGCTGCTGACGATCGGCGCGCTGGCCCTGGTCGGCCCCGTCGAGGACGAGACCTCGTCCCGTCCGCCGGCCGAGGTCGCGCTGACCCGCACGACGCTGGTGTGCCCCGCTGCGCTGCCGGGCGCCGGCACGGTGGCGGTGGCCAGCGCGACCGGACGCAGCGGCGACGTGGCGATCCGCCAGCCCGCCGAGGACACCCTGGCCCTCGACGGCACCGCCCGCGACGCCACCAGGAGGCCGGTGGTGCTCCAGGCCGAGGGCGAGCTCGCCGCCGGCCTCGTCGCCGGACGGTACGGCGACGGCGCGGCGACCACGTGCGACCTGCCCAGCCCCGAGCAGTGGTTCACCGGGGTGGGAGCCTCGGCCGAGCACGGCTCGGTCCTCGAGCTCACCAACCCGGACCGCGGGCCGGCCGTCGCCGACGTGGGCGTGCTCGGCCCCGACGGCCCGGTGGACGTCCCGGCGATGCGCGGGGTCACCGTCCCCGGCGGGCGCACCGTCCGTTTCGACCTCGCGGCGGTCGTCCCGCAGCGTGCCGACCTCAGCCTGCGGGTCGTGGTCTCCCGGGGCCGCCTCGGCGTCCACGTCACCGACCTCGTCGACGAGCTGGGCGGGGGCGTCCGCAGCCGCGACTGGCTCCCCGCCCAGGCGGCGCCGGCCACCACGTCGTACCTCGTGGGCCTCGGCGGCAAGCCGGGGGACCGGGTGCTCGCGGTGGGCAACCCCGGCGACGACGAGGCGCGGGTGGGCCTGCGCGTCGTGACCAAGGGCAGCGAGTTCACGCCCGCGGGGCTCGAGGAGGTCACCGTCCCGCCCGGGGGCACGACGAGCGTCGACCTGTCCGGGGTGCTGCGGAGCCGAGCGGCACGGGGCGCCATCGGCCTGCGGCTGGAGTCCTCGTCGCCGGTGACCGCGGCGATGCGGACGCTTGCCTCGGGCGACCTCTCGCACGCCGTGGCCGCCGAGCCGCTCGAGGGCCACGCCGGCATCGTCCTGCCCCGCGGGCCGGCCCGCCTCGTGCTCGCCGGCGCCGAGCAGGCGGGGGTCGTCACCTACACGCTGCGTGACCAGCGCGGCCGCGAGGTCGCGCGCGAGCGTGTCGAGGTCGGGCCCGGTGCCTCGCCGAGGATCAAGCTGCCCTCCGGCGCCACGCAGCTCGACGTGGTCGTCCAGCGCACCACGGTCGTCGCCGCCGTCGAGGTCGGCCCGCCGGGTCTCGCGGTCCTCCCGCTGTCGGACCTGCGCCTCGAGGGGCTGGTCGCCGACGTGCGCCCGGCGCTGCGCTGAGGTCTCGCGGCGTCAGTCGCCGTACCGCGGGTCGACGTCCTCGGGCGGCAGGCCGAGCAGCTCGGCGACCTGCTCGACCACGACGGTGAGCACCATCGCCTCGAGGTCGTCACGACCCTCGCACCGGTGCTCGATGGGTCGCCGGAACAGCACCAGCCGGGTCGGCTGGCCCCCGGTGCCCCGGACCAGGGAGGACAGCGGCACCGTGGCGTCGCCCCAGTCGTCGGGGATCATCGGTGCGTCCTCGACGGCGTACTCGACGAGACCGAGCCGGTCCTGCCACCGCTCGTCGACCTCGGTGACGATGCCCAGCACCAGGTCGTCGAAACGCTCCCGGGCGGTCCGCAGGGCGGGCTCGCCGGGGCGCGCGGGCATCACGCCGGGACCGCGCATGCCGCGGCCGCGCCGGTCGCGCGTGACCCGGTGGCGGGGGAGCAGCTCATCCATGCCGCGAGCCTAATCAGGAGTCGACCGCGCGGCGGGTAGCGTCGGCGGCGTGAGCCTCGCCCGTCGCTGTTCCCGCACTGCCTGCGGTCGCACTGCGGTCAACACCCTGACCTACGTCTACGCCGACCAGACGGCGGTCCTGGGCCCGCTCGCGATCTACGCCGAGCCGCACGCCTACGACCTCTGCGACGTGCACAGCGAGCGGCTCTCCGCCCCCCGCGGGTGGGAGGTGCTGCGCCTGGCGCCGGACCCGTCCACCCAGGGGCCCTCCTCCGACGACCTGCTCGCCCTCGCCGACGCGGTGCGCGAGGCCGCCCGCCCGATCGAGCGTCCCGCCCCGCCGCGCCCGGTCGACCACGGCGGCGACGACCCGCGGCACGGCACCAAGCGCGGACACCTGCGGGTCCTCAGCAACGACTGAGCCGCGGCCGGGTTCGCCCGGAAGGGGGGAGGTCGCCCGTCGGGCCGTCCGGCACCCTCGGGCGCATGCCACGGATTCGCGTCAACGCCGACAACTTCGTCCGGGCGGAGACCCACCGCATGCTGGCCGACCTGCAACGCGACGCCGGTGGAGTCAACCGGCTCCTGCACCACCGGCAGCCCGCCTCGGTCGACCACCAGACCGTGATCCGGCTCAACCGGGACACGCTCTACAGCTTCGCCGTCGTCGACATCTCGGCCGGCGCGACGCTCACCGTGCCGGACGCCGGCGGGCGGTACCTGTCGGTGATGGTGGTCAACGAGGACCACTTCATCAACCAGGTCGTCCACGACCCGGGCAGGCACGACCTCTCGGTGGACCTGCTGGGGAGTCCGTACGTCGTCGTCGCCGCCCGCACCCTCGTCGACCCCCGTGACCCGGGGGACCTGACGGCCGCCGCAGCTCTCCAGGACCAGCTCGCCGTCGAGGCGGGTGCCGGGCGCCCGTTCGAGATGCCCGACTACGACACGGCCGGCCTCGACCGCACCCGCGCGGCGCTGCTGTCGCTCGCTGCCGACCAGACGTCCTTCGCACGCAGCTTCGGCCGCAAGGAGGACGTCGACCCCGTCCACCACCTCATCGGCACCGCCGCGGGCTGGGGAGGCCTGCCGGACACCGAGGCCACCTACGTCGGCGTCACCCCCGGCCTACCGGTCGGTGCGTACGAGCTGAAGGTCCGCGACGACGTCCCGGTGGACGGTTTCTGGTCGATCTCGGTCTACAACGCCGACGGCTTCTTCGAGCCCAACGAGCAGGGCGCCTACAGCGTCAACAGCATCACCGCCGTCCGTGACGACGACGGTGGCGTGACGGTCCGCTTCGGGGGCGACGGCCCCAACTCGCTGCCCCTCACGGACGGCTGGAACTACCTCGTCCGCCTCTACCGGCCGCGCCCCGAGATCCTCGACGGGCGCTGGACCTTCCCCACGCTCGACGGTTGAGGGGGCCGTCCCCGTTCGCTCCCGCGGCGAGTCGTTGTAGGTCGACCCCGGTGATCTCCGTCGTGCGCGCTGCCGACGACCGGGCCGAGGCCGCCGAACACCCGGTCGTCCCCCGTGACCTCTCCGGTAGGAGGGGTCGAGGCGTCGAGCGCAGCAAGCCTGAATCCCTTTCCACAGGCGGCCTCTCTGCGACGTCGCGTTGTCGGTGGCCCCTGATGCAATAGGACCCATGAAGACGCCCGCCGCTCCTGCTCTGCCGGACACTCCGGCCAAGCTGTTGCGTGCGGTGAAGGCATCGCGGGATCGGGCTGCTGCCGAGGACGTCGAGATGATGCGGCTGGGCGTGCACTGGGCCGACCTGCACCTGGCCGACCCCGAGCACGCGGAGGCGTGCTTCACCTCGCCGAAGACCTTCGCGGGTGAGGGATCGCCGTCGATCGATGAGTTCTGTGTGCCGGAGTTCGCGACCATGCTCGGCCGCACCAACGACAGCGCTGGTCGGTTCCTGACCGAGTGCGTGGAGGTGGCCTACCGGCTCCCGCGGCTGTGGGGTGCAGTCCAGGCCGGGCTGGTGGCGGGGTGGCGGGCCCGGGTGATCGCGCAGACCACCCTGGACCTCACTCTCGAGGCCGCGACGTACGTGGACGAGCAGGTGTTCTGGTGCGCCAACCGGCTCACCCCCTCCGCCCTGGGGCGGGTGGTGGACGAGGCCCGGGTGCGTCACATGCCCGAGGCCGTGGAGAAGGCGCTGGAGAAGAGTGCGGACAAGCGCAACGTCACCTTCGACACCCAGCAGGTCTCCTTCGACGGCACCATGCACCTGGAGGCGGACCTGGAGATCCCCGACGCCCTCGCCCTGCGCGAGGCCGTCGCGTCCGGCGCCGAGCACCTCGCGAAGCTCGGGTCCACCGACACCGTCGACGGCCGCCGGGCCACCGCGCTGGGCGACCTCGCCCGCCGCCAGCTGACCCTCGGCTTCGACGACGAGGATTCTTCGGCGGTCGAGACCTCGAAGCCGCCGGCTCCGGCCACGCCGGTGACGCAGATCGTCATCTATGCGCACCTGTCCGCCGATGCCATCACCGGCCTGGATGGGACAGGGTCTGGGACCGGCGAGGCGTTGTGTGCGCGGGTCGAGCAGGCCGGCCAACGGCTCCTGTCGGTGGAGCAGGTCCGCGCCTGGTGTGGCCGTCCCGACGCTGCGGTGGCCGTCAAGCCGGTCATCGACCTGCGCGAACGGTTGGAGACGAAGGGCTACACGCCCACCGCCGCCATGCGGGACTACGTGGTCGTCCGCGACGGGACGTGCGTCTTCCCGTGGTGCGGACGCAACGCCCGGCACGGCGACATCGACCACGTCGTGCCCTACGACCACGACCATCCCGACCGCGGCGGACAAACGAGCACCGACAACCTCGCCGCCCTGTGCCGCCGCCATCATCGGCTCAAGACTAAGGGCCGCTGGCGCTACCGGATGACCGAGCCGGGCGTGTTCGAGTGGACCAGCCCGCTGGGCTGGACCTACCGACGCGACCACACCGGCAGCCGGTGCACCGGACGCGCCTGGCCCGAACCCGGGTCGGGATCCGGGACCGCGGGCAGCGACCAGCAATACGACCGACCGGACCTGCGCCCGCCGGACCAGTAGCCACCCCGCCCCGCACCCCGCCACGGCGACATCGGCGGGGGCACCGGCATGTCCGGATGCCGCGCTGAGACGCCACGCACACGCAGGCGAGGCCTCGGCAGCCGCAGCCGCGTGCTCCACCGCGCCAGCCGTCGGCCGTGCGGGCGGCGGTCAGCCACCCTCCGCCGAGGTCGGTCCGGCGCCCGAGCGTGCCCGCCACGCCCGCACCAGCTCCACGACGTCTAGGCTGCGGCCATGCCCGAACCTTCCCCCTCGTCGACGCACGGATCGACCCTCGACGCGGCCAACGTCGACGCCATCTTCAAGGCGTACGACGTCCGCGGAACCGTCCCGGACCAGCTCGACGAGGACCTCGCCCGCGCCACCGGCGCCGCGTTCGTCGAGGTGGTCGGAGCGCCGGTGGTGGTCGTCGGCCACGACATGCGCCCCAGCTCGCCCGGCCTGGCCGGTGCTTTCGCCGCGGGCGCGACCGAGGCGGGGGCGGACGTGGTGATGATCGGCCTCGCCAGCACCGACCAGCTCTACTTCGCCTCGGGACACCTCGGCCACGCCGGCGTGATGTTCACCGCCAGCCACAACCCCGCGGGTTACAACGGGATGAAGATGTGCCGCGCGGGTGCGGTGCCGATCGGCTCCGAGACCGGCCTCGCCGAGATCCGCGACAGCGTGGTGCGGGGCGGCCACCGGCCCGCGTCCACGCCGGGCAGCATCACGCAGGAGGACGTGCTCGCGGCCTACGCCGCCCACCTCCTCGACCTCGCTCCGGTGGACGGGCGCCGGCTCAAGGTCGTCGTCGACGCCGGCAACGGCATGGCCGGGCTCACCGCCCCCGCGGTGTTCGACCGCATCGGCTCCGAGCGGATCGAGCTGGTGCCGATGTTCTTCGAGCTCGACGGCACCTTTCCCAACCACGAGGCCAACCCCATCGAGCCGGCCAACCTCGTCGACCTCCAGCGGCGGGTGCTGGACGAGCGGGCCGACATCGGCCTGGCCTTCGACGGCGACGCCGACCGCTGCTTCCTGGTCGACGAGCAGGGCCGGGCGGTGTCGCCCTCGACGCTCACCGCGCTGATCGCCTCGCGCGAGCTCGCCAAGGAGCCCGGGGCGACGATCATCCACAACCTCATCACGAGCCGTGCGGTGCCCGAGATCGTCACCGACCTCGGCGGCTCGCCCGTGCGCACCCGGGTCGGCCACTCCTACATCAAGGCGACGATGGCCGAGACCGGGGCGATCTTCGGTGGCGAGCACAGCGGGCACTTCTACTTCCGCGACTTCTGGCGCGCCGACTCCGGGATGCTCGCCGCGCTCCACGCCCTGGCCGCCCTGGCCGAGACCGAGCAGCCGCTGAGCGCGCTCCTCGCCGACTACGAGCGCTACGTCGTCAGCGGAGAGATCAACTCCACCGTCGCGGACCAGACGGCCGTGGTCGAGACGATCGAGAAGGCGTACGCCGACCACGACGGCGTGACCGCCGACCGGCTCGACGGGCTCACCGTGGCCCATGACGACTGGTGGTTCAACGTCCGCCCGTCCAACACCGAGCCGCTGCTGCGGCTCAACGCCGAAGGCCGCGACCGCGCCACGATGGAGCGGATCCGCAACGAGGTCCTCACCACCATCAGGAGCCACTCGTGAACATCGACCCCCAGCTGCTCGAGATCATCGTCTGCCCCGACTGCCACGGGCAGCTCGAGGAGGGCACCGACGAGCTCGTCTGCACCGCGTGCGGCCTGGCCTACCCGGTCAGGGACGACATCCCGGTGCTGCTCGTCGACGAGGCCCGCAAGCCGGCCTGATCGCCATGGCCATGTGGTTCGACGAGTCCAGGCTCGACGACGAGCGCGTCCTGGCCGCCCACGACCTGCCGCTGCGGGCGCTCGCCGAGAGCGGGGCACGGGTACGGCGCGAGGCCCACGACGCCTCCGCGGCCACGGCCGCGGCGATCGCCGGCCAGCAGGGGGTGGACCAGCCCCGTGCGGTCATCGCCGCCGGTCCCGACTCCCGCCTCCTGCGCGCCGTGCTCGAGCCGTGGTGCCCCGTGCCGTTCGTCGCGTGGCCCGGACCGGCCCTGCCGGGGTGGGCGGGCAGCCTGGACCTGGTCGTGATGCTCGCCCCCGAGGGCTCGGACAGCGGCTCGGCGTCGGCCGTGGCCGAGGCCGTGCGCCGTGGCTGCCAGGTCGTGGTCGCGTGCCCGGCGGGCTCGATGGTCGCCGAGCACGCGGCCGGCCGCTACACCACGCTCCTGCCCACGGTCACCGGGGACCAGCTCGCCACCGCGGTGGTGATGCTCGACTACCTCGCCCAGGTCCGCCTGGGCCCGCGCGCCGACGCCGAGGACGTGGCCACCGCGCTGGACGCCGTGGCCGAGCAGTGCTCGCCGTTCCGCGACCTGGCCGTCAACCCCGCCAAGATGCTGGCCATCGCCCTCGCCGACACCAATCCGCTGGTCTGGGGCGGTTCGGTGCTGGCCGCGCGAGCCGCACGCCGGGTCGCGGAGTCCATCCGCCGTGCCTCGGGACGCACCGCCCTGGCCGGCGACGCCGAGCACCTGGTCCCGGTGCTCGAGGCCGCCCGTCCGCGCGACGTGTTCGCCGACCCGTTCGCCGACGGCGACGCCCCCGCGGAGCGGCGGCCGCTCCTGGTGGTCCTCGACGACGGCGCCGAGGACCCCGTCGTGCGTGAGCAGCGCGGCCGGCTCCAGGCCGCGGCGGCGCGCCGCGACGTGCTCGTCGAGACCGTCAGCACGGAGGCCGAGAACGAGCTGGCCCGCTACGCCTCCCTCGTGCTGCAGGGCACCTACGCCGCGGAGTACCTCCGGATCGGCTTCACCTCGGACTGATCCCGCCCCTGCGGCCCCCCCGGGTTTGTGCTGTGCGCCCGTGCCTGCAACGGTGGAGGAGTCCCTGACCTCTGTGGAAGGAGAGCTCGTGCTCACCCTCACCCAGAACGCCAGCACGATCGTCCGTGAGATCACCCACCAGTCCAGCGAGGCCGACGCCGCGGGCCTGCGGATCGCCCTCGAGGCGACGCCGGAGCCCGCCTTCGCCATCAGCTCGACCGACGGCCCCCAGCCGGGGGACGCGACGGTCCAGCAGGACGGCGCCACGGTCTACCTCGACGCCGGATCGGCGCAGGAGCTCGACGACAAGGTCCTCGACGCCAGCGTCGACCAGGAGGGCGGCGTGCAGTTCGCGCTCGGCCTGCAGGGCTGACGCGCACGACACGTCCACGAGGGCGGCCGGGGATCTCCCCGGCCGCCCTCGTCGTGTCTGTCGTCCCTCGACCCGTCCTCCCGGACCTCGCCAGGTCCGGGGCGGGCGTGTCCCGCGGATAGGCTGGGCCGGTGACCGACACGAGGGAGCTCGCCTGATGGCCGCCGGACTCTTCGCCCTGCTCGACGACGTCGCCGCCCTGGCCCGGATCGCGGCGGCCAGCGTGGACGACGTCGGCGCGGCCGCCGGCCGCGCGAGCGCCAAGGCCGCGGGCGTGGTGGTCGACGACACGGCGGTCACCCCGCAGTACCTCCACGGCTCCGCCGCCGAGCGCGAGCTGCCGATCATCAAGAAGATCGCGATCGGCTCGCTGCGCAACAAGCTGCTCTTCATCCTGCCCGCGGCCGTGCTCCTCGGGCAGTTCCTGCCCGAGCTGCTGCCCGTGATCCTCATCTTCGGTGGTGGCTTCCTCGCCTACGAGGGCGCCCACAAGGTGTGGGAGAAGGTCAGCGGCCACCACACGGAGGCCGAGGAGGACGTCTCGCCGCAGGGCGAGTTCACCCCCGAGCACGAGCAGCGGACCATCGCCCAGGCCGTCCGCACCGACTTCATCCTGAGCGCCGAGATCATGGTCATCGCGCTCAAGGAGGTCGTCGGCTCAGACCCCGACGCCAGCATCTGGATGCGCGCGATCGTGCTGGCCGTGGTGGCCATCATGATCACCGTCCTGGTGTACGGCGTGGTGGCGCTGATCGTGAAGATGGACGACGTCGGCCTTCACCTGACCCTGAAGTCCTCCGCGGCGGCGCAGCGCGTCGGCCACGCCCTGGTGGGGGCCATGCCCCGGCTGCTCGCCGCGATATCGCTCATCGGCACGCTGGCCATGCTGTGGGTCGGTGGCCACATCTTCCTCGTCAGCCTCTACGAGATCGGCGACGACGGCGGGCTCCTGGGGGGCACAGCGCTCGGCGACGTGCTCCACGCGCCGTACGACCTCGTCCACCACTGGGAGGAGGCCGTCCACGACGCGGTCGGCGGCGCCCTGGGCAGCCTCGCCGGGTGGGTGGTCAACACCCTCGTGTCGGCGGTCGTCGGACTCGTCGTCGGCGGCATCGTGCTGGCGGTCCTGCACGCGTTCGGCATCGGGGGCGGCCACGGCTCCGGGGACCACGCCGAGGAGCACACCGGGGACCGCGCCGGGGACCACACCGGGGACGCGGTGGACCACGCGGTGGACCACGCAGCGGACCCGGCCGAGGCCGGTGCGGAGGGCGGTCAGGGCCCCGTCGAGGATTCTCCGAATCGGTGAGCCCGGTCATACGCTTCTGAGGTCCGCGCGGGAGATCCCGACGACGCACAGATGTGCGGCGCAGACGCGCTCCACCAAAGACTTCAGGAGACAACTGATGGACTTCAAGGTCGCCGACCTCAGCCTGGCCGACTACGGCCGCAAGGAGATCGCCCTCGCCGAGCACGAGATGCCCGGCCTGATGGCCATGCGCGAGCGCTACGGCGCGGACAAGCCGCTCGCCGGCGCCCGCATCGCCGGGTCGCTGCACATGACGATCCAGACCGCCGTCCTCATCGAGACCCTCGTCGACCTCGGTGCCGACGTGCGCTGGGCCACCTGCAACATCTTCTCCACCCAGGACCACGCGGCCGCCGCGGTCGTCGTCGGTCGCGACGGCACCGTGGACGCGCCCGCCGGCACGCCCGTGTTCGCCTGGAAGGGCGAGACCCTCGCGCAGTACTGGGACGAGGCCGAGAAGGTCTTCGCCTTCACCGACGCCGACGGCAACCCGGTCGGGCCCAACATGCTGCTCGACGACGGCGGCGACATCACCCTCCTCGTCCACAAGGGTGTCGAGTTCGAGAAGGCGGGCGTCGTCCCGCCGCAGGACTCCACCGACAACGAGGAGTACAAGGAGGTGCTGCGCGTCCTGGCCCGCTCGCTCGAGGCCGACCCGCAGCGCTGGACCCGCATCGCCGCCGGCATCAAGGGCGTCACCGAGGAGACCACCACCGGTGTGCACCGCCTCTACGAGCGGTTCAAGGAGGGCTCGCTGCTCTTCCCGGCGATCAACGTCAACGACTCGGTCACCAAGTCCAAGTTCGACAACAAGTACGGCTGCCGCCACAGCCTCATCGACGGCATCAACCGCGCCACCGACGTGATGATCGGCGGCAAGGTCGCGGTCGTGTGCGGCTACGGCGACGTCGGCAAGGGCTCCGCGGAGTCGCTGCGCGGCCAGGGCGCCCGCGTCATCGTCACCGAGATCGACCCGATCTGCGCTCTGCAGGCGGCGATGGACGGCTACGAGGTCAAGCGCCTCGACTCGGTCGTCGACACCGCCGACATCTTCATCACCACGACGGGCAACTTCGACATCATCACCGTCGAGCACTTCGAGCGGATGAAGAACCAGGCCATCGTCGGCAACATCGGCCACTTCGACAACGAGATCGACATCGCCGGCCTCGCCCGCATCCCGGGCATCGTCAAGGACGAGATCAAGCCGCAGGTCCACCAGTGGATCTTCCCGGACGGCAAGAAGGTCATCGTGCTGAGCGAGGGTCGCCTGCTCAACCTGGGCAACGCGACCGGCCACCCGTCGTTCGTGATGTCCAACTCCTTCACCAACCAGGTGCTGGCGCAGGTCGACCTCTTCTCCAAGACCGACGAGTACGAGGTCGGCGTGCACGTGCTGCCCAAGCACCTCGACGAGGAGGTCGCCCGCCTCCACCTCGCCGCCCTGGGCGTGGAGCTCACCGAGCTCACCAAGGAGCAGGCCGCCTACATCGGTGTCGACGTGGAGGGGCCGTTCAAGCCCGAGCACTACCGTTACTGAGGCAGACTGGGCGGCATGACACGTCCTGCCGAGCTCCCCACCCGGGGCAGCATCCTCGTCGTCGACGACGACTCGTCCCTGGCGGAGATGCTCTCCCTGGTGCTGCGGCAGGAGGGCTTCGAGAGCCAGGTCGTGGGTCGCGGTGACGAGGCGCTGGACGCGTTCCGGAGCTTTCGGCCCGACCTGGTCCTCCTCGACCTGATGCTGCCCGGCAAGGACGGCATCGACGTCTGCAAGGAGATCCGCGCCGAGTCCGGCGTGCCGATCGTCATGCTCACCGCCAAGGGCGACACCGTCGACGTGGTCGTCGGCCTCGAGTCCGGGGCCGACGACTACATCGTCAAGCCGTTCAAGCCCAAGGAGCTCATCGCCCGGATCCGCGCGCGCGTGCGCCGCAACGAGGCGCCCGTCTCCGAGGCCCTCACCATCGGCGACCTGGCCATCGACGTCTCCGGCCACTCCGTCACCCGCGCGGGCAAGCCGGTCAACCTGACGCCGCTGGAGTTCGACCTGCTGGTCTGCCTCGCCCGCAAGCCGTGGCAGGTCTTCACGCGGGAGGTGCTCCTCGAGCAGGTGTGGGGCTACCGCCACAGCGCCGACACCCGGCTGGTCAACGTGCACGTGCAGCGCCTGCGGTCCAAGGTCGAGCACGACCCCGAGAACCCCGAGATCGTGGTGACCGTCCGAGGCGTGGGTTACAAGGCCGGCACGGCCTAGTCCGGCCCCGGCATCCATGTCCACCCTGTCCTCGCCCCCGGGGCTGCAGCCGACGCTCGACCGCGTCTCCTACGGGCTGCGCCGTGCGCTGACCTTCTGGCGCCGGTCGGTGCAGGCCCGCGTCATCGCCTCGACGGTGCTGCTGTCCGCGCTGGTCGTGAGCATCGTGGGGTGGTTCCTCGTCCAGCAGACCCGCGAGGGGCTGCTGCAGAACCGCGTGGACCAGGTGGTGGCCGAGGTGGAGAACGAGACCACCCAGGCACGCGCGCAGCTCGCGGCCGAGCCCGGGACCGACGTCGACGAGGCCGGCCAGCGCGAGGACCTGATCCAGCCGCTGATCTCCCGCGGCGGCGCCCGCGGCTTCGCGGTGATCCTGTCCCCGGCGATCGGCACGGGCAGCCGGCTGGTCGACGGCGGCGCCCAGTTCACCCAGGGGCTCGACACCGCCACCGTCCCCGAGACGCTGCAGCAGCACTTCGACGAGCCCGCCGCCACCGCGTGGACCTACACCGACATCGAGACCACCCGGCCGGTCCCGGGCCTGCCGGAGGGCCCCGGCGTGGTCGTCGGCAGCCAGGTCACGCTGCCGGCGGACGACCACACCTACACGCTCTACTACGTCTGGTCCCTCGACGAGGAGCGCCAGACCATGGCGTTGGTGACCCGGGCGCTGCTCACGGCCGGCATCCTCCTGCTGTTGCTCGTCGCCGGGCTCGCCTGGCTGGTGGCTCGTCAGGTGGTGACCCCGATCCGGATGGCCCGCCGGGTCGCCGAGCGGCTGGCTGCGGGTCAGCTCCAGGAGCGCCTGCGAGTCAGCGGCGAGGACGACCTGGCCCGCCTGGCCACGTCGTTCAACCAGATGGCCTCCAACCTCCAGCGCCAGATCCGCCAGCTCGAGGAGCTGAGCCGCCTCCAGCGCCGGTTCGTCTCCGACGTGTCCCACGAGCTGCGTACGCCGCTCACGACGGTGCGGATGGCCGGCGACGTGCTCCACGACGCCCGGGCCAGCTTCGACCCGGTCACCGCCCGGGCCGCCGAGCTCCTTCAGGTCGAGCTCGACCGTTTCGAGACCCTGCTCGCCGACCTGCTGGAGATCAGCCGGTTCGACGCGGGGGCGGCGGTGCTCGAGGCCGAGGACGTCGACCTCGTCGTCGTGGCCCGCCGGGTCGTCGAGATGACCCGGGCCCTCGCGGAGCAGCGGCACACCCAGGTGGTGGTGCGCGCCCCCGACCGCGCCTGCCTGGCCGAGGCCGACCCCCGCCGGGTCGAGCGGATCGTGCGCAACCTGGTGACCAACGCCATCGACCACGCCGAGGGGCGGCCCATCCACCTGCTGGTGGCCGGCGACGACCACTCCGCGGCGATCGCCGTGCGCGACCACGGGGTGGGCCTGGGGCCGGGGGAGTCCGCGATGGTCTTCAACCGCTTCTGGCGAGCCGACCCGGCGCGCGCCCGCACCAGCGGCGGCACCGGGCTGGGGCTGTCGATCTCGCTGGAGGACACCCACCTCCACGGCGGCTGGCTCCAGGCATGGGGTCGCCCGGGCGAGGGCGCCCAGTTCCGGCTCACGCTGCCGCGCCGCCTCTCCCAGCCGCTGCGCCACAGCCCGCTGCCGCTGGTGCCCACCGACGCCCTGGAGTCGGCATGAGGGGGCCGGCCCGGGTCGCGGGCGTGCTCGCCGTGGTCCTCCTGCTGTCGGCGTGCGTGCGGATGCCCACGGACGGCCCCGTCACCGAGGTCCAGACCTCGACCGAGGTGTCGTCGCCGCCGGGCATCGGGTTCGACCCGCGTCCGCCGCAGCCCGGGGAGTCGGCCGTCGAGATCGTCGCGCACTTCCTCGAGGCGATGAAGGCGACGCCGATCACGACCAGCGTCGCGCGCCAGTTCCTCAGCCAGGATGCCCAGCAGTCGTGGCAGCCGGACGACGCCATCGTCACCTACGGCGAGCTCGGCGACCCCGTCGGAGGGGACCTGACCGTCCAGGTCCCGATGTCGTCGATCAATGTCTACGACGACCGCGGCGCCTGGCAGCGCTCGCGGGACGGGGTGACGATGGAGTTCTCGCTCACCTCCGAGGACGGCGAGTGGCGCATCTCGGAGGTCCCGGACGCGCTGGTCGTCCCCGAGTCGTGGTTCGAGACCCTCTACCGCCGCGCCTCCCTCTACCTCTTCGACCCCACCGCCGGGATCCTGGTCCCCGAGCCGGTCTACGTCCCCGAGGGGGAGCAGGTGGCCTCGGCCCTCGTGCCCGGCCTGCTGCCGCACGAGGGGACCGACCCGCGGGTGGCGCGCACGTTCTTCCCGCCGGGGTTCAGCACCTCCGGTCCGGTGCCCATCACCTCGGCCGGAATCGCCGAGGTCTCCCTCGACGGGGACCCCGAGGCGGTCGACGAGGTCGTCGGCCAGCTGATGCTGACCCAGCTGATCTGGACGCTGCGGCAGGAGCCGCGGATCCGGGCCGTGCAGCTCACCATCGGCGACCGCGAGCTCGGCCTGCCCGGCGGCGCCACCCAGGTCGACCTCGACGTCGGCAGCGCCTACGACCCGACCGGGGCCCAGTCCACCGGGGACGTCTTCGGCCTCGTCGACGGGCGCGTGGTGCGCGGGGCGGCCTCCTCGCTGCTCGCCACCTCCGGCCCGATGGGGACCGAGCGGCTCGGCATCCGGTCGATCGGCGTCAACCTCGAGGGGAGCCGGGTGGCCGGGGTCTCCGGCGACGGGACCGGGGTGCTGGTGGCCCCGGTGGACGACGAGGAGGGCACGGCGGTCCAGGTCGTCAGCGGCGCCGGCGACCTGCTGCCGCCCGCCTGGGACTTCGCCGACCGCATGTGGCTGCTGGACCGGGCCGGGGGACGCGCGCAGGTGCTGGTCGTGACCGGCACCCGGGCCCGCTCCGTCCAGGTCCCCGGCGTCAGCGGCCGCGACGTCGAGCAGCTCCTGGTGTCGCGCGACGGCAGCCGGCTGGTGGCCGTGGTCGCGGGCGCGGACGGCGACCGGGTCGTCGCGGCCCGCGTCCTCCACGGCGACGCCGGCCGGGTGCTGGGCGCCACCCGCGCCCGTCGGCTCGCCTACCAGCCCGATGCGTCCGGCCAGGTCCGCGACATCGCGTGGCGCACGCCGACGACGGTGTCCGTGCTCTCCGACATCACCGACGACCTCTCCCAGGTCCGGACCGTCTCCGTCGACGGCGCGCCCGGCGAGGTGGTGACCTCCGGGTCCAGCCGCGTCCGCGGCGCCTTCCGCCACCTGGTGGGCTCCCCGGTGGAGGGAGCCGAGGTCTACGTCGTCGCCGGTCGCGAGATCATCGACCTGACCGCGCCCACTCGGCCCCTGTCCGCGCTCCCCGCCGGCCTGACCTCGCTGACCTACGCCGGCTGAGTCCGCCCTCCACAGGCGGGGAACCGGGCCTTGAGCCCGCCCGGCCGCGCTGGTCCGATGGGGCCGTGCGTGACGCGGCCCTGGACCTGCTGACCGGGAGCACCTGCGTCGGCTGCTCGCGGCCGGGGCGGATGCTGTGCCCGTCGTGCCGCGCCGTCCTGCCGACGACCGCGGTCCGGAGCTGGCCCAGCCCGGTGCCGGCCGGACTGGTCCCGCCATGGGCGACCGGGGAGTACGCCGACACCCTGCGCGCCCTCGTCGTCGGGCACAAGGACCGCGGGCAGTGGTCCCTGGCCCGGGTGCTCGCCGGCCTGCTGGCGGTCTCGGTGCGCGCGGCGGCGGGACCGCCCGACGGCACCCCGCTGGTGCTCGTGCCGGTCCCGTCGCGTCCCGGCTCGAGCCGCCGCCGCGGCTACGACCCCACGGGCGCCCTCGTCCGGGGCGCCGTCCGCGTCCTCGTCCGCGAGTCGTACGACGCCCTGGGCGCCGCCCTGCTCGTCTCCCGGGGCGGCGTGGTCGATCAGGCGGGCCTCACGGCCACCGAGCGCGCCGCCAACCTGGCGGGCTCGATGTGCTGCCCGGCGCCCGGCCTGCGGCGCCTCGCCGCGCGGCGTACGAGGGCACGGGTGGTCCTGTGCGACGACGTGCTGACGACCGGTGCGACGGCACGGGAGGCGCAGCGGGCCCTGTCGGCGGTGGGCCTCGAACCCGCCGCCGTGGCGGTCGTCGCGGCCACCCGGCGACGCCTTCCGGAGGTCGGGACGGTCAGCCCGTCCCATTCCGGACCCCCGTCCCTTGGCCCCGCACCGGGGAGGGGCTAGCGTCTGTGCATGGAGTCCGTCCGGGTCCGTGGTTGCGTCACCCGGACACCTGTGCGCCCGCCAGGGACCGCACAGTCATCCGGATGGCAAGCCGATGCCAGTCGCAGGCAAAACGGCCCACGTAAGGCTGGAGACAGCCGATCACGGTGCGGCTTAGACGTAAGTCCTGCCTCGCAGCCGTCGTCAGACACGACGGTGGTCGGGAGAGGGCCGGTAGTGACATCCAAGTTGCGGAAGCCCCAGCAGGCGACTGTGGGGACGAAGACCAGGTCGGCCGGGCGGACTCCATCCCACCGGTGGCCAGGACACGGGCCCGACCCGGTCCCTCGCCGCGCGGGTGGGCCGATGAAGTAGTCCTGCTACCAGGAGGTTCACATGGATGTTGTGGTCACCGGACGACACTGCGAGGTGTCGGACAGGTTCCGCGAGCACGTCTCGGAGAAGCTCGCCAGGCTTGAGAAGCACGACCACCGGATCATGCGAGTACAGGTCGAGGTGGAGCAGGAACGCAATCCCCGTCAGCACGACCGCGCGGTGCGCGTCGAGCTGACCGCCTTCTCCAAGGGGCCGGTGATCCGCGCCGAGGCCGCCGCGGCGGACAAGATGGGCGCACTCGACCTCGCCATGGACAAGATGGCCGCCCAGATGCGCCGCGCGGCCGACCGCCGCCGGGTGCACCACGGCCGGCACACCCCGGTGTCGGTGGGGGAGGCCCTCGCCGACCTCCCCGAGCCCACCACGACCGACGAGGACGACACCGAGACGGTCACCGAGCGCCAGGTCGGACCGATCACCGTCACCGGCGACGGACCGCTCGTCGTACGGGAGAAGTCCCACGGCGCCACGCCCATGACCCTGGACCAGGCGCTCTACGAGATGGAGCTCGTCGGGCACGACTTCTACCTCTTCGTCGACAAGGAGAGCGAGAGGCCCTCGGTCGTCTACCGCCGCCGCGGCTACGACTACGGCGTGATCTCCCTGGACCTGGACCGCTGACCCATGGCTCCTGTTGCCTCGGTCACGAGTTCTGCAATGATGCGCGGGTGACCGAGGCAACGGGTGTCCCAGGCACCAACCCCCATGAGCCGATCCGAGTCCTGGTCGTTGACGACCAGGAGCTGTTCCGGCGAGGGCTGACCATGCTGCTCGCGCAGGACACCGACATCCAGGTCGTGGGGGAGGCCGACGACGGCATCGTCGGCACCGAGCTGGCCACCACGCTCGCGCCCGACGTGGTGCTGCTCGACGTCCGGATGCCGCGGCGCACGGGTGTCGAGGCCTGCCGCGCGATCAAGGAGGCCGTCCCGTCGGCCAAGATCATCATGCTGACGGTCTCCGACGAGGAGGGCGACCTCTACGAGACCGTCAAGAACGGCGCGTCGGGCTACCTGCTCAAGGACTCCTCGATCGAGGAGGTCGCGCAGGCGATCCGGGTCGTCAACGAGGGCCAGTCGCTGATCAGCCCGTCGATGGCGGTCAAGCTGATCGACGAGTTCAAGCAGATGTCCAAGCCCGACAAGGAGCAGAGCACCGCGCTCAAGCTCACCGAGCGCGAGCTCGAGGTGCTGCGCCTGGTCGCACGTGGTCTCAACAACCGCGAGGTGGCCAAGGAGCTGTTCATCTCCGAGAACACCGTCAAGAACCACGTCCGCAACATCCTCGAGAAGCTCCAGCTCCACTCGAGGATGGAGGCCGTGATGTACGCGATGAAGGAAAAGCTGCTCGACCTCCCGTGACGGAGTCGCTCACCACCCTCCAGGCACGCCGGATCGCGCTCGCCGCGCAGGGCTTCACCGACCGGTCGCACGCGACCCCGTCGATGAGGACGCTCGAGCGCACCCTGTCCCGCACGGGGGTGCTCCAGGTCGACTCGGTCAACGTGCTCCAGCGGGCGCACTACATGCCGCTCTACTCGCGGATGGGCGCCTACGACGTCGACCTGCTGCGGCGGGCGTCGCAGCGCCGTCCCCGGCGGATGGTGGAGTACTGGGCGCACGTCCAGGCGTTCATGCCCGTCGACCTCTGGCCGGTCATGCAGCACCGGATGGCGGGCTACCGCGAGCAGCGCGGCAAGTGGGGGTTCACCGCCGACCCGACGCTGGAGCCCGGCGTGCTGGCGGCGGTCCGCGACCGCGGACCGGTGACCGCGCGCGACCTGGAGGAGGAGTTCTCCGACGGCCCGCGCACCAAGGAGCACTGGGGCTGGAACTGGTCCCAGGCCCGCAAGGTGCTCGACTTCCTTTTCCTCGTCGGCGACGTCGCGATCGCGGGGCGCAACTCCCAGTTCGAGGTCCTGTACGACGTCCCGGAGCGGGTGCTGCCGGCCTCGGTGCTCGCGGCCCCGACGCCCTCGAAGGCCGAGGCGGACCTCGAGCTCGTGCGCCGCGCCGCGCGGTCGCACGGCGTGGCGACCGTGCGCTGCCTGGCCGACTACTACCGGATGGGGGTGGCCGAGACGCGGGCCGCGGTCGAGACCCTCGTGGAGGCCGGCGAGCTGGTGCCGGTGACCGTGCCGGGCTGGACCAGGGCGGCGTACCTCCACCGCGACGCGCGACTGCCGCGGCGGGTCGGGGCGCGTGCCCTGCTCTCGCCCTTCGACCCGGTGGTGTGGGAGCGCTCGCGCGCCGAGACGCTCTTCGACTTCTCCTACCGCATCGAGATCTACGTCCCTGCCGACAAGCGGGTGCACGGCTACTACGTGCTGCCGTTCCTCCTCGGCGACCGGATCGTCGCGCGGGTCGACCTCAAGGCCGACCGGGCGACCCGCCGCCTCCTCGTGCAGGGCGCGTACGCCGAGCCCGGCGCGCCGGGGGAGACGGCGGAGGAGCTGGCGAGCGAGCTGCGCAGGCTCGCCAGGTGGCTGGACCTCGACGACGTCGTGGTGGCTCCGCGTGGCGACCTGGCGCCGGTCCTCGCCGCCGTTGCCGCGGCCGCTGGGCGGCGTGGGTAGCATGATCGACGGCCCTCCGGCCGCCCCGACCGTCGTACGACCCATCACAGCCAACGGAGTCGCATCACCGTGCCTGCCATCATCGACAAGCTCCTCCGCATCGGCGAGGGCAAGATCCTGCGCCAGCTGGAGGCGATCGCCAAGGCCGTCAACGCCATCGAGGACGACTTCGTCGCGATGAGCGACGACGAGCTGCGCGGCATGACCGACGAGTTCCGCAAGCGGCTCGACGGTGGCGAGACGCTCGACGACATCATGCCCGAGGCGTTCGCGACCGTGCGGGAGGCCTCCAAGCGGGTGCTGGGGATGCGTCCCTTCGACGTCCAGGTGATGGGCGCCGCGGCGCTGCACCTCGGCAACATCGCCGAGATGAAGACCGGTGAGGGCAAGACCCTGGTGGCCGTGCTGCCGTCCTACCTCAACGCCCTTGAGGGCAAGGGCGTCCACATCGTCACGGTCAACGACTACCTCGCGAAGTTCCAGTCCGAGCAGATGGGCCGCGTGCACCACTTCCTCGGCCTCACGGTCGGCGTGATCCTGCCGTCGATGCGCCCGGCGGAGCGTCGCGAGGCCTACGCCTGCGACATCACCTACGGCACCAACAACGAGCTCGGCTTCGACTACCTGCGCGACAACATGGCCGACTCGATCGAGGACTGCGTCCAGCGCGGCCACAACTTCGCCGTCGTCGACGAGGTCGACTCGATCCTCATCGACGAGGCGCGGACCCCGCTCATCATCAGCGGCCCGACGCAGGACGAGGTCAAGTGGTACGCCGAGTTCGCGACCATCGCGCGCTCGATGCGCAAGGACGTCGACTACGAGGTCGACGAGAAGAAGCGCACCATCTCGGTGCTCGAGCCCGGCATCACCAGGGTCGAGGACCACCTGGGCATCGACAACCTGTACGACTCGGTCAACACCCCGCTCATCTCCTTCCTCAACAACTCCATCAAGGCCAAGGAGCTGTTCCGCAATGACAAGGAGTACGTCGTCATGGACGGCGAGGTGCTCATCGTCGACGAGCACACCGGCCGCATGCTGGCCGGTCGCCGCTACAACGACGGCCTCCACCAGGCCATCGAGGCCAAGGAGGGGGTGACCGTCCGCGAGGAGTACCAGACCCTCGCCACCGTCACCCTGCAGAACTACTTCCGCCTCTACGACAAGCTCTCCGGCATGACCGGCACGGCGATGACCGAGGCCTCGGAGTTCGACAAGATCTACAAGCTCGGCGTCGTCCCGATCCCGACCAACAAGCCGATGGCCCGCATCGACCAGCCCGACCTGGTCTACCGCACCGAGGAGGCCAAGTACCTCGCGGTCGTCGAGGACATCACCGAGCGCAACGCCGTCGGCCAGCCGGTCCTCGTCGGCACGGTCTCGGTCGAGAAGTCCGAGCTGCTCTCGGGGCTGCTGCGCAAGAAGGGCGTCCCGCACACCGTCCTCAACGCCAAGCAGCACGCCGACGAGGCCAAGGTCGTCGCCCTGGCCGGCCACAAGGGCGCGGTCACCGTGGCCACCAACATGGCCGGTCGAGGCACCGACATCATGCTCGGCGGCTCCGTCGACTTCCTCGCCGACCAGGAGCTGCGCAAGCAGGGCCTGGACCCGGTGGAGAACGTCGAGGAGTACGACGCCGCCTGGCCCGCCATGGTCGAGAAGATCAAGGCCCAGGTCGCTGCCGAGCACGACGAGGTCAAGGAGCTCGGCGGCCTCTACGTCGTCGGCACCGAGCGCCACGAGTCGCGCCGCATCGACAACCAGCTGCGTGGTCGGTCGGGCCGCCAGGGCGACCCCGGCGAGTCGCGCTTCTACCTGTCCCTCGAGGACGAGCTGATGCGGCTGTTCAAGTCCGACTGGGTCGACCGCGTCCTCCAGGTGCTCAAGGTGCCCGACGACGTGCCGATCGAGAACAAGCGCGTCACCGGCGCCATCGCCAGCGCGCAGGGCCAGGTCGAGTCGCAGAACTTCGAGTCCCGCAAGAACGTCCTCAAGTACGACGACGTGATGAGCCGCCAGCGCGAGGTCATCTACGGCGAGCGCCGCCGGGTGCTCGAGGGCGCCGACCTCGAGCAGCAGATCCGCACCTTCGCCGACGACGTGATCGCCGGCTACGTCGCCGGCTCCACCGAGGGCTACGCCGAGGACTGGGACCTCGACAAGCTCTTCACCGCGCTCGGCCAGCTCTACCCGGTCAGCCTGACCGCCGAGGGCGTCGAGAAGGCGGCCGGCGGGCGCGCGGGGATGAGCCGCGAGGCGCTGATCGCCGACCTGCAGGCCGACATCCAGGCGGCGTACGACCGTCGCGAGGCCGAGGTGGGCGACGAGGTCATGCGCGAGCTCGAGCGGCGCGTGATCCTCTCGGTCCTCGACCGCAAGTGGCGCGAGCACCTCTACGAGATGGACTACCTGCGCGAGGGCATCTACCTGCGTGCCTACTCCCAGCGCGACCCGCTCGTGGAGTACCAGCGCGAGGGCTTCGACATGTTCACCGCGATGATGGACGGCATCAAGGAGGAGTCGGTCGGCTTCCTCTTCAACCTCCAGGTGGAGATCACCGAGGACGAGGGCGACGACGTCGACCACGACCACGAGCACGACCACGAGCCGGCGCCGACGCCGACGCCGGTCGGGGGGGCGGCCCCGGCGATCGACATGGGCGAGGCGCAGTCGCACGCCCCGCAGTTCCGGGCCCGTGGCCTCGAGCGCAAGGAGCGGCCGACCAACCTGGCCTACTCCGCCCCGTCGGAGGACGGCGAGGTCGAGGTCAAGGCCGAGGCGGTGGCGGACGAGTTCGCCGGCGTCGGGCGCAACGACGTGTGCCCCTGCGGCTCGGGCAAGAAGTTCAAGCGCTGCCACGGCGCCCCCGGCGGGGCCACGGGCCGCGCCACGATGGGCGGCTGACGCCCCTCCCGCAGCACACCGCCGAGCGGTGGGCCAGCCACCTTCTGCGCGACGCGGAACGTGGCTGGTTCACCGCTCGTCGTGCGTGTACGCCGTGACACGCCGGCCGGCGGTGCCTGGGCCACACTCGCCGTGTCCCGGACGGTGGCTGACGCACCGCTCGTGGGCCGGCCGCCGGTCGGAGCCGCCTGCTCAGCCGAAGACCAGCGCGACGCACTGCCAGCGGCCGTCGCGCGCCTCGAAGCGGGCGGCGAGCGCCCGCGAGCGCTGGCCGTGGCGCACGCGCGCGGAGACCTCGAGCGCGTCGGCGGCCACCAGGCTCGTGCGGACCGAGGCGACGGTGGGCCGGACCGCGCCGCGACCTCGCCCGGCACCCGGGGTCGTGCCGGCTGCCCGCGACACTGCGGCGGCCCGACGCCCGAGCTCCTGGTAGAGCCCGTGCTCGGTGTGGCGCAGCAGCTGGCTGAGCGGCCGGTCGCCCATGGCGATCTCGACGGCGGCGCTGAGGTAGCGGTGCACGAAGGTGTCCAGGCGGTGGCGGCGCTCGCCGTCGACGGTGACCAGGTCGAACCGTGGTGCGCAGAGGTCCGTCTCCGCCACGGGCGGGTCGAGCCGCGGGGTCAGGTCGAGCGCGAGGGCTCCCTGCACGCTGGCGACCGGGACCGGTCGGCGGATGGGGATGACCCGGGCGTGGGTGTCGTGGATGTCGCGGGCGGTGGTCATGTCGGTTCCTCTCCTCGAGACGGTCGTGGTGCGGGTGGTGTCCGCGCCGGGCGCGGCGTCGTGCCTCATCGGTCGTCCCGGGCGTCGCCGAGCGGCGGGACGTGTAGCCGCTGCCCCGGTCGGATGAGGCCGGGGTCGGTGCCGACCTCGGCGCGGTTGGCGGCGTAGACCGCCCGCCAGGCCCGGTCGACCTCGCCCGGACCGGCGGACCGGGGGAGTCGGGCGGCGGCGATCGACCAGAGCGAGTCGCCCTCGCGCACGACGACCCGGTCGTCGGCACGCCCGTCGACGGTGCCGGGTGCGCGGTGCAGGGCGCGAGCCGGCGCCGCGGTGGGCGTGGCTCGCCCGGGTCGCGGGGTGCGCATGGCGACCTCGCCGGCCGCCGGCGCGCCTGCGGTGGCACGGTCCGGCAGCGGGAGCCCGGCGAGACGGTCGCCGCCACCCTGTCCGGCCACGGCCGGGCCGGAGACGCCGGCGACCACGGCCGCACCGCACGCGACGAGCACCAGCCGGCGGGCCAGTCCGCCGGCGTCACGGGGAGTCCGCCCGCGGACCAAGCCGATCGTGGTCGCCGTGGTCACCAGCCACAGGTGGGCGGCGCTGACCAGCAGGGCCAGGGCGCACACGGCGACGAGGAGGTCCTCGAAGCTGCCGTGCCAGGTCTCCGGCCTGAGCAGCGACGCCGCCGCCGCGCCGGCCAGCCGGTGGACCACGCCCGAGGCCAGCGTGGCCGCCAGCCAGACGGCCAGGCACCGCGCCGGCGATCCGTTCCCCCGAGACATCGCGAACCCTTCGTTTGCGTGCGTTTGCTTCATTCAAAGCAGATTTGGAGCGGGTGTCAACGGGTTGTGCACAGGCTAGGGTGCTCCCCATGCGCTGGGAGGAACGGCTCTTCGAGCTCTTCGACGACCTCGAGGGCCAGGCCTCGGCCCTGTACGACGTGGAGCGCGGCGCCGAGCTCGTCGACCGCAGCCGCGCGGAGTACCACCACGTCGCGCTCGTCAGCAGGCTCGTGGCCTCGGTCGGCTCCATGCTCGCCCTGGAGGTCGCCGGCGTGGGCCGGGTGGAGGGCGAGCTGCGGCGCACGGGGGACGGCTGGTGCCTGCTCAGCGGCCACCAGCAGGACTGGATCGTGCGCACCGCCCGGATCCACGCGGTCCACGGCGCCTCGGACCGCTCCGTGCCCGAGGTGGCCTGGTCACCGCTGCAGAAGTTGGGCCTCGGGTCGACGCTGCGGCGCCTGGCCGAGTCGGGAGCACGGTGCCTGGTGCACCTCGCCGACGGGGCGCAGCACGAGGCGGTCGTGCGCCGGGTCGGTCACGACTTCGTCGAGGTGGAGTCGCCCGCGGGCGCGCGGGTGCTGGTGGCCTTCGACGCGATCGCGGCGGTCCAGTCGCGCTGACGCGTCAGGTCGCGTCGACGTCGTACGGCGGGAGCTGGCCCTCGGCGAGCTCGAGCTGGCGGGGCGGCCGCTCGTCCTCGTCCTCCATCGCCTCGATGATGTGCTTGCGCACGATGTTGCGGGGGTCGAGGTCGCGCAGCTCGAGGTCGGAGTACTCCGGACCCAGCTCGGTGCGCAGCTCGTCGCGTGCGGAGTTGGCCATGGCCCGCGCCTTGCGCAGCATGACGCCGGCCTGCTTGGCCATCACGGGCAGCCGCTCGGGGCCGAAGACGATCACGGCCACCAGGGCGATGACAGCCAGCTCGAGCAGCCCGACGTCGAACATGGGTCAGAACTTAGCGGTCGGGGTGAGCCCCAGCTGCATGCCGGCCAGTCCGCGTCCGCGGCCGGCGAGCTTGTCGGCCACCGAGCGCAGCTCCACGGCCGCCGGTGCCGTGGGGTCGGACTCGACGATCGGCTTGCCGGCGTCGCCGCCCTCGCGCAGCGACGGGTCGAGCGGGATGCGACCCAGGACCGGCACGTCGTACCCGAAGCGCTGCGACAGGGTCGAGGCGACGCGGTCGCCCCCGCCGCTGCCGAAGACCTCCATCGTGGAGCCGTCGGGCAGGGTCAGGAAGCTCATGTTCTCCACGACGCCGACGACGCGCTGGTGCATCATCGAGGCCATCGTGCCGGCGCGCTCGGCGACCTCGGCCGCCGCCTCCTGCGGGGTCGTCACGACGACGACCTCCGCGCTGGGCAGGTGCTGGCCCAGCGAGATGGCGATGTCGCCGGTGCCCGGGGGGAGGTCGAGCAGCAGCGCGTCGAGGTCGCCCCAGTAGACGTCGGCCAGCATCTGCACCAGCGCCCGGTCGAGCATGGGACCACGCCACGCCACCACCTGGTCGCGGCGCGGCTTGAGCATGCCGATGGAGATGACCGAGACGCCCGACGAGGTGGGGACCGGCATGATCAGGTCGTCGACCTGGGTGGGGCGGGCGTCGGCGACCCCGAGCATGGCCGGCACGGAGTGGCCGTAGATGTCGGCGTCGACGACCCCGACCTTGAGGCCCTGGGCCGCCAGCGCGAGCGCGAGGTTGACGGTGACCGAGGACTTGCCGACGCCGCCCTTGCCGCTCGCGATGGCGTAGACCTTGGTCAGGGAGCCGGGCTGGGCGAACGGGATCTCCCGCTGCGCCTGGCCGCCGGCCAGCGTCTCCTTGAGGCCGGCCCGCTGCTCGGGCGTCATCACGCCGAGGGTGAGGTCGACCGAGGTGACGCCGGGCACGGCGGTGACGGCCGCGGTGACGTCACGGTTGATGGTGTCCTTGAGCGGGCATCCGGCCACCGTCAGCAGCACGTGGACCGAGACCGTCCCGTCCTCGGCGACCGCCACCGAGTCGACCATCCCGAGCTCGGTGATGGGCCGCTTGATCTCAGGATCGTTCACGGTCGCGAGCGCGTCCATGACCTGCTGCTGCGTGGGGGTGCTCATGATGGATGAGTCTACGAGCCGCGTGGTTCCTCGGAGGGTTCGGGCCGGGCCTTGGTCAGCTCCTCGATGTCACCGACGAGGCCGCGCAGCTCCGAGCGCAGGAAGTCCCGGGTGGCGACCTCGCCGACCGACATGCGCAGCGACGCCACCTCGCGGGCGAGGAACTCCATGTCGGCGTGGGCGCGCGCGTTGGCCTGCCGGTCCTGCTCGGCCACGACCTTGTCGCGCTGCTCCTGCCGGTTCTGGGCCAGCAGGATCAGCGGGGCGGCGTACGACGCCTGCAGGCTGAGCATGAGGGTCAGGAAGATGAACGGGAACGGGTCGAAGCGCAGGTCGGAGGGGGCCAGGGCGTTCCAGGTGATCCACACCAGGACGAAGACCGTCATCCAGAGGAGGAACCGCGCGGTCCCCATGAAGCGGGCGAACTGCTCGGCGAAGACGCCGAACGCGTCCGCGTCGTAGCTGGGACGCCGGACCAGGTGACGGCGGACGTCGCGCGGGGTGTCGAGGCGCGCGCGGGCGCGGGAGTCGCTCATCGGCCACCTCCCTGCGGCCGGGTCGTCCGGGCGGTGATCGGGCCGGGGCGGGCGGCGTTGTCCCGCCAGTTGTCGGGGAGCATGTGGTCGAGCAGGTCGTCCACGGTGACGGCGCCGAGGAGCCGGCCCTCGTCGTCGACGACGGGCGCGGCGACGAGGTTGTACGTCGCGAGGTGGGCCGCGACCTCGTCGATGCCGGCGTCCGGGCGCAGCGGGTCCAGGGACTCGTCCAGGGCCGCGGCGACCAGGGTCGAGGGCGGCTCGCGCAGCAGCCGCTGGATGTGGGCGGCCCCCAGCAGCCTGCCGGTGGGCGTCTCGAGCGGCTGGCGGCAGACATAGACGAGGGCGGCGAGGGCCGGGGTGAGCTCGGGGTCGCGGACGTGGGCCAGCGCCTCGGCGATGGTCGCGTCGGGGGAGAGGATCACCGGCTCGGGCGTCATCATGGCCCCCGCGGTGTCCTCGACGTAGGACATGAGGCGCCGCACGTCGTCGGCCTCGTCGGGCTCCATGAGGCCCAGCAGCGTGGCGGCGGTCTCGGGGTTGAGGTCGGCGATCAGGTCGGCGGCGTCGTCGGCCGACATCTCTTCGAGGATGTCCGCGGCACGCTCGGAGTCGAGGTGCTCGAGGATCTCGACCTGGTCCTCGTCCGGCAGCTCCTCCAGGACGTCGGCCAGGCGCTCGTCGTCGAGGGCCGCCACCACCGCGGAGCGGCGCTCGGCGGGCAGGTCGTGGATCATGTTGGCCGCGTCGGCCGGCTTCATCTCATTGAGCGCCGCGATCAGGTGGGTGGCGCCTTGCGTGTCCTGGCGGCGGGTCAGGCCGGTGACCTCGCCCCACTCGACGATGTGCGTCTGGCCGCGGCGGCGGAAGCCCTTGGACGGCTCCTGGACGGCCACCCTCGAGAGCACCCAGTCGCGGTTGCGCGCCTGCTCCATGCCGACGTCGTACACGGTGCCGGTGATGCCGTTGGAGGTGATGGTGACCTGGCGGTCCAGCATCTGGCCCATGACGAGCGTCTCGGTCGAGCGCTGCTCGAAACGACGCATGTTGAGCAGGCCGGTGGTGTGCACCTGGCCGGAGTCGATCGCGGTCACGCGGGTCATCGGGACGAAGATCCGCTTGCGCCCGAAGACGTCCGCGACCAGGCCCAGCACCCGCGGCTGGGTCGTGTCGCTGCGCAGGGCCACGACGACGTCGCGCACCTTGGCCACCTGGTCGCCGAGCGGGTCGAAGACCGGGAGACCGACGAGTCGGGCGAGGAAGACCCTGGTCGGCGTGGTGCTCATCGCTCCTCCTCTCCGATCGTGCTCGATCGTGTCCCGGCAGCGAAGGCTACCGCTCCGGGACGTGCCGACGTGACGATGACGCGGAGGCCACGACGTCACCTACAGTGGATCGCATGGTCGCCACCTTGAAGAGCTCGGTCCGCTCGGGCGTGCTGCTCTGCACCCTCGTCCTCGGTGCGTCGGTTCTCGGCGCCTGCGGTTCCGAGGACAGCGAGGAACCGGCAGCGGAGACCGCCTCGGAGTCCAGCGCCACCGAGACCCCGTCGGAGTCGCCCACCGAGTCCGCGTCGCCGGCCGAGCCGGCGACCGACCCGGCCAACGGCCTGCCGGTGTGCTCGGAGGTCTGGGTCGACGGCCTCGACCTGCCCAAGGACTACACCTCGTGCTCCGAGGACGGGACCGAGGTCAAGCCCGAGAAGAAGATGTGCGGCTTCGGCAGCCCGATGATCATCCACGAGGACCGCTTCTACGCACTGCGTGGCAACCGGGTCAACGACGTCGGCGACACCGCGACGAGCGAGCAGTTCCAATCAGCTCTCGAGGCCTGCCAGGCCTGACCCGCGGACGACGGGGCGCGGCGCCGCCACGGCGCGACGCGGTCCCGGTCGGCACGAGAGAGCCACGAGAGAGCACAGCACCCTGAACACGGTCACGACACTGGGGGGAATCCCATCACCATGAAGTCCACACGCCCGATCACGGCTGCGGTCGCCACGCTGGCGCTCCTCGCGCCGCTGACCTTCACCGCGGTCCAGGTCGCCGGGGGTGAGCCCGCTGCCGCGACCACCACTACGCCGACGCCGACCCCGGTGCCCACCACGCCGGCGCCGACCACGACGCCGACCGAGGACCCCACCGAGGACGCCGACAAGTCGTGGCACCCCCGCCCGGGCGTGCGGTTCAACGAGCCCCGCGACCCCGAGCAGTCGCACAAGATCAACCGCTACATCCGCAACGCGATCGCCAACACGCCCAAGGGCGAGTCGATGAAGCTGGTCACCTGGAACTTCAGCAACCAGCTCTTCGTCAACGACATCATCGCCGCCCACAAGCGCGGCGTGAGCGTCCGGCTGATCATGGCCAACGGTCTCGCGGACGACCAGAGCCGCACGCGCGGCTACTACTGGCAGGTCAAGCGGGCGCTGAAGAAGGGCAACAAGAAGCGTCCGGGCTACCTCAAGAGCTGGGCGCGCACGTGCAAGAACTCCTGCCGCGGCAAGGAGGGCATCCAGCACGGCAAGTGGTTCATGTTCAGCCGCACCGGGGCGCGCAACCAGGTCGTCATGTCGACCTCGGCCAACCTCACCGACGCCGCCGCGTACAACCAGTGGAACGACCTGCTGACCGTCCAGGGCCGACAGGGCACCTACGACAGCTACGAGGCCGTGTTCAAGGAGATGTCGCGCGACCGGCAGGTCAAGCCCGCGTTCCGGACCTTCGACGACCGCAACTTCGACGGCTGGTTCTTCCCCCAGATGGGCCCGCTGCGCAACCACAACGTGATCCGGCTGCTGAACAAGGTGAAGTGCAAGGGCGCCCGCGGCGACGCCGGCAAGAACGGTCGCACCGTCATCCGGGTCTCGCAGGCGGTCTTCAACGGGCGTCCCGGCTCGGCCATCGCCAAGAAGCTCAAGGGCCTGCACAAGCAGGGCTGCAACATCAAGCTCGTCTACGGCGTGCTCAACAAGAACTCCAAGAAGCTGCTGGAGGACATCCCCAGCCGGACCATCCTGGAGGACACCAACGGCGACGGCTTCGTGGACCGCTACATCCACATGAAGGCGCTGACCATCTCCGGGCACTACAAGCGCAACCGGCAGGCGCACGTCGTCTACCAGGGCAGCGCCAACTTCTCGGGGATGGCCACGCTGTCCGACGAGCAGGGCTTCATCATCAACAGCCAGAAGCTGGAGAAGTCCTACTCCAGGTTCATCAACAAGCTGTTCAAGAACCCGCCGCCGCAGGGCCAGGACCTGATCAAGGAGATCGTGCTGCGCCAGCAGGCGGGCTTCGACCCCTTCGCCCAGGTCCGCGAGGAGATGGGCATGGGCGCGATGCAGCCCGCGGTGGACTGACGCCCCGCATGCGCGGCGTACGACGTGACCGGCGGTCGTGAGGGCAACCTCGCGGCCGCCGGTCGCGTCTCCCACTGGGGATATTGGGCGCGTGCGGTCTGGCTCCTGTGACGATTGTGACTTACCGTGACTTGTGTTGCCCCTGATGCCTTGCCCGTCGCACTGCCTACCTCGGAGGTCGCCATGAAGGCGTACGCCGCCCTCATCGCCCTGGTCGTGAGCCTGCTGTCCCCGGTGGCCCTGGCCGCCCCCGCAGCGGCCGCGCCGACCCAGAACGGGTCGACCAGCACGCTCGGCAGCACGGACGACTCCTCGTCCCGGCTCTCCACGAGCCTGTCGCGGCGCAAGGCCGGGATGGAGTCGGTCTCGAGCGGGGGCGAGCACACCTGCCGCCTGCCCGGCGACGGGTCGCTGGTCTGCTGGGGACGCAACTCCTTCGGCCAGCTCGGCGACGGCAAGAAGGGCACCCAGACCCCGACCCCGCAGCGGGTGACCCAGGGCAAGCCGTGGCGGCGCGTGTCGGCCGGCGGCGGCACCACCTGCGGCATCAAGAAGAACCAGCGCCTCTTCTGCTGGGGCGTCAACCACCGCGGCCAGCTCGGCATCGGGAGCACCAAGCCGCGCACGCGCCCGACCGTGGTCGCCAAGTCCAAGCGCTGGACCTCGGTCAGCGCCGGCTGGTTCAACACCTGCGGCATCACCAAGCAGACCAAGCTCTACTGCTGGGGCGACAACGCCGCGGGCCAGATCGGCGACGGCGGCAAGGCCAAGGTCCGGACCAAGCCGACCCTGGTCAAGCGGGGCAAGAACTGGGCGTCGGTCGCGGTCGGCAGCCGCTTCGTGTGCGCCACCAAGAAGGACGGCGCGCTGTTCTGCTGGGGCGGCAACCTCTTCGGCCAGCTCGGCCAGGGCAGCTACGGCGGCAAGTCCAAGCCCGCCCGGGTCGGCACCAGCCGCAACTGGGCCGAGGTCTCCACCTCGTGGACCCACACCTGCGCCCGCAACACCAGCGGTGGCGTCTACTGCTGGGGCCGCAACACCTTCGGCCAGGTCGGCGACGGCAGCGTGACCACGACGCCGACCCCGCGCCAGGTCGTCGGCGGTCTCAAGGCGGTCGACGTCACGACGACCGAGGGTGCCTCGTGCGCCATCGACGACAAGTCCCGCGTCCAGTGCTGGGGCAACAACGCCTACGGCGTGATCGGCGACGGCAGCAAGCCCTTCGTCACCTCGCCCGAAGCGGGGCCGGCCGACATGCGCGAGATCGAGGGCGGGTGGCGCCACGTGTGCGGGCACACGACCTCCGGGGCGCCCTACTGCTGGGGCCAGAACGACCGCGCCCAGCTCGGCAACGGCACCCTGACGAGCAGCCCGTCGCCCACCGAGGTCGAGCCACTCCCGCCGGCGGACCCGGGCGGGGTCACCGACTTCCGCATCGCCACCGTCAACGCGCTCGGCAACGGCCACACGCGTCCCTACGCGCACGACGACGCCTTCGGCCCGTCGACCACTCGGATGACCTGGATGGCCGACCAGCTGGACAACTCGGCCATCGACATCATGGGCCTGCAGGAGACCAACGCCGACCAGACCTCGCACCTGGTCAAGGCCTCGCGCAACACCTGGGACGTCTACCCGCGGCCCGAGGCGGGCGACGACGCCGCCGAGGCCGCCCTGGCCTGGCGCACCAGCGTCTGGGAGCTGGTGGAGGCGACCACGATGATGAACCAGTTCATCGCCAAGGAGCTGCCGCGCCCGATCGTCAAGCTGCGGCACCGGGTGACGGGCAAGGAGATCTACGTCATCAACGTGCACAACGCGCCGTGGGACTACCAGTTCAAGCGCAACAAGGCGACCAACGTGCAGATCGCGAAGATCAACGAGCTGCGCGCCACCGGCACGCCGGTCTTCTACGTCGGCGACATGAACGAGAAGCGCGAGATCCTCTGCAAGGTGCTCTCCAAGACCGACCTGGTCAGCCCCTTCGGCGGTTCGTACGACGCCGCCACCGGCAAGTGCGTCAACCCGCCCAGCCGGATGCGCGTGGACTGGATCTTCGGCTCGCCCGAGGCGACCTACGCCAACTTCGAGTACACCCGCCCGCCGCTGCTCAGCCTGGTCACCGACCACAACATGGCGCTGGTCGACGTACGCCTGCCCTGACGCGGACCCACCGGACCGGAGCGTGCCGGGTCCGACTCGGTAGGGTCGGGCCCGGCACCACCGCAGCACCCGCACTACCGGCCAACCGGGGCCGGCTGCACCGGCACGTGGAAGGGAAGTGAGTCGTGGCCGACCGCGTCGTCCTCCACATCGGCTCGATGAAGTCGGGCACCAGCTTCATCCAGAACGTCCTGGGCAACAACCGGGAGGCCCTGGCCCGGCACGGCATCTCGTTCGCGGGGGAGCGGTGGCGTGACCAGGTGACCGCCGTGCAGGACCTCATCGCGCACGGCGGCCCGCGGCAGGAGCCGCTCGACCCGGCCGGTCCCTGGCTGACGCTGGTCGACGAGATCAACGCGACGCCGGGCACCGCGGTCGTCTCGATGGAGTTCCTGGCGCCCCGGGCCACCGCCAAGATCGAGCTGCTGCGCGACGCCCTGCAGGGGGACCTCCAGGTGGTGCTCACCGGTCGCGACCTCGCCCGCAACATCGCGGCCATGTGGCTGGAGTCGGTGCAGAACGGGTCGGCGGTCGACTGGGACGCCTACCTCGCCGCCGTGCGGTCCGAGGACCGCTCGCAGCCGGTGGCGCGCAACTTCTGGAACCACCAGGGGCTCGCCGAGATCGCGCGGCGCTGGGCCGACGCGGTCGGCGAGGACCACTTCACGCTCATGACGGTGCCCCCCAAGGGCGCCCCGTCGAGCCTGCTGTGGGAGCGCTTCGCGCAGGTGCTGCAGCTCGACCCGCAGGCGTTCGAGCTCGACGTGCGCGCCAATCCCTCGATCGGGCTGGCGACCGCGATGACGCTGCAGCACCTCAACGCGTTGCTCGAGGCCGACGGCTTCACCGACGACAAGTACTACGACCTGCTGGTCAAGCACCTCCTCACCAAGCGCGGGCTGGTGTCCCGGCAGGGCCAGGAGCCCCGGCTCGGGCTGGACGAGCGCTGGGTGATGAAGCGCGGCGCCGCCGAGGTGGCCGCGTTGCGCAAGCAGCGCCACCGGGTGGTCGGCGACCTCGACGAGCTGCTCCCCAAGCCGGTCCCGGGCGTGCACCCCTCGCAGGTCTCCACCCAGCAGCAGCTCGAGGCCGCCATGGAGGGGCTCTCGCGGATGGTGCAGATCGGCGTCGAGCGCGAGGGCAAGCACCGGCGTCGGATCGCCCGGCTCAGGAAGGCCGACCGATGAGCTCGCTCCCGCACGTCGCCGTCATCACGATGGCCCGCGACGAGGGCACCATGCTGCGGCGCTGGGTGGACCACTACTCGCGCGAGGTCGGCGTCGACAACCTCGTGGTCGTCGACGACAACAGCTCCGACGGGTCCACCGACGACCTGCCGTGCACTGTGCTGCGCATCCCGCCGCTCACCAGCAAGAAGTCCTTCGAGCCGGCGCGGATGGGGATGCTGGGCGGTCTCTCGGCCGGCCTGCTCGAGGCGTACGACGCCGCGATCTTCTGCGACGTGGACGAGTTCATCGTCGCCGACCCCAAGGTGCACGAGTCGCTGCGCCACTTCGTCGCCGCGCGCGAGGGCCGGCAGGCCATCGGCGTGATGGGGCTCAACGTCGTCCACGACGTCGCGCGCGAGCCCGCGCTGGTCGACGGCGAGCCGATCCTGGGGCAGCGCCGGCTGGCCAAGTTCCTGCCGCTGATGTGCAAGCCCTCCCTCAAGTGGGAGCCGGCCAACTGGGCGCTCGCGTCGCACGGGATCAAGTGCCCCTTCGAGGTCGACCCCGAGCTGTTCATGTTCCACATGAAGTTCGCCGACCGCGACCACCTCCAGGCGGTGGCCGACCGGCGCCACGAGATGTTCACGACCGAGGGCCGCGCCGCCCGGACGAGCTGGGAGCGCAGCGGCGGCGACATGGTCGACCTGCTCGACGAGATCACCGCCGACATCGACCACGACGCGGTCAAGCCGTTCGGCCCGCCGCTGAAGAAGCTGCCCACCATCGTCGAGCAGAGTGCGCCCGACATCTGGCGGGCGGTCGGCGGGGGACAGGTGCAGGCCATGCGCAACCGTCCCTTCGTCCGGATCCCCGACCGCTTCCTCGGCCGGGTGTGAGCCGCACCGCCATGGCTGCTGCTGCCGTCACCGAGGTGCGGGTCGACTCCGAGGGCATCCGGCTCGTCGGCCCCGACGTGCTGTGCAACCTGGCCTTCGACGGTCGCCGCATCTGGTCCTTCTGGAGCCGGCGCGACGCCGTCCGCGACGGGGCGGGCTGGCTGGTGCGCTGGCCCGAGCGGCTGGAGATGCACCTTGACGGCGTCACCCGTGTGACGGTCACGCTGGGAACCGGTGAGGTGGTGCACGACGACGAGGTCCGCTTCGGCACCTCCCAGGAGCGCGTGAGCGTGGTCGACCGCCAGGGCGCCCCGCTCGGCATCGACAACTACGGGCGGCTGGTCAAGACGTTCGAGACCAAGGACGAGGGCCAGCTGGAGCCGCTGCTCGACGCCCTCGAGACCGTGCTGGGGCTGTTGCGCGCGGAGGGCCTCGAGGCGTTCCCGGCGTACGGCACCCTGCTCGGCGCCGTGCGCGACGGCGCCTTCATCGGCCACGACAGCGACGCGGACGTCGGCTACGTCAGCCACCACACGCACCCGCTGGACGTGGTCCGGGAGTCGCACCGGGTGCAGCGCGCGGTGCAGCGGCAGGGCTACCCGACGTCGAGGCACAGTGGGGCGGCGTTCAAGATCGACGTGCCCGACGCCGACGGGTCGGTGCGCGGCCTCGACGTCTTCGGCGGGTTCTTCTCCGGCGATCACCTGGCGCTGATGGGCGAGGTCTGGGCGCCGTTCGAGCGGGAGTGGATCTTCCCGCTGGGCACCACCACGCTGGAGGGTCGCACGTTCCCGGCCCCCGCCCGACCCGAGCCGCTGCTCGAGGCGATGTACGGGCCCGGCTGGAAGGTGCCCGACCCGGCCTTCAAGTTCGAGAAGGACGACTCCGCCCAGCGTCGCTTCGACGCGTGGTTCCGCGGCACCCGGGTCAACCGTCCGCAGTGGGACCACCGCTACGGGCTCGCCCGCCTGCTGCCGCCGTACCAGCCGCCCCACCACCTCGCCGAGCACCTGCACGAGCGCGAGGAGCCCGGCACCTGGGTGGTCGACGTCGGCTGCGGCCGCGGGCGTGACGTGCGCTGGCTCGCCAAGCAGGGGCGACCGGCGGTCGGGCTCGACTACTCCGGCACCGCGATGACGTTCATCGCCGCGAAGGCCGCCCAGCAGGGCTGGCCCGCCGAGCTGCACACGATGAACCTGCTCGAGCTGCGCCAGGTGCTGGCCTGGGGGGCCCTGCTCGCGGCCCGGCCCGGACCTCGCACCGTGCTCGCGCGGCACCTCGTCGACAGCACCTCGCCGTACGGCGTCGACAACTTCTGGCGGCTGGTCTCGATGGTGCTGCGGCCCGGGGAGCGGGTGCACCTCGAGGTCCTCACCGAGGCGGTCGAGGACGCCGAGGGACGCCCGCCGCTGACCCGACCGGTCGACGTCGACGCGCTCGTCGCCGACGTGGTGGCGCGCGGGTTCGTGGTCAGCGGGCGCGAGGACCTGGTCGGCGAGCCGATCGACTACGGGTACGGCGAGGAGCCGTCCCGCGACAAGCAGTGGCGGACGTGCCGCCTGGAGGTGGAGAAGCGATGAGGCTGCGTTCGAACGACGGGGGCCGCAAGGACCTGGAGGCGCGCGTCGACGCGCTGGAGGCGACCGTGGCGTCGCTCGAGGAGCGGGTGGCCGAGGGGCAGGCGCTGCACCAGCGCTTCGCCGAGCTGCTCGACGTGGTGACCGAGCTGATGGTCCCGCTCGCCCAGCGCGACGAGGAGTCGGCGGCGCTGGTCCGGCGGTACGTCGACGAGCTGGGGTCGTGAGGACCCCGCGGTGAGCCGTCGCGTCTTCGTCCACATCGGGCTGCCCAAGACCGGCACGTCCTACCTGCAGGCCATCGCCTGGCCGGGACGGGAGCGGCTGCGCGAGGCGGGGCTGCTGCTGCCGGGCGCTCGCAAGAGCGACCACCTCTTCAGCTCGATGATCGTCCGTGACGACCCGGGCATCGCGCGCCGGGGTCCGGGCGCCTCGGAGGCGTGGGACCGGGTCCGGGCCGACGTGGCCGACTGGTCGGGCGACTCGCTGGTGAGCCACGAGTTCTTCTGCGCGGCGTCGCAGGAGCAGGCGGCCCGGATGGTCGAGCAGCTCGCCCCGGCCCAGGTGCACGTCGTCGTCACCGCCCGTGAGCCGCTCGGCCTCTTCACCTCCAGCTGGCAGGAGTCGCTCAAGAACAAGTCGACCACCCGGCTGGCCGACTACGGCCGCGGGGAGTCCGACGACCCCCGCGCCGTGTGGGACTGGCGTGCCCTGGACCTGGGCCTGGTCCTCGAGCGGTGGGCGCCGGCGGTGCCGGCGGAGCGGCTGCACGTCATCACGCCGCCGCCGCCCGGCTCGGCCCGCGAGGTGCTGTGGGAGCGGTTCGCCGGGGTGCTCGGGATCGACCCCGCCACCTGCGACGCCACGCGCGGCTTCGCCAACGCCTCGATGGGCGTCGTCGAGGCCGAGACCCTGCGCCGGGTCAACGAGCGGCTGAAGGGCTTCAACACCGCCCGTGCCCGCGGGGTGTGGCTGCGCTCCTTCCTCGCCGACGAGCGGCTGGTGCCGCGGCGGGGGGAGCCGTTCTGGCCGGCCGATGACCAGGTGGCCGACGCCCGCGCCCGCGGCGAGCGGGCGGTGGAGCGGCTGCGCGCGGCGGCGTACGACGTCGTGGGCGACCCGGACCTGCTCCGCGTCCCCGAGGACCTGCCGCCCCGGCGGCACCCGGACTCGGTGACCGACGCCGAGGTGGCCGAGGTCGCGGTCGACCTGGTGGCCACGCTGATGGGCGACCTGCAGCGGCGGGCCGAGCGCACGTCCGCACCGGCCGACCCGCCGTCCCGGCTGACCCGGCTGCGCCAGGCGCTGCGCGGTGTGTGACCTGTCTCATGTGCCGGGGCGGACCGCCCGCACCTAGGCTGTCCCAACTACCGGCTGGTAGCCAGCCGTCACGCCCTCCAACGGAAGGACTCCCGCCATGGGTCGCCTCTGCCAGACCGACGGACTCACCGAGGACCAGACCGAGATCCTCAAGGCGGTGCGGCAGTTCGTGGACGAGAAGATCCTGCCGGTGGCGACGGAGCTCGAGCACGCGGATGAGTACCCGCAGGAGATCGTCGACGGCCTCAAGGAGCTCGGCATCTTCGGGCTGATGATCCCCGAGGAGTACGACGGGCTCGGCGAGTCGCTCCTGACCTACGCGCTGTGCGTGGAGGAGATCGCCCGCGGCTGGATGAGCGTCTCGGGCGTCATCAACACCCACTTCATCGTGGCCTACATGCTGATGCAGCACGGCACCGAGGAGCAGAAGCGCAAGTACCTCCCGCGGATGGCGACCGGCGAGGTGCGGGGCGCGTTCTCGATGTCCGAGCCGGGTCTGGGCTCCGACGTGTCGGCGATCAAGACCAAGGCGGTCCGCGACGGTGACGACTACGTCATCAACGGGCAGAAGATGTGGCTGACCAACGGCGGCACGTCCACGCTCATCGCGGTGCTGTGCAGGACCGACGAGGGCGCCGAGTCGGTCTACAAGAACATGACGACCTTCCTGGTGGAGAAGGAGCCGGGCTACGGCGAGACCGCCCCCGGCCTCACGATCCCCGGCAAGATCGACAAGATGGGCTACAAGGGCGTCGACACCACCGAGGCCGTCTTCGAGAACCACCGGCTCTCCGCGGACCAGGTGCTCGGCGGGGAGCCGGGCAAGGGCTTCTACCAGATGATGGACGGCGTCGAGGTCGGCCGCGTCAACGTCGCCGCCCGCGCGTGCGGGATCGCGAACCGGGCCTTCGAGCTCGGGGTGGCCTACTCCCAGCAACGCGAGACCTTCGGCAAGAAGATCGCCGACCACCAGGCCATCCTGTTCCGGCTCGCGGAGATGGCGACCAAGGTCGAGACCGCGCACACGATGATGGTCCGCGCGGCCCGCACCAAGGACAAGGGGATGCGCAACGACGTCGAGGCCGGGATGGCCAAGATGCTCGCGTCCGAGTACTGCAACGAGGTCGTCGAGGCCTCCTTCCGCATCCACGGCGGCTACGGCTACTCCAAGGAGTACGAGATCGAGCGGCTCTACCGCGAGGCGGCGTTCATGCTCATCGGCGAGGGCACCTCGGACATCCAGAAGATGATCATCGGCCGGTCGGTCCTCAAGGACTACCAGCTCAAGGGCTGAGGTGTACCTCCCGCCGCCGGTCCGTCGCCGCCTCGACGCGCGCCTCGACCAGGCGCGCGAGGAGGGGTTCCGCGCCGGGCTCGCCGCCGCGGCGGCCCGCCGTTCGCGCGAGCGGTACCGCTACGTCTTCGTGGTGACCTACGGCCGCTCCGGCTCGACGCTGGTGCAGGGCCTGCTCAACGCGTTCCCCCGGGTGCTGGTGCGCGGCGAGAACGACCTCTACCTGCTCGACCTCTACCGGGCGCTGGCGCGCGTGCGGGCGTTCCGCGAGCTGCACGGCGAGCACGGCTCCCGCAACGTCGTCTCGGCGTTCTACGGACTCAAGGCGATCCGTCGCAGCGCCTTCATGCAGGCCATGAACGACGTCGTCACGACCGGCGTGGTGGGCAACCTCGACGCCGACGACTACGACGTGATCGGCTTCAAGGAGGTCGTCTGGCACCGGATCGAGCCGGAGGAGACCGCGGCGTTCTTCGACACCATGGACAAGGCCTTCCCCGGGGTGCGCTACGTGCTCAACACCCGCGACGTCGAGCGGGTCCTCGGGTCGGGGTTCTGGCGCGAGGCGGACGCCGACGAGGCGCGCGCCCTCATCGAGCGGGTCGTGGAGATCCAGGATCACCTGCGCGCCACGCGCCCCGACCGCGTCCACGACGTGCGCTACGAGGAGCTCACCGGGCCCGACCCGGACGCCCGCGACGACGTCGTACGACGGCTGGGCGAGTTCGTGACCGGCGCGCCGGTGACGCCGTCGGTGCTCGCCTCGGCGCGTGAGGTCCTCGCGACGGGGCACGGCCCGTTCCCGTTCGCGCGCCAGGACCCCGATCACCAGCACACCGAGCCGCAGCACTCGGACGGGTCGGTCGCCGACTAGGGTGACGCCCATGTCCCGCCGGCTCGTGCTCCACGTGGGAGCGATGAAGTCCGGCACCAGCTACGTGCAGTCGCGGCTGTTCGCCAACAAGCGGATGCTGGCCGAGCGCGGCATCCTCGTGCCCGGCATGAACTGGCTCTCGCAGGTGATGGCCGCGCGCGACGTGCTCGGCTCCGGCGAGGCCCAGTGGGCGAAGATGGCCGGCAAGGTGCAGGCGCACGAGGGCACGTCGGTGATCTCGATGGAGTACCTCGGTCCCGTGCGGCCGGTCGTCGTACGCCGTGTGCTCGCATCTTTCCCGGACCACGAGGTGACCGTCGTGGTCACCGCCCGCGACCTCAACCGCTCCATCGCCGCGATGTGGCAGGAGACGGTGCAGAACGGCCGCACCTGGACCTTCGCCGACTACCTCGCCGGGATCGAGGCCTGGCGCCCCGGTCACCGCGACGAGTCGGCGGAGCCGCCTGAGTCGGGGCGCACCTTCTGGCGCCAGCAGAACATCGTCCGTTTCGCCCGCACCTGGGGCGAGGAGGTCGGCGCCGCCAACGTCGTGGTCGTGACCGTGCCGCCCCCGGGCGCCCCGCGTGAGCTCCTCTGGGAGCGGTTCTGCTCGGTGCTGGGCACGTCTCCCGACGGGTTCGCGCCCGCCCGGATGGGCAACGAGTCCGTGGGGGCCGCGTCGACGCTGGTGATCCGGCGGGTCAACGAGCTGCTCAACGACGAGGGCCTCGTCTTCCCCGAGGGCACCGAGCTGCGCAAGGGGGTCCTGGCCAAGCAGGTGCTGGCGGCGCGCAAGAAGGAGGAGCCGGCGATCGGGCTCCCCGTGGCGCCCTGGGTGGTCGACCACGCCGGGCACATGGTCTCGGCGCTCGACGAGCTCGGGGTCTCGCTGGTCGGCTCCTGGTCGGACCTCACGCCGGTGGACGTGCCCGGCGTCGACCCGGCGACGGTCTCGCCGACGTTGGTCGCGGACGCCGCGATCGCCGGGCTGGCCGGGGTGCTCGCCGAGCAGATCCGACTGGCCGGCGCGGGGTCGTCCGACTCCTCTGACCCGTCGGACTCCTCCGACGACGTGGACGACCTGGACGACGGGGGGTCGGGCTGATGGCGCCCGCGTTCCTCCACGACACCTGGCCGCGCCTCGAGGCGCCGTTCGCGGCACTGCTCGAGGAGAGCCTGGGCCCGCGCGACCCCTCGATGATGCTCGCGACCGTGCGCTCCCTGGACCTTCCTCCCGACAGCGTGGCCGTGGACGTGGGTTGCGGCGAGGGCGCCGCAGCCTTCCGTCTCGCCGCCCACTTCGGGCTGCAGGTGGTCGGCATCGACCCGGTGCAGCGCCACCTCGACCTCGCCCGCGAGGCGCGGCGCTCGGAGCCCGAGGTGGTCGCCTCCCGGGTGTCCTTCGAGCGCGGCACGGCCGACCGGATCCCGCTGCGCGACGCCTCCGTGGACCTCGTGTGGTGCACCGACATCCTCGAGCGGGTGCCGTCGCTGGCGTCGTCGTACCGCGAGGTCCATCGCGTGCTGCGGCCGGGCGGGCGTGCGCTGGTGCACCAGGTGCTCGCCACCGACCTGCTCGCGCCGGAGGAGGCCGACTGGCTGTTCCCGGTCCTGGGCGTCGTGCCCTCGTCGGTCGACCGCGACACCGCCGACGGCGCCGTCCGCGGCTCCGGTCTCGTGGTGGAGGCGACGGCCGACCTCGGCTCGGAGTGGGCCGAGCACGCGGAGGAAGGCACGGGGCTCGCCTCCCGGGCGCTCCTGCGCGTCGCGCGGCTCCAGCGGGACCCCGAGCGGTACCGCTCGGCCTTCGGCGACGCGGCGTACGACGTGATGCTGGGGGAGTGTCTCTGGCAGGTCTACCTGATGCTTGGGAAGCTCACCGAACGGGTCCAGCTGCTCGCACGGCCCTGACGTCGTCCGGCCCTATCGGTGGTCGAGGTGCGGCTTGTCTCCCGCACGCCCGGGCAAGCACGCCGCGGGCACGCTGATGTCCTCGCCACGGCAGGCACCCCGGTGCGACTCATCTCGGCATGAGCGGACGCTCGGGTCGCGGCCTGTCCGGACGTTCTTGAGGTCTCCATCGAGCCGTCCGACCTCGGTCAACCCACGACCCCGAGGTGAAAGCCCGCCTCGCCCCAGAGAGCCTCGAGCTCACCCTCCGTCGGGAGTTCGACAGCCGAGCACCCCCAGATCCGGCTTCCGACAGCACTTGGCCAGTAGCACACGGCGTACTCCCCGGGCGGCTCCTTGACCCGGAAGTCACCGTCGCCGTCGATAGTCGCCACCTTGCCGCCCAGCTGGGTGACCTGCGCCTCGCTCAGCTGCGCTGACAGGTGGGACCAGGCCAGTGGATCGGCGACCCGATCCTCGCCGGTGAGCTCCCAGAACGGACCATCCATGGCCGCGATAGGCACTATCGCAAGCATGCCGCCACCGACGGCTGGGTCGCCCGGCTGACCCGCCACGTCCGACGTACCGGACATGTGTCCGACCAGCCCGCCGGAGCCGGCTGGACTCGGCCCGCAGCCCGCCAGGAGACCCATGGCGAGCGACAGTGCTGCCGCCGTGGCGTACCGGCGTTCAGACATGCCGTTCACCCGAGCCAACGCGCCATGACCCCGACGCACCCAGCAGTGTCCTCATCCGTCCCCCCTGATCGACACTGAGTGTGACGGACACAACGAGATTCCGGTTCTCGTCGTGGACGCGCGTCGTTGCCGACCCGCTGTCATCGGCATCAGCGGATGCCTCGTGGCGAGTCCAGCAGGCGCACTGTTGCCCCACCCCGGCCGCGGAGGTGCCGCGCTCGCACCGTCGAGCCAGTGCGTGATTTCCCAGCGCTCGCTGTAGCCGAGGTCAGGCTCGCCGATGCCAAGGACCGTCGGAACGGCGAAGGTGATGCGAGAACCCACGAAGGGCAGCCACCGCGCCTCTTTGTCGATGGTTGCGCCGCCGCCCGGTTGTCGTGGCAGCCGCACCTGCATGTCTTCCCCGAGGCGAAACAGGGCGTTCGACGAACCAGAATCGCGAGTAGGCACCAGGTCGTGACCGGCGTACTCGGGGAACGCCCTATCGACCAGGCGACGTACCAGCGGGACGTCGATCGATAGCTCGTCGCTGTGGAGCTGACTCACCCGGTCATCCCTTCCGGTTCGCGCGGCGGGTGCCATCCGATTTGCATCCGCTCATCGGTAACCGGCTTCGCCTGTACGGACACACCCAATAGGTGCCAGCCGGCGACGAAGAACTCCGCCGTGGTCGTGTCCACAGTGTGGTCGGGAGGCCGGTTTCCGGGGGTCCGTTGTCGGTGGTCCCTGCTGGAATGGGTGCATGCCCGACACCACCGCTCCCGCTCTGCCGGACACCCCGGCCGAGCTGCTGCGCGCGGTGCGCGAACGCAAGCAGGCCGCCGATCGCAACGACGTGGAGATGATGCGGCTGGGCGTGCGCTGGGCGGATCTGCACCTGGCCGACCCGGTGCACGCGGAGGCGTGCTTCACCTCGCCGAAGACGTTCGCGGGTGAGGGGTCGCCGTCGATCGATGAGTTCTGTGTGCCGGAGTTCGCGACCATGCTCGGTCGCACGTGCGACTCCGCGGGGCGGTTCCTGACCGAGTGCGTGGAGGTGGCCTACCGGCTTCCGCAGCTGTGGGGTGCGGTGCAGGCGGGACTGGTGGCGGGGTGGAGGGCGCGGGTGATCGCGCAGACCACCCTGGACCTGACGCTCGAGGCGGCCACGTATGTGGACGAGCAGGTGTTCTGGTGCGCCAACCGGCTCACCCCCTCCGCGTTGGGCAGGGTGGTGGACGAGGCCCGGGTCAGGTTCATGCCCGAAGAGGTCGAGAAGGCGCTGGAGAAGTCGGCGGACAAGCGCAACGTCACCTTCGACATCCAGCAGGTCTCCTTCGACGGCACCATGCACCTGGAGGCGGACCTGGAGATCCGCGACGCCCTCGCCCTGCGCGAGGCGGTCGCGTCGGGCGCGGAACACCTCGCGAAGCTGGGGTCCACCGACACCGTCGACGGGCGTCGGGCCACGGCGCTGGGGGGACCTGGCGCGCCGGCAGCTGACCCTCGGCTTCGACCAGACCGACGACACCGAGGATGGCGACCACGTGTCGGCGGTGGTCGGGGTGCGAGCCGCGAAACCGACCGCGCCGGTGACGCAGATCGTCATCTACGCCCACCTGTCCGCCGACGCCATCACCGGCCTGGCGGGCCCGACTGGTGACGCGACCGGTGAGGCACTGTGCGCCCGTGTCGAGCAGGCCGGCCAACGCCTGCTGTCGGTGGAGCAGGTCCGCGCCTGGTGCGGCCGCCCCGACGCCCGAGTCATGATCAAGCCGGTCATCGACCTCCGCGAACGGTTGGAGACCAAGGGCTACACCCCGACCGCGGCGATGCGGGACTACGGGATCGTCCGGGACGGCACGTGCGTGTTCCCGTGGTGCGGCCGCAACGCCCGCCTCGGCGACCTCGACCACATCGTCCCCTACGACCACGACCACCCCGACCGGGGCGGACCGACGAGCACCGACAACCTCGCCGCCCTGTGCCGCCGCCATCATCGGCTCAAGACGAAGGGCCGCTGGCGTTACCGGATGACCGAACCCGGCGTCTTCGACTGGACCAGCCCGCTGGGCTGGACCTATCGACGCGACCACACCGGCAGCCGGTTCACCGGACGGGCCGGGCCCGAACCCGGCCACGTCCTCCGGGACGATCGATGCAGCGACCCGGACCTGCACCCACCCGACGAGTAGCCACCACGCCCCGTACCCCGCCACACTGCCAGCGGCGGGGTCACAGGCGCGTCCGGGGCACACGCTGGGGCGGATGCGTCGTAGGGCGCCGACACGGTCGCGGCGATCACGCGTGCCGGCACCGTCATGCGACCGCGGCCTCGATGCCGCGCGCTCACCCCGGAGGCATCACGTGCTCGGCGGACTCCCCGGGCGGCGGGACGACGACCTCACCGTCGACGAGGTAGTCGACGACGAACGTGGCGGTGCCCGCAGGGACCTCCACCGCGTAGTAGGTGCCGCCCTCGTGCTCGAAGGTCTTGGCCTCGAACGGCTCGTCGCCGCCGATGGCGACCCGTACTTGGTCGACCTCCGGGTGGAGTGCACCCACCCAGAGCATCCCGTCGCCGACCACCTGGCCACCGTCGGACCAGTACGAGTAGTCCGGTGTCGCGTTGGTGGACCGAGGTGCACACCCGCCCGCTGTGGGCTCGCCGAAGAAGTAGCCGACGGTGTTCCACTCCTGGCCCACGATGTTGCCGTCCTCGGCGATCACCTCGATGCCGGAGGGATGGCCCTCGCACCGCGGGACGTCCCGACCGTCGACGATCCACCAGCGCTCACCGTCGAGGCTGCCGCTGACGATCGGGTCGGAGGGCGGGATCCGGTCGACGTGCTCGGGTCCGAACCCGACCACCGCGGCCGCGGCCAGTGGGACGGCCGCGACGGCTGCGCCGACGCCCACGAGCAGCCGCCAGCGGCGCCGGGGGGGTTTCGTCGCCGCCTGGGCGGAGACCGGCGGCTGTTCCGGCACGGTGGCCGCGACGGCGGCGAGGGTACGACGGAGGTGCTGGTCCAGGTCACGTCGGTCGTCGGGACGCGTGGTGGTCATGACAGGTCCTTCCGGAGTCGGGCGAGCGCGCGACGCAGGTCGGAGCGCACGGTGCTGGCGGGGCGACCGAGCAGCCGGCCGACCTCCACCAGGGGCAGGTCCTCGTAGAAGTGGAGCACCACGACGGCACGCTGGATGGACGGCAGCCGCCGGATCAGGGCCCACGTCTCGTCGAGCTCCGGGATCGCCGTCACCGCCTCTGGCTCGACCCGGAGCAGCCGGCGTCGGCGGAGCTCTCGGCGATGGTGGTCCTTGGCGAGGTTGACGACGCTGCGCCGCAGGTAGGCGGCCGGGGCCTCGATCCCGTCCCAGCGCGGCTGAGCGGAGGCGAAGGCGTTCTGGACCACGTCCTCGGCCGTCTCCCGCGAGCCCGTCAGCAGGAAGGCGAGCCTGCGCAAGGGCAGGTGCAGCTCCCGGTACGTCGCCTCGAGCGTCGGCATCCCGGGCTCGATCCCCCTCAGTTCGGTCACACTCTCTTGTCGTCCGACCAGGGTCCAGCGTTGCACCTCCGTTGCAGAACGGCCGCGACCACTCGCCCCGGCGGCGTCACGACGGGGGAGGCTCGCCGGGGAACACGAGCGCGTGGAACGTCGCCTCGAACCCGCCGGACGTCGTCTCCCACATGTACATCGACAGGCCCTCGTAGCCCCCGGTCCCGGTGAACCACCACGTCATCATGTCGTGGGTCTGGGGCGTGTAGACGCCGGTGTAGCGACCGACCCAGGCGCCGCCGTCGTTGGTGATGCGGGACTTCCCCCACTGCACCAGCGCGCCGTCGTACGCGGTGCCCCACCGGTCCGTGCTCCACGTCGCGACGTGGGTTCCGCTGACCCGCTCGTCATCGCTCTCGAGCGTGGACCAGAACCTGCCTCCTCGGCCGTGGCTGGTGCCGTCCGGGTCCGACCTGACCCTCCCCTCGTCGAGCGAGAAGGTGTCGGTGCCCGTCACCAGGGTCACGGGCCCGTAGTCGACGGAGGTCGGCGGCGCGGCGGGAGTCACTGTCACGGCCGGGCTCGACGACGACGTGCCCGCGGTCCTCGCGTCGTCGTCCGTGCCGCCGGAGCACCCGGTGACCAGCAGCGCCGTGGCGGCGAGCGCCGCGCCCATGGCTCGCATGTGACGTCACCTCCTTGCCGTGCAGTCCCAGCGTCACGCGGTGCGATGCCGGTCGACAGGGGAGGAGGTCCCCGCGCGGTGCCCGATGGTCGCGACCGCCCCCGAAACCCCTCGACCCGCACGGACGCGGCTGGCAGGGTGGAGGCCAGACCAGAGGAGGACGGATGACCAACGAAGACCTCAAGGCCAAGATGCGCGAGGCGCTGGAGAAGAAGAACACCAAGGAGAAGGGCGTCCACCAGGACGGACCGGTCCAGGAGAAGGCCCACGGGGCCGAGGTGGCCGGGGGAGCAGCGCCCAAGATGCACCGCCGCAAGGCCGGCGGGGGCGGGTCCTGAGTCACCCGTCGTGACGAGCACCACGTGAGCACCCGCGCCCATCCGGGCGCGGGTGCGGCACGATACGGGCCATGTCGAGCCCCACGCCCAGCCCCGCGTCCAGCACGGTGAGCAAGACCAACCCCGGCAACTTCTTCGAGGACTTCACGGTCGGGCAGGTGATCGAGCACGCGACGCCGCGGACGATCACCGAGGGCGACCGCGCGCTGTACGGGTCGCTCTACCCCAGCCGGTTCGCGATCGCGTCGAGCGCCGAGTTCGCCGCCGCCTGCGGCCTGAGCCCCGCCCCGGTCGAGGAGCTGATCGCCTTCCACGTCGCCTTCGGCAAGACGGTGCCGGACGTCTCGCTCAACGCGGTGGCCAACCTCGGGTACGCCGAGTGCCGCTTCCACCGCCCCGTCGTCCCGGGGGACACGCTGCGCACCACCTCGGAGGTCATCGGCCTCAAGCAGAACTCCAACGGCCGCACCGGCGTCGTCCACGTCCGGTCCACGGCCACCAACCAGCGCGGCGAGACGGCGCTGGACTGGTGCCGCTGGGTCATGGTCCACAAGCGCGACGTCGACGCACCGGCCCCGGAGACCGTGGTGCCCGACCTCGCCCCGGTGGTCGCCCCGGAGGACCTGGTCGTCCCCGAGGGCCTGGACTTCACGGCGTACGACTTCACGGCGGCGGGGGAGCCGCACCGCCTCGGCGACTACACGGTCGGCGAGAAGATCGACCACGTCGACGGCGTCACCCTCACCGACGCCGAGCACATGATGGCCACCCGGCTGTGGCAGAACACCGCCAAGGTGCACTTCAGCACCGATGCCCGCCCCGACGGCAGGCGGCTCGTCTACGGCGGGCACGTCATCTCGCTGGCGCGCGCGCTGTCGTTCAACGGCCTCGCCAACGCCCAGCTGGTCGCCGCGATCAACGCCGGCTCGCACGTCGCCCCCGCCTTCGCGGGCGACACTATCCACGCCTGGTCCGAGGTGCTCGACACGGCGGAGACGGACGCGCCGGAGGTCGGCGCCCTGCGCCTGCGCCTGGTCGCCACGCGCGGACGCGACGAGTCGATGACGCTGCGCGGTGACGACGGGAAGTACGCCGAGGGCGTGCTGCTCGACCTCGACCTCTGGGCGCTGGTCCCCGCCTGAGGAGACGCGCCACCGCCGGCGGTGCCACACTCGCCGGATGAACGTCCACACCACCTCGACCCAGGAGCTGTGGCTCGTCCGGCACGGCGAGACCGAGTGGAGCCGGTCCGGCCGGCACACGTCCACAACCGACCTGCCGCTCACCGAGCACGGCGTCGAGGTGGCCCGCGAGCTGGCGCCGCGGCTGGCCGACGTGGACTTCGACCTGGTCCTCACCAGCCCCCGCCGCCGCGCCCGGACCACCGCCGACCTGGTGGGTCGGCCGGAGGCCGAGGTGGACGAGGACCTCGTCGAGTGGGCCTACGGCGACTACGAGGGCGTCACCACGGCGAGCATCCGCGAAACCGTCCCGGGCTGGAGCGTGTGGACGCACCCGGTGCCGGGAGGCGAGGACGCGGACGAGGTCTCGGCGCGCCTCGACCGGGTCGTCGCCCGGGCCCGCGAGCAGGCGGGCCGGACGCTGGTCTTCGGCCACGGGCACGCCCTGCGGGCCCTCACCGCGCGCTGGCTGCACCTCCCCGTCGAAGCCGGCCGGCACTTCCGGCTCGACACCTCGACCCTGTCGGTGCTCGGCTGGGAGAGGGAGTCACCGGTGCTGCTGCGCTGGAACTCTTGACGCGCCCCGACGCCCCCGCCACCGTGGAGCAATGCTCGACCCTGGGTGCCCTCGCTGCCCGCGGCCCGTCGTGCGGGCCGATGGGGGCTGGGCGTGCCGCGACCATGGCCCGGTCACCGCACTGTGGCGGCCGGTGGAGGCGTCGTACGAGGCGTTCGTGGAGCACCTCGAGCGCGCTGGCGGCTTCCCGACGCTCCTTCCCTGGCCGCTCGGGCCGGGATGGCACATCAGCGGGTTCGGCGTCGTGGCCGGCGCCGACGAGGGCCCCCAGGCGACGGTCACCTGTTCGTCGGGCACCAGCGCGATCGACGGCCCGGTCGACGTCCTGGTCGTCACAGAGGAGCCGGGGACCGGTGTCGGCACGCGGGTGGCGCGACTGCCGGGCGACACCCCCGGCGACCTCGGGGACGACCCGCCGCTGACCAAGGTGCGGGTCGGGCACGTCTCCGTGCCGATGTGGCCGGTGTCCACCAGCTCCGCCCCTGCCGGAACGCCGGGGGTCGAGCTGGACCGCTTCGTGCTCGTCGGCGAGGAATCGGGCCGCTGGCTGTGGCTGGTCATCCGGCCGGCGTCGGCGATGCTGCTCCTGCGCGACGAGTGGATCCTGCGCGACGCCGCGGGCCTGGGCCCGCCGCTGGTGGAGCTCGCGTTCGGGGGCCCGGACCCGGGCTGGTGAGGTCTCGGCGATCCGCGTCCCGCCCCCGTCCGGTGCCAGACTGACCGCGTGCGCATCGACCTCCACACGCATTCCTCGGTCAGCGACGGCACGGACACCCCCGCCGTGCTGGTCCGCCGGGCGCACGAGGCCGGCCTCGACGTCGTCGCGATCACCGACCACGACACCGCGGACAGCTGGGGCGAGGCGGAGGTCGCGGCCGGGGAGGTGGGCATCACCCTGATCCGCGGCATGGAGATCAGCACCCGCCTCGGCCGCGCGTCCGTGCACCTGCTCGCCTACCTGCCCGACCCGACGTACCCGCCGCTGGCCCGGGCCCTGGCCGACGTGCTGGAGGGGCGGAACGACCGGGTCCCGGCCATCTGCGCCAAGCTGCGCGCGCACGGCGTGGAGCTGACCGAGGACGACGTACGCCGTCGTGCCGGCGACGCGGCCGCCACCGGGCGGCCGCACGTCGCCGACGCCCTGATCGACGCCGGCGTGGTGGCCAGCCGGGAGGAGGCCTTCGCCGCCTGGCTCAACCCCGGCCGTCCGGCGTACATCGACCGCTACGCGATCCCGCTGGAGGAGGCGGTCTCCCTCGTCGCCGCGGCCGGCGGCGTCAGCGTGCTGGCCCATCCGTGGGGACGCTCCCGCGGCCCGACGCCCGAGCAGATCGCGCGGCTGGCCGGCCTGGGCCTCGCCGGCCTGGAGGTCGACCACCAGGACCACCCGGCTCCGGTCCGCGACGAGCTGCGCGGCCTGGCCGACGACCTCGACCTGGTCGCCACCGGCTCGAGCGACCACCACGGCCTCGGCAAGGTCGACCACGACCTCGGCTGCAACACGACGGCGCCCGAGGAGCTCGAACGGCTCCTGCACCGTGCGGGCGACGCCGCGAGCGCCAGCGGCCGGACGACCCCGGCGCTGCTCGTCCCCTGAGCCCCGGCCGCGGCCTCCTACCGGCGCCCGATCGACTGGAACCGCTGGAGCACCCCGGTGGGCACGGCGCGGGCGAGGGCCACGACGGCCTTGTACTGGGCGCCGGGGACCGAGAACACCCGACCCTTCGCGTGGTCCTCGAGCGCCCTCTCCACGAGGAAGGCCGCGTCCAGCCACATGAAGCCGTCGCCCCGCCTGACCTGCATCCGCTCGTGGAACTCGGTCTTGGTGAAGCCGGGGCACAGGGCGGTCACCGTCACGCCGGCGCCCCGGTACTCGTGGGCCGCCCACTCGCTGAAGCTGTTGACCCAAGCCTTGGCCGCCGAGTAGCTGCCGCGCGGGAGGAACGCCGCCACCGAGGAGACGTTGATGATGCCGCCGCGGCCGCGCTCGGTCATCGCGCCCAGGGCGGCGTGGGAGAGCCGCAGCACCGCGGTGACCAGCACCTGCAGCATGGCGACCTCGTCCTCGACCGGGTTGTCGAGGAACCGCTTCTTGAGCCCGAAGCCGGCGTTGTTGACCAGCAGGTCAACGGGACGCTGACGGTCCGCCACCCGCTCCTCGACCCGGGCCAGGTCGTCGGCGTCGACGAGGTCGGCGCGCAGCACCTCGACCCGCACGCCCGCGGAGGCCCGGAGGTCCGCCGCGACCGCCTCCAGCCGCGTCTCGTCGCGCGCGACCAGCACCAGGTCGTGGCCCCCGTGCGCGAGCTGCCGGGCGAACTCCAGGCCGATGCCGGCGGTGGCCCCCGTCACCAGCGCGGTGGGGCGGGAGACCGGGTGGACGGCCGGGGGGACGGGCGCGGCTGCTGAAGTCATGCGCCCAGCATTCAGGTGTCGTCGCGCCGCGGGCAACCGGGTCGGGCATGATGGGCCCCGATGACCAGATCACGTGCAGTGACGCTCGCGGTCGCCAACCAGAAGGGCGGCGTCGCCAAGACCACCTCCGTCGCCTCCATCGGCGCCGCGCTCGCCGAGCAGGGCCACTCGGTCCTCCTCGTCGATCTCGACCCGCAGGCGTGCCTGACCTTCTCGCTGGGCATCGACCCCGAGGACCTCGACATCTCGGTCCACCACGTGCTCACCAAGGGCGTGGACCCCTCCGAGGTCATCCTGGAGACCGAGGACGGCGTCGACCTCCTCCCGGCCACCATCGAGCTCGCCCGCGCCGAGGCCGACCTGCTCACCCGCACGGGTCGCGAGCACGTCATCAAGGGTGTCGTCGAGCAGCTCGAGGAGGACGAGGCCGGCTACGACTGGGTCCTGCTGGACTGCCCGCCCTCCCTCGGCGTGCTGACGGTGGCCGCCCTCACCGCCGCCGACGGCGTCCTGGTGCCGCTCCAGTGCGAGACCCTGTCGCACCGCGGCGTCGGCCAGCTGCTCGACACCGTGCACGACGTGCGCCGGTTCACCAACCGGACGCTCGAGGTGTGGGGCGTGCTCCCGACGCTGTACGACGGACGCACCAACCACGCACGCACCGTGCTCGAGACGATCAGCGAGACCTATGACCTCGAGGTCATCGAGCCGCCGATCCCGAAGACGATCAAGTTCGCCGAGGCGCCCGCCGCCGGCCGCTCGATCCTCGCGACCAACCGCAGCAACAAGGGGGCGCAGGCCTATCGCGAGGTGGCCACCAACCTGGTCACCCGCTCCCAGCGACCCAAGGCCAAGAAGGCCGGCAAGACCCCGAAGACCGCCCGCCGGGCCTGACGCCGATGACCAGCCGCCGGTCCACCCGTGCCCGCTGGGGCCGGGTCGTGCTGGTGCTGGCCTCCGCGACGGTCACCACCGTGGCGGTGCTCGGGGGAGCCGGAGTGCTGCCGGTCGAGCGTGACGGGGCGGTGGCGGCCGAGCGGCCCACGGCCCGCCTCGCGACCCGGGCGACCCCGACGGCGGCCACTCCGGCCGCCGACGCTCCCACGACCGCGCCCAGCCCCGACGCCCCCACGCCCGGCACCGCAGCGCCCGGGGCCGACCCGACCGCCCTGCCTGCAGGCTCCGGCTCCGGCTCCGGCCGCCGGGTCGTCTTCAGCGAGTCCGCACAGCGGGTCTGGCTGGTCACCGCGACCGGCACCGTGCGGCGTACCCACCTCGTGAGCGGCAGCCTGACCGACAACCTCCGCCCCGGCACCTACGAGGTGTGGTCCCGCTCGCGCTGGGCCGTCGGGATCGACGACTCGGGGGTGATGGAGTACTTCGTCCGGTTCGCGCACGGGAAGCGGGCCGCCATCGGCTTCCACTCCATACCGACCAAGGACGGGGAGCCGTTGCAGACCCGTGCGCAGCTGGGCACGCCGCAGTCCCACGGGTGCATCCGGCAGGCGCTCCCGGACGCCGTCGCGACGTGGAGGTTCGCCACCACCGGCACCACCGTGGTCGTCGTCTGACCCCCGGTGCCCGGGCGTACGACGATTTGGCGCCACGCCGAGGGGCTCTCCTACAGTGCGCGGATGCCTACGACGACCACGTCCCTCGTAGCAGCCGGCGTCCTGGCCCTCGGGCTCAGCACGACCCCGGCCGTCACGACCGGGATCGCCCACGCAGAGCCGGCCACCAGCACCACGACGACCCCCGCGTCGACCACGACGTCGCCCGCCCCGTCGACGGCCGACCGGCCCCGCAACGGGTACGGCGTCCGGCTGACGACCTTCAACATCCTCAGCTCCTCGATCGCCCGTGGCGGCGTCGACCGCGCCGGCCGCGCGGCACGGTGGGTGCAGAAGGAGAAGGCGACGGTCGCGGCCTTCCAGGAGGTCGCCAAGGACCAGCTGCGCCAGATGCAGCGGACGATGTCGGGCTACAACTTCTTCCCGCGCCGCACGCTCGGCACCCGCGGCTCCGCCATCCAGCTCGCCTGGAAGACCTCCGAGGTCAAGCTGATGAAGACGGGCTACGTCATGCGCCCGTTCCTCGGCTGGCAGCGTCCGATCCCCTACATCCGCCTCAAGGACCGCGACACCGGCCGAGGCTTCTGGGTGATGGCGATCCACAACGCCCCCGGCGGCCACGAGACCGAGCGGGACGTCTCCACCGCCAAGGAGATCGCGCAGATCAAGGCGATGCTCGGCAAGGACCGCCCGGTCTTCGCCATCGGCGACGTCAACGAGCGCTCGGAGTTCTGCACCAAGGTGGCCCGTGCGACGCCGCTCGTCTCGATGAACGGCGGCACCGCCAAGAAGCCGTGCCCGGTCCCGCGCTTCGGCGGGCCCGACTGGATGATGGGCGCGCGTGCGGAGTTCTCCGACTTCGCCAAGGTCTACAACGGCATCAGCGACCACCCGGCGCTGACCGCCAAGGCCTGGGTGCCCTCCAAGAACTGACCGCACCCCGCAACGCGACAGGGACCCGGCGCCGTGAGGCGCCGGGTCCCTGTGCGTCCGGGCACCCTCGGGGTGCCCGCGGAGGTCAGTCCGTGGCCGCGGCCGGGCTGGCGGAGCCGCCCGAGCGGGTACGACGACGCCGGTTGCGGTTGCGGTTGCGGTTGGGGCTGGTGCCTTCGCCCGCCGGCTTGTCGGAGCCGGTGTCCGCGCCGGCGCCCGCCGTGGCGGACGCGCCGGCCTCGACCGGGGCGCCGCCCCGGGTCCGGCTCCGGCTGCGGTTGCGGTTGCGGGGCGCGCGCTGCTGGCGCTCACCCGCCGGGGCACGGTCCTCGCGCGGCTTGCGCTCCACCGGCGCCGGCTCCACGAGGCGGCCCTTGGTGCCGGACGGGATGCCCTGGTCGTGGAAGAGGTGCTCGGAGGTCGAGTAGGTCTCGAGCGGCTCGGGGAAGGGCAGGTCCAGCGCCTTGTTGATCATCTTCCAGCGCGCGACGTCGGCCCAGTCGACCAGCGTGATCGCCGTGCCGCTGGCGCCGGCGCGGCCGGTGCGCCCGATGCGGTGGACGTAGGTCTTGTCGTCCTCCGGGCAGGTGTAGTTGACGACGTGGGACACGCCGCGCACGTCGATGCCGCGGGCGGCGACGTCGGTGCAGACGAGGACCTTGAGCTTGTCCTCGCGGAACTTGGCCAGGGCCTTCTCGCGCGCCACCTGCGCCATGTCGCCGTGCAGGGGAGCGGCGGCGAAGCCGCGCTCGGCGAGGTCGTCGGCGATCCGCTGGGCCTGGCGCTTGGTGCGGGTGAAGACGATCATCTTCTCCGCGTCGTCGGCCTGCAGGACGCGGCCGATGATCTCGGGCTTGTCGAGGTCGTGGGCGAGGTAGATGAACTGCGCGGTGGCCGGCACCGTGGCGTTCTCGTACGACGACTCGGCGCGGATGTTCATCGGGTGCCGCATGTGCATGCGGGCCAGCGAGACGATCGCGGCGGGCATGGTGGCGGAGAACAGCATCGTCTGCCGCGTCTCCGGGGTCATCCGCAGCAGTCGCTCCACGTCGGGGAGGAAGCCGAGGTCGAGCATCTCGTCGGCCTCGTCGAGCACGAGGGCGTGCACGTGGGAGAGGTCGAGGGCCCGGCGGTTGGCCAGGTCGATGAGCCGGCCGGGGGTGCCGACGACGATGTCGACGCCGGAGGCCAGGGTGTCGAGCTGGGTGTCGTAGCCGACGCCGCCGTAGACGGTCAGGACGCGCAGCCCGAGGTCGGCGCTGGCGAGGTGCAGGTCGTTGGACACCTGGAGCGCCAGCTCACGGGTGGGGGCGACGATGAGCGCCTGCGGCTTGCCCTGCGGCATGTCGGCGTACGCCGGGTCCGAGGGCGCGACCGAGCGCTGCAGCACCGGGATGCCGAAGGCGAGGGTCTTGCCGGTGCCCGTGCGGGCCTGGCCGATCAGGTCGGTGCCCATCAGGGCGACCGAGAGGGTCATCTCCTGGATGGCGAAGGGAGTGGTGATGCCGGCGCGCTCGAGCGCGTCGCAGATCTCGGGGAGCACCCCGAGCTCGCGGAAGGTGGTCATGCGGTTCGCTTTCTTCAAGAATCGAGTCCGTGGGAGCGGCGGACCCGAGAAGCAAGCCAGCCGCGCACATGCGTCGGCGCCGGGACTGACCGGAGGGGTCCGCCGGGACCGCGGAGGGCTGCTGCGCTCGGGCTCCGGCGTGGCGCTCGATGCGGCCACTGTATCCCCTAGGGTGCCGACATGACTGAATCCTCCGCCGAGCCGGCCGGCCCGGGTGCCGGCGGGAGCCCCGTCGACGCGGTCCACGACCCCGCCTACCGCGAGGCCGTCATCGAGCTGCTCGGCGCCATCGCGTACGGCGAGCTGTCGGCCTTCGAGCGTCTCGCCGAGGACGCCAAGCTGGCTCCGACGCTGGCCGACAAGGTCGCGATCGGCGCGATGGCCGCCGCGGAGTTCGGCCACCTCGGCAAGCTGCAGGAGCGGCTGGAGTCGCTCGGCGCGGACCCGTTCGCGGCGATGGAGACCTTCCGTCCCGGCTTCGACTCCTTCCACCGCCACACGGCGCCCGCCGACTGGTACGAGGGGCTCATCAAGGCCTACGTCGGCGACGGGCTGGCGGCGGACTTCTACCGCGAGATCGCGGCCTACCTCGACGCCGACACCCGCGACCTGATCATCGACGCGCTCGACGACGCCGGCCACTCCGCCTTCGTGGTCGAGCGGGTGCGGGCCGCCATCGCCGTCGACCCGCGCCTGGGCGGCCGGCTCGCGCTGTGGGGCCGTCGGCTCATGGGCGAGGCGCTGACCCAGGCCCAGCGGGTGGCGGCCGAGCGGGACGCGCTCAGCGCGCTGCTGGCCGGGGGAGTGGACCGCCCGGGGCTCGACCTCGCGGCGCTGGGCCGGATGTTCGCCCGCCTCACCGAGCGGCACGCGCAGCGGATGGCCGACCTCGGTCTCGACTCCTGACGGCGGAGCCCGCACGACCCCGGACACGGCGAAGGGCCCCGCACCGTGTGCGGGGCCCTTCGTGGTGCTGCGTGCAGGTGGTGCGTCAGACCCGCGTGCGCGAACCGGTGTTGCGGCCGGTCACGGTCGAGGCGATCACGACCAGGACGGCCGAGGTGATGACAGCAACGATCCAACGGACCCAGTCGACACCGCCGGAGCCGTCGCCGCCGAAGGCCGCGTAGATGTAGTAGCCGAGGATGATTCCGCCGATGCCGCACAGCACGGTGAGCCACAGCGGGATGTTGTCCTTGTCGCCGGGGGCGACGAGCTTGCCGAGGAGGCCGATCACGACGCCTCCGATGATGAGCCACAGGATGTCCACGAGTTCTGCCTTTCGGATGCCGCACCCTTGCTGGTGCGATCGCTGCCGACCGTGTGGTCGACACTTCTCATCATCGTCCGGCGAGGGACCGGGTTCAAACACCAACCCCCTACAGGGGTGATGGGCGCGTCGCGGCCCTCATCGTCCGCTCAGCGGAAGCCGACGGCCTTCGAGGTGCCGCCGCCGATCTCGACGTACGCGATCTTGCTGCCCGGCACCGCGATGCGGCGGCCCTTGGTGTCGGTGAACGCGAACAACCCGGACGAGGCGACCGCCTCGGCCAGCTGGGTCTCGATGTCCTCGGGACTGGCGTCGGTCTCCACGACCAGCTCGCGGGGGGCGTGCTCGACGCCGATCTTGACCTCCACGGGGCAACTCCTTCAGGTGTGTACGGGGGTGTGTTGTGACGGTAGCCAGCCGGTCCTCGAGGCACGACCCGGGGGTGGCGCCTCAGTGGTCCAGCGGGTAGCCGCGGATCCCTCGCCAGGCGAGCCCGGCCACGAGGGCCGCGGCGTCCTTCTGGCTGATGCCGGCGGTCTCGGAGAGCCAGAACCGGGCGCTGACCTGTGCCATTCCCACCAGCGAGACGGCGAGCAGCCGCGACGCGTCGTCCGGCAGGCCGGTGTCCTCGTGGATGACCTCGGCGATCATCGCGGCGCACTCGGTGGTCACCCGGTCGACGTGCTCGCGGACGGCCGGCTCGCTGGTCAGGTCGGACTCGAAGACCAGGCGGAAGGCGCCGGTGTCGGCCGCGACGTAGGTGTAGAAGACGTCCATCGTGGCCTCGACGCGGCGCTTGTTGTCGGTCGTCGCGGCGAGCGCCTGGCGGCAGTTGTCGATGATCGTGTCGCACGAGGTGTCGAGCAGGGCGAGGTAGAGCTCGAGCTTGCCGGGGAAGTGCTGGTAGAGCACCGGCTTGGAGACGCCCGCCCGGTCGGCGATGTCGTCCATCGCCGCCGCGTGGTAGCCCTGGGCCACGAAGACCTCCAGGGCCGACTCGAGCAGCTGGGCGCGGCGTTCGCGTCGCGGCATCCGGCCGCCGCGCGGCCGGGCCTCTCCCGGTTCGAAGCGGTCAACGCTCACGTGTGTTCCTCCCACGGATGGATGAGCCCGAAGCCTACTCGCAGGTAGACGGGTGGACGTGCAGGGACGAGGGGCGCGGACGAGGCAGGGGCCCCGCGTGGTGCGGGGCCCCTGCTGTGTCGTGCTGTGCGTGCGGTGGACGGTGCCGTCCCGGTCAGGGGTTGGACACGGCCACCGTCAGGAAGCCGCCGGTGCCACCGGTGACCGTGGCCTTGACGCCGACCCCGGCGACCTTGACCGAGTTCTGCGGGTTGGCCGAGGACCAGTACCGCAGCGGGTCGCTGTCGTCGAAGGTCGGGATCCCGGCGTTCGCCGGGGCGCAGGCCGCGAGCTCCTGGACGGTCTCGTTCTTGCCCTTGCCCACGAGGACCTCCTTGTGGAGGCAGGTCTCCGGGACGGCCGTGGTGCCGAAGGCCGCGTCGAACGGCTGGCGACGGTTGCTCGGCCGCGTGCCGTCGGAGTAGGTGAACGGCGCCGGGCGGGCGTCGACGGGCAGCGCGGACCCCGCACCCGGGTGCGTGGCGACGTTGTTGTCGGCGTACGCGTCGTTGACGTACCAGACCACCATGCCGGGACGGAACTGGAAGAACTCCACCCAGTTGGGCTTGGTCAGGCCCTGGGAGAAGTTGTAGGGACCCGTGCCGAGCGTGGAGTCGTAGCCGACGTGCTGGCGGTTCTCGATCAGGTAGTAGCGCGGCGTGGTGACCGTCTCCGAGCCGGTCGAGATCTTCCAGCCGTCCACCGTCCAGCCGTTGGCGCCCGCCTCGGCGCCGTCGGTGACGGTGCCCGCGGCGGACTTGATCGCGATGTCGTCGAGGAACGCGCCGGCCTCGTTGACGCCACCGTCGGTGGCGTAGCGGAAGCGGAACAGGTGCGGACCGGACGAGGTGTAGCGGTAGCGCAGGCCCTTCCAGCGGTTGCCCGACGAGCCGTCGACCGGGTTGCCGACCTGGGTCCAGTTCTTGCCGCCGTCGGTGGAGGTCTCGGCGTACAGGTAGTCGTAGCCGGCCTCGATCTCGTACCACGCGGAGGCGGTCACGGTCACCGAGCCCGAGGCGTCGACCTGACGGGTCAGGGTGTTGTTGAGGCCGTCGCCGCGGCCCGACCACCAGGCGTTCGAGCCCTGCGGGGGCGTGGTGTACGCCGTGGTCGTGGTGAGGTCGGGCAGGTTGACCTTGACCGCCTGGTCGGCCTCGTTCGCCGTCGTGCCGGGGTCGTCGTAGGTGTTCTGCGACGGGCCGAGGTTGAAGGTGCCGGCCTCGCCGGAGCCGACCTCGGAGTAGTCCAGCCACCCGAGCTCGAGCTTCTCCTCGGGGCCCATCAGGCCGGGCGTGGTGCCGATGCCGTCGCCGGCGGCCTCGCCGTGGCCCAGCCACGAGCCGGAGGACATGAGCGTCCAGAAGCTGGTGCCGTTCTCGCCGCCCGCGGTGTCGTAGTAGTCGGGCAGGCCGAGGTCGTGGGCGTACTCGTGGGCGAACACGCCCAGGCCGCCGTTCTCGGGCTCGACGGTGTAGTCGCCGATCCAGATGCCGGAGTCGCCGATCTCGGTGCCGCCGAGCTTGTTCTCACCGGGGCCGGTCTGGCCGTAGTCGGTGCCGTTGACGTACCAGCGGTGCGACCAGATGGCGTCGGGGGAGGCGCCGGCCTCCTCGCCCTCGCCGGCGTGCACGGCCTGGAAGTGGTCGATGTAGCCGTCGGACTCGTTGAAGTCGCCGTCGTTGTCGGCGTCGTAGCGGTCCCACACGTCGAGCGCGGAGAGGTAGGCCTTGACGTCGGCAGGGGACTTGCCCGACGCGATCTGGTCGGCGTACCACGCGTCGACGGTGTCGGCGATGAACTGCCACGAGCCGCCGTTGTCCTCGACGTCGTTGGCTCCGTAGGAGGCGAGGGTGCCCGGGACGGTGACCCAGTCCTCGACGGTGGAGGAGACGGCGTACTTGCCCGAGGACACCTTGCGGTAGTAGTCGGCCATCGACTCGGACGGACCGTTGAAGAGGTCGTCGTAGTAGGCGGCGTCGAAGTCCTCGCGCCACACGGTGGAGTTGTCCTGGGAGCGGTCGGGCTCGGGGATCGAGTTGTGCTCGGTGTCGGAGAACTCCGAGAGCACCGTGAAGATCCGGTCGGTGCGGTTGACGGGGAACTCGAAGGCGGCGGGGGCCGCCTCGCTGCCCGGCTTGTTGCCGGCGAGGGAGACGGTCGCGCCGCCGCCCTGGCGGCGCTGGAGGTCGGCCGAGCCGTTGGCCAGCATGGCCAGCGCCTTCTGGCGGAGCTCGTCCTGGCGCTTGGTGAGCGGGCCCGGACGGTTGTCGGGCCGGTGGGCCGCCGCCTTCGGGTTGTCGTCGGCCCGGTCGGGGGACGCAGTGGCCGTGGTCGCGGAGACCGTGGCCGCCATCGTGGCCGTGACCGCGAGGGCGGTGCTTCCGGTGAGGAAGCGTCGGGTGAGGGATCTCAAGGTGTCGTGCCTTCCCGGATGTGAGGGGACGCCCGGGTGGGCACACGGCGCACGACGGCGCCGGTTGGTCCTCCCGAGCAGGATTTTTTCAACGAGGGCGACCCTCACCCACGAAGGACGTCCTGACAAGACCCCCGGGGCGGTGACTTGTCGTTTCGTGATCGTCCGGATGCCGGGACGTGACCGGGCCGCGGCCGACCCGCGGGGAACATGGACGGCGTCGAGGGCGTTGCGCCGAACGCCCCCGATGACCCCCGAGAACCTAGGAGTACGCCGTGTCGTTCGCCCCGCTCGTCGAGCCTGCCGCCGAGCTCACCACCGACGAGGTGCGCCGCTACAGCCGCCACCTGATCATCCCGGACGTGGGCATGACCGGCCAGAAGCGCCTCAAGAACGCCAAGGTGCTCGTGATCGGCGCCGGAGGGCTCGGCTCGCCCGCGCTGCTCTACCTCGCGGCCGCCGGCGTCGGCACGCTCGGCATCGCCGAGTTCGACGAGGTGGACGAGTCCAACCTGCAGCGCCAGATCATCCACGGCATGTCCGACATCGGCCGGCCCAAGGCGGTCTCGGCGCAGGAGTCGATCGCCGAGGTCAACCCGCTGGTCGAGGTCGTCGTGCACAACGAGCGCCTCGACAACGACAACGTCAAGCGCGTCTTCGAGGGCTACGACCTCATCGTCGACGGCACCGACAACTTCGCGACGCGCTACATGGTCAACGACGCGGCGTACTTCCTCGGGATCCCCTACGTGTGGGGCTCGATCTACCGCTTCGACGGCCAGGCGTCGGTCTTCGCGCCGATGCTCGGCGAGGACCTGCCGTGCTACCGCTGCCTCTACCCCGAGCCGCCGCCGCCGGGCATGGTCCCCAGCTGCGCCGAGGGGGGCGTGCTGGGCGTGCTGTGCGCGAGCATCGGGTCGATCCAGGTCAACGAGGCGATCAAGCTCCTCACCGGCATCGGCGAGCCGATCGCCGGCAAGCTGATGATCTACGACGCGCTGGAGATGGAGTACCGCAAGCTCAAGGTGCGCAAGGACCCCAACTGCGCCCTCTGCGGCGACAACCCGACGGTCACCGACCTCATCGACTACGACGCCTTCTGCGGCGCGGTGTCGGACGAGGCGGCCGAGGCCGCGGCCGGCTCGACCATCTCGGTGAGCACCCTGGAGCAGATGCTCAAGGAGCGTGAGGCCGGTGAGCGCGACTTCGTGCTGGTCGACGTGCGCGAGCCCAACGAGTACGAGATCAACAAGATCCCGGGCTCGGTGCTGATCCCCAAGGGCGAGTTCCTCAACGGCAACGCCCTCGGGCAGCTCCCGGCCGACAAGCAGGTCGTCATGCACTGCAAGTCGGGCGTCCGCTCGGCCGAGACCCTGGCCATCGTCAAGGGCGCCGGGTACGCCGACGCCGTCCACGTCGGCGGCGGCGTGGTCGCCTGGGTCTCGCAGATCGACCCGAGCCAGCCGACGTACTGAGCCGTAACGCGACCCGGGCCACCTCGTTGGCCCGGGTATGCGTACACCGACGAAGGTCCTGACCCTGGCCTCCACGGCCGTCCTCACCGCGGCCGTGGCCACGGCCACCCCTGCCGCCGCCGTCGAGGAGCCCTCCCGCACCGCGTGGGCGCCTGCGGAGACCGCCCAGATCCACCCGGGCGTGCAGATGTACACCGAGGGCGCCCAGTGCACCGCCAACTTCGTGTACGAGGACGGCTCCGGGGCCACCTACGTCGGGTACGCCGCGCACTGCGCGGGGACCGGTGAGGCGACCGACACCAACGGCTGCGACGCGGCATCCCTTCCGCTCGGCACCCGGGTCAGCTTCGTCGAGGGCGGCTCGCTGGTCACCGGGGGCACCACGGTGGGCGAGGGCACGCTGGCCTACTCGTCGTGGCTGACCATGCAGCAGCGGGGCGAGACCGACGAGAACGCCTGCGCCTACAACGACCTCGCCCTGGTCGAGGTCGACGCCGCCGACGTCGGCAAGGTCAACCCGTCCGTCCCGTTCTGGGGCGGCCCGGTGGCGCTCAACACCGCGGGCACCGCCGCCGGCGACACGGTCTACTCCTACGGCAACTCCAGCCTCCGCGGCGGTGTCGAGGCGCTCTCGCCCAAGCAGGGCACCAGCCTGGGCACCGAGGGGGAGGGCTGGTCGCACCCGGTCTACACCGTCACCCCGGGCGTGCCCGGTGACTCCGGCAGCGCCTTCCTCGACGCCGAGGGCAACGCGCTGGGCACCCTCTCGACGCTCGCCATCGCCCCGCTCGCCGGCTCCAACGGCGTGGGCGACCTGGCGCACGAGCTCGGCTACGCCCAGCAGCACGGTCCGCTGAGCGGCCTGCGCCTCGTGCCCGGCACCGAGCCGTTCAGCCCCGTCCTCTGACGCGGCCGGACGCTCGCCACACCCTCCGGCGGCCCCGTCTCGTGGGGAGCGGGGCCGCCGGTCACCTCCGCGGAAGGGTCGGTGCCCTCGTCTAGGGTCGCCGCATGAGGAGGCCCGCCGTCGTCGCCGCGCTGGCGGTCACGGGGGCGTGCGTGCTGGTCGTCCTCGTCGCGTGGGCGGCGCTGCTCGGGCCCCAGGAGGTCTTCACCGGCGACGGTCCGCAGATCAGCCGCGAGACGACCACGACGGCGACCGACGAGGCGCCGGTCGACACCGCCGGCACGACCCGCGACGACATCGAGCAGAGCGACCCGCCGACCTGGGTGCGCGTGCTGCTCAACCTCGTCGGCGGGGCGGTCCAGCTGTTCGCGCTCGCCGGGATGGCCTACGTCGCGTGGCTCGTCGTACGACGCGTGCGCACGGCCCTCGCGCTGCGGCGTACCCGCGAGGAGGCCGCCACCGGTGACTTCGAGGCCCTCGACGACCGGCAGCGGGTCGCGGCCGCGATGGCCCAGGACGCCGACGCGCAGGCCCGGGCCCTGCGGCAGGGCGAGCCGCGCAACGCCATCGTCGAGTGCTGGCACCGCTTCGAGCTCCAGGCCGAGCGCGCCGGGCTGGCACGCCGGGAGTGGGAGACGTCGTCCGAGCTGGCCCTGCGCATGCTCGACGTCGCCGAGGTCGACCGCGGGGCCGTGACGCGCCTGCTGGAGCTCTACCGCGAGGCCAGGTTCAGCGAGCACGAGGTGGGCGAGCCGCAGCGGCAGGCGGCCCTCGACGCGCTGGCGCGGATCCGCGTGCGGTCCGGGGTGGCCTCGTGAGGGGAGCGCTCCGACGCGCGTGGTGGGCGCGCGCCCTGGTCCTCGTCCTCGTGGTGGCCGGCGGCCACGCGGCGCTCACCCTGGTGGACTACGACCCACGGCCGCTGGGCTGGGCCCTGCTCGCCACCACCGTCACGGCGCTGCTCTGGCTCGTGCTCGACGCCACCGGCACCCGTGCCGCCGGGTGGGACGCGAGCCTCCCGCCGTTCGTCCGTCCCGACGCGAGCGAGGACACCGCGCACAGCCGCGTGCTGGACGGCCACCTCGACTCCCGCGAGCCCGGCCCCGCGCTGCGCGACCGCCTCGTCGCCCTGGCGAGGTCCCGCGACCCCGACCTCGCCGACCCCGGGCTCCGCGAGCTCGCCTCCCAGCCCGTCCGGCGGCTCACGCCGGACGAGATCGACCGCCACCTGACCCGAATCGAGGCGCTCCGTGAGCGACGCAGCACGTGACACCCCCACAACGGTCCCGCCGCTCAGCAACGAGGAGGCCACCCGTCTCGCGGCCGAGGTCCTCGACCGCGTGGGACAGGCGGTGGTGGGCAAGCGGCCGGCGCTGGCCCTGGTGCTGGCGGCGGTGCTCGCCAAGGGGCACGTGCTCATCGAGGACTTCCCGGGCCTCGGCAAGACCCTGGCGGCGCGGTCCTTCGCCCAGGCGCTGGGGCTCGACTTCGCGCGGGCCCAGTTCACCCCCGACCTGCTGCCGGCCGACCTGACCGGTTCCTACGTCTACGACCAGCGCACCAGCGAGTTCTCCTTCCGCCCGGGGCCGCTGTTCGCCGGGCTGCTGCTGGCCGACGAGATCAACCGCACGCCCCCCAAGACGCAGGCCGCGCTGCTCGAGGCGATGCAGGAGGGGCAGGTCACCGTCGAGGGGGAGACCCACCCGCTGCCGCGCCCCTTCCACGTGCTCGCGACCGCCAACCCCGTGGAGTACGAGGGCACCTACCCGCTTCCGGAGGCGCAGCTCGACAGGTTCCTGATGCGCGTCGACTTCGGCTACCCGAGCGCGGACGAGGAGTACGACGTCGTGGCACGCCGAGTGGCCCGGCAGCGCGAGGAGGTGGTGGTCGAGCCCGTCACCGACGCCGCCGGGCTGGCGGGCCTGCAGGCCGCGGTCGAGCGGGTCCAGGTCGACGAGTCGGTCGGCCGCTACTGCGTGGCGCTGGCGGCCGCCACCCGCGGGCACGCCGAGGCCCTGACGGGGGCGTCCCCGCGCGGCAGCCTCGGGCTGGTCCTGGCCGCGCGCGCCTGGGCGCTGGTCCGGGGCCGTGACTACGTGGTGCCCGAGGACGTCAAGGCCGTGGCGCGGGCGGTGCTGGGGCACCGCGTCACCGTCCGGCCCGAGCTGTGGATGACCTCCGCCTCCGGGCCGCGCATCATCGACTCCGTGCTCGCGAGCGTGCCCACCCCGCAGACCCTCGAGCGGCGGGACCTCCAGCCCCAGGGCGCGGGGCCGGGCCCGGGGCAGCGGTGACCCGCTGGGTCGCGACCCCCGCGCTGGCCCGCGCCTGCGTCGTGGCGGCCGCCGGCCTGGTCGGCGCCGTGGCGCTCGGCTCGCCGGTCCTGGTCGTCCTGGCCGCGCCCTTCGTGGTGCCGGCCGTCCTCGGCCTGGCGCACCGCCCGCGCACGACGCCACGCCTGGTGCCCGATCTCGGCACCCACCGCTTGCACGAGGGACAGGGGATCGTGAGCGGGCTCGTGGTGGACCCCCCGGACGGCGTCGAGCACGTGACCCGCGTGCTGGAGCGTCCGTCGTACGTCGTCCTCTCGCCGGCCTCGGGGACCGTCGGCGGCCTGGTCCGGGACGGGGTCCCGGAGGCCGGGATCGGGGTGACGCGCTGGGGACGGCGGACGGTGGGGGCCGAACAGGTCGCGCTCACGGGGGCCTGGGCCGGTTTCCGCTGGGGGCCGCGGGAGGTGCCCGGCGTCTCGGTGGCGGTGCTGCCGCAGGCGGCGGCCTTCGACTCGCGGGCGGAGGTGCCGCAGCCGGACGGGCTGGTGGGCGCGCACCGGTCCCGTCGCGTGGGCAGCGGGTCGGAGTTCAGCGGCATCCGGGGCTTCGCCCCCGGCGACCGGCTCCGACGCATCCACTGGCCGGTGTCGCTGCGCACCGGGACGCTGCAGGTCGTCACCACCCGCGCCGAGCAGGACTCCGGGGTGCTGGTCGTCGTGGACGCCTTCCGCGACCTGGGCGCCAGCGGGGGCGTCGGCGGTGCCGCGAGCAGCCTCGACCTCACCGTGCGCGCCGCCTCGGCCCTCGCCGAGCACCACGTCCGGGTCGGGGACCGGGTGGGCCTGCGGGTCCTGGGACCGGGCGACGCCCGGGTCCCGCTCGGCAGCGGCACCCGGCACCTGCACCGCCTCACCGGGACGCTGGCCCGCGTCGTGCCCGAGACGCGGCGCGTCGAGGACGCCGTCCCCGACCTGGGGGTGCAGGGCGACTGCGTCGTCTACGTGCTCTCGCCCATGCTCCACGCCCCCGTGGTCACCGCGACGGCGGCGCTGGCCGGCCGCGGGGTGCCCGTGCTCGTCATCGACACCCTCGGCGAGCGTGACCTCGACGAGCTCGGGGGACCCCGGTCCCGGGCGGGCCTGGCCTGGCGGATGCGGCGGGTCGAGCGCGACAACCTCCTCGACCGGCTGGCCGGGCTGGGCTGCCCCGTCGTCCCCTGGCGAGGACCCGGGACCGTCGACGAGGTGCTGCACCGGCTGGCGCGCCGTGCCCAGCAGCCGCGGGTGCGGGCCCGGTGAGCGCGCTGCGCCGGTGGAGCCGCTCGGCGGTCCTGGCCCGGCTGCTCGTGGTGCTGCTCCCGCTGGTCGCCGTGGCCGCCGCGGGCCAGCGGCCGGCCACGCCGTTCGTGGTGGTGCTGGCGGCGCTCGCGGTCGCCTGGGCGATCGCGCCGGAGTCGCCCGTCGGCTGGATCGTGCTCGTGCTCGTCATCGGGTGGTGGGGGGTGCGGGTGGCCGACCCGCTGCAGCCGACGGTCCTGCTGGCCGCGGCGGCGCTGCTGGGCGCCCACGTGGCCGCGCTGCTCGCGTCGTACGGTCCCGGGCGGCTCACGATCGACGGACCCCTCGCACTGCTGTGGGTACGCCGTGCGCTGCTCGCGCTCCTCGTCGCGCCCGTGGCCTGGGCCGCCGCCCTGGGCCTCGAGGGCGCCCCGGACCAGCCCGCGCTGTGGACGGTCGCCCTGGTCACCGTGGCCGGGCTCGTGCTCGCGGCCGCCCTCGCGCTGCGGCAGGCGGCCGGGGACGAGTCGTGAGCCGACCTGCGACGCGCCTGTCCGGGGCAGGGAGGGCTGCGCGGGTGCGGCCGGCTGCCGGGTCACAATGGGCCGCATGATGTATCGCGTGCTGCACACGGTCGTGCCGCCGGTGGCCAAGGCCGTGTGGCGACCGACCGTCACCGGGCTCGAGCACGTGCCCCGCAGCGGGCCGGTCATCCTGGCCAGCAACCACCTCTCCTTCGTGGACAGCGTCGTGATCCCGGTGGTCGCACCGCGCAAGGTGGTCTTTCTGGCCAAGTCCGACTACTTCACCGGCACTGGGGTCAAGGGCGCGCTCCAGCGGGCGTGGTTCGAGGGCCTGGGCATGCTGCCCGTCGACCGCGACGACACCAAGGCCGCGATCGCCAGCCTCGACACCGCCCTCGAGGTGCTCGGCCGCGGAGAGGCGTTCGGGATCTATCCCGAGGGCACCCGGTCGCGCGACGGCCGGCTCTACCGCGGCCGCACCGGCGTCGCCCACCTCGCGCTGACCGCCGGTTGCCCCGTCGTCCCGGTCGGGCTGACCGGCACCGAGCAGATCCAGCCCGTCGGGTCGACACTGCCCCGGCTCGCGTCGGTGACCGTCCGCTTCGGACCGCCGATCGCGGTGGCGGGGGAGTACGACGGCGTGCCGCCGGGGCGTGCGCGGCGCGACCTGACCGACCGGGTCATGGCGGCGATCGGGGAGCTCTCCGGCCAGGAGCAGGCCGGGACCTACAACGAGCGTCCGACCGAGGCGTGAGCCCGGTCGCGGCGCCGCTGTCGGTGCGGTCTGGTTGGGTCGTCCCGTGACCATCCAGGAGCAGGGCCGCCCCTCGGGCCGGCAGCCGGGCCAGCAGCTTCCGCGCCCGGCCTACCGGCTCGTGCGTGAGCGTCCCGGGCAGGTGTCCGGGCCGGTCCTCGACGCCCACCAGCAGCGCGTGGTGGACCACCCCGGCGGCCCGGTGCTCGTGCTCGCCGGACCCGGCACCGGCAAGACGACGACCCTGGTCGAGGCGATCGTCGACCGCATCGAGCGGCGGGGTGCGAGCCCCGACGAGGTGCTGGCGCTGACGTTCTCGCGCAAGGCGGCCGAGCAGCTGCGCGACCGGGTCACCGCCCGGCTCGGCCGGACGAGCACGACGACCCTCAGCTCGACCTTCCACTCCTTCGCCTACGGCCTGGTCCGCACCTACACGCCCGCCGGGGTCTACGACGGCCCCCTGCGGCTGCTGTCGGCGCCCGAGGCCGACGTGGTGATGCGCGAGCTGCTGACCGACCACCCCGAGTCGGTGACCTGGCCCGACTCCCTGGCCCGAGCGGTCGGCACCCGCGGGTTCGCCCGCGAGGTGCAGGCGGTGCTGGGCCGGGCCCGCGACAACGGGCTCGACGACCGCGCCCTGGTCGAGCTCGGTCGGGCCGAGGGCGCCCCCGAGCTCGTCGCCGCCGGCCTCTTCATGGGGCAGTACCTCGACAACCTCGACGCCCAGAGCGCCATCGACTACTCCGACCTCATCCGGCGCGCCACCGCCCTGGCCCGCGAGCACCGCGACGAGCTGCGTGCCCGCTTCTCGCACGTCTTCGTGGATGAATACCAGGACACCGACCCCGGACAGGTCGCGCTGCTCCACGAGCTCGCGGGCGACGGGCGCAACCTCACGGTGGTCGGCGACCCGCACCAGTCCATCTACGGGTTCCGCGGCGCCGAGGTGCGCGGCATCCTCGAGTTCCCCACGACGTTCCCCGCCCGGGACGGCTCGCCCGCCGAGGTGGTGGCGCTGCGCACCACGCGCCGGTTCGGGCCGCGGCTGCTGCTGGCCGCCCAGCGCGTCGCCGGCGGGATCGCCCTGCCCGGCACCATCCCGGAGGCCGCCCGGGACGACTTCGCCGCCCCGGTGGCCGAGCCGGGACCGCACGGCCCCGGCCGGGTCGAGGTGCTCACCTTCGACACCGAGCGGGCCGAGGCCGAGCACCTGGCCGACCTGCTGCGGCGCGCCCACCTCGAGGACGGCATCCCGTGGGACGACATGGCCGTCCTCGTCCGCTCGGGTCGCACCTCGATCCCCGGTCTGCGGCGCTCGCTGGGGGCCGCCGGCGTGCCCGTCGAGGTCGCGGGTGACGACGTGCCCCTGGTCCGCGACCCCGCGGCGCTGCCGCTGCTGGACGCGCTGCGCGCCATCCTCAACCTCGACAACGACGATCCCACGCACGTGGACTTCCTCGACCCGGGTCGTGTCGAGGCCATGCTGCTGGGTCCGCTCGCCGGGCTGGACGCCGGTCAGCTGCGGCGACTCGGCCGGCTGCTGCGGGCCCGGGAGAAGGCAGTCGCCAAGGTGGAGGAGCGGGCCCCGCGCCGCTCGCGCGACCTCCTCCGGCAGGTGCTCGTCGACCCCGACTTCCTCGTGGGCCTCGACGGCCCCGAGGTCGAGCGGGCGCGAGCCTTCGTGTCCCTGCTGTGGCGCGGGCGCGCGGCGTCGGCCGACGGGGACACGGCCGAGGAGGTGCTGTGGCTGCTGTGGTCCGGGACGTCCTGGCCCGACCGGCTGCGTCGCGGCGTCGAGCTCGGCGGCGCCGCCGCCCGACGTGCCCACCGCGACCTCGACGCGGTCGTCGCCCTCTTCGAGGCCGCGGCCCGGGCCGAGGAGCGCAAGGACCACCTGGGCATCGCCAACTTCCTCGCCACGCTGGTCGCCCAGCAGATCCCCGGCGACACGCTCGCCGAGCGCGGGGTCCGCGGCGCCTCGGTGCGCCTGCTGACCGCCCACCGCGCCAAGGGCCTGGAGTGGCGGCTCGTGGTGGTGGCCCACGTGCAGCAGGACGTCTGGCCCGACCTGCGCCGACGCAGCACGCTGCTCCAGGCCGACCGCATCCGCGCCGACGGGCTGGTGCCCCCGGTCAGCTCGCGCGAGCTGCTCACCGAGGAGCGGCGGCTGTTCTACGTCGCCTGCACCCGGGCGCGGCAGCGGCTGGTCGTCACCGCGGTGGCGTCGGCCGACGACGAGGGCGAGCAGCCCTCCCGCTTCCTGGGGGAGCTGCAGATCCAGCCCGTCCACCACAGCGGACGGCCGCGCCGGCCGTTGTCGATGGCCGGGCTGGTGAGCGACCTGCGCCAGCACCTGGCCGACCCCGAGACCCCGCCTGCCCTGCGGGAGGCGGCCGCCCGACGTCTCAAGGCCCTGGCGCTCGAGTCGGTCGGTGGCCGACCGGTCGTGCCGCAGGCCGACCCGGCGACGTGGTGGGGGACCCGGGCCGCCAGCCTCTCCGCCCGGCCCGTCCGCCCGGCCGACGAGCCGGTGCCGCTCTCGGCCAGCACCCTGACCGGACTGATGGCCTGCCCCACCCAGCACTTCCTCTCCCGGGAGGCCGGCGGCGTCTCGCGCTCGCACCAGTCGGCCAACCTCGGGCAGATCGTGCACGCCCTCGCCGAGCGGGTCGGCACCGGCGACCTCGAGGCGGGCCCCGAGGACGTCGACCTGCTCATGGCCCACGTCGACGCGGTGTGGCAACGGCTGGAGTTCCGGACCCCGTGGGCAGCGGCCCGCGAGCACGGTCGCGTCCGGGCGGCCCTGGCGCGCTTCCTGGCCTGGCACCACTCCAACCCGCGCAGGCTCGTCGGCACCGAGGCCAAGTTCTCCACCGTCGTCGAGCTCGCCGACGGCGAGCAGGTGCGCCTCGGCGGCTACGTCGACCGGCTCGAGGTCGACCACGAGGGCCGGGTGGTGGTCGTCGACCTCAAGACCGGGCGCGGCAAGCCGTCGGGCAAGGCGGTCCAGGTCGACCCCCAGCTCGCGCTCTACCAGCTCGCCGTCGACCACGGGGCGGTCGACGCGACGGTTCCCGAGGCGGTGTCGGGCGGTGCCTACCTCGTGCAGCTCGGCGCGCTCGACGACAGTCCCTCGGCGGTCGAGCAGCGCCAGGACCCGCACCCCGACGACTCGCCCGAACGGGCCGCCCTGCACGCCTCCCTGTCCACCGCCGCCGGCTACCTGCGCCGTGAGGAGTTCCCCGCCATCCCCGGAGACCACTGCAAGGACTGCCCCTACGTCTCGCTCTGCCCCGCCCGGGGTGCCGGATCGGTGGTGACCCAGTGACGACGCTGACCGACCCGGCCACCCCGGCCACCCGGCCCGAGCCGCTGCGCATCGACACCCCCGAGGACCTCCGCAGGGTGATGCAGGCGCCGTTCGCGCCGAGTCCCCAGCAGTGGGCCGCCATCACCGCTCCGCTGTCGCCCGCCGTCGTCATCGCGGGCGCGGGGTCGGGCAAGACGACGCTGATGGCCGCGCGGGTGGTCTACCTCGTGGTCACGGGGCAGGTGCGACCCGACCAGGTCCTCGGCCTCACCTTCACCACCAAGGCGGCCGGCGAGCTGCGGACCCGGATCCGCGCCGCGCTCGTGACCGCCGGGGTCCTCGACACCGCCCCGCGCGAGGACGGGGAGGACGTCCTCGAGCCCACGGTGGCCACCTACAACGCCTACGCCGCCAACCTGCTCACCGAGCACGGGCTCCGCATCGGCCACGAGCCCGACACCCGGGTCGTCACCGACGCCGCCCGCTACCAGCTCGGCGCCCGGGTCGTCGACCGTCACACCGGCGTGGTCCAGCACCTCACCGACCACCCCGAGACCGCCATCCAGAACCTCCTGGCCCTCGACTCCACGCTGAGCGAGCACCTCCGGTCGCCCGACGAGGTGCGTGCGTTCGACGCCCGCGAGCGGCCGGGGTTCCTGGCCGCGCGGCTCGAGGAGGAGCAGGGCAAGCACCGCGCGACCTACCTCGGCGAGATCGACAAGGCCCTCTCCGCCATCGACCGGCGGGCCGAGCTGCTCGAGCTCGTCGAGGGCTACCGCCGCCTCAAGGCCGACCTGGGCCTCATGGACTTCTCCGACCAGATCGCCCTGGGGGCCCGGCTGGCCGACGAGCAGCCCGACGTCGGGGCCGCCGAGCGCGACAAGTTCCGGGTGGTCCTGCTGGACGAGTACCAGGACACCTCGGTCGCGCAGGCCCTGATGCTGTCGCGGCTCTTCTCCGGCCCCGACGAGGCCTCCGGGCTGGGGCACGCGGTCACCGCCGTCGGCGACCCCAACCAGGCGATCTACGGCTGGCGCGGTGCCTCGGTGTCCAACATCCTCAACTTCGCCGACACCTTTCCCGCGGCCCGGGGCGAGGTGCCGGTGCTGCCGCTGACGGTCAACCGGCGCTCGGACGCCCGCATCCTCGAGCTCGCCAACGTGCTGGCCCGACCGCTGTACGACGCGTTCCCGCAGGTCTCGCCGCTCGTCGCCCAGGACGGCGCTGCGCCCGGCCTGGTGCAGGTCCAGGTGTTCGAGACCCACCGCGAGGAGCTGGCGGCACTCGTCGAGCGGGTCCGGGCCGCCCACGAGACCACTGGCGACTGGTCGCGCCTCGGCGTGCTCACCCGCGACAACGCCCACGCCGAAGAGGTCTTCGACGCCCTCACCAGCGCCGACGTCCCGGTCGAGATAGTGGGGCTCTCCGGGCTGCTGCGCCTGCCCGAGGTGGCCGAGATCGTGGCCACGCTGCACCTGATGCACGACGTCACGGCCAACGCGTCCCTGCTCACCCTGCTGACCGGACCCCGCTGGGCCGTCGGGCCCCGCGACCTGACCCTCCTCGCCCAGCGCGCGGCCGAGCTCGCCGGAGGCCGCGGCCGCGGTCCGGACGCCTCCGACGTCGCCGAGCAGCTGCTCGAGATCGCCGACGGCATCGACCCCGCCGAGGTCCCGGCCCTCGGGGACGCCCTCGAGGACCCCGGCACCGAGCTGCCCTACTCGGACGAGGCGCGCGAGAGGTTCGCCCTGCTGGCCGCCGAGCTGCGGATGCTCCGCACCCACGTCGCCGAGCCGCTCCTGGACGTCGTACGCCGCGTCATCGACACCTCCGGCGTCGACATCGAGCTCGCCTCCGCCGTCGGCCCGGCCGCCGTGGCGCGGCGAGACAACCTCGACCTCTTCGTCAAGGCGGTCGCGGAGTTCCAGGCCGTCGACGGCGACGTCAGCCTGCCGGCGCTGCTCGCCTACCTGACCGCGGAGGACGACCAGGGCAACGGCCTCGACGCGGCGACCCCCACGGAGGCCGACTCGGTCAAGCTGCTCACGGTGCACCGCTCCAAGGGACTGGAGTGGCACTCGGTGTTCCTCGTCGGGGTGGGGGAGACCCGGTTCCCCTCCCAGCGGGGCCGCACGCTGTGGACCTCGTCGCCGTCGGTGATGCCGGCGCCGCTGCGCGGCGATGCGCGGGACCTGCCGCAGCTGCAGGGCTACGACAAGGCCGCCCTCGACGCCTACCGCGCCGCCTCCAAGCAGCACGAGGCCGTCGAGGAGCTCCGGCTCGGCTACGTCGCCTTCACCCGCGCCGAGCACGAGATGTGGGTGACGTCCTTCCTGTGGAACACCCGCAAGACACCGTTCGGGCCCTCGCCCTTCCAGCAGACGATGCGCGAGGTCGTGCAGGGGTGGGGCGAGGAGGTCGCCGGGTGGCTCGACAAGCCCGCCAAGGGGGCCGCCCACCCCTACGCCGACGACGACCCGTCCCGTCCCTGGCCCGTGACGGGCATCGGCCGCGAGGCGCGGCTGCGCCTCGACGCGGCCGCCGCCGTCCGCGCCGCAGAGGTCGACGGTCCCGACGAGGGCCTCGACCTCGTGACCGCCGGCCAGGTCGCCGAGTGGGACGCCGCCATCGAGCGGCTCCTGGCTGAGGCGCGGGCCGACCGGGCAGGACAGGTCCGCGTCGAGCTGCCGTCGAGCCTGTCCGCCACGGCCATGAGCCGGCTGCGGGACGACCCCGAGCAGTTCGCCCGCGAGCTGGCCCGGCCGATGCCGCGCAAGCCCTCCTCGGCCGCGCGGTTCGGCACCCGCTTCCACGCGTGGGTCGAGTCGCGCTTCGGCCAGCCGGAGCTCATCCCCTACGACGAGCTCGAGGGCCGGGCCGACGCCGGCATCGACGACGAGAGCGACCTCGCCGAGCTGGTGCGGCAGTTCGAGGCCGGGCCCTACGCGGAGCGCGTGCCGCACGCCGTGGAGGCGCCGTTCGCCCTGGTGCTGGCCGGGCAGGTGGTCCGCGGCCGCATCGACGCCGTCTACGCGGAGGACACCGGGCGGGGCCCCGGCTACGTGGTCGTCGACTGGAAGACCAACAAGGCGGCGACCGCCGACCCGCTCCAGCTCGCGATCTACCGCCTGGCATGGGCCGAGCTGACCGGCATCCCGCTCGAGAGGGTGCGGGCGGTGTTCCACTACGTGCGGTCCGGCCGCACCGTCGAGCCCGAGGACCTCCCCGGACGCGAGGAGCTGGAGCGGATCGTCAGCGGCTGAGCGTGGGCCGTCGGACCTCGGGGGCCGGGCCGCGTCACATCTCGTCCTGTTGGGTCGTCATCGCAGGGGACGGCCCGCCGCCGGGGCGAGGGCCGCCCGGACACGCGAGGATGGGTCGATGACCGACGAGGTGCTGGCGAGCCGGTTCGAGAGGGCGCGACCTCGGCTGCAGGCGGTCGCGCTGCGCATGCTGGGCAGCCACGCGGCCGCCGAGGACGCCGTCCAGGAGGCCTGGCTACGCCTGCACCGCAGCCGGACCGACGACATCGACAACCTCGAGGGCTGGCTCACCACCGTGGTCTCGCGGATCTGTCTCGACGCGCTCAAGTCCGGCGCCGCCCGGCGTGAGCGGGTCGTCGACGAGCTGCCCGAGCCGGTCGCCGCAGGGGAGTCCCGCGACGAGCTCGTCCGCGACCCCGCCGAGGCCGCGGCCACCGCCGACGCCGTGGGTGCCGCCCTGCTCGTCGTCCTCGACCAGCTCGGACCGACCGAGCGGCTCGCGTTCGTGCTGCACGACCTGTTCGGCGTGCCGTTCGACGAGGTGGCGCCGATCGTCGACACCAGCCCGGCCAACGCGCGCCAGCTGGCCTCGCGCGCTCGGCGCAAGGTGCGCGGCGGCGAGTCCGAACCCGACCGACGGAGGCAGCACGAGGTCGTCGATGCCTTCCTGGAGGCGGCCCGGGAGGGGCGGTTCGAGCGGCTGCTGACCTTGCTCGACCCCGACATCGAGCTGCGCGCCGACGCGTTCTCCGTGCAGGCCGCCGCCACCCGTGCCCACCTCGGCGCCCCGGCACTCGCACCCGTGCTGCGCGGCCGCAACGCCGTGGCCCAGGTCTTCAGCGGCCGGGCGGCCGCGGCCCGGCCGGCGTTCGTCGACGGCGTGCCCGCCGCCGTGTGGGCGCCGGGCGGCACCACCCGTTCGGCCTGGGTGCTCACCGTCGTCGACGGCGTCATCACCCGCATCGAGATGCTCGGTGACCCCGCCACCCTGGCCGACCTGGACGTCGAGCTGCTCTGACCTCGGTCCGTCGGGTCGGACCCGGCGCGGGGCGTTCAGCTCTCCAGCGCCGCCGTGAGCGCGATGTCGACCATCGCGTCGAAGGTCTGCTCGCGCTCCTGGGCGCTCGTGTGCTCGCCGGTGACGAGGTGGTCGGAGACGGTGCACACGGCCAGGGCCGTACGACGGTGGGCGGCGGCCAGCGTGTACAGCGCGCTCGCCTCCATCTCGATGGCGAGCGCGCCGTGCTCGACCATGGGCGCCATCAGCTCGGAGCGGGGCGAGTAGAACGAGTCGCCGGAGAAGACGAGCCCCACGTGCGTGGTGGTGCCCGTCATCGTCGACGCCGCGTCGTACGCCCGTCGGAGCAGGTGGAAGTCGGCGACCGGCGCGTAGTCGAAGCCGTGGAAGCGGTGGGTGTTCATCGAGGAGTCGGTGCAGGCGCCGCTGGCGATGACGACGTCCCGGATCGCGACGTCCTCGGTGAGCCCGCCGCAGGAGCCGACCCGGACGATCGACTGCACGTCGTACTCGCGGAACAGCTCGGTGGCGTAGATCGCCAGCGACGGCTGTCCCATCCCCGACCCCTGCACGGACACCCGGTGCCCGCGCCACGTGCCGGTGAAGCCGTACATGCCCCGCACCTCGGAGTAGCACTGCGCGTCATCGAGGAACTTCTCGGCGATCCAGGCCGCTCGCAGCGGGTCGCCGGGCATCAGGACGACGGGGGCGACCTCGCCGGGGCGGGCGCCGATGTGGGTGCTCATGGCGTGACCCTAGGCGACGGTGCGGCCAGTAGCGTGGCGTCCGTGGACGACCACAGCCTGCCGCACCTCGCCCTCTCCGCCCACGCGCACAACCGGGTGGGGGAGCGCCGCACCGACGACGACTGGCTCGACGAGCAGTGGGCCGACCCGCGCACGCGCGTGCTGGTCGTCTCCGGCAACCGGCTGCGCCCGGTGGCCGGCGACGCGGCCTGGGTGGCGCCCGCCGAGGCCCCGAGGGGCACGCGGGTCCTGCTCGGCGAGCGCGACGGGGTGGCCCGGTTCGCGGTGCTCGCCGACCCCGAGGACGTCCGCGGCGGGCACGACGACTGGGTGCCGCTGCGGGGCCTGCTGCCCGCGCTCGTGGCCGACCCCGGGTCGGCGCCGTGGCTCTTCCACGCCGTCGGTCTCGCCGAGTGGCACTGGGTCACCCGGCACTGCCCGCGCTGCGGGTCGGCGCTGGAGTCCCGGCACGCGGGCCACGAGCTCGAGTGCACCGGCTGCGGCCGCCGGCAGTTCCCGCGCACCGACCCGGCCGTGATCATGGCGATCACCCACGGCGACCCCGGCTCGGCCGACGAGCGGCTGCTGCTCGGCCACCAGGCCGTGTGGCCTGAGGGGCGCTACTCGACCTTGGCCGGGTTCGTCGAGCCGGGCGAGACGTTCGAGGACGCCGTACGCCGCGAGGTGCTGGAGGAGGTCGGGATCACCGTCGACGAGGTCGCCTACTTCGGCAACCAGCCGTGGCCGCTGCCGGCCAGCCTGATGATCGGCTTCCGGGGACGGGCCACGACGACCGGGATCGACGTCGACGGCGCCGAGATCGCGGACGCCCGCTGGTTCACCCGCGACGAGCTGCGCCGGGGCTGCGAGTCCGGGGAGGTCCTCATCCCGGCGGGCATCTCCATCTCGTCCTCGCTGATCGAGGACTGGTACGGCGGCCCGCTGCCGGGCGGCTGGTGACCCCGGTCAGGCCAGCGCGGCCAGCTTGTCCTTGACCTGCGTGAGGCTGGGGTTGGTGTGCGCCGAGCCGTCGGCGTACACCAGGGTCGGCACCGTCTGGTTGCCGTTGTTGACCTGCTCGACGATGAGGGCTGCGTCGGGCTGCTGCTCGATGTCGACCACCTCGTAGGCGATGCCCTCCCGGTCCAGCTGGCCGCGGAGTCGGTGGCAGTAGCCGCACCAGGGGGTGCTGTACATCGTGAAGGTCATGGGTGTCGGTCCTGACGTCTAGGGTTTCGTTGTCCGTCGACCCAACCAACCATGCCCGGGAGTTGTTCCACCCCCATGCCCGACCCGACCGACCTGCTCGACGCGCTCGACCCGGAGCAGCGCCGGGTCGCCGAGGCGCTCCGCGGCCCCGTGCGGGTGCTGGCCGGCGCCGGCACGGGCAAGACGCGGGCGATCACCCACCGCATCGCCCTCGGCGTGGCCACGGGGCTCTACGTCCCCACCGAGGTGCTCGCGGTGACCTTCACCACCCGGGCGGCGGGGGAGATGCGCGGGCGGCTGCGCACCCTCGGGGCCGGAGGGGTGCAGGCCCGCACCTTCCACTCCGCCGCGCTGCGCCAGCTGCGCTACTTCTGGCCGCGCGTCCACGGGCACGACCTGCCCCAGCTCATCGAGTCCAAGATCGGCCTGCTCGCCCAGGCGGCACGGCGACAGCGCATCAACGCCGACCAGGCCCTGTTGCGCGACCTCGCGAGCGAGGTCGAGTGGGCCAAGGTCAGCAACGTCGGCCCCGACGACTACCCCCGCGTCGCGCCGGCCCGCGGCCGGTCCGTCTCCGGCCTCGACCCCGAGACGGTGGCCCGCGTCCTCGAGGGCTACGAGGAGGTCAAGCGTGGCCAGGGGCGGATGGACATGGAGGACGTGCTGCTCTTCGCGGCCGGCCTGCTCGCCGAGGAGGAGGCGGTCGCCGCCCAGGTGCGCCGGCAGTACAAGTGGCTCGTCGTCGACGAGTTCCAGGACGTCTCCCCGCTCCAGTCCGCGCTGCTCGACCTGTGGCTCGGCGGCCGCGACGAGCTGTGCGTCGTGGGCGACCCGGCGCAGACGATCTACTCCTTCGCCGGTGCCAACGCGGCCTACCTGCGCGACTTCACCAGCAAGTTCCCCGATGCCACCTCCATCGAGCTGGTGCGCAACTACCGCTCCACCCCCGAGGTCGTGGCCGCGGCCAACCAGCTGCTGGCCGGCAGCCCGAGCAAGGGCGTCGACCTCGTCGCCCAGCGACCGTCGGGGACGGCCGTGAGCTACACCGCGCACCCCGACGAGGTGGCCGAGGCGGCAGCCGTCGCCCAACGCATCGCCGCCCTCCGCGCGGCCGGAACGCCGGCCGGCGAGATCGCCGTCCTGTTCCGGATCAACGCCCAGTCCGAGACCTTCGAGGACGCGCTCACCTCACGCAGCATCCCGTACGTCGTCCGGGGCGCGGCCCGCTTCTTCGACCGCGCCGAGGTCCGCCAGGCCGTGACCCTGCTCCGCGGCACGGCTCGGGGGGGCCAGGAGGACGGCACGGTCCCCGACCTGGTCCGCGCGACCCTGTCGGGCATGGGTTGGTCGCCGGAGGCGCCCGGCACCCGCGGCGAGACGCGCAACCGCTGGGAGTCGCTCCAGGCGCTGGTCGACCAGGCCGGCGAGTTCGCCGCCGCGGCCCCCGGCGCGACCCTCGGCGACTTCGTCGACGACCTCGACCGGCGTGCGGCCGAGCAGCACGCCCCGATCGCCGACGGCGTCACGCTGGCGACCCTGCACGCCGCCAAGGGCCTGGAGTGGGACGCCGTCTTCCTGTGCGGCCTCCAGGACGGCACGCTCCCGATCACCTACGCCGAGTCGCCCGCCGCGATCGAGGAGGAGCGGCGCCTGCTCTACGTCGGCATGACGCGCGCCCGGCGCGAGCTGTCGATCTCGTGGGCGCTCGCGCGCAACCCCGGCGGCCGGGCCAGTCGCAAGCCCTCCCGGTTCCTCGACGCCGTGGCCGAGGTGGAGAAGGCTGCCGCGTCGAGCGCACCCAGCCGACGCAACCGCAGGGCCATGCACTGCCGTGAGTGCGGCACGGCCCTGAGCACCCCGGCCGAGAAGAAGCTCGGCCGCTGCGTCGACTGCCCGGCGTCCTACGACGAGGCGCTGTTCGAGCGGCTCCGGGAGTGGCGGCTCGAGCGGGCCGGCGACGACAAGGTGCCGGCCTACGTCGTGTTCACCGACGCCACCCTGCAGCTGATCGCCGAGCACCGTCCAACCGACGAGGGCGCCCTGCGCCGCATCAGCGGGGTGGGTCCGTCCAAGCTCGACAAGTACGGCGAGGACGTCCTCGCGATCGTCTCCGAAAAAATCTGAGGAAATACCCATTAAATCGTTTGCCCATTACACGGGGCAGGGTCTAGTTTTCTCACCAACAGCCAAGCGCACGCGACCACTGGCACTGGTCAGCGCCCGACGCCCCGAAGGAGGTGGCACCTGATGGAGATCTACACCGACACCATGACGGCCTCGACGCCGTCCTTCGGCATGCCCGTCGTCGCCGCCTCCCCGCGCGTGGCCGCAGTCTGCGCCCAGCAGCTCGAGTCCGCGACGCCGTGGGCCCACGTGGCCGGCATCGCCGTCACGGGCGCTGTCGACGCCGTCATGGGTGACGTGCGCGGCATCGAGCTCGACGCCGTCCGCGTCAAGGGTGACTTCCCGGGTCCGACCGCCTGGAGACCACCGATCGTCTGAGACCAGACACAGATCGGCAGCCTCCAGGCCGCGGAACCCACACCGGGATCCGCGGCCTTTCTGTTTCCCCAGCGGGGGACAGGTGGGCCGGATCCCGCAGAGCTTCTGAGTTTCTTCTGCACCAGCGATCAGGTCCACGAGAAGGAGGTGACACACATGACCATCAGTGTTCTCGACCGCAACCGAGCTGCCGACGCCGCCCACGACCTGGGTGACCTGCACGACGCAGCCGCGCAGGTGGACGACGAGCTGCTGCCCTGCCGCACCAACAACGCAGAGCTGTGGTTCGCCGAGTCCCCCACGGACGTCGAGCACGCCAAGAGCCTGTGCCAGGGATGCCCTGTCCAGGCGATGTGCCTCGACGGTGCCCTCGAACGGCGTGAGCCGTGGGGCGTCTGGGGCGGCGAGCTCTTCCTCCAGGGCGTGGTGATCCCGCGCAAGCGCCCCCGCGGCCGACCCCGCAAGAACCAGAACGAGGTCGCCGCCTGACGGCGGTCCTCATCCCTTCTCAGGCAGGACCCTCGGACACACCACATGACACTTCACACGGACGGATACGACATGAGCACCATGCAGGAAGACCTGGCGCGCGCACAGATGACCGCGCGCCTGGGAGAGGCGCAGCAGAACCGACGCGGCCACCAGCTGGCCCTGGCCCGTCGGATGAGCCGCAAGGCCGAGCAGGCCGCGCAGCAGGCGCGTCTCGCCCTCGCCCGCGCGATCTAGGACCAGCCTCGCCCTGATCGCGGGTGATGCAGAGCGACAGCCGGCACGATCCTCACAGGATCGTGCCGGCTGTCGGCATTTCGGACCCCGCTGCGGAGTAGCCTCGACGGCGTGAGCGACCAGTCGACGACGTGCGACTTCTGTGGCCGGCAGGGCAGCGGGGCCGAGACCCTGACGTGGACGACGTCGGTGGAGAACGGCCGGCGGCGCACCTATTGCGAGGAGTGCTCGCGCAACCACCTGAGATCGATCGAGGGCAAGCTCGACAGCGAGTGGTGGTAGGTCAGACCGCCTGGCCTGCGTCGCTCCAGTCCAGACCCCACGAGCAACCGCAGTGCGGGTGCCGGTGCCACGCGCGCACCGCCGGACGGAGGTCGGCGCCGGCGGTCACCGTGGCGGACCAGGTGGACGGGGTGCCGCCCCGGACCCAGGTCGCGACGTCGCGCGCGGCCCAGCCGAGGGCCACCGCGAGCAGGCCGGCGTCCACGCCGGGCCCCGCGACCGGCGCGGCGCGACCGGGCGGGTCCGGTGCCAGCGGGTCCTCGAGCCAGGCGCGCACGCAGCGCAGGCACGCGGTGAGGCCGGGCACCACGAAGGGGCCCACCCGGACGGCGTCGGGGGCGGCCACCACCGTCAGGTGCGGTCGCGAGGCGACGACCCACGGGTCGGAGGAGGAGCAGTCGCCGGGCAGGTCGGTGACGTGGAGGACGACCTCGGCCCGCGGCTCGTGCCGCAGGCCGGCGGCGGCCCCCAGCGCCGCGACGTGCTCACGCCACGGGTCGATGGTCTCGAGCCGCACGGGGACCGCAGGGGAGAGGCGCATGCGGCCACGATGCAACGCGCGGCGAGATCGCGCACCCGCCCGTCCACAGGCCCGGGACGACGACGGCGACGCCCCCTCGTGGGTGACGTCGCCGTGCGGTCGGTGGTCTCAGCGAGCCAGCGTCACGCCTTGCCGAGGATGCGGTTGAGGTTGGTGCTGCAGACGGGGCAGACGGCCTTGGCCATCCGGGTGCCCTTGTCGTTGACCTTGACCTCGCCCTCCGCCTCGCGCTTCTCCTTGCACTTCACGCAGTAGAACTCGCCGCTCCAGGTCTCCGCCATGACGGCCTCCTTGCCTCTCGATCACGCTGTGACGCGACGGGGATGGTGGGGAAGCCCGCGCGGGTCCGGGAGGGTGGGCACCCGGTCCGCCTGTGACACTACCCAAACCGCGGCCCGCCGGGCCGCGACACACCTGCGGCGCCCACGGGGCCAGGGCCGCGGCAGGGCACGGGACGAGGCGCGCCGGCGCCGGTCGTTACCCTTCGGCCCATGGCCGACTACACGCACCTGCGCCTCGACCGCCCCTCCGCGGGCGTCGCCGTGCTGACCCTGGACAACCCGGACATGCGCAACGCGATGAGCGACGAGATGACCTCGTCGTGGGTCCGGGCGATCGATGAGCTCGCGGACGACCGCTCGTTGCGGGTGGTCGTGGTGACCGGGGAGGGGTCGGCGTTCTGCTCCGGCGGCAACACCTCGTGGATCTCCAGCGAGCCCGACGCCAGCGTCGACCACCTGCGCAACCGGATGCTGCCGTTCTACCGCTCGTGGCTGTCGATCCGCCGCCTCGAGGTGCCGACCATCGCGGCGGTCAACGGGCCCGCCATCGGCGCCGGGCTCTGCCTGGCGCTGGCCTGCGACATCCGGTACGCCGCGTCGGGTGCGAAGCTCGGCGTCCCCTTCGTCAAGCTCGGGATGCACGCGGGCATGGCCGGCACCCACCTGCTCCCCGACGTGGTCGGGCCGGCCCACGCCCGTGACCTGCTGCTGACCGGTCGGGTCGTCGACGCCGACGAGGCGCTGCGCCTCGGCCTCGTGTCCCGGGTCGTCGACGCCGAGTCCTTCGACAGCGAGGTGCTGCGCACGGCGGAGGGGATCGCGGCCACCGCCCCGATCGCCACCCGGCTGACCAAGATCGCCCTGGCCGACGGCGGCCACGCCGACTTCGAGAGCGCCCTGCAGTGGGAGGCGCTGGCCCAGCCGGTCACGCTGGCCACCGAGGACCTCCAGGAAGGGATCCGGGCCAGCCGCGAGAAGCGCGCCCCGGTGTTCGAGGGCCGCTGACCCACCACGGGAGCGAGAAGAGGCCGCACCCCGACCCGCTCGACGCCTGCCTTCCCCGTGCGGACGTCTCCCGGACCGTCGGTGCGGCCTCGTCCCGTCACGGTAGGAGCCGTCGCCGACCGGGTCAACGGATTCCTGTCCACCCCTGTGGACAACCGTGTGGACAAGGTGTGCACGACACGCGGGAGCCTTGGGGACGACGGCGTACCGGCTCGGGAGGAGCCTGTGGGGGACACGCCCCGGACGGGCCCCGACCCGCGCGGTGACCAGCCACAATGGCCCGAGGCGGTGTGTGGACGAGAGAAAGTGCCGAGAGAAGCAGCGAGGTGGGGGGCGTGGGGCAGGACTACACGGACGGGCCGGTGGCCGCCCTGCGCCGGATCGCCTTCCTCATGGAGCGGGGCCGGGAGGAGACCCGTCGGGTCGAGGCCTTCCGGCGGGCGGCATCGGTGATCCTGCCGCTCGACCCCGACGAGGTGACCGAGCGGGCGACGGGGGGCACCATCACCGAGCTGCCCGGGATCGGCCCGAGCACGGGGGCCGTGATCACCGAGGCCGTTCGCGGCCGGCTGCCCGAGCGCCTGGCCCGGCTGGAGGAGCAGCACGCCGGCCCGCTGGCCCCGGGCGGCCGCGAGGTCCGGGCCGCGCTGCGCGGGGACTGCCACTCCCACTCGGACTGGTCAGACGGCGGGTCGCCGATCGAGGAGATGGCGATGACGGCGATGGAGCTGGGCCACGACTACCTCGTGCTCACCGACCACTCGCCGCGGCTCCGGGTCGCCAACGGCCTGAGCGTCGAGCGGCTGGGCCGCCAGCTGGGCGTGGTCGAGGCGGTCAACGCCCACCTGGGCGGGGCGTTCACCCTGCTCAAGGGGATCGAGGTGGACATCCTGGACGACGGGTCCCTCGACCAGACCGACGAGATGCTCGCCCGCCTCGACCTGCGGGTCGCCAGCGTGCACTCCAAGCTCCGCATGGACCCGGGCCCGATGACCCGGCGGATGGTCGCAGCCGTGGCCAACCCGTTCACCAACGTCCTCGGCCACTGCACCGGCCGGCGGGTGGAGGGCAACCGCGGGATGCGCCCGCAGAGCGAGTTCGACGCCCGGGCGGTCTTCGAGGCGTGCGTCGAGCACGACGTCGCCGTGGAGATCAACAGCCGGCCCGAGCGCCGCGACCCGCCGACCCGGCTGCTCGAGCTGGCCCGCGACATCGGCTGCCTGTTCTCCATCGACTCCGACGCCCACGCGCCGGGACAGCTCGACATGCTCGACTACGGCTCCGAGCGTGCCGAGGAGGCAGGCATCGACCCCGACCGGATCGTCAACACCTGGGAGCTCGAGCGTCTGTTGGCCTGGGCCGACCCGGCCGGGCGCTAGCGTGGCGGTGTGAGCACTCCCGAGGTCGAGGTACGCCGGTCCAAGCGGCGGCGACGTACGGTCTCGGCCTACCGGGAGGGCGACCGCATCGTCGTGCTCATCCCCGCCGCCATGAGCAAGCGCGACGAGGCCCAGTGGGTGGCCGACATGGTCGCGCGGCTGGAGCGCAAGGAGAAACGCACCCGCCCCTCCGACGAGCAGCTGCTGGCCCGGGCCCGGACCCTCAACGACACCTACTTCGGCGGGCTCGCCACGCCTTCCAGCGTTCGTTGGGTGACCAACCAGCAGCAGCGGTGGGGGTCCTGCAGCCCGGGTGACCGGTCGATCCGGCTCTCCGAGCGGCTCCAGGGCATGCCGCCGTGGGTGGTCGACTACGTGCTGGTCCACGAGCTGGCGCACCTGCTCGAGCACGGCCACGACGCCGCGTTCTGGGCGTGGGTCGACCGCTACCCGAGGGCGGAGCGGGCACGCGGCTACCTGCTGGGTTGGTCGGCGGCGGCCAAGGTGGACCCGCCGTCCAGCGAGACCGAGGACGAGGTCGACTGACGCAGGTCAGCGGCCCAGGCGCGTGACGGCGACGGCGATGAGCCGGCGCATGTCGTCGAACACCTCGGGCAGTCCGTCCACCGGCCACCACCGCACGTCGAGGGACTCCTCGCTCACCCGGTGACCGCCGTCGCGGGGGGCGGTGGCGAGGAAGCGCACGTCGAGGTGGTGGACCGTGGTGCCGGGGGAGCAGAACTCCACCGGGTGCTCGTCGATCTCGAGCGGCACCGGGTCGAGGTCGAGGCCGGCGAGCCCGGACTCCTCCTCGGCCTCGCGACGGGCCACCCCGGCGAGCGTGGCGTCGCCGGGCTCGCAGTGGCCGCCGAATGCGAGCCAGCTGCCAGCCTTGCGATGGTGGTTGAGGAGCACCGCGTCGGCCTCGGGGGTGAGCACGATGGCGCCCGCCGTGAGGTGGTCCGGCAGGCACGCGCGGGTCATGCCCGCCGGCTCGGCGTCGAGGTGCGCCACGAAGCGGTCACGCAGGGCGGCGTCGCGCGGGGTCGGGGGAGCCCACCCGGCCAGCACGGCACGGGCGTCGGCGTGCAGCGACGTCACTCGGCGGGGCGCTCGGGACCGTCGGACGGCGGTCCGTCGAGGAGGTCGCGGAGACCGGCCTCGAAGTCCTCGTCCGACAGGGACTCCGGGGCGACCGAGGTCTCACGGAAACCGAGCGGGTCGTCGAGGTCGGCGGCGCTCGGCAGGAGGTCGGGGTGCATCCAGACCCCGTCGCGGCCCTCGATGCCCTGGCGGGTGCGCAGCGAGCCCCACAGGGTGGAGGCGTCGCGCAGCCGGCGCGGGCGCAGCTCGAGCCCGACGAGGGTAGCGAAGGTCTGCTCGGCGGGCCCGCCGGCGGCCCGCCGGCGGCGTACGGCCTCCTGCAGCTTGGCCGCGGACGGCATCCGCTCGTGGGTGGCCTGCCCGACGACCTCGTCGACCCAGCCCTCGACGAGCGCGAGGGTCACCTCGAGGCGCTCGAGCGCCGCCTGCTGGGCGGGCGACTTGGAGAGGTCGAACAGTCCGCCCTCCATCGCCTCCTGCATGGCGGCGGGGTTCATCGGGTCGATGCCGCGCAGCTTCTCCTCGATGCCCGCGGTGTTGATCTCGATGCCGCTGCCGTAGTCGGCCACCGCGCCGATCAGGTGCTCGCGCAGCCACGGCACGTGGGCGAACAGGCGCTGGTGGGCGGCCTCTCGGAGCGCCAGGTAGAGCAGCACGTCGTCCGCGCTGACGTCGAGCTCCTCGGCGAACGCGGCCACGTTGAGGGGGAGCAGGGCGGCCTTGCCGGCCGGTCCGAGGGGGAGGCCGATGTCGGACGCGCCGAGCACGTCGCCGGCCAGGCCGCCGACCCCCTGGCCGACCTGGGTGGCGACCATCGCGCCGGTGGCCTTGCCCAGCATCCCGAGCAGCGGCCCGGCCATCGCCCGCGCCTCCTCGGGCAGGGCGTTGCCGAGCGCGGTCACGGTCGAGCCGGCGACGGGCTCGACCAGACGCTTCCACACGTCGAGGGTCTCCACGATCCACTCGGCACGGCTCCAGGCGGCCGTCGAGGTGACGCCCGAGGAGAACTCGGTGGTCTCGTCGAGCCAGTGGTCCGCGAGCCGTACGGCGTCCGAGATCGCGTCGCGCTGCGCCTGGCTGGGCGTCGGGTCGGGCTGCTGGGCGGCGACCTTGCGCGCGATGTCGGCGACGACGGCCCAGTTGATGGGGCCGTCGTAGGGCTGCATGAGGGACTGCACCTGGGCCATGAGGGCAGAGAGGTCGGGCATGCCGCCCGGGCCCGTCCCGCCCGTCATGCCGCCGAAGAGGGCCTCGAAGGGGGTTCCCTTGAACGGGTTCTGCTCGTCCGGTCCGTCGCCGGGGTTGTCGCTCATGCCCTCCACGGTACTCACCGCACCCACGACCGCGGCGGGTCTCCCTAGACTCCGGGCATGAGTGCCAACAGCGTCGTACGCCTCGTCGACATCCGCGACGTCCCGCTGGACGTGTCGGAGGTCGTGGACTCCCTCGGCGACCACGCGGCCGGCGGGCTCACGCTGTTCGTCGGAAAGGTGCGCGACCACGACCGGCCCGCGCCGGGGGCGGGGGAGGAGCCCGCCGCGGACAAGCCGGTGACCAGCCTCGACTACAGCGCCCACCCGACCGCCCTCGCGCGCATGCGCGAGGTCTGCGAGCGGATCGCTGCGGAGCACGACGTTCACGGCGTCGCGGCCGTGCACCGGGTCGGCCACCTCGAGCTCGGCGACGTCGCGGTCGTGGTGGCGACGACGGCAAGCCACCGGGGCGAGGCGTTCGCGGCGTCCCAGGCCCTCATCGACACCCTCAAGTCCGAGGTGCCGATCTGGAAGCACCAGCGTTTCGCGGACGGTGACGAGGAGTGGGTCGGCCTACCCTGAGCGCGTGGAGATCCTGTGGTGGCTCGTCCCCCCCGTCGTCGTGACGGCTGGGGCGATGGTCTGGGTGTCCTGGCTCGGCCGTGAGGGCCGTGGCCAGGTCGACCGCGAGCAGCAGATCGAGCGGCTCACGCGTGCCATGGAGAAGGAGCTGCCGACGTCCCGGCACCCCCGCCCGGTGCGCACCCAGGACCGCAGCACCGGCATCGCCGTACGCCCCACCCGGGCGGGCGACGGGAGCGCCGATCGCCGACGGGCCTCGTGAGGCGGATCGCCCCGGGAGCCAGCGCGCGTGCGCTTGTGCCCGTTTGAGAGGGTGACGCCATGAGTCAGCGGACGATCGCGGCCCTCCTGGCCCTCCCGCTGCTGCTGGTCCTGCTGGTCCTGGTGGCGGTACGGCCGCTGCCCTACGTCACCTACAGCCCCGGCCCCACCGTCGACATCCTGTCCACCCGCGAGGGCGTGGAGACCGTGCAGGTCTCCGGGCACGAGGCCTACTACGACGACGGCGAGCTGCGGCTCACCACGATCTACGTCGACCAGCCCCAGGAGGAGGTCACCTTGGACCGCCTCGTCGCCGCCTGGCTCGACCCGACCGAGGCCGTCTACCCGCGCTCGGCGGTCTACGCCCCGGACGAGACCGACGAGACCAACGACACCGAGTCGGCCGTCGCGATGGTCTCCTCGCAGGACGCCGCGATCGCCAGCGCGCTGACCGAGCTGGGGTACGACGTGGAGCCGGTCGTGGAGGTCCTCAACGTGCAGGAGGACTACCCGGCCGACGGGCGCCTCAAGGTCCGCGACGTCCTGCAGGAGATCGGCGGCGCGGCGATCGAGACGCCCCAGGACGTGGTGGACGCGGTGGACGCGGCGCCGCTGGGCGAGCCGCTGGCGTTCACGGTGCTGCGGCGCGGCGAGCAGGTCGAGCTCGAGATCACGCCGGAGGAGGTCGACGGCGACAAGCGGATCGGCATCACGCCGGGCCCCGGGTTCACCTTCCCGTTCGACGTCAGCGTGGACGTCGGGGAGCGGATCGGCGGTCCCAGCGCCGGCCTGATGTTCTCGCTCGCGATCTACGACACCCTCACCCCGGGGTCGCTGACCGGCGGCGAGGTCGTCGCCGGCAGCGGCACCATCGACGCCGAGGGCCGCACCGGTCCCATCGGCGGCATCCAGCAGAAGATCGCCGGCGCCGAGGAGGCCGGGGCCCGGCTGTTCCTGCTGGCCCCCGACAACTGCGCCGAGGCCCGCGGCGTCGACACCGACGACATGCGCCTGGTGCGCGCCGACACGATGCACGACGCCGTGGAGGCGATCCAGGCCTGGGTCGAGGACCCGGACGCCACCCTCCCGAGCTGCGAGGAGCAGTCATGACCGAGACGTCCATCCCGCAGGACCCCGCGCTGGCCGCCGCCGTGCTGGAGATCGAGAACCACATCGCCGAGCTCGGCTGGGACCAGCCCGCCCGGCTCTACGCGCTGGTCGAGACGGCCCGCATCGTCGCCCAGGAGCCGGACCTGGCCGCCCAGATGGGCCTGGACGCGGCCTCGGCGGAGGGGTCGTTCACTCCCGTCGAGCAGGAGGCGCTGCCGCCCCAGCAGGCCCTCGAGGTCACCCTGGAGTCCATCGCGTGGCCCGGCGACGTGGCCGGCTGTGCCGCCGTCGTCGAGCGGCTCGTGCTGCCGCCCGAGGTCGACGCCGAGATCCCCGAGGACCCGGGCGAGGCCGAGCGGTTCGCCCGCGAGCACCCCCTGCGCCAGGAGGTGCGGATCGTGGCCGGCGCCACCCGTGCCGGCGCGACGTACTGCGCGCTCCGCCTGCGCGCCCACGACGACGACCAGTCGGTGGTCGACGGGACCGAGCTCGTGCCGGGCCTCCTCGACCTCCTCCGCAGCACCCTCGAGGGAGACGCCCAGTGAGCGGCATGTTCGACCAGCCGGACCAGCCCGAGCGGCCGCAGCAGGGGCCGCCGCAGCGCAGCGGTCGCTCGCGCGCGCTGATCATCACCGCCGGCGTGCTCGTCGCGCTGTTCATCGCGCTCACCGGCTTCTCCACCTTCTGGACCGAGCGGCTGTGGTTCCGGTCGGTGAACTACTCCGAGGTCTTCACCACACTGCTGTGGACCCGGGTCGGCCTGTTCCTGGTCTTCGGCGGCCTGATGGCGGGGGTGGTGGCCCTCAACATCGTGCTCGCCTACCGCTTCCGGCCGTTCTTCCTCAACGCCCCGGCCTCCGACGCCAGCCTCGAGCGCTATCGGGACGCGATCACGCCGATCATGGGCTGGCTGCTCGCCGGCGTCTCGCTGCTGATGGGCGCCTTCGCCGGTGCCTCCGCGTCCGGCCAGTGGCGCTCCTACTCGCTGTGGCGGCACTCCCAGCCCTTCGGGACCAGGGACCCCTACTTCGACCGGGACGCCGGGTTCTACGTCTTCGACCTCCCGTGGTGGCACTACGTCACCGACTTCGTCATGGCGCTGGCCGTGATCGGGCTGATGGCCGCTGCTGTCGTGCACTACCTCTACGGCGGGATCCGGCTGTCCGGCCCCGGCGGCGACCGGGTCTCCGGGGCGGCGCAGGTGCACCTGTCGGTGTTGCTGGGCGTGTTCGTGCTCGCCAAGGCGGCGGACTACTGGCTGGACCGCTTCGACCTGGTGACCGGTTCGGGCTCGCTGTTCACCGGCATGGGCTACACCGACGACCAGGCGGTGCTGCCGGCCAAGGAGATCCTGACCGGCATCGCGCTGATCTGCGCGGTGCTGTTCTTCCTCAACATCTGGCGCCGCACGTGGATGCTGCCCTCGTTGGGCATCGCGCTCTTCGCGCTCTCGGCGATCCTGCTCGGCCTCGTCGTCCCGGGGGTGGTCCAGCAGTTCCAGGTCAGCCCCAACGTGCCGGACAAGGAGGGCCCCTACATCGCGGAGAACATCGAGGCGACGCGGGCGGCGTACGACCTCGACGACATCGAGGTCACGCCCTACTCCAGCGAGCCCAACACCGACGGCGACCTCGACACCCTGGACGCCGCCACCTCCTCGGTGCCGCTGGTCGACCCCAAGGTCGTCAGCGCGACCTTCGAGCAGCAGCAGCAGGTGCGGGCCTACTACTCCGTCCCCGACGTGCTCGACGTGGACCGCTACGAGATCGAGGGCAAGGACCGGGCCGTGGTGGTCGGCGTCCGCGAGCTCGACCAGGCCGGCCTGGCCGAGGGGGACCGCACCTGGTCCAACCTGCACACCGTCTACACCCACGGCAACGGGGTCATCGCCGCCTTCGGCAACCAGCGCCCCGAGGACGACGAGCGCCAGTCCGCCAACGTCCAGTGGGCCGAGGGGCAGGAGACCGACGAGAGCTCGCTGACCGACCTCTCGCCGGACGGCTACGAGTCGCGGGTCTACTACGGCGAGAAGTCCCCGACGTACTCCATCGTCGGCAAGACCGCGAGCGGCTCCGACGTCGAGCTCGACCTGCCCAAGGGCGAGCGCGGCGACGAGAACCAGGTCACGACCTACGACGGCGAGGGAGGCGTGCCGGTCGGCAACCTCTTCGACAAGCTGCTCTACGCCGTGAAGTTCGGCGAGCCCAACCTGGTGCTGTCCGGGCGGGTCCACGAGAACAGCAAGATCCTCTACGACCGGCACCCGCGGACCATGGTGGAGAAGGTCGCGCCGTGGCTGACGGTCGACTCCGACCCCTACCCGGTGGTGGTGGACGGCCGCATCCAGTGGGTGCTCGACGGCTACACCGTCACCGACAAGTTCCCGCTCTCGCAGCGCGAGTCGCTCGAGGAGATGACCGACGACTCGCTGGCCGAGGACCTGGGCTTCCAGACGCTGCCGACCGACGAGATCAACTACATGCGCAACTCGGTCAAGGCGACCGTCGACGCCTACGACGGGACGGTGACGCTCTACGAGTGGGAGCCCGACCCGATCTCCCAGGCCTGGGGCGAGGTCTTCCCCGACATCCTGCAGCCGCGCGAGGAGATCCCCGACGAGCTCCTCGAGCACCTGCGCTACCCCGACGACCTGTTCAAGGTGCAGCGCTACCAGTTCGCCAAGTACCACGAGACCGACGCCAAGGAGTGGTACGACGCATCCACGCGCTGGGAGGTCCCGACCGACCCCGAGGCGGAGACCCGCCTGCAGCCGCCGTACCGCCTCTTCGTCGACGACACCTGGGCGCTCACCAGCGTCTACGTGCCGCGCGGCCGCGCCAACCTGGTGTCGTTCGTGTCGGTGAACAGCGACGCGACCTCGGAGGACTACGGCAAGATCTCGGTCCTCGAGCTGCCCAACGAGCGCACAGACGGACCCGGGCAGATCGCCAACGAGCTCAGCTCGGACGAGGACGTCCGCGAGGAGCTGCTGAGCTTCAGCCAGGGCGGCGTCACGCCGATCCCGGGCAACCTGCTCACCCTGCCCGTGGGCGATGGGCTGATGTACGTCCAGCCGCTGTACGCCCAGCGGTCGGGCACGGCCGAGTCGTCGTTCCCGATCCTGCGGTTCGTGCTGGTGTCCTACGGCGACGAGATCGGCATCGGTACGACGCTGCGCGAGGCCATCGCCGACGTCCTCGGCGTCTCTCCCGAGGAGCCGACCAGCGAGCCGCCGGTCGCCGAGACCCCGGACGAGGGGGAGCCCCCGACCGAGCCGGAGCCCTCGGGATCGATCAACGACCAGATCCGGTCCCTGCTCGCCGAGGCCGAGGACAAGTTCGAGGCCGCCGACCGGGCGCAGGCCAACGGCAACACCGTGGCCTGGGCGCGACTGATGGAGGAGGGGCGCGACCTGATCAGCGAGGCCTTCGCGCTGGCCGAGCAGCGGGACGGCTGACCCGATTTGGGTTCGCCGGGATCCATCGCGTAAGGTTCTGTTCACCGACGCGGGGTGGAGCAGCTCGGTAGCTCGCTGGGCTCATAACCCAGAGGTCGCAGGTTCAAATCCTGCCCCCGCTACGAAGAAAGTCCAGGTCAGCCCATGGTTGACCTGGACTTTCGCTTTGGGGGCGAGATGCGATCCCATCGTTTACCCATCGCATTGACAGGTGCGCAGCGCCGCCCAGCCGGGCCGCAGCGCCGTTGGTTCCGGTCGGTTCGGGCTCGCTCGGCAGCGGTCGCTCACCTACTCGACATGAGTGCGACGAAGCTGGGGCTCGAGCCCCTGATCGGGGTCGAGGAGCTCGCCGAGTACCTCGGCGTCCCCGTGCAGACCATCTATGACTGGCGGCTGTCCGGCCGGGCGCCGCGGGCCTACAAGTTCGGCAAGCACCTGCGGTTCGCGGCCAGCGACATCGCCGAGTGGCTCGAGGAGCGGCGCGAGCGTGGCTAGGCCACGCATCCCCATCGGCGGCTACGGGGAGATCTCCTCCATCCAGCGCGGCACGGGCAAGGTCGAGGCGCGCACCCGCTTCCGCGACTGGGACGGCCAGACCCGGCTCGTCCAGGCGACCGCCTCGTCGAGGCCGGCGGCCGAGGCGGCGTTGAAGAAGAAGCTCACGCAGCGCAACGCCTTCCAGCCGGTCGACACCACCTTGACGCCGGACAGCCCGTTCCCCGCGCTCGTCGACTACTGGCTCGCCGATCTCGACCTGGAGAACAGGATCGCGCCGGCGACCCGGTTCAACTATGAGCGCGACATGCGCCGGCTGGTGCTGCCAGCGTTCCAGGGCTTCACCCTGCGTGAGATCGGGGTCGCCCGCTGCGACGCCTTGCTGAAGCAGCTCGGCAACAGCTCGTACTCGTCCGCCAAGCGCGCCCGGACCGTGCTGCGGCAGTCGTTCGCGCTGGCGGTCCGGCACGAGGTCCTGCCGCGCAATCCCATCGACAACGTCTCCCGGCTGCACAAGCCCAAGCGCACGCCGACCGCACTGACCGCGGCCGAGGTCAACGCCATCCGGGCGGTGATCAAGGCCTGGGAGTTGACGCGCGGCGTCTCGGGCCCGAACCCCGACGGCCAGCTCCGCCAGATCGTCGAGGTGATGCTCGGGACCTCGGCCCGGATCGGGGAGGTTCTCGCCATCCGCCGCCGCGACCTGGACCTGACGACGACACCCGCCAGGGTGAGGATCTGCGGCACGGTGATCTCCGAGCGTGGGAAGGGGACCTACCGCCAGCAGCACCCCAAGACCGACCGGTCGAACCGGGTGATCGCGCTGCCGAGCTTCACGGCCGAGGCACTCCGCCGGCGGATGGCGGTCATGCGCGACCACTCCCTGGATGCCTTGGTGTTCTGCAGCCGCGAGGGCACGCCGCTGACCACGGCCAACGTCCGCCGCCAGCTCCGCAAGGTCCTAGGCGACGCCGGCATCGAGGGCGTCACGCCGCACATGTTCCGCAGGACCGTGGCGACGGTCGTGAACGAGCATGCCAGTCTCAACCTCGCGGCTGAGCTCCTGGGCCACACCGACCCGAAGGTAACGATCGAGCACTACATCCGGCGGAACGAGCAGGTGAACCCGCTGACCGCCGAGCTGCTCGACCAGGCGTTCGCCCGCGAAGCCGATGGGAGCGAGACACCTTGACGGGGCGTAGCAAAGGGTCACGGTTCCGCTCCACTTCTGCGATGGCCGCCAAGGCGCCATTACGCGACGAGTGGGGGGCGTCGAGCGCTACGCAGCACTGTTTCGTCATTGCTCGGCAGGCCACCGAGATGGGCATCGGCAAGCACCCGCTCGAGACGCGGTCGACCATCTGGCGGAGTAATGCAAACTCCGCTGAAGTGCGTCATTACGCGTCGACGTATAGCGTTCGTGTCTGGTTCCGGGTAGGCGACGGGACCACACGCTTCTCGAGCCTTCGGTACTCTGGGCAGGTGAGGACCCCAAAGCGCAGGCGGCAACTGCCACGCAAGCCTGCCCTTGGCGTTCCTCCCGAACACCTGGAACGCTGCGCGCTGGCCGTGACCTATGTCGGCTCGCCAGAGCACAAGTCGATGCCGTCATTCGCAGGCCCACCGAAGTTGCGTTCTGATGCGAGTCGATGCCCAACTGACCTCAAGAATGCCGCCGAAATCACGGACTGGCTGGCGACGGCGATCAGGGCGGGCCTGGTCAGCGATGACCCAGGACCCGACGGGTTTCCCAAGTACGTGTGGACCTTTAAGCGGGGCACCTGGTTCGAAGGGCGCCTCGTCAACGCGGCGCAGGGAACCTACAAGGGCTATCCGTTGGCAGAGGATGAGGTCACCCGGGGGCTGCGCGCCCGCGAGGACGATTTGCGCGAATCCGGGGACTCGCGATGACCCTGCGCTTCAAATGGGAGTGGGAGCCCGAGCCTGACGTGCGCCTCCCGGAACTGGCTGCCACGTGGTCTCGGCTCAGCATCGATCTCGGCGACACGCCCGTGACTTTGGTGGAACGGCGCGACGGTTCGGGCGGGCCGCGTCATGGCCTCGATGCCCCGGTCTATCCACTGGCGGAGTTCTTGGCGATCAACTGGTGGCGGCTCAGCGCGGCGTCGCACCTACCTGCGGACCGTGGGATCCGATTCACAGAGGCCGGCGCAGGATTTGCCTGGCCGGACCTGACCCTGCGCAGCGACCGTGGGCTTGTGTGGGCAACCCTGCGCCAACGTGACAAGGCGCCGGAGCACGTCCGATTCCTGACTCAGGCGGAGACTGTCCTCGAAGCTGACGCTGTGCTTACCGCCGTTGCAGACCTGGTCGACGGCACGGTTCGGCGCCTCGACGATCGAGGCATCACCGGCACACTGCTCCAGGAGGAGTGGGCGGCAATTCAAGGTGCAGACCGGGATGAGCGGGACTACTGCCTGGTGGCGGCTGCATGGGGACAGGATCCCTATGACACGCCGCCCGATATTGAGCGCCTGTTGATTGAGGCGGGCGGAGAGATCGGCGATGCAACGCTCCTCGGGGAACTCGCTCGAGCGGTTCCGCGCGAAAGACTCGCCGAGTCCACGGCCTGGCTCCAGGAAGCAGCCCGCTCGCTCGATCCGCACGCGATTCGACTCCCCGCCCTAGGCTCGCTCGACTGGTCCTCGACGGCAGGCGTCGCACCTTGGAGGATCGGCTACGAACGCGCACGTAGGCTTAGGACCCTTCTCGATCTGCCTCCATCCGAGCCTGCACCGATCGAGAACCTGTTGACGGTCCGCCAAACACAGTCGCTCGCACCCCACAACGTCGACGGGTTGATTAGCTCAGAGGGATCGGCGTCCTTGGCCGTCGTAGTTGGCGCCACTGCGAGCGCAAACGCCAAGCGCTTCGCTGCAGCTCGAGCGATCGGTCGTCACACGCTCGCCCCTGCGCAGCCACGGTCCTTGCTCACTCGCTCGGCTCAGTACACCGAGCGAGCTGAGCGTGCCTTTGCCGCCGAGCTTCTAGCTCCGGCCGAAGGCGTCGCAGAGATTCTCGCCGGAGACTTTTCCGACGAGGCGCTCCAGCGAGCAGCGGAGTACTTCCACGTGAACACGGTCTTGGTTCAGCACCAAGTCGAGAACCAGATCGCCGCCTGACACGAACGATGAAGCGTTTCGTCTGCGAAGCCATACGACGAGTCGGATCGCCGGGGTGCGCGGTGTGCTGATCTCCGTCCCGATGACACCGCGGAGTCGACCAGCCGGCAGGGGAGGCAATGACGCGATACGTCATCGAGGTTCGCCGGTACGCGGATCAGCGGGAGTACGGCGCCGGCTAGCGAGGTCACCTAACCATTCTCCACGTCCGCGAGCCTCATCACCCTGGACCTCTCGTCACTCCGCCCCACCCGCTCATCCGTGCCTTCAACCCCGTCGCTTCTGCTCGTCTCCGCTCCCAGCTCATGCTCCGTAGCCCTGCTCCACGTCGCTGTTTCGCTGTTACGCCTCTGGCAGATCGGGGTGGGTGCCGGGTCACGCGGCTCGGATCAGCCGACCGTCACCGGGTCGCCGTGGTACTCCTCCCACCATCCAGTCAGCACCTCGTGGCTCTCGGTGATGGCAGCCTTGAAGCCATTCAGCTTCTTCGTGCTCAGACCTTTCGGCGGTTCGTCGAGGTACTCCCCGTTGTCCAGCCGGAGTCGCAACTTGGCGCCTGGATGCGATCTCAGCTCGATGTGTACGTGCGGTGGCGGGTGGTCGTTGGGATAGACACGCAGCGTGATGCCACCTTCTAGTGAGATTCCCGCCGCTGTCAGGCTGAGGACGAATCCGTGTTCGTCGAACGCGATTGGCGATTCCATGTCCTCGCCGAAGGCGTAGACGGCGATGTTGTGCAAACGCGTAAACACGTGCTCTGGCGTCAGATGACCGGCCTCGGCCGCTGCGTCCCACTCGCGACGGCTCATGATCATGATCGGGACGTCGCGCTCTTGATGCCAATAGGGGTTTCCCGGGTGCTTGCTCATCGACACAAGCCTATGGCGGCGTCGGCCCCGGTCGCGCCTGCACACCTCCTCCTACGAGGAGGTGTGCAAGATGGTGGTGTCGCTGCGCAAGATGTCCACCGTCCACGGCTACAAGTACCTGCTCAAGACGGTCGTCGTGGGCGATGGGGAGCGCGACCTGTCGACCCCGCTCACGCGCTACTACGCGGAGACCGGCACTCCGCCGGGGCGGTGGATGGGTTCCGGAGTCGCTTACCTCGGACTCAAGGAAGGCAGCGAGGTCACCCAAGCGCAGCTGGAACTGCTCATCGGACACGGCCGCCACCCAGTCACCGGCGAACAACTCGGTCGGGCCTACCCGGTCTATGAGACCACCAGGCAGAAGGCGGTGGCCGGCTTCGACTTCTCGTTCTCGATCCCGAAGTCGGCCAGCGTCCTGTGGGGCGTCGCCGATGCTGGCACGCAGGCGATCATCGCCAACGCCCACCACGACGCGATGAAGGACGTCCTCGACTTCATGGAGCGAGAGCTCGCCGCCACCCGCATGGGCGTCGGCACGACGGACGGCGCCGCTGCGCAGGTCGAGACAACGGGCTTCATCGCGACTGCCTACGACCACTGGGACTCCCGTGCCGGCGACCCGCACCTGCACACGCACGTCGTCATCAGCAACAAGACGCTCACGGTGCTCGACCGCAAGTGGCGCTCGCTGGACAGTCGCGCCATGTACGGGTGGGCGGTGGCAGTGTCCGAACTGCACCAGGCCGTCTTCGCCGATCACCTCACGCGTGCGCTCGGCGTGGACTGGGAGCCGAGGTCCCGAGGCCGCGATCGGAACCCCGAGTGGGTCATCACCGGAGTCCCGCAATCGCTGGCGAAGCTGTTCTCCAGCCGCGCAGCTGCGATCGACGCCGCCGCCGACGACCTGATCCAGCACTACGTCGACACGCACGGCCGCCGCCCCAGCCGTGCCGTGGTGCACAAGATCCGCAACCAGGCCAGCCTCGTGACCCGCCCGCCGAAGCAGATGCGGTCCCTCGCCGAGCTCACTGACACCTGGCGTCGTAAGGCTTCGGCGCATCTGGGGCAGGACGCCACCTCCTGGGCGATCAGCCTCGCTGACAGCCGGCCGCCGCGGTTGCTTCGGGCCGATGACGTGCCTCTCGACGTCGTCGAAGCCGTGGCATCGTCCGTCCTCGCGCAGGTCGAGGAGAAGCGGTCGACCTGGCGCCGCGTCAACCTGTACGCCGAAGCAGCGCGCCAGACGATGTCGTGGCGCTTCGCTTCGACGACCGACCGTGAGGCGATCACCGGGATGGTCGTTGACGCCGCGGACGCACAGTCACTACGTCTGACTCCGCCCGAAATCGCGAAGGTCCCGTCGATCTTCACCCGGAGTGACGGCACGAGCGTCTTCCGGCCGAAACACTCGATCGTCTTCTCGTCCGAGCATCTGCTCGCTGCCGAAGATCGCCTCCTTGAGCTGTCCGACCGAAGAACCGGTCCGACCGTAGACGTCGGGATCGTCGATCGCCTCGTTGCCCGGCCGGTGAGGGGACAGCGCCTAAGCCGCGAACAGGCGGAGGCGATTGCCACCGTCGCGACGAGTGCCCGGTGCCTCGATCTGCTGGTCGGCCCCGCTGGCGCCGGCAAGACGACCGCGATGCGCGCGCTCAGGCAGGCGTGGACCGAGCAACACGGCCGCGCGAGCGTCGTCGGGCTGGCTCCGAGTGCCGCAGCCGCGCAAGTGCTTGGGGACGACCTGGGGATCGTCTGCGAGAACACGGCCAAGTGGCTGTTCGAGTACGATCGCGGCGCTGCATCCTTCAGCAAGGATCAGCTGGTCATCGTCGACGAGGCGTCCCTTGCGGGAACGCTCACGCTGGACCGCATCGGCGCGCATGCGGCTCGCGCTGGCGCCAAGGTCCTGCTTGTCGGCGACTGGGCGCAGCTGAGTGCCGTGGAAGCCGGTGGCGCGTTCGCCATGCTCGCGTCTGCCCGCAACGACGTCGCGCAGCTCCTTGAGATCCACCGCTTCGTCCACGAGTGGGAGAAGGCCGCGTCCCTCGACCTTCGCCACGGACGCCCGGAGGCCATTGAGGCGTACGTCGTGAACGACCGCGTGAACTCCGGTCCGAGCGAGGAGGCGCGGAGAGGCGCCTATGACGCCTGGGTGGCGGACATCGCCGCCGGTGGCTCCAGCGTCCTCATCGCCGAGGGCGTTGAGACCGTCAGCGAGTTGAACCTTCGCGCCCGCGCGGAGCGCATGGCTCGCGGCGATACAGATGCCGGCCGGGAGGTCGCGCTCGGATCCGGAGGCAGTGCGTCGGCGGGGGACCTGGTGATCACCCGCCGCAACGACCGTCGCCTCCGCACACTGAGGAGCGGTTGGGTGCGCAACGGCGACCGGTGGAGGGTGAGTGACGTGCGAGGCGATGGCTCGCTCGTCGTACGTCGTGCAGACCGGAGGTCCGGCGGCGCTGTGGTGCTCCCTGCGTCGTACGTCGCCGAGCACGTCGACCTCGGGTACGCCGTCACCGCGCATCGGGCGCAGGGCCTGACCGTCGACACAGCCCACGTCGTTGTCGGCGAGAGCACGACGCGTGAGAACCTCTACGTCGCCATGACGCGTGGCAGGGAATCCAACATTGCGTACGTCGAACTGGACCGCCCAGACGAGGGCCACGCCGGCGGCCTTGACCAGCCAACCGCTCGCGAGGTCCTGCTCAAGGTGCTGGCGAACGTGGGCGCCGAGGCGTCCGCGCACCAGACCATCACGAGCGAGCAGGAGACGTGGTGCTCGATCGCACAGCTCGCTGCTGAGTACGAGACCATCGCCGCATCCGCCCAGCACGATCGATGGGTCCAATTGGTCCGCGCCTCCGGCTTATCCGCGGACCAGGCGGCGGAAGCGATCGGCTCCGAGGGCTTCGGTCCGCTCACCGCCGAACTGCGACGGGCGGAGGCCAATGGTCACTCTGTCGAGACCCTGCTTCCCGCGGCCGTGACGCGCCACGGGCTCGACGACGCCTCCGACATTGCGTCAGTCCTTCGCCACCGCGTGAGTCTCATGACCCGCTCTCCGGCGGGTCGCCGTGCTCCGCGTCCCCGCCTGATCGTTGGTCTGATCCCGGAGGCGCTCGGTCCTATGGCCGACGACATGCGGCGCGCCCTGGACGACCGCCGCGACCTCATGAAGCAGCGGGCTCGGTCCCTTGCCGCAGGGGCCGTCGATGCCAGGGCCGCGTGGGTACGGAGGGTGGGTGAGCCGCCCATCGATCGACACGATCGGGCGCGCTGGGATGATGCGCTCGCCACGGTCGCCGCTTTTCGGGATCGCTACGGCATCCAGGGTTCGTTGCCTCTTGGCGACAAGCCCGCAACGGATTGCCAGCGCCTTGACCACGCACGAGCGCTGGCCGCGCTCCGTCGAGTCGAGCTGCTGAGCACAGGAATCACGCGAACGGATACCGCCACGACGTTGTCGTTGTGAGTGGCTCCTTGCATCCTGAGGATCAACGCCGCAGCCGTCCCGAGCGCCGAACGCGCGGATCGTCACTCCATTCGCGGCTGCTTGGCGGCCGCCTTCTTCGCAATCCGCCGCACGGGCGCCGTTGGACCCGAGCCAGCTGCGCCACTCATGGACGGCGTCACGCCGAGAACGGCAGCCGCGAACTCCAACCAGGCCTTCGCATCGGCTCCATTGAGGTCGTCGGTCCAGATCAACGTGCCATTAGCCCCGCCACCGTCGTTGAATGGCAGGACTTGGTTGTCGGCATACCACTCCTTCTTCAACTCCCATTTGCGGGCGTAATCGGGCAGATCGAGCATGCCCGCGTGTTCCCAGTAGATCGTTCTGCCGTCAGGGGCAGCGATGGTGAAGTCGGGGTGCACAGTTCGTCCATCTGCACCGGTCAGTGGTTCTTCGTACTGCCAACGTCCAGGGACGAGCTGATCGAGGAGGCCGGCGATGATCACCTCGTTCTTGGAGGCCATCGAAACCCCGTTTGCCGACACGTGAAGCAGCTTTCGGTCATACCGTCGTGCCTCGCCTCGGATGTTCAGCGCAATTGGCTGCGGCGGAACAAAGAGGTCCGTCAGCCGTCGTGCGGTCTCAGATCGCCACGGCTGGGCGAGCTCACGCAGATCGGCGAGGGTCCCTTCATGGAGGATGACGACCCTGTCCTTCTGTCTCGTCAGCGCGGTGTACATGAGCTCGCGTGACACGTTTGCGCGGGCCGGCAGGATGAGGAACGTTGTGCCGAACTCGGAACCCTGGGACTTGTGAACCGTGACGGCCCAGGCGAGTTCGAGCAGTGCGTCGTCGGAGTCAGATGGCCAGTAGGAGTACTGGAATCCCGGCTGGGAGGAGAACTCGACGTTCAGCTGCAGCGCGTTCTTCGGCCGCTTTGACGCGGGGGTGACGTATCCGATCGCCACCCCGATCTCGCCGTTCGCCACGTAGTGAAGGGCGTCCTGCTTCGGCCAGGCACGGAGATGCCTGTTGATCGTCTGCATCACCTTGTCGCCGCGAACGATGAGCTCAGGACCGATTGGCTTCGGGATGTTCCCTTTGGGCGTGTTGCGCTGAGCCCACCGAGTGTCGCTGACACGAAAGGTTCGCTTGATGTGGCGGTTGAGTTCGCCCGTGCCGAAGGAGCGCGAACGAGTCGGTGACAGGATCTGCCAGTCCTCAGCGTGCTTGCCAGCCCCAATCTGCCAGTTCAGGTAGGGGCCACTGACTACTGCCCCGTACGACGTGGCAAACGCTCGCAGCGGATCTTCAGCGTTCTCGAGGTCGAGGTGATCGTTCAACTCGTGGGTGAGGGCCTCCACCGCTGATCGGTTCTCCCATGGAACGTACTTGACGGTGGGCAGATCCGGATTGTTGGCGAGATCTGCCCAGATAGCCTCATCGCCTGCGCCACGGGTGTTGTCGCCGAACCAGGCCGCAAGTTCTAGGTCATGACGCGCGCCGTGGCTCCCGTCAGGCAGCTGCCTGCGCGGGATTTGGAGTTCTACGTAGCCGGGTGCCACCCGAATCCAGTCAGCGAAGGTCTCCGGCCTCAGTTTGTTGACAAGGTCGACGAACGGGCGCCCCGGGCCGATGGGCGGTAGTTGCCTGGGATCGCCGACAAGGATGAGGCGCTTGACGCCCGAGAACGAGTCGAGGGTCGCGGCAAGCATCTCCTCCGTGAGCATGGAGGCCTCATCGATGACGACCAGGGAGTAGTTGCCGCGGGGCTGCTGATCGCCCCAAACCACGTAACGTCCGGTGTCCGGGGCGTACCGCTCGGTCGGGATGAGATGAGAGGCCAGCGTCTTGGCAGGCAGTCCGACCTTGGTTTCGAGTTGGACCTTTGCTTTGCCAGTCGGTGCGAGAAGCAGCACATTGCCGGCCGCAACGCCGGGGTATTCGACGAGTGCTCGCAACAGGGTCGTCTTGCCGGTGCCAGCAGGGCCGATCAGCAGAGACAGCGGTGAGTCGTGCAGGGACGAGAGGCCCGCCGACTTCTCGGCCCGCGCGCGTTCCTCCAGTTGGTCCACGCTCTCTACCACGACTGCCTGGTTCCGATCCAGTGCCCGGTCGAGGACCTCGCGGGCGTCTGCCACCTCGCCGAAGCGCTTCCGAGATTCCTGCGTCGCGATCCACTCGCGAATCGCTTGGGAGGTCGCCTCGAACCGGGTGAGCTTGAAGGCAGGAGTTCCGTCCGACAGCGCTCGACTCGTCAGGGGGGACCAGTCCTCCCAAGCCGCGACTCCGTCCTGATCCAGGTCGAGGCCGGTCAGGATGGTACGGGAGATGTTCGGTGGCTGCGCCAGAGGCACAGCGTTGGCGAGTTCGATTGCCTCGCCCTCGGGAACCAACGTGTCGCCGTCGATTCCCTGGCGTTCGAGGACGTCGGTGAGGAGCGCCTCGATGCGACGACGGTCGATGTGCTCACCGAGCGTGACCTCATCCGGGATCGACGGCTTCCAGGTTACGTAGTCCGGCGGGAAGAGTGCCCGGTCAATCGTGGTGAAGGGGATGTGGTCGACCATCCCGTAGGTGCAGGTGCTGGCGTAGTAGGGGTTGTCGAGGAGCTCCTCTGGCGCCAGTTCCACCTCGGTCGCCCCGTCGAGAAGGATCTGGACCTGCGCAGGGGTGACGTCGAACCCAGACAGCAGCCGCAGCACCGCTTGTCTCGCCGGAGGCACCTTGCTCCACACCCGTGCCTGCAGCGCTCCGATGTGGGCACCCACCTCGGCGGGAGCGGACGAGGGATCGGCGAAAGTGCGTAGCAGCAAGTTCCATGGGTCCGTGTCCTCAGGACACTCGCCAAGAACGGCCCGAGCCGCGACGTACGGCTGCTGTACGCCGAGCACCTTCAACACGCCCGGGAGGCCGGGAACCGGTCCGCGAAGCTGCCAAAGTCGCTCGATCTCAGCGCCGACCCAGTCGACACCCGCGTCTGGCATATCGACCCCGAGTTCGCGCATAGCCTCGGCGGCCGAATGCAGCGAGCTGAGCGCCTCGATCGCGGCGTCATCTGAGAGGTGTTCGGTCACGTAGGAGAACTCAGCCGTGCGCCCCTCAGGGGCCCATGCCAGGCCCGCGCTTACGTCGACGCCTTCATCCAGGAGGGGTACCAATTCTTGGTACGGCAGTAGGAGGCCCTCGTTCATGTCGGGGCGTAGGGAGTGCTCGACGATGGTTTCCCACATCGACGAGCTGAACGGCGGATTGCCCGACTGGTTCCACATCGGCGGCGGAGTGACCCGTGAGACGCGGGCGGCTCCCACAATGAGTCGATCGGTTCGCTCCTCCTGGAGCGGAGAGTGCTTGAGGTAGATGAATACCAGTGATTGCCCGGGAGCCACCGCTTCGAAGAACGCATCGAGAATGGCGCGCTGGTTGTCGCCATTCATCACCCATGGAGGGTCATAGCGCAGTGCGGTGTCGGCGGCGTCCTCCGCGGCCTGGTTGAAGCGAGGCACGCGCTCGTGCCCGATCTCCTGCGCGAGAGACTCGCGATTCAGCCAGCGGAAGGGCACCGCCTCGAAGGCGTAGCCCGGAAGAGACACGGCCGTGTCATGTAGGTGCCCCTTCAGCGCGGGGTTGTGGGCATAGGGGTGGTGCTTCATCACCGTGTATCCCAGCGGGGACATGAATGTAGCGCGCTCGCTCAGGCACGGAAGGCGGTCGTGATCGAGGACGTCGATCGCGACGTCGGCGCTTTCGACCTCGTACGCGTCGTCGCGCTTCGTCCCAATGTTGGCCAGCAGCGTGCAAGACGAGTTCCCGAGCGGATCGTGACACACGAACTGATCCCATGGGCGGTCACGCCACGGGACGCGCATTGACAAGTGCTGGATGCCGGCCATCGTCAGGAACTCTCCGTTGTGTGGACACCGCGACTCTCCCAGGAGCCGAATGTGGTGCCGTCCTCAGTCACCCAGGAGATCCGACCGTTGCAGGAGCGCCCTTGCGCGACCGCGCCCGCCGTCGACGGCGAGCCGAACACGATGTCCTTCGCCACTTGGCCGACGCCGTTCGCAACGACGATGGAGCCGTCTGCGATCAGTTTGAGATGCTGAGCTCGATAGGACTCATACGCTTTGATGGTGCTGTCGGCCTTCCCGACGCCGTGCCAGTCGGCGACGACTGTGGATCCGGCCAGCATCGTGAACTCCCCATCGATCTGCTGAGCGGTGGCGACCACCCCGAGCTTCTTGTTCGCGAGGTGGAAAACTGGCGACACCAACTGCTCCTGCCGTGCCGCTGGCACTGCCACGGTCTCGCGGCCGCGGATCGCGTCGACGCCGAGGACCGGCAAGACGATCTGCAGCTGGTCGATGAAGTAGTCCATGTCGGAGGCATGGGCCTCTGGAAGCGCCTGTGGCGGCGGTGTCGTTCCGTTATCCAGCGCGACACGGCCCGCCTGGAGTGCGAGCCCGATCAGTCGGGACTCCAGGTACCTACCGTGTGCCTTCGTCAGATTCGCGTCCTTTGAGGTGATGACGACGGCCCTGCGCCAGAACTCCTTGTTCGTGTCGTGGTAGCGAAGGCGAGCCTTGAAGTCGTCTGTCTCTCCGATGTAGCAGCGGGTGCCGCCTTGCTCGTCTGGTCCGAGGAGCAGGTACACGCAGGTGCCGGCCAGTTCGGCGCGGCGCACGAGTACGCTCATCTCGGACCGCGGCGCACTGACGACCTGGCCCGTCCAGTTGAGGATCTCGGCGGTCGTCAGGCCGCCAGGGGTGCCGTCGACGAGGAAGAGCTCGATGTGCTTGCCGCTCACCAGAAGATGATCGCAGGCGGTGCCGAGTCATCCCGGTGTTCCGTGAGAAATCATCGGGCCCAGATGGAAGACTGCGCCGAGTGAGTGTGGCGAGCAAAGAGGCCGAGCGGGCAGAGCTTCATAAGACGATCTGGCGGATCGCCAACGACATGCGTGGCAGCGTGGACGGCTGGGACTTCAAGGCCTACGTCCTCGGCATGCTCTTCTACCGGTTCATCTCCGAGAACCTGACCGCGTACCTCAATGACGCGGAGCGCAAGGCCGGCCACGCGGACTTCGACTACCGCTACCTGAGCAACACCGACGCTGAGCAGGCGCGGGCTGAGGTCGTCAACGAGAAGGGGTTCTTTATCTTGCCCCAAGACCTGTTCGCCAACGTTCGCGAGCGGGCTCGAAACGACGAGAACCTCAACGAGACCCTCTCTCGGGTCTTCACCAACATCGAGGCATCCGCGGTGGGCGCCGACTCCGAGGACGACATCAAGGGGCTGTTCGCCGATGTCGACGTCAACAGCGCCAAGCTGGGCCCGACCGTCGCGAAGCGCAACGAGAAGCTCGTGAAGCTCCTCGACGCGATTGGCGAGCTCAGCTTCGGCAACGGCGGCTTCACGCACAACACGATCGACGCGTTCGGTGACGCCTACGAGTACCTAATGGGCATGTACGCCGCTAACGCCGGCAAGTCCGGCGGCGAGTACTACACGCCCCAGGAGGTCTCCGAGCTGCTCGCGCGCATCACCGTGGTCGGCAAGACCGAAGTCAACAAGGTCTACGACCCCGCCTGCGGCTCCGGCTCGCTCCTGCTGAAGTTCAACAAGGTCCTGCCCGGTGGCGTCCGTAAGGGCTTCTTCGGCCAGGAGATCAACCTGACCACCTTCAACCTGTGCCGGATCAACATGTTCTTGCACGACATCAACTACGAGAAGTTCGACATCGCACACGGCGACACCCTCATCGACCCGGCACACTGGGACGACGAGCCGTTCGAGGCGATCGTGTCCAACCCGCCCTACTCCACCAGGTGGGAGGGCGACGCGAACCCGCTGCTGATCAACGACGAACGGTACGCCCCGGCTGGCGTGCTCGCGCCGAAGTCGAAGGCGGACCTCGCCTTCACCATGCACATGCTGCACTGGCTTGCCGTCGACGGGACCGCGGCGATCGTCGAGTTCCCCGGGGTGCTGTATCGCGGAGGTGCCGAGGCGAAGATCCGCAAGTACCTGGTTGACAACAACTATGTCGACACCGTCATCCAGCTTCCGCCCGACCTTTTCTTCGGTACGACGATCGCGACCTGCATCATCGTGCTCAAGAAGTCGAAGGCCGACAACAAGGTCCTGTTCATCGACGCCTCGGCGGAGTTCACCAGACAGGGAAACAAGAACAAGCTCGCAGCAGACCATCAGGAGAAGATTCTCGAGGCATTCACGGCGCGGAAGGACGTCGCCCATTTCGCGACCTTGGTCGACCACGAAGCCATCGCGGAGAACGGCTACAACATCGCGGTCAGTTCCTACGTTGAAGCCCAGGACACCCGAGTCGCGACCGATATCAAGTCGCTCAACGCCGAAATCGCTCGGATCGTCGAGCGACAGGCTGCATTGCGCGGAGAGATCGACGCCATCGTGGCCGAGTTGGAGAGGGGTGCGCATGCGCCTCTCTGAGGTCTTGTCCAAGGCGCCTGCCGCCGAAGACGTTCAAGTCGAAGGATTCCTCGGCACCCGCCGCATCCCTTGGGGCCAGCACCGGTCGATCGAGGTGGGCAAGGTCGCTCTTAACTTCAACTGCAAGACATGTGGTGATGCACGCACCTTCATGTCGGGCGAGAAGCTCTCCTGCCTGGTGGTCGGCGAGCGAGTGGTGAGCATTGATGCCTGCCTCAAGTGCCCCCTGTGTGGCACCGCCGTTGAAGCCTGGTTCCTGGTGGTCTCGCGGGAGAGCTTGTATGACCAGGCGCCGGTGGTCAGGTTGGAGCGCTACGTCGAAAATCGGCGAGGCGTCGCCACCCGACTGGGTATCGGCGCCGGCAGCTTCGACGACCTACTCGAGCGCGCAGAACTCGCCTACGAACAGGGCCTTGGTGCGGGCGCGATGGTGTACCTGCGCAAGATCTTCGAGACTCTGACCTACCAGGTCGCGGAGATTGCGGGTATCGAAACGACCGGTCGACGAGGGGGATCGAAACCGTTTCGGCCCCTACTCGAAGAAGTAGATCGGAAGCACAACATCATCCCAAGTGCATTCTCTCGTGATGGATACAAGTTGTTCACCGAACTCAGCGGTGTGGTTCACGGAGATTCGAGCGAAGAGGTCGCCTTGGACAAGTATCCGCACTGTCGCCGTCTCGTCATCGGTGTCATCAACAAGGTGGTCGAAGATACTGAAATGAAGACCGCAATAGACGCACTCGGATGGGACCTCAACAATCTGGATTTGCTAGACGGCGGGGAGAGGGCGTCATGAGCCGCCTCGACGACCTCATCGCGGAGCTTTGCCCTGCGGGCATCCCGCGCAAGGCGCTCGCGGAGGTCGGCGAGTTCGTGCGGGGAGGGGGCCTTCAGAAGAAGGACTTCGTCGAGCAGGGCTTCCCTTGCATCCACTACGGTCAGATCTACACCTTCTATGGCACGTCGACGACGACTACCAAATCATTCGTCAGCCCGGACCTAGCCGCCACACTGAAGAAGGCGGAGCCAGGCGACCTCGTCATCACGACCACGAGCGAGAACATCGCGGACGTGTGCACTGCCGTGGCTTGGCTGGGTGACGAACCGATCGCCATCGGCGGTCACTCATGCGTCTACCGACACACACTCGACCCGATGTACGTTGCCTACTACTTCCAGACCGAGGAGTTCGAGCTCCAGAAGCGGAAGTTCGTCACCGGCACCAAAGTCAAAGACATCAAGATCGCGGACATCGGACGCATCCAAATTCCCGTGCCGCCACTGGCGATTCAGCGCGAGATCGCGTCGATCCTCGATAGAATGGAGAGCCTAAAAGCCGAGCTTGAAACCGAGCTTGAAACCGAGCTTGAATGCCGCTCCCGCCAGTATGCGTTTTATCGCGACCACCTCATGGGTGGCCGCGAAGGGGTGGAGGTCCGGTGGGTTCCGATGGGTGAGGTTGGCGAGTTCACCCGTGGCCGTCGGTTCACGAAGAAGGACATCGTCGAGGATGGTGTGCCCTGCATCAACTTCGGCGAGATTTACACCCGCTATGGGGTCTTTGCGCACGAGGTCTATTCGCACGTCAGGTCCGACTTGGCGTCGTCGCTGCGCTTCGCTTGCAAGGGCGACGTCGTGCTGACCGGTGTAAGTGAAACGGTAGAGGACATCTGCAAGGCGGTGGCATGGCTGGGCGATGAGGATGTTGCTGTCCATGACGATTGCTTCGTCTACCGCCACACGATGAACCCGAAGTACGTGTCGTACTACCTCCAGACCCAGATGTTCCACGCAGAGAAGGCGAAGCACGTGGCTCGCGCCAAGGTGAAGCGGATCTCCAGCGAAAGTCTCGCCAAACTGACGATCCCGGTGCCTCCGCGCGCTGAGCAGGAGCGGATCGTCGGGATCCTGGACAAGTTCGATGCCCTCGTGAACGACCTGTCCGTCGGCCTGCCAGCAGAGATCGCGGCTCGACGGAAACAGTACGAGCACTACCGCGACAAGTTGCTGACCTTCGAGGAAGCGGCATGACACAGGCGCCCGACTCCTCACTGCGCTACGAACCGATCGCGGTCTCCGACGAGTCGACGGTGGTCGCAGCGTACGTGCCCGACCCGACGAGCGGGCAGGGTTACCAGTCGGAGGCAGCTCTGGAGGAGGAGTTCATCGCACAGTTGCAAGCCCAAGCCTACGAGCGCCTCACGATCACTTCGTCCGCCGACCTTGAGGCTAACCTCCGCCGGCAGCTCGAGCTCCTCAACGACGTCACGTTCAGCGACGCCGAGTGGAGATGGTTCTTCGCCAATCGAGTCGCGTCGAAGAACGAGGGCATCGTCGAGAGGACTGCGCGCATCCAGGAGGACCCGATCCAGGTCTTGCCCCGCGATGACGGCACGTCCAAGAACATCAAGCTGATCGACAAGTCGAACATCCACAACAACCGGCTCCAGGTGATCAACCAGTACGAGTCGGTGGGCGAGGGCGGCGGTGTCGAGCGGCAGCACCGCTACGACGTGACGATCCTGGTCAACGGCCTGCCGCTGGTGCACGTCGAGCTGAAGCGCCGCGGGGTACCGCTGAAGGAAGCGTTTAACCAGATCAACCGCTACCAGCGGGAGTCGTTCTGGTCGGACGCCGGGCTCTTCGAGTACGTCCAGCTCTTCGTGATCTCCAACGGCACGCACACCAAGTACTACGCCAACACCACCCGTGCCCGGCGGATCGCGGAGTCCGAGGGCGGCCGTCGCGGTAGGAAGCAGACGTCGAACACCTTCGAGTTCACCTCGTGGTGGACTGATGCCAGCAACAAGCGCATCGGGGACCTGACCGCGTTCACGAAGACGTTCTTCGCCAAGCACACGCTGCTCAACGTGCTGACGAAGTACTGCGTCTTCGACGTGTCCCGGACCCTGCTGGTCATGCGGCCCTACCAGATCGAGGCGGCCGAGCGGATCTTGCAGCGGGTAGTCAGCTCGACCAACATGAAGCAGCTCGGAACGACCGCGGCCGGCGGTTACATCTGGCACACCACCGGCTCGGGTAAGACGCTGACGTCGTTCAAGACAGCGCAGCTCGCGTCGCGGATGGAGGGGGTCGACAAGGTCCTGTTCGTGGTCGATCGTAAGGACCTCGACTACCAGACGATGCTGGAGTACAACCGATTCGAGAAGGACTCGGTCAATGGCTCCAGGTCAACGGCTGAGCTCAAGCGGCAGCTGCAGAACCCGAACTCACGAATCATCGTCACCACGATTCAGAAGCTCGCCCGGTTCATCGAGCAGAACCGAGGGCACGAGATCACCAGCGGACACGTCGTGCTGATCTTCGACGAGTGCCACCGCAGCCAGTTCGGCGGCATGGGCTCGGCAATCCGCAAGGCGTTCAAGCGCTACCACCTGTTCGGCTTCACCGGGACGCCGATCTTCCCCGAGAACGCAACGGGCGCCAAGCTCGACACCACCGAGGCCGTCTTCGGCGACCGGCTGCACACCTACACGATCGTCGACGCCATCAACGACGGGAACGTGCTGCCCTTCCGGGTGTCCTACCAGAACACGGTCAAGGTCGCCGAGCACGTCAGCGACAAGGACGTCGAGGCGATCAACACCGAAGAGGTGATGCTCGCGCCCGAGCGGATCCGCCAGGTGGTCACCTACGTACTCGACCACTTCGACACCAAGACCATGCGGGGCCAGGGTTACAACCTCGGCGACAAGCGGGTCCGCGGCTTCAACTCCATGTTCGCCACCGCCTCGATCCCGGCACTCAAGGCCTACTACCTGGAGTTCGAGAAGCAGCAGGCGGCACGCCAGGCCACGGATCCCTCGTACCAGCCACTGAAGATCGCCACGATCTTCAGCTACAACGCGAACGAGGAGATCGAAGAGGGAGGCATCCTCGGCGACGAGGGCTTCGACACCGACGCGCTCGACGGATCCTCGCGCGACTTCCTCGAAATGGCGATCGCCGACTACAACGCGACCTTCGGGACGTCATACGACACGTCGTCGGCGAAGTTCGAGAACTACTACAAGGACCTCGCGCGCAGGCTCAAGGACCGCGACGTCGACCTCGTCCTCGTCGTCAACATGTTCCTGACCGGGTTCGACGCGACCACGCTCAATACCCTGTGGGTCGACAAGAACCTCAAGTCCCACGGGCTCATCCAGGCATTCAGCCGCACGAACCGGATCCTGAACTCGGTCAAGGCCTACGGCAACATCGTCTGCTTCCGGAACCTCGAGTCGGCAGTCGACGACGCGCTCGCCCTCTTCGGCAACAGCGAAGCCCGCGGCGTCGTGTTGCTCAAGCCTTACGCCGACTACCGTAGTGCGTACGAGAAGGTCGTCGGCGAGCTAGTGGAGGCCACGCCGCCGGGGGTGGAGCCGTTCGGCGAGGCCGCCGAGAAGCGCTTCGTGGTGCTGTTTGGCGAGATCCTCAAACTGCGCAACGTCCTCACCTCCTTCGACGAGTTCGCCGAAGACGATGCCCTCTCGCCTCGTGACCTGCAGAACTACACGAGCATCTACAACGCCCTGTGGGAGAAGCACCGCAAGAGCGAGAAGAAGGAGAAGGAGTCGATCCTCGACGACGTCGTCTTCGAGATCGAGCTCGTCAAGCAGGTCGAGGTCAACATCGACTACATCCTCATGCTCGTCATGAAGTGGCGCGAGGCCAAGGCCGCCGGCACCGAGCGTGTGAGCGACGTGACCGAGATCCTGGACGCCGTCGATGCGAGCCCGACCCTGCGCAACAAGCGCGACCTGATCGTGGCGTTCGTCGACTCGCAGTCGGTCAGCGACGACGTGGGTGACGACTGGCGCGAGTTCATCAGCTCGCGCCGTGACGCCGAGCTGGATGTACTCATCTCTGAGGAGACGCTCAAGCCTGACGAGACCCGTGCCTTCGTCGCTGGCGCGTTTCGTGACGGCGCCGTGCCGACGACCGGGACTGCGATCACGAAGATCCTCCCGCCGGCCTCGCGCTTCTCGAAGGACAACGACCACTCGGCTAAGAAGCAGCGGGTCCTCGGCAAGCTCGTGGAGTTCTTCGAGCGGTATGTCGGCCTGCTGTGACCGGCGAAGGCTCGTCCACAGGTGTGGCTCGCCCGTTCTGTCCCCACAGCTGAACCGGGAGGCACGCTGCTGGCGGCAGCGGCGATCCAGGCTCGCGTCGTGCGCCCCACCTACACGGTCGTCCTCGCCGAGGCGCGCTCATGTCGCGCCGGCCTCGCTGACGCCGCCATATCTGCATACTGCGCTGCCGCCTACGAGCGGCTCCTGATCGACCTCGTGTGCTCACTGATGACACCGGGCCGGCGACGTACCCGATCGTCGGCGTCAGCGTCGACGAACTGGCTAAGCGCGCTGAGCTCCCCTTGAGCTGCCTCACGGTCTACGGCGGCGAGTCACTCGGAGTCGAATGCTCATCGCGCGACTCCACGCCTGTGCGCCCGGTTCCGCCCCCGGTGCGGGACCGGGTGACCTGCTGTCTGACGGTGGTGGTGAGTCACCACCACCGTGCCCGCAGTCTCCACGACGCGCGCGTCGTCCGACCCAATGGACCGGTTCCGGTGAGTCACCGGCACCGGTTGCTCGGTCGCGGCGATCCGCCGGAGCCAGGCGGGAGCGTGCCTGACGGCCCACCGCGCGTCCGGCTCCGTTGAATCAACAAAGCCGCTTCTTCCGGTCCCGGGGAGTCCCCGGGGCCGTGCGGTCCCGCCATCGACCGCCGCGGCCCCACCTGCGCAGTCAGCGCACTCTGGCTGGCGGCAACGCGAGAGGTCATGCATCGAAGGTGTGCCTCGACGACGGCGGTGTCAACCGCGATCTCGTGGCCCTCGTCGAACACCTCGAACTGTCCGAAGACAGTGCGAGACAACCGAAGACGACCGGGGACAAGCACCCGACTTCCTCCGGCGCCGGTTTCACGATTTGAACCGCCCCATCGCTTTGCCCATCGAAAACCCATCAGGGACAGGACGAAGGAGGTCGAGGTGACCGGAGGCAACCGGTACAGTGGAGATGTCGGCAACCGGCCGATCTACGTGTAGATCGAGTCAACCGGAGCTGACCGAAGACATTTCGAAGCAGCGGAAATCGGACCTGATCGTCCCAGAGGTCGCAGGTTCAAGTCCTGCCCCCGCTACCAATGTGATGTCTCAGGACATCCCGGACACCCGAACCCACGGAAACGTGGGTTCGGGTGTTCGTCATTTCGGGGTCTTGGGTTGGTAGTCCTTGGCGGTGTCGATGGTGAGCTCGCGGAGGAGTTCGCCGGTGATGGCGTTGATGACGCGCACGTCGAGGTCTTGGACGAGCAGGATGACGTGGGTTCGGGTGTGGGTTCGTCCGATGCCGATGTGGCGGAGCTGCCCGTGGATGCGCAGGGTGACGGTGCCGGACTTGTCGACGATGTCGTGCCGGATCCGGTCGTGGGTGTCGGTGTCGCGGCTGGGGCCTGGCAGCGCCTTTGGCATGGTGTCGTAGAGCGCGGCAGGGGTGGCGCGGTGTGGCAGCGAGCGGTGGGGCCGGGTGGTGTTGTACTCGTGCCGGAACCGGTCCAGCAGCGCTTGTAGCCCGGCGATGGTGGCGGGCTGGTCGGGCTGGGCGCGAAGCCAGTTCTTCATCGTCTGCTGGAAGCGTTCGACCTTGCCGCAGGTGGTGGGGTGGTTGGGTCGCGAGTTCTTCTGCGCTACGTGCCAGTCGCGGAGTTGTTGTTCGAAGCCGTTGCGGCCGCCTCGGCGTCCGATGCTGGCCAGGCGGACGGTGTAGACCATGCCGTTGTCGGTGAGGGTCGCTGCGGGGATGCCGTGCTGACCTGCGGTTTTGCGGAAGGTGTCCTTCACGATGGGGGTGGTGATCGCCCGGTGTGCGCTCACGTGCAGGGCGTAGCGGGTGCAGTCGTCGAGCCAGGTGATGATCTCCACGCCCTTGGGGAAGGTCGCGGTGTCGGTGAGCGGGTAGTGGGTGAAGTCGGACTGCCAGCACTCGTTCGGCATCGCGGCTTCGAACCGGAGGTAGGAGGACTTCGGCTTCTTCCGCGGCTCGGGGGTGACCGCACCGTGGCGAGTCAGGATTCGGTGGATCGTGGCCCGTGACAGGGTCACGGCGTGGTGCTGGGCCAGGTGCCAGCAGATGGTCTCGGCGCCGGCGTCGTGACCGGCCTCGAGGAGCTGCTTGCGCACAGTGAGGACCAGGTCGACGGTCGCGGGCGGGGTCGCTCCCGGCGAGGTTCTCGGGGCCTTGGAGCGGAGTTCGAAGGCGGCATCGCCTTCGGCTCGGTAGCGGGCCAGGAGCTCGTAGAGCCAGGAGCGGGACACCCCGTAGGCCGCGACGACCTCGGCGACGGGTCGCTTCTCCATGACAACGGCGGTGATGACCAGGCGTGCCTTCGACATGGCTGAGCATCAGCGCGGTGTTGCCGATGTCCTGAGACATCTGTCCGGGATGTCGTGAGACAGGTGTCCGGGATGTCCTGAACCAGCACACTGCCCCCGCTACAAATCCGAAAGGCCCTCACAGTCTGACTGTGAGGGCCTTTCGCATGTGCGCGACCACGACTGGCCGCAACGTCGTCACTCCGGGGTCCGGGCGGGGGTCCTGAAGCCCTTGACGACGAGGTAGATGCCCAGGCCGAGCTCCCAGAAGAACTCGGGAGTGGCTGAGAGCGTCTGGACCGCACCGCCAGGCTCGATGAGGCCGAGGATGGCGGCGGAGCCGGTGGCGATGAGGAAGGGGCCGCCGATGAGGCCGAGCACGGCGAGCCGGCGGGGCACCAGACCGGTGCGCCACATCATCCAGCCGAGGATGAGGCCGTTGCCGACTCCGACGACGAGCTGGGGCCCCAGGTTGAACGTCCACTCCTGCATGGCCAGGAACGCGTCCCCGACGGTGGCCAGGCCGGCGGCGGACTGCTCGTCGGCAGCCGCGTAGTCCTGCCGCAGCGTGACCACGGTGAGGACGGCGAGGATGCCGACGCCGATGAAGACGGACTCCATGATGCGGGCGGCGATGAAGCTGAGGCCGAGGTTGGGGTACCGGTGCCTGACGACGGTGTACATCGCCGTGGCTGTACCGATGTTGGCGATGATGAGGATCGCCTCGGCGAACGCGCCCCACAGGACGCGGGAGTCCTGGCCCGGGCCGGTGACGTAGTTCCCGTCGAACAGCGGCGGGTAGAACCCGACCTTGGCGGCGATCGAGGTGACGTAGGTGACGATGAAGAGCCAGCCGACGATGGTGGCGGCGCGGCGTGTCGGGTCGAACGTCGTCCGGCGTGTGGCGGCTGGCTCACGGGCGGGCTTTCGGGTGCGCTGGATGGTGGTCATCTGGGCCTCCTGGGTGTGTTGACGAGTGCTGTGGACGGGCTCAGGCACCGGGGCCGGGTTCGGTCCGGGTGACGGAGAGGAGCGGGACCCCGAGGTCGCGCAGCTTGTGCAGCAGTCCGTGCAAGGCCGCCTGGTCGGTGACGGGGCCCCGCAGGGCCGTCGTGCCGTCGTCGGCTCGACACAGGTCGAGGCCGTCGAACCAGGCCGCCCAGCGGTCGTCGAGCCGGCCGTGGACGCGGATCTCGTACCAGTCCCCGCTGTACCGGCCGGTGGCCGGTTCGCGAGGGGTGTCGCTGCTGCTCATGGCGCGACGCTAGGAACGCACCTGATGAGAGCGCGTCATCACAGGTGATGACAGCGGTGATGAACCTCGTCAGGCGCCGTCGACCGCGTCCGGGCGGGGTCAGAGGCGCAGCTGGTGCGCGCGACGGACTGCGGCGCGGCGGTTGTTGACTCCGAGCTTCATGTAGATCCGTTGCGTGTGCGTGCGGACGGTGGGCAGCGACACGTTGAGGTGACGGGCGATGGCGGGACCGTCGAGCTCTGAGCCGAGCAGGCGCAGCACGTCGAGCTCGCGACTGCTGAGCGGCACGATCAGAGGCAGGCCACCCTCAGCCTCCGGCGCCGCCCCTCGCGACGCGACCGGCCCGCCGCCGCGCGCGGCAGCCACCGCAGTTGCGAACGCGGACCCGTCGGGCAGGAGGGCGAGGAGGTCCTGGACCCGGGGCCCGGCATCGAGGAACGGGCGCACCCAGCCCACGGGCTGCGCGAGGTTCCTCGCGTCCATCAGGCAGGCGAGGGCTTCCCCTGCGTGACCGGCAGTGTCAGCGGTCAGGGCCAGCAGGATGGAGGTCTGGACGATGGTGGCGGTGCGAGAACCGGCGACGGCGGAGTCTCGGAGCCGGGTCAGCGAGGTGGCCGCCATCTCCAGCTTCGCCGGGTCGCCCGTCGTCAGGTGCTCGGCCAGCAGGAGCCACGCGAACGTGACATGTTCGTACTCGTGCAGGTAGTCCGCGTCGTCCTCGGTCGCAACGCCGGCCTCAGCGGCCCACCGGCGCGCGGCGGCGAGGTCGCCGTGGCGGATGTGCAGCCTGGCACGTACGGCGGGCACGGGCCGGACGTTCGGGAGGAAGTCGCTGTTGAAGAGACGCTCGGCCTCGGCCAGCAGCGCGTCTGCGGCCTCGTGGTCGCCGTCCTGTTCGCGCAGCGCGGCCATCCCGACGCGCCACCGGTAGGGCTGCTGGGGGAGGCCGACGTCGTCACCGAGGTCGCCGGCAGCCCGCAGGTGCTCCGCAGCCTCGACGGACTCGCCGCGTTCCCAGGCCACCCGCGCCAACGCCACCCGCATGTCCGCCGTCCCACGCACGACACCTGACTGCGACCTGTCCCGGGCAGCGTCGGCGAGCCCGAGCGCGTCCTGTGCCGTGCGGTGCGCTTCGTCGAGGTTGCCCAGCTCCAGCTCGAGGTCGACGAGCGCGATCGCGCAGCCCAGTGCATCCGAGACGTGGTCAAGCGCCGCGAGTCCTCGTGCGGCCGCCCGGTAGCCGTCCCTTGCGGCCACGAGGTCGCCGGTCGCCCACGACGCCAATCCCTTCAGCGCGGACGCGGATGCAACCGTCAGCCGGTCCGACGCGCCCGCCCGGTCCAGCGCGATGTCGGCGTGCTGGAGTGTCGCTCGCAGGTCGCCGGCCACCAGAGCGAGGCCAGAGCGATGGGTCGCCACTGCCGCGGGAAGTCGTCGCCACTCGGTCTCGTCTCGCACCACCACGTCCACCGGCGGCGACGCCAAGGTCGCCTCGATGGCGTCGAGGCGCTCGCTCACACCGTCGAAGACATTGCTGGCCATGAGTGCACCGACCAGGTTGCTGGCCAGGACCGGACGGCACGCCAGGACCTCCGGTGGCACCGCCGGCACCCAGCTCCGCAGCACCTGCTCGGCCCGCCGCCGCCGCAGGTCGGGGGTCGCCACCTCGATGAGGTCCGCGGCACGGTCCACGTCGCCGGCCGCGAAGGCGTGACGTACCGCCGCCTCCACGTCCCCCGCCCGCTCGTACCAGGCGCTGGCCCGCCCGTGCAGGATCGCAACGTCAGCGGGACGCTCGGCCAGCAGCCGCACCTGCAGCACGTCTGCGAACAGGTGGTGGTAGCGGTACCAGCGGCGGTGGTCGTCCAGCGGCACCAGGGGGAGGTTGCGTCGTTCCAGCTGCTCGAGCACAGCACTCCCCGCCACGCCGTCGACGGGGCCGGTGACCGCGTCGCACAGTGGGCCGGACAGCCTGTCCAGCACCGAGGTGTCCAGCAGGAACCGGCGCAGGGGGCCGGGTTGCTTGTCGAGCACCTCGTCAGCCAGGAAGTCGACGACGAACCGGTCGTCGCCGGCGAACGAGGCGATGAACCGCGACGAGTCGTCCCGGCCGTGCAACGACACTGCCGCCAGTTGCAGCGCGGCCGCCCACCCTTCGGTCCGTGCTTCCAACGTCTCCACGTCCGACGCGGTCAACCCGAGGCCATGGACTTGGTTCAAGTAGTCGCCGGCCTCGGCGGTGGTGAACCGCAGGTCGGCAGCCCGGAGCTCGACCAGCTCGCCCCGAGCGCGAAGCCGCGACAACGGCAGCGCCGGATCTGCTCGCGTCCCCAGGACGAGCCGAAGCTGCGGCGGCCGGTGCTGCAGGAGCATCGCGACGGTCTCGCTGACCTCGGGAGTGTCGGCGAGGTGGTAGTCGTCGAGCACCAGGGTCACGTCCTCGGCACGGACACTCAGCTCGTTCACCAGGTCCGCCACGACATCTGCCAGGGCGACGCCGGCTGACTCCAAGCGGCCCAGCGCGGTGGCGGCGCACCCCGGGCTCACGGCGTCGAGGGCGTGGAGGACGTAGGTCCAGAAGCGGGAGGCGTCGCCGTCCCTGCTGTCCAGGGACACCCACGCCACCGGGTCTGCATCGCCGAAGGCAGAGGCGAGCAGCGTCGTCTTCCCGAAGCCAGCGGGCGCAGACACCAGGACCAGAGCGGCCTCGTGGGCGCGCTGAAGCGCTCCGGTCAGACGGGCTCGGGCCACCAGCCCCGACCGGGGACTGGGCAGCACGAGCTTGGTCTGCACCAGGGCGTCAGCCATCGGCGCTCCTCCCAGCAAGCCTCCTCGACAGCGTGCTCGAAGGCCCTCACAGTCCGACTGTGACGGTCCTTCGGACGTGCGCCACCACTCGGGTCAGTCGGCGCGCTCGGTCCGCTCCTGCTCGGCGATCCGGGTCTCCTCGTTGAGCTCGTGGTACTGCTCCGCGCTCAGGTAGCGCTTCATGGCCGCCTCGACCGCACTCGTCGACGACGTGCGCGGCGCCGAGGCGACACGGTCCCGCGCCTCGCGGGCCGCCTTCATCGCCTCTGCCTTCGACATGTCGCTCATGACGTCACCTCCTCGTCCCACCGTCCAGCGAACGCCTCGCGGTCGCGGGTGGGCAGGGGCCATCGACCTCTGGTGGGGAGCAGTTGGTCACGCGCGCCGGCGACCGGGCGGAGGCCCCCTGACATGCCGAGCGTTGATGAACGCACAGCCCCGATCTCCCTCTCGCCTGCAGGCCGTGGGCTGGAATGGAATCGTCACCCGCATCCCGACACGAAGGAGCAGCGATGAGGCTCGGCGTGCACCTGGTGAACTTCACCCTCCCCGGAGGCCCGGAGACGATCGGCCCCGTCCTCGCGGCGACCGGGAGGGCGGCCGAGGAGGCCGGACTGGACAACCTCTCGTTCATGGACCACTACCTCCAACTCGAGTTCCTCTCGGCCGTCGAGGACCCGATGCTGGAGGGATACACCGCGCTCGGCTTCCTGGCGGCGCACACGACATCGGTGGAGCTCCAGCTCCTGATGACGGGTGTGACGTACCGCCACCCGGGCCTGCTCGCCAAGATCGTGTCGACCCTCGACGTGCTCTCCGGCGGACGGGCTGCGCTCGGCATCGGAGCGGCCTGGTACGAACGGGAGCACCGCGCCCTGGGCGTGCCCTTCCCCCCGCTCGCCGAGCGCTTCGAACGGCTCGAGGAGACCCTCCGGATCGTGCGCCAGATGTGGAGCGACGACAACGGGCCGTTCGACGGGAAGCACTACCAGCTCGCCGAGACGGTCAACTCCCCGCAGCCCCTGCGGCAGCCGCGCCCGCCGATCATGGTGGGCGGAGGCGGTGAGAAGAAGACGCTCCGCCTGGTCGCGAAGTACGCCGACGCCTGCAACGTGTTCGCAGCGGCGGGGGCCGGCCCGGGCGAGGTCGCCCACAAGCTCGCCGTCCTGCGTGACTGGTGTGAGCGGGAGGTGCGACCGTACGACGAGATCCGGAAGGCCGTGCTGTACAACGGTTCAGTCGGACAGGAGCCCGCCGGCGGCGCCACCTTCGTCGAGGAGATGCGCGCCCTTGCCGACGTCGGCGTCGACGAGGTGCACGTGATGCCCCTGCACGGCGACCCGGTCGCCTTCGTCAGGTCCCTCGGCGATCACGTCGTACCCGCTCTCTCCCGGCTCTGATCCAGACGCCCATTGGTGTCGGTGACGGACGCGAGCGTCGTGCGTGCGGCCGCGCGAGCTGGACCGTCCAGGGCGCCGTGACAGCGAACGAGGCACCCGCGGCCGGTCGGGTGCTGCTCGGCAACGTCCAGGTGCGCACCGACGCCGACGTGCTCGCCCGGTCAGGCGAGGCGGTCGCGGGTGCTCGCCGGAGACCTTCCGCGCGCGTCGGTCCGCTGCGAGGATGTGGCGTGGCCTACACCCGCTTCAGCTCAGCAGTGACCGACGCCCGTCAGCGCATCGGTGGGGCGACGGCGCGGCCGCAACCCCTGGTCCTGGCGGGTGAGCGACTCCATGTGGTCGGGGCGGCCCGCCTCTACGTCTGCGGCATCACGCCCTACGACGTGACGCACCTGGGGCACGCCTCGACCTTCGTGTGGGCCGACCTGCTCGCCTCGGTGCTGGGCGCCGGCTCGGTGCAGGCACGCACCTGCCGCAACGTCACCGACGTGGACGACGTGCTGACCGCCGCCGCACGTGAACGCGGGTGGTACTTCGACGAGCTCGCGCTCGCGCAGGAGTCGGTCTTCGAGCACAGCATGAGCGCGCTCCGGGTGGCCACCCCTGTCGAGGAGCCGCGGGCGCGGCACCACGTCCACGCGGTCGTCCAGCTCGCGGAAGGGCTGTTGCAGGCGGGTGCCGCCTACGAGCGCGACGGGGCGGTGTGGTTCCGCGGCGCCGACCTGCCCGCAGCCGCGGGGCTCTCGCGGGACGAGGCGTTGCGACTCTCCGAGCAGTACGGCGACGAGCCGGGCGACCCGGCCAAGGACGACCCCTTCGACGTCGCCCTCTGGCGGCCGTCCGAGGACGGCGCCCCGGCGTGGGCGAGCCCGTGGGGGTGGGGGAGGCCCGGGTGGCACGCCGAGTGCGCGGCGATGGCCATGACCGTCCACGGAGCCTGCGTCGACCTCCTCGTGGGCGGTGAGGACCTGATCTTCCCGCACCACGCCTACCAGGCCGCGATGATCGAGCGGGTGTCCGGCGTGACGCCGTTCGCCCGCGCGGCGATGCACGTCGGCGAGGTGCGCATCGGTGGCGCCAAGATGGCCAAGTCGACCGGCAACCTGGTCCTGGTGGACGACCTCCTCGGCGAGCACTCCCCGGCCGCCCTGCGGCTGCTGCTGTTGTGCCGCCCCTACTCGCAGGCCTGGGACTTCGAGGCGGACCTGGTCGACGAGGCAGAGGCACGGCTCGCCCGCCTCTACGCAGCGGCGGGGACCCCTGGCGACGGGGACCCCGACGTGGTGCTGGCGGCGCTGAGGGCCGACCTCGATGTCATGCAGGCGCTGAACCTGGCCGAACGCCACGGGGGCGACGTGGCCCGTCGCGCCATCGCCCTGCTCAAGCTGGGGTGAGCGCCGGGGGGCGGTCCGACCGGCCCCCCCGGGTGACCCCGTCCTGGGAGCATGTCCTACGATCCTCCAAAGATCTTTGGAGGAATGGTGGAAGCAGACGACAAGCGGTCCCGGGTGTTCGACGAGCTCGCAGTGGTGGGCAAGGCCTTCGGCAGTGCCAAGAGGCTCGAGCTGGTGGACCTGCTCGCCCAGGGGGAGCGCACCGTCGAGGCCCTGGCGCGGGCGGCGGACATGGGCGTCAGTACGGCGTCGGCGCACCTGCAGGTCCTCAAGCTCGCCAACCTGGTCTCGACCCGACGGGAGGGGACCAAGGTCCACTACCGGCTCGCCGGCGACGACGTGGCCGGCTTGTACGCCGCGATGCGCACCGTCGCCCGCGAGCGCTCCGCGGACGTCAGCCGGGCGCTGGAGGCCTATCTCGACGTCCCCGGCTCCGGTGAGGTCGGGATCGTCTCCCGCGAGCAGCTCACCGACCTGCTGGCCTCGGGCGAGATCACCCTGCTGGACGTGCGTCCTCGCGAGGAGTACCTCGCCGGCCACATCCCCGGCGCCCGCCACGCTCCGCTGGGCAGCCTCGCCGACGAGGCGGACGGCCTGCGCGGGGCTGCGCCGGTCGTCGCCTACTGCCGCGGGAGCTTCTGCGTGATGGCGCACGACGCCGTACGCCTCCTCGGTGGCGAGGGGGTCGAGGCCCGCCGCCTCGAGGACGGCATGCTCGAGTGGCGCACGGCCGGCCTGCCCGTCGTGGCCGGTGCGTCGTGACGGGCGCGACCCAGGTCCTGCTCTCCTGGCCGGTCCGGCGCTGGCTGGTCGCGCTGGCTGCGACCGCGGGCTTCGTCCTCGTCGTGGCGGTTCCGACCGACCTCATCGACACCCCGGCGTTCGGACGTGAGATCCCGCCGACCTGGTGGGCGTGGCCGTCGCTGCTCGTCTCGTCGACGCTCGGCGGGCTGCTCGTCGCCACGTATGTGCAGGCACCGCCGCAGTCCGACCGCGCGTCGAGTCGTCGCGGGGGTTGGCTCGGTGGCCTCCTCACCTACTTCGCCGTCGGCTGCCCGGTCTGCAACAAGCTCGTGCTCCTCGCCCTCGGCAGTGCGGGGGCGATCACGTGGTTCGAGCCGTTCCAGCCCGTCCTGCAGGCGCTGGCCGTCCTGATCCTCCTCTGGGCGCTGCGCAGCCGGCTGCTCGGAGAGCTGTCCTGTCCCACCACCGTGTCTGGAGAACTGACCCGTGCCTGAGCTGCGCAAGAGCCCACTCGTCCCCATCGTCATCGCCGTGATCGCGGCGATCGCCCTCGCGTTCGTCCTCCTCCGCGGAGGAGGTGAGGACGACAAGACGGCCGCGGGAGCCGCTCCCGAGGCCGCCTCGACCGCCCCGCCCGAGACCTGGGAGCAGCTGGTGCGTCGGGACGCCGACGACCCGATGGCTCTCGGCGATGTCGACGCGCCCGTCGTGATGCTCGCCTACTCCGAGTTCCAGTGCCCGTTCTGCGGCAAGTTCGCCCGGGACGCCGAGCCCACGCTGGTGGAGAAGTACGTCGAGGACGGCACGCTGCGCATCGAGTGGCGTGACTTCCCCTATCTCGGTCCGGAGTCCTCCGTCGCTGCTCGGGGTGGTCGTGCTGCGGCCGCCCAGGACCGCTTCTGGGAGTTCGAGGAGGCGATGTACGCCGACCAGCTCCCTCCCAACAGCGGCAACCTGGACGAGGACTACCTCGCCTCCGTCGCCGAGGACATCGGTCTCGACGTCGACCAGTTCCGTCAGGACATGGCTTCCCCGGAGATCGAGCGGGCCGTGGAGAAGGACTTCTCCGAGGGGCAGGCCATCGGGGTCACCGGCACCCCGGCCTTCGTCATCAACGGCGTCCCGGTGATCGGCGCCCAACCCACCGAGGTGTTCGAGCAGACGATCGAGAAGGCCGCCCAGGACGCGGGCTCATGAGCGAGGTGGGCGTCCTGGCGGCGTTCGCGGCCGGGATCCTGGCGCTGCTGTCGCCGTGCAGCGCCCTGCTCCTGCCCTCGTTCTTCGCCTACGCCTTCGCGAACGGTCGCGCGCTGGTCGCCCGGACTGCGGTCTTCTACCTCGGCCTTCTCGTCACCCTGGTGCCCCTCGGGACGGGTGCCGGCGCGGCCTCGTCCCTGTTCTACGGGCACCGGCCGCTCCTCATCGCGATCGCGGGCTGGACGATCATCGGGCTCGGGGTGCTGCAGCTCTTCGGTCGAGGCTTCGCGGTGCCAGGGGCGCAGCGCCTGCAGTCGCTGGTGTCCTCGCGTGGGGACGACGGGTGGCTCTCCACCCTGCTCCTCGGCGCCGTCTACGGGCTCGCGGGCTTCTGCTCCGGTCCGGTGCTGGGCGCCATCCTGACCGTTGCTGCCACGCAGGACTCACCGTGGCAGGGTGGCGCCCTCCTCGCGGTGTACGCCCTTGGCATGGCGGCGCCGCTGCTCGTGCTCGCCGCCGCTTGGGACCGCTACGACCTCGGCAGCCGTCGCTGGCTGCGCGGCCGGACGCTGTCGGTGGGGAAGGTGTCGGTCCACACCACGTCGTTGGTGGCCGGACTGCTCTTCGTCGCGGTGGGCGTCGTGTTCCTGCGCTACGACGGCACCGCCGGGCTCACCGGCTCGCTGGGCCTGGGCGACCTGACCGACGTCGAGTACGCCGCCCAACGTGCCGTCACCGAGTGGGCGGCCCATGTCCCGGCCTGGTTCGTCCCGCTGTCCGTGGTGCTGGGCGCCGTGGTCGTCGCCTGGCGCCGAGCAGGAGGGGCCACCGAGTCGCCTCCGGACCCGCAGGGAGCAGAGCGGCGCTGAGTCGAGCGTCCGCCTCCCTGCCCTCACGGTTCCAGTAGCCCGCAGCAACGTAGGCAGACGCCCTTGCTGGGCTCCCGCCGCCAGCCGGCGCCACCGGGCACCGCCGTCGCCTGCTCGGCTCGCGGACCCGCACGCCGGTCGGGGAATGAAATGACCGGACTTTTCTTGACCTGACTGCGCCGCGCCGTCATGGTGGGGCGGGTGAGGGTCTCGGTTTGACCTGACATCAAAAGTCCGTACATTGGATACCCCACAGGGTATTTTTATCGAGGAGGCATCACGCGCATGGAGATCCACTCCTTCCGCACCCCCGGGCTCGGGGACCAGACCTACCTGCTGGAGCACGAGGGCAAGGCGATCCTCGTGGACCCGCAGCGCGACATCTCCCGGTTCCTCGACGCGGCCGCCGCGCGGGACCTCGAGCTGCGCTTCGTGCTCGAGACCCACCTCCACAACGACTACGTGTCCGGTGCGGAGCAGGCCGCGCTGCGCACCGGCGCCGAGCTGGTCCTTCCGGCCGCGGCCGCGGCGGCGTACCGCTACACCCCGGCCTTCCACCTCGAGGAGCTGAAGGGCGAGGACGGGCTCTCCATCCGGCCGCTCCACACCCCCGGCCACACCCCCGAGCACACGAGCTACGTGATCCTGCTCGACGGCAAGGAGGTCGCGGTGTTCTCCGGCGGCAGCCTGCTCGTCGGCTCGGCCGGTCGCCCCGACCTGCTCGGCCCCGAGCGCGCCGAGACGCTGGCGCGGCTCCAGCACATCTCCCTCAACCGGCTCGCCGCGCTGCCCGGTGACGTCGAGCTGCTGCCGACGCACGGCGAGGGCTCGTTCTGCACGTCGTCCGGGGCCGGTCTCTACACCTCGACGATCGCCAACGAGGTCCTCTCCAACCCCCTCCTCCAGATCGCCGAGCCGGACGACCTGGCCAAGGAGATGCTGCGGATGCCGATGCCGATCCCCGGCTTCTACCGCTACATGGGCCCGGCCAACACGCTGGGCGTCAAGCCCATGCCGGAGGAGTCGAAGCCGGCCATCTCGCTCGAGGAGCTGCGGCGCGACGACCTCAACGTGGTCGACATGCGGCCCCGGCAGCACCAGGCCGCCGGGCTGTTCCCGGGCAGCGTGGGGATCGAGATGGGCATCGACTTCGGCAGCTGGGCCGGCTGGCTCCTGCCCTACAACGAGCCCGTGGCGATCGTCGCCGACCCCGACCAGGACGCCGAGGAGGCAGTCGTCCAGCTGGCCCAGATCGGTTTCGACACCGTCGTCGGGGTCGTCAACGACCTGCCGGCCGACGGGCTCGGTGCGGGCTTCACCCTCGTCGAGCTCGACGAGGCGCTCAAGCTCGTCGGGGACGACGTCCAGGTCCTCGACGTGCGGATGCCCAGCGAGCTCGAGCAGGTCCGCCTGTCCGGAGCCGTCGAGCGGTTCGTGCCCGACGTCTTCACCATGGGCGTCCCGGAGCAGCTCGACCCGGAGGCCACCGTCCTCGTCGCCTGCGCCAGCGGCCGTCGTGCCTCCATCGCGGCCAGCAGGCTCGTGGCGGCCGGCTTCACCGACGTACGCGTCCTCACCGGCGCCGGCGTCCCCGACCTCGCGTCGGCCGCCTGAGCCACCCGACCACACCGAACGCACGAAACCCCATCCCCCCAAGGAGCACCACACCCATGCCGAACCAGTCCGTCCAGTCAATCGGCGTCCCCGAGGTCCAGAGCCTCATCCAGGAGGCCAACACCCTCGTCCTCGACGTCCGTACCCCCGGGGAGTTCGAGACGGCGCACATCGACGGCGCCGTCAACATCCCGGTCGACCAGCTCGACCCCCACCTGCGCGAGATCGTGCACAACGCCGGCGGGACGATGGTCCTGGTCTGCCAGAGCGGCGGCCGCGCCGAGCAGGCCGCGGACAAGCTGAGCAAGGAGGGCAAGGACGACCTGGTCCTTCTCGAGGGCGGCATGAACGCCTGGCAGCAGGCAGGTGCCCCGGTACGCCGTGGCGAGGTGCAGCGCTGGGCCCTCGAGCGCCAGGTCCGGCTGGTCGCGGGGTCGATCGTCCTGGCCTCGGTCGGGGCCAGCGCGTTCTTCCCGCGCACCAAGTGGCTCGGCGCCGGTGTCGGCGGCGGTCTGGTCTTCGCCGCGGTCAGCAACTCCTGCATGATGGCCAGCCTGCTGAGCAAGCTGCCCTACAACCGCGGTGCGGCCTGCGACATCGACCAGGCCCTGACCCGGCTCGGCGCGCGTTGACCGACGCGACCGCCGGCGCTTTCGGCGTGGCCCTGACGTGCATCGACGGCCGCATCGCGGACGTCGTGCACCAGGAGCTGCGCCGGGAGTGGGGCGTCGACTTCGTCGACGTGGTCACGCTCCCCGGCCCCGAGGCCGCCGTCCCCGAGCTGCCCGAGCAGCACGCCGTCTGGGACGCCCTGCGCATCTCGGTGCAGCGACACGGCTCGAGCCGGGCCGCGGTCGTCGCCCACACCGACTGCGCCGCCAACGCGGTGGACCTCGAGACGCGCCGCGACCAGGTGCGTGAGTCGGTGTTCCAGGTGCGGGATCTCCTGCACGGCACCGACGTGACCGGGTGGCTCGTGGACACCGAGACCGGAACCATGGAGGAAGTGGCGTGAGCGGCCCCGACGCCCGCGGACGTGTGGCGCGACTTCTCCCGATCGCGGAGTGGTTGCCGTCCTACCGACGACCCGACCTGGTCGCCGACCTGCGCGCCGGTGCGACCGTTGGCGTCCTGGTCATCCCGCAGGCGATGGCGTACGCCGCCCTCGCGGGGGTGCCGCCGATCGCCGGCCTCTACGCGGCCATGGTCAGCCTGGTCGTCTACGCGGTCTTCGGGACCAGCCGGTTCATCTCCGTCGGGCCGGTGGCCATCGACTCCCTCCTCACGGCCGCCGCAGTGGCGCCCCTGGCCGACGGCGACCCGGGGCGGTACGTCGCGCTCACCAGCCTGCTGACAGTGATGATCGGCGTCCTGCAGGTCGGGGCGGGGCTCGCCAAGCTGGGAGCCCTGGTCAACCTGCTCTCGGTGCCGGTGATCGCCGGCTTCACCAGCGCCGCCGCCCTCACGATCGGGCTCACGCAGGTCCGCGACCTCCTCGGCCTGGACCTCTCGGGCTCCAGCACGACCTTCGTGGAGGGGCTGTCCTCCGTGATCCCGAGCCTGGACAGCATCGACGTCACCACCGCCGTCCTCGGCGTGCTGTCCCTCGCCGCCCTGGTGGCCCTCAAGCGCTGGGCCCCTCGGCTGCCCGGCCCGCTGCTGCTGGTCGGCGTCGCCACCGTGCTCGTCGTGCTGCTCGACCTGCCGGTGCGCCAGATCGGGGAGATCCCCTCGGGCATCCCGCTGCCCCGGCTGCCGGACAGCCCGTGGGCGGACGTCAGCGCACTGCTGCCGTCGGCGGCGGCCATCGCCCTCATCTCCTACATGGAGTCCATCAGCACCGGCAGTGCCTTCGCCCGCAAGACGCGCACCCGCATCGAGCCCGACCGCGAGCTCGTGGCCGTGGGCCTGGCCAACGGCGGGGCCGGCCTGATGCAGGGCCTGCCGGTGGCCGGCGGGTTCTCCCGGGGCGCCGTCAACTACAACGCCGGAGCGCGGACCCCGATGTCCGGGGTCGTCGCGTCGGTGCTCGTGGCCATCAGCCTCCTGCTCCTCACCCCGGTCCTGGCCCTCATCCCCAAGGCCGTCCTCGCGGCGATCATCCTGGCCGCGGTCGCGACCCTGGTGGACGTCCGTGGTGCCCGCGCCGTGGGACGTGTACGACGCAGCGACCTGGTGGCCCTGCTCGCCACCGCCGCTGCGACGTTGGTCCTCGGCCCCACCTGGGGGCTGGCGCTCGGCGTGGGCGTCAGCTTCGCGCTGTTCCTGCGCCACCTCAACCGCCCGCACATGCCCGAGCTTGGCTACTGCCCCGAGGAGAAGATGTTCCGCAACGTGTCGCGCCACCCCGCGACCACGCACCCCGAGGTGCTGGTGGTCCGGATCGACGCACCGTTGTCGTTCGTCGGGGCTCGGGCGATCTCCGAGGACCTGGCCGGACGCCTGAGGGACCGCGAGGGGACGAGGTTCCTGGTCATCGACGCGACGGCCGTCAACGCGGCGGACTTCACGGGGGTCGAGATGCTCGGCCAGCTCGTCGAGGACCTCGACGGGACCGGTGTGCAGGTCCACCTGGGCGGTCTGCGCGGACCGGTGCGCGACGTCCTGGAGCGCACCGAGTGGTTCCGCGCCCTGGTCGCGGCCGGTCGGGTGCACGGGACCGTCGTCGAGAGCGTCCGCGAGCTGCCGGTGTCCTCGCGCCCGGCGGGCTGGCTGGACGAGACGACTAGGGCTGGCCGCTGACGTCGACCTGGTAGGCCCGGGTGCTCGACCACTGGGCCGTCAGGCTGAAACGGCTCCCGCGCACGAGGGTCCTGCGGTACTCCACGGCGCGCTCGCCCACGAGTCCCACGCGCTCGACCAGCAGGGCCGCCTCGTCGTCGTCCATGCCCAGGAGCGAGCGCTGCCCCGCGGTGGGCACCACGGCACGGATGGTCTCCTGCCCGCCGGTCAGGCGGACCCCGGCGACGCGGTGCCACTCGTCGTACAGCGCGGTGTGCGACAGGTCGACGTCGAGCAGGCCCGAGGCCAGCGCCGGGTCGAGCCACACGCAGTCCCACGCGATCGGTACGTCGTCCGCGTGGCGCACGCGTTCGATGTAGACGAGCTCCGGGGCGCCGGCCAGGCCGAGCCGGTCGGCGACCACGGAGTCGGGTCGACGGTCGACGACACGGACCTCGCTGCGCTGCTCCAGGCCGCGGGACTCGAGCTCGTGGAAGAGGGAGTACATGGCCCCCATGTCCTGGGCGATGACGCCGGGTGCCACGACGCTCGAGCGACCGCGGGAGGACTGGATGACCCCGTCGCGGCGGAGCCTGCCGAGTGCCTCGCGGACCGTGTGCCGACTGACGGCGTAGTCCTCGACGAGCTCGATCTCGCCCGGGAACCTGTCCGGGAACTCCGCCCCCTCGATGCGGCGGACGAGGTCGTCGTGCAGCTGCTGCCACAGCGGGACGGAGCTCGCGCGGTCGAGGTCGCCGGCTCCCCGGCTGCGGAGGGTCATGGGCCATCTCCTCGGCGGCGGGGCGGATCGGGCGGGCGCACCGAGCGAGTGTAGTGAACCGGTTCGTCGGCGAAGACGGACTCGACGAGCTGGCGCCACTGGGGCTGGACGCCGCTCACCACCACCGCGGTGCCACCCCTGCCGAGGTCGCGGCTGATGTCGCGCAGCACCAGCGCGCCGGTGAGGTCGATGCGGCCGAGGCGCTGCAGCTCCAGCTGGACGAGGACGAGATCGGGATGTCCGGCCAGCTCGGCCAGGACCAGGCTCTCCAGGCGGGGCGCCGAGCCGAAGTAGAGGACTCCCTGCGGGCGCACGTGGAGCGTCGACCCCGTGCGCCACACCTCGACATCCAGCCCGAGCTCGCGCCACAGGTGCACGGCCAGGGAGGCCAGGACCCCGGCCACCACCCCCCACTGCACCTGCGGGGCCGCGGCCACGGACACCACCAGCGTGATCGCGGCCACGACGAGCTGGGGCCGTGACAGGCGCCAGGTGCGCAGGACGGGCCGGGGGTCGAGCAGCGGCAGCACGGAGGCGATCACCAGGCCGGCGAGCGCGGCGTCCGGCAGCCCGGCGAGGAGGTGCGAGAACGGCAGGACGGCGGCGACGCAGGCGCCCGTGACGAATCCGCTCCACCGGGTCCTCGCGCCCGACAGGCGGTTGAGCGCGGACCGGGAGAACGACCCGCCCACCGGGTAGCCGCCGACCAGCCCGGCGCCCACGTTGGCGAGCCCCTGCCCGACGAACTCGCGGTCCGGGTCCCAGGCGGACCGGTCGGCACCGGCGTACTTCCGGGCGATGGAGGCGGGCTCCGCGAACCCGACGAGGGCGATGACGAGACCGGGGAGCAGCAGCGCGGGCAGCTGTGACCAGGGCAGGTCGAGGCTCGGGACGGGGAACCCGCTCGGGATGTCGCCGACGACCGGGACGTCGAGCGAGGTCCACCGCACGAGCAGGACCGCGGCGAGCGAGCCGAGCAGGGCGCCTGGGACGAGCGGGTGGATCCGACGGGCCGTGAGGGTGATCACTCCCACCGCGACGGCGACGCCCAGCGCTGCCGGGCTCCACTCGCCCGGGGTCGCGAGGGCGTCGGCCGCTCCCGCGACCGGGCTGCCCGACGGGCTGGCGAGACCCACGAGGGCCGGCACCTGCGAGCAGACGATCAGCGCCGCGGCGGCGAGGGTGAACGCGGTCACGACGGGCTGGCTCATGAGGTAGGCGACGACCCCGGTGCGCGTGACGCCCACGAGCACCCGTACCGCGCCGACCACCAGGGCCAGGAGCGCCGCGAGCGCCACGTGCTCGGAGCTCCCCGCGGGGGCGACCGGGGCGAGGGCGCCGACCACGAGGAGGCTGGTCAGCGCCACCGGCCCGGTCTGGAGGTAGGGCGACGAGCCCACGGGCGCGGCCAGCAGCGGTGCCGCGGCCGCGGCGTACAAGCCGGCCTGCGGCGGCAGGCCGGCGAGGGCGGCGTACGCGATGGACTGCGGGACCAGCACCATCGCCACCGTGACACCGGCGACGAGGTCACCTCGTCGTGGGCGGGTCACCGGCTGCCGTCCCCGTGGGCGACAATGGTCCGGACAAGTGTGCTCCGAGGCCCAGGAGGTACGCCGTGGCTCCGCCCGACGACGTGGGAACAGACCCCGACTACCGGTTCAGCCTCGCCAACGAGCGGACGTTCCTGGCGTGGATCCGCACCGCGCTCGGCCTGCTCGCCGGAGGCGTGGCCCTCCTGGCGGTGCTCGACGACGTCGGCAACACGGCGGTCCGGGTCGTGACCGGGGCGGCCGTCCTGGTCCTCGCGACACTCCTGCCGCCGCTGGCCTACCGCCGCTGGTCGGCGACGGAGCGCGCCCTGCGGACCCAGACGTCGCTGCCCGAGCCGGGTCTCCTGCGGCTGGTGGCCGGGGGCCTCGTGGTCGTGGCCTTCCTGGTGGCCGCACTCGTCATCGTGTGAGTGGTGGGGGCCGGTGACGCATGAGGAGGGTCCGGAGCGCAGGCTGCTGCACTCCGTGGCCGCGCTGGAGCGGACCGCCCTGGCGTGGGAGCGCACGGCCGTCTCCCTCGGGGCGGTCGGCCTGCTGCTCCTGAAGGTCGTGGACGGTGGGCGGCTCACGCAGGCGGCGGGACTGGCGCTGGTCGCGGTGGCGGCGGCCGTGGTGCTGGTGGTCGTCCCGTTCGGGTACCGGCGCGCCCGTGCCCGGGTGGACCCGGAGTCGCTGGAGAGACCCTTCGTCGACGAGGACCGGTGGCGCGCCCGGGCACTGGTGGGCACGGCGTGGCTGGTGAGCCTCGTCGCGGTGGCGGTCGCGGTGGACATCTGGGTGGCCGGTGCGGTCTGAGGTCAGGCCCCGTCGACGAAGTAGGCGCGGCGCTTGGGCATCACCGGTCTCATCATGAACTCCGGACGGCGCTGTCCTCCCGGCCCCAGCGTGGACCGGGTGAGGGCGAGCCACTCCTCGTAGACCTCGCGGGAGAGGGAGGTGTCGACGACCACGTCGCCGTACTGGTCGCCCTCGTGGGCCTTCTCGACCGTCACCTTCTGCAGCCAGCAGTGCATCCCCGACCACGGGTCGGGCTGCACCGGGAACGTGAGGTTCTGGTGGACGCCCGGGTCGTCCCAGTAGATGCGCCCGGAGTCCGGGTCCTCCGACGCGAAGGGCCTGATCCCCTCGGTGTAGCGGAGCCGCCAGCGCGTCTCCTCGTGGTCGAGGTCCACGATCCCCATCGTCCACCTGGACCCCTCGCCCTCCCGGAGCCGCCAGCGACCCATGTGGTGCGACAGCGCCGTCACCCCGGGACGGATGCCCTCCGTCGCCCAGACCCGGGCGACGAAGTGACCGATGCGGGTCGACACCCGGACCAGGTCACCGGTGGCGATGCCCAGGGCGGCGGCGTCCGCGCTGTTGGTCCAGAGCGGGTGGCTGTTGGAGATCTCGTTGAGGTACTTGGCGTTGCCCGACCGGGTGTGGATCATCGTCGGCAACCGGAAGGTCGGGATGAGGACCCGCTCGCCGGCGGCGACGTCGATCTCGCGTCGGGAGACGTGCGACTCGATGTAGCCGGGGGTCGCGTGCTCGGGCCAGCCCCAGTCGCGCATGGCGGTCGAGTAGATCTCGAGCTTGCGGCTCGGCGTGAGCCACCCCTGCGTGCGGGTCCCGTCGTCGTGCAGGAGGCCCACGGCCCCGGCCTCACCCACCAGCGGCACCTGGGTGTCGAGGTCCACCGGCTTGCGCAGCACGCCCAGCTCGTCGGGCACGGCGCCCTCGCACTCCGCGTCGGTGAGGCGGCGCTCGTCGACGCGGTAGACCTCCTTGTCCACCTCGACCACGCCGTAGCGGCGCATGTACTGCAGGGGCGTCAACCCCTCGGCGGCAGCCTTCTCCGGCAGGCCGGGGACGTTGTGGTCGAAGACGTGGCCGTAGTACTCGTCGACGGTGATGCGCTCGCCCGGACGCGTCGGTGACTCGAAGTACTGGCGGATGCCCAGCTCGCCGTCGGGGTCGATCCGCCACGACAGCTCGAACCAGAACTCGGTCTCCTCCCACACCTCGCCCGGGTTCCAGTCCCGGCTGTCGCCGAAGGCCTTGCCGTCGGGAGGTGTGCCGCCGAGCCTCTCCATGGCCACGCGTCGTACGGGTTGGCGGAAGCCGAGCCACTTGCCGGCATGGGTCTCGTAGGAGTGGGTGTCGTGGCGCTCGGTCGAGTGACCCATGGGCAGCACGTAGTCGGCGAACTCGGCGGTCTCCGACCAGGTGGGGGTCAGCGCCACGTGGCAGCCGACCCGGTCCTCGTCGGTCAGCGCCTCGAGCCACGAGAACCCGTCGGGGTTGGTCCAGACGGGGTTGTAGACCCGGGAGAAGTAGGTGTCGAGGCGACCGCGGCCCTCGCGCAGGAAGTGGGGGAGGAGGATCGAGAGCTCGTTGGTGGCGAGCGGGTACTCCCGCGGCCACGTCAGCTCGTTCCAGCGGTCGTGGCCCCCGGGCATGTTCGGGCCGTGCGGGATGATCTTGTCCCACCCGTTGGGGCTGGTGCCGCCCTCGGTGCCGACGGACCCGGTGAGGACGACCAGGAACATCATCGCCCGGGAGACCATCCAGCCGCCGCGATTGCCGGCCGTCGCGCTGCGCCAGACGTGGGCGGAGAGCCGTCCCTCGCTCTCGGCCACGATGCGGGCGAGCGCCTCGACGTCCGCGACCGGGATGTCGGCCTCGTCTGCTGCGTGCTCGAAGGTGTAGCGCTGGTAGTCCGCGGTCAGCAGCTCGCAGAAGGTGTGGAAGTCGGGCGGCGCGTCCGGGTGGAGGTTCTCCAGGTAGGCCTTCCAGTTGACCCACCGCTCGAGGAAGGCGCGGTCGTAGCGCCCCTCGCGCAGGAGGTACGCCGCGACCGCCAGCAGGATGGCGGCCTCGGACCCCGGCCAGGGCGTCAGCCAGGCGTCGGCGTGCGACGCCGTGTTGGACAGCCGGGGGTCGAGGACGACGAGCTTGGCGCCGGCGGCCTTGGCGCTCATGATCCGCTGCGCGTGGGGGTTGAAGTAGTGGCCGGTCTCGAGGTGGCTGGAGAGGAGGAGCACCACCTTGGCGTGGGCGTAGTCCGGTGAGGGCCGGTCGTAGCCGCCCCACAGCGAGTAGCCCAGGCGGGCGCCCGCCGAGCAGATGTTGGTGTGCGAGTTGTGGCCGTCGACGCCCCACGCGAGGAGGAAGCGCTCGGCGAACCCGTCCTCCCCGGGCCGGCCCACGTGGTACATCACCTCGTCGTGCCGGTCCTCCTGGATGGCCCGCCGGATCCGTCCACCGATGTCGTCGAGGGCCTCGTCCCAGGACACCCGCTCCCATCCGCCGCCACCGCGGGTGCCGGTCCGCTTGAGCGGGAAGAGGATCCGCTCGGGGTCCTCGACCTGGTTGATGGTCGCCGGACCCTTGGCGCAGTTGCGGCCCCGCGACCCGGGGTGGGCGGGGTTGCCCTCGACCTTGCGGATCGAGAGGTCATCCTTGTCGACGTACGCCAGCAGTCCGCACGCCGACTCGCAGTTGAAGCATGTCGTCGGCACGAGCATGTAGTCGTGCGGCTCGCGCGTCTTGGGGTCCCGTTGCGTGTGGTGGTCCCACTCCTCCACCGGCGGGAAGTTGCGCAGCCCCCAGCGTGTGCGGTCGCCCGGGAGGGCGTGGGAGGTCGCGGGTCCGGCCCCGGGCTCGGTGATCGGCTCGTCGTGCGTGGTCACGAGAGGGGAACCTCCTGGGCGGTGCGGACGAAGACGTGCTCGTAGGCGATCAGCGAGGGCTGGACGAGGAGGGCCGCGACGAGCCCGAGGGCCGTGAGGCCGGTGGCGAGCCCGAGGGCGGCGCAGGCGAGCGCGACCGCCCCGAGGACCAGCGCCGCGTGGTAGGTCCGTGCGTGTCGTCCGCGCGTCATCATCGTCCGCGCGGCGCGGGCGTTGGGCGTGCCGTGATCGCGCCCCGACCAGCCGTGCTCGGCCAGGGCGACGGCGAGGTGTCCGAGGGTGCCGGCCGTGAGGCCGGCCAGGACGAGCGCCTCCAGGTCGTCGGAGGCGTCGAGCAGCGGGGCGAGGAGCAGCAGGACGCCGCTGCCGACCATCACCGCCTGCACCAGGAGGTGCCAGAAGAGCCAGCGCGACTGCCACAGGTCGCGTCCCTCGGCCTGCCCGAACAGGAAGGCCGTGTAGCCGGCCGTCAGCAAGCCGGCCACGCCGCCGAGGACGGCGACGGCCGGCATCGCCCCGTCGACGTCCAGCAGCCCGAGCACGAACCAGAGGAACGAGGTCGCCGCTGCGGCGGCGAGGACGAACCCGCCCTTGACCAGCCAGGACGTGAGGTGCGCCTTGGTGACGAGGTAGAGGAAGCGCTCGGGCCGCTTGAGGTCGGCGACCAGGAGCACCGCGGTGGCGAGCAGCCCGGCCATGGCCACCAGGGGGGCCGCCACGTCGGTGAGGGCGGTGTCGCCGAGGCCGAGCAGGACGGCGGCGGCCGCGGTCACCAGCGCGCCGCCGGCCACCCCCTTGGTCCACAGGTAGGTCGTGACCTTCCACCCCCAGACGACGGGGTGCGCGGTGTTGAGGGTGGTACGCGCGTTGGTGGCGGGGTCCACCGGGAGGTCCCGCGCCACTGCGGCCCGCAGGGTGTCCGGCTGGGCCCAGATGTAGGTGTCGTCCACCGGCGCGGCCAGTGGTTGGAGGACGGCCGGGGAGGCCCCGACGTAGTGGACGTTGGGGCCGGTGCCCTGCTCGGGGGCCCGCACCCGGGTCTCGTTGCTCAGCACGAACTGCGAGATGGCGCTGCCGGGGTCGTCGAGGTCCCCGACCCAGATCGACTCGGTCGGGCACACCACCACGCACGCGGGCTCCAGGCCGTCGTCGACCCGGTGGGCGCAGAAGTTGCACTTCGCCGCCGTGTGGGTGTCCTCGTCGATGTAGATGGCGTCGTAGGGGCAGGCCTGCATGCACGCCTTGCACCCGATGCACACCGAGCTGTCGAAGTCGACGATGCCGTCGTCGCGCTTGAAGAGGGCCTCGGTGGGACAGATGGCCACGCACGGAGCGTCGGTGCAGTGGTTGCACCGCATCACCCCGAAGTCCCGGGTGGTGTCCGGGAAGGTGCCCGAGTCGACGTACTTGACCCAGGTGCGGAACTGGCCGAGCGGCACCTCGTGCTCGGTCTTGCAGGCGACAGTGCAGGCGTGGCAGCCGATGCACGTCCTGTGGTCGATGGCGAATCCGTACTGCACCGCGCGCCCCACCTTCGTCCCGGTCCTCTGGACTCGGAGGGTAGACCGGCTGTGGCCCGCGCCACAAGCATTTGTCCGGGCATTTGGCGACCATCGGGGAGGTCCGCGGCGAAATCGCATGGTCACCTCCCGGCGGACGCGCGTCGCCACTCCCGGGGGCTCATCGCGAACTGCTGGTGGAACCAGCGGGAGAACGAGCTCGGCGAGGTGAAGCCGAGCACCGTGCCGATCTCGCCGATCGTGTAGCGGTCGCCGCGCAGGTGACGCTCGGCCAGGCCGGCGCGGGTGGCGTGCAGGATCGCCCCGAACGACGTCCCCTCGGCGGCGAGGTGGCGTTGCAGGGTGCGCTGGTCGACCCCCATGGCCTTGGCGACGTGGTCGATGCTGCACCTGTCGAGGGGCAGGAGCAGCTCGATCAGCTCCGTGACCCGCTCGGAGGTCGTGCTCGCCCGCGCGGCGACGACCGACTCCAGGATCCGCTGGGCGTACGGGCGCATCAGGGGATCGGCCAGTGCGTTGGGTGCGTCGAGGTCGGAGGCGTAGAGGACCAGGCCGCTGAACTCGTGCTCGAACCGCAGGCCGGGGCCGAAGAACCGGCGGTACGCCGCGACGTCGTCCGGGGCGGGGGTCGAGAAGCAGACCGACAACGGCCGCCAGGCGTCCCCGACGCAGGCTCGGACGATTCCGAACAGTGCCCCCACGCCCAGCAGGAGCGCCTGCCCCGCGGGCGTCGGCTCGCCGAACTCGAACCACAGCCGCGTCGTCGCGATCCCCTCCGTCTCGGACAGCTCCATCCTCAAGGCTTCGTTGTAGCTGTGCTCGTGGCGCATCAGGAGCGTCAGGGCGCTCCGGAGATCGGGTTCCTCGCGCAGCACGATGCTGAGCGGGCCGATCGTCGACAGGCGGCGGAGCTCGGCGAGCCGGAGCGCGAAGTCAGGTCGTCCCGCGGCCTCCGCCGACGCGTCGAGCAGCCGCGCCACGGCCGGCGCGGAGATCCACCGGTCGGGCACCGACAGGTCCGACGCGTCGAGGCCGTGCGCACGCATGAGGGCGACCGGGTCCAGACCGACGGCGCGCGCGACGTCGGCGTACCCGTTGAGGGTGGCGCTGCGCACGAGCCGCCGCATGCCTCACCGCCTGTCGCGAACAGACAAGTTACTTGTCGTGATCGGCACAGGATACGCGGCTTTGTCGACCTAACGTAATGAGCGTCACACCAACACCGAGCCGGCACCGTCCGGCCCAGCAGGAGGAACCATGGCGAAAGGCATTCGCTTCCATCGGACAGGCGGCCCCGAGGTCCTGACCTGGGAGGCCCTCGAGGTGGGCGAGCCCGGACCGGGTGAGGTGCGGCTCCGCCACGGGGCCGTGGGCCTCAACTTCGCCGACACCTACTTCCGCTCGGGCCTGTATCCCGCCCAGCTTCCCGCCGGCATGGGCGTCGAGGGCGCGGGCGTCGTCGAGGCCGTCGGTCCCGGCGTCGAGCACGTCGCCGTCGGTGACCGCGTCACCTACACGGGGAGCCCCCTCGGCGCCTACAGCACCGAGCGCGTCATGCCCGCCGCGCCGCTCATCAAGCTCCCGGACGAGATCGCCTTCGACGTGGCCGCAGCCACCACGATGCGCGGCCTCACCACCTCCTACCTCCTGCGCCGAATCGCGCCCGGGCTGTCCGCGGGCGACACCGTCCTCCTCCACGCGGCCGCGGGCGGCGTGGGCCTGCTCTTCACGCAGTGGGCGCGCCTGCTGGGCGTCAACGTGATCGGCACCGTCTCCACCGACGAGAAGGCGGAGGTCGCCAGGGCCCACGGGTGCACCCACACCATCGTCTACACCCGCGAGGACGTCGCCGAGCGCGTGCGCGAGCTCACCGACGGCGCCGGCGTGCCCGTGGTCTACGACAGCATCGGTGCGACGACCTTCCAGAGCTCGGTCGACTCGCTGTCCCGGCGTGGCCTGCTGGTCTGCTTCGGCACCGCGTCGGGCGCCGTACCGCCGATCGACGCGATGCAGCTGGCCGTCAAGGGATCGCTCTTCGTCACGCGCCCGGCACTGGCCGACTACATCGCGGACCCGGCGGAGCGCGCCGAGCTGGCGAACGAGCTGTTCGACCACCTCGCGAGCGGCCGGATCGCCGTCGACATCAACCAGCGCTACAGCCTCGACGACGCGGTGCAGGCGCACATCGACCTCGAGAGCGGAAGGAGCGTCGGATGTTCGGTCTTCGATCTCTGACCTTCACCGAGGAGCCACCAACCCCCCATCACTGCTGCACCACAGGAAGCGAGTACCCCACGATGAACACCACCACCCTCACCCAGGAGTCGGCGGGCTCCTCCCTGCGTACCCCGATGCGGGTCCACCGCCTCACCGCGGCCCTCGGCGCCGAGGTCACGGGGGTCGACCTCGGGGAGGTCTCCCGGAGCGACGAGCTCTTCGCCGAGCTGAAGGCCCTCCTGCTCGAGCACAAGGTCCTGTTCTTCCGCGACCAGGACATCACCCGCGCCGAGCACGTCGCCCTTGCCGAGCGGTTCGGTCCGCTCGAGGACCACCCGGTCGCGGGCAGCGACCCGGACCACCCCGGACTGGTCCGCATCTACAAGGACCGCGACAACCGTCCCGACGACTTCGAGAACGCCTTCCACTGCGACGCCACCTGGCGCGACGCCCCGCCGATGGGCTCGGTGCTGCGGTGCGTCGAGACGCCGGCCGTGGGTGGCGACACCCTGTGGGTCAACATGGCCCTCGCCTACGAGCGCCTGCCCGAGCACGTGAAGGAGCAGATCGCGGGCCTGCGCGCCCGGCACAGCATCGAGGCGACCTTCGGCGCCCGGATGCCCGTACAGCAGCGCCTCGCGCTGAAGGAGCGGTTCCCCGACGCCGAGCACCCCGTCGTACGCACGCACCCCGAGACCGGGGAGAAGGTGCTGTTCGTCAACGCGTTCACCACCCACTTCACCAACTTCCACACGGTCGAGAACGTGCGGTTCGGCTTCGACTACGCACCGGGGGCCAGCGAGCTCCTCAACTACCTGATCCGCCAGGCCGCGGTCCCCGAGTACCAGGTGCGCTGGCGCTGGACGCGGAACAGCTTCGCGATCTGGGACAACCGCAACACCCAGCACTACGCCGTCCAGGACTACTGGCCCGACGTCCGCAAGATGGAGCGCGCCGGGATCGTCGGCGAGCCGACCTTCTGAGACCCCTTCCACAAGACCGACCCGACCGACCCGACCGAGGAGACACCCCATGCACTTCCACGACGACGCCCTCTTCCCCGAGCTGCAGGACCCGCTGGTCATCACCGCCGCGCCGTACGGCCCCGAGTGGGAGCTGGACGACTTCCGCGAGGACCTGCCGCTGACCATGGACGAGCACGTCCAGCAGGCAGTGGACTGCTGGAACGCCGGCGCCACGGTGCTCCACATCCACGTCCGCGACCTCGACGGCAAGGGCTCGAAGAAGCTCTCGCAGTTCAACGAGCTGCTCGGCCGGCTCCGCACGGCCGTGCCGGAGATGATCCTGCAGGTCGGCGGCTCGATCTCCTTCGCCCCGGAGGGAGAGGGCGCCGACGCCAAGTGGCTCGAGGACGACGCCCGCCACATGCTGGCCGAGCTCGACCCCCGGCCCGACCAGGTCACCATCGCGATCAACACCAGCCAGATGAACATCGTCGAGCTGATGACCGAGGACGACATCGCGGGCACCTCGATCCAGCGGCCCGAGATCTACGAGGCCTACCGCGAGATGTACGTGCCCGCCAGCCCCGGCTGGGTCATCGAGCACCTCAAGCGCCTCACCGCCAACGGCATCCAGCCGCACTTCCAGCTCTCCAGCATCCCGCAGCTCGAGACCGTCGAGCGCCTGATCCGCCGCGGACACTACAGCGGCCCGCTCAACCTGACCTGGGTCGCCATCGGTGGCGGCTTCGACGGCCCGAACCCCTACAACATGATGAACTTCATCAACCGGGTCCCGGACGGCGCCTGCCTCACCCTCGAGACGCTGATGCGCAGCGTGCTGCCGGTGAACACCATGGCGATCGCCATGGGCCTGCACTGCCGCAACGGCAACGAGGACACGCTGTGGGGCCGCAAGGGCCAGAAGATGACCTCGGTGCAGCAGGTCGAGCAGCTCGTCCGCATCGCCGACGAGCTCGGCCGCGACGTGGCCACGGGCAAGGACGCCCGGGACATCTACAAGATCGGCGAGACCTACGGCAGCGTCGACGAGACGCTCGCGCGCCTCGGCTACGCGCCCAACCGCAAGCCCGGCCAGGTGGGCTTCACCTTCCACTCCTGACGCACCACCACGCGTGGGGCGCGGCCGAGCCGCGCCCCACCCCGTACGCCGACCCACGCCGTACCTCCCCTTGCGTGACCCCCGGTCGCGCGGCCTCGCCGCGCCCTCATCCAGGACCTCACATGACCACTCGTGCTATTGACGGAACCGTGCTGGAGCCCTCCGCACCGTCCGCCGGGACCAACAGGTCCCGGGTATTCCCCCTGCTCGTCTTCCTCGTCACCTTCGGCCTCCTGCTGTCGGACTACATGTCCCGGCAGGTGCTCTCGGCGGTGTTCCCCTTCCTGAAGGTGGAGTGGGCGCTCAGCGACACCCAGCTCGGGGCCCTCACCAGCGTCGTCGCCCTCACCGTCGGCCTGCTCGCCGTGCCGCTGTCGCTGCTGGGCGACCGCTGGGGACGGTCCAAGGCGATCCTGGCCATGGCCACCCTGTGGAGCCTGGCCACGCTCGGCTCCGCGGTGGCCACGAGCTACGAGCAGATGATGGTCGCGCGCCTGCTGATAGGCCTCGGCGAGGCCGCCTACGGCAGCGTCGGCCTCGCCGTCGTGCTCATGGTCTTCTCCCCGACCCGGCGCGCCTCGCTGACCGGCGCCTTCATGGCCGGCGGGTCCTTCGGCTCGGTGCTGGGGGTCTTCCTCGGCGGGATCCTGGCGGTCCAGCTCGGCTGGCGGTGGTCGTTCGGCGTGATGGCGCTCATCGGGCTCGTGCTCGTGGCGGTCTACGCGCTGTTCATCGACGACGCCAAGCTCGCCCGCCACCAGCACCCGGGCAACGCAGTGACCGGCACCGACGCCGGCCCGGCCGGCCGGGCGCCGCTCCGGACACTCGTCTCCACCCCGTCGGTGATCTGCGCGTACGTCGCCAGCGGACTCCAGCTGTTCGTCGCCGGCACCCTCTTCGCCTGGCTCCCGAGCTACCTCAACCGCGCCTACCAGCTGGCGCCCGACCGGGCGGGCGTCGCAGCCGCCGGCTTCATCCTGCTGATGGGCGTCGGCATGATCGTGTGCGGCGTGGTGACGGACCGGATCAGTCACCACGCCCCCCAGCGCAAGTGGACCTCGTCGCTGGTCTACGTCTCGCTGTCCCTCGTCCTGCTGGGAGCCGGCTTCTCCCTGACTCCCGGGGCCGTGCAGCTGACCCTCATCGCGGCGGGAACGTTCTTCGCCGCCGGCACCGCGGGGCCTGCGGGCGCCATGGTCGCCAACCTCACGCCGGCGTCGATCCGGGCCACCGCGTTCGGCACCCTCACGATGGCCAACAACCTCCTCGGCCTCGCCGCGGGTCCGGTGGTCACCGGCATCCTGGCCGACCGGCTCGGGTTGTCCGGTGCCCTGCAGGTGGTCCCCTTCGTGTCCGTGCCCGTGGTCGTCGCGCTGGTCCTGGGACTCCGTGCCTACCCGGCCAGCGTGCGCCGGGCCCGCACCTCCTTCCCCGGGTGACGGCGATGGTGCACGAGCCGAGCACGGTGGTGATCGTGCCGGGGCTCCGGGGCGACGTCCCCGAGCACTGGCAGACCATCCTGGCGGACCGGCTTCCCCGGGTGTCGGTCGTGGACTCGTTCCAGCGCGACAAGCGGGACCTGACCGGCCGGATCGCTGACCTCCAGCTGGCGGTCGACGCCATCGACGGCCCGGTCACGATCGTCGCGCACAGCGCCGGCTGCCTGGTCACCGCGCACTGGGCCCGCCTGACCCCCACTCCCGTCAGGGCGGCGCTGCTCGCGACGCCGCCCGACCTGGCCCGGCCGCTGCCGCCCGAGTACCCCACGCTCGGCGAGCTCCGCGAGAGCGGTTGGCTCCCGGTCCCGACCGAGCGGCTGCCGTTCCCCAGCATCGTGGCGGGCAGCAGCAACGACCCCCTCGGCGAGGAGGTCCTGGTGCGCGCCACCGCCGCGAACTGGGGCAGCCACTTCGTCGACGTCGGAGCCGTCGGCCACCTCAACCCCGCGGCCGGGTACGGCGACTGGCAGCTGGCGGAGCCGCTCCTCGAGGCGCTGGACGCCATCGTCCTCGCCGGCGCACGCGACGCGGACGGCGCGCTGCCGCCCCTTTCCTGATCCCTCATCCAGACCCATCCAAGGACACCCGATGCTCAACCTCGCGACCCTGCTCGAAGACAGTGCCCGCCGCCACCCCGACCGCGACGCCGTGGTCCTCGGCACCACTCGCCTGGACTACCGGTCCCTCGACGCCCTCGCCAACCAGGTGGCCAACCTGCTGGTCAGCCGCGGCGTCCGGCCGGGGGACAAGGTGGCCCTCTCGTGCCCCAACACGCCGCAGTTCCCGGCCGTCTACTACGGGATCCTCAAGGCCGGCGCCGTCGTCGTCCCGCTGAACGTGATGCTCAAGGCGCGTGAGGTGGCCTACCACCTCACGGACTCGGAGGCGAAGGCCTACTTCTGCTTCGAGGGGACGCCCGAGCTCCCGATGGGCGCCGAGGGGTGGAAGGGGTTCCAGCAGGCAGCCGGGTGCGACACGTTCCTCGCGATCACGGCCGGACCCGTGCCCCAGCACGCCCCGGAGGGCGCAGAGCTGCTGACGTCCGCGCTCGGCGAGCAGCCCACGAGCTTTGACACGGTCGTCCGCGAGGCCACCGACTCCGCGGTCATCCTCTACACGTCGGGGACGACCGGGCACCCGAAGGGTGCCGAGCTGTCACACGCCAACCTCGTCCTCAACGCCCTGACGTGCAACCGCCAGTTCGGCGTCGTCGACCACGACGTGCACCTGGTCACGCTGCCGCTGTTCCACTCCTTCGGGTCCACCGTGCAGATGAACGCGGGCCTCGGCGTGGGGGCGACCCTCGTCCTGCTCCCGCGCTTCGACGCCGGCCAGGCGCTCGCGCTGCTCGAGCGCGAGAAGGTCACCTTCTTCGCGGGGGTGCCGACGATGTACTGGGGCCTCCTCGGGGCACTGGCCCGCGACGCGGACGTCGACGTCGACGCGATCGCGGCCCGCCTCCGGGTGGCCGTCTCCGGCGGTGCCAGCCTGCCGGTCGAGATCATCCGCGAGTTCAGGGACCGGTTCGGGGTGCAGGTCCTCGAGGGCTACGGGCTCTCGGAGACGTCGCCCCTCGCGACCTTCGCGGACCCGGCGCGCGACCCGCGGCCCGGATCCATCGGCGTACCCGTGTGGGGCGTCGAGTGCCGGCTCGTCGACGAGGACTGGAACACGCTCGAGGGTGCGGACGTCGTCGGCGAGATCGCGGTCAAGGGCCACAACGTCATGAAGGGCTACCACAACCGCCCGGAAGCCACCGCCGAGGTGATGCGCGACGGCTGGTTCCGCACCGGTGACCTCGCCCGCCGCGACGAGGACGGCTTCTACTACATCGTCGACCGGGCCAAGGACCTGATCATCCGGGGCGGGTTCAACGTGTACCCGCGGGAGGTCGAGGAGGTGCTCATGACCCATGCCGACGTCTCGCTGGCCGCCGTCATCGGGGTCCCCCACGACTCCCACGGCGAGGAGGTCAAGGCCGTCGTGATCCCTCGCGAGGGGGCGGCGGTCACCGAGGGCGAGCTCCTGGCCTGGGGCAAGGAGCAGATGGCGGCGTACAAGTACCCGCGCATCGTCGAGTTCGTCGACACGCTCCCGATGACCGCCACCGGCAAGATCCTCAAGCGCGAGCTGGCGGCGCGGCCGTGAGCCGGCTGGTGACCCGCGCGCTCGACCGCCTGGAGCGGAACCCGGTCCTCGTCGCCGCATGGGCGGGCGTGCCCGTGGCCGCCCTCGCTGCTCCGGAGGAGCCATGGTGACGGTCCTCGCCGCAGTCGACCAGGTCGTCCGTCCACCCGCGACGAACCGTCCGCGCCGGGTCCTGCTCGCGCTGGGTGTGCTGTCCCTGGGCGTCCTCGGGGCGTCGGTCTGCCACCTGCTCGTCCCGCAGGTGGGCGTCCTGACCTGGGCCATCGGCCTGGGCATCCTCGCCGCCAACGCCGGACTGGTCCCGGCCGGCGCGGCGTCCCAGCTCGGCTCCCAGACCCGGCGCCTGCTGAGGGTAGGCATCGTCCTGCTCGGCTTCTCGGTCTCCTTCGCATCGATCGCCGCCCTCGGGCTTCCCCTCGTCGCCCTCGTCGCCGGCAGCCTGGTGGCGACCCTGCTGCTCACGCTGTGGCTGGGACGCCGGCTGGGCGTGGGACGGGCGCGGACCCTCCTGGTCGGCACCGGCGTCGCGATCTGCGGCGCATCGGCCATCGCCGCGATGGAGGAGACGGCCGGGGCCGAGGAGGACGACGTCGCCGCCGCCATCGCGATGGTCACGCTGTTCGGAACCCTGGCGCTGGTCGCGCTCCCGCTGCTGCAGGGCCCCTTCGGGCTCACCGACGTCCAGCTCGGCGCCTGGGCCGGCGCGAGCGTCCACGAGGTCGGCCAGGTCGTGGCCGCCGCCGGCCCCGCCGGGCCCGCGGCCGTGGCGGTCGCGGTCGTTGTCAAGCTGACCAGGGTCGTGATGCTCGCCCCCGTGGTCGCCGTCGCGGGCGTGGTCACCCGGCTGAGGTCCGCCCGGCCCGGGGCTGGGACCGGCAGGCCCGCCCTGGTGCCGCTGTTCGTCCTCGGCTTCCTCGCCTGCGCGGCGCTGCGCAGCGCGGGTGTCGTCCCGGCGACGGCCCTCGACTGGATCGCCCAGGTGCAGGTCGTCGCCCTCGGCGCGGCCCTCTTCGGGATGGGTTGCAGCGTCCGGCTCGCCCACCTGTGGAGGAACGGCGGAGCCGTGATGGTCGTCGCCGCCGCCGCCACCCTCTTCCTCGGCACCGTCACCCTGGCGGGCGTGCTGCTCGTCGCCCCCGCAACCTGAGAGGCAGCACCCCATGACCGTCCTCATCGACGCACCCGACCGCGACGCCGCGCCCACCCATGGCACGGCCTCCGGCAGCACCCGAGCCCTGCTGAGCGCCGTCGGCCGCACGAGCGACCTCCTCGACCGTGGCGGCGCGCTCGCCGCCGACGTCGCCACCGCCCTGGTGGGGCGCTCCACCGTCGAGCCGGCACCCGGCGACCGCCGGTTCCTGGACCCGGCGTGGTCGGCCAACCCCGTCTACCGCCGGTGGGCCCAGGCCTACCTGGCCGTCGAGCGGGCGATCGGAGACCTGGTCGAGGACGCCGACGTGGACTGGCCGACGCGGGAGCGCGCCCGGTTCGCGGCCGGCATCCTGGGTACCGCGCTCGCGCCCACCAACACGCTGGTCGGCAACCCCGCGGCCATCAAGCGTGCCTTCGACACCGGCGGCCTCAGCCTGCTGCGTGGCAGCCGGAACATGTGGGACGACCTCCGGCACAACCGCGGCATGCCGCGTCAGGTGGACAGCGCGCCGTTCCGCGTGGGCGAGAACGTCGGCGCCACGCCCGGCCAGGTCGTGTTCCGCAACGAGGTCGTGGAGATCATCCAGTACACGCCGACGACGCCGACGGTCCGCGACGTACCGCTGCTGCTCGTCTGGTCGGTGATCAACCGCTACTACGTCCTCGACCTCGCGGAGCGGCGCAGCTTCGTCGAGCACGCCCTCGCCCAGGGCATCCAGGTCTTCGTGACCAGCTGGCGCAACCCGACCGAGGAGCACGGGGACTGGGACCTGGACACCTATGCCCAGGCGCTCCTCGACGCGATGGACGCCGTCCGCGAGATCACCGGCAGCGAGCAGGTGGGCACCGTCGGACTCTGCGCCGGGGGCCAGCTCCTGGCGGCGACGCTGGGCCATCTGGCCCACGTCGGCGACGACCGGGTGGCCTACGCCGGCTTCGGTGTCAGCCAGCTGGACATGTCGGTGCCGAACGCCGCCGGGCTGGTGCTGCACCCCGCGCTCCTCGGGGCCGCTCGTCGTACGACGGAGCGGGACGCCGTGGTCGACGGCCGCTCGATCGCGGCGGTCTTCTCGTGGCTGCGTCCCAACGAGCTGGTCTGGAGCAACTGGGTCAACAACTACCTGATGGGCCTGGAGCCCCCGCAGTACGACGTGCTCGCGTGGAACAACGACACGACCCGGGTGGCCGGCGCCATGCAGCGCGACCTGCTGGCCATCGCCGTCGGCAACCTGCTCACCCGGCCGGGAGAGCTGGAGGTGCTCGGCTCGCCGGTCAGCCTCGGAGCGGTCGAGGTCGACACCTACGTGGTGGGGGCGGAGAGCGACCACCTCGTGCCGTGGCACGGCGCGTTCCGGTCGACCCGGCTCTTCGGGGGCGACGCCACGTTCGTGCTCTCCGGTGGCGGCCACGTCCAGCACCTGGTCAACCCTCCGGGCAACCCGAAGGCCCACTACCGGACCGGCCCGCTGGCCGCGGAGGAGGACCCCCAGCGCTGGCTGGACGGCTCGGAGCGCCAGCAGGGCACCTGGTGGACGCACTGGGTCGACTGGGCGACCGCCCGGTCCGGCGGCGAACGACTGGCGCCCACCGGTCTCGGCAGCGACCGCCACCCACCCGTCGAGGCTGCGCCCGGACGGTACGTGAGGGAGCGATGACCACCACGTCGTACGTCGTCGTCGACGGCCTCCGCACCCGGGTGCGGGTCCACGGGGACGGGACGCCGCTGCTGCTGATCGGTGGTGTGTGGAGCCAGGTGGAGCTGTGGGACGACGTGCTGCCGTACCTCGAGGGCTTCCGGACGATCACCTTCGACCCGCCGGGCATCGGGGCGACCGAGCTGTCCCGCCGGCCACTGACGGCCGGCGGGCTGGCCGGCTTCGCCGCCGGCGTCCTGGACGCCGTCGGCGTCGAGCGCGCCCACGTCCTCGGTGTCAGCCTGGGCGGGCTGGTCGCCCAGGCGATGGCCCGTTCGCACCCCGACCGGGTGGGCGCCCTGGTCCTCGTGTCCACGGGCTACGGCCTGCCCGGCGTGCCCGGACGTCCCGACGTCCTGCTGAGGTTCGCACGTCCCAGGGCCTACGCGGACCCGGACGAGCTGGAGCGCAGCGCGGGCCGCATCTTCGGCGGCCGGCTGCGTGACGATCCCGGACTGGTGCGCCGCTGGCACCTGCGACCGGCAGCGGACCTGCGGTCCTACGTCTACCGGCTCGCCGGGGTCGCCGGCTTCACCAGCCTGCCCTGGCTGCACCGACTCGACTGCCCGACGCTCGTCGTCCACGGCGACGACGACCCGATCGTGCCGCTCGCCAACGCGCGCGTGGTCGCCTGCCTGGTGCCCGGCGCCCGGCTGGAGGTGATCCGCGGGGGAGGGCACCTGGTGCTGCTCGACAGCGTCCGCGAGGTCCTTCCCACGATCACCGAGTTCCTGACCCACCTCCATCCCCGTCCCCGCACCGCGCGGCCGACCACCACCACGAGAGACCGAGGAGACCACCCATGAGCCACAGCCCCGACTTCGACCTGTTCCGTCCGACCGACGACCACGAGGAGCTCCGCGCGGCGGTCCGCCTCGTCGCCGAGAACAAGATCGCCCCCCACGCCGCGGAGGTCGACCGGACCGCCTCGTTCCCGCAGGAGGCGTACGACGCCCTCGTCGCCTCGGACTTCCACGCCCCGCACGTCCCCGAGGAGTACGACGGCGTGGGCGCCGACGCGGTGGCCTCGGCGATCGTGGTCGAGGAGGTCGCCCGGGCGTGCGCGTCGTCGTCCCTCATACCGGCGGCGAACAAGCTCGGCAGCACGCCGCTGATCCTGTCCGCGTCGGAGGACCTGAAGCAGCGCTACCTCACCCCGCTCGCCCGGGGGACGACCACGTTCTCCTACGCCCTGTCGGAGCGGGAGGCGGGGAGCGACACCGCCGCCATGCGGACGCGGGCCGTGGCTGCGGGCGACGACTGGGTGCTCAACGGCCAGAAGTCGTGGATCACCAACGCCGGCGTCTCGGAGTACTACACCGTCCTGGCCGTCACCGATCCCGACGGGCGCCGCGGGGCGAACGTCAGCGCCTTCGTGGTGGAGAAGTCCGACCAGGGCTTCACCTTCGGCGACAAGGAGAAGAAGCTCGGCATCAAGGGCTCGCCGACGCGTGAGCTCTTCTTCGACGACGTGCGCATCCCCGGCGACCGGATGATCGGTGAGCCGGGGGACGGCCTCAAGATCGCCCTGCGGACCCTGGACCACACCCGCATCACGGTCGGCGCCCAGGCCGTGGGCATCGCGCAGGGTGCGTTGGACTTCGCCCTCGGTTACGTCAAGGAACGCCGCCAGTTCGGGAAGCGGATCGCCGACTTCCAGGGCATCCAGTTCATGCTGGCCGACATGGCGATGACCCTCGAGGCGGCGCGGCAGATGGTGTACGTCGCCGCGGCGAAGTCCGAGCGCCACGACGCCGACCTGTCGTTCTTCAGCGCCGCCGCCAAGTGCTATGCCTCCGACGTGGCGATGCGGGTGACCACGGACGCCGTCCAGCTGCTCGGTGGCTACGGGTTCACCGAGGACTTCCCGGTGGAGCGGATGATGCGCGACGCGAAGATCACGCAGATCTACGAGGGCACCAACCAGGTCCAGCGGATCGTGATGGCCCGGCAGCTCCTCGCAGACGGCCGGTCGCACGGCTGACCCGCCACGCCCTGCAACAACCTGTCGCCCAGCTCCGGGACCAAAGGCCCGGTGCCGCAGGCGGCGAGGTGCCCTACCGTGTGGAAGGTCGGGTCTGTCGCAGGAGGTACGGGGCATGGGCGGGTTCGGGATCGACCTCGGGACCGCGAACACGGTGGTGTGCCACCAGACTCGCGGGTTGGTGCTCGACGAGCCGTCGGTGATGGTGGTGCGCACCTCCGAGACCGGCTGGCGCAAGGTGCGGCCGCTGCTGGTGGGTCGGGAGGCCCGCGACCTGCTGGGCCGCTGCCCGGTCGGGCTCGCCGCGGTGCGGCCGCTGCACGACGGCGTCATCGTCGACCTCGAGGCCGCGCGGGCGTTCATGGTCGGCCTGCTGGGCAAGGTCGCGGCGCCCGCCTGGACGCGGGTGCGACCTCGCGCGGTGATCGGGGTGCCCGCCGGGGCGACGGCGCTGGAGAGGCGCGCCCTCCTCGAGGTGGCGGACGAGGCCGGGATCCGCAAGCCGGAGCTCATCCCCGAGCCCATCGCCGGGGCCGTCGGATGCGGACTGGACCCGCTCGAGCCGCGGGCGCACATGGTCCTCGACATCGGCGGCGGCACCTCGGAGATCACCGCGTTCTGCTACGGAGGCGTGCTGTCCCACCGCTCGTCACGGATCGCGGGCGACGAGATGACGCTGACGCTCTACCGCTACCTGCGCTCCGAGCACCAGCTGCTCGTCGGCGAGCTGACCGCGGAGGCGCTGAAGTGCGGGGTGGACGACGAGGAGGGCCTGTCCTCGGTGGTGCAGGGCATCGACCTGGCCACCGGCCGGCCGCGGCTGAAGACCCTGGAGTCCGCGGAGATCCTCGAGGCGTTGCGGCCCACCGCGGACGCGATCATCGCCACGCTCGCCGGTGCGCTGGACGACCTGCCGCCGCAGGCGGCGGACGACATCCTGACCGACGGGGTCACGGTCTTCGGCGGCTCCAGCCTGCTGCGCGGCTTCGACAAGCTCGTCGAGTCGGCGTTCGCCTTCCCGGTGCGGATGGCCGAGCGGCCGCTCACCTGCGTGGCGGAGGGCGCCGCCCGGTGCCTGTCGGACCCCGATGTGGTCCGCGCCTACGAGGGCACCTTCCTCGAGGCGGTCTGACCGTTCGTGGCCGGCCTGGCGGTCGACCTGGTCCGCGCGCAACGCGGGGGAGCGGCCGCCCTCGCCCACCGTCGGGCTGACCGTCTCGACGCCCTCGTCGACTGCGCACGCTCACGGTCTGCCTTCTACCGGCGTCACTACTCCGGACTGGCACCCGGTCGGGTCCGGCCGGAGCAGCTGCCGCCGGTGACCAAGCCCGAGCTGATGGCGCGCTTCGACGAGTGGGTGGGCGACCCTGCCGTCACCCGTGCCGTCGTCGAGGCCTTCGTCGCGGACCCGGCCCGGGTGGGCCAGCCACTGCTCGGCCGCTACTTGGTGTGCGCCTCCTCCGGCACCACCGGTGAACCCGGGCTGTTCGTGCACGACCGGTCCGCGATGGCGGTCTACCGGGCCTTCAGCGTGCGCGCCGACCTCATGTGGTTGACCGCCGGTGACTGGGTGTCGCTGGCACGCCGCGGGTTCCGGTGGGCCGCGGTCGTCGGCACCGGCGGGCACTTCGGCGGCGAGGCCTGGATGGAGCACGAGCGACGGCGCAGCATGTGGCGCCGGCACACGTACCGGGTGTTCTCCGTGCAGCAGCCGCTGCCTGCGCTCGTGGAGGCGCTGGAGGACTTCGACCCGGCGATCGTCACGTGCTACCCCAGCGCCGCGGCCCTGCTCGCGGAGCAGCAGGCCGCGGGGCGGCTGCACCTCCGACCGGCCGTCTTCGAGACCGGCGGCGAGTCCACGACGCCGGCCGTGCGTGGGTTGCTCGACGCGACGTGGGGCCGCGCCGTCCGGGACGTCTACGCCGCGTCGGAGTTCGACCCGCTCGCCTTCGGGTGCGACGAGGGGTGGTTGCACGTGAACAGCGACTGGGCCGTGCTGGAGCCGGTCGAGGCCGACCGCACCCCGACGCCGAGGGGCGCCACGTCGTCGAGCGTGCTGCTGACCAACCTCGCCAACCGGGTGCAACCGATCATCCGCTACGACCTCGGGGACTCGGTGCTGGAGCGGCCCGACCCCTGTCCCTGCGGCAGTCCGCTCCAGGCGATCCGGGTCGCCGGGCGGCGCGACGACCTGCTCGCCTTCCGGACGTCCGGGAGCGAGCAGGTCGTCCTGGTGCCCCTGGCCCTGGCGTCGGTGATGGAGACCACCCCCGGGGTGCGTCGCAGCCAGCTGGTCCGGACCGGCCCCGACACGCTCCGGCTCCGCCTGGAGCTGCTGCCGGGGATCGACCCGGAGACTGTGTGGCGACAGGCCACGGGACGGTTGCGCGACCACCTGGCCCGGCACGGCCTCCACGGAGTCCAGGTCGAACGTGGCACCGAGCCGCCCGAGCCCGGTGCGCGGAGCGGGAAGTTCCACCAGGTCGTCGGGGCACCCTCGAGGCCGCCCGGGTCGTGGGGTGACGGCTGACCGCGGAGCTCCCCGGTCGTCACCGTCGCGGGGGAGGAGCGGCTCACCGCCTCCCGGCCGCCGGCCGGAGGCCCAGGATCTCCCGCTCGTGGGCGAAGAAGTACTGCATCACCGGGAGGATGACGGCGCCCGACGTGCTCACCCCGTGCCCACCGCCCCGGACGAAGGACGTCGCCACCATCCGCGGCCGGTCGAGTGGGGCGGCCGCGGTGAACCACGAGTCCGGCGCCCCGTTGGGGGCCGACGGGTCCTGTGCCGAGCCCGTCTTGGCGCCGGCCCGCACCGGGAGCGCGGTCAGGATGCTGGCGGTGCCGGACGTCGCGGCCAGCGCCATCCCGTCGCGGACCGGCCCGAGCCTCTCGGCGTACGGCAGGGGGCGGGGTCGCGGCCACCGGAGCCTGGACCGGTGCGGGCCGTCGCCGTAGGAGAGGCCGAGGTGGGGCGTGACCACGGCGCCGGTCGCGATGCCGGCGGTCCAGAGCGCGTCCTGCAGCGGCGTCACGGTCAGGTAGCCCTGGCCGATGCCGAGGATCACCGTGGAGCCGGGGTACCAGGTGCCGCCGTCGCGGGCGATCGACGCCGGGGTGCCGAGGTAGCCGCTGCTCTCGCCGGGGAGGTCGATGCCAGTCGGCCGGCCGACCCCCAGGCTCCGCGCCGTGCTGATCATCGGCTCGGCGCCCATCGCCCACGCGAGCTGGTAGAAGTACACGTTGTTGGACGACGCGATCGCCTGCGGCAGGTTCTCCGCCGGCAGCGGCATCCAGTTGCCGAAGGTGTGGGTGCCCAGCGTCCAGGAGCCGCCGCCGGGCAGCACCTGGGTGGGGGGCACCGTCCCGTCCCGCATGCTCGCGGCCGCGACCACGAGCTTGAACGTCGACCCGGGCGGCGCGGCCACCTGGGTCACGTGCTCGAGCATCGGGCTGCCGGGGCTGCGGGACAGCCGGGCGAGCTCCTCGTTGTCCACGGGCGGGCCGAACACCGTGTTGTCGTACGACGGCCGGCTGGCCATCGCGAGGACCTCGCCGTTGCGGGGGTCCATCACCACCGAGCCGCCGAGGTCCCCGAGGGGCTGTCCCGGCCGGGCGCGCAGCACCGCGTCGAGGCTCCGGGTGAGCTCGCGCTGCAGGCCCAGGTCGAGGGTGAGCCGCAGGGTGCTCCCGCGCCGGGGCGGGGTGTAGGGGCCCATGGCCATGGGCGTGCCGGCCGGCGTCACGTAGACGCACTGCCGGCCGTCGGTGCCGCGCAGGATCGGGTCGTAGACCTGCTCGAGCCCCGCGCGACCGACGCCGGCCCCCAGCGGCAGGTCGGGCCAGCGCTCCATCTCCACCGGGGTGGCCACGCCGGTCCAGCCCAGCACGGGTCCCAGGAGGTCGCCGTGCGGGTAGCGGCGGCGGGTGTCGGGGACGACGAACACCCCGGGCAGCCGGGCGTCACGGACACGTCGGCCGGCCGCCGTCGGGAGGGAGGCGACGGTGAGGTCGCGGCTCGCGGGGTGCCGACGGAGCTGGCGGCGCAGGCCGCTCTCGGGGCGCGCGGTCAGCGCGGCGAGAATGGCCACGTCGTCGGGCTCCACCAGCGCCGGCACCACCGCCACCCGGTGGCGCCGGACGTCGAGGGCGAGCGGGATGCCGTGCCGGTCGGTGATCTCGCCGCGCGCCGCGGGCACCCGGGTGCAGCGCAGCATCTGGGTGAGCGCGGCCTCGCGCAGCTGCGATCCCTGCGCGCTCTGCAGCTGCCAGGCGAAGCCGACCATGCCGACGAGGAGGGCGGTGACCGTGACGGCGGTCGTGCGCAGCAGCCGGGGTCGTGCGGCGTCCGGCGATCCGTGGCTCCACAGGCGGTGGGTCTCCCCGTCGGCGCCCAGTGCCAGCACCAGCCCGAGCGCGGCGATGTGCACGGCGGCCGCTGTGCCGCCCTGGCTGACGAGCGGGAACGGCACTCCTGCGGTGGGGGCCAGGCCCAGGTTGCAGGCCACCGAGACCGTGACCTCGACGCTGACCAGCGCGGCGAAGCCGGCGGCGGCCAGCCCCGCAGGCCGGTTGCGTGCCCGGCGGCTCGCGGCGACGGCCCGCCAGACCAGGACCGCCGCGGCGAGGACGGCCAGGGAGCCGGCAAGGATCCCGAACTGCGCGACGAGGCTGGCGAACGCGAGGTCGGTGTGTCGGTCGGGCAGGTAGAGCCCGACCACCCGGTTCAACGGGTGGTCCGCGCCGCCGGTGAGGCCGCCCCAGGCCAGGGCGATGTGCATCTGCTGGATCGCCCAGCCGGGCCCGTCGACGTCGGTCGAGCCGCTCAGGAAGGCGTTGAGCCGTTCCTGCTGGTAGGGGTGGAGAAGGTGCACGACGAACGGCAGCGCGAGCACCGTCGTGGCGAGCACCGGGACGAGCACCTTGAGGGGGATCCTGCCGAGCACGAGCATCGTGAACACGACCGCGCACAGCACCAGGGTGGTGGAGAGGTCCGGCTGGACGAGGATGAGGGCGATGGGCAGCGCGGCGACGGGGAGGGCGGTCGCCAACCGTCGCGGCCACGACCGGTCGCTGCCGAGCACCTGGGCCAGCACGAGGAGCAGGCCGAGCTTGGCGAGCTCGGACGGCTGCATGGAGACGGGGCCGATCTCGATCCACCGCTGGGCCCCGCGGACCGTCATGCCCCCCACGTCGACCGCCACCAGCAGCACCACGCTCAGGAGGTAGCAGCCCCACCCGAGCCACCGCAGGCCCTCCGTGCGCCACCGCCGCAGGACGGCGAACAGCACGAGGCCCCCGACGACGACGACGAGCTGGTGCCGGACGGCCGACCGGTCGCCGAGCGCGGCGAGGTTGGCCAGGCCGAGCCCGACCAGGACCGCGACCGCGCCGACGGCGAGGGGATCGATGAGGGCGGCGACCGGGAGCCCTACCGGCCGGCCGGGCCCGGGACGGGACCGGCGCCCGCCCAGCAGCCCTCGTTCGACGCTGAGCATGGCCCGGTCAGCAGCGCAGCGACGAGCCGGCGACCGGCACCGGTGGCGACTGGGCCCGTGCCGGCGCGGTGGTCAGGGCCACCAGCACGGGGGAGCGACCCTCGGGGACGGGGACGGAGGAGCTGTTGTAGACGCTGGTCCAGCCGGGCTGTGCGGTCACGGTGACCGGCCCGGACCAGGTGACGGGGCTCTCGCACGAACGCGCCGCTCCCACCCTCCACGCCACCGGCCGGGTCGTCTCTGCGGGGCGGAAGCGGACCGTCACGGTGACGGGGCAGGGGGTGCCCGGCGTGCAGGCCGCGGCCCCTGCCACCTCGACGGCCGTGATCGGGCCGGCGCTGCGGCCCGCGAGCGCGGTGACGTCCGGACGGGGGTCGCGTCGCTGCCGTGCAGCCGGCTCTCCCGAGGACCCGGCCGGGGCGGCCGGCTCGGCCCGCCGGCCGTCGCGGTCGGTCGCGCCGGACGAGCTGGTCGGTCCGCTGTCCGGGTCACGGAGCACCACGTAGCCGCTGGCGGCGATCGCCGCGGTCAGCAGCACCCCGACGACCAGCAGGCGACGGGTGCGCGACCGACGGTGGCCCGTGATGCGTCCGCGTCGGGGTGGGCGGCTCGGCCCGGGATGCGCCGGCGCGGCGCGGCGCGGGCCGGGCCGGGACACGGCCGGGGTCGCGCGCGCGTCGGCCGGGACCGCGACGCTGGCAGCGACGTGGGCGAACGCGCCGACGAGCGCCGCGAGCTGACCGGACACGCGCTGCCGGGCGCCCGTGCCGAGAGCGGCGGCCAGCGCGCCCTCGAGCTCGCGAGCACTCACGCCCAGGTCCGGTCGCGGGTCCGCGGCCGCCTGCTCCAGCCTGCGCAGCAGCAGCACCTGCTCGGACGTCGGGTGCGCCGGCAGACGGCGTGCGTTCTCGGCCAGCTCCCCCAGGAGCTCGGTGACCGGGGTGCCCTCCCCGGCCGTGGCACGAGCCACCTCCACGTCACCGGACGGGGTGATGGCCACCGACCAGCGGTCGTCCGCCGGGTTGGTCCCGTTGGTCGTGCCGCCCGGGTGGGTGGCGTCGAGCAGCTGCACCGCCACGAGGCAGGCCTGCGCGGGAGTCAGCACGACGACGGGCAGCAGCCGCCGGAGCGGCACACCGTGGGCCGAGCTCAGCGCCCGAGGCAGGTCCGCGGCGGGCTCCTGCTCGGCCGGGCGCTCATCGAGGTCGGAGCCCGTTGTCCCCGGCTCCGAGGTCTCCTGAACCATACGATCCCCCGTTCCTGCACACTGACGAGGTGCGGCGGGCCACGCATGACCGTGGAGCTGCGTGGCCAGTCCCAGTGTGGGACGCCCCCGCCGCCCCTGACAGGGTCCTTGGACCCGATTGCCGCGACGGGCCCACGCCGTCGTCCGGCCGGGACGACCTCAGCGGTGCGCGGCCCGGACCCAAGGGTCGTCGACGGCCTCGGCGAGCCACCCGAGGTCGCTCGTCGCGACCACGGGGTTGCGCAACGTCCCGACCTCGTCCACGCCGATCTCCACGACGTCGCCGGGCAGCAGGGTGAGGTCGAGCCCGGGCACGACGCCGGTGCCCGTCGCCAGGACAGCGCCGTCGGGCAACGTGAGGGCGCGCCGCAGGTGGTCCACCAGGTCGGCGAGCCGGCGGTGCATCCGCGCGGTGCTCGTCCGGTCCTCCCACAGCGTGGTCCCGTCGCGGAGCACGCGGACGCGGATCCCGAGCGCCTGTGGCTCGGGCACCTCCCACGCAGGGCGGACACCGGGGGAGAGGGCGCACGAGCCGTCGTACACCTTGGCCTGCGGCAGGTAGAGCGGGTTGGCGCCCTCGATGTCGCGCGAGGACACGTCGTTGCAGACCGCGTAGCCCAGGACCTCGCCCGCAGCCGTGACGAGCATCGCGAGCTCCGGCTCGGGCACGGTGACCTCGCTGTCGGGCCGCACCCCGATCGGCTCGCCGTCGGTGACCACCCGCCACGCGGGGGCCTTGAAGAACAGCTCGGGCCGCGCGGCGTCGTACACCCGGGCGTAGACGTCCTGCGACGCGGTGGTCTCCTCGATCCGCGCGTCCATCGAGCGCTCGTAGGTCACGCCGGCGGCCCAGACCTCGGTCCGGCCGTCGACCGGCGGGAGCAGCAGCACGTCGTCGACCGCGCAGGCGTCGGCGAGCACCGCCCGCGAGGCCAGGTCGTGCACCTCGGCCACCTCCGCCCGGAGCAGCTCGGCGAAGGACGAGACGCCCGGGAGGGGCGCCACCGTCCCGCGCTCGAGCGTGCCGACGCGCGGTTGCGGTGCGTTCGGCTCGACGTAGCGGACCAGGTGCATGGGTGGCCTCTCGTCAGCTGCCGGTCGGGGCGGAGGTCGAGGTCGCCGTCCGGTCGGTGGCCCACGCACGTACGACGTCGTCGTGCTCGCCGAGCAGGGGCGGGTGGGTGTGGTCGGACCGGCCGGCCGGCTCGCCGTCCGTCGTCTCCAGACGGAGCGGGGGACCGGGGAGCTGCACCCGTCCGAGCGTGGGATGCTCCACGTCGACGAGCAGGCCTTGGCTCAGTGCCTGGTCCCAGGTGTAGACCTCGTCGAGCGTGCGGATCCGGCCCGCCGGGATCCCCGCCTCGTCGAGCCGGGCGAGCCACGTGTCGGCGGGGGCCGTCGCGAGGCGCTCCTCGATGGCCTCGACCAGCTCCGGCCGGTGCTCGACGCGCAGCCGCGGTGTGGTGAACTGGGGATCGTCGGGGTCGAGGCCCAGCAACGTGGCGAAGGTCCGCCACTGCTGGTCGTTGCCCACGGCGGCCTGGATCATGCCGTCGGCAGCGCGGAACGAGCCGTACGGCGCGATCGCGGGGTGGTGGTTGCCGCTCGCCCGCGGCACCTCGCCGGCCACCGTCCACCGCGTCCCCTGGAAGGCGTGGACGCCGACGACGGACGCCAGCAGGGAGGTGCGGACCACGGTCCCGCGCCCGGTCCGCGCACGCGCGGCGAGGGCGCTCGCCACGCCGAACGCGCCGTTCATGCCCGCGAGCAGGTCGGCGATCGGCACGCCGACCTTCGTGGGGTGCTCGGGGTCCGGTCCGGTCAGGGACATCAGGCCGCCCTCGCCCTGGGCGATCTGGTCGTAGCCCGCACGGCCCCCCTCGGGGCCGTCGTGCCCGAAGCCGCTGATGGAGAGCACCACGAGGCGCGGGTTGATCTCCGCCAGGCGGGAGACGGGGAAGCCGAGCCGGTCGAGCACCCCCGGGCGGAAGTTCTCGACCAGGACGTCGGCCCGGGCCACCAGGTCCGCCAGCGTCGCCGCGTCGTCCGGTGCCTTGAGGTCGAGCCGGACGGACTCCTTGTTGCGGTTGGCGCACAGGTAGTAGGTCGACACCGGGTCGTCGCCCGGCCCCACGAAGGGCGGGCCCCACCCGCGGGAGTCGTCACCGGTCGGAGTCTCGACCTTGATGACCCGGGCGCCCATGTCGGCCAGCATCATCGCGGCGTGCGGACCCGCCAGGGCCCGGGAGAGGTCGAGCACCACCGTCCCGGCGAGCGGGCCGCCGGGTACGTCGCCGACCGGGTCGCCGGGCACGCCTCCGTCCAGGCCGTTCACCGGCCTTCCCACGCCACCGGCTCCTTGCTGGCGAAGGCGGCGACTGCCCGCTGGAAGTCCTTGCTTCCGAACGCCCGGGCGACGATGTCGTCCCCGTCGGGGATGCTCGCCCGCCGGAACCGGCGGACGGCCTCCTTGGCCGCCCACATGGAGATCGGTGCGTGCCCGAGGAGGGTCTGCACGACCGCATCGGTCGCCGACTCCAGCTCGTCCTCCCCGCACAGCTCGGCGACGAACCCGGACGCGTGCGCCTCCTCGCCCGTGAGGAGCCGCGCGCGGAGCAGGAGGTCGAGCGCGACGGAAGGACCCACCTGCTGGAGCAGGATCGAGTAGTTGTTCATCGACAGGCAGTTGCCGAGCGTGCGGGCGATGGGGAGCCCGAACCGCGCCGAGGGGGTCGCGACCCGGAGGTCGCACACGCTCGCCAGGCCCAGCCCGCCGCCGACGCAGAAGCCGCGGATCGCGGCCACGGTCGGGACGTCGACGTCCTCGAGGCGGTTGGTGATGCGCGTGATCTTCTCCTCGTACGCGACACCGTCCTCGCCCTTGTCGAAGTCCGCGAACTGACCGATGTCGGTGCCGGCGATGAAGGCCTTGTCGCTGCTGCTGCGCAGCACCAGGACCCTGACGTCGGCGTCGGCGTCGGCGCGTTCGCAGGCGTCGTACAAGCCCTCGTACATCTCCCAGGTCATCGCGTTGCGCTGGCGCGCGCGGTTGAAGGTGACGGTCAGGACGGGGCCGTCCTGGTCGACGAGCAGCTGCGGGGCGTCGGTCATGGGTCACTACCTCCGGGGGGTGAGGTCGGACTCCTGCGCGGCGGCTGCACGCCGGTCACGCAGGAGGCGGGAGAAGATGGTCGGTGCGACCACCTGGAGCAGGGCCAGCACCAGCACGGTGAGGGCGATGGGCCGGTCGAGCAGGATCGCCAGGCTGCCGTCGCCGAGGGCCGAGGTCTGCACGAGTGCCTTCTCGAACAACGGACCGAGCACCAGGCCGAGCACGAGGGGCGCCATGGGGAAGTCCAGCCGCTTCATGCCGTAGCCGATGATCCCGAAGACGAGCACGACCCAGACGCTGAACATGCTGTTGGTGATCGAGTAGGCGCCCACGAAGCTGGTGAGCAGGATCAGCGGGTACATGTAGCCGTAGGGGACGCGCAGGATCTGGGCGAAGACCGGCGCCAGCGGCAGGTTCAGCGCCAGCAGGATCACGTTGCCGATGAAGAACGACGCGATCAGGCCCCACACCAGGTCGGGCTGCTCGTCGAAGAGCAGGGGACCGGGCCGGATGCCGTTCATCAGGAACGCGCCGAGCAGCACCGCCGTGGTGGCACCGCCCGGGATGCCCAGGGTGAGCGTCGGCACGAAGTTGGCGTTGGCGGCGGCGTTGTTGGCGCTCTCCGGCGCTGCCACGCCCTCGATCGCGCCCCGGCCGAACTCGTCCTTGCTCTTGGAGACGTTCTTCTCGATGCCGTAGGCCATGAACGAGGCCAGCGTCGAGCCCGCACCGGGCAGCACACCGAACGCGAACCCGAGGAAGCTGCCCCTCAGGATGGCGCCGCGGGACCGCATGATGTCGGCCTTGGTGATCATCAGCTCCCGGAAGCCGGCCCGGATGGGCCTGGCGGCACCCTCGTGGATCTGGTTGAGGACCTCGCCGACCGCGAACAGGCCGATCATCACCTCGACGAACGGGATGCCCGACAGCAGGTAGATGGAGTCGAACGTGTAGCGGGCGACGCCGGTGCCGGTGTCCACGCCGACGCAGGCGATGAGCAGTCCGACCAGCGCCATGAGCAGGCCCAGCACGCGGTTGTCGCCGGCGAAGCTGATGATGGTGGCGAGGCCCAGGACCATCACCGCCATCATCTCCGGTGGCCCGAACCGCAGCGCGAACTCCGCGAACGGCGGGGCCAGCAGGATCAGCAGGAGGAGCGAGATGATCGCGGCGACGAACGAGCCGATCGCGGCGATCGACAGCGCCGCACCGGCACGCCCGCGACGCGCCATCTGGTAGCCGTCCAGGGTGGTCACCACGCTGGCTGCCTCGCCCGGTGTGGAGATCAGGACGGAGGTGATCGTCCCGCCGTACTGCGAGCCGTAGTAGATGCCGGCGAGCATGATCAGCGCGGTGACCGGCTCGAACGCGAGGGTCAGGGGCAGCAGCACCGCGACACCGGTCGTGGAGCCGAGACCGGGGAGCACTCCGATGACGGTGCCGACGAAGACGCCGACGAAGCACCAGAAGAGGTTCTCGGGGGTGAGGGCCGTCTGGAAGCCCAGCATGAGGTTGTCGAGCACGGGTCAGCCTCCGATCCCGATCAGGCCGGTGGGCAGGGGAACCTCGAGGAAGACCGCGAAGACGAAGTAGACGACGGCGATGGACGTGGCGGTGATGGCGAGGGACGAGAGCCACGGCCGCCGCTCCACCACGATCGAGGCGAACAGGCCGAAGAGCCCCAAGGACCCGAGCAGCCCGAGGAGCGGGACGAGGAGGAGGGCGACGACCAGCGCGACCGTCACCATCTGCAGCTGACGCATCCGCTGGGCGGCCGTCCGGCCGAAGATGTCGAGCCCGGACCCGTCGTCGGCGTCCACGTCCCCGGGGCCGCCCGGGACCGGGGCGTCACCGACCACCGACTGGGCGACCTCGGCCAGGCCGTGGTCCCGGCGGGCGCGGTGCCCGAGGAGGGTGAGGACCAGCATCGTGCCCGAGATCAGCGCGATGAGTCCGCCGAGGATCGCGGGCACGAGGCCCGGGCCGACGCGGTTGCCCTCGTTGAGGAGGTCGTACTCGAAGGCCATCACGAAGGCGTAGCCGCCGACCGCGGCGAGGAGGCCGTACGCGACGGCCTCCTCGACCGCGATGCGGCGTTGCGACGTGGTCACTTGTCGAGGACCTCTTGCAGCTTGGTGTTGTTGTCCTCGAGGTAGGCCGCGAACTCGTCTCCGGCTGCCGTGTTGGGCTGCAGGAAGTTGTCCTCGACGTACGTCGTGTACTCGTCGGTCTCGATGGCCGCCTCCATCTGCTCGACCCAGTAGTCCTTCGCGGCGTCGTCGATGCCACCGGGGGCCAGGACGCCACGGAACTGGGCGAAGGAGACGTCGATGCCCTGCTCGCTGGCGGTCGGGATGTCCTTGAGCTCGTCGTACTCGTAGCGCTCGTCGGCGTAGGCGCACAGCGCCTTGATGTCACCGGACTCGAGCTGTCCGATCACCTCGCCGGGGTTGAGGGAGGCGATGTCGATCTGATCGCCGAGCAGCGCCGCGGTGAGCTCGCCGCCGGACTCGAACGAGACCCGGTCGAACTCGACCCCGGTCTGCTGCTCGGTGAGGGTGAAGACGACGTTGTCCAGGCCGGTCGCGCCGCTGATGCCGGCGACGATGCGCTCGGACTTGGCGGCGTCCACGACGTCGGTGCAGGTCTCGTAGGGGGCGTCCTGGGGAGCCACCATCAGGGTGAAGTCGTCGGCGATCTTCATGATCGGAGTGAAGTCCTCGTAGGTCCAGTCGACCGTGCCGCCGAGGGGGAGGGCCAGCAGCGCGGTCTCGGTGGCGAGGAGGTACTGGCCGTTGCCCGACTCGCCCAGGAACTGGGCGTACCCGACGGCGCCCGAGCCGCCGTCCTTGTTCTCCACGTTGACGTTGAGGTCGCCGTTGGCGGCCTCCAGGGCACCGGCCGTGGCACGACCGGCCAGGTCGCTGCCACCGCCGGCGGCGAACGGGACGAGCATGGTGACGTCGCCGCGGGGGCTGAAGTCGCCGCCCTCCTCGGCGCCACCGGCCCCGCCGCACGCGGCGAGGAGGGTGACCGCTGCTGTGGCGGTGAGGGTCGTACGGATGATGCGCTTCACGCGAGCTCCTTGGGTCGGGTGGTGCGGGGTTGTCAGCCGAGCTGGTGGGACTTCTGGGCGAGGCGTTCCTCGAAGCCGGGCACGTCGATGACGAAGCGCTCGTGCGTCCCCGACCCGATCTGCTCGACGTCGTCGCGGACGTCGATCGAGAACACGACGCGGCGACGGTCGACCTCGGTCACCGTGGCCGTCGCAGTCACGGTCTGGCCGAGCAGCGTCGCTGCCGTGTGGGCGACCTCGACCTTGGTGCCGACGCTGGCCTGGTCCTCGCCGAGGTAGGGCGCGAGCGCCTCGATGGCGGCCTCCTCCAGGAGGAGCACCAGGTTGGGCGTGGAGAAGATGTCGTAGTCGCCGCGGCGCGTCGTGTGCTGCTGCTCGACGGTGCGGGCCAGGACGCCTTCGGCTCCGGGGGCAAGGTCTTCCATCGGGTGCGTCTCCTCGGTTTCTGGATGGTGCTGGTCGGGTCGGGGTCGGGGTCAGTCGGTCGGCGGCTGCGGGGAGCCGGCGGGGCGGCGCGGCGGGGGAGCCGGGTGGTCAGGCTCGGCGACGACCCCTGCCTCGACGAGGGCGTCGACGTCGTCGCCCGAGAGGCCGGCCACGTCCTGGAGCGCCACCCGGGTGTGGGAGCCGAGCCGCGGACCGGCGGCGCCGCGACGTACGGGGGTGCGCGAGAAGCGCATGGGCGAGCCCAGCTGCCGCACGGGACCCATGACGGGGTGGTCCGCGTCCCAGAAGTAGCCGCGCTGGCCGAGGTGGTCGTCGTTGAACACCTGCTCGTAGTCGGCGATGGGAGCGCACGGCACGCCGGCGGCGTCGAGGCGCTCGACCACCTCGTCGGTGCGCAGCGTCGACGTGACGGCCTCGATGGCCGGGATCAGGGTGGGGCGGTGCGCGTGCCGGGTGCTGGCATCGCCGTACCTCTCGTCCTCGAGCAGGTCGTCCAGTCCGAGCGCCCGGCAGAAGCCCTCCCAGGTCTTGGGGGTCACCGCGCCCACCGTCACGTGCCCGTCGCTGGTGCGCACCGCCTGGTAGGGAGCCGTGCTCTGGTGGGCGGACCCGAGGGGGCCCCCGACCTCCCCGGTGGCGAAGTACTTGCCGGCCTCCCAGATCGCGAACGAGACGCCGGCCTCGAGCAGGGAGACGTCGAGGTGCTGCCCCTCCCCGTCCCGGTCGCGCTGGCGCAGCGCGGCGAGGACGGCCATGGCGACGTACATGGCGCACACGAGGTCGCAGATGGGGACCCCGATCTTGACCGGGTCACCGTCGGCGGTGCCGGTGATGCTCATCAGTCCGCCGCGGGCCTGCGCCATGATGTCGAGGCCGGGCAGCATCGCGAGCGGGCCGTCCTGCCCCCAGCCGGAGGCGGAGGCGTAGACCAGGCGCGGGTTGATCTCGCGCAGGTCGTCGTAGCCGAGGCCCAGGCGACGCATGGTGCCGGGGCGCAGGTTCTCGACCAGGACGTCGGCGCTCTGGACGAGCCGGCGGAACGCCGCCAACCCGTCGGGGTGCTTGAGGTCGAGACCCACCGACTCCTTGTTGCGGTTGAGCCGCGCGAACGGCGAGCTCTCGCCCTGCACGAAGGGACCGGTGGCGCGGACGGGGTCGCCCCCGGTGGACGGGTTCTCCACCTTGATCACGCGGGCGCCGAGGTCGGCGAGGTGCATCGTGGCGAAGGGCGCCGCCATGAAGGCGCCGACCTCGAGGACGACGATGCCGTCCAGCGGCGCGGCTCCGCCGGAGTCGGCTCGGGCTGCGGCGCTGGCGGGCGTGGTGTGGGCCATCGGCTGTCCGGTCTCTCCTCGGTCTGACGGGGGTTGATCTGTCGACCTGCGACGGCATACTGTCTACAGAACACAGACCAATGTGGCAAGGGTCACACCGAAAATCACCGAGCGAACGCTTCGACCGGACCGGACCACCGGTGCGGCGGAGGCCCGCGACGCAGGCGCTGGAGACGGTCCCTGCGAGAAGGTGACGACCATGAACTCAGACAAGGGAGCAGACGTGGACCGACGCATCGCCGCCCCGCCGACCATGTCCGTGCTCGCCGCGGAGGCGCTCCGCTCGATGATCCTCAGCGGCGAGCTGCTGCCGGGCGACCGCCTCCCGGAGAACTCCCTGACCGCGCAGCTGGGCGTCAGCAGGTCTCCGTTGCGCGAGGCCATGTCGGTCCTCGAGCAGGAGGGCCTGATCGTGCAGGCGCCCCGACGGGGCGCCATCGTGGCGCCCCTCACGGCCCACGACATCTACGAGATCTACACGTTGCGCGAGCAGCTCGAGGAGCTCGCGATCCGGCTCGGCGTGCCCGTGGCGGAGGAGGCTCGTCTCGACCGGCTGCGGGAGGCGTTCGCCCGCCTGGAGGCGGCGACGGGCGACGACCAGACGGAGCACACCCGCCTCGCCTTCGAGTTCCACCTGGCACTCGTCGGCCTCGCCGGGCACCGCCGCCTGGAGGAGTCGTTCCGCTCGCTCTCGCTCCAGATGCAGCTCTGCATGGCGATGAACAGGCGCGCCCGGGCGGGCCTGGAGACGATGAAGGAGGACGCAGCCCGGCACCGGCCGCTGCTCGACCTCGCCCTGGCCGGCGACCGCGACGGACTCCTGGTGGCGCTGCGCAACCACGGCCAGCGCACCTTCCTGCTCTACGCCGAGGAGCACGTCGACGGCCACTCGCCGGAGTCACGGGCCTGGTTCGCCGAGGTCAGGGCCCAGCTCGAGGGGTCGGAGGCCTCGTGACCACGACCGGAACCCCAGCCCTCGCCGGGCTGGAGGCCGCGATCGGCTGGGAGGGTCCGGGACGGGTCGACGTCATCGAGCGCCGCCACCTCGCCGACTACCGCCGGGCGACGGGGCTGGACCCGGAGGGGACCGTCGTCCCCTTGACCATCTGCGCCTGCTTCCTGTCCGAGCCGCCGCCGATGCCGGCCGCGGAGGCCTACGGCCTGGGCTGGATCAACGGCGGCGACCGCTTCGAGTACGCCGGGCCGCGCCTCGTCCTCGGGGACGAGCTGCGGTCACGACTGCGCTTCACCGCCGTGACCGAGAAGCAGGGGCGCAGCGGGTCGCTGGCGATCCTGACCTTCGAGACCGAGTTCACCCGCCCGGACGGCTCTCCCGCCGTGCGCCACGTCGGGACGAGGATCCGCCGATGACCGACGCCCCCGCCGAGCGCTTCGAGCGCACCCACACCGCCACCCTGCGCACGCTGGTCCAGTACGCCGGGGCCAGCGGCGACTTCTACGAGATGCACTACGACGTGCCGTTCGCGCAGGAGCGCGGGCATGCCGAGCTGTCCGTCCACGGGCTGCTCAAGACCGCGTGGCTCGGACAGCTCGTGGACGACTGGTTCGGCGGGCACGGACGGGTGGTCTCCTTCGAGGTCTCCTACCGCGACATGGACTACCGCGACCGGCCGGTCACCTGCGGCGGCGAGGTGACCCGCCGGCACGGCACGACGGTGGAGCTCGCGCTGTGGACCGAGGACGCCGACGGCCGCACCACGACGACCGGTGCCGCCGTGATCGAGCTCGACGACCACTCAGGGAGTGACGCATGACCTTGGACGAGATCAGGGCGCTGGCCGCACGGCTGGGGCACCCCGTCGTGACGGGCGAGCCCGAGTCGGCGGGACGGTTCGCGGACGGGCGCAGGTACCGCGTCGAGATCCCGAGCTGCGAGGGCCCGGCGGTGATGGCCGCGGTGCTCGACGAGGCGGGCCGGCGTGGCGTACGCGTCGACCGGGTGTCCCAGGGGAGCGGCATCATGATGCTCACCGACGACGAGATCCGGGAGATGGTCGGCCTGGGGGAGGAGCACGACGTCGAGGTGTGCCTGTTCCTCGGGCCGCGCAGCGCGTGGGACACCGGTGGACAGGCCAAGGTCGCCGGTGCCGTGGGTGGCGCCGCGCGCGGCAACGCCGCGGTCGCGGCCTCGCTCGCCGACGCCCGCCGCGCGTGCGACCTCGGGGTGCGCAGCCTGCTCGTCGGCGACCTCGGGGTCCTCGAGCTCCTCGGACGCCTCAAGGCCGAGGGCGAGCTCCCGGCCGACCTGGTCCTCAAGACGTCGGTGCTGATGCCCTTGGGCAACGGGCCGACCGCGGCGCTCTACGAACGGGTCGGCGCCAGCAGCCTCAACGTCTCGACCGACCTCACGATCTCCCAGCTCGCCGAGGTCCGCGGGGCGACCACCGCTCCCATCGACATGTACGTCGAGGTGCCCGACGACCAGGGCGGCCACGTCCGGATGTACGAGGTGGCCGAGGTGGTCCGCGTGGCCGCACCCGTCTACCTCAAGATGGGCCTGCGCAACGCGCCCAACATCTATCCGACCGGCGCCCACCTGGCGTCGCTGGCGACCGACCTCGGGCGCGAGCGGGTCCGCCGCGCCGAGCTCGTCCTGCGACTGCTCGCCGAGCTGGCGCCCGACCTCGTCGAGGCGCCCGGCTCCGTCCCGGCGTCGGCCGGGGTGCCGGCATGACCGGCCCGCTGCTCATCCCCCTGCGCGGCGCGACCCCCGTCGTCGAGCCCGGCGCCTGGCTGGCGCCCACCGTGGTGCTGGTGGGACAGGTGACCGTCCGTGCCGGCGCGAGCATCTGGTTCGGCTCGGTGCTGCGCGCCGAGGCCGGCACGATCGAGGTCGGCCCCGACGCCAACATCCAGGACAACTCGGTCCTCCACACCGACGACGGGCTGGCGCTGAGGGTCGGACGCAACACCTCCGTCGGTCACGGCGTCGTGCTCCACGGCTGCGTGGTCGGCGACGACGTGGTGGTCGGCATGGGGTCCCGGGTGCTCAACCGGGCCGTCATCGGCTCCGAGTCGCTGCTGGCGGCGGGCGCTGTCGTGCTGGAGGGCCGGGAGACCCCCGCACGGTCGCTGCTGGCCGGGGTGCCGGCCAAGGTGCGCGGTGAGCTCGACGACGACCAGGTCGAGTCGCTGCGCGAGAACGGCCGCATCTACCAGCTGCTCCGCGACGAGTACCGCTCGTCGGGGTCCGGGGAGGCGTGAGCGTGGGCGCGCTCCACGAGCTCGAGGCGGCGCTGCCCGCCGGCACGGTGGTCGTCGACCCGGCCACGGTGGACAACCACCGGCGCGACCGGGCCGACCTGTGCCCGGCCGGGACGCCGCTGGCGCTGGTGCGGCCGCGCACCACCGAGCAGGTCCAGGCCGTGATGCGCTGGGCGACCCGCCACCGGGTGCCGGTGGTGCCGCAGGGCGCCCGCACGGGACTGTCCGGGGGCGCCAACGCGGTCGAGGGGTGCCTGTTGCTGTCCCTGGCCGGGATGGACGCCATCGTCGAGATCGACCCCGTGGACCAGGTGGCCGTCGTCGAGCCCGGCGTCGTCAACGCCGTGCTGTCGCGGGCCGCCCTGGACGTCGGGCTCTTCTACCCGCCCGACCCCTCGTCGTGGGAGGAGTCGACGATCGGCGGCAACCTCGCGACCAACGCGGGCGGCCTGTGCTGCGTGAAGTACGGCGTCACCGTCGACTTCGTGCGGGGGTTGGAGGTCGTGCTCGCCGACGGTGAGGTGGTCCGGACCGGGCGACGTACGGCCAAGGGCGTGGCGGGCTACGAGCTGACCAAGCTGCTCGTCGGTTCCGAGGGCACGCTCGGCGTGATCACGCAGGCCACGCTGTCCCTGCGACCGGCACCGGAAGAGGCGCTGACCATGGTCGCGCTCTTCGACGCCGTGCCGCCGGCCCTGGAGGCGGCCATGGAGATCATGTCGTCCGGGGTGCGGCCCTCGCTGCTGGAGTTCCTCGACGGCCCCTCCATCGCCGCCATCCAGGCCTACCGCGACATGGGCCTGTCCGAGTCCGCGCAGGCCATGCTCCTGATGCAGTCCGACCGCGGCCCCCTCGCCGCCGACGACGTCGCGGCCATGGGCAGGCTGTGCGAGGAGCTCGGCGCCGTCGAGGTCGCCGTCGCCGGCGACCGGGAGGAGTCCGAGATGCTCCTCGCCGCGCGCCGGATGATCAACCCCGCCGTGGAGAAGGTCGGTGCCAGCCTCGTCGACGACGTGGCCGTGCCCCGGGCGCGCCTCATCGACCTGCTCGACGGCATCGCGCGGATCGCTGAACGGCACGACGTCCGGATCCTGTGCCCCGGGCACATCGGCGACGTCAACATGCACCCGCACGTGGTCTTCGAGCGCGGCGACGACGCCGCGGCGGCCCGGGCGGCGGACGCCTTCGGCGAGATCATGCAGCTCGCCATCGAGCTCGGCGGGACGATCACCGGTGAGCACGGCGTCGGGACGCTCAAGCGCCCCTGGCTCGAGCAGGAGCTCGGCGAGGTCGGCCTCCGGCTCCAGCAGCGCGTCAAGGCGGCGTTCGACCCGCTCGGCATCCTCAACCCCGGCAAGGTCGTGTGATCCGGTCCGCCGTCGCGCGGCCGGCACGGTCGCGCCCCCACGACAGCACCAGCACCAGAACAGGAGACTGGCATGAGTGACCCCCTGGACGTCCTGCCCCTCGAGCACCGGCGGCTCCGGATCGGCGACACCTGGCGGGAGGCCCGCAGCGGTGCGACCTTCCCGGTCGAGGACCCGGCCACCGGCGAGGTCGTCGCCGAGGTGCCCGACGCCGGTGTCGAGGACGGACTGGCAGCCCTCGACGCGGCCTGCGATGCACGCGCGGCCTGGGCGGCGACCCCGCCGCGCAGGCGCTCGGAGCTGTTGACCGCGACGTACGACGCCCTGACCGAGCGGGCCGCCGACCTCGCCAGGCTGATCACGCTCGAGATGGGCAAGCCGCTCGCCGAGGCGCGGGCCGAGGTCGCCTACGGGGCGGAGTTCTTCCGTTGGTTCGCCGAGGAGGCGGTCCGCGTCGAGGGGCGCTACAACGTGGCGCCCGCGGGGGGCTACCGGGTGCTGACCGTGCCCAAGCCGGTCGGGCCGTGCGTGTTCGTCACGCCCTGGAACTTCCCGCTCGCCATGGGGGCGCGCAAGATCGCGCCGGCGCTGGCGGCGGGGTGCACCACGATCACCAAGCCCGCCGGGCAGACGCCACTGACGATGCTCTACCTCGCGCAGCTCATGGAGGAGGTCGGGGTGCCCCCGGGCGTGGTCAACGTCATCACGACCGAGCGGTCCGGTGAGGTCGTCTCGGCGCTGCTGGCCGACCGGCGTACCCGCAAGCTCTCGTTCACCGGCTCGACCGAGGTCGGCCGGGTGCTGCTGCGCCAGGCGGCCGACAACGTGCTGCGCACGTCGATGGAGCTCGGCGGCAACGCCGCCCTGATCGTGTGCGCGGACGCCGACCTGGACGTCGCGGTCGACGGGGCGATGGTGGCCAAGATGCGCAACATCGGCGAGTCCTGCATCGCCGCCAACCGGATCTACGTCGAGGAGCCGGTCCGCGAGGAGTTCACGGCGCGCTTCGCGGAGCGGATGGGCGCGCTCAGGATGGGCCACGGGCTCGAGGACGGCGTCGAGGTCGGCGCCCTCATCGACGAGGCCTCGGTCGACAAGATCGACACGCTGGTCACCGACGCGGTCGACCGCGGCGCCCGGGCGATCGTGGGCGGCCGCCGCCCCGACGGCCCCGGCTGGTTCTACCCGCCGACCGTGCTCGTCGACGTGCCCAAGGACGCCCGGCTGCTCGAGGAGGAGATCTTCGGTCCGGTGGCACCGATCCTGTCCTTCACCTCCGACGAGGAGGTGGTCGCACGCGCCAATGACACCGAGCACGGGCTGGTGGGCTACGTGTTCACCCGTGACCTCCAGCGGGCGCTCCGGTTCACCGAGTTGCTGGAGACCGGGATGCTGGGGATCAACCGCGGACTGATCTCCGACCCCTCGGCCCCCTTCGGCGGGGTGAAGCAGTCCGGCATCGGCAAGGAGGGGTCGCACGAGGGCATCCAGGAGTACCTCGACGTCACCTACGCGGCGGTCGACCTGCCGTGACCGACGTGCTCGCGGTGCCGGTCGAGGACCACCTCGCCCTCTCCGTGGCGGTCCTCACGCGCCTCGGGGTGCCGGCGGACGCTGCGCGGGCCCAGGCGGACCTGCTGCTGGAGGGCGACCTGAGGGGCCACGCCTCCCACGGCCTGCGGCGCCTCGACATGCTGGCGCAGCGGCTGCGCAGCGGCGCCGCCCGCGCGACGGCCGAGCCGACCCTGACCTGGACCACCGACTCCGTGCTGACGGTCGACGGCGACGGCGGGCTCGGCCCCCCGACCGCCAGGCTCGCGGTCGCCGAGCTGCTGGGCCGTGTCGGCCGGACGGGGGTGGCGGTCGCCGCGGTCCGCAACGCCAACCACCTCGGGATGCTCGCGCCGTACGTCGAGGAGATGGCCGCCGCCGGGGTCGTGGGCATCGCGCTCACCACCAGCGAGGCGCTGGTCCACCCGTGGGGAGGGACGCGACCCCTGGTCGGGACCAACCCGGTGGCCGTCGCGGTCCCGGTGCCCGGCGGCGAGCCCGTGGTGCTCGACATGGCGACCGGCCAGGTCTCGCGCGGCAAGGTCCTCGACCACGCCGCCCGGGGCCTGCCGCTGGCGCCCGGGGACGCCGTCGACGCCGCCGGCGTCCCGACCACCGACGCCGCCGCCGCGGTCGACGGTGCGATCAGTCCCTTCGGCGGACCCAAGGGCTACGCCCTCGGACTGGTCATCGAGGTGCTCGTCGCGACGCTGACGCGGACCGCCCTCGGCGAGGACGTGCGCGGCACCCTGGACCCTTCCGACCCCTCTACCAAGGGGGACGTGCTCATCGCCCTGGACCCGACCGCGTTCGGGGCGGGCGGGGCCGAGGTGGCGGAGTACCTCGCCGTCCTCCGTTCCGCGACCCCCGCCCCCGGGCACGACCGGGTCCTGGTGCCCGGCGACCGGGCACGAGCCACGCGCGCGGCCAACCTGGCCGGCGGCGTACCCGTCGCGCAGGGCACCTGGGCGCGCGCCCGGGAGATCGCCGACGACCTCACCGAAGGAGACCGATGATGCTCGAGACCGTCCGTGGCCCGCGCCAGCTGATGGTGGGGGAGGGGGTCGCCCAGAACGTCCCGCGCTTGGTGGCCGAGGCCGGCTCGCGCGTCCTCGTCCTGACCGACCGGGTGCTCCTGGACCAGCCGCGGGTGGCCGCGCTGCTCGCCGCCGTGGAGGACGCGGTGGAGACGATGGCCGTCTTCGCCGACGCGACCCCCGACGTCCCCCTCAGCGACGTCGACCTCGCCGTGGACGCGGCCGCCCGGGTGGACGCCGACGTCCTCCTCGCGGTCGGCGGCGGCACCGTCATCGACCTCGCCAAGATCGTCGGCGTCATCCGGCGCCACGGTGGCACGCCACGCGACTACTACGGGGAGTCGAAGGTCCCGGGGCCGATCGCGCACCTCGTCGCCGTCCCGACCACCGCGGGGACCGGGTCCGAGCTCACCCCGGTCTCGGTGCTCACCGACCCCGACCGCGAGCTCAAGGTGGGGGTGTCGAGCGTGCACCTCATCCCGGACTTCGCCGTCGTCGACCCCGAGCTGACCTACACCTGCCCCCCGAGCGTCACGGCGTACTCCGGGATCGACGCCTTCTGCCACGCCGTCGAGAGCTACACCACGCGGCCCCGCCCGCACGGACCCCGCGACGTGGTCGAGCAGGTCTTCCTCGGCCGCAACCCGGTGACCGACCACCACGCCCTCCTCGCCGCGGAGCGGATCGCGCGCAGCCTGCGCCGGGCGGTCACCGACGGCACCGACACGCAGGCGCGCGCCGACATGGCGCACGGGTCCGTGCTGGCCGGGATCGCGTTCTCGCACGCGGGCAACGCCGCGCCGCACGCGCTGCAGTACCCCATCGGGGCGGCGACCCACACCCCGCACGGGCTGGGGGTCGGGCTGCTGCTGCCCTACGCGTTGACCGCAGCCAAGGAGCCGGTGCGCGACCGACTGGCGACGCTCGCCACGGTCTGCGGGCTGGACGTGAGCGACGCCTCCGAGACCGAGGCGGCGGACGCGTTCCTCGCCTGGGTGCGACGGCTCGTCGACGACATCGGCCTGCCCGGCAACCTCGCCGACATCGGCGTCGAGCGCGCGGACCTCGCGCGCTTCGCCGAGATGGCCTCCGGGGTCACCCGGCTCGTCCAGAACCACCCGGGCGCGACCGACGTCGCCGCGCTCACGGCCATCCTCGACGCGGCCTGGCTCGGCGACCCCTCCCGCCTGGAGGCGTGACCCGGGCGGCACCTGCGACGCCTCGACGGACGTCATGCGCTCAGGCACACACTGGTCGCTCGACGTATGACGTCCGCGGGGACGTCATACGTCGAGCGACCTACTGGGTGAACCTCGTATGACGTCCCGCCGGTGGGCCGACTGACGTCGCGGGCCGGCGGGTGGCTCAGCCCTTCTCGGTGTCGGCCGCCCGCTGCAGGACCTCGGACTCCTTCGCGACCGCCTTGGCGGTGGAGGGGTCGAGCAGCGGCTCCGGCTCGGAGGACGCGCCGTCGGTGGAGGACGGGATGGTAGTTCCCGGCGTCTTCCTCGCCGTCTTCGTCGTCGCCTTAGTGGCGGACTTCTTCGCGGCGGCGCGCGCCGGGCCGGCGGTCGCGGCCTTGGCCGACGGTGCCTTCTTGGCCGCTGCCTTCTTGCGGGGAGGGAGCTTGGCGGAGGGCGTGCGCTTCGCCGGGGTCCGCCGCGGGGACGAGGTGCGCGCCGGCGCCTTCTCCGTCGACGGCTGGACCTCCGGCTCGGCCGGGGCAGGGAGAGGCGTGACCTCCGCCGGCCCCACGCGGTCCACGGTCTCCGCGGGGCGCACGACCTCGTCCGGGACGGACGTCGTGGCCTCCGTCCACACCGGTGCGGGCTGGTCGACGCGACGGTCACCCAGCGCCCGTCCGGCCGCCCAGCCGACCACCTGGCCGGTGGTCCTGATCCCGGACGCGGCTGCCGAGGCGGCGAGGCCGGCCGCCGAGCGTGCGGCCCGAGGGGGGCGGGTGACGAGGTGGGCGACGGTGCTGAGGGGCTTCATCGAGTTCCTTCCGCTGGAGTCGGTGGGACCGGTACCCGGGACCGTAGCTCCTGATCCGGTGACCTGGGTCACGCCGGGTGGGGGTCAGAACGCGTACCGCACCCGGCACCCCGGCAGCTTCTCCGCCACCAGGTCGGTGAGCTGCCGGACCCACCGGCCCTTCCACCCCGTGCGGTAGCGGACGTTCAGCTGCCCGCTCTGGCTGACCTTGGCCTCCTGCAGGTCCGGGCGCCACAGGAGGTCCTCGCCGCGGGTGCCAGCCGAGGTTGACCTCGTGCAGGCCCTCGTTGTGGGTGAGGAAGATGACCTCGGCGGCCAGCTGGGCGCGGGTCCTGGCGCTGGTGCCGTCGGCCACCTGCTCGAGCAGCTCGGACCACTCCTCGAGCCAGCGCTCGTGGACGATGACCGGGCTGAGGTTGAGGTGCACCTCGTAGCCGGCCTCCACGAAGTCGTCCATGGCCGCGATCCGCTCGGCCACCTTGGAGGTGCGGACGTCGACGAGCCGGGAGGCCTCCTCGGGCATCAGGCTGAACCGCACGCGGGTGCCGCCGCGCGAGTCCCAGGCGAGCAGGTCCCGGTTGACCAGCTTCGTGGCGAAGCTCGCCTTGGCGTGGGGCAGGCGCGCGAAGAGGTCGACGAGGTCGCGCACGTTGTCCGAGACCAGCGCGTCGGCCGAGCAGTCGCTGTTCTCGCCGATGTCGTAGACCCAGTCGACCGGGTCGCACTGGTTGGCGGCCGGCTTGACCCCCTGTCGGGCCGCGTGCCGCTCGAGGTAGCCGACGATCTTCTCGATGTTGGCGAAGACCGTGATCGGGTTGGCGTAGCCCTTGCGGCGCGGCACGTAGCAGTAGGAGCACGCCATCGCGCAGCCGTTCGCGGTGGACGGCGCGATCCAGTCGCTGGAGCGCTCGTTGCGCCGGGCCGAGAGCGACTTCTTCTCACCCAGGACCAGCACCTCGCGCTTGTTGCGCACCCAGTCCGACACGCTGCCCTCGTTGCCGTGCAGGCCCGGGATCGCCTGGTGGGAGAGCACCTCGATGCGCTCGGCCCCGGGGAACCGCTCGAGCACCTCGCGCGCCCGGGCGAACCGCTCGATGCCCGGCTCGTGGAAGATCCGGCGCACGTCGAGGAGCCGGTCGGCGAGGTCGGGCGGGGTACGCCGCTCGGCGGCTGTCTCGTGCGGGCGCATGGCCTTCTCAATGCCGGCCGTCCTCCGGTCCTTTCCGCCCCCGCCCGTGCGGGTGGGGTCGCCTCATCGTGCGGCCCGCGGCGGGTACCGAGCGAGCTCACCCGATGGGCCGACCGGTTCGGCCGACAAGGAGCACGCCATGACGGATCGCACGCACACCACCACCCGGACCGGGCGGCGTACGCCCGTCCAGGCTGCCGCCGCCCTGGTGGGGATGGTCTTCCTGCTGGTGGGGATCCTGGGGTTCATCCCCGGCATCACCACGAACTACGACGGCCTCGAGGCCGCGGGGCACGAGTCGCACGCAGAGCTGCTGGGCATCTTCCAGGTCTCGGTGCTGCACAACGTGGTCCACCTGCTCTTCGGCGCCGCGGGCCTCGCGATGGCTCGGACCGCCTCCACGGCGAAGGCGTTCCTGATCGGCGGCGGCGCGGTCTACCTCGTGCTGTGGCTCTACGGCCTGCTGGTCGACAAGGCGTCACAGGCCAACTTCGTCCCGCTCAACACCGCCGACGACTGGCTGCACTTCGTGCTCGGCGTGGGCATGATCGGCCTGGGCGTGGCACTGGGGCGCGGGACCGGTCACCACCGCTGAGCCCCGCCGGTGCCGATCTCTGGTCGACGGCGGCTGATGGTCGGTAGTTTGACCGTGCCGTGCTGATCTCCCGCACCCGAGACGAGGACGAGCCCGTGCCGGACCACGCTTCCCTGGACGAGACCACCGCCCGCCTCGCCGAGCCGGACGGCGCGGACCTCGCGTCGCTGGACGCCTGGTGGCGGGCCAACAACTACCTGACGGTCGGGCAGATCTACCTGATGGCCAACCCGCTGCTCCGGGAGCCGCTGCGCGCCGAGCACGTCAAGCCGCGGCTGCTCGGGCACTGGGGGACGAGCCCGGGGCTGTCGTTCGTCTACGCGCACGCGTCGTGGCTGGTCCGCGAGACGGGCCAGGAGATGATCTACCTCGCCGGGCCCGGGCACGGGGGTCCGGCCCTGGTGGCCGCGGGCTACCTCGAGGGGACCTACACCGAGACCTACCCGGACGTCACGCTCGACGCCGAGGGGATGCGCCGGCTGTTCCGGCAGTTCTCGGCCCCCGGCGGCATCCCCAGCCACGTCTCGGTCACCACGCCCGGCTCGATCCACGAGGGCGGCGAGCTGGGCTACGTCCTGGTGCACGCCTTCGGCGCCGTGATGGACAACCCCGACCTGGTGGCGCTGGCGGTGGTGGGCGACGGCGAGGCCGAGACGGGCCCGCTCGAGGGCTCGTGGAAGGGCGTCTCCTTCCTCAACCCCGCGCGGGACGGTGCCGTCCTCCCGGTGCTGCACCTCAACGGCGCCAAGATCGCCGGGCCCACGGTGCTCGGCCGCAAGGACCCCGCGGAGGTGCGGTCGCTGCTCGAGGGGCACGGGTACGACGTCCTCGAGGTCGAGGGCGCCGACCTGCCCGGCATGCACCACCGCTTCGCCGCGACGCTCGCCACGGCGTGGTCGCGGATCCGGGGCATCCAGGAGGCCGCCCGCTCGGGCGACTGGGACGGCACCCGTCCCCGCTGGCCGCTCATCGTGCTCCGCACCCCCAAGGGCTGGACCGGACCCGACGTCGTCGACGGCGTGCAGGTGCAGGGCACCTTCCGGTCCCACCAGGTGCCGCTGTCCGGCGTCAAGGACGACCCGGACCACCTGCGGCTGCTCGAGGAGTGGATGCGGTCCTACCGGCCCGAGGAGCTCTTCGACGACGACGGCTCGCCGACCGAGGTGGTCCGGCGCGCCAACCCCGGCGGCGAGCTGCGGATGAGCGCGAGCCCGCACGCCAACGGCGGGGTGCTGACGCGTCCGCTGGAGCTGCCCGACCACCGCCGGTACGCCGTCGACGTGCCGTCCCCGGGCGGCGTACGGCAGGAGTCCACGCGGCGGCTCGGGGAGATGCTGCGCGACGTGTACGCCGCCAACCCCGACCGCTTCCGGCTCTTCTGCCCCGACGAGACCACCAGCAACCGGCTCGGCGCGGTCCTCGAGGTCTCCGACCGCGGGTTCGCCGAGCGGGTGCTCGACACCGACGAGCACCTCTCGCGCGACGGCCGCGTCATGGAGGTGCTCTCCGAGCACAACTGCCACGGCTGGCTCGAGGGCTACACGCTGACGGGCCGGCACGGCATGTTCGCGACCTACGAGGCGTTCGCGATGGTGAGCGCGTCGCAGACCATCCAGCACGCCAAGTGGCTGCAGGAGGCCGAGCACCTGCCCTGGCGTGCGCGGGTGCCCAGCCTCAACGTCCTGCTCACCTCCACCGCCTGGCGCAACGACCACAACGGCTTCAGCCACCAGGGCCCCGGTCTCATCCAGAACGTCATCAACACCCGCGGCACCATCGGCCGGGTCTACCTCCCCCCGGACGCCAACTGCCTGCTGTCGGTGGCCGACCACTGCCTGCGGTCCACGTCGTACGTCAACCTCATCGTCATCGACAAGCAGCCCCAGCTGCAGTACCTCACCGCCGCCGAGGCCGACGAGCACTGCGCGCGCGGCTCGGGGGTGTGGGAGTGGGCCGGCACGGACGACGGCACCGCCGACCCCGACATCGTGCTCGCGTGCGCCGGTGACGTGGTCACCATGGAGACCGTCGCCGCCGCCCGGATCCTGCGCGAGCACCTGCCCCACTTCCGCACCCGCGTGGTCAACGTCGTGGACCTGATGGCGCTGACGCGCGGCCGCGACCACCCGCACGGGATGGGGGAGACGCTCTTCAACGAGCTGTTCACCGACCACGTCGACGTGGTCTTCGCCTTCCACGGCTACCCGGGGGCCATCCACCAGCTCGTCCACGGTCGCCCGGACGCCGACCGGTTCCGGGTGCGCGGCTTCATCGAGGAGGGCACCACGACCACGCCCTTCGACATGGTCGTGCGCAACCGGGTCTCGCGCTACCACCTGGTGATGGACGCGATCAACAACGCCCGGCGCACGCCGCCGGGGGCCAGCGACCTCAAGGCGTGGTGCGAGGAGCGGCTCGTGGCGCACGAGGCCTACGTCGTGGAGCACCTGCAGGACATGCCCGAGGTCCGCGACTGGGTGATGCCCGATCACCCGCATCAGGTGAGGGATGAGGGCCCGGGGTCGTCCTAGCGTGCTTGGCAGCCCGCAGACCGTCCGGTCCGGGGACGACCGCCAGGAGGCTCGCATGGCCAACGCTCCCAACATCCTCGTCATCTGGGGCGACGACATCGGCATCAGCAACCTCAGCTGCTACAGCGACGGGCTGATGGGCTACCGGACGCCCAACATCGACCGGATCGCCCACGAGGGGGTGCGCTTCACCGACTACTACGGCGAGCAGAGCTGCACGGCCGGCCGAGCGGCCTTCATCACCGGGCAGAACCCCTATCGCACCGGTCTCACCAAGGTGGGCATGCCGGGCGCCGACATCGGGCTGCGTGCGGAGGACCCGACCATCGCCACGGCGCTGAAGAACCTCGGCTACGCCACCGGCCAGTTCGGCAAGAACCACTTCGGCGACCGCGACGAGTTCCTGCCGACCATGCACGGCTTCGACGAGTTCTTCGGCAACCTCTACCACCTCAACGCCGAGGAGGAGCCCGAGCTCGACGACTACCCGACGGAGGAGGACTTCCCCGACTTCCGCAAGAACTTCGGACCGCGTGGCGTCATCCACTCGTGGGCCAACGGGGACGGCACCCAGCGGATCGAGGACACCGGTCCGCTCACGAGGGAGCGGATGAAGACCATCGACGACGAGGTCGTCCCCGAGGCACTGCGCTTCATGCGCGACGCGAAGGACGCCGAGACCCCGTTCTTCCTGTGGCTCAACACCACCCACATGCACTTCCGCACCCACGTCAAGGACGGCAGCCGGGGCAAGGCCGGTCGATGGCAGTCGGAGTACCACGACACGATGTGCGACCACGACGAGCTCGTCGGGAAGGTGCTCGACTGGCTCGACGGGCAGGGGCTGGCCGATGACACGATCGTCATCTACTCCACCGACAACGGGCCGCACATGAACACCTGGCCCGACGGCGGCATGACGCCGTTCCGCAACGAGAAGAACTCCAACTGGGAGGGCGCCTACCGGGTGCCGGCGATGGTCCGCTGGCCCGGCCGTTTCCCGGCCGGCGAGGTGCGCAACGGGATCGTCAGCCACGGCGACTGGTTCGTGACGCTGCTGGCGGCGGCGGGCGACGCGGACGTGAAGGACCGGTTGAAGCAGGGCACGGACCTGGCGGGGGCGTCGTACAAGGTCCACCTCGACGGCCACGACCAGCTCGCCTACATCTCGGGGGACGCCGACCAGAGCGCGCGCCAGCACTTCTTCTACGTCTCCGACGACGGCGACCTCACCGCGCTGCGCTACGACAACTGGAAGGTCGTCTTCATGGAGCAGCGAGCCACCGGCACGCTCAACGTGTGGGCCGAGCCGTACACGGAACTCCGCGTGCCCAAGATCTTCAACCTGCGCACCGACCCCTACGAGCGGGCCGACATCACGTCGAACACCTACTACGACTGGCTGCTCGACCACGCCTGGGTGCTCGTGCCCTCCCAGGCCTACGTCGCGCGGATGCTCAGGTCCCTGGTCGAGTTCCCACCGAGGCAGGAGGCGGCCACCTTCACGGTGGGCAAGGTGATGGAGAAGATGCGTGCCGGCATCCCGAGCGCCTGAGCGCGGCCGCGAGCTCGTCGACCTGCCCGGCGGGGCGTTTCGCATGGGTTCCGACGACCACTACCCCGAGGAGGCGCCCAGCCACCTGGTGCGCGTGGGCGCCTTCGCGATCAGCCCCACGGCGGTCACCAACGCCGAGTTCGCACGGTTCGTGCGCCGGACCGGCTACGTCACCGTCGCCGAGCGGCCGCTGGATCCGGCGGAGTTCCCCGACGCGCCGCCGGAGAACCTCGTGCCCGGCTCGATGGTGTTCACACCGACGTCCGGCCCGGTCGACCTGCGCCACCTGAGCCAGTGGTGGACGTGGACACCGGGGGCGAGCTGGCAGGCGCCGTACGGTCCCGGCAGCTCGGTCAAGCGGATCCCGGACCACCCCGTCGTGCACGTGGCCCACGCCGACGCGCGCGCCTACGCCGACTGGGCCGGACTCGACCTGCCGACCGAGGCGGAGTGGGAGTACGCCGCCCGCGGCGGGCTCGACGGAGCGCCGTACACGTGGGGCGAGGAGAAGCGTCCCGGCGGTCGGATCATGGCCAACACCTGGGACGGTCCCGACTTCCCCTGGCGGCACTCGAGGGAGAGCGGCTACCTCCGCACCGCGCCGGTCGGCAGCTTCCCGGCCAACGGCTTCGGCCTCCACGACATGGCCGGCAACGTCTGGGAGTGGACCGACGACTGGTGGACCAGCCGCCATCCCGACGACGCCGGGTCCGCCTGCTGCGCACCGGTCGACCCACGGGGCGGTGACGTCGAGGGCAGCCTCGACCCGCGCCAGCCCCAGTTCCGGACCGGCCGCAAGGTCATCAAGGGCGGGTCGCACCTGTGTGCGGACAGCTACTGCCTGCGGTACCGACCTGCTGCTCGCCGGCCCCAGATGGTCGACACGGGCATGAGCCACGTCGGCTTCCGGTGCGTCCGGCGTCCCGGTCCCCCGGGCGAGGACTGAGCCGGTGGACGAGCTGCTGCCCTCATGGCGGCCCGGTGCGACCCGCGACGCGCTGGTCGGCTTCCTGGACGGCGTCACCGACAGGCCGGTGGACGAGCGTGTCGCCTGCTTCGACAACGACGGCACGCTGTGGTGCGAGCGGCCGACCTACGTCCAGCTCGACTTCCTCGTCGACCGGCTCACCGCGGCCGTCGCGGAGGACCCGACGCTGGGCGACCAGCCCGAGCTCGCGGCGGTGCTCTCCGGCGACACGGCCGCGATCGGTGAGATGGGACTGGAGCGGGTCGGGATGGCCCTCACCGGCCTCTGCCGCGGCTGGAGCCCGGAGGAGTTCACTGCGAGCGTCCGGGACTTCATGTCCCGTGCACAGCACCCCACGCTGGGCCGGCCCCACCGCACGGCGGTCTACCAGCCGATGCTGGAGCTCCTCGACGCCCTCCGCGAGCGCGAGGTCACCGTCACCATCGTCACCGGCGGCGGCACCGAGTTCGTGCGGGCCATCAGCGCCGACCTCTACGGCGTGCCACCCGAGTGCGTGGTCGGCACCATGCTCGCCTACGACTACGACCGCGACGACCACGGGAGGCCGCGGCTGCGGCGCACGGCGACGCTGTCCGGCGGGGCCAACGAGGGAGCCGCGAAGGTCGGCGCCATCCAGGCACAGCTCGGCCGGCGCCCCGTGATGGCGGCCGGCAACTCGGTGGGCGACCGCGAGATGCTGGAGTGGGCGGCTGGCGGCGACGGGCCCCGTCTCTCCCTGCTGGTCGACCACGACGACGCCGTCAGGGAGTTCGCCTACGCCAGCAGTGCCGGGACGTTCACGGAGCAGGAACCGATCGTCGACGTCGCCCGCCGCGCCGGGTGGACGACGGTCAGCATGGCCCGGGACTGGGACGCCGTGTTCGCCGTGTTCGCTCCGTGAGTGCGAGCCGCCCCGTGGCCAGGGTGATGATCCGCGTGGAGGACGAGGTCACCGACGACCTGCTCAGCGCCTGTCCGCAGTGTGCCCGCCGTGACACGTCCCAGACCACGCCCACCGGTCAGGTCCTCGTCCGGTCGGAGCTCCACGGGGTCATCAACTTCCTCGCCTCCATGGGCCTCACGATCCTCGACGTGGTGACGATCCCCGAGTGACCGGGGACGTCGGGGCGTCGCATTCGCCACGTGGCGTCGCTACGTTGTCCTCGTGTCTGTGCTCGTGCTCAACTGTGGGAGCTCGTCGGTCAAGCTCGCGCTGGTCGACCCCGCCTCCGGCGAGCGCCGGCTCACCGCGCTGGCGGAGCGCCTCGGCAGCAGCGAGGCGGTGGTCCGGCTGCGGCGGGGCGAGGACGAGCGGACGAGCACGCCCGACGACCCGTCCTCGCGCGGAGCGGTGACGCACCTCCTGGAGTCGCTGCGGGACGAGGAACGGGACGGGCTCGTCGGCGTCGGCCACCGGGTGGTGCACGGGGGCGACCACTTCAGCGCGTCGGTCGCGGTCGACGACGCGATCCTGGCCGACCTCCACGGGCTCGTGAACCTCGCACCGCTGCACATGCCTGCCAACCTGCTGGGCATCGAGGCCGCCCGCGACGCCCTCCCCGGGCTGGCGCAGGTCGCCGTCTTCGACACCGCCTTCCACCAGACGATGCCGCCGGTCGCCTACCGCTACGCCGTCCCGCAGGAGTGGTACGACGACCACCAGGTGCGGCGCTACGGCTTCCACGGCACCAGCCACCGCTACGTCAGCGCGCGGGCGGCCGAGCTGCTGGGCCGGCCGGCCGAGGACCTGCGCCTGGTCACCCTGCACCTGGGCAACGGGTGCAGCGCGGCGGCGGTCCGGGGCGGCGACTCGGTCGACACCACCATGGGCCTGACCCCGCTCGAGGGGCTCGTGATGGGCACGCGCAGCGGCGACGTCGACCCGGGACTGCTCGGCTACGTCGCCGAGCGCCTCGACCTCGACGTCCGGGGTGTCCTCGACGCGCTCAACACCCGCAGCGGGCTGCTCGGGCTCTCGGGCGTCAGCAACGACATGCGGACCGTCTGCGAGGCGGCCGCCGACGGCTCCGAGGGGGCCCGGCTGGCCCTCGACGTCTTCTGCTACCGCGCGGCCAAGGCGGTGGGCGCGCTGGCCGTGGCGCTGGGGGGCCTCGACGCGGTCGTCTTCACCGGCGGCATCGGCGAGCACTCCGCGGAGGTACGACGCCGCGTCCTGTCCCGTCTCGGCGTGCTCGGGCTGGCGGAGGACCCCGATGCCAACGCTGTCGACGGCCGGGGGACGGACGGTCGGGTGAGCCGGCCCGGCGACCGGACGGCCCTCGTCGTACCCACCGACGAGGAGCTGCTCATCGCCCGCGACACCGTGCGGCTCGCCGCGCGCACCACGGAGGCAGTCGGATGACCCGCACCCTGCTCGTCGCACCGACCGGCCACGGGGTCGGGCTGACGGCCACCTGCCTCGGGCTGGTGCACGCGCTCGAGCGCCAGGGCGTGTCGGTCGGCTTCTACAAGCCGCTGGCGCAGCCCCGCGCCCGGGGGGCCGACGAGGACCGGTCGACCGCGCTGGTCCGGCTCACGTCCGGGCTCAAGCCACCCGAGCCGATCCCGGCCAACCGCGTGGAGCAGGCGCTGTCGCGCAACGAGCTCGACGCGCTCCTGGAGGACGTGGTCGCCGCGGCCGAGCCGCTCGTGGCCGAGCACGACGTCGTCGTGGTGGAGGGCCTCGTCCCGGGGTCCGGGCTCGTCTACGCCGGGCGCACCAACGTGGCCCTGGCCAAGGCCCTGGACGCCGACGTCCTGCTGGTCGGCGCCCCCGACGGTCCCGACGACCTCGAGCACCTGGCGGAGACGATGGAGATCACCGCCCGCACCTACCAGGGCGGCGAGCGCCGGCGCATCGTGGGCGCGGTGGTCAACCGGGTGGCCGACCCGACCCCCGAGCGGATCGACCGGATCCGCGCCCTGCTGGGTCGCCGCGACCTGGCGCTGGTCGGCGCGGTGCCCTACCAGCCCGAGCTGGGCTGGCCCCGGGTGTCCGACGCGGTGCGCGGCCTCGACGTCCGCGCGCTCAACACCGGCGAGCAGGACCGACGCGTCAAGGAGGTGATCGTCGGCGCCCAGGCAGTGCCCGGCATCCTCCCGCTGCTGCGGGAGGGGCTGCTGCTCATCGTGCCGGGCGACCGCGACGAGATCATCCTCAGCGCGTGCCTCGCGGCGATGAACGGCACCCGCTTCGCCGGCCTGCTGCTCACCCTCGGCGTGGAGCCCGACCCCCGGGTCTGGGAGCTGTGCCGTCCCGCCGCCGCCACCGGCCTGCCCGTCCTGCTCACCGAGCGCAACAGCTACGAGACCGCCACCACCGTGCACGACATGGACCCCGAGGTGCCCACCGACGACGGGGAGCGCGCCGCGCTCGTCATGGCGACCGTGGCCGACGCCCTCGACCCCGGCTGGCTGGCCACGCTCCCCACGCCCGACCACGTCCCGCGGCTGAGCCCGCCGGCCTTCCGCCGGCGCCTCGTGACCAGGGCCCGCGAGGCGCACCGCCGCATCGTGCTGCCGGAGGGCACCGAGCCCCGCACCGTGCGGGCGGCCGTGACCGCCCACGAGATGGGCATCGCCCGGTGCGTCCTGCTCGGCGCCCCCGACGAGGTGGCCGCCCAGGCCGAGGCGCAGGGGCTCACCCTGCCCGACGAGCTCGAGGTGGTCGACCCCGCCGCGGTGAGCGAGCGGTACGTCGACGCGCTCGTGGAGGCGCGCCGCCACAAGGGCATGACCCCCGACATCGCCCGCAACCAGCTCGACGACCCCATCACGCTCGGCACGATGATGCTCCGGCTCGACGAGGTCGACGGCATGGTCGCCGGGGCGGTGCACACCACGGCCGCCACTCTGCGCCCGGCGCTCCAGCTGCTGGGTCCGGCGCCCGGTGTCCAGCTGGTCTCCTCGGTCTTCTTCATGTGCCTGCCCGACGAGGTCGTGATCTACGGCGACTGCGCCGTCAACCCCGACCCCGACGCCCACCAGCTCGCCGACATCGCCCTCCAGAGCGCCGCCTCCGCCCGTCGCTTCGGGATCGAGCCGCGGGTGGCGATGATCAGCTTCAGCACCGGGACGTCGGGATCGGGGGCCGACGTCGTCAAGGTGACCGAGGCGACCCGGCTGGTGCGCGAGCGCGCGCCCGACCTGCTCGTCGACGGTCCGCTCCAGTACGACGCCGCCGCCATCGCGTCGGTCGCCCACAGCAAGGCCCCGGGCAGCCCCGTCGCGGGGCGCGCCACCGTCTTCGTCTTCCCCGACCTCAACACCGGCAACACGACGTACAAGGCCGTGCAGCGCAGCGCCGACGTGATCTCGATCGGGCCGATGCTGCAGGGCCTGGCCAAGCCGGTCAACGACCTGTCGCGGGGCGCGCTGGTCGAGGACATCGTCTACACGATCGCGATCACGGCCATCCAGACGACGCCCACGACGCCCACGACGCCCTGAGCCGATCCACCCGCCGGGAAGCACCGATGACCTGATGGTCCCGACACCCTGCGCACGTGCGCAGGTATAGGGCAGCAGGTCTGGTCGTCGGTCGCGCACCTGCGCAACCGACAGCACGTGCCGGGCACCATTCCTGCGCAGGTGCGCCACCGACGGCACATACCGGGCGCCATTCCTGCGCAGGTGCGCGAGCGACGGGACGTGCCTCGCGTCACTCCTGCGCGCGGCGGCGCGCCGTCGGTTCGTCGTCCCCACCACGGGGGTGAGACGATGAGGGTCGATGCGCCCGCCGGGGGCACAGGCGAGCGTGGGGTGTGCGGGTTGACCGAGGTGGTGCTGGCGCCCGCGGCCACGCCGGGGATCGCCAAGACGGTCAACGTGACCGCCAAGGCGGGACTGGTCCTGCTGCTCGTGCTCGCGCTCCTCTACCCGGACCTGGGCCACATGCGCGACAAGGCCGCCGGGGTGCGCGCGGTGGGCTACCCGCTGGCGTCCTTCGCGGTGCCCTTCATCTGGTGGACGTGGTGGCGTGAGCGCATGGCGTTCCCGTGGATCCCCGACCTGCTGGTCACCATCACCTGCTTCACCGACGTCCTCGGCAACCGGATGGACCTCTACGACACGGTGGTCTGGTTCGACGACTGGATGCACTTCATGAACACCGGCCTGCTGGCCGCGGCGTTCATCCTCCTCACGTTGCCCCGCGACAGCACCCTGCCGCGGGTGCTCGAGCGCTGCCTGGCCTTCGGGGCCACGGCGGCCATCGCCTGGGAGCTGGGTGAGTACTTCGCGTTCCTGAGCCGCTCGACGGAGCGGGAGTTCGCCTACGCCGACACGCTGGGCGACCTGACCCTGGGGACGCTCGGTGCCCTCGTCGCCGCCGTGGTCGTGCAGCGGTCGTGGCGCTCGGGCCGCCTCCTCGACCCGGTCCCGCCACGCTGGCTCCAGCAGGCGGAGCTGTCGCGCACCTCGCGCTAGCCCGTCTTCAACCCGTCGCGCCGGGTGGCGTCCGACGGGACTCGACGTGCTCCTTGAGGCCGACCCAGTTGCGGCGCTCCCAGCGTGGACCGACCAGGGCGAGCAGCGGCGAGAACAGCCGCACCGGTCCGACCAGGCGCATGTCCCAGTCCCACCGCAGCCGCGTGTGGTCCCCGACCGGGGTGAAGGCGAGCACCCCGTCGACCATGAGGTAGGACGAGACCACCACGTTGCGGAGTCGGCGCGGTCGGTCGTACTCCACGGTCTCGACCGTCATCTCGCCACGCCGTCCGGTGCCTCGGGGCTCCACGGCGTACCTCGCGCCCGGACCCACGGGCTTGTCGCCGACCTTCTCCGCGCGGACGATCCGCGGGTTGTAGACCGGCTCGTTGCGCTCGTCGGCGACCAGGTCGAAGACCTCTTCGACCGGCGCCTCGATCACCACCTCTCCGGCGATGCGCGTCATCGTGCCCTCCCCGTCCCGGAGCCCGGTCGGGCTCCTGCCCCGACGATCCCAGCGGAGGGCCGGCCGACGACAGGGTCCAAGGTCGGCGGGCGCGGGACGACGGTCTCAGTCGCGCTCGACCTCCGGCGGGAAGCCGCCGGTCGCGACCGGGCCCCAGCCGGTGGGGGTGACCCGGATGAGCGACTTGCCCTGGTCGCGCATCGCCTCGCGGTACTCGTCCCAGTCCGAGTGCTCGCCGGCGATGTTGCGGAAGTACTCCACGAACGGCTCGACGTCGTCGGCCGCGTCGACGACCTCGGCCGTCCCGTCGACCTGCACCCACGGGTCGTCCCACTCGTCGGAGACCACCAGGACACTGACCTCCGGCTCGCGGCGGGCGTTGCGGGTCTTGGCGCGCTGGGGGTACGTCGCGATGACGATGCGTCCGGAGTCGTCGACCCCGCCGGTCACCGGCGAGGCCTGGGGGCTGCCGTCGCGGCGCCGGGTGATGAGCACCATGCGGTGCCGCGGCCGGACGAAGTCCAGGAGCCCGTCGCGCTCGACGCGGGTGTTGGTCGCGATCTTCGGGGCCATGGGTCCTCCTCGGGTCGGTGGCGCAGCCCCCCGATCGTGGCACGCGGGGCATGACCTTGAATGGGTGCATGACCACGTCGACCCAGATCCGCCTTGCCGCCCGACCCGTCGGAGAGCCCCTCGACAGCGACTTCGAGGTGACCACCGAGGAGCTGCCGGACCTCGCCGAGGGCCAGGTTCTCCTCCGCACCCTCTACCTCTCGCTCGACCCCTACATGCGTGGCCGGATGAGCACGGCCAAGTCGTACGCCGCCCCGCTGGAGATCGGTGACGTCATGCTCGGCGGCACGGTGTGCGAGGTCGTGGAGTCGCGCGCGGAGTCCCGCAAGCCCGGCGACGTCGTGCTCGCGTTCGCCGGTTGGCAGACCCACGCTGTCGTGGACGCGCGGCACACCCGCCGGCTCGACCCCGCGGTCGCCCCGGTCAGCACGGCGTTGGGCGTGCTCGGCATGCCCGGCTTCACGGCGTACGCCGGCCTCCTCGAGCTCGGTCGTCCGCAGCCGGGGGAGACGGTGGTCGTCGCCGCCGCCGCGGGACCCGTCGGCTCCGCGGTCGGGCAGATCGCCAGGATCAAGGGCGCGCGTGCCGTCGGTATCGCGGGCGGCCCGGAGAAGTGCCGCATCCTGCGGGAGGACTACGGCTTCGACGCGGCCGTCGACCACCGGTCGACGACCTTCGTCGAGGACCTCGCGGCGGCGACCCCCGACGGCATCGACGTCTACTTCGAGAACGTCGGCGGTGCGGTCGCGGCGGCGGTGACGCGGCGCCTCAACCGCTTCGCGCGCATCCCGGTCTGCGGGCTCGTGGCGAACTACAACGCGACCAGCGCCCCCGAGGGGCCCGACCAGCTGCCCGGCTTCATGGGCAAGGTGCTGTCGCTGAGCCTGACGGTGCGCGGCTTCATCCAGGACGAGTTCGTGGCGACCCACCACGACGCGTTCCTGCGCGACATGGGCGCCTGGGTGGCCGACGGGTCGGTGCGCCACCGCGAGGACGTGGTCGAGGGACTCGAGGCGGCGCCGGAGGCGTTCCGCGGGCTGCTCGCCGGGCGCAACGTCGGCAAGCTGCTCGTCAAGGTGGCGTCGGACGCCTGAGCGCCGAGCCGGCTCAGTGGGCCTCGTCGGGACGCCGGGCGTGCCGGCCGCCGCCGGCCCGCTGCGCCTGCTCGAGCAGGAGCGGGTCGTGGGAGTTGACCAGGAGCACCCCGGGCTCGCGAGCGTCGTACATCCCGGCGAGCCGCCGGTGGTTGGCCGCGACCATGTCCCGGTCGTGGGCCACCGCGCGCTCCATGGACCGCAGGGTGGCCGGCGCGGAGCCTGACCCGTCGAGCTGCCCGTGGTGGTAGAAGGCGTCGCCGGCGTGGAAGACCCAGTGGTCGCCCGCGTCGACCGCGACGGCCGCGTGGCCGCGCGTGTGCCCGGGCAGGGCGATGAACACGATGCCCGGCGCGATGTCTTCGAGCTCGACCGCGGTGAAGCCCCACCAGCCGTCGCCGGCGGCGGGGGAGTGCTCGACGAGCGTCGGCGCGTGGGCGCGCTGCGCGGGGCGGTAGCGGTGCCGCTCGACGCGGGTCCGCGGGGCGAGGGCGGCGCCCAGCTCGTTGGAGGTCGCGTGCACGACGGCGCCCGGGAAGTCGGCGAGACCGCCCACGTGGTCGGAGTCGAAGTGGGTGAGCACGACGGCGGTGACGTCGCGGGGCGAGAACCCCAGGGCCTCGACCTGCCGGACCGCGGTCTCGTCGGGGTCCAGGACCGGCCGCACGAGGCGCCGGGTCGCTCCGAGGCGGCGGGCGGGGTCGCGGACGTCCTCGAGGCCGAAACCGGAGTCGACCAGCACCAGGCCGGTCGGCGCCTCGACGAGCAGGACGTGGCACACCAGCTCCGGGGTCAGGGCCGGGCGCATGGTGCCGCAGTTGAGGTGGTGGACCTTCACGAGGCACAGCATCGAGGTCACGGGCCGCCTGACGCCAGAGGCGACCCGAGCTGACTGGACCTGACTGGACCGGTGCGCGGCCCGCCCGGGACTCGCCGGTGCACGGTTTCCTCCGTGACGGAGGTAGCATGGAGCCCACTCAGCCGCTCGATCGAGCCAGATCCGGGAGGCAGAGCCCCGGCATTCGCCAGCTCGCGTGACCTTCTGTCACGACCGCGCGGCCCGGGGAGGCAGCGTCGCACCGGGCAGGACGCGTGCGGCGACGTTGTCCGGCGTAGGAACGCCGGGCATCCGAGGAGGACGTGAGTGGCTCAGCGAGGCCGACGCCAGACCGCGCAGCGCCGTGGTGGGAACACCAAGGTCAAGCGCCTGGACAACGAGGGCATCATCCCGGTGCTCGCCCGCGCCGTGCGCGAGGTCGAGCAGGCCGCCGAGCGCGGCAAGGTCATGCCCCACGGCCGCGCGACCTTCCAGGTCGTCGCGCTGCTGGTGCGCGAGGAGCGGTCGCGGATCAACGCCGACACCGAGGTCGCGGAGGGTCGCAAGGCCGAGCAGCTCAAGCGGCTCGACGGCATCGCCACCATCCTGGCCAAGACCGCCGCGCGGGACACCTCCCTGCTCCAGCTCCTCGCCGAGGACGCCGAGGTCTCCGACGGCGCCCGCGCGCTGCGCCGCCAGATGCTCAAGCAGGCCGGCGTCGACGCCCCCGAGGAGATCGAGCCGCCCAAGCCCGACACCGCCGCGACCACGTCGCCGCGCCGCGTCGTACCCCAGTCGGTGATCTCGCGACAGCTGGCCAACCCGTTCCTGCGACCGGACTTCTCCGCCGCCGAGCTCAACCGCGTCCAGGCGCGCCGGCTCGCCAACTGGGAGCTGCTGGAGCCGCTCTTCAAGTCCTTCGAGTACGTCGGCGGCGGGGCGGCGGCCTGCATGCAGCTGCCCGAGCCCGACGCGGCCCGCGTGCCCGGCGTCGCGCTGATGCCCCACCAGAAGCAGCTCGTCGCGGCCGCGGCCCAGGGTCACCGCACCTTCCTGCTCGCCGACGAGCCCGGCCTGGGCAAGACCGCGCAGGCGCTGATGGCGGCGCAGGCCGCGGACGCCTACCCGCTGCTGTGCGTGGTGCCCAACGTCGTCAAGGCCAACTGGGCCCGCGAGGTCAGCCTCTGGACGCCGCACCGCACCGTCACCGTCATCCACGGCGACGGCGAGGACGTCGACGGGTTCGCCGACATCGTGGTGGTCAACTACGAGGTGCTGGACCGGCACGTCGGCTGGCTGGGCGACCACGGCTTCCGCGGCATGGTGGTCGACGAGGCGCACTTCATCAAGAACAAGTCCTCCCAGCGCAGCCAGCACGTGCTCGAGCTGTCCGAGCGCATCCGTGCCCGGGTGGCGCGTCCGCTGCTCATGGCGCTGACCGGCACCCCGCTCATCAACGACATCGAGGACTTCCGGGCCATCTGGCAGTTCCTCGGCTGGATCGACGACCAGAAGCCGCGCGCCGAGCTGATGAACAAGCTCGAGGACACCGGCCTGATGCCCGGCGAACCGGGCTTCTACCCCAACGCGCGCCGCTCGGTCATCGAGATGGGCATCGTGCGGCGCCGGAAGATCGACGTCGCCGCCGACATCCCCGCCCGCCGGGTGGCCGACCTGCCGGTCGAGCTCGAGGGCGCCGAGGGCCGCTCCATCCGCGAGGCCGAGCGCGAGCTCGCCCGCCGCCTGGTGGCCCGCTACGACGCGGCGCTCGAGGCCCGCACGTCCGGCCCGGAGGTCGTCGGCATCGACCGCGACCTCGTACGCCGCGTGGCGAAGTGGGAGCGCGAGGACATGGAGGCCGCCAAGGACGGCGAGAACGTCTTCTCCATGATGCGCCGCATCGGGCAGGCCAAGGCCGGCCTCGCCGCCGACTACACCGCCCAGCTGGCCCGCAGCGTCGGCAAGGTGGTGTTCTTCGCCAAGCACGTCGCGGTCATGGACGAGGCAGAGGAGAGCTTCGCCCGCCGGGGCATCTCGTACGTCTCGATCCGGGGCGACCAGAGCGCCAAGGCGCGCGCGGCGGCCATCGAGTCGTTCACCGACGACCCCGAGACTTCGATCATCGTGTGCTCGCTCACCGCGGCAGGCGTCGGCCTCAACCTCCAGGTCGCGTCCAACATGGTGCTCGCGGAGCTCTCGTGGACCGACGCCGAGCAGACCCAGGCCATCGACCGCATCCACCGCATCGGGCAGTCCGAGCCGGTCACGGCGTGGCGGATCATCGCCGCCCAGACGATCGACTCCAAGATCGCCGAGCTCATCGACAGCAAGGCCGGGCTGGCGGCCCGGGCGCTCGACGGCGCGGACGAGGTCGCGTCCTCGGTCGACGTCCAGCTCGAGGCGCTGGTCGGCCTGCTCAGCGAGGCGCTGGAGGCGCGCGCCCGCTGACCGGGTCGCCGGCAGCCCTTAGGGGTGGAGCCGGCGCATGGCCCGGCGCGAACGGGTAACGGCACCCCTCGTGAGCATCACGAGGGAGGCCCCGGGACCCCACGTCCGGTCCGGCCGGGAGCGGTTGCGCGTCGCGAGCGTGCCGTCCGGCCACGTGTACGTCCGGCGCCTGTCGCCCGTCGCGGGGGACGGCGGCGTCGAGCGGTTGCCCGACCCGGACCCCGACGACGCGCGCCGGTCGGCCCAGCAGCGGTGGTGGCCGCCGGTGATGCTCAGGCCGGAGTGGGCCGCGACGGCCGACATCGACGTGTTCCACGTGCAGTTCGGCTTCGACACCTGCACCCCCGGATCGCTGCGCGAGCTCGTCGACGTGCTGCGCGGGCGCGGCATCCCGCTCGTGCTGACGGTCCACGACCTGCGCAACCCGCACCACCGCGACCGGCGCGAGCACGACGCCCAGCTCGACGTGCTGGTCCCGGCGGCCGACGCAGTCCTCACCCTGACCCCGGGCGCGGCCGCGGAGGTCGCGCGTCGGTGGGGCGTGGAGGCGCTGGTCCTGCCGCACCCGCACGTGGTCGACCTCGACCTCGCCCGGCGCTTGCGCGCGCGGCCGCGCACGGGGCCGTGGACGGTGGGCCTGCACGTCAAGAGCCTGCGCGCCAGCATGGACCCGCTGGCCGTCCTGCCCACGCTGGTCGAGGAGGTCCGGGCGATGCCCGACGCGCGGCTGGTGGTCAACGGGCACCGGGACGTCCTCGACGAGGACGGAGCCCGCCGCGACCCCGCACTGGCGTCGTACCTCGCGGACGCGGAGCGCAGCGGCGACATCGAGCTGCGCGTCCACGACTACCTGTCCGACGAGGACCTGTGGGACTACCTCGCCGGGCTCGACGTCTCGGTGCTGCCCTACCGCTTCGGCACGCACTCCGGGTGGCTGGAGGCGTGCCGCGACCTGGGGACGACCGTGGTGGTGCCCGACTGCGGCTACTTCGCCGACCAGGGGCCGGTGCTGACCTACGCCATGGACGAGCACCGCCTCGGGGTGCCCAGCCTGCGCACGGCGCTGCGCACGGCGCGGGTGGCGCCGCCGCCGCCGGCGGACCTCGACGCCCGTGCCGCACAGCGAGACGAGGTGGCAGCCGCCCACCTCGGGCTCTACCGGGACCTGCTCGCGTGACGCCGCTGCGGATCTGCATCATCGGGTCGAGCCGGTTCCCGATCAGCGAGCCCTTCGCCGGTGGGCTGGAGGCCCACACCCACGCCTTGGCGCGGCACCTGTCGCTCCGCGGCCACGAGGTGACCCTCTTCGCCGCCCCGGGGTCCGACCCGTCCCTCGGGGTCCGCGAGCTGGCCGTGGAGCAGCTGGGCACCGTCGCCGGGCAGCGGCCCGACGTGGCCAGCCCGCCCCACTGGTGGATGGAGGAGCACCACGCCTACCAGGGGCTGATGCTCGAGCTGATGCGCTCGGGGGGCCGACGCTACGACGTCATCCACAACAACAGCACCCACCACCTCCCGGTGGCGATGGCCGACGTGGTCCCGGTCCCGATGGTGACCACCCTGCACACGCCGCCGACGCCGTGGCTGCGGTCCGCGCTCGTGCACGCGTCGCCGCGGGCTGTCTTCGTCGCCGTCAGCCGGTGCACGGCCGATGCCTGGGCGGGCACGGTCGCGAGCCGGGCGATCCCCAACGGGGTGGACACCGACCGCTGGGTCGCGGGCCCCGGCGGCGGGCCGGCCGTCTGGAGCGGCCGCCTCGTGCCGGAGAAGGCGCCCCACCTGGCGATCGACGCGGCCCGCCGGGCGAGGATGCCGCTGCTGCTGGCCGGCCCGATGCTGGACACCGACTACGTGGCGCGGGAGGTCCTGCCCCGGCTGGGGGACGACGTGCGCCACGTCGGGCACCTCGACCAGCGCGCCCTGTGCGAGCTGGTGGGCAGCGCCCGGGTCGCGGTGGTGACCCCGGAGTGGGAGGAGCCCTACGGGCTCGTCGCCGCCGAGGCGCTGGCCTGCGGCACGCCCGTGGCGGCGCTGGACCGGGGGGCGATGCGCGAGGTCGTCGTCCCCGGCGCCGGGGTCGTCGCGGACCCGCGCGACCCCGACGCGCTGGCCCGGGCCATGGTCGAGGCGGCGACGCTCGACCGGCGTCGCGTCCGCCGGCTGGCGGAGGAGCGGTGCTCGCTGGAGCGCATGGTCGACGCCTACGAGGAGGTCTACGACCAGGTCCTCGACGAGCAGGTCGTCGCGTGATCGGCTACTACGTCCACCACCACGGCCACGGGCACCTGCACCGGGCGACGGTGCTGGCCGAGGCGTGCCGCCTGCCCGTCGTCGGGCTCTCCTCGCTCCCGCGGCCCGCGGCCTGGACGGGCGAGTGGGTGCAGCTGGCCCGGGACGACGCCGACCAGCAGCCCCGGGACGTCTCCGCCCGCGGACAGCTGCACTGGGTCCCCCTCGACGACGAGGGGCTGCGGTGCCGGATGGCGGCCCTGTCCGCCTGGATCGCCGAGCACCGGCCCTCGGTGCTCGTGTCGGACGTGTCCGTGGAGGTGTCGCTCCTCGCGCGCCTGCACGGGGTGCCGGTCGTGTCGGTCGTCCTGCCCGGTGAGCGCGGCGACGCGGCGCACCGGGCCGGCCTCGGACTGTCCAGCGCGCTGGTGTCATTCTGGCCGCCCTCGGCCCGTGGCATGGTCCGCGGTCTGGCGTCCGCCGACGCCGCCCGGCTGCAGTGCCTGGGGGCGCTGTCGCGCTTCGGCGTGGACGAGCTCCGCGGCGACGTCCGTCGTGACGGCGCGCCCCCCGGCGTACGCCGCGTGGTCGTGCTCAACGGGTCGGGCGGCGGCGGACCCACCGCCGACCAGCTGGACCGGGCGCGGGCGACCTCGCCGGGCTGGGACTGGCAGGTGCTCGGGGGGCCGGCGGGGGCGTGGGTCGCGGACCCGACGACGGCCCTGCGCGAGGCCGACGTGGTCGTCACCCATGCGGGGCAGAACGCGCTGGCCGAGGTGGCCGCGGCCCGGCGCCCCGCCGTCGTCGTCCCCCAGGACCGCCCGCACGACGAGCAGCGCACCACGGCCGGCGTGCTGGCCCGGGGCGGGTGGCCGGCCGTCGTGCACGAGGGCTGGCCGGAGGTGGCGTGGGGTGCCCGCCTGGCGCGCGCCTCGGCGCTCGACGGCGGCCGGTGGGCCGGCTGGTGCGACGGGCGGGCCGTGCACCGCTTCGTCGGCGTCGTGCACGCGGTCGCGGCGGGTGGCGACACCACGGGCAGCCCCAGCGACCTCCGGGTGCCGTCGTGAGCGTCGCCGTGGTCACGCTCGTGCACGGCCGACGGGCGCACCTCCGGGCCCAGCACGCCAGCCTCGTGCACGGCGGCCCGCCGGACCACTACGTCGTCGCCGCGATGGGGGACCCCACGGTGCGGTCGTGGCGGCCCGGACCTCCGCAGCCGGTCGTCGTCGACGTCGAGCTGGAGGGCGGGATGCTGCCGCTCGCCGCGGCCCGCAACGCCGCCGCCTCACGCGCGCTCGACCTCGGTGCCGACGTGCTCGTCTTCCTCGACGTCGACTGCCTCGCCGGGCCGTCGCTGGTGGGGGCCTACGCCCACGCCGTGCGGAGGGCACCGGACGTGCTCTGGTCGGGACCCGTCACCTACCTCCCGCCCCCGGGGCCCGACGGCTACCCCCTCGACGGTCTCGACGCGCTCGACGACCCCCACCCGGCCCGGCCGGCACCCGCGCCGGGCGAGCAGCAGCTCGGCGGTGACCCCGACCTGTTCTGGTCGCTCTCGTTCGCCCTGCACGCCGACGCGTGGCGGCGTACGGGCGGCTTCTTCGAGGGGTACGTCGGCTACGGCGCGGAGGACACCGACTTCGCCGCCACCGCCGCCTCGGCGGGTCTCGCCCTGGGGTGGCTGGGCGGAGCCCGGGCCTACCACCAGCACCACCCGACGTCCTCGCCGCCGGTCGAGCACCTCGCCGACATCCTGCTCAACGGCGCGCTCTTCCGGCGTCGCTGGGGACGCTGGCCGATGGAGGGCTGGCTCGAGGCCTTCGAGCGGATGGGACTGGTGGAGCGCGAGGACGGGGAGTGGCGCCTCACCCCGTCCGGCCGGACGGCCGCCCACGCCTGACCGCCGCCGTCCCCGAGCGCCCACACCTGGGTAGTTTGGGACGAACTCGTAGGTCAGACCGCGATCCGACCTACGAGATCGTCCCAAACTACCCGGCGGGCGGGGCGGGTCAGGACGTCAGGACGTCAGCCCATCAGCCGGCGGGCGACGGGGAGCGGCAGGTGCTTGAGGGCGAACCCGACCGGCTCCCACGGCCAGCCGGGGACGCGGGCGGAGGCCTTCTCCTTCTCGATCGCCGCCACCATCGAGCGCACGCCCCGCTCGGTCGAGGCGACGAGGGGCGTGGTCCGAGACGTCGCGGACATCTCCGAGACGATGTAGCCGGGGTAGAGCACGGTCACCTTGATCGGCGTGCCCATCACGTCGGCGCGGAAGCCCTCGGCGAGGTGCGCGACGGCGGCCTTGGTCGCGGCGTACGTCGTGATGTTGCGGGGCATCCCGCGCATGGCCGAGATCGAGGAGATCATCACCAGGTGGCCGGAGTTCTGGGCGCGGAAGATCTCCGCCGCGGCCTCGGTCTGGGCCAGCGCCCCGATGACGTTGGTCATCGCGGTGTCCCGGTTGGCGTCGAAGCGACCGGTGCCGAGCGGCTGGCCCTTGCCGAGCCCCGCGTTGACGACCACGCGGTCGATCGAGCCGAAGAGGTCGCGGAACTCGCCGAAGACACGGAAGACGGCGTCGTGGTCGTTGACGTCGAGCGCCCGCACCTCCACCCGCACGCCCGGATGGGCGGCGGTGATCTCGGCGCGCAGCGCGTCGAGGTTGTCCGTACGTCGGGCGCACAGCGCCAGGTCGTGCCCCAGGGCCGCGAACTGGCGGGCCATCTCGGCGCCGAGTCCCGACGAGGCGCCGGTGATGAGGATGGTCGACATGGGGGTTCCTATCGGTAGGTGACGACGTCGAGGGGCAGGTGGGAGTGCTCGTTGACGGTGAGCAGCGTGGTGCCGCGGGAGCCGGTGACGAGCTTGGTGACGCCGGTGTTGACGGTCACCTCGTTGAGGCGCAGCCAGGTGGTCGCGTCCCCGGCGAGGGCGGACGCGGCGACCCAGCCCATCGGGCCGCCGCTGGTGAAGACCACGGCCGTCCCGCCACCGGCCACGGCGGCGACGGTGCGCTCCAGGGCGGCCTCGACCCGGGCGGTGAAGACGGCGAACGGCTCGGTGTAGTCGTCGTCGTGGGCCCCGCCGGTCCAGCGTGAGGTGGCCCCGGCGAACCATCGCTGGAAGGCGCCGCGGCTGGACATCACGTCGACTCCCTCGGGGGTCGGGTGCTGCGAGAGCACCTGGAGGTGGTCGAACTCGTTCCAGCCCTCGTCGGTCGCCACGTCGAGCTCCCAGCCGGCCGCCTCGGCCGCGGCGGCGGCGGTCTGGCGGTGGCGCCGCATCGCCCCGGCGAGCAGCAGGGTCGGCTCGACGCCCCGCGCCGCCAGCGCCGCGCCCAGGACGGCCGACTGCTCGACACCGCGCGGGGAGAGGGCGTCGTAGTCGTCCGCGCCCCACGAGGCCTGCCCATGGCGCACCAGCAGGACCTGGCTCACCTGACGATCAGCTCGTCCACCCGGGTGCCGACCATCCGCACCGCGTGGCCGAAGAGGCCGTAGACCTCGTTGGTGGTCTGTCCGGCGACGTAGCGGTAGTAGATCTGCTGGGCGATGACCGCCAGCCGGAACAGGCCGAAGACCTCGTAGAAGCGCCATTGCTCGGGGGTGATCGAGAAGCCCATCCGCTCGCAGTAGCGGGTGACGATCTCGTCGCGGGTCAGCATGCCGGGCAGGTGCGTCGGGACCCGGCGCATCATCTGCCAGCCCTCGTCGTCACCGGCCTCCACCCAGTAGGCCATCGAGCCGGCCAGGTCCATCAAGGGGTCGCCGAGCGTGGCCATCTCCCAGTCCAGGACGCCGGCCACGCGGGTCACGTCGTCGGGGGAGAGGACGAGGTTGTCGAGCTTGTAGTCGTTGTGGATGACGCACGTCGCGACGTCCGCCGGCTGGTGCTCGGCCAGCCAGGCCATCACGTCCTCGTAGTCGGGGACGTCGTCGGTGCGCGCGTTGCGGTAGCGCGTCGACCAGCCCTCCACCTGGCGCCGCACGTAGCCCTCGCCCTTGCCGAGCGAGGTGAGCCCAGCAGCCTCGGGGTCCACGCTGTGCAGCTCGACGAGCACGTCGACCGCGCCGAGGCACAGCGCGCGCGCCTGCTCGGGGGAGAGGGGTACATCGGCGGGCCACTCGCTCCGCGGGATGACGCCCTCGATCCGCTCCATCGCGTAGAAGTCGGCGCCGATCACCGCGGGGTCGTCGCAGAAGGCGACCATCGGGGCGACGTAGGGGAACACCGGGGCCAGCGCCGACTGGATGACGAACTCGCGGTGCATGTCGTGCGCACCCCGGGCCTTGGTGCCGGCGGGTGCCCGGCGCAGGATCAGCTCGCGGCCGCCGGGGTAGCGCAGCAGGTAGGTGAGGTTGGACGCCCCTCCGGAGAACTGCCGGACCTCCGGCGTGCCCTCGAGGCCGGTCGCGTCGGCCGCGTGGGCGCGCAGCCAGTCGGCGACCGCCTCGACGTCGAAGGCGTCCTCGTCGCGGACCGGTCGGGCGCCCGGGACCGGGTCCGGGGACCCGGCGGACTCACTCACGACCCGCCTCCTCGAGCTTGGCGGCCTGCGCCCGCATGACCTGGTCGTACGCCGCCCGGTCGGCCCACTTGAGGGCGAAGGCCTGGCGTGCCGGCTCGTCGGGCACGATCACGTCGTCGCCGGCGTCGATGCCCGCCAGGACCGCGGCGGCGACCTGCTCGGCGGTGATCGGGGAGCGCTCGACCAGCCCCTTGACGATCTCGCCGAGGGCGGTGTCGCTGCCCTCCATGGAGGCCATCAGGTTGGTCCGGAAGTACGACGGGCACACCGCGCTCGCCCGCACCCCGAAGCCGGCCAGCTCGTGGCCGACGGTCTCGGTGAAGGCGACCACCGCGGCCTTGGTGGCGTTGTAGGACCCCATGCCGGCGGGGTGGACGAGGCCGGCCAGCGACGCGACGTTGACGACGTGGCCCGAGCCCTGCGCCTTGAGCATCGGGGTGAAGGCGGTGACGCCGCGGACGACACCGAAGAGGTTGACCTCGGTGATCCGCCGCCACTCCTCGATCGTGGTGCGGTCGATGCGGCCGCCACCGGCAACTCCGGCGTTGTTGACCAGCACGTCGAGGCCGCCCCAGCGTCGCTCGACGGCCGCGACGGCGGCCTCCCAGTCGGCGTCGGAGGTGATGTCCAGGACCAGGTCGATGCCGTCGGCCTCGACCCGGTCGGTGGCCAGCACCTCGTCGCCCCGCTCGCGGAACGCGGCGACCAGCGCCGCGCCGAGCCCGGACGCGGCCCCGGTCACCAGGACGCGACGCGCCGATGCGGCGCTCACCGGTGCTTCCCCAGCTCGATCTTGGCGACCACGTTGCGGTGCACCTCGTCGGGGCCGTCGGCCAGGCGCAGCGTGCGGGCGCCGACGTACGCCGCCGCGAGCGGGAAGTCGTCGCTCATGCCGCCTCCGCCGTGCAGCTGGATGGCCATGTCGATGACGTCGAGCGCCATCCGCGGGACCTCGACCTTGATCTCGCTGACCGCCGAGAGTGCCTCGACCGACATCCCCTGGTCCAGGAGCCAGGCGGCGTGCAGGACCAGCATCCGCGAGCGGTTGATGGCGATCCTTGCCTCGGCGATGCGCTCGCGGTTGCCGCCCAGGCTGGACAGCGGCTTGCCGAACGCGACGCGCTCGGACGCCCGGCGGCAGGCCAGGGCGAGGGCCTTCTCCGCCAGCCCGATGGCGCGCATGCAGTGGTGGACCCGCCCGGGACCGAGGCGGCCCTGGGCGATCTCGAAGGCACGGCCCTCGCCGAGGAGGATGTTGCCCACCGGGACGCGGACGTCGTCGAAGGACACCTCGCCGTGGCCGAGCGGCTCGTCGTAGTAGCCCATCGTGGAGAGCATCCGCTCGACCTTGACGCCGGGTGCGTCGCGGGGGACCAGCACCATCGTGTGCCGCGAGTGCCGGTCGGCGTCGGGGTCGGTGAGCCCCATGAAGACCAGGATCTTGCAGTCCGGGTTGCCGATGCCGGTCGACCACCACTTGGTGCCGTTGATCACCACCTCGTCGCCGTCGACGACCGCGGTGGCGGCCATGTTGGTCGCGTCCGAGCTCGCGACGTCCGGCTCGGTCATGCAGAAGGCGCTGCGGATCTCCCCGCGCAGCAGCGGCTCCAGCCAGGTGGCCCGCTGCTCGTCGGTGCCGTAGCGCAGCAGCACCTCCATGTTGCCGGTGTCGGGGGCGTTGCAGTTGAAGACGAGCGGGGCCAGGAAGGAGCCGCCCATCGCCTCGGCGAGCGGGGCGTAGTCGACGTTGCTGAGCCCCTTGCCGCCGTCGGTGCCGAAGTCGGCGGCGTACGACCCGGCGTGCTCGGCCGGCAGGAAGAGGTTCCACAGGCCCTGGGCGCGTGCCTTGGCCTGCAGCTCGGCGATGCGCGGGTCGGGGGTCCAGTGGTCCTCGCCGGCCTCCCGCCGCCGGGTGACCTGCGCGTGCACGTCGGCCTCGACCGGCTCCACCTCCGCGGCGATGAAGTCGCGCACGCGCGCCTGGAGGTCGCTGGCCCGGGGGGAGAGGGAGAAGTCCATGGGTTGACCCTACGCACATTGTTGAGCAACGCTCAACAGCGTGTCCGAGACCGTACGCCGCCGCCTCAGCGCCGACGACCGGCGCCGGCAGCTGGTGGGGATCGGCCTGTCCAAGATCATCGACACCCCGATCCAGGACCTGTCCATGGACCAGATCGCCGCCGAGGCGGGCATCTCCCGCGGGCTGCTGTTCCACTACTTCCCGACCAAGACCGACTTCTACCTCGCGTGCATCGGCGCTGCGGGGCGCCGGATCCTGCGCAACACGGCTCCCGCTGAGGACGACGACGGCCCCACACAGGTCCGCACGATGGTCACCGCGATGGTGCAGCAGATCGACCGGCGCCGGGCGTTCTACCTGACCTTGGTGCACGGCAGCGGGGTGGCCGATCCGCGGCTGGCGGAGGTCCACGAGAGCGTCCGCTCGGTCTCCACCGACCGCGTCGTGGCGGCGCTGGGCCTGGACGCGGGCCTGCACGCGGTGGTGCACGCCTGGTGGGCCTACGTCGAGGACCGCGCGCTCACGTGGAGCGCGAGCCCCCCGGACCGGCGTACCCAGACCCTCGAGGGCCTGGTGGCGCACTGCGAGCGGGCGCTGGCGGCGCTGTGCTCCCAGGACGCCTGAGCGACGTCAGCGGCGGCGCTTGGAGGCCTTGACCGCCGTGGCGCGGACCACGAACTTGCGCTTGTCGTCCCGCGAGTCGCCGGCGCAGGCCAGCAGGGTCTTGCGCCCGCAGCGGTAACGGGTGGAGACGTTGGCCAGCGACACCGTCACGGCGCCGACCCGGGTCGCGCCGAACGGCACGGTGACCGAGCCGTCGCCCCGTCGGTCGAGCCGAACGCGCTTGCGTCCGACCGTCCCGTCCGCCTTGTGGAGGAGGACCGTCGCCGTGGGCGAGGACGCGCGCGGGGGTCCGTCCACGCGGACCTTCAGCCGCCACTTGCGGCCGGCGAGGTCGGGCCCGGCGGTGACCCGCACCGAGTCGCCGGAGAGGTGGTCGAGCCGGGTGCCCTTCCTCCACGAGCGGGACGCCTTCGAGAGCGTGGTCTCGGCGAGCGGCGGGGCGTCGCCGTACGCCGCGCCCTCCTCGTAGACCCGGGACGCCATCGTGTTGGCGGCCGCGTAGTCGGCGTACACCCGGGTGAGGCCGCCCTTCGTGCGCAGCACCGACCCGAGCGCCTGCACGGAGTAGCGCCCGCCGTCCGACTTCCGCGTGCCGGCAGCCTTCCAGGCCTTCTTGACCAGGCCCTGGGAGTACCTCTGGGTGAGGTACTCCCAGAAGATCCAGTTGCCGTACTGGAAGCCGTAGGTGGAGCTGAACGCGTCGAGGGGCACGAACGGCGCCTTGAGCTGGCTGTACTGGAGGTACTGGCGGTTGTCGTCGACGTGGTCGGCGACCCGCTCCTCCATCCAGGTGGCCGTGGACTCCATCATCCAGGGGTCCTCGGCGTAGTCATAGGCGTACTGCACGGCGTGGAAGAGCTCGTGCGCGGCCGTCACGGCCAGGTTGGCCTCCGGGCTGGTGCCGGACGGGAACTGGGCGGGGGAGTAGTCGTTGTCGAGCACGCAGAAGCCGCTCGCCGTCCGCCCCTTCTTGCGGTGCTCGGCGGCGCAGTAGCCGTAGAGGCCCGTCCCGAGGTCCTTGAGGTAGACGTCGAGCCGGTCGTCGCCGCCGGCGGCGCGGTCGCCGAGCGGGGCGCGGTAGCCGAGCTCGCCGACCTCTCGGGCGTAGGTGTTCTCCAGGGTCGCGAGGCTGAGGTCGACCCACGCCTGGCTGGGGGGAGCGTCGGCGGTGGAGCCGACGTGGTGGACGCACACGTGCGCGCCGCAGGTGCGCGTCGAGGGCACGGTGTAGCCGTTGCCGAACGGGTCGTCGGGCCCGTCGGTCGGCCGGGCCAGGAGCGCGTCGGCCTCGACGGCCTCCGCGCCGGTGAGGTCGGGCCGAGCCATCCACAGGTCGCGCAGCGCCACCGTGGCCGACGGGTCGCCGGTCCGGACGTCGCCCCGGAGCACGCGGCCGGCCACGCCGAGCGCGGCCCGCGGAGAGGCCTGGGGCGGGAGGGCCACCGGGGCGGCCCGCTCCAGCGGCGGACGGGCCACGGCGGCCCGGTCCCGGCCCGCCGCGCCCCGCTCACCGTCGTCGGACGCCGTGGCGGGGACGCCCGGGAGCACCGCGAGCGCCACGGCGGCGCTCGTGAGGAGGGACAGCAGGACGGAGGTCGGACGCACGAGGGTTCCCTTCGGGGCCGGTCGGCCGGGGCGAGTGGCTGTGCCGCCGGGTGGGCGGTGGGCTGCGGTCACCGCAGGACGCGGGCCGAGACCCGGAAGTCGCTGCCGTCGTCGAGCGGCTTGCCGTGGCACGCGAACTGGCTCCCCCGGTTGCAGGTGTAGCGGGTGGACCCGTTGGCCAGGACCACCTCGACCCGGCGGACCTTGGGGCGGCGGAACTTCACGACCTGCGAGCCGTGCCCGCGACGGTCGAGGCGGACCGGGGTGCGGCCGATGATGCCCTTGCGCCCGATCACCACGACGTGCGCCGCGGGTGCGGTGGCCCTCCGGCCCGCGTCGACGGTGATGCGGAGCCGTCCTCGGCGCAGGCCGGGGGCCGGGCGCAGGGAGGCGACGTGGCCGGTGAGGTGGTCCAGCCGCAGCGAGCGCGACCACGTGCGCCGGGCCCGGCCGAGCCGCGCACGGCTCTGCGGCCTGGTGGGCCGGTAGGACGACCCCTCGGCGTACGACGAGCGGGCCGTGCGGTTGGCGGCGACGAAGCTCGCGTAGAAGCGGGGCCACGAGGCGCCCCGCGAGGTGACGAAGCGCTTCACCGCCTGCACCGAGAAGTCGTTGCGTCGCCCCCGGCGCCCGTCGGCCCGGTGCCACACCTTGCGGACGGCCTCGGCGCCGAAGCGCTGGGTGAGCTTCTGGAAGAAGATCCAGTTGCCGTAGGAGCCCAGCCCGCTGTCGAACGTGTCGAGCGGCGTGCGCGGGTCGCCGAGCTGGCCGTGGCGGAGGTACTGCCGGTTGTCGTCGACGTCGTCGGTGACCTGCTCCTCCATCCAGGTGGCCGTCGCCTCGAGGAACCAGCCGTCCTCCCGGGCGTCGAGCCCGAACTGCACGGCGTGGAAGAGCTCGTGCGCCGCGGTCACCCGCATGCTCGGTGCCGGCGGCAGCGGGAACTCGGTGAAGTCGTTGTCGAGCACGCAGTAGGACGACGCGACGTTGCGTTCACCGGGGACGAGGTGCTCGGGGGCGCAGTAGCCGTAGAGGCCCTGCTGGCCGACGTCCTCGAGGTAGATGTCGAACTGCGCCGTGCCGCCGGCACCGCGGTCGCTGGGGGGCAGCGGCCAGCCGAGCTCGACCATCCGGGCCAGGGAGGCGTGGGCGGTCTGCAGGGTGAGGGCCACCCAGTCGGGCACCCCTCCGGTGCCGCTGGCCATCGGCGGCGCGTCCTGGCCGCTGCCGACGTAGTGCACGCACACGGTGTCGGTGCACTCGCGGCCCTGCGGCAGCGCGGGTTCCCACTCGGGGCGGGCGAGCGCGGCTCGGGCGGACCGGGCGAGCCGGCCGTCGGCCGGGGCGGCGCCGAAGAACTGGTCGCGCAGCTCCAGGGTGTCGCGGGACTGCCCGTCGGGGCTCGGCGCCGGGGCGGACGAGGCCGACGCGGCGGCCGTCGCAGGGCCGGTCGGGGTGGCGAGGCCCAGGCCGAGGCAGGCCGCGAGGGCGAAGGTGGCGAGGGTGCGCACGGGTCCCTTCCAGGTGGAGTCCGGACAGGCTACAGAGCGATCCGGGGAGGGGCGAATGGATCGCCTCAGAGATCCGCGATGTGCTCGATGATGGCGGTGGTCGAGATGGCCGGGGTGCGCGGCAGGTAGACCACCTCGCACACGTCGGACAGCTCGTCGAAGCGGCCGGCCCAGTCGTCGCCCATCACCAGCACGTCCGCGGAGTGCTCCAGGACGTAGTCGCGCTTGAGCTCGAGGCTCTCCTCGACGAACACCTCGTCGACGACCCGCAGGGCGGACACGATCTCGATGCGCTCGCGCTCGCTGAACACCGGGGCCCGACCCTTCTTGCGGATGTTGAGCGCGTCGGCCGACACCCCCACCACCAGGCGGTCGCCCAGGGCCGCGGCCCGCTGCAGCACGCGCAGGTGCCCGACGTGGAAGACGTCGAACGTGCCGAAGGTGATGACCGTGCGAGACATGCGCGTCAATGTAGTCGGCGCCCGTGCGGGTGGACGCGAGGGTGCGCGGTGTGGGCCGGCGGGGGAGGATCTGCGCATGGCTGCGCCCCCCTCCGCGGTGTCCACCCCGTCGTCCACCGCGTCGTCCACCAGGTCCCTGCCGCTCATCACGCCCGACCCCGGGGCGGACGAGGCGCGTCGCCGCGGGCTGCGCCGGATGCGGACCGTGGCGGTGTCGCTGCTGGTGCTCGCCGCAGTGGTCTACGCCGCGACCCTGGGCCGCGACGGGTTCTGGGGGTTCGTCAACGCCGGCGCCGAGGCCTCGATGGTGGGCGCCATCGCCGACTGGTTCGCGGTCACGGCCCTCTTCAAGCACCCGCTGGGGGTGCCGATCCCGCACACCGCCCTCATCCCGCGGCGCAAGGACGAGCTCGGCAAGGGCCTGCAGGAGTTCGTCGGGGAGAACTTCCTCCAGGAGGACATCGTCCGCGACCGGGTGGCCGCGGCGACCATCTCCGCCCGGGCAGGGGACTGGCTCTCTGACCCGGCCAACGCCCGGCGCCTCGTCGACGAGGTGGCCGACGTGGCGGAGATCGCGCTGCGCCGGGTCCGCGACGAGCACATCGCCGACCTGGTGACCAACGCCTTCGTGCCGCGCTTCCGGGACGAGCCCATCGCCCCGCTGCTCGGCAGCCTGGTCTCGGAGATGGTGCGCGACGACCTGCACCACGGTGTCGTCGACCTCGCGCTCGACGAGCTGCACCGCTGGCTGGTGCACAACCCCGACACCTTCGTCGAGGTGCTCAGCGAGCGGGCCCCGTGGTGGGCCCCGCCGCGGCTCAACGAGGCCGTCACCGTGCGCATCCACGCCGAGGCGGTGCGCTGGATCGAGGACATCCGCGACGACCCGGACCACCACGCCCGTGCCGCGCTCGACTCGATGCTGGCCCAGCTCGGCCACGACCTCCTCGTCGACGACGTCACCCGGGAGCGGGCCGAGCGGTTCAAGGAGCGGCTGCTCGACCACCCGCAGGTGGTGAGCACGGCGATCTCGCTGTGGAAGGCGATGCGCTCGGCGCTGCTCACCTCCGTCCACGACCGCGACGGTGCCGTGCGGCAGCGGCTCCTCGAGGAGCTCAACGCCTTCTCCGGGCGGCTGCGCACCGACGCAGGCCTGCGCGAGCGCATCGACCGCGCGGCCGCCGACGTCGTCGTCTTCGGTGTCTCGCGGTACGGCGCCGAGCTCACGGCCGTCATCACCCACACCATCGAGCGCTGGGACGGCAAGGAGGCCGCGCGGCGCATCGAGCTGCACGTGGGGCGCGACCTGCAGTTCATCCGGATCAACGGCACCATCGTCGGCGGCCTGGTGGGTGTGCTGATCCACGCCGTCTCACTGCTGGTTCACTGATCCCATGACTGAAGCCAGTGACCCGGTGGACGTCCCGATCCGGGACGAGACGATCCGGCTGGGCCAGTTCCTCAAGCTCGCCAACCTCATCGAGAGCGGCTCGGAGGCCAAGCCGCTGCTGGCCGACGGCGCCGTGCGCGTCAACGGCGAGGTCGAGACGCGCCGGGGCCGTCAGCTGGTCCCCGGCGACGTCGTGACCCTCGGGCCGGCGTCGGCCCGGGTGGCGTCAGGGGACGCCGAGATCGACGTCCCCTGGTAGCCGAGCGGAATCACCGGGCGCCCGGTGATCCCGTGGGTTCGGCCACGCTGCAGTGCGCGCCAACCCACTGAACCACCGGCCAGCCGGTGATTCCCGGACGGCGCGGTCAGCGCACCTCGATCAGGTCCACCACGAAGATCAGCGTCTCGCCGGGCTTGATGACGCCGCCGGCGCCGCGGTCGCCGTACCCGAGGTGCGGCGGGATCACGATGCGGCGGCGGCCGCCGACCTTCATGCCCTGCACGCCCTCGTCCCAGCCCTGGATGACCTGGCCGATGCCGAGGCGGAACTGGAGCGGGGTGCCGCGGTTGTAGGACGCGTCGAACTCCTCGCCGGTCGAGTGGGCCACGCCGACGTAGTGGACCGACACGGTCGATCCGCTCGTCGCCTCGGCGCCCTCGCCCTCGGCCAGGTCGGTGACCTCGAGGTCGGTGGGTGCGTCTCCCATGTGCGGGTCGACGTCGGGCTTGTCCATGTCAGTGCCTTCCGGTGGGTGTCAGGTCTGGTGGACGTAGTGGTCGAGCTGGTCGCGCTCGAACTCGAGCTCGCCGATGCGGTGCTTCACCACGTCCCCGATGCTGATGATGCCGGTCAGCCTCCCGTCGGCCACCACCGGGAGGTGCCGGATGCGGCGCTCGGTCATCGTCTTCATCAGGTCGGTGAGGGAGTCGTCGCCGGCGCAGGTCTGCACCTCGACGGTCATGATGTCGCCCACGGAGGCATCGAGCACGCCGGTGTCGGTGCCGAGGCGGCGTACGACGTCCCGCTCGCTCACGATCCCGGTGACCGAGGAGCCGTCGGAGCTGACGATGACCGCGCCGATGTTGTGCTCGGCCAGCAGGGCGATGAGGTCACGCACCGGCGCGTCGGGACTGATCGTCACGACCTCGGAGCTCGGCTTGGCAGTGAGGATGTCCTTGATGCGCATTGCGCCACCTCCGGGGTTCGCGGTCTGGGGCTCAACGCTAGCCACTCGCGACGCCCGGCAACAGGGGGCAGTCCGGGGCCGGTGTGCGCCTGCCCGCGCCGTCAGTCGGCGACGGTCGGCGGTGTCTGGCGGCCGCGCAGGTCGTGCACGGACCCGGGTCCCGAGGGCCGGTAGTCGGGGTCGTCGTGGTCGTCGGGCAGCGAGCCGAGGAACGCCAGCGCTGCCTCGTGCAGGTGCCCGTTGGAGGCCAGGGCGTTGCCGCCGAAGGGCCCGTCGGTGCCGTCGAGGGAGGTGAACCTGCCGCCGGCCTCGCGGACGATCACGTCGAGCGCGGCCATGTCGTAGAGCTCGAGCTCGGGCTCGGCGGCGATGTCGACGGTGCCCTCGGCGAGCAGCATGTAGGACCAGAAGTCGCCGTAGGCCCGGGTGCGCCAGCACCGGCGCGAGAGCGAGATGAAGTCCGAGAGCCGGTCCCGCTCGTCCCAGCCGGACAGCGAGCTGTAGGAGAGCGACGCGTCCTCGAGGCGGCGTACGTCGGAGACCTGGCACTGGGTCGCCTTGAGCAGCGAGCGGCCGGTCCAGGCGCCGTGGCCCTGGGACGCCCACCAGCGACGCTGCAGCTGCGGCGCCGAGACCACGCCCAGCACGACCTCGTCGTCGACGGCCAGGGCGATCAGGGTGGCCCACACGGGCACGCCGCGGACGAAGTTCTTGGTGCCGTCGATCGGGTCGACGATCCAGCGCCGCTGGCTGTGGCCGCTGGACCCCTGCTCCTCGCCGAGCACGGCGTCACGCGACCGGACGCGGGAGAGGGTGCGGCGGATGCCCTCCTCCACGGCCTGGTCGGCGTCTGTGACCGGCGTGAGGTCCGGCTTGCTCATCACGTGGAGGTCGAGCGCCTTGAACCTCGCCTGCGTCAGGGAGTCCGCGTCGTCGGCCAGGACGTGCGCCAACCGGAGGTCGTCGGTGTAGTCGATGTGGCCTGGTCCGGTGATGGGCATGTCCACAGGCTATTGCCAGCATCGGGCTCTACCGTGCATCCATGGAGTTCAACGGACTGCCGCTCCACCCGCTCGTGGTCCACGCCGTCGTGGTGCTGGGACCCCTGGCCGCCCTGACGGGGCTCGCCTACGCGTTCGTCCCGGCGTGGCGCTGGCTGCTGCGGTGGCCGCTGGTCGCGCTCGCGGTGCTGACCGCGGTCACGAGCCTCCTCGCCGTGGCGGCGGGGGAGAGCCTGCTCGAGGCCCGGCCCCAGCTCGCACCGCTCGTCGAGGACCACCAGGAGTGGGGCGAGCTGCTGCGCATCGCCTCCCTTGCCTACGTCGGCGCGGTCGCGCTGGGCGCGTGGGCGCTCGGCGGCCCCTCCGCGCTGGCCTCGGGTCGCGGCGCGCGGGAGTCCAACCCCGTCTTCGGGGTCCCGGCGGTCGTGCTCGTGACCGTGGCGGCGGGGACCCTGGCGGTGCTGGTCTTCCTCGCCGGCGACTCCGGGTCGCGGGCCGTGTGGGGCTGACGCGTCAGTACTCGTCGACGGAGCGCGCGGCCAGCAGCCGCCGGAAGGACTGGACCCGGTCGGTGTCCGCCTCGCCGGCCGCCACCGCCTCGTCGAGCCCGCACTCGGGCTCCTCGGTGCCGTGGGTGCAGCCGCGGGGGCAGTCCTCGGTCATCTCCTCCAGGTCGGGGAAGGCGCCGATGAGGTCCTCGGGCTGCACGTGGGCGAGGCCGAAGGACCGGATGCCGGGCGTGTCGATGATCCAGCCCTCGTCGTCGGGCAGCGCCAGCAGGTAGGCCGAGGTCGAGGTGTGCCGGCCGCGCCCGGTCACGGCGTTGACCACACCCACGTCGCGCCGGGCGGTCGGCACCAGCGCGTTGACGAGGGTGGACTTGCCCACCCCACTGTGGCCCACGAGCACGCTGGTGCGCCCGCGCAGCCGCGCCCTCAGCTCCTCGACGTCGCCGCCGCCCGGTCCCTTGAGCTGGGTGACCACCCACGGCACGCCCAGGGAGCGGTAGGTCGACAGCAGCGTCTCGGGGTCCGCGAGGTCCGCCTTGGTGAGGCAGAGCAGCGGCGACATGCCCGCGTCGTACGCCGCCACGAGCGCCCGGTCGATGAGCCGCGGCCGCGGCTCGGGGTCGGCGAGGGCGGTGACCACGACGAGCTGGTCGGCGTTGGAGACGATGACGCGCTCCACCGGGTCGTCGTCGTCGGCCGTGCGGCGCAGGGTCGTGGTGCGCTCGACGACCTCGACGATCCGGGCCAGCGAGCCGTCGGCGCCCGACGTGTCGCCGACGACGCGGACCCGGTCGCCGACCACGACGCCCTTGCGGCCCAGGGGGCGTGACTTCATCGCCATCACCGTGGTGCCGTCGACGAGGAGGGTGAAGCGCCCCCGGTCGACGGTGACGACGACCCCGTCGACGGCGTCGTCGTAGGTCGGACGGTCCTTGGTGCGGGGGCGGGTACGACGGCGCGGCCGCTCGTAGTGCTCGTGGTCGTGCTCGTCGTACCGACCGCTCACGCCGGACCCACCACCCCGGTCCAAACACCGGCGAAGTCCGGGAAGGTCTTGCCGGTGGTGGCGATGTCCTCGACCAGGACCCCGTCGACGGCGGAGCCGACGATGACGCCGGCGTGGGCCATCCGGTGGTCGGCGTAGGTGTGGAAGACGCCGCCGTGCAGGGCCGCGGGACGGATGGTCAGTCCGTCGGCGTGCTCGGTGACGTCGGCGCCGAGGCCGGTCAGCTCGGTGGCCAGCGCGGCCAGCCGGTCGGTCTCGTGGCCGCGGATGTGGCCGATGCCGCGCAGGTGCGAGGGGGAGTCGGCGAGCGCGCACAGGGCGGCGACCGCCGGGGTCAGCTCGCCGATGTCGTGCATGTCGAGGTCGATGCCCGCGATCGTGTCGCCGCCGGTGACCCGGAGGCCCGCGTCGGGCCCCGTGACCCGTTCGACCGTGCATCCCATGGCCACGAGGATCTCGCGCAGGGCGTCGCCCGGCTGGGTGGTGTGCTCCGGCCAGTCCCGCACCGTGACGCTGCCGCCGCTGGTGGCGGCGAGGGCCAGGAAGGGCGCGGCGTTGGAGAGGTCGGGCTCCACCGCCTGGTCGAGGGCCGCGACGATCCCGGGGGCCACCGCCCAGCGGTTGGCGTCGCCGTCGTCGACGTCCACCCCGCGCTCGCGCAGCATGGCCACGGTCATCTCGATGTGGGGCAGGGAGGGGACCGGCTTGCCGTCGTGACGGACGTCGACGCCGTGCTCGTAGCGGGCGCCGGCGAGCAGCAGGGCCGAGATGAACTGCGACGACGCGCTCGCGTCGATCACCACGGTGCCGCCCGGGACGGTGCCGGTGCCCACGACGGTGAACGGCAGGGCGCCCCGGCCCTCGTCCTCGACGCGGATGCCGAGGGCGGTGAGGGCCGCGAGCACCTCGCCGACCGGACGGTTGCGCATGTGGGGGTCGCCGTCGAAGGCGATGCGTCCCCGTGCCAGTCCCGCGATGGGCGGCACGAAGCGCATGACCGTGCCGGCCAGGCCGCAGTCGACGGCCGCGTCGCCCACCATCGGCCGGGGCGTCACCAGCCAGTCGTCGTCGCGGTCCTCCACGCCGACGCCCATCGCCCGCAGGCCGGCCGCCATCAGCAGGGTGTCGCGTGAGCGCAACGGACGGCGTACGACGCCGGGGCCGTCGGCGATCGCGGCCAGCACCAGCGCGCGGTTGGTCAGCGACTTGCTGCCCGGGAGCGAGACCACGCTCGCCACCGGGCCGATCGGTCGGGGCGCGGGCCAGGACTCAGTCACCCGCGCACCCTATCGAGCGGCTCAGGTGAGCTGTGCCTTGGCGAGACGGGCCTCGCGGCGGGCGTCCTTGGCCAGCTGGCGGGCCTCCCGCTTGGCGTCGGCGGCGGCGCGGCGGGCGCGCCAGGCCAGGCCCGGCTTGCCCTCGGTGTCGACCCCGGCCAGCAGCAGGCCGCCCATCATCGAGACGTTCTTGAAGAAGTGGATCCTCTGGCTGCCCTTGGCGGACTCGTCCGACTCCTCCCAGAAGCGGTGGCCGGCCAGCGTGGTGGGCACGAGCGAGGCGGCCAGGAGCGTCGAGGACAGGCGGGGGGCCCGGCCCGTCGCGAGCGCGAGCCCGGCGGCCACGTGGACGGCGCCGTTGATCCGCACCAGCGTCGCGGCGTCGGTGGGGATCGGGGCCTGCGGGACGGCCTTCTGGGCCACCGGCACGAACCGGTCGGCGACCGGCTGGGCGGCCGGGGCCATGGCCTTGGCGTTCTTGAGGGAGTTGATGCCGCCGACGACGAACATCGAGGCCAGCATGGGGCGTGCGATCAGTCTGATGACGGTCATGGGTCATTCCTACACGACGCTGCGCACCTCGGGTCCACCCCACCGGGGGCCGGCACCCGCCGGCTGGTGGGGATCACCAGCTGACGACCACCGAGTCGTCGGACGGGTCGTCGTCGGCCGCGCCGGTGATCGCGACGGTGACCCGCGGTTCCCGGTTGCCGGCGACCGCCCGCACCACGAAGGGGCTCGCGTCACCGACCGTGCAGGTCGCCACGGCACCGTCCCGGCACCGGGCGTCGCTGCTCGAGAAGGTGACCAGGGTGCCGGAGAGCACGACGGTGGCCGACCCGCCGGCCGGGATCCCCGTGACGCGCACCTCGAGGTCCGCGACGACCGGGCTGACGCGTCGTACGACCGTCGCCACGGCGAGGTTGCGGGGCGGGAGGGGGTCGGGCGACTCGGTGGTCGGCGGCGCGGTGGGCTCCTGCGTGGGAGCCGAGGTGGGTCCCGAGGTCGGTCCCGGGCCGGCGGTCGGCGGGGGACCTGCGGTGGGTGCCGACGTCGGCGCAGCGGTGGGCGTACCGCCGGGGCCGGGGGTGCCGGTCGGCCCGTCCGAGGGCCCCGTGGTGGTGCCGGGGCCCGAGGTCGTGCCGGTCGTGGGTTGGCCGGTGGGGCCCTGCGTCGGGTCGGACGTCTGGCCCGGCCCGCGCGTCGGCCCCGCGGTCGGTCCCGAGGTCGGGTCGGTCGTGGACCCCGGCCCGTCCGTGCCGACGGGAGGCCCGGTGACGGGGTCGGTTCCCGGGACCGTGGCGGCGGGCGCGGGGGCCGTCGCGTCGTCGGGCGTCCTCGCGCTCGAGGACGTTCCCGCCGTACGACCGCTCGCCGCCTGTCGTCGCGCGTCGTCCCCGGGACCGGGGGACGTCACGGCGGTCGGCGTGGTCGCCGGCCCGCCGGGCGTCGTGCCGGTGAACTCGCCGGAGACCACCGCCGGTGGGCGGCTGTCCTGCCAGACGAGGAATCCCCCGCCCGTGATGGCCACCGCGGTGGTGACGCCGACGACGACCGCCGTCTGCGAGTTGGCGACGACGAGGTCGCGCGCGCGCCCCAGCACGCCGGCGATCCCGGCCGGCGCCGCCGCGCCGACCGATGCCGAGACGTAGGCGGTTCCGGCGCCGCCGAGGAGCAGCGGGGCGAGGATGGCCCCGAGGTTGGAGTTGACCTCGCTGAGCTCGAGGTAGATCGCCGCGCAGGTGCGGCACCCGCCGAGGTGGTCCTCGACCTTGCCGGCGTCACGGCGCGAGATCCCGTTGCGGACGTAGGCGCCGAGGTGGGCGCGGGTCCACTGGCAGGACTCGTCGTCGAGGTCGGTGGCGTGCTCGTTGAGGTAGGCCTGGCGCAGTCCCTCGCGTGCGCGGTAGGCGAGCGCGGAGACGGAGTTGGCGCTCATGCCGAGCAGGGGGGCGACGTCGGCGGGCTTCTGCCCCTCCACCTCGGTGTGCCACAGGACCAGCTGCCAGCGCTCGGGCAGCGAGGCGAACGCCCGGGCCGCCGCCGCGCTCTCGAAGCCCTCCACCGCGGTGTCGCGGAAGGGGATGCCCGGATCGAACATCTCGATGTCGTCGGTGGTCTGCAGCCGCGACGTCGCGCGCAGCCGGTCGACGCGCAGGCGGCGCACGGCCGTGAGCAGGTAGGCACGGAACGCGACGTCGGGCCCCCCACCACGCTGCAGCACCTGGAGCACCTTGACGAAGGCCTCCGAGACGAGGTCCTCCACGTCACCCGCCGAGACCAGCTGCCGTGCCAGCCGTCGGGCGGCCTCGACGTGGCGCTCGAAGAGCTGGCCGTAGGCATCGGTGTCCCCGCCTCGGACCGCCGAGATGAGCTCGGCGTCGCCCGGGGCCTCAACGCTCGTCGTGCTGCTCATGCTGACCAACCGGTGAGGGGCAAAAGGGTGACGCCACTGTAGGCCCCCGGTCGGGGGTGGTGCAGACAACTCGGCGAATCGGCGTCATGGGTCCCCGGGACCGTCGTCCCACCCCCGCACGACGAGAACAGAGGTCACGACACCGGCGAGGGGGAGCACCGTGGGATTGTTCGCACTGCGCGCGCGGCGTCCCGCGGCCGGTCCCGGGACGGGTGAGGTGCTGCCCACCGACGCGCGCATGGGGCTCCCGCGTCGGTTCGAGGCAGTGGCGGAGGCACTCGTCTCGGGATCGGATCCCACCGAGCCGTGCGCGGTGGTGGGTCGCGAGCTCGCCCTCGACGGCGCGTCGCTGGAGGAGACGATGGCCGCCCTGCGCGAGACGTGGGTGGCCGTCCGGGGGACGGACCCGTCGTACGACGCGACCTCGGCGCTGCTCGTGGCCTGGAGCGAGGCGACGCTGTCCTACTTCCACGCGCTCTCCTGCGAGGACCCTATGACCGGCCTGGCCACCCGGGTCCACGTCCGCAGCCGGCTCGGCGACCTCTACCGCCAGCACGGGTCCACCGACGTCCCCGCGCAGTGGGCGCTCGTCGTCTGCGAGCTGACCGGGGACGCGCCCGTCGGTGGCGAGGTCGACCCCGGGCACCGGCTGGGCCGCTCGCTGCGGCTGGCCCGGGTGGGCGAGGCGGCCCGCACGGTCTTCGCCGGGGGCGAGACCGTCGGCAGGCTCGCGCCGCACCGGGTGGTCGTCGTGGCGTCGCGCGGAGACCGGCTCGGCACCCGGGTCCGGCTGCTCCGGTCGCTGGTCACCGGGATGACCGACGACCCGCCGCGGGTCTGGATCGAGGGACTCCCGAGCAGCGACCTGGCGGCCGCCCAGCTGCTGGACGAGCTGGCGCGCGCCTGAGCGCCCTCCGACCGGCGCCGGTGTCACTACGCTGGGCCGCATGTGCGGACGCTATGCCTCCTCGCGGAGCCCCGAGGACCTCGTCGAGGAGTTCGAGGTCGTCGCCGACCGGACCCCCGCACCGCTGGCCGCCGACTACAACGTCGCGCCCACCAAGGAGGTCTACGCCGTCGTCGAGCGGCCGCCGTCCAGGGACAGCCCCGAGCCCCCCGAGCGCCAGCTGCGCGTCCTGACCTGGGGACTCGTGCCCTCGTGGGCCAAGGACCCCTCCATCGGCAACCGGATGATCAACGCGCGGATGGAGACCGTCGCCGACAAGCCGGCGTACAAGAGGGCCTTCGCGGTGCGCCGCTGCCTGCTGCCCGCCGACGGCTACTTCGAGTGGTACCCCACCTCCCGCACCACCAAGGCCGGCAAGCCGGTCAAGCAGCCGTTCTTCATCCGGCCCGCCGACGGGGGAGTACTGGCCATGGCCGGGCTCTACGAGATCTGGCGGGACCCCAGCCGCGCCGAGGACGACCCCGACCGCTTCCGGTGGACCTGCACGGTGATCACCACCGACGCCGAGGACTCCCTCGGGCACATCCACGACCGGATGCCGCTGATGGTCGAGCGGGACCGGTGGTCGCAGTGGCTCGACCCGCGCGTGGGCGGCGAGCTGTCCCTGCTCGTCCCGGCCGCGCCCGGCCGGCTGGAGGCCTACCCGGTGTCCACCGCCGTGGGCAACGTGCGCAACAACGGCCCCGAGCTCGTGGAGCCGCTTCCCCTGGAGGACGTGCCCTCGTGATCACCCCGGACGTCCGGAGCCTGCAGACGCCGCACGGCGAGGCCCGCCTGCACGTACGACGCGCACACCGGCCGGTTGCGACACTGCTGCTCAGCCACGGGGCCGGCGGGGGAGTCGACGCCCGCGACCTGGTGGCCCTGGCCGCGGCGCTGCCCGCGCAGGGCGTCAGCGTCCTGCTCCTGGAGCAGCCCTGGCGCGTGGCCGGGCGCAGGATCGCCACCCCGCCGGCCACGCTCGACGCCGCGCTGGCGTCCGCCGCCGCCGCCGTGCGGTCGAAGGCCCCGCTCGTGGTCGGTGGTCGTTCCGCCGGCGCCCGGTCGGCCGCCCGGTCCGCCGCCTCGCTGGGCGCGGTCGGCTGCCTGGCCCTGTCCTTCCCCCTCCACCCGCCGGGCCGTCCGGAGAAGTCCCGGATGGACGAGCTGGCCTCCTCCGGCGTGCCCACCCTGGTGGTGCAGGGCGAGCGGGACCCGATGGGGCGCCCCGAGGAGTTCCCCGCGGACCTCGACCACGTGGACATCGCCGTCGTGCCGGCCGCGGACCACGGCCTCAAGGTCCCCGCCCGCGCCCCGCTGAGCCAGGACGACGCGATGGGCATCGTCGTGGAGTCGACGCTGGAGTGGCTGGTCCGCGAGGTCCTCGGCAACCGGTAGCGACAGCGACCCCGGGAATCACCGGACGACCGGAGGTGTTGAACGGTCGTGATCGCCACAGCCCCACGTCCGGCCCGCAACCGCTCGACCCTCGGTCCAGCCGAGGCCGCAGTAGTCTGGGCAACGATGACCGAATCACTCCAGACCGACGGGGACCCCGCGGTCGACCTCGAGACAGAGACCGCGGACGAGCGCGCACTGCGCTTCGAGCGCGACGCACTGCCCCTCCTCGACCAGCTGTACGGCGCGGCCATGCGGATGACCCGCAACCCCGCCGACGCCGAGGACCTGGTGCAGGAGACCTTCGCCAAGGCCTACTCCGCGTTCCACCAGTTCAAGCCCGGCACCAACCTCAAGGCTTGGCTCTACCGCATCCTCACCAACACCTACATCAACACCTACCGCAAGAAGCAGCGCGAGCCGCAGCAGTCGATGGCCGAGGACGTCGAGGACTGGCAGCTGGCGCGCGCGGAGTCCCACAGCTCGACGGGCCTGAAGTCCGCCGAGACCGAGGCTCTGGAGCACCTGCCGGACTCCCAGGTCAAGGACGCCCTCCAGCGACTGCCCGAGGAGTTCCGGCTCGCGGTCTACCTCGCCGACGTCGAGGGATTCCCCTACAAGGAGATCGCCGAGATCATGAACACCCCCATCGGCACCGTGATGTCCCGGCTGCACCGGGGCCGTCGCCAGCTGCGCGACATGCTCGCCGACCACGTACGGGCCCATGACCTGCTTCCCGCCGGCACCACCGGCGGTACGTCGGGCGAGGGGAGCGCGTCGTGAGCGAGCACGGGCACAGCAACGAGGACTGCGCCGACTACCTCGAGCGCATCGTCTACTTCCTCGACAACGAGCTCGACGAGGCCGACTGCTCCGCGGTCCGCGTGCACCTCGACGAGTGCGGTCCCTGCCTGGAGAAGTACGACCTCCAGCGCACGGTCAAGGCCGTCGTGGCGCGGTCGTGCACGGAGTCCGCGCCGGACGGGCTCCGCGAGCGGGTGCGCGTCCAGATCCGCGCGGTCCAGGTCCAGATCACCGAGGGCTGACCGCGGGCTGAACCGGGGCAGCGGGGCTGATTGGCCCCGTCGATCCGCATTTGAGAGGATGCCCTGAGCCCTGTACGGGGCACCCGTCAGGGCAACACGATTTCTGGAGGACGATCATGGGCAAGACCGGTCGCAAGCGCCGCGCTCGCAAGAAGAAGGGCGCCAACCACGGAAAGCGCCCCAACGCCTGAGCGTTGAGACACCGAGCCCCCGGCCACTGGCCGGGGGCTCGCTGCATGTGCGGCGGGACCCCCGGTCGGATTCACCGCTCCAGCGGTGACTCTGGCGCTTGCTGGCCGATGCAACGGCCAGCAACCGTCGGAGTCGGCCAGCCGGTGGGGCGTCAGAGGCGGGAGAGGAAGCGCTCGGCGTCCACGACCACGCGCGTCACCTCGCCGGCGCCGACGACCTTGCCGGAGCCGAGGTCGCGGGCGCTGACGGTCAGCCGGCGCAGCCGCCCGTCGGCGTACGACGTCGTTGCGCTGACCTCGATGCGGGCGCCGACCGGGCTGGCGGCGAGGTGCTCGAGCTGCACCCGGGTCCCGACGCTGGTCTCGCCCTCGGCCAGGCCGGGCTCCACGGCGGCGCAGGTGGCCGCCTCGCACCAGGCGAGCAGCCGCGGGGTCCCGAGCACCGGCAGCGAGCCGCTGCCGACCGCGAGGGCGGTGTCGTCCTCGGTGACGGTGAAGGTGAGGGTGGTCGTGTCGCTCATGCCAGCTCCTTGACGAAGGCGATCAGGTGGACGCCGGGCGCCGGGTCCCAGTCGCGGGCGGGATCGCGCCGGTAGCCGAGCGCGCCGTAGACGCGGTGCGCGTGGGTCATCTGGGGCAACGATGAGAGCACCATCGCCGTGGCCCCGTGCTCCCGCGCCCGTTCCTCGCACCGGGCGGCCAGCGCGGCGCCGGCCCCGCGGCCGCGGGCGTGGGGCGCGACCGCGAGCATCCGGAACTCGCCCTCGTGCCCGGCCGCCAGCTCCCGCCACGGCGAGCCGGGCGGGCACCAGGTCACGCAGCCGAGCAGCTCGTCGCCCTCGACCGCGACCCACAGCTCGCCCTGCGCGTCGCGCGACGCGGTGTCGCGCAGCCGGTCCAGGTAGGGGTCGTCGGGACCCAGCGTGAAGTCCGCGTACGCCGCGACGGTGAGCTCGCCCAGGGCGGGCAGCTCCTCCGGTCGGGCGCGCCTGAGCTCCATCGCGGGCGTCAGATGCCGAAGGTGCTGCGCGGGTAGGCCGCCTCCACGTCGGTGATGACGTTGACGAGGTAGGGCACTCCCGCGGCGTAGGCGCGGTCCAGGGCCGGACCGATCTGCTTCGGGTCGGTCACCGTCTCGCCGGCGCCACCGAGGGCGCCGACGACCTGGTCGTACGCCGTGCGGTGCGCGAGGTCGGCCACCACGTCGTACCCGTAGAGCATCTGCATCGGGCCCTTCTCCAGGCCCCATGCGGAGTTGTTGCCCATCACCATCACGACGGGGAGGTCGTGGCGCACCAGCGTGTCGACGTCCATGAGCGAGAAGCCGGCGGCGCCGTCGCCCAGCAGCAGCGTCACCTGCGCGGACGGGCGGGCCAGCCGGGCCGCGATCGCGGCCCCGAGGCCGGCGCCCAGGCAGCCGTAGGGGCCGGGGTCGAGCCAGCCGCCGGGCCGCTGGGGCTCGACGAACTTGCCCGCGAAGCTGACGAAGTCGCCCCCGTCGCCGATCACGACCGAGTCGTCGGCGAGGCGGGGGACCAGCTCGCCGTAGATGCGCGCGGGGTGGATCGGGTCGGCCTCGGCGGTCAGGAGCTCCTCGTCACGGGCCACGGTCGCCTTGACCACGTCCGCCAGCTCGGCGGCCCAGGTCGACCAGTCCCCGCGGCGACCGCGCTGCACGGGCTCGAGCAGCCCGTCGAAGACCGACGAGAGGTCGCCGGCGACCGAGGCCGCGAGGGTGGCGTGCGGGGAGACCTGGCCGGGGGAGTCGGCGACGTGGACGACCCGGGCGGGCGTGGCGCCGTCCTTGCCGCCGAAGGCGCCGTAGCCGAGCCGGAAGTCGAGCGGGGTGCCGACCACGACGACGAGGTCGGCGCCGTTGAGGGCCGCCCCCCGCGCCTTGGTGACGAGCAGCGGGTGGCCGCCCGGCACGATGCCGCGGCCCATCCCGTTGGTGAGGGTGGGGATGCCGAGCGCCTCGACGAAGCGCAGCGCGGCCTCCTCGGCGCGGTCGGCCCACACGTCGGTGCCGAGGATGAGCACCGGCCGGGTCGCGGCGGCCAGGGCCGTCGCCACGGCGGCGAGGTCGTCGCCGTCGGGCTCCAGCAGGTCGGCCGGCGCACCCGCGGAGGCGGGACCGGAGGACGAGTTGAAGAACTCGTCCATGGGGATGTCCACGAACACGGGTCCGCGGTGCGAGGAGCGGGCGACGGTGAACGCGTCGTCCATGCCGGTGGCCACCTCGGCGGCGGTGTGCAGCGTGCGGGCCTGCTTGGTGATCGACTCGACGATCGGCAGGTGGTCGATCTCCTGGAGGGCTCCGGAGCCCCAGCGGTTGGCCGGGGCGCGGCCTCCGACGACCACCATCGGCGAGCCGTTGAACTGGGCCTGGGCCATCGCGGAGACGCCGTTGGTGACGCCGGGGCCCGCCGTCAGCACGGCCAGTCCCGGCACCCGGGTCAGCTTGCCGGTCGCCTCGGCCGCGAACGCCGCGGTCTGCTCGTGGCGCACGTCCAGGAGGCGCATCGGCGGCTCGGCCTTGACTGCGCCGTCGTACATCGGGAACACGTGCGCCCCGGAGAGGGTGAACATGGTCTCGACGCCGTGCGCGCGGGCGGCCGCCACGGCCAGCTCCCCGCTGTGCCCGGACAGCTGCCCGGAGGGCTGTTGGGCGGCCTGGTCGGGCGTGGGCGTGACGGCAGTCTCGTCGCTCATGGAGCGCAGGCTAGTTCACGCGTGGTGGTGCGGACCGAGGTACTGCGCGTTGGTCGCCCTGAGCACCTCGACGAGCACCAGGATGAGGTCCGGGCGCACCTGCGGCGGGTCGGGAGCCAGGCTCAGCTGGAGGTAGAGCGCGCGCAGGAACGCCTGGGCGTTGCCGCTGTCGAGGTAGGGGTCGCGGTCCTCGCTGCTGCCCATCGGGGCCGCTGCGGCCGCGATCCGGTTGATCCACGGCTCCAGCACCTTGAGGCTGACGACGTTGCGGCGCAGCACGTGCATGGTCGCCATCGCCATGCGGTCGGGCTCCCCGCAGGTCAGCAGCCCGGTGCCGCGGGCCAGCAGCCGGTCGGCCAGCACGTCGAGCAGCACCGTCAGCTCCGCCGACGCGAGGTGGGGGGACGTGGCCAGGACGCCGATCGCGTCCGCCCCGTGTGCGACCGTGTGCGCCCAGCCCCGGCCGGGAACGTAGCCGCGGGTGTCCTTCTCTCGGAGGTACCAAGTGGCGACCTGGTCGCCCCACTGGAGGACCTTGCCCGAGGTCAGCAGGTGCTGGGAGGTGCCGCGGTCGAGGCACTCGGCCAGCACCAGCACCGAGAACGCCCGGCGGAACACCGTGTCGGTGCCGTCCTCGCCGAGCCCGACGGTGAGTCCCGCGGCCATCCCGTCGCCCAGCCCGACGAGCAGGTCGTCGTACACGCCGCGGTCGATCCAGGTCGACAGCGCGGGGTAGGCGATCCCGTCGCGCTGCTCGGGATCGGGGGAGCCCAGCATGGCCGTCAGCTCGGCGGTGAGGTCGTCGAGCGGTCGGTCGGAGGGGACCTCGAGACCTTGCTGCACGACGCTGCGCCAGTAGCCGGTGGGCATGCGGGACATCCTGCCAGCCGGGGCTCGGCGGACGACGAACCGCCCCTTGCCGGGCGCCGCCCTAGGCTGGCCCCGTGCCGTCCCTCCAGGAGCTCGCCCGAGCCCACACCGACCTCGACGACGCCGACGTCTCCTGGCTCTACCTGCTGATGGCCGACTGGCAGATCATCGCCGACCTGTCCTTCGCCGACCTCGTGTTGTGGCTCCCGGACCGCGAGGGTCGCGGATTCTGGGCCGGGGGGCAGATGCGGCCCACGACCGGGCCCACTGCCCTGACCGACGACGTGCTGGGCACCTTCATCCCCGCCGGCCGACGGCGGATGCTCGACGAGGCCCACGCCACGGGACGGCTGGTGCGCGAGGGTGACCCCGAGTGGCGCGACGACGTCCCGGTCCGCGTCGAGGTCATCCCCGTACGACGGGGGGACCGGGTGATCGCCCTGGTCGCCCGCAACACCAACCTGCTCGGGGTCCGCACGCCCAGCCGTCTGGAGCTGTCCTACCTCCAGACCGCGGCGGAGCTGACCCAGATGATCGCGGGCGGCTGGTTCCCCCAGGAGGGCCAGCGCAGCGACCACGCCGACTCGCCCCGGGTCGGCGACGGCTTCGTCCGCCTCGACGAGTACGGACGGGTCGTCTACGCCAGCCCCAACGCGCTGTCGGTCTACCGTCGTCTGGGGCTGACCGGCGACCTGACCCACCACGTGCTCGCCGACCTGACGCGCGACCTGGTCCCGCCGCGACGGCGTCCCGACGAGGAGACCCTCAGCGTGGTCCTGTCCGGCCGGGCGGACCGGGACACCGAGGTCGGCACCGACGACGTCAGCCTGATCCTGCGGAGCATCCCGCTCCGGCCCACGGGGGAGCGGATCGGTGCGCTGGTGCTGCTGCGCGACGTCACCGACCTGCGTCGGCGCGACCGGGAGCTGGTGACCAAGGACGCCACCATCCGGGAGATCCACCACCGGGTGAAGAACAACCTGCAGACGGTCGCGGCCCTGCTGCGGCTCCAGGCGCGACGCATCGAGCAGCCGGAGGCGCGGGCCGCCCTCGAGGAGGCCGTGCGCCGGGTCGGCTCGATCGCGATCGTGCACGAGACGCTGAGCCAGGCCGGGGAGGAGCACGTCGACTTCGACGAGATCGCCGACCGCCTGGGCCGCATGGTCACCGACGTGGCCGTGGTCGGGTCCGCGGTCCGCGTCGTACGCCGGGGGTGCTTCGGGGTGCTGCCCTCGGAGACGGCCACCCCGCTGGCCATGGTCATCACCGAGGCGCTGCAGAACGCCGTCGAGCACGGCTACCCCGATCCGGCGGCGGCCCACGAGGGCACGATCGAGCTGGCCGCCCGGACCTGCCGGGGGCGGCTCGAGGTGTCGATCACAGACGACGGACGCGGACTGCCGGAAGGCTTCGACCTGGACGCGTCCACCAGCCTGGGCCTGTCCATCGTCCGGACCCTGGTCGAGTCCGAGCTCGGGGGGACCCTCGAGGTGGGGCCGGCGGCCGGCGGCGGGACCCGCGTGCGGATCGAGCTACCGGTGTGAGGGTCCAGGCCCGGGGGATCAGGCGGTGCGGATGCGGGCTCGCGCGTTGCGGCGCTTCAGCGCCCGCCGCTCGTCCTCGCTGAGGCCGCCCCAGACCCCGTGGTCCTGGCCGGCCTCGAGCGCCCACGCGAGGCACTGCTCGCGCACCTCGCAGCGGCGGCACACCTGCTTGGCCTCCTCGATCTGGAGGATGGCCGGACCGGTGTTGCCGATCGGGAAGAACAGCTCCGGGTCCTCGTCGAGGCAGGCTGAACGGCTGCGCCAATCCATGGCAGGGGGTTCCTCTTTCTTCACGCGGGGGCTGTGTGCGGGCAGTCAGCGGAGCCCGGGCGTCGTGGGGTGCTGGGGGTGGGCACCACGAAGTGGACTCTTCCACGAGCGCACCCCCCAGACTGGCAAGAGTTGCGGCCCAGCACAACCCCTTCGCATGGTCGGTTCCGTCACAGCGCAAGGGGCCTCCTAGGCTGGCGGGGTGACGCAGCGTCCCGCCAGCCCCGCCCCGCTCGTGACCGCCGCCTCGCTCGCCGCGGTCGAGGGGGTCGTGATCATCCTGCTCGCCGTCCTGGAGGTCGCATCCCTGACGGGCGGGCGGCTGACGATGGGGCTCACCACGACCCTGTTCTTCGCGCTGTACGGCGGGTTGCTGCTGTTCTGCGCCTGGGCCATCACCCACGGCGGTCCGTGGGCGAGGGGGCCGATCCTGCTCGCCCAGCTCATCCAGCTCGGCCTCGCGTGGAACCTGCGCGGCGGCGAGACGCTCGTGCTCTCCCTGGTGATCGGAGTGGTCGCGCTCGTGGTGATCGCCGGGATCATCCACCCGAGGAGCATCGAGGCGCTGGAGTCGCAGCGCTGAGCCGTCCCGGGTGGGGCGGGGACGGCCTACTCGGCCTCGAGCGAGGTCCGGAGCTGGGTCAGCGTCTTGGCCAGCAGCCGGGAGACGTGCATCTGGGACACCCCGATCTCCTCGGCGATCTGCGACTGCGTCATGTTCTTGAAGAACCGCAGCAGCAGGATGCGCTTCTCCCTGGCGCCGAGCCCCTCGAGGAGCGGCTTGATCGACTCGCGGATCTCGACGTGCGCAAGCCCCTCGTCGTCGATCCCGAGGGTGTCGAGCATGCTCGGCGGGCCGTCGTCGGAGCCGTCCGAGGCGTCGAGGGAGAGCGTGGAGTAGGCGTTGCTCGACTCCATCCCCTCGATGATCTCCTCCACCGTGCACCCGATCTCCTCCGCCAGCTCGCGCGGCGTGGGGGAGCGGCCGAGCTGCTGCGTCAGCTCGGCGGTCGCCGTGCCGATCTGCATCCGCAGCTCCTGCAGGCGCCGCGGGACGCGGATGGCCCAGCCCTTGTCGCGGAAGTAGCGCTTGATCTCGCCGATGATCGTCGGCGTCGCGTACGTCGAGAACTCGACGCCGCGGTCGGTCTCGAACCGGTCCACGGCCTTGATGAGGCCGATGGTGCCGACCTGCACCAGGTCCTCGTGCGGCTCGCCGCGGTTGCGGAAGCGGCGTGCGCAGTGCTCGACCAGCGGCAGGTGCAGGTGCACGAGGCCGTCGCGCGCCGTGGCCCGCGAGGCAGGCGACGCGTCCTCGTCCCGCATCGCGCGGAAGAGCTCGGTGCTGCGCATCCGGGTCAGCTCGACCCGCGTCGGCTCCTCCACCGGCTCCGTGGTGTCCCCCTCCACCGAACCGTCCCCCGTGTCGTGGTGGCTCATCTCAGGGCTGGACCCCTGCCGTGCCGCCGGGCGCCCCCGCGGCACCCAGCTGGGTCGACATCCGGAACCGCACGCCGAACACGCCCGCGGCCGAGATCACCGCCGCGTCCGAGGAGAGGGTGTCGAGGACCTGCCAGGCGAAGCTGTCGTAGTCGGGCTGCGGCTCGTCCACCGCGGTCGTCTCGACCTCCACGGTCATCGAGCCGCCGCCGAGGTGGAAGCGGCAGGTCAGGTCGGCGCCCGGGTCGGCCTCGGGGAGCACCAGCGCCAGCGCCTCGCCGACGGCGATCCGCAGCTCCTCGATGTCGTCCATGGTGAAGTCGAGCCGGGCGGCCAGGCCGGCCGCCGTGGTCCTGAGCACCGACGCGAAGGCGCCGTCGGCCGGTAGCCGGAGCTCGACGTCGGCCTGTGCGGCGGGATGGTCGTGACTGGACATCTGCGTGGGGGTCCCGTCCTGGGTCGAGGGCTGGGGTGGGGACACAGTAGCGGTGGCGGTCCCGGCGACCTCACCCCTCCGGGTTACCCCATATCGGGTATGCGAGGTCAAACGCCTGCGGGCCGCGAGGCTCGTGGCGACCATGGTCGCAGTGGAAGAGCAACCCAGGGGGCAGGGGGATCGGGTTGCGAGTGCCGAGTCCGGCGACGTGCCTCCGGGCCCCCCGGAGGAATCGCCGGACGCGGGACGCAGCACGGGGCCGGTCGCCACCGGGGGTGGCGGCCGGCCCCGGAAGCGGAGGCCGCAAAGGCGTGAGCGGAGCTCAGGCCGTGGAAGCGTGCGTCTGCGCTTCGCAGGCTCAGCGCATCCTCGAGACCAGAAGTCCTGAGCGGAGCTCAGGCCGTGGAAGCGTACGTCTGCGCTTCGCAGGCTCAGCGCATCCTCCGGACCAGAAGTCCTGAGCGGAGCTCAGGCCTTCTTGGTCTCCCAGAAGATCTCGGCGATCTCGTCGATCTTGGCGAGCAGCTCGTCGGCCTTGCCGGCGTCGAACTCACCCTTGGTGCCCGCGGCGCCCGCGAGCTTGGTGGCCTCGTTGACCAGCGTGTGGAGCTGCGGGTACTTCTCGAAGTGCGGGGGCTTGAAGTAGTCGGTCCACAGGACCCACAGGTGGTGCTTGACCAGCTCCGAGCGCTGCTCCTTGATGAGGATCGCGCGGGTGCGGAAGTCGGCGTCGTCGTTGTCGGCGACCTTGGCGATGAGCGCCTTGATCGACTCGGCCTCGATGCGGGCCTGGGCGGGGTCGTAGACGCCGCAGGGCAGGTCGCAGTGCGCCGAGACCTCGACGGTGGGGGCAAACAGCTGGGGGAGCATCGCAGTCCTCTCGTGAGCGTGATGTTCGTGTCGCTGCGACACTACTCCGCGTGAGGACACCCGGGGACGCGGGTCCCGCCCGTGCGGGTGGGCCCCGGACAGGCGCGCTGCGCAGGCCCTGGGGGACCGCCGTCGTACGCGGTCGGTCGATGGAGCCGACGCTGCGCGAGGGCGACCGGCTGCTCGTCCGGTACGGCGTCGCCGCCCGCCCCGGGGACCTGGTCGTGGCGCGCTTCGTCGACGGGACGCTGGCGGTCAAGCGGGCCGCCGAGCGGCGTGCGCTGCGCACCGGCGGGCCCGGGTGGTGGCTCCTCTCCGACAACCCTGCGGAGGGGGTCGACTCGCGCCACCGTGGCCCGGTCGCCGACGCCGAGGTGCGGGCGGTGGTGCTGGCCCGGGTGTGGCCCTCACCACGCTTGGGACGGCGGCTCCGCCGCCCCTGAGCTGTGGAAGTATCGCCGCATGGAACCGCAGCACCCCCACGCCGGCGACCCCGTCTTCGACCTCCACGTGGGCGGGAAGATGGAGACGGTCTCCACGGTCGCCCTCAGCGGGCCCGACGAGCTGTCCCTGGCCTACACCCCGGGAGTGGCTCGCGTGTGCGAGGCCATCGCGGACGACCCGACGATGACCCAGCACTACACCTGGGTCCCCAACGTCGTCGCGGTCGTGAGCGACGGCACCGCCGTGCTGGGCCTCGGTGACATCGGGCCCGCCGCCGCGATGCCCGTCATGGAGGGCAAGGCGGTCCTCTTCAAGCAGTTCGGGGGCGTCGACGCCGTGCCGATCTGCCTCGACACCACCGACGTCGAGGAGATCATCGAGACCGTCGCGCGGCTGGCGCCGAGCTTCGGGGGGATCAACCTCGAGGACATCTCCGCGCCCCGCTGCTTCGAGATCGAGGACCGCCTCAAGGCGATGCTCGACATCCCGGTCTTCCACGACGACCAGCACGGCACCGCCGTGGTGGCGCTGGCGGCCCTCAAGAACTCGCTCCGCCTCACCGGCCGCACCGCCGAGGGCACCCGGGTGGTCATCTCCGGCGCCGGGGCCGCGGGCGTCGCGGTCGCCCGGATCCTGCTCGAGGCCGGCGTCGAGGACCTCGCCGTCATCGACCGCCAGGGCGTGCTCAACTCGCAGCGGTCCGACCTCACGCCGGTCAAGGCGGCGCTGGCGCGCGACACCGCCGACAAGTTCGGGCGCAGCGGCAGCCTGGCCGACGCGATGGACGGCGCCGACGTCTACATCGGCGTCTCCGGGGGATCGGTCCCCGAGGAGATCGTCGCCAGCATGGCCCCGGACGCGATCATCTTCGGCCTGGCCAACCCGACCCCCGAGGTGCACCCGGACCTGGCCCACAAGTACGCCCGCGTGGTGGCCACGGGACGCTCGGACTACCCCAACCAGATCAACAACGTGCTCGCCTTCCCGGGCATCTTCCGCGGTGCCTTCGACGTCCACGCCACGGCGATCACCGAGGGCATGAAGCTCGCCGCCGCCAACGCGCTGGCCGACCTGGTCGGGGACGACCTCGCCGAGGACCTCGTGATCCCGTCGCCGTTCGACCCCCGGGTCCCCGGCGCCGTCCGCGAGGCGGTCGCCACGGCGGCGCGCCGCGACGGGGTCGCCCGCCGCTGAGGGATCGCCGTCGTGGAGCCCCGGCCCGAGACCCCGCCCGACACCCTGCGCGAGGTGGAGGACCTGGTCGAGCGGGCGGGCCGCCGGCGTGCAGCGCTCGTGGTCGGCGTACGACGACCCGACGGAGCCTTCGTCCACGGCCGGTCCCGTGAGGGCCCGGCGCCGGACGGTCGGACGCTCTTCGAGATCGGGTCCGTCACCAAGACGTTCACGTCGCTGCTGCTCGCCGACGGCGTGGTGCGCGGGGACTGGACGCTGGACGACCCCGTGCGCGACCTGCTGCCCGCCGGCACGGTCGTGCCCGCCCGCGACGGCGTCGAGATCACGCTCGAGCACCTCGCCACGCACGCCTCCGGCCTGCCCGGCTCGCCGGTCCCGCTGGTGCGCGGGTCGGTGGAGATGCTGCGCGGGCGCGACCCCTACGCGGGCCTCACCCCCGACGGCCTGCTCACCGCCCTGGCGCAGGCGCGGCTGCGGCGTACCCCCGGGACCGGCGGCATGCACTACTCCAACCTCGGCGTCCTCGGGCAGGCGCTGGCCCACGCGGCCGGGACGTCGTACGGCGCCCTGGTCGAGGAGCGCGTCTGCCGGCCCCTCGGGCTCGTCGACACGGCGACGCACGACCGGCTGACCGACGAGCAGCGGACGCGGCTGGCGCCCGGGCACCGGGGGCGGGGGCGACCGGCTCCCGCCTGGCCGCTCGACGGCCTTCCCGGGGCGGGCGCGCTGCGCTCGACCACCGAGGACCTGCTCCGCTACCTCGACGCCTGGCTGGAGCCCGACTCGACGCCGCTGGGCGACGCCGTCCGCCTGTGCCTGCAGCCCAGGGTGGAGGGCCGACAGGCCATCGGACTCGGGTGGCTTCGCAACGACCGGCCGCCACCGCTGTGGTGGCACAACGGTGGGACCGGCGGCTACCGCTCGTTCGTCGGGTTCGTCCCCGAGGCGCGAAGCGCGGTGGCGGTGCTGTGCAACCACGCGCGCAGCGTGGACCTGCTTGGCCTCCAGGTGCTGCGCGTGATGGGCGACGGAGGGCCCCGCTAGGGTCGAGGCATGTTCGCCGTCTACGCCGAGTCCTTCAGCTCCGACGACCCGCTCAGCGGCCTGGTGGTGGGCGAGCGCCCCGACCCGGTCGCACCCGACGGGTGGGCGACCGTGACGGTGAAGGCGGCCAGCCTCAACCACCACGACCTGTGGTCCCTGCGCGGCGTCGGCCTCAAGGAGGACGCGCTGCCGATGATCCTGGGCTGCGACGCCGCCGGCCTCGACGAGGACGGCAACGAGGTCGTCGTGCACGCAGTCATCAGCGACCCGGCGTGGACCGGGGACGAGACGCTCGACCCGCGCCGCTCGCTCCTCTCCGAGCGCCACCAGGGCACCTTCGCGGACCAGGTCGTGGTGCCCCGAGGCAACCTGGTGCCCAAGCCGGCGTCGATGAGCTTCGCCGAGGCCGCCTGCCTGCCGACGGCGTGGCTCACGGCCTACCGGATGCTCTACACCCAGGGCGGCCTCAAGCCTGGTGACACGGTGCTGGTCCAGGGTGCCGGCGGGGGCGTGGCCACCGCACTGATCACCCTGGCCCGGGCCGGCGGCCTGACGGTGCTGGCCACCAGCCGCGACGAGGTCAAGCGCAAGCGCGCGCTCGAGATCGGCGCCCACGAGGTCTTCGAGTCCGGCGCCCGCCTGCCGGTCAAGGTGGACGCGGTGATGGAGACCGTCGGGCGCGCCACGTGGTCGCACTCGATCCGGTCGCTGCGTCCCGGCGGCAAGGTCGTCATCAGCGGCACCACCAGCGGCCCCAAGCTCGACGACGCCGAGCTCACGCGCATCTTCTTCCTCCAGCTCCAGGTCATCGGCTCGACCATGGGCACCCGGTCCGAGCTGGCCTCGCTGGTCAGCCTCCTCGACGCCACCGGCACCCGCCCCCTGGTCGACCGCACGCTGCCGATGGCCGACGCGCGCGACGGCTTCGCCGCGATGGCCGCCGGGGACGTCTTCGGCAAGATCGTCTTCACCCGATGACGGCCCGTTCATGAGGCACCTGGTCACCGGCGCGGGGTCCGGCATCGGCCTCGTCCTGGCTCAGCGGCTGGCCGCGCGCGGCGACGACCTCGTGCTCGTGGCCCGCTCGGAACAGCGAGCCGAGCAGATGCGCGCGGAGCTGCCGGACGCGTCGTACGTCGTGGCGGACCTGGCCGAGCCGGGCACCCTGCACGGTCTCGGCCGCCTGGTCGACGACCCGGTCGACTCCCTCGTCCACGCGGCCGGGGTCGTGGACCTGGCCCCCGTCGCCTCCATGCGGCTCCAGGAGTGGGAGCAGCAGCTGGCCGTCAACCTGACCGCGCCGGCTGTGCTCACCCGCGAGCTGCTGCCGCACCTGCGGCGCGCCCGCGGCACGGTGGTCTTCGTCAACTCCGGCAGCGGGCTGCACGCGCACCCGACGTGGTCGGCGTACGCCGCCTCGAAGTTCGGCCTGCGCGCGCTCGCGGAGGCGCTGCGCGCGGAGGAGGCCGAGCACGGCGTCCGGGTGAGCACGGTCTACCCGGGACGTACCGCCACCGCGATGCAGGAGAAGGTGCACGAGCAGGAGGGCAAGGCCTACGACGCGGGCGCCTGGATCCAGCCGGGCACGGTCGCCGACGCGATCGTGCACCTGCTCGACCTGCCCCGGGACGCCACGATCACCGACGTGACCGTCCGCCCGGCCTGACGCCTCCGTGAGGGTCAGCCGGCGCCCTCGAGGACGAAGACGCGCACCCGGCGGCCGCTGATGCGCTGCTGGTACTTCTCGTAGCCGCCGTAGATCCCGCGCGAGCGCTCCACGACCGCATCGCGCTCGGCGTCGGTCGCCTGCCGCGCGGTCACCGACAGCGTGCGTCCGCGGTAGGTGACGGTGGCCCGCGGGTCCGCCTCGAGGTTGAGCACCCACGCCGGTGTCGCGGGTTGGCCGAAGTTGGTGCCGAGCACGGCCAGGTCGTCGCCGACCGGGATCGAGACGAGGTGGCTGGTGCGCGGCCGACCGGACCGGCGCCCGGTGGTGGTCAGGTCGAGGACCGGCAGGCCGGCCAGCAGCTGGGGAGCGCTCTGGCGGCCACGGGAGACCCGTGCCACGGCGTCGTCGAGGTGCCGCAGCGTCCGGGAGAAGAGCCACGCGCCCGCGCGGCTGGAGCCGAGCGCCTGCACGCCCCGCTGGGCGGCGTTGGCCGGACGGTGCCGGTACCCGAGGTCGGCGGCGAGTCCCATGGCGTGATGGTGCCAGAGGTCAGGCGGACGAGTCCTCGACCTGGCGTGCGGACCGCCAGTTGAGCGCGCCCACGAGGAGCATGCGCAGCTGGATGCGGGTGTCGGCCAGGACCTGTGCCTCGGCGTCCGGGTCGTCGACCAGTCGCTCGGCCGTGGTCACCACGAAGGACACGATGAGGTCGGCCAGCAGGTGCAGGTGCTCGGGGGAGAAGGCGTCGGTGCCGGGGAGGGGTGCCACGTCGGCGGCCAGCTCCCGGGTGATCAGCTCGATCTCCCGCCTGATGGCGTCCCGGACCCGCGCAGGTCCGGCCATCCGCTCCCGGGCGATGAAGGAGTAGTGCGCGGGGTGGGTCCGCACGTGCTCGACCAGCACCGCCAAGGACTCGTCGATCAGGTCGGCGAACTCCGGCGCCCGGGTGCGGACGTCCCGCAGCAGCTCGCGCAGCGACACGAAGCTCTCGTCGACCAGGGCCAGGCCCAGCGACTCGACGGAGTCGAAGTGGCGGTAGAACGCGGTCGGCACGATGCCGACCTCCTTGGCGACCTGCCGCAACGAGATCGCGACGAGGCTGGTGCCGTCGGTGAGCCGCAGGGCCGCGTCGAGGATGGCGCGACGTGTCCGCTCCTTGCGTGCCTTGCGCGACTCGTCCGCGGGCTCGGCGCGCGACTCGACGACGGACGCTCCCATGCCCTGATCCTAGACAGGCACACCTGCCGGACCGGCGGCCCGGCAGGACCTGCGCCGGGCCGCGACGCCGTGGAGCGGCGCCGGGCCCGGCGTACGGTCAGTCCTCGGGGTCGTCCAGCCGCGCCAGCCAGGTCGCGAGCCGCTCGATCGGCGTCTCGAACTCCGGGTGCTGGTCCACGAAGGCCTGCAGCTGGTCGGCGACCCAGGCCAGGGTGACCTCCTCGTCACCCCGGCGCTTCTCGAGCTCCTCGATGCCGCGGTCGGTGAAGTACATGGACCAGCCTCAGTAGTCCCGGCCCGGACCCGTGTTCGGCACCTCGAAGGCCGCGTCCAGCAGCGACTTCTGCTCCTCGGTGTGGCGCTTGATGGTGCCCACCGAGGGCGAGGCCGACGCCGGCCGGGTGATCGGCTCGACGGTGACGTCGAGAGTCGGCCACACGTTGAGCTGGTAGTGCGGCCACGGGCCCATGTTGCGGGGCTCGTCCTGCACCCAGCGCACGACCTTGAGGTTGGGGTACTTGGCGATCTCGGCCCGGATCTCGTCGACCGGGTTGGGGTAGAGCGCCTCGATGCGGCCGATGGCGACGGTGTCGCCGTGGTCGCGCTTCTTGCGCTCGACCATGAGGTCCCAGGTGACGCGGCCCGAGCACAGCAGCAGCGTCTCGACCTTGTCCGGGTCGACCGTGTCGTCGCCGATGAACGGGCGGAACGTCGTCCCGGCGACGAAGTCGTCGGGCTGGGACGCGGCCTCCTTGCGCTTGAGCATCGACTTGGGCGTGAAGACCACGAGCGGCCGGTGCTCCTCGCCGAGCGAGTGGCGGCGCAGCAGGTGGAAGTACGACGCGGGGGTCGACGGCTGGGCCACCACCATGGCGTCCTCGGCGGCCATCGTCAGGAACCGCTCGATGCGCGCCGAGCTGTGGTCGGGCCCCTGGCCCTCGTAGCCGTGGGGGAGGAGCAGCACGACGCCCGACTGCTGGCGCCACTTGGTCTCGCCGGCGGAGATGAACTCGTCGATGACGGTCTGCGCGCCGTTGACGAAGTCGCCGAACTGGGCCTCCCACAGCACCAGCGCCTCGGGACGCGCCACGGAGTAGCCGTACTCGAAGCCGAGGGCGGCGTACTCGGAGAGCAGCGAGTCGTAGACGTGGAACTTGGCCTGGTCCTCGGTGAGGTTGGTCAGCGGGGTCCACTCGTCGGCGTTGGTGCGGTCGATGATCGTGGCGAACCGCTGCACGAAGGTGCCGCGACGCGAGTCCTGGCCGGCCAGCCGCACCGGGCGACCGTCCATGAGCAGCGAGCCGAAGGCGAGGATCTCGCCGGTGCCCCAGTCGATCGGGCCGTCGGTGATCGCGGCGGCGCGGCGCTGCAGCTGCGGCATGACCTTGGGGTGGACGGTGAAGCCCTCCGGCGGGGTCGTGTAGGCGTCGGCGATCCGCTTGAGGACCTCCGGGGTGACCGCCGTGCTGAACTCGCCGGCCGGCTTGTCCGGGTAGTCCGGGACGGTCGTCCACTCCGAGGGCTGGCTGCTCGCCTCGCGCACCTCGGTGAAGACCCGCTCGAGCTGCTGCTGGTAGTCCTTGAGGACCTGCTCGGCCTCCTCGACGGTGATGTCGCCACGACCGATGAGGGACTCGGTGTAGAGCTTGCGCACCGAGCGCTTCTGCTCGATGAGGTCGTACATCAGCGGCTGGGTGTACGACGGGTCGTCGCCCTCGTTGTGTCCCCGGCGCCGGTAGCACACGAGGTCGATGACGACGTCCTTCTTGAAGGCCTGCCGGTACTCGAAGGCCAGGCGGGCGACGCGGATGCACGCCTCGGGGTCGTCCCCGTTGACGTGGAAGATCGGCGCCTGGACCATCCGGGCCACGTCGGTGCAGTAGAGCGAGGAGCGCGACGAGCCGGGGGAGGTGGTGAAGCCGACCTGGTTGTTGACGACCACGTGGATGGTGCCGCCGGTGCGGTAGCCGCGCAGCTGGGAGAGGTTGAGCGTCTCCGCGACCACGCCCTGGCCCGCGAAGGCCGCGTCACCGTGGACGAGGAGCGGGAGCACGGGGTACTCGGCGCCCTTGTTGAGGACGTCCTGCTTGGCGCGGGCGATGCCCTCGAGCACCGGGTCGACCGCCTCGAGGTGCGACGGGTTGGCCGCGACCGAGACCTTGATCTGGTCGCCCGACCCGGCGACGAACTCGCCCTCGGCGCCGAGGTGGTACTTCACGTCGCCGGAGCCCTGGACCGTGCGCGGGTCGATGTTGCCCTCGAACTCGCGGAAGATCTGGCTGTACTTCTTGCCGACGATGTTGGCCAGCACGTTGAGGCGGCCACGGTGCGCCATGCCGATGGTGACCTCGTCGAGGCCGACCTCGGCGGCCGCCTCGCAGATCTCGTCGATGAGCGGGATCGTGGTCTCGCCGCCCTCGAGGGAGAAGCGCTTCTGGCCGACGAACTTGGTCTGCAGGAAGGTCTCGAAGGCCTCGGCCTGGTTGAGCTTGAGCAGGATCCGCAGCTGCTCCTCGCGGGGCGGCTTGGTGTGCGGCTGCTCCACGCGCTGCTGGATCCACTTGCGCTGCTCGGGATCCATGATGTGCATGTACTCGATGCCGGTGGTGCGGCAGTAGGAGTCGCGCAGGATGCCCAGGATGTTGCGCAGCTTCATGAAGCGGCGGCCCTCGCCGCCGAACGAGCCGGTCGCGAACTCGCGGTCGAGGTCCCACAGCGTCAGGCCGTGCGACTCCACCTCGAGGTCGGGGTGGCTGCGCTGGCGGTACTCCAGCGGGTCGGTGTCGGCCATCATGTGACCGCGCACGCGGTAGGCGTGGATGAGCTCGAGGATCCGGGCCTGCTTGACGATGTCGTCGTCGTGGCTGGCCACGATGTCCTTGGCCCAGCGGATCGGCTCGTAGGGGATGCGCAGCGAGCGGAAGATCTCGTCGTAGAAGTCGTCCTCGCCCAGCAGCAGCTGGTGGATGCGGCGCAGGAACTCGCCCGACTGCGCGCCCTGGATGACGCGGTGGTCGTAGGTCGACGTGATCGTCATGACCTTGCTGATGCCGTTGCGGTTGAGGGCCTCCTCCGAGGCGCCCTGCCACTCGGCGGGGTACTCCATGGCGCCGACGCCGACGATGACGGCCTGGCCGGGCATGAGCCGCGGCACCGGGTGGTTGGTGCCGAGCCCGCCGACGTTGGTCAGGCTCATGGTGGTGCCGGAGTAGTCCTCCATCGTGAGCTTGTTGTCGCGCGCCTTGCGGATGAGCTCCTCGTAGGCCGTCCAGAAGCCGGCGAAGTCCATCGTCTCGCAGCCCTTGATGGAGGGCACCACGAGCTGGCGGGTGCCGTCCTTCTTCTGCTGGTCGACGGCGAGGCCGAGGTTGATGTGGGCCGGCGTCACCATGGTGGGCTTGCCGTCCTTCTCCGTGTAGGAGTTGTTCATCTCCGGCATCGACCGAAGCGCCTTGACCAGCGCGTAGCCGATCAGGTGCGTGAAGGACACCTTGCCGCCGCGGGCGCGGGCGAGGTGGTTGTTGATGACCGTGCGGTTGTCCCACAGCAGCTTGACCGGCAGCGTGCGCACCGAGGTCGCCGTGGGGACGGTCAGCGAGAGGTCCATGTTCTTGGCCGTCGCGGCCGGGATGCCGCGCAGCGTGGTGTACGTCGGCTCGTCGCCCGCCGCCGCCGGGGCGGCCGGCTTGGCGTCCTTGGCGACCGGCGTGCTGGTGCCCTTGGCGGGCTCGGCGGCCTCGCTCGCGGGACGGGGCTTCGAGGTGGGGGCGGCGGAGGTCTTGGCAGCAGGCTTCTCGGCGGGCTTCTCAGGAGCCTTCTCGGGTGCCTTGGCGGCGGGCTTCTCGGCGGGCTTCTCAGGAGCCTTCTCGGCGGGTGCCTTGGTCGCGACGGCACCGTTGGCCGACCCGTTGGCCGAGCCCTTGCTGGAGCCGCCGAAGTAGGAGGCCCACTCCGGCCCGACACTGCCGGGATCCTTGTCGTACTGCTCGCGCATCTCCTCGACGAGCCATTCGTTGGCTCCGAGATCCGCGGACGGTGCGGGGGTAGATCCGGACTGGTCGGCCTGTGACTGCGCCACGAGTTGCTTCGCCTCTTCCACTTGGGCACGTGATGGGAAATTCCTTCTGGCAAGGCTAGTCGTACACGCCCCCAAATGCAGGGGCGCGACCACCCCTTGATGCAAGGTGTCACGAGCACCACACGAAACACCCCTGGAGACTCGATGAACACCCCCTTCCGGGGGCTCGCGGCACTCGTCCGCGGCCCCGCCCTCGTGGTGGTCCTCGCGCTGGTGGCCGCAGGCTGCAGCAGTGACGACCCGACCTCCCGCCCCACCACCGGCGGCACGGAGACCGCCGTCACGACCTCGGTGGCCGGGCCCGCGCCGGTGACCACCCGCACCGAGGTCGGCACCGTGATCGGCCGGCTGCCCGGCCCCCGTCGCAAGGCCGTCCGCCTCCAGGTGACCGACGTGCTCGACCGGTGGTGGGAGGCGGCGTACGTCGGGGGCGCCTACCCGCGCACGGACTTCCGCCGCTTCCCGGGCTTCACGCCGGGCGCGGCACGCAGGGCGACGTACGACCGCGACCTGATGTCCAACGCCGACATCGGTGAGCGCGTGACCTCGGTGACCCCGCTGATGCGCAAGGCCCGGCTCGACCTCCTCGCCGTCGACCGGCGGGTCCGGTCGGTCACCACCCGCTTCGACCTGCGGATGCGCGTCGCCCTCGCCGGCACCGGGTCTGGGGAGGCCGCCCGCACCCGCCGGCTGCAGGTGCGCGGCCGCCTCTTCCTCACCCGCCAGCCCGCCGGGTGGCGGGTCTTCGGCTACGACGTCTCGAAGGGCTGGCTGTCATGACGCGCCTCTCCCGCACCCTGCGCGCCGCCACCCTGGCCGCGGTGCTGACGGTCTCCGCGCTCGTCGTGCCCGACTCGGCCGTCGAGTCCACGGGGATCGAGCTGGTGCGCGTCAAGCGTGCCGGCGGCGTCTCGGTCGGCCCCGACGTCGTGTGGATCCTGGCCGTGGGCTCCGACGCCCGGCCCGGCCAGGACATGCTGCGGGCCCGCGGCGACGCCCTGCAGCTCATCGGCATCAACACCCGGACCGACTCCGCGACCGCCATCGGGGTGCCGCGCGACTCGTGGGTCTCCATCCCCGGGCACGGCATGAACAAGATCAACGCCGCGCTCTACTTCGGCGGGCCCCGCGGGATGGCCGGGGCGATGCGCAACCTGGTCGGCATCACCCCCGACTACGTGATGGTGAGCCGGTTCCCGTTCTTCGAGGACATGATCGACGACATCGGCGGCATCACCGTCGCCAACCCGCGTCGCTTCACCGACCCCAACCTCAAGAAGGAGGGGTTCGCCCGGGGCCGCATCCGTCTCGGCGGGTACGACGCGATGGCGTTCTCGCGGATCCGCTACAACCTCCCGGGCGGCGACTTCGACCGGTCGGCCAACCAGCAGCGCACGCTGCGCGGCATCCACGCCCGCATCCGCTCGCAGGCGGACCGGCCGGGCTTCATCGAGCGCGGCGTGATGACGGTGATGAAGCACCTGTCGACCGACCTCGGGCCGGCGGAGGTCTACGAGCTGGCCCAGGCCGTGGCCCAGGTCGAGCCCGGGCGGATCACCACGTGCGTCATCCGGGGCCGGATCGGCTCCGCGGCCGGGCAGAGCGTGGTCTTCCCCGACGTGGCCCAGGCCCGCCGGCTGGGCGACGCTGCGCGTCGCGACGCCACCCTGCGCGGCTGCTGAGGGTGGCGGCGGCACCCAGCCGGGCTCAGCGCGGGTAGATGTGCCCGTCGGACAGGCCGAGGTCCATCACCACGGCCTGCTCGAAGAGGGTCACCCGCAGCGCGATCACGCGGGCGCCGTACCGGCTGCGCTTGACGAGCTGGCGCTGCACCAGCCCGGCGCCACCGGGGAGCTCGGTCGTGCGGCCGGGGGCCGGGACCGAGACCGGCTGGCCGTTCAAGGTGATGGACGTGATGGTGGTGGCGACCCGGGCCTTGACCGGCCGGCGCTCCTTGCCGCGCATCCGGACCGAGCTCTCGACGCCCGCGATCTCCAGGCCCACTCCCGGCACGGAGACGGTCTCGATGCGGGTGCCGGTCCGGCCCTTGGCGAGGTCACGCTTGCGGTGCTGGCTGCCGCGGTGGGTGTAGGTCACGTCGTCCAGCCGGGCGACGAGGCCGAAGAGCACGGACGCCGACGGCACCCGGAACGTCTGGGTACGGCCCAGGGTGCCCTCGCAGGGCAGGGACTTGTGCTGCACGCCGCCGAAGCGCAGCGCGCCCTGCAGCGCCTGGAAGTCCAGGGCCGTGCCGCCTGCGCGGAAGACGCCGGCCGGGGTGGGACCGCCGATGCGGGCGTTGGCCGAGCCGACCTCGACGAGCTGACGGCGGCCGCCGGCGTCGACGACGATCTCGAGGGCCATCGCCTCGGAGGTCGCCCGCTTGCCCGAGGCCTTGCCGCGGACCTTGCCGAGGGCGATTGAGCCCAGGCCCGGGACCTGGATGGGGGCGGTGGCGGAGCGGAGCACCTCGAAGACCTCGTCGGCCGCGTCGCCGGCACCCTCGAAGACGGTGTCGGTGACCTGGTCCAGCGGGGCCAGCAGCTGCTCGAGGGGAGTGCCCTGGAGGGGCGTGCCCTGCAGGAGCTCGAGCCGGATGCGGGCGAAGTCGAAGGACTCGGCGTGCCCGAAGCCCTGTGGTGTGTGGAAGGCGTCGGCCGTGGTGGTCAGCCCCTCGATGACCAGGCTCGGGGTGGCGACGCCGCCCACGGTGCCGCCGATGCGGATGTCGCCGATGGTGTTGACGCCCCGCACGCCGTGGCGGTCACCCTCGCGGTAGGTGTCGGTGCGGCTGGTGCTGGCAGCCACGTGGACGAGCGGGTTGTCGGGCACGCTGACGGCCGAGGACCTCTGCACGGACTGGCCGACCGCGCGTGTGCAGCGCAGCTGGGCGTGGGCGTCCTTGACGTTGAACGCCTCGACGTTGTCGGCGACCAGCTTGACGCCGTAGGCGTCGGCGCGGAACCCGAAGTCGGTCAGCGCGGGCGCCCGCTCGGCACGGGCGCCGTTCGCGGCGGGGGTGGCGACGAGGGTGCCGGCCAGCGCGGTGGCGGTCGCGGCGGCCAGGGCGGTGGAGAGGGCGAGGGCTCGGGTCAGCGTGCTCACGGGGTGGCTCCAGGGGGCGTCGTGGTGGTCCCCACGGAGCGAGGCCTCCGTGGCGTAACGCAGTGTTACACCAACCGGAGGGTGTCCAAACCCACATCTGGAGAGAAATGTGTCGAGCCCGGACCCGAGGAGTCGGGGCCGGGCTCGTGCGACGCCGTCACGGCGCTGCGCCTCCGGCAGGATTCGAACCTGCGGCACCTGGTACCGGAAACCAGTGCTCTATCCCCTGAGCTACGGAGGCCGGGGCGAGGAAGACCCTACAACCCCGCTCGCCGCAGCGTGACATCGCTGCCGTGAAACCGGTTCGGGTCGTCGCCCCGGGCGTCGATAGGCTGGGCCGGTGACCCCGGACCAGCTCTCCCAGACCATCGTCGACGTGCTCGAGGCCCTCGTGGCCGACGGGTCGCTGACCCTTCCCGCGGGTGTCCCGGCGAGGGTGACGGTGGAGCGTCCACGCCAGCAGGGGCACGGCGACTACGCCACCAACGTGGCCCTCCAGCTGGCCAAGCAGGCGGGCACCAACCCGCGCGCGCTCGCCGAGCTGATCGGCGCCGGCCTCGGCCGGGCCGCCGGCGTGGCCGGGGTCGAGGTGGCGGGACCGGGCTTCCTCAACATCACCGTCGACGCCGGGGCCCAGGGCCGCGTCGCCGCCGACGTCGTGGCGGCGGGGGCGTCGTACGGGCGCTCGGAGACGCTGGCGGGCCAGCGCGTCAACATCGAGTTCATCTCGGCCAACCCGACCGGCCCGCTCCACCTGGGCCACACCCGCTGGGCCGTCCTCGGCGACGCCATCGGCCGGGTGCTGCAGGCGGCCGGCGCCGAGGTGGCGCGCGAGTTCTACATCAACGACCGCGGCAACCAGATGGACCTGTTCGGGGCCTCCCTCGAGGCGGCGGCGCTGGGGCGCCCGGTGCCCGAGGACGGCTACCGGGGCGACTACATCGCCGACCTGGCGGCGCTGGTCGTGGCCGGCCGGCCGGACATCGTCGACCTGCCGGAGGGGGAGCGGACGGTCGCCTTCCGGGAGGCGGGCTACGCGCTGCAGCTCAAGCAGCAGCAGGACCAGCTCGACGGCTTCAACACCCACTTCGACGTGTGGTTCTCCGAGCGCGAGCTGCACGCGGACGACTCCCACGGCTCGGTCGCCGACACGCTCAAGGGCCTCCGGGAGAAGGGCCACCTGTTCGAGGCCGACGGCGCCCTGTGGATGCGCACCACCGACTTCGGCGACGACAAGGACCGCGTGCTGATCCGGTCCAACGGTGAGCTGACCTACTTCGCCTCCGACACCGCCTACTACCTCAACAAGCGGGCCCGCGGCTTCGACCACTGCATCTACCTGCTCGGCGCCGACCACCACGGCTACGTCGGGCGCCTCCGCGCGATGGCCGCCTGCGTCGGTGACGACCCGGCGCAGACCCTCGACGTGATGATCGGCCAGCTCGTCAAGATCATGCGCGACGGCGAGGAGCTGCGGCTGTCCAAGCGCGCCGGCACGATCGTCACGCTCAACGAGCTCGTCGACGAGATCGGCGTCGACGCGCTGCGCTACTCGCTCGCCCGCTACCCGGCCGACAGCCCGCTGACGCTCGACGTCGCCGAGATCACCAAGGCGTCCAGCGACAACCCGGTCTACTACGTGCAGTACGCCCACGCGCGGACCTGCCGGATGATGGAGAACGCCGCCGACCTCGGGATGCGACTGCCCGGTGACGCGTTCGACCCGGCCCTCCTCGACCACGAGCTCGACGGCCGCCTCCTGCGCGCCCTCGCGGAATTCCCGCGAGTCGTGGCCAGCGCCGCGGAGCTCCGCGAGCCGCACCGCGTCGCGCGCTACCTCGAGGACACCGCCGCCGTGTTCAACAAGTGGTACGACACCAAGGAGTGCCGGATGCTGCCGCAGGGCGACGAGCCCGTCGCCCCCGTCAACGAGGCCCGCCTGGTGGTCGTCGCCGCCACCCGCACGGTCATCGCCAACGGTCTCGACCTGCTCGGCGTCTCCGCGCCCGAGAGGATGTGACCGGACGTGCCCACCTCCCACCCGTCCGGATGGGCCCACGCCGACGGCGCGCTGCGCGGGCCGTCGTGGCTGCGTGAGCCGACCGACGCCAACTCGCTCGTCCCGATCCTGTGGTCGTCGACGGCCACCAAGGACGACGGCGTGCTGAGCGTCGGGGGAGTGTCGGTGCCGGACCTCGTCGCCGAGCACGGCAGCCCGGCGTACGTCCTGGACGAGCGCGACTTCCGTGAGCGTGCGCGGGCCTTCGCGGACGCGTTCGCCGACTACGACGTGTACTTCGCCGGCAAGGCGTTCCTCTCGACCACCACGGTGCGCTGGCTGGCCGAGGAGGGGCTCCACCTCGACGTCTGCTCCGGCGGCGAGCTCACCGTCGCCGAGCGGGCGGGGTTCCCGATGGCGCGCGTCGGCTTCCACGGCAACAACAAGTCGGTGCGCGAGCTCGAGCGGGCCGTCGCGCTCGGCGTCGGCCGGGTCATCGTCGACTCCTTCGACGAGGTCGAGCGCCTGGCGGCGGTGACCGAGGAGCTCGGGCGGACCGTCGGCGTCATGGTCCGGGTGACCGCCGGGGTCGAGGCGCACACCCACGAGTACATCGCCACCGCCCACGAGGACCAGAAGTTCGGCTTCTCGATCGCCTCCGGCGACGCCTTCGACGCCGTACGACGCGTCGAGGCCGCGCCCGGGCTGCGGCTTCTCGGCCTGCACAGCCACATCGGCAGCCAGATCTTCGACTCCTCGGGCTTCGAGGTCGCCGCCCGCCGCGTGCTCGCCCTGCACGCCCGGGTCAGCGAGGAGCTCGGCGTCCAGATGCCCGAGATGGACCTCGGCGGAGGCTTCGGCATCGCCTACACCACCCAGGACGACCCCAGCGACCCCGCGCAGCTCGCCACCGAGCTGACCAAGATCGTCGAGCACGAGTGCCGTGCGCTCGCCGTCGACGTGCCCCGCCTGTCGATCGAGCCCGGCCGGGCCATCGTGGGCCCGGCGATGTGCACCGTCTACGAGGTCGGCACCGTCAAGGAGGTCGCCCTCGACGGCGGCGCCCGGCGCACCTACGTCTCGGTCGACGGCGGCATGAGCGACAACATCCGCACCGCGCTGTACGACGCCGACTACTCCTGCACGCTCGCCTCCCGGGCCTCCGGAGCACCGCCCCTGCTGTCCCGCGTCGTCGGCAAGCACTGCGAGGCGGGCGACATCGTGGTCAAGGACGAGTTCCTGCCCGCCGACGTGCGTCCCGGTGACCTGCTGGCCGTTCCCGGGACGGGCGCCTACTGCCGCTCGATGGCCTCCAACTACAACCACGTGCTGCGTCCTCCGGTGATCGCTGTGCGGGACGGGAAGACCTCCGTGGTGCTCAGGCGGGAGACTGAGGACGATTTGCTGTCTGTGGACGTGGGTGTCGAGGTGGGTATGGACGTGGGTGCGTGATGGGTGAGGGAGACAAGCGACCGGACCGGCTCCGGGTCGCGGTGCTCGGCTGCGGGTCCGTCGGGTCGCAGGTGGTGCGGCTGCTGACCGAGCAGGCCGGCGACCTCGAGGCCCGCGTCGGTGCCCCGGTGGAGCTGGTGGGCGTCGCCGTACGCCGCCTGGACGCCGCCCGGGACGTCGACGTGCCCGCCGAGCTGCTCACCACCGACGCGGCCGGGCTGGTGTCCCGCGACGACGTCGACGTCGTCGTCGAGGTGATCGGCGGCATCGAGCCCGCGCGCAGCCTGATCCTCTCCGCCCTCGACCACGGCGCCAGCGTCGTCACCGCCAACAAGGCGCTGCTCGCCGAGGACGGCCCGACCCTGTTCGAGGCGGCCGAGAAGGCCGATCGCGACCTCTACTACGAGGCCGCCGTGGCGGGTGCCATCCCGATCCTGCGGCCGCTGCGCGAGTCGCTCGCCGGCGACAAGGTCACCCGGGTGCTCGGCATCGTCAACGGCACCACCAACTTCATCCTGGACAAGATGGACAGCTCGGGGGCCGGGTTCTCCGAGGCGCTCGAGGAGGCCCAGGAGCTGGGCTACGCGGAGGCCGACCCGACCGCCGACGTGGAGGGCTTCGACGCCGCCGCCAAGGCCGCGATCCTGGCCAGCCTCGCCTTCCACTCCCGCGTGACCGCGGCCGACGTCTACCGGGAGGGCATCTCCGAGGTCACCGCGGCCGACGTGGCCTCGGCCCGCGAGATGGACTCGGTCGTCAAGCTGCTGGCCATCTGCGAGCTGCGGGACGAGCGGGTGGCCGCGCGCGTGCACCCGGCGATGATCCCGCGCTCGCACCCGCTGGCCAGCGTGCGCGAGGCCTACAACGCGGTCTTCGTGGAGTCCGAGGCCGCTGGGCAGCTGATGTTCTACGGTCCCGGCGCGGGCGGCTCCCCGACGGCCAGCGCGGTGCTGGGCGACCTGGTGACCGTGGCCCGCAACCGCCTCGCCGACACCCGCGGCGCCGGCGAGTCGGCGTACGCCGACCGGGCCGTGCTCCCCATGGGCGAGACGCGCACCCGCTACCACGTGGCCCTCGACGTCGACGACCGCTCCGGCGTGCTCGCGGCGGTGGCCACTGCCTTCGCCGAGCAGGACGTGTCCATCCAGACCGTCCGGCAGGAGGGGCGTGGCGCCGACGCCCAGCTCGTCGTGGTCTCGCACGCCGCCACCGACGCGGCGCTCAGCGCCACCGTCGAGCACCTCCGCGCCATGGACATCGTCCGCGAGGTCACCTCGGTGATGCGGGTCGAGGGGGGCGACGAGTGAGCGCCGGGACCACCGACGCGCCCTGGGCGCGCCACCAGTGGCGGGGCCTCATCGAGGAGTACCGCGACCTCATCGACCTGCTCCCCGACGACCTCGAGGCCGTCACGCTGCGCGAGGGCGGCACCCCGCTCGTGCACTCGCAGTGGCTCTCGTCGCTCACCGGCGGCCAGGTGTGGCTCAAGGTGGAGGGCGACAACCCGACCGGGTCCTTCAAGGACCGCGGCATGACGACGGCGATCTCGGTGGCCAGGCACGAGGGCGCCCAGGCGGTCGTCTGCGCGTCCACCGGCAACACGTCGGCGTCGATGGCGGCGTACGCCGCGAAGGCCGGCCTCAAGCCGCTCGTCCTCGTCCCCGAGGGCAAGATCGCCGCGGGCAAGATGGCCCAGGCGGTCGTGCACGGCGCGCAGATCATCATGGTCCGCGGCAACTTCGACCACTGCCTGCAGATGGCCAAGGGGCTGGCCTGGGACTACCCGGTGGCGCTGGTCAACTCGGTCAACCCGGTCCGCCTCCAGGGCCAGAAGACCGCCGCCTTCGAGATCTGCGACTTCCTCGGCGACGCCCCCGACTTCCACCTCCTGCCCGTCGGCAACGCGGGCAACATCTCGGCGTACTGGATGGGCTACGAGCAGTACGCCGACCTCGGTCGCGCGAGCAAGCGGCCCGTCATGCGCGGTTTCCAGGCCGAGGGCGCGGCGCCGCTGGTCACCGGGGAGCCGTTCCCGGACCCGGAGACCAAGGCGACGGCGATCCGGATCGGCAACCCCGCCTCGTGGAAGCTCGCCGAGGCCGCCGCGCAGGAGTCCGGCGGTCGGTTCGCCGCGCTCTCCGACGCCCAGATCCTGGCCGCGCAGGTCGAGCTGGCCCGCCACGACGGCGTGTTCGTCGAGCCCGCGTCGGCCGCCGGGATCGCCGGCCTGCTGGCCGAGGTCGCCGCCGGGGAGAGCTATGCTGGCGCGACCGTCGCGATCACGGTCACCGGCCACGGGCTCAAGGACACCGCCACCGCGCTGGAGTCGTGCGGCGACATCGTCGACACGGTCGTGGACGCCGACGTGGACGCCGCGGCCGCGGCCGCCGGGCTCGCCTGAGGCGATGGCGACCTACGTCGAGGGGCCCGTGCGGGTCACCGTGCCCGCCACGTCCGCCAACCTCGGGCCGGGGTTCGACTCGCTCGGCCTGGCGCTGTCCCTGCGCGACGAGCTCGAGGCCGAGGTGGTCGCCGCGGGCACCGAGGTGGAGGTGAGCGGCGAAGGGGCCGCGGACGTCCCCCGCGACGCCTCGCACCTCGTGGTCCGCGCGATGCACGCCGCCTTCGACGCCATGGACGCCAGGCCCCCGGGCCTGCGCCTGACCTGCCGCAACGTGATCCCGCACAGCCGCGGCCTGGGCTCCTCGTCGGCGGCGATCGTCGCGGGCGTCGCCCTGGCGCGGGCGCTCGTCGCGGGCGGACAGCTGCTGCTCGACGACGCGTCGCTGCTGCGGCTGGCCGCCGACATCGAGGGCCACCCCGACAACGTGGCCCCGGCCCTGCTGGGCGGCTTCGTCATCTGCGGGCGGGAGGAGGGGGAGTGGTACGCCGTCCCGTCGGCCGTGGACCCGCGGGTGCGGGCCGAGGTGTTCGTGCCGCCCACGCCGGTGCAGACCGCGGTCGCCCGCGGACTGCTCCCCGACGTCGTGCCGCACGCGGACGCCGCCGCCAACAGCGGGCGGGCGGCGCTCCTGGTCGCCGCGCTGGCCGGCCGCCCCGAGCACCTGCTGCCGGCGACGCGCGACTACCTCCACCAGGCGCAGCGCGAGCCAGCCATGCCGGAGTCGCTGGCCCTCGTCCGGCGACTGCGCGAGGACGGAGTCCCCGCCGTCATCAGCGGTGCGGGACCGACGGTGCTCGCCTTCGTCGGCGCCGGGCGGTCGAGCCTCGTGGACCGAGCGCCCGACGGCTGGACCCACCACGTGCTCGACGTCGAGAGCCGCGGCGTCGTCGTCGAGTGAGCCCGGTCGCCCCCTGCTAGCCTGTGGGCGCGCCGTTCGGCGTGAGCTCCCACCGCCGCGGTCCTGCCGCTGGTCCGGGAGCACCCCCTCTGCCCCCGGTGGGCGCTCGGGCGAGACTCCCTCGCCCGGCGGCGTCCCGGGACCGATGTCAGCAACCAGCCCGCTCCGCCTCAGGAGCCGGGCTCCGAACGTGGGAAGGGCTCACGTGACCGACTCTGCAACGCCTCCCGCTGCATCCACCGGCGCCAAGAAGCGTGGTGGCGGGCTCAGCTCGATGCTGCTGGCCGACCTCAAGTCGATGGCGGCCGGGATGGGCATCCCGGGCGCCGGCTCGATGAAGAAGGCCCAGCTCGTCGAGGCGATCAAGGCGGCCCAGTCCGGCGCCCAGAGCACAGCCCCGTCCGGCGCCCAGTCGGCAGCCTCGCCGGCCGCACAGCCCGCCGGCGAGTCCACCGCCCCGCGCGTCACCCGGACCCAGCGCCCCGCGCGCCGGTCGGCGGCGCCCCAGCAGCAGGGCGCTCAGCAGGCTGAGCAGCCGGCAGGGCAGCCGGCTGGGCAGCCGGAGAGCACCCAGGGCGACCAGCCCGCGCCGCAGACCACGGGCGACTCCGGCACCGACGGCGGCGCCGACCGCGAGCCGCGCTCCTCGCGCCAGCGCACCCGCAGCCAGGGCCGGCAGCAGGACGACGCGGGCCAGGAATCGGGCCAGGACGGCCAGCGCCGTCCCGACGACCGCCAGCAGGACCAGCGTCGCGACGACCAGCCGGCGCAGGGCCGCCAGGAAGGCCGCCAGGACAACCGCCAGGAGCGTCAGGACGAGAACCGCGACCGCGGCCAGGACAGGCGGCAGGACAACCGGCAGGACGGCCGGCAGGACAAGGGCCAGCAGCAGGAGCAGAAGGGCCGCGACCAGCAGCAGGACGAGAAGGGCCAGCGCCAGGACCGCCAGCAGCAGGACCGCCAGCAGCAGGGCAAGCAGGGCGCACAGCAGGGCGGCCAGCAGGGCGGCCAGGACCACGCCGACCACCAGGACGACGACGGCGAGGGCGGCAGCCGCCGCAACCGGCGCCGCCGCGGTCGCGACCGGGACCGGGACCGCGCAGCCAGCCGACCGGGCAGCCGCAACGAGCCCGACACCACCGTCCTCGAGGACGACGTGCTCGTGCCCGCGGCGGGCATCCTCGACGTGCTCGACAACTACGCGTTCGTCCGCACGTCCGGCTACCTGCCCGGGACCGACGACGTCTACCTGTCCCTGTCGATGGTGCGGAAGTTCGGCCTGCGCCGCGGCGACGCCATCGTCGGCCAGGTGCGCCAGCCCCGCGAGGGCGAGCGCAAGGAGAAGTTCAACCCGATGGTGCGCATCGACAGCGTCAACGGGGCGGACCCCGAGGCGGCCCGCGACCGGGCCGAGTTCGACGCCTTCACGCCTGTGCACCCCGACGACCGGCTGCGGCTCGAGACCGACCCGGGCAACCTCGTGGGCCGGATGATCGACCTCGCCGCCCCGATCGGCAAGGGCCAGCGCGGCCTGCTCCTCGCGCCGCCCGACGCCGGCACCACCACCGTGCTGCAGTCGATCGCCGGGTCCATCACGCGCAACAACCCCGACTGCCACTTGATGATCGTGCTGGTCGACGTGCGCCCCGAGGAGGTCACCGACTTCCAGCGCTCGGTCAAGGGCGAGGTCATCGCCTCGACCTTCGACCGGCCGGCCACCGACCACACCGCGGTCGCCGAGCTCGCCATCGAGCGGGCCAAGCGGCTCGTCGAGCTCGGCCACGACGTGGTCGTGCTCCTGGACTCGCTCACCCGTCTGGGTCGCGCCTACAACCTGGCCGCACCGGCCAACGGCCGCGTCCTCGCCGGCAGCGTCGACGCGACCGCGCTCCACCCGCCCAAGCGGTTCTTCGGCGCCGCCCGCAACATCGAGCAGGGCGGCTCGCTGACCATCCTGGCCACGGCGCTGGTCGACACCGGCTCGACCACCGACGAGGTGATCCTCGAGGAGTTCACCGGCACGGCCAACAGCGTGCTGCGGCTGAGCGGCGACATCGCCGCGCGGCGTACCCACCCCGCGATCGACGTCCTGGCCTCCGGCACCCGCCGCGAGGACCTGCTGCTGACCCGCGAGGAGCTCGAGATCGTGGAGAAGCTGCGTCGCTCCCTGCTCGACCGCACCCCGCTCGAGGCGCAGGAGGACGTGCTCGGCCGCGTGCGCGCGACGCAGTCCAACATCGAGCTCCTGACCCAGGTGCAGCGGGCGCCCGCCGCCGGCTCGGCCAAGCGGCGCTGACGGTCTAGGGTCTGCAGGGGAGTCTCGGGCGAGAGGTAGGACAGTGGCACGCATCGTGGTCGCCGACGACGACGTCGACATCCGTGAGCTGGTGGAGTTCAAGCTCTCCACCCTCGGCCACGACATCGTCGCGGTCTCCGACGGCCAGGCCGCCGTGGACGCCTGCCAGGCGCACCGTCCCGACCTCGCCGTGCTCGACGTGATGATGCCCGGGCTCTCGGGGCTGGACGCCGTGCGCCTGATCCGGGCGGACGAGACGCTGGCCGACCTCCCGGTCATCCTGCTCACGGCCCGGGCCCAGGAGTCGGACGTCGAGACCGGCTTCGGGTCGGGCGCGGACGACTACATCACCAAGCCGTTCAGCCCCCGCGAGCTGGCGACGCGCGTGGAGGCCCTGCTGACCCGCAGCAGGTAGCCCGACCCGGTCGCCGGGGGAATGCCCCGATTGGGCGGGGTGTTGTCAACGGTGGCACACTTGCCTGCTGGCTGGCGGTTCACGTCCACGCATCCGCGTGTGGACGACCCGGCGGCATCCGTCTCGAGAGGACCACCCATGAAGAAGGACATCCACCCGGCGTACGTCGAGACCCAGGTGACCTGCACCTGTGGCGCGTCGTTCACCACCCGCAGCACCGCGACCTCCGGCACCCTCAAGGCCGACGTCTGCTCGCAGTGCCACCCGTTCTACACCGGCAAGCAGAAGATCCTCGACACCGGCGGCCGCGTCGCCCGCTTCGAGGCCCGCTACGCCAAGAAGGCCCCCCAGGGGTCCGAGAGCAAGTAGCTCTCCTCCGGCGCCGGCCTCCCGCACCGCGGGAGGTCGGCGTCGTGCATTTCCCGCACGTCCACCCCCCGTCCCAGTCCAACCGATCCCGCCAGGAGCGCACCGATGTTCGAGGCCGTCGAGGGACTCGTCGCCGAGCACGCCGAGCTCGAGCAGCAGCTCGCGGCGCCGGAGACGCACGCCGACCAGCGCCTGGCCAAGCGCCTCAACCAGCGGTACGCCGAGCTGAGCGCCGTGGTGGGCACGTGGCGGGAGTGGCTGGGGCTGGGCGAGGACATCGAGGCGGCCCGCGAGCTGGCTGCCGACGACCCGACCTTCGCCGAGGAGGCCGCGGCGCTGGAGGCGCGCCGGGAGCAGGCCGAGGAGCGGCTGCGCCACCTCCTGGTGCCCCGCGACCCCGCCGACGCCAAGGACGCCCTCCTCGAGGTCAAGTCGGGGGAGGGCGGCGAGGAGTCCGCGCTGTTCGCCGGGGACCTCCTGCGGATGTACTCGCGGTTTGCCGAGGCGCGGGGGTGGCGCACCGAGGTCCTCGACGCCACCGAGTCCGACCTCGGCGGCTACAAGTCGGTCACCGTGGCGGTCAAGGCCAAGGGCACCCCCGAGCCCGGCCAGGCGCCGTACGGGCTGCTGAAGTTCGAGGGCGGCGTCCACCGCGTGCAGCGCGTGCCGGTCACCGAGTCGCAGGGACGCGTCCACACCAGCGCCGCCGGGGTGCTGGTGATGCCCGAGGCCGAGACCGTCGACGTCGAGATCGACGACAACGACCTGCGCATCGACGTCTTCCGCAGCAGCGGACCGGGCGGGCAGAGCGTCAACACCACCGACTCGGCCGTCCGCATCACCCACGTCCCCACCGGCATCGTGGTCAGCTGCCAGAACGAGAAGAGCCAGCTGCAGAACAAGGAGTCCGCGCTGCGCATCCTGCGGGCCCGGCTGCTCGCCGCCGCCCAGGAGGCCGCGGACGCGGAGGCCAGCGAGGCCCGGCGCAGCCAGGTGCGCACCGTCGACCGGTCCGAGCGCATCCGCACCTACAACTTCCCGGAGAACCGGATCTCCGACCACCGCACGGGCTACAAGTCCTACAACCTCGACCAGGTGCTCGACGGGGACCTGGCGCCGGTCCTCCAGTCCTGCGTCGACGCCGACCTCGCCGCCCGGCTCGAGGCGCTCGAGCAGTGACGCGGGCGCTGCGCCGCGAGGCCGCCGACGTCCTGCGGGCCGCGGGCGTCGAGTCCCCGGAGCGCGACGCCGAGTTGCTGCTCGCGCACGTGCTCGACGTGCCCCTCGGCAACCTCGTCCTGGTCGAGCAGGTCTCGCCCGAGCAGAGGGAGCAGTACGACGCGCTGGTCGCCCGCCGTGCCACCCGCGAGCCGCTCCAGCACCTCACCGGCACCGCCGCGTTCCGGCACGTCGAGCTGCTGGTGGGCCCGGGCGTCTTCGTGCCGCGGCCCGAGACCGAGCTCCTCGCCGGCTGGGCGATCGAGGCCGCTGCGGGCATGGAGTCGCCGGTCGTGGTCGACCTGTGCACGGGCTCGGGTGCCATCGCCCGCGCCGTCGCCGACGAGCTGCCTGCCGCCGACGTCCACGCGGTCGAGCTGGACGAGGGCGCCTATGCGTGGGCCGAGCGCAACCTGGCCGGCACCGGCGTCGACCTGCGCCACGGCGACTTCGCCACCGCCTTCGACGACCTGCTCGGCCGGGTCGACGTGGTGGTGTGCAACCCGCCCTACATCCCGCTCGAGGCCTGGGAGTCGGTGGCCGCCGAGGCGAGGGACCACGACCCGCACCTGGCGCTGTTCTCCGGTGACGACGGGCTCGACGCGATCCGGGTGCTGGCCGTGCGGGCCGCCCGGCTGCTGCGGCCCGGGGGAGTGCTGGGCTTCGAGCACGCCGACGTCCAGGGGGAGGCTGCTCCCGGCGTGCTGCACGCCGCCGGCCGGTGGGTGGACGTGGTCGACCACCGGGATCTGGCGGGCCGTCCGCGCTTCACCACGGCGCGACTGGCACGATGAGCGCGTGAGACGGCTTGGGGTGACGACCGAGGACGAGCGCGAGGCGGCCATCGAGGCGGCGACGAGCGCCGTACGACGCGGACAGCTCGTCGTGCTGCCGACCGACACGGTGTACGGCGTCGCGGCCGACGCGTTCTCCCCGGACGCCGTGCAGGCGCTGCTCGACGCCAAGGGCCGGGGCCGGGAGATGCCACCCCCGGTGCTCGTCAGCGCGCCGACCACCCTGGACGCCCTCGCGGTGGGGGTGCCGGCCTACGCCCGCGCCCTCGTCGAGCGGTTCTGGCCGGGCCCGCTCACCGTTGTGTGCCGACAGCAGTCGTCGCTCCAGTGGGACCTGGGGGAGACCCGGGGCACCGTCGCGGTGCGGATGCCCGACCACGAGGTCGCCCTGGCGGTGCTCGAGCGGACGGGTCCACTGGCCGTGAGCTCGGCCAACATCACCGGCCGTCCCGCCGCCCTCGACGCGGACGAGGCCGAGGAGATGCTGGGCGCGGCCGTCGAGGTCGTCGTCGACGGCGGTCCGGTCTCCGGCGGCGAGGCGTCCACGATCATCGACTGCACGGGCCCGCAGGGCCGCGTCCTGCGCCGGGGCGCCCTCTCGCTCGACGAGCTCAACGAGGTCCTCGAGCCGCTGGGCGTCGCCATCACCGACGAGCCCTGATGCGCGAGTACCTCCTCGTCTTCCTGGTGGCCGGCACCGCCACCTACCTGCTCACCGTGATCGCGCGTGAGATCGCGCTGCGCAGCGGCGCCGTCGCTGCCGTGCGCGACCGCGACGTCCACGACGCGCCCATTCCCTACCTCGGCGGCCTGGCGATGCTCGGGGGCCTGGTGGCGGCCTACCTCGTCGCCCGCGAGCTGCCCTTCCTTTCGCGCAGCGACGACTTCGTCTTCCGCGACGCCGGCGTGGTGCTGGTGGCGGGTGCGCTGATCTGTGCGGTGGGCGTCGTCGACGACATCTTCGAGATCGATGCCCTCACCAAGCTCGGGGGACAGGTGCTGGCCGCCGGCCTGCTGGTCGCCTTCAACGTGCGCTTCTACTACCTGCCCGGCAGCGACGGCTCGCAGTTCCTGCTCGACCCCAACCAGGGGGCCCTGCTGACGGTGCTCGTCGTGGTCGCCACGATCAACGCGGTCAACTTCGTCGACGGGCTCGACGGACTGGCCGCCGGCGTGGTCTGCATCGGGGCGCTGGCCTTCTTCGTCTTCTGCTACGTCCTGACCGCGCAGAAGGAGCTCACCCTGGCCACGACCGGGGCGCTGCTGAGTGCCGCCCTGGCCGGCGCCTGCGCGGGCTTCCTGCCGCACAACTTCCACCCGGCCCGGCTCTTCATGGGCGACTCGGGCTCAATGCTGATCGGCCTGGTGCTCTCCGCCAGCGCGTTGACCCTGACCGGCCAGTTCGCCGGCACCGACATCTCCTCGGACGGCAACAGCATCTTCGTGGCGGTGCTGCCGGTGCTCCTGCCTGTCTCCCTGCTCATGGTGCCGGTCGCCGACCTGGTGCTGGCCGTCGTACGCCGCACGCGGGCCGGTCGTTCGCCGTTCGCACCCGACAAGCAGCACCTGCACCACCGCCTGCTGGAGATCGGCCACTCCCAGCGACGAGCCGTGCTGATCATGTGGCTGTGGGCCGGGCTGGTGTCCTCCAGCGCCGTGCTCACGAGCCTCTACAGCGGCCCGTGGACGTGGACCGGGCTCGGCGTCCTCTTCGCCGTGACGGTCGCCCTCACCTTCCTGGTCCCGGTACTGAAGAAGCCCGGCCAGCTCGAGGTGGACGCCGCCGGTTCGGAGCCCCAGGGGACTTTGTGATAGTTTTCACGAGCGGTCGCAGCACCATCCGGACCGCCCCCTGAACGCCCCCCACAGGACGGCCGCCGCCATGACGACCGAGTCGAAGCAGGACACCCGACGTGGTGTCGTCCCGCTCCTCGGCGCCTTGCTCGCCGGGGCGGTCGCGGTGGGTGTGCTGGCCGCGATCGCGGCCCTGACCGGGGGCTCGTCCGAGGTTGCGGGAGCCCTCGTCGGGGGGCTGGTGACCCTGGCCGTCTTCGCCCTGGGAGTCGGGCTGGTCAGCCTGGTGGCCCGGGTGCTGCCGTCGGCGTCACTCCTCGTCGCCCTGCTGACCTACACGCTCCAGCTGCTGGTGCTGGCGCTGGTCGTCGCAGCCCTCGAGAGGTCAGGGACCGCGGGGGACGGGATCTCCCGGGGCTGGTTCGCCGCAGGTGTGATCGCCGTGACCGTGCTCTGGCTGGCCGGGCAGGTCCTGGCCGCCGTGCGGCAGCGCATCCCGGCCTACGAAGCGGCCGTCCCCGGCGAGGCACCCGGGGGTGAGCGGTGATGTCCGCCGCTGCTAGTCTGCGGGGCGCGATGGCCCGAGACCTTCCCCCGCCAGCCGGACCCGACGACGACTCCCCCCGAGGCGATCCCTGGAACGCCGTCGGCTACATCGTCGCGGGGGTGGTCCTCTACGGTCTGCTCGGCTGGGCGCTCGACGAGTGGCTCGGGACGACGTTCCTCGTCGCGATCGGCATCCTCGTCGGTGCCGGGTTCGGGATCTACATGACGTACGCACGGTTCAACAAGGCAGATCAGTAGGAGATTGGGTGACCACGATGTTCGGCATCACCATGGCGGAGTCCGGGGGCGAGTTCAGCCCGCCGGGCCCCAACAGCTTCGACTTCGGAGCCGTGCCGCTCTTCACCGTCGGCGAGTACGCCGTGACCAAGCCGGTGGTGCAGCTGCTGCTCGGCGCGCTGGTGGTCTTCGTCTTCTTCTACGCGGCCACCCGGCGTGCGTCGATGGTGCCCGGTCGCATGCAGTTCGCGGGCGAGGCCGCCTACGGGATGGTTCGCAACTCGATCGCCCGCGACATCATCGGCAGCCACGACTACCGCAAGTTCGTGCCCTACCTGGTCACGCTCTTCTTCTTCCTCCTGGTCAACAACGCCTTCGCCTCCATCCCGCTCATCCAGTTCCCGACGTTCTCGCGGGCCTCCATGGCCTACGCGCTCGCTGCGCTGAGCTGGGTCGTCTACAACGCGGTGGGCATCAGGAAGCACGGCTTCGTCGGCTACCTCAAGCTCCAGAGCGTCCCCTCGGGCGTCACGCCGCTGATGTACCCGCTGCTGGTGCCCCTGGAGTTCTTCTCCAACATCCTGGTCCGCCCGGTCACGCTGGCCCTGCGTCTGTTCGCCAACATGTTCGCGGGGCACCTGCTGCTCATCCTGTTCTCGACCGGCGGCCTCTTCCTCATCGAGTACGGCGGCATCGGCTACATCGCCGGCCCCCTGGCGTGGGTCCTGGCGATCGCGATCTCGTTCCTCGAGCTCCTGGTGCAGTTCCTGCAGGCCTACGTCTTCACGCTGCTCAACGCCATGTACATCTCGGGTCCTCTCGCCGACGAGCACTGAGCCCCGGGTAGCACGACTTCACCTCTCCAGATAGAAACAACCGAAAGGAAACTGCCGTGGACGGCAACCTCAACATGATCGGCTACGGACTCGCGGCCATCGGCCCGGGCGTCGGTATCGGCCTGATCTTCGCGGCCTACATCTCCGGCGTCGCTCGCCAGCCCGAGGCTCAGGGTCGTCTGCAGTCGATCGCCATCCTGGGCTTCGCGCTCGCCGAGGCGCTCGCCATCATCGGTATCGCGCTCGCGTTCGTCCTCTGACAACGACCCGCAAGCACGACTGACGAAGGACTGCCATGCAGAATGTGATCATCCGCGCCGCTGAGGAGGGCGGCCACGCCCCGGAGAACCCGCTCGGCTTCGTGCCCGTCGAGTTCGCCCTGTCGCTTGTCGTCTTCGGAATCCTCCTCTTCGCGATCCGGAAGTTCGTCGTTCCTCGCTTCGAGCAGACCTTCGCCGAGCGCACCGCGGCGATCGAGGGTGGACTCAGCGCGGCCGAGACCAAGCAGGCCGAGGCCGACGCCAAGCTCGCCGAGCTCGAGAAGCAGCTCGCCGACGCCCGTCACGAGGCCGCCCGGATCCGCGAGGAGGCTCGCGAGCAGGGTGCCCAGATCGTGGCCGAGATGCGCGAGCAGGCCCAGGCCGAGTCGTCGCGCATCGTCGAGCACGGCAAGACCCAGATCGAGGCCGAGCGCCAGCAGGCGGTCACCTCGCTGCGAGCCGAGGTCGGCGCCCTGGCGACGACCCTGGCCGGTCGCATCGTCGGTGAGAGCCTGGACGACGAGGCTCGCCAGAGCCGCGTCGTCGAGCGGTTCCTCGCCGACCTCGAGTCGGACGGCTCGACCCGGCTGAGCTCGACCGGCACGGGGAGCGGGGTCAACTGATGACCAGCACCATGCGTGGAGCCTCCGCGGACGCCCTCGCAGCCCTCACCAGCGAGCTGGAGAGCAGGCTGCAGGGCGGCGCGGACGCGAGCCGCATCGGTGACGACCTGTTCACGGTCTCGTCGGTGCTGCGCTCGGAGCCGGCACTGCGCCGTGTCGCGACGGACGTGTCCGTCGACGCCTCGGCCAAGGCCGGTCTGGTGACCGAGATCTTCGCCGGCAAGGTCGACCAGGTCTCCCTCGACCTGCTGACCTCGGCCGTGGGTCGTCGCTGGACCGTCTCCCGCGACCTCGCGGACGCGCTGGAGCACCTCGGCGAGATCTCGGTCGTCCGCTCGGCCGGCAACGAATCGGGCCGGCTGGCCGACGAGCTGTTCGCGTTCGGCCAGGCGGTCAACGACAACCCCGGGCTGCGCGACGCCCTCTCCGACCCGGCGCGGTCGAAGAGCGACAAGGCAGCCCTCGTGGGATCCCTGCTCGACGGCAAGGCCCTCCCGGCCACGGTGACCCTGGCGCGCCAGGCGCTCAGTGGCACCTACCGCACCGTGGGGGCCGCCCTGGCGGCCTACCAGCACGTGGCTGCCACCGTGCACGGCCAGCGCGTCGCCACCGTCCGGGTGGCGCACCCGCTCTCCGACGCCGACCGGCAGCGCCTGACCGAGGCGCTGTCGCGGCAGTACGACCGCCAGATCCACCTCAACGTGGTGGTGGACCCCGATGTCCTCGGTGGCATCAAGGTCGAGGTCGGCGATGACGTCATCGACGGCACCGTCGCCAGCCGCCTCGACGAGGCCCGGCGCAAGCTCGCCGGCTGACGAGCACCACCTCCCTCAAGAACTTTTCGAGCAGACGAGAGTAAGGAAGACAGATGACGGAGCTTTCGATCCGTCCGGACGAGATCCGGGACGCGCTGCAGCGCTTCGTGTCCGACTACAAGCCTGAGTCGGCCAGCAAGGAAGAGGTCGGCACCGTCGCCGAGGCGGCGGACGGCATCGCCCGCGTCAGCGGCCTGCCCTCGGTGATGGCCAACGAGCTGCTCGAGTTCGAGGACGGCACGCTGGGCATCGCGCTCAACCTCGACACCCGCGAGATCGGCGTCGTGGTCCTCGGTGACTTCGACAAGATCGAGGAGGGCCAGTCCGTGCGTCGTACGGGCGAGATCCTCTCGGTCCCCGTGGGCGAGGGTTACCTCGGCCGCGTGGTCGACCCGCTCGGCACCCCGATCGACGGCCTCGGCGAGATCGCGTCGGACGAGCGTCGCGCCCTGGAGCTCCAGGCGCCGGGCGTGATGGTGCGCAAGTCGGTGCACGAGCCGCTCGCCACCGGCATCAAGGCCATCGACGCCCTGACCCCGATCGGCCGCGGCCAGCGCCAGCTGATCATCGGTGACCGTGCGACCGGCAAGACCACGATCGCCATCGACACGATCATCAACCAGAAGGCCAACTGGGAGTCCGGCGACCCGGACAAGCAGGTCCGCTGCATCTACGTCGCGATCGGTCAGAAGGGCTCGACCATCGCCTCGGTGCGTGGCGCCCTCGAGGAGGCCGGCGCGCTGGAGTACACCACCATCGTGGCGTCCCCGGCGTCGGACTCGGCCGGCTTCAAGTACCTCGCCCCCTACACCGGCTCGGCCATCGGCCAGCACTGGATGTACGACGGCAAGCACGTCCTGATCGTCTTCGACGACCTGACCAAGCAGGCCGAGGCCTACCGCGCCGTGTCGCTGCTGCTGCGCCGCCCGCCGGGTCGTGAGGCCTACCCGGGTGACGTCTTCTACCTGCACTCCCGCCTGCTGGAGCGCTGCGCGAAGCTGTCCGACGAGATGGGCAAGGGCTCGATGACCGGCCTGCCGATCATCGAGACCAAGGCCAACGACGTCTCGGCGTTCATCCCGACCAACGTCATCTCCATCACCGACGGCCAGATCTTCCTGCAGTCCGACCTGTTCGCGGCCAACCAGCGCCCCGCCATCGACGTGGGTGTCTCGGTCTCGCGAGTGGGTGGCTCGGCGATGACGAAGGCGATGAAGGCCGTCACCGGCTCGCTCAAGGTCGACCTGGCGCAGTTCCGCGCCATGGAGGCCTTCGCGATGTTCGCCTCGGACCTCGACGCGGCATCGCGCCAGCAGCTCGACCGCGGCCAGCGCCTGATGGCCCTGCTCAAGCAGCCGCAGTACTCGCCGTACCCGGTCGAGGAGATGACCGTGTCCCTGTGGACGGGCACCACCGGTCGCCTGGACAAGGTCCCGACCGACGACGTGCTGCGCTTCGAGAACGAGTTCCTGGACTACCTGCGTCGCAGCCACGAGGGCATCCTCGCCGGCATCCGCGAGTCGCTGAAGTTCGAGGACTCCACCGAGTCCGAGCTAGAGAAGGCCTACGACTCCTTCCTCGACCAGTTCGAGACCTCCGACGGCCAGAGCATCAAGGCTGGTCACGAGGAGCACGTCGCCCTGGAGGACGAGGACGTCGAGCAGGAGCAGATCGTCAAGCAGAAGCGGAGCTGACGATGGCTCTCTCGGTACGTGAGTACCGCGCGCGGATCAGGTCGACGGAGTCGATGAAGAAGATCACGCGCGCCATGGAGCTCATTGCCGCGTCCCGCATCATCAAGGCGCAGCAGCGGGCCCAGTCGGCCGCGCCGTACGCCCGCGAGCTCACCCGTGCGGTCTCGGCCGTCGCGACCTTCTCCAACGTCGACCACGCGCTGACGGTGGAGCCCGAGGACCCCAAGAAGGCGGCGGTCCTGATCGTCACCTCCGACCGGGGTCTCGCGGGTGCCTACTCCTCCAACGTCATCAAGGAGGCGGAGCGGCTCATCGAGAAGCTCAAGGAGGAGGGCAAGGAGGTCGACGTCTACATCTCCGGCCGCAAGGGCGAGGCCTACTTCAAGTTCCGGCAGCGCCCCGTGGTGCAGTCGTGGACCGGCTTCTCCGACCAGCCGACGTACGACGTCGCCAGCGACATCGGCGCCACGCTGATCTCGGCGTTCCTCAACGAGACCGGGGAGGAGCCCGAGCAGGGCACCGCCCCGGGCGTCGACGAGGTCCACGTGGTCTACACGCGGTTCCGCTCGATGCTGAGCCAGGAGCCCCAGGCCGTGCGCCTGCTGCCGCTGGAGGTCGTCGAGGGCGAGGAGAAGCCCTCCGAGGAGGACCTGCTGCCGCTCTACGAGTTCGAGCCCTCGCCGTCCGAGGTCCTCGACTCCCTGCTCCCGCGCTACGTCCAGAGCCGGATCTTCTTCGCCCTGCTGCAGGCGGCCGCCTCCGAGCTGGCCGCCCGCCAGAAGGCGATGAAGTCCGCGACGGACAACGCCGACGAGCTCATCAAGAAGTACAAGCGCATCGCCAACCAGGCCCGCCAGGCTGGCATTACCCAGGAAATCAGCGAGATCGTCGGTGGCGTCAACGCCCTTGCCGACGCACAAGCCGGGAGTGAGTGAACATGACTGCCACTGTTGAAGAGACGACCCACCAGGCCGGCGGCTCGGTCGGTCGCATCGCCCGCGTCATCGGCCCGGTCGTGGACATCGAGTTCCCGTCCGACCAGATGCCGCCCATCTACAACGCGCTGACCTGCGAGTTCGAGCTGGGTGGCGAGAAGAACTCGATCATCCTCGAGGTCGCGCAGCACATCGGTGACGGCATGGTCCGCGCCATCTCCATGAAGCCCACCGACGGCCTCGTCCGTGGTGGCCAGGTGACCGACACCGGGTCATCCATCACCGTCCCCGTCGGCGACGTGACGCTCGGCAAGGTGTTCAACACGACCGGTGACTGCCTCAACCTCGCCGAGGGCGAGACGCTGGACGTCAAGGAGCGGTGGGGCATCCACCGCAAGGCGCCGGCGTTCGACCAGCTGGAGTCCAAGACCCAGATGTTCGAGACGGGCATCAAGGTCATCGACCTGCTGACCCCCTACGTGCAGGGCGGCAAGATCGGCCTGTTCGGCGGTGCGGGTGTCGGCAAGACGGTGCTCATCCAGGAGATGATCGCCCGTGTCGCCAAGGACCACGGTGGTGTGTCGGTGTTCGCCGGTGTCGGCGAGCGCACCCGCGAGGGCAACGACCTCATCGTCGAGATGGAGGAGGCCGGCGTCATCGGCCAGACGGCCCTCGTCTTCGGCCAGATGGACGAGCCGCCGGGCACCCGCCTGCGCGTCGCGCTGTCGGCCCTGACGATGGCGGAGTACTTCCGCGACGTGCAGAAGCAGGACGTGCTGCTCTTCATCGACAACATCTTCCGCTTCACCCAGGCGGGCTCCGAGGTCTCCACGCTGCTGGGCCGCATGCCCTCGGCCGTGGGATACCAGCCCAACCTCGCCGACGAGATGGGCCAGCTCCAGGAGCGCATCACCTCGACGCGTGGTCACTCGATCACCTCGCTGCAGGCGATCTACGTGCCGGCCGACGACTACACCGACCCGGCTCCGGCGACCACGTTCGCCCACCTCGACGCCACCACGGAGCTCTCCCGCGAGATCGCCTCGCTCGGCATCTACCCTGCGGTGGACCCGCTGACGTCGACCTCCCGGATCCTCGACCCGCAGTACATCGGCGAGGACCACTACCGGTGTGCGGTCCGGATCAAGCAGATCCTGCAGCGCAACAAGGAGCTCCAGGACATCATCGCGATCCTCGGTGTCGACGAGCTCTCCGAGGAGGACAAGATCATCGTGTCCCGGGCGCGCCGCATCCAGCGCTTCCTCTCGCAGAACACCTACGTGGCCAAGCAGTTCACCGGCATCGAGGGCTCGACGGTGCCCGTGGCCGACACCATCGAGGCGTTCAACAAGATCGCGGACGGCGAGTACGACCACGTCGCCGAGCAGGCGTTCTTCATGTGCGGTGGACTCGACGACGTCGAGGCCAAGTGGGCTGAGATCCAGAAGTCCCTCTGATGGCCGAGCACACGACCCAGCCCCTCCAGGTGGAGCTCGTCGCTGCGGACAGGTTGGTCTGGTCGGGCGAGGCCAGCATGGTCATCGCGCGCACGACCGAGGGCGACGTGGGCATCCTGCCCGGGCACGCCCCGATGCTCTCGGTGATCATCGAGGGTGTCGTCGACGTGCAGACCCCGGACGGCGAGACGTGGGTCGCGGCCGTGGACGCCGGCTTCCTGTCCGTGGCCAACAACCGGGTCTCGATCCTGTCCGAGCACGCGGAGATGTCGCACGAGATCGACCTGGAGAAGGCACGCCAGGAGCTCGAGCGCGCCAAGTCCAGCGGCGAGGACGACGACGCCGCCCAGGAAGCGGTCCGCCGCGCCGAGGCCCGTGTCCGGGCCGTGGAGCGGGCGTCCTGACGCCACTGACGCAGAGCAGCCGAGAGGCTGGCGCTAGGGTGAGCGCACGGACCGACCGGTCCGTGCGCTCACTGCATTTCGTGGTGGCACCCGGCGCAGCTCCTCGGCGTCGGCGGGTGCCCTGTCTGCAGCACCAGGGAGGCTTTGGATGCCGTTGTGGCAGTGGCTGCTCGAGCTCGCGGGCGTCCTGCTGGTCCTGCCGCTGCTGTACGGCGTCGCGCTCATCGTCCGGCGCCGGTGGATCGCCCGCAACGGAGGCACCTTCGAGCTCAGCTACCGCATGCGCACCGCCCATCCCGGACGCGGGTGGCTGCTGGGGCTGGGGCGGTACAGCGGCGACACCCTGGAGTGGTTCCGCATCTTCTCCCTGTCGCCTCGGCCGAGGATGAGCTGGTCGCGCCAGCACATGACCTACTCCGGCCGGCGGGACCTCGTCGGGGCGGAGGAGATGTCGCTGTACGCCGGCCACGTCGTGGTGTGCTGCTCGACTCCCGACGGCCCGTTCGAGATCGCCATGAGCGAGGGCTCGTTGACCGGCTTCCAGGCATGGATCGAGGCCGGCCCGCCCGGCGCCGACTGGGACCGCAACCGCGGCTGACCTCACGCCGTCGTCCACCTCGTCGTCCCAGGTCGTCCCCTGACCTGTCCCTGCCAGGAGTGCGCCGTGCCCCAGCTGACCGCCGCCCGCAACGCCGTCGGGCTGGCCTTCGTCCTCAACGGTCTCTGCTTCGCCAGCTGGGTCTCGCGGATCCCCGGTGCCCGCGAGGGCTTCGACCTGAGCAACGGCGCGCTGGGCCTGCTCCTGCTCACCATCGCGGTCGGCTCGCTGGTCGCCCTGCCGACGACCGGGGCAGCGATCGGCCGCTGGGGCACGGTGCGGGTGCTGCGGGCTGGGGCGGTCGCGGCCGTGGTGGGGCTCGGGACGGCCGGGGTCGCCCTCGGTGACTCCCTGCCCCTCACCGGCGCCGCCCTGCTCGTCTACGGCGTCGGCATCGGCGTCTGGGACGTGGCGATGAACGTGGAGGGCGCCGAGGTGGAGCGCCACCTGGGGCGCACCGTCATGCCCCGGTTCCACGCCGGCTTCAGCCTCGGCACGGTCGTCGGCGCCCTGGCCGGGGCGGGCCTGGTCGCGCTCGACGTACCGGCCTCGGCCCACCTGGGGTCGGTGGTGGTGCTCTCGGGCGTGCTCGTCTGGCGGGGCGCGCGGTCCTTCCTCCCCGTCCCGCACGTCGAGGGGGAGGAGCGCACGTCGGCCGCCCGCGCCTGGCTCGAACCCCGCACGCTGCTCATCGGGGTGATGGTGCTGGCGCTCGCCATGACCGAGGGGACGGCCAACGACTGGCTCGCCGTCGCGCTCGTGGACGGGTACGACGTCTCCCACGCCGTCGGTGTGGCGGGCTTCGGGATCTTCGTCGCCGCGATGACCGCCTGCCGGTTCGCCGGCACGCACCTCCTCGACCGGTGGGGACGCTCCGCGGTCCTCTGGTCGACCATGGCCGCGGCGGCGGTCGGCGTGCTGCTCATCGTGCTCGGCGGCCACCCGGCACTGGTCGTGCTCGGCATCGTGCTCTGGGGCGCGGGGGCCTCGCTCGGCTTCCCGGTCGGCATGAGCGCCGCCGCGGACGACCCGAACCGGGCCGCGGCGCGGGTCAGCGTGGTCTCGACGATCGGGTATGCCGCCTTCCTCGCCGGGCCGCCGCTGCTCGGCTTCGTCGGGGACCAGGCCGGCACCCTCGACGCGTTGCTCGTGGTGGCCGTGCTGCTCGTGCCCGCAGCGCTCGCCGTCCCTGCGGCGCGCAAGCCGGCGTTCGTCTGAGGACGGGGCTCACGCGGTCGCGGCGGGGAGGCGACGCGCGACCACCACCGCGGCGGCGCTCGCGACGGCACCCGCGACCGGCTGCAGGAACGACACGGTGAACCCGGCCACCAGGAACACGACCAGCGCCGCGCCGTATGTCCAGCCGGCCCACCGCAACGACGGGGACGTGCGCGCGAGGGCCCGGCCGACGAGCAGCGCCCCGGCTGCGTAGGTGAGCGCCCCGACTGCGAACGCGGTCAGGAACGGCGCGCCGTAGACGTCGTCGTACATGCCCTCGGCGGCAGGGACGCCGTTGAGGAACGCGCGACCGATCGCGGGCTGCGCGTAGGCCGCGGCGGCGAACATGCTCACGAACATGGTGTTGCCGATGATCGTGAGGGCGGTCGCGACGAGCGCCTGCCCACCCGCGGGGCCTCGCAGCATGAGCACCAGGGCGCCGACGGTCCCGACGAGACCCAGGCCGGCGCCGAGGATGCTGGCGCCCAGGTGGCTGACCACGAAGATGTCGGTGGTCACGTAGCGGGACCATGCTTCGAAGTCCTCGGCGTGGTCGGGCTCGTGGGTCAGGGTGCTCAGTGCCAGGAGCAGCGCGTAGAGAGGCAACAGCCAGAGCGCCAGCGCCGCGAGTCGCAGCGATCCCTCGGCCCGTGGGGACGTCGTCGCCATGTCCCGACGGTAGGGCGGGCGCTTCGCCCCGGACATCCCTCGAAGGGGTCAAACACGCAGCGCGTCCCGGCTCGTCCCGGCTCGGCGACGATGGGGTCAGCCCAGCGTCCGGCGCATGACGAGCCGCGGCATCCTGCTGGCCACGGCGTCGGTCTGCCCGACCACCTCGAAGCCGCACCGCGCGAACATCGCCCGGGTGCCGACGAACGCCATCGTGGTGTCCATCCGGCCGTCCGGGTCCACCGGGTAGGCCTCGACGGCCGGGGCGCCCTGCGAGGCGGCGTACGCGACGGCGCCCTCGAGGAGGTGACGGGTCACGCCCTGCTTGCGGTGTCCGCCCCGGACCACGACGCAGATGATGCTCCAGACGGCCACGTCGTCGACCGGCCGGATGAGCCGGGACGCCACGAGCCGCGGGATGTCGGCCCGCGGTGCGACGTGGCACCAACCGACGGGCACGTCATCGCGGTAGGTCACCACTCCGAAGGACGTCGAGCCCGCCGCCAACGCCCGGGCGGCGTCCTCCCGCGACCCGTGGCCGAGCTCCTCGATCTCCCGGACGCGCAACCGGTGGGACAGGCACCAGCAGTGGGTGCTGCGGCGATGGGGGTTGATCACGTCGGCGAAGTCTTCGAAGCGGTCGGCCGTGACCGGGTGGGTGGCCCACGTGGCGGTGTCAGTCATCGTCGAACAACCCCCGGACGTCCTCGGCGGTGATGCCCCGGGTCGAGGCGCCACCGCCGTCGACCACCCGCGCGAACAGCTCGGCCTTGCGGGCCTTGAGGGCCATCACCTTCTCCTCGATGGTGTCGGCGGCCACGAGCCGGTAGACGTGCACGTGCTTGTCCTGGCCGATGCGGTGGGCCCGGTCGACCGCCTGGGCCTCCGCGGCGGGGTTCCACCACGGGTCGAGCACGTAGACGTAGTCGGCCTCGGTGAGCGTCAGCCCGACCCCGCCGGCCTTGAGGCTGATCAGGAAGACGGGCGCCTCGGCCGCGCGGAACGCCGCTATGACGGCCTCGCGGTCACGGGTGCTGCCGTCGAGCTGGACGGTGGGGATGCCGTCGGCCGTGAGGCGGTCCCGCACGCGTCCGAGGAACGAGGTGAAGGTGCTGAACACGAGCGCCTGGTGCCCCTCCGCGGTGACCTCAGCGAGGTGCTCGGCGAGCAGGTCGACCTTGGCCGAGCCGACGTGGTCGTGGTCGGGGTCGACGAGCGCCGGGTCCAGCGCGAGCTGGCGGAGCCGGGTCAGCGCGCTGAAGATCGCGACGCGGTTGCGGTCGAAGTCCTCCTCGAGCAGCCCGAGGATCTTCTGGCGCTCGCGGGCCAGGTGGGTGTCGTAGATCTTGCGGTGGCGGGGGGCGAGCTCGACCTCGAGCACCTGCTCCTGCTTGGGCGGCAGCTCGGCGGCGACGAGCTCCTTGGTGCGCCGCAGCAGGAACGGCCGGATGCGCCGGCGGAAGCGGTCCAGCGCGGCCTGGTCGCCGACCTTCTCCACCGGCCCGACCACGACGTCGCGGAAGCGCCGCGGCGTGGGGTAGAGGCCGGGAGCCGTGATCGAGAGCAGCGACCACAGCTCCATCAGCCGGTTCTCGAACGGAGTGCCGGTCACGGCCAGGCGGAAGTCGGCGTCGACGGCCCGGGCGGCGGCGTAGGTCTTGCCCTGGTGGTTCTTGACCTGCTGGGCCTCGTCGAGCACCAGCCCGCTCCAGCGCCGGGCGGTGAACTGGCCGCGCTCGAGCCGGAGCAGCGCATAGGTCGTCACCACGACGTCGTTGTCCCGCGCGACGGCGGCGACGTCGTCGGTGCGCCGCGCCACCACGCCGACCCTCAGGCCGGGAGCGTGCGTGGCGGCCTGCTGGCGCCACGCGGTCACCACGCTGGTCGGGGCGACCACCAGGAAGGGGTCCTCGGCGCCGGTGCGGAGGATCGCGTGCTGCACGAGCGCCAGCACCTGGAGCGTCTTGCCCAGGCCCATGTCGTCGGCCAGGACCCCGCCGAGGCCGTGCTGGTGGAGGAAGGCCAACCACCAGAAGCCCTCGAGCTGGTAGGGCCGCAGCGGGGTGGCCAGGCCGACCGGCTGCGGTTGGGGGACCTCGGTGAGGTCGCGGAGGGCGACGGCGCGATCGGTCCAGGTGGCCGCCTGGGCGTCCACGATCCCGAGCTCGGTGAGCTCGGCCCACACACCCAGGTCGGAGGTGCCGACGCTGATCCGGTCGCCGTCGCGCTCGCGCAGCTGGGCGGCCGCGGCCACCACCTCGTGCAGCCGGGCGAGCTCGGGACGGTCGAGCGCGACGTAGAGGCCGCTGGGGAGGACGAGGAACTCGTCGCCGCGGGTCAGGGCCGCGAGCACGTCGGGCAGCGGGACCTGCTCGCCGTCGATGGTGACGAGGACCTCGAGGTCTAGCCAGTCGGTGTGGTCGGGCTGCTCGTCGGCCAGCGTGAACGCGATCTCCGGGGCGCCGGTCGCCTCCCGGAAGTCGGGCGGCTCCTCCTCCAGCACGGTGACGTCAGGGAGGCCGCGCAGGTGCGGGAGGTCGTGCAGCGCGAGCGACAGCGCATCGCCGCCGCCGAGGGTGGGGACTCGTCTCAGGTGGTCGGGGACCGTGGCGAGGATGGCGTCCTCGGCGCCGAGGTCACGCACGCCGCCCAGCGGGTCGGGCGCCGAGACGTCGCACCGGACCTCGTCGTAGGACCACTCCCACCGCAGTCCGGCGAGCGTCGAGGAGTGCCACGTGACGGTCACCAGCAGCCGGGGTCGCGGGGGAGCGGGAACGTCCAGGGATTCGTCGGACGAGACGATCTCCACGTGCCGCGCCAGCGGCGCCAGGGCCTCGAGGAAGGAGTCGACGTCGTCCGCGGCCGCGACCACCGGTGGCCCGAGCAGCAGCTCGACCATCCCGTCGCCCAGCGGCTCGGTCAGCTCGGCGAGCAGCACGTCGTCGCCCTCGACCAGCACGAGGGACGTGACCGGCCGGCCCACGGGCGTGACCCGGTCGCCCCGCCACCGCCGGCCGTCGACCTCGGCGAAGACCTCGAACGTGGAGCCGTCGTCACCCCGCCGCAGGTCGGCCGCGACCCGCGCCGGACCGGTGCTCACCGCGACGGACGTGACGCCCGTGCCGGGCAGCAGCACGACGCCGGCGGCCACCGCCGCCCGCACCGCGGGCACGAGCCGCTCGCCGTAGTCCTCGAGCATCGGCGCCGCCCCGGACACCAGGTAGGCGTGCTGGGCGCTGAGTCCGCGACGCAGCGCCTGGAGCGCCTCGGCCTGCGCGGGGACGAACCGGCTCGACGCCACCGGCCCGGTCAGGTCGGTCCACTCGGCCCCGCTGCGCACCCACCCGCGCCGGGCGCCCGGACGGAGGGGACGGAGCGCGAAGTCGCCCGGCGTCCCGCGCGACCAGCGGTTGGCCGGGCGGCGCGAGACCTCGAGGGCGAGGGGGGTCCCGGTCAGGGTGGACCGGGCCCGCCTGTCGAGCTCGCCGCTGAGGCGGGCCAGCCGCTGTCGCCACTGGTCGTCGGGAGGGGCAGGACCCGCCCCGCGCAGGCGCAACGCGACGGCGGCGCCGTGCTTGCACATGCGCGCGACGGGACACGAGCAGGCGCTGAAGACCCAGTCGGAGGCCTCGTTGACCTCCGCGTGGAACTGCACGTCGTAGGGCACGGGGGCGCCGCCCCGGACCTCGGCGGTCGCGGTCAGGCTGCTGGAGGTCTCGTGGAGCGCCTCCAGCGCGGAGACGTCGTCGACGTAGTCGCGGGCGCGCGACAAGGTGCCGCGGTCGTAGAACCGGGCCAGGTAGTCGTCGGTCAGCGCGTCACGGATCTCCATGTCCCGGTCATCGTGGCACCGACCGCCGACATCGCCCAGCGGTCGTCCACAGCGGTCAGGCGTCGCCCTCGTCGGAGCCCGTTCGACCGGTGCCGCGCTCGCCACCCGGCACCCACAGCACGTCGCCCTGCTCCCGGTTGGCGTGCCGGGCCAGGATGAACAGCAGGTCCGAGAGCCGGTTGAGGTAGGTGATCGCGAGCCGGTTCATCGACTCCGCGTGCTCACCCCATGCCGTCCAGGCAGACCGCTCCGCACGCCGTACGACGGTGCGCGCGACGTGCAGGTGCGCGGCACCGGGGGTCCCGCCGTTGAGGATGAAGGAGCGCAGGTTGGGCAGCTGCTCGTTGTAGTGGTCGCACCAGGCCTCGAGCCGATCGACGTAGTCCTGCTCGACCCGCAGCGGCGGGAACTCCGGGTCGGGGACGACCGGGGTGCAGAAGTCGGCGCCCACGTCGAAGAGGTCGTTCTGCACGTGGGTCAGGACCGCGACGACGTCGGCGTCGAGGTCGCCGAGGGACAGGGCGAGCCCGAGGTGTGCGCCGGCCTCGTCGACGTCGGCGTACGCCTGCAGCCGGGTGTCGGTCTTGGAGGTCTCGCTCATGTCGCCGAGGCGGGTGGTGCCGGCGTCGCCGGTGCGGGTGTAGATCCGGGTGAGGTTGACCATGCGCCGACCCTAGCGAGCCGTCCCGCGGCCTCGCCGGGTGTGTCCCGCCCGCGGCATCCCACCCACGACATCCCGCCCGGGTGGATCCCGCCAGATGAAAAGAGAGGGCATGTCTGCAACCTCATGGGGTACAACTGCGTCATAGTGAGTGGCACGTCACAGTCTGGGAGTGCCGGGGGGCACTGACAGAGGGGGAGGCACCGATGGACATCACCACGGACGGACCGGTCCTGATGTTGCACGGTGACTTCGACGTGCGCAGCACGTGGGAGGTCCGGGCAGCGATCTACGAGCTCCTCGAGGGGGTCGAGGAGGACATCGTCATCGACCTGGGCGACGTCGACAACGTCGACGTCACCGCCCTGCGGGTGCTCGCCGTCGCCACCCGCCAGGCATGGCTGACCGGGCACCACCTGACCGTCCGCAACTGTGGTCCCACGGTCCGCCGCATGATGCACCTGAGCCGGTTGGCCCGGGCCATCGAGGTCGAGCGGACCGCCGCCACCGCTTGAACCCGGGTGGGGTTGCTCACATCTCCAGCCGGTGACTCGCCGGTAACCGCGGGCCTACATTGACCCCATGAACGAGACGCAGGCCCAGGTCCCGTCGGCCGCTCCGCAGGACGCACGTCCCACCAAGGACCGGCCGTGGGTGATGCGGACGTACGCCGGCCACTCCACCGCCGCGGCGTCCAACGCGCTCTACCGGACCAACCTGGCCAAGGGCCAGACCGGCCTGAGCGTCGCCTTCGACCTGCCGACGCAGACCGGCTACGACCCCGACAGCCCGCTGTCGCGCGGCGAGGTCGGCAAGGTCGGCGTCCCGGTGCCGCACCTGGGCGAGATGCGCAAGCTCTTCGACGAGATCCCGCTGACCGGGATGAACACCTCGATGACCATCAACGCCACCGCGATGTGGCTGCTGGCGCTCTACCAGGTCACCGCGGAGGAGCAGAACGGCCTGACGGCCGAGTCCAGCCCGGAGGAGCGCAGCGCCGTCGCGCACCAGCTCGCCGGCACGACGCAGAACGACATCATCAAGGAGTACCTGTCGCGCGGGACCTACGTCTTCCCGCCCGAGCACTCCCTGCGCCTGATCAGCGACATGATCGCCTACACGGTCCACGAGATCCCCAAGTGGAACCCGATCAACATCTGCAGCTACCACTTGCAGGAGGCCGGCGCCACGCCGACCCAGGAGCTCGCCTATGCGCTGTGCACCGCGATCGCGGTCCTCGACCAGGTCAAGGCCTCCGGGCAGGTCGACGAGGCCGACTTCGAGAAGGTCGTGGGCCGCATCTCCTTCTTCGTCAACGCGGGCGTGCGCTTCATCGAGGAGACCTGCAAGATGCGGGCCTTCGTCCAGCTGTGGGACGAGATCACCCGCGAGCGCTACCACGTGCAGGACGAGAAGATGCGGCGCTTCCGCTACGGCGTGCAGGTCAACTCCCTCGGCCTGACCGAGGCCCAGCCGGAGAACAACGTCCAGCGCATCGTGCTGGAGATGCTGGGGGTGACGCTCTCCAAGAACGCCCGGGCGCGCGCCGTGCAGCTCCCGGCGTGGAACGAGGCCCTCGGCCTCCCGCGGCCCTGGGACCAGCAGTGGTCGCTGCGGCTGCAGCAGGTGCTGGCCTTCGAGTCCGACCTCCTGGAGTACGACGACATCTTCGACGGCTCCCACGTGATCGAGGCCAAGGTCGCCGAGCTCGTCGCCGGCGCCAAGGCCGAGATCGACCGGGTCCAGGCGATCGGAGGCGCGATCGCCGCGGTCGAGTCGGGCTACATGAAGCAGGCGCTGGTCAGCGCCCACGCCGCCCGCCGCGCCCGCATCGAGGCCGGCGACGAGATCATCGTCGGCGTCAACAAGTTCGACACCACCGAGCCCTCGCCGCTGACGGCCAACCTCGACGAGGCGATCATGGCCGCCGACCCCGCGGCCGAGCAGTCGGCGCTCGACTCGGTCGCGGCGTGGAAGGCGCAGCGTGACGAGGCCGCGGTGGCCGAGGCGCTCGCCCGGCTGGCCGCCGACGCCAAGAGCGACACCAACCTGATGCACGCGACCCTGGCCGCCGCCCGGGCCGGCGCGACGACGGGGGAGTGGGCCGGCACCCTGCGCGAGGTGTTCGGGGAGTTCCGCGCCCCGACGGGCGTCAACGGGGTCGTCGGCGTGGCCGAGGCGGGCGCCGAGCTCGCCGCGGTGCGCGAGCGGGTCCGTACGACGGGCGAGGAGCTCGGAGGCCGACTGCGGCTGCTCGTGGGCAAGCCCGGCCTCGACGGGCACTCCAACGGCGCCGAGCAGGTCGCCGTACGGGCGCGGGACGCGGGCTTCGAGGTGGTCTACCAGGGCATCCGGCTGACCCCGGAGCAGATCGTGGCGGCCGCGGTCGCCGAGGACGTGCACTGCGTCGGGCTCTCGATCCTGTCCGGCTCGCACATGGAGCTCGTGCCCGACGTGCTGGACGGGCTGCGCGAGGCCGGCCTCGAGGACGTGCCGGTGATCGTCGGCGGGATCATCCCCGAGTCCGACGGCCGCAGGCTCGTCGAGATGGGCGTCGCGGCGGTCTACACGCCCAAGGACTTCGGGCTGACGGCGATCATGGGCGGCATCGTCGACGTCATCCGGCGCGCCCACGACCTCGACTGAGGCGAGCGCTCACCAGCCGTGGCTGCCGGGACCGCCCTTGAACGGGCCCACCACCCGGTCGGTGATCCAGCCACCGTAGAACCCGCCCTCCTGCGCGCGGACGACCTCGCCGTCCACCAGGCAGGCGTCGACGAGGGCGGGCATCACCGACAGGTGCTCGCGGATGGCTTCGAACCCGTGCGTCGGGTCGGGGTACGTCCAGGCCGCCCGATGGGCGGTCGCGTCCGGCGTGACGAGGTCGAAGTAGGTCGCCACGCCCTTCCACTCGCAGTACGTCGTGCCGTCGACCGGGCGCAGCACGCCAGGCGCGAAGGCGTCCCGGGGGAGGTAGTAGGCCGGCGGGTGGCTCGTCTCGAGGACCCGCAGCGCGGCGGTGGTGCGTGCGACGACCGTGCCGCCGAGGTGGACCTCCACGGTCTCCGGGGTCGGCTCGACGCGCGGCGGGCGCGGGTAGTCCCAGACGGACTCCTGGCCCGGGCCGGGGACCTCCGGGGTGGGTCGGCGCATGCCGCCAACCTACGGGCGGCCCGGTCGCGGTCTAGCGTGTGCGGATGAGCGACCTGCAGTGCCCCACCCGTCTCTTCCTGGCCCGGCACGGCGACGCCGCCTACGAGACGTCCCTCGTCACCGACCACGGCGGCTGGCTGAGCGCCGCCGGCCGGGCGCAGTCGCGGGAGCTGGGGGAGCGGTTGCGCGGCGAGCGCATCGCCCGGGTGTGGTGCAGCCCGATGTCCCGCGCGGTGCAGACCGCCGAGATCGCGGCGGGCGTCCTGGGTGTCGACGTGGTCGTGCGCGAGGGCCTGCGCGAGTACGCCGTCGGGGCGCTGGCGGGCACGGACGCCGACGAGGCTGCGGTCGTGGGCCCGGTGTTCCAGCGGTGGGTGGAGGGTGACGACGGCGCCACCGTCCCCGGCGGCGAGGCCGTGGCGGCGACCGTCGCCCGGGTCGTCGAGGTGCTCGAGGAGGTCCGCGACACCCACCGCGGCGAGGCCGTGCTGGTGGTGGGCCACGGGGGGACGACGATGGCCACGGTGCCGACCCTGCTCGGGACGCCGCGCGCGACGGCGTACGACCTCGCGCTGCTCGGCGGCGGGTACGTCGCGCTGGAGGGCGACGCGGACGGCTGGCGGGCTGTGGGGAAGATGACCACTGGCTGAGAAGTCAATGAGGATAGGTAAGGCTGCCCTCATCTCCCTGTAGGGTGCTCCGCATGGGCAAGTCGAAGTCCAAGGACAAGGGCAAGAAGGCAGCCAAGGCCGGCAAGGTCGCCAAGCTGCCCAAGAAGGAGTGCTGCGTCTCCAAGTCGCGGTGCGGCCGCTGCCCGATCCGGATGCTCCAGGAGGGCACCCTCCCCGACGGCTACACCGTCAAGAAGCGCAAGCTGGTCAAGGTGAAGAAGAAGGCCGGCAAGGAGCTGGCCGCCTGATCGGCTGCACGTCGACGACGGCCGTGGGCTCGATCGGTCCGTAGACGTGCGGGTAGGTGTCGTCCCCCACCGCCTCCACTCGCACCTCGGCGGCGAGTCGGTCCGGGTCGATGACGAGGAGCACCAGCGGCTCGTCGAGGTCGGCGTACCAGCGCTCGAGGACGGGCTGCACCTGCTCGCGCCGGGAGGCGTGGATGAAGCCCTCCTCGGCGAGCGTCCGCCCCCGGGTGGAGGTGGCGTAGGCGCCGTGGCGGACCGCTGCCTCCCAGTCGGCCGCGGTGGCCACGTGGAAGATCTGCTCCGTCATCGCAGGGCCGGCCTCAGAACAGCCGGTGCTCGGAGTCGTCCATGCCACGCAGCGCGTCGTAGTCGACGAGCGCGCAGGCGATGCCCCGGTCGGTGGCCAGCACGCGCGCCTGCGGCTTGATCTCCTGGGCGGCGAAGATGCCCCGCACCGCTCCCTTGCGGGTGAGCGCGGGGTCGCGGTTGAGCAGGTCGAGGTAGCGCGTCAGCTGCTCGACGCCGTCGATCTCGCCGCGCCGCTTGATCTCCACGGCGACGCTGAGCCCCTCGGCGTCCCGGCACATCAGGTCGACCGGCCCGATGGCGGTCATGAACTCGCGCCGGACCAGCGTGAGGCCCTCGTCGAGGGAGGCGGGGTGCTCGGCGAGCAGCTCCTGGAGGTGCTTCTCGACGCCGTCCTTCTGCAGACCGGGGTCGACGCCGAGCTCGTGGTGGGAGTCGGAGTGCACCTCCTCGATGAGGATGCGCAGGGTGTCGTCGGTCTTGGCCGCGGTCACCGTCCACTCCGGCTGGCCGTCCTCGGTGGTGCCCTCGCGGAAGGTGCACGGGGGCGACATCCAGTTGAGCGGCTTGTAGGAGCCGCCGTCGGAGTGGACGAGCACGGACCCGTCGGCCTTGATCATCAGCACCCTGGTGGCCATCGGCAGGTGGGCGGTCAGCCGCCCGGCGTAGTCGACCTGGCAGCGCGCAACGACGATCCTCACGGGCAGGCAACCTACCTCCAGCCCGGTGCGCGCTCCACGTCAGCCGTCCGGCTACTTTCACCCGGAGGGGTGGACATCTGCTGGACTAGTCCAGTTGAGTAGGACGATGCGCCCCCCCAACGCCGCCGTCCAGACCGCCGAGCAAGCCGAGACCTGGGGGTGGTTGTCCGACGTCGAGGCAGCCATCAACGGTGCCTTCGAGCCGATATCCACCGCCGTCCAGAACGTCATCTTCTACTCGCCGAACCTCTTCGGCGTGGAGGTGCCGCTCATCGTCTTCTGGCTGGTCCTCGCCGCGGCAGTCTTCACGGTCTACTTCCGCGGCATCCAGTTCACCGGCTTCCGGACCTCCCTGCACCTCGTGCGCGGCAAGTACTCCCGCGCGAGCGACCCCGGCGAGGTCACCCACTTCCAGGCGTTGTCGTCGGCCGTGTCCGGCACGGTCGGGCTGGGCAACATCGCGGGCGTCGGCGTCGCGGTCACCATCGGCGGCGCAGGCGCCACGTTCTGGATGATCGTGGCGGGCCTGCTCGGCATGTGCACCAAGTTCGTCGAGTGCACGCTGGGTGTGAAGTACCGGGAGGTGCACGAGGACGGCAGCGTCACGGGCGGCGCCTTCCGCTACCTGCCGGTCGCCTTCGAACGCTTCGGCTCGGGGATCTCCAGGGCGTTGACCCTGGTCTTCGCCGCAGCCCTGTTCCTCTTCGGGGCGGTGGGCGGCAACATGTTCCAGGCCAACCAGACGTTCGCCCAGGCGCGCGAGGTCACGGGCGGCGAGGACGGCTACCTCGGTTCGTCGGGGTCCGCGCTGGTCTTCGGCATCGTGCTCGCCCTCGGCGTCGGCCTCGTCATCCTCGGCGGGATCACCTCGATCGCCAGGGTCACCTCGCGCCTCGTGCCAGCGATGGCGCTCCTCTACCTGTTCGCGTGCTTCCTCGTCATCGCCGGCAACATCGTGAACGTCCCCGCGGCGGTGGCCACGATCATCAGCGGCGCGTTCAACCCCGAGGGCGTCGCGGGCGGGGTCATCGGCGTGCTGATCATCGGCTTCCAGCGCGCCGCGTTCTCCAACGAGGCCGGTGTCGGGTCCGCGCCCACGGCCCACGCGGCGGTGAAGACCAAGCACCCCGTCAGCGAGGGGTTCGTCGCGCTCCTGGAGCCCTTCATCGACACGGTCGTGGTGTGCACGGCGACGGCCCTGACCATCGTGATCGCCGACACCGCCTACTGGAACGACGCGCAGGAGACCGTGCAGGGCGGTGGGGCTGCGCCGGACGGGGTCGTCGTCACCTCTCGCGCGTTCGAGACGTTCCTGCCGCAGTTCCCGGTGATCCTGGCCATCGCGGTCGCCCTGTTCGCGTTCTCCACGCTCATCACGTGGGCCTACTACTCGATGAAGGCGTGGACGACGATGTTCGGGCGGTCCGAGCGCAGCGAGCTGGCGTTCAAGGTCTTCTTCTGCGTGTTCACCGTCATCGGCACCGTGCTGACCTTCGACTCGGTGCTCGGGTTCGCCGACGCGATGCTGTTCGTGTGCGCGATCGTCAACCTGCTGGCCTGCTACATCCTGCTGCCGAAGGTGCGCGAGGAGCTGCGCAGCTTCCGCGCCGGTCTCGCCGACGGGTCGATCGAGGAGGTGCCGGTGGAGGAGCGCGCCACCACGTGACGCCGGGGCGCGTGCGAGCATGCCGTCCGTGACCGATGTGGACGACATGGTGGAGAGCACGACCGCGTACGACGTGGACGACCTGCGACGGGCCTTCCCCGGTCTCGACCCGGGCCTGGCCCGCTTCGACGGGCCGGGCGGCTCGCTGGTGCCGGCGGTAGTGACCGACGCCGTGGCGGACACGCTGCGCGCAGGCCTGTGCCAGCGCGGGGGCCCGACCGCCCAGGGTGCGCTCGCGGACCGGACCACGCTCGACGCCCGGGCGGCGATCGCCCGGCTCGTCGGCCTCCCCGACGCGCGCGGGGTGGTCTTCGGACGCTCGATGACCGCGCTCACCTTCGACACGGCGCGCACGCTCGCGCAGGACTGGGGACCGGGCGACGAGGTGGTCGTCTCCCGCCTCGACCACGACGCCAACATCCGGCCCTGGGTGGTCGCCGCCGAGCGGGCGGGGGCGACCGTCCGCCGGCTCGGCTTCGACCCGGTCACCGCGGAGCTCGACGACGTGGAGCCCCTCCTGACCGATCGGACCCGGCTGGTGGCGGTGACGGCCGCCTCCAACCTCCTCGGCACCCGACCGGACGTGGCGGCGCTCGCGGCCGCGGCCCACGAGGTCGGCGCCCTCGTGCACGTCGACGCCGTGCACCTCGCGGCCCACGCCCCGGTCGACCTGGGTGCCCTGGGCGCTGACCTGCTGGTCTGCTCGCCGTACAAGTTCTTCGGCCCGCACCTCGGCGCCCTGGTCGCTGATCCCGCGCTGCTGGAGCGGCTGCGCCCCGACAAGCTGCTGCCCTCCAGCGACGCGGTGCCCGAGCGGTTCGAGCTCGGCACGCTGCCCTACGAGCTGCTGGCCGGGGTGACCGCCGCGGTGGAGTTCACGGAGTCGTGGGGGATGGCTGCCGTGGAGCGGCACGAGGCGGAGCTCCTGGCGCGGCTGCTCGAGGGCCTGGCGGGCATCGACCGGGTCGTCGTCCACGGCCGGCCGCAGCGTCGTACGCCGACGGTCCTGGTGACCGTGGACGGCCTGGACCCGGTCGAGGTGAGCCGACGGCTCGCCGACCGGGGCGTCGTGGCGCCGGCGGGCAGCTTCTACGCGCTCGAGGCGTCCCGGCACGCCGGGCTGGGCGACGGGGGCGGCGTGCGGATCGGGCTGGGGGCCTACACGACGGGCGACGAGGTCGACCGGCTGCTGGCCGGGCTGCGCGACGTCGCGGGGGAGTGACGTAGGTCTCAGACCGAGTGGTGAGCCGTCGGTTACCGACGAGTTCACAGGAGGGGTGCCCGTGTCATCATGCGGGGCATGACGACAGCAGTGACCGAGCGCACCCCCCGCACCTTCGAGACGATCGGGGTCATCGGCCTCGGCACGATGGGCGCGGGCATCGCCGAGGTGTTCGCCCGCAACGGCTTCACGGTGATCGGCATCGAGCTCACCGACGAGGCGGTGGACCGCGGCCGCGGGCACCTCGCGCACTCGACCGGGCGCGCGGTCTCGCGCGGCAAGATGAGCGAGGAGCAGCAGGCCGAGATCCTCGGCCGGATCAGCTTCGCCACCGACCTCTCCGCGCTGGCCGACGCCGACTTCGTGGTCGAGGCGGTCGTGGAGTCGCTGGAGGTCAAGAAGGACCTCTTCCGCCGGCTCGACGACATCGTCGCCCCGGACGCGATCCTGGCCACCAACACCTCCTCGCTGCCGGTCACCGAGATCTCCACGGCCAACAGCCGTCCGGGCCGGGTCGTCGGGCTGCACTTCTTCAACCCCGCGCCCGTCCAGAACCTCGTCGAGATCGTGCGCACGGTGGTGACCGAGCCGGCAGTCCTCGCCGACGTCCAGGCGCTGGTCGCCCGGCTCGGCAAGAACCCGGTCGTCTGCGGCGACAAGGCGGGCTTCATCGCCAACACGCTGCTCTTCGGCTACCTCAACCACGCGGTCTCGATGTACGAGGGCAAGTACGCCACCCGCGAGGACATCGACGCCGCGATGCGCTTCGGCTGCGGCTACCCGATGGGTCCGCTGGCCCTGCTCGATCTGATCGGCCTCGACACGGCGTACGAGATCCTCGAGACGATGTACCGCCAGGGCCGCGACCGGCTGCACGCGCCCGCCCCGATCCTCAAGCAGATGGTCACCGCGGGGCTGCTCGGTCGCAAGACCGGCCGCGGCTTCTACACCTACGAGCGCGAGGACAGCCCGGTCGTCGTGCCCGACGACAAGACCCCGTCCGCCGACGACCGCCCCGAGCTGCGGCACGACATCCGCACCGTCGGCGTCGTGGGCACCGGCACGATGGCCGCCGGCATCGTCGAGGTGTTCGCCAAGAGCGGGTACGACGTCCTCTACGTCGGCCGCTCGCAGGACAAGGTCGACGGGGTGCTGGCGACCATCACCCGCAGCTTCGACAAGCAGATCCAGCGTGGCCGGGCCACCGAGGAGCAGAAGGCCGAGGTGCTCGGCCGGCTGACCGGCACCACCTCGCTCGACGACCTGTCGCGTGTCGAGATCGTGGTCGAGGCCATCGCCGAGGACCTCGCCATCAAGACCACGCTCTTCGAGAACCTCGACGAGATCTGCAAGCCCGGCACCATCCTGGCCACCACCACCTCCAGCCTGCCGATCATCTCGCTGGCCCGCGCGACCTCGCGGCCGCAGGACGTCATCGGCATGCACTTCTTCAACCCCGCGCCGGTGATGAAGCTGGTCGAGGTGGTCTCGACGGTCGCCACCGACGACGCGGTGGCCGAGACGGTCCGCGCGCTGTGCGACAAGGTCGGCAAGGTGGCGGTGTCGTGCGGCGACCGCGCGGGCTTCATCGTCAACGCGCTGCTGTTCCCCTACCTCAACGACGCGGTCAAGATGCTGGAGGCGCACTACGCCACCGCCGACGACATCGACACCGCGATGAAGCAGGGCTGCGCGCTGCCGATGGGTCCCTTCGAGCTGCTCGACGTGGTCGGCAACGACGTGTCGCTGGCCATCCAGCGCGAGCTCTACCTCGAGTTCCGGGAGCCCGGCTTCGCGCCGGCGCCGCTGCTCGAGCACCTCGTCACCGCCGGCTACCTGGGTCGCAAGACGCAGCGCGGGTTCCGCGACTACAGCGCGCGCTGAGCCTCCGGGCGTCGCCCCCCGACTCTGTGGCCGCTCCGTCAGCGGTGGTCGACCACCAGGGCGGCGAGCCGGGCCCGGGTGTTGATGTCGAGCTTGCGGTAGATGTGCGTCAGGTGGGCGTCGACGGTGCGCGGGGAGACGAACAGCTCCTCGGCGATCTGACGGCTCGTCAGCCCCGCCGCCACCCGGTCGGCGACCTGCCGCTCGGCGGTGGTGAGCTGGTCGAGCACGCCCCCGGTCCCGTGGGTGGCGGCGCCGGTGAAGAGCGCCACGGCGGCCTCGACCCCGTCCGGGGTCAGCTCGTCGTCGGCGATCCAGCCCGTCGGCACGCCTCGCCCGGGCGGGACGGGGGTGTCGGCGGCGTACCCCCAGGCGGCGGCGTGCCGCGGCGCCCGCAGCGACGCGGCGGCGGCCGCGAGGTCCCGTGCGTCGCGCAGGCCACGGCGGTGGCCGAGGTGGGCCAGCGCGTCCAGGGCGTCGGCGGCCCGCAGGGGCATCGGCATGGCCGCGGCGCGGTCCAGGGCGGCCAGGAACGTCGAGGCGGCCTGCCCCTCGTCGCCCGCGGCCAGCAGGGCGCGGCCCAGCAGCAGGCGGGCCTCCACCGCGTCGCGCCCCAGTCCCGCGCTGTCGGCCAGCACCACGACGTCGGCCGCCAGCCCGGCGGCCCGCGGGAGGTCGCCCGAACGCAGCAGGTCGCGGGCGTCCTGGGCGAGCACCGGGATCCGCACCGCCCACGGCAGGGTGTCGCGGTCCACCACGACCTGCTGCCGGTAGTCGGCGTCGAGGTGGCGCAGCAGGATCTCGGCGAGCAGGGCCACCCGGTCCTCGGCGACCTCGCGCGCGTCGTGCACCACCGCGCGGGCGGCCGAGGCCGCCTCGATGGGGCGTCCCTCCTCGAGGGCGACCCGGGCCAGCAGGGTGCGGGCCGAGAGCACGGTCCAGCGCTCCTCGGCGGAGACCCGGCCCGCGATGATGTCGCCGGCGACGGCCGTCGCGGCGCGGAAGTCCCCGCGGGAGACGTGCACGTCGGCGAGGGTCCGCAGCACCTGACGGCGTACGTCGCCACCGGCGGCGCCGAGGTCGAGGGCGCGCTCGGCCTCGGCCTGGGCCCGGACGAGGGCGCCGGCGTCGAGGTGCATCTCGGCGCGGATCGAGGCGTTCTTGGCCAGCTCTCCCTCCGGGTCCGGGGCGCTGTGCGCGTGCTCGTCGGCCCGCTCGAGGAGCCACATCCCCTCGTAGGTGCCCCGCACCTCCGAGGCGGCGATCCCGGCCCGGCGCGCGACCTGCGCGCCGATCTCCGCCGGGCCGTCCCCGCTGACGAGGGCGGCCTCCAGGATCTCGACGGCCTCGCGCGCCTTCATCGAGGTGTAGAGCGAGGAGAAGACGCGGTTGGCGATCGCGTAGCCCAGCGGGCGGGTGCCGGGGTCGTCGCACGCGGCGGTGATCGTGCTCCGCATCACCGGCAGGTCACCCAGCCAGGTTGCGTCGCCGGCACCTGAGTTGAGGTCGTCGGGCGTCACCCGGTCAGCCCACCGCAGCAGCGCGCGCTGCACCTGCTCGCGGTCGTCGGTCGACGCGGTCAGGAACGTGCCGTGCCGTCGGATGGGGGTCAGCATGTCGAAGCGTCCGTCGGGCAGCACCTCGACGAGGCTGCGCCGCACGAGGCCGGAGGCGAGGGCGGCAGCCCGGTCGCGGTCGACCCCGGCGATCTCGGCCAGGACGTCCAGGGAGACGGGTGAGCCCATGTGCGCCAGGCGGCGGAAGCAGCGCTGCTGCTCCTCGTCGAGCAGCTCGTAGGACCCGTGCACGGCCTCGGACAGCGAGGCGGTCGGGACCACGTTGGTCACCCCGACCAGCGCGATCTGCACGGCGATCTGCTCGATGAGGAGCGGCAGGCCTCCGGTGGCGTGCAGGAGGCGTCGTACGTCGTCGCCGTGCGCCTCGAGGTCGACGGGATGGCCTCCGGCGGCCTCCACCCGGTGCAGGAAGAGCTCGACCGCGGGGCCGGTGAGCTGCTCGTGGGGACGGGGGACGGAGAAGGGCCCCACCCGCACCACCCGCTCGGCGGGCTGCCCCGCCATGGTCACCGAGGTGATCGCGAGACGGGCGTCGGACGTGGAGGAGACGACGTGCTGGAACGTCGGGCCGAGCGCTGCCGGGTCGGCGTCGAGCCCGTCGACCACCAGCAGGCTGTCGACGCCGTCCACCGCCCGGCACAGGGCGCCCTGGGGGGAGTCGCCCGGCGTCGGCTGCACGCGCAGGGCGTCGAGGCAGGCCGAGAGCACGTCCTCGGGACGCCGGAGGCCGCGGGCGTTGACCCAGGTGCTCTGCTCCTGCTCGGCCGCGTGCCGGGCGAGCAGCGTCTTGCCGCTGCCGGGAGGTCCGACGATGCTCACCCAGCGCGACGAGGCGAGCGCGGACGCCAGTCGTTCCTGCGTCTGCTCGCGACCGAGACATGGGGTGAGCACGCCCCGAAATCTAGCGGGGATGGGACGCGGATTACGTAGGACTACGGATGTCGGGCGCGTACCCGCCGCGAGAGGCTGTGGCACGGCAGACGGCGTGTGGACTGCACAGGGGACAGCCCACCCGCCCGTCCCGGCAGCGGGTCACGGAAACCTCGGGGGAGGTCGTGGCCCGCTGCGGCAGGTCCTCAGTCCAGGCAGAACTCGTTGCCCTCGGGGTCGTTCATCACGATGTGGCCCGCGTCCATCGCCCCGTCCGGCTCGACCCGGCGCACCCGGACGGCGCCGAGGGCGACCAGCCGGTCGCCCTCCCGCTCCAGCGCCTCCATCCGCTCCTCGCCGGCCAGGCCGGGCGCGGCGCGGAGGTCGAGGTGGAGCCGGTTCTTGGCCGTCTTGGGCTCGGGGACCTGCTGGAAGAAGACCCGGGGGCCGATGCCGTCGGGGTCCACCAGTGCGAACGCCGCGTTGTGCTGCTCCTCCGGGACGCCCATCGACGTCAGGAGGTCCAGCCAGGCCGCCACGGTCTCCTCCGGGTCGCCGATCTCGTGGCCGGGCGGCGGGTCGACGGCGTAGTGCAGGGCCTCGCGCCAGAACATCCCGAGCCGCCTCGGGTCGTGGGCGTCGTACGTCAGCTGGATCGTCCGGCTCATGGAGCCAGTGTGCGCCGAGCCGCGGACAGCTTCTGTCCGCTTCCTCTGCCAGCATGTCGTCATGGGTGACACGACCGAGCGCGTGCTGCGCCTCCTCAGCCTCCTCCAGCAGCGTCCGGTGTGGACGGGGCCCGAGCTGGCCGAGCGCCTCGGGGTGACCACGCGCAGCATTCGTCGCGACGTCGAGCGGCTGCGCGGGCTGGGCTACCCGGTGCACGCGGCCCAGGGGGTCGGGGGCGGCTACCAGCTCGGCCGGGGTCGCGAGCTCCCGCCGCTCCTGCTCGACGACCAGGAGGCCGTCGCGATCGCGGTCTCCCTGCGCCTGGCCGCGGGCGGCACGGTGACCGGTGCGAGCGAGGCCGCGCTGAGCACCCTCGCCAAGCTCGACCAGGTCATGCCGCCGCGACTGCGCTCGGAGGTCAAGGCCATCCACGACTCCACCGTGACGCTCTCCGCGGCCCAGGACCTCGTCGACGGCGACGTGCTGCTCACCCTGGCGCGTGCGTGCCGGGACCTGGTCCGCGTCCGTTTCGGGTACGACGCCCGCGACGGCGCCGCCTCCGAGCGGTGGGTGGAGCCGTGCCGGCTCGTCGCGACCGGCAGGCGGTGGTACCTCATGGCGTGGGACGTCGACCGCGAGGACTGGCGCACCTTCCGGCTGGACCGGATGCGCTCGGTCGCACCGTCGACCTGGCGCTTCAAGCAGCGCGACCACCCCGACCCGGCGGAGTACGTGCGCCGCTCGGTGAGCCACGCGCCGTTCAGCCACCACGCCCGCGTCCGCGTGCACGCGCCCCTGGAGGAGGTCGCGGCCCGCACCGATCCGCGCTGGGTCACGCTCACCTCCCTCGACGAGTCCACGACGCTGCTCGAGTCGAGCGCCGACGCCCTCGAGTGGCTGGCCTTCCACGTCGTCTGGCTCGGTTTCGAGTGCGAGATCCTCGAGCCGGCGGAGCTGCGGGCGACCGCGGCCGGCCTGTCCGACCGGCTGCGCCGTGCCGCCGCCCCCGGCTGATCGGACAGGGTTGACCCGACAGGGTTGCCGCCGGGAAGCCGGCCGGACGTCGACGTGGAACCGGGCCGTACGCTGGCGCCATGACGGGCATGGTCCTCCTCCTCGTGGTCCTCGGCGGGTTGGTGGCCGTCGCCCTGGTCGCCGGCCAGGCCGGCAAGCGCCGGGAGGCCGAGAGGCGCGAGGCGGAGCTGGCGCCGGTCAAGCGGCTCGCCGAGGAGGACGTCACGGCGCTGGGCGTGGAGCTCCAGGACCTCGACGTCGAGATGGCCGGCGCGCAGCTGGGCGCGGGCGAGAACGCCGACTACCAGCGGGCGCTGGACGCCTACGAGTCCGCCAAGATCGCCGCGGCCACCATGACCGAGCCCGACGACGTCCGGCACGTCACCGAGATCCTCGAGGACGGCCGCTACGCCATGGCGTGCGTCCGGGCCCGGGTCGAGGGCCGGCCGCTGCCGACGCGTCGTCCGCCGTGCTTCTTCGACCCGCGCCACGGCATGTCGGTGGCCGATGTTCCCTGGACCCCGCCGGGCGGCACCCGACGCGACGTGCCCGCCTGCCAGCTCGACGTCGAGCGGGTGCGCGCCGGCGCGGAGCCCGACATCCGCAAGGTCATGGTCGGCTCCCGGCGGGTGCCCTACTGGCAGGGCGGACGGGCCTACCAGCCCTACGCCCAGGGCTACTTCGGAGGCTTCGGTCCGATGGAGTGGATGTTCATGGGCATGCTCTTCAGCGGCGGCTTCGAGGGCATCGGCGAGGGGATCGGTGCCCTCGGTGAGGGCCTCGGAGACATGTTCGGCGGCCTCGGCGACGGCATCGGCAACCTGTTCGACGGGTTCGACGGCTTCGACTTCTAGGCCTGCTCGATCCGGGCCTCCTCGTGCACCTCGCCCCCGGCGAGCTCGGCCAGCCGACGCGCGACGGCCAAGAGGTCGGCGCGCGAGCCCTCGCGCGGCCGCGCGGGCAGCAGGTCGTCCCACATCGGCAGGAACGACCCGCGCAGCTGGGCGACTCCCGTCGGCCGGGCCAGCACCCACCAGTGCAGGTGCTCCTCGCCGTCGCCGTAGCGGAGCACCTGGACCCGCGGAACGTCGAGCGTGTCCGTGACCGCACGCTCGACCAGCGGCATCAGCTCGCCCATGCGGGCCGCCTCGCCGGGCTGGAGGCCCGAGAGGTCGGCGTGCCGTCGGGGCATCAGGAACGCCACGAACGGCAGTGCGACGTCCTCCTGCGGCTGCCCGAGCATGGCGACGTCGTCGCGCCAGACGACGTAGTCGCTGCCGGGATCGGCGGCGGCCGCGCAGATGAAGCAGTCGCCCCCGCCCTCGCCGCCCCGCGGCCGCTCGGCGACGGGCGGCTGGAGGCCCCGCTGCGTGACCTCGCCCTCGAACGGCCACGTCGGCCAGCCGGTCCACGGCGCCGGGCGGTATCCGGTGGCCGCGATGCGGGCCCGGGTCTCGTCGTACCACTGCTGCGCGGTCGGAGGCGTGCGTCGGGTCATGGCGTGATGCTGACAGACTGGCGCCGTGAGCGCTCCCGCACAGCCCGCCCTGCACGCGACCCGGCTCGGTGACCGGGGCCCGGTCGTCGCCTTCTGCCACGGGCTCTTCGGCCAGGGCAAGAACTGGACGCAGATCGCCAAGGACCTGGCGACCGACCACCGGGTGCTGCTGCTGGACATGCCCAACCACGGCCGTTCGCCGTGGACGGAGGAGTTCGACTACCTCGACCTCGCAGACCGCGTGGCCGAGACGCTGCGGGGCGAGGACGGTCCGGTCGCCCTGGTCGGCCACTCGATGGGCGGCAAGATCGCGATGGTCGTGGCCCTGCGGCACCCCGAGCTCGTCGACCGGCTGGTGGTCGTGGACGTCTCGCCGACGGCGTACGAGTCGGGGCGCGAGTTCGTCGGCTACATCGAGACCATGCGGGCCATGGACCTGTCGGCGATCGAGCGCCGGGACGAGGCCGACGAGGCGCTGCGCGAAGCGGTGCCCAACACGACCGTGCGCAGCTTCCTGCTCCAGAACCTGCGCCGCGGCGACGACGGCTGGCACTGGCAGGTCAACCTCGACCTGCTGGGCGACGAGATGGACGCGCTCGTCGGTTGGCCGGCCGAGGACCTGGGGGAGGCGTCGTACGACGGGCCGGTCCTGTGGATCGGCGGCGCGCTGTCGGACTACGTCTCCGACGAGCACGCCCCGGAGATGGACCGCCGGTTCCCGCGCAACCGGCGGGTGATGATCAAGGACGCCGGTCACTGGGTGCACTCCCAGCAGCCCGCGGTGATGACCGAGGTGCTGCGACGCTTCCTGGCCTGAGGTCCGGGAGTCAGGCCTTCTGCCGGGCGCGGTAGGCCGCGACGGCCTCGCGGTTGCCGCAGGTCGTGGAGCAGTAGCGCCGCGACCTGTTGCGGGAGAGGTCGAGCACCACCCCGTCGCAGTCGTCGGCGGCGCAGACGCCCAGCCGGCCCATCTCGTCCGCGCGGATGACGTCGATCATGGCCATCGCCGTCTCGACCAGGATGCGGTCCGCCAGGGGGGCCTCGTCGTCGATGGCGTGGATGTGCCAGTCGAGCCGGTCGTGGCGCACCAGGCGGGGGACCGCTCGCGCGTCGGCGAGGATCTCGTTGACCAGCGCCACCGCCGGGTCCCGCTCGGCGGTGAGCAGCACGCGCAGCCGCGCACGGATCGCGCGGACGGCGTCGAGCTCGGCCCGGTCGCGACGGTGGCCCCCGGAGTAGCCCTGGCCCTCGTAGAACCCGGTGAGCGCCTCGACGGTGGTCAGGGTGTCGGGCTCCAGCGCACTGTTGGCCAGCACGACGGCGGCCTCGAGCGCATCGGCGGTGTCAGGAGCGAAGACCATGTTGACACCTTACATGCGCGCGGCTAGCGTCATGTGTCATGACCAGCGTGACTCATGACGGGACGCGCGGTGCCGCCCGGTCCCGGCTCGGTGCCGGCCTGGCCTTCGCCCTGGTGTCGGCGACCACCTTCGGCATGTCGGGCTCCCTCGCGCGGGGGCTCCTGGACGCCGGCTGGAGCGCCCCCGCCGCGGTCACGGCCCGGATCGGCATCGCTGCGCTCGTGCTCATCGTCCCGGGGGCGCTGGCCCTGCGCGGCCGCTGGCACCTGGTGGGCCGCAACGCCGGCCTGGTCGCGGCGTACGGCATCGCCGCGGTCGCCGGCGCACAGCTCTGCTACTTCTACGCGGTCACCTACCTGCAGGTCAGCGTCGCGCTGCTCATCGAGTACACCGCACCGGTGGCCGTCGTCGTCTGGCTGTGGCTCCGCCACGGGCACCGCCCGCACCGGCTGACGGTCCTGGGGGCCGCGATCGCCGCCGTCGGGCTGGCGCTGGTGCTCGACGTCGTCTCCGGCGCCGACCTCGACGTGGTCGGGGTCGCCTGGGGGCTCGGCGCGATGGTGGGCGCCGCGACGTACTTCGTCATCTCCGCCGACGAGGACAACGGCCTGCCCGGCATCAGCCTGGCGGCCGGCGGTCTCGTCGTCGGCGGCGCAGTCCTCGGGGTCGCCGGCCTGCTCGGCCTGCTGCCGATGCGGGTCAGCACCGCTCCGGTCTCCTACCGGGACGTCGAGGTCGCCTGGTGGCTACCGGTCCTGGCGCTGGGCCTGGTGACCGCCGCGGTCGCCTACGTCACCGGCATCGAGGCGGGTCGGCGGCTGGGGTCGCGCCTGGCGTCCTTCGTCGCCCTCACCGAGGTGCTGATGGCGGTGGTGTTCGCCTGGCTGTTCCTCGGTGAGCTGCCGCGCCCGGTCCAGCTCGCCGGGGGCGTGCTGGTCCTGGCCGGCGTCGTGGTGGTCAAGCTGGGCGAGGGTGCGCCCTCGCCCGTCGTGGAGCCGTTGCCCGACCCGGTCAGCGAGCGTCCTGCCGCTTGAGGAAGACCTCGCGGTGCAGCAGGAGCAGGGCCGCGGCGACCGGCACCGCCAGGAGCGCGCCGATGATGCCCATCAGGCTGCCGCCGAGCAGGGCCGCGATGACCGTCACCGAGCCGGGGATGTCGACCGAGCGCTTCATGATCCGCGGGTAGATCAGGTAGGACTCGATCTGCTGGTAGGCGATGTAGTAGACCGCCGCGACCAGCGCGACCGTGGGTGACACGGTCAGGCCCAGCGCGGTGATGATGACGCCCGACACGATCGCGCCCACCACCGGGATGAGCGAGAGCAGGCCCACGATGAAGGCCAGCGCGAAGGAGTAGTCGCCCAGGCCCACGAAGAACGTGAAGACCAGGGTGCTCAGGCCCGCGCACACCGCGACCAGGAACGCTCCCGCGACGTAGGCGCCGGTCGAACGGATGATCCGGTCGCCGAGCTCGCTGACGCGCGGGCGCTTCGAGGCCGGCGCCAGGCTGTACGCCGCGTGCTTGATGCTGGGCATCGAGGCCAGGAAGTAGACCATCAGCACGATCACGATCAGCGTGTTGGCCAGCGCCGACAGCACGGCGAGGCCGACGCCGAGGGCGCCGCCGAAGACCCGCTGCCCGAAGTCGCCCTGGGTGACGTACTCCTGCACCTTGTGGATGACGTCGAAACGGTCGTCGAGCGCCTGGACCTGGCGGTTGCGCTGCAGGTCGTCCAGCCAGCCGGGGGCGTTCTCGGTGATCTGGGCGATCTGCTCGCTGATCACCGGGGCGACCGCGACGACGAAGAGGACCAGCATGGTGATGACCACGAACAGCACGAGCAGCACCGACAGGCCCCGCCGCAGGCCGTGCCTCATGAACCACTCGACGGTCGGGTTGAGCCCGATCGCCAGGAACATGGCCAGCACGAGCAGGATCAGGACCGACGAGATGCTGAGGAGCTGCTGGCTGAGGAAGACGGCCACGAGCGCGCCGAACGCGCCGAAGAACCCGATGTTGAAGGGGGAGTGGCGCAGCAGCGAGGGCTGCGGGGTCTCCGGGGACCTCGGGGGGACGTACGGCGCGGTGTCGACCACCAGGTCGGTGGCGTCGTCGATCTGCTGCGCCACGGCCACCGAGGAGGCCGCCGCGTCGTCGGCGGCCTGCGCGGCGTCGCCGGCCCGCGCCGCGGCCGACTGCGCCGCCTCCGCCTGCCGGCTGGCGTGCTCGGCCCGGTCGTTGACGTGGTCGACGGCCTCCTCGACGTAGTCCTCGACGGTGTCGAAGGCGGACCGGTCGGGGGTGGTGACGCCTGCGGCCGCTGGCTGCGACGTCGGGTGCTGCGCGGTGGCCGACTGCTGGAGGCGACCGCGCAGGCGGTCGATCCAGCTCAGGACTCGTCCTCGGTGAAGCCGGCGACCACGTCACGCAGGGCGCCGAGCTGGGCGGCGACCGCGTCCCGGCGCTTGGTCAGGCGGTCCACCTCGGCCTGGACGGCGGCCAGCTCGCGCTCGGCGTCCGCCGTGCCGCTGGCGGCGATCGAGTCGGCCTGCGTGGTGGCCGAGGCGACGATCTGCTCCGCCTCGCGGCGGGCCCGGCTCAGCAGGCCCTCGGCCTCGCTCTGCGCCTGCTGACGGTGGGCGTTGGCCTGGGCCGACGCCTCGCGGGCACGCTGCTCCGCCGCGGCGGCGCGGTCCTCCGCCTCCTGGACCAGGCGCTGGGTCTCCGCGGTGGCGCTGGAGTGGTGCTCGGAGGCCTCGCGGGCGAGGCGCTCCTTCTCCACGGCCAGCGTGCGCCGGGCCTCCTGCACCTCGCGGTCGGCGGCGGCCCGGGCCTGCTCGGCCTCACGACGGGCGGTGGTGCGCAGCTCGTTGGTCTCCTGCTGGGCCGCCAGGCGCACCTGGTCGGCCTCGCGGCGGGCGGACGCGAGCAGGTCCTCGGCCTCGGCCTGGGCCAGGGTGCGCTCCTGCTCGGCGTCCGTGGTCAGCCGGGTGCGCATCTCGTCGAGCTCCTTGAGCTGGACCATGCGCATGTCGTCGGCCTCGCGGGACGCGTCGGCCCGGATCGCCTTGGCGTCACGGTTGGCCTGCTCGCGGATCTCGGCGGCGTCGCGCATGGCGGCGGCACGCACGTCGGCGGCCTCCTCCTCGGCGAGCTTGAGCATCGAGGTGGCGCGTCCACCGAGGCCGGCGTACGTCGGGTTCTTGTTCTCCTCGAGCTCGGCGCGCAGGCGCTCGGCCTCGGCCTCGAGCTCGATGACGCGCTGCTCCGAGGCGGTCAGGCTGGAGCTGAGGCCGGACTTCTCGGCGGTCAGCTGGTTGATCCGCTGGTCGACCGCGGCCTTGTCGTAGCCACCGCGCCGCACGAGCGGCAGGGCGGCCGCGACGGACGACGTGGCCGCGGGCGTCGCGCTCGAGGGCGTGGACGGGGCGCGACCGGACGGGGTGGAGGGGGCCGCGGCCCGCGACGGGGGCTTGGTCGCGGGGACGGCGGCGGTGGGGGTCTCGTCGACGGCCGGCGCGCGCTTGGCCGGGGGCACCGCCGGCATGACCTGGGTGGACTCGGCGGTCGAGGCGTCCGCACCGGCGGGGGCGTCGGTCGCGGCCTCGCCGGCCTTGTCCCCAGTGAGGTCCGCGTCGTTCTCCGGCTCCTCGTCGAAGATGGACAGTCCCTGGTCGCGGCTCATGGTGGAGCACCTCTCTGCGTCGATCTGTGGCGAAGTCTGCGGTCGGCCCAGTCTTGCCGATGCCCGGGGACAAACACACCCCGGCTCGCGGAAACAGGTCCGCGAACCGGGGTGGTGGGAGAAGTCGGGTCAGACGCCGCGGAAGCGGTTGATGGCGGTCTCGTGCTCGGCGCGCATCTCCGGGTCGCGGACCCCGAGGCCCTCCTCGGGTGCCAGGCACAGGACGCCGACCTTGCCCTGGTGGGCGTTCTGGTGGACGTCGAGGGCGGCCTGGCCGACCTGGTCGAGGGTGTAGGTCTTCGACAGGGTGGGGTGGATCTTGCCCTTGGCGATGAGGCGGTTGGCCTCCCAGGACTCGCGGTAGTTGGCGAAGTGGGAGGAGATGATCCGCTTGAGGTTCATCCACAGGTAGCGGTTGTCGTACTCGTGCATGTAGCCGCTGGTGGAGGCGCAGGTGGTGATGGTGCCGCCCTTGCGCGTGACGTAGACGGAGGCGCCGAAGGTCTCGCGGCCGGGGTGCTCGAAGACGATGTCGATGTCCTCGCCGCCGGTGAGCTCGCGGATCTTGGCCCCGAAGCGCTTCCACTCCTTGGGGTCCTGCTTGGTGCCCTCGTCGTTCCAGAACCGGTAGCCCTCCTCGGACCGGTTGATGATCAGCTCCGCGCCCATGCTGCGGGCGATGGCGGCCTTCTCCTCGTTGGAGACCACGCAGACCGGGGTGGCGCCGCCGTTGAGGGCGTACTGCGTGGCGAAGCCGCCGAGGCCGCCGGAGGCGCCCCAGATGAGGACGTTGTCGCCCTGCTTCATGTCGCCGCCGTTCTTGGAGACCAGCTGGCGGTAGGCGGTGCAGTTGACGAGGCCGGGGGAGGCGGCCTCCTCCCAGGTGAGGTGCTCGGGCTTGGGCATGAGCTGGTTGGCCTTGACCATCGCGACGTCGGCGAGACCGCCGAAGTTGGTCTCGAAGCCCCAGATCCGCTGCTCGTTGTCGAGCATCGTGTCGTTGTGGCCGTCGGGGGACTCCAGCTCCACCGAGAGGCAGTGGGCCACGACGCGGTCGCCGGCCTTCCACTTCGTCACGCCGGGCCCGGTGGCCAGCACGACACCGGACAGGTCGGAGCCGACCACGTGGTAGGGCAGGTCGTGGCGCTTGGTGAGGTCGGAGAGGCGGCCGTAGCGCTCGAGGAAGCCGAAGGTGGAGACGGGCTCGAAGATCGAGGTCCACACGGTGTTGTAGTTGATCGCGGAGGCCATCACGGCCACCAGCGCCTCGCCGGGACCGAGCTCGGGGAGCGGGACCTCGTCGACGTGGAGCGACTTGCGGGGGTCCTTCTCCTTCGCGGTCAGGCCCTCGAACATGTCCACCTCGTCCTTCTTCACGAAGGCCGCGCGGTAGGACTCGGGGAGCTCGAGGGAGGCGAAGTCGTCCGAGGTGGCCTCGTCCGACGAGATGGCTTCGAGGATGGTGTGCACGTGGGTCTCCTGGTGAGTCATCGGTGTCGCGAACTGGCTGGAACGTACCGGTCGGTAACCGGCGGTGGGGTGCTGTGTGACGCTTACCACGCGGAGGTGGGGACGCCCTGGCGACGCAGGCGCCGCTGGGCCCGGCGCCCGACCCGTACGCCGAGCGCGAGGCCGTGCTGCCCGAGCCTCGGGAACGCGTCGACCACGCGCACCTGGGCGCCCCGCCACCGGGGCACGGCGGTGACCGGCCGCGGCCGGTCGAGCACCTGGCCGACGGCCGCGGTGACCTGGTCGACGGAGAGGAGGACGCCGGAGAAGGACAGCGCCGCTCCAGCGTCGTCGAGCTTGTCGTGCAGCATCGGCGTCCAGATGCCGTCGGGGCACACGCAGCTGATGTCGACGCCCCGGACGCCGGCCAGCCGCAGGTCGGCGGCGGCACTGAGGCTGAAGCCCAGCGCGGCGTGCTTGGAGCCCGCGTAGACCCCCTCGCCCGGCACGGCGACCAGGCCCGCCAGCGACACGACGTTGACGACGTGGCCCCGGCCCGCCTCCCGCATCGGGCCGAGGGCACTGATCGTGCCGTTCATGACGCCCAGCGTGTTGACCTCGACCATCAGCCGGCGCTGGTCGGGCGTCTGCTCCCACACCGGCCCGGTGACGAGCAGCCCGGCGTTGTTGACCCACACGTCGAGCGACCCGGTGCGGGCGATGGTCTCCGCGGCCGCCGCGTCGCAGGCCGCGGCGTCCCGCACGTCGAGCGCGGACGCGAAGGCGCCGCCGCCGATGCGGGCGGCCACCTCCGTGGCGGCGTCCAGGTCCACGTCGGTGACGTGCACGGCGTGGCCGCGGTCGGCCAGCAGGGCGGCGATCCGGGCTCCGAGGCCCCGGCCGGCGCCGGTGACGAGGGCTCCCACGGGACCGGTCAGTGCCCGGTCGAGGACGCGGCCGCGGGCTCGACGAGCTCGACGAGCACGCCGCCGGCGTCCTTGGGGTGGATGAAGTTGATCCGGCTGTCGGACGTGCCGCGGCGCGGGGCGTCGTACAGCAGGCGCACGCCGCGCTCGCGGAGCACCGCCGAGACGGCCTCGACGTCGGTCACGCGATAGGCCAGCTGCTGCATGCCGGGGCCGGAGCGGTCGAGGAACTTGGCGATCGTCGACTCCGGCGAGAGCGGGGCGAGGAGCTGGATGCAGGAGCCCGAGTCGCCGACGGCGACCATGGCCTCGCGCACCCCCTGCTCCTCGTTGGTCTCCTCGTGCGCGACGTGCATCCCGAAGGTGTCGCGGTAGTAGGCGATCGCCTCGTCGAGGTCGGGGACGGCGATGCCGACGTGGTCGATGGCCGTGAAGAGGTGCTCGGGGACGTCCAGGGGTGCGGTCATGGCGCACATGGTGGCAGGTGGGACGGGTGACGCGACGTGATCCGCGCCACCCCGGACGACGACGCCGGACCCCGGCGGTATCGTCACCAGAGATCTCGTCCCACGGATTCGTCCACGTTCGCCAGGAGGCCCCGCTCATGTCCACGTCTGTCATCGTCGCCGGCGCCCGCACCCCCATCGGTCGTCTCCTGGGAGGGCTCAAGGACCAGTCCGCCGCCGACCTCGGCGGGGTCGCCATCAAGGGCGCGCTGGACAAGGCCGGCATCTCGGGCGACCAGGTCGAGTACGTGATCATGGGCCAGGTCATCCAGGCCGGCACCGGCCAGATCACCGCCCGCCAGGCCGCCGTCAAGGGCGGCATCCCCATGGACGTCCCGGCGATCACGATCAACAAGGTCTGCCTGTCGGGCATCAATGCCATCGCGATGGCCGACCAGCTCATCCGCGCCGGCGAGCACGAGGTCGTCGTGGCGGGCGGCATGGAGTCGATGACCCAGGCCCCGCACCTGCTCCCGGGCTCGCGCTCGGGCTTCAAGTACGGCGACACCGCGCTCGTCGACTCGATGGCCTACGACGCCCTGCACGACCAGTTCACCGACCAGGCGATGATCAGCCTCACCGAGGGCTGCAACGTCGCCGGCGCCAACCTCACCCGCGAGGAGCAGGACGCCTTCGCCGCGCAGTCCCACCAGCGTGCCGCCGAGGCGTGGAAGAACGGCGTCTTCGACGACGAGGTCGTCCCGGTCACCATTCCCTCCCGCAAGGGCGACGTCACTGTCAGCCAGGACGAGGGCGTGCGCGGCGACACCACGGTCGAGTCCCTCTCCGGCCTGCGTCCGGTCTCCAAGGACGGCACCATCACCGCCGGCTCCGCCTCCCAGATCTCCGACGGCGCCTGCGCCGTGGTCGTGATGAGCAAGGCCAAGGCCGAGGAGCTGGGGCTCACCTGGCTGGCCGAGATCGGCGCCTCGGGCCAGGTCGCCGGCCCCGACTCGACCCTCCAGCTGCAGCCGGCCCGCGCCATCGAGAAGGCCGTCGCCAAGGAGGGGATCGCGGTCTCCGACATCGACCTCTTCGAGCTCAACGAGGCCTTCGCGGCGGTCGGCATCGAGTCCGCGCGCCAGCTCGGCGTCAGCGAGGACAAGGTCAACGTCAACGGCGGCGCCATCGCGCTGGGCCACCCGGTCGGCATGTCGGGGGCCCGCATCGTGCTGCACCTCGCCCACGAGCTCAAGCGTCGCGGCGGCGGCACCGGTGCCGCCGCGCTGTGCGGCGGTGGCGGCCAGGGCGATGCCCTGATCATCCGCGTCCCGCAGGCGTGACCCCCGGGCCTGCCGGGCCGGGCGCCCCCGACGCGCCCGCGCCCGCAGCCCGGGCACGGCGTCGTACGACGGCGTCGGTGCCCGACCTCGTCTCCCGGGCCCGCGAGGGCGACGCCCGCGCGGTGGCGCGCCTGATCTCGCTGGTCGAGGACGAGTCGCCCCTGCTGCGCGAGGTGATGGCGGGGCTGACCCCGCACGCGGGCCACGCGCAGGTCGTCGGCATCACCGGCTCGCCCGGCGTCGGCAAGTCGACCTCGACCAACGCCCTGGTCGGCGAGCTCCGGCGGGCGGGCAAGCGGGTCGGCGTGCTGGCGGTCGACCCGTCGTCGCCGTTCTCCGGCGGAGCCCTGCTCGGCGACCGCGTCCGCATGCAGGACCACGCCACCGACCGCGAGGTCTACATCCGCTCGATGGCCTCCCGGGGCCACCTCGGCGGCCTCGCCTGGACGACCCCCCAGGCGCTGCGCGTGCTCGACGCCGCCGGCTGCGACGTCATCCTGGTCGAGACCGTCGGGGTCGGGCAGAGCGAGGTGGAGATCGCCGGGCTCGCCGACACCACCCTGGTGCTCCTCGCGCCGGGCATGGGCGACGGCATCCAAGCCGCCAAGGCGGGCATCCTGGAGATCGGCGACCTCTACGTCGTCAACAAGGCCGACCGCGACGGCGCCGACCAGGTCAAGCGCGACCTGCGCTCCATGCTGGCGCTCGCCGACCGCCCCGAGGGGGCGTGGAAGCCGCCGATCGTGAGCACGGTCGCGGCCAAGGGCGAGGGGCTCGACCAGGTCGTGGCCGAGATCGACCGCCACCACGCCTGGCTGGAGTCCAGCGGCGAGCTCGAGCGGCGGCGTACGCGTCGGGCCCGCGACGAGATCGAGGCGATCGCGGTCACCGCGCTGCGCGCGCGCTGGGGCGACGTGCACGGCCGCTCCGAGCTCGACGACCTGGCCGCCGCCGTGGTGGCGGGCACGTCCGACCCGTACGCCGCCGCCGACACCCTGCTCGAGGGCATGTAGCGCTCGGTGTAGACCGCGTCACGGTTCGGCCGTTCCGGTCACACGGCTGCTCGCGGGCTCCTATCTTCGCGACCATGAAGCAGCTCCACGCCGCGCTCGCGCTCGCCCTGGGCGGTCTCGTGCTGGCCCTGACCCCGACCGCGGCCACCGCCGACGAGACCGCCCACCCTGCCTCCGAGCGCCGGCTCGCGGTGCGCGGCGGCACCCTGGCCTACTCGCCGCAGGCCTACGTCGGCGGGCAGGCGCTCACGTTCACGGGCGATCTGGGGGTGGCCGGCAAGCGCCGGATCACCCTCCAGCAGCACATGAACCGGCCCGGCGACCGCTGGTTCCCGGTCCGGGGCTTCTCCGCCACCACGGCCGCCGACGGCAGCTTCGCCTTCACCTTCCCCGCCCCGGCCATGTTCGGGATCCGCTTCCGCGTGGTCGGCAAGGGCGGGATCGCGTCGCCGCCGGTGGCCCTGAACGCCAAGGGGCAGGACCTGACCGTGTGGGTGGCCGGGCTGGACCCCCGCCTCACCGGCGGGCAGCCGGTCGCGGTCGCCGGAGTCCCGTTCACGATCGGCGTGGACACCACCCCGCAGCTCGTCCGCCGGCCCGAGACCATCGGCCTGCCCGTCTTCACCGGCAGGCCCCTCACCCTGCAGCGGAGGATCGACGGCGCCACCTGGGAGACCGTCGGCACCTCGACGGTGCTGCCCGACGGGACGGGCGTGTTCCCGGGGGTGGTCTCCGCGGCCGGGACGGCCGTCTACCGGGTGCGACAGGAGGACATCGTCACTGGCGGCAACCGGATCGGCTGGATGCAGAGCTTCCCGATGTACGTCACGGTGCTGGACCCCACCACCGTGCTCGACCCCGCCTCCGTGCTGGGCCGGACCTCCCCGCAGGCCCTCGCTCAGCCGTCCCGGCCCGCCGTGCCCGCGGCCGCCCCCGTCACGGCTCGCCGGGGCTCCGGCGCCGCCAGCGCGACGGCGAGCAGCCGCCACGGCTGGTACCCGACGCTGTGGGACTACACGTGGGAGGCGGGCCAGTCGCTCACCAGCCCGCCCGACGTCGGCTCGGTGCGCACCGGCTGGTGGCAGGACTACGCCGACGGCGCGGGGCGGGTGAGCCGGCAGAACGGCGGCCTCTACCTCGACAGCCAGCGCAACAACGCGGGCGGGCCCGGCGACTTCGGCACCACGCGCGCCACCCTGCGCGACGCCGCCCGCCCCTACGGCCGGTGGGAGGTGCGGCTCCGGCTCAAGACCGCCGAGGCGACGGCCAAGGACTTCCGGGTCCTCGTGGAGCTGGTGCCCGACCGTCCCGAGGACTACGCCTGCGGGCGGCGCAACATCGTCCTGGCCGAGGTCGCCGCGCACAGCAGCACGATGACCTTCGGGGCTCGGGCCGACACCCGCCAGTGGACCGGCACGCGTCGCATCCCGAGCCTGGTCCACACCTCGCCGGCCGTCGCGGTCGAGGTGGCCAAGGGCCACATCACGTGGTTCTGGGACGGCAGGCCGATCGGCACGGTCAAGGGCAGGGCGGCCGTGTCCGACGTACCGATGACGCTGCGGTTCAGCATGGTCGGCGACCAGCTGGCCGAGCACAACCAGACGGGCGTCGTGTCGGACTGGCAGCGCGGGTTCGCCTTCGACCGGGGCCGGCAGGTGGTCTCCGGGCCGAAGCTCGGGTCGAGCGCCCTCACCGCCTGCGAGTCCTGACGCCTGCGCGCCTCCGACGCTGCGTGCGGCAGGGCTGGTAGGAAAGGCCGGTCCCCGTCACCCCCTACGAGGAGCTCTGAGATGAACGCCAAGAAGGCGGTCCTCGTCCTGGTGGTCGTGCTCCTCGCCTTCTGGATGTTCACCGACCCCGACGGCCTGGCCAGGGCGGCCGGCGCTGCGGCGGGCAAGGCCTGGCAGCTGGCGCAGCAGCTCCTCACCGCGATCGTCGACTTCGTGGGCGCACTGACGTGACCTGCCGTACGAGCACCTAGGTCGCCGCTCGATGGACGAGCGGGTCGCCGAGCTGGTCCTGCGCGCGGTCGAGCAGGTGCCGTGGGGCCGCGTCGTGTCCTACGGCGACCTCGCCCACATGATCGGCATCGGTCCCCGCCGCGTGGGCGCCGTGATGAGCCGCGACGGCGCCGGCGTGACGTGGTGGCGGGTCACCAACGCCGCCGGCGACCTCCCGCCGGACCTGCTCGACGAGGCCCGGCCGCACTGGCTGGAGGAGGGGATCGGCCTCAAGCAGTCGGGCCGCGGCTGCCGCATCGCCGAGCACCGGGCCGACCTGGCCGCGCTCGAACGACGCTGGAGGCTGGCCGCCGCCGACCTCCTCGAGGAGGGGCCGGAGCCGGGGGAGTGAGGGGGCTCACCTGACTCGATGTGCATAGTAGTGCAAGTTTGCCCTACAGTGCAGTTATGTCGATCTCGTGTGACCAGCTGGGCCGGGGGCGGCGTGCCGCCAACAAGCAGCGCACCCGCGACGCCCTGAGCCGGGCGGCCATCGAGATCGTCTCGGCCGAGGGCATCGACGCCCTCACCGCCGACCGCATCGCCGCCGAGGCCGGCGTGTCACGGCGGACCCTGTTCAACTACTACGCCCGGGTCGAGGACGTGCTGACCGCCTCCATCGAGGAGCTCACCCGGGACACGGTCGCGGCGTTCGTCGCCCGCCCGGCCGACGAGCCGCTGCGGCAGTCGATCATGGCCGTGCTGGAGTCGATCCTGGACGACCCCGTCTTCGCCCAGGCGTGCGTGCTGGAGCGGGCCGCCGACGCGTCACCGGCCACCCGGCGGTTCCTCCGCGAGTTCTCCGACGGCCAGATCGACGCCCTCGAGCGCGGGCTGTGGGACCGGATCGGACCCGGGGCCGACCCGGTGTACGTCGCCGCGCTGGCCGCCTCGACCGGCGCCATCCTCAACCGGATGACCCGGCTCCTCGTGGCCGACCGGCCGGAGGCGGACCCGGGTGACCCGGCGGTCGCCCGCCGGCACCACGCCTACATCCGCCGGGCCTTCGACCTGCTCTTCGCCGGCTTCGACGAGTCCGGCGCGCTCCGCACGACCGGCCGCCCGACCAGCCGCACCCCCGACCGCACCACCGGCACCGCCGGCAAGGAGAACTGACCGTGGCCTCCCTCCTCTACCGCCTCGGCACCGGCGTGGCCCGGCGCCCGCTGGCCGTCGTCCTCGCCTGGGTGCTCGTGCTCGGCGGCGTCGTCGGCGCGATGGTGTCGCTCCAGAAGCCGCTGACCAACGAGTTCGAGCTGCCCGACAGCGAGTTCGCCCAGGTGCTGGAGGACCTCGGCGAGCAGATCCCCGAGGTGGCCGGCGGCACCGGCACGGTCGTCCTGCACTCCGAGGACGGCTTCACCCCCGAGCAGCGCCGCGCCATCGAGGCGACGCTCGCCGACTGGGAGGAGCTGCCCCACGTCACCGGCACCGTCGACCCGTTCGCCACGCAGGCCGAGCTCGACAGCAGCGACGCCGAGCTGCGCCAGGGGCGCCGGCAGCTCGACGAGGGCCGCGAGGAGTACGAGAAGGGCGCCCGGCAGCTCCAGCAGCTCGAGTGGCTCGTCGACCGGGGCGAGCGGGACATCGCCCGGCTCGAGCGCACGAGCCCGGACGACCCGACCCTGCCGGCCCGCACCGACGGCCAGGCCGAGCTCGAGGCCACCCTGGCCGACGGCCGCGCCCAGCTGGCCGACGCCCGCGAGCAGCTGCGGGAGGGCGAGCAGCAGTACACCGACGGTGCCACGCTGCGCGGCCTCGGCGACGGGGTGCGGCTGGTCAGTGAGGACGGCACGACCGCGCTCGTGCAGGTCCGCTTCGACGCCAGCATGCAGGAGATCTCGCCCGACGACCTCGCGCTCGTGCCCGAGACCGGCGAGCAGCTCGCCGACAGCGGCGTCGAGGTCGACTACGGGCAGGAGCTCGTCTTCTCCACCGAGGTCGGCGGCATCGGCGAGGCCATCGGCGTCGGCGTCGCGGCCGTCGTCCTCCTCGTCATGCTCGGCTCGCTGGTGATGGCCGGGATGCCGCTCGCGGTCGCGTTCACCGGTGTCGGGGTCAGCCTGCTCGGCGCCCTCGCCCTCACCCACTGGCTCGATCTCCAGCAGATGGCGCCGGTGCTCGGCGCGATGCTGGGCCTCGCCGTGGGCATCGACTACGCCCTGTTCATCGTCAACCGCCACCGGCGCCAGCTGGCCGACCTGGCGCACGCCGGGAGCGAGGTGTCCCGCGACGAGGTTAGGCACAGCATCGGCCTGGCGACCGGCACCGCCGGCACCGCCGTCGTGGTCGCCGGCGCCACCGTGGTGATCGCGCTGGCCGCGCTGCTCGTGTCCGGGATCCCGGTCCTGGTGCAGATGGGTGTCCTGGCCGCAGCGACCGTGCTGGTCACGGTGCTGGTCGCCCTCACCCTGACCCCCGCACTGCTCGCGCTGGCCGGACGGCGTGCGGTGCCGCGGCGTACGACGTCCGCGAAGCCCCGCACCGAGGGATGGCCCGAGAAGTGGGTCGACGCCGTCACGCGTCGCGCCCCCTCGGCGGTCGTCGCCGTCGTGCTGCTGATGGGCGTGCTCGCGATCCCGGCGCTCTCGCTGCGCCTCGGGCTGCCCGACGGCGGGTCGGAGGCCCCGGACTCGACGGCCTACCAGGCCTACGAGCGGGTCGGCGAGGCCTTCGGCGCGGGCGCCAACGGCCCCATCGTCGTCTCCGCCGACCTCGACCAGCCGGTCGCCGCGGGTGACGTGGTCGCCACCCAGGCCCGCATCGGCAGCACGCTCGCGCGGGTGGACGGCGTCAGCGACGTCCTGCCCATCGGCGTCAGCGAGGACCGGCGGACGCTCGCCTTCCAGGTCGTGTCGAGCGAGGGGCCCTCCGCGGAGGTCACCGTGGACCTCGTGCGCGACCTGCGCCGGCTGGCCGACGGCGAGACGATCACCGCCGACGACGACGGCCGGTGGCTGAGCGGGGTCATCCCCGACAGCGACGAGGTCGTCGAGCCCGTCGAGGGGGTCGACCTCGGCGTCACCGGCCAGACCGTGGCCAACATCGAGGTCTCGCAGAAGCTCGCCGACGCGCTCCCGCTCTACCTCGTGCTCGTCATCGGCCTGTCCCTGCTGCTGCTGACGATCGTGTTCCGCTCGGTGGTCGTGCCGATCATCGCGACCGCGGGCTTCCTGCTCTCGGTGGTGGCCAGCTTCGGCGTGATCGTCGCCGTCTACCAGTGGGGCTGGCTCGGAGCGATCTTCGACGTGCACAGCCCGGGCGCCGTGCTGAGCTTCATGCCGACGCTGCTGATCGGGATCCTCTTCGGCCTGGCCATGGACTACCAGATGTTCCTCGTGTCGGGCATGCGCGAGTCCTACGTGCACGGTCAGGACGCCCGGCAGGCAGTGCGCAGCGGGTTCGCGTCCGGCGCTCGGGTCGTCGCGGCCGCGGCGCTGATCATGGTGTCGGTCTTCGCGGGGTTCGTCTGGTCGCACATGACCATGGCGCGGCCGATCGGGCTCGGCCTCGCGGTCGGGGTGCTCCTCGACGCGTTCCTGATCCGCATGACGCTCACCCCGGCGGTCATGTCGATGCTGGGGGACCGGGTCTGGTGGATGCCGGTGTGGCTGGACCGCCTGCTGCCGCACCTCGACGTCGAGGGCTCGGCGCTGGTGGACCGCCAGCGGACGCCGCGCCGCGTCGAGGACGACGAGCGCGCGGACGCACTCGTCTAGCCTGCTCACCATGTCCGGCGGCCACCTCGACTTCATCGACGAGGCCGCGCGCCAGTGGGGCAAGCGCTGGGACGGTGTCCCCGCGATGCACGCGGTCACGTCGCTCATGCGGGTGCAGCAGCTGGTGATCGGGCGGCTGGACGCGATCCTCAAGCCGCACGGCCTGACTTTCGCCCGGTACGAGGCCCTGGTCCTGCTGACCTTTTCCTCTCGCGGCTCGCTGCCGCTCGGCAAGATCGGTGAGCGGCTGCAGGTGCACCCCACCTCGGTGACCTCGATCGTGCGCCGCCTCGAGGCCTCGGGGTTCGTCGTACGACGTCCCTCGCCGTCCGACGGGCGGGCCGTGCTGGCGGAGATCACCGAGGAGGGCAGGGCCGTCGTCGAGCGGGCGACCGCCGACCTGACGTCCGCCGACTTCGGGCTCGGGGCGCTGGACGACGCGGCGCTGGGGCAGCTGTCCGAGCTGCTCCGTCCGGTGCGCCGGGAGGCCGGGGACTTCTAGTTTCGCCGGGGATAGTAGGACGTCCTACTATTGCCCGTATGACCCAGGACACAGGCAGCCCCGACCCCGGCTCGGCACGCGCCCGCTGGCAGGCCCGTTACGACGCGTCGCGGACCCGCGAGGCCGACTTCACGACGCTGAGCGGCCTGGACGTCGACCCGGCGTACGGCACCGACGACTCGGAGTGGCCCGGCGAGTTCCCCTTCACCCGGGGCCTCTACCCGACCGGCTACCGCGGGCGCACCTGGACGATCCGGCAGTTCGCCGGCTTCGGCAACGCCCAGCAGACCAACGAGCGCTACAAGATGATCCTGGGTCGTGGCGGCGGCGGCCTCAGCGTGGCCTTCGACATGCCGACCCTCATGGGGCGCGACTCCGACGACCCGATGTCGCTGGGCGAGGTCGGGCACTGCGGTGTCGCGATCGACAGCGCCGCCGACATGGAGGTCCTCTTCGACGGCATCGACCTCGGCGAGGTCACCACGTCGATGACGATCAGCGGTCCCGCCGTCCCGGTCTTCTGCATGATGCTGGTCGCCGCCGAGCGGGCCGGCGTCGACACCGGCACCCTCAACGGCACCCTCCAGACCGACATCTTCAAGGAGTACATCGCCCAGAAGGAGTGGCTCTTCGGTCCCGAGCCGCACCTGCGCCTCATCGGCGACCTCATGGAGCACTGCGCCGAGCACATCCCGGCCTACAAGCCGCTCTCGGTCTCCGGCTACCACATCCGCGAGGCCGGCTCGACGGCCGCGCAGGAGCTCGCGTTCACCCTCGCCGACGGCTTCGGGTACGTCGAGCTGGGGCTGTCGCGGGGCCTGGACGTCGACGTCTTCGCTCCCGGACTCTCGTTCTTCTTCGACGCCCACGTCGACTTCTTCGAGGAGATCGCCAAGTTCCGTGCGGCGCGCCGCATCTGGGCGCGCTGGCTGCGCGACGTCTACGGCGCGAAGACCGAGAAGGCCCAGTGGCTGCGGTTCCACACCCAGACCGCCGGGGTCTCGCTGACCGCCCAGCAGCCCTACAACAACGTCGTCCGCACCGGCATCGAGGCCCTCTCGGCGGTGCTCGGCGGCACCAACTCGCTGCACACCAACGCACTGGACGAGACGCTCGCCCTGCCGAGCGAGCAGGCGGCCGAGATCGCGCTGCGCACCCAGCAGGTGATCATGGAGGAGACGGGCGTCGTCAACGTCGCCGACCCCCTCGGCGGCAGCTGGTACGTCGAGGCGCTCACCGACCGGATCGAGGCCGAGGCCAACGCGATCTTCGACAAGATCCTGGCCATGGGCGGCTCCACGCTGACCCACGACGACGTGGAGGGGCTGGCGTCCGCCGCCCGCTCCGGCGACAACCCGGTCACCAAGGGCCTCCTCCAGGGGATCGAGAGCGGGTGGTTCATGTCGGAGATCGCCGAGGCGGCGTTCCAGTACCAGGTCGCGCTGGAGAAGAAGGACAAGCGGATCGTGGGCGTCAACTGCCACGAGGAGTCGGTGACCCACGACCTGGAGATCCTGCGGGTCAGCCACGAGGTGGAGGTGGAGCAGGTGCGCCTGCTCGCCGAGCGCCGGGCCGACCGCGACGACGCGGCCGCGGCCGCCGCCGTGCAGCGGATGGTCGAGGTCGGGCGGACCGAGGAGAACATGATCCCGGCGATGCTCGAGGCGTGCCGCGCGGAGGCGACGCTGGGCGAGATCTGCGACGCGCTGCGTGCCGAGTGGGGGGAGTACCGCGAGCCGGCACGTTTCTAGCCGGCGAGCAGTCCAGCACCGCGAGCCGGCACGCTTCTAGCGGCGGCGGAGCCGCTCGGGGTCGCCGTGCTCGCGGTGGTGGGCGCGCACGCCGGAGAAGGTCCAGACCTTGTTGAGCACGAACCCGAGCGGCGTGACCACGGCGATGACGATGAGCTGTCCCCAGTAGAGGCGGCTGCGCAGCCCGGTCGAGTCGTCGAGGACGCTGGTCGGCAGCGCGAGCGGCGAGTCGGGGTGGAGCAGCACGGTGAGCAGGACCAGCCCGATGGCCTGCCCGACGAGGCCGACCGCCAGGAAGGGCCAGTACTCCCGCCACCAGGGAGAGCGGCCGGCGCTGCGGAAGGTCCAGGTCCGGTTGAGCTGGAAGTTCCAGAGGTTGGCGACCAGGAACGCCACCGTGGAGTACAGGTGGTACCAGCGCACGTTGAACTCGCTGGCCGGGATGCCGATCACGGCGTCCTCGAACGGCGGTCCGAGGCGCCTGACGACCACCAGCACGAGCAGGTTGACGACCACCCCGCTGGCGCCGACGAGGCCGAAGCGCCCGAGCAGCACGACGTTGTGCCCGTGGCGCGCGACGATCCGGTCGAGAGCGCTCACCCGAGGAGGCTAGCGGGCCGGGGTGGCCCATTCGACCGACCCGAGGGTCTGTGGGGAGAATGTCGCCATGACGCAGCAGCCCTTCTCCCGTCCCGGTGCCATCGACCTGTCCGGCCTGCAGCGGCCGGCGTCCGCCCCCGCCGGTGGCGGGACCCCCGCGGCGACGCCCGGCGGCGGGTCGTCGTACTCGCTCACCGTGACCCAGGACAACTTTCAGCAGCTGCTGCAGGAGTCGATGACCGCGCCGGTCGTGCTGGTCTTCCACTCGGCGTCGCAGGCGCCCGGCAGCGAGGCGTACGCCGCTGACGTCGCTGCCGTCGTCGAGGGCCAGGAGGGGCGCCTGCTCGCCGGTCTCGTCGACATCGACGCGTCGCCCGAGATCGCCCAGGCCATGCAGATCCCGCAGGTGCCGCTGATGCTGGTCGTCCTCGACGGCCGCCCCGTGACGCAGCCGATCCCCGGCGCGCTCACCCGCGAGGAGCTGACGACGCTGTTCGGGCAGCTCGGCCAGCAGCTCACGGCGCAGGGGATCTCCGGTCGTCACCAGCCGCGCTCGGCCGCCCCCGCCGCGGGTCAGGACGAGGAGCCGCCGGTCGACCCGCGCTACGCCGCCGCGCAGGACGCGCTGGGCGAGGGTGACATCGACCGGGCGGTGGCGGAGTACCAGAAGCTCGTCGACGCCAACCCCGCGGACTCCGAGGCCGCGGCCGGGCTGGCGATGGCCAAGGTCCTCCAGCGCACCCAGGGGGCCGACCTGCAGGCGGCCCGCGCCGCCGCGGCGGACGCCCCGGACGACGTGGACGCGCAGACCCTGGTCGCCGACCTCGACCTGCTCGGTGGACATGTCGAGGACGCGTTCAACCGCCTCGTCGCGCTCGTCGCCCGTACGTCGGACGCCGACCGGAGCCGGGCGCGGGAGCACCTTCTCGGCCTCTTCGCGGCCGTCGGCAACGACGACGAGCGGGTGCTCGCCGGGCGTCGCAACCTGGCCTCGGCGCTCTTCTGAGTCCATGCGTCGTTGTGTGTGGCTTCGGTGCCACCAGGTGACACCGAAGCCACACACAACCTCGTGGCGCGTGGGCTACTGCGTGTCCAGCGCCGCGCGGCCGGCCTCGAGCCGGGCGATCGGCACCCGGAATGGCGAGCAGGACACGTAGTCGAGCCCGACCTCCTCGAAGAAGTGGATGGACGCGGGGTCGCCGCCGTGCTCGCCGCAGACGCCGAGGTGCAGCTCCGGGTTGGCCGCGCGGCCGTCGGTGGCCGCGCGCCTGACCAGCGCGCCGACGCCGTCGATGTCGAGCGACTCGAACGGCGAGACGGGGAAGACGCCCTGCTCGAGGTAGGTGCCGAAGAACGACGCCTCGACGTCGTCGCGGGAGAAGCCCCAGGTCATCTGGGTCAGGTCGTTGGTGCCGAAGGAGAAGAACTGCGCCGACCGGGCGATCTCGCCCGCGGTCATCGCGGCCCGCGGCAGCTCGATCATGGTGCCGACCTTGTGCGGGATCGTGACGTGCAGCTCGGACTCGACCTCGTGGGCGATCGCCGCGATGCGGCGCTTGACCAGGTCGAGCTCCCGCACGCTGGCGACCAGCGGGATCATGATCTCGGGCTCGGCGCGACCTCCGTTGCGGATGCGCTCGGCGGCGGCCTCGAGGATGGCACGGGCCTGCATGGTGAACAGGCCCGGGATGACGATGCCGAGGCGTACGCCGCGCAGCCCGAGCATCGGGTTGGCCTCGTGCAGCCGCTGCACCGCGGCCAGCAGCTTGCGCTGGCGCTTCTTGCGGTGCCCGCGCACGTCGGCCACCGCCATTGCCACCGAGAGCTCGGTGAGGTCGGGCAGGAACTCGTGCAGCGGCGGGTCGATGAGGCGGATGGTGACCGGCAGGCCGTCCATGGCCTCGAAGATCTCCAGGAAGTCCCGGCGCTGGAGGGGCAGCAGCTCGGCCAGCGCCGCCTCCTGGCCGGCCTCGTCCTCGGCGACGATGAGGTTCTCGACGAGCTGGCGGCGGTCGCCGAGGAACATGTGCTCGGTCCGGCACAGGCCGATGCCCTGCGCGCCGAAGCGGCGGGCGCGGGCCGCGTCCTTGGCGGTGTCGGCGTTGGTGCGCACCCGCAGCCTCCGGGTCTCGTCCGCGTGGGCCATCAGCCGGGACACGGCCTCGACCACGGGGTGGTCGGTCTCCTCGCCCTCGAAGTGCCGCACGACGTGCGAGTCCACGACCGGCACCGCGCCGTCGAAGACCTCGCCGGTGGACCCGTCGATCGAGATGACGTCGCCCTCGGTGATGGTCTTGCCGCCACGCACGGTGAACTGGCCCTCACGGGTGTCGACGTCGAGTGCCTCGGCGCCGCAGACACAGGTGCGGCCCATGCCGCGCGCCACGACGGCAGCGTGGGAGGTCTTGCCGCCCCGGCTGGTCAGGACGCCGCGGGCCACCATCATCCCGTGCAGGTCCTCGGGAGTGGTCTCCTTGCGGACGAGGATGACGTCCTCGCCCTGCTCGGCCCACTCGACGGCGGTCGCCCAGTCGAAGACGGCCTTGCCGACGGCGGCGCCGGGGGAGGCGTTCATCCCGACGGCCAGCAGGTCCTTGTCGGCCTCGGTGTCGAACCGCGGGAACATCAGGTTGGCCAGCTGGTCGCCGGTCACCCGGCGCAGCGCCTCGTCCATGTCGATGAGCCCCTCGTCGACCATGTGCACCGCGATCCGGTACGCCGCCTCGGGGGTGCGCTTGCCGACCCGGGTCTGGAGCATCCACAGCTTGCCCTGCTCGACGGTGAACTCGATGTCGCACATGTCGCGGTAGTGGTGCTCGAGGGTCGACATGATCTCGAGCAGCTCGTCGTACGACGCCTTGTCGACGGTCTCCATGTCGGCCAGCGACACGGTGTTGCGGATGCCCGCCACGACGTCCTCGCCCTGCGCGTTCTGGAGGTAGTCGCCGTAGACGCCCTGGTCGCCGGAGGCGGGGTCGCGGGTGAAGCAGACCCCCGAGCCCGAGGTCATGCCGCGGTTGCCGAAGACCATGGCCTGGATGTTGACCGCCGTGCCGAGGTCCTCGGGGATCTGTTCCTGGCGGCGGTAGAGGACGGCGCGGTCGGTGTTCCAGGACTCGAACACGGCGCGCACGGCGCGGTCCATCTGCTGGCGCGGGTCCTGCGGGAAGTCGATGCCCGCGTGCTCGCGGACGATGCCCTTGAAGGTCTCGACCAGCCGTCGCAGGTCCTCGACGTCGAGGTCGAGGTCGTTGCTGACGCCCTTGGTGTCCTTGGCCGCGTCGAGCGCGTCGGAGAAGTGCTCGCCGTGGATGCCCAGCACGGTGCCGCCGAACATCTGGAGGAGGCGGCGGTAGGAGTCCATCGCGAACCGCTCGTCCTCGCTCTGGCGCGCCAGGCCGGCGACGGAGGCGTCGTTGAGGCCGATGTTGAGGACCGTCTCCATCATCCCGGGCATCGAGAACTTGGCCCCCGAGCGGACACTGACCAGCAGCGGGTCGTCCGGGTCGCCGAGCCGGCGTCCCATCGCCTCCTCGAGGGAGGCGAGGTGCTTGCCCACCTCCTCCGCCAGGCCGTCGGGTTCGGATCCGTGCTGCAGGTAGGCGCGGCAGGCCTCGGTGGTGATGGTGAAGCCCGGCGGGACGGGGAGCCCGAGGTTGCTCATCTCGGCGAGGTTGGCACCCTTGCCCCCGAGCAGGTCCTTCTTGTCCTTGTCGCCGTCCGCGAAGTCGTAGACCCAAGTGTTCACCCCAGGCATCTTGTCCCAACCTGGGCTGCTTGGGCCATCCCCCTGTCCGGGTGGGCTGTCGATATAGTCCGGCGGGTGCCCTCGGACATGTTCATCTCCAACGCCCAGAACCGCGAGGACGTCGTCTTGTGGCGGGCCCTGAGCTCCGTCGCCGATGGCCGGTATGTCGAGGTGGGAGCCAACGACCCGGTCGACGACTCGATCACCCGCGCGTTCTACGACCACGGATGGTCTGGCCTGGAAGTCGAGCCGGAACCGGACTTCGCCCGTCGCTTCCGTGAATCGCGCCCTCGCGACGTCGTCGTCGAGGCAGCCGTCACGCCGCACGGTGACAGCATCGTGCTGCACCGCATTGCCGGCACAGGCCTGTCGACGACGGTCGACGGGATCAGCGCCGGCCACGAGGAGAGCGGCTTCAGTACCGAGGACCTGACCGTGCGTGGTGCTCGGCTCGACGCCCTGCTGGCCGAGACCGGCTTCGATCGCGGCGACGTCCACTTCTGCGTGATCGACGTCGAGGGCGCCGAGGCGGACGTGCTCTCGACCGTAGACCTCCGCGCGTGGCGGCCCTGGGTGCTGGTGATCGAGGCGACCGAGCCCAACTCCACGAGGTCCACGAGGGACCAGTGGGAGGCCGGTGTGCTGGCGGCCGGCTACCAGTTCTGCCTCTTCGACGGGGTGTCCTGCTTCTACGTCGCTGACGAGCACGCCGCGACGCTGGCCGCTCGCCTGTCGTACGCCGCGGCCGTGACCGATCACTACGTGGACGCTCGGCATGAGCGGACCGTCGCCGACCTGTCCGAGCGCCTGCAGCAGGCGCTGGTCGACTTGGCCGACAGCGAGGCCCAGACCCAGGAGTGGCGCACCAAGGCCCTGGTGACCTGGGCCTCGGGGATCGTCTCGAGCACCGACCTCGCTGCCAGGTCCGGCCAGGTCGACTTCCTGACTGCCCAGCTGGCCAAGGCTGAGAAGAGGAACGCTCGCCAGGCCACCCAGATAAGGGAGCTGCGGCAGCGCCTGCGGCAGACCCCTGTGGTGTCGGAGCCGGGTTCGAGCGCCGGCCTCGGAGCCAAGGTGGCGCGGACGATCTCGAGGCGCGGCCGGTGATCCCCGGCGTCCTGCCGGAGACCGTGCTCGAGGCCCTCGCACAGCGTCTGGAGGTCGCTGCGGAGCACCTCGGCTGGTCCGGCGAGCTCCCCGACCCTCCAGCGGCACGAGCTGTCGCGCTTCTCGGCGGCGTCTCCGGGGTGCTCCCTCCGCGTCCCGGGCCGGAGGTGTGGCTTTTCCTGGTGGCCACGCTCGGTCGCATGCCCACTGCCACCGAGGTGGAGTCGTCGGCACGGGTGCTCGATCTCGACGGAGGCGCCGCGTTGACCACCCACGTCCTCGAGCTCGCCCTGCGCCAGCCGTCTGGACTGCGCGTCGACCTCGAGATGGAGGTCGTCACCGACCGGGTGGTCGTATGCGCCGACTACTGCGCGAGGGAGGACAACCACACCGGTGTCCAGAGGGTGGCACGTGCGGTGGCCGAGCGATGGCGGACCGCTCACGACGTCGTCGCGGTGGCCGACATCGACGAGCGGACCGCGTACCGCAACCTCGCGCCTCGCGAGGAGGCTCGGGTCTACCACTACGGACGCGACGTCGACGTCGATCCGTCGCACGAGCGTTCCTACCGGGCGCGGCTCGTGGTGCCCTACCGCACCACCGTGGTGTTTGCCGAGGTCATGCACGAGGACACCGCGCCCACCAACCTGGCCCTGGCCCACTACTCCGGCAACACCACCTGCGCCATCGGCTACGACACGATCCCGATCCTGTCGTCGAGCCTGCGGCCGCCTGAGGACCCCGGGGTCTTCACGCGGTACCTCAGCGTGGTCAAGCACCTGAGCCGGATCGCGGCCATCAGCGCGTCGGCCAGTGCCGAGTTCCAAGGCTTCGTGGACATGCTCGTCGCCCAAGGTCTCCCCGGTCCCGGCGTGCACACCGTTGTCCTCGCGTCCGAGATCGACCGGCACGTGGCGCCGCCGGCGAGCCGTCCGGCCGATGCGCCTCCGCTCGTCGTCGTCCCGTCTCGTCTGGAGGCGCACAAGAACGTCCTGATGGCCGTCCAGGCTGCCCACCGGCTCTGGCGCGACGGTCTCGACTTCGAGCTCGTCCTGCTGGGTGGACCCGGCCGCGGCCAAGAGCTGGTGCTGGATGCCATCCGCGAGATCGAGGCCGAGGGACACCCGATCCGTGCGCTCGGCTGGGTCGACGACGACGTGATGTGGCAGGCACTCACCGATGCTGCCTTCGCGGTGTTCGTCTCCCTGCACGAGGGATACGGCTTACCGATCGTCGAGGCATTGTCGTGCGGCACACCGGTCCTGACCAGCGACTTCGGAGCCCAGGCCGAGATTGCCCGGGGCGGAGGTTGCGTGACGACCGATCCTCGCAACCTGACGGCCGTCGCCGACGCGATGCGCCTGCTCGTGTGCTCTCCTGAGCTGCGTGCTCAGCTCGCCGCCGAGATCCCGCAGCGACCGGTCAAGTCGTGGGACGACTACGCAGTCGAGCTGTGGGAGTGCCTGGTCGAGCCGGCGGGTGGTCCGCGGTGAAGCGGGCGCTCGAGACACAGGCCGGCCCGGTCTGGCGAACGAGGCTCGGGCTGCTGGCTCGCGCGCTCGGCCGCGATGCCGGGCTCGCCGGCGAGGTCCGTGCCGCCGACGTAGGGAAGCGCGTCCACGAGCTCGTCGACCCGCGCGACCAGGCCGAGGTGTGGCTCGCACTCTCGGTCATGACCGCAAAGCTGCCGCTCGAGGTCGAGGTCGAGGCCGTCGCCATGGCCTCGGAGTTCGACGACGGCGAGGCGCTCGGCAAGGCTGTGGTCGCGGCCACCGACCGCGAGTCGCTCCGACGCGACGTGGAGCTTCCCGACGAGCACGCCGTCCTCCTCGACGTCACCACCACTCTTGCCTCGCCCTACATGACGGGCATTCAGCGGGTGGTGCGCGAGAGCGTCGCCCGCTGGCTCGACTGGCACCCGGAGGCGCGCACCTTCGTGTGGACCACTGACGAGACCGCGCCGCGCAGGCTCGACAAGGTCGAGCGCGAGCACCTGGCGGCCGCGACGGGTGCGCCGCGCCTTCCCGTGGCCGAGCGTGACGTGACCGTCATGGTGCCGTGGCGCTGCACGTTCCTGGTGCCCGAGCTGCCGGCCAACGTCGTCCGCTCGGCGCGGATGCAGGCGCTCGCGCGGCACTCGCGCTCACGGACCGCCGCGATCGGCTACGACGTAGTGGTGGTGACGTCGGGGGAGACCCGCATCGACCACCGCACCGAGACCTACTACAGCTACCTGTCCGCGCTGCAGGGCTTCGACGCCGTGACACCGATCTCGGGGGCCTCGGCGGCCGAGTTCGGCGGCTGGGCGACCGCGCTCGGAAGCATCGGCCGCACCGGGCCGGAGCTGGCGACGGTCCCGCTCCCGGTCGCCATCGACCGCGCGGATCCTGGAACTCGCGACGAAGTCGCGCGAACGCTGGGCACCCGGCTGCCGGTCGTGCTCGTGGTCGGCAGCCACGAGCCTCGCAAGAACCACCTTGCGATCCTGCATGCCGCCGAGCTGCTGTGGCGCGAGGGGCTCGGCTTCCGATTGGTCTTCGTGGGGGGTCGTGCTTGGGGCAGCGACGACTTCGGGCGTCGGGTGTCGGAGCTTTCCGCCGCCAAGCGGCCGATCGACGTCTTCAGCGGCGTCGGGGACGACTTCCTCGCCGCGGCGTACGAGCAGGCGAGGTTCACGGTGTTCCCGTCGTTCAACGAGGGGTTCGGGCTGCCGGTCGGGGAATCGTTGGCCTTGGGCACCCCGGTCGTCACGGCGAACTACGGCAGCATGGCCGAGATCGGGGCCGACGGTGGCGCCCTGACCGTCGATCCGCGCGACGACCACGCCATCGCTGACGCCATGCGGCGCCTGCTGACCGACGACGATCTCCTCGCCGAGCTGGAGGCGCAGGCCCGCAGCCGCCCTTCCAGGACATGGGACGACTACGCCCGCGAGACGTGGGCCGTCCTCGTCGGCGAGGACTGAGCCGGCGATGCGCTTCTGCAGCATCGCCACGGCGGCCGAGCTGGCCCGGGTGCGGGTGCTGGTGCGCCGGCTCGCCGTGCACGCGCCCGGCTCCCCGGTGACGGTGCTCCACGCCGAGACCGAGGACGCGGACCTGCCCGAGGTGGAGGGTGCCGAGGTCCTCGGCCTCTCGGCCCTCGGGATCGACTCGTCCGAGCTGCGTCGGTGGCGGCTGACCCGGGACCTGCGCGGCTTCGTCGAGACCCTCAAGCCGCGACTGCTCCTGCACCTGGTCGACGCCGGCGGTCCACTGGTCCTCCTGGACCCCTCCCGGGTGCCGGTGGGCCGCGTGGAGACGCCCGGCGTCCACGGCCTGGGCCTCGTGCCGCGCCTCTCCGAGGCCGTGCCGCTCGACGGGCTCGAGCCGTCCGAGGCGACGCTCGTCCGAGCGGGCGTGGTGCACACGGGTGTCGTCCTCGCCGGTCCGGCTGCACGCGAGGGCCTCGACTGGTGGGCCTCGCGGATCGCCACCGACGCCGCCGTCCCATGGCCCGACCTGACCCCGGGCCTCTTCCCGGAGACCGTCGCCCTGCTCACGCCGCCGGGATGGGACGTGTCCGACGCGCGGATCCGTGATCGCCGCCTGGAGCGCAGCGACGCCGGGTTGCAGCTGGCCGGGGAGCCGGTGGCGCTGGTCGACCTGACCGGCTTCGACGCCGCCCGGCCGTGGCTGCTGGACGCCCGCCGCACGCGGGACCTGCGCACCCTGGTCAGTCGTGACCCCGTTCTCCGGGAGGTGCTGCTGGGGTACGCCGGTGAGCTGGCTGCCGCGGGCGAGGCGGCCGCGGTGGCCGGCGCGTGCTCGGTCGTGGACGAGGTGGTGGTGGACTCCATCGTGCAGGACCTCGCCGCCGACGAGGTGCGGGCGGCGGCGCAGGGGCGGGGGAGCGGGCTGGACCTGGGTGACGGCGGCACGCCGCTGCGCGAGTGGCTGGTCGAGCCCGAGACGGGTTCCGGAGGTGTCGCCCACCTGGGCCGCTACCTCGCCGAGTTCTACCGGCGGCGTCCCGACCTCCACTTCGTCTATCCCGGCGTCCGGGCCGGCGACGTGACCGGCTTCCTGGACTGGGCCGAGCTCGTCGGTATCGAGAGCGACGGGATCCCGCGCTGGGTGGTCGAGGCGGGCAACCGCTTCATCGGTCGTGGTGAGGGCCCGGCGCCGGCGCCGCCGTCCCCCGTGACGCTGGTTCCCGGGGTCGAGGTCGTCGGCTTCCTGAGTGCCGACCTGGGCATCGGGCAGGCCGCCCGGATGCTGGTGTCCGGGCTGGAGCATGCCGGCGTGCCCGTCTCCACCCGCACCTGGACCAGGACCTCGAGCCGGCTCGGGGTGCCGTGGGAGGACCGTGCGCCCCAGCCGGGCACCCGCCACGACACGGTGGTGCTCTGCATCAACGCCGACATGCTGCCGACCTTCCTCGACGAGGACGCCGGTCCCGGGTTCTGCGAGGGACGCCGCGTCATCGGGTTCTGGTTCTGGGAGCTCGACGACTTCCCGCCCGGCCTGCGTCCGGCGCTGGAGCCCCTCGACGAGATCTGGGTGACCAGCGGCTTCACGGCGGACGTCCTCCGCGCCGCCACCGACAAGCCCGTCCACGTGCTGCCGCTCCCGGTGCACTCGCCCGAGCCGAGCGGCGTACAGGTTCCCGAGCTCGGGGACAGCGAGGTCTTCACGTTCCTCTTCGTCTTCGACTACCTCAGCGTCTTCCAGCGCAAGAACCCGCTGGGGCTGGTGTCCGCCTTCGTCGAGGCGTTCCCGGAGCCCGGGGAAGCGCGCCTGGTCATCAAGACCATCAACCGGGCCATGCGTCCCGAGCACGCGGAGCACCTGGCCCACGTGATCGCCGACCGGCCGGACGTCGTGGTGATCGACCGCTACCTGTCCCGCGCCGAGCTGGACGCGCTGATGTGGCGGGCGGACTGCTACGTCAGCCTCCACCGGTCCGAGGGCTTCGGGTTCACGATGGCCGAGGAGATGGCGATCGGCAAGCCGGTCATCGCCACCGGCTACTCGGGCAACATGGAGTTCATGACACCGGCCAACAGCCGGCCGCTGAAGTACTCGATGGTCGCGGTGCCGCCCGACGCCGATCCCTACCCCGAGGGGTCGTCGTGGGCGGAACCCCGCCGGGCCCACGCCGTCCGCGTCATGCGTCGCATCCACGAGGACCCCGAGCTGCGCGAGCGTCTCGGTACGGCAGCCGCAGCGACGATCGCGGAGCGCCACTCGGTGGAGGCGCTGGCCGCCGAGGCCGTACGCCGCCTCCGCGACCCGGCCGGGTCGCCGGCGGACGCGCACGCCACCCGGCCGCCGTCCGAGCGGCGGGGATGGCTGCGCCGAGCCCGCGGGAGTGCCGGGCCCGACCGCGGGTGACGGGCGACTACGTCCGGCCGGACTCGGTGTAGTCGGCGCGACCACGCACGGCCGCCTCGACGCGGCGGGCCGTGAAGTCGGCGGCCAGCTCGCGCACCTCCTCGATCGTGCAGAAGCGGACCTCGCGGATCTCGCGCTCCTGCTTGACGACCTCGTCGAGGACCGAGCCGTGGTGGACCCCGCCGTCGAAGACCAGGCAGATGGCGTCGTCCCACCCGCCCCACGGCGGCAACCAGTCGGTGAGCAGCAGGTCACCGGCGTCGATGGTCAGGCCCAGCTCCTCCTCGACCTCGCGCGCCACCGCGATCCGCGGCGACTCGCCGACCTCGACCACCCCGCCGGGCAGGTCCCAGTCCTGCTTGTAGGTGAGCCGACAGAGCAGCACGCGGCCGTCGGGGTCGCGCACCAGCATCTGGCTGATCGCCCGCTTGCGGGGGAGGAAGGAGTTGAGCAGGGCGCGGAAGCCGCCGGGCTCGTTGACCGGGGCGTCGGTCGCCAGCCGGGCGTAGACGATCCGGTCCACCGGCCCGTCCCCGACGGTCACGCCCCGCATGACGCCCTCCCGGTGCATGCCGGACCACGTCGCGACGCGTTGCGCCGCCTGGTCGTCGGGGTCGACGAGGGTCTCCACCCGGGGGTGGTCGACGAGGGCCCGGGCGACCTCGCGGCGTACCTCGTCGACGGTGTGCTCGACGCTCCAGGCGAGTCGGGCCACCCCGTCCGCGACGGTCCTCACGCTGATCGGCTGGCTCACGTCAGTCACCCTAGCCAGCGGGGGAGAAGGTCAGCGCACGACGTCGAACCTCGCCATCATGCCGTGGTCCTCGTGGTCGAGCATGTGGCAGTGGATCATGAAGGGTCCCGTGTAGTCCTCGAACCGCGCGGCGACGTCCACGACCTCGCCGGGCTCCAGCCGCCAGGTGTCCTCGAGCCCGCGCTCCCAGGGCGGGGGAGGCTTCCCGTTCCGGCGCACCGTGCGCCACTGCTCGGCGTGGATGTGGACGTAGTGCGTCATGTCGCTGGTGTTGCGCAGCCGCCACCTCTCGGTGGTCCCCAGCCTGGGCCGGTGGTCGATGCGCGTGGGGTCGAACGCGTGCCCGTTGACCGACCAGAACGTCCCACGCGGACGGTCCGCCCCGCCGCCGTGGCCGGCCCCGTGACCGGCCTGACCGCCACCGTGGCCGGCATCCGGGTGCGCGCCCCCGAGGTCGAACGTCCAGCGCTTCGACACCCGGGCCGGTGCCCGGACGAGGTCGGGGGACGGCAGCTGGGCCGGGACCCGGGAGGTGTCCCGTTCCTCGGCGCCCACCCGGAACTGCATGACCACGGCCTGCCGGGCGTCGTCCCCGCTCTCGCCGAGCGGGGCCGGCACCGAGTCGAGCACCAGGTCCTGGCCCGTGGCGCCGTGGAAGTCGACGACCACGTCGGCGCGCTGGGCCGGTCCCAGGAGCACCCGGTCGCGGACCACGGGCCGCGGCAGCAGCCCGTTGCCCGTGCCGATCTGCACCAGCGGGCGCCCGTCGGAGAGGCCGAAGGAGTAGGCGGAGAAGTGGGAGGCGTTGAGGAGTCGCAGCCGGTAGCGCGTGGCGCTCACCGGCAGGTACGGCGCGTAGCGGCCGTTGACGAGCACGTGCGTGCCGACGGTGGCGTCGTCGGGCGGGGCCTTGGGTCCCACCCACGACATCGCCCCGTCGTGGCCGACCATGCGCACCCCGCCGGCGAACGGGTCGGTGAGCGAGTTGTCGGCGCGGAACGACCGGTCGGAGACCATCAGCGGCACGTCGCGCCGGCCGCTGGGCAGCCGCAGCCGGCGCTCGTCCTCGTCCTCGACGACGAACATGCCTTGGAGGCCGCGCCAGTTGTTGCGCGCGGTCCGGTCCATCCGGTGGTCGTGGTAGAAGAAGAACGAGCTCGGCTCCGGCAGGCCGCCGTAGGTGAGCGGGTACTCGTAGGTGCGGGACTGTCCCGGGCGCACCAGCTGGGTCGTCGGCTGTCCGTCGTGCTCCGGTGCGTGGTGGTCGCCGTGCAGGTGGACGGTCATGGCCCCGGCCTTGCGGGGCAGCCGGTGCACGAACCGGACGCTGGTCTCCCGCCCACCGGGCCGGACGATGGTGGGACCGGGGTAGCTGCCGCCGTAGGTCCACATCCGCGTCCGGGGGCCGGTCGGCAGCATGCGCACCCGCGCCTGCCGCATCGCCAGCGTGACCCGGGCCCCGCGCACGCGGTCGGGCACGACCAGCGGCTGGTCGAACGAGACCGGCTCGGGGGTCACCGGTCCGGCGCCGCCCTCCACCACGAGCTCACCGCGCATGCGGGGGTGGAACCGGCAGAAGAAGGGGTAGGAGCCCGCGGCCAGGCCCGAGACCCCGGTGATGGTGGCGACGGTGCCGGCGGGCACACGCACGTCGAACAGCGGGGCGCCCTGTGCGTCGGTCGCCACGGACGTGACCGTGTGGTCGAAGGTGTCGCGGTTGACCAGGGTGAGCGTGCCCCCACCCGCCAGCACCACGACGTCCGGTGAGTACGTCGGTGCGCCAGGACGGACCTCGACGACGACCGAGGCGGGCGCCGTGGCAGCCGCGGGGCCGGGCGCCGGCGGTGCCGCCCCCAGGGCACCGCCGACGACCACGGCCAGGACCAGGAACGATGCCAGCCAGCCGGCTCCGCGACGGCGACGTCGCACTCTGCTCCACATCGCGTCAGTGACCCACGCTTTCGACGCACGGTCATCCTCAGCACTGGGTAGATCCCTGCACGGTCAGCGACGACGGCCGCGGACCGGGAGCACTGTGGACGACGACACCACCCCCACATCAAGGAGTCGCTCATGCGATTGCTCAGGTCCGCACGCGCCGGGATCGCCGTCGCGTGCGCTTCCACGCTGGCCGCGGCCACGCTCGCGCCCATAGCGTCGACGGCCTCGTCGTCGTCAGCGGGTGCCGAGGCGGCCCCGCTCCAGTCCATCTCCATCAAGGTCGCCAAGAAGGCGATCACCGTCCGTGGCGCCAAGGGCCTCGACGCCGGCCGGATCGAGGTCTCGGTCACGGGCCGAGGCGTCGCCGAGATCATGCTGTTCGACCGTGGCTACGACGAGCAGGACTTCAGGAAGGACCTCGGCAAGTTCGAGCAGAAGAACGACATCAAGGCGCTGAAGCGGTTCCTCAAGAACACCGAGATCCTCGGTGGTGTCCAGCCCGGCAGCACCGGCACGATCGTGCTGCCCAAGGCCGGCGACTACACCGTGTTCTCCTTCGGGTCCCGCGGGCTCGGCCGGTTCAGCGCTGCCGCGGGCAAGAGCTCCCCGGCCCCCAAGCACGACGCCAAGATCGTCGGCCGCACGGGTCCCACGTGGGGCGGCTCCAGCTCGCTGCCGAAGAAGGGCACGCTGCTCTTCAAGAACGCCGACAAGACGGTCCCGCACTTCGTCCTGATGCAGCAGGTGGCCGAGGGCACCACGACCGACCAGGTCCTCGAGTTCTTCATGAGCGAGGCGCAGGGGCCGCCGCCCGAGTGGTTCCTGCCCGGCAACCTCGAGACCGGGTCGCTGAGCCCCGGTCGCTCGATGACGGTGGACTACAAGCTGCCACCGGGGCAGTACGTGCTGGTGTGCTTCTTCCCCGACCCGAACATGCAGGGGATGCCGCACGCCTTCATGGGCATGATCGAGATGGTGACGGTGGGCTGACCACCACGTCGCGCCGCGAGCCCGGCCGCAGGGGCCGGGCTCGCGGATCGACCCAGCCGGCGTCAGCGGGGCTCGTGACCTGCCGGCATCAGCCGGGCTCGTGGCGCAGCCACACCGTCGCCAGCGGCGGCACGACGATGTCGGCGTACGCCGGGTGGTGGCCGTGTCCGCCCTCGACCGCCTCGACCGCGCCCAGGTTGCCGACGCCGGAGCCGGTGTAGGCCGACGCGTCGGTGTTGAGCACCTCGTTCCAGCGCCCGGTGGCCGTGAGAGGGAGCCGGTAGCCCTCGTGCGGCAGGGCGGCGAAGTTGGCGACGCACACCACGTCGGGCTCGCCGGGGGAGCGGCGCACGAACGAGAAGACGTTGCGGTTGGCGTCGTTGGCGTCGAGCCACTCGAAGCCCTCGGGAGAGTTGTCGCGTCCCCACAGGGCGCCCGAGGCGACGTACGCCGCGTTCATGTCGCGCACCATGGCGTGCACGCCGGAGTGCTCGGGGTGGTCGAGCAGCCACCAGTCGAGCTCGCGGGACTCCGCCCACTCCGACTCCTGGCCGATCTCGGCGCCCATGAAGAGCAGCTGCTTGCCAGGGTGCGCCCACATGAAGGCGAGGTAGGCGCGCAGGTTGGCCAGCTGCTGCCACCGGTCGCCCGGCATCTTGCGCAGCAGCGAGCCCTTGCCGTGCACGACCTCGTCGTGGCTGATGGGCAGGACGTAGTTCTCGGTGAAGGCGTAGACCAGGGAGAACGTCATCTGGCCGTGGTGGTGGCTGCGGTAGATGGGGTCCTTGGAGACGTAGCCCAGCGAGTCGTGCATCCACCCCATGTTCCACTTGAAGCCGAAGCCCAGGCCCCCCTCGGACGTCGGTCCGGTCACGCCCGGCCAGGCGGTCGACTCCTCGGCGATCGTCACCACGCCGGGGACGCGCTTGTAGACGGTGGCGTTCATCTCCTGGAGGAACTGCACGGCCTCGAGGTTCTCCCGGCCGCCGTGCTTGTTGGGGCTCCACTCGCCGTGCTCGCGGCCGTAGTCGAGGTAGAGCATGGAGGCCACGCCGTCCACGCGCAGCCCGTCGGCGTGGAACTCCTCGAGCCAGTAGAGCGCGTTGGCGTAGAGGAAGTTGCGCACCTCGTGGCGACCGAAGTTGAAGATGTGGGAGCCCCACTCCTTGTGCCAGCCGCGCTGCGGGTTGGGGTCCTCGTAGAGCGGGGTGCCGTCGAAGCGCGCCAGCGCCCACTCGTCGGTGGCGAAGTGGCCCGGCACCCAGTCCAGGATGACGCCGATGCCGGCCTGGTGGAGCCGGTCGATGAGCCGCTTGAGCCCGTCGGGGTCGCCGAAGCGCGCGTCGGGCGCGAAGTACGACGTCACGTGGTAGCCCCACGAGCCGCCGAACGGGTGCTGCATCACCGGCATCATCTCGACGTGGGTGAAGCCGAGGTCCTGGAGGTAGGGCACCAGCGCGTCGGCGATGTCGTCCCAGGAGTAGAGGTCGCCGCCGTAGTGGCGCCGCCACGAGGCGAGGTGCATCTCGTAGATCGCCATCGGCTCGTCGACCGGCTGCTTGGTGACCCGGTCCTGCATCCAGGCCGCGTCGCCCCACTCGTGGTCCGAGGCCCACACGATCGAGGCCGAGCTGGGCGGCTTCTCGGCGTAGAAGGCCATCGGGTCGGCCCGGTCGGTCCAGGCGCCGTCGGCCCCGCGCAGGCGGTACTTGTACTGGGACCCGACGCCCGCCTCGGGCACCAGGACGTGCCAGACGCCGGAGTCGCCGACGCGGGCCATCGGGTGCCGGGACCCGTCCCAGCCGGCCCACTCGCCGGCGACCTGCACCTCCAACGCGTTGGGTGCCCACACCCGGAACGTGGTGCCGTCCGGACCGGGGTGCGCCCCCAGGACCGTCCACAGCTGCTCGTGGCGGCCCTCGCCGATCAGGTGGACGTCGAGCTCGCCGGGGAGGCTCGGGTCGGGGGCGGCCCCGCCGGCGGCGGGGGTGCTGGATGTGGTCATGACTGCTCCGTCCTGGCCAGTGCGTCGAGCGGGATGCCCACCCACGTCGGCCGGTTGCGGGCCTCGTAGACCGCCTCGTAGACGGTCTTGTCGGCCACGTACGCCGCGAGCAGGGTCTGCTCGTCGGCCGTCAGGTCGCGCCCGGCGTAGGCCGCCAGGAACGCGGTGGAGTTGCGGGTGGACCACTCGGTGGCCCGGTAGGCCAGCTGTTCCTCGCTGCCGCTGGTGGGGTCGGCGGCGAAGCCGGTCATCATCACCACGCGTGGCGCGTAGTCGAAGGACCGGAGCATCCCGGCGACGTCGCGCCACGGGGAGTCGGGGAGCATCCGCTCCGCGAGCGGCTTGGCCGGCTCGCCCTCGAAGTCGACGATCTTCCAGCCCCTGACCGTCCGCAGGGTCTGCCCGAGGTGCAGGTCGCCGTGCACCTGCTGGACGGTGATCTCCCCGAGCGCGGCCAGCGCGTCGTACGTCGCCCGCAGGGAGGCCTCGTGCGCGGCGAGCCCCGGCACGACCTGCAGCGCCTCGGTCAGCCGGCGGTGCATGGCGTCGGCGAGCTCGGCGACCTCGGCCGACGAGCGGGTGGAGACGGGGAAGTGCTCGGCCAGGGTCGCGTGCGTCTCGGCCAGCGCCGTCCCGAGCCGGGACGCCTCGCCGGCGAAGTCGCCGCCGACCTCCTCGGCGTGCAGGTCGGCCTCGGCGAAGAGGTTGCGCACGCTGGACAGGGCGAGCTCCCAGCCGTCGGAGGCGGTGCGCAGGAACTGCTGCAGCATCGCCAGCTGGATCGTGGTGTCGGCCTCCTCGTCGACGACGTCGAGCCAGCCGTAGAGCGCGGCGACGTGGTCGGAGCCGGCGCGGGTCAGCACCTCGTGGATCGAGATGTCCGGGTTGACCCCCGGGGTGACCTTGCGGAAGACCTTCATCAGCGAGTCCTCGCCGAAGGCGACCGAGGAGTTGGACTGCTCGCCGCTGAAGAGCGTGGAGTGCGCGTCGAGGTCGAGCTCGTGGCCGGCCACGCGGTGGAAGGCCAGGCGGTCGCGGGTGACGCGGCCGTCGGTGACGTCGGCGAACGCGCGCAGCCAGAGCGCCATCGACTGCCGGTCGTGGACCGCGTCGTAGACGAAGGCGTGCCCGAAGGCCTCGTCGTCCCAGTCGCCGACCGACGCGTGCTCGAGCCGTTCCTGGTGCTCGGCGTAGTAGGCCAGGGGAAGCTGGTAGAGCTCGGTCTCACCTTCCGTCCCGTCTGGGTTCGTGTACGTCAGCTCGGCCAGCTCGATGGTCACGTGCAGGCCGGGCGGCGGGTTCGGGAGCTCGCCGACGCGGCGTACGCCGGTCAGCGCCCACTCCCGGCCCTTGCCGCCGAACCAGCGGGCCTCGGCGATGAAGTCTCGCAGGGTGTCGGTCACGCGCCCTCCTCGATGAGCCGCATCCAGTAGAAGCCGTAGCCGCCCAGGGTCAGGAGGTAGGGCAGCTCGCCGATGCGCGGGAACGGCACGCCGCCGAGCAGCTCGATCGGCACCATCCCCTCCCAGTGGCGCAGGTCGAGCTCGACCGGCTGCGGGAAGCGGGACAGGTTGTTGATGCAGAGGATGACGTCGCGGTTGCCGTCCTCGTCGACGTGCTCGCGCACGTAGGACAGCACGCAGGGGTTGGAGCCGCCGAGGTCGTGGAAGTCCCCGAGGCCGAACGCCGGGTGGCGGCGACGCGCGTGGACGAGCCGCCGGGTCCAGTGCAGCAGCGAGGAGGAGTTCTCCAGCTGGGCCTCGACGTTGACCGACTGGTAGCCGTAGACCGGGTCCTGGATGGCCGGCAGGTGCAGCCGTCCGGGGGTCGCGGCGGAGAAGCCGGCGTTGCGGTCGGGTGTCCACTGCATCGGCGTGCGGACGCCGTCGCGGTCACCGAGCCAGATGTTGTCGCCCATCCCGATCTCGTCGCCGTAGTAGAGCACCGGGGAGCCCGGGAGCGACAGGAGCAGGGCGGTGAACAGCTCCATCCGGTTGATGTCGTTGTCCAGCAGCGGGGCCAGCCGGCGGCGGATGCCGATGTTGGCCTTCATGCGGGGGTCCTTGGCGTACTCCTCCCACATGTAGTCGCGGTCCTCGTCGCTGACCATCTCGAGCGTGAGCTCGTCGTGGTTGCGCAGGAAGATGCCCCACTGGCAGTTGTCCGGGATCTTCGGGGTCTGCTCGAGGATCTCCGAGATCGGGAAGCGCGACTCGCGCCGCACGGCCATGAAGATGCGCGGCATCACCGGGAAGTGGAAGGCCATGTGGCACTCGTCGCCACCCACGGCCGGGTCGCCGAAGTACTCCACGACGTCTGCCGGCCACTGGTTGGCCTCGCAGAGCAGGACCCGGCCGGGGTAGTTGTCGTCGACGAACTTGCGGCACTTCTTGAGGAAGTCGTGGGTCTCGGGGAGGTTCTCCCCGTTGGTGCCGGGACGCTCGTAGAGGTAGGGGACGGCGTCGAGCCGGAACCCGTCGAGGCCCATGTCGAGCCAGAACGCCATCGCCTCGAGCATCGCGTCGTGGACGCGGGGGTTGTCGAAGTTGAGGTCGGGCTGGTGATGGAAGAACCGGTGCCAGAAGTACTGCTGGCGCACCGGGTCCCACGTCCAGTTGGACGGCTCGGTGTCGACGAAGATGACGCGCGCGTCCTCGTAGAGCTCGTCGGTGTCCGACCAGACGTAGAAGTCGCCGTACGGTCCCTCCGGGTCCTCACGGCTCGCCTGGAACCACGGGTGGGCGTCACTCGTGTGGTTCATGACGAAGTCGATGATCACCCGGATGTCGCGCTTGTGGCACTCGTCGAGGAACTCGTGGAAGTCCTCGACGGTCCCGCACTCGGGGAGGATGTTGGTGTAGTCCGAGACGTCGTAGCCGCCGTCGCGCAGCGGCGAGGAGAAGAACGGCGGGACCCACAGGCAGTCGACGCCGAGCCACTGGAGGTAGTCGAGCTTCTCGATCAGGCCCTTGAAGTCGCCGACCCCGTCGCCGTTGGAGTCGCGGAAGGACCGGACCATGACCTCGTAGAAGACGGCCGTCTTGAACCAGTCGGGTGTGGCCGCGGTGGTCGAGGTGTCCTCGAACTCCTCGTTGCCGCTGTGGGGGTGGGGCTGCGCTCCGGTGGGGGGGACGGGGATCGCGGTCAACGGGGCCTCCTGACGGAGATGATGTGGGCGGGCTCGTGGCCGGGGTCGAGGCGGACGTAGCTGTGCTGGCTCCAGCTCCAGTCCTCGCCGGTGATCTCGTCGTGCGCCACGAACGAGTCGTGCCAGTCCATGCCGAGGGCCGGCATGTCGAGGTGCACCATCGTCTCGCGGGTGCCGTGCGGGTCGAGGTTGACCACGACGAGCACGACGTCGTCGCCGTGCCTCTTGGAGTAGACGAGCACGTGGTCGTCGTCGCTGTGGTGGACCGTGAGGTTGCGCAGCAGCTGGAGGGCGGGGTGGTGCCGCCGGATCTCGTTGAGCCGGGTGAGGTACGGCGCGAGGGTGCGGCCCTCCGCGTCCGCGCGGTCCCAGTCGCGGATGCGGATCTGGTACTTCTCGGAGTCGAGGTACTCCTCGCTGCCCGGCTTGACCGCCACGTGCTCGTAGAGCTCGTAGCCCGCGTAGACCCCCCAGCTCGGCGACCCGGTGGCCGCGATCGCCGCGCGCACCTTGAACGCCGCCGGCCCGCCGTACTGCAGGTAGGCGTGCAGGATGTCGGGGGTGTTGACGAAGAAGTTGGGTCGCATGAGGTGGTCGGACTCGGTGGCCACCTCGGTGAGGTAGTCCTCGAGCTCGCGCTTGCCGGTGCGCCACGTGAAGTAGGTGTAGCTCTGGTGGTAGCCGACCGCGCCGAGGCCGTGCATCATCGCCGGCCGGGTGAAGGCCTCGGAGAGGAAGATGACGTCGGGGTCGGTGCGCCGCACCTCCTTGAGCAGCCACTCCCAGAACGCCAGCGGCTTGGTGTGCGGGTTGTCGACGCGGAAGATGCGCACGCCGTGGGACATCCACAGGCGCACGATGCGCAGCACCTCGCGGCAGATGCCGGTCGGGTCGTTGTCGAAGTTGACCGGGTAGATGTCCTGGTACTTCTTCGGCGGGTTCTCCGCGTAGGCGATCGACCCGTCGGCACGGGTGGTGAAGAACTGCGGGTGGCTGGTCACCCACGGGTGGTCGGGCGCGGCCTGCAGCGCGAGGTCGAGCGCGACCTCGAGGCCCAGCTCGCCGGCCCGTGCGACGAACGCGTCGAAGTCGTCGAAGTCGCCCAGGTCCGGGTGGATGGCGTCGTGGCCGCCGTCCTTGCTGCCGATCGCCCACGGCGAGCCGGTGTCCTCGGGGCCCGGCGTGAGGGTGTTGTTGGGGCCCTTGCGGTTGACCTCGCCGATCGGGTGGATCGGCGGCAGGTAGATCACGTCGAAGCCCATCGCCGCGACGGCGTCGAGCCGCTTCGCCGCGGTGCGGAAGGTGCCGCTCGTGACCCGGCCGGTCCTCTCGTCCTTCGTCGCGCCCTCGGAGCGGGGGAAGAACTCGTACCAGCTGCCGTAGAGCGCGCGGGTGCGGTCGGCGTACACCGGGTAGGGGCCCTCGGTGGAGACGAGCTCCCGCAGGGGGTGGTCGCGCAGCACGGACCACAGCTCGGGGCTCTGCATGGCCGCGAGACGCGCCTGGACCGGCCGGTCGGTGTCGGCGGCGGCCTGGGCCGCGCCCCTGACGATCGAGGACTCGTGGCCGTCGAGGTCGCCGGCGGCGATCACGCGCTCGAGCAGCAGCCGGCCCTCGGTGAACATCAGCTCGACGTCGACGCCGGCGGGGATCTTGATCCCGGCGTCGTGCTCCCAGGTGGCGAGGGGGTCGGACCACGCCACGACCTCGAACGTCCAGGCGCCCTCGCTGTCCGGGGTGACCCAGGCGTCGTACCGGTCGGGCACCTCGCCGTGCTTGACCATCCGCACCGGCGCCCGGCGAGCGCCGGTCGGGTCGGTCAGCACGACCTCGGCGCTGAGCTGGTCGTGCCCCTCGCGGAAGACCGAGGCGCGGACGGGCAGCGGCTCGCCGACGGTGGCCTTGGCCGACTGACGGCCGAGGTCGACGACGGGGGAGACGTCCATGACAGGGATTCGTCCAACCATGCGCCCACACTTGCGAAACGCGGGGACTCACGCAAGCCGCCGGACGGGCGGGTGACGCGCGTCCCACCCCTGGGGTCGGGCGGGACGCGCCACCACGTGCCGGTGCTCAGCGTCGTACGACGATCCGCACCACGTCCGAGCGCGACGGCGCGAGGGCCCGTCGGTCGGCCGGCCGGAAGGCCACCCGCAGACGGTGGGTGCCCGGGGCCAGCCGGCGGGCGACCCGCATCCGCAGGACCGTGCGGTCGGCCCGCGCCGTGGCCAGCCGGCGGCCGTCGAGGACGACCACCCACCGGCCGAGTCGGTCCGGGCGCGGGCCGTCCACGACGAGGCGGGCCCGCAGGCGGGGTGCCGCGTTGGCCGGCGTCTGCACCGCGCGGCGGACCCGGAGCCGCACCGACGTGGCCGTCCGGCCGGCGGCGCTCGCGGTCCCGGTCGCAGCCCCGGTCGCGGTCCCGGTCGTCGTCCCGGCGTCCGTCGAGCCGGTCGCGCCGCTGGTGTCCGGGCTGCCCGTGTCGCCCGTGTCGCCCGTGTCGCCCGTGTCGCCCGTGTCGCCCGTGCCGGCGTCCGCTCCGCCGAAGACCTGCAGCTCGGCGGCGTGGACGATGGTGCCGCGGTCCGAGGCGGTCTTGCAGTCGGTGTCGTTGAGCGGGTCGGCGTCCTGCTCCCCGGCGTACAGCTCCTGGCCCGTGCACTGGTTGTGCAGGGCGACGAGCCGCACGGCGGCCGCCTCGGTGTCCGGGACGTCGAAGGAGCGCAGGGTCAGGTCGGGCGCCACCGGCCGCGGGAGGCCCGACGGGAACGCGTCGGCCGGGGAGGTGTAGAACCGCGACCAGGAGGCGTCCGCCGAGGCGCAGTCGGCCGTGCACGCCTCGAGGGCGAACTGGCGCAGCGCGGTGAAGCGCGAGCCCGAGTCCGGGTCCTCCTGGGCCAGGGGGAGCGCGTTCGGGTCGGCCGGTGCCGGGGTGAGCATGGCGCTCACCTGCACCCGGCGGACCGTCTGCACGTCGCCGGCCAGGTCCACGGCGACCGAGGGGGTGGTCTCGTCGACGTTGCCCTCGGTGACGCCGCCCCAGTTGGTCGCCTCGGTCCCGTCGATGAGGTGCTCGGCGTTGAGCGACCCCTCGGTGGCGCCGAGGACGCTCGCGCCGGCGGCGGCACTGGCGAGGTTGGGCTCGTCGGCGACGGTGACCGTGCGGGCGTCCGTGCCCTCGACGGTCATGGTGAAGCGGGTGAAGCCGCGGTCCGAGGAGACGGCCACCATCTCGTAGGTGCCCGGTGTGAACGACGCAGTCGCGCCCACGGGCGAGCTGCCGACGGTGTCGGCGACCGGCGTGGCGCGGGCCTCGTAGTCGCCCACGTAGATCTGTGACGGGCTGCCGGTGGCGAAGGTGACCTCGGCGTTGCCGGAGACGGGCGAGGCGAAGCTGGGGACCGGCTCGTGGTCGTCGGGGCCGCTCACCGACGCACCACCGCCCATGCCGCGACGCGCGAAGGCCTGCCAGAGCAGGTCGCGGTGGGCGCCGCCGAACCGCATCCGGTCGGCCGCGATCATCGCGTCCCGGGCGTCGAGCATCGAGGTGGCACCCTGCTGGAGCAGGAAGGAGTCGAACATCAGCTGGACCCAGCGGCGGTTGCCCGGGCACAGCTCGACCGGGTGGGGCGTCCGCTCCGCCGTGGCCTGCGCGCACCGCAGCTGCAGGGCGGCGTCGTCGGCGGGGAACTGCGCGTCGTACTCCTCGACGAGCGCCTGGCGGACCTCCCACATCGTGCCGTTCCAGATCTCGCCGTCGGCGTGCACCTCGGGTCCGGTGGAGTCGAAGCCGTAGTCGGAGAAGTTGAGCGGGTTGTCGTCGATGGCGTAGTCGCGGATCGCGGTCTCGGTGTTGCCGGTCGCGTAGGCGCCGACGGCCCACACGTTGCCGCCGTTGCTGTAGCCGTGGCTGAACTGGTACTCCCCGGCGACCAGGTCGCCCCACGACTCACCCATCGCGCCGCCCTGCTCGGAGGTCAGGCCGTCGTCGGGGCCGCCGACCATGCGGTTGGTGATGGCGTGGGTGTACTCGTGGCCGACGATCCCCATGTCGAGGCCGCCGTCGGTGCACGGCGCGTAGAAGGCGCCGGCGATCGGCTGGAAGAGGTACTGGTTGGTGATGCCGGGCGTGCCGTCCTGCAGCGTGATCTGGTTGGCGTTGTCCCGGCCGAGGTACGACGGGTTGCCGCCGGTGAGCGCGCCCGCCTGGGCGTTGCCGACCTCGGGGTCGCCGCCGACGCCGCCCCGACCGCCGTTCTCGACCTGCATGTTGTAGTTCTTCTCGGTGAAGCCGAGGTAGTAGCTGTAGTCGTGCATGCGGTTGTGGGCGGCGAAGAGGTTGCCCACGGATGCGTCGATGTCGTTCCCGCCGGGGACGAGCTGGGCGGGATCGCACCTGCTGTTGTTCCAGGCGTCCGTGAACTCCGCGGTGTACTCGCGCGTCGGCGAGACCGGCGCCTGGAGGAGGCCGCCGGGCGTCAGCGGGCTCGCCCACGCCTCGCGGGTGGACGCGTTGTTGCCGAGGGTGGTCGACGTGGGCAGGGAGCCGCCGCCGAGGGTGTCCCACGGACCGGGGGCCGCGATGTTGGCCAGGGAGAGGTCGCAGCCCTCCTCGAGGTTCCAGCAGCCGACCACGGAGTTCGACGGCATCTCGCCGGGGCCGTCGAGCGTCGGGTTGGCGGTGAAGTAGCGCCAGCGCGGGTTGGTCTGGAGCGTGTCGGCGGACGGGGCGGCCTGGTCGCTGGCCAGCACCGTGAGGGCGTACTGGCCGAGCACCACCGACGCCTCGTCGAACGGGCAGACCTCGATGCCGTAGGTGCCCGCGAGGATGCTGTCCGCGGAGTACGACGCCACCTCGGGGCTGGTGAGCAGGTCCTGGGACAGCAGGACCTCGCCGCCCGGGCCGTAGAGGTCGAAGGTCACGTCGTCGGCCGGCAGGGCCAGGGCAGCGACGTTGATCGACCGGGTCAGGTCGTCGGTGAGCTCGAAGGTGTGCCGCGGTCCGCAGCCCGCGGCGGTGATCGCGCCCTGGAACGTCTGGGCGTCGTTCATGTTGTCGACCTGGTTGCGGCGCACCAGCACGTCGCCGGAGATCGCGTCGACCAGGACGGTGTGGGCCAGGGCGGCGCCGCCGGCGACGTCGACGACGTTGGCCTCGAAGACCGGCCGCACGGTGGTCGCGTCGACGGCCAGGGCGCGGAGCCGGACCTGCTGCTCCTGCGCCAGACCCGGTACGTCGAGCCGGGTCCAGGCGCCGAGGGACGCTGCCTCCTCGACCACGTCCACGACGCCCGCGTCGACGGGACGGCCGACGTCGGCGGCCGCGGCCAGCCAGCCCTCGACCGGAGTGAGGGTCGCCGAGGGGGGAGCGGAGGCGGCGCGGGTCAGCGACGAGGACGCGTAGGCGACCTGTCCGTCGGCGACGCCGACGGTGACCATGCCGCCGGTGGCCGGCACCAGCGCGCCGTACCGCTGGCGGAACAGGACGGCGCGGGCGTCGCTGCCGGCGAGCTCCTGGGCCGCGACCAGGTCGAGGTCGGCGACCTCGGCCGCCGTCAGGCCGAACACCGCGGCGTGCTCCGCCAGCCACGCGCGGGCACCGTCGGCCGGGCTGCCGGGGGCGTCGCCGAGGGAGCCGTCGGCGGGGAGGACCGAGGCGGGGGAGCCGAGGTCGTTCCAGCGCAGCGTGACCGGGCCGAGGCCCTCCGCCGCCGCGCGCTGCGAGGCCAGGGGGGCGACGGCGGCACGCGTGTCGACGTCGACGAGGCCGTGGACCGGGTCGCCGAGGGTGCGCACGTCGTCGGCGGAGGCGCGGGAGCCGGCGGACGCGCCGGGCCGGCTGCCGGGCTGGGCCTCGGCGGCGATGGTGCCGAGGGCGGTGAGGGAGGAGGCCGAGAGGAGGCCGGCGACCGCGACGGTGACGCGGCGCGCGAGGGGGGTGCGGGTCATGCGCCCTCAACGGCGCAGGTCGGGGCCGGGTTACGGCTGGACTGGTCCACCACCGTCGACGACGCGGCCCACCCCGACTGTTGGATCGATCAAAGGAAATGCCCTACCGTCGGTCCGTGCGAGCGATCCGACGATTCACCGTCCGTCCTGTCCTGCCCGAGCCGCTGGCCGGTCTGGCCACCCTTGCCGGCAACCTGCGCTGGTCGTGGCACCCGGAGACCCAGGACGTCTTCCGGGCCATCGACGAGCGGCTGTGGGCCGACGTCCACCACGACCCGGTGCGGCTCCTCGGCGCCGTGGGCCGCGAGCGCCTCGACGAGCTGGCCGGCGACCACGCCTTCCTCGAGCAGCTGCGGGTCGCGACCGAGTCGCTCGACCAGTACCTGACCGGCGAGCGCTGGTACGCCCGCAAGGCCGGGCCGGACGCGCCCCGCTCGATCGCCTACTTCTCGCCCGAGTACGGCATCACGGCGGTGCTGCCGCAGTACTCCGGTGGCCTCGGCATCCTGGCCGGCGACCACCTCAAGGCGTCCTCCGACCTCGGCATCCCGGTGGTCGGCGTGGGCCTGTTCTACCGCCACGGCTACTTCAAGCAGTCGCTCTCCCGCGAGGGCTGGCAGCAGGAGACCTATCCGGTCCTCGACCCCGACGAGCTGCCGCTGACCCTGCTCCGCGAGGCCGACGGCTCGCGGGCGACGGTCTCGATCGACCTGCCCAACGGCCAGCCGCTGCTGGCCCGGATCTTCGTCGCCCACGTCGGGCGCGTGCCGCTGCTGCTCCTCGACTCCGACATCGAGGAGAACCCGCAGCACTACCGCGACGTCACCGACCGGCTCTACGGCGGCAACTCCGAGCACCGGCTGCGCCAGGAGCTGCTCCTCGGCGTCGGCGGCGTGCGCGCGCTCCGCGTCTACTCCCGCATCACCGGCGCCCCCGCGCCCGAGGTGTTCCACACCAACGAGGGCCACGCCGGCTTCCTCGGCATCGAGCGCATCCGCGAGCTCACGGTGGGCGAGGGTGGCCCGGCGCTCGACTTCGACACCGCGCTCGAGGTGTCCCGCGCCGGCACGGTGTTCACCACGCACACCCCGGTCCCCGCGGGCATCGACCGCTTCCCGCGCGAGCTGGTCCACCAGTACTTCGGCGGCGAGGCGTCCCCGACCCCGGGCGTGCCGGCCGACCGCGTGCTGGCCCTCGGTGCCGAGGACTACGACGGCGGCGACGCCGCCGTGTTCAACATGGCCGTCATGGGCTTCCGGCTCGCCCAGCGCGCCAACGGCGTCTCCCAGCTCCACGGCCACGTCTCGCGCGGCATGTTCAACGGCCTCTGGCCCGCCTTCGACGAGGCCGAGGTGCCGATCGGCTCGGTCACCAACGGCGTCCACGGGCCGACCTGGATCGCGCGGGAGGTCTTCGAGCTCGCCGCCGAGCTCGGCGCCGACGTCGACTCCGACGACACCGACGGGCTGTGGCCGCTGGTGGACAAGATCGACGGCCGACGCCTCTGGGACCTCAAGCGCACCTTGCGCGGCCGCCTCGTCGACGACGCCCGCGCGCGGCTGGCCAGGTCGTCGGCCAAGCGCGGCTTCGCGCCCGCCGAGCTCGGCTGGATCGAGACGGCGCTGGACCCCGACGTCCTGACGATCGGCTTCGCGCGCCGCGTGCCGTCGTACAAGCGGCTCACGCTCATGCTGCGCGACCCTGCGCGCCTCAAGCGCCTGCTGCTCGATTCCGAGCGGCCGGTGCAGCTGGTCATCGCGGGCAAGTCGCACCCGGCCGACGACGGCGGCAAGAAGCTCATCCAGGAGATGGTGCGCTTCGCCGACGACCCCGAGGTCCGGCACCGCATCGTGTTCCTGCCCAACTACGACATCGCGATGGCGCAGCCGCTCTACCCCGGCTGCGACGTGTGGCTCAACAACCCGCTGCGCCCCTACGAGGCCTGCGGCACGTCGGGCATGAAGGCCGCGCTCAACGGCGGCCTCAACCTCTCCATCCTCGACGGCTGGTGGGACGAGTGGTACGACGGCAACAACGGCTGGGCGATCCCGTCCGCCGACGGCGTGGACGACGCCGACCGGCGTGACGACCTCGAGGCCACCGCGCTCTACGACCTGATCGAGAACGAGGTCGCCCCGCGCTTCTACGACGTCGACGAGCAGGGCGTCCCGACCCGCTGGCTGGAGATGGTGCGCCACACGCTCAAGTCGCTCGGGCCCAAGGTGCTGGCGACCCGCCAGGTGCGTGACTACGTGCGCGAGCTCTACGCCCCGGCCGCGCACACCTCGCGGGAGCTCAACTCCGACTACACCGGCGCGCGGGAGCTCGCGCAGTGGAAGCAGCACGTCCGCGGCGCCTGGGACTCGGTGCGCGTCGAGCACGTCGAGTCCGAGGGCGTCGGCGACGCGGCCGAGGTCGGCGCCACGCTGGCCGTCCACGCCTACGTCGCGCTCGGCGACCTGACCGCGGACGACGTCGAGGTCCAGGTCGTGCACGGTCGCCCCGGCGCTGACGACGACCTGCTCGACCAGCGGACCGCCACCATGCACGTGGTCGAGTCCTACGAGGGCAACCGGCACCGCTTCGACGCCGACGTGCCGCTTGACCGCTCGGGCCCGTTCGGCTATACGGTGCGGGCCGTGCCGCGCAACCGGTCGCTCGCCTCGGTCGCCGAGCTCGGGCTGGTGTCCACGCCGGCCTGATCCTCGCTCGTCGCGCTCACCCACCGTCCGTTCCTCGGGCGGTGGGTGAGCCACATCTGCGGCACCTTGTTCAACGGCTCGTGCACCGCCCGTACGGCGCGTCCGCCGGTCAGTCGGCCGTGCGCCGGCGCTCCTCGCGCGCGGTGCTGCGGGCGACGGTGAGCGCCATGATCCGCGCGACGGCCAGGCCGAGGTAGAGCATCCCGGCGATCTGCTCGATCATCACGAAGGCCCTGGCGTGCGGCCGGACGGGCACGATGTCGGAGAGCCCCAGGCTGGTCATCGTGGTCACCGACAGGTAGAGCATCTCGAACCACGCCCGGGCCTCCAGGGGGTTGCCGACGGCGGTGAACGAGTTCGGCCACACCACGTCGACGGCCTGGTAGACGTAGGCGAAGCCCCACGCCACCACGGTGAAGGTCGCACCGGTGGCGTAGAGCTCGTCGGTGGTCACGACGCGGTCGTCGAACATGTACCGGAGCAGCGCGTAGGCCGTGTAGAAGTAGAACGCGGCGTGGAAGACCGCCGACCACAGCACGACGGACTCCACGCCCGGCTCGATCGCCTCCCAGACGGTGAGGACGACGACGGGCAGGCCCAGGACACCCGAGACCCAGCTCAGCGCGGGCGTCATCCGGACGGCGAAGACGGCGAGCACCAGGACCAGCAGCGCGAAGATGGAGAACAGCGCCCGGCCCAGCGGCTGCTCGTTGAGGAACGGGTAGAGCAGGATCCCGACGAGCTGGATGATGAGCAGGTCGGCGCAGGGGTGCCGGAGCACCGGGACGTCGCGGAGCCTCACGGCTTCACCTCCCGGAGCACCACGACCGAGCGGGCCTCCTGGACCAGCGTGTCGCCCGTGGCGACCGGCGTGCCGATCGGGTTGTTGAGGCAGGTCGAGAGGACGACCTCGCCCTTGGTGACCCACGCGTTCTCCGGCAGCCGGACCTCGACGTCGTCGGCGGACGCGTTGAGCCAGATGACGAACGAGGAGTCGCGCAGCTGCTCGCCCCGGGGGCCGGGGGAGCGCAGCGGGTCGCCCGAGACGAACATCCCCACGGTGTGGAGGCCGTCGTCGTGCCAGTCGTCGGGGGTCATCTCGCGCCCGTCCGGGTGCATCCAGGCCAGGTCCTTGGGCCCGCCCTTGATCGCCGGCCGTCCCTCGAACCAGTGTCGCTGCCGCAGCGCGGGGTGGTCCCGGCGCAGCCGCAGGGCGGTCTTGGTGACCTCGTAGACGTCGAGCCACGCCTCGTCGGGACGCCAGTCGATCCAGGACGTCTCGTTGTCCTGGACGTAGGCGTTGTTGTTGCCGCCCTGGGTGCGACCGCGCTCGTCACCCGCGGTGAGCATCGGCACCCCGTTGGACAGGCACAGGGTCACCATCAGGTTGGCGGCCTGCCGGCGCCGCAGCGCCAGGACGTCCGGGTCGTCGGTCTCGCCCTCGACCCCGCAGTTCCAGGACCGGTTGTTGTCGGTGCCGTCGCGGTTGTCCTCGCCGTTGGCCTCGTTGTGCTTGCGCTCGTAGGAGACGAGGTCGCGCAGGGTGAAACCGTCGTGGGCGGTGATGAAGTTGACCGAGGCGTAGGGCGAGCGCCCGTCGTCGGCGTACAGGTCGCTGGACCCGGCGAGCCGGGTCGCGACGGTCCGCACCCCGGAGGTGTGGCGTCGCCAGAAGTCGCGGACCGTGTCGCGGTACTGGTCGTTCCACTCCACCCACGGTGGCGGGAACTCCCCGACCCGGTAGCCGTCCATCGAGGCGTCCCACGGCTCGGCGATGAGCTTGACGTGCCGCAGGAGCGGGTCCTGGCCGATCGCGGTCATGAGGTGGCTGCCGAGGTCGACCTCCTGGGCGGTGCGGGTCAGCGCGCTCAGCAGGTCGAAGCGGAAGCCGTCGACGTGCATCTCGCTCACCCAGTAGCGCAGCGAGTCCAGGATCATCCGCAGGCTCTGGGTGCGGCTGGCGTCCACGGTGTTGCCGCAGCCGGTGACGTCCCAGTAGGTGTCGGGGGAGGGGTCGGCGATCGGGTCGGGGTCGACGACGCGCTGGTAGTAGCCGAGGTCGTCGAGGCCGCGGAAGCTCAGCGTCGGCCCGTCGGGACCGGCCTCGGCGGTGTGGTTGTAGACCACGTCGAGGATGACCTCGATCCCCGCGCGGTGGAAGGCCCTGACCATCTCCTTGAACTCCCGGACCTGCTGGCCGCGGTCGCCGGAGGCGGAGTAGGCGTTGTGCGGGGCGAAGAACCCGAGGGAGTTGTAGCCCCAGTAGTTCACCATCCCGCGCGCGGCCACGCTCGGCTCGCTGAAGAACTGGTGCACCGGCAGCAGCTCGACGGCGGTGACGCCGAGGTCGTGCAGGTAGTCGATGACCGCCGGCGTCGCCAGCCCGGCGTACGTCCCCCGCAGGTGCTCGGGGACCCGGTCGTGCAGCGCCGTCATCCCCTTGACGTGCAGCTCGTAGATCACCGTGTCGCGCCAGCGCCGCCGCTGCGGGGTGTCGTCGCCCTCCCAGTCGAAGGACGGGTCGACCACGACGCTCCGGGCGGTGTACGGCGCGGAGTCGAGGTCGCTGCGCAGCTCGGGGTGGTCGACGTCGTAGCCGTAGAGGGCCGGGTGCACCGTCAGGTCACCGGAGATCGCCGTGGCGTAGGGGTCGAGCAGGAGCTTGGCCGGGTTGAACCGCAGCCCGCGATCGGGGTCCCAGTCGCCGTCGACGCGGTAGCCGTAGCGGGTGCCGGGGCGCAGGTCGGGCACCGCACAGTGCCAGATGCCCAGCGACTTCTCGGTGAGCTCGATGCGTCGCTCGGCGTCGCGGTCGTCGTACAGGCACAGCCAGGCGGCGCGCGCGAGCGGGGCGTAGACCGCGAAGTTGGTCGACTCGGGCGTCCACGACGCGCCCAGCGGCCAGTTGCGGCCGGGCCACACCTCGGTCGTCTCGCCCTGGTGCTCCCACATTCCCGGTGTCACGCCCGGCATTGTCCCTGATTGAATGCCCCGACCCGAAGCCCGCACGCGGGACCACGCGGGGACACCGCCGCACGGCGACCCGCCCAGCAAGCACGAAGGAGCTCCCATGACCGACGCAGCGCCCGAGTTCGTCCGGCTCGAGGTGGCCGACGGCGTGGCCACGATGCGCCTCGACCGCCCCAAGATGAACGCCCTCAACGTGCAGGTCCAGGAGGAGATCCGGGCCGCCGCGCACGAGGCGAGCGAGCGGGACGACGTGAAGGCAGTGGTCGTCTGGGGCGGCGAGCGGGTCTTCGCCGCCGGCGCGGACGTCAAGGAGATGGCCGACATGTCCTACACCGACATGGTCAAGCGCTCCGGCGGGCTCCAGTCGGCGTTCTCCGCCGTCGCCCGCATCCCCAAGCCGGTCGTCGCGGCCGTCAACGGCTACGCCCTGGGCGGCGGCTGCGAGCTCGCGCTGTGCGCGGACGTGCGGATCGCCGCCGACGACGCCGTGCTCGGCCAGCCCGAGATCCTGCTCGGCGTCATCCCCGGCGCCGGCGGCACGCAGCGGCTGACCCGGCTCGTCGGTCCCAGCCGCGCCAAGGACCTGATCTTCACGGGGCGCTTCGTCAAGGCCGACGAGGCGCTGGCCATCGGACTGGTCGACCGCGTCGTCCCGGCCGCGGAGGTCCACGAGGCCGCGGTGGCGTGGGCGAGCCAGTTCAGCGCCGCCGCCTCGTACGCCGTCCGCGCGGCCAAGGAGTCCATCGACCGGGGCCTCGAGGTGGACCTCGAGACGGGCCTGGAGATCGAGCGCCAGCAGTTCGCGGCACTCTTCGCCACCGAGGACCGTGCCATCGGCATGCGTTCGTTCGTTGAGCACGGGCCGGGCAAGGCCGCGTTCGTGGCACGGTAGCCCGCGCGTCGACCCAGACCGCACCACCCGAGAACCGGAAGGACCCCCGTGGCCAAGGAAGACACGACCTCGAGGTCGAGGAGGCGCAGTGCCGCCTCCGCGGCGACCGCACTGCGAGCGCGCATCGCCCAGCTGGTGTGGCTCGCGTGCGTGCTGTGCGCGCTGGCGCTGGCGCTCGGCGCCCTGATGGTCGCCCTCAAGGCCAACACCGACAACGCCCTGGTGGTCTTCGTCAAGGACGCCGCCAACACGGTCGACCTGGGCGTGTTCGACCGCAACGACGGCGTCCTGGTGTTCGAGGGCGAGAACGCCGCGACCAAGAACGCGCTCGTCAACTGGGGGCTGGCGGCCGTGGTGTGGCTCGTCATCGGCCGCGTCCTCGACCGGATCATCCGTCCCTGACCCTGACAGCGCCACTGTGAGTAACCCCACCGCGGACCCGGTTCCGTGGTGGGGTTACTGACTTGTAACCTCGCCAGCACACATCCTCGGATCCGCAGGGCACACCGGCCCGCGGGGACCAGAGCACAGGAGGGGCCGCAAAGGCCACACACCATGAACATTGTCGTCTGTGTGAAGTACGTGCCCGATGCGACTGCCGACCGGCACTTCGAAGAGGACAACACCGTTGACCGCGTCGGCGTCGACGGTCTGCTGTCCGAGCTCGACGAGTACGCCGTGGAGCAGGCGCTGCAGCTCAAGGAGAAGCGCGCCGACGAGGAGGTCACCGTGACCGCGCTGTGCGTGGGTCCGGAGAAGGCCGTGGACGCGGTGCGCAAGGCGCTGCAGATGGGTGCCGACTCCGGTGTCCACGTGGTCGACGACGCGATCGCCGGCTCGGACTACGCCGCGACCTCGCTGGTGCTGGCCAAGGCGATCGAGAAGGTCGGCAAGCCCGACCTCGTCATGTGCGGCATGGCCTCGACCGACGCGTCGGGCAGCGTGGTGCCGGCGATGCTGGCTGAGCGCCTGGGCCTGCCGCAGGTCACGCTGGCCTCGGTGGTCGAGACCCAGGGCGACCAGGTCCGGATCAAGCGCGACAACGAGGGCTCGACCGAGGTGATCGGCGCGACGATGCCGCTGGTGCTTTCGGTGACCGACCAGTCCGGCGAGGCCCGCTACCCGTCGTTCAAGGGGATCATGGCGGCCAAGAAGAAGCCGCTGGAGACCCTGTCGCTGGCCGACATCGGCGTCGACGCCGGCCAGGTCGGCCTCTCGGTGGCGTGGACGCAGGTCGAGGACACGACCGCCCGCCCGCCGCGTACCGCCGGCGAGATCGTCAAGGACGAGGACGGGTCGGGCGCCGTGGCGCTGACCGAGTTCCTCGCCTCCAAGAAGTTCATCTGAGGAGCGCTGCGAGATGTCTGAAGTCCTGGTTGTGATCGACCACGCCGACGGCGAGGTCAAGAAGCCCACCTACGAGCTGCTCACCATCGCCGCCCGCCTCGGCGAGCCGGCCGCGGTGTTCATCGGCGCCGCCTCGCAGGGCGATGCGGTGGCCGAGAAGGTCAAGAAGTACGGCGCGCAGAAGGTCTACGTGATCGACGACGCCGAGCTGAAGGGCTACCTGGTGGCCCCCAAGGCCGAGGCCCTGCAGCAGCTCGCCGAGAAGACCGGTCCCGCGGCGATCCTGGTGCCCTCCACGTTCGAGGGCAAGGAGGTCGCCGCCCGGCTCGCGATCAAGCTGGAGTCCGGCCTGATCACCGACGCCGTCGACGTCCAGGCCGGCGACGGTGGCCCGGTGACCACGCAGAGCGTGTTCGCGGGCAACTACACCGTGACCGCCAAGGTCACCCACGGCACGCCGATCATCACGGTCAAGCCCAACTCCGCCGCCCCGGAGGAGGCCGAGGGTGCCGCCGCGGTGGAGGCGTTCGCGCCGACCATCTCCGACGGCGCGAAGACCGCGCAGATCGTCGCCTCCCAGCCGCGGCAGTCCACCGGCCGTCCCGAGCTGACCGAGGCCGCGATCGTGGTCTCGGGCGGCCGCGGCACCGGCGGTGACTTCGAGCCCATCGAGAAGTTCGCCGACTCCCTCGGCGCGGCCGTGGGCGCCTCGCGCGCCGCGGTCGACTCGGGCTGGATGCCGCACGCGTTCCAGGTCGGTCAGACCGGCAAGACCGTCTCGCCGCAGCTCTACGTCGCCAACGGCATCTCCGGCGCGATCCAGCACCGCGCCGGCATGCAGACCTCCAAGACCATCGTGGCGGTCAACAAGGACGAGGAGGCCCCGATCTTCGAGCTCGTGGACTTCGGCGTGGTGGGCGACCTCCACACCGTCCTCCCCGCCGCGACCGAGCAGGTCACGCAGCGCAAGGGCTGACCCGCCCGCCGTACCCCGCACCACTCGAGCGCCCCCGACCGGACCCGGTCGGGGGCGCTCGCGCGTTCCCGAACGCCGACCTCCCCCCTTTCGTACCGCTGAAGACCACGGACCGGGCACTTCGTGCGCGCTCACGGGCGCCGACCTCCCCCCTTTCGTACCGCTGAAGACCACGGACCGGGCACTTCGTGCGCGCTCACGGGCGCCGACCTCCCCCCTCTCGTACCGCTCGCGACGTGATGGGCGTACGGCGCGCGGTCAGGAAGCGCCCGGTCGGCACGTTCCAGCGCGACGGAAGGGGGGAGGTCGGCACGTTCCAGCGCGCCCGAAGTGCCCGGTGAGACGGCCGTGCGTGGACGCCGCCGCCGACCTACGCTCGCCACATGAGCACCGGAGCCCCCACTGTCCCCGCTGCCGGGGACCACACCGCGGACCGGGCGGACCACGAGGCCGCGGTCCGCGAGGTCGCCAGCAGGGCGCGGACCGCCAGCCACGACCTGGCCCTGGCCACACGCGCCACCAAGGATGCCGCCCTGCACGCGATGGCCGACGCCCTCGTCGAAGGATCGGCGACGGTCCTGGCCGCCAACGCCGAGGACGTCGCGCGCGCCGAGCAGGGGGGCACGCCGGCCCACATCGTCGACCGGCTGCGCCTCACCGAGGAGCGGCTCGCGGCGATGGCGGCGGGCCTGCGCGAGGTCGCCGCCCTCGCCGACCCGGTGGGCGAGGTGGTGCGCGGCTCGACACTGGCCAACGGTCTCGAGCTGCGTCAGGTGCGGGTGCCCTTCGGCGTCGTCGGGATGATCTACGAGGCCCGGCCCAACGTGACCGCCGACGCCGCCGGCATCTGCCTCAAGTCCGGGAACGCCGTGCTCCTGCGGGGCTCCTCGAGCGCCCGGTCGAGCAACGCGGCCATCGTCGACGTGCTGCGCAGCGCGGTCGCGCGCGCCGGGCTGCCCGAGGACGTCGTCCAGCTGGTGCCGGGGGAGAGCCACGACTCGGTCAAGGCCCTGATGCGCGCCCGCGGGCTGGTGGACGTGCTCATCCCGCGCGGGGGCGCCGGCCTGATCCGCAGCGTCGTCGAGGAGTCGACGGTCCCGGTCATCGAGACCGGCGTCGGCAACTGCCACGTCTACGTCGACGCCTCGGCCGACCTCGACCAGGCCCTCGCCATCGTGGTCAATGCCAAGACCCAGCGCACCAGCGTCTGCAACGCTGCCGAGTCGCTGCTGGTGCACGAGGACGTCGCCGACGACTTCCTGCCCGCCGTCATCGACGCGCTGCACGCCCACGGCGTCACCATCCACGGCGACGAGGCCTTCGCCGAGTACGACGACGTGGTCCCGGCGACCGAGGAGGACCACGCCGCCGAGTACCTCTCCTCCGACATCTCGGCGGCCGTGGTGGCCGACGTCGAGGCCGCGCTGGCCCACATCCGGCGCTACTCCTCGGGGCACTCCGAGGCCATCGTGGCGCGGGACCAGCGCACCATCCGGCGCTTCGTCGCCGCGGTCGACTCGGCGGCCGTGCTGGTCAACGCGTCGACCCGGTTCACCGACGGTGGCGAGTTCGGCTTCGGCGCCGAGATCGGCATCAGCACCCAGAAGCTGCATGCCCGCGGACCCATGGGGCTGCCCGAGATGACGTCCACCAAGTACGTCGTCACCGGAGACGGGCACGTGCGCTGAGGCCCCCGTCCTCCGGACGATAGGATCCCCGGCATGTCGCTGAACGCCCTGACGATCCTGGCCTCCGAGTCCCACGAGGCGCCCGCCGTCCACCCCTACCTCGTGGGTGGCATCACGCTGGTGATCCTGCTCGGCCTGCTGCTGGCACTGGTCGCATTCGGCGGCGGGCGCGAGCACAGCTGATGCCCCGTCGCGTGGGCGTGATGGGCGGTACCTTCGACCCCATCCACCACGGCCACCTCGTGGCGGCGTCCGAGGTGCAGTCCTGGTTCGACCTCGACGAGGTCGTGTTCGTGCCCACCGGTGCGCCGTGGCAGAAGGCCGACCGGGACGTGTCGCCGGCCGAGGACCGCTACCTCATGACCGTGGTCGCCACGGCCTCCAACCCCCGCTTCCGGGTCTCGCGGGTCGACATCGACCGCAAGGGACCGACGTACACCATCGACACGCTGCGCGACCTGCACGCCGAGATGCCGGACGCCGAGCTCTACTTCATCACCGGCGCCGACGCGCTGGCCGACATCTTCACCTGGCGCGACGCCGACGAGCTGTTCTCGCTGGCGCAGTTCGTCGGGTGCACCCGGCCGGGCTACGAGATGGATGCCGCCACGCTGGACAAGATCCCCTCCGACAAGGTCACCATGGTCGAGATCCCGGCCCTGGCGATCTCCTCCACCGACTGCCGGCAGCGCACGCGCCGCGGCGAGCCCGTCTGGTACCTCGTGCCCGACGGCGTCGTGCAGTACATCGCCAAGCACCACCTCTACACCACCACCGCGGGAGAGACTCCCGACAAGGAGCCTGCATGACTGCCACCGACCACGCCATCGAGCTCGTCCAGGTCGCCGCCGCGGCGGCCGCCGACAAGCTCGCCCAGCAGGTCATCGCCTTCGACGTCAGCGAGCAGCTGGCGATCACCGACGCCTTCGTGCTCGCCTCGGCCAGCAACGAGCGCCAGGTCAAGGCCATCGTCGACGAGGTCGAGGACAAGCTGCGCGAGGCCGGCGCCAAGCCGATCCGCCGTGAGGGCCACCGGGAGGGCCGTTGGGTGCTGCTGGACTACGGCGAGATCGTCGTCCACGTGCAGCACGAGGAGGAGCGCCAGTTCTACGCCCTCGAGCGGCTGTGGCGCGACTGCCCGGTCATCTCGGTGGACGTCACCACCCCGCCGGCCGCGACGCCCGACGGGCCCCGGGCGCCCGAGTCGTCCGACGCTGCCGACGAGGAGTGAGCGCGCCCCGCGTCCTCGTGCTCCTGCGGCACGGGCAGACCGCCTGGAACGCCGAGGGGCGGGCCCAGGGCCACCTCGACGTGGCCCTCGACGACGTCGGGCACGCACAGGCGGCCGCCGTCGCCCCCGCGGTCGCGGCACTCCGCCCGGACGTGCTGTGGAGCTCGGACCTCACGCGGGCGGCGTCGACCGCCGCCGTGGTCGCCGGGGCCTGCGGGCTCGACGTGCGCCACGACCGACGGCTGCGCGAGTACGACGTGGGGGACCGCGCCGGGCTCACGATCCCCGAGTTCGCCGCGGCCCACCCCGAGCAGCACGCGGCGTGGGTCGCCGCGGGCGGCGCGTTCGAGCACCTGGACGCCGTACCGGGCGCGGAGTCCACCGCCGACGTGCTGGGCCGGATCCTGCCCGCCCTGCGGGAGGCCCTCGCCTCGGTCGCACCGGGCGGTACCGCCTGCGTCGTCGGCCACGGGGCCGCCCTCAAGATGGCCGCGGTGGCGCTGCTCGGCTTCGACCGGGACGCCGGCCGGAGCCTGCGCGGGCTCGACAACTGCGGCGTGGCGGTGCTCGACGAGGCCGGTCCGGGGGAGTCGATGCGGCTCGTCGCCTGGAACCGCACCCCCGATTTCGCACCGCGGCAGTCGGTTGGCTAATATTCTGCGAGTTGTCCGACGGAGCCCGCTCCGGAGGACGCACCCGTTGGGGGTGTGGCGCAGCTGGTAGCGCATCTGCATGGCATGCAGAGGGTCAGGGGTTCGAGTCCCCTCACCTCCACCGACGAAGAACAGGCCGGGTCCACCAGGATCCGGCCTGATCTCATTTCGCCCCCGCCTGCTCGCGCCACATCGCCAGACGTCCGTCGCGCGAGATCGCACGCAGGCGCTCCTCGGTCGCCTCGCGCACCGAGTCGCCGACGGCCAGCAGCAGGTGGTCCCCGGTACGCAGGGAGGTGTGCCGGTCCGGCACGAAGATCTCCCCGGACCGGTGCACGAGCGCCAGTGCCGCGTTGGCGGGAAGGCGCAGGTCGATGACGTGGACGCCGGCCAGCCGCGAGCCGGGCGGGACGGTCACCTGCAGCAGTGACGCGCCGATCTCCTCCAGCGGCGCGGACTCCACGTCGACGGAGGTCGTCCCGGCCTCGACGGCCACGCCCGTACGCCGCGCGAGCCACGGCAGCGTGGGCGCCTGCACCAGGGTGAAGGCCACGACCAGGAGGAAGACCACGTCGAAGATCCGGTGGGCGGCGGGCAGACCCTGGGTGATCGGGATCGTCGCCAGCACGATGGGCACCGCGCCGCGCAGCCCGGCCCAGGACACGAACACCTGGTGGCGCAGCGGCATCCGCCACCAGGACGCGCAGACCAGGACGGACAGCGGGCGCGCGACCAGGGTGAGGGCGAGCCCGACGATGAGGGCGGGGACGACGGCGTCCGCGAGGCGGCCGGGCGAGGCGAGCAGGCCGAGCAGGACGAACAGCCCGATCTGCGCCAGCCACCCGAGACCCTCGACGAACCCGGCGGTGGCCTGCCGGTGGGGGAGCCGGGCGTTGCCGAGCCACAGGCCCGCGACGTAGATGGCCATCAGCCCCGAGGCCCCGAGCAGGCCGGCGGCGGCGAACGCGCCGAACATGATCGCCAGCGTCGTCAACGGGTAGAGCCCCGCGGCGGGCAGCGCGGTCCGGGAGAGCCCCTGCTGGCCGAGCCACGCCACCGCGAGCCCGACGACGACGCCGAGCACGAGCTGGTAGACGATCGCGCCGGCGATCTCCCAGCCGTCCGCGGTGTGCCAGGCGTCGCTGGCCACGACGGTGACCAGGATGATGACGGGCGGGTCGTTGAAGCCCGACTCGGCCTCCAGGGCGGCGCGCAGCCGCGGTTGCACGGGCAGCCGCCGCATGACCGAGAACGTGGCCGCGGCGTCCGTGGAGCCGACCACGGCGCCGAGCAGGAGCGCCGTACGGACGTCGACGTCGAGCGCGAGGTAGGCGATGCCGGCCGTGACCGAGACGCTGACCAGGACGCCGACGGTGGCCAGCACGCCGGACAGCGCGACCACGGGGCGGATGACCGACCAGCGCGTGGAGAAGCCGCCCTCGCTCAGGATGACGGCCAGGGCCAGGGTGCTGAGCAGCACGGTGAGCTCGGTGTCCTCGAACTCCAGTCCCAGGCCGGCCTCGCCGATCGCGAGGCCGATCGCGAGGTAGAGCAGCAGGCTGGGCAGGCCCGCGTGGTGCGACACCCGCACGGCGGCGACCCCGGTCACCAGGACCAGGGCCGCGCCGAGGATGAAGAGGTCGAGGTCCACTAGGGCCCGCCGACCAGCCGTCGCAGCTCACGGGTGATCTCCACGTCGGCGGCGGTGACGACCACCGAGTCCACCACCACACCGGTCAGGTGCGGATCGCCGATCGCCACCTCGTCCCCGATGCCCGGCAGCGACAGCACGCGGCCGGTCACGATGGCGTGGCGCAGGGCCTCCTCGCCGACCTGGGCCGCCTGGTCCTCGGGCGAGCGCACGCCGGCCTCGGTGATCCGGTAGGTCACCTCTGCCTGGAGCCGTGCCAGGGCTCCGTCCGCGCTGCTGGCCCGGGCGCTGGCCCAGGCCTGGTGCGGTGCGTCGTCGAACCACGGCTCCTTCACGCGTCGTACGGACCAGACGGTGTAGATGACGAGCGGGACGATGATGACGAGCAGCAGGTAGGCCATCGGATCTCCTGGGTCTCCCGGGGCTTGGCGCGGTCGTCCCGGCCACCTCGGGAGAACGGCCGGGACGCCGCACCTCGAGTGTGGTCCGGACCGCGGCCGGACCCCATGGGGAGTGCCACCCACATCCCGCGGCGACGGGCGGTCGCGGGACGCCCGACTGCCAGACTGGGGCGATGACCTCGCTCCGCGCCGTGCAGCGCCCGCTGTGGTGGCGGGTCGTGGCCGTCAACCTGGTCATCTTCGCCGTCGGCACCGCGGCACTCGTGCTCTCGCCGGCCACCGTGTCGGCGCGACCGCTGGCCTCCGAGGTGGTGGTCCTCCTCCTCGGGCTCTCGGTGATGACGGTGGCCAACGCGCTGGTCGTCCGCTCGATGGTCCGGCCCTTCGACCAGCTCGTCCACCGGCTCGACCACGAGCTCTCCGCCGACCCGATCGAGCTCCTGCCCGTGGACGACGACGGGATCGCCGGCCGCGTGGCCGGAGCGGTCAACGACCTGCTCGGGCGCATCGAGCGCGAGCAGCGCGCGGCCGGGGCGTCCGCCCTCGCCGGGCAGGAGGGGGAGCGCGCCCGGATCGCGCAGGAGCTCCACGACGGGGTGGGTCAGTCGCTCACCGCAATCCTCCTCGAGGCCGGCCGGCTCGCGGGCTCCGAGCACGTGGCGCCCGGCGACGTGGCCCGGATCCGGGACGTGGCGCGCGACAGCCTCGACGAGGTACGCCGTGTCGCCCGGCAGCTGCGGCCGCACGTCCTGGAGGACCTCGGGCTGCGCAGCGCGCTGTCGGCCCTGACCACCGACCTCTTCGAGCACAGCGGGACCCACGCCCGGCGGACGGTCAGCCCTGCCCTTCCCGACCTGGACGAGACGGTCGAGCTGGTGGTCTTCCGGGTGGCGCAGGAGGCCCTGACCAACGTCGCCCGGCACGCGGGCGCGTCGACCGTCGAGCTGCGGCTGACCCCGCGCGGGGAGGACGTCGTGCTGGAAGTCGCCGACGACGGCCGCGGGGTGCCGCGGGGCGCCGCCGGCACCGGGCTCCGCGGGATGCGCGAGCGGGCCGGGCTGGTGGGCGGCACGGTCGACGTCGCCCGCGGCGAGGGAGGCGGGACCGTCGTGACGCTGGTCGTCCCGGTGGTGCCGCGATGACGACCCCGGCGCGCATCCTCCTCGCCGACGACCACGCACTCGTGCGCCGCGGCGTACGACTCATCCTGGACGCCGAGCCCGACCTCGAGGTGGTCGCGGAGGCCGGGGACGGGGCCGAGGCGGTGGCGCTGCTGCGCGACCCGGACCTCGCGGTCGACCTGGCGATCCTCGACGTGGCGATGCCCCGGCTGACCGGCCTCCAGGCGGCGCGCGAGATCTCACGGCTGCGCGAGCCGCCGAGGATCCTGATGCTCACGATGCACGACAACGAGCAGTACTTCTTCGAGAGCCTCAAGGTCGGGGCGTCGGGCTACGTGCTCAAGTCGGTGGCCGACCGCGACCTCGTCGACGCCTGCCGGGCGGCGCTCCGCGGGGAGCCGTTCCTCTACCCGGGGTCCGAGCGGCGGCTGGTGCGCGACTACCTCGAGCGGCTGCGGCGGGGGGAGCGGCTGCCCCGGGCGCCGCTGACGCCGCGCGAGGACGAGGTGGTCAAGCTGATCGCCGAGGGGCACTCCAGCCGCGAGATCGCTCGTGCCCTGACCATCAGCGTCCGCACGGTCGAGCGGCACCGGGAGAACGTGCTCCAGAAGCTCGGCATGCGCGACCGCACCGAGCTGACCAGATATGCGGTGCGGGTCGGCCTGATCGATCCCTAGGCTCGGCGCGCGCCGGCTCGCCCGGGTCGCCGGGCGTCCCTGGCGCTGAATGAGGACCGTGGGCGGTTGCGGGGCAAGGATGACTGCGACCGCCCACGGCCCCGTCAGGCGATCGTCATCCCGCCGTCGACGGGGAGCGTCTGGCCGGTGATGTAGCCGGCGGCAGGCGAGGCGAGGAAGACCACGGTCGCGGCGAGCTCGGCGGGGTCGCCCTTGCGCCGGGCGGGCACCCGCTGCATCGCGCGGTCGAGGTAGCCGTCGGGGTAGGTGTCGGTCATCTCGGAGGTGAAGAAGCCCGGTGCGATCGAGTTGACGCGGATGCCCTTGCGCTCGGTCCACTGCTGGGCGAGGTCGCGGGTGAGGCCGTTGAGACCGGCCTTGGAGGCGGAGTACGCCGCCTGCGGCAGGCCGCCGGTGGTGAGGCCGAGGACCGAGGACACGTTGATGATCGACGAGCCCGGCTGCATCACGCGGCCGCAGGCCTGGGCCATCCAGTAGCAGCCGTTGAGGTTGACGTCGATGACCGAGCGGAACTCCTCGGGCGTCTCGCGGGTGGCCGGCACGGCGGTCCCGACACCGGCGTTGTTGACGAGCACGTCGACGTGGCCGAACTCGGCCATCGCGGCGTCCACCAGCGCCTGGCACTGGTCGGGGTCGGCGACATCGGTCTGCACCGTGAGGACTCGGCGCCCGGCGTCGCGGACCAGCCGGGCGGTCTCCTCGAGGCGGTCGGCGCGGCGGGCGCCGAGCACCACGTCGGCGCCGGCCTCGGCCAGCCCCCTCGCGAACGCGACCCCCAGGCCGCTGGAGGCGCCGGTCACGATGGCGACCTTGTCGTCGAGCCGGAACATGTCGGGAGTCGTCATGCGCCGACCCTAGTGGGGACCCCGACTCGCTGCTCGAGTGCCGTCCGGCGGTGAGCAGCCCACATTCCGCGGGTGGGAGAACGTGGCTCCGTCACCTCCGGTACGGCGCGTCCCCGGGGCTCGCCGGAAGACAGGTGCGCCAGCCACCTTTCCGGCGCGCAGGAATGTGGCCTGCTCACCGCTCCGCGGGGGTCACGGAGGCGGTGATCTCGACCTCCGACGTACGCCGGGGCAGGTCCCGCACGGACCGGGAGCAGAGGACGAGCGCGCAGATGGCGGCGTACGCGAGGCCGGAGACGACCAGCACCCGGGAGACGCCGAACGCCTCGCCGAGCGGCCCGAAGGTGAGCTGCCCGATCGGCATCGCGATGAACGAGCCGAGCATGTCGTAGGAGAACGCCCGGGAGAGCATGCGCTCGTCGATGTTCTCCTGCATGGCGAGGTTCCAGCCGATGCCGAAGACCTCGATCCCGGCGCCGCCGATGAACGCGGCGACCACCAGCGCCACCAGGTGCGGCTCGAGGCCGAGCACCAGCATCGGCACCGACATCGCGGAGACCCCGATCATCCCCCAGAACAGCGGGCGCTGGAGTGGGACGCGGAGCATCACCACGGTCATGGCCAGCAGGCCGAGCGCCTCGGCGGAGAGCACGTAGCCCCAGCCCTGGCGGCCGATCGTGTCCTCCGCGACGACCGGACCGAGGGTGAAGATCGCGCCGTGGTGGATGGCGTTGAGGAACCCGAAGCCGAGCACCACGATCCACAGCCAGGTCGTCGCGCGGAAGAACGACCAGCCCTCGCGCAGCTCGGTGAGGGTGCCGGTGCGCTCGCCCGTGCGCTCGGGCGCGGGGATCCTCACCGGCAGCAGGAGCAGCGCCGACAGCAGCCAGGTGACCGCGTCGACGGCGAGCGCCCAGCCGGACCCGACGGTGACGACCAGCAGGGCGCCGACCGTCGGCCCGACGACGGTGAGCCCGTTGCGGGTGAGGGCGACCAGGGCGTTGGCGGACTGCAGCTGGGACCGCGGCACCAGCTGGGGCATCACGCTCGCCATCGCCGGCAGCGAGATCGCGGACACGGCGCCGTGGACCACCGACAGCGAGATGAGCATCCAGAGCTCGGCGCGGTCGGTCAGCACCAGGAGGGCGATGAGGCCCTGGGTGAGCGCCGAGGCGACGTTGGAGACCTGGAGAACCAGGGTGCGCGGGAAGCGGTCGGAGATCACCCCGCCCCACAGGAGCAGCACGATCATCGGGATCGTGTGCGCGGCCAGCACCTGGCCGAGCGCCGCGGCCGAGTCGGTGATGTCGAGCACCGCGAACGTCAGCGCGATGGTGGCCATCATGGTGCCGAGCGTGTTGACGAAGCGGGAGGCGAAGTACCACGCGAAGTTGCGCCGTCGCAGGGGAGCGAGGGCGTTGGCCCAGGTCACGACGGGTCCTCCATCACGAAGGCCTGGGACGAGGCGCTGACGTGGATCGTGCCCTCGGTCCGGGGAGGCTGCGCCTGCTCGTGTAGCAGCACCATCGCACGCGCGACGAGCTCGACGGCCTCGCGCCAGGTCTCGGGGGTCACCCAGGTCTCGATGTCGGAGGAGCTGCTCGGCCCCGCCGTCCGGCGGGCGAGGCGCCGGACGACCTCGGAGTGCGTGGCCTGCTGCCAGGCGACCTCGTCCTCGACCCCACGCGGCCGGGGCGGGCGCGTGGCGTCGCCTCCCACGACGTACCGGTAGCGCTTGGCCGTCCCGCCGCGGATCTTCTCCTCGCTCTCCACGACGAGCTCGCCGGCGTCGTGCAGCACCCGCAGGTGGTACGACGCGTTGGCGTGCGTCAGGTCGAGCTCGCGGGCCACCTCGGCCGCGCTCATCGGCTGGGCGGTGAGCATCGAGAGGATACGCAGCCGGACCGGGTGCGCCACCGAGCGCAGCGCCGAGATGGCGTCCTTGTCCTTGTCGTCCACGCGACCCTCCAGCACTCGTTGGGGGGTCATCGTGACCCGATCGGACGACGACTGTCAAACGGTTCTTGGAGGGTCTACCCGCGTCCGTCCCTGAGGCGACCCCGAACCACCCCCGAAGCAGCGTGGATTCCGCCCGATCGCGTGGTTGAGTTGGTGTCAGCAGAGACCAAGGAGGTCCACCATGAGCCAGACACCGCAGGAGCCGTCCAACCCGTACGGCGACCGCCCCGCCTACGAGCCGCCTGCCTACCAGCAGCCCGACTACAGCGCGCCCCAGCAGGCGATCACGCCCGCCCAGGAGCGGACCCTGGGCGCGGTCGCGCACGGCGCCCCGCTGGTCGCGATGGTGCTCTCCGCCGGCCTGCTCGGCTTCGTGGGCTCGCTGGTCATCTACTACATGTACCGGGACCGCGGCCCGTTCGTGCGCCAGCACGCGGCCAACTCCCTCAACGTGCAGATCATCACCGGGATCGTGCTGCTGGTCTCGTTCCCGCTGATGCTGGTGCTGATCGGCTTCGTCACCTACCCGCTCGCGCTGGTCTACGCGTTCGTGATGCACCTGCTCGGCGCGATCAAGGCCAACAACGGAGAGTGGTGGAACCCGCCGTTGACGCCCCGCTTCGTCCGCTGACGCCCGTCACCACCATCTGCACCGCCACCGGCGCCACCGTCGTCGCCGGCGGCGACCCGCAACCGGGTCGCCGCCGGTCGGCCGGCGGCGGTACCATGTCCCACATGTGCACGCAGTCCCTGCTTCTTCGCCAGCCGCGCTGACTCGACGAGTCGCGCGGCCACCCCTCCCTGCGAGGGGTTTTTTCATGCCCGGACTGACTGCCCGACGGATCCGACGAAGGAACACACGATGAGCGACGAGCGCGAGACCTACGACATCGAGGCCACCGAGACCAAGTGGCGTGCGGTGTGGGACGACCTGCAGCCCTTCCGCGCGGACGACGACAGCCCGCGCGAGAAGAAGTACGCGCTCACGATGTTTCCCTACCCGAGCGGTGACCTGCACATGGGCCACGCCGAGGTGACGGCCCTGCACGACGTCATCGCGCGCTACTGGTGGCAGAAGGGCTACGAGGTCCTGAACCCGATGGGCTGGGACTCCTTCGGCCTGCCCGCCGAGAACGCCGCGATCCGCAACGACGCGCACCCGGCCGACTACACCTACGGCAACATCGCCACCCAGCTGGAGTCCTTCCAGCGGTACGGGGTGAGCTTCGACTGGTCGCGCCGGTTCAACACCTCGGACCCGTCGTACTACCGGTGGACCCAGTGGCTGTTCCTGAAGTTCCACGAGAAGGGGCTGGCCTACCGCAAGAACTCGCCGGTCAACTGGTGCCCCAACGACCAGACCGTGCTGGCCAACGAGCAGGTCGTCGACGGCGCCTGCGAGCGCTGCGGGGCCGAGGTCACCAAGCGCGAGCTGACCCAGTGGTACTTCCGCACCACGGCGTACGCCCAGGAGCTGCTGGACTGCCTGGACGACCTGCAGCCGACCTGGTCGGACAAGGTCGTCAACTCCCAGCGCAACTGGATCGGCCGCTCCGAGGGTGCCCACGTCGACTTCGTCGTCGAGGGGCGCGAGGAGCCGCTGACCGTCTACACGACGCGTCCCGACACGCTGTTCGGCGCCACGTTCATGGTGGTGGCCGCCGACGCGGCGCTGGCCTCCGAGCTGGTGACCGACGAGCAGCGGGGTGCGCTGGACGACTACCTGGTCGAGGTCCGCAAGGAGACCGAGATCAACCGCCTGTCGACGGACCGCCCCAAGACCGGCGTCTTCCTGGGCGTGCACGCCACCAACCCGCTGACCGGGACGCGGATCCCCGTGTACGCCGCCGACTACGTGCTGGCCGACTACGGCACCGGCGCGATCATGGCGGTGCCCGGCCAGGACCAGCGCGACTGGGAGTTCGCCACCGCCTTCGACCTGCCGATCGTGCGCACCGTCGAGCCGCCGGCCGGGTGGGAGGGGGAGGCCTACACCGGCGACGGCCCGGCCATCAACTCGGCCAACGACGAGATCGACCTGTCCGGCAAGGGCGTGGCCGAGGCCAAGTCGACGACCATCGCCTACCTGGAGGGCAAGGGCCTGGGGCGCGGCACGGTCAACTTCCGGCTGCGCGACTGGCTGCTGTCGCGCCAGCGCTACTGGGGCGCGCCGATCCCGATCATCCACTGCCCGGTCGACGGCGAGGTCCCCGTCCCCGAGGACCAGCTGCCCGTCGAGCTGCCCGAGCTGCGGGGCTCCGACCTGAAGCCCAAGGGCACCTCGCCCCTGGGCGGCGCGACCGAGTGGGTCAACGTGTCCTGCCCCACGTGCGGCGGTCCGGCCACGCGCGACACCGACACCATGGACACCTTCGTCGACTCGTCCTGGTACTTCTTCCGCTACGTCTCGCCGCACGACGACACCCAGGCGTTCGACAAGGCCCTGGCCGACGCCTGGGGACCGATCGACCTGTACGTCGGCGGCGACGAGCACGCCGTGCTGCACCTGCTGTACGCGCGCTTCTTCACCAAGGCGCTGCGCGACATGGGCCTGGTGGGCTGGGACGAGCCCTTCTCGGCGTACCTGTCCCAGGGCAAGGTCATCAACAACGGCCGCAAGATGAGCAAGTCGCTGGGCAACGGCGTCAGCCTGGGGGACCAGCTGGCGGAGTTCGGGGTCGACGCGGTCCGGCTGACGCTGGTCTTCGCCAGCCCGCCCGAGGACAACATCGACTGGGCGGACGTCTCGCCCGGTGGCTCGGCGCGCTTCCTGCAGCGGGCCTGGCGGCTGAGCGGCGACGTCACCAGCGAGCCCGGGGCCGACCCGGCCACCGGCGACACCGCCCTGCGCAAGGTCACCCACAAGACCCTGCACGACGCCGAGGCGCTGGTGGAGAGCCACCGCTTCAACGTGATGGTCGCCCGCACCATGGAGCTGGTCAACGCCACCCGCAAGGCGATCGACTCCGGCCCGGGCGGCGCCGACCCGGCCGTCCGCGAGGCCGTGGAGGCGGTGGCGATCCTGCTGTCGTTGGTCGCGCCGTACACCGCCGAGGAGATGTGGGAGCGGCTGGGCCACCACCCCACCGTGGCCCGCGTCGGCTGGCCGGTGGTCGACGAGGCGCTGCTGGTCGAGGACTCCGTCACTGCCGTGGTGCAGGTCCAGGGCAAGGTCCGGGCCCGGCTGGAGGTCTCGCCCGAGATCTCCGACGCCGACCTGGAGGCGGCTGCGATGGCCGACCCCGGTGTCCAGCGCGCGGTCGACGGGCGGACGGTCCGCAAGGTGGTCGTGCGGGCGCCCAAGCTGGTCAACATCGTCGTCTGACGCGCGAGCGCGCGAGGGACGGGGAATCACCGGGCGCCCGGTGAATCCGCGGGTTCGCGCGCGCTGCAGTGTGCGCGAACCCACTGGAGTGCGCGCCAACCCCTGCGAAGCAAGCGCGACACCGGCCCCGTGGCGAGTGCCACGGGGCCGGTGCGTTGCCGGGGGGTCTGTCAGCGGTGGAGCGTCACGGGCGGTCGAAGCCGAAGCTGTAGGTGCCCGAGCCCGAGTAGGACTCGATCCGCCAGGAGTAGTTGCCCGCGGTCCCGGTGTAGGTGATCTGCTCGGACGACGTCGCGCTGATGCTCTGGGCGACGACGACCCACGACGAGCCGTTCCACTTCTCGAGGTAGAGGTCGAAGTCGGTGCCCGTCGGGCCGCTCAGGCAGCCCACGTGCGTGCCGGACGGCGCGTACCAGTAGCCGCTGGGGGCGGGCTGGTAGGTCACGCCGCCCGAGGAGAGCGAGCCGGACACGGTCTCCGGGAGGGAGCTGCAGCCGGTGGGCTGCGGGTCCGGCGTGGGCGTGGTGCCGGTGCCCATGTAGAGCAGGCGGTTGGGCGAGCCGGTGCCGGGGTTGGTCACCTTGTTGGGCGTGGCCGCCGAGATGAGCGCGTTGTTGACCGTGGACGGGGTGGCGGACGGGTTGGACTGCAGGTAGAGCGCCGCCGCGCCCGCGACGTGCGGGGTGGCCATCGACGTGCCGCTGATGGTGTTGGTGGAGCTGTTGCTGCTGATCCACGCCGAGGTGATGTTGGAGCCCGGCGCGAACATGTCGAGGCAGGAGCCGATGTTGCTGAAGTCCGAGCGCGCGTCAGTGCTGGTGGTCGAGCCGATCGTCAGGCCGGCCGCGACCCGGCTGGGCGAGCTGTTGCAGGCGTTGGCGCCGTAGTCGTTGCCCGCGGCCAGGGCGTAGGTCACGCCGTCGGCGATGGAGTTGCCCACGGCCGTGTCCAGTGCCGAGGAGATGCCGCCGCCGAGGCTCATGTTGGCCACGGCGGGGGCGCCGGCGGAGTGGTTCTGGGTCACCCAGTCCACGCCTGCGATGACCCCGGAGTTGGAGCCGCTGCCGTTGCAGTCGAGCACGCGGACAGCGACGAGGCGCACGTCCTGCGCCACGCCGTACGTCTCGCCACCGACGGTGCCGGCGACGTGGGTGCCGTGGCCGTTGCAGTCGTCGACGCCACGGCCGTCGGCGATGGCGGTGTAGCCGGAGACCGCGCGCCCGCTGAACTCGCTGTGGGCGAGCCGGATGCCGGTGTCGATGATGTACGCCGTGACGCCGGCGCCGGACTGGTTGAAGGTGTAGGAGCCGCTGAGCGGCAGGTCGCGCTGGTCGATGCGGTCGATGCCCCAGGTGGCGGGCGACTGCGTCTCGCTGACCCGGACCTCGCGGTCGGCCTCGATGTAGGCGACGTGGGGGTTGTTGCGGAGCCCGCGCAGCGCCTGCGGGGACAGCCGGGCGGCGAAGCCGTCCAGGGCGGTGCTGTAGGTGTGCGTCACCTGGGCGCCGTCGGCCTTGGCCTCGGCGCGGGCCGACCGCACCTGGGCGCCGCGGGCGTCCTTGTCGAAGACGACGATGTAGCGGTCGTCGGCGGCGGTGCCGATGACCGGGGCGCGGCCGTCGTCGCGCTGGTCGGTGCCGGTCGCCTGGCGCGACGCCGGCTGGTCCGCGGCGTTGGAGGCAGCGGGCACGAGGGCCAGGGCCGCGGCGGCGAGGGAGGCGGCGAGGCCGGCACCCAGGCGCTGGGGTGAGTGGTTCATGGACGTTCCTTCCCGAGAAAGATGGACGCGGACGACCTTCGTCGTCCGCGCTGCGTCCCGGCAAGGGTGCGGTCCTCGTTAACAGTTAACTCACGGGCTCGTCCCGGGGCTCGTCTCGGCCCACGTCCAGCGGATGCCGGTCGTGCCCGGCGTGGCGTCGGTGTGCGCGAGGTGGCCGCGGTGGCAGGGGTCGAGCTCGATCGGCGTACGGCGCTCCTCGGTGAAGCCCACCACCGACCGGGGGCGGGCGTCCGGGTGGAACTCGACCTCGAGGAGGTACTCGCGCATCGGCGAGCGCAGGCGGCGCACGTACTCGCTGTCCGCGGCTCCGGGGACGGGGGAGACCAGGTCGTACTCCACGACCACGGTCTCGCCGCGCCGCAACGGCCGGAAGAAGACCAGCTCGGCGCCGACCACGCCGTCCTCGTGGCTCCACTCCACGCGTCCGAGCTCGCACCCCTGCACGACCCGGATCGCGGGCAGCGAGACCGTGGTGTCGTCCTGGCTGTGCATGACCACCCGCCGGTCCGGGCCGTCGACGCGGGCCCGCATCACCTGGCGCACGGTGAGGCCCGCCTGTCGCCGGTCGGCGCCGATGCGCAGCACGTCGTGCAGGGTGACGCGGTCCAGGTCCGCGTCCCAGCGCGTGTCGAGACGGCCGAGGATGCCCTTGCGCGATGGCTCGGGCCACAGCACGTCGAGCTCGCGGACCGGCGTACGACGGGCGCGGTCGCGGGTCGCGGGCACGGTGCGCAGCAGCGCCCCGGCATCGAGGCCGAGGACCTCCTCGAGGTGCGGGATGGCCGCCAGGGACGCCTTCCGCCCCGGCTGGCTGCGCCCCGACTGCCAGTAGCTCAGGGTCGCCACGCTCACGCAGACCCCGCGGGCGGCGAGGTGGTCGCGGACGCGTTCGAGGGCGAGACCGCGCCGCTCGACGGCGTGCCGCAGCACGTGGGCGAAGCTCCCGGAAGCATCGGACACCCGACACATCCAACCGTCAGCCGGGCGGGCGCGGCAAGGCGCGACGGCCACGGCGGTCGAGCGACTAGCCTTCGGCCATGTCCGTCGTCGTGGTCACCGACTCGACCGCATCGCTGCCCGCCGACCTCGCCGAGGAGCACGGGATCGAGGTCGTGCCGCTCCAGGTCGTCATCGGGGCGCAGGTGTACGACGAGGGGGCCGAGGGCGCCACGCCCGAGCTCGTCGCCCAGGCGCTGCGCGACTTCGTGCCGGTCAGCACCTCGCGCCCCTCGCCGGCCGTCCTCGCCGACGTCTACGACCGGCTGGCGCGCGCGGGAGCGGACGAGATCGTGTCCATCCACCTGTCCGGCGAGATGAGCGGGACGTTCGAGTCCTCCCAGCTCGCGGCCCGGCAGGTGGACGTGCCCGTGCACTGCGTGGACTCCCGGCAGGTGGGGGTGGCGACCGGCTTCGCGGCCGTCTCGGCGGCCGAGGCGCTGCGCGCCGGGGCCTCCGGAGCCGACGCGGCCGAGGCCGCCCGGGCCCGAGCGGCCGGGGCGTCGTCGCTGTTCTACGTGGACACGTTGGAGTACCTGCGTCGCGGCGGCCGGATCGGCGCCGCGGCGGCCATCCTCGGTGGCGCCCTCTCGGTCAAGCCGTTGCTCTGCATCGAGGACGGCAAGGTCGCCAACCTCGAACGCGTGCGCACCGCCGGGCGTGCGCTGAGCCGGCTCGAGGACCTCGCGGTCGAGGCGGCGGGGGAGTCGCCGGTGGACGTGTGCGTGGCCCACCTGGCCAGCCCGGACCGTGCCGCAGCCCTCGCGGAGAAGCTGTCGGCCCGGCTGGCCGGGTCCCTCGAGGGCCGCGAGGTGTGGTGCGCCGAGCTCGGTGCCGTCCTCGGCGCCCACGTCGGTCCCGGCATGGTGGCCGTCTGCGTCGCGCCGCGCTGAGCCCACCGGTCGCGGCCCCGGTGGCGTCCACCGTCCCGCTGCAGGCGCGGGTTGTCCACAGGTCGCGGCGCAGCCGTGGCGGGTGTCGGTCGCGTCTCCCTAGGTTCGAGGAATGCGACGCCGCCCTCCTTCTCCCGAGCACGCCGAGGCCGTCTCGCGCCGCCTGGCGACGCTCAGTGCCGAGCTCGCGTCCGTGCGGGGCGACCCGGTGCCCGGGCACCAGCACACGCGGATCCGCCAGCAGCCTCCACCGAGGGACGACGAGGTCCCACCGGCCGGGCCCGTGCCGGTGGTGCCCGTCCCGGGACGCCATGCGTCGCGACGACTGGCGGACCGGGTCCGGCTGACCCAAGTGCACCTGGCCGTGCTGGCGCTGCTCGTCGCCCTCGGTGTCGGGGTGGCGGCGTGGTCGGTGGTGCGCGGGCAGGCCGAGCCGGTGCCGGTCGCTCCCCTCTCGCCCGTCGCCGAGCCGCTGGCCGACCTCCCGCCCGCCGAGGCGGACGCGACTGCGCCAGCGGCGGGTGCCTCCGGCGCGACGGGAACCCCGGCGTCCGGGTCGCCCTCGGCATCGCCGGACCTCACCGTCGACGTCGCCGGCAAGGTACGCCGCCCCGGCATCGCGGTGCTCCCGGCAGGGGCGCGCGTGGTCGACGCCCTCGAGGCCGCCGGCGGCGCGCGCCGAGGCGTCGACCTGACCGCGCTCAACCTCGCCCGGCCGCTCGTCGACGGGGAGCAGATCCTGGTGGGCGTGCCGGATGCGGCGGGCGTGCCTGCGACGGTCGGCGATCCCGGTGGCGCGCCGACGACGGGTGCCCTGGTCAACATCAACACCGCCGACCCGGCGACGCTGGAGACCCTGCCCGGCGTGGGACCGGTGACGGCCGGGGCGATCATCGGCTGGCGTGACGAGCACGGCGGCTTCACGGCCGTCGAGGAGCTGCTCGAGGTGGACGGGATCGGTGATGCCACGCTGGCGCAGATCGCGCCGCACGTGACGATCTGAGACTCGGTGCGCGACCTCCGGACCCCGATGCTCGGGACGGGGGCGTGGCTCGGCGGGATCGGCGCCGCCGTGCTGCCCGCCTGGACATCTCTCGGGCTGGTGGTGCTCGGGCTCCTCGTCGCGGTGCTGAGCAGGCAGCCGTGGGCGGTCGGCGCGGCGGTCGCCGCTGCCGCGGTGGCCGGGGTCGCCCTGCTGGGCGTCGCCGGGACGACCAGTGGTCCGGTGCACGCCCTGGCCGGGCAGCGCGCGATGGTGGCGGCCGAGGTCGTGGTCACCAGCGACCCGCGCGTCAGCGCAGGTCGCTTCGGCGACGTCGTGGTGGTCCGCGGCGACGTGGTGCACCTGGCAGGGCGCGGCGGAGCCTGGACGGTGCGCAGCCCCGTCGTGGTGCTGGCCGACCAGGGATGGCAGGACGTCGCGCTCGGTGAACGCGTCCGCGTGTCGGGTCGCCTGGGCCCGGCCGACGACGGGGCCGCCGCGCTGCTGAGCGCGCGCGGGGACCCCGAGGTGGTGGAGGGGCCGGACCCGTGGTGGCGTGCGGCGGCGGCCGTGCGCCACTCCATCCGCACCGCCGTCGCCCCACGTGGGGAGCATCCGCGTGAGCTCGTCCCAGCTCTGGTGGTCGGCGACGACAGCGGACTCGACCCGGAGCTGGCCGACGACTTCCGGACGACGGGCCTGACCCACCTGCTCGCGGTCAGCGGCACCAACCTGACGCTGCTGGTCGGCTTCCTGCTCATCGTGGCTCGCTGGGTGGGCGTACGTGGCTGGTGGACCTACGCGGTCGCCGCGTTCGGCATCGTCGGGTTCGTGCTGATCGCCCGCACCGAGCCGAGCGTGGTCCGGGCGGCCGCGATGGGCACCGTCGCCCTGGTGGGCATGGGCAGCAATGGTCGCGAGCGCGGCTCGCGGTGCCTCGGGGTCGCGGTCCTCGGTCTCCTGCTGGTCGTCCCGGAGCTGGCCGTGTCCGCCGGCTTCGCGCTGTCGGTGCTGGCGACCGGCGGCATCCTGTTCCTCGCGCCGGCGTGGCGGGACGCGCTGATGACGTGGCTCCCGCGGTGGGCCGCGGAGGCGGTGTCGGTGCCGCTCGCCGCCCAGGTGGCGTGCACGCCGGTCGTCACGGCGCTCTCCGGGGAGATCAGCCTGGTCGCGGTGGTGGCCAACCTGCTGGCCGCCCCGGCGATCGCCCCGGCGACCGTGCTCGGCCTGGCGGGCGGCCTGGTCGGCCTGGTGTGGCCCCCGCTCGGGCAGGTCGTCGCCGCCCCCGCCGCCTGGTCCGTCGCCTGGATTGTGGAGGTCGCGCAGCGGGGTGCCGCCCTGCCCACGGCGTCGGTCACGTGGGGGACCGGTCCGCTGGCGCTCGTGGTCGTCACAGTGCTCTGCCTGGCCGCGGTGGTCGTGGCGCCGCGGGTGCTCCGCCACCGCGGCGCCGGGATCGGCTGCTCGGTGCTGCTCGTGGTCACCGTGCTCACCCGGCCGCCGACGCCTGGGTGGCCCCCCGCCGACTGGGTGCTGGCGATGTGCGACGTCGGCCAGGGCGACGGGCTCGTGGTCCGCTCCGGCCCGGGGGAGGGGATCGTCGTCGACGTGGGCCCGGACCCCGTCCTCATCGACGACTGCCTGCGGCGGCTCGAGGTCAGCCGGGTGCCCCTGGTGGTGCTCACCCACTTCCACGACGACCACGTCGGCGGGCTCGCCGGGGTCCTCGAGGACCGGGAGGTCGGCGAGATCCAGGTGACCGGGCTGCCCGACCCGGCCTCCGGGGTCGCGCTCGTCGAGCGCGCGGCGGCGGCGTCGGGCGCGGACCCGGTCGTCGCGTCGTACGGCACCACGACGCGCATCGGCGAGGCGACCCTCCAGACGGTGTGGCCGGCCGGGGTCGACGGGACGACGGCGGGGGAGGAGGGCGAGGGCAGCGCCGCCAACGACGCGAGCGTGGTGCTGCTCGTGGAGGTCCGCGGCGTCCGGGTCCTGCTCACCGGGGACGTCGAACCGCCCGCCCAGGCGGCGCTGTCGCGGGTGCTCGCGGGCGTGGAGGTCGACGTGCTGAAGGTGCCGCACCACGGCTCGCGCCACCAGGACCTCGACTTCCTCCTGGGGCTGCGGGCCCGGCTGGCACTGGTCTCCGTCGGCGCCGACAACGACTACGGCCACCCGGCGCCCGACCTCCTCGCGGCCCTCACCGCGACCGGCGCGCAGGTGCGGCGCACGGACCTCGACGGGGACGTGCTGGTGACCGTCCGCGTGGGTGCGGACGACGGTGCGCTCGGTGTCCGTGCCCGCGGCTAGGGTGGGCCCACCATGAGTCGCACCCCCACCGCCGCGCAGGTCCTCGGTCGCGTCGTCCTCGTGACCGGCAAGGAGGAGTTCCTCAGCGAGCGCACGGTCGGGTCGGTGCGCGACGCCGTGCGGTCCCACGACCCGGAGGCCGAGATCGGCGAGGCGACCGCCTCCGACCTCACGTTGGCGACCCTGGGTGAGATGGCGGCCCCGTCGCTGTTCTCCACCACCCGCTGCGTCATCGTGCGCGGCCTGGAGAACCTCCCCGACGAGTCGGTCGACGGGCTGCTCGACTACGCCGCCGTGCCCGCCGACGACGTCGCGCTGGTGCTCGTGCACGGCGGCGGACAGAAGGGGAGCGGGGTGCTCGCCAAGCTGCGCAAGCTGTCCGCGGTGACCGAGGTGAAGTCCGAGGAGGTCAAGCGCAGCGAGCTGACCGGCTTCGTGACCTCCGAGTTCGCCGGCCACGGCGCCAGGATCACCGGCGACGCCGCGGCCTTCCTCGTCACCGCCGTGGGGCAGGACCTCCGTTCGCTCGCCGCCGCCGCGCACCAGCTGACCAACGACTTCCCCGGCGAGCCCATCGACGTGGACAAGGTCAAGCGCTACTTCGGCGGCCGCGCCGAGGCCACGTCGTTCGCGGTGGCCGACGCCGCTTTCTCCGGGCGGCGCGAGGTGGCGCTGGAGGAGCTTCGCTGGGCACTCGACGGCGGCACCGCCACCGTGCTGATCACCTCCGCGATGGCCAGCTCGGCGCGCAGCCTGGCCCGCTACCTCGGTGCCGCGCGGGGTGCTCGCGACAACGACCTGGCCCGCGACCTCGGCGTCCCGCCGTGGAAGGTCAAGCAGGTGCGCGACCAGTCGCGGTCCTGGACGCCTGACGCGATCGCCACGGCGCTGCGGGCCGTGGCCACCGCGGATGCCGACATCAAGGGCCAGGCCCACGACGCGTCGTACACGCTCGAGCGGCTGGTCCTCACCGTGACCGGCCTGCGCACGTCGCGCTGACAGGTGGTTCCGGACCGCTGGAGCACGCCGACCGGCCACTTCCTGGAAGCGCACGGCCTGCGGCGCGGTCGGGTGGCCCGCGCCGACATGGTCGGAGCGGCCGGCGGCCTGCTCCGGTCCCGGAGGCACGCGGGACGGGGAAGGACGATCGCCTCTGGTGACGGGACCCGGCGCGACCAAGCATGGAAGGCAGGTCCAGGGGCCGCCCTGCGGGCAGGGCCTCGCAGTGGAGGTCGCCATGTCGACGGGACGAGCAGTGCGCACCCTGGCCGCGCCTAGCGCGGTGGTCGGGCTCCTGGTGGCACTCACTGCCTGCGGCGGCGACGCCGGGGACACCAGCGAGCAGCCCGCGAGGACGCAGGGTTCCCCGACGGCCACCGCCACCGAGTCTCCTGACCATTCCGCGGACCAGCAGGTCGAGGTCCGTATGAGAGACGTCGCGGACGCCGAGGGCGAGCGCATCGCAGGTGTGCTGATGAGCGGGAACAAGCCGTACGCGAAGTACGCGCTCGGCGGGTTCCTGCTCGAGGTGACCGACGACCCGTTCTCCGCCGTCGCGGTCGTCGCCGACCAGCCGCCCTGGGGCCCAGACAGCTCGCAGGGGAAGCCGCTGGCCGTCAGCCCGGGGCGCTACACCTTGATGATGTGGCGAGGCCCCACACTGGGTCCCTACTCCAGCTGGGCCCCCGCCGGCGAGCCCGGCGGCACCGGCTGCCCGGTGCGGTTCGACGTGGGCGACGCGGCCGTCACGATCGTCACCGTCACCGGATTCCCGAACCAGGGCAAGGCACCATCGCTCGACACCCTGCGGCCGTGCCTGCAGTGAGCAAGGTGCTGCGCGCACTGTCCGTCACCGCTCTGCTCGCCTTCGGCCCCGCGGCACCCGCAGCCGCCACGGAGATCAACGGCACCAACGGTCCGGACACGCTCGTCGGCACCCCGACGGCGGACCTCATCCACGGCTACGGCGGGGCCGACGAGATCCACGCCGAGGCCGGCGCCGACCGCGTCCACACGGGCCGCGACGACAAGCGCGACACGGTGTACGCCGGACCCGGACCCGACCAGGTCCACAGCCGGCTCGGCGATCTCGTGCACACGGGCCTCGGGAACGACGTCGTCAGGATCGGCATCGCGCAGGCGTGGGGCATGACGCAGTTCTTCTGCGGACCTGGCTACGACCGTGTCCACGAGACCTGGGGCGGGGACCACAGCGGCGCCGGCGAACCCGACGACGGCAACGACTGGCTGGTCGCCTGGCACAGCTGCGAGGAGGTCTACTGAGGACCCGTCGACCCCGTCGACCGCCTCATCGGGAAGGGGGGAGGCCGGCAAATGCGAACGACCCGCCAGGTGTCACCTGACGGGTCGAGCAGAGCGGGTCACCTCAGAGGGAGGCGGCCTTCTTCATGATGGCCGACTTGCGGTTGGCGGCCTGGTTCTTGTGGATGACGCCCTTGGAGGCGGCCTTGTCGAGCTTGCGGGCGGCCACGGCGCCTGCGGCGACAGCAGCGTCCTTGTCCCCGGCCTCGGCGGCCTCGCGGAACTTGCGCACGGCGGACTTCAGACCGGTCTTGACAGCCTTGTTGCGCTCGTGACGCTTCTCGTTCTGCTTGTTGCGCTTGATCTGGGACTTGATGTTGGCCACAGGTGAACCTTTGCTCGCTCGTGCTGGTCAGGGAAAGCCTGGATGGTCGAAGACCGGTGTCTCGGCTGCCGACTGCCCTCGCAACGGATCGGTGGGGATCCGGGGCGCGGGGCGGCGCCGGACATGCAAGGAGAGACACTACCGCTCGCGCGCGGGAGCGCCCAAATCGTCCGTCGGGGCAGCCGAGAGCCGCTCACGCGACCCCGATCCTACGGGCTGCGGCTCCCAGGAAGCGTCTCGACTCCTTGCGCCGGAACGCGGCCAGGGTGGGCAGGTTCACGTCGACGGCCGTGTGCGCCCGCCATGCGAGGTAGGACCCCATCGCCGCGAGACACGCGGTCACCAGGTCGTCCCCGGCGGCGCGCAGCGTCGGGGACGAGGACAGCGACGCGTCGAACCACGTGCTGTCCACGCGTTCGAGCCGCGCGACCAAGGGGTCGAGCCAGTCCGGACCCCGGCCGAACGCACCCCAGTCGACGAAGACCAGGTCGCCGTCGACGCGCTGCACCAGGTTGTCGTTGCGGATGTCGAAGTGCACGACCGAGTCCGTCGGGACCTCTGCGAGCCGTGCCGCCATCGCGCGCAGGGAGTCGTGGCGCGCGAGGACCCACGCGGGCATGAGGTCGGAGGGCACCTCGTGGTGGTGGTCGAAGGCCGCCAGCCAGCCCCGGGTGGTGGCGGCGAAGTCGGTCGGTCCCGGCCGGTAGAGCGCGTGCGGTTCGTCCGCCGGGACCGCCGACGCCAGCGACGGCACGCGTTCGTTCATCACCGCTGTGAGCTCGTCGGTCTGGCGCACCAGCCGCTCCATCTCGGCGTCGGAGGACAGGTCAGGGTGCGTCCCCTCCACGTCCTCGAGCAGCAGTGCGACCCAGTCGCCGTCGTCGTACGACGCCAGCATGGCCGCCCAGAGCGGGTGCCGGCCGAGCAGCTCGAGCGCCAGCACCTCCCGCCTGAAGAGCACCGGGGTGTGGGGGTTGAGCTCGGTGCCCACGGCCTTGACGAACACCCGCGTCCCGTCGGCGCACACGAGCCGGGTGGCGCAGCCAGGTGACATGCCCCCCACCTGCTCGTGGGTCTCGACGACGACGGAGCCGACCGTCGCCTCCACCCAGGCGCGCACCCGCACAGGGACGGCGGTGTAGGGGATCCGCGCCCCGACGGCGCGCGGCGCGCTCACCACCCGCGCCGCTGCGCCAGCCAGTCCCAGCACACTTCGCCCTGCCAGCGCTGGTGGTCGCGCAGGTGCGGCGAGGTGGCCGGCACCGGCTGTTCACAGGCCGACAGGAAGTAGCCGACGTACAGGGCCAGCATGATGTCGACCGACTCGGCGGGCACGTCGCGCAGCAGGCGCCGCCGGGACATCACGGCCTCCACGTCGACCCCCTCACCGCGCGGACCGATCAGGGCGGCGAAGGAGTCGAACCAGTCGCACGCGCGCACCGGCCAGTTCCAGTCGCAGATCAGTGCGCGACCGTCGGCGTCGATGAGCACGTTGTCGGAGCGGATGTCGGTGTGCGCCAACGTGTCGCCGCCGCAGACCTCGGCGATGCGACGGGCGAGGCCCTCGGCCTCGTCGAGGTGGGGCAGGTCCGGTCGGCTGGCCCTGATCACGGTCCAGCCGTCGACGAGGGGCGCCAGGTCGTCCTCGGCGCTCTCCAGGTGCAGCCCCGCGGGCGGAGGGGTGAGCTGGTCGGCGACCACCTCTAGCGCGTCGAGGGTGGCGTCGAGGTCAGCCTGTCGCCACGGACGCCGCGGAGGCCGGGCCTCGACGTGCTCGATGCCGAGGACCACCCAGTCGTCGTCCAGCATCCACAGCAGGCGCGGCGCCGGCACCGACCCGGGGAGGGCGGCCAGCTTGCGACCCTCCTCGCGGTAGGAGTCGGCGAACGTCCTCTGCGCCTTGACCGAGGCGGCCTTGACGAAGTGCCGGGACCCGTCCTCGCACGTCAGCACGGACGCGAAGCCGGGCGTGAAGCCCGAGGTCTGGGAGACCGCCTCGACCACGACGGACCCGCACCTGCGCTCGACGTACGAACGCAGGTTGGGGGGCAGGAACGCCCACTCGAGGCGTCGGGCGGTCGCACCGGGGGGAGCGGGGTAGGCGCCGGGGCTCAGGGTCATGGGCGACATCCTCCCCGGCGCGCCCCGGTCCGGGCGAACGGGATACTGGGGCAATGCCCGAGCTGGTCGCCCCCACCCCCGTCGTACGCCGCTCCTTCCTCGAGTCCGTCGAGGAGCTGGTCGCGGAGGGCCGCACCGGGGAGGGGTCGATGCTCAAGCGCTGGATGGACCTCTTCTCCGACCGGTGGCACACCGAGGACGGGTTCGCCGAGTTCGTCGCCCACCTCGAGGCCGACGCCCGGCCCGAGGCCGAGCGCCCCACGGGCCACGTCCCCCAGAGCACGTGGTGGCTGGTGGACGGCGAGGAGTACCTCGGTCGCATCTCGGTGCGCCACGACCTGACCGAGTGGCTGCGCGAGTACGGCGGTCACATCGGCTACGAGGTCCGGCCCAGCGCCCGTCGCCGGGGGCACGCCACCCGGATGCTGCGCGAGGTGCTGCCGCACGCGCGCGCCCTCGGCATCGAGTCGGCCCTGCTGACGTGCGACGACGACAACGTCGCGTCGGCACGGGTGATCGAGGCCGCCGGCGGGGTGCTCGAGGACCAGCGCGGCGCCAAGCTGCGCTACTGGGTGCCGATGGGACCTCGGAGCACGTCGGAGGAAAGATCCCGGGCGGATGTCGAGGCCGGCCGGTCGGCTCCGTCCCACCTGTGAGAGGGCCCGACCGGGGCCCCGATACGAGGAGAAGACAGATGCCCAGGTTCCTGCTGCTCAAGCACTACCGCGGTGGTCCCGAGCACCACCACCCCGTCGTCCCGATGGACCAGTGGGCCCCCGAGGCGGTCGACGCGCACATGCGGTTCCTCGGCGAGACCTCCCGCATGCTCGAGGAGAGCGGCGAGCTCGTCGAGGGACAGGCGCTGCACCCGGGCCGCGTCTACGTCCAGTACGGCGGCGAGGGCGCGGCGCCGGTGACCACCGACGGGCCCTACCCGGAGACCAGCGACCTCGTCGCCGGCTGGTACATGGTCGACGTGGAGTCCCGCGAACGGGCGCTCGAGATCGCCGCCCACGTCTCGTCCGGCCCCGACCAGGACGGCAACCCGTTCCACGAGTGGATCGAGGTCCGGCAGGTCATGGACGGCAGCGACCCGGGCGAGGCCTGAGTCGCTGCCGTGGGCACCGTGGACGACGACCTGCTGCGGACCCTGGTGCCGCAGGTGATCGGCGTCCTCGTCCGTCGCGGCAACGACTTCGCGACGGCCGAGGACGCCGTCCAGGACGCGCTGGTGGAGGCGGTGCGGGTCTGGCCGCAGGCGCCCCCGGCGCACCCGCGGGCGTGGCTCCTCACGGTCGCCCAGCGCCGGTTGGTCGACGTACGACGCAGTGAGGCCGCCCGGCGCCGCCGCGAGGAGGCGCAGGCGGAGGAGCCCGAGCCGGGCCCCACCGAGCAGGCCGACGACACCCTGCTCCTGCTCACGCTGTGCTGCCACCCGTCGCTCTCGCCGACCTCCGCGGTGGCTCTCGCCCTGCGTGCGGTCGGCGGCCTGACGACGGCCCAGGTCGCGGAGGCGTTCCTCGTCCCGCAGGCGACGATGGCGCAGCGGATCAGCCGGGCCAAGGCGACCATCCGCGACGTGCCGCTCGACCGGCCGGGCGACCTCGCCGCAGTGCTCCGCGTGCTCTACCTGGTCTTCCACACCGGCCACCGCGGGCAGGTCGACCTCGCGGCCGAGGCCATCCGGCTGACCCGCCAGCTCACCCTGGCCAGCCCGGAGCCCGAGGTCCGCGGGCTGCTCGCCCTGATGCTGCTGCACCACGCGCGCGACGCGGCCCGGTGGCACGAGGGGCGGCTGGTGCCGCTGGACCGCCAGGACCGGAGCCTGTGGGACACCGCGGAGATCGCCGAGGGCGTGGGGCTCGTGCAGTCGGCGCTGGCGCAGGGGCGGCCGGGGGAGTACCAGCTCCATGCCGCGATCGCCGCCCTGCACGACGACGCCGCCACCTGGGAGGAGACCGACTGGCCGCAAGTCCTCGGCTGGTACGACGACCTGGTCGCCCTCGCCGGCAACCCCATCGCCCGACTCGGCCGCCTGGTCGCGCTCGCCCACGCCGAGGGCCCGGCGGCGGCGCTCGCCGAGCACGCGGCGCTGGAGGACGAGGTGGGCACCACCGCGCAGTTCCACGCGGTCCGCGCCCACCTGCTCGAGCTGGCCGGCGACCGCGACGGTGCGGCGGCGGCGTACTCCGAGGCAGCGGGCCTCACCACCAGCGCCCCCGAGCGCGACCACCTGGTCCGGAGCGCGGCGGCGCTGCGGTCCTAGGGTTCGTGGCGCCGCAGCGTGGCGTGGAAGAATGGCGCGACCGTCGTACCGTCCTCATGTAGTCGTTGCAGAAAGTCGCCCGTGTCCTTGACCAACGCGCCCCAGCCGGGCCAGACCGACCCGGCGATCATCCGCAACTTCTGCATCATCGCCCACATCGACCACGGCAAGTCCACGCTGGCCGACCGGATGCTGCAGCTGACCGGCGTCGTCGACGAGCGGGCCGCCCGGGCGCAGTACCTCGACCGGATGGACATCGAGCGCGAGCGCGGCATCACCATCAAGTCGCAGGCCGTCCGGATGCCCTGGACCGTGCCGGGGGACAACGAGGAGGGCGCCGAGCCCGGCACCTACGTCCTCAACATGATCGACACCCCGGGCCACGTCGACTTCACCTACGAGGTGTCCCGGTCCCTCGAGGCGTGCGAGGCCGCGATCCTGCTCGTGGACGCCGCGCAGGGCATCGAGGCCCAGACGCTCGCCAACCTCTACCTGGCGATGGGCGCGGACCTGCACATCATCCCGGTGCTCAACAAGATCGACCTGCCGGGCGCCAACGTCGAGAAGTACGCCGCGGAGCTGGCCGGCCTGGTCGGCTGCGAGCCCGAGGACGTGCTGCGCGTCAGCGCCAAGACCGGCGTCGGCGTCCCCGGGCTCCTCAACGAGATCGTCAAGCAGACCCCGGCTCCCGTCGGCGACGCCGACGCGCCCGCCCGGGCCCTGATCTTCGACTCCGTCTACGACACCTACCGCGGCGTGGTCACCTACGTCCGCGTGGTCGACGGCAAGCTCACCCACCGCGACCGGATCAAGATGATGTCGACCGGAGCGGTGCACGAGATGCTCGAGGTGGGCGTCATCAGCCCCGAGCCGGTCAAGGCCGGCGACCTCGGCGTCGGCGAGGTGGGCTACCTGATCACCGGCGTGAAGGACGTGCGCCAGTCGCGGGTCGGTGACACCGTCACCAGCCAGCACCACGGCGCCTCCGAGCCGCTCGGCGGATACAAGCACCCCAACCCGATGGTCTACTCGGGCCTCTACCCGATCGACGGCGACGACTACCCGACGCTGCGCGACGCGCTCGAGCGGCTCCAGCTCAACGACGCGGCCCTGACCTTCGAGCCGGAGACCTCGGGCGCGCTCGGCTTCGGCTTCCGCATCGGCTTCCTGGGCCTGCTGCACATGGAGATCACCCGCGACCGGCTCGAGCGCGAGTTCAACCTCGACCTCATCTCGACCGCGCCCAACGTGGTCTACGAGGTGCTCATGGAGGACGGCTCCGAGCTGACGGTGACCAACCCCAGCGAGTACCCCGAGGGCAAGATCGCCGAGGTCCGCGAGCCCGTCGTACGGGCCACGATCCTCAGCCCCAGCGACTACATCGGCACGATCATGGAGCTGTGCCAGGCCAAGCGGGGCAGCCTGCTCGGGATGGACTACCTCTCCGAGGACCGGGTCGAGATGCGCTACACGCTGCCGATGGGCGAGATCGTCTTCGACTTCTTCGACCAGCTGAAGTCCCGCACCAAGGGCTACGCCTCGCTCGACTACGAGCGGACCGGCGAGCAGGCCGCCGACCTGGTCAAGGTCGACATCCTGCTCCAGGGCGAGCCGGTCGACGCGTTCTCGGCGATCGTGCACCGCGACGCGGCGTACAGCTACGGCGTGATGATGGCCGGCAAGCTCAAGGACCTCATCCCGCGCCAGCAGTTCGAGGTGCCGATCCAGGCCGCCATCGGCGCGCGCGTGATCGCGCGCGAGAACATCCGCGCGATCCGCAAGGACGTGCTCGCCAAGTGCTACGGCGGCGACATCACCCGCAAGCGCAAGCTGCTGGAGAAGCAGAAGGAGGGCAAGAAGCGGATGAAGATGGTCGGCCGCGTCGAGGTCCCCCAGGAGGCCTTCGTGGCCGCGCTCTCCACGACGCAGCCGTCGGAGAAGACGAAGAAGTAGTGGCGACCGTGGTCCGCTCTGCCGACGTCGCACCTCAGCCGTGGACGAACGGCGGGGGTACGACGCGTGAGCTGCTGCTCGGCCCCGACGGGTCGTGGCGGGTCAGCCTGGCCGACGTCGACACGGACGGCCCGTTCTCGACCTTCCCCGGCCGGCACCGCCTGCTCACCGTGGTCGACGGGCCCGTGCTGCGGCTGGTCGTCGACGGCGAGGAGGTCCTCGTCGAGCCGCGCCGGCCGTTCGCCTTCGACGGCGGCGCCGAGGTCTCGGCCTCCGTCCCGGAGGGGCCGGTGCGGGTGCTCAACGTGATCGCCGAGCCGGCGGTCGAGGCGTTCGTGACGGTGCTCGAGCTCGGGCGCACCTCGGCCCTCCCGCTCGCCGACGACCAGGCGGCGCTGGTGCTCCAGGGCCGGGCGTCGGCCGGGGACGCCGAGGCGGCGGCGTACGACCTCGTAGTGGGGCCGGGCGACGTCTCCGGCCGGTGCACGCTCGCCGTGGTCACCCTCCAGCGCCGCTAGACCCGCTCGCGGGTGAGGATCACGTCGGTGACCGTGATGCCGAGCGCCGCCTCGAGCCCGGCGACCGGCCCGTCGAGCTCGGCCTTGCGCGGCCTGCGGGTGCCGGCGAACCAGACGACCTCCAGCGGCCGTCGCGTGCCGGAGCCGGCCGCCCGCCACCAGCCGGTGATCCGGCCGTCGACCAGCAGCGGCGGCAGCACCATCCCGTTGTTCTGGATCCACAGCCGTCGCAGGTGGGCGGGCTCGGCGAACCGCTCCCGGGCGGCGGGGTCGTAGCCGCACATGAGGGCGTCGAACTCCGGCAGCAGCCGCACCCCGTCCACCGCGCGGGGCGCAGGGGCATCCGGGAGGTCGACGTAGGTCCGGCCGTCGGGGCCGACCTCGCCGTCGAGGCCCAGCTCGTCGAGGACCTCGTCGACGACGCGCAGCCCCAGCTTGGACCACCACGCCAGGTCCTGCCGGGACGCGGGACCGTGGCACCGCAGGTGGAGGTGCACGGCGTCGGCCGGCGTCGCGGGCACGGCCGGGAGGAGCGTGCGGTAGACCGGCGCACCCTGTCCGGCCCAGTCGCCGTTGACCGGACGCCGGACGAGCCCGCCGTGCCCGAAGGCGAGGTATCGCCCCGCCTGCTGGCCGGTGACGTCGTCACGCCCCTCGTGCGCCAGCAGCCACCGGTGGAGGTGCTCCTGGAGCTCGTCGGTGCTGCGCCAGTCCGCCGCGAACCGCTCGGTGTCGGCCCACAGGTCCTCGACCGTGCTCCGCTCGAGCCCGAGCATGCGTTGCCGCAGGGTGCGCTGGCCGACGCGGGTGGCCGCGCCCAGGACGGCGTACTGCTCGGGGGTCGCGGTGTGGACCGTGCCGCGGATGGTGCTGCCGCGCACGATGGTGCCGTCCTCGTACGCCGCGCCGACGGCGTCGCGCGTCACCCCCGGGAACCGGGCCGCGAGCCCGAGGAACGGGGAGCGGGCCGTCTGGGACTGCACCGGACCGACGAGGTCGATCATCCCCGGGACCTCCGGGGTGGTGGCCGGGAACTGGCGGGCCAGCGCGAGGCCGGCCAGGTCCTCCCACGTGAGGGTCACGCGGCCACGCTAGTGACCGAGGAGGACAGGTGCTGTCCTCAGGACGGACGCCAGCCCGGGTCGCGCCCGAGTCGCGCGAGCAGCCGGTCGGTGGCCGACGCGTCGTCGGCGACGGGGACGGCGGCCGAGCAGACGCCCTCGGAGTAGAGCGCGTCGCCCCAGCCGTCGGCCGTCGCGTGCAGGGCGGCGGCCTCGCCCTCGCTGACCGACCAGTCCTGGCCGGTCGCTCGGGCGACGTCCGAGCCGTGCACGACCAGGTCCCAGCCGTAGAAGTCGGCCATGGTCGCCGCGATCGTCGTACGCCCGAAGTACCCGTCGTACTCCCGCTCGGCCACGCCGTCCCGGGCCAGCACGTCGGCGACGGCGGCGGCGTGGGTGCGCCACGCGGCGGCCGGGTCGCCGAGGTCGGGCGCGACGCCGACGTCGAGGCCCTGGCGGGCCAGGAAGTCACGCTCGGTCCCGATGGTGTGGGCGACGACGTCGCGCACGGTCCACCCGTCGCAGGGGGTGGCGGCGTCCCACCGCTCGCCGGCGGCGTCGAGGATGGCCGCGAAGGTCGTGGCCCGGTCGGTGAAGTGCTGTGCTGTCTGCGTCGCTGTCGATGTCATGTCGCCACGCTCGCAGGCCGCCGTCGGTGGATCTTGTGATAATCCGACACATGCCGGCCACCGGGGGAGCGCGACCCGTCGACCCGGTCGACCGCGCCCACCTGACGGGGGTGACCCGCCCCTCGCCGCCGATCCACCGCTACGGGCCGTCGCCGCACCTCGCGGACCTGGTCGACCGCTACTGGATCCCCGTGTGGTCGCTGGCCGAGCCGTCGACGCAGAGCACGCTCCAGCACCCCGTCTGCCTGCTGGTGGTCAGCAACACCTACGCCCGGATGTACGGCGTGGTGCGCGGCCGCTCGAGCGTCACGCTGGAGGGCGACGGCTGGGCGGTGGGCACGATGCTCACCCCGGCCGCCGGCCGCCTGGTCCTCGGGCGGTCCGTGGCCACGGTCACCGACACCCACCTCGACCTGGCCGAGGTGGCCTCCCTCGACGCCCACGCGCTGGTCGCCGAGGTGCGGGCGGCCATGGCGACCGACCCCCACGACCCGGACGCCCACACGCTCGCGGTCGCGGCGGTCGAGCAGCGCCTGGCGGCCCACCTCCCGGTCGACGAGCAGGGCCTGCTCGTCAACGAGCTCGTCGCGTGGTTGCGCGAGCACCCCGAGGTGACCCGCGTGGCCGACCTCGCCGCCCACGCGGGCCTGAGCGAGCGCAGCCTCCAGCGCCTCATCGAGCAACGGGTCGGGCTCAGCCCGAAGTGGCTGATCCAGCGCCGCCGCCTGCACGACGCCGTCGAGGGCCTCAAGGCCGGCGAGCAGTCGCTGGCCGACATGGCCGCCCGGCTGGGGTACGCCGACCAGGCCCACTTCACCCATGACTTCCGGACGGTCACGGGGATGACGCCCGGGGAGTTCCTCGGCGACCAGCCGCGCCGCTGAGATCGGCGTACGTCACCACCACGAGTAGCGGCCGTGCAGCCGCCCGAGACGCGACGGCACCGGCGCCTCCCCGGAGGTCGCGGTGCGCTGGTGGACCAGCCGGAGCACCTCGGCCAGCGTCGGGTCGTGCCAGCGCTCGTCCTCGTCCGCATCGAGCAGGGCAGGCATCGGTCCGCCGCGTCGGTGCCGGCGAGCGGCCGGCCGCGGACGCCCTTCGACGTGCTCGATGACACCGAGCACGAGGTGCGCGTCCGCCAGGGGCGCGCCCGGCCAGAGGAGCTCCATCCCCTCGGGCGCTGACCGGAGCTCCGCGAAGCGCGGAGCGAGGTCGGCGACCACCGACGCCGGGAGCTCCAGGGCGACGGGCCACAGGGCGTCCTCCCCGTACCACCAGAGCACGCGCGCCAGGGAGAGCGGCGAGGTGATGACGTAGCTGATCGCTGTCGGGAGCACGGTGTCATTCTCCCCGGCACCGCGCCTGGGGCACGGACGGCTCGGGGCAGCGCGCGACGCTAGGGTCGGCTCCATGCCTGTCGCCCTCGGAGTCAACGTGCGTCCGGGCTGCCCGTGACCGCCACGACGACGACCGTCGAGACCGAGCGCCCGCGTCGCTCGGGGCTGATCGTCCTGGTCCTGTCGCTGTGCGGCACGGCCGTGTCGCTGATGCAGACGCTGGTCGTGCCGCTGCTGCCGGACTTCCCCCGGCTGCTGGACACCAGCTCCGACAACGCCTCCTGGCTGGTGACGGTCACCCTTCTCACCAGCGCGGTGGCGACGCCCATCCTCTCCCGGCTCGCCGACATGCACGGCAAGCGCCGGATGATCCTGGTCTCGCTGGTCGCCCTGCTCGCGGGCTCCTTGCTCGGTGCCGTGGGCGACTCGCTCGAGGTGCTCATCGCCGCCCGGGTGCTGCAGGGCTTCGCCCCCGCGCTGATCCCCATCGGCATCTCCACGATGCGCGACGAGCTGCCGCCGGAGCGGATCGGCGGGGCGGTCGCGCTGATGAGCGCGACGCTCGGCATCGGCGGAGCGGTGGGGCTGCCGCTCTCCGGGGTGATCTACGAGGCATTCGGCTGGCAGGCGGTCTTCTGGGGCAGCGTGGTCATGTCCGTCGTGATGCTGGCGCTCGTCCTCACCGTGGTGCCCGAATCGGGCGTGCGGACGCCCGGGCGCTTCGACTGGCTGGGCGCCATCCTGATGTCCATCGCCTTGACGGCCCTGCTGCTGGGCATCTCCAAGGGCGGCGTGTGGGGCTGGACGTCGCAGTGGACCCTGCTGTCCTTCACGGTGGCGGTGCTGTTCTTCGCGCTGTGGGCTCCCTGGGAGCTGCGCACCGGCGAGCCGCTCGTCGACCTGCGCACCTCGACGCGCCGCCCGGTGCTGCTCACCAACGTCGCGTCGCTGCTGGCCGGCTTCGCCATGTTCGCGAACCTGCTCGTCGCCACCCAGCAGCTGCAGATCCCCGTCGAGTCGGGTGTCGGGTTCGGCCTCGGGGTCACCGAGGCCGGTCTGGCGATGCTGCCCGGCGGCGTGCTGATGGTCCTGATGGCGCCGGTGTCCGCATCCGTCACCCGGAGGTTCGGCGCGCGCACCACCCTGATCGCCGGGCTGTGCATCACGGGCTTCGGGTACGTCGTGCGGGTGCTGTTCGACGGCTCGCTCGTCGAGCTCATGGTCGGCGTCTCGATCATCTCGGTCGGCGTCGCGGTCGGCTTCGCAGCGATGCCGGTGCTCATCATGCAGTCGGTGCCGATCAGCGAGACCGCCGCCGCCAACGGGCTCAACACGGTGGTGCGCTCCATCGGGACCTCGACGTGCTCGGCGACCGTCGCCGCTGTCCTCACGGCGGGCGTCGCGGTGGGGAGCGCCTACCCGTCCGAGGCGGCGCTGCACGCCATGAGCTGGATCGCCGCGGTGGCCGCGTTCCTCGGTGCCGCGGTCGGGTTCCTCATCCCGGCCCGGCCGGCGCCCGTCCTCGCCGCCCGCCCCACGGTCCCCGGCGAACGACCCGCGGTCGCGCGGGGCGACGCCGTGCGCCGGGCCGACGTCGGTGCCGAGGTCGTCGTACGCGGTCGGGTGCAGCGCACCGACGGCAGGCCGGCGCGCCTGGCGGTGGTCTCCGTGCTGGACCGGGGCGGCCGGCAGGCCGACTGGGCACGCGCCGACAACGACGGCCGCTGGTCGGTGGTGCTGCCCGGGCCGGGGGAGTACCTCGTCGTCTTCTCCGCGGAGGGCTGGGCCCCGCGGTCGGAGCTGCGCCAGCTCTCGTCCGGGACCGACTCGGTCCTCGAGCTCGACGAACGGCTCACGGTCGCCGGCGTCGTCTCCCGCGGCGGGTGGCCGATCGACGACGCGCTGGTCGTGCTCACCGACGCCTCGGGCGAGTCCGTGGGCGCGACCCGGACCGACGAGGGGGGTCACTACGAGCTCGGGCTGCCGCCGCTGGGTCGCTACGTCCTCACGGCACTCGACCCGCACACGGGGTTCGCCGAGTCCGAGGACGTCGTGATCAGCGCGCAACGCCGACGCTTCAACCTGGTCCTGCCCGAGCTGGCGGACCCCCAGCGGCCGGACGTCGCGGCGCCGGTGCCGTGACCCGGCTGCGGACTCGTCTCGGGAACCGAGACGAGTGGTCCAGACAGACACACCCGTTCGGGTGATTCCCACGTCGCGGACGGCGGCGACGCGTCATCGTCGGGGTGTCGAAGACGTCCGGGGGGATGTGCACACATGACACATGTTGAGGAGTGGCCGCCGGCCACCCGACAGGGATCGCTGGTCACCGAGCCGAAGGTGTCGCTTAGCGCGCTGGTCAGGCGGTGGCTGGCGGTCAGCGACGACCTCGAGCAGCAGGACCGCGGGGGACCGTCGCGCGGGCAGCGCGGCGGTGACGCGAGCGCCGCGCTCGACCCGGCGCTGGTGGCGCCCGAGTCGACCGTCGAGTACCCGGAGCGCGTCGTCGATCCGCAGGGCGCGGCTGCCCTCGGCCTCGACGAGGGGCAGGATCGCGAGGGCGTCGCCCGGGTCGCCCTGCCCCGTCGACGCCGCGGGCGGACGCGGCCGCAGCTCGCGCGGCGGTTGGCGGTGCTCATCGACGCGCGGGTGGTCACGGCGGAGTCGGCCGACGAGGTGTTCGACCTGCTGGCCGACCACGGCTCCGTCAACGTCGCCCCTGCGTACGGCGACTGGTCGTCACCCGAGGGCCAGGAGCTGATGCCTCGGCTGCGGCACCACGGCATCCAGCCGTGCCACCAGTTCGCCCCGGCCCACGGCCGGGCCCAGGACGAGAGGTCGCTCGTCGCCCTGACCGTCGACGCGGTCGACCTGGCCCGCGACGACGCCGTGGACGCGGTGGTGCTCGTGGGTGACCTCACCTCCGCCTACCCGCTCGTCCAGCGGCTCAACGCCGCCGGGGTCGCGGTGATGGCGTTCGGTCCCTCGGACAGCCCGGAGGACGTGCGGGGGATGTGCGAGGAGTTCACGGACCTCGAGCTCCTCCACTCCGCCCCCGCCCCGAGCGCCGGCCGCCACCGCGCCTGACCCGGACCGGCGACGGCGTCAGTGCGCCGGCATGACCATGTCCCGCAGGACCGAGGCGCCCGCCAGCTGACCGGCGTACGCCGCCGCGAGCACCGAGGCCATGGGCATCGGCAGGTCGGCGACGTGCGCGAGGTCCCCGGCGGCGTACACGCCTGGGACGCTGGTCTGGCCGAGCAGGTTGACCGCGACGCACCCGCTCTCGCGCAGCTCGAGGCCGAGCTGGGCGGCGAAGGGCGCCGCCTGCTCGAAGGCGGGGTGCGCGAAGAGGCCGTCCACGACGACCTTGCCGGACTCCGACTCGACGTGCAGGCCCTCGGAGGTCATCTCCACCGCGGTCACCGGCGGGACGACCTCGACCGAGGCGGCGATCGGCGACAGCATCGCCACCTGGTGCCCGGCGGCGGGGGAGTCCTGGACGGCGACGCGCTTCCCGGACATCTCGTGGCCGTGGCAGAAGGGGCACATGTGCACGGTGCGGCCCCACTGCTCGGCGAAGCCGGGGACGTCGGGCATGACGTCGCGCACGCCGGTGGCGAGCACCACCGTGCGCGACCCCACCACCGTCCCGTCGGCCAGCGTGGCCGAGAAGGTCCCGTCGTCCCGGCGCGCGACCGTGGAGGCCGCGACGTCGCGGACCTCGACGTCGGAGTACTCCTCGAGCTCGCCGCGGACGATCGCGCGGAACTCCGCCGGGTCCCGACCGTCGTTGGTGAGGATGTTGTGCATGGCGTCGACCGGGGTGTTGCGGTAGGCCCCCGAGTCGAGGAGCAGCGTGGGTCGGTGCATCCGGCCGAGGGTCAGGGCCGCCTGGAGGCCGGCGGGACCGCCGCCGATGACGAGTGCGTCGTACATGTGATCTCCCTGGATCGGTGCTGGGCTTGTCAGGTGGGAGCAGCCTGTGACTTCATGTCGGGATGAAGTCAAGCCGTGATCGCACGTGGTCCGTCGGTGAGGTCGCCGAGCGCTTCGACCTGCCCACCAACGTCCTCCGACACTGGGAGTCGGTGGGCCTGCTCGAGCCGGTTCGCGACAGCGCGGGCCGGCGTCGCTACGGCCTCGACGACGTCTCGCGCGTCGCGGCGATCCAGCGCAGCAAGGCGGCCGGCATGTCGCTCGACCAGGTCTCGGTGATGCTGCACGCGGACGCGCCGGAACGCCACGCGGTCCTCCAGGCGCACCTCGACGACCTCGACCGGCGGATGGAGGAGATGCGCATCTCCCGGGCGATGACCGAGCACGCCTTCAGCTGCCGCGCGCACGACATCTCGACGTGCCCGGGCTTCCAGAAGTACCTCAGCGACCTGGTGGCCGCCTTCGACCAGGCGTAGTCACATCTGCTCGGGCGTCTCGATCCCCAGCAGGTCGAGCCCCTGGACGAGCACCGCCAGCGTCAGCCCGGCCAGTGACAGCCGCGACTCGCGCAGCTGCGGCGTCGCCGCCCGCAGCACCGGGCAGTGCTCGTAGAACGCCGAGAAGTCCTGGGCGAGGTCGAACAGGTAGGTGCACAGCCGGTGTGGCTCCAGGGTGTCGCCCACCTCGGCCACCACGGTCCCGAACCGCAGGAGCTGCAGGGCCAGCGCCCGCTCGGCGGGCTCACCCAGGACGATCGGGGCGGCGTGCGACGGGACGACGCCGGCGGAGCGGAAGATGGAGTGGATGCGCGCGGCGGCGTACTGCAGGTAGGGGCCGGTGTTGCCGGTGAAGGCGAGCATCCGGTCGAGGTCGAAGACGTACTCCGAGTCGTGGGCGACCGACAGGTCGGCGTACTTCACCGCCCCGATGCCGACCACCGGGGCGATGGCGGCGCGGACCTCCTCGGCCAGCTCCGGGCGGGTCGAGTCGACCTCGCGACGCGCGTTGGCCTGCGCCTCCTCGAGCAGCGCCATCAGCCGAAGAGGGGCGCCGGAGCGGGTGCGCAGGATCTTGCGGTCCTCCCCGAGCACGTTGCCGATCTTCACGTGCACGACCTCGACGTCGTCGGGCAGCCAGCCCGCGAGGCGGGCGGTCTCCCAGACCATCTCGAGGTGCAGCGCCTGGGGTGCGCCGATGACGTAGAGGCAGCGGTCGGCGCCGAGCCGCTCGACCCGGTGCCGGATCGTGGCCAGGTCGGTGGTGGCGTAGCCGTAGCCGCCGTCGGACTTGCGGATGATCAGCGGCACCGGCTTGCCCTCGCGTCCGGTGTGGCCCTCGAGGAAGACGCACAGCGCGCCGTCGCTGACCGTGGCGAGCCCCTTCGCCTCGAGCTCGTCGCAGATGCCTGCGAGGTCCGCGTTGTACGTCGACTCGCCCGCCAGGTCGTCGTCGGTGAGGGTCACGCCGAGGGTGCTGTAGATCCGGTTGAAGTAGTGGCGCGAGAGCTCGACGAGCTCGGCCCACAGCCGCAGCGTCTCCTGGTCGCCCGCCTGGAGCGCGACCACCCGCGCCCGGGAACGGGTGGCGAAGTCCTCGTCGCCGTCGAACTCCGCCCGGGCGGCCTGGTAGAAGGCGTTGGGGTCGCTCTCGAGGAGCAGCGCCTCCTCCGAGCCCTCGCCCACGGCGAGCAGGTGCTCGATGAGCATGCCGAACGGCGTGCCCCAGTCGCCGATGTGGTTCTGCCGCACGACCCGGTGGCCGAGGTGCTCCAGGGTGCGCGCGAGCGCGTCGCCGACGACCGTGGTGCGGAGGTGGCCGACATGCATCTCCTTGGCGACGTTGGGGGCGCTGTAGTCGATCGGGACCACCTGCGCCTCCTGGGTCGGCACGCCCAGCCGCGGGTCCGCGGCGAGGCCGCCGAGCAGCGAGGCGACCCAGACGTCGTCGAAGGTGATGTTGAGGAAGCCCGGCCCGCTGATCTCGACCGTCGCCGGCAGGTCGTCCAGCTCCGCGACGACGCGGGCGGCCACCTCCCGCGGGGAGGTGCCGACCCGCTTGGCGAGCGCGAGCGCGGCGTTGGCCTGCACGTCGGCGTACTGGCTGGGGCGCAGCACCGGATCGGCCCCCTCGTGCTCGGGGCCCAGCGCACGCCCGATCGCGGCGGAGATCGCGGGGGAGAGGACGTCGCGGGGGTCGGTCATGCGCGGAAGCCTAGGGTTGCCGCCATGCCGTTCCCCATTCCGCCCGGCCTGGACGCCCAGCGGGGGCTGGGGCCGGACTGGGCGGCCTGGCTGGACCGGCTGCCGCGCCTGGCCGCAGACGTCGTCGAGGAGTGGCAGCTCACCCTCGACGGGCCGCCGATGCACGGCTACTGCTCGCTCGCCCAGCCCGTGCGGACGACCGGGGGCCGTCCCGCGGTGCTCAAGGTCTCCTTCGACGGCGACGACGAGTCCCTCCACGAGGGCCTCGCCCTGCAGCGCTGGCACGGCGACGGCGCGGTCCTGCTGCTGCGCGCCGACCCACACCGGCGGGCGCTCCTGCTCGAGCGCCTGCACACCGAGGACCTCGGCGACCTGTGTGACGTCGAGGCGTGCGAGGTGGTCGCCGGGCTCTACCGCCGGCTGCACGTGCCTGCACTGCCGCAGCTGCGCACCGTCACGTCGTACGTCGAGCGGTGGACCGCCGCGCTCGCCCGGATGCCGCGCAACGCACCCGTTCCGCGCCGGCTGGTCGAGCAGGCGCTCGCGCTGGCCCGCGACCTCGTCGCCGACGAGTCCAGCAGCGGCGTCATCGTCCACGGCGACCTCCACTACGCCAACGTGCTGGCCGCCGACCGCGAGCCCTGGCTGGCCATCGACCCCAAGCCGATGGACGGCGACCCCCACTACGAGCCGGCCCCCCTGCTCTGGAACCGCTGGGACGAGCTGGCGGTCGGCCAGTCGGTCCGCGAGGGACTGCGCCGGCGCTTCCACACCGTCGTCGACGCCGCCGGCCTCGACGAGCACCGGGCGCGCGACTGGGTGGTGGTCCGGATGGTCCTCAACGCGCACTGGTCGGTCCAGGACGCCGAGCGGGCCGGGCGTGACCTCGACGCCGGCGAGCGGGAGTGGATCACCCGGTGCATCGCGATCGCCAAGGCCGTCCAGGACTGACCCGGACGGGGCCACTGAAGGACCGGGGACCCGGGACCTCCGGCACCGAGCGCGGGTCCATCAGCCCTGCTCCGGCACATGCGCACGCCGGTAGCAAGGAGGTAGGAGATTCCCCACCCCCGGAGGTGCACGATGCGCACGAAGGTCCTTGTCCTCGGCACGAACTTCGCCGGCCTGACGGCAGCACTGGCCGTCCGGCACGAGCTGCACGGGGACGTCGACGTCACCGTGGTCAGCCCGGAGCGGACGTTCCTGTTCACGCCGAGCCTCATCTGGCTGCCGTTCGGCAAGCGCGACCGCGAGGACATCACCTTCGACGTGGTGCCCACCCTGGAGGAGCACGGGGTCGGGTTCGAGCACGCCGCGGCCACGCACGTCGACGCGACCACGCGCCGCGTGACCCTCGACGACGGCCAGGTGCTCGGCTACGACTATCTCGTCATCGCCACCGGCTACCGCAACCAGGCCGACGTGGTGCCCGGCTTCGCCGAGAACGCCGTCACCATCACGACGCTGGCCGAGGCCGAGCGCACGGCGCTGGCCTGGCAGAAGTTCCTGGACAACCCGGGCGACGTGGTCATCGCCGCCACCCAGGGCGCCGGCTGCTTCGGGGCGGCGTACGAGTTCCTCTTCAACACCTCGTACCAGCTGCGCAAGGCCGGGCTCCACAACGACGTCTCGCTCACCTACGTCACCGCCGAGCCGTTCCTCGGGCACTTCGGCATCGGTGGGCTCCCGCACGGCGAGAGCCTCCTGGGGATGTTCCTCAAGAAGGAGGGGATCGACACCCGGCTCGCGACCCCCATCGACCACGTCGACGACGGCGCGCTGGTCCTCGGCGACGGGGAGGTGCTGCCGTTCGCCTTCGGGATGGTGGTCCCGCCGTTCCTCGGGCAGGAGTTCCTGGCCGGCACCCCCGGCCTGGTGGACGCCAAGGGCTACGTCCCGGTCCGCGACACCTACCAGTCGCAGGCCTTCGACGACGTGTACGCCGTGGGCGTGGCCGCCGCCGTCGAGGTGCCGTGGCAGACCCCGACGCCCGTCGGGATCCCCAAGACCGGGTTCCCCACCGAGACCCAGGCCAAGGTCGCCGCGCGCAACATCGCCGCGCAGGTCCGGGGCGAGGAACCCGGGGAGCACAAGGAGTTCGGCGACATCCCCGCGATCTGCGTGATGGACGCGGGCAACAACGGTGTGGTGATCCTGGCCGACAAGATGCTCCCGCCGCGCAAGCACGGGATGCTGATCCCCGGCCCGCAGGCGCACCTGATGAAGCTCGGCTTCGAGAAGTACTTCCTGTGGAAGATGCGCCACGGGCACGTGCTGCTGCCGTGACGGGTGCCCGGGCCGGGACGCCCGACCCGCAGGGGTGGGATGACCAGTCCGCGAGTTTGCTACCGCCGCGTAACCGGGTGATCTAGGTTACTCCCCAAGCACGTCAGCCCTCACCCGGGTGAGCACCCACCCGATCGACCCAGGGAGTCCCATGCCGATCCAGCACGACACGAGCTTCGTCGACAACCTCAAGCCCAACGTGGCGGTCCTCTTCCTCGACCGCGTCGCCAAGTCCCCCTCCAGCGAGGCCTTCCGCTACCCCAAGGGCGAGGCCTGGGAGTCCGTGACCTGGCAGCAGGCCGGTGACCGTGTCGAGGCGCTGGCGGCCGGGCTGCTCTCCCTCGGCCTCGAGCCCGAGCAGCGGGTCGGCATCGTGTCCGGCACGCGCTACGAGTGGATCTTGGCCGACCTCGCGGTGATGTGCGCCGCCGGCGCCACGACCACCGTCTACCCGACCACCAACGCCGAGGACACGGCGTACATCCTCAGCGACTCCGAGTCGCACTTCGTCTTCGCCGAGGACGACGAGCAGGTCGCCAAGCTGCGGGAGCGCAAGGCCGAGCTGCCCCACCTCGTCAAGGTCATCACCTTCGACGGGGCGACCGACGGTGACTGGGTCATCTCCCTGGACCAGCTCGCCGAGCTCGGCACCGCCTACCTCGCCGAGCACCCGGGGGTCATCGCCGAGAAGGCCGCGGCCATCGCGCCCGACCAGCTCGCCACGCTGATCTACACCTCGGGCACCACGGGCCGCCCCAAGGGCGTCCGGCTGCAGCACCGGTCCTGGGTCTTCGAGGGCGAGGCCATCCGGGTCCTCGACATCCTCGACGAGAACGACCTGCAGTTCCTGTGGCTGCCGCTGGCGCACTCGTTCGGCAAGGTCCTGCTGTCCACGCAGCTCGCGTGCGGCTTCGCGTCCGCCGTCGACGGCCGGGTCGAGAAGATCGTGGACAACTGCGCGACGGTCAAGCCGACGTTCATGGGCGCCGCGCCGCGCATCTTCGAGAAGGCCTACAGCCGGATCCAGACCATGCAGGCCGCCGAGGGTGGCGCCAAGGAGAAGATCTTCCACAAGGCCTTCGAGACCGGCCTCAAGGTCGAGGCGCTCAAGCGGGAGGGCAAGTCTGTCCCCCTCACCCTCAAGCTCCAGCACGGCCTCTTCGACAAGCTGGTCTTCAGCAAGGTCCGCGAGCGCTTCGGTGGACGGGTGCGCTTCTTCATCTCCGGCGCCGCCGCGCTCAACTCGGAGATCGCCGAGTGGTTCAACGCCGCCGGCATCGTCATCCTCGAGGGCTACGGCATGACCGAGAACTCGGCCGGCGCGACCGTCAACCGGCCGGGCGACAACCGCATCGGCACCGTCGGCAAGGCCCTCCCGGGTGCGGAGGTCAAGATCGGGGACGGGGACGAGGTGCTGCTGCGCGGGCCGCACGTCATGGACGGCTACCACAACCTCCCCGAGGAGACCGCCCGGGCGCTCGACGCCGACGGCTGGCTGCACACCGGCGACAAGGGCTCGCTGGACGCCGACGGCTACCTCACCATCACCGGCCGCATCAAGGAGCTCTTCAAGACCTCCGGCGGCAAGTACATCGCCCCGCCCGCGATCGAGTCGAAGTTCAAGGCGATCTGCCCCTACGCCAGCCAGTTCATGGTGTTCGGCAACGAGCGCAACTACGTCGTCGCGCTCGTCACCCTCGACCCCGACGCGATGGCCGGCTGGGCCGCCGAGAACGGCATGGAGGGGGCCTCGTACACCGAGATCGTCCAGAGCGCGCAGGTGCGCGAGATGGTCGCGGGGTACGTCGAGGAGCTCAACGCCAAGCTCAACCGCTGGGAGACCATCAAGAAGTGGGAGCTCCTCGACCACGACCTCACCGTCGAGTCGGGCGAGCTCACCCCGTCGATGAAGGTCAAGCGCAACGTCGTCGAGGACAACTACCACGACACGATCGAGAAGCTCTACGCCTGACCTCTGGCCCTGCTCCGGGTCCCCGCACAGGACCGCACAGGATCGCGACGCCGAACGGGTGTCGGTGGGAGACCACCGGCACCCGTTCGCGTTCCCGGCTCGGTCGAGGCGGACACGTCGCGACCCTCGATGTGCCCGTCCGACCCCCCTCGGTGACAGGATGGGCGAGTGCCCCCCGCTCAACCCGTCGGTGACCCCGCGCCGTCGGACGGTTCGATCCCCGACGACGCGTGGGCGGAGTTCGGGCACCGCCCGTTCGGCCTCTACGTCCACGTGCCCTTCTGCACCGTGCGCTGCGGCTACTGCGACTTCAACACCTACACCGCCGAGGAGCTCGGGGACACCCCCGGCGCCTCGCGGTCGTCGTACGCCGGGGCCGTGATCGACGAGATCCGGCTGGCCCGCAAGGTCCTCGGGCACCGCGACGTCAAGATCGAGACGATCTTCTTCGGCGGGGGTACGCCGACCCTGCTTCGGCCGGCGGACCTCGGCGCGGTGATCGCCAGCGCGGCCGCCGAGTTCGGGCTGGCCGACGACGTCGAGATCACCACCGAGGCCAACCCCGACAGCGTCGCGGCCTGGGACCTCGAGGAGCTGCGGTCGGCCGGCTTCAACCGGATCAGCTTCGGCATGCAGTCCGCCGTCGACCACGTGCTCGCCGTCCTGGACCGCACCCACGACCCGCTGCGGGTTCCCGCCGCGGTGCAGTGGGCCCGGGCGGCCGGCTTCCAGGAGGTCAGCCTCGACCTCATCTACGGCACGCCGGGGGAGTCGCTGGCCGACTGGGAGACCAGCCTGGACGCCGCGCTGGCCTGCGAGCCCGACCACGTCTCGGCCTACTCCCTCATCGTCGAGGAGGGCACCGCGCTGGCCCGAAGGGTCCGGCGCGGGGAGCTGCCGGTGCCCGACGAGGACGACGCGGCCGACAAGTACGACCTCGCCGACGAGCGCCTCACCGCCGCCGGGCTGGAGTGGTACGAGGTCTCCAACTGGGCGCGACGGCCCGAGAGCCGCTGCCGCCACAACATGCTCTACTGGACCGGCGGCCACTGGTGGGGTGCCGGCCCGGGGGCCCACTCCCACATCGGTGGCGTGCGGTGGTGGAACGTCAAGCACCCCGCGGCGTACGCCGACCGGCTGGCCGCCGGCCTGAGCCCGGCGCAGGGTCGCGAGCTGCTCTCCGAGGCCGACCGCCGCTTCGAGCGGATCCTGCTCGAGATCCGGCTGCGCGACGGGCTGCCGGTGCTGGCGCTGGGCCGCACCGGTCGCGCCCAGGTGGCGCGGCTGGTGGAGGAGGGGCTCGTCGAGCTGGTCACCGAGCGGCTCGTGCTCACCCGGCGTGGTCGGTTGCTCGCCGACGCCGTGGTGCGCGACCTCACCGCCTGACCCACGTAGTTTGGGACGAAATCGGTGGTCTGAGGGCGGTTCCGCCTACGAGATCGCCCCAAACTACCCGGCGCGGATCGATCTCAGGAGCCGGGAGCGGTGACGAAGTCGATCAGCTCCTCGACCCGCCCGAGCAGCGCGGGGTCGAGGTCCTCGAAGCCGCGCACGCCGCCCAGGATGTGCTTCCAGGCCCGCGCGATGTCGGCCTGGTCGCGGTGCGGCCAGCCGAGCTGCTGGCAGGTGCCGGTCTTCCAGTCGATCGACCGGGGCACGTCGGGCCAGCGCTCGAAGCCGAGGCGCTGCGGCTTGACGGCCTGCCAGATGTCGATGAACGGGTGGCCGACGATCAGCACGTGCTTGCCGACCTCGGACTTGGCGATGCTGGCCGCGATCCGGCTCTCCTTCGAGCCCCGGACCAGGTGGTCGACGAGCACCCCGACCCGCCGCTGGGGCCCGGGTCCGAAGTCGCGCAGGTGGTCGGCCAGGTCGTCCACGCCGCCGAGGTACTCGACGACCACGCCCTCGATGCGCAGGTCGTCGCCCCAGACCTTCTCGACGAGCTCGGCGTCGTGGCGGCCCTCGACGAAGATCCGGCTGGCCCGGGCGACGCGGGCCTTGGCGCCGTGGACGGCGACCGAGCCGCTCGCCGTACGCGTGGGACGGGCCGGCGCGGAGCGGGTGACGGGGCGGGTCAGCACCACGGGACGGCCCTCCAGCAGGAAGCCGGGGCCGAGCGGGAACGTACGCCGCTTGCCGCGTCGGTCCTCGAGCGTCAGCGTGTCGAGGTCCCGGTCGACGGCGACGACCTCGCCGCACCAGTCGGTGGTGACCTCCTCGACGACCTGGCCGAGCTCGGCCGGGGTCTCGGCGGCACGCCCGTTCCTCGGGGCGCGCCAGTCGGTGGCGAGGACGTCGGAGCCGTAGCGGTCTGCGGGGGAAGGCACCGCACAACGCTAGGCGGGCGACCCGGCGGCGTGGGGGTGCCACGCCGCCGGGTCACGTCGCGAGCCGGTCGTCAGCCGGAGATGCCGGCGCCCTGGGCGCCGTCGCCGCTGACGGACTCGGGGTCGGTCTCCTCGTCGGAGCCCGAGTCGGAGTCCTCCGTGCTCGGGGTCTCGCCCGAGGACTCGTAGGTGCCGGTGGTGTCGTCCTGCGTGTCGTCCATCCCGAGCTCGTCGCGGTCCTTGGTGGCCTCGTCGTCGGGATCGAGGGGCTCGGCGAGCGGGTTGTCCTCACCGGGCTGGAGGTCCTCGGGCAGCTGGTCGTCGGAGACGCCGGCGAGCTGCTGGTCGTCGGGGGACGCGGAGCCGCCCTCGTGGTCGGCGTCGGCCTCGCTGGTGGTCGAGCTGGCCTGGGGCACATCGCTGGATTCGGTCATGCGTCGTTCCTACGCGAGCGCCGCCGCCGCGTAAACCCCCCGACGGATGGGCGGGGTCAGATGAGCGGCAGCCGCTTCTGGCTGCGGGGGAGGTGCTCGTAGCCCAGCCGCACCGCGGAGGCGAGCAGGCTCCGGTCCCACGGCCACTCGCCCTCGTCGAGGGCCCGCCCGACCGGCACGCCGCGGCTCGCGAGGTCGCGGACCGTCTCGGCGATGATCCCGAGCTCGGTGCGCTGCTCGTGCACGAAGTCCTTGTCGACGAGCCGACCGTGCCCGGGGACGACGACGGTCGCGTCGGTCGTCAGGCCGAGCACCAGGTCCAGGGTCAGCGGCCACTCCAGCGGGAACGAGTCGTCGCCGATGAACGGCTTGTCCGACTCCTCGACGAGGTCCCCGGCGACGATCACGTCGGCGTCGGGAACCCGGACGACGAGGTCGCCGGCGGTGTGGCCGCGTCCGGGGTGGATGAGCTCGACGGCCCGGTCGCCGAGGTCGAGGGCGACGGCGGAGGAGAAGCCGTGGGTGGCGGGCCGCAGGGGGGTGTCGAGGATCTCCTCGGCCCGGGCGTTGCCGGTGAACTGCTCGGCGTCGGGCCGGTCTCCGGTGCGCGCCATCTGCTCGAGCGCGAAGTCCGTGGCGTGGATGGGCACGTCGCCGAGCGCGGTGACCATCACGTCGTTGCCGAACCAGTGGTCCCAGTGGTCGTGGGTGTTGACCAGCGCCGTCACGGGCCCGGCGCCGAGGCGTCGTACGGCGTCCGCGACCTGGCGTGCCGCGTGCGCGGACCCGTGCGTGTCGACCATCACCAGGCCGTCCGCACCGCCCACCAGGGTGATGTTGACGTGCATCCAGTCGTGGTGGGCGACCCAGACGCGGTCGGCCACCTCGACGAAGGACGGCTCGCTGGTGTCAGTCATGGGACCGACCCTAGTAGGCTTGGCACTCACGATCAGCGAGTGCCAGACGAGCAACCGGACAGGAGGGACGCATGAGCGAGGACCGCAGGCTCGCCGTCCTCCGGGCGATCGTCGAGGACTACGTCGCCACCGAGGAGCCGGTCGGCTCCAAGGCCCTCGTCGAGCGGCACAGCCTCGGGGTGTCGCCGGCGACCGTGCGCAACGACATGGCGGCGCTCGAGGACGAGGGCTTCATCCACCAGCCGCACACGAGCGCGGGGCGGGTGCCCACCGACAAGGGCTACCGGCTCTTCGTCGACCGGCTCACCGGCGTCAAGCCGATGAGCGCGGCCGAGCGCCGCGCCATCACCACGCTGCTCGACGGCGCGGTCGACCTCGACGACGTCGTACGACGCTCGGTGCGGCTGCTGAGCCAGCTCACCCGGCAGGTCGCGATCGTGCAGTACCCCACGCTGTCGCGCAGCACGGTGCGCCACGTGGAGCTGGTGTCGCTGACCCCGACCCGCGTCATGGTGATCCTCATCCTCAGCACCGGGCGCGTCGAGCAGCGGCTGGTCGAGCACGGTGCGGAGGTCAGCGAGGAGCAGCTCGCCGACCTGCGCGTGAGCATCAACCAGGCGGCAGCGGGCGAGCGGATCGCCGAGGCCATCCAGGCGCTGGGCCGCCTCCCCGAGGAGGTGCCTCCCGACGCGGCCGCGCTCGCGCGCGGCCTCACCACCGCGCTGACCGAGGCGATGTCGGACCACCGCAGCGACGAGCGTGTCGCCGTCGGCGGGGCGGCCAACCTGGCCCGCTACGGCGACAGCTTCGACACCGCCGTCCGGCCCTTGCTCGAGGCGCTCGAGGAGCACGTCGTGCTGCTCAAGCTCCTCGGCGAGGCGACCAGCGGCGACGCCGTCACCGTGCGCATCGGGCACGAGGGGCCCTACTCCGAGCTCTCCTCGACCAGCGTCGTGGCCACCGGCTACGGCCCAGCAGACCAGGCCTTCGCCACGCTCGGCGTGGTGGGGCCGACCCGCATGGACTATCCCGGATCCATGGCTGCCGTGCGCGCCGTCGCGCGGTACGTCTCCCGGATCCTCGACGAAGGACACCAGTGACCCAGGATCTCTACGAGCTGCTCGGCGTCTCCCGCGACGCTGACGCGGCCACCATCAAGAAGGCCTACCGCGGGCTGGCCCGCCAGCTCCACCCGGACGTCAACCCCGACCCCGAGACCCAGGACCGGTTCAAGGAGGTCTCCCGCGCCTACGAGGTCCTCTCCGACCCGCAGAAGCGCGCGGCGTACGACCGCGGCGGCGACCCGTTCGGCGGCGGCGCGGCAGGCTTCGGCCAGGGCCAGGGCTTCTCGTTCACCGACATCATGGACGCGTTCTTCGGCGGCGGGGCGCCCGGTGGCGCCGCCGGCGGCCAGGGTCGCGGACCCCGCCAGCGCGTGCGCCGCGGCCAGGACGCCCTCATCCGGCTCGACATCGAGCTCGCCGAGGCTGCCTTCGGCACCACCAAGGACCTCAAGGTCGACACGGCGGTCGTGTGCACGACCTGCCACGGCGACGGCGCGTCGCCGGGCACCCAGCCGATCACCTGCGAGACCTGTCGCGGGGCCGGTGAGGTGGCCCAGGTGCAGCGCTCGTTCCTCGGCGAGATCCGCACCCTGCGCCCGTGCGCGGCCTGCCGCGGCTTCGGCCAGATCATCCCGGACCCCTGCCGCGAGTGCTCCGGCGACGGCCGGGTCCGGTCGCGCCGCAACCTGACGGTCAAGATCCCGGCCGGCGTCGACCACGGCACCCGCGTCCAGCTCAGCGAGCAGGGCGAGGTCGGCCCCGGCGGCGGCCCGCCCGGTGACCTCTACGTCGAGATCCACGTCGAGCCGCACCCGACCTTCACCCGGCACGGCAACGACCTGCACTGCACGGTGACGCTGCCGATGACGGCCGCCGCGCTGGGCACCACGTTGACCCTGCCGCTGCTCGAGGCCGACCTGGAGACTCCCGAGGACTCCGAGGTGCGCACCGACTACGACCTGGAGATCCGTCCCGGCACCCAGTCCGGCAGCGAGCAGGTGCTCCGCGGCTTCGGCGTCCCGGGGCTGCGCGGCGGTCGCGGCGACCTCGTCGTCAACGTCGTCGTCGACACCCCGACCCGCCTCGACGCCCGCCAGGAGGAGCTGCTGCGCGAGCTGGCCGCCATCCGCGGCGAGGAGTCGCCGGACGGTGCTGTCCAGGCGCCGCAGAAGTCGATGTTCGGTCGGCTGCGCGACGCGTTCAACCAGCACTGATGGCAGCACCGAGCGGCGCGGCCGCATGAGCCTCCCGGTCCACCTGGTCCCGTCGCTGGACGGCGTCGCCGTCGGCGCGACGGTCGAGGTGACCGGCGACGAGGCCCACCACGCCGTCGCTGTGCGCCGCCTGCGCGTCGGCGAGCAGGTGGTGCTGACCGACGGCGAGGGCCGCTCGGTGACCGGGGCGGTGACGGCCACCGGCAAGCGCTCCCTCACGGTCGAGGTCGCCACGGTGGCGTCCTCCGACAAGCCGTCGCCGGCCTTCACCGTCGTGCAGGCGCTGCCCAAGGGCGACCGCGGCGAGCTGGCCGTCGAGGTGCTGACCGAGGTCGGCGTCGACGTCGTCGTCCCGTGGGCCGCGTCCCGCTCGGTCGCGGTGTGGAAGGGCGAGCGCGCCGTCAAGGCGCACGCGAAGTGGCAGGCCACGGCCCGCGAGGCCGGCAAGCAGTCGCGCCGCTCCTGGCTGCCCACCGTGACACCGCTCGCCTCCACGGACGCGGTCCGCGAGCTGGTGGCGGAGGCCGACCTCGCCGTCGTGCTCCACGAGGACGCGTCCGTGCCGCTGTCCGGCGTCGAGGTGCCCGCGTCGGGTCGGGTCGTCGTCGTGGTCGGCCCCGAGGGCGGCATCGCTCCCGAGGAGCTGGCGGCACTGGAGGCGGCCGGAGCCGTCACCGTCCGCCTCGGCGACGAGGTGCTGCGTACGTCGACCGCGGGCGTCGTCGCCGTCGCCGCGCTGCTCTCCCGAACCGACCGCTGGCGCTGACCGGGCGCTTTCGTCGCGCTGGATGGTGCCGACCGGGCACTTCCATGCACCTGGGTTGCGACCCAGCGGTCAGGTACGGCCCGGTCACGTGGTTCCAGCGGTACGAAACTGCCCGGTCAGCGCCCGGTCAGCGGAGGGTGAAGTCCTTGCTGTCCTCGTGCGGCCCGGCGCCCTCGGCGCCCCCGGAGGGGTCGTCGGTGCGCGCGACGAAGGTGTAGCCACCCGGCTCGAGACCGGAGACGTCGATGGAGGCCTCCCACGGGTAGAGCCGGTCCATCCAGCCCTCCGCGGTCGCGAAGCCGTCGAGGACGACCTCGTTCCCACGACGGATCTCCCACGGCACGGTGGCCTCGAAGGAGGACGCCACCCCGCTCGCCTCGAGGGTGTCGCCCTCGACCACCTCGCCCTGCTCGGGCGAGGTGATGTTGACCAGGCCCAGCACGTCGAGGGCCGGGGCGTTGGAGACGGGCGAGCCGGTGTCGATGCCGAAGAGGGTGGAGCCGGCGCCGCTGCGCTGGAAGACCACGGGCACCCGCTCCTGCTGGACGCCCTGGAGCGTGTACACGAGCTGCTGCACGGCGAGCCTCGCCGAGCGCTTGGACATCCCGTCGGGGCGGTCGGTGAAGCCGTCGCCGGCGATGGTCACCAGCAGTACGCCGTCGGTCGCCTGCACGGACTCGATTCCCACGCTCGGCCACTCGGTGCGGTAGTCGGGGTCCTGCGGGGTGCCGCCGTCGACGAGCTGGGCCGCCTCCAGCAGCGGGTCGCCCGAGACCTGCTGGAACTCACGGAACAGCCGGGGCCCCTGCGGCGTGTCGCCGACGTAGTAGACCGGGACGGCCGTCCCGCCTGCACCTGCGGCCTCACCCGGCGACTCCGAGCCCGTGTCCGAGGGGGCCTCCGTCGGCTGCTCGCTGGGCTCGGGGCTGTCCGTGTCGGTCGCGGTGTCGGTGGCCGAGTCGGTGGCGGTGGCACCGGTCGTGGCCCGGTCGTCGGCCGGCTCGTCCTCCGAGCAGGCGGACAGGCCCGAGGCCAGCCCGACGGTGAGGGCGGCGTACAGGGCCAGGGAAGCGGTGCGCATGCGATTCACGCTAGTGGGACGTACGGCGACCCGTTCCGGTTACACGCCGGGGACCGCGGATCTACGCTGGGCAGCATGACCGCGCCCGAACGTCCCGACGACTGCCTCTTCTGCAAGATCGTGGCCGGTGACGTCCCGGCCGACATCGTGCGCGCCGACGAGACGACGATCGCCTTCCGCGACATCAACCCCCAGGCGCCGACGCACGTGCTCGTGGTGCCGCGCAGCCACTACCCCAACGCGGCCGAGCTGGCCCACCACGAGCCGAGCGGGCTCGCCGACGTGCTGCGGGCGGCGGCGGACGTGGCCGAGAGCGAGGGGATCGACGAGGGCTACCGCTCGGTCTTCAACACCGGCGCCGGCGCCGGGCAGACCGTCTTCCACGCCCACCTGCACGTCCTCGGCGGACGCTCGCTGCAGTGGCCGCCGGGATGAGCACCCGCCTCGCGGCGGCCCTCGCCGCCCTCGTCCTCCTCCTCGCCGGCTGCTCGGGCACCGACGGGGAGCACTCCTCCGGCCACGAGGCGACCGACGCCGCCGCGGCGGAGGGTGACGAGCGGACGGGGGAGGGCGAGGACAGCGCCACCGGGCACGGCGACGGACACGCGTCCGCCGAGCCCGCCGCCGAGGTGCCGCTGCGCAGGGGCGAGCGGCGCGAGACCCTCACCATGCCGGCTGCCTACACGCCGTCCGCCCCCTACGGCAGCGGCACCGACGACTACCGCTGCTTCCTCCTCGACCCCGGGCTCGAGCGCGACACCTGGCTCACCGGCACGACGGTGCAGCCGGGCAACCCGGACGTGGTCCACCACGTGATCCTCTTCCAGGTGCCGGCCGCCCAGGTCGCCGTGGCCGAGGAGAAGGATGCGGCCGAGGACGGCGAGGGCTGGACGTGCTTCGGCGGCACCGGGCTCGACACGTTCCAGGACGTCGACGACGCCTCCTGGATCGGGGCCTGGGCCCCGGGCGGCGAGGAGTCGGTGCGCAAGCCGGGCTACGGGGTCAGGCTGGCCAAGGGCAGCCGCATCGTCATGCAGGTGCACTACAACCTGCTCGCCGGCACGCAACCCGACACCTCCGCCGCCCAGCTGCGGCTCGCGCCCGGCACCCGCGACCTCGAGGAGCTGCACACCATGCTGCTCCCGGCACCCGTCGAGCTGCCGTGCCGCGCGGCGTACGACGACGGCCCGCTGTGCGACCGCGACAGCTCGATGCTCGACGTCATGCAGCGCTTCGGCGCCGAGGGGTCGCGCACCGCCAACGTCCTCTACCTGCTGTGCGGCGGCGAGCCGCGCCCCGGACAGGTGCAGAGCTGCACCCGGACCGTGCGCGAGCCGATGACGATCCACGCGGCGGGCGGGCACATGCACCTGCTCGGGCGGGAGATCCGGGTGGTCACCAACCCCGGCACCGACCGGGAGCAGACCGTGCTGGACATCCCGGTGTGGGACTTCGACGACCAGGGCGCTCGCGACATCGAGCCCGTGTCGCTCCAGCCGGGCGACACCGTGGAGGTCACCTGCAAGCACGTGCAGTGGCTGCGCGACCAGCTGCCCGCGTTCGAGGGACAGCCCGACCGCTACGTCGTCTGGGGTGAGGGCACCACCGACGAGATGTGCCTGGGGATGCTGCAGGTCAGCAAGCCGTAGACCGCCGCCGAAGGGGGCTCAGAAGAGGTAGCGCAGCCGGAGCACCGCGAAGAGCACCGGCAGGCCGAAGACGACGAGCATGGCCCAGGCGGTGATCCGGTGCCAGGGCTTGGAGGAGTCGAGGCGGCCGCCGAAGTCGAGCAGGGCGCCCTCGACCGTGTGGTGGGTCAGCCCCATCCGGCGGGCGTCCTCGGGGAGGTGCTGGCCGGGGAACCACTGCGGCTCGGTGTCGTCGTCGTGGTCGTCGGGGTCCTCGTCGTACCACTCGTGGACGTCGTGGTCGGCACCCGGCATGGGGACACGGTACGTCCGCGGTCCGCCCGGTACGGCGAACCCGGTGGGCCGTCCCCGCCGCGCTCGCTAGCATGGAGTCACATATGACTGAGACTCCGCATCCCTCCCACACCGTCGTCGTGCCCAACAGCATCGACATGGTCAGCGTCCTCGGCCCCGGCGACGAGCACCTCGGCCTCATCGAGCGCGCCTTCGACGCCGACGTCCACGTCCGCGGCAACCGGATCACGCTCACCGGCGAGCCCGCCGAGGTGGCGCTGGCCGAGCGGCTCCTCGACGAGATCGTCACCATCATCCGCACCGGCCAGGGCGTCACGTCCGAGACCGTCGAGCGGATCATCTCGATGATGCGTGCCGAGAGCACCGAGCGTCCGGCCGACGTGCTGTCCCTCAACATCCTGAGCAACCGGGGCCGCACCATCCGCCCCAAGACGCTCAACCAGAAGCGCTACGTCGACTCGATCGACAAGCACACGATCACCTTCGGCATCGGCCCGGCCGGCACCGGCAAGACCTACCTGGCGATGGCCAAGGCCGTGCAGGCCCTCCAGGCCAAGGACATCAGCCGGATCATCCTCACCCGCCCGGCCGTCGAGGCGGGGGAGCGGCTCGGCTTCCTGCCCGGCACGCTGTCGGAGAAGATCGACCCCTACCTGAGGCCGCTGTACGACGCGTTGCACGACATGCTCGACCCGGAGACGATCCCCAAGCTCCTGGCGGCCGGCACCATCGAGGTCGCCCCGCTGGCCTACATGCGCGGCCGCACGCTCAACGACGCGTTCATCATCCTCGACGAGGCGCAGAACACCTCGCCCGAGCAGATGAAGATGTTCCTCACCCGGCTCGGGTTCGGCTCCAAGATCGTCGTCACCGGTGACGTCACCCAGGTCGACCTCCCCGGTGGCGTCCAGTCGGGCCTGCGCGTGGTCGAGGGCATCCTCGACGGCGTGGAGGACGTCGTGTTCAACCGGCTGACGTCCCACGACGTCGTCCGGCACCGGCTCGTGGGCCGCATCGTCGCGGCGTACGACGCCTTCGACGCCCAGCAGCCGACGACTCCGGCCCAGCGCGACTCGCGGCCGCGGGGGACCACCCGGTGAGCATCGAGGTCCTCAACGAGTCCGAGCAGGAGCTCGACGTACGCCGCCTCTCGACGCTCTCGCGCTTCGTCATGGACCGCATGCGCGTGCACCCGCTTGCGGAGCTGTGCATCAAGGCCGTCGACGAGGACACCATCGCGCTGCTCAACGCGCAGTGGATGGACAAGGAGGGGCCGACCGACGTGCTGGCGTTCCCGATGGACGAGCTGCGACCCGGCAAGGTCAACGAGGAGCCCGAGGAGGGCGTCCTCGGCGACCTGGTGCTGTGCCCCGCCGTCGCTGAGCGGCAGGGCGCCGAAGCCGGCCACGGCACCGTCGCGGAGATCGAGCTGCTGACCGTGCACGGCATCCTGCACCTCCTCGGCTACGACCACGCCGAGCCGGAGGAGCACGAGGAGATGTTCGGCCTGCAGGCCCGGCTCCTGGAGGAGTGGCGGGCGTCCGCCCCTGGTCCGACCCGGTGAGCGGTGACGTCTGGCTGCTCGTCGTGGCAGCCGTGCTGGTCGTGGCGGCCGGCCTCTTCTCGGCCGCCGACGCGGCGCTCAGCGGTTTCTCCCGTGCGCGTGCCGAGGAGCTCGTCGCGGAGGGCGCGTCGGGCTCCAAGCGGCTGCTGACGATCCTCGACGACCCCGCGCGCTACCTCAACACCGCGCTGCTGCTGCGCCTCCTGTGCGAGATCGCGGCCATCGTGCTGGTCGCCCTGTGGGTCCACGACCTCTACGGCGGCGACTTCTGGCCGGCGTACGCCACCGCCGTCGCTGCCATGCTGGTCGTCTCGTTCGTCGTCATCGGCGTCGCGCCGCGCACCGTGGGGCGCCAGCACGACCGCAAGGTCGCCACCCTGTCGGCGGGTCCGTTGTCGCTGATCACCACCGTGCTCGGGCCGCTGCCGCAGGGGCTGATCCTGCTGGGCAACGCGATCACGCCCGGCAAGGGCTTCCGCGAGGGGCCGTTCTCCACCGAGACCGAGCTGCGCGAGCTCGTCGACCTCGCCGAGGCGTCCTCGGTCATCGAGTCCGGCGAGCGCAAGATGATCCACTCGGTCTTCGAGCTCGGCGACACCATCGCCCGCGAGGTGATGGTGCCCCGCACCGACGTCGTCTACATCGAGCGGCACAAGAACCTGCGCCAGACCATGTCGCTCTTCCTGCGCAGCGGCTTCTCCCGGGTCCCGGTGGTGGGGGAGAACCTCGACGACATCGTCGGCATCGCCTACCTCAAGGACATCGTCCGCCGCGACTTCGAGCAGCCCGACGTCGAGTTCACCCAGCGGGTCGACGAGGTGATGCGTCCCGTCCACTACGTGCCGGAGTCCAAGCCGGTCGACGCCTTGCTCAGCGAGCTCCAGGCGCGCCGCCAGCACATCGCAGTCGTCGTCGACGAGTACGGCGGCACGGCCGGCCTCATCACCATCGAGGACGTGCTCGAGGAGATCGTCGGAGAGATCACCGACGAGTACGACGAGGAGGAGGCCGACGTCGAGTACCTCGAGGACGGCACCTTCCGGGTCTCCTCGCGCTACCCCGTCGACGACCTCGACGAGCTCGTCGGGATCTCCGTCCACGACGAGGACGTCGACAGCGTGGGCGGCCTGATGGCCAAGGAGCTGGGGCGGGTCCCGATCCCCGGCTCGGTCGTGGAGGCCCACGGCCTGCGCTTCGAGGCCGAGCGGCTCTCGGGCCGGCGCAACAAGATCGGGACCGTGCTGGTGGGCCTGGCCCAGGACCGCGAGGACGACACCGAGCACGAGGAGACCGCGACCGATGACTGACGCCGACCTGTCCGCGGAGGACGCCAAGCTCGTCACCCTCGCGCGCGCCACGCGGGCCCGCACGGGGGCCGCCGAGGGGGCCGCCGTCCGCGACCTCGACGGGCGCACCTACGCCGCGGCGAGCGTGGCCCTGGAGTCGCTGTCCCTCACCGCGCTCGAGGTCTGCGTCGCGATGGCCATCGCCTCGGGCTCGCGCGGCCTGGAGGCGGCGGTGGTGCTGAGGACCGGCGACGAGGCGCCAGACCTGGCGGCGGTGCGCGAGTTCGCCGGACCCGGCGTCGTCGTCCACGTCGGGGACCCGCGGGGCACCCTGGGCACCCCGCTGCACACCTGACCTCACCCCAACCGGGGGATGCTCCACCGCCCGTGCGGGTGGATACCGTGGAGGCGTGCGCACGGCAGTGGGCTGGGAGCAGCACTCCGTCGGCGTGGCGAGGCTGAGGGAGTCCTTCGCCGCGCTGCCGCCGGGTGCGCCCGTGCGGCTGGCCAAGCGGACGTCCAACCTCTTCCGCGGCCGGGCCGGCGCCGGGCCCGGGCTCGACGTCTCCGGCCTCACCGGCGTGATCGAGGTGGACGGCGACGTTGCCGAGGTGCAGGGCATGTGCACCTACGAGCACCTGGTCGAGGTCACCCTCAGGCACGGCCGGATCCCGCTCGTGGTCCCGCAGCTGCGCACCATCACGCTCGGCGGGGCGGTCACCGGGCTGGGCATCGAGTCCACCAGCTTCCGCAACGGGCTGCCCCACGAGTCCGTCCTGGAGATGGACGTGCTGACCGGGTCCGGCGACGTCGTGACCACCAAGCCGGGCGACGCGCTCTTCGACGCCTTCCCCAACTCCTACGGCTCGCTGGGCTACGCCAGCCGGCTGCGCATCGAGCTCGAGCGCGTCCCGGAGTACGTCGCGTTGCGGCACGTCCGGTTCGACGGCGCCGACGCCCTCGCCGCCGCGGTGTCGACGATCGTGGAGCACCGGGTCTGGGACGGCGAGCGCGTCGACGGCCTGGACGGGGTGGCTTTCGCGCCCGACGAGCTCTACCTGACGCTCGCCCGGTGGACCGACGAGCCGGGGCCGACCAGCGACTACACGGGCCAGGAGGTCTTCTACCGATCGCTCCGGCGACGGACGACGGACCGGCTCACGGTGCACGACTACCTGTGGCGGTGGGACACCGACTGGTTCTGGTGCTCGGCGGCGTTCGGCGCCCAGCACCCCGTCGTACGCCGTCTCTGGCCGCGTCGGCTGCGCCGCTCCGACGTCTACTGGCGGCTGGTCGCCCTCGACCGGCGCTGGCACGTCGGGGACCGGCTCGACCGACGGGCCGGGCGGCCGCAGGCGGAGCGGGTCGTCCAGGACGTCGAGGTGCCGGTCGACCGGCTGGCGGAGTTCCTCGCGTGGTTCGACGACGAGGTGGGGATGCGGCCCGTGTGGCTGTGCCCGCTCGCGCTGAGACGCGACGACGCCGAGCGGCCCTGGCCGACGTACCCGCTGACCTGCGGCACGACGTACGTCAACGTCGGGTTCTGGGGCAACGTCCCGGTCGGGCCCGAGGCGCCGTCGGCGCCGCGCAACCGCGCGATCGAGGCGAAGGTCGACGAGCTCGGCGGTCACAAGAGCCTCTACTCCGAGGCGTTCTACGCGCGGGCCGACTTCGACCGGCTCTACGACGGGGCCAACCTCGCGCGCGTCCGGGCGGCGCACGACCCGGACGGTCGGATGACGGATCTCTTCGAGAAGGTGGTGGGAGGACGATGAGCAGCCAACGGGGAAGTCAGCGCGGCGTTCGACGGAGGATGGCCATCGGGGACGCGGTGGGCAGGCTGATGCGGGACGGGATGCCGGTGCGGTTCACGGCGTACGACGGGAGCAGCGCGGGCCCGCCCGACGCGACGATGGGCCTGCACCTGCGCAACGAGCGGGGGCTGGCGCACCTGATGACCGCGCCCGGGGACCTCGGTCTGGCGCGCGCCTACGTGAGCGGGGACCTCGACGTCACGGGGGTCCATCCGGGCGACCCCTACGACCTGCTGGTGCTGCTCAAGGACCGCACGCGGTTCCGGGTGCCGCCACCGACGGAGGCGGTCGAGATCGCCCGCGGGCTGGGGCTGACGCACCTCCGGCCGCCACCGCCGCCCCCGCAGGAGCACCTGCCGCGCTGGCGTCGAGCGGTCGAGGGGCTGCGGCACTCGATGGCCCGCGACGCGGAGGTGATCGCGCACCACTACGACGTCTCCAACCGCTTCTACGAGCGGGTGCTGGGGCCGTCGATGACCTACACGTGCGCACTCTACGAGGAGCCGGACACCACGCTGGAGGAGGCGCAGGCGGCGAAGTTCGAGCTGGTCTGCCGCAAGCTCGCGCTGCGGCCCGGGCAGCGGCTGCTCGACGTCGGCTGCGGCTGGGGCGGGATGGTGCGGCACGCCGCGCGGGAGCACGGCGTCCGGGCGCTCGGCGTGACGCTGTCGCTCGAGCAGGCCCAGTGGGCCAAGGAGGCGATCGACCGGGAGGGGCTCGGCGACCTCGCCGAGGTGCGCCACCTCGACTACCGCGACGTCATGGAGACCGGCTTCGACGCGGTCAGCTCGATCGGCCTGACCGAGCACATCGGCGTCCGCAACCTCCCGGCGTACTTCGCCCACCTCCGCGGACGCCTGCGGCCCGGCGGCCGGCTGCTCAACCACTGCATCACCCGCAACCACAACAAGCGGCAGGAGACGGGTGCGTTCATCGACCGCTACGTGTTCCCGGACGGGGAGCTGATCGGCGCCGGCCGGATCATCGCGGCCGCGCAGGACTCCGGCCTCGAGGTCCAGCACGCCGAGAACCTGCGCATGCACTACGCCCGGACGCTCGCCGACTGGAACCGCAACCTGGCCGAGCACTGGGACGAGTGCGTCGCCGAGGTGGGTCAGGGCACGGCGCGGGTCTGGGGCATCTACATGGCCGGGTCCCGGGTCGCGTTCGAGCGCGACGAGATCGAGCTCCACCACGTCCTCGCGACCCGCAACCACGCCGACGGCCGCTCGGACTTCCCGGTGCGCCCCGACTGGTGACCGGGCGGTTCCGTCGCGCTGGAGGAGGCCGACCGGGCGATTCCATGACGCCGGCGGCCCGCCGATAGCCTGTCGGGATGAGCACCCGAGCCGCCCGGTACGACGCGCAGGTCCTGCGCCGCGAGCAGCTCTCGTCCCACTTCGTGCGCCTCGTCCTCGGCGGGCCGGGCCTGGCGGGCTTCGCCTCGACCGGCGTCCCGGACGAGTGGGTGGCGCTGACCGTGCCGGGGCAGTTCCAGACCCGCTACTACACGGTGCGCTCGTGGGCCGACGGGGAGCTCGTCCTCGACGTCGTGGTCCACGAGACGGGGCTTGTCACCGAGTGGGCGACCACGGACTGCGTGGGCGACACCGTCACGGTGAGCGAGCCCAAGGGGTCCTTCGACATGCCGGCCGACGCGTCCTGGCTGCTGCTCGTCGGCGACCTCACCGCGCTGCCTGCGATCGCCCGGATCATGGAGTCGGTCGCCGTCCCGGTCACGGCCTGGGTGGAGACGCCCGACGAGCCGATCCGCGACTACGTCTCCGGGGACGTCACGTGGACGACGCCTCCCGAGGGCGTCGAGACCGCGACCGCCGACGTCGTCACCGCCATCGACTGGCCGGAGGGCGAGGGCTACTTCTGGATGGCCGGCGAGTCCGCCCAGATGCGGGCGATCCGCAAGCACCTGATGCGCGAGCGCGCGCTGCCGTCGGCGGCGTACGACGTGATGGGCTACTGGCGCGGCGGCGGCCAGAAGCGCCAGCCGCGCGCCGTCGACCCGGGGCCCATCTGGCGCGCCGGCAAGGCGGCAGGGAAGAGTGACCAGGAGATCTGGGCCGACTACGACGCAGCGCGGGAGAAGACGCCATGAGCGAGCACGACAAGGACTTCGACGTCAGCGGCGTCGCCCCCGCGGGTCCGATCTACGGCACCCGGCCCGAGGGGTTCCGGAGCGGCTTCGCGAGCTTCGTCGGCCGACCCAACGCGGGCAAGTCGACCCTGACCAACGCGCTCGTCGGCTCCAAGGTCGCCATCACCTCGTCCAAGCCGCAGACCACCCGGACCGCCGTGCGCGGGATCGTCCACCGCCCCGACGGGCAGCTGATCCTCATCGACACCCCGGGCCTGCACCGTCCGCGCACGCTGCTCGGCGAGCGGCTCAACGACATCGTGAAGACGACCTGGGCGGAGGTCGACGTCGTCGCGGTCTGCTTCCCGGCCAACGAGAAGATCGGTCCCGGCGACCGGTTCATCGTCAACGAGCTGGCCAAGGTGCGGCGCACGACCAAGATCGCCGTCGCCACCAAGACCGACCTCGCGACCCCCGAGCAGCTGGGCGAGCACCTCCTCGCGATCCAGGCACTGGGGGAGGAGACCGGCACCGAGTGGGCGGAGATCGTGCCGGTGAGCGCGGTGTCCGGCTCCCAGGTCGACCTCGTCGCCGACCTGCTGCTGGGCCTGCTGCCCGAGGGGCCGCCGCTCTACCCGGACGGCGAGCTCACCGACGCACCCGAGGAGATCCTGGTCGCCGAGCTCATCCGCGAGGCGGCCCTCGAGGGCGTCCGCGACGAGCTGCCGCACTCGATCGCCGTCGTGGTCGAGGAGATGAACCTGCGCGAGGGCCGCCCCGCCGACAAGCCGCTGCTCGACATCCACGCCAACCTCTACGTCGAGCGGGACTCCCAGAAGGGCATCGTCATCGGCCACAAGGGCTCGCGCCTCCGCTCGGTCGGCACCGCCGCCCGGACCCAGATCGAGAAGCTGCTCGGCACGCCCGTCTACCTCGACCTGCACGTCAAGATCGCCAAGGACTGGCAGCGGGACCCGCGGCAGCTGCGCAAGCTGGGCTTCTGACGCCCGGCCGTCCGGCGTCAGTCGAAGGTGCGGGGGAGGTCCAGCTCGCCGGCGAGCAGGTCGACGTACGGCGCGCGGGCCGCAGCATCGACGTACGCCGCCTCGCGATGGCGGACGTAGAGCCGGTCGTCGTCGTGCCGCGGGAACACGTGGACGTGCAGGTGCCAGACGTCCTGGTTGCCCACCGGCTCGTTGTGCTGCCGGGTGGAGACGCCGTCGCAGCCGTACGTCGTCCTGATCGCGGTCGCGACCTCCTGGGTGAGGTCCCAGACGGCGTGTCCGGCGTCGCGCGGCATCGCGTAGAGGTTCTCGTGGTGGTCGCGGGGGATGACCAGGGCGGCACCCGCGTTGCCCGGCCACCACTTCGGGGCGATGCGCGCGTAGGCCAGCTCGGTCACCGCGACCACGTCCCCGGGCTGGTTGCGGTCGTCGTGGACTCCCCGCTGGATCCGGCAGAACGGGCAGTCGTAGCCGGGCGGCTCATGGGTCCACATGGGCCGCGATCCTGCCGTGGCCCGGTGGCTCAGGACCGTGCGGGGTCGAGGTCGCGGCGCATCAGCTCGATCTGCAACGCGGATCCCTCGCGCAGCGGCTCCCACTCGCCGGTGGCCATGAACCCGCACTGCTCGTAGAGCCGTCGAGCGACCTCGTTGCCCTCGGTCACGTGCAGCTCGACGGTCGTGACACCGCGACCGTGGGCGTGGTCGACCAGCCACTCGAGGAGCGACCGCGCGTGCCCGCGGCCGCGCGCCTCGGGAGCGGTCCACATCCCCCAGACCATCATCCGCCCGGGGTGCTCCGGCGGGTGCCAGCCGGCGCCCATGGCGGCGAGGCCCTCGTGGTCGTCGTCGCGCACGCCGAGGATCGGGTCGCCCTGCTCCAGGCGGTCGCGCCACGTGTCGTCGTGCTGCTGCTCGACGTCGGCCAGCGTCATGCTGAACGCCGTGGGGGCGTCGGCCAGGGCGCGCAACCTGATCTCGCGGAACTCCTGCCAGTCGTGGGGCCCGAGCCGCGCGATCGTCGCCATGGGTCGACCCTTCCAGGGTCGCGGCCGTACGGCGAACCCATTTGTCCTGCACGTGGCGCCCATCGGTGCGCCCGTCGGCCGCGGATCAGGAATCCTGGCGGGGGTGCCCGCCGGACTGCCTCGAGCGGATCACCCTCACGATGTCGGTGAGACTCGCAGGGTCGGCGAGCTTCAGCCTCGACAGCTCGGCTGCGCCGAACCACCGGAGCTGGTCGTGCTCGTCGGGCGCGGCGTTGACCGGCTCGCCCTCCCAGTGCTCGACCACGAATGCGTGCATGTCGATACCGGGATCAGTGAACGCCATCGGGATCGGTCGTGGGTCGAGAACGCGGACTCCGATCTCCTCGCGGCACTCCCGGACCACGGCTTGCACCGGAGATTCGCCCGGCTCGACGTGGCCGCCGACGAGGTCCCAGCAGTCGGGGTACCACCGTCGCTCGGGACTCCTGTGGGCCATCAGCACGCGCCCGTCGCGAACCAGGGCCGCGACGGCGATGGCGACAGGAGTAGGCACGGGACGCACCCTAGGGAACGTGCGCGGAGGACGTGCTCCGGACATGGCGGTCCGCGCTGAGTCCACCTCAGCCCGCCCGGACGCGCCTGTGGCCCCGCCGATGGTGCTGGTGGCGGGGTGCGGGGCGTGGTGGCTACTGGTCGGGCGGGTGCAGGTCCGGCATCCCGGGCTGATCGTCCCCGAGAGCAGGGCCGGATTCGGGCCAGGCGCGTCCGGTGCACCGGCTGCCGGTGTGGTCGCAGCGGTAGGTCCAACCCAGCGGACTGGTCCACTCGAACACACCCGGCTCGGTCATCACGTACCGCCAGCGGCCCTTGGTCTTGAGCCGATGGTGCCGCCTGCAGAGCGCGGCGAGGTTGTCCGTGGACGTGGGTCCGCCGCGGTCGGGGTGGTCGTGGTCGTAGGGGACGATGTGGTCGATGTCGCCGTGGCGGGCGTTGCGGCCGCACCACGGGAAGACGCACGTCCCGTCGCGGACGATCACGTACTCCCGCATCCTCGCGGTGGGCATGTAGCCCTTGGTCTCGAGCCGTTCACGGAGGTCGATGACCGGCTTGACGACCACCGCGGCGTCGGGGCGGCCGCACCACGCGCGGACCTGCTCCACCGACAGCAGGCGCTGGCCGGCCTGCTCGACTCGCGCACACAACACCTCGCCGGTGCCGGACCCGTTCCCGAGCGGGCTGGTGATCGCGTCGGCGGACAAGTGGGCGTAGATGACGACCTGCGTCACGGGAGCGGCTGGTTTCGAGGCTCGCTGCGCGAGCTCCTCGACCGCCGATGGATCGCGGTGATCTTCGTCGGTGTCGAAGCCGATGGTCAGCTGCCGCAGGGCGAGGTCACCCAGCGCCGTGGCCCGACGCCCGTCGACGGTGTCGGTGGACCCCAGCTTCGCGAGGTGTTCCGCGCCCGATGCGACCGCCTCGCGCAGGGCGAGGGCGCCGGGGATCTCCAGGTCGGCCTCGAGGTGCATGGTGCCGTCGAAGGAGACCTGCTGGGTGTCGAAGGTGACGTTGCGCTTGTCCGCCGACTTCTCCAGCGCCTTCTCGACCTCTTCGGGCATGAACCTGACCCGGGCCTCGTCGACCACCCTGCCCAGGGCGGAGGGGGTGAGGCGGTTGGCGCACCAGAAGGTCTGCTCGTCCACATAGGTGGCGGCCTCGAGGGTGAGGTCGAGGGTGGTCTGCGCGATCACCCGGGCCCGCCACCCCGCGACGAGTCCGGCCTGGACTGCGCCCCACAGCTGCGGGAGCCGGTAGGCCACCTCCACGCACTCGGTCAGGAACCGCCCCGCGCTGTCGCACGTGCGACCGAGCATGGTCGCGAACTCCGGGACGCAGAACTCATCGATCGACGGGGACCCCTCACCCGCGAAGGTCTTCGGGGAGGTGAAGCACGCCTCCGCGTGCTCCGGGTCGGCCAGGTGCAGGTCGGCCCAGTGCACCCCGAGCCGCATCATCTCCACGTCGTTGCGATCGGCGGCCTGCTTGCGTTCGCGCACCGCGCGCAGCAGCTCGGCCGGGGTATCCGGTAGAGCGGGAGCGGTCGGCGTCTTCATAGGTCCTACTCAAGCAGGGCCCACCGACATCGCGCCGGCGCAGAACGGCCCCTGTGGACGGTGGTGTCGGGGGTTTCGGGGCTCGCTGACGCTCGTCCCTCGACCTCCCGACCCGCGGATCAGTCCGGCGCCCAGCAGATCCCGTACCGCTGACCGGCGTTCCACTGCGCCCGCGTCGGACGCTCCTCCGACCACGTGAAGTCCAGCGGGTCGTCCGCCCGGCTGCGGGCCGCGGCGCGGCAGGCGGACTCCATCCGCGAGCCGGCCTGCGCGGCCGTCGGGTACGCCGACCCCGGCAGGTCGACGGTCGCGACCGCCCGCCACGAGGGGTCACCGACGCCGCAGGGGACCCGCTCGAACGACGCGGCGCGAGGCGCGGCGGTGCCGCACATCGCGAAGCGGTCCGACGAGGCCAGCATGCCGCGCGAGGACCGCGGCAGCGCCAGCAGCTCGCCCTCACCCGCGAGGGCGACGACGTCGCAGCGGTACCAGTCCGCGCCCGACGCGGCCTCCTCCACCGAGGGGGTGAACCACACGGCCTGCACCATGCTCAACCTGACCTCCTCCGCCGTGCCGCCGACATGCCGTCCGAGCCGGGACGTGCACCGGCGGGCGACCCGGTCCTGGACGTCGGGAGAGTCGACCGCAAGGAGGTGTCCGTCGCTGACGAGGTCGAGACGGCCGACCTCGAAGGTCTGGGAGGTGTGCCGCTGGCGGCAGGGGACGTCGGTGCCGACGACGACCGGCGCGATCGCCTCGTCGTACGACAGGCGGTGGCAGCCACTCTTCTCCGGACGCTCCGGCGACACCACGGCGGTCGGTGACGGCGAGGAGGCAGGGGGCGGCGAGGAGGGAGAGGACGACGGCGACGGCGAGGACCCGTCGTCCGTGCACCCCGCGAGGAGCAGCGCGGGGACGAGGACCGCGAGCAGGCGGAGCATCACGAGGGCATCACTCGCTCAGCAAGGCGGCGATCGTGCCGCCGAGCTCGTACGCCGCCTCGCGCTCGCGGTCGCCGACCTCGCCCAGCACCTCGAGGACCGGCGCGGACTGCCGCCAGGGCAGCGCGCCGACGATGGACTCGACGGAGCGGACCGCGCCGGTCGTGTCGTAGCGGCCGTGCACCCACAGCCCGAAGGGTCGCTTGCCCCCCGAGCCGCCCGACGCCGACCCGTCCTCGGTCAGCGCCCCGCCGGCCTCGAGGAAGATCGTGTCGAAGAAGTGCTTGAGCGCCCCCGACATGTAGCCGAAGTTGGCCGTCGTGCCGAGCAGGTAGCCGTCCGCGGACAGGACGTCTGCCGCCGTCGCCGCCAGGGCCTCGCGCTCCACGACCTCCACGCCCGTGACCGCGTCGTCGCGGGCACCCGCGAGCACCGCGTCGGTCAGCCCCCGCACCACCGGGGTGGGGGAGTGGTGGACGACGAGCAGGCGGGCCATGGGGCGAGGCTAACGCGGCCGTGGGACGACGAGCGGCCCACCGAGGAGTAGCGTCCGCAGTCATGAGCTTCGAGGTGGCGGCGGAGGCCTACGACAGGTTCATGGGCCGCTACTCGCGCCCCCTCGCCGGGCGCCTGGTCGACTGGCTGGAGGCGTCCGACGGGCACCGCGCCCTCGACGTCGGGTGCGGCCCCGGGGCCTTCACCGGACACCTCGTCGACCGCCTCGGCGCCGGGCACGTCTCGGCCGTCGACCCGTCGCCCCCGTTCGTCGAGGCGTGCCGCTCCCGGTTCCCCGGCGTCGACGTCCGGCTGGCCGCCGCCGAGGCGCTGCCCCACGACGACGACTCCTTCGACCTCGCCGGGACCTGCCTGGTCGTGCACTTCATGCAGGACCCCGTCGCCGGCCTCGCCGAGATGGCGCGCGTGACCCGGCCCGGTGGCCTGGTGGGGGCGACGGTCTGGGACCTGCGCGGCCGTCGCGAGCCGATGGCGCCGATGTGGACCGCGTTGGAGGGGGTGGACCCCGACCACCCCGGGGAGCGTGACCTGCCAGGTGGGGCCGAGGGCCAGCTGGTCGAGATCCTGGAGCGGGCCGGCCTCCACGACGTGGAGGGCACGGAGATGGCCGTCACCGTGACGCACCCGAGCTTCGAGGAGTGGTGGGAGCCCTACCTGCACGGCGTGGGTCCCGTCGGCGAGGCCGTCGCGGCGCTCGACGCCGTCCGCCGCGAGCAGGTGCGGGCCACCTGCCGCGAGCGGCTCGGGGACGGCCCCTTCGACCTCACCGCGGTCGCCTTCGCCGCCCGCGGCCGCGCCTGAGCGTCGTACAGGACCAGGTGCCCGCGTCTCACGGACCGGGGACCGGGAGGCGGTCCCGGGCCCACGGGTCTACGCTGGACGCATCATGACGCGCAGCCTCCTTCTTCGCTGCCGCAGCGAGGCCTAGACACCGCCGGCCTCCTCGCTGCGGAGAGCGTGCTGTGCACCGGCGCCCGTCACCAGCGAGATCGAGGACCTCATGATCAGCAGCACCCCGCCCCACGAGCGCAACCCCCAGCAGCCCAGCGGCATGAAGCACGAGCGCTACGTGCCGTTCCTCCCGGTCGACCTGACCGACCGCACCTGGCCCACCAAGCGGATGACGCAGGCGCCCCGCTGGTGCGCGGTCGACCTCCGTGACGGCAACCAGGCCCTGATCGACCCGATGAGCCCGGCCCGCAAGAAGGAGATGTTCCAGCTCCTGGTGCGGATGGGCTACAAGGAGATCGAGGTCGGCTTCCCCGCCGCGTCGCAGACCGACTTCGACTTCGTGCGGATGCTCATCGAGGAGGACCTGATCCCCGACGACGTGGTGATCCAGGTCCTGACCCAGGCGCGAGAGGAGCTCATCGAACGCACCTACGAGTCGCTGCGCGGCGCCAAGCAGGCGATCGTGCACCTCTACAACTCCACCTCGACGCTGCAGCGCCGCGTGGTCTTCGGCCTCGACGAGGACGGGATCCTGGACATCGCCGTCCGCGGGGCGGAGATCTGCAAGAAGTACGAGGAGCTCGTCCCCGGCACCGACGTCTTCTACGAGTACTCACCCGAGTCCTACACCGGCACCGAGCTGGAGTTCGCCGTCCGGATCTGCAACGCGGTCCTCGACGTCTTCGGCCCCACGGCCGAGCGCCCGGTGATCATCAACCTCCCGGCGACGGTCGAGATGGCCACGCCCAACGTCTACGCCGACTCCATCGAGTGGATGGGCCGCCACCTGCACCACCGCGAGCACGTCGTCCTCTCCCTGCACCCCCACAACGACCGGGGTACGGCGGTCGCGGCCGCCGAGCTCGGCTACCTGGCCGGCGCCGACCGGATCGAGGGCTGCCTGTTCGGCAACGGCGAGCGCACCGGCAACGTCTGCCTCGTGACGCTGGGCCTCAACCTGCTGACCCAGGGCATCGACCCGCAGATCGACTTCTCCGTCATCGACGACGTACGCCGCACGGTCGAGTACTGCAACCAGCTGCCGGTCCACGAGCGCCATCCCTACGGCGGCGACCTCGTCTACACGGCCTTCTCCGGCTCGCACCAGGACGCGATCAAGAAGGGCTTCGAGGCGCTCGAGCGCGACGCCCAGCGTGCCGGCGTACCCGTGGACGACCACGAGTGGGCGGTGCCCTACCTGCCGATCGACCCCAAGGACGTCGGCCGCAGCTACGAGGCGGTCATCCGGGTCAACAGCCAGTCCGGCAAGGGCGGGGTGGCCTACATCCTCAAGCACGAGCACAAGCTCGACCTGCCGCGCCGTGCGCAGATCGAGTTCAGCCGGGTCATCCAGCAGCAGACCGACGCCGAGGGCGGCGAGGTCGCGCCGGCGGCCATCTGGGAGGCCTTCCGCCGCGAGTACCTCGACCGCGAGCGGCCGCTGTGGCTCGACTCCGTGCACACCAGCAGCGCCGCAGGGGAGAAGGACCAGCTCAGCGTCAACGTGTACGTCGACGGCGAGCCGACCACCCTCACCGGCGAGGGCAACGGCCCGATCGCGGCCTTCGTCGACGCCGTCAACGGCCTGCCCCACGACTTCGACGTCCGGGTGCTCGACTACCACGAGCACGCGCTGTCCTCCGGCGGCGACGCCATCGCGGCGGCGTACGTCGAGTGCGCGGTGGGCGAGAAGGTGCTGTGGGGCGTGGGCCTCGACGCCAACATCGTCACGGCCTCCCTCAAGGCGGTCATCTCCGCGGTCAACCGCCGCTGACGTCCCCGGGATGCCCTAGGTTGGCCGCCATGTTGGTCAGCGAGCGGATCGGCCAGTTCTTCCTCGAGCACGCGGGGGGCCGGGACCGCCTCGAGTACACCGAGTACGGCTCGGGCGACGCCTGGGTGGTGCTCCTGCACGGCCAGCTCATGCCGCGCCGGATGCACCAGCCGCTCGCCCGGGCCCTCGCGGCCGAGGGCCTGCACGTGGTGACCCTCGACCTGCTCGGGCACGGCCGCTCCGACCGACCGGCCGACCCGACGGCCTACTCGATGACCGCCTTCGCGGAGCAGGTCGTCGCGCTGCTCGACCACCTCGGTGCCGAGCAGGCGATCATCGGCGGCACGTCGCTGGGGGCCAACGTCTCGCTCGAGGTCGCCGTCCTCGCGCCCGAGCGGGTCCGCGGGCTGCTGCTGGAGATGCCGGTCCTCGACAACGCGCTCGAGGCCGGGATCATGGCCTTCGCGCCGCTCCTCTTCGCCGCGCGTTTCCTCCCGGTGACCGTCTCGGCCCTGCGGTGCGTCACCAAGGTCGTTCCGCGCGGGCTGGTGCCGTTCTGGGTCGGGATCGGCCTCGACACCTGCAACCAGCGCGCCGCTCCGATGGCCGCCGCGGTGCACGGGATCTTCTTCGGCCGGGTCGCTCCGTCGACCGCCCAGCGACGGACGATCCAGGCACCCGCGCTGGTCGTCGGGCACCCCGCCGACCCGATCCACCCGGCGGCCGACGCGGCGCTGCTGGCCGAGGAGATGCCCCACGCCCAGTTCGTGCGGGCGCGCAGCATCCTGGAGTGGCGCGCGGCCCCCGAGCGGCTCAACACCCTGGCGGCGGGCTTCGCGCGGTCGTGCTGGGACACGCCTGCCCGCACCCGGCGTCGTACGACCTGAGGGGTCACTCCCAGCGACGCACCCGCTGGTAGCGCGGGTTCCACCAGAAGCGGTGGACCAGGCGCACCGGGGCAGGCAGCTCGTCGAGCACGACCCGCACCTCCGCCGGCGAGGCGTCCTCGAGCAGGTAGGGGCTGATCTGGGCGATGTCGCTGAGCCTCAGCTCCTTCATCGACGCCTTGGTCAGCGCCTGCCACTCCTGCGCCGTCACGAGCTCGCTGATCAGCGGGAAGGCGTCGCGTTCCTCGTGGTCGAGGTGCGAGCGGAGCAGGGTGAGGAGCTCCTCGATGCGCCCCGCCACCTCGTCCCGATCTGCCTCACGGTCGTCGAAGGCATGCTCGAGGCGCTCCAGGGCCGGGTCGATGAGCGCGTGCTCGGCCTCCATCGCGTCCAGCACGGCGAGGTCGTCGGGCCGGTCGGCCAGCTTGGCGCGCATCACCGGCCAGATGTGGGCGTCCTCGATGGTGTGGTGGTGGTGCAGGCTCGAGCTGAAGCCGTGCCAGCCCACGAGGAGGGCGTCGTGGACCTCCTCCGACTCGGTGCCGTAGCGCTCGGCCGTGCGGGCCAGCCGCGCGCCGTCGCGGCGGAAGGCACGGTGCAGGATGCGCATGATCTCGAGGTCGTCCTCGGTCAGCGGGGTCGATCGCGTGCGGGTGCCGGTCATCGGGGCCTCCTGGGTCGGGACGTCTGCCATCAGGCTCGTCCCGGCAGGGCCGTTCCTCAATCCCTCGTGCGGGGGGATACTCGACCCATGGCCCGGGTCGGTCATCGTGTGCCGGCGGCGATCCGTGACGCGGCGGTCACCTCGCCGGACGGCGTGGTGTTCCGGGAGCGCGTCCTGGCGGAGATCGCGGGTGTGGCGCCCTTCGACGCGGGTTGCCTGGCCACCGCCGACCCCGCGTCGCTGGTGCCCACGTCCCTGATGACCGTCGGCTACGACGCCGGCGTCCTCGCCACGGTCGTGGACATCGAGTACGGACCGGGGGAGGAGCCGGGCCGCTTCGAGTCCATGCGCTCGAGACCCGTGCCGGTGCGCACCCTGCGTGAGGCGGCGGGAGGCCGGGTGCGGACGACGCGCTACTACGACGAGGTGCTGGCGCCGTACGGCCTGCGCGACGAGGTCCGGATGATCTTCCGCGGCAGCGACGGACTGGCGTGGGGTGCCTGCACGCTGGCCCGGGCGGGCGGCCGGGTCTTCGTCGACGCGGAGGTCGCGCAGCTGGGGCGGATCCTGGTCGCCATCGGGGACGGGCTGCGCACGACGCTGTTCCGCACCGCCGTCGACGTCCTGCCGACGGCCACGGAGGGCCCGGCGGTCGCGGTCGTCGGCGCCGACAACGAGCTCGAGTCGATCACGCCGGCAGCACGGGAGTGGTTCGAGCGCCTCGGCTGGGGTCCGGCCGGACGCCCGGTGGCCGCGGCACCCGCCGTGGTCGCCGCCGCCGCCCTGCGCAGGTCGGGCCAGGCGTCCACCGTGCTGCGCACCCGCACCCGCGACGGGGAGTGGGCGGTGATCCGCGCCGGCTGGCAGGCACGGGCGGGTGGCAGCGTCGTGATGACCGTCGAGCCCGCCCACCTGCCGGAGGTCGCCTCGCTGGCCGCGGTGGCCCACGGGCTGACCCGTCGGGAGTCCGAGGTGCTCGCCCACCTGCTCGCCGGGAAGTCCCGGGAGGACATGGCGCAGTCGATGGTGATCAGTCCCTACACGGTCCAGGACCACCTCCGGAGCATCTACGCCAAGACGGGGACCGGCGGCCGACGCGGACTGGTGGCGCTGCTGGTCGGCACCGAGTACCTGCCGCGCGTCGGCACGCCCGTGGGTCCCGACGGCTGGTTCGTCCCGTCGACGGGCACGGTCGGCCCGGGAAGTCCCGGCGCGCCGGACGGCCACGACGACGCCGGGTCCACCGGTGGGGGAGAATGGGGACGTGCCCCTCTACCGCGACGAGGCGGTCGTGCTGCGCACCCACAAGCTGGGTGAGGCGGACCGCATCATCACCCTGCTGACCCGCCACCACGGCCGGGTCCGCGCGGTGGCGCGCGGCGTGCGGCGTACGACGTCGCGGTGGGGGTCGCGGCTCGAGCCGTTCACCCACGTCGACCTCCAGCTCGCGGAGGGCCGCAACCTCGACACGATCACCCAGGCGGTGACGATCGACCCGTTCCACTCCCGGCTCGGCCTCGACTACGACCGCTACACCTCCGGCACGGTGATGCTCGAGACCGCCGAGCGGCTGGTCACCGAGGAGAAGGAGCCCGCCGTCCAGCAGTTCCTGCTCCTCGTCGGCGGCCTGCGCGCGATGGCGGCAGGTGAGCACGAGGCGGGCCAGGTGCGTGACTCATACCTGCTGCGCTCGCTGGCGGTGGCCGGCTACGCCCCCTCCTTCGACCACTGCGTCTCGTGCGGCGTCGAGGGCCCGCACCGCTTCTTCAACCCCTCGGCCGGCGGCGTGCTGTGTCGGCTGTGCAAGCTCCCCGGGTCCGCCACGCCGGCGCCCGAGACGCTCGGGCTCGGCGCTGCCCTGCTGACCGGCGACTGGGCCGAGGTGCACGCTGCGGAGCCGCGCCACCTCAAGGAGGCCAGCAGCCTGGTCGCCGCCTACCTCGCCTGGCACGTCGAGCGCGGACTGCGTTCGATGGCGTACGTCGAGCGCTGACCGCCCGCCCTGACTAGGGTCGTCCGCGTGAAGCGAAGCGTCCGACCGCCGACCCCGCACCCCAGCGGCGCCCGGCCCCCCGCCGTGCCCGCCGAGCTCGTCCCGCGCCACGTGGCCGTCGTCATGGACGGCAACGGCCGGTGGGCCAAGGAACGGGGCCTGCCGCGGACCCGTGGCCACGAGCAGGGTGAGCACTCCCTCTTCGACGTCGTCGAGGGCGCGATCGAGATCGGCGTCAAGGCGATCTCGGCCTATGCCTTCTCCACCGAGAACTGGTCGCGCTCACCCGACGAGGTGCGCTTCCTGATGGGCTTCAACCGCGACGTCATCCGGCGCCGCCGCGACGAGATGCACGAGCTCGGCGTCCGGGTGCGCTGGGCCGGCCGGGCACCCCGGCTGTGGAAGTCGGTGGTCAAGGAGCTGCGTGTCGCCGAGGAGATGACGCGCGACAACGACGTGCTGACCCTGACCATGTGCGTCAACTACGGCGGCCGGGCCGAGCTCGTCGACGCCGCGCGGTCGATGGGCCGCGCCGTCGCCGAGGGACGCCTCGACCCCGACAAGATCGACCAGCGCACGTTCGCCCGGCACCTCTACGTCCCCGAGCTCTCCGACGCCGACATGGTGTGGCGCACGTCGGGGGAGCAGCGGCTCTCCAACTTCATGCTCTGGCAGGCCGCGTACAGCGAGCTCGTCTTCACCGACGTGCTGTGGCCCGACGTCGACCGTCGCCACCTGTGGCAGGCCGTCGAGCAGTACGCGCGTCGGGACCGGCGCTACGGCGGGGCGCTGCCCAACGAGTCCTGACCCGGCCGGCCTCACTCCTCCCCGGGGCCGACCGTGGCCGACTCGTGCATACCCGGACCCCGTACGACGCACGCGGGGCGAGGGGAGGGCGCGGCTCAGTGGCGCGGGCAGGTCCCGAAGATCTCGAGCGTGTGCGAGACGTCGGCGAAGCCGTGCTCGGCGGCCATGGCGGTCGTCCAGCGCTCCACGGCCGGCCCCTCGATCTCCACGGTGGCGCCGCACTCGCGGCAGACCAGGTGGTGGTGGTGGGTGTCCGAGCACCGGCGGTAGACGGCCTCACCGTCCTCGGTGCGCAGCATGTCGACCTCGTGCGCCTCGCTGAGCCGCTGCAGGGTGCGGTAGACGGTCGCGAGGCCCACCTTGGCGCCGCGGCGGTCGAGGAGCTCGTGGATCTCCTGCGCGCTGCGGAAGTCGTCGAAGGACGCCAGCGCCTCGGTCACGGCGATGCGCTGGCGGGTGGGACGCAGGGGCTGGCGGTCAGTGCTCGTCATAGTGCTCTCCGTGCGGGGCGTGCCGGTGGCCGTCGTGGACGTAGTCGACGTGGTCGCCGTGGCGTACGGCGGGGTGGCCGCAGTCGTCGCCGTGCTCGTGGGGGTGCTCGTCCACCTCGTGCGGGCCGGGCATGTCGGTGCCCAGCGCCGGGAAGGGCTCCGCGAGGCGGCGGCGTCGTCGTACCCACACCCCGACCGGCCAGGTGGCGGCGAACATGGCCAGCGCGAGGAGCACGATGGAGGGGCCCGGGGCCACGGTCGCCCGGGCGGACAGCCACGCGGCGATGACCAGCCCGCCGACCGCGGCGACGCCGCCGAGGACCATGGCCCAGAGCAGTGTGGAGCGGAAGGAGCGCGCGAGCTGCTGGGAGGTGGCGACCGGCACCACCATCAGCGCCGAGACGAGGAGCAGCCCCACGGTGCGCATGGCGACGGTGACGCTGACGGCGGCCAGCACGGCGACGAGCAGGTTGTAGGCGCGGACCCTCAAGCCCGCGACGCGGGCGAACTCCGGGTCGGAGGCCACCGCGAAGAGCTGGGGGAGGAGGCCGAGCGTGACGGTCAGGACCACCAGCGCCAGCCCGGCGGTGTACCAGACCTCGCTGGGGCTGATGCTCGTCACGGACCCGAAGAGGTAGACCTGCAGGCCGGCGGCGCCGTCCCCGGCGAGCCCGGTGATGAGGACCCCACCTGCCAATCCGCCGTAGAACAGCAGTGCCAGGGCGACGTCGCCGTTGGTGTGGCCCTGCTCCCGAATGACCTCGATGAGCACGGCACCGAGGATGGCGACCACGACCGCCGTCCACGTGGGGGAGGCCCCGGTGAGCAGCCCGAGGGCGACCCCGGTGACCGCGACGTGGCCGATGCCGTCGCCCAGCAGGGCGAGGCGGCGCTGCACGATGAAGGTGCCGATCGCGGGTGCGGCCAGGCCGGTGAGCAGGGCGGCGAGGAGCGCACGCTGCATGAAGTCGCGGCCCAGGAGGTCGAGGAGCTCGGCGAGGCTCATCGGCGGTCCTCCCTCGGGTCCAGCGACATGGTGTCGAAGGGGGAGCCGACGTGCGGCGCGTGGTCGTGGGTGCCGGCGACGGGGTGGTGGTGGCCGTGGACGTCCTCGTGGGCCAGCGGCGGCCCGTCGTAGGCGATCCGCCCGTCGCGCATCACGACGGCCCGGTCCACGAGCGGCTCCAGCGGGCCGAGCTCGTGGGCGACGAGGATGACGGTGGCACCCCGCTCCGAGAGGGTCCGCAGGGCCTCGGCGAGCGCGCGCTGGTTGGGCAGGTCGACACCGGCGGTCGGCTCGTCGAGGAAGAAGAGCTCGGGCTCGCCCGCCAGCGCGCGCGCGATGAGCACCCGCTGCTGCTGGCCGCCGGAGAGCGTCGAGACGCCGTCGCCGGCCATGTCGGTGAGGCCCACGACCTCGAGGGCGTCGTCGATCGCCGCGCGGTCGGCCTTCCCGGCCGGGCGCAGCAGCGGGCGCCGGGTGAGCCGCCCGGAAGCCACCACCTCGCGCACGCTGGCCGGGACGCCGCCCGCCGCGGTGCCGCGTTGGGGGACGAACCCGATCCGGTGGCGCTCCTTGAAGTCGTGCAGCGGCGTGCCGAAGAGGAGGACGGAGCCCTGGGTGAGCGGACGCAGGCCGGTGAGCGCGCGCACCAGGGTGCTCTTGCCCGACCCGTTGGCCCCCATCAGGGCCACGAACTCGCCGTGCCGGACCACCAGGTCGTTGCCGCGCAGCACCGGACGGCCGCCGAGGGCGACCGTGACGTCACGGGCCTCGACGACCGGGGTGCCGGCGGGGTTCAGCATCCGTTGGCTCGTCGGAGCGCCTCGAGGTTCTGCTGCATGAGAGCAACGTAGTCGCTGGCGTCGTCACCTTCGCCCGGTCCCTCGATCGGGTCGAGGACGGCGGTCTCGACGCCGGTGTCGGACGCCAGGCTCTCGGCCATGGCGGGCGACGCGAGCCGCTCCGAGAAGACGGTGGTGATGCCCTCGGAGGCGATGAGCTCCTCGAGCTCGGCGATGACTGCCGGGGTCGGCTCGGCGTCGGGGGAGAGGCCGGCGATGCCCACGAAGTGCAGGCCGTAGCGCTCGAGGTAGCCGAACGCCTCGTGGCTGACGACCACCGTGTCGCGCTCGCAGCGCGCGAGGCCCTCGGAGAACTCGGCGTCCAGCTCCTCGAGCTCGGCCCGCAGTTCGTCGGCGTTGGCCTGGTACGTCGCCGCACCCTCGGTGTCGACCTCGGCGAGGCCCTCGGCGACCGCGTCGGCCAGGTCGGCCATCAGCAGCGGGTCCTGCCAGAAGTGCGGGTCGGTCTCGCCGTGCCCGTGGCCGTCGTCCTCCGCGGCATCGTCCTCGGCGTGCGCCTCCTCGGCCGCGTGCTCGTCCTCGGACTGCTCCGCGTGGCCCTCGTGCTGCTCCTCGATCGAGCGCAGCTCGACGGCCTCGGCGGCGTCGACGACCACGGCGTCCGAGACGTTGTCGATGGCCTCGTCCACGGCGGGCTGGAACTCGTGCTCGAAGACGACCACGTCGGCCTCGTCGAGGTCCGCGGTCTGGGCGATGCCGAGCTCGAGGTCGTGGGGCTCCCCGCCGGGCTGGGTCAGGTTGCTGACCTCCCAGTCCTCGCCCGCCACCCGCTCCGTGACCCAGGCCAGCGGGTAGAACGCCGCCACGGCCTGGCGGTCGGACCCACCGTCCGACGCACCGCCCGAGGTGCCGCACCCCGCAAGGAGGAGGGCGCCGGCGGCGACGAGCGGGAGGACACGGGAACGCGTGGCGAGCGATGACATGAGAACGATTCTCAGCAGGGTGAGAATCATTGTCAACTTGTCGCGGTCCTATGATCGCGGCGTGCTCGTCGTGACCAGGCTCCGCGTCCCCGCTGGCGACCCGTCGGCCGGCGCCGACCTCCAGACCGGCCTGGAGCGGGCGCGGGCGATCTTCTCGGCCTGCCCGGGGTACGTCGCGTGCGAGATCGGCCGCAACGTCGACGACCCCGGTCTGTGGGTGCTGTCGAGCCGGTGGGAGAACGTCGGCTCCTACCGGCGCGCGCTGTCGTCGTACGAGGGCAAGATGCACATCCAGCCGCTGATGGTGCACGCCGTCGACGAGCCCAGCGCCTACGAGGTCGTCGAGCCGGGCGCAGACCTCAACGTGGACGTCCCACGCTCCTGACCCGCGGACGGAGCCCGGCACGGAACCCCGGACGGCCGTCGATAGGGTGGTGCCACCGACCGGCAGCCAGCCGGCCTGTTCCGTGAGGATCCACCGTGGCCAAGCCCGCTCCGACCGCCCTGGACAACGTCGTCTCCCTCGCCAAGCGTCGAGGTTTCGTCTACCCGTGCGGTGAGATCTACGGCGGCACCCGCTCCGCCTGGGACTACGGCCCGCTGGGCGTGGAGCTCAAGGAGAACATCAAGCGCCAGTGGTGGCGCTTCATGGTCACCCGCCGCGACGACGTCGTGGGCCTGGACTCCAGCGTCATCCTCCCCACGCGCACGTGGGAGGCCTCGGGCCACCTGAGCACCTTCAGCGACCCGCTGACCGAGTGCCAGTCGTGCCACAAGCGCTTCCGGGAGGACCACCTCCAGGAGGACTACGCCACCAAGAAGGGCATCGACGACCCCGACACGGTCGACATCAACGAGTCCGTCGCCTGCCCCAACTGCGGCACCCGCAACGCCTGGACCGAGCCGCGCGAGTTCAACATGATGCTCAAGACCTACCTCGGCGTCATCGAGGACGAGTCGGGCCTGCACTACCTGCGCCCCGAGACCGCGCAGGGCATCTTCCTCAACTTCGCCAACGTCGTGACGAGCAGCCGGCAGAAGCCGCCCTTCGGCATCGCCCAGATGGGCAAGAGCTTCCGCAACGAGATCACGCCCGGCAACTTCATCTTCCGCACCCGCGAGTTCGAGCAGATGGAGATGGAGTTCTTCGTCAAGCCCGGCGAGGACGAGGAGTGGCACCAGCACTGGATCGACGAGCGCACGCAGTGGTACGTCGACCTGGGCATCGACCCCGACAACCTGCGCCACTACGAGCACCCGGCCGAGAAGCTCAGCCACTACTCCAAGCGCACCGTCGACATCGAGTACCGCTTCGGGTTCTCCGGCCGTGACTTCGAGGAGCTCGAGGGCATCGCCAACCGCACCGACTTCGACCTCAAGCAGCACAGCGAGTTCTCGGGCAAGGACCTGTCCTACTTCGACCAGGCCAGCAACGAGCGCTACGTCCCCTACGTCATCGAGCCCGCGGCCGGCCTGACGCGCAGCCTGATGGCCTTCCTCATCGACGCCTACACCGAGGACGAGGCCCCCAACACCAAGGGCGGCGTCGACAAGCGCGTCGTGCTCAAGCTCGACCCGCGCCTGGCGCCGGTCAAGGTCGCGGTGCTGCCGCTGAGCCGCAACGCCGACCTCTCGCCCAAGGCCAAGGCGCTCGCCGCCGAGCTGCGCCAGAGCTGGAACGTCGACTTCGACGACTCCGGTGCCATCGGTCGCCGCTACCGGCGCCAGGACGAGATCGGTACGCCGTACTGCGTCACCGTCGACTTCGAGACCCTCGACGACAACGCGGTCACCATCCGCGAGCGCGACAGCATGAAGCAGGAGCGGGTCAGCCTCGACGGCATCTCCCGCTGGTTCGCCGAGCGGCTCATCGGCTGCTGACGCGCGGCGGTTCTCGCCGTCCGGCCGGCCCCGTCCGGTGCACAATGCCCGGATGAGGCGGGTCGGGCTGGTCGAAGCGTGCGCGTGCCTGCTGCTGGTGGCGGGCTGCTCCTCCGGCGAGCCGCAGGCGCAGCCGGCGTCCGGGACGACGGGCCCGCCGTCGGCAGGGGCCACCGACGCCGGCACCACCGCGCCCGGCACCGAGCTCGCCCTCGGTGACACCGCGACCGTGGCCTGGCGCCCGGCCGCCGACGTCGACGCCCTGCTGGAGCTGAGGGTCGAGGAGGTCACCGAGGCCCGGACGCGGGACTTCGCGGGCCTCGTCGCCGCCGGGGCGACAGACGGGGCCCGGCCCTACTACGTCGACGTGACGGTCACCAACGCCGGCGACGCCGACCTCGGCGGTCTCGCCGTGCCCCTCTACCTGCGCGACACCTCCGACGCCCTCGGTCCGCCGTGGGGCTTCGCCGAGCCGTTCGAGCCGTGCCGCTCCCAGCCGCTGCCCGAGCGCTTCGCCCGCGGCGACACGACGACGCGGTGCCTGGTCTTCCTCGCCCGCGCCGGTGCGGCGTACGACGCGATGGTCTTCTGGCCGACCCCGGACCGGGAGGCGATCACGTGGACGGGCGAGGCGACCGAGCCCGACCGCGGCCGTCGCGGGCGCCCCTCCCGACGAGGTCGCTGACCCGGCACGCGACAATGGGCCCATGCCACTGCCGTCGTCGTTGACCCTGCGCGCGCCCTCGGGGGCGTCGCTCACCGTCGACACACCCGTGGTGCTCGCGCCGATGGCCGGGATCACCAACGCCGCCTACCGCCGGCTGTGCGCCGAGCAGGGCGCCGGCCTCTACGTCTGCGAGATGATCACCTCGCGCGGCCTCGTCGAGGGGGACGAGACGACGCGCAAGATGCTGGTCTTCGACGAGCTCGAGACGGTCCGCTCGGTGCAGCTCTACGGCACCGACCCCTACTACGTGGGCCGCGCCGTGCAGATCCTGTGCGAGGAGCACGGCGTCGCGCACGTCGACCTCAACTTCGGCTGCCCGGTGCCCAAGGTGACCCGCAAGGGCGGCGGGGGAGCCCTGCCCTGGAAGCGGGGCCTGCTGGGGGACATCCTCGACGCGGCGGTGGCGGCCGCGGCGCCGTACGACGTCCCGGTGACCATGAAGACGCGCAAGGGCCTCGACCAGGACCACCTCACCTACCTCGACGCCGGGCGGATCGCCCAGGAGTCCGGGGCGGCCGCCATCGCGCTGCACGGGCGCACCGTCGAGCAGGCCTACTCCGGGCAGGCCGACTGGGACGCCATCGCCGAGCTGGCCGCCAGCGTGGACATCCCCGTGCTCGGCAACGGCGACATCTGGGAGGCGGCCGACGCCGTCCGGATGGTCGAGGAGACCGGGGTGGCGGGCGTCGTGGTCGGACGCGGCTGCCTGGGTCGGCCGTGGCTCTTCCGGGACCTGGCGGCGGCGTTCACCGGGCAGCAGGTCGCGACGCTGCCGACCCTCGGCGAGGTGGCGACCATGATGCGCCGGCACGCGGAGCTGCTGAGCGAGCACATGGGGGAGGAGCGGGGCTGCAAGGAGTTCCGCAAGCACGTCACGTGGTACCTCAAGGGCTTCCGCGCGGGAGGGCAGCTCCGGCACCGCCTGGCCCTCGTCGACTCACTCGCCGCCCTCGACGAGCTGCTCGCCGACCTGGACCCCGACGAGGCCTTCCCGGTCGCCGAGCTGGGCACCCCGCGGGGTCGCCAGGGGGCCCCGCGCAAGCGCGTCGTGCTGCCGGAGGGCTGGCTCGACGACACCGACGGCCGGGACATCCACGTCCGCGAGGACGCCCTGGAGATCACGGGCGGATAACGCCCCGGCCACGGAGCGGTGACGGGGAACACGCACTGATTTGTCCGTCAGGATTTGGGACAGGGCAGAAATCCTGTGCTTCACTCGTCGTTCTGCCCGCGTCTCCCCCCCGAGGCCCTCACCGGCTCGAGCGCGGTCAGCATCCCCCTGCACGCAACAGCAAAGGATTCAGCGCTGTGGCTCAGCATCGCCACAAGCGGGACGCCAATGCCCGCCGTACCCCCCGCCGTACCCCCTCAGCAGTCCAGGTCGCCGGACCCGTCGCAGCCCTTGCGACCCTGTCCGCCGTCGCCGTGGGCGTGCTGACGGCCAACCCGTCCGTCCCCGGCACCGACGACCTGCTCGCCTCCTCGAGCAACGCCGCCGCCGGCATCTCCGCCTCCGGGGTCGCCCAGCGCGACGAGGTCGTGTCGCGCTCCGAGCGCCGCGAGGCCCGCGAGGACGCCCGCCAGGAGGCGCGCAAGGAAGCCCGCCAGCAGGCGCGCGAGCAGGCCCGCAAGGAGGCCCGCCGCGAGGCCAAGGCCACCCAGCGCGCCGTCCGTGCCGCCGACACCCGTCTGTGGACCACGACCGAGCTCAACCTGTGGACCAGCGCCGGCGGTGACGCCCGCAACGTCGGCCTCGTCGACGACCTCGAGAAGGTCCTGGTCACCGGCCGCAAGGACGGCGACCGCGTGGAGGTCGTCGTCAACGGCAAGTCCCGGTGGGTCACCGCGGGCTACCTCGCGAACAAGAAGCCGAAGCCGCCCGCCCCGGCCGGCCCGTCGCTCGGCGGACAGTGCTCCAACGGCTCCTCGATCGACGCGGGCAGCCCGTCGCTCTACGAGATCCACGACGCGGTCTGCGCCAACTGGCCCGAGATCACCTCCTACGGCACCTGGCGCAACGACGGCGAGCACGGCGAGGGCCGTGCCATCGACGTGATGGTCAGCGGATCCACCGGCTGGGAGATCGCCGAGTTCCTGCGCGCGAACTACTCCGCGCTGGGCATCGAGTACATCATCTACTCCCAGAAGATCTGGTCCGTGGACCGAGCGGGCGAGGGCTGGCGCTACATGTCCGACCGCGGGTCGACCACCGCCAACCACTACGACCACGTGCACGTGACGGTCTACTGATCTGAATGGTGCGAGCGTGAGCCGCACGAGGTCCTCATGACGACGGGGTCCGACGCCGCTGGTGGAGCGGGGTCGGACCCCGTCGGTCGTGGTCACTAGGCTCACGGCGATGACGCCCGACGATCTGTACGACGAGCACGACCGCGCCCGCGTGGTGGCCGAGCCGCCCAAGCGGGTCGACGCCCCGGTGCGCACCGCCTTCGAGCGCGACCGCGCTCGCGTCGTCCACGCCGCCGCGTCGCGAAGGCTCGCGGCCAAGACCCAGGTGGTCGGGCCGCAGACCGACGACTTCGTCCGCAACCGGCTCACCCACAGCCTCGAGGTGGCACAGGTCGCGCGTGACCTGGCCCGGGCCCTGGGCTGCCACCCCGACATCGCGGAGACCGCGGCCCTGGCGCACGACCTCGGCCACCCGCCGTTCGGCCACAACGGGGAGCGGGTGCTGGCCGAGCTGAGCCAGGACTGCGGCGGGTTCGAGGGCAACGCCCAGACCCTGCGCCTGCTCGCCCGTCTCGAGGCCAAGACCTTCGACGGGACGGGCGCGTCCGTGGGGCTCAACCTCACCCGGGCCACGCTCGACGCCTGCACCAAGTACCCCTGGTCCCGCGACGCCGCTCCCGGTCCGGGCGGGGTGCACGCCGACGGCACCCCGCGCTTCGTGGTCAAGTTCGGCGTCTACGACGACGACGCCCCGGTCTTCGACTGGGTGCGCGAGGGGATCGGCGGACGGCGGCAGTGCGTCGAGGCACAGGTGATGGACCTCGCCGACGACGTCGCCTACTCCGTGCACGACGTGGAGGACGGCATCGTGGCCGGCCGGCTCGACCTGACCCGGCTGGAGCGCGATGAGCTGTGGGCGACGGTGCGCGCGTGGTACCTCCCGGAGTCCTCCGACGCCGAGCTGGACGAGGCCCTGGCGTCGATGCGCCGACAGGGCTCCTGGCCGACCGCGCCCTACACCGGCACCCGCCGTGACCTCGCGGCCATCAAGAACCTCACCAGCGACCTCATCGGCCGGTTCTGTGGGAGCGTCCAGGCCGCCACCTTCGCGGCGGTCGACGGCCCGCTCGTGCGGCACCGGGCCGACCTGGTGGTCCCGGAGGCGACACGGGTGGAGATCGGGATCCTCAAGGGCATCGCCGCGCACTACGTCATGCAGGCCACCGACCGGGTGGCCCTGATGGAGCGGCAGCGGCTGCTCCTCGCCGAGCTGTTCGCGGCCCTGTGGGAGCGCGGGCCGGACGCGCTCGACCGGCCGTTCGCCGACGACTGGGCGGCGGCGGCCGACGAGGCCGGCCGCCGCCGCGTGGTCCTCGACCAGGTGGCGTCGCTCACCGATGCCAGCGCGGTCGCGCGGCACGCCACCCTGGTCGGGTGAGGCTCAGGGCAGGTTGCCCTGGGGGTAGGGGTTGTCCTGCAGCGCCACGTTGTCCGGGTTGAGCTGGGACTCGAGGTCCTCGTCGTTCGTGTGCGAGGGCTTGACCTTGTCGGCGGCGGCGGTCGCGGCCGAGGCGACCTTGTCCTTCACGACCGGCGCCTGCGCCTTGGCCGTGTCGGCCGCTTGGTGGGCGGCGTCCTGGACACGGGGGTCGTCCTTGACCTTGGTCGCCAGGCCCTTGATCTGCTCGTAGCGCTCGTGCCCGGCCTTCGCGCCGAGCACGTAGCCGATACCTCCGGCGACGAGTACCAACAGCTTCTTCATCGTGCATCCTCTCTGTGGGGGTCCTGCGGGGGAGTGTCCTGCGCCGAGGAGTCGTCGTGCTGCTCGCGGATGCGGCGGCCCTGGGCGACGTCCTCGGCCTCCTTCTCCTCGGCCTTGCGGATGTTGCGGGTGTCGCGGGGCGGCAGCTGGAGGTCCTTCTCGGCCGCCATCCCTGCCTGGAGCTGGCGGCCGCGCTCCAGCTCGGAGTCGACCTCGGCGCCGAAGAGCAGCGCGAGGTTCGTCAGCCACAGGTAGAGCAGAGCGACGATGACCCCGGCCAGCGAGCCGTAGGTCTTGTTGTAGGACGAGAAGTTGGCGACGTAGAACGCGAACGCCACCGAGGCGAGCACCCAGGTGACGATGGCCACCAGGGCCCCGACCGAGATCCAGCGGAACTTCGGCTGCTTCACGTTGGGGGTGGCGTAGTAGAGCATCGCCACGATGAGCACGACGGCGATGCCCAGCACCGGCCACTTCGCGATGCTCCACGCCGTCACGGCCGCGTCACCGACGCCGATCACGTCACCGATGGCCTCCGCCACGGGTCCCGAGACGACCAGCATGAGGAGCACGGCGGCCATCAGCGCCAGGGCGACGATGGTGATCACCAGCATGATCGGGCGCAGTTTCCAGAAGGGGCGGCCCTCCGGGATCTCGTAGATCCGGTTCATCGCCCGGCCGAAGGCCCCGACGTACCCGGACGCGGTCCAGAGCGCGCCGGCGAGACCGAGGACCAGGGCCAGCCCGGCGCTCTGGGACTCCGAGATCTGCCGAAGGGTGGGCTCGACCGTGCCCAGCATCTGCTCGGACACCAGGGGGTCCAGGACCTCGAGGACGGTGTCCACCGACTCCTCCGCCTGCCCGACCAGCCCGAGCAGGGAGGTCAGGGCGATGGCCGCCGGGAAGATCGACAGCACCGCGTAGTAGGTCAGCGCCGCCGCGAGGTCGGTGCACTGGTCGTCGGTGAACTCGCGCCACGTCTTGCGCGCGACGTACTTCCACGAGCGCTTGTCGAGGTCGGTCGGGCTGTCGGGCTTGCGGTCGTCCTCCGGGTCCGCGGAGGAGGTCACCCGGTGTTCGGTGGTCATGAGCGGTGCCGCCACCAGACGAGCACGATCGCCATGGCCACCAGCGAGCCCGCGGCGGCCAGCACCTCGGGACGCGGCTTGCCGTCGTCCGTCGTGGCGCGGTCCCTGACCTCGGCCACGCGGGCCTGCGCCTGCGACTTCACGTCGAGCTTGGCGGTGAGCTGGTCGACGGTGTCGGCCAGCTGCTCGCGCTGGGCCGCGATGTCGGCCTCGATCTGCTGGGGGGTCTGGCCGCCGGTCCCGTTGCTGCTGCTGTCACCCATGGTGTCCACCCTTCACGGTCGCGATGTCCTCCTTGACGCCCTCCATGGCCCGCTCGGGCTTGGCAGGGGTGGCGGAGGCGACCTTGTTCTTGCCCAGCACGCCGGCCACCGCTGCCGCCGCGAGCAGCACCAGGGCGACGACCAGAGCCGCGAGCCAGGCGTCCACGACGAGCGCGAGGGCGAGGATCGCCGTGGTGACAAGCGTGGCCACGGCGAAGAACGCCAGCAGTCCTGCCACGCTGAACATGCCGATCCCGACCCCGGCGCGCTTGCCCTTCTCGGACACCTCGGCCTGCGCCAGCCGGATCTCGGAACGGATGAGCTCGGGGACCTGCTGGGTCAGCTGGTTGACCAGCGCCCCGAGCGTCGGGTCGTCGTTCGTCCGCGGATCTGTCATGCCCCCAACGTGCCAAAGCGGACGCGGATTGTGAACCGAGCGCACCCGTGGGGGTGGCGTGCTCCACGGACGTAGACTCCGCCCCGTGGCAGGCCGGATCCGCGATGACGACATCGCCGAGGTACGCGAGAAGGCGCGCATCGACGACGTCGTCTCGTCGTACGTCACGCTCAAGCGCGCGGGCGGCGGGTCGCTCAAGGGCCTGTGCCCCTTCCACGACGAGAAGTCGCCGTCGTTCAACGTCAACCCCTCGCGCGGCTTCTTCCACTGCTTCGGCTGCAGCGAGGGCGGGGACGTCATCTCGTTCCTGATGAAGATCGAGGGCCTGTCCTTCGGGGAGGCCCTCGAGCGCCTCGCCGACAAGTACGGCGTGGTGCTGCGGCGCGAGGACGGCGACGCGGCCGAGCGCCCCCGGGGCCCGGCGCGCGGGCGGCTCATCGAGGCGCACAAGGTGGCGCAGGAGTACTACGCCGAGCAGCTCGGCACTCCGGACGCCCTGGTGGCGCGGCAGTTCCTGGGGCAGCGCGGCTTCGACCAGGCCAGCGCTGAGACGTTCGGCGTGGGCTTCGCGCCGCGCGACGGCGAGGCGCTGCTGCGGCACCTGCGTGGCCGCCGCTTCACCGACGAGGAGCTGGTGACGGCGGGCCTCGTCAAGCGCGGCCGGTCCCACTACGACGCCTTCCGCGGTCGGTTGCTGTGGCCCATCCGGGAGGCGAGCGGCGAGACCATCGGCTTCGGGGCCCGCCGGATCTTCGACGACGACCGGATCGAGGCCAAGTACCTCAACACCGGCGACTCACCCATCTACAAGAAGAACACCGTCCTCTACGGCATCGACCTCGCCCGCCGCGAGATCGCCCGCTCCTCCCAGGCCGTGGTCGTGGAGGGCTACACCGACGTGATGGCCTGCCACCTCGCCGGCGTGCCCACCGCGGTGGCCACGTGCGGCACCGCGTTCGGCGACGACCACGCGCGGGTCCTGCGGCGCTTCCTGCACGACCACGAGGAGTTCCGCGGCGAGGTGATCTTCACCTTCGACGGCGACGCGGCTGGGCAGAAGGCCGCGCTGCGGGCCTTCGGCGGCGACCAGAACTTTGTCTCGCAGACCTACGTCGCCGTCGAGCCGGACGGCCTCGACCCCTGCGACCTGCGCCTGCAGAAGGGCGACGCCGCGGTGCGCGAGCTGATCGCCACGCGCAAGCCGCTCTACCGGTTCGTGCTGTCCAACGTGCTCACCAGGTACGACCTCGACCGTGCCGATGGCCGCGTCGACGCGCTGCGCGAGGCGGCCGCGCTGGTCTCGAGCATCCGCGACAAGTCCAAGGTCGACGCCTTCGCGCGCGAGATCGCGGGCATGATCGGCGTGGACGTCGACGACGCCCGCGCCGAGGTGCGCCGCGCCGCCGCGCGACCGGCGTCCACCGGCCGCAGCGACCACCGGGACTCCCGTCGTAGGACGCCGGAGACCGACGCCGCGGCGGGCCCCCAGCGCCCGCAGCTGCCCAGCCTGCGCGACCCGCGGTTCTCCATCGAGCGCGAGACCCTCAAGATCGTCATCCAGCACCCGGGTGCCGTGGGCCGGGTGATCAACGGCATCGGTCCCGACGACTTCAGCCACCCCGTCTACCGGGGCGTGTGGGAGGCGATCGCGGCGGCCGGGGGACCGGCGGCGGGCGCCGACGACAGCGGGTGGAGCACCCGGGTGCGCTTCGGCGCGGTCGACCCGGCCATCTCGTCCGCCGTCTCCGAGCTGGGCGTCGAGCCGGTGCTGACGCCCTCCACGCCCGAGCCCGGCTACGTGGCCAAGCACGTCTACCGCCTCCAGGAGCTCACCACGATGCGGCGCATCGCCGACCTCAAGTCACGCCTCCAGCGCACCAACCCCGTCGAGCACCAGACCGACTACAACAAGATGTTCGGCGAGCTCGTGGCCCTCGAGCAGCACCGCCGCACGCTGCGCGACCAGCAGGTGGCGGCCCAGTGAGGTGGAGGACCCGCGCCGCGGCGCCCGAGGTCGCGGTCGGGCCGGGCGAGCGCGTGCTGGCCTGGTGCCGCAGCAGCGACGACCGGGTGCTCGCGGGGACGCGTGACGCGCTCTACTTGGCGACCCTGGACGACACCACCCGCATCCCGTGGGAGCAGGTCGAGGCCGCCGACTGGGACAGCGACACCGAGGTGCTGCGGGTCTCGCTGGTGGGCTCGTGGGGTGAGCAGCGCGTCGAGCACGTCCTCGCGATCGCGGAGCCGGGCCGGCTGCTGCAGCTGGTGCGCGAGCGGGTGACAGCGAGCATCGTCCTGCAGCGCCACGTGCCGCTCCGCGGGCGCGGCGGCGTACGCGTGATCGGACGCCGTGCGCCCCGTGGTGACGCCCCGATCGCCTGGTTCTACGAGTACGACGAGGGCGTCGATCCCGACGACCCGACCGTGCGCACCGCGGCCGCGGAGGCCCTCGTCGCGGCCCGCAGCGACGTGGGTCTGGGCTGATTTCTCAACGCCCTACCCCCCTTGCTAGGGTTCTCACCGCTGCTCAAGCGATCCCCTGTAGCTCAACTGGCAGAGCATTCGGCTGTTAACCGGAGGGTTGTTGGTTCGAGTCCAACCGGGGGAGCCAGTCGAAGGCCCCCGACCCGCATCGCGGGTCGGGGGCCTTCGTGCGTCCCAGGCGTGGTCAGGTGCGGTTGCGTGCCGCCTCGATGCCGGCCTTGACCAGGATCAGCGGCAGCAGCAGGGTGGCGAGGGCGGTGGCCAGCCACACGATGACCGTGGCGGCGATCCAGGTGGTCGCGCCCCCGTCGATGGTGAGGGCGTCACCGAACAGGGCGGTGAGCCAGAGCGCGACGAAGGTCGACAGCAGGCCGACGCCGCCGAGCAGCGCCGAGGCGTTCCGGGCGGTGACCTTGGCGATGAACGGGGCCAGCACGCTCTGGATCACGGCGAAGAGGACGACCGCGGTGACGAAGCCGCCGGCCGAGACGTCGAAGCCGTCCACCAGCCACGCGGTCACGAGAAGTCCGACGGCGGCGGAGACGAGGAAGATGGCGGTGCGGACCAGGAACCGGATCATGGTCGGCACCCTAGGAACGGTCGCACCCGCGGGGGAGGGCCGAATCGGGTGAGGTCGGGCGCCGGGGCGACGCGCAGATCCGCTCAGTCGCCCCAGCCGAGCGGGTAGACCTCGAAGGGTGCCGCGAACGCGACGCCGAGCCCCTGACCGGTCTGCCGGGCCATCCCCTCGAGGAACTCGCGCGGGTCGAAGTGCTCCCAGCCGAGTCCGTCGATGTAGGCCCGGTGCGCCTCGAGCGAGGCCACGCCGGCGTCGAAGGTCTCCGTCGTGTCCACGGCGTGCCGGGCCTCGGGGGAGCCGGCCGCCCACACGGCCCGCACCTCACCCCACGGCTCCAGCTCGCCGTCGAGCTGCTCGGGGAAGATCCATCGGTTGCCGGCGTCACGGGCGGCGTCCAGCACGCCGCGCCCCACGGCGATGTGGTCGGCCTGGTTGAGCGACCTGCCTCCCCACGAGTCCCGGAAGTTCCCGGTGACGACGATCTCGGGCCGGTGCCGGCGGATGACCTCGGCGAGCGTCTGCCGCAGCGGCACGCCGTACTCGACGATGCCGTCCGGCAACCCGAGGAACTCGACCGTGGACACACCCACCAGGCGCGCCGACTCGACCTGCTCGGCCTCGCGGACGGTGCGGCACTCGTCGGGGTGCAACCCGTCGATGCCCGCCTCGCCGCTGGTCACCATGCAGTAGACGACGTCCTTGCCCTGGCCGGTCCAGCGGGCGACGGCGGCGGCCGCGCCGAACTCCAGGTCGTCGGGGTGCGCCACGATGCACAGGGCGCGCTGCCAGTCCTCGGGAAGCGGTTCGAAGTCGGTCATGCGTGGAGCATGTCACCCAATTCGGTGGCGGGCGACGGGTCGGCCGCGATCAGATGGGCGCATGGAGATCCGAGAGGCCGACGTCCACGACGACGCGACGACGCGCGCGTTCCACGACGTCGAGCAGGCGGCCGCCCGGCACGACCGACCGCACGCCCTGCTCCGGACGTACGACGCGCTGCTCAGCTCGTGGCGCAACCCGAGCGCCTACCACCGGCCCTCGCCCCTCGTGGCCGTCGTCGACGGGTCGGTCGTGGGCATCGCCGACCTGGGCTTCTCCCTCCAGGACAACACCCACCTCGCGGACCTCGAGATCTCGGTCCTGCCCACCCACCGGCGTCGCGGCATCGGCCACGCCCTGCACGAGGAGGCGACCCGGCGGCGCGTCGCCGAGGGACGTACGAGCGCCTGCGGCGAGGTGTACGCCGACCCCGGCTCCGACTCGCCCGGCCTCGCGTTCGCGACGGCGATGGGCTACCGCAGCGTGCACGTCGAGGACCACCTCCTTCTCCCGCTGCCGGCCACGCCACCCGAGGTCGACCCGGCCGGCTACGAGATTGTCACGTGGCGCGGACGCTGCCCCGACGAGCACGTGGAGGCCTACTGCGAGATGCGTACCCGGATGAACCACGACGTGCCCGTCGGAGAGCTCGACCTCGAGCCGGTGGAGATGACCGTGGAGCGGCTCCGGACGGGGGAGGAGCGCACCGGTCGCGCCTACGACTCGGTGGTGGCGGCTGCCCGGCGCACGAGTGACGGCGTGTTCGGCGGCTACTCGCTCACCTACCTGCCCCACGGCACCGACCACGCCATCCAGGACGACACGCTGGTCATGCCCGACCACCGGGGTCGGCACCTGGGGACGGCCCTCAAGGCGGCGACGCTCGCGATCGTCCGGGCCGAGCACCCGGAGCGCGTCGCGATCCACACCTGGACCGACCCGGACAACCACGCGATGTACCGCACCAACACGCGCTTCGGCTACCGCCCGGTCGAGCGCATGCACGAGGTGCAGCTCAAGGACTGACCGGGGACCGGCCGGAGCCGGTCACGCCCGGCCCCCGTCCGTTGCGTAGGCTCACCTCCGCCGCGGGGCGGTAGCTCAGTCGGTCAGAGCAGAGGACTCATAATCCTTGGGTCGTGGGTTCGAGCCCCACCCGCCCTACCAAGCATCACGACGCGGACGTCAGCCACCGCTCGCGATAGGCCCGGACTCCCGCCCGGGCCCGGTCCAGGGCGGTGCCCAGCCGGGGGAGCAGCGGCTCCGCGCCGTCCGTCGTGCCGGCGTCCCCCAGCGCCTCCAGCTCGCGCGCCAGCGTCGCCACCTCGGTGGCCCCGAGGTTCGCGGCCCCTCCGGCGAGCTTGTGCGCGTGGGCGCGCAGCGCAGCGGCGTCCCCGACCTCCACGGCAGCACGCAGGTCGTCCGCAGCGACGGCCGTGGTCTCCTCGAAGCGGCCGGTCACCCGCTCGAGGTACGACGTGTCCCCGGGGTCCATGTCGCGCAGCATGTCGAGTCGCGCGAGATCGAGGGCGCCATCGCCGTCGAACCACCGGGCCAGGGTGCGGTTCAGCTCGTCGAGGTCCACGGGCTTGGTGAGGAAGTCGTCCATCCCCGCCTCCAGGCACCGCTCGCGCTCACCGGCGACGGCGTTGGCCGTCATGGCGATGACGAGCGTCCGGTCGTCGTCGTCCTCCCGGGCACGCAGCGCCCGCGTCGCCTCGTAGCCGTCCATCCGCGGCATCTGCACGTCCATCAGCACCAGGTCGTACGACGTCCGCTCCAGCGCCTCGAGAGCGGCCAGGCCGTCCTCGGCGGTGTCGGCGGCGTGGCCCAGGGCGGACAGCATCCCGGTGGCGACGAGCTGGTTCACGTTGTTGTCCTCGACCACGAGGACACGCAGGGCCGTGGACGGTGCGGACGGCTCGGCCCGGTCGACGGGAGGGGTGGTGCCCGGTGCAGCCCCGCTCGCCGGACGGAGGACACCGCTGAACCAGAAGCTGCTGCCCATGCCGGGCGTGCTCGTGTAGGCGACGTCCCCGCCCATGGCCCGGGCCAGCTCCCGCGAGATGGCCAGCCCGAGGCCCGTGCCGCCGAACATCCGCGTGGTCGAGGAGTCGGCCTGCCGGAACGGCGCGAAGACGTCCGTCGTCGCCCGGTCGATGCCGATCCCGGTGTCGTCAACCCGGACCGTGAGCCGCCAGAGGTCACCGAGCCGGTGCACGCGCACGGAGGCGCGCACGCGGCCGGTCTCGGTGAACTTCACCGCGTTGGTGAGGAGGTTGGCCACGACCTGGCTCACCTTGGTCGGGTCTCCGCACAGCTCATCGGGGACGCCGGCGTCGTACGACACCTCGAAGTCGAGGCCCTTGGCGGCGGCGACCTCGCTGATCGGCCCGGCCACCTGGTCGAGGACGGCGCGCAGGTCGAAGTCGATCTCCTCGAGGACCACCCGGCCGGCCTCGATCTTGCTGAAGTCCAGGATGTCGTTGATGAGCGAGAGCAGCAGCTGTCCCGAGGTGCGGATGCCGTCCGCGAGCCGGCGCTGCTCCGGGTCGAGGTCCGTGCGCAGCAGCAGGTCGTTGAGGCCGAGGACGCCGTTGAGCGGCGTCCGGATCTCGTGGCTGACGGTCGCGAGGAAGTCGGACTTCTGCTGGGAGGCCATCATGGCGGCGTCGCGCGCCTCGGCGAGCGACAGCTCGGCGAGCTCGCGGGCCAGCACGTGCTCGAGCTGCTGCACGACGTGGTCGACCATCCGCTCGATCAGCTCGAAGCGCTCCAGCGGGGGCTTCGCGGTCATCACCCCGACCGCGTGCACCCGCCCCAGGTGCTTGATGGGGAAGGCCAGGGACACCCGCTCGTCGTCCCAGACCGGGACGCCGCGACGAGCAGCCCTGGTCGCCACCTCCCGCTCGCGTGCGGCGCGCTCGGGGTGTGCCTCGTCGTCGGCGATCTCGGCCTCGCGCTCCGCGGCGACGGGGTAGAAGCGGACGAGACCCTCGCCCTCGACGAGGAAGGCGACCGCCCGTTCCCAGTCCTCCATGAGGAGCAGGAGCTCGCGGCCGCGGCCCAGGATCTGCACGAGGCTGTTGGCGTCGTTGGCCGCGCTGGCCACGCCCTGGAGAAGGTCGTACTGCGAGACCTTGTCGGCCAGCTCGGTGCGCGCCTGCGTCAGCGCGGTCAGCGTCGCCCGGCGGTGCGAGTAGTCGCTGATGCGGTGCAGGACCCCGGTCAGCGTGCCGTCCTCGGCGCGCACGGCGCTCTCGCGGACGAGCACCCACAACGTGCTCCCGTCGCGGCGTACCCACTGGCACTCGACGTCGGTCGGGTTGAACCGTCCCTCCCGCAGGGCCTCGAGGTGGCCCCGGAACTGCTCGCGTCCCTCGTCGTCGAGGGTGTCCATGACGGTCAGCGAGCCCACGTCGGCCGGGTCGATGCCGTACATCTCGGCCACGGCCGCGTTGGCGTAGATCGTGCGGCCGGCGAGGTCGAAGACCCAGATCCCGTCCGGGGACTCCTCGACGATGCTGCGGTAGAGCGCATCGTTGATCCCGTTCCCGATAGCGGCCACGCCTTTACTGTAGGAGGGGGTGGTCGACGCGTCAGGCTTCCCCGGCGATCAGGTAGGTGTCGTCCTGCCGCACGAGCTGCAGCGACACGTCGTCGGACTGCTCCTGGCCGTTCTGCATCACGTAGTCGACCGTGTAGGTGACCGTCAGCGACTCGGGGTCGGCCTGCACGTCCCGCGGCGTCGCCGACTCGACCGTCCCCCAGAAGCCCGAGTAGCCGTCGAAGCCGTTGCTCGCCTCCTGGAACTCCGGGGTGAGCATCGCGTACGTCGCCTCCGGGTCCGAGGTCACGGTGGAGAGGTAGTCGGTGATGAACCGAGTCATCTCGCGCCGGGTCGCAGGCTGCGTGGCCTCCTCGGTGGGCGACTCCTCGCTGGGCTGGTCTGTGGTCTCCGACGGGCTCGGCGAGGGGCTCTGGGACGTCGTCTCGTCATCGGTGCCGGCGGTCGGCTGCTGCTCGTCGTCACCCTGCAGCAGCGCGACCAGGACGACGCCGACCAGCAGCACCGCCGCCGCACCGACGAGCCAGGGCAGCCACGAGCGGCGACGGGGTCGTGCGGACGCGGGCGTCGGGACCGGTCTGATCGTCTCCGTGCGCGGGGCAGCCTGCTCGACCGGCGGCTCGGCGGGCTGTTCCGCGGTCCGGTCGGCGGCCTCGACGGGCGGGGGCACCGGGACGGGCACCACCTGCGTGGGGGTCTCGCCCCGGCGCAGGGAGTCGAGGTGGTCGCGGACCTGCGCCATCGTCCAGCGCTGCTGCGGGTCGCGGACCATGGTGTGCTCCAGCACGGTGGCCATCGGCCCCGCGTCGGGCAGCCGCGGCGGGTCCTCGTTGACGATCTTGTAGAGCGCACCGATCAGGTTCTCGCCCACGTCGTACGGCGGTCGCCCGGCGAGGGCGTGGTACAGGCTCGCGCCGAGGGACCAGACGTCACTGGCGGCGGTCGCCGTGGAGCCGGAAGCGACCTCCGGCGCGAGGTAGGCGGGGGAGCCGGTCACGAGACCGGTCTGCGTCAGGCTGGGGTCGGCCTGCGCGCGGGCGATGCCGAAGTCGGTGAGCTTGGCCTGGTCCGTGCCGGTGACCAGGATGTTGGACGGCTTCACGTCCCGGTGGACGATGTCGTGGGCGTGGGCCTCGGCCAGCGCGTCGGCCGCCTGCCACATCAACGACGCCGCATCGGCGTGGTCGAGCTTCCCCAGCCGGCGGATCCGCTCGGAGAGGGTCTCGCCCTCGACGTACTCCATCACCAGCCACTGGTGGTCGTCCTCCACGACGAGGTCGTAGACGGCGACCACGTGCTGGTGGTTCAGCTTCGCGGCGAGCCGTGCCTCGCGCTCGGCCCGCGCCAGGTCGGGCGCGTCCGCGCCGGGGAGCATGCCGATCCGCTTGAGAGCCACCGGGCGGCCGAGGACCTCGTCGCGGCCGAGGTGCACGGCACCGGTGCCGCCACGACCGATCTCGCGCTCGAGGGTGTACCTGCCTGCGATCACGTCACGCCTTCCATCAGGGGAGATCTCACATGCTAGGCGTGGCCCCGGTCTGGCAGGCTGGGGGTGAACCCCCACCGGAAGGAACACGCGTGTCGACCCCGAACGTCCTCGACGAGCTGGAGTGGCGAGGCCTGATCGCCCACTCCACGGACCGCGACGCCCTGCGCGCCGCGCTGGACGAGGGGAGCGTCCGCTTCTACGTGGGCTTCGACCCGACCGCTCCGAGCCTGCACATGGGCAACCTCGTCCAGCTCGTCACCGCCCGCCGCCTCCAGGACGCCGGTCACACGCCGTACGTCCTCGTCGGCGGTGCGACCGGGATGATCGGCGACCCGAAGGAGTCGGGTGAGCGCACGCTCAACAGCCTCGACACGGTCAAGGACTGGACCGAGAAGGTGCGTGCCCAGGTCTCGGCCTTCGTCTCCGTCGACGGCCCCAACGCGGCGACGGTGGTGAACAACTACGACTGGACGGCGTCGCTGTCGGTCATCGACTTCCTGCGCGACATCGGGAAGCACTTCCCCGTCAACCGGATGCTGGCGCGCGACACGGTCAAGCGACGGCTCGACTCGGGGATCAGCTACACCGAGTTCTCCTACGTCCTCCTCCAGTCCATGGACTTCATGGCGCTCAACCGCGACCACGGCGTCACTCTCCAGTTCGGGGGGTCGGACCAGTGGGGCAACATCACCGGCGGCGCCGAGCTGGTCCGGCGGATGACCGGCAACCACGTGCATGCCTTCGCCACCCCGCTCGTGACCAAGGCCGACGGCACCAAGTACGGCAAGACCGAGGGCGGCGCCCTGTGGCTCGACCCGCACATGATGTCTCCGTACGCCTTCCACCAGTTCTGGCTCAACGTCGAGGACGAGAAGGCCGGCGAGATGCTGCGGGTCTTCACCTTCCTCCCTCGCGAGGAGATCGAGGCCCTCGAGAAGCAGACGGCCGACGAGCCATGGAAGCGCGCTGCCCAGCGTCGCCTCGCCGACGAGGTGACCACGCTCGTGCACGGGGCGGACGAGACGGAGCAGGCCAAGGTCGCCGCGGCCGCGCTGTTCGGGGGTGGCGACCTGCGCTCCATCAGTACGACGACTCTCGCCGCAGCCCTGCGGGAGGCCGGCAGCACGACCGTCGCGGCCGCCTCCATGCCGAACGTGGTCGACCTGTTCGTCGACACGGGCCTTGCCAAGAGCAAGGGCGACGCACGGCGGACGGTCTCCGAGGGAGGGGCCTACCTCAACAACGAGCGCGTCGAGGATCCCGAGCTGGTGCCCGGCGACGGCGACCTGCTCGGTGGCGAGTGGCTGGTGCTGCGCCGCGGGAAGAAGAAGTTCGCCGGCGTCCAGGTGCGTTGACGACGGTGGTGCCGACGGCCGATGGGGCCGGGATGTACCGCCGACACGCGCCGGATGACGCACAAACCGCCTCTGACCTGCGGAAACAATGTTGTGGCCGCTGTCACTCGTTTTCGATTTGCGCGCGGCGGGAGACCCGGTCTAATGTTTCACCTGTCGCCAGGGAGCGGCGGGGAGCAAGGCCAGAAGGCCGGGCTCCCGGCCCCAGGTAGACCACCCCGCACCACCTCGATCGAGGCGGCTCCAGCGCTAGACGCGGAGCAAACCAGATCGTAGCGCTGCGGATCAGGCGGAACAGCCCGAGATTTGCATCGCGGGAAATCCGCCGCCTACAGTTGGACAAGCCACCGCAGCTCGTAGCCGCAAAGGTTGCAGCACGGTAATGCGTCTGATGTTTGAGAACTCAACAGTGTGTCATAGTCGACGAATTAGTTTGTTATGCCCCGTTGACACTGGATTTTGGTTTGGTGTCGCGGTT